>NZ_JACDZE010000001.1 GCF_014042165.1 Moheibacter lacus
TATCAAAAGCAGCTTGCTTACGAAAGCCGCTATGTGCAACCAAATGAAAACGGACAGGTTGCCAGCTTTATGCTGAAATACAAAAATGGACATTCTCAAATCAAAGCGGCTTATTCCAAAGCTTTTGAAACGGGCAGGTATTTATTCCCGAAGGAATTAGGAAGGGATCAGTTTTATACTTCCATGCCCAGAAGTCGTATGGAAGGACTTGGAGAAATTGATGTCTTTGCCATTGGTTATCAGCACAATTGGAAGCATTTATTTTTGAATATAGATGCTACAACAACTCACGGAGCAGTAATAAATGATTATGTATTAAACAAATACAATATCGATGATAATTACCAGATCAATACACGATTGCATTATGAATTTTCCAATTTTTTAAAAGGTCTTCATATCGAGTTGCTGTATGTCTGGAAACAAAACAAAAACGAGCCTAATACAAAATTGGTTGCGCAAAGAAGCGATTACAACCAAATCAATCTAATAACAAATTTTAATTTTTAAAAGCAATGAAAAATATAGTTTACTTACTAATCGGAACATTTTTCGGAATTGTTATGTACAAATCCGAAGCGGCATCCTGGTTCAGAATATATGAAATGTTCCAGTTCCAATCCATTCACATGTATGGTTTAATGGGAACTGCTTTAGCAGTAGGAATAATCGTAGTACAATACATCAAAAGAAACAAGGTAAAAGATATTACTGGAAATCCTATTGTTATTGCAGACAAGGATAAAAGTATTCCACGCTATTTAATAGGTGGTATTCTTTTTGGTTTAGGCTGGGCATTGGCGGGTGCATGCCCAGGGCCTATGTTTGTAATGACAGGTGCGGGATATTTCCCAATTTTAGTTGTAATTTTAGGAGCGATATTAGGAACCTGGCTTTACGGTCTGATGAAAGATAAATTGCCTCATTAAATCAAAATAAATATGGAAGAATTAATCCGTGACACCTATAGAGGGATATTTGAAAAAGAGCTGATTGAAGAAATAATTTCAGTTGCGAAGCTGGTCGAATTTAAGGAAGGTGATGTGTTAATCGATATAGGAAAATATATCAAAACCATGCCTTTGCTTATTAGTGGTGCTATAAAAATAATGCGTGAGGATTTTGATACAGGTGAACTGTTGCTATACTTCATCGAAAAAGGAGATACTTGCTCTATGACACTTACCTGCTGTATGGGCGATAAAAAAAGTGAAATTCGTGCCGTAGCAGAAAACAATGGTTTGGTAGCGATGATTCCCGTAGGGAAAATGGAAGAATGGATGGGTAAATATAAAAGCTGGCGTGCTTTTGTTTTTGAAAGTTATAATAACCGTTTCAATGAGATGCTCGCAGCCATAGACAATATAGCATTTACCAATATGGATAAGCGACTTTATAATTACTTGTTTGAAAAGAGTAAAATAAACGACTCCAATATCATTACCAAAACCCATCAGGAAATTGCTTACGAATTAAACAGTTCCCGTGTAGTAATTTCACGATTGCTGAAAGCATTGGAAAATGAAGGAAAAATAAAACTGAACCGTAATAATATAGAGTTATTATCTTAATTGATAAATGGATAAAAAAGAAGTCAATCAAGTTTCGGTTTCATTCAAAAAAGATCTAATACTTCGGGAGCAATTAGCCATCCAGCGTACATTCCTTGCTAACCAATCTACCTTCTTATCATTTTTAAGAAGTTCCATGTATTTTTTGGTAGCAGGCTTAAGTGTAAATAAGTTGGTAGCAGGTGAAGAGGCGGTAATTTTTGAGTACATTTTGTTCGTTATATCTGGTCTTTTACTAATTGTGAGTATTATAAATTATTTCCGAAACCATAAGAAAATCAAACAAAGTGAAATTCATATCGGCGATTATAAGCTGAAATATGAAAAAGATAAATAAAATTTTCATCAACAGCACATTGTTCCAAAGTAAAGTTTTTCTTGTGTAACAATGGTTACTGTACCTATCTCGGTTTCAAGCTAATTTTCACTAACGAAAATTTTAAGAAAAATGGAAAATAAGGCAACAATACAGGAGTTCAATCGGTTTTTAAGCATTCATGAACAATTGTATCTTCAAACCCTGAAATTACTGAAAGATGTTCCCGATGAAGTGTTTAAAAGTACACCAATTGATAACGATGTGATGTATCTCGGAACTCGTGTGAACACGATTAATATAGGTGGATTAATCCGTCATTTTGTATTGGCAGAAATTCATTGGTTTCAGGCAATGAAAGAAGGCGAAAATGGATTGCCAATTCCAAAACCTGATAATGCTTCTTTGTTGGAAAACATTGCAGATGGAAAAGAATTGGTCGAGAAATACAAGGAAGTTTTTCCCAAAGGATTTGAAATATTGAAAAGCTATACCGAAGAAGATTTGAACAAAACCGTTTCTTTTATGGGTAGAACTTATTCCGTAATGGCATTTTTGTGGATTACGTTTGGGCATCATTCGTATCATTTGGGACAAGTGGATATGCTTATGCGTCAAAATGGAATTTATCCGGCTGAATATATGGAATGGCCCAACACTTCAACCTTAATAGGCTAATGGAAAACATTAGAAAAAAGTACGAAGAACTGCTGGGTTTCGTTCCGGAAAACATCGAAAAAAGGTTAAAATTGGCAGCACTTTCAGACGAAACAGATGCCATAGAAATCATCGAAAAATACCGTGAGAAGCTGATTTATAGAAATCCGTTGGACAAGAAAACCCAGCAATTGGTTCACTTTGCTTTACTGATTGGCGGAATGCACAAAGAACCTGCAAAATTGCACGCCAAAGGAGCATTGAAAGCCGGAGCAACCGTGAAAGAACTTTTTGGAGTTTGCGAAACCGCAGCCATTACAGGTGGAATGCCTGCATTTAGCATGGCAGTAGATTGTGTGTTTGAAGCAATTGAAAATCCTGGTTAGAAAGCTGCTTAATAGCTTTATTGAAAAACGAGGATTTAATGTCCTCGTTTTTTTTGCTCTGTAACTTATGTTACAGTGTAACTTAATGAGACAAACTACTTTTGCTTTTTTAAATAGTTTGGATTAAATGAATTTGTCTGAAAGACAGCTGGAAATAATAAAGGCATCAGGTAAAATATTGATGGAAAGCGGCATTGCAGGACTTACAACTAAAAATTTGGCTCGTGAAATGCATTTTTCAGAAAGTGCTTTGTATCGTCATTTCAAAAATAAAGAGGCAATCGTAATACTATTAATTGCTTATTTATCAGAAAATATTACCCAGCGTTTTGATGCCATTATCAATACAAAGCAATCACCGGAAGAAAAGTTTACAACACTTTTTAAAAGTCAGTTTTCGTATTTCAAACAAAATCCGTGTTTCATCAATATTGTTTTATCAGACGGGTTGATTGATAATTCTGATGAGGTAAAAAATGCCATACAGCAATTATTACAAACCAATTTCATCCGTATCAATTCCCTGATAAAGGAAGGACAAGAGACAGGGGGTTTTAGAACAGTAATAGCTTCAGAAGAACTCGTGCATATTGTTATGGGAACGTTTCGGCTGCAAATGCTGAAGTGGAAATTGGCTTCTTTTGAATTTGATATTGAGGTTCAGGGACAAAAAACAATGAATAGCATTTTAGCTTTAATAAAGGTCTAATTTATAATATTTTTTTGAATGAGAAAGTTAGTGAATATTCACAAACATAAATTGCTTATAGTCATCCTTTTCTTGCCTGTTATGGTATGGTCGCAAGAGAAGAAAGAATTTCATACGCTGGACGAAGTACTTGCCTTTGCAAAGGAGAAAAAAGTCAGTTTCAGGAATGACATCATCCAGCAAAATTTAGCAGAGCTGAACAGAAAAACAGCAGTTGGAAATGCCTTTAATCCGAGAATTCCTGTATCGGCTCAGGTAATTGATAATATGAATTTGCAAACCAATTATATTCCTGCCGAAGTTTTCGGCGGTTTGCCCGGTTCTTTTCGTGAAATCACAATGGGGTTGCAATATGTCAGTACATTCAGCATACAACCGCAGTTCGATATTATTAACCTTGGAAAAATAAGCCGTATAAAACTTGCCAAAACCAATCAGGAACTGGTAGCCAATCAGCAAAAAATAAACGAATGGACTATTTATGACCAATTGAACGGTATTTACTTTAATATCTTATCGTTTCAGGGACAGCAAAAGATGGTAGAGCAGAATATCGTCATTGCAAAACAAATTTTAACCATCGTAAACAACAGGTTTGAAGAAGGGATTGTGCGAAAACAAGATGTAAACGAAGCCGAGGTGAACCTCATTCGATTACAGGATCAGCTTTCGCAATTGCAATTTAATATCCAAATCCAACAGCAAAATCTTGCTTTGTTTTTCGAGAATGAAGCCAGTCCCATTTTAAATCAAAACATTCGAGATTTTGATCATAAACAAATATTGACAGAAGCAAAAAACAATTTATGGGTAAACCATTATCAGCTGAGAGAAAAAATGGCAGAACAGGAATGGAAAGCGGCACAGAAACAACAGTTACCCGTTTTGGGATTTGTATCTTCCTTTAATTGGCAAAACTTGAGTAATGAGTCCTTTTTTCACCCTAATTCCAATTGGATTGATTTTAATTACGTTGGTCTTCGTTTGAGTTGGGATTTACCTACTACCGTTTCAAAATATTCGGCGGTAAAAGAGAAAAAAATGCAATGGCAAATGGCCGAAAATGATCGTATTCATTTTTCGCGTGAGAACGAAACCCGCAACAACAATTTGTTGGTGGAGTACGAAAAAGCATCTTCACAGCTCGAAAACTTTAAGAAAATTCAAACCTTGAAAGAAGATACTTATCAGAAATACTTCGATCAATATCAGGAAAATATTCTGCCCTTAGACAAATTACTTACTGCACAAACGGATATGTTGCTGAGCCAGCTAAATGTTATTACAGCTTTGGCAGGCATTGGATTTAGTGAAAATAAAATTATCATCAATAATAAGTTTTAGACGTATGAAAATAAAGTTGTTCGTTACCATTGTACTGTTTGTTACACTACAATCCTGTGGTTCAAAGGAAGAAGCACAGCCGGTGGTAAAAGATATAAAAGAATTAGTTTTTGCATCGGGAATGCTCGATTGGGATGATGCCTATCATCTGACGGCACAAACAGATGGCATATTGACCGAAGCTAATTTTGAGGTAGGAGACAAAATGAATACAGGAAAGATCATTGCGATTATCGACAATCCGTCTAACCGTATCAATACGCATTCGGCAGAGGAACAATTAACCATTGCCAACGAAAACCTAACGGAAAATTCGCCTGCCATTCAGCAACTGGAACAAAACATTCGCTATGCAGAAAGCAAATACGAGCAAGACAAACAACAAGCTGAACGTTATGAACGACTGTTCCAAAAGCAAAGTGTAGCCAAGGTAGAATTTGAAAATATGCAACTGGCAGCAAAAAATTCACTGGCACAGCTGAATGCCTTAAAAAAGCAAAAAGCAGAACTATTGCAACGTGCCAAATCACAGCAGATTTCTAACAAAAATCAGCTACAAAACAGCAAAGTGATAGAACGATACAATCAATTGATAATACCTCAAAGTGGTACGATTGTCAACAAGCTGAAATCAACAGGAGATTATGTCAAAAAAGGAGATATTGTTGCTACAATTGCTGATGATAGCAAGCCGGAAGTGGTATTGAATGTAGATGAAAAAAGCATCGGAAAAGTAAAATTGGGACAATTGGTTTATATCCAGTTCAACACAGATAAAAGCAACGTGTACGAAGGCAAAATCAGTGAAATAGTGGCTGCATTTGATGAAAAAACACAATCATTTGTTGTAAAAGTGTTGCTGAATGAAGCACCTTCAAGTAGTATTTACGGCACACAGTTGGAAGCCAATATTTTGACAAGCGAAAAGAAGAATGCTTTATTAATTCCGAGAAGTTATTTGGGCTTTGGAAATAAGGTAAAACTAAAAGGAAAAGACGACCCCGTTGTTGTAAAAACAGGTATTATTTCTACCGAATATGTAGAAATATTGGAAGGAATCAGTAAAGATGATATTCTGGAACATATAAAACCTTAGGCTAATGAATATTAATACAGACATAGCCAGAACCTATCTGTTTTCGGGCAAAAAAATGACTGCTGTAGCCGTTCTTGGTGTGTTGCTCGGAATGTCGATCTATATTTTCATGAACAGTTTACTGGTTGGTTTTGATAAAACATCTGACGAAAATATTTTCAAAAATACGCCACATATTCGGTTGTTTAATGATGATGTCATCAGCAAAAATCTGGTAAGTGATACTGCTGCCGAATACCTGATTTCTAATCCGAAAGTAGTACCCAAAGTCAATACTATCATTAACCCGAACGGAATTGCAGAAATGGTACAACAACAGAAGGAAGTAACTGTGGTAACAGCCCAGGTCAACACAAGTGTGTTTTATAATAACGGAAGAACTCAGGTAAGTGGATTAATCATCGGGATAAAGCCAGATGAAGCAGATATGATGTACAGCATTACTTCATCAATGGTTGAAGGTAAATTTGAAACCCTGAAATCCGACCCGAACGGCATCGTAATCGGTATAGGAATAGCAGAAAAAATGAACTTGGCACTTGGTGATAACATCAATCTTACATCACAAAAAGGTGTAACTAAGAACCTGCGTGTAGCAGGTATTTTTCGATCATTTAATTCAACTGCCGACGACACCAAATCGTACGTTAATCTATACACCGCTCAGCAATTGCTCAAAGAAAACAATGTGTATGTAACAGACATCAGTGTCAATGTAAAAGATCCGCACCAGGCGGCAGCCGTTGCCGAAAAGTTATCTCAATTAACCGGATACAAATCCGAAGATTGGAAAGAGAGTAACGAATCGCTGATGGCACTCAGCAAAATGCGGTTCATTATGATCAATTTTGTCTCTACAGCCATTATGCTCATTGCCGGTTTTGGCATTTACAATATCCTGAACATGACCGTTTCCCAAAAAATAAATGACATTGCCATATTAAAGGCTATTGGTTTTAAAGGGAATGACGTGATACGGATTTTTGTAACGCAGGCATTATCTATTGGGTTGATCGGTGTAGTTGGCGGAATGTTGATGGCATTGCTAATGATTACCTTGTTGAAAAAGGTTTACATCGGTGGTGACATCGGATACTTTCCTGTAGATTATGAACTGCAGAAATTCATTCAGGGAATTGTTATGGGCTTAGTGATTACATTTTTTGCAGGATACATTCCTGCCCGTAAAGCAGCAAAAGTAGATCCGGTCAGCATTTTTAGAAAGTAAATCATGGATAAGAATATCGTTTTAAAAACAGAAAATATCGACAAGTATTTTTATGACCCGGTAGAATTTCAGGTGTTGAAAAATATTGGTTTTGAGGTAGAGAGAGGAGAATTCTTAACACTTGTCGGGAAGTCAGGGAGTGGCAAATCTACTTTGCTCTATATCCTCTCCACTATGGACAGAGACTACAATGGAAATTTAGTGATAGATAATGAATTAATTACCGGAAAATCGGTTGATGAACTGGCTGCGATCCGAAACGAAAAAATAGGTTTTGTATTCCAGTTTCATTACCTGCTGTCAGAATTTACCTGTCTGAAAAATGTTATGATTCCTGCACTGAAATTGGGTAGGTTTTCCCCAAAAGAAATAGAAGAACGGGCTTATGAAAAGTTAAAAATGCTGGGTATGGAAGATCAGGCTCTCAAACCTGCGAATAAACTTTCGGGTGGACAGCAACAACGTGTTGCCATTGCCAGAGCGTTAATTAATGATCCTTTGATTATTATGGGTGATGAGCCAACAGGTAATTTGGACAGTAAAAATACAGACATTGTTTTTGATATTTTCAAAGACCTGACCCACAGTTTCGGACAAACCATTATCGCTGTAACCCACGATGATGAATTTGCTCAAAAAAGTGACCGAACCATAGAAATGAAAGACGGCTACATCATTGGCGGACATAAAAATTAAGTGCAATGAATAATAACATATCTATACCTCAAAACATTGAAAATCAAACTTCGTATAAAAGAAAAGTTTCTTTATCAGAACTATTGCGTTCGCTGATGTTAGCACCGAGTTCGGCAATAGTATTTATCAAAAATAAAAAGCAGAAAACCATTGATGAGCAACTTTTAGAACGATTGCAACTGGCAGTAACTGAGGTCAACGCTTGTGCCGTATGTTCATACGCCCATACGCAGATGGCATTAAAAATGGGAATGAATAACGATGAAATATCGGGTTTCCTTACGGGAGACAAAAGCTTTGTCAATCCCGAAGAATCGAAAGCCATCCTATTTGCTCAACATTATGCCGAAACACGTGGATTACCCGAACAGTAAACATACGAAGCCATTGTAAAAGAATACGGAAAAGAAGAAGCAAGAATTATATTGGCTGCCATTCAACTGATGCTGATGGGCAATATGATTGGTTTACCAATGAGTGCACTCCGTGCCAGAAAGAAAGGGAAACCTTATTCAGATAGTTCTTTGTTGTATGAATACGGAATGATTATAGCCGCTATATTCATAATTCCGATTGCATTGGTTGTTTCATTCGTAAAATGGATTTTTGGAAGACCGAATATCTATTTTGAGACCAACAAAGAATAGGTGAAAGATTAAAACAAAGGAACAATTGCTTTTTTGAATGTTTTTTTATTCCTGCACCCTATGTAACCTATGTTACTTTCTGCCCAAACTGTAAGTGCTAATTTTGAGGATTTATTACTACACTAATAACGTACTAAAGTTAGTATAGACAGTTTTAAACATTGAAATTTTAAAGCAAATAATATATGAAATCCATCTTCTTAAAAAATAATTTTCTTTGGTTATTAGCCATTTTCTTCTTATCGAATTCCTCATTTGCACAAACTCTTTTCTTTGAACGTGTTTATGACGAAACATTATCACAGGCAAGTTATGTGATCGGCGATACAGAAACCAAAGAAGCGATTGTCATCGACCCTAAAAGAGATATCGACACTTATCTGCAAATAGCTCAGACAAACAATCTGAAAATAACGAAAATTACCGAAACTCATATTCACGCAGACTTTCTCAGTGGTTCGAGAGAACTCGCAGCAGTTACGAAAGCACCGCTGTATTTATCTGACGAAGGCGGCAGAGACTGGCAATACGATTTTCCACACACCGGACTGAAAAATGGCGATAAAATTTCGGTTGGAAGTATTACGATAGAAGTCATTCACACACCGGGACATACGCCCGAAAGCCTGACTTTTTTGGTTAACGACGGCACAAAAAATCCAATCAAAGCCATTACCGGAGATTTTATTTTTGTAGGCGATGTCGGCCGTCCTGATTTATTGGAAAAAGCAGCAGGACAAATTGGTTCGCAGGAAGTTGGAGCAAAACAACTCTATCATTCTATTGAAAAATTTTTGAAATTACTCGATAACACCGAAATCTGGCCGGGACATGGAGCAGGTTCTTTCTGTGGGAAAAGTTTGAGCAATATTCCGCAATCTACTTTGAAACAAGAAAAATTGACCAATCCGGCTTTGCAATTTTCGGGAAAAGAAACCGATTTTGTAGCCTATATTTTGAGTGAGCAACCCGCTCCGCCAAAATATTTTGCGATGATGAAACATCTGAACAAAGTAGATCGTACGCTATTGGTTGAAGTTCCGAAATTGGCTAAACTCAATCAAAAAGAAACAGAAAATGCGATTAAAAATGGTTTACTCGTAATAGATGCCCGTCCAAAAGCAGTTTCAGGTAAAGGATTTATTCCTGGGAGTCTTCTGATTGAAAATATGAAAACATTTTCTACGTTTGTCGGTTCGGTTGTTGATTATCAAAACCAGATTATTTTGGTTGCCGAAGAAAATCAAATCGAAGATTTGACCCGAAAACTAATGCGTATCGGGATGGACAATATCTATGGGTACGTTACCAATCCGTCTGAACAAAATTTGGCTTTGCAAAATGTAAAAACCATTGATATAGATACTTTCAAATCATATTTGGGAAACAAAAACATTCAGAAAATTGACGTTCGTACCGAAAACGAATACAAAAGCGGTCATATCAAAGGTGTTGAAAATATAGCACTGAATACACTTGAAAACAATTTTGATAAAATCAATAAAAAAGAACCTGTCATCATCCATTGCCAAAGCGGAACAAGAGCGGCAATTGCTTATTCTATTCTTGTGAAAAACGGTTTTGAAAACATTCTGAATTATTCCGGTGGAATTAATGATTGGAAAGATAAAAACAACGAACTTGTGAAGTAATTTCAAATTCTCAAACAAGAATGCATCATAAAAGAAAAGCAATCCAAGATTTGTATCCCGATGAACTGGCACATTGCTATGGATGTGGAAAAAATAATCCAGATGGTCATCAATTAAAAACATATTTAATGGGAGATGAAACAATCGCCCATTTTACACCAGACGAAAAATTTACAGCAATTCCTGGAAGTGTTTACGGTGGTTTAGTAGCTTCCTTATTAGATTGCCACGGAACTGGTTCGGCTGCGGCTTTTGCTTGTCTGGCAGAAAATATTGATCTTGAAAATGTAGCAATTATTCCCATAAGATGTGTAACAGCATCGCTTAAAGTTGATTTTAAAGTACCTACACCAATGGGTAAAAAGCTGGAGCTAAAAGGAAAACTCCGAAGTATCGAGGGCAGAAAAATCTTGGTAGATATGACACTTTCTGCTGAAGGAATTGTTTGTGCGACAGGAGAAATTTTAGCGATAAAACTCAAAGACTAAGTTAAATGCTTAGTCTTTGAGTTTTTTAATGCTCTCCGTAACCTACATCATCCATTTTACCTTTAAAAACTCTGAACTGAATGATGAAATATGCAATCACTAAAATAGCCGCAATAATAAACCAATACAATCCTACTGACAATCCATATTCATGAGCTGCCACATTATGTACAGTTAATGAAGGATTAATTCCATTTGTAGATGGCAATAGTGTCGGAAACAAAGAAGCTATAGTAGTAGCAAAACTCCCAAAAATAAACATAGAAGAAAATAAAAATCCGGTGCTGTCCTTTTTAAATTTGTTAATTCTGAACAACCCGATTAGACCTACTGCACCAATTATCGGGAATATCCAAAGCCAATAATGCGTTTGCAGATTATTTAAAGGAAAGGGTTTTACATAATGCCATAAACCAGCGGAAATGACGACTAATGCCAACAGTACGAAATTTAGTTTAAAAATCACTTTTTTAAGCCGCCCGTTGAGTGAT
Organism: Moheibacter lacus; assembly: GCF_014042165.1. Taxonomy (GTDB): domain Bacteria; phylum Bacteroidota; class Bacteroidia; order Flavobacteriales; family Weeksellaceae; genus Moheibacter; species Moheibacter lacus. The sequence goes on from NZ_JACDZE010000001.1 coordinate 11,282, forward strand.
GTAGATGTTTTCAAAATAATCCAATTGGCCCCGTGAATGGTTAACGTTACAACAGCAACAAGTCCCAATAACAAGGTAAACCAGTCAATAACCCCCTGATGCTCTGCAAGTGGGTCAAATGTAGGATTCCAAAGTGCTAAAAAGAAATAATGAGGTTCCTGTGTAGAGACACCATTTTCCACCATCCCGAGATTTACGCCTCTTACTACATTACCTAAAGCGGCTCCAAAAAACAACGCTAACAGAAGACTGGCTATACCAAATGCTTTATCCCAAATAGCTTCCCACATTCTGTGATGTACTTGTCCCCGCAATTCCAGCCCTACAGCTCTGAAAATCAACAACCATAAAACCAGCATCAAGGGCAGATAAAAACCACTAAAGGCCGATGCATATAGCGTAGGAAATGCAAAGAATAAAACACCACCAGCCGCAATCAGCCACACTTCATTAGCATCCCAGAAAGGACCGATAGCATTGGTTACGGCTTTTTTTTCTTGCTCAGTCTTAGCCAAAAATAAATGTACAATTCCGGCTCCGAAATCATACCCATCGAGGATAACGTAAATCCCCAACATAACCATTAATACAATAAACCAAAATATTTCCATAACCATTTATTTTAATGCCATTTTAGCTTCAGGACCTTTCCGTATAATTTTTAAAACAAGTAAAAGAAAAAGCAGTCCAAGAAGCAAATACAGTCCAACAAAACCCAAAAGTGTAAATAATGCATTTCCCGAAGATACGGTAGGCGAAACGCCATCAACCATACGCATCAGATTGTAAACCAACCAAGGCTGTCTGCCCAGTTCCGCTGTGTACCATCCTGCCGTATTGGCGATATAAGGAAACGGAATCATAAACATCAGAATCCACAACAGCCATTTTGTTTTATACAATTTGCCTTTCCAGAGTAAAAACGATGCAAGTACCATAATACCAATGAAAATAGTTCCCAAACCAACCATAATATGATAACCATAATACAAACCGGGGACATTGGTAGGATGTATGGATTCATCAAATTCATTCAAACCTTTAATTTCAGCATCCCAACGCTGATACGTAAGAAAACTAAGTACATTGGGTACAGCGATTTTATTGTCCAGTTTTTTGTTTTCCATATCGGGCTGACCCACCAAAACAATCTCAGACCCTCCTTTTTCAGTTTCAAAAATACCTTCCATCGCAGCAAATGTTACTGGTTGGTATTTGACGACATTTTTAGCTGCCCAATCACCTGTAGGAAAAGCTAACATGACAGAAGAAATTACCCCGAAAACGACTCCGCTCTTTACAAAAATCTTCCCAAAGCGACTATGCTTATTACTCAATAAATAGAAAGCTCCAACGGCTGCCACAAAAAAAGAACTCGTTACTAACGAACCCATTTGATTATGTAGATATGAAGGCCACAGCCAAGGATTATTGAATAGAGCACCAAAATTTTTCAATATAAATTTTCCGTTCTCCAAAATTTCGTAACCGACAGGATGTTGCATCCAAGAGTGTGTAGCGATAATCAAAAAACCACTTGCCCACGAACCAATGAAGACCATCAGTCCTGATAAAAAGTGTAGTTTCTGTCCAAGTAGCTTTTCACCAAAAAGAAACATGCCCAGAAAAGAAGATTCTAAAAAGAAGGAGAACATTCCTTCCATTGCTAACGTTTGTCCGATGATACCTCCGGTAAGCTCAGAGAACTTAGCCCAATTGGTGCCGAACTGAAATTCCATTGGAATACCCGTTACAACACCCATTGCGAAGTTCAATGCAAATATCTTCATCCAGAATTTTGATGCATTATTGTAATCTTCATTTTTAGTTCTGAGAAATTTCCATTTAAAATAAACAATCATTAAGGAAAGTCCCATAGTGAGCTGAGGGAACAAATAATGAAAGGTAATCGTAAAGGCAAACTGTAGCCGATTGTAAAGGATCATGTCTTCCATAAGGAATATTTTAAGCGTTTGAATATCACGTTTTGTTACCGCATATATCCACCTTTTATATGCATCTGTAAATGTATTTATAAATTACAAAAACGATTGTAACACTTGTTACACAATATAGAATTAATAACCATCCAATGATTTTTAGTTTTAATTTTTAGCTCTGTAACAATTGTTACTGCCTGCGTTATCGTGGTATTCTAATTTTGTCGCATCATTTAATCATTGAATTATGGCGACAGATCTTATAGGCTATTTATTGGCCGTTTTAGTAGGTGTTTCATTAGGACTTATTGGTAGCGGAGGTTCCATACTTACCGTTCCTATTTTGGTGTATGTCATGGGCGTTAACCCCATATTAGCGACAGCGTATTCCTTATTTGTAGTGGGTACTACATCCTTGGTAGGTGGCGTTCAAAACGCCATTCAGAAAAAAGTAGATTTCAAAACCGTACTTATTTTTGGTATTCCGTCTATTGTTGCTGTGTATTTGACCAGAGCTTATCTGATGCCTTTAATTCCTGATGTGATTATCTCTATCGGAAGCTTTGAATTTACCAAACCTATCGCCTTGATGGTGCTTTTTGCCATCGTAATGATTTTTGCTTCCATATCGATGATACGTCCTTGTCCGCATTGCAATGATGTAGACACCGGTGAAATAAAATATAACTATCCGATGATTCTTCTGGAAGGAGCATTAGTTGGTACACTAACCGGATTGGTAGGTGCAGGCGGTGGATTTTTAATTATTCCCGCATTGGTTCTATTAGCAAAAATGCCGATGAAGTTAGCTGTAGGGACTTCCTTGTTTATCATCGCAGCAAAGTCACTCTTGGGATTCACAGGTGATTTGCAAGGTAGCGAAACAATTGACTGGACTTTGCTATCCATCTTTACCGGATTATCTGTTGTCGGAATTTTTATCGGGATTTTTCTGTCTAAAAAAATAGAAGGCAATAAACTTAAAGCCGCATTCGGCTGGTTTGTACTCGTAATGGGAATCTATATCCTCATCAAGGAATTATTCTTATAAAAAAACAGTCTTGTAACTTATGTTACTGAACAGGTTATAAGCAGGTTGTAATTTTGTAGTATAAAATTTAAAACAATTAAAAAATCATAAAGAATGAAAGTAGAACAAATTTATACAGGATGTTTGGCTCAAGGAGCTTATTATATTGAAAGTAATGGAGAAGCTGTGGTAATAGATCCGCTTCGTGAAGTCCAACCTTATATCGAAAAAGCGGAAAAAGACGGGGCTAAAATTAAATATGTATTGGAAACGCATTTTCACGCTGATTTTGTGAGTGGTCATTTGGATTTGGCTAAAAAAACCGGTGCAACGATTGTTTTTGGTCCCACTGCAAAACCATCATTTGACGCATATGTTGCTGAGGATGGTGAAATTTTACAAGTTGGAAATATCCAAATCAAAGTCATACACACACCGGGTCATACGATGGAGAGTACTTGCTTTTTATTAATTGATGAAAGCGGAAAAGAAACTGCTTTGTTTACCGGTGATACCTTATTCATCGGCGATGTGGGTCGTCCAGATTTGGCACAAAAAGTGATTGCAGATCTGACACAGGAAAAATTAGCGGCTCATTTGTACGATTCATTGCACAACAAAATCATTCCGTTAGCAGATGATATCATTGTCTATCCAGCACACGGAGCAGGTTCGGCTTGTGGTAAGAACATGAGCAAGGAAACGACCGATACCTTGGGCAACCAAAAGAAAACCAACTATGCTTTACAATCAATGACCAAAGAAAAATTCATCGAAGAAGTGTTAGATGGCTTAATGCCACCTCCTGGATATTTTCCAGAAAACGTGCTGATGAACATCAAAGGTTACGAAAGTATTGATGAAGTATTGAACAAAGGAACGCAAGCTTTAAGTCCTGAAGCATTTGAAACTGCTGCCAACGAAACTGACGCATTGTTGCTGGATACTCGTGATGCACAAACCTTTGCTAAAGGATTTATTCCAAATTCAATCAATATCGGTATTGATGGAAACTTTGCACCGTGGGTAGGTACACTCATTCCGGATATCAAACAAACCATTTTATTGATTGCAGACGAAGGTCGTGAGGAAGAAGTCGTTACCAGATTGGCTCGAGTTGGTTACGACAATACTATTGGTTATCTGAAAGGTGGATTTGAAGCCTGGAAAAATGCCGGCAAAGAAACCGACACCATCGAATCTGTTTCGGTAGATGAACTGGCAAAACGAATGGAAGAAAATCCAAACCTGGACATTCTGGATGTACGCAAAAAGAGCGAACATTTTTCAGAACACGCAATCGGTTCAAAAAACATCGCTTTGGATTATATCAACGAACATATAGCTGAAGTGAATAAAGACAAAACCTATTACGTACACTGTGCCGGTGGTTACCGTTCAATGATTTTCAACTCTATTCTTAGAGCCAGAGGATATAACAAACTTATCGACGTTCAAGGCGGATTTACGGCAATCAAAGAATCGGGAAAATTCAAGGTAAGCGATTACGTTTGTCCAACAACTATGCTTTAATTAATAACATTAAAATCTAAAAAAATATGTTTTTTCAACACGTATATGATAAAAGTTTAGCTCAAGCGAGCTACTTTATAGGCTGTCAGGCAAAAGGAGAAGCCATTGTAATCGATGCACAACGAGATATAGATGTGTATCTGGAAATTGCGAAGCAAAACAATATGAAAATTACCCATATTACAGAAACGCATATCCATGCCGATTTTCTCTGTGGTTCACGCGAATTAGCAGCAGTGACCGGAGCACAAATGTATCTTTCAGACGAAGGAGGACCAGATTGGGAATACCAGTTTCCGCATCATGCCAAGCTGAAACACGGTGACAAAATCAGTGTAGGAAACTTGACATTAGAAGTATTGCACACACCGGGTCATACACCGGAAAGTATCAGCTTTTTGTTGACAGACCATCCGGCTACAGATAAACCAGTAATGGTATTCACGGGAGATTTTGTTTTTGTTGGAGACATTGGCCGCCCTGATTTATTGGAAAAAGCGGCAGGTTTAGTTGGTACACAAGAAAAAGGAGCCAAACAGATGTATGAATCTATACAACGCTTTGCTGAATTGCCTGAATACGTGCAGGTATGGCCAGCACATGGAGCAGGCTCAGCTTGTGGCAAGGCTTTGGGAGCAGTTCCAAGTTCGACCGTAGGTTACGAAAAAATCCGCAACTGGGCATTTCAATACGAAGATGATGAAGCGGGCTTTGTGAAATATCTTTTGGAAGGACAACCAGAACCACCAAAATATTTTGCGATGATGAAACACTTGAACAAAGTAAATCGCCCATTATTAGTGGAGGTTCCTAAACACCCAAAATTATCGAAAGAACAGTTTTTGAATGCTTATAACAATGGATTGAAAGTTATCGATGCTCACAATAAAGTAGATTATGCAAAAGGATTTATTCCGGAAAGTATCAATATACAAGGCAATAATTCTTTCTCTACATGGGCAGGCTGGTTACTGAACTATCAAGAACAATTTGTTTTAGTTGCCGATGATAATCAAATCGAAGATTTGACCAGAAAACTGATGCGAATAGGCTTGGATAACATATACGGATACATCTCCAACGTAGAAGACTTGGGATTGGAACTGGAGACAGAAGATATCATAGACATAGAAGAATTCAAATCGTACATCGGAAACCCGAATGCTCAAATTGTCGATGTGAGAGGATTGACGGAATATGAAACCTACCATGTAGAGGGTGCAGACCATGTTTTTGTAGGAACGCTACCAGATCATCTGGATAAATTCAGCAAAGACAAACAAATCGTCATCCATTGCCAAAGTGGAGATAGAGCAACAATTGCTCAGTCATTGTTGGCTAAATACGGTTTCAAAAATGTCAAGAACTATTCTGCCGGAATGAAAGAGTGGATGGAAGCAAATAGTTAATTTAATAATCTTAAAATTTTAAAAAATGGAAAATCAAATAAATACAATGCCAAGAATTGGCGATATGGCACCCGATTTTGAAGCAGTAACTACTACAGGAGTAATCAAATTTTCGGAATACAACAAAGGAAGCTGGGTGATTTTATTTTCTCATCCTGCCGATTTCACACCGGTTTGTACAACAGAAATGACGGGCTTTGCCAACGAAAGCGATTTCTTCGAAAAGCACAATACCAAATTGATGGGGTTAAGCATAGACAGCATTCATTCACACATCGCATGGGTAAATGCCGTTGACGAAAAGACAGGTGTATTGTTCAACTTCCCGATTATTGCAGATTTGGATATGAAAGTAGCCAAATTGTACGGAATGTTGCAACCGGGCGAAAGCGAAACTGCAGCTGTCCGTGCCGTATTCATCATGGATCCGGCAGGAAAAATCCGTTTGATTATGTATTATCCTTTGAATGTAGGTCGTAATATGGATGAAATTAAACGTTCTTTATTGGCACTTCAAACATCCGATGAATACAAAGTAGCTATGCCACTCAACTGGCAACCGGGCGACAAAGTAATCGTAGGAGCACCAAAAACATTGGAAGGATTAAAAGAACGTAAAGCCGATACAACTTTAGAGCAAGTGGATTGGTATCTGGCTAAAAAATCAATTTAATCATTAAGAATAAGGAGATTGGCTTTACGTAAATTTAAGGTCAGTCTTCTTATCATAAATATTTACATCATATGTTAGAGTTATTAGACAAACTTTCTAAAGATAAGTTTTTAGATAAAGATTTTCTTTTTTTGGTTGATGTACGCACTCCTGAAGAATTTAATTCGGGAAGTGTTGACGGTGCCATAAACATACCATTAAGCGTATTGGAACAGGAGTTTTCACAATTTAAAAACAAAGAAAATATTATCGTTTTCTGCCGTAGCGGAGCCAGAAGTGGAAACGCAAAATTGATATTGGAACAAAATGGTTTTGAGCGTGTCCTCAACGGAGGCCCTTGGCAAAATGTACAGCAAGCCTTGGATGAAATATTACAGAAAAAGTAAATGACATATCACTTTTTCACTCAACGGTATAAATCCAAAAAAGATGCAAAAACAAAGTTTCAAATTCATTCTCATTATTATAATCGGAGTAGTTATGTTCGGAATTTTTAAGTTTTTATTTGGTCAGCAAGACAATTCGCAATTAAAAGAAATAATTGCGGATAACGCTTTTTTAGTTGATGTCCGCACACCATCTGAGTTTGCTTCCGGAAGCGTAAAAGGAGCCGTAAACATTCCGTTGGATAAAATTTCGGGACAGCTTCCAAAATTCAAAAACAAAAAACACATCGTTGTATTTTGCAGAAGTGGCAACCGTAGCGGACAAGCAAAGAGTATTTTAGAAAAAAACGGTTTTAATAACGTTGTCAATGGCGGAACTTGGAACAATGTACAGAAAGTAATTACAGAGAATTAAGAACAGACAAGTGAAAAACTATTTAAGCAACTGGAATTTTATGCGGATTATCCGTCTGGTTTTGGGTGTTGTTGTGATTGTCCAAGGTATTCAGGCAAACGAATGGATGTTCGTTGCTTTAGGCGGATTATTTACGCTAATGCCTGTATTCAACATCGGCTGTTGCGGTACGGCAGGTTGTAGCACTACTTATAACTCAAGAAAAAACAAAGCTACAGAATACATTACCTATGAAGAAGTAAAACCAAAACAGTTATGAATACATTTATAAGAAAAAACCTTTTAACCATCATAGGAATACCATTAGGTGCCATAGCCGGATTTCTCTATTGGAAATTTGTCGGCTGCAACACAGGTACTTGTGCTATCACATCAAACCCTATAAACAGTACTTTATATGGTTCCGTAATGGGAGGCTTGGTATTCTCCATCTTCAAAAAAGATAAAAAAGAAAAAAATGACATTTCAGGAAATAATTAATCAAGACAAACCCGTGTTAGTCGATTTTTTCGCTACATGGTGTGGACCTTGTAAAATGCAGGCTCCTATATTAGAAGAACTAAAAGAGCGTATTGGCGATACAGCAAGTATCATCAAAATAGATGTAGATAAGAATCCGCAAGTTTCGGCACAATACCAAATACGTAGTGTTCCGACATTGGCTATCTTCAAAAATGGAGAAATCAAATGGAGGCAGTCAGGGGTTTTTCCTGCGAGCGAATTAGAAAGATTGATAAAAGAAAATCTATAAAAAAATATGCTGAAACGGATCTGCTTAAAACCATCATTATATGAAAATCCACCTCGAAACCGACCGTTTGATCATCCGCGAAATTGAATTGACGGATGTCGACGATTTCTTCGAATTGGACGCTGACCCGGAAGTTCATAAATACATCTTGCAAACTCCTGTAAAATCCAAAGATGAAATTGTAGAAATCATCAAAATGATTCGTCAACAATACCAAGACAACGGCATTGCGCGCTGGGCGGTTACAGATAAAGTTTCAGGAGAAATGTTGGGTTGGTGCGGGATTAAATATTTCACAGATAAACTCAACGGTCACCAGAATTTCTACGAACATGGTTACCGTTTCAAACAAAAACACTGGAGCAAAGGTTATGCAACCGAGTCCAGCAAAGCAATTCTGGATTGGGCTTTTGAAAACCTAAACACAGATAAGATTTATGCGATTACCGATTTGGAAAATATAGGTTCTATCCATGTTTTGATCAAATTAGGATTTGAATTGAAAGAAGTTTTCCAATATGACGAAAAACTAAAATGCAATTGGTTTGAGTTAGAAAAATATAATCTAAATGCTTAATTGATTTTCAAAATTTCCCAAGCACCTTCTACATCACCTTCTTTCAATAAATCTTTCGCGTGTTGGTGTGCCAATTCATCGTCTTTAAATTCTGTTCCGAAAACCGCTTCTACATTTCCAAGCATCGCCAATTCATTTCCGGTAAAAATTTTACTTAGACGAATTGCCTCTGGAAGCGCATCGACTCCAATTCCTTTTGTGACCAAAGGTTTGGGGATTTCAAAAAGGGAATCACCGTTTGAATGTGTATAATAAGATTCACCCATTCGCCCAACCAAATCGATTAATTTGGTATCGATTTGACCACGTTCATTTAAAACCGATTCGTCCACATGGATCATTAAAACTTCACAAACCACAAGGGTTCCGGCTCCACCTCCGTCACCTAAATAAATCAAATCTTTTACTTTGCATTCAAAGGAAGCTTTGGATTCTTTGACTCTGGGCGGTTTAACCTTTAAAGAAGGTACTTCCGTAAAACCGGCTTTATGAAATTCGTTTACGCCTTTGTCATATTCGGTACTGGACAAAGAACTTTGGTGAACGATGTCATAAGAAACGGTGTTGATCACACATTCTCGAACTTGTTCTATATTTTCCAAAGTATGTTTGGTTGTGGTATCGCGCACTCTTCTAGATGGAGAAAACACCAAAATCGGCGGATTGGAACTGAATACATTGAAAAAACTGAATGGACTCAAATTCACCTTTCCTTCTTTGTCACATGTGCTGACAAGCGCAATGGGTCTAGGCGCAACTGCATTTTGTAAATATTGGATGGATTCGGCTGGTGTGACCTGTGTTGTATCGATGGTTTTTATGGACATAAATTTTAATTGAAAATAACAAAGATAAGAATAAAGAATTTCTTGAACCGACTAACCACGAGCCAGAACCATATAGTCAAATTCACCTAAAGATCAAAACTGAAATGCTTTATTTTACCTCTCCCAAAAATGACAAGCAGTTTCGAACTCTCCAAAGGAGTGGTAAAAAGGAAAATCCGACGCATTGCTTCAAGAGGATTATATATTAAGGTTTAACACAATTTCAATTTATTTAACAGGATTTTATCAATTGGATTCTATCTTAGGAATAATCGTTGAAATATTATTTAGCATAAACCAATAAAATTATAAATGATGAATAAATTAGAATTAGAAGGAAAATGGAACCAAGTAAAAGGTGCTTTCAAACAGAAATATGGAGAATGGTTCAAGGATGATGAAAGTATTTTAGAAGGACAATTCGATGAAGTAATTGGTAAAATCCAAGAAAAATCTGGGAAAACCAGAGAGGAAGTTGAAAAGTTAATTGAAAATTGGAAAGACTAATCACATATTTCGATTTAGAATGAATTGAATGCCCTATTTGGGGCATTTTTTTATTTTACTTTTGTTCCAATTGAATTTTGAAAATGAAAAAATTATCGGAAGAATTGATTTTCCCGGATTATGCAGCAACCAATTCCTACGGCATCATCGCTTATGGTGGTGATTTAAGTGTGGAAAGATTAAAATTGGCTTACTCAAAAGGAATTTTCCCATGGTTCAATGAAAACGAACCGATTCTTTGGTGGTTCCCAAATCCGAGATTTGTATTGTTTCCTGACGAATTAAAAATTTCAAAATCCATGAGAAAAATTCTGCGAAATGAAGAATTCCAGTTTACAGAGAATAATTGTTTTGAAGAAGTCATTTACAATTGCGGTCAAATCAATCGTCCCGGTCAAAAAGGAAGTTGGATCACAAATGAAATGAGGGAAGCATATATCCGACTTCATAAATCAGGAATCGCAAAAAGTGTAGAAGTTTGGCAAAATGAAGAATTGGTCGGTGGATTTTACGGCATCGAAACAAATGGGATTTTTTGTGGTGAGAGTATGTTTGCAAAAGTTTCAAACGCCTCCAAATCAGGATTCATATATTTTGTCCAAAAATACGCGGAAAAATATGCCATCATCGATTGTCAAGTTTACACGGAACATTTAGAAAGTTTAGGCGCACGTGAAATTTCTTCCGACGAATTCCTCAAGCTATTAAACAAAAAAAGCAACTCGATTTGAGTTGCTTTTAAGATGGTAGACCCACAGGGATTCGAACCCCGACAAACGGTACCAAAAACCGGTGTGCTACCGTTACACCATGGGTCTCCGTAATTGCGAGTGCAAATATAATCGTTTTTTTATTTCTTCCAAAAAGAAAATTACTTTTTTTCTTATTCCCATTCTATTGTTGCTGGCGGCTTTGAGCTGATGTCATAAGCCACTCTGTTGATCCCTTTGACTTCATTGATAATTCGACTCGAAACCTTATCCAAAAACTCATACGGCAAACGTGACCAAGTCGCTGTCATAAAGTCAATTGTGTTAGCAGAGCGGACTACAGCCGTATACTCATACGTTCTTTCATCACCCATCACACCAACCGATTTGACCGGTAAAAGCACTACGAAAGCCTGACTCACCTCATCGTACAAATTATTTTTGTACAATTCTTCGATGAAAATCGCATCGGCTTCCTGCAAAATTCTGACTTTTTCTTCATCCACTTCTCCCAAAACCCTGATTCCCAATCCCGGTCCCGGAAAAGGATGACGGTAAACCAGTTCTTTTGGGATTCCCAACTTTACGCCTACCTTACGGACTTCGTCTTTGAACAATTCGCGAAGCGGTTCTAACAATTGCAATTTCATTTCTTCCGGCAATCCACCGACGTTATGATGCGATTTTATGGTCGCTGAAGGACCTTTTACCGATTGAGATTCAATCACATCCGGATAAATCGTTCCTTGAGCTAGAAAGTTTGCATCTTCAAACGCCAAAGCTTCTTGATTGAAAACTTCCACAAATTCACGACCGATGATTTTTCTTTTTTCTTCCGGATCTGAAATTCCTTTTAATTTCGATAAAAATTGTTCACGTGCATCCACCAATTTGATGTTCATATGGAAATGCTTTCCATAATTTTCCATAACTTTTACGCCTTCATCTTTTCTTAAAAGTCCCGTATCCACAAAAATACAAGTCAATTGATCTCCGATCGCTTTATGGATCAAAACCGCTGCCACAGAAGAATCCACACCACCTGACAATCCGAGAATCACCTTTTGATTCCCTACTTTTTCTTTGATGCGCGCTACTTCAACTTCGATGAAATCTGACAAAGCCCAATTTTCTTCCGCTTCGCAAATGTCAAACACAAAATTTCGTAACAATTGCGTTCCATATTCGCTATGCGAAACTTCTGGATGAAACTGAACCGCATAAAGCTTTCTGGATTCATCTGCCATCGCTGCGATGACCGATTCTGATTTTCCGGAAATTTCAAATCCTTCCGGAACCTGAAAAACCTCATCAAAATGACTCATCCAAACCGTAGAACTTTCCGAAAAACCGTATAGTAATTTATTGGAATTCAACACTTTCAATTCCGCTTTTCCATATTCGCCTTTCTGTCCTTTTTTCACTTCTCCACCGAGCAAATGCGCTGTCAACTGCATTCCATAACAAATACCCAAAACCGGAATACCCAATTCAAACAATTCTTTCTCCACCAAATGGGCATCTTCTCCAAAAACCGATGAAGGACCGCCAGAAAGAATGATTCCTTTCGGCTGATGTTGTTTGATTTCGTCTAATGAAGCATTAAAAGGAAGAATTTCAGCATATACCCCAAATTCCCGTACCCTTCTTGCTATCAATTGATTGTATTGCGACCCAAAGTCTAAAATTAGAATTCCGTTTGTCATTTAATGAAGTTTGCGCAAAAATACGAGTCAATTATGAAATATGTATGATGAATGATGAATTAATTATTCGCCATCCAACAATTTCTTAATCTCAACATCACCTTCCAAATTCCGCATCTGACGTTCCACCCAATTTGCGCGTTTGCTGACATAACCACTCGGAGGGTTCACTCGGTATTTTTTAGGATTAGGCATATTGACCACGATTCTTGCGGCTTCATTTCGAGTCAATTGCGAAGCCGGTTTTTTAAAATAGCGTTGCGAAGCTGCTTCGATCCCAAATGTCCCAATGCCCATTTCGGAGACATTCAGATACATTTGGAGAATTCTTTCTTTCCCCCAAACCAGTTCGATCATAAAAGTAAAATAAGCTTCCAATCCTTTTCTGAACCAACTTCTGCCTTGCCACAAAAAAACGTTTTTGGCGACTTGCTGCGAAATCGTACTGGCGCCACGCAATCTTTTTCCTTTCTTTTTTTCATTGAATTCCAATGCCTTTTCGATGCTTTTTCGGTCAAATCCATTGTGCGTCGCAAACAATTGATCTTCCGAACCTATCGCCGCCAACTTTGCATTTTTAGGCATTGCTTCGTAAGAAATATAATCACGTTTCAATCCGTTTCCTTCCACCAAACTCACGATTTGGGTTACCGTAATCGGCGGATTCACCCATTTCAAAACCACAATGTAAACCAATTGAGCTATGAAAAGAATGATGAAAGTTTTCTTAAAAATTCTCCAAAATTTTTTCATATTTCATTTTAAGAATTCTAAACAACATAAGATTTTACTTTGTGTTCCTTGTGATAAACTTTGTGAACCTCGTGGTTTATTTTACCACAAGGGACACTATGATTAACAAAGTTCACTATGAGATTAATCCTATATCCTTTCGGTAATATTCGTAATCAAAATTGATTTTTTTTATGTTTTCATAGGCAATTTCCCTTGCTTTTTCCATGGTTTCGCCGATTCCAACCACATTCAAAACACGACCACCGGAAGTCAGGATTTTATCATTTTCCAATTTCGCGCCCGCAATGAAATACGGACAATCGACCTTTTCCAAACCTCGGATTTCAAATCCTTTTTCATAATTCAACGGATATCCGCCCGAAACCATCACCACACAACAAGCTTGTTGATTGGAAAAATTCAATTCAAATCGTTCACCCCGATTGGATTTCGTAACGACTTCATACAAATCATTTTCCAACAATGGCAAAGTCGTTTGGGTTTCAGGATCGCCCATTCGTAAATTGTATTCCAACAGATAAACGCCTTTTTCCGTGATCATCAAGCCAAAGAAAATCACACCGGAAAACAACAAATTATCTGCGATCAAACCATTTAAAGTCGGATATAAAATTTCTTTTTGAAAAGCTTCGAAATGCTCTTTTTTAAACAAAGGATTCGGAGCGAGAACGCCCATTCCGCCTGTGTTCAATCCTGTTTCACCTTCTCCGATTTTTTTATGGTCTTTTGCAGAAACAAAAGGAACGATTTCTTTTCCGTTGAAAAAGGAAAGAATCGACGCTTCAAATCCATTTAAATATTCTTCGATTACAACTTCCGCTCCCGCATCACCAAAGGTTTTGTCTTCCATAATGTCCAAAACCGCTTTTTTGGCTTCTTCAAAATCTTGACAAATGATGACACCTTTTCCTGCCGCTAAACCGCTTGCTTTTACGACAATCGGGAAATCTTGTGTTTTCAAATATTCGATTGCTAACATCGGACCTTGAAAATTTTTATAGGCTGCTGTTTTTACACCGTATTTCGCCATAAAATCTTTGGCAAAAGCTTTACTGGCTTCCAATTGCGCTGCTTTTTGATCGGGTCCGAAAATCTCCAATCCGGCTTCTTGAAACAAATCGACAATTCCTCTGGACAATACGTCTTCCGGTCCCACAAATGTCAAATCGATCGATTCTTCCTTTGCGAAATCCCGCATTTCTTCAAGAGAATTCAAAGAAACATTTGTCCCAATTTGAGCAGTTCCGGCATTTCCTGGAACAAAAAATAGTTCTAAACTTTCTCCTTTCTTTTTAAAGTCTTCTGAGAATTTCCAACCGATGGCGTGTTCGCGACCGCCGGAGCCGATGATGAGGATTTTTTTATAGGATGTAGAATGATGGTTGTTCGATGAATTCATTTGATCAATTTTCTCTGCAAAGATTGAAAATTTTACTGATAATTTTAACAAGCGCTTAAAAAGATTGGAACTTAAAATTGAAATTCAATTGCTATAAATAAATCATTTTTTTTTACAGAATCAGATGAATGCTATGAATTTGAATTTCCAATTTTTTCGATTTGGTCTTTTTCTGCCAATATATCATTTCGTGATTGGTAAATTAAAATTATCATCAGTATATAAGTCAGAATCCCTATTCCGCCACTGATGAAGTGATAAGTTGTATTGGCGTAAAAAAGTTCTAGGTTTTCAAAATAGAATTCACTTCTGAAAAATTCTTCAAAACCAATAGGAATGATAAATTGAAAAATTTGACTTAAAAATAATAATCCGATTACCACAAAAAATAAGGTTTCAAGTTTTATTACTTTCGATTTCAATATATGAATCAAATATTTCAATCCGGCCAAGATAAAGACCAGTTCAAATGTTTCACCGATAATTCCAATCCAAATTCCATTACCATTTTCCATATTCATCATGAAATCCATGAAGAGTTTTTTGATCGCATAGCCAAAACCAGAGATCGCTAACCAAAAGAAAATACCGATGCCGAGAAGGAGAATGGGCTGATTATTTTTCATTGAAATAATTTGTTTTAAAAAAACCTTCCAAATTTAAAATCCGGAAGGCTCAAAAATATTCAAATTATTTTATTCTAATTCATCAATGCAAAAAATGCCGCATCCCGGTAAACACCATCGGAATTCCATGTTCGTTACAAGCATCAATGCTTTCCTGATCTTTTACCGAACCGCCGGGTTGAATCAAAGCTGTAATCCCATTTTCCGCCGCAAAATCTACGGTATCTCTGAATGGAAAAAAGGCATCAGATGCCAAAACCAATTCCTCAGTTTGGACGCGTTTTGCACGCTCTATGGCCTGTTGCGCCGCCCAAATTCGGTTGGTTTGTCCGCCACCGATTCCAAAAGCTTGTCCGTTAGTTGCGACTACAATGGCATTGGATTTTACCCATTTCACAATTTTTTGTGCGAATACCAAATCATCCATTTGTTTTTCAGTTGGTTGTTTTTCGGTTACGACTTTCAAATCGGTAGAAAATTGATTGTCCACGCTTTGAACCAATAAACCTCCATCCACTTTTGCATAACTGACTTTGTCCGAAACCGGATTTTTTACTTTGATGATGCGCAAATTCTTTTTAGCACTAAAAACTTCCAAAGCTTCCGTTGTAAAAGCAGGAGCAATCACAATTTCCAAAAATATTTTGTTCAGATTTTCTGCCGTCGTCTTATTAACTTCAGCATTAAATGCAATGATGCCGCCGAAAATCGAAACAGGATCGCATTCATACGCTTTTTGGTAAGCTTCGTCAACAGAATTTCCAATCGCAACTCCACAAGGCGTCGAATGTTTTACTGCGCAACAAGTAATTTCTTCAAATTCAGAAACCACTTTATACGCCAAATCCATATCGCGAATGTTGTTAAAAGAAAGTTCTTTTCCTTGCAGATATTCGAAATCTTTCATCGCTCCATTTCCGGTTTTGTCTACATAATAGGCTGCTTTCTGATGCGGATTTTCACCATATCGCAGATCCATCACTTTTTCATAAGACGATTCTAAAAAATGAGGAAACTCATCATTCAATATATAAGTTGAAATCGCTGCGTCATAAGCCGATGTCAAATTGAAAACTTTTCCTGCAAGAATTCTTCTGGTTTCTAACGAAGTAGAACCTTTGGTTTCGATTTCCTGTTGGACTTTTGCGTAGTCCGCTACATCTGTCAAAACGGTTACATCATAATAGTTTTTGGCAGACGAACGCAACATGGAAGGTCCTCCGATGTCGATGAATTCGATCATTTCAGCTTCTGAAAGTCCGGTGTTCATTTTGGCAAAAAACGGATACAAATTCACGATCACGATGTCGATCGGGTTAATTTGATGTTCTGCCAAAGTCGCCATGTGCTTTTCGTCAGCACGACGCGCCATGATTCCACCATGAATCGCCGGATGCAAAGATTTTACTCTTCCATCTAAAATTTCCGGAAATCCGGTTACTTCTTTCACTTCGGTTACTTCCAAACCATTTTCTTGAAGATGATTAAAAGTTCCGCCCGTAGACAAAAGTTTATAGTCTTTTGAAATTAAAAATTGAGCCAATTCCAATAAATTGGATTTGTCTGAAACACTGATCAGTGCTTGCTTTTGCATTTGTTTTGTTTTTAAAGTTTATGTGTTTGAAATTCAATCCCGAAGTATCGAGGCTAAATTCACTATTTCAAATTCTAATCGGAAAATTATTAAACCTTCAAATCGGTTTCCAGTCCGATTAATTCTTTATTGTCATCCAAAATTGGTTGAACGTGTTCTGCCAAAAATTCTTCGGTCTGAATCGGTGCAAATCCTATGAAATTCACCGGATCCAAAACCTGTTGTAATTTTTCTTTATCGATATTGAACCGTTCGTCTGCCAAAATTCTTTCGACCAAATCATTTGGTTTCCCTTCCATTTTCACTTGTTTCGCCGCTTCCATGCTGTGTTCACGAATTAACTCGTGTAATTCTTGACGGTCACCTCCATTTTTCACACCTTCCATGATGATATATTCGGTTGCCATAAACGGCAATTCTTCCATGATTCGTTTTTCAATAACTTTTGGATAAACCACCATTCCGTCCAGGATATTATTCCAAATGATCAAAATCGCATCAATTGATAAAAAAGCCTGCGGAATGCTCAAACGTTTGTTGGCCGAATCATCCAGCGTTCGTTCAAACCATTGCGTAGATGCCACCATTGCCGGACTTGAAGCGAGTGAAATTACAAATTTTGCCAAGGCTGAAATGCGTTCGCTACGCATCGGATTTCTTTTGTAAGCCATCGCTGAGGACCCAATTTGAGATTTTTCAAACGGTTCTTCGATTTCTTTTAAATTTTGTAATAAACGCAAATCGTTTGTGAATTTATGTGCGGATTGCGCAATGTTGGAAAGCGTTGCCAAAACTTCTGCATCGATTTTTCGGTCATACGTTTGTCCGGTTACGCCCAATACTTTTTTGAAACCAAATTGTTCAGACAATTTTCTATCCAAGGTTTTGACTTTTTCATAGTCTCCGTCAAATAATTCTTTGAAACTCGCTGCTGTTCCGGTGGTTCCTTTTACACCACGGAAACGCAAAGTATCGATTCGGAATTCCAATTCTTCAAAATCCAATAAAACGGATTGCAACCAAAGGGTCGCTCTTTTTCCAACGGTTGTCAGTTGTGCGGGTTGGAAATGCGTAAATCCAAGAGTGGGTAAATCTTTGTATTCTTGCGCAAAATCATTCAATCCTTTGATGACGTTAACCAATTTCTTTTTAACGATGATCAAACCTTCACGGATTTGGATCAAATCAGTGTTATCTCCCACAAATGCGGAAGTCGCCCCGAGATGGATGATGGGTTTCGCTTTTGGAGCGATATCACCTAAAGTATGCACATGCGCCATCACATCATGACGGAATTGTTTTTCGTATTTCGCCGCAACCTCATAGTCAATATTGTGAATATTTTCACGGATTTCCTGCAATTGTTCATCGGAAATATCCAATCCCAATTCTTTTTGAATTTCAGCCAATGCTAACCACAGCTTTCGCCAGGTTGAAAATTTCATATCAGGCGAAAAATTATACAACATTTCATCGCTACTGTAGCGGGATTCAAGTGGGTTTTGGTATTTGTGATGACTCATTTTTATGGATTTGATTTGCAAAATTAAGCTTTCATAAAGTTTGGAAAAAGTTTTTACACTATAATTTAAGGATAGTTTAAACAGAATATTAACTTCTTTTGATTTGCCAATCCACTTATTCTAATTAATTTAGATAAAATTTGATTTATGAACACAAAACAACAATACCGCTATGCCGGCGCTGAAGAAGCGCTAGAAGAATTAAAGAATGAAGGATTTGTAAAAGATTTCAACATCAATTGCTGCGAAATCGAACAAAATCCTTCCGTTTTTGAAATCATTTACATTTACCGCTACGAAGGAATGTCCAACCCCGATGATGAATCAACTGTTTATGGAATTCATAATGCTGAATCAGGAGAAAAAGGTGTTTTCGTAGCAGGTGATTTGGCTTTTAATGAGGAACATGCTGCCCGGGTTTTACTACAATTGGAAATCGAAGGAAGAAAAGAAGAGTTGGAATGATTAAAACAACTCTTTACGTATGATATTTTGTGATCTATCCGGCCCAACGGAAACCAAATAGATTTCAATTCCCAAATATTCTTCGATGAAATGGATGTAATCTTGCGCAGCATCTGGTAACTCCCTGAAGGAGTTGATGTTACAAATGTCTTCATTCCAGCCTTTTAGCTCTTTGTACACCGGATTGTATTGATCCAATTTGGTAGTGGAAGCGGTAAAATAATCGATGATTTGACCGTCTTCGGTTTCATAAGCCGTACAAGCTTTGATGGTTTCAAATCCGCTTAAGACATCCAATTTTGTAATCACCAAATGCGTGATGCCATTGATTCGGCAAGCATGTTTCAATGCCACCAAATCGATCCATCCGGTTCTTCTCGGCCGTCCGGTAGAAGCACCAAATTCATGTCCGACTTTGCGCATTTGTTCGCCGATTTCGTTGTCCAATTCTGTAGGAAAAGGACCATTTCCAACGCGCGTACAATAAGCTTTTGAAACTCCGATAAGATTTTTCAATTTCGTCGGTGGAACTCCCGCTCCCACACAAACACCACCTGTAGACGGTGAAGAGGAAGTTACAAACGGATAAGTTCCATAATCGATGTCCAACATCAAAGCTTGTGCACCTTCAAAAAGGACATTTTTTCCTTCATCGATGGCATCATTTACCTCGACAACTGCATCGATCAATCGGTGTTTGATTTGTTCGCCGTAAGCCAAATATTGCGTATAAATTTCATCAAAATCCAATGCCGGTTTGTCAAATAATTTTTCAAACAAAGCATTTTTGATTTTTAAATTGATTTCCAATTTTTCTTTTAAAACTTCTGGATTCAATAAATCGATTGCACGGATTCCTACCCTTGCTACTTTGTCTTCATAACAAGGTCCGATTCCACGCTTGGTCGTCCCGATGGAATCCTTTCCTGCCGCTTCTTCCCTGTAAGTATCGAGTAAAATATGGTACGGCATGATGATATGCGCACGTCGATCTATGAATATATGATCGCTGGACAAACCTCGGCTTTCCAACGAAGCTACTTCATCCAAAAAACTTTGCGGATACACCACAACGCCACTTCCTATAATGCATTTCCCTTGGGACTGTAAAACTCCCGATGGCAATAAATGCAAGACAAATTTATCTTCACCTACATACACGGTATGCCCGGCGTTATGACCGCCTTGATAGCGAACGACAAAATCGGATTTGGCAGAAAGTACATCGGTGATTTTTCCTTTTCCCTCGTCTCCAAACTGAAGACCAACAACTACGTAAGTGGACATTTTTTGAATCGAAATTTAGCGCGCAAATAAAATTGGCTTGTTACCGCACAAAAATAATGGATTCAACCATTGGACACAAATAAATTCGAAAACAAAATGGTGAAGTTTTCAAGAGAATAAATTTTTAATGAATTCCAACATAATTTGGTATAAATCTAAATTGAGTTCGGCCTTTCATTTCTATAATTCAATTCTTTATCTTTAGATTTATAATTCAATCATATGAAAACAATTTTTCAAACATTTGGTTTTGTGATTGCAAGTTTATTTGTGGTAACCTGTGCAACCAAAGCCGTGACAGTAGCCAGTGCAGAAACAGCGCCTACAAAGGAATTTGTAAAAGCCAATTTTACGGAAGACCAATTGGCACAAGGAAAAACACATTTCGAAAACAATTGCGCCCAATGTCATAAATTATTTGATCCGAATTCTCGTAATGCTGAGAAATGGAACAACGTCTTAAAACGCATGTTGCCAAAGACAGATCTTAGGTATGAAGACGGCCGTTTGGTTCAGGCATATTTAGTTGCGAATTCCGAATAATCTGCTTTTTTCTAAGAAATCTGTTGAAAATATCATTCCGACTCTTCAAATTTGAATTAAATTCGAAGAAAATTTAAACTTTTGTTTCAAAGATTGAAAAGATTTCATCAAAAATACAAAATCCCAATCTGGACGATGTTTGGGATTTTTTTCATTTGGTACCTTTTCTTTTCCCTTCCCAAACCACTTTTTAAAGAAGAAACTTCCACGCTGATTTACAGCGAAGACAACCGATTGCTAGGCGCCACGATTTCAGGTGACGAACAATGGCGATTCCCTGCAAACGATTCCGTTCCCAAACGTTTTGAAATCTGCATCACCCAATTTGAAGATGCGTATTTTCGTCGGCATCCGGGAATAAATCCGGTTTCACTTTTTCGCGCTTTACGGCAAAATCTAAAATCAGACGGAATCGTCAGCGGTGGTAGTACGATCACCATGCAAACCATTCGTTTGGCCAAACAAAATCCGGAACGAACCTATGGCCAGAAATTCCTCGAAATCATTCAAGCCACTCGTTTGGAATTGACCCATTCAAAAGATAAAATCCTAAATCATTATGTTTCCCATGCGCCATTTGGAGGAAATGTAGTGGGATTGGACGCTGCTGCTTGGCGGTATTATGCCAAATCGGCTCATCAACTTTCCTGGGGCGAATCGGCTACTTTAGCGGTTTTACCCAATGCTCCTTCGCTTATTTTTCCGGGAAAAAATCAGGAATTATTGCTCAAAAAAAGGAACCGACTGCTTAAAAAATTATGGGAAGAAAAATTCATCGATAAAGAAGATTATGATTTGGCTATTTTGGAACCATTGCCTGGAAAACCCAATGCTCTTCCTGAAATTGCGCCGCATTTGCTCCAAACTGCATTGAAAACCCAAAAAGGAAAACGTCTGAAAACGACGCTGGATGCAAATTTACAAGAACAAGTTAGTTTAATTGTGGAAAATCACAAACAGCAATTTCTAGCCAACGAAATCCATAATTTAGCCGTTTTGGTATTGGAAATCAATTCAGGAAATGTCAAAGCTTATGTAGGGAATACTTATGATCGTTACAATGCTTATTCCAATCAGGTAGACATCATTCAAGCCAAAAGAAGCAGCGGAAGCATTTTAAAGCCTTTTCTCTATGCGAGCATGATTCAAGAAGGAAAATTATTACCTAAAATGTTGTTGTCTGACACACCGATGGAAATTACAGAAAATTATGAACGAAATTATTCGGGAGCAGTTCCGGCGGACGAAGCGCTGGCAAAATCATTAAACATTCCGGCCGTTCATATGTTGGAAAAATACAGCGTTGCCAAATTCCACCATCAATTGAAAGAATTTGGTTTTACAACCTTTACCCAAACGCCCAAACACTATGGTTTGTCTTTAATAGTAGGCGGTGGAGAAGTCACACTTTGGGAATTGGCGCAAGCTTATCGAAATTTAGCTTATCGGGTATTAAAACCCAACCAATTTGTATTCAATCCCAACATCGGATACTTAAAAAACAAAGAAGATGATGTGAAGAAATATCCGTTAAATGCGCCATCAGCCTATTTAACCGTAAAAGCACTTCAAGAAGTCGCAAGGCCGGAATCAGAAACAGGTTGGCAGGTATATTCCGGAAAAAACATCGCATGGAAAACCGGAACCAGTCATGGATTTAAAGATGCTTGGTCGGTGGGAATTACGCCCGAATATGTCGTAGCCGTTTGGGTTGGAAATGCAGATGGAGAAGGAAGACCTGGGATCATCGGTGTAAAAGCAGCGGCGCCAGTTATGTTTGATGTTTTCGGGCGATTAAAATTGAATTCCAAATTTAAGCAACCTGAAAAAAATTGGATTGAAGTGAAAACTTGTAAGGAAAGCGGCTATTTATTGGGAGAAAATTGCTCAACTTTTAATCGAACTGAAATTCCATCCACAGCAGAAAATGGTCCGGTTTGTCCATATCATCAAAAAATTCATTTGGATAAAACCAAAACATTTCGGGTTACAAATGAATGTTATCCCATTAGTGAAATGGTTACGGAAAATCGATTTGTGCTTCCACCAATTGAAGGCTATTATTTTAAAAAAATCCATCCTGATTATCAACCCGTACCAAATTTCATGAAAGGATGTCTGAATTATGGTGATCAAAACACATTCGCATTTGTTTATCCTAAAAGATTTACCAACCTCTATCTTCCGAGAGATTTTTCGGGTGAATTACAACCGGTTATATTTGAAATCGCATACAATCAGCCTGAAAAATCGCTTTTTTGGTATTTGGATGGAAAATATGTGGCTACTACACAAAATATTCATAAACTTGCGCTGAAACCAGAATCTGGTCGACATAAAATTACAGTTAGCGATACAGAAGGAAACCGCATTCAAAAATATATTACGATTGTAAACAAAGAATGAAGTTATTTGTAACAAATTCTAAACTTCATAAACTAATTGACATATCAAATAAATTAAAATTAATAAAATGAAAAAACTAATTGCACCTTTGTTATTGTTGGTGATGGGTTTTCAAGTCTTTGCACAAGAGACTGTAGACCAACAAGAACTGGAAAAAAGAAATTGGTTCCACAGTGATTTCACCAAAACCGGCATCTACGGTGTGGGAACTGATTCGGCACTTGAATTTTTAAAATCAAAAAATTTAAAACCCAAAACTGTAGTAGTTGGTGTTTTGGACAGTGGTGTAGAAATCGACCATGAAGATTTAAAAAATGAAATTTGGGTCAACAAAAAAGAGAAAGCCGGAAATGGAAAAGACAACGATAAAAACGGATTTGTCGATGATGTTCATGGTTGGGATTTCTGTGCAGATGCTTCCGGAAAGGATTACAATGAAGATTCTTATGAAGCAACGCGTGTGATGACTTTGTACAAATCTAAATTTGATTCGGGAAACAAAGCTGCGGATATGGAAAATATGCGCAAAATGCCGGTCGAATACCAAATGTACCTGAAAGCCAGAAAAGTTTGGGCTGATAAATATTATTCGGCCAAAAACAAATCGGCAGGAAATGATGCTGAAGCCAACCAAATCATGGCATTTTTAGAGGAATTGGCGGCTTACACAAAAGACATGAAACTCTCAAAAGCCGGTGTTCAAGCACTTCCAGAAACTTCAGCTGAAGAAAAAGACAAAAAAGCAAAATTGGATTTCCTGATTTCAAATAATCCTGAATTCGAAGGAAAAACTATGGCTGAAATCATCGCTGAAGCCAAAAAAGAATTTGGTATGGTCGATGAAAGCGAAAACAAAGATTTGCTGTATGCTTATAATCCAGAATATGATCCTGCCAAAGGAAAATTTGACATAAAAGGATATGGAAATGCAGAAGTGGAAGGCCCGGATGCGTTCCATGGTTCGCACGTTGCGGGAATTATCGGTGCTACAAGAGGAAATAAAATCGGGATGGATGGCGTAGCCGGAGGTTTGGTTCAAATCATGTCTGTCCGCATGGTTCCGGACGGTGACGAAAGAGATGAAGACGTTGCAGCAGGAATTCGCTATGCAGTTGACAATGGAGCAAAAATCTTGAACATGAGTTTCGGAAAAGCATTTTCTCCCAACAGAGAATTGGTGTATGATGCGATCAAATATGCGGACAGCAAAGGCGTTTTGATGTTCCATGCAGCCGGAAATGACAATAAAGATTTGGATTATAACACCAATTATCCGAGTAATTTTAAAGACAACGAAATGGAATCCATCGCAAAAAACTGGATCACGGTTGGTGCAAGCTCCAGAAATCCTGAAAAATTGAAAGCTTCTTTCTCCAATTTTGGAACAGTAAAAGTGGATATTTTCGCACCGGGAACAGAGATTTATTCGACCATTCCAGATCAATCTTATAGTTATGCACAAGGAACTTCAATGGCTTCTCCGGTTGCCGCCGGATGTGCAGCTTTGGTTTGGGCGTATTTTCCACATATGACATCGGAACAAGTAAAAGAAGTTCTATTTGATTCTGTTAACAAATCAGATGTGGTAGTAGAAGTAGGATCTGAAAAAGACAAACGCAAATTCAGTGATCTTTCGGTTACAGGCGGCGTGATCGATGTGAACAAAGCGGTTCGTTTGGCGTATGAGCGTTACGGCAAGAAATAATTGAGATTTTTTTATAATTCAAATTCCCTGAGGTCAAGGCTTCAGGGAATTTTTTATTTTTGCGAACTTAAAAATTCCTCCATGAAACACTTGATCTGTGCAATTGTATTTTTACAATTATCCTTTCTTAATGCTCAAATTATTTTCAACATCGGTTCCAATGATTATTATGAAGCCAGATTGTATCTGGAAGATGGAACATCAAAAATTGGATTTTGATGACAAAAAAGTTGTTAATTCTCAACCCCAATTGATCGCTGAAGGATTTTCTTCTGTTGAAACCAAATTGGGTTTGACCAACAAATTTTATTATTTCAAAACTTCAGAAAAGGCAGAAGAAGAAAAAATCCTGTTCAGTGATTTAAAAAGAATCGAACGAAAAGAATACCTTCCCGGTTCCAAAGAATCCCATTGGGTTGTTTATGAAAAATTAAAATTGATCATATTTGACAATCATTTGGAAAAAGATTTGGAAGTACCAGAATTTTTTGCGCCTGTCCGTTTCACAAATGGAAAAATAAATGTTTTCAGTTTTATCGAATCAACTTGCAAATCAAAAAATTACAGCTCTTGTAACATTTCAGGGCTTCATTTCTATTTCAAACCAACCGATAAAAATGAAGGCATCAAACCGACCAATTTTACATTTGGGAACTTTTTCACCATTTCAAAATTGACCGAAAAATATTATCTCTCCTTTAAACTTTTGGGTGAAGATTGTCCTGCATTTCAAAAGTTTGTGGAACAACATGAATCCCAAAACAAAGCCAATTTCCAACCGGATTTCGTGAAATTGGTTAAGAAAATTTATTACAAAGAATTGACCGAAACCTATAAAGATGATTACAAAGATCAACTGAAAACCGCAAAAAAAGAATTAAAAGACGATGCATATGATCAATTTGAAGGAGAATTGTATCAGAAATACTTAAATGATAGTAGCGAATTATTTTACAATGAATTATTTGATGAAATGATTGTGAACTACATCAATTCCTGCGAATAAAAAAATCCCGAGCTTCAAACTCGGGATTTCTATTTTCATTCGCCGCGGCGGACAAATAGGCTTACACCATCTCTTCCGGCTTCACCCAAACATCAAAATCTTCCGGCGAAACATAACCCAAACGAACGGCTTCTTCTTTTAAAGTTGTGCCGTTTTTATGTGCCGTTTGTGCAATTTCAGCTGCTTTATAATACCCGATTTTTGTATTCAATGCCGTTACCAACATGAGTGAATTGTCTACCAATTCTTTGATTCTTTTATGATTCGGTTCGATTCCGCTTGCGCAATGTTCATCAAAAGAAACACAAGCATCTCCGATCAATTCCGCACTTTGCAAAAAGTTATACGCCATCATCGGTTTGAACACATTCAATTCATAATGACCTTGAGTTCCTCCGATGGTAATCGCCACATCATTTCCCATCACTTGGGCAGCGACCATGGTCATCGCTTCACATTGTGTCGGATTTACTTTTCCAGGCATAATGGAAGAACCCGGTTCGTTTTCCGGAATGAAAATTTCGCCGATTCCAGACCGCGGACCCGAAGCCATCATCCGAATGTCGTTTGCGATTTTATTCAAAGAAACCGCCAATTGTTTCAAAGCACCATGAGATTCAACAATCGCATCATGCGCCGCCAATGCTTCGAATTTATTTTCCGCTGTGATAAATGGCAATCCAGTAAATTCTGCAATGTATTTTGCTACAAGAACATCGTATCCTTTTGGTGCATTCAATCCTGTTCCAACGGCTGTACCGCCCAATGCCAGTTCAGAAAGATGCTCCAAGGTGTTTTTCAAAGCTTTCAATCCATGATCCAATTGGGAAACATATCCGGAAAACTCTTGTCCTAGCGTCAATGGCGTGGCATCCATCAAATGCGTTCGTCCGATTTTCACTACATCTTTAAAGGCTTCTGATTTGGCTTTTAAGGTATTTCTTAGTTGTTCAACTCCGGGAATTGTTTTTTCGATGACTGCTTTGTAACAAGCGATGTGCATTCCGGTTGGGAAAGTATCGTTGGAAGATTGTGATTTGTTCACATCGTCGTTGGCTTTTAAAATCGGTTCGCCTTCCCCTATTTTTCCTCCGGCAAGAACTTGTGCGCGGTTAGCGATCACTTCGTTTACGTTCATGTTAGATTGTGTTCCGGAACCGGTTTGCCAGATAACTAACGGAAATTCAGCATCCAATTTTCCTTCTAAAATTTCATCACAAACTTCTGCAATCGCATTTCTTTTTTCTTCCGGTAAAACACCCAATTCGCAGTTGGCATAAGCCGCAGCCTTTTTCAAATACGCAAATCCATAAACGACTTCTTTTGGCATAGAAGCTTCCGGGCCGATTTTGAAATTGTTTCGGGAACGCTCTGTTTGTGCACCCCAATATTTATCGGCAGGGACTTTCACTTCACCCATCGTATCTTTTTCAATTCTAAATTCCATTTTATAAAAATTCTAAATTATATGTATCTGTTTGATTTTTAAAGGTTCAAATTTAAGAAAGGAAAATTGATTTTTACGGACAACTGATAATTTTCAGTTTCGTTTTGGAAATGAAATATATTTTTTACTTTTGTCAAGTTAAAATTAGTGTTATGGCTCAGTATTTAGGATTTGTATTTTTCTTGTTTATGGCATGTTGTGGATTTTGGGGAATTTTATTCTTCAGTTCCATCATCCCTTTTTGGTTAACCGGATGGTTCCGTATGAAAGCCAAGGAAAGAAAAGATGGACTTCATTTAGAAGTGCGTCCGATGTTACCTGAACAAGAAGGCGTAACTTTATTGTACAGCAAAAATTAATTCGAATTCAATTTCAAAACATAAAAAATCCCGATTCAAATGAGTCGGGATTTTTCGTTTTTCAGTAATTTCATACATTAAAATTCTTCAATCATTTTTTCATCAATGATTTAAAATTTAACCTAAATATTTCATTCAAATTAAAACGTAAATTACTGATTCATAATATCTTTACAAATTAACAAAAAACGCATGAAAAAAAAATCACTCCTTTTATTCTTATTTATTTTCACTCAAATCAACGCCCAAATCCCTTCAGGTTATTATGATGCGACGGTTGGATTAAGTGGCTATGAATTGAAATCAGCACTTCATGAAATCATTTCAAAAAATCACAATTGGAATTATGACGATTTGCCGGAATATTATGAACAAACCGATTTGGATGTTTATTATGATCATGACCCTTCCAATAATCCATCAGATGGAATGTATATTTTATTGGATATTTATTCGGAAATCCCAACCGGAGCAGATGATTATGAATACTATTCCACAGAATTAATCGGCAACACAAATGCTGAAGGAAATGGATACAACCGAGAACACATGGTTCCTCAAAGTACATTTTCCATAGGAAGTTTGAGTAATTATCCGATGTATTCAGATCTTTTTCATGTAATTCCCGCAGATGCTCGGATCAACCAATTAAGAAGCAATTTTCCTTATGGTGTTTGCGGAAATACGGTTTACTATACGTTTTCCAATTCATCCAAAATCTGTAATGATGCAACTCCAGAATTGGCTTATAATGGTCGTGTTTATGAACCGATTGACGAATTTAAAGGAGATGTTGCGAGATCACTTTTGTATTTTGCGGTAAGGTATGAAGGGAAATTTGCCCAATTCAATCATGGTGGCGATACTCCACCTGAGACTGACCGGTCCCAATTTGATGGAACGGAAGAACGGGCTTTTGAGCCGGCTTACATCGAAATGCTAAAGAATTGGCATGTGCTGGATCCGGTTTCTCAACGAGAAATCGATCGAAATAACAAGGTTTACGAGATTCAAAAAAACAGAAATCCATTTATCGATCATCCGGAATGGGTGGCGCTCATTTGGGATATAACTACCGATGATATTCCGCCATCAGCACCAACAGATTTGAATTCTCCACAACAATTTGCGCATTTCGTCAATTTAAGTTGGAATGCAAGTCCTGAACCGGATGTTTTGGGTTATAAAATTTACTTGAACGGAGAAGAAACACCCATCATTTCAACCAAAGCCACCCATATTTCTATCGATCATTTGACGCCAGGAACTATTTATAATTTCACTGTAAAAGCCTATGATAAAGGCTATTTAGAATCGGAAAACAGTAATGACATAAGTGTAACAACTTTGGAAACTGATGAATTTGCAAAAGATTTAATCATCACCAAATATTTGGAAGGAAGCGGGAACAATAAAGCCATAGAAATCACCAATAAAACCGGTCATGAAGTGAATTTGAACCGTTATCATCTCAACATACAATTTTATAGCACAACGAATGAAACCTATTATTATGGTGATAGTTTTCAATTGGAAGGAAAATTGGATGCAGAAGAAACCATCGTCGTCATCCATCCAAATGCCAATTTCAGCTGTTATGAGGTTTCACAAGCCCAATTCGTCACTGCAGCGCCACCTTTGAATTTTTCCGGAATCCAGTATGTTGAACTCGCTTATAATGGATATACAACCGTCGATGCCATTGGTGTAAAAGACATGGATAATTCCCTTGAAAATGTTTCACTTTACAGACTTGAAACCATCAACCAGCCGACTGATGTTTTTGACATTACGCAGTGGGAACAGCATGAAATGGACTATTGTGCAGGACTTGGTGGAACGATGGAAACTTCAGAATTGGAAGATGTATACACAAAGTTTAGAATCTATCCAGTTCCGGCTCGAGATGAACTTTTCATAGCAGGAGAGGAATTTGAAAAAATCAAAAGTTTAAATATCATGGATTTGAATGGCAGAAAAATGATCGAATTAAAAAATCCATTTCAGACCCAAAATAAATTGGATATTTCCAATTTGAATACCGGAATTTACATCCTTCAATTGGACGATGAAACCCATCATTTCATCAAGAAATAAAAAAAAGCGCTCAAATCTGGGCGCTTTTTCTATTCTATTTATTTCAAATTACTTTTTTGTAATTCTCAAATCCACACGACGGTTTTGGGCTTTACATTCATCCGAATCATTGGCCGGACAAACAAAATGTTGCGCTCCATAGCCTTCACTTTCGATTCTTGCAGCTTCCACTCCACCCGCGATTAATTTATCGGCAACTGATTTGGCTCTTTCAGTAGAAACCTTTTGGTTGACTGCCGCATCACCGGTGTTGTCTGTATAACCACCTACTTTTACGGTAGCGGTTGGAAATGCTTTTAAAAGCGTGATGATATTGGCTACTTGCGCTTCAGAGTTGGCAGTCAAATCTGCTTTTCCAGTAGAAAAATAAACCCGGTCAAGCGTCACCCAACCTTGGGTTTTATCATCGCTCACTGCAAAATTGGCATCATTTAACATCGCAAATAATTTATTTTCAGTTGAATTCTCACCAACTGCCATTTTGGATCCATCTGGCAATGTAAATTCAGTATTGTCTCCGATGTCATAAATATAATTTCCGTCTGCATCCAATTTGGAAACTGTTGCAGTTGCAGTATCAACAGTTGCAGTTTCTTCAGCCGGAGCCACGATTCCTTCTTTTTTCTCACATTTACATGCTGTAAAAGCCAACGAACTAGCAACTAAAACAGCCAAAATTCCTTTTTGTAATTTCATGATCTATTGATTTTTAAAGTTTTTATATTTTAAATCTTTGGTTCAATTATTATTCCAAATGAATCCAATATTATTTCGAAGGTAAAAGAAACATTCCAAAAAGAAAAAAATATATTTGTGCTTCCAAATAATTCTGATCAAATGAAATTTCCACAAATCCATACTTTAAAAGAAATCGCCGAAATCATCCAATCCCAATATGTAGGCAATGAAAATTTTCCTGTCGAAGGGCTAAACGAAATCCATGTCGTAGAACCGGGTGATATCGTTTTTGTAGATCACCCCAAATATTATGATAAAGCACTACAAAGCGCAGCTACGGTGGTTTTGATCAACAAAGAGGTGGATTGTCCTGAAGGAAAAGCCTTGTTGATATCAGATGATCCATTTCGGGATTTTGTAAAAATCGGTCAGCATTTTAATTCGTTTAAAACTTCCAATCAATCCATTTCTCCAACAGCTCAAATCGGAGAAGGAACACACATCCAGCCTGGAGCTTTCATCGGTCAAAATGTGAAAATTGGAAAAAATTGTTTGATTCATGCCAACGTTTCCATCGGAAACGATTCGGTAATCGGTGACAACGTAATCATTCATTCGGGAACGGTTCTGGGTGGTGATGGATTTTATTACAAAAAACGAGAAACGGGATTTGACAAATTAAAATCCGTCGGAAATGTGGTGATTGGAAACGATGTAGAAATCGGTGCCAATTGTACGATTGACCGTGGTGTTACGGCTTCGACAACCATCGGTGACGGATCGAAATTGGACAATCTGATTCAAATCGGCCATGATACGCTTATCGGAAAAAAATGTTTAATTGCTTCCCAAGTCGGAATTGCAGGATGTGTGGTCATCGGCAATGAAGTTACGCTTTGGGGGCAAGTTGGGATCAAAAGTGGAATTACGATAGCCGATAAAGTTGTGGTGATGGCGCAATCCGGAGTCGGACATGATTTGGAAGAAGGAAAATCTTATTTCGGTTCTCCGGCTGAAGAAGCGCGAAAGATGTACAAAAAATTGGCAGCCAATCAAATTTTGGTCAACGATTATTTGAATCGCAAAAAAGAAGGGAATTCCTGATTAAAATCCTAAAATTTTTCCTATAAATTCTTATGTTTGCAATAAGCAGACAAATCAATTATTTATGGAAACACAAACAATGAACGTACACGAAAGATTAGGAAAACATATATTGGCCGATGGATATCCGATTGTAATGGATATCGTAAAATCAAATGGTTCGTATATCGTCGATGAAAATGGAGATGAATATTTGGATATGTTCAGCATGTTTGCATCGGCTTCCATCGGGTACAACCATCCGCATTTGGTGAAAAATTTAGAATTTCTAGGTCGAATGGCCATCAACAAACCAACGGTTTCGGATGTTTATACAGAAGAATATGCTGATTTTGTAGACACATTTGAGCGTGTCGCCATTCCAGAAGAATTATCCTACGCTTTCTTCGTAGAAGGAGGAGCGCTGGCAGTTGAAAATGCGTTAAAAGCCGCATTTGATTGGAAAACGAGGTTGAACAAATCCAAAGGAATTGAAACTGAAGCCGGAAAAGTTATCCATTTCCAACAAGCTTTTCACGGACGTACAGGTTATACTTTGACCTTGACCAATACCAAAGATCCGAGAAAATACATGTATTTTCCAAAGTTTGATTGGCCAAGAATTCTCAATCCTAAATTGTATTTTCCGATTACGGACGAAAATTTAGCCCAAACGATTGAAAATGAAAAAATAGCAATTGACCAAATCGTGAATGCGATTGCTGAAAATCCAAATGAAATCGCCTGTATCGTCATCGAAACCATTCAAGCGGAAGGTGGAGATAATTATTTCAGAAACGAATTCTTCAAAGAATTAAGACGAATCTGTGACGAAAACGAAATCCTTTTGGTGTTGGATGAAGTCCAAACCGGAATCGGATTGACCGGAAAAATGTGGGGATTCCAAAATTATGACATCACGCCGGACATCATTTCATTTGGAAAGAAAACCCAAGTTTGCGGGATTCTAGCCAACAAAGAAAAGTTGGACCAAGTTCCAAATAATGTTTTTCAAGAATCCAGTCGTATCAACTCTACATTTGGTGGAAATTACATCGATATGTTGCGTTTCAAATTGATTTTGGAAGTCATCGAACAAGAAAATCTTTTGGAAAATGTACGGGTTCAAGGAGAATTTCTAAAAGGAGAATTGGAAAAATTACAAGCCAAACATCCTCATATGACCAATGTGCGTGGAATGGGACTTTTTGTTGCCTTTGATCTACCTTCAGATGAAGATCGAAGTGCATTTATCAACAAATGTTTTGAAAAC
Source organism: Moheibacter lacus (assembly GCF_014042165.1). Lineage (GTDB taxonomy): Bacteria > Bacteroidota > Bacteroidia > Flavobacteriales > Weeksellaceae > Moheibacter > Moheibacter lacus. The sequence continues at coordinate 43,993 of NZ_JACDZE010000001.1, forward strand.
AAATTGATCGTGCTTCCTTGTGGAACGCAATCCGTACGTTTCCGTCCGCATTTAAATGTAAAAAGAGAAGATTTGGAAAAAGCTTTGGAAATCATTGAAAGCATTTTATAATTCGAATTTAAATTCAAATTAAACCACATAAAAAAGTCCCGATGAATTCGGGACTTTTATTTTATATAAATGGATTAGAATTTAAATGCGGCACCTACACCCACTGAACCTAAGTTCCAGTTATCATCCCAATCTTCCGGCCCATCGTATTCATCCCAATAATCGTCTGCATATGCATAATTAATGGTTTTAAAATATCCGTAGATATCCACCATCGGCAGACTGAATCCGATTTGTGGACGTGCTAAAAATCCACCCTTACCGGCAGCATCACTTACACCGATTGCATACCCTAAATCCAAACCGGCATAAAAACGCTCGGTAAAATTAAACTTTGCTGATGCAGCAATCGGAATAAAAGTTTTATCCTCTTTGTCAAAATGATACCCTCCTCGATCGTATTCTTTCCCGAAGAAATGATCCACACCGATCATAGGCCCCACTTTTAATTTAGGAATAACACCAAAATAGTATCCAAAAGTAACACCCGTATTTACACTTGTTCCGTCTGTATCACCCACCGGTGCTCCTAAATAAGGTCCAACTTCAAAGGTTCCTTCCTGTGCTTGTAATCCTGCAAAACTAAAAATACCAAGAAATGCAGCTAAAACGATTTTTTTCATAATTGTACTTTTATTGTTTGTGGATACAATTTTCAAATACAATGCCAAATGTTAAAATTTAAAATTCAATCCAAGCGCAACGGAGGATAAACTATTGACCGCGGTGAAATTATATTCCGTGTCCTGATAATAATCTTGTGTTGCCAAAATCCCTTTATATGAAATGTATACATCGGTCAATTTTGTACTCCAACCAAAACGTGGGCGCACCATAAATCCTCCGTTGTATCCATCTTCCAATGCCACGGCATATCCTAAATCCAAACCACCAAACAAAGCAGGAATAAAATTGTATTTGGCAGAAGCTGCAATATCCAAAAAGCCTGCATCAATTCCATAGGTGTCATTGCTTATAAATTGATCATATAAAACGAGCGGACCTAATCTTAAATTTTCAACAGGTTGAAAATAATAGGCAACACCACCTCCTATATTTCCGCTCCTGCTACCGTATACCTCATTTACGGTCGTGCCAAAAAATACACCGATTTCGAAATTATTTTGGGCATTCGAAAAACCAAAGGCAAATAAGCCCAATAAAGATCCAATTAAAAATTTTTTCATACTGATTACGTTTTAATTATGAATTGAGAAATTAATTCAGCGAAAATAAAAGGGACTTTTAAATTAGAAAATACCGACTAATGGGTATTTTAAAGAAGAATTGGAACTATATTTCCTATCATTCCATGCCAATTTAAAAGGGGAATTTGTCTATTTTTGCAGCATTCAATTTTCACAAAATAAAATGAGCAATACATACAAATCTGCAGGCGTTGACAAAGAAGAAGGCTACCAAACGGTATCCAAAATAAAAAAAGCCGTTTCTGAAACCCATAACCCAAATGTCCTCAACGGCATCGGGAGTTTTGGGGCTTTTTACCAATTGTCCGGTTATAAAAATCCGGTTTTGGTTTCCGGAACCGATGGAGTCGGAACCAAATTGCGCATCGCTTTGGATGTAAAAAAATACGATACGGTCGGTGTAGATTGTTTTGCGATGTGTGCCAACGATATTTTATGTCATGGGGCTAAACCATTGTTCTTTTTGGATTATTTGGCGTGTGGGAAATTGGATTCCGATGTGGCAGCAGAAATCGTCGGAGGAATCGCAGCGGCTTGTAAAGAAACCGGAACAGCGCTCATCGGCGGTGAAACGGCCGAAATGCCCGGAATGTATCAGGTCGGGGATTACGACGTTGCAGGATTTTGTGTAGGCGTTGTAGAAAAAGATGAAATCATCGACGGCTCTCAGATCAAAGAAGGTCAAACTATCATCGGTCTTCCTTCCAGCGGATTTCATAGCAACGGATTTTCATTGGTTCGAAAAATATTTCCCGATTTCAATGAAGAATTTGAAGGAAAACCACTTTGGGAAACACTTTTAGTTCCTACTAAATTATACCAAAACGATATTTTTAAAATTCAGGAAAAAGTCAAACTGACCGGAATTGCGCATATCACCGGTGGCGGATTGATTGAAAATGTTCCTAGAATTCTACCAAAAGGATTGACTGCTGTCATCGAAAAAGCGAATGTAAATGTTCCAACCGTGATGCAAGAATTGATGAAACGCGGTGGAATAGCGGAAAACGAAATGTTTGGAACCTTTAACATGGGCGTAGGAATGGTTGTGATTTGTGCAGAAGCAGATGCGCAAACTGTTTTGGAAACCTTAGAAGGAAGTATGTTGATCGGGAAAATTGAAAAAGGGGAAGAAGAAATTGTTTTGAAATAATTTTCATGACCCAAACCGAGCGTTTTCATATTCTGGACAAAGAGGTATTGCCGGGCGAAACCAAAACCGTCAATCTGAAAATTGCCCAATTGCACACCATGACGGAATTGAAAATTCCCATCATCGTTTCGCATTCAGATGTAAAAGGACCTGTGGTTTTACTTTCTGCAGGGCTTCATGGAGACGAATTCAACGGTATTGAAACCGTCCGACAAATCATCCGAAAAAAAATAAATCGACCTAAAAAAGGAACGATAATTTGTATTCCTGTGATCAACGTATTTGGATTTGTCAACCAATCCCGTGAATTTCCAGATGGACGCGATTTGAATCGGGTTTTTCCTGGAAGTCGTGAAGGCTCTCTCGCCAGCCAATTTGCCTATAATTTGATGGAGCATATCATTCCTCTAGTAGATTACATCATCGATTTTCATGCAGGAGGAAGCAGTCGATTCAATGCTCCTCAACTCCGGATTGAAGAAAATCAACCGGAATTAGAGAATTTAGCTAATGCTTTTCAAACTCCTTTCCTACTCTATTCCAAAAACATAGAAGGTTCATTCAGAGAATCTTGTGATAAATTGGGGAAAAAATATTTGTTGTTTGAGGGTGGGAAATCATTGGACATCAACAAAAAAATCGTTCAAGAAGCAATTGACGGAACTTTGAGATTTCTCAACCATCTGGATATGTTAAGAGATGAATTTGAAGTGCCAAAAGTTGACAATCAGATGATATATATTCAAGATTCCACTTGGATCAGAGCCGATCTTTCCGGTTTATTTCAGAGCATTTCTCCGACCGGAACATTTGTGGAAGAAGGCCAAACCATCGCTTGGATTACAGATCCCTATGGTTCAGTTGAAGTTCCGGTTCTCGCCCCAAATTCAGGCTATATCATCAATGAAAATCAGGGTCCAATTGCATTTCAGGGTGATGCTATTTTTCATATTTCCACAGCTTTGATTGCAAAAGAATTGAATTAAATTTCAATCAAATTCAAATCTTTCCATTTTGCCAAAGCATCTTTATCGATTACCTTTGCAGCATTCCAAATGACAAATACAAAAATCAACAAATCTTTCCTAATCATTCTATTGGGAATCTTGGCCGCATTGGGTCCGTTTACAATCGATATGTATCTTCCGGGTTTTCAAAGAATAGCGGAAGATTTGTACACAGATGAGCAACATGTTGCCTTTACGCTTACCTCCTATTTCGTCGGAATCGCAATAGGACAGCTGGTTTATGGCCCTATCGTGGACAAATATGGCCGCAAAAAACCTTTGCTTTTTGGGTTGAGCATTTATATGCTAGCGGCGTTGGGTTGTGCTTTTTCGGTCTCAATCGACATGATGATCGGCATGCGTTTTTTACAAGCACTCGGTGGATGCGTAGGAATGGTTGCTTCTGCGGCGATCATCAGTGATGTTTATGAAATCCAAGCAAGACCTAGGGCTTTTTCCTATATCATGTTGGTAATGGGCGTTGCGCCTTTGATTGCACCTTCTGTAGGTAGTTTTTTCGTTGAACATGCGGACTGGTATTATATTTTTTATTTTCTTTCCGGATTTGCTTTTATGGTTGCCATGTTGATCTATTTTTTCCTTCCGGAAACCAGTCAATACATACATTCCAACAAGTTGAAAATCAAAATAATAGCTCTTGATTATTACCAAATTCTAAAAAATAAAACCTTTTTATTTTATACACTTGCGGGAAGCATCGCCATGTCCATATTATTTGCCTACATATCTTCGGCTTCTTATGTATTTTTGACTTTGTACAAATTGGATAAAACGACATTTTCCATACTTTTTGCGATCAATGCTTCAGGTTTGATCATCGGTAGTTATGTCAACGGCATTTTGACCAAAAAAATGGATTATATCCGGATTGCTAATTTCGCTTCTGTTCTATTGACCATCATTTCTTTCATCGTATTTCTTTGCGCATTTTTAATCGAAAATTTGGCATATCAATGGATTGTCGGCGGATTATTTTCCATTTTATTTACCATCGGTTTCATCAATCCAAATGCCACTGCAGCCTCTCTTTCACCCTTTACCGGAAATTCAGGTTCAGCCTCGGCACTGGGTGGTGCTATGCGTATGGGTGTCGGTGCGATGGTAGCAGCTGCCATCGGACTTTTTCAAGGAAATTCTTCCGTAACAATGTTTTTGACCATTTTGGTTCTGGCGTTTCTGGCCATGGTATTTTTGATTTTTTCTTACAAAAAGGCCAAACCTATCGCAGAAAAATGATCATTTCTCCATGGCTATGACTTTTAAATCTTTGGATAATTTTTCGATGGCGTACCGATAAGCCGTTCTCGGCATGATTTCCTTCCTGGCAACCACAAAGTCAAAAACTTCGCTTTCATGTTTTTCACTTAAGGTTTTTAATAACCAACCATATCCTTTTTGCACCATGTCATCATGATCAGGAATCAACAAATCTGCAATCTCAAAGATTTCTTTTTGAAACAAACCTTTTCTCGCTGGAACAATTAAAGAAACAGCTGCGGCTCTTTTCATCCAACGGTTTTCCGACTTCGTCCAATTTTTCAATTCCCCTAAGAATTCAGGATATTTCATTAAAAAATTGCCAATAGTTTTATTGCAAAACGTATCACATATCGCCCAATTTTCGATGTAAGAATCGATCCATCTTTCAAATGTTTTAAAATCAGATAGTTCATATTTCTTCCCAACGGATTCTGCATAAATACAAGCAATTCCCGCTTCTTCCAAAAAATTGGATTTGAATAATTCTTCGCATAAATCCATCACTTCTTGTTTGGAAAAAGATTTGATTTCGGATTTAAAAGCTTTGGCAATTTCCTTTACCACAGCCGATTTCACCCCGTAAATTTTTAGGTTTTGGATTTCTTTAAAAAAACGTTGAGCCGATGATTTGGTGGTTTCATCGGCTCGTTCTTTTAATTTTTGTCGGATTTCATTTAGGATGAATTGCACTTCCATTTTCCTTATAATGGGATGTTTCCGTGTTTGCGTTTCGGACCTTCTACGACTTTTCCTTCCAGCATGGCAAAGGCTTTGATCAATTTCCGTCTGGTATTTTGTGGTAAAATGACTTCGTCTATAAATCCGCGTTTAGCCGCTTCATAAGGTGTAGCAAATAATTCTGCATACTCTTTTTCTTTTTCTGCCAATTTGGCTTCGTGGTCATCTGCCTCGGCGATTTCTTTTTTGAAAATGATTTCAGAGGCTCCTTTTGCGCCCATTACGGCAATTTCGGCCGTAGGCCAAGCAAAATTCATATCGGCTCCGATGTGTTTGGAATTCATCACATCATAAGCGCCTCCATAGGCTTTTCGGGTAATAACCGTAACTTTTGGAACGGTTGCTTCGCTTAAAGCGTACAATAATTTGGCACCATGAACGATGATTCCATTCCACTCCTGATCGGTTCCCGGTAAAAAACCCGGAACGTCTTCCAGCACCAGCAAAGGAATGTTAAATGCATCGCAAAAACGGGTAAATCGAGCGGCTTTTATCGAACTGTCCACATCCAAACATCCGGCGAGAAACATCGGATTATTGGCAATGATCCCGATGCTTCTTCCGCCCAGTCTTGCAAATCCCACGACGATATTTTCGGCGAAATCTTTGTGGATTTCGAAAAAGGAATCCTCATCGATGATTTCATGGATAACCTCTTTCATATCATAAGGTTTGGTCGAACTTTCCGGAATGATTTCATCTAAATTTGGACGCAATTCATCACCCAATTCAAATGGATAATTTTCAGGCAATTCCGAATTATTTTGAGGCAAATAACTCAATAATTTTTTCACATCTTCCAGACATTCGACATCGTTTGCTGAAGTCGTATGGGCTACACCCGATTTAGTCGAATGTGTACTCGCACCTCCCAATTCTTCTGCTGTTACGGTTTCATTAGTTACCGTTTTCACCACGTTTGGACCTGTCACAAACATATAACTGGTGTTTTCCACCATCATCGTAAAATCGGTCATGGCAGGCGAATAAACCGCACCTCCGGCGCATGGTCCCATAATCGCCGAAATCTGCGGAATCACACCGGAAGATTGCACATTTTTATAAAAAATATCGGCATATCCGCCCAACGAACGAACTCCTTCCTGAATTCTTGCTCCTCCGGAATCATTTAACCCAATCATCGGTGCTCCGACACGAAGCGCCATGTCCATCACTTTGCATATTTTTTCTGCATGGGTCTCGGAAAGTGAACCGCCAAAAACCGTAAAATCCTGTGCAAAAATGTACACCAAACGTCCGTTAATCGTTCCATAGCCAGTTATGACTCCATCACCCGGATATTTCTCTTTGTCCATCCCGAAATCCGACGTTCGATGTTCTACCAACATCCCGATTTCTTCAAATGAACCGTCGTCCAAAAGATATTCGACACGTTCTCTTGCGGTTAATTTTTTCTTTCCGTGCTGTGAATCGATTCTTTTTTGACCTCCACCTAATTTTGCTTGCGCTTTCTTATCTTTTAATATTTTAATTTTATCGCTCATGAAATTTTATGAATTGGGTAGTCTTACTATTTTTTTGTCTTCTAAATATTGTTTCAATGCAATCAAAGCCGCTATTTCCGCTTCTTTGGAAGATTGTTCTTTGATGATCTCAGGATTATAATATTTCTTCACAAAATTGGTATCGAAATCTCCTGATAGAAAAGCTTCGTGCTCAAACACATATTTCCCAAACGGAAGTGTCGTTTGAATTCCTTTGATTTTATAATCCTCGATGGCTTTCAGCATGATGTAAATCGCTTCTTCACGAGTTTTTCCGTAAGTGATCAATTTGGCGAGCATCGGATCATAATAAATCGGAACATCCATTCCTTCATCGATTCCGTTGTCTACGCGAATTCCTTCGCCCTCCGGTAATTCATATACTTCCAAATTTCCTACACTTGGTAAAAAATTGTCCAATGGATCTTCTGCATACACCCGCAATTCCATCGCATGGCCTTTGATTTGTAAATCTTCCTGTTTGATCGGAAGTACTTCTCCTCTTGCTACGCGAATTTGTAATTCGACCAAATCCATTCCGGTTATCATTTCCGTCACAGGATGTTCCACTTGAAGACGTGTATTCATTTCCAAAAAGTAGAAATTTTTATTTTCATCCAATAGGAATTCAACCGTTCCGGCACCTACATAATCACAAGATTCAGCTACTTTAACGGCGGCTTCTCCCATAGCTTGACGAATTTCCGGAGTCAAAACGGATGAAGGTGCTTCTTCGATTACTTTTTGATGACGACGCTGGATGGAACATTCGCGTTCAAACAAATGCACGATGTTTCCATGCGTATCGGCCATCACTTGGATTTCGATATGTCGAGGCGAACCTACGTATTTTTCGATGAAAACCGAACCATCACCAAAAGCAGACAAGGCTTCCGAAGTCGCACGCTCCATTTGGGATTCAAATTCTTCTTCTTTCTCTACGATACGCATTCCTTTTCCACCACCTCCGGCAGAGGCTTTGATCAAAATCGGAAAACCGATTTCTTTTGCAACTTCTTTGGCTTTTTGAACGTCTGTAATCGCTTCGTCTAGTCCGGGAACCATCGGAATATCATAGGCTTTCACAGCTTCTTTTGCTGCCAATTTACTTCCCATGATGTGAATGGCTTTGGAACGAGGACCGATAAAAGTGATGCCGTTTTCCTCTGCTTTTTCAGCAAATTCGGCATTTTCAGAAAGAAATCCATATCCGGGATGGATTCCGTCCACCTTCAATTCTTTTGCTACTTCTATGATTTTATCACCCAACAAATAGGATTGGTTCGACGGAGCTTCTCCAATCAATACGGCTTCGTCTGCAAATTTCACATGAGGTGCTTCACGGTCGGCAGTCGAATAAACCGCAACGGTTTGGATGCCCATTTTTTTGGCCGTTTTCATCACACGAAGTGCAATCTCTCCTCGGTTGGCTACTAATATTTTCTTCATAATTATTTTCCTTTTAAGTCCGTTTCAGTGTCACACTAAGCGGAGTCGAAGTGTTATTCGAATTCAATTAACAATTGTCCTTTGTCTACAGCCTGACCTTTTTCTACCAAAATGGATTTGATTTTCCCGGCTCTCGGCGATGCAAAATTATTTTCCATTTTCATGGCTTCCAGTACCAACAAAGAATCATTTTCTTCCACTTCCTGCCCGACTTCTACGTTGATATTGAGCACTAAACCGGGCATAGGAGCTTTGATCGCATTGACCAATTTCCCTGCGCCAACTTCAAATCCCATTTCTTTGATGAGTTGATCCAAATGATTGGCTATGGAAACTTCATACTCATTTCCATTTACATTGACCTTATATTTTCGGTTCAAAAAATCTTCTGAAATGATGGTTGCGGTAAAAGAAGTATGATTTTTTAAAATCTGAAATTGATTATCAGTCAATTGGATACAGTCAAGCGATTCCGAATTTTGTTCAGATAAATCAAATGAAAATTGATCGTCGACCGAAACTTTATATGTATTCATATTCTATTTGTAAAAAATAATTGGCTAAAAATACATTAATTTTAGAGAACTGAATTCAAATTCCATGTGTCAAATACTTCAAATTGGATCAAAATCGCACAAGGGCTTTATTTGGTTATCCTCCTTTTGGTTTCACTGCGCATCATTTGGGACACGCGATCCATAAGCAAGACGATGGGATATCTTTGATTGTTTTTTTTTCGTTCCTTTTTTTGGGATTTTCTTTTATTTTTCATTTGGGATCAAATATAGAAAACGGAACAACTGCAAAAAGAAATTAGAGGCTGACGAGGTATTTTTAGAAGAATTTAGAAATGAAATCCAAAAAAAAGAGGAAAATTTTATTGACCTCTCCAACTGATGCAGTAACTCAATTTCAACCTTTGCTCAAAATTTTCACCAATCCTTTGTATGGTCAATACAGTCTGGCGTTCCAGCACAATCAAGCTGAAATTTTGGCTGATCAATTTGAAATGGATTTAAAAGATGCAGAGAAATTGGATTTAATCCAATGGAAAAATCGGCCTCAATACCAAAAATTGACCGAAAGGATCATCAGACTTTTGTCGCCATTTTTATAAGACTCCCCAATCTAAACTTTTATATTTGTCCTCTATTCATAAAATGAAAAAATGATCCAATCCAAAGCACTTGCCATCCTCAAATCTGGTCGAAATGTTTTTCTAACAGGATCTGCCGGTGCCGGAAAAACCTATGTACTCAACCAATACATCCAATACCTCAAAGAACATAAAGTCGGCGTTGCCGTAACAGCTTCCACCGGAATTGCCGCGACACACATGAACGGCCAAACGATTCATTCCTGGTCGGGAATTGGGATACGGGATGATATTTCCATTCGACATTTGTCCAAATTGAAAGAGAAAAAATATTTCCGCAACAAAATGGATGCTGTAAAGGTTTTGATCATCGATGAGATCTCCATGTTGCATCGGAACCAATTGGATTTGGTGAATAGGGTCTTGAAGTTTTTTAAAGAAAACGAAATGGCATTTGGTGGAATTCAAGTGATTTTTTCCGGAGATTTTTTTCAGTTGCCACCCATTGGAAACGATTTGGAAACTTCCCGTCAGAAATTTGCTTTCATGTCAGACGCTTGGCTTGATGCCGAACCTGTGATTTGTTATCTGACCGAACAACATCGACAGACGGAAAATGATTTGAATTATATTCTAAACGAAATCAGAAATGGTGAAGTCACCCAAAAATCCATTGATTTACTCGAAACCCGAGTAGAATTTCATCCCGATGAAGGTGAACAAGAAACCAAATTGTTTACACACAATGCAGACGTAGACCGCATCAACCAAATGCATTTGGAACAAATCGGGAAATCCTCCAAATTCTTTCAAGCAACTGTAAAAGGAAACGAAACTTTGGTTGAAATGTTGAAAAAGTCGGTTCTGGCATTGGAAAAATTGGAATTAAAAGTGGGCGCGCAAGTGATGTTTGTCCGAAACAATTACGAAGTAGGTTTTGTGAACGGAACGCTTGGCCGAATTACAGGATTTACCGATAAAGGAAATCCGCTGGTAAAAACCTTTGACAACGATTTGATCGAAGCCAAAGCGGAAACTTGGGCGATTGAAGACGAAACCGGTAAAGCTTTGGCCTCTTTTGTTCAGATTCCGTTGCGATTGGCTTGGGCGATAACGGTACACAAAAGTCAAGGAATGACTTTGGATGCAGCGATGATCGATTTGAGTCGGGCTTTTGAGAAAGGGCAAGGTTATGTAGCGCTATCACGACTTCGGGATCTGAGCGGGTTAAAGTTAAGAGGTTTGAACCAAACTGCGCTAGAAGTGGATGAGTTGGCTTTGAAAGCCGATTTCCGTTTCCGAGAATTATCGCAAGAATGGGATGATTCGCTGGAAGAAAAGGATTTAGAGAACGAATTCAAAGGATTTATCAAGCATTCGGGAGGTACAGTAGACAAAAAAGAAATCGCCAAAACAAAGGAAAAATTGGCACAAAAAGGAAAAGCAGAAAAAGTTTCTACCTATCAATTGACCAAAGATTTGGTGAGAGAAAAATTAAGTATAAAAGAAATGGCTGAAAAACGGGGATTGGGAACCGGAACGATTTTGAGCCATCTCATCCGGATTGCAGAAACCGATGCTGAAATTGATTTAGAAATGTATCGACCCGATGAAATCATCATCCAAAAGGTCAAAAAAGCAGCGGAAATTCAAAAGGATGTTGAAAAACTCAGTTTGGGGAAATTACATGCAGATTTGAATAAAGAAATCAGTTTTGATCAAATCAAACAAGCGCAGATTTTTTTAAACAGACCATAAAAAAAGCCCGAAAAATCAGGCTTTACTTTTTGTATTTTCAGAATTCATTCGACGATAAAATAAATCGCTTTCTTTTCTTCCGGTTGGTCTTCTCCCGGTGCAAATTTTTTAAATTCGATCAAACAAACACCGCTTGACTCACCCGTAATTTCATAGGTATGAACCCCTGGAACGCCTACCATTCCTTCCGGCGCTTCATTTTGTTGATAACCTGCATCATTCATTTTCACGATGCATTCTTGTTGGGTTTCGGTTTGCCAACTGTATCCGGTTGATGGATTTTCTTCCAAATTCACCACTACAGTTTTCCCGTTTTTCACTTTGACAAATTCCAAATGATTGTATTCGTTCAGACTAACTTTGTCCGGAAAATAATCCCATCTCTCTTTGACAGTCGTTTTGCAACTCATAAAAGCTAGGGAAGCGATAGATAGTAAAAGAAGTTTTTTCATCTGTCAGTAAATTTTAAGTGAATTTAAAAGAAATTTCAGAGAAATCAAATCTCTTATAAGGAAAATATGATAGGACACTAAATTCTAACCGGATTTAGATGAGTTTTTGCAATCTGAATTTTATTCGTAAGGTTTAGCTATGGAAATGTTAATTTTTTTGGTATCGTTTTTGTTTGAAATTCACTACCTAACTTCCTGATTTAAATCATTTTTAAAAAATATAGTATTATGGCAAATAAAAATGACTCATTCATTCTATTAACGGGATTATTAATCGGAGCTACTGCCGGTGCTGCAGCCGGAATTCTCCTTGCGCCTTGTGCGGGAAAAGATACAAGAGAAAAATTCAGGCAGGGAAGAGAAAGTATGCGGAATCGGTTGAGAAAACAATTGGAGTGCTTCAGCGATTTATATTGCAGTACAGAAAATGAAGAAATAAATCCGGTTGTGAAAGCTTCCAAAAGCACAGGAAAATCAAAACCATCCAAAGCTAAAACATCAAACATTAAGAAATCAAATAAAGGTAAAGGGGCTTAATCAGATATGCCCTTTTCTGTTTAAAAATTTCTGTATGATAAATTACTTTAAGAAATACATAAATCATGTGATTGCTTACGCCAAACTCGAAATCACCGATTCGGTCAGCAATATGATCGGCGCGGGTGTATTCGGGATTCTGGCCGGAGTTTGCGGACTTATGATTTTGTTTATGGGAAGCATCGCCACGGCTTATTTACTGAGCAATCTGCTGGAGGATCTCGGTACGGGGTTTTTAATTGTAATGGGATTTTATGTGTTGTTGTTTGTTTTGTTTATTTTGTTTAGAAAGAAAATTAAACTCTTATTTACCAACAATGTAGTGGAAGCCGCAATGGAAGCAATGGATGACCCAGAATCTGAAAATTATGAAAACTAAAGACATCAATACACTTGCAGAATTGAGACAAGCCAAAATTGAGCTCAAAATGAAAATGAAGCGCAAAGACAATGAGCTCCAGGGCAATGTGATTAATTCGCTTGCCAATAAACTTTTCTCCGGAAAAGGAAAGGTTCCCAATTATGTTTCAACGGCTTTGGACAAGAGCACGAGAAATGCAATTCGATTTCTGGCTCACAGAACGAAAAGAAATCCGAGAATCAAAAGACTCATCAAACCGGCTCTTATTACAGCTTTGGCAATTGCTATTCCCGTACTGGTTACGAAAGCCGGCGGATTATTAAAGGAAAAAGCCTAGTCTTTATATGGAAAATATTGTGGGAGGCGCAGCAGGGATTTTGACATCGGTTTCGATGATTCCGCAATTAATCAAAGTATTGAAAGAGAAAAATGTCGAAGATTTATCAGCTGGAATGCTCATTGTCTTGATTTCTGGTTTGTCTTTGTGGGTTTGGTATGGCATTATGAAAACCGAATGGCCGATTATTCTTTCCAATGCTTTTGCCGTCATGGTTAATCTTTGGTTGGGAATTTGTTTAATTATTTACAGAAAATAAGCTTAATTTTAATTGTTGTTTTGGTAAACTTATATTCAATTTGAAATTCAAACTAAATAAGAGAAAACTTTTAAAATGGATTGGCATTAGTCTAGGTGCAATCCTGATTTTGCTTATTTTACTGATTTTGAGCTTACGAATTCCGGCTGTACAGAATTATGTAAAGGACAAACTCATTGTTTATCTGGAAGATAAAATTCAAACAGAAGTACATCTCGACAAAGTTTATATCGCTTTTCCCAACCGAATTCTGCTCGAAAATCTGTATTTACAAGGTCAAGAACTCGATACATTATTGGCCGTCCGAAATTTGGATGTAGGATTGAATATGTGGAAATTGCTTGATTCTCAAGCCGATTTCACCTCGATTGATTTGCAAGGCGTTCGCGCCAATGTCGTGCGAAACCCTGACGGAACTTTCAATTTTGATTATATTCTCGATGCGTTTGCAACCGACGAAAAAGAAGAAGAATCCAAGCCATTTATCATTTCGCTCGATAAAATCGAATTGCAAGATATTGGGATTAGTTTCATCGACAATCAATCTTCAAATGATATCAATGTGTTTTTCAATCACCTGAAAACCCGGGTAAAAACTTTCGACTTGGAAGAAAATTCTTATGCGTTAGATGAATTGAATCTCGATGGATTAAAACTACGATTGCATCAGGATTTTGTAGAAGAAGTGGCAGAAAATGTCGAGAAAACAGTGGACTCACTCAATCAGCAAAAACCGATGAGCATTGATTTAAACGCTGTTAAATTCACCAATTTCAATGTGGATTATGGCGATGACAATGCCCAAACCTATGCGAAAATCTTGTTCAAGGAATTAAGTGCCGAAATCGATGAACTTGATCTGCAAAATAATTCCTTCGAAATCGACAAAGTTCTTTTGTCCGGTGCACGCATAAAGGCTGATTTATTCAGCCCGGAAAATTCACAGACGGAAACTACCGATGATGAAAGAAATAAAACAATTACTTCTACTCCCAAATTGATTTTGAATCAATTGGTGTTGGAAGACGTAGAAGCGGTTTACAATAATACCGCAATGGCAAACACTCAGCAAGGAATCGATTTCAATCATTTGGATTTCTCCGATTTAAACTTGGAATTGAGAAATTTTCAGATGGAAAATAATGAATTTGTCGGGAGAATTGAATCGGCCGAGATCCAAGAAAAATCAGGCTTACATATTCAAGAATTTCGGACCGATTTTGCTTATCAAGCCCAGCAAGCTTTTTTGAAAAACCTTTACTTGCAAACGCCCAAAACCATTTTACGCGATGAAATTGTTTTGAATTATTCTTCCATTGCTCAATTAAGCGAAGACTTAAGCAACGTCGAAATTTCAGCTGATTTGTACAATTCCAAAATCGGATTTTCCGATATTCTTACCTTGGCTCCCGATTTACGAAATACAACACCCTTCAATAAATATCCGAATGCTTCGCTCCATCTCGATGCGGAAATCAATGGAATTATCAGTGATTTATTCATTCAAAATCTGGAAGTTTCCGGATTGGATGATTTAAAACTTAAAGTTCGCGGGCGACTTCGAAATGCGACAAATCCTGAAAATATTTATTACGATTTGAACATAGCGGAATTTTCTTCTTTATCCAAAACCATTTACAACCTGGTTCCGCCCAATACCATTCCGCCCAATATTTCCTTGCCTTCTTCTTTCACCCTTCGCGGAAAAGCCAAAGGCACAACCGAAATCATCTATGCCGATTTAAAACTCAATTCCACATTGGGAAATGCGGCCGTTTTGGCCAATTTGAATATGCGTCAGAAAAATCGGGAAACCTATGATGTAAAAGCCAATTTACGTGATTTACAAATCGGAAAAATCATTCAAAACAAAGAATTGGGAGCTATTTCGGCCGATATATCCGCAAAAGGTGAAAGCTTTGATTTTGCCCGGGCAAATGCCGATTTAGCGGGCGATGTAGCTTATGTGGATTACAATGGCTATCGCTATCGAAATATGAATTTGATAGGGAAAATCCGAAATGGAAATTACGATATCGAATTGATTTCCAAAGATCCAAATGCCGATTTGAATTTAGTTGCTTCGGGTATTTTCAATGAAGAAAATCCTACTGTAAAATTAGACGGAACCATTACCAAACTGGATTTGAATCAACTTGGGTTTTATGCCGATCCTATGATCTTGGCCGGAAATATAGCCGCCGATTTTACCAATTTAAATCCCGATGAATTGAACGGGTATTTACATCTGAAAAATTTTGCTATTTCCGATACAGAAGAAGTCTTTCCTATTCAAGATTTGACATTGAATGCGCTTTACACTGCAGATTCGACCAAAATTAATTTGCAATCGCAAGTAGTGGATTTGGAGTTGAACGGAAAATACAAAATCACCCAAATTTTTGGTTCGCTTCAACAAACGCTTAATCAATACTATGAATTCCAGCCAGTTGGGGATTCCGCCATCATAGATCCCAATCAGTATTTTACCTTGGATGCAAGAATCAAAAATGACGATTTGATTCGGAAATTCCTACCGGATTTACAGAGTTTTGAAACCATTGTCATTAACGGAAATTATGATGCCGACAGTCGGAAACTTGAATTGAATGCAGAAATTCCCCAAGTTTCCTATGGCGAATATTTGGTCGAAAATGCGCGTGTCCAAATTCAAAATGAAAATCAGGCCATTCACTACAAATTAAATGTCGCCGGATTGAACAGCGAAAGTTTTGCTCTGAACCGTTTGAGTTTGTTTGGCGATGTGGCCGATAATGTCATTCGCTACAATTTGATTAAAAAGGATGAAAAAGAAGACAACCAATTTTTAATTGCGGGAACGGCGGAATCTTTAGGTGAAGTTACCGAAATATCATTGAATCCGGACGGATTGAAATTGGATTATAAAGATTGGGCAGTGGCCGAAAACAATAAAATTCAAATTGGACCTGACGGCATTTTTGCCGATAATTTCCGTATTTCCAATCAAGGGAATGAAATCCTTGTTCAATCTGAATCCAATTCACCCAATAGTCCGCTCAATGTAGAGTTTACCGATTTTGAAATTGCCAATATCACCGAAATCATCCGCAAAGATTCTTTGCTAGCCGAAGGAAGAATCAACGGAAATGTGCAGCTGCGAAACCTCACCGAAAACCTGAACTTTACGTCCGATTTGACCATTCGCGAATTGGGTGTTTTTGGTAATCCAATAGGCGATTTGGCGGTTAAAGTAAACAATACCGCCGGAAATATCTTGAATGCCGATGTAGCCCTAAGCGGTAATAACAATGATGTGAAAATTCTAGGCGATTACAATTTGGAATCCGCTAGTTTTGATTTGGCGATGGACATCAACCGTTTACAAATGCAAAGTGTTCAAGGTTTATCGATGAACCAGATCATCGAGTCGGAAGGTTATCTATCCGGAAATTTGAACCTCACCGGCACAACAGAAGCACCGAGGATTTTAGGTTCGGTTCAGTTCAATGATGTAGGCTTGCAAATTGCCCAAACGGGTAGCGATTTCCGAAATATCAACGACGAAATTGATTTTACGCAAAGAGGAATCGAATTTGACAATTTTAAAATCAACGACAATGACGGGAATTCCCTGAACATCAACGGACAAGTGCTTACCCAATCTTACCGTGATTTTGCATTCAATTTGGATTTGACGGCCGATGATTTCAAGGTCGTAAATTCAGAGAAAAACAACGAAGCTATTATGTACGGTGTGCTGTCCATTGATGCCGATTTGCGCATTCGCGGTGATTTGGATTTACCTATCGTGGACGGAAATTTAGCCGTAGCAGACGATACCGATTTCACATTTGTCCTTCCCCAAGAGTCGCCTACACTTCAGGAAAGAGAAGGAATTGTGGAATTCATCGACAAAGACCAACCGGTACTCAATGAGACTTTGGTTGAAAATACCTTGAATTCCCAAACCAATTTTACCGGAATGGATGTCAACGTAAATATTGAAGTGAGCAAAGAAGCCAAAATGTCGATTATTATTGACAAAGCCAATGGCGATTTCGTGGAACTTCAGGGAGAAGCAGATTTAACGGGAGGAATCGATCCATCGGGGAAAATAACGCTCGTCGGTGTTTATCAGGTTGAAAAAGGTGGATACGAACTCTCGGTGAGTATGTTGCGAAGAAAGTTTGACATCCAAAAAGGAAGTACCATTACCTGGAATGGTGAACCCACCGAAGCAACGCTGGACATCACCGCCATTTATAAAACCGAAGCACCGCCGATTGATTTGGTGGAACAACAAATCTCCGGAAAGTCCAATTCCGAAATGAACCAATACAAACAACGAATTCCATTCAATACCTTATTGAAACTCAAAGGAGAATTATTGAAACCCGAAATTAGTTTTGATATTGAAGTCGACGAAGAAAATGCAGGGGTTTCCACAATGGTTTTGGACGATACCAAACAAAAACTTCAGCAATTAAGGAACGAAGAATCGGAGTTGAATAAGCAGGTTTTTGCTTTGCTTTTGCTCAATCGTTTTGTGGGCGAAAACCCATTTGACAGTGGTTCGGGGCTTTCGGCCGAATCATTGGCTCGTCAGAGTGTGAGCAAAATTCTTTCCCAACAATTGAACAACCTTACCGAAGATTTGATCGAAGGTGTCGATTTGAATTTCGATTTGGAATCTACCGAAGATTATACATCCGGACAAAAAAATACCCGCACCGATTTGAATGTGGGCGTTAGCAAAAGATTGCTCAATGATCGTTTGAAAGTTTCAGTAGGCAGTAATTTCGGGATTGAAGGCGATGCGCGTCAAAATGAAAATACAACCAATATCGCCGGGGATGTGACCATTGATTACAACCTTTCCAAAGACGGCCGGTATATGTTGCGCGCCTATCGAAAAGACGAATACCAAGTGGCTTTGCAGGGACAAATCGTAGAAACCGGCGTGGGCTTTATCATCACTTTGGATTACGATAAATTCCGCGAAATCTTTCAGCGAAGCAAGGAAAAAAAGAAAAACAGAAACAAAGAAGTAGAATTTAAATAATGGGGAAAATTCATACATACATTCGTACGACAATGGTTTCGGGATTGGTCCTTTTGATTTCTTCTTGTAGCAATACGAAATACTTGAACGAAGGCGAAATGCTCTTTACCGGAGCCGAAGTCAAGATTGAATCAGACTCAATTCCACGCAAAGAACAAAAGGAATTAAAAGAAAATTTAGAAGAGAATTTAACACCCAAACCCAATTCTTCTTTTTTGGGCCTTCGGCCGAAATTATTCTTCTACAACATCACCAAAGAACCCGAAAAAGACAAAGGATTGCGTTATTGGATGAAGTACCGATTGGGCGAAGAACCGGTTTTATTGCAAGATGTAGACCGAGAATTCAACCGAGAAATTTTGGTCAACTATGCCGAAAACAAAGGCTATTTCAATGCAACTGCATCCTACGATACGATTTCCAAAAATAAAAAAGCAGAGATTCATTACACCGTAAATCCGGGCGCACAATATAAATTGGGCTTGGTTGAATATGAAAAAGATACCACGCTGATCAATACCGAAATTCAAAAATTAACCGATAAATCACTGCTCCAAACAGGTGAACCCTTTGATTTGGATGTGATCAAAGCCGAACGGGAACGAATCGACCGAAATCTCAAAGAACGGGGATTTTATTATTTCAGTCCGGAGAATATACTCGTTCAGGCCGATAGTACTGTTTCCAACGACCATAGAGTCGATTTGAATGTAAAATTGAAAGACAATACGCCGCAATTGGCCAAAGAACAATTCACCATCGACAAAGTAATTGTTTTTCCCAATTACAGTATGGATGAAGTGAAACTGGGCCGATATGGAATCCCAATGCATATCGATACTCTTTCGGGATATACCTATGAAAATATATATGTGGTGGATCACGAAAATAAGTTCAAACCCAAAATTTTTGACCGTGCGCTTTATTTCAAAACCGGTGATTTGTACAATCGATCCAATCATAATTTAAGTTTAAGCCGATTGATTAATCTTGGCGTTTTCAAATTTGTGAAAAATGAATTTGTCGTTTCAGATTCGGTCAATCAAAAGTTTGATGCGTATTATTTACTCACGCCAAGAGAACTCCAATCATTGCGATTGGAAGCATTGGGCCGAACAAATTCTGCAAATTATGCCGGAAGTGAGTTAAACCTGAATTGGACCCATCGCAATATATTTCGAGGTGCCGAACAATTGAAAGTCGCCGTTTTTGGTGCTTTCGATGTGCAGATGGGAGGACCGAAAGATGCCGCCAATATATTCCGCGCCGGTGCCAATGCACAATTGTCTATCCCACGAATTGTCGCGCCTTTTCGATTTCAATCTTCCAGTGCATTTGTTCCCCGAACCAATATTTCGATCGGATATGAATTTATGAACCGAACCGAACTCTATACACTCAATAATTTCAATGCTTCATTTGGATATGTTTGGAAAGAAAATGAACGGAAAGAACACGATTTAAAAATACTGGACATTACCTATATTTCGCCTGCCAATATCACCGAGAAATTCGATTCGATTTCGGCCAATAATCCATTTATGCAACGAATCGTAGAACCGCAATTGATTTTTGGACCAGTTTATTCGTACACCTACACCAATACGATGTTGCCCAAGAAAAACACGATTTATTACAGAGGTCGTTTGGATTTAGCGGGGAATTTGGCGGGATTAATTTCGGGTGGAAATGCAAAAGAAGGAAATCAAAAAGAAATATTTGACGTTCCTTTTAGTCAATATGCCAAAATTGAAAACGATTTCCGATTTTACCATAAATTAAATGATAAAAATTCCATTGCTACTCGTTTAATCGCCGGCGTTGCGTATCCGTATGGAAATTCCGAATACATCCCTTTTTCACGTCAATTCTTCATTGGCGGAAGCAATAGTATCCGTGCGTTTCGTGCCCGAACTTTGGGACCGGGAAGTTTTGATCCGAGGACTTTGGACAATGCATTTTTCTTCGATCAATCGGGTGATATAAAATTGGAACTCAATGCTGAATACCGACTCAATCTCTTTAATTTCTTGAATATGGCCGTTTTTGCCGATGCAGGAAATATATGGTTGGTCAATGAAGACCCCGATCGTCCGGGAGGAAAGTTTTCCAAAAATTGGTTGGACGAAATAGCTGTGGGAGCAGGATTGGGATTGCGAATGGATTTTTCAATTTTAATACTTAGACTGGATTTAGCAATGCCGCTCAGGGTGCCTTACTTCGAAAAAGGAGATCGCTGGGCTTTTGACAAAATTGATTTCGGTAACAGCGACTGGCGGAAAGACAATTTGATTTTGAATATCGCGATTGGGTATCCTTTTTAGAAGGTAGAAATTAGAGGGTAGAAGTTAGAATTTAGA
Source organism: Moheibacter lacus (assembly GCF_014042165.1). Taxonomy (GTDB): domain Bacteria; phylum Bacteroidota; class Bacteroidia; order Flavobacteriales; family Weeksellaceae; genus Moheibacter; species Moheibacter lacus. Next base: position 64,649 of record NZ_JACDZE010000001.1, read on the forward strand.
TTGTTGATTGAAAACTCAAACTCAAAGCACAAAACTCAAAGCGAAAAACACACAACTCAAACTGCAAATCGCAAAAAAAACTGCACTGAGATTCAATGCAGTTTTTCAAAAAGGAAACAAAACATAAACGAAAACATTTTGAGGGAAAATTTCATTTTCCGTTCAAATACTTAGCAATGATATGAAAAGTTTTTATGCCGATTTATGATTGGAGTCATAAAGTATAAATATTTAAAAATTAGCTATTTAGGAAATATTAATCTTTTGTTAAAGCTTAAATTATTTGAACTGGAAGGCTCATTATTTGATTTGGCTTAAGAAAATCTAAAAATTATGGACTTGTAAATTTTAAATTCAGAAACGGAATATCCCGGCTGCTACTTTGTGGTAGACAAAGAGGCCACGTCGTTAAAAACAACCATTGACCCTCAGTTTGGGGTTGAGAGTGTGCCTTTTAAACGAATTCAAGAAAAGGAAGAGGAGCAAATTCTAAACCTGTATCGAAAAGGGGGCGCCCCCGAATGGGAGATAAATTTTGGGGGTGAAAAGGATTTTTACATTGCCCAGCTCAGAAAATGCAAACTCTTCTAAAAAAGAAAGAGGTACAATTGGCGCGATTTTGGGATTCCTAATTAGATCAAAGAATTTGTATATGTTTTATCCTTACACTTTTGGTTGGTCCAAAACATCGCAATCGGGCTATTTTCTCTGTTTTACTCTATTATTCCAATCATAATCCACAGCTGGTACGAAACTTATCTTTGAGTTGAATTCTATTATTATTTCCTCGATAGAATTCGTTGGGTGTTTTTGCGGGATGGTGGCTACGGCAAGGACTGAAAAATAACACTTCAATTCAACCGAAAATATAGAAACCGAATTTAAGTGTATAACTTCAAGGCCGTTTTCAATTTGTTTTGGATCTCATCGGCCAGGGATTTTGGTTGTAAAACTTGGATAAATTCGCCATGAGAAAGAATTTCCTGTACAAAATCATAAGTGGGAACAATTTTAAGTTGGACAATCATTTCACCATTTTTATCTTGTAAAATCTGCTGCGAATGATGAAGCGGCATGGTTCTGATATAATTTCCCTGACCATTTATAAATTTCAATCCAATGATTTGGGGAGATTTTTCTCCCGGACCGACGATCCCAAAACAATCTTTGAAAAATTCTTTTGCATTGATTTTTTGCGGAAATTGAAATTTGGTTTGGGTGATTTGCAAAGCAAATAATCTGTCCAATCCAAATGTCCTGAACTCTTTTCTCTCCAAATCATACACAAAAACATACCATCTTTTCTTGAATTCTTTGAGCAAATAAGGCTCAACTGTTCTGATTTCGACATCTTCTGACCAGAATTTCTGATAACGAAATTGGATCTGAAAACGATTTTGAATGGCATAGAGCAAACCGCTGAGATTTTCCGTCCCTTCCGGTTTTCGGGTGTCAAACTGGATGAATTCTGAGAAAGATTGATTCAGGTTCAGAACTTGAAAAACATCCAAAGCCTCAAACATCCGTTCGCTGTATTCGTCCTGTTGATCTTCGTTGATGAAATAAACTTTTCTCGATCGATCAAATTTGATTTCAATTCCATAAAGTGTTTCGATCTCCTTAAGATCTCGTTGAAAAGTCCGCAAAGAAACTTCCAAATTCAATTCATGGAGTTCTGATTCAGATTGGAATTTATCGAGAATTTCATCAAAAGAAGCGGGATGATTTCTGAGTTTCTGAATGATGATGCGGTGACGGGAAAGGGATTCTTGTTTGGACATAAGTTTTCTCAATTGTTTTCATTTTCAAATTTAAGAATTCAAAGCGACATAACACGTCGTTTGTCCAAACATATTGCAAATGGAAAACCAAAATTAATTATTCCTTAAGCTTTTTTTCTTTGATTTTATCCCGATAAATGGCACCCGGACTTCCAAACATAAAGAATAATTTTCTCCGAATTCCTTTTGCTTGTTTCACATCGGCATAGATGTCTTTGTATTCGTGAAAATTCAGGTAAAGCGGATTCATGCTGGTGTTGATTTTGGTCGTCAATCCGTAGGTGGGTCTTTCCTCCTCCGGTTGATAAGTCCCAAATAATTTGTCCCAAAAAATAAAAATGGCAGAGAAATTCTTGTCGATGTATTTTTCTTCCGATCCGTGGTGAACACGGTGATTGGAAGGTGTCACCAATAATTTTTCGATCCAAGGATGAAGTTTAGGAACATGGTCTGTATGTTGCCAGAATTGAAATAAGACCGAAATCTGATTGGCAATAAAAAAAATAACCGGATGAAATCCCACTATGGCAATCGGAATAAAAAAGATGGTTTTGAAATGTTGGATCCAGCTGAGCCGGAAAGACACCGTGAGATTGTAACTTTCCGCCGAATGATGCACCACATGCGTTGACCAAAAGAAACGGTTAAAATGGGAAATGCGGTGCGACCAATAACTGCAGAAATCATATAAAATTAGACAAGGAATCAGCGTCCACCAATTGAGCATCATGCGCCAGGGAACCAGGTTGTATAAAAAAATACTGCCATAAATGAGGGTAGCTTTAAAGAAAAGGTTAATGGCCACATTGCCCAATCCGACAAAGAGTGAGCCTAGTGCTTCGGTGGTATTGTAACTTTTTTTTCCTTCTTTCCAGGAATACCAAATTTCTATTAAAGTGAGAATTGCCATAACGGGAATCGCATATACAATCAAGTTGGCTGATTCGCTTTCCAGAGAAGTTACATCTAAATAATCAATTTTTGGGGCACCCAACAGTTCATTAAAATCATCAAACATCGCATGAAAGATAGGGTTTCTAAATTTAATGAGTAAATGAAGCCCTTTAACGGAAGATGGGGTTTAGAATTTCGATGTGTCGAAGTAATTCTATAACTGTAGTCAGACAGCGGTAAAAAAGTATTAAATAAAAAGATTGTCTGCTTCGCAGAGTTTCAGGTTTCAGAGTTTGAGGTTTCAGTTTTCAAAGTTTTTCTCACCAATTTACTTCATCGTATTGTATCACCACAAGGAACACAATTTTAAATAAAATAGAGCCCGGTATTCAAATAAATTTTCGTTAATTCCTTTTCATACTCTATCCATACTCTATCTATACTTTATCTTTTCCTGAAAATTCTTTGTTTTTAACCTACTTAAATGGCTACACCACTTCCGCCTACGACTTTGATTCCTTCCTGAAATCTTTTCCAAAATCGTATGTATTGGTATCGGGCTTCAAAGGGTTCGGCTTGGTAAGTTCCTTTTAAATCGACCAACAAAACCACAATGGCCAAATCATCCATTGTTTGAAGTTCTTTTATCTCGGGATCCAGCCGGTTAATTTTCAGATGACCGCTGCGGTAGGTTTCCAAATCTTTTTCTTTGGTGAGGATTTCTCCGCCGGGAGCAATAAAAAGTAAATCTTCATGCAAAAGCACATCCAACTCTTTGAGATCACTGTTTTTAATGGCTTCATATAGCCGGTTTTCCTGTTCTAAAATTTCTGTTTTTGTCATTTATATATCTTAATTTTTTGATAATTCTAATTGGAAGATTCATTAAAATTAGATGCCTTTTTCATTTTTTAAAACGATTATCGTATTCAATCGCATAAACGATCCCCTATTCCAATACATTCGGGTAGATTCTGGTGTAAAATAAAAATCCATATACGAACCCTCTATACTGTGCATATCATGATTGTTGCTGGAAAATTCTAATTGATAATGCAAATGTCCTGTGTTCTGCGCTTTTATCATTCCGAATACCATCAGAATGAGAAGCAGTAAAAGTAATGTTTTCATGCTCTTCGAGTTTACACAAAGTTGATGAAATTTACGATGGTAGAGAGAATTTATTTGAAGTGTGAATCAATTGAAGATAGGGTTTACGGGAATCCGTATTATTAGATGATAATTATTGTTTATTTTCGGGGATTAAAATTTAAAATCAAACAATTTTAGGGTTAAAATATAATAATGGCAATCAAAAAATCTGAATTATACAGCTCGCTATGGGCTTCTTGTGACGAATTACGTGGCGGAATGGACGCCTCTCAATATAAAGATTATGTGTTGACGATGCTCTTCGTGAAGTACATTTCTGATAAATACAAAAACGATCCTTTTGGGGCGATTGAAGTGCCTGAGGGCGCATCGTTTGACGATATGGTGGCGTTGATTGGAAATCCTGAAATTGGCGATAAAATTAATAAACAGATTTTAAACCCGATTAAAGAAGCCAACCGGTTGACCGATTTCCCGGATTTTAACGACGAAAGCAAATTAGGAAAAGGAAAAGATTTGGTGGATACGGTGTCGAACTTGATTCGTATTTTCAACGACCAAAGCTTGGATTTTACTAAAAACTCAGCCGAAGGCGATGATATTCTGGGCGATGCTTACGAATTTCTGATGCGTCATTTTGCCACAGAATCGGGTAAATCCAAAGGGCAATTCTATACGCCTGCAGAAGTTTCGCGGGTGTTGGCAAAGGTCATTGGCATCAATGCGAACAATTCATCCAACCAAACCACGGCGTATGACCCTACCTGCGGATCGGGATCGTTGCTCTTAAAAGTGGCCAACGAATCGGGCAAAGACATCACACTGTACGGACAAGAAAAAGAAACCACAACCGCCAATTTGGCCAAGATGAATATGATTTTGCACAATAGCCCAACGGCAGAGATTGTGGCAGATAATACCTTGACCCGTCCGGCCTATAAGGAAGCCGATGGCAGTTTAAAACGTTTCGAATATGTAGTGGCCAATCCTCCGTTTTCGTTGAAAAGCTGGAGCAATGGGGTGAATGTAGAGGCCGACGAATTTGATCGTTTTGCCTTGGGTGTTCCGCCCGAAAAGAACGGCGATTATGCCTTTTTACTGCACATCATCAAATCCTTGAAAAAAACAGGTAAAGGTGCGGTGGTATTGCCACACGGCGTATTGTTCCGTGGAAATGCCGAGGGCGAAATCCGTAAAAACATCTTGAAGAAAGGCTACATCAAAGGCATTATCGGTTTGCCGGCCAACTTATTTTACGGAACGGGCATTCCCGCCTGTATCATTGTGTTGGACAAAGAATATGCCGAGCACCGCAAAGGGATTTTTATGATCGATGCGAGCAAGAATTTTGTAAAAGACGGCAACAAAAATCGTTTGCGTGAGCAAGACATTCGCAAGATAACCGATGTATTTAGTGCACAAGAAGAATTGCCCAGATACAGCCGAATGGTGCCAATGAGTGAAATTGCAGATCCTAAAAACGATTATAACCTGAATATTCCACGCTATATCGATACCCAAGAAGCAGAAGATATACAAGATATTGCGGCGCACTTGCAAGGTGGCATTCCGGAGCGCGATGTAGCGGCTTTGGACGCGTATTGGAAAGTGTACCCCAATTTAAAACAAAGTTTGTTTACGCCTTTGCGTGAGGGCTATGTACAGCTAAATGTCGCCGCAACAGATATTAAATCCACGATTTTTAATCATCCCGAATACCAAGCGTTTGCTACGGCTTTGGCAGATACGTACACAAATTGGTTGCAAACCCAAGCGCAACGTTGGTTGGCAGTCGGCGAAGGCAGCAACCTCAAAGAGTTGATTGCACAAATGAGCGAAGATTTATTGCAAGCTTTTGCCGATAATCCTTTGGTGAGCAATTACGATTTGTACCAACACCTGATGAGTTATTGGCAAGAGGTAATGCAAGACGATTTGTACATTATTTCGTTGGACGGATGGAAAGCCGGAAACGAATGGAACCGTCAAGTGATAAAAGGCAAAACGGGCAAAGATGGCAAAGCCGGCAAAGACAAAGAAGTGGCCGGATTGGCAGGTGTACAAGGCCGATTGATTGCTGCCGAATTGTTGGCAAAGGTGTATTTTGAAGACCTACAAGTGCAAATCAATGCACAAGAACAAGTGATAGAAAGCGCACAAGCAAGCTTGACAGAGATTGAGGAAGAACAAAGCAGCGAAGACGGATTGTTTGCTGATTTGGAAAAGATTAATGCCACCGAAGTAGGAAAACTTTTGAAACAATTACAACCTACCAAAAAGGCAAAAGCTGCTGCGAAACACGAATACGCAATGGTAGCAGAACCGGAAGCGGTTTATGAGACCAAAAGCAGTTTTGATGTATTAGAAGAATACGTAGCCTTAGACATTTCCATTAAAAAAGCCAATGCCGAAATCAAGAAACTGCAAGCGGAATTAGAAAAAGCCGTGATCGAAAAGTACGCTGAGCTGAGCGAAGAAGAAATAAAAGACCTCTTGGTGAACCAAAAATGGACAGCTCATTTGCAAAGTACTTTGGTGCAAGAACAAGACAAAATCTCGCAAGCCTTAACCCAACGCATCAATGCTTTAGCCGAACGTTATGCGACGACCTTAGGCAAGTTGGAAGCTGAAGTTCTCGAAGCCTCCAATAACGTAAAGTCTCACCTTGAAAAAATGGGATGGATATGGTAAAGCAAGGGTATAAACAAACCGAAATTGGGGTAATTCCTGAGGATTGGGAGGTTTACACAGTACGAGATTTAATTACTCTTTTAACTGATTATGATGCTAATGGAAGTTTTTCATCAGTTGCAGAAAACGTTAAATCATATAATTATCCAGAGTACGCTTGGTATGTAAGATCAACAGATTTAGAAAATAAAACTGATTTGTCTAATGTCAAATATGTAGATAAACCTTCATATGACTTTTTGAAGAAAACTTCTTTATTTGGAGGGGAATTATTATTTCTTAAAAGAGGCGATATTGGCAATGTATATCTATTTGAAATGAAAACAAATAGGGCAACTTTAGCTCCTAATTTGTATTTGTTAAAACTAAATGATATTTCATCATCTAAATATTTATATCAATATTTTATCAGCGAAAATGGTCAAAAGCAATTAAAAAGTAAAAATGCAGGTTCAACATTAGGAGCATTATATAAAGATGATGTAAAAGCTATGCTAGTCCCACTTCCCCCATTAGCCGAGCAAGAAGCGATCGCTGCGGCATTGTCGGATGCGGATGCGTGGGTTGAGAGCTTAGAACAACTCATCGCTAAAAAACGCCTCATCAAACAAGGCGCTATGCAAACCTTGCTGACACCAAAAGATGATTGGGAAGTGAAGAAGTTGGGGGAGGTAGCATCGTATAGACGAGGAAGTTTTCCTCAACCATATGGATTAGATAAATGGTATGATGATACTAATGGAATGCCTTTTATTCAAGTTTTTGATGTTGCCAAGAATAGAAAATTAAAAATTGATACTAAAAGAAAAGTTAGTGAGTTAGCTCAGCCAATGAGTGTATTTGTTCCAAAGGGGACTATTGTATTAACTATACAAGGTTCTATTGGACGAATTGCATTAACACAATATGATGCATATTGTGATAGAACTTTGTTGATATTTGAAAAAATAGATAGTAGTTTATATAAATTCTATTTTTTGCTAGCCGTAGAACAAATTTTTGAAATTGAAAAAGAAAAAGCTCCGGGAGGTACAATTAAAACAATTACAAAAGAAGCATTGTCCGATTTTAAAATAACATATCCAAAATCCCTTTCCGAGCAAGAGCGTATTGCAAGGATTTTATCGGATATGGATGCGGAGTTGGAGGCCTTGGAGCAGCAATTAGCGAAAGCGCGGCAAATCAAACAAGGGATGATGCAGGAATTGTTGACCGGGAGAACGAGGTTGGTGTAGATAATTGTAAAAAACTAAATGATAAAATCAAAATGAAACATATCTCCTTACGGTTAGCTTGGCACGATGACGGCTGGAACGGTCACATTTGTAAAAATCCTAGAGCAAATACCCATTGTGTGGGACAACATTCTTATCCGGGCGATTTGATTTCGCAGGCCAGGGATTTAGACTGGGAAGAGCAAGAAAATGTAGCAGGATGTCATTGTTCGGCAATTGACGGTATACCACCTTGTTCTTACAGCATCAATGCTTTTGGAAACGCCGCAATCAAAGGAGAAAGTAATCCGCCTGATTTCTTTAAGGATAATTCCAAAGGCATAGCGTTTGAAATTCCGGCTTCTACAGCCTGTATTTGGCCTTATGAACAGATGTATTCTGACGATATTAAGGCTGATAAAGGTTCATCGCAGACCTATAATTATACGAAAAGATTGGCTGCAGCTAAAAATTTCTTTAAAGAAGTAACACCAAACGAAAGTCTTGTATTTTATTATGCCAACAAAAGCAATCCCTTCAGCGAAGAGGATGATAGAAATTTCGTGTTGGTAGGTATCTCCAGAATTAAAAAAATTGGAGAGGTAATGTATTATGAAAATGTATCTGAAGAAAATAAAAAGAAATATGCAGATGGGTTTGTATGGCAGTTGCCTATCACGTCTAAATTTCCTGACGAAGGATTTGCAATTCCTTACCATAAGTACCGAGACCAACCTGAAATATTAGAAAGGATAACGTACATACCAGAAATTTCAGACAATTTTAAATACGGCACCAAACATATATCTGATGATGATGCTTTGATTTATGTGGAACGTTTAACAGAAATTGTAGATTTTTTGATAAATGTAGATGATACAGAAAATTGGGTAGAACGAAAAACCTGGTTGGTATCCTTGCAAAATGAACTTTGGAAAAAAAGGGGGCCATATCCTGGGCTAAATTCTGCTTTAGAAGCTTTGGAAATGCCAGAATTTATGGATTTCTATAAAGAAGCGGTAGCCAAAAGCGAAGGAATTAAAGCAAAAGAAACTATTTTCAGATATCTCAATGATAAAAAACTTACGGATTTTGTAGATAATTCCATTCATCCAGCTACACTAAAATCTTACCAGAAAAACTGGTATATCAAGTTGGAAAACCAAAATAAGCGAGATTTAATTGAAAATGTACTTTCAAGAATTGATTTGAAAACCAGCCAGATCAAGCTGATATTGGATGATAAAAGGGAACAAAATAATATTTACTCATCTATCGATGCAATCCTTGAAAATCCTTTCATTCTTCAGGAGGAATACATTGGTACTGATGCAAGCGATATCATCAACTTTGAAAAAATAGACCACGCTGTTTTACCTTCTCAGGAGTTGAGTTTGGATATTCTGGTTCCCAAAGATGATAATAGAAGACTGCGTGCTTTGATTATTGATTGTCTCAAAAAAGAGGACGTTCATTCATTCGTAGATCAAGTAACATTGTTAGAAAAAGTCAATCAAAAAATAAGCGTATATCCCGATTGGAAAAACATTCAATTCAATAAAGGATATATTGATTTTGAAAAGGACTTTTTTGAAGAGAAGCTCTTTTTTAGAACAGCGGAGAATATCACTTATGTCTATCTGAAAGACATCTACGAGCAAGAGCGTATAATAGAAAAACAAATTCGAAATTTGGTTGGCCGGTTGCCAATAGATGTGCAAAGACCGTTTAACGAAGCGAAATGGCAAAATGAAATATTCAAAGCGGATTGTAATTTGGATAGAAAAGCTCCAGAAGAATATCGAACTGCTGTTGAAAGTCAGGTTTTGGTATGTAAACAAATTTTTAGAAAGCCTATTAGCATTTTATCGGGTGCAGCAGGCACTGGTAAAACTACAGTAATCAATGCCATTATTAAAGCCATAAAATTCAGTTCAAATAATACTGAAAAGTGTTTGCTTCTAGCGCCTACTGGTAAAGCGTCAGACAGAATGAAAGAAGCAACTGGAGAAGAGGCGAAGACCATTCATCAATTTTTGGCAAGTAAAGGTTGGCTCAATCCTAATTTTACTTTCAAAAAAGAAGGCGGCAAAAAAGAGAGTGATATCACAACCTACATTGTTGATGAAACTTCAATGATTGACTTGACCTTAATGGCAACCTTATTCAAAGCCATTAATTGGGATTATGCCAAGCGCATCATATTTGTGGGAGACCCCAATCAGTTACCACCAATTGGGAAAGGGAAAGTTTTTGCAGAAACTATTGAATTTATCAAAGAGATTGACGAGGAAGCGTACGGTCATTTGCGGGATAATATGCGCCAGATGGAAAATAAGATCGACGGCAAGGGCACAGGCATTATTGATTTGGCTTCTATTTATGTGCAAGAAGATGGACATTCTTTTGAAAGCAAATCTGACACAGAAGATATACTGAAAAAGATAAATGAAAATGGTGAATTAGATCAAGATGTAAAAGTTCTTATTTGGGAAGATAATGTTTCTTTGGAAGAACAACTAATCTCTTCTATAAAAAATGATATGGAAGAGAGCGGAAACGATAATATTATGAATTATCAAGTGGTTTCGCCCTATCGGGGAGAATTATTTGGAACTGAGCACTTAAATAAAGTACTTCAAACAAATCTGAATAGTAAGAATGCTCAAAAAGGACTGCTCGGCGGAATAACCTATTTTGATAAAATTATCCAATTTACAAATCGAGCTGGTTTAAACTCTTACTGGTATAATAATTTCAAAATCGATAAATGGGAACGTGTTGCTGTTTATAATGGAGAAATTGGTCAGGTATGGATGCATCCATTTGACAAAAAATCCTATCATTATTCTACTAACATCAAGAGATTTAATGTTAAATTCAACAGACAGCCCCAATATTATATTGAGTTTAATAACGAAAATCAAGTAGTTGAAAATATCGAATTAGGCTATGCTATTTCAGTTCATAAATCTCAAGGGAGCGAGTTCAGTTATCTATATTTAATTATACCACAATCTAAACAAACGTTACTTTCCACAGAGTTGATCTACACAGGAATTACTCGTGCAAAAACAAAGCTTAGAATTTTTATTGAGAAAGACTTGAGTATTCTTCAGTCGTTAAGAAGACCAGAACGCTCAAAATTAAAATTTATAAATTCTTCCTTATTTGCGTTTAGACCATTGCCGATGGAATTTTCAAATATGGGAGCCTGGTATGAAGAAGGAAAGGTTCAAGCAACTTTAAGTGAATATTTGGTGAGAAGTAAATCTGAAGTGATTATTACCAACCTCCTGGTTACTAATGAAATGACCAGCTTTAAATATGAAACGCTATTGTATGCTCCTGATAAAACATTTTATCTCCCAGATTTTACAATCAATGTCAATGGGAAAACATACTATTGGGAACACGTAGGAATGTTGCATATACCGAAATATAAACAGCGCTGGGAAGAGAAGCAGAAATGGTATGAAAAGCATTTTCCAAATCAATTGTTGGTTACTTACGAAAGTGAAAACCTCACGAAAGAAGCCCAGAGAATAATTGACGAGATAAAAAGAAATTAGATTATAAATATGGTTCAATGAAAATAAAAGATATCCAACAATATAGAGAAGTTTTCAAAAATGTTATACGTAATGTGCCAGATCGCAATGAAAATTTTATTGGGAATTATTATTATGACGAAGTACAACAGAAAAGGATAAGAGGATGGTTTGATCTGTATTTTGGCCAAGCGGATGGTAATTCGACCGCCCAAAAAGGTGTTGAAAATAAACTGATTTCTTTCTTGGATATGGCAAGGGATGGCCAAGCTATTTATGAATTTTTACAAAATGCAGTAGATGCTGGTGCTTCCAAATTCTTAATGTTTTATAAAACCGATCCTGATACTAATGAAGATTATTTATTGGTCATTAACAATGGGGAAATGTTTACTACGGAAAGCATCATTTCTATTTTAAACATTGGTTCTTCTACCAAAACAAATAACTCTGAAAAAATCGGTCAATTTGGTATAGGATTTAAACTTGCGCATCGATTGGTTGGGAAAGACAATGCTATTGCAGAACTCTTGAATGATTTAAATGGTCCTATTCTGTATAGTTGGAAAAACAATGAAATTGCAAACTTACAAACGCCACTATCGGTCGAGGAATTTAAATATTCTTTTGATGACAAGAGCCACAAATTAACAGTTCAGGACGAGAATTCTTGGCTTTTCAAAATCCTTCTTACTACTTTTCCTTGTGCTTATAATGAAAAGCCTGTGATATGGGATGGTGAGGTAGTTTCAGAACCACCCTTCTCTGAAAAAGATTTAAATTTTTTACAGGGATGGCTTAATGAAGAAAGCTTACAACTACATCTTAAAAACGACTTCGAACAAGGCGCTCTTTTCTTGATGAAACTAGGTGAAGGTAAATTAAAAGAGATTAAGGATGAACCTAATCTCAAAGAAGGTGTTCGCTTTTCACTTGCGATTTTAAAAGAAACATCAGGAAATGGAAAAGGGCTATCTACTGCCGTAATCAATGAGGAGAAGGTGTATCATCCTGAATTAGATTTCCATAAAATCACCATCCCAAAAGAAGATAAAGATCAATATGCTTATGTTCGATTTGGGAAACCTTATGATGAATTAGACCAACATCAAATCAATGAACTAGCTAATGAAAGTGCTATTCAAATTTTGTTTGGTTTCAAAAATTATAATGAAATTGCTGATTTTTTTAAAGGCTCACCAAGTTTTTATCTTTATTTTCCTGTAAGCCAAGAGGTTCACAATTTTAATTATATTTTTCATTCAAACGCTTTGTACAAAGGTTCCAGCAGGGTCTTTTTACAAGCTGGTGGAGGTAAAGGACTTAATGAGCGACTGTTTGAAAAGACTGTCGAGCTTTTGGAAAAAGATTTACGAAAATTATTTAATGAGGATCTTAAAAAGTTCAAAAACTTATATAGTGCCTTTTTAACATCTGGAAAAACTCAAAATAATGAAAGTGAGTGGATTACAAATAGCTACACACGCCCAATAGATGAAATGCTTAAACGCATTGTTCCAGTAAAAAAGGCTGAAGGGGAATTATTGTTATTAGACAGTACATCAACCCGCAGCCCAATTTACTTGATCGATACCGAAATCGGAATTCTGGAAGATCAGTATTATTTCCTGTTTGACAAGGCTGAACTTTCTCTGGAATATTCCTTTAAGGCAATTGATAAATTGAATTTAAAATCATACAACATCTATGATATACTAAATATTGAAAATATAAGTAATCGTCTGAATCATTGGATTGATCATGATGAAGATAAGGCTAAACTGTTTTATAAAGAACTTACAGAGAATCAAAATACGCATCGTCCTAATTCTCTTACTGATGTTCAGAAGGCAAATCTTGTAAAAATTAAGTGGATTCAATTATCAGATGATAAAACATTTAGCACAATTCAAGAAATAGAAAAAAACACGCCTGTTTTTTTATTGTCTAAGACGCTGTACTCAGTAAAGGAAATTTTCCACAAACTAAATCTCTCTACAAGTAAATATGATTTAAGTGCTTTTATTGATAAATATAGGGGTAACTTTCAACAAAATGAACTGCGCCAGTTTACGTACAGTACACTGACTTCTATGTTTAGCGAGCAAGTTGAAACAAACGATTTAGACCAATTAGATAATAATGAACGATTTGCTTTATTCGAGGCTTTCAGAACTTTGGATGATAATCCTGGAGGAAGATTAAGCTTATTAAAATTATACAAAAATAGACTAGGCAACTACCAACCTTTAGGTCGATTAGCAAATGTTCAAGGCGGATTGTTAGGGTTGTTCTCAATTGACACTTCCCAGTTAACTGGAATTGATAGTAGGATTTTACAAAACTATTTAAAAGTTGATGGGACTGTACTTTATGAAAAGATTTATTATCCTCAATGGAAGGATTTATTGGAGTATGTCATTACTAACACAGGTAGTATCACACCTTCTAAAATCGTATCCGAAATCAATTATGCTTTTAATCATTCAAACTGGTCTGAGAAAGAGACACATTTACTATCCTCACACCAAGTTGTAATATGCAATGGTAAAGTTTTAGAAACGAGTAATATTCTCATTCCGCACAATGGGGAAATCGAAGATTACGGAAAAAAGCAGGAAAGTTTAGAGAAGTTTTATAAAACATATTTACCAGACCAAAAATTCTTAGAGATATTTACCACAAACAGTCCATTTGGATATAAAACAGAATTAAATGACCCTGAACTTCTATTAGAAAATATTTCGGAACAAGATGTGTTTGAAGTATTGAACCTTGCTCGTCAGTTCCAATTAGATTTTTTCGAAGACAACACAATAGAGAAACACAATAATTCTTACAATATCATTTCATCACGCAACAAACAGCAATATTTTTCAGAGGATGATAAAATAATTGATTTGATGGATGATTTGTCTACAACAAAATACGAATTATTACCGAATGCGTTTAGAGAATTTGCCGAAATGGTAAGTACGAGAGGTATAGAGCTTCACAAGTTATTCATCAGTAATAGTAGCATCTATGAAAATAATGGAACTCTTCACAAACTTCTGGAAGTTGCCGTTTCATTTGCTGAAGAATCACGTATAGAATTGTTTGAAAAACTTGAAAAAATTACACTTGACTTTGACGAAGAGGCTGATATAATTAATAAATTGATCCAGTTTATTAATTCAATAAGACGTGTTGATATTGATGAATTGCAGTCTAAAGTTGTTTTATCTAGGGGTACAGATGAAATCGTTTTAAATGTTTTACGCCCATCAATTTCAACGTTAACACTAAATCAACGCGAAATCGATTTTGAAAAAATATTTGGAGCAAAAGATATTGATAACATTGCGACAGATTTTTATAATAAATTTATAGACCGATCAGAAATTGATAAGAAATTTTTTATAAAATTATTAAAACTCGAAAACGTAACTGATAATGGAGAATTAAAAGATGCATTTCTCAATTCCTTAAATGATGGGAACGAAATAGTTACAATTTATCAGTTGTACTATGCGGTATTCTCAGGAGCGTTTTCAAATGATGAACTTGGACAATTTTACTTAATAAATATTGATGGTGAATTTTACAATTTGGATCATTCGTGGATTTTTTCTGAAGATTTTGACACTAATCTTTTCAAAGATGAAAATTTGCTTCACCATTGCTACGCTGAAAATCGTGAGATGCTAACTGAGGTTATTCATTCTGAGAACACTGGTATCAAGTTTTTCAGGATGAATGATGTAGCTGATTATTCGATTCTAAATGCTGAAGTAGATTACGTCCTTAGCCAGAAACTTGATTTTTTATACGATGTTCATAGTAAAACGCTTTTGCAAGATCGTGTAATAAATTATATAGAAATAAATGAATTTTTAGGTATGACTTCCTATAATAAAATTATTTCGGAAGTTTTCGAACAAGAAAATAATCTATCTCGGGAATTACTTGATTGGTATGCCGGTGATTTAAGTAAAAAAACTTTTCTTGAAGAATTGGGTTACAAATTTGATGATAACCCTGCCATTTTGTTTTTGAACGCTTTAGTACTTAATAATGAAAATTTTTCGGAGTTCAACATTAACGTATTTGAAAAAGATGATATTGAGCTCATTGTCGATTATTTATATCAAAATGAGATTTCATTTAGTTTAAGCAATAGGACTTTGATTAATAAGATGGTCGAACTAATTAAGATTTATTGGAGCTATCAACAAAATAGAATTTTATGCTATTTAGATGGATCAAAGCTTGGTGTTGAGAGCTCAGAGGAACTCTATGATTTTGATTATAATATTATTGATCAGATTTTAAGTAATTCTAATAGTGAAATCTTGACTCAATTTTTTAAAAAATACACAATACCTTATAAAGAAATTGCAGATTTATTTGGTGATGAAGAATTAAATATAGTTGAATTAAACTTTGAAATTATTCAAGATAGGTCAAATCATTTGAACGAATATTTTTATCACGAATGGAAAAAGAGCGTAAAAAATATCAATATATACAAAGGAGATTTTTTAGTTTACAATATGTATGCTGAAATTGATGGTGAAGATGTGTGCCTATGCGAGATTAGTTATCAAGATGATTTTTGGTTAAATGCTAATGGAAATCAGTTAGCATTATACTACACAACCAACAAGTCTCTAAAATCTTTGGTAGATCATTTTACTTCAGATGATTATGATGAATATGAAAGTTACAATTTGAGAATTTCTCTTAAAAACTTGGAAGAGCTTTATAATTCCTTTAATGCGACAATCTCAGAAGTTCTAGAAAATACAGATATAGAAGAAATCAAAGGATATTTTCAATCACAGATCGAGAAAGAGGAACGTAGAGTCCATCGGGAAGCAATTACATCTGAAATTAGAGAGACAGCCAAGTATTCAAAATCGTGGTTTATAAAATACTTGGAGTACCTCAATACAGTTACAGAGAAAAACAGCTCGCAAGATTTGCAGTTTTTAAGATTTAGTAAAATCGAGAAAACAGATAAGCCTAATTTCTACAAACTATCTGGTTGCAGTGGTGCAATACCTGAGAACATTGACGAATCTACTAACGTAAATATTAAAATAATTTCAGCCAGTCAAAGGCAATCTTATAGTATCCAAAATATTTCGCAGAAGAATCAAACAGTACTAATACAACTTAACCAAATTTTACCCGATACTTTGGTTGACAATTTTTTCGTAGGAGAAATCACCTATTCTCCAACAATTGATTTATTAGGACGATTGACAAATGCTTTTCATTATTTAGAAGATTGGGAAGATATAAATGCGAAGTTTCCTCCAATTCAGTATATTTATGGTCCACCTGGAACCGGGAAAACTACTTCACTTAAAAATAAAATTATCGGCTTAACAAACGACAATCCCAATGTAAAGATTCTTGTTCTGACTCCAACCAATAAGGCTTGTGATGTATTAGCCGAAAAGCTTTATGAAGAAAATTATGATAGCTTTATACGTTTATCTTCTCAGACATCCACAGCATTGCCGGAAGAAGTATATACGAATGATTTGAATGATGTTTCACTAGAAAATTTAAATGTGCTTATTTCTACGATTCATAGACATTCTTACTTCAAAGTAAATACTGATCATTCTCAGTTCTATTTATACAATTATGAAGAATGGGATTATGTTATTATCGACGAAGCGTCTATGATTAATCTGCCATATATAACATTTAGTTCCTTAATTAGCCTACAAAACAACCCCAATTGTAAGGTAATTATAGCAGGTGATCCAAAACAAATTCCCCCCGTACCAGAATTGAAAGATGCAGAAAGAGAAGAAATAGGAGTAGAAACGGAGAATATCTATTCAATGTTTGGACTTAAAAGCTTTGATAAAGAAACTCAAAAATCTGAAATAAGAGATATTGATAAGGTTGATAATTTAGACATACAATATCGTTCATTGCCTGAAATCGGTAATTTATTTAGTAATTTTTCTTATGAAGGTAAAGTAAGTTCAAATCGATCGTTGGATTCTAAAAGAGCATTACCTAAGCAATTACAAAATCTGTTGTCCGATTCAATTACATTTTTAGATGTTCCGCTGGAAAGAGATAACCAGCTTTTTAGTGTCAATAAATTGATTCACAGTTCATACCATCTTTATTCAGGTTTGTTGGTTTACGAATTGATTCGATTTTTTGATAAACATAATAATGATGAAAAGCAGTGGACGATTGGAATTATTTCACCTTACAAAGCACAAGCTGTTCTAGTCAGTCGATTAGTCGTAGATTTAAAATTAAAAACTAATATTCGTGTCTACGCTGATACTGTTCACGGCTTCCAAGGCGATGAGTGTGATATCGTGTTTTTTATATGTAACCCGAGTAGCTATCAATCAAAACCACACGATAAATCTTTACTGGCTAATGATTTTATTTATAACGTCGCTATTAGTAGGGCTAAGGATTATTTGGTAATCGTAAATCCGTTTGAAAAGCAGACCGAAAATAAATTCTTAAACCGATTGAAAACTATACATTCCAGTTTTACACAGAAAAATGTTGTAATTCAAAAGTCGAAAAGTTTTGAAAATTTAATTTTCAGTAATAAAAATTTCTTGGATGAAAACACATTTATAACAAGGCACGACGATGTAAATGTATATACTTCGGATGTCTATAGGTATTATATTAAAAAAAATGAGATTTCTATTGATTTTCAAATAACAAAAGCTTAATATTTTTTATTATTAAGGCCTATCTTAGTTTAGGGAAATAACTAAAAAAAGAATTATGATTAACCCAATCGAACGCAATACCCAAAATCGTATCATTCAATTGTTTCAAGAGCAATTGGAGTACACCTATTATGGCAATTGGGAGAAGCGTGAACATAATAGTAACGTAGAGGCGGATATTTTAAAAAAGAATCTATTAAAACGTGGGTATTCGGAAACTTTAGCCAATAAAGCGGTGAAGGAATTGACGGATTTGGCAATGACCAGCGCAGGGAATGTGTACCATCGTAATAAAACCTTATATGAAACTATTCGCTATGGTGTGAAAGCCCGACCCGAATTGGGTGAACAATTTGATACTATTTTTCCGATTGATTGGAAAGACTGGCGAAACAACGATTTTGGCATTGCAGAAGAGGTGACCTTAACCAAGGGTCAGCACGTTCGTCGCCCCGATATTGTGTTGTATGTAAATGGGATTGCATTAGGTGTTTTGGAGTTGAAACGTGGGACAACAGATATTGCCGAATCGGTAAATCAATCGATATCAAATCAGAAAGAACATTTTAACGAGTGGTTTTATTCGACTGTTCAATTTATATTGGCCGGGAATAATACCCAAGGATTAAAATACGGAACCATCGAAACGCCTGCCAAATATTTTTTAAGTTGGAAAGAAGATGAACACGACAATACAGCGTATAAATTAGATAAATACCTGAAAAAATTGTGCGCTAAGGAGCGTTTCCTAGATATTATCTATAACGCTGTGGTGTTTGATGCGGGGGTGAAAAAATTACCTCGACCACATCAGTATTTTGCCTTGAAAGCCTCGCAAGAATTTATACGCCGGAAAGAAGGCGGCATCATTTGGCATACCCAAGGATCGGGCAAATCGTTGATGATGGTGATGTTGGGGAAATGGATATTGGAAAATGTACCCAATTCGCGATTGGTGATATTGACCGATAGAACCGAGTTGGATGGCCAAATTGAGCGGGTGTTTAACGACGTGGGCGAAACTGACATTGCCAAAACCCGTTCGGGAAAGGAATTGATGCAATTTTTGCAAGCCTCTAAACCTCGATTGATTTGTTCCTTGATTCATAAATTCGGAAATAAATCCGAAACCGATTTCGATGCGTTTTTAAAAGAATTACAAGAAAATCCGGTACAAACCCAAGGCGAAATTTTTGTTTTTATAGACGAAGCCCACCGTACGCAAGGGGGTAAACTCAATCAAATTATGAAAGCGGTATTGCAAAACGCCGTTTTCATCGGATTTACAGGAACTCCTTTGTTGAAGCAAGATAAAAAAACAACGATGGATGTTTTTGGGCGATACATTCATACGTATAAATTTAATGAAGCGGTTGAGGACGGTGTCGTGAAAGATTTGATGTACGAAGGACGTTCTATTGAACAGCGATTAACCTCTCAAACAAAAGTCGATCAGTGGTTTGATTCGAAAACAGCTGGATTAAATGATTTCCAAAAAAATGAGCTGAAAAAGAAATGGGGAACGATGCAAAATGTGTTGAGCTCAAAGAGTCGAATGGAAATGATTGTGTCGGATATCTTGTTGGATTTCTCTACCAAGCCCCGGTTGAAATCGCAAATGGGAAATGCAATTTTGGTGGCATCAAGCATTTACGAAGCGTGTAAATATTACAACTTGTTTTTACAAACCGAATTAAAAAACAAATGCGCAATTATCACTTCTTATAATCCCAATGCAAGAGATATTTCATTGGAAGATACGGGCGCAGATAACGAAACCGATAAGGAATATATCTACAATACCTATGTAGAATTATTGAAGAATGTAAGTGTCAAAGGCAATAAATCCAAAACAGAAACCTACGAAACCGATTCGAAAGAGCAGTTTAGAAAAGAGCCGGCACGGATGAAGTTATTAATTGTCGTTTCAAAACTATTAACCGGATTTGATGCGCCACCGTGCTCGTATATCTACATCGATAAAAAGATGCAAGATCATACCTTGTTTCAAGCCATTTGTCGCGTGAACCGTCTGGATACCGATGATAAAGATTATGGCTATATCGTAGATTACATGGAATTATTTGGCAATGTAACCGATGCCATTAATGTATATACTTCAGAGTTAGATTCGGAAGGTTTTTCGAAAGAAGAGGTCGAAATTCATATCAAAGACCGTTTGAAGATAGCCAAAGATAGATTGTGGACAGCGATGGAAACCGTAGAAAGCATTTGCGAAAATGTCGCTTTGCCTAAATCACAATTGGATTATATTCATTATTTCTGTGGCAATACAGAAAATGAAGACGATCTAAAGGCTAATGAATACAAACGTATGGCATTGTACAAAGCCATTGTAGAATATATCCGCGCCTATGCGAATCTGAAAGCTGATTTTTCGGAGGCTGGATTTACGGAAAAAGAAATCAACACGTTCCATCAGAAATTAGATGATTATTTGAATCTAAGAGAAGTCATCCGCATTGCCAGTGGAGAAACCATTGACTTGAAAGCCTATGAAGCCGATATGCGTTTCTTGATTGATACCTACATTAAAGCAGAAGAATCGGAAACGATTAGTCCTTTTGAAGATATTTCCTTGTTGGATTTGTTAGAAACCAATATGGAAAAAGCCATAGATTCATTGCCCAAGGGCGTCAAAGGGAATAAAGAAGCTGTTGCGGAAACGATTGAGAATAATGTACGAAGTAAAATTGTAGAAGAACATCTGTTAGACCCAAAATACTTTGATCAGATGTCTGTTTTATTGCAGGAATTGATTGAACGCAGAAAACAAGAATCTATCAATTATCAACAGTATTTAGTAGAAATGGCGGAACTGATTCGTCAAGTCAATAAAGGCAAAACAGATGACGTTCCCTCGTCATTAAACACCAAAGGTAAAGTCGCTTTATATCACACGTTGGATAATGATGAGACTTTAGCCTTAGCTTGTGAAGAGGCTGTTCAATATGCCAAACAAGAAGGTTTTCGAGAAAATATTGCCAAGCAGAAATTGCTGAAGAAAGCCATATTTAACGTGGTAAATGACGTGAACAAAGTAAACGAAATATACAAAGTTATCGAGGCTCATAAAGACGAATATTGATGCGAAAGGAACAATTGAAGATTGGGCAGGTGGATATAGAGGTAACTTTCAAGCCGATAAAAAATTTGCATCTGAGCGTGCATCCGCCAAAAGGGCACGTCACTATTGCTTCACCCGAATTTTATGATTTGGAGAAAGTGAAAATTTATGCAGCAACAAAATTAGCTTGGATAAAAAGAGAACAACGCAAATTTAAAGAGCAACCTCGCGAAGAACCTCGATTGTATGTCAACCGGGAAAGTCATTATTTATTTGGTGAGCGCTATTTGTTAAAATTAATAGGGGCTACAAAAAATAAGGTGCAACCTGAGGGAAAGAATCTTACGATTTACACCAAAAACACGAATGACAAGGCTTTATTAGAAAAACAATTGTACGCTTACTATCGAAATGAATTACGAGGACGATTGCAAGTAATGATTGAAAAGTATGCAAAACAAATGGATATTGAGGTGCCTGCTTTTAAAATTCGTAAGATGAAAACCAAGTGGGGCAGCTGTGCAACAGATCATTCACGGATCTGGTTTAATATTGAGCTAGCTAAAAAACCATTGGACTGCATTGAGTATATTGTCGTACACGAATTAGTTCATTTATTAGAACGAAATCACAACAAGCGTTTTATTGCGTTGATGGATCAATTCTTACCCAATTGGCGATTGCAAAAAAAAATATTGAATGAGCTGCCTTTATCAGCAAATTAATCCTTTCCTTTGATAAAATCCACCCAATTCCTCCCTTCACTCTTGGGCGTAAAGAATTGGGTTTGAAATAGAGCAAATAATAAATCCCAAATCTAAAATCATCAATCTCAAATCCTAAATTTAATTTCCCCATCTACCCTCAAAATCTCTATCTTTGTGTCCCAAGAAACTATACGATATACTTTCTACAAACCTACATTATACACACAAAGAAATGAAAATAGCCGTATTTGTCTCAGGTTCAGGAAGCAATTTACAAAACATCATCGATGCCATCCAAGACGGCAGTCTTCCCAACACCGAAATCGCAATGGTTATGGCCGATCGCGATTGTTATGCAGTAGAGCGTTCGTTGGATTACGACATCCCGACCTTTTTACTCGAAGAAAAAAAGACATTTTCAGAAGATGCGGATCATAATCTCGAGGGAGAAAACATCGATCTAATCGTCCTGGCCGGATTTTTATCTATCCTTTCCAAAGAATTTGTTGAAAAATGGCAAGGAAAAATCATCAACATTCATCCGGCACTTTTACCCAAATACGGTGGAAAAGGCATGTACGGCAAACACGTTCATCAAGCGGTTCTGGATGCGGGCGACCAAGTTTCCGGTGCCACCGTTCATTTTGTAACTGCCGGAGTGGATGAAGGCGAAATCATTTTACAAGGAGAATTCGCAGTAGAAAAAACCGATGAAATAGCAGATTTACAAAGAAAAGTAGCTGAAGTTGAAAAAGAAATCATGATCCAAGCGATTCAAAAATTGACGGAAAAAATCGGATAATTTTTCAAAAGAATTAAACCATAAATTCTATTCTAAAAACAAAATAATTTCCGTAAATTTGTCGCTTGTTTTTAAAGTTAAAATTTCACTTGTATAAACCCGAGATAAGGTCGGGTGTTTCTACGGAAAACCATTAATTTTCCACTACAAATGAAGTTTTATGAATTCGTTTTCATATACTTCATTTGCAGTTTTAAAAAAGAATATAAAACGCTATGAATAAACGAATTTTTATTCAAAAAAAATCAGAATTTGACGTTCACAGTAGAAAAGTCACAAAAGAATTACAAAACCTTGTCAGCGGAATTTCGTGCAAGGTTTTTGTCATTTATGACCTTTTTGAAATCACAGAAAACCAATTGGAAAATGCACTGTGCGAGGTCTTTGCAGATCCAGTGACCGATATCGTTTACCAAAATTTCGAAGAAATTTTAACTTCCGACACCGTAAATCCCAAATCCTACTTTGCAACAGAGCCGCTTCCCGGTCAATACGACCAACGCGCCGATTCTGCCGATCAATGTTTACAACTCATCGGTTACAGAAATCCAAAAGTGAAGTCCGGCTATTTGTATGTTTTTGAAGAAATTTCCGATTCAGAATTGGAAAAAGTAAAAAACTATTTGATCAATCCTATCGAAGCCAGAGAAAAGGATTTAAGCCAACTTTCTTATAGCGAATCAACCGAAATCAAACCCGTTCCAACGGTTGAAAGTTTCATTCAATTTGATGCAAAACAATTAGAAAAATTGCACCAAGAATTTGGATTTTCGATGGGAATGGACGATTTGGAATTCATCCAAAATCATTTCAAATCCATCGATAGAAATCCAACTGAAACCGAACTAAAAGTTCTGGATACTTATTGGTCAGATCATTGTCGCCATACGACTTTTGAAACCGAATTGACTTCAATCAAATTTGAAAACCAATTCAAAGAAACCCTTCAAAAAACCTTTGATTATTATCTCAAATTAAGAGAAGAATTAAATATCCAAAAACCCATTCGTCTGATGGATATGGCGACGATTATGGGAAAATATTTGAGTAAAACCGGAAAAGTCCAAAACATTGACGTTTCGGAAGAAATCAATGCTTGTTCCATCGTCGTTCCCATCGATGTAGATGGCGTGGAAGAAGAATGGTTGTTGCAATTTAAAAACGAAACCCATAATCATCCAACGGAAGTTGAACCTTTTGGTGGTGCTTCGACTTGTGTGGGCGGAGCGATTCGTGATCCACTTTCCGGTCGTGCTTATGTATTTCAAGCGATGCGGATTACCGGTTCGGCTGATCCTTTGGAAAAAATTGAAGATACTTTACCCGGAAAATTACCGCAAAGAAAAATCACCAAAGAAGCTGCAAACGGATACAGTTCCTACGGAAACCAAATCGGACTGGCAACGACTTATGTCAAAGAAATTTACGACGAAGGTTACAAAGCCAAACGAATGGAAGTCGGTTTTGTCGCCGGAGCGGTGAAAAAAGATTGGGTACGCAGAGAAGAACCCAAAGCGGGTGATAAAGTGATTTTGTTAGGCGGACGAACCGGACGCGACGGAGTCGGAGGTGCCACAGGTTCCTCCAAAACCCATGATGGACAGAAATTGGAAGAATTGAGTTCGGAAGTACAAAAAGGAAATGCAATCGTCGAACGTAAAATCCAACGGCTCTTCCGCAACAAAGAAGTGCTTGCATTGATTAAAAAATGCAATGATTTCGGTGCGGGTGGTGTTTCAGTTGCGATTGGTGAAATCGCACGTGGCGTGAACATCGATTTAGATACACTTCCGTTAAAGTATTTAGGATTGAACGGAACCGAGTTGGCGCTTTCTGAATCTCAGGAACGAATGGCAGTAGTAGTCGAACGTAAAGATGTCGAAAAATTCATCCAATTCTCCGAAATTGAAAATTTGGAAGCAACAGTCGTGGCCGATGTTACCGATGACGAAACGATGACCATGTGGTGGAAAGGCGAGAAAATCGTGGAACTAGACAGAAAATTCCTCGATACCAATGGCGTAAGAAAACAAGCGGAAATTTCTGTAGAAAACGGAGAAAACCACTCTCCTTTTTCAGCCCAAGAATTTACCAAAGAAAATTTCATAGGTCAATTAAAAAAATTGAACCATACTTCCCAAAAGGGAATGGTGGAAATGTTTGATAATAATGTCGGACGAAGTACCGTTTTAAATGCTTTTGGTGGAAAATACCAAGATACACCGGAAGACATCAGCGTTCAGAAATTCCCAACTGACGGATTTACCGAATCGGTAAGCATGGCGAGTTTTGGTTTCAATCCGGAAATCAGCCGATGGTCGCCATATCACGGCGCTTATTTTGCGGTGATGGACAGTGTTTCAAAAATTGTAGCCGGAGGAGGAAATTACAAAGAAATCCGACTGACTTTTCAGGAATATTTTGAGAAATTAAAAGACGATCCATCTCGCTGGGGAAAACCATTTGCAGCCGTTTTGGGGTCGATTGAAGCGCAAAAACAATTGGGAATTCCTGCGATTGGTGGAAAGGACAGCATGAGCGGAAGTTATCAGGACATCGATGTTCCCCCGACTTTGATTTCATTTGCGGTGAGTCCAAATAAATCTTATAAAATCAATTCGTCGACTTTACAGCATACGAATTCAAAATTGTCCGTTTTCATTCCTAAATTGAATAAAAATCATTTATTTGACGAAGAAAATTTAAAATCGATATTCTATTATTTGTACGCCAACAACGGAAAAATTGATTCCGCAATGGCGGTAAAATCAGGTGGAATTGCCGAAACATTGGCTTTGATGGGATTTGGAAATGAAATTGGTTTTGAAATTAATTCAGAATTAGAATTGGTTAAAAATTATCCAGGCGCAATCATCATCGAGCATCAAATTGATTTGGATATTCCGGAAGAATTGAAGGAAAATTACTTCGAAATTGGAACAACCCATAAATCTTCAGATTTTAATTTCAATTCAATTCAAATTTCCATTCGCGAAGCAAAATCGGCTTGGAAATCAACATTTGCAGAACTTTTTCCTTACGAAGTACGAGGTACGAAGTCCGATCCCGAAATTTCGGGACGAGGTTTAAAAAATAACATCTCAGAAATCTTAATTCGTAAATCCAACATCGTAATTCCTAAGGTTTTCATTCCCGCATTTCCGGGAACGAATTCCGAATATGATAGTGCAAAAGCTTTCCAACGAGAAGGTGCCGAAACGGAAATTATCGTATTTAAAAATTTGTCGGAAAAAGACATCGAAGAATCGGTAGCTGCATACGCCAAAGCGATTGAAAATGCGCAAATTCTTTTCATACCTGGAGGATTTTCCGCTGCGGACGAACCGGACGGATCGGGAAAATTCATTGCGACTGTTTTGCGAAATGAAAAAATCAAAGAAAGCGTCCATAAATTATTGGAAAGAGATGGTTTGGTTTTGGGGATTTGCAATGGATTTCAAGGTTTGATCAAATCGGGATTATTGCCTTACGGCGAAATCAGACCATTGGAAGAAAACACGCCGACTTTGACTTTCAACGAAATTGGGCGACACATCGCACAAGTGGCGAAAATTCGGGTGACCAATAACCTTTCCCCGTGGTTAAAAGGAATGCAAGGAGAGGAATATTGGGTGCCGGTATCACATGGAGAAGGTCGATTTATGGCCGATGAGGAGAATTTGAAAAAACTATTTGATCAAGGACAAATTGCTACGCAATTTATTGACTTAGAAGGAAATATAGCAGAAGAAATGCCATTCAATCCAAATGGATCCATGATAGGAATCGAAGGAATTACGAGTCCATGCGGAAAGGTTTTCGGAAGAATGGGACATCCGGAAAGATTTGAAGAAGGATTGTTCCAAAACATCCCAGGAATGGGATATATGAACATATTTAAGAATGGAGTAGAATATTTTAAATAATAATCTCTGGGAAATTCTCGGCGGGTAAATTTAACCTCAAAGAGTCAAAGGAAACCGCAAAGAGCGCTGAGCAATAAAATAAAAACACAATGAGCCACACAAAAAAAGATTTCATCTACGAAGGAAAAGCCAAACAAGTCTATGCAACTGAAGACCCGAATTTGGTGATCGTATATTACAAAGACGATGCAACAGCATTCAACGCGCAAAAACGTGGAACGGTTGCTGACAAAGGCGAAATGAACAATAAGATTTCGACGTTGATTTTCAATTATTTAATTGGGAAAGGAATTCCGACGCATTACATCGAAACAATAAACGAACGCGAACAATTGGTTAAAAAAGTGGACATCATTCCGCTGGAAATGGTCGTTCGGAACTATGTTGCCGGAAGTATGGCGCAACGTTTAGGTTTGGAAGAAGGCGCAAAATCGCCTGTTACGATTTTTGACATTTGTTACAAAAAAGACGAATTGGGTGATCCTTTGATTAATGATCATCACGCCGTTTTGCTTGGAGCAGCGACTTATGAGGAATTGAAAGAAATGTACGAGGTGACCGATAAAATCAACGAAGCTTTAAAAGAATTGTTCTTAAAAGCCAATTTGATTTTGATCGATTTTAAAATCGAATTTGGAAAGGATAGTGAAGGAAACATCATTCTGGCAGATGAAATCAGTCCAGACACCTGCCGACTTTGGGACAAAGATACTTTGAAGAAATTAGACAAAGACCGTTTCAGAAGAGATTTGGGTGAGGTTTCTGAAGCTTATCATGAGGTTTACAACAGACTTTTGGAAGCGGTAAAATAAATACGATAAGTTCCGAAAACCGCAATAAAAACATTAAGAAGTTAAAAATTTAAAATTAAGATATATTAAGATTCAAATCTTTCATTAAGAAATACCTTAAATCAATTATGATTCTTAACCTTACTTAAAATTTTCTAAAAACACTAAACTGCTTAATGTTAAAAATAAAAAATAAAGTACACGCAAAATGAAAATCTGCACAAAAACATCAAATTTTCAGAACCGAATCTATCAACGAAATTGGTTAAAAACTACTTTCAACGATTCTATGGACAGCATGGAAGAGGAATGTGGCGTTTTTGGGATTTATTCGCCCAACAACATCGACACTTTTTCATTGGCTCAGTTCGGGATGTTTGCGTTGCAGCATCGCGGACAGGAAGCTGCCGGAGTCTCCGTTTTGAAAGAAGGAAATATCAAAACCTATAAATCAACCGGTTTGGTTTTGGATGTTTTTAAACAAATCGAGGAAATTGAAGAATTTCAAGGAAATGCAGCCATCGGTCATACGCGTTATACGACTGCCGGTGGTGGAAGTTCGAAAAATATTCAACCGCTGTATGCAGTGAATTATTATGGGAAACCGCATTTTTCCATTGCACACAACGGAAATGTCATCGAAACCGACGAATTAAAAGAAGAATTATACAAAGAAGGTTTGCCTTTTTTGGCGACTTCTGATACTGAAGTGATTTTGCGTTCGATTCAGAAACATTCAGATTTAAGCGTTCAGGAAGCCATCCAAAAAGGATTGAAAAACATACGCGGTGCTTATTCGGTTTTGTTGTTGACCAAAAATTCATTGGCCGCTTTTCGTGATCCCAATGGAATTCGTCCTTTGTGCATCGGGAAAATTGACGAAGAAACCTATGTTTTCAGTTCAGAAAGTTGTGCGTTGGATGCAGTTGGTGCCGAATTCATCCGCGATGTAGAACCTGGAGAAATCATCGTTGCAGACAAAGACGGTCTTCACTCCTATTCGCTTGAACAACCTTCAAAACAAAGAATTTGTGCTTTCGAATACATATATTTTGCGCGTCCCGATTCCAATATCCAAGGAAAAGACATTTATGATTTGCGTGTGGAAAGTGGTCGGAAATTGTATGAACAATCGCCTGTTGAAGCCGATGTTGTGATTGGCGTTCCCGATTCCGGAGTTCCGTCTGCTATTGGATTTTCAAACGCTTCTGGGATTCCATTTGAACCGATTTTGGTGAAAAACCGTTATATGAGCCGTTCGTTTATCGTTCCATCGCAGGAAATGCGCGAACGTGTGGTGAATTTGAAATTGAATCCGATTAAAGATAAAATCAAAGGAAAACGATTGGTGATTTTGGATGATTCGATTGTGCGCGGAACGACAAGTAAATTGTTGATCAAAATTTTAAAAGAAGCCGGCGCCAAAGAAATTCATTTCCGAAGTGCTTCGCCTCCGATTATTGCGCCTTGTTTTTTGGGCATTGATATGCCGACGAAAAAAGATTTAATTTCAGCCAATATGAATAATAAAGAATTGGCGGTTTACCTCGGTGTGGACAGTTTGGATTTTCTTTCAGTTCCCAATTTGATCGAAATCATCGGTTCAACCAATCATTGTTTTGGTTGTTTTACGGAGAAATATCCGGTGCAACGAAATGCATCAAAAGACGAATTTTATCAGAAGAAGATTGAGTATTGAGGTTAAGTGGTTAATAGATAATATTCATTTTCCTTAATAAAAATTCTTACAACGTCATAAATGATTCCACCGCCAGATTGTCTTTTCAATTCACAGGAAAAAGACGCCATTTGAGTAACTGGATTATACAGACAGAAAAAATATTCAAAATCAAATTCCTCATTGATTGATTGTAAATCTAACTGAATAAATTTTATTATTTCATTAACTAAAATTTCTCTATCTGAAGTAATTAGATATATTTTACCCTGAATTTTATCGGGTTTTCCAGAAATAATTTTTTCGACAAATTTTATAATTGACTTTTCATTTAATGTCGTCAAATCTATTAATTCAGTTTTAAGTTTATTTGGATTATCTAAATTAAAATAATTCATAATCAATTTTAAGCAAACCTCCTTCTCCGCCACCAAATCATCCCCAAACCAATTACCCAAATCACCAAAGCCGGCAGGATCAAATTGATCATCTGCCATTTGGATTTATCGAGTTGGAGTTTGGTTTCATTTAAATCGGGGATTTCTAATTTTCGGTTTTTAAGGTTCAGGAAATCAGTTTCTCCGAGCAAATAATCCACGCAGTTCAACAAGAAATTCTGGTTATCATAAGCCACCGGACGTTCTTTGGGATTGTCGGGTCGAAGTGAAAATCGGTCTTCACCCAAACGCATCGGTCTTCCCGATAAAACGTGGTTTTTCGCCACATCACCGTCAGAAACCACGATCAATTTCCCGTTTTGGGTTTCCGATTTGAAATTGGGAATTTCGTTTCGTTCATAGCGAGAAGCATACATCGATTTGAAATTTCCTTCCGCCAAAACAGCGAGTGGAATTCTTCCCATTTGGTATTCTTCTTTGTTGACATTTCCCACTTCTGCCAATTCCACCAAACTCATCGATGGTTGCAAAGTTGTATAAGGCGAAGTTGCCAATAAAACACTGTGTTCTATGTTTGGATTGTCGAGAAGTTCCATCGGATTGGCAAATTCAAATCGGACAGAAGTAATGGATTCCGTTATGGGATTGGGATCTGCACCAAATCCACGCACGAAATACGGCCAAGTATACGCGTTATAACTCACATTTCCGGCGGTCGTTTCACCATCAGCCAAAACGATTTTTGCGGCTTCCAAATCTTTTACAATCGCTGGAATGATGCGGATTCCATAGTTGAATAGAAAATCATTCAATTTCAAATCTCTTGGAAAAGCCACGATTTTTCCGCTTCTGAAAATGCTGTCCATTTCGGCGTCTACCGTTTCGGTCAGGAACATCATTTTCCCACCATTCATGATGTATTGATCCAACACCAATTTGTCAGCATCAGAAAAAGGCAAAGTGGGTTTGGCCGAAATCAAGGCATCAAAATGTTTGAGCGCTTCCAAATCCGATTGTTTTAATGTATAAGTCGAATCTTGAATCGGTTGAATATATACATCAACGTTGTAATTGTCGGCCAAAGCACGTCCGAAACCATCCATGTAGATTTGGGGTAATTCGTCGTGATGTACCAGAAATCCTACATTTTTGCGATTAACTTGGGTAATTCGTCTTATGTCATCCATAAACAAATACTCCAATTTTTCTGTGGAAGCCGCCGCTAATTGGTCAAAAGACAAAGCAGGATCGTTCACCAAAGTTTCCATCCAACCTTCCTTTTCTCCGTATTTTAATTGGGCATACGGATAAACATTCAGCACGCCATCATCTGTTTTTACCGGAGCCGGCGCGAGTCCGTTCTCTTGCAATTGGGCGGATGTATAATCTTTTGAAGGATTTAAAAATTGATAAGAAATCTGAGGATTGATGTTTCTGAATTCATCCAATAAAAAACTGATTTCATTTTTCAAAGTCCGGTAATCTCCGGAAAGTTGCCCTCCGAGTAAAACGTTTATTTTTAAAGGTTTATCAATTTTTTGAAGAATCGTTTGTGTCGTTTGGCTTAACGTATAACGTTTGTCATAGGTCATATCCAATCGTTTGAAAATGAACTCCGACAATACACCAATTCCAATTAAAATTAGAATAACAACTAAACTATTTCGTGTTGATTTTTTCATTTTTTCCGCTCCAAATTAAAATTCGTCAACACCAAAAATATTCCTATCAATACCAGAAAATAAACCAAATCCCTCGTATCGATGATTCCTTTCAACAACTGCTGATAATGCGTGTAAATCCCCAATTTTTGTACATAATAATCAGCTCCACCCAATAAATTATATGATGCCAAACTTTCAAACGCATAAAACAATATGAAGCACAAAAATATCGCTAAAACATAAGCTGCAACTTGATTTTTGGTCATCGAAGAAGTGAAAATTCCGATCGAAGCAAAAGTCGTTCCCATTAAAAACAATCCCAAATAGCCGCTGAAAAACACGCCGTAATCGAGTTGTTGGGTTTCGTTGATGAATTGATTTAAAGTATAAATAAAAATTAAAGTTGGCAACAGACAAAAAACCAAAACGATGACAACCGCCAGAAATTTCCCCCAAACGATTCCACAGATATTGATGGGTTGGGTGAATAACCATTGCAAAGTACCCGAGCTTTCTTCTTCGGCGATGGTTCGCATCGTCAAAGCCGGAATCAAAAACAACAAAATCCAAGGTGCGACAAAAAAGAAACTGCTCAAAGTCGCCGTTCCGATGTTGAATATGTTGAATTCGTTGTCAAAAAACCACAAAAACAATACGCAAATCAGCACAAACGCCGATGCGCAGATGTAGGCCATAAAACCCGTGAAATAGTTCGTTACTTCTTTTTTGAAAATCTTAATCATTCTTTCTGTTCACTAAACGGACGATCAGCATAATTAGTACGCCAACGCCTACAAAACTAATCAAAATCCAATACCAATACGTCAAAAATAATCCTTTTAAAATCACCGCAAAAACGATGATGAAAAGCAACAAAGTTGCAACTTCGTTCATCATCCTTAAACGAACCGATTTCATTTTGAATTGGTCTTGTTGGATTTCTTTCAGAGTCTTCCAACTCCAAAGATGATAACCTATTAGCAATAAAACTGCCGTTAATTTGATATGCATCCAGGGTTGTGTAAGCAGCGACTGATTTAAAAATAACATTGTAATTCCGGTTATGAGAACCAGAATTCCCGCCGGAACCGTGATGATATTCCATAATTTTCTTTCCATCAACCGAAATTGATTACGCAAAATGGATTGTTCTGATTCTGGATTATTTTGGGTTTCCGTATGGTAAATAAAAAGACGGACGATGTAAAACAG
The DNA here is from genome assembly GCF_014042165.1 of Moheibacter lacus. Lineage (GTDB taxonomy): Bacteria > Bacteroidota > Bacteroidia > Flavobacteriales > Weeksellaceae > Moheibacter > Moheibacter lacus. The sequence continues at coordinate 96,875 of NZ_JACDZE010000001.1, forward strand.
TCCGGCGAAATAACTGACCACAAAAATGATGTGAATGGCTTTAATGATGGGATAGAATTCCATAGGACAAAAATAATCAATACCTTAATATATCATTTAAAGTTGATTTGATAATTTCAACCTTCAAAAACTTTTTTTCATTTCATTAAATTAAAGTACTTTTCATTTTATTTGATTTAATTATGATGCATTTTTCCTTTCAACCTCAACTCGAAAATGAAACCCTAAAATTGGTTCCTCTCCAAGAATCGGATTTTGAAAAACTTTTTGAAGTTGCTTCTGATCCTGCAGTTTGGGCGCAACATCCCAATAAAAATCGATACAAACGAGAAGTATTCCAAACCTTTTTTAAAGGTGCAATGGAAAGTCCAGGCGCTTTTCTTGTCGTTGAAAAATCTACCGGCGAAATCGCCGGAAGCACCCGGTTTTATGATTTTAATTCTGAGGACAATAGCCTGTACATCGGTTACACATTTTACGGCACAAAGTTTTGGGGAAAAGGAATCAATCCACAAGCAAAAAAATTGATGTTGGATTATATTTTTCAATTTGTCGACAAAGTCAATTTTCATGTAGGCGCTTCCAATTTTCGATCACAAAAAGCCATGGAAAAACTTGGCGCTGTAAAAACAATGGAATTAAATGTGGCCTATTTTGGAGAAGAGGAAAAAACGAATTTTCAATATGAAATCCAGAAAAAAGATTGGTTAAAATCTAATTGAATTCGACATAAATTTCACTTCCTTTTTTCAAACCATAAAGCGTACTTGCTGCTCCAAAAGATTTAGGATTGCTTTTATAAATGGCGATTTCCAAATAACCGGAAGAACCAATCAAAGCCAAACCTTTCCCTACATAATCAAATTCTTTTTCGAAATCTTTTACGAAATCACTGTAATTCCGATACAATTCTGTAAATTCTTGATTGCGATGCCAAATCCTGAAATTTCTTTTTTTCCCAACCTTTTCAAATATTTTCTCAGAAATATTGGTAATTGCATTTCCATAATTGTCAATATAAATGACCGTTCCGATAATTTGTTTATTGTCTTTGATGACAGGACGCAATGCAGAAAGTTCTCTAAATGACTTTAATTTTTGTCCCACCACGGCGAGCATACCTCCTCTTGCCAGATGGCAAGCAACCGGAACAAATAAATCACGCGTTGGGAATACAGAATTTTCCTGAACCTGAGGCAATTTTATTTCTACCAATTCTTTTGGTGTCACTTCAGAACAAATTAAGGAAAGAATTCCGTTATCACTCGTTATGAAATAATGATCATCAATCAATGCTGCAATTGGAACTTTCGTAGGATTGGTAAGCGCATCGACTCCTAGTATGTGAATGGTTCCTTTTGGGAAATCTTTGTAAGAATTTTTGACAATAAAAGCGCCTTCAGCTATATCAAATGGTTGGATTTCATGCGAAATGTCCACAATCGTCACATCAGAAAGCTCCGTATAAATTTTTGCTTTCAATGAGGCAACATTGGCATCTTTTATTCCAAAATCAGTTGTTAATGTAATAATCGGCATGAAAAATCTGTTCCAGCAAACAAATATATTGCGTATTTTTGTATTGAATCGAATTTAAACACAAGACATTTGACAGAATTAAATTTAGAATTGGTTGATGTAAACATTCAAGAGTTTTACGGACCCAATAATGAAAACTTTAAAACTTTAAAATCCTATTTCCCCAAATTAAAAATTGTAGGTCGTGGAAGGACTATTTCTGCAGTGGGAAATGAGGATTTACTTCAGGCATTGGATCAAAAAATCGCTCAAATCATCACGCACATACAACACTTTAACCAACTGAAAGAAAAAGATGTAGAACATATTTTGGAACTCGACAGTTCTACCCAAAAAACAATGACAAACGCAAAAGAAGTTTTGGTACATGGCGTCAATGGCAAACTCATCAAAGCCCATACTCCCGGACAAATCGAATTGGTAGACAAAGTTTATAAGAACGATATGGTATTTGCCATAGGACCAGCCGGAACCGGAAAAACCTACACAAGTGTCGCACTTGCTGTTCAAGCGCTTAAAAACAAGGAAGTTAGAAGAATCATCTTAACGCGTCCTGCTGTAGAAGCTGGTGAAAGTTTGGGTTTTTTACCGGGTGATTTGAAAGAAAAACTGGACCCCTATTTACAACCACTTTATGATGCCTTGAAAGATATGATTCATTTTGAAAAACTGAATTCTTATTATGAAAAAGGAATCATCGAAGTGGCTCCTTTGGCGTTTATGCGCGGACGAACTTTGGACGAAGCCTTTGTCATACTTGACGAAGCGCAGAACACCACACATGCTCAGATGAAAATGTTCCTGACCCGAATGGGTAAAAATGCCAAATTCATCATCACCGGCGACCCTGAACAAGTCGATTTACCACCCAAACAGAAATCGGGATTAAAAGAAGCCATGTCTATTTTGGACAATGTTGATGGAATTGGGATGGTGAAATTGACGGAAAAGGATGTGGTCAGACATAAATTGGTTGGAAAAATTCTTCAGGCTTATAAAAAAGTAGATAATCAGTAATGAAATGATATTAGGTCATAAAGTCTCAATTTTGAAATGGGATGATTATTTGATTTTATTTATTTTTCTCATTCTCATCATTTTACCTGAATATTTCTCTAATTATTATTTTCATTAATTAATTTTACAACAGGTCTAATTATTTTTTCATATATCTACTTTGGCTAAAAAATAACGAACTAATTTGGAATGAAACAAGTTTTACAAGAAGGCGATTTTTACAAAACACCGGAAGGTTACATCGTTTTTACGGAACAATATCATTTGCGTCGTGGCTATTGTTGCAAAAGCGGTTGCCGGCATTGTCCATACGGATATGACAAAAAAACGGATACGTTTAAAAAGAAAAATTAGAGTCGCTTTGAGCGGCTTTTTTGTTGAGTTGAAACCAAAAAAAACCCCGGCATTTCTGCCGGGACCCTCTCTACTAAAACTTAAGTACCATGAAAACTCAACTACCTTATGAAAAGAATAGTACTTAACTGTTTATATTCCAAACATCGTGCCAAAGATTTAAAAAGAGTATTTATTTTCTTTTATTAAAAATTCAGCTACTTCTGTTTTAAGTTGAACGACATTTGGAAAATCATTATATCGTGTAAATCTTCTTAATCCTGAAAGCATCATGCGCTGTTCATCTCCCTCTGTAAAAGAAATGATTCCAGCTATTGCATTTTTCTTAATCACCTCTACGGAGTCAAACAACTGCAATTTAGCAAATTTTATTGATACCGCAGCATTTTCTTCCGAATTAGATTTTGAAATCTTCTCAGCTCGCAATATAGTACTTTCCGCCATATAAATCTCAATTAAAATAGAAGATGCCCGTAAAATCAACTGTTGATGTTTCTCCAAATCTGCTCCAAATTTTTGTAAAGCCGCTCCAGCAACCATAAAGAATGCTTTTTTCAAATTCGTTAAAATTTCTTTTTCTTGCGCAAAAAGTTCGGTATAATCCGGCACATCAAAGGATGGAATACTCATCAATTCATTGGCGACATTCATCGCAGGTGTCATCAAATCTACCCTGCCTTGAAAAGCACGTTTCACTAACATGCTGACGCTGAGTAAACTATTTATCTCATTGGTTCCTTCATAAATTCTTGAAATCCTCGCATCTCTCCAAGCTGCTTCCATCGGCATTTCTTTAGAATAACCCATTCCGCCATAAATCTGAATTCCTTTATCAGCCGAAATTTGCGCCATATCCGAAATCCAAACTTTTAAAATCGATGCTTCAATCGCATATTCTTCAATACCTTTTAATTCCGCTTCATTGTGTGGCATACCATTGGATACATTTTCAGCAATGGCTTCCTCTATATCTTTTGCAGCCCTGTAAGCTCCGGCTTCTGAAGCAAATGTCGCCACTGCCATATCAGCCAATTTTTCTTGGATTGCTCCGAAAGTATTGATGGAAACGCCAAATTGTTTGCGTTCAGATGAATAATTTATCGCGTTGGAAACAATTCTTCTTTGGGCATCTAGACAAGCCGCCCCCAATTTAATTCGACCAACATTTAACGCATTCATCGCGATTTTAAATCCGCCGTTTCGTTCACCCAACATATTTTCAACCGGAACCAAAACCTCATTGAAAAAGACTTGGCGTGTAGAAGAAGAAACAATTCCGAGTTTATCTTCTTCCTCACCTAAAGAAAATCCGTCTCCAGCTTGAGATTTTTCAACAATAAATGCCGTGATGTTTTTATCGTCTTCAATTCGCGCAAAAACGATGAATAATTCTGCAAAACCGGCATTGGTAATCCACATTTTTTGACCGGTGATTTTGTAATGTTTTCCATCCTCGGTCAAAACAGCTTTGGTCTTTCCGGAGTTGGCATCAGAACCTGCTTCTGGTTCTGTCAAGCAATAGGAAGCAAACCATTCTCCAGTCGCCAATTTCGGCAAATATTTCTTTTTCTGTTCTTCCGTTCCGTAAAGCGTAATGGGCATGGTTCCAATTCCCGTATGCGCCCCATAAGCCGTTGCTAATGAACCCGTTGCGCCCGAAATATAATCACAAACCAACATCGTTGTGACAAATCCCATTCCCAATCCTCCATATTCTTCCGGAACTGAAATGCCCAAAAATCCAAGCTCCCCTAACTTTTTCATCAAATCTTCAATCAAGGCATAATCCTTTTTTTCTATCTGATGTTTTTTTGGCCAAACTTCTCTGTCGATGAATTCCTTGGCCGATTCCAGCATCATTTTTTGTTCTTCACTGAAATCTTCCGGTGTAAATATATTTTCCCAAGTCAAATCCTTCACCAAGAATTCTCCTCCTTTTAATCGATTATTGCTCATTTCGTAATATTTTTAAATTTAATAATTTGAATTTCAAATTCAACATTTATAATAGCTCAAAGACGGAAGCCGCTCCCTGCCCGGTTCCTACACACATGGTTACCATTCCGTATTTTTTGTTCTGACGCTTCATTTCATCCAAAAGTTGAACGGTTAATTTAGTTCCGGTACAACCCAGCGGATGTCCCAATGCAATTGCTCCTCCGTTTACATTCACGATTTCTGGATTCAAATCCAAACCTCTCATTACAGCTAAGGATTGTGATGCAAATGCCTCGTTTAATTCGATTAAATCAATGTCCGATTGTTTTAGTCCGGCTTGTTCCAATGCTTTTGGGATAGCATACAAAGGTCCAATTCCCATGATTCTTGGTGGTACGCCAACTGTTGAATAAGACAATAACCTCGCAACTGGTGTCAGGTTCAACTCTTTCACCATTTCTTCTGACATAACCAAAACGAAAGCTGCTCCATCTGACATCTGAGAAGAATTTCCAGCTGTGACACTTCCGCCATTTGCAAAAACAGGTCTTAGTTTTGACAATACTTCTAAAGAGGTATCGGCTCTCGGTCCTTCATCCTGATTGAAAGTAACTTTTTTGGTTTGTACTTTTTCTTTCTCATCAAGCGAAGTGAATTCAACGTCAATTGGAACGATTTGGTTTTCAAACTTCCCCGATTCAATTGCTTTCATCGCTTTTTGATGCGATTGATACGCAAATTGATCTTGATCCTCACGCGAAACTTTGAATTCGTTTGCAACCGCTTCCGCAGTCAAACCCATTCCCCAATAATAATCGGCATTTTTCTCCGAAACCTTTGTGTCCGGAATTGGTTTAAATCCGCCCATCGGGATATAAGACATACTTTCAGCTCCTCCGGCAATGATACAATCTGCCATTCCGGTTCTGATCTTCGCCGCCGCAATGGCAATGGTTTCAGAACCTGAAGCGCAATAGCGGTTGACTGTAACGCCTGGAACTTTGTCCGTATTTAATCCCATTAAGGAAATCAATCTTGCCATGTTTAATCCTTGTTCGGCTTCCGGCATGGCACAACCTACGATGACATCGTCGATTCGGTCTTTATCCAGATTGGGAACATCTTGCATCATTCTTTCGATGACTTTAGCAGCCAACTCATCCGGGCGTGTAAATCGCAAAGTACCTCTCGGCGCTTTTCCTACTGCTGTTCTATATCCTGTAACTATATATGCTTGTTTCATTATTTTAAGTATATTGTATTGTTGTATAATGTATATTGTAATTAATTCTTTTCCAAAGATGATTGAAGTTTTATAACCATATTTTGAATATGTTGAATTTCCGATTCCAAATAAAGAAATTGTTCATCCGACAGATAGCCTATATTTTTTGAAATAATAATTTGAGTTTCAAATTCAAAAGAAGAACCAAGTGCAACTCCCAAAAAGTTAGCGAAATCTTTCTTTGATTTTCTTCCACATCCTTCTGCAATGTTCGAAGGAATCGAAACCACACATCTTCTGATTTGGGAAACTAACCCAAAGATTTCATCCTTTGGAAAACTCTTAGTTACCATATAGGTTTCCGTAACCAAATCAATTGCCTTTTGCCATACTTTTAACTCTTTAAAATAATTCATATTTTTTTTCTTTAATGAATTGATGTAAATTGTATTTTGTTTTTCTCTATTTTTTTAAACTATACAGAAATACAATATACTTTATACAATTAATTTCTCAATGGTTTTCCTGTCTTCAACATATGCTGAATTCTTTCCAATGTTTTTCTCTCACCACAAAGCGATAAAAAAGCTTCTCTTTCCAAATCCAATAAATATTGCTGCGAAACTTCGGTCGCTTCCGTAAGATTTCCTCCCGTCATCACATACCCCAATTTATTGGCAATCAATCGGTCATGTTCCGAAATATAATTTCCGGCGACCATCTGGTCAGAACCGACATAAAACATTCCCATCGCTTCTTTTCCGAGCACTTTTACTTTTTCCGGAATCGGTTGCGTATAACCAGAGTCAGCCAATAAAATCGCTTGTTTTTTTGCTTCTGCAATTTGGCGGTCTTTATTGACAACGATGATGTCTTCGTTTCGTATGAATCCTAAGTTTTTTGCTTCATAAGCTGAAGTTGCTACTTTGGCCATGGCAATCGATAAATACGCTTCACGCAAATGATTGGTTTTTACATCATCCTGCATCAAATGAAGTGAAGCGCGTCGTGTCATTTCTTTGGTTCCACCACCACCCGGAATTACCCCGACACCAACTTCTACTAGTCCCATATAAGTTTCTGCGGCTGCCACTATTTTATCAGCATGAAGCGAAATTTCGCATCCGCCACCCAGTGACATCCCATGTGGCGCAACGACAACCGGAATCGCACTGTGGCGAACTTTCATCATCGTATCTTGAAAAGTTTTGATTGCCATGTTCAATTCCCACCAATCTTGTTCGGCAGCCATCATCATGATCATCGCCAAATTGGCACCAACCGAAAAATTATCGGCTTGATTTCCGATGACCAATCCTTTATGTTCTTTTTCTGCCAATTCAATCGCTTTGTTGATTCCAGTGATGACACCACCGCCAATCGAATTCATTTTTGAACGAAATTCTAAATTGAGAATTCCATCGCCTAAATCCTGAATACTGGCTTCCGGATTGCTCCAAACTTCCGTGGTTTTTCGGATGTTGTCCAATATGATAAAAGCATCTTGCCCTGGAATTAAGGAATATTGTTTGGATGTAATATCATAGAAATATTTCTTCCCATCTTTTACCTGATAAAAAGTTTCAATTCCTGACTCAAGCATTTGTTTTACCCAAGTTGCCGATTCATATCCTTCGGATTCCAATAATTCCAATCCTTGTTTCACCCCAACCAAATCCCAAGTTTCAAAAGGTCCGTATTTCCAAGCATAACCGGTTTTCATCGCGTCATCGATTCGGTAGAGCGTATCGGAAATTTCAGGGACTTTTCGAGAAACATAAGCAAACAAACTCGCGAAATGTTTTCGGATCAATTCTCCGTGTTTGGATTTGTCTTTTAAAATTAGTCCCAACTTATTTCGTGTACTTCCGGCTTGTTTGGCCATCTCTAAAACCGGAATTTTCGCTCGTTCTAACGGTCGATATTCCAATTTTTCTAAATCCAAAGCAAATCGGTTGGTATTGCCTTCTTTGTCTATTTCTTTATAATAAAATCCTTTTCGAGTTTTGTCTCCCAAAAATTTGTTTTCCAACAAAAAATCCATCACTTTGGATGGTTTCAAATCTTGAATCAACACGTCATCCGGACAGTTTTGTTGCAATCCTTTGGTTACGTTTGCGGCCGTATCCAAACCTACTAAATCGGCCAATTTAAAGGTTCCGGTTTTCGGTCTTCCAAGTATGCTTCCTGTCATCGTATCTGCCTCTTCTATGGTCAATCCTATTTCCTGCGCCAGTTCCATCACTTTGGCCATCGAATAAACACCTACTCGATTTCCTATGAATCCGGGTGTATCTTTACATAAAACCGGTGTTTTTCCTAAAAACTTTTCTGCATAATGCTCAAAAAATGAAATTATGGAAGCATCGGTTTTGGGACCGGGAATGATTTCAAATAATTTCAAATAGCGTGGCGGATTGAAAAAATGCGTTCCACAGAAATGTTTTTGAAAATCTTCTGACCTACCATCTGACATCAAATGAATAGGAATTCCGGATGTGTTAGAAGAAATCAGTGTTCCTTCTTTTCGGAATTGATCCACCTTTTCAAACATCTGCTTTTTGATATCCAAACGCTCGATGATCACTTCGATCACCCAATCCGAATTTTTTATTCCTTCTAAATCATCTTCAAAATTTCCAACCTCAATTCGCGAAGCAAATTTTTTATCATAAATCGGAGAAGGATTGGATTTTAGCGCATTGTTCAAATGATCTCTTGCTATTTTATTTCGGTCTGGTCCTTCGGATGGCATATCAAGCAACACCACTTGAACACCGATTCCGGCTAAATGGCATGCAATTCCTGATCCCATCACACCGGACCCCAAAACGGTTACCTTTCTTATGTGCCTATTCATTTTATATTTTATTTAAGCGTTAATTCTTTTTTTTTATCAAATGTTTTTTTGTCAGAAGCTATTGCATTTATTTTTTGCAGTACATTAAAAAATATGTTCAATTCTTCAACGGAAATCTTTTGATGGATGGAATCATAAAAATTCAATACTACTTCTTTTGAGACATTTCGCATGGTCAAACCATCTTCAGTAAGTACAATTAATACACTTCTTCCATCTTCCGGATTCGGCTTTCTGGTGATCAATCCTCTTTCTTCCAAATTTTTTAAGGTTCGAGACAAACTCGTTGGTTCAATTCCCATTTTAGGACCTAATGAGGTGCTTGGCGTCCCAGATTTTGGATCAATGGACAATAAAGTAAATCCCATGACCATGGTCGAATTGAATTTGGATGCTTGTTCGTTGTACATCTTTTGAATTGTCAACCAGGTAGACCTTAGATATTGGTCAATCGTTAAATCAGTATTACCCATATTTTTTCATTAGAGAATAACAAATATAATCAATTTTATTATGCACGCATAGTAAAATGAAATAATTTTCTTAATTTACAATTATTTAACGAAACTGACAAATAACCGATGAATTGATAATTTAAGTATCCTTTTCAATCAATTTCTAAGAAAATTGGCTGAATTAATTTCAAATCATCTACGCAAAACCAAAGTCATTCATCATTTAACTAAAATGAAATGATGTGAAAAATTCAATCAAGTTTTACTGGTAAATCTTTCAAGAAATGATATTTCTGATTTTCTAAATCCATTTGGCAATAATAATGACCCAAACCATTGGTAACCATCAAATAATCAGCATCTAATTGAAGATTATACCGAGCAATTTGGTCAAAGGTTTCCTGCGAAATTTGAATCGAAGGTGCTTTGCATTCGATGATGATAAAGGGTTTTTCTTTTTTGAAGACGATGACGTCGGCTCTTTTTTTCATACCGTATAGAGAAACGACAACTTCAGTGTTAATGGCTGATTTTGCATATTTTTTTTCCTCCATTAGAAATTGGACAACATTTTGACGCACCCATTCTTCCGGTGTCAGCACCAACCATTTTTTACGGATTGTGCAAAAGATGTAAACCAAATCCGCTTCTTGTTTGAATCGAAATTGGTAATTTTCGGGAAAATTTAATTGAGGTAATTTTAACGCATTCATGAGTCAGCCAAATAGCATCATCAAAGATATTAAAAACAAAAAAATTGCTCCCCTTTATTTTCTTTCGGGTGACGAAGCTTTTTTTATCGACCAAATTTCCAAAACCATCGAAAACGAAGTGTTGACTGATGATGAAAAAGGATTTAACCAATCCATCATCTATGGAAATGATACAGACATGAGTGCCATCATCGGTTTGGCCAAACAATTTCCTATGGGTGCTGAGCGACAAGTCATCATCGTAAAAGAAGCCCAGCATCTTTCCAGATCCATAGATCAGTTGGAATCCTATGCAGAAAACCCTCAACCTTCTACTGTATTGGTTTTCAATTACAAAGGAAAAACACTGGACAAAAGAAAAAAGTTGGGAAAAACTTTACAGAAAAATGGTATTCTTTTAGAATTCAAAAAATTATATGAAAATCAAATTCCAGATTGGATTGAAACAACTGCAAAAGAAATGGGTTTGGCTCTTGAAACCAAATCTAAATTCATGATGACAGAATTTTTAGGGTCTGATTTAGGGAGGATTTACAATGAACTTCAAAAGTTAAAAATCGTCGCTGAAGATGGGAAAATCACACCTGAAATCGTTGAAAAAAACATAGGCATCAGTAAGGATTACAATAATTTTGAATTGAGAAATGCCATCGAAACCCGAAATGCGCCAAAAGCCTTCCAAATCATCAAATATTTCAGCCAAAACCCGAAGGACAATCCTCTCGTAGTGACGCTTTCTATTTTGTATCAAACTTTTTCCAATATCATCATTTTCCATTCACTGACCGACAAATCCCAAGGAAATATAGCCAAAGAACTCGGCGTTCATCCATTTTTTGTGAAAGACGCAACAGTCGCAGCTAAAAATTATCCTTTAAAAAAAGCAACACGCATCATTTCACTTTTACGAGAAACAGATGTAAAAAGCAAAGGTGTAGGTGCAACCGGAAACACCAGTCAGGGAGATTTACTACAAGAATTATTATTTAAGATTTTCATTCAATAGTGCTCAACCCCTTCAAAATCCCTCAAAAATTTTATCTTTGCGGCTCTAGAAAATTGAATAATGAGTGCAACCCGAAAATTCCCAATTGACAAAGTCGTTCAACCAATCCAAAGTTTCATCGCACAAGAAAAATCGGGTGGATTGGTGCTCGGTTTAAGTGTCATCGTTGCGATGATTCTAGCCAATTCTCCATGGGCAGAAGAATATCATCATTTCTTTGAGCATAAATTGGGACTTTATTTTGACGGAGGAATCGCACTTGAATACAGCATCCATCACTGGATCAATGACGGTCTGATGGCCATTTTCTTTTTTGTCGTAGGACTAGAATTGAAACGAGAAATCGTAGCCGGAGAGCTTTCCAATCCCAGAAAAGCCATGCTTCCCATTTTTGCTGCTATCGGTGGAATGGTCGTCCCTGCTTTGATCTATCTTTCCTTAAATCCTAGCGGCGATGCGCACCATGGATGGGGAATCCCGATGGCGACTGACATCGCCTTTGCCTTAGGTGTTTTGTATCTTTTAGGAAATCGAATTCCGCTGACTTTAAAAGTTTTTCTTACAGCCTTGGCGATTGTAGATGATTTGGGAGCTGTTTTGGTGATTGCGTTTTTCTACACCTCCGAAATCTCCATGGTCAGTTTGGTCTTTGGATTGAGTTTTTTATTGATCATGTATGTCGGCAATAAATTGGGGATCAGAAATATTTTATTTTATGGAATTTTAGGGATTTTGGGCGTTTGGACATCTTTTTTAGTTTCAGGAGTTCATGCTACCATTGCAGCTGTTTTGGCAGCTTTTACCATTCCGGCTGATGTAAAAATTCGAGAAAATTATTACATCGAAAAAATTCAAGGATATTTGAATCGATTTAAAAATTTAGACCCTAATAATGCGATTTCAACTTTGACCAATGAACAATTACATGTATTGGAAAAGGTAAAAAAAGCGACCGATCATGCTACGCCTCCTTTACAAAAGTTGGAACATGCCATGCATCCATTTGTCACTTTTGTGATCATTCCGATTTTTGCTTTGGCCAATGCGAGTGTTTCATTGATCGACATAGAATTTGATCAAATATTTGAAACCAATGTAGCCCTCGGAGTCGCTTTAGGACTTTTGATCGGGAAAGTAGTCGGCGTCGTTGGATTTACTTGGTTGGCCGTAAAAATGAAAATTGCGGTTTTTCCGGACGGAATGAATCTCCGAAATTTATTTGGGTTGGGGCTTTTGGCTTCCATCGGATTTACCATGTCGCTTTTCATTACTTCGCTTGCGTTCCGCCATCCGGAATACATGACACAAGCCAAAATCGGTATTTTTACCGCTTCTATCGTAGGTGGGATTTTAGGATATTGGGTTTTGAGCAGAGAGAGCAGAAAAGCTACAACTTAATTTCGGCTACCGCTTGCATGCCTCGGTCTTTTTTCTTGGCAAATTTAAAATTCCCTCCTATGGATTTTAATCTTTGGGAAATGCTGTACAATCCTTGGTTTCCTTCACCTAATTCTCCATCAAATCCAACGCCGTCATCGGTGACTTCGATTTGAAGTCCATTTTGATTTCGACCAAATGAAATGACCGCATTTTCTGCTTGTGAATGTTTGATAATATTGTTCACCAATTCCTGAATGATCCGGAACAACATCAATTGAAGTTGTTGGGAAACCCTTTCTGCTCCGCTGTTTTCATCCACCACCGAAATATTGATCAAACGGGTTTGGTTGATTTCCGATACAAAATGATGCGTGGCTTTGATGATGCCTTCGTTTTCCAGAACAGTTGGCAATAAATTATGTGCGATATGCCGAACGTCTGCATGGGTATGATCAAGGATTTGAGCAACTTTTTGGATTTGTTCGGCTTGCTTTTCTTCCGGCAAATGGAGAATCGTTTCCAAACTCATTTTTGCAGCGCCTATCATCGCAGCAACTCCATCGTGTAACTCATAAGAAATCCGGTTCCGTTCTCGTTCTTCGCCTTGGATGAAGGAATTCAAAATGGCGTTTTCTTTTTCCTGTTGGAGTTTTTGGAATTTGAGTTTTTGGGTTTTCCGATTGTAGATGAAAAATCCGCCCAATAAGGAAACCGCTAATGCTCCACCCAAAATGACATACAATAAATTGGCGCGTTGCTTCTGGATTTTCAGGTCTTGTTCGGCGATTTGTTTTTCTTTTTTTTCGGTTTCGTATTGGGTATTCAGTTCAAATATTTCTTTTGCATTTTCACCGGCAGAAATGGAATCTTTAAAAAGAGAGTAGGTGTGATAATAGTCGGCAGCTTTGGTTTTATTTCCATTTTTGAAATTGATTTTGGCAGCGGTAAAAGATGCCTTCATCAAATTAACATTGTCTCCCGCTTCCTTTGAAGCCAGAACTGCTTTTTCAGCATAGTTCAACGCCTCAGCATCACGACCCAATCGATCCAAAACATCTGCATATCGATAATAACTTGAAGCCAAATAAATAGGATTGTTTAATTCTTCCGCAAACCGAATCGATTTCTCACTGTAGACCAATGCTTTCTTCTCCTCTTTTTGGATTAGGGATAAAACATTATTCGATTGGGTTTTGGCGATTAAATCATTGGATTGTTCTGCCAATTCTAATGCTTTTTTTGCCCAATTTTTTACTTCTGCCGTATCTTTTTTAAAATAATATCCTAATGCCAAATTACTGGCCACCGTTGCAATAAAACGCTGATCATTGTTTTCTTTTAAGAGTGCATAGGATTTTTTCAAATAATCGATTTGTTTATCATCATTTCCCGATTCTCCGAGTAAAGTAGCAATATTGGAATACAAATACCCCAAATGCAAAGGATTTCCTCCTTCTTCCAAAATTTCCGCCGCTTTCAAATAGGATTTTATCGCTTTATCCAAATTCCCTTTGTAATAATGTACATTTCCCAACAGATTAAACGCATCCAGATCGGACCGGTATTTTTTTACAGGATTTGGATTTTTTAACGCCAAATTTGCGTAGCGCATCGCCGAATCAATTTCGGTTTTGCTCATAAAATAATAGGCTTTTTTAAAATAGAGAAAATCCAGAAAATCTACTTTTTCCTTTTTTCCGTTATGTATCAATTTATCAAATAAAACGGTACAATTCGGATGTTCAGATTGCAAACAATTTTCTATTTCTTTGATCCTTTTTGCATAATCAGGACTGAGGTTTGGGTCTAGTCTATTTTGTGCCCACAAGGAAATCGAAATAAAACATAAAAAGAGAAGGCTTATTTTTTTCATAAGTGATTTTTTTTTTCAAACTTTTACCAATCCCAGCATAATCGCTTTCCTGACGATTCCGGCGATGTTTCGGGCCTCGAGTTTGAGCATGATGTTTCCGCGATGGGTTTCGATGGTTTTTTCCGAGAGAAACAATTGGTCGGCGATTTCTTTGGTCGTTTTTTCCTGAACGATCAATTGCAAAACTTCCAATTCCCGTTCGGTCAAATCTACATTTGTTTTGGTCGTTTGGGTTTCAAAAAATACCTGTTGGGTTTTGGAACTGAAATATTTTTCGCCTTCCATCACTTTTTGCAAAGCGCGCTGAATTTCATCTCGTCCGTCAATCTTTAATAAATAACCGTCAAAACCCGCATTTACAGCCGATTTTATGGTCGACGAATCAGAATGACTGGTCAGTGCGATGATTTTCATGGATTCATTTCGTTTTTTAATTTCCGAAATAATTTCGCGGCCGTCGTGCCGCCCGAAATGAATATCCAACAAGAGAATATCAAATTTCGCCTGTTCCATAGCCGATTTCAGTTGATTAAAATCCTCGCTTTTTACTACTTTTTCCACAAAATCAAATGTGTTCAAAAGCATTTCCAAACCTTCCAAAACCAAAAAGTGATCGTCAGCAATCAGAATTTTCATCCGTATATTTTAGAGAACTCTAAAAATAATGAAAATCTGATTGGTTTTCCATTTTAATTTTGGTGCAAATACACGAAATATTCCGTGTTTGAGATCTCTTTTAATTTATAGCGTATTTGACCGTTGGCCAGTTGAGTTTTATCTCCCAATACCAATTGGTTTCCGGGCAAATTATTTGGAAAATCAACGGGTATTTTGGCTTCTAAATTTAATTTGTTGAAAAAATAAATCGGATCAAAATTTATAGGAAATTCAGCTAAATGTATACAGGTTTCATCTTCCGTTTTTTCATATTTCATTTTGAATTCTTTTCCCAAAATAGGCTCATATCCCAAGTCATTTTGATTGAATATTTTTGTTTCACCGGTTTCAAAATAATATTCCGGAATGTGTTTTACTTCTTTAAATTCTAATTTTTCTTCCCAACGAATCGATTTCCCGAACTCGTCTTTTGCTTGCATCCAAAAACTTCCATCCGGTTTTGCCAGTATCCAATCAAACATTTCACCCGAAACTCCATACGCTTCCACTGTAAATAACCAATATTGGAGCTCCGGATGAAAATAAACCACCATTTCTCCCTGATGCCCGAATTCATTTTCCGGAATCAGCTCATTTTTATATTCCCAAACCCAAGCTTGGGTAAAATTGATTTCCGAATTTTCCTTGTAACTAATTTGCCCAAAGACAGAAGATGAAAAAAGAAGTAAAATCGGAATGAGAAAGAATGGTTTCATAAAATTTAGGTTGAATTAATAGATAAAATCATCTTTAGAACTTCCCAAAGCTTGAAAAACAGGATGATGCAACGTAATAGTTCCTTCATAGTCTTTCCAATTTTCCGGTTTCTCAACGTCCATCGCTGCTCCGATTTTTCCTTTTACTTTTATCACGACTTTGTCTTTTTGCAATTGGGTGATTTCACCTTCCGCCTCAAAAGACATTTGAATTTCCATCGAATTGTCTTTAATGAATGTTTTTGAAAAAGTAAATCCATCGTTCTCTCCCACCACCATTTTCCCGCTGATGGGACGCAGGGTTGTAAGATCTTTTCCTGTAAAAGCCATCAGGATATTGTCTTGCCCGTTTTCACTTCCCGCGATGGTAATGGCGATGGTTTCTTTTGAGGCGGTAATACTTCCAAATCCGTTGGTAAATTGATTTTGGATGTTTTCATCTCCTATTTGAATATCGACAACAGCAGCATTTTCTTCGACATGACTGATATCCAAAGCGTCAATTTCCTGACCGGAAGCCGTTTCAATTGCTTTCTCGATCATTTCGGTTTTTAGTTCGTTTTTCTTTTCCTCCCATTTATTACAACCGGTGGCCATAAAAAACAGGATCCCCAGCATTCCTACATAATTTTTCATATTTATTTACATTTGTTTAAAATAATTTGGGCTAAATCAAAAGCAACTTTTTGGTTGATCTTTGGGTCATTGCTTACGTCAATCATCAATTCGAATTTCACTCCGTTTTGCAAAACCACCAATTCATTTGTCACCAAATTCCATCGTGCTGCATCACCCAAATTCATTACTTTTCGGTAACCTTCTGAAACCTCCTTGAATGCATCCATTAATTTTCCGGAAACTTCTTTTACTTGTTCTTTGCTTATGTTTTGTTCCTCCGCTTTTTTTACCGCAGCTTCGGCTTCGGCTTCGCCCGATTTTCCTTCCAAAATATCGTCTACCGCTTGATTGGCCAAATCCATTTCTTCATCGGTCAAAGCCCGATAATTATTTTCAAAATCATTTAAAGACATCGCTTTTATTCCTCTTACCTTAACGATATCGGGAATTTCCATTTCACGCGTAAGTCCTCTGACTTTCCCTATACGT
The DNA here is from genome assembly GCF_014042165.1 of Moheibacter lacus. Lineage (GTDB taxonomy): Bacteria > Bacteroidota > Bacteroidia > Flavobacteriales > Weeksellaceae > Moheibacter > Moheibacter lacus. Next base: position 113,715 of record NZ_JACDZE010000001.1, read on the forward strand.
TTGTTTTTAAATTTGAATAAAAATTCATGGTATTCCGGACTTTTCATCACTTTTTGGTATTTGGTTTCCAATTTTTCTTTCGAAAATCCGGTAGCCTTAAGCACATCGATTTCGGAAACCAATTGGTCGTATTTTTTTTGGTAATCGAGCAAACAGGAATTTCCACCCGAAGCATTCGGATCCAATTTTCTTCGGCTTTCCGCATTTTCAATCGCCGATTCCAAATCGATTTCGCCTGAATATGTCAATTTGTTTTTATCCTCGCTACAACTTATCAAAATGAGCGATAGAAATAAAATGGTGTATAGTTTTGTTTTCATTTGATGTTATTTTTAGTCTTCAATTCTTAGAACATTGGGTTTTGGATCTTCAATCCTCGGAACATTGGGCTGATTTCCTTTTGGCTCAACGGGCAATAAATCATCCTCTTTTGGCACGACCGGCAACAAATCGTCTTCATCTTCCAGATAAGGAACATTGGGTTTTGGATCGTCTTCAATCAAGGGAACATTGGGTTTTGGATCGTTTTCAATCAAGGGAACATTGGGTTTTGGATTTTCATTTTCCAGGGCATCCCAATCCACCGGATCTTCCCATTCTTTTGGTTTTACACAGGTATAGGAAATCGGAATTTTATTGATACAATCCTCTTTTGTCGGCACCCGAATGGTTACCGTGATGAGACCTTCTATCAATTTTTCATTTTTCAATTCGGCGATAAAAACCATGTTCATGGCATGATTCCCGAAATAGCCTCTGTATAAATTTGGGCGGATGCGCATCCATTTCACATCGGAACTATTCATCAAAAAACGACCATGAAAGGGTTTGGGGAATGTAACGATTCCAGATTGGGATTTTCCTTCCAACATGGATTTGAACAAATTGGAAGTTTGACCATAACAAACATCGCCTACGACTGTTCCGATCGATATTTTCCATTGGCCATCCAAAGGTTGAAAATTAGGATTGAATGGATAAATCATCGTAAATCCATCGCCACCATAAAATTTATCCAACTGCGAACGACTCATCTCCAATTCGACATAATTTTCCCAATTTCCATCGACTTTGACATCAACCACAATGGCATTTTCCGGTAAATTGGCGTAATAATTTTCCGTATTTCCGTCGACAATATCGTATTCCGTAGCATCGAGTTCAGATAATTGAAATGTACAACCATTTCCCATCTCACACGTAGCCAATATCAGTTTTTTGGCCAAAATAATTGGCGAAATCATCAAAAATAAGGCAACTAACAATCGTTTCATATTCAATTATTTAATGGATTTTCAATTATTAACTTTGTAAAAGCTATTGCTTTATTTCGGCTCAATTTTTCGTCTGGGAAATTGGTGGTAACGGTAAAAGAAATCCCGTCTACAAAGACATGCAATGCATTTACAGGTGTTTCCCAATAAGCTGATTCTCCGATATTTTCCCATTTCTCAAATTTTTGGATTTTGGAATTTTTGGCCAAATATTTTGCTTCAGAAATGGCGATGTCTGCATCAACGGATTGATCATTTGTGATCCGATCAATTTCGCTTTGAACGAAATCTTTGGATTCAAATTGATTTTGAAAATCCTTTTTTGAAATTCGTTTGACCAAACCCATTCCCAAAGAATTAAATTTTTCTATGTTCAATTCTTTTCCTGAACGGGTTTTTATCGATTCCTTCTGTCCATTTGGCCAACTGTATAGAACCATACGTTTGGAAACGTCCGGTGAAAAATTTTCATTGTAAATCTTGATTTTTTCTTCATCTGCTTCGGCTATTTCCGCCAATTTCTCTTTGGAAATGGTTGTCGGTTTTTTCATGATTTCGATGATCGTTTGGATGGTAAAATCCTCCGAAATTTGAATAGAATCGCCTAAATCCTTACAGGAAAGAATAATCAGAAAACAACAACCGATTAAAATTGACCTCTTCATAGCATTAGATTTTGATAAATTCTACCCGACGATTTTGCGCCTTTCCGGAAGTGGTTTGATTGGAATCAATGGGTTGAGATTCCCCTTTTCCATCGGTTTGCAATCGGGAAGCATCGATTCCAAATTCGTTAACCAAAGCATTTTTCACCGATTCTGCTCTATTTTTTGACAAAGTCAAATTCGCTTCGTCCGAACCGTCGCCATCGGTATGACCGACAATGGAAATAGTACCGGAAATTGATTTTATGGCTTGAGCGGCGTTGTTCAAAATAGACCAAGATTCGGGTTTAATTCGTGAAGAATTGACATCAAAATAAATAGCATTGGTGACGAATTTCCCATCTGATTTTATTTCTTGCGTGGCATTGGGAACTTTTCCTCCTACGCGTACATTGGTAATATACATCCCGTTTCCCCATTGATTGGAACTCATCATAAACGTATAATTTCCCTTTTTCAGAAAAGCATTTTGAAGATTAACCAATTCTTTTCCATTGTGAAAAATCTTAATGGAATTTCCGTTTCTGGAGATTGCCATCCGGTTGATTTCATTTGATTTCCAGGTATTATTATAGGTTTTGGTATAGAAATTCTGAATTTCCGGGTCCAATCCATATTCGCGGGTAGCGGAAATATTGAGAAACCCTTCCGAACCATAGGGATGTACATCGAGGGTTACTTCCGGTTTTTCATTGAAATGCAAATCAAAATTTTCGCGGTCGTCTCTTGCAACAAAACTAAATCTTAATCCACTTTGCATTTCCGAAACCGTTTCTGCATCTATGTACATATCCCATTCGATGGTGCAGTTATCGGGAAGATTTTTAAATCCGTTTGGAAAAAAATGTCCGTATCTTGGGATTTTCAACCAGTTTCCATCCTTCCCATTTAAAGAAGTGATTTGTGCAGGATTTTCCTGATCCCAATTATTTACAAACCAATTCCCGCTACCAGAACTTATTTGCGCCGTACTGAAATCTTCAAAAAACAATACTTCTTTCCCCGACACGAAAGTAGATCCTTCGTATTCCGAAAAATCGGTTTCATCCTCATTCGGATTCGTGTTTGAATTCGAGGAATTTGTGTGAGAAGGTTTAGATTTTGGATTTTCCTTTTTACCACTGTCTTTCTTCTTGTCTTTCTTTTTAAAAACCGAATTGATCCCATCTTCTATAGCGTCGATTCCGGCATCGATGGCTTCGTCGGTTTTCTGGTTGACTTTTTGGGTTGCTTTTCCTTTTGCCACATCTGTGGGATTATTGATTTGAGCACTCACAAAACAGTTGAGTACAAGCATCATAAATAAAAATGTACTTATTTTTTTCATCTTTGAAATGGATTAAAATTTCAAAGACAAAATTGATGTGAAAACAAGGACTATATTTCGGGGAAAATATGGAAATTTCAATTCAGGGTTTTCCCTGACCGTGAAGTTGATGAGTGGTTATTTGATTGATTTATTGAGAAATTTATAAATCACAAGCCTACTTCTCCCGTTCCATCACATAGTTGACCATGGTGCGAAGTGAAGTTTTGTATTCGCTTTCAGGGAATTCATCCAAAATTTGAAGTGCGTCAGCCGTGTATTGCTCCATGGTTTTTTGGGTGTACTCGATCCCGCCGTTATCTTTCACAAACTGAATAACTTCACGCACACGTTTTTTATTTTGGTTGTGACGTTTCACCGAATTGATCAACCAATCTTTTTCTTGTTTCGACACTTTATTCAAAACATGAATCAGCGGAAGAGTCATTTTTTGTTCCTTGATATCGATTCCCACCGGTTTTCCGATGATATCCGAACTCGTATAATCAAACAAATCATCTTTGATTTGAAACGCAATCCCCACCAAATTCCCAAATCTGTGCATCTTCTTACAAATTTCTTCTTCTGCACCCACAGATCTCGCGCCGGCTTCACAACAAGCTGCAATCAACGTTGCGGTTTTTTGTCGGATGATTTCGAAATAAACCTCTTCCGTGATGTCGAGTTTGCGTGCTTTTTCGATTTGAAGTAATTCACCTTCGGACATTTCTTTTATCGCGACCGATACGACTTTCAACAAATCAAAATCTTCATTTTCAGTCGAAAGAATCAAAGTTTTGGACAATAAATAATCACCGACCAAAACCGCAATTTTATTTTTCCAAAGCGCATTGAGAGAGAAAAAACCACGACGCATATCGGAATCGTCCACGACATCATCATGAACCAAAGTTGCCGTATGAATCAATTCGATCAGCGCAGCTGCCCTGTAACTTCTTTCCTGAAATTGACCGGTCAATTTCGCAGTGAGAAATACAAACATCGGCCGCATCTGTTTTCCTTTTCTGCGTACGATATAATGCGTAATCCTGTCCAGAAGCGGAACATTACTTTTCATCGACTGATAAAATTTCGTCTCGAAAAGTTTCATCTCTTCCGCAATCGGTGCTTTTATATTTTCAACAGTTTTTTTCACTTTATTCGGCTAAAGAATGGATACATTGAACACTTTGTTCCACATGGAAGGTTTTAAATTTAAAATCTTCATTGCTGAAACAAATCACACTTGGTTTGTCAGGTTTTATAGAAATTCCTTCAGTTTGACCAACTTGCGCTGTAAAACCAAGTGGCAAATTAAACTTGTTCAATTTATTGCTAAACAACAGTTCTTTTCCATTTTTGGGCAATGAAAATCCTGAGATAAAAGCCACACCATCAGGCGTATAACCGATGAGATAAAAACCATGAGTATTGGAAATCGGATTGGTATCTATAGTGGCGCCGGTCACCAAATAATTGGTTTTAAAAGTTTCCACTTTTATTGCTTGTTGTTTTCCCGGTTTGATATCTAAAATATAATGGCTGGTAGCCAGATTGGACCATTCTTTTGTAAACAAATGCAATTTTCCTTTGTAATAAAACATGGCTTCGCAGTCAAAATTGGTTTTCTTATTTCCGGGGTCGAAATCTTTTTGTTCCGGAAAGGAAAATTCGATTTTCTGAACTTCTACTGAAATTTCTTTTTTCTTTGATTCCAATTCTGAAATTGGAAAATAAAAAATCGCCAAATCTTTTCGTTTCCCATTGTTATTCCCAAAATCTCCGATGAAAAAATACTGATCACTTACAGCCAATTCTTCCCAATCTCTATTTTCAGCATTGGTGATTTTAACCGTTTGAATGATTTTCCCGGTTTCTGGGTTGATTTTATAGAGTTCCGGTTTTCCGCCACTATCATTTTGTCCCCAATAATGACCATCTATGATCTCTAACGAAGAAATTTCTTTTAGTTTCTCTGAAATTTCCAACGTTTTGATTTGATAATTTTCGATATCCAAGGTATCGATTTTCATTTGAGCTGAAAGATTCAAAAAATTCAAAATAAATATGACAGCTACTGTATAATTCTTCATGGAAGTGAATTCTCCTTTTGCTCCCCAAAGGTATTAAAAAGTTTCAGGTTTTTATAGCAGTCTCACAGACTTCAGAATATGTTTCCCCGAAATACTTTGGGTAAAAATTAAAGTTTGCGCTTCCGATTCCTTTAAATTGTATTTTTTTCGAATCAACTCAACCGACATCGGGTAGTTCTTTGAAACCACATGAAAAGCTTGGTTTTGAATCGTTTTTTTCGCGTCTTTTATTTCTTCAATAATTTTAAAAACCTTTCCGGGAAAAGATTTCACCAGATTTTCTGAAGTATAGAGATGCGTGTTTTTCTCCAATTTATCCAAATCAAATTGATGCCCAACCAATTTAAAAGCACCCGATTTTAACACGGCAGAATTGGGTTCGTAAATGTATTTTTTCACAGAAGATAATTGGGATTCAACTTTAGATTCACCTAAAAATTGAAATACAAATTCAAATTGATTCGATTCTAAATTTACAGCTTTGATAATAGGATTGACATTGTTTTCTTTTTTGCAAATCAACAACAGTTCTTTCATTTCATTTTTTACCGCAACCAGATGAATTTCATGAATTTGTGGAATTTGGTCGATGAGCATTTTCAGATCCAAAAGAGGTGAAAGTTTGACCATCAAAGTTTCGGTTCGACTTAATAATTCAGTCATCCATTCCAATAAATTGGGCTCTAAATCTTCCAATAAAAATTTTTTCTGCGAACCTTTTCTTCTAGCCGGATCCAGATATATTACGTCCCATTTTTGATCAGGATTTTCATGAAAAAAGGTCTCGAAATCTATGGCTAAATATTTTAAATTACCTTGACCTAAAACATGATAATTATGCGCTGAGATTTCCGCTAATTCAGCATTTCTTTCCAATGCGGTAACGGACTCAAATTCTTTGGAAAACGCAAAAGCATCGATTCCCATTCCGGCTGTTAAATCGATCAACGTATTTCCTGAAACCAGTTTTGATTTGTATTGAGCTGTAGTCCATGAAGAGGCTTGTTCGAGATTTAAACTGGGCGGATAAAAAATCGCTTTCGTTTCCGACAAAAAAGGAAATTTGGATTTGGCGATTTGGAAACCTTTAATTTGCTGCGCCAATTCTGCAGAAGAAACAGTTGGAAAAGGAGATTTACGCAAAGAAATGACCCGAAAATCTTCCTTTTGGTGTTGTAAAATGAATTCTTGAACTTCAGTTTCCAAAATTTGATGGTTCATCATGGTGCAAATAAGGACAAAATTAATGGAAAAATAATATTTGAATACAATAGGATTTTTATAAGAAAATCAATCTTTTAAATGATGAATGTTGGGCGAAAATATTTTCATCTCCAAGCAATTTCTTCTAAATTTGCAATTACAAATTGGCTCCACCATTCCGTAGGAGCGTTCAATCAAAAAGTTTTATGAGTTTAATGAAAATGGATCCGCAAGATTATATGTATGAATTTACACATGCAAAAATCCTAGAATGGGGATGGCCTGAGACTTCTTCGCATCTTGCTACTACATTTGGACTGATGATCGTACTGGGCATTTTATTGTTTGGGTTGCAGTTTCTTTTGTGGAAATTTTTCTTGAATTTTTTGGTGAAAGTTTCTAAAAATTCAAAGAATCAATTTGATGATTATTTGGTCCGAAATAAAATGATGCTCAATCTTTCCAGATTGATATTGATCTACGCTTGTTTTCCGGTTGTGGAGTTGGTTTTTTCTCATTTCGAAGATTGGATTTCTCCACTTGAAAAGTTTTTCAACATCCTATTGGTTGTCGGTTGGTTGATGGTGATCAACTCACTTTTGCGTTCCTTAAGAGATTTATTCAAAACCCAAAAGGCATTTGAAGGAAAACCGCTGAACAGTTATTTACAGGTGATCAATATTTTACTGGTTTTCATAGGTGGAGTCGTGATTTTCACTACGCTTACCGGAAAATCACCTTGGGCGTTTTTGACGGCGATGGGTGCTGCTTCGGCGATTTTGATGTTGGTTTTTAAGGATACGATTTTAGGTTTTGTCGCCAGTATCCAAGTAGCTACAAATGACATGGTAAGAATTGGAGATTGGATCGAAATGCCCAAATATGGTGCAGATGGTGATGTTGTGGAGATCAATCTCAACACGGTGAAAGTTCAGAATTGGGATAAGACAATCACGACCATTCCTACTTATTATTTGATCACCGATTCTTTTAAAAATTGGCGAGGAATGCAGGATTCGGGTGGTAGAAGGATCAAAAGAGCGGTAAATATTAAGATTTCGTCCATCCATTATGTCAATTCTGAAGAAATTGAAGAATTGAAAAAGATCAAACTCCTCGCTCCATTTATCGAAAAAAGACAAGCAGAAATCGACCGATACAATTCAGAAAACTTCCCTGACAGAAGCATGCCTGTAAATGGTAGAAACATGACCAACGTGGGACTTTTCAGACAATACATCAAAAAATATGTCGAAAACCATCCGGGTGTTCATCAAAACATGACTTTGATGGTCAGACAACTTTCTCCTACAGAATTAGGCTTGCCACTTGAGTTATATATGTTTTCAACGGACATCAATTGGACGACGTATGAAGATTTAATGTCTGATGTTTTTGACCATCTTCTGGCTGCGGTAAAATTCTTTAATTTGGAAGTTTTTGAATCTCCGGCTTCAGATGACATACGGAAATTGGGAAGTTTCAAGGAATTTCAGTTGAGTTAATGCTTTAAACCTGAGTTTGCTAATGTTTAATCGAACTTTTCAGTACACACAAAAAAAAATAATAGATTGTAATTCAGCTACATAAATACATTGTTTTTTCTTTTTAATCAGTGCGTATAAGTTGAAATAGTTTCTAGTTTTCGTGAAACATAGAATCATGAAAATAAATGACGTATCTCTATACCGCCAAAGGCGGATACAATGAAAAATAAATCATCATAAAGATCCTCCTATGTCGTTAAGATCATCATTATCAACCCTATATAATTTTTATTGTGTACTAAATTCGAAGTTATAAATTCTTCGTGATGCTCTGCACGATTTTATATTCGGAAAAGAATTCTTTCAAAACAACTCGCAAAACCGTATAAGCCGGAACGGCGATGGCTACTCCGATTACGCCAAATAAAATCCCACCGATCAAGATGACCAAAAAGATTTCGAGTGGATTGGATTTTACGCTTCGCGAATAAATAAGTGGTTGGTTGATGAAATTGTCCCAAACATGCGTAAGGGTATACCAGAACATGATCCATAAAACCGTCGGGATGATTTCTGCTCGAAAATCTAAACCTAAACCATGCAAATCACTCATCGACAAACTCGCCATGATCACACCTCCCAGAAGTGGGCCGATGTAGGGAAGCGGATTGAGCAAAGCACAAATCAATGCAATTACCGCTGCGTAATTGATCCCAAATGAAAGCAATATGATAAAATAAAAGGTAAACATGATCAAGACTTGCAAAGTCAAACCGATGAAATACCTTGACAACAAATCTTTGGTTTTGTCCAGCACGTTTTCAAACCTCATTTCTTCACCTTTTGGAGCGATGGCGACGATCATTTTATTGATCAAATCCCTGTCGCGCAAAAAGAAAAAAGTGATGAACATCACAGAAAAAGTATCGATCATCAACACGCCCAATGTGGTGATCGAATCGCCAAACATTCCGGAAAAACTCTTGATGTTCACATTTTTCACAGCATCATTCAGAAAACTTTCCAAAAGAGGAATGTTTAAAAAACCTAAGGAATCTGACAGTAATTTGATTTGGTTAGAAACTGCATCTTCAAATCGATCCATATGAATGAAATTCCCTAACAACCGATAAGGTTCGTTGAGCACAAGCGAAATGAACAAACTCACAAATGCAAAAATCAGAAACACAAAAAGCGAAATCGTGACAATCGAGCCGATCCAGTTGGGAATCTTTAGTTTATTGTGCATCAAATTCATAAGCGGACGACCGATCATCGCCAACACAAATGCGATCGCGAGATACGCAAAAACGGAACGAATCAACCATAGAAAATACAATGCAAAACAAATCAAAGCAGCTATTCCTAACGCCCTTAAAATACCGTAGGATAGCTGTTTGGGTGTCATAAATCGGATTCTATTTTTTCTGCCAATCTTTTTCTGATGATAGGTTGGATTTGGGTCATGATCGGAAGGCTCGGTTTTTCTACTGGTTTGGGTTGATCGGAAGGATTTCGGAATTTATTGACACCGATTAAAATCATTTCACCTTCATCAAACGCCATTTGTTCTCGATCTGCACTTTTTTGAATCATTTTTTGAATTCTTCCTTCAAAAAGTCCTTTTAAAAACCCACCTTCTTCTTCTAATTTTTTAAACAAATCCAAAGCATTTCTGCTCATCAATTCGGTCAGATTCTCAATGAAATAAGTTCCCGAAATGGGATCCATCACTTTATCGAAATAAGATTCTTTTTGTAATAACAATTGTTGTTTGGAAGCCAATTCTTCACTAAAATCACTGGATTTTCCTATGGAATCATACGGAAAAGCATACACCACATCTGCTTTTCCTTGAACTGCGGCGGCGGCTTCAAGACCAGAACGAATCACATTATTGTACACATCCAAAACGGATTTGTTACGAAGCGAAGTTTCCGCCAAAATGTAAACTTCAGCGTCAGAATTGTATTCGGCCAAAATCAGTTCCCAAAGATTTCGAAGTGCTCTTAATTTGGCAATTTCAAAAAAATAATTTCCGCCAACTGCTACTTTGAAATATAATTTTGGAGCAACTTTTTCTCCCAATGTCTCTAGGTATTCGACCGCTTGAGAAATCGCCAAAGCGATTTGAAGTACATGATTGGCTCCCGCATTTTGAAAAAGGGAAGCATTTACTTCTACTGATTTTGCGAAATTTCCTTCATCTATTAATTTTTCAGCCAATGCTAAATCTTCTTCCTCTGATCGGTACCAATCTCCTGATTCAGCAAAATGTCCTAAAACATCCAATCCCAAATATTTGAGGTTTTTAAACGAAGCGAAATTATTTTTTGACAATACTTCAAATGGCTTCTCTAAATCAAAAAATAAATCCAAATATTCCGGTAAACTTTTCAGTTTATCAATTTGTTGGTCCTTAATTTTCAAACCATATAAATAAGATGTATCTTGATTTGCATCAGGTAAAAATTGACCGATGATTTTCCAATCTTTTGTAGTTTGAATCGGAAAAACGGTTTGCAAAAGATCTTCTTGGGTATAAACCGGTTTGATCTGAATTCCTTCAGCTGTATCCCATACCAGCACTTCATTGTAATCCAGTCCTGCCAATTCAGCTTGGACTTTAAGTTTCCATTCTTGTGGGTTCAGTTGTTTAAAATCCTCCATTTTCAATTAAGGTTGTTCCTGCTTTTTTACTTTTTGCTCCTCTACGATAAAAACGTCTTCATTTTCTTTTTTCAAATAATGCTTTTCTCTCGCAACTCTTTCTATTTCAGATGCATTTATTTTCATTTGATGAATTTGAATCGTTTCTTTTTCCAATTTTTCTTCATAATATTTTTTATCTTTTACCAATTCCTTTATTTCACTATCCAATTCTTTATGAATGAAATAGGAGTTTTGGTCAAAAAAGAACATCCAAACTACAAATAAAACGGTAACGATCAAGTATTTATTGAGAAAAAAACGGTACCATCTACCTGATTTGGAGGTTTGTATTTTATCTTTTTTGGGATTCATGATTCTACTGTTGAGGCTAATTTATCTTTTATCAAAGTAGAAAGCAGTCTTATCGCTGCTTCGTTTTTCTTTTTCATGTTTGGAACGATGATGTCTGCATGATTTTTTGATGGTTCGATGAATTGAACATGCATGGGCTTTAAGGTAGTTCGATATCGATTCAAAACTTCATCTAAATCCCGTCCTCTTTCAGAAATATCCCGTTGAATTCTTCTGATCAATCTTTCGTCCGAATCAGCATGAACATAAATTTTCAAATCAAATAATTCGCGAAGCGCAGGATCTGTCAAAACCAGAATTCCCTCTACGATGATGACATTTTTCGGAGGTGTAATCAGGGTTTCGTCTGTTCGGCTGTGGGTTATGAACGAATAAACCGGTTGTTCAACGGTCAGACCATTTTTTAATTGTTGGACATGTGAAGTCAACAATTCAAAATCGATGGATCTTGGATGGTCAAAATTGATTTTTTCTCTTTCATCAAAGGAAAGATCTTGATGGTCTTTGTAATAATTATCTTGTGAAACGACCAACACATTTTCAGTATTGAGGTGTTTCAAAATGTTTCGTACAACGGTTGTTTTCCCGGATCCGGTTCCACCGGCTATTCCTATGATAAGCATATTATTCTTCGTTTGGAAATGATTCTTTATCCTTATAAAATTTAGGCATAGTCTCCAAAATATAAACATCCAATAGGGCTTTTACCCTCGCAAAATATTCTCTAGTAATGGTGATCGTACTATAACCTTTTGGGACATTGTTTGCGTTAAATCCCAGGCTGTAAATATCGTGATTTTTACCAATAAATATGGCGCGTTCGTTATGAAATTCTTGGGAAATGATGGTAAGTGAATCTTGCCCAAACACTTCCTTGGCGCGCAAAACCGAATCGAGTGTGCTAAATCCTGCAAAATCCTCCACGATTTTATCTTCCGGAATTCCCATTTTGATCAGTTCATTTTTCATGTCTCGGGTCTCGTTGTACTCCATGATCGAATTGTCACCACTGACGATGAGAAATTTCACTTTTCCGGATTTGAATAATTCTACAGCGGCTTGCATCCGGTATTTGAAATATAAATTTTCACCTCCACCTCGCACTCTTTTACTTGTCCCGAGCACCAAACCAGTCGGATTTTCCGGAATTTCTTGAAGATCATCATAGGTTTTTCCTTTCGACTCATGTTCCACCCAAAAGTTGGAAAACAACAAAATACTGGTAAAAAGAATGATCCCTCCCAATACCATTTTCCAAAACCTTCTCAATATCGTTTTCATTTCCATTTTAATTCGCCAAAATGACTTTAACAATTTTTAAATACCTACTCCGATGTACCTTAATCTAATATCCGTCCAAACATCCAACATCCATTTTCAGTTATGCTGAGCGGAGTCGAAGCACATCACCCATCATGCATCCAAAAATAATCAACTAAACTGTACAAAAAAATGTATCTTTAGATTTAAATTAAACAACTTATCCGCAATGGACTTTTTCGATACTTCCACCATCATGTCATTTTTTTTGGGAATTGGATTGGCGGCATCAGCCGGATTCAGGGTTTTCCTTCCACTTTTTGCTTTGAGTCTGGGTGCTCATTTCGGGGCTGATGTTTTGAATCTGAACGAAAGTTGGCAATGGGTAGGAAGTTGGCCGGCGATGATTACGCTGGGCGTAGCCACTCTGATTGAAATTGCGGCTTATTATATTCCGGTGGTCGATAATTTATTGGATTCCATTGCCATACCGCTTGCGGCGATTGCCGGAACGGTTTTGATGGCATCCACCCTTTTAGATATGGGTGAGGTAGCTACTTGGGCGCTTGCAATTATCGCAGGAGGTGGAACAGCTGCTGCAGTTAGCGGAACGACTGCCACCACCAGAGCGGTCTCGACCGGGACAACAGCCGGAACGGGAAATTTCTTGGTCACAACTGGAGAAACTGCCGCCTCTTCCGTTTTGAGTATTACTTCGTTTATTTGGGCGCCGCTGGCTTTTGTTCTGGTGGTAATTACACTTTATTTGGTGTATCGACTTTGGAAGAAAAGCAAAAAAATTCTCCTAAATGATCCGAGCCAAAATCGTTAATTCATCTCGCATTGTGTATCTAATTTTTAAAAACTTAATACCAACCACTTCAGTCGTTTAACATTTTATTAAACCAGTTATAGTTTGAAATCTGCTTAATTCTTTTATTTTTGTGGGTGTAATTTAGACTTTAAAAACAATCATTTCTATCCTCTCTCTACCCAAAAAATGATTTCAACTAAATTGCTTCCCCCATTATTTTTTTTGAGAGGTCATGATAAAAATTAATTGAATTAATTCATTAAATTTTTGTAAATTTCCTTGATCTTTTTTCCAATTATTGGATCCCCATCCTTTCAAATGTTTTCAATTTAATAATTTCATAACCCGCTATTAAACTAATAGTTAAGGAGTGAAATTAAATTTATGACATCTAATTCTCTAACACCTGACCGATATGAGAAATGTCTTTATTATAATTTTCCTATCATTGGTTACAGCCTACGCCTCAGCTCAAAGTATTTTCATTAGCCAATACATAGAAACTAATTTTGGAACAACGCCAAAAGGAATCGAAATTTACAATCCAACAGAAAACCCAATTGATTTTTCAGTTACAAATCTTGAAATTCAACAGGGTACAAATGGCGTCTCATGTTCCGATTTGACAACAATTAATTCCGGAATTTTAAATGCAAACGAAGTCTGGGTAATCGGCACTACCGAATTAACTGATTATGCAACTTCAAACGGAAGTGACCTTAGTGGTACAACAGAATACAGTTTTCTGTTTAATGGAAATGACGCATTGAGAATTTATTTAGGCGGAGCTCTCCAAGATGTATTTGGAACCTGTGGCTCTGACCCTGGTAGCAATTGGAATGGAAATGGTGTTTCAACGGAAAATCATAATCTTCAGATTAAACAAGGAATTTGCACTGGAACTCTTAATTTTTGGACAGATCCGAGTATACGATTTGATCAAATTGCAAACGGATCAACGATGACGGGATTTGGTGATGCGCCCAACTGTAGCGATTCATCAGACCCAACCTCCAGTCCTACCGACTTTTTCCGTAGCAAAACTGCAGGACCCGCTAACTGGAATGTAGCTGCTTCGTGGGAGTCTTCGACTGATGGTGTAGATTGGATAGATGCCACGTTATATCCGGACGACAACGCCAGTGGTGTTGAAATACAAGTTGGTCACAACATTCGCATCAATTCATCTGGTGTTGAAATCACCAATACCCAAGTATTTGGGACAATTGAAGTCACGACCAATTCTTCTTTTGATGTAAGCGGCGAATTGGATGAAATAGAATTGACCATAGAAAATGGCGGTGAATTTATCGTGAATTCAAATGGGAATTTCAATTCTACAACAGGAAATGCTTGGGGCTTGATCAAAACAGGTGGTAAAATCATCGCCGGTCCTAATATGGGTAGCGGAACATCTTTTGTCGATGCATATGTCGGTTATTTCAATGGTCTTTTTTATTTCGAAAATGATGCGATTTGCGAATGGGACAACGGTAACACCACTTTTGGAACAAGCTCAGCCGACGACGACGATTTCTTTTCTCCATATCAAACAGGAGATTTGGCTATTCTTCGCATCTTGACTACACCCGGATTTTCGTTTGGATCCAATGTAGAGGACAATGTTTTCCATGCCGTTATCGAATTTGTCGACGGAACTGAATTTTCTTTGGCCAATTCAGGATCCAAAACATTTGTAGGTGGCGTACGTGGAGAAGGAAGTTTGATAATGGAAAATAGTTGTGAACAAGTGTACATCGGAAACGATGAAGTTATTCCAGAATTGGGTGGAACAGCCAAAATCATTGTCAATCTCACAAATGATCGACTCAATTTCCCAAATGGTGCTGAAGTCCTAGCCGACGCTCTTTTCACCATCGAAAGCAATGACAATTCATCCGTTGCAATCGAAAGAATTGGCGGCAACATCCAAATCAACGGCATCCTCGACATCACCAATCTCCGGATCACCAATACAGCTTCTGGTGGAATTTTCGTCAACAATGGCGGAACTTTAAGAACCAGAAACACCGGCGGACTTTTTGGTTCAGGTTCAGCGATCGTGAATGATGCCAATTTTACCATGGAAACGGGAAGCACAGTGGAGTATTATGCCGATGTAACACAAGCCATCAGTTCGGGAAAAGAATATTATCACCTTATTTTTTCCGGTAACGGGACCAAAAATCCACAGAGTGCTACAAATGTAAACACAAACGGTTCTATCTATATCACAGGCAATCCTACGGTAAATTACACAACTCATAATCTTGGTTCTACCGACGGTAACTCTACTGACTTCACAATGGATGGCGGAAGCCTGATCATCGGAACCGGGGGAACACAACCTCGTCCCGGAGGAAGTTATACTATCACAGGTGGTGAAATCGAATTCACCGGAAACTCCAATACATCTATTCGCGTCATTCCTGACTATTATAATGTTAGGATTTCCGGACGAAATAAACAACCCGGCGCAAAAGGATTTACCATCACCAATTTATTAAATGTAGAACCAACAGGCCAACTGACCATCCCTACTTCTACCGACACCGAATCGCCCTATGTGCTCAATGCACTAAATGGAATCTCCGTTGAATCTGGTGGTGAATTGATTCTCGAAAACAACGCGGTTCTCATGCAAAATCCTGGCATTTCCAATTCGGGCAACATCACCCAAATCAGAAAAGCTATCGTTCCTTCGAACCAATACAATTTCTGGGCTTCACCCGTTTCCAATCAGGATTTGTATACATTCTATCCCGACATTCCCACCAACCGCGTCATGGTCTATAACACGGAAACCGATTTTTATACCATCATTCCCAATAACCCAAGCAATCCACCCGAATTCCAATTCGGAATCGGCTATTCCATCAAAGGTCCAACTTCCAATTTCCCAGCAGACGATAATGGCACGACCGATGTCACCGCGACATTCATCGGTACACCGCATAATGAATCTATCAATTCTACCGAAAACCAAATCGCGCTTTCCAATCTGGGACAAGGCTTTAACCTTATCGGAAATCCATTTCCTTCCAATCTCGATTTGCATCTTTTCAATGAAACCGCCGGTAACTCAGGGAAAATTCTACAATCCACTTTTTACTTTTGGGACAATAAAGACAACGATGATTTCTACCAACAAGGATCGGAATACGAAAATCAAAATTTTGCGATTTACAATGCCAGTGGATTCGGAACCGGTATTTCCGCTCCACGATTTGGGACCACCGGTAAAAAACCAAACGGCATCGTCAAACCCGGACAAGGTTTCATCGTACAAGCTGCTCCCTCAGCTACTTTTCTTGAAGTGAACAATGCCATGCGTTCTTCTACCGTCCTTAGAAACAGCGAATATTCTCCCTATTTTAAAAACGGAATTTCAATGGATAGCGATGACGAATACAGAAGAATCGATCAATTTTGGATCGAACTCATCAATCCCAACCAACTCCATCTTCAAACTGCTGTCGGATATTTCACGGAAGCAGAGAATGAATTTGAAGTTTATGATTCTGAGATACTTAGCGAATCCGTTTCTGATAACATTTATACACTGAGTAAAGACGACGTCAAACTGGCTATCCAGGGTAGAAAAGGAGTTTTCCAAAACCATGATGAAATTCCGTTAGGTGTGAAAATATTTGAACACGACCGTTACAAAATCCAATTGGAAGAAACCAAAGGAATTTTCATCAGCTATCAAAATATCTATCTGAAAGATAAATCACTGAACATCATTCATAATTTATCCGATGATGGTCCTTATGAGTTTGAAGCGCCGGCCGGCGTTCATAACGATCGTTTTGAAATTGTATTTAAAAAAGATTTCTCGTCTAATTCAGTTTTGTCAGCTGCAAACGGAAATGCTGTCAAGATCATCAAAAAAGATGGAATGGTTCACATCAGTTCTTCTCTATCCAAAATTACGGAAGTTGAAATCTTCAATCTTTCCGGTTGGTCAATTTATAAAAACGAAAATGTAAACCAGCAAATTTTAGAAATTCCAGCTATTTCCTTAGACAAACAAATCATCATCGTTACTGTCCAAACGGAAAACGGTGAGATCGTTTCCAAAAAATTGGTCAATAATTGAATTCAAAAATAATCATCTTAAAAATCCGCTTGAAAAGGCGGATTTTTTATTTGTAACATCATGAAGTTGTTTAAGAAATGAATTGGAACAAAAAGTTTAGAAAGTTTATTTAATGATTTAAACTTCCATCCTTCAATCAACTTGATGATTCCTTAAAAATTTTTAACAAATTGAATTATAAATAAATAAGAGCTTGAGTTAATTCGCATCTACCTTAAATCTTAATGATTAAACTAGCGAGCCCATGTGCAAAAACAATTATTTCACTATTTTTACGACGAAGCACCACCCCCTATGAAAAATTGTTTGGCTTATGGATTGATTATTTTTTCCGGTTTATGTCCGGAGATTTATGGGTATGCTCAGTTTTATGAAGAAACAGAAGAAGTTCCTCAAGGAATCTATCAGAATTACGAACTCTACCACGATTTGAACAACCGATTTTATGAACAATCTCAGGAGTTTGAATATTTTAAAAGCGAACCTGTCCAAGAAGTACCAACAGAAAATTATGCAGATGACGGTCCTCAAGATCCACCGAACGATGATGATCCACCGGTTCCGATTGGGAAATTATGGATCGTTATGGTTTTCCTTTCAGGACTAGGATTAGGCGTTTTCTACCAATCAAAAAGAGCCAAAGAAATGATTTGAAATTTATTGAAATAATTCTTTCAAATCTATCCCGCCAAAGTTAGCCGAACTCATCATCAAAAAGACTTTCCCGGATTTATCCATCAAATCCAAATAAGCTTTTAATTCATTTGAAGAAGTAAAAACTTGGATATTTTCATCTCCAAAGGCATCTTGAATGTCTGTCGGGGAAATGTATTCCATCCTTTTGATCGCCAAAGCTTCAGGATTATAATAGATGATTTTTTCATCAGCCTTATCCAGTGCCCCTTTGTATTCCGATAAAAATTCCGGATTCAAACTGCTGTAAGTATGCAATTCCAAACAAGCGATGAGTTTTTTATTTTCAAATTGTTCCTTAACAGCATTTGTCGTAGAAATCACCTTACTCGGTGCATGCGCAAAATCTTTATACGCAACGAAATCAGCCGTTCTATTGATTAATTCCAAACGTTTGGAAGCGCCTTTAAAAGAAGAAATGGCTTCATAAAAATCCTCATCCATCACGCCCAATTGATTACAAATCAATCTGGCTCCTTCCAAATTATTCAAATTATGTTTCCCAAAAACTTCTAGAGGAGTCGGTCCATCTTCGGTTTCCAAAAAAGAAATTCCATCCTCAATTCTGAATTCAGGTGTTTGGTAAGCAAATTTTTTCAAAGCTTTCTCCGAACTCCCCACGACTTTCACCACATTTTCATCCTCAGAATTATAAATCAAAGCGCCTCCATCTGTGATGGAATCTACAAATAATTCAAATTGATGCACATAATTCTCAAAAGTTGGAAATACATTCACATGGTCCCATGCAATTCCACTGATCAAAGCGATATTGGGTTGGTACAAAAGAATTTTCGGTCTTCGGTCAAGTGTAGACGATAAATATTCGTCACCTTCCATCACCATGAAATCGTTTTCTTCGGTCAATTTCACCATGACATCAAAACCTTCCAACTGGGCACCGACCATATAATCGACCTCTTTTCCATGATAGTGTAAAACATGCAAAATCATAGAGGTAATGGTCGTTTTCCCATGCGAACCAGCGATTACGACTCGGGTTTTGTCTTTGGATTGTTCATATAAATATTCGGGATATGAATAAATCTTCAATCCCAATTCTTGTGCGCGCATCATTTCCGGATTATCGGCATGGGCATGCATACCGAGGATGACGGCTTCTAGATCTTCCGTAATTTTTTCAGGAAACCAACCATTTTCTTCAGGAAGCAATCCTCTTTGTTTCAAACGAGTTGCTGAAGGTTCAAAAATAGCATCGTCAGATCCGGTTACTTGATATCCTTTTTCATGAAGTGCTATGGCCAAATTGTGCATGGCGCTACCACCTATCGCAATGAAATGTACTTTACGCATTAACTAAAAAAATCTTGAGGTTCACGGTCTTCCATGATTTCTTCTATGGGTTTCACCTTTAAAAATTCGGGAGATTGTTCGATGGCATCCATTATTTTTCTCATGATGGCATCGTAATCTTCATTTTCAAAATCAAAAGTCAAAGGCTCTTTAAATCGCATTGTCGCTTTCACGCCACGCTTTTTCATTTTCAAACCTTTCTTATCAAATGCCCTTCTAAATCCGTCGATCACAACAGGAACTACGATCGGTTTTGATTTTTTAACCAAAAGAGCTGTGCCTCTTCTTCCCGGTGCAAAAGCTTTAGTCGTTCCTTGTGGAAAAGTCACAACCCAACCGTTTTCCAGAGCTTTTTCGATGTTGGTGATTTCAGAAACATCTACTTTTCGGTTGATATCTTTTCCTGCATCTCTCCAAGTTCTTTTCACCATGATAGCACCTGTGTAGGCAAATAGTTTGGTGAGGATGTTATTTTTCATGGTCTCCTCAGCAGCGATATAGTAAAAATCGGTTTTTGGATTTAAAAGATAAACCGGATTTTTTATCGTATCCACAAATCCATTTTTCACGCTACAAAAAACATGGTACATTGCAAAAACATCTGCAAAGTAAGTTTGGTGATTGGATACAAAAAGTACATTTGTATTGGGCAAATTCACTAAATGCTCTGTTCCGGAAACTTTTAGTTTATTGAAACCATTGTATCTGTTATAAGTAAATCCTCCAAAAAGAAAAATCAATGATCTTTTCAGAAAATACAAATGACCAAAAGCATCTCTGTATACATTTTTCTTAACTGCCTTTTGTTTCGCCATTATCTTTCCCCTCTTATTAAAATGAATACAAATTTAAAGTTTTTCCAGCAATGCACCGAATTCACTTAAAATCATTGCCGTCGCTCCCCAAATATAAGACTCGTCTCCCAATTCATATCCCGGTATATCAACGGTATATTCACCAAATACACGCTCAAAATTCATCGGTTCTGCTTGCAAAAATGCTTCTAAATCAATAGGAATGATTTCGGCTACTTCTGCTTCTTCCGGTAAAAATTCAGGTGATCCATGGTGAATGCCTATAAATGGATACACCACAAAATTACTCGGTGGAATATAGAGTTCGGACAATTGTTTCAAAATTTCGATATTTTCTTCTTCCACACCCAGTTCTTCTACCGTTTCCCGGATTGCCGTATAGGAAAGATTGATATCCTCCGGCTCAAAAGCGCCGCCCGGAAGCGAAAATTGGTTTGAATGAACGCCGTCATAAGTATGTCGAAGTGTGACCGGAAAAACGATTTCGCCATCTTCATTTTCGTACAATAAAATCATGACAGCTGCAATTCTCGGATTGGTCTTTTTGATTTCTTCCAAATCATATTTCTCCCGATAAGGAGGTGAAAGCCTGGCTTGCGCTTCCCAACCCGGAAGTTCAGATTCGTAGTTTTCCAATTTCAATTGTAAATCGTCTAAAAACAAGGCAATAAATTTTTCCGCAAATGTAGGTAAGCTAATTCTTTGAATTACAATTTCTGCGTATAATAATTAAAATCTTTCATCACCGTATCAATAAATTCCACATCAGGTTGATCTGTTTGCACATCCATTACGGTTTCCAATTTGGTTCGCAATCTCTTTAAAGTAACTAGATCCCTATTTTTTCTGGCAACCACAAAAGTGTCTTTGATGATCCTTGCATCATTATCGGTCAATCGCATTACCTGATTGTATTTAGGAACATAAGAAGCTTGAATTTCTTCTAAAATCGTGATGTTGATTGAATGTTTTTCTTTGATTTTCAAAACGGTAGTCCCAGCTACTAAATCACCAAGACGTTGTGCGTTTTTAGTTCGAAGTATAAAAACAAAAGCTACCATCCCCGACATCATGATCATCAATCCGGAAAGAATATAAGCGGTCTCTTCACCAAAAAGTGGAATAAAAAACAACAACATGAAACTTCCTGTCCAGAAATCGATGAACCGGAATGCCCAACGAGTGAAATACTCAGAAAATCCTGCTTTATATCCATCCAATTTCACGACTTTGATCCGGCAAATCATTTTTCCAAATGTTTGGCCATTGAACAGGAATTCTGTCCAGAGCGAATAAAACAAAGCCGGAAACAATAAAATGGTATACATCATCCCCAAAAAAACCTGAACATCATAGTGCAGTTCCGGATTTTCAAAAAAAGAAGTACTCGCTCCCAAAACATCAAAAAATGTATATGAAATGACTACGATATAAAGTCCTATAAAAAACAAATCCAATAAAAAAGCCAACAAACGCCAACCCACCCCTGCGTGCTGAACATCTACCTTTACATTTAGAGGTGTTTTTATTTGTATGAATTCCATATTTTATCGGTTTTCAGAAAAGAAAGATGGCTATAAAACTACCATTAATTCATCTAACTTTTTATATTTACATTCCATTAAACCCTGAAAAATTCCCTTTGAGAGAAGCTGCATTTATCAAACAAAATAAAGAAAAATGGTTGGAATTTGAAAAATCATTGTACAAAACTTCGGAAAACAAACCGGAAAGATTGGCAGAACTTTTTATTCAGGTAAACAATGATTTGGCTTATGCCCAAACTTATTATCCTAAAAGTAATGTCATCAAGTATTTGAATGCCATTACGGCAACGGCTTACCATAAAATTTATGGGAAGAAAAAATCCGGAAAGGGATTTACCGGTTTTTGGACTTATGAAATCCCGATGATCATGTACAGGTACCGTCATTATTTTTATTTTTCGTTTTTTGTTTTCTTTTTGATGATATTGATCGGTGTATTTTCTTCTATCTATGAGCCGGAATTTGTAAGATCCTTTTTAGGAGACACTTACGTTGACATGACGGAAGACAACATTCAAAATGGAGATCCACTTGCGGTTTATAATAATGCAACGACTTTTGGGGATTTTAATAGTTTTTTCAGAATTGCACTCAATAATTTACGCGTTGGATTGATGTCTTTTTTGTATGGAATTTTTGGAGGTATTGGTTCGCTCTATTTCATGTTGGTAAACGGCATCATGGTGGGGAGTTTCCAATATATGTTTTTTGAAAAAGGACATTTCTTTCTTTCCCTCCGTACAATTTGGATGCACGGTGCCATGGAAATTTTTGCAATGTGTATAGAAATCGGTGCCGGAATACTGATGGGAACCAGTTATCTTTTTCCGGGTATCCTCACCCGCAAACAAGCCTTTTTTCAAAAAGGAAAAGCTGCTTTAAAAATTGTCATCAGCACCATTCCTTTTACGATTTCGGCGGCATTAATCGAAGGCTATCTGACCCAATACGCAAACGAAATGCCGATTCCGATTGCAGGAATCATTGTTTTGGGAACTTTAGGATTCATTTTTTGGTATTATTTGGTTTTTCCTCATTTTGTTTACAAAAGAAATCAAAATGACATTTCGTATCTCTTAAAAGAAATTGGAAATGAAAAAGCTTAATCCATTGATATTTTGTATCACGCTAGTTTGTTCCATTTCTTTTGCGCAAGAAATTACAGAAACCATTTCACCTCCTGAAGCGCAAGAAAGTTATGTGGATGAATATACGGAATCGTACGATGAGCCCAATCCTACTCCATCTAAAGAAGAAATCGGAGAAGTTTATTTCGAGAAAAGAAGTTTAAACCCAGACTTTAAAGACCAATACAAAGGAAAAAAATTTAACTATGAAAGGGTGATTAAGCCACCGTCTCCTCCACTTTTTAATTTCCCGACCGGTCTATTCCAAATTTTAATGTATATCGTTTTGGGCGCTATTGTGCTGATCGTAATTTATCTGATCATCAAAAATGCAGGTGGATTCTCATTTGGAAGCGAGAAGAAGAAAATTAAATTTGAAACTTCAGATGAAACTGAATTGGAGGATGAAGAAAATATCGCCAACAATGATTTTCTAAATTTGATCAAAAAAGCAAAATCGGATAAGGACTTTAGAAAGGCTATCCGATATTACCATCTTTGGGTTTTACAATCATTGGCCGATAAAAAACTGATCCATTGGAACAAAGACAAGACAGATTATGATTATTTTTTAGAATTAGGACAGCATTTGATCAAAGAGGATTTTTCAAATGGCATGTATGTGTATGACTACATTTGGTATGGTAATTTCCAACTGGACGCTGACCAGTTTAACATCGCCGAATCTATTTTTCAACGAACTTTAAATAAAATCAGATGAAAAATAGCCTTTTAAAATATACTTTCCTTTTCGTCTCCTTTTTCTTATTGGGTTGTGGAGAAAAGCCTGTTAATTGGAGTCGAACTTTTGATTCAAAAGACACGATTCCATTTGGAACATACATTCTCCGTCAAGAATTGACTGAAATTTTCCCCGGTATCAAAGTCGAAAACATTTCTGAATCTACTTATGATCATTTTCAAAATATACAGTACAAATACCGAACGGATCATTATTTTTTAATTTATGATGAATTGATTTTTGATGATGCAACTTGGGAGAAAATTGCTGAATACGTTAACCAAGGTGGTTCTGCTTTCATTTCAAATTCTGCTGTCCATCCCATTTTGGAAGAAATTTTGGGTATCCAAATTTCAACATTGGCTTATGAAGCTGCTCATCCTGTTGCTTCTTTGTCCGTAAAAATTCCTGAAAAAGAAAATCAATATGTTTATGAAAAGGGATTTGATACTGCTTATTTTTCAAATTATGATGAAAAAACAACGGAGGTTTTAGGGAACTTGAAATACAATGATGAGAAAAAACCCAATTTTTTAAAGATTTATTATGGTGAAGGCTATTTTTTATTGCACAGCGAACCGATAGCTTTTACCAATTATCATATGCTGAAAAAAAATCACCACCAATATGTTACCGATGTTTTTTCCTATCTAAATCCTGAGAACATCATCTGGGATAACCATCGAATGTTAAGACGGCAAACCGGAGAACGAAATGATGGTGGATTTTTCAATGGTTTGAGTTTTATCATGAAACATGAAGCGCTGCGCTACGCTTTTTTACTATTGGTCGTCATGGGAATATTGTATCTGATTTTCAATTCAAAACGCAGGCAAAAAGCAGTTCCCATCCTACTTCCCTACACCAATTACACACTTGAATTTGCCAAAACTCTTTCCGAATTGTACCGTTATAATGCAGATCACACGGCCATGGTTCGTTATAAAATCAATTATTTTTTGGAACAATTGCGTACCCATTATCAAATTACAGCAAAAGACACGGAAAAAGATTTTTCAGAAATATTAAGTTCGAAATCGGGAGTAGATCAAGAAACTTGTAGAAAATTGGTCTTGAAAATTGATATTTTAAAAAGCAAAAATTATCTAGACAAAGAAGATTTTTTTGCGATACATACCTTAATTGAATCGTTTAAACAGAAATCAAAAAATTATGGAAGAGCTGCCACAAGAAAATAATCATTCTTATCAACCACAACCCCAGGGAAATCAACCGGAAACTACACCACAACATAGCTCTGGATTGGATTTTCAAAATCGTATAGATTTAAGCAAAATCCAAAAAGGCGTAGCTGAAATCCGAAACCAGTTGGGAAAAGTCATCGTCGGACAAGAAGAATTCATCGAATTGCTTATGGTCAGCATTTTTGCCAATGGTCATGCGCTGATTGAAGGTGTTCCGGGCGTCGCCAAAACGATCACTACCAAATTAATCGCTCGCACGATGGATGTTGGCTTTAGTCGAATTCAATTTACCCCTGATTTAATGCCTTCAGATATTTTGGGGACCTCCGTTTTTGATATCAAAAAAAATGAATTTGATTTTAAAAAAGGACCTGTTTTTTCCAATATCATTTTAATCGACGAAATCAACCGAGCTCCTGCCAAAACCCAAGCAGCACTTTTTGAGGTCATGGCAGAAAGGCAAATTACCATGGATGGTGTTCAGTATGAAATGGAACACCCTTTTTTGGTTTTTGCAACTCAAAATCCGGTAGAGCAAGAAGGTACCTACCGTTTACCGGAAGCACAATTGGACAGATTTTTATTTAAAATAGAAGTGGGATATCCTTCGCTAGATGAAGAAATTGCCATTTTGGATGGCAACCATCTTCGTAAAAACGAGGATCCTACTGAATTGATTGGCGCTATTTTCAGTGCTAAAGAAATAGCGGAATTTCAGTATATCATACAAAATGTTTTGGTCGAACCTAAACTCATCCGCTACATCGCTTCTATCGTCCATACTACCAGAAACAATCCTTTTTTATTTTTAGGAGCTTCACCTAGAGCTTCGATTTCTATTTTAAATGCTGCCAAAGCAGTTGCAGCGATCAGAGGTCGGGATTTTGTCATTCCAGAAGACATAAAATTTGTTGCAATTCCGGCTTTAAAACATAGAATTGTGGTTTCTCCCGAAAAAGAAATGGAAGGAATTTCATCTACACAAATTATCAACCAAATCATCGAAAGCATAGAAATCCCACGTTGATGAATCCTTTCAAACAAATATTTTTACATCGTTTTTTTTTCTATTCGTTCATTTTGGTGATCGTCGGATTTTGTTTTGGTTTTTATTTTCCCATCATGATTTCCATAGCTCAGCTGCTTTTATTTGCGGTCATTTTGATTACAATGATTGATTTCAGTTTGTTGTACTCAAATAAAAAAGGAATTTCAGGAGGGCGATTGGTTCAAGACAAATTGTCCAATTTTGATAAAAATCCGGTTAAAATCCAATTGAAAAATCATTTTCCATTTCGAATTAAGTATACTCTCTTAGATGAAATTCCGGAACAATTTCAAATTTTTGATTTCAAGATAAAAGGATTGATTTCTTCCAAAAAAGAAATCGAATTGTCCTATGATCTGATTCCTTCAGAAAGAGGCGTTTATCGATTTGGTGATGTGAATGTTTTTGTCACCACACCACTTGGATTTCTACAAAGAAAAATCATTTTAAAAGCTGAAAACCAGATCAAAGTTTATCCTTCATTTTTGCATTTGAATCAATTTGGATTAAAGAATTTCAAAGCGCATATCAACGAAATTGGACAGAAGAAAATTCGCCGAATCGGTCATAGCATGGAGTTTGAGCAAATTAAAAATTATGTAAAAGGTGATGATTTCCGCACGATAAATTGGAAATCCACTGCCAAACATCAAAAATTGATGGTCAATCAATATGTAGATGAAAAATCACAACAAGTCTATTGTGCAATCGACAAAGGTCGTATGATGAAAATGCCATTTAACGGTCAGACTTTATTGGATTATGCGATCAATTCCAGTTTGGTTTTTAGCAATGTGGTTTTGCAAAATCACGATCGCGCAGGGATTTTTACGTTTTCCAATCAATTGGAGAATTTGGTTAAGGCAGAAAGAAGAACCAATCAATTGCATAAAATTTCTGAAGCGCTTTATGGAATTCAAAGCAATTTTTTGGAAAGCGATTTCGGAAAATTGTACAATTATATCAAATATAAAATTCCACAAAGAGGTTTGATTTTATTGTATACTAATTTCGACAGCATGGATTCCTTACATCGCCAACTCCCCTATTTATTGGGTATTCATAAAAACCATTTGTTGGTTGTGGTTTTTTTCAGAAATACGGAATTAGAAAATTTTCTTCAAAATCCAATTCAAGAGAATGACATTTATGAAAAAACTTTGGTCGAAAAATTCATCTATGAAAAACAACAAATCGTATTAGAATTAAACAAACACGGCATCCAAACCATTTTGACCCGACCGGAAGATTTGAGCGTCAATACGATAAACAAATACCTCGAGATCAAATCCCGAGGTATGCTGTAATCCTTTGATTTCTATAAATTATAATTCTACCAACTCTGAAATATGAGAGGCTTTTTTGATCAATTTATTGTTTTTATCTACCAACAATAAAGTAGGCGTAGAAGAAATTCCATAATCTTTCACCGATTGTGTATCCCACTGAAGAAAATCGGAATAGCTGATCCATTCAAAATCATTTGAAGCCGCCTTATATTCTGTTTCATCTATATCCAAAGAAATACTTAGGATTTCACCGCCTTCGAGTTTAAAATTTCGATAGTATTCTTTCACAAAGGGCATTTCATCGTTACAAGCCGGACACCATGAAGCCCAGAAAATGATGATCTTTTTGTCTGCTTTTATATCATAAAGGGATTTAGCACCTTTGATGGTTTGATCAAAAACGATATTGGGAACGACATTTCCGATGGTAGTTCCATTATGCGCAGCTAAATTGGATTTCAATTCATCAGTGATTTCACAGGTAAGTGCATTGGCTTTTGCATAATATTTCTCTAAAAGTGTAGCAAATTGATCCTGTGGCAAAGCTAGAAAAACAGTTGAAAGGACTTTTTGACCTCTTGGTGTTTCCAAATCTGTTTTCACCAAAAGTTCATCGATTTCTTTCTCGATTGTTGAATTGATTTGATCTTGAGAAGTTGCTCCCAAAATAGAGGCTCTCAGATAATCCAAAACCAATTTGAACATGAAGCCCGTTCCTTCTAAATAATTATTATCATTTACCAAACGAGTCAGGACTTTATGTTTATGGGTTTCGGCAGAAATTTTAGTATCAAAGGTTGAATTGGCCAATTTGCTGATAGAAGCATAGTATTTCAGCAAAGGTAAATCAAATGAACTGTTCAATTGCCCAATTCTATTTTCTTCCTTTTCTATGGCTTTATAAAACTCATCATTTTCTGAATATAGAGATTTGATAACGGGGAAAATGTTGGATTTCATGTCCATTAAACCTTCTAAAGTACTGAACTTTTGAAATCCTTTTGCTGTTTCACCTTCCATAATCTGAAGGTCTACAAAAGCATTGTTCTCCAGTTTAGCGGAAAAATTTAAATCCTCGTTATCGCTTAACAAATCTAGTGCTGCATGTCTGGTAACATCCGTTAAGCGGACTATACCGCTAAATTTTTGTGGAATTTTCACTGAGAATTTCCCATTTTTATCGGTCTTTACTTTGTTGATTAAAACATCGGTTGGACCATCGAAAATTCTCACCAAGACATCTTTTTCAGGATAATTTTTGATTTCACCGGTCACTTTAAATTGAGCATTTAAGGTACAGGCAAAAATAATTACCAAAACAGCGATTGCTTTCTTCATTATATTAATTTTTTTCAAATGTAAAAAAACCCTTTCTGATAAGAAAGGGTTTGAAATATATTAAAATAGTTAATTATGATCTAACTAATTTCCTTTGGTTCCATACAAAATAGGCAACAAAAATCAAGGCGATCATCAATAGAATGAAAACATACTGATCGATTGGTGTACTAGGAGCACCAGGACCACCCGCATCTTCACCTTGATCTGGTGGTGGAGGAACTTGTGCAAATATTTTGACGACTGGTAAAAGGAATGTCAAGAAGGTTAAAATAAAGTTTTTCATCAAATTGTTTTTTGGGTTTGAGTTGATTGCTCTTATTTTATGATTTTTTGGGTATAAACATCTCCGGTATTGGATTCAGCTTTCACGATATAAACACCGGTATTTGGTAATTTTAACTCAAAATCTGCTTGTGTATTTACATTTTTATAAGACATGATATTTCTACCACTCATATCATAAACTTTGATATCTGCAGAATTCCACTGATCACTAAATCGGATTTTATGAGTTTGCTGATCTTTGTAAATAACTGTTGCACTTGCCAATGTTTCATCTAACTCCATTTCACCTTTGTTAAATGCCGGTCCACCATTCCAGTATACCGTGTATCTATCTTCAACTTGTTTTTCAGAAACATCAACATAATAATTAAATTCTGTTGTGATCGGCATTAAGACATCTTCTGTTCTGTCATAGAAAAAGAAAGAATTTCCATCTACAAAATTGGTTTCATCTCCAGAAACTTTTGTGAAAATATCTTGGTAAAATAAATCTGCTTTTACATAATAACCGTTTAAATCTCCAGATTTTCTGTTGAAAAACACCGGAATTGGTTTGTTCACATAAGCCATATTTACGGCATTGATATGCATTTTTCTTGTAGAACTAGGAACAGGAGTTCCATCTAAGTTTTCTTGTGCCAAAAAGAATCCAGTTTTTGCATTAAAATCTGAATACTCTGACTCAAGTGCATTATCAGTACCATTGGTCACACCTGAATTGGTTACAATTACATAAGCTTTATTTCCAGCTGGAGCACCATTGCTTTTGTACAAATTCAAACCAAGTTGATAAAATTTAGGACGAACAGTACTTGTAGATGAAAATCCAAATCCATTTCCATCTTCATTCATTTCACCACCATCTGATCCAGTATTTTTTGAAGTTGTCACGCCACTACCTAATGAATTAGGAGTCATGCTAAAGGTTTTCAATTTATCACTGAAATTAATGGTTCTATTTCCGGTATTGGTAGCAGCGGTATTTAATACAACGATAAATGGTTCAAATGGTTTCACCAATAAGGCTGATGCATCACCACCCCAAACATTAGTTGCTTCATTATAAGTAGCGACTACCATGGCAGAAGAAGTCGACCCACTTCCATCATAACTCAAATCAGCAACTCTGGCCACCGCCAATAGTCCGTCAATATCATTGCCGTCATCATAACCAGGCGATGCTGGTGAACCTATGTAGGCCAAATCAATATTGGACGTATAAGGATTTCCAAACTGGAAAAAATTTCTACCATATCCTGCGTCATCTGCAACGGTTCTTACTTTGTCGTCAATATAAGTTTGGTATTTTTCGTTATAAGTGTTCTTTTTCCCTTTCCAATTGCTCCAAGGCACACCTCCAAAATGGTACATATTGGTGTTCATCGGAATATTTAAAAAAGCTTCGTTTGAAGCTACCCCACGATAGGCCAATTTATCGTTGGCTTCCATAATCGATTTGATATTCCCAGAATTGTATTCTAAATTTAGAATATAATATGCCGTTGGGCTATTGGCATCCAAAGTAGCACCGGCATTGAAGTGATCAAATTCAGGTTTTTGCACATTGTCCCAAGCCATCATGGA
Source organism: Moheibacter lacus (assembly GCF_014042165.1). Lineage (GTDB taxonomy): Bacteria > Bacteroidota > Bacteroidia > Flavobacteriales > Weeksellaceae > Moheibacter > Moheibacter lacus. The sequence goes on from NZ_JACDZE010000001.1 coordinate 143,933, forward strand.
TTTTTGATAACGATTATTTGAAGATGAATAAGAAGTTCCAAATAGGAATCCCATTGCTTCATCTACATTGGCAAAATGGAAAGGCATCGCAAATTGACCCCAGTTAAAAACTGCTGGATCAATCGTTCCTTTTTCCATCGTAAGTCTATCAGAAGAACTCGCTTCATTGATGATGACTTGACCGTAACTCGTGTTGTTACTCGGCACATCCCAAGTGCTGACAAAGTTTGCTCCTGTTGCGCTTGGATTTACATAATCACCATCGATTTTCACGTTTCCTGCGTTTTCAAACACAGCATTCGTAGTGGAGGTAACGTTTAAATTATCACCAAAATAAACTAAAGTATTGGGTTGAACTTTAACTTTGGCGGTTCCTGTAACATAAGTTTCTTGTGCATCGGATATCCCATGAGCTAATCCCATACACATGGCTAATAAGAAGTAGTTGATACTTTTCATATGAATTATTTAGGGTTGGTTTAATATAATTCAACTTTCATTTGCATGAAAATTTGCTACAAATATAGGTTTTTTTTCTATTTGCGAAATCTATTTAAACGATTTTTCGCACTTTCTTATTCTCATTGTTTAATTTAACTTGGTTATCTATCGCTTCTCTTGTCAAAGAAAATTTCTCAGGAAGTTCATCAATTCCATACATTAAATCAGTAAAAATCTCCTCCGTAACTGAACGTAAACCTCTTGCACCTAATCCTAATTCGTCTGCTTTTTCTACAATATAATCCAAAGCATCTTCCTCCACAGTTAATTCTACTCCATCCAATTCAAACAATTTTTCATATTGTTTGATCAGGGCGTTTTTCGGTTCAGTTAAGATTTGTTTCATCGCTTGGTTATCCAGCGGAGTTAAATTGGCAATAATCGGTAATCGCCCGATCAATTCAGGAATCAACCCAAAGGATTTCAAATCCATCGCATTTACTTCTTTCAGTAAATCTTGAGCATGCTTTGCGTTTTCATCATTTTTAAAACCAATCACATGTGTATTGAGACGGTTGGCTATGTGTCGCTCGATTCCTGAAAAAGCACCACCGGCGATAAATAAAATATCTTTTGTATTGACCTCAACAAATTTCTGATCCGGATGTTTTCTTCCTCCTTTGGGTGGAACATTAACAACGGTTCCTTCCAAAATTTTCAACATCGCCTGCTGAACACCTTCTCCAGAAACATCACGTGTGATAGATGGATTGTCATTTTTCCTTGCTATTTTATCGATTTCATCGATGAAAACAATTCCTTGCTCCGCCAAATCCACATCATAATTGGCGTCCTGTAAAAGTCTTGTCAAAATACTTTCCACATCTTCCCCTACATATCCTGCTTCTGTCAAAACCGTTGCATCAACGATGGCAAATGGAACGTTTAACATACGGGCGATGGATTTGGCCAATAAGGTTTTTCCGCTTCCGGTTTCACCGACTAAAATCACATTGGACTTATCTATTTCAACTTCATTTTCATCACGAGAAGGATTCAAAATCCTTTTATAATGATTAAATACCGCTACAGACATGATTTTTTTTGCATGATCCTGTCCGATGATATAATCGTCTAAAAACTTTTTGATTTCTTTCGGTGATTTTAGTGGTAATGGATTGACCAGATTGCTCTTGTTCTTAAATGAAACTTCCTCCATGACGATTCCATGAGCTTGCTCTATACATTGATCACAAATATGACCGTCAATCCCTGCAACCAACAAATTCACTTCACTCTTTCCTCTCCCACAAAATGAACACTTATTTTCTTCCAATTTAAACTCAATTTAAGTGCACAAAGGTACAAATAAAAATATTTTTATCAGAAATCTAATTGGGACTTAAATACTTTAAAATCCTTTTGGGACATATTTTTTTGATTTCCTCATCATTCAATAAAAAACCATAAAGCAAAATCACGATGAGTTCAAATTTCCATAAACCAAATTGGAACAACATGATGATGTGAATAAGGATGGATAGTAGGATGGCGAATCCTCTTGTCTTTTTCCAAATCACCATCGGTACAAAGCTCAATTGTTGAAAGATGATCAAATAATTGATGAATTTAGCCATAAATTCATGAGAAAGAATTCCATTCCAAACACTATCTTGAAACCCTGCATATTGTGAAAAACTATAAAAAACGGCAATTCCTTGCTGCCAATCTTTGTCCAAGATTTTAAAATAAGTATTGTTCAAATAAATCAAAAAAACATGCAAAATAATCGACCAAACTGCCAGTTTTGAGATCAATTGGAATTCTCCTTTCGATTTCTGAATTGAAAAATACTTAAAACTATCTACAAAAATAAAATACAACAAACTGAATTTCAATATCGTCTCACCCCAAGTCATCAATGGAAGTGTCAATTGGATCATCCAAAAATGAAAAACAAATACTAAAAACGAACTGATATTTTTTCCAATTCCCAATATGAATGCAATTAAAATTAAACCACTGATAGAAAAAAACAGCATGGAATATTCCGATAAGTAAGGAACAAATCCAGTTGTAGGCAAAAAAGCATTGAATTCCGGATTATATAAAATATCTGAAGATGGAAAAATAGAAACCAAATCCACCAACAAAACCATTCCTATCAAAACCCTAAAAAGAGATGGATAAATCCTTCGTTCCGCTGCCCAAAACTCCTTCATGGTTGTATAGATTCAGACGTTTGGAAGAAGACTTTCTCTCCTATGAAATAAGTAAAATCATCCTTATAATCTTTGTCAAAAGGCAAGACCATCGGTTTCCGCATCACAGAAATCGAAACGCTGTCTGCCTTTATATTTGGATTTTCCTTTAAATAGACTTTCGGGAAGTTTTTCAGATTTTGAACGATGGGAATGAGTTCTTTATGGGAAAGCAGTTTTTTATCGAAATCATTTTCTTTTCCTTTGTAAAACTCATTATACAAGGAAGTTTGATAATGAAAATCCAAAGTTTTCATCCAACCCAAATACAATCTTTCTTTGACAAAATAAGATTTGCTCTGAAAAATAGATTTCTCATTTTCTTTTTCTAAATATTTAGAAATCAATATTTTACCTTTCAACTCACCTTTCTCATAAAATTCGTAAGCAACATCATAATTGGTATTGGTCACTGGCGCAAACATCCGGTATCCGGTCGGGATCCATTCTTTAATTTGAGTTTTAAAATGATCTCCAGCAAAAAAGGTTACTCCGTACACGCCTGCCCAGTACAGGACAAACAATGTAAAAAGTAACCTTTCGGGTTTCATTTGAATTATTTTTACGTTCTCGGCAACAAAACTTCGTCCACCATCCCGTATTCTTTCGCCTCTGAAGAAGTCATCCAATAATCGCGTTCTCCGTCTTTCTGGATTCTATCAACCGATTGACCGGAATGATGCGCGATGATTTCATACAATTCTTCTTTCAACATCAAAATCTGCTTCAACGTAATTTCCATATCAGTCGCTTGTCCTTGTGCTCCACCCAATGGCTGATGAATCATCACTCTGGAATGTTTCAGCGCCGAACGTTTTCCTTTAGCGCCCGCACATAAAAGTACCGCTCCCATGGAAGCTGCCATTCCGGTACAAATTGTAGCAACATCCGGTTTTACGATTTGCATCGTATCGTAAATTCCGAGTCCAGCATGAACACCACCTCCAGGAGAATTGATGTAAATCTGAATGTCTTTTGAAGCATCTACGCTTTCCAAAAACAACAATTGCGCTTGGATGATGTTGGCGATTTCATCGTTGATCGGCGTTCCCAAAAAGATGATTCTGTCCATCATCAATCGCGAAAAAACGTCCATTTGTGCAACATTCAATTTTCGTTCTTCAACGATGTAAGGCGTCATGCTTTCCACATAACTGTCCACATGAAGACTGCTGATGTTTTGATGACCTGTTGCGTATTTTTTAAATTCTTTTCCGTAATCCATAATTTTATTTGTTACAATTATAGTAAACAATTCAAAAATAATACAAATCTTATTTTACTGACGAATTGTCCACTCGATTAATGAGCGTGATCATGCGCGTGGTCATGATCGTGGTCGTGATCATGTTGATGGTTTTTTTGTTTTTCTTCCATCAATTTCACAAACGCATCAAATGTAACTTTTTTCTCTTTTAATTTGGCATTTTCTTTAAAAGTCTGCATCATTTTATCTGCAAATACTTGATCTGCCATTCTTTGAAATTCTTGTTGGTTTTGTAACGAACCCTGAACGATTCTTTCCAAATCCTCTTCCGGCATATTGGATTGTCCATACATCGCCAATTGTTCTTTGATGATGTTGCGCATCGCAGCTTCCACATCAGCAAATTCTACTTTCAAATCATAAGCCTCAGCCACTTTAGATTCGATCAATTGGTAACGCAAACCGTTTTCTTCTTTTTTCAATTGTTCTGCAGCATCTTCTACCGATTCGATTTTTTCGTTAGAGAAATGCAACCAACGCGACAAAAAGTCAGTAGGTAAATCAAATTTTGTTTCTTTGATCAATTCTTCTACCACTTCATTCATCATTTGTTTGTCGGTCTCACGGCTGTACATTTTTTCCGCTTCATCTTTGATTTTCTGACGAAATTCTTCTTCTGAACTCACTGCGCCTTCACCATAAACTTTGTCAAATAAAGATTGGTCAACTGCTGATGGTTCCATCGCCGTAATTTCCAAAATTTCAAATTGCAATTGCCCATCAAAATCAGCTGCTTTTTCTGCATCCCAATTCAGGATTTGCTCCAAATTCACAGCATCTTCAGAAATTTCTTTGGATTTAACCACGATTACATCTCCAACTTTTTTACCGATGAATTTTTTCGGCTTCGCCAATTCGTCTACAAAAAGATAAGACTCTTTTTCACTTCCTTCTACTTCATTTTTTTCCGCATCCAATTCTTTCATCAAAACCTTCACGTTTGCACCTTCTTCTACTTTTTCCAAAGTTTTCATCGTCCCGAAACGCTTCGCGAAATTGTCTATGTATTTCTGAACTTCTTCATCTGTTACTTCGATCGAATAAGTATCAGCTTTGATTTTACTCAAATCCACTTTAAAGTCAGGCGCCAATCCCAATTCGAATTCAAAATTCAACGTATCGGCATCCCAATCCATATCGTCTTGTGCTTTTGGAAGCGGATTTCCCAGGATGGAAATTTTTTCTTTTTGGATATGATCGTTGATCGCGGTTTGTAACAATTGGTTCACTTCGTCAAATATGATGCTTTTTTCAAATTGCTTTTTCACGAAACTCATCGGAACCTGTCCTTTACGGAAACCTTTTATGGTCGCGTTTTTTCTATAATTGTTCAAGGCTTTTTCTACCTTTTCTTTATAATCGTCTTTTTCAATCGTAACGGTAAGTACAGCATTTAAATCGTCGATACTGTTTTGGGTAATGTTCATCTGTCTAAAAATTTTGGTCTGCAAAGGTAATTATTTTAATGGAATTTACGATTTTAGATTTCAGTTTTACAAATTGAATTAGAAACGGTTATATTTAGGAAATGATGCAAGAATTTTAATCAAAATGAAAACAGGAAAATTAATTCTTAAAATAGTAGCAATTTTAATTATCTCCATCTCGCTTTTTTATGCTTTTTTATTTTGTACCAAAAATGAAGAAAGTGGAGTGAAATTCGGAAATATTTTTACAAATCACCAAAATTATATTTCAAATTTAGAATTTAGAAAAAATATAAAAAAGGCTCTAAATCAAGATGAAAATGGCATTATTTGGTTATATGAAGTTCCTGTAGATGGAGAGAGTAGCTATGAAATGGGATATATTATTACTCAAATAATTTACAAAATAGGTGAAGAAAAATATTTGAAAATGGTAAAAAAGTTAAATATAGATCAGCAGCGTTTTGCATTAGGCTATATTACTGTCGGACTTGAATATGGGGACAATGATTATGATGGTGAGATGGATAATACAAAGTTTGAAAATGAATTCCCGCTTCTTTATCAGTATTACAAAAATTTAAGCGATTAAAATTGGCACTAGTTTACATTACTCCTCTCAAAACCCTCACCACCACATCCGATTTGCTCATCGTATAATAATGAATCAGTGGAATTCCATTTTCTATTAACTCTTTACTTTGGTTGATCGTCCATTCTGTCCCGATTTCTTTTACTTCTTTGTTGTCCTTGGCTTTTACCAATTCATCTGCCAACTCATCTGGTAAATCCACATGAAAAGTTTTGGGGAGAGCCGTAATTTGGGATTGGGTGGTGATGGGTTTCAGCCCGGGAATGATGGGAACTTCGATGCCTATTTTTCGGCATTTGTCTACAAAATCAAAAAATCGTTTGTTGTCAAAAAACATTTGGGTCACGATGTATTCCGCTCCCAAATCGACTTTCTTTTTCAAATAATTCAAATCGATATTCAAATTGGGCGCTTCAAAATGTTTTTCGGGATATCCTGCTACTCCAATGCAAAAATCGGTTTTGGAACTGTTTTCTAACTCGTCATCCAAATATTTACCCTTATTCAAATTGGCAATTTGCTCAAGCAATTCCGAAGCATAGCGATGACCATTGGGCTCTGCCATAAAAGTCGATTCCGATTTCACCGGATCACCGCGCAGTACCAATAAATTATCGATACCCAAAAAATTCAATTCGATTAAGGCATTTTCCGTATCTTCTTTATCAAAACCGCCGCAGATGATATGCGGAATCGCATCGACTTTGTAATGGTTTTGAATCGCTGCACAAATCGCCACCGTTCCGGGACGTTTTCGTACGCTTTTTCGCTCCAGAAGACCATTTGGATGTTTTTTATAGACAAATTCTTCACGGTGATACGTAACATCAATAAACGCCGGATTAAATTCTACCAATGGATCCAACGTGTCAAAAATATGCTGAATATTATTTCCTTTGGTCGGGGGTAAAATTTCGACAGAAAATGTCGGTTTCTTTTGTTGAATTGCGTTTTCGATGTGTTGGGTTACTTTCATATTTTTTCGTTATCCGAAATTCGAAGTTCGAGTTTCGATTTTCTTACTTTTATTTAAATTTTCCTTTTGCGAATTTCGAACTTCGAATTTCGAATTTCATTTTAATACAAATTTTCCAATGCTTTTTTCAAATTCGATAAAATCTCCGAAATATCCGATTTCGAAGTTGTCCCAACGGAAAGTCGGAACCAAGTCGAGTCAATTGAAGCACCAAATGCACTAAACGGAACCAATGCGACTTTTGCTTCTTTCAACAAATAACTGGTGATTTCCTGAACCGTTTCGATTTTATTTCCGCTTTCTGTCATTTTTCCGATCAAATCAAATTTCACCGTGAGATACAAAGCCGCTTCCGGCTCGATTACATCTACCGGAAATCCTTCCGATTTCATCTCCGCAAAACCTTTGTAAAATTCATCCAAACGAAAAGACAATTCCGATTTAATTTGGGTTAAATAAGATGCTACTTCATTTTCTTTGGTCAAAAATTCTGCAGTTGCCAATTGCTCAGGTTTAGGCGCCCATGCACCGATGTGCCCCAAAATATCTTTCATTTTATGGATGATTTTCTCCGGTCCAAATGCCCATCCTACGCGGACTCCGGTTGCAGCAAAGGCTTTGGATATTCCATCGATGAAAATCGTGTAATCCCGCATTTCAGGATTGAGCGAAACAGGATTATAATGCTCTGTTTCTCCATAGGTTAGCTGCCAATAAATCTGATCATACAACAAATACAAAGGTTTTAAATCCAATTCCTTTCTTCGTTTATTTTCTGCTACTATCAAATCAGAAATTTTTGCCAATTCCTCTTTTTCAAAAGTCGTCCCGGTCGGATTCAATGGCGAACAAACCGCAATCAAATCTACTTCTTGCATATAAGGTTCGATTTCTGCAGCCGTCGGCATGAATTTATTTTCCGGACTTGTTTCGATGACGATTTCTTTGTTTCTTGCCAAATACGTATAAGCATCATTGTTCCAAGATGGCGTCGGATACAAAACCGTATCTTCCAAATCCAAAATCGTTTGATACACCGCATATATCAACGGTCGCGCGCCACCGGAAATCAAAATTTCGTTTTCCGAATATGTCAATCCCAAATTCTTTTTCAAATAGTCAGAAACCGATTTTCGGAGTTGGATTTCTCCGTTTCCAAGCGGATAATTGGTCAAATCTTTTTCATATGCCTCGATGATCAAGGATTTTAATCTGTCAGGAATGGGAAAAATTTTGGAATCAAAATCTCCGATGGTCAAATTGTAAATTTTTTCACCTTGCGCTTGTAAAGCTTTTACTTCTCCGGCCAATTTGATGATGGCCGATCCTTTTAAATTTTCAGAAAGTTGTGATGTTTTCATTTTTGATGGATGTTGGATGCTGAATGCTGAATGCTTTAAACTATTCAAAATTCAACTCAATTATTTTTTCTATTTTATTAGTAAGTTGCTAAATTAGGCGACAACCATTTTTCTGCCAATTCTATCTCTATATTTTTTCTTTTTGCAAAATCTTCTACTTGATCCATTTTAATTTTTCCTACGCCGAAATATTTCGCTTCCGGACTTGCGAAATAATATCCGGAAACGGAAGAAACCGGCAGCATCGCCAGCGATTCTGTCAATTCAATTCCCGTTTTTTCTTTTACCTTTAACAATTCCCAAATCGATAATTTCTCCAAATGATCTGGACAAGCCGGATACCCAGGCGCCGGACGAATTCCTTTGTAGGCTTCTTTTATCAAATCTTCATTGCTCAAAACCTCATCTGCACTATAACCCCAATATTCTTTTCGGACTTTTTCATGCAAAAATTCTGCATAAGCCTCAGCCAAACGGTCTGCCAAGGCTTTAACCATAATTGAATTATAATCGTCATTATTCTCTTCAAAAGCTCTCGCAAAATCGGAAATTTCTTTTCCGGCCGTTACCGCAAAACATCCAACATAATCCTCAATTCCGCTTTCCTTCGGCGCTATGAAATCGGCCAATGAAAAATTGGGTAAATTCTTTGATTTTTTGGATTGTTGGCGCAGCGAAATAAATTGATTGATCTTAGTACCATCTTCATCGTAAATTTCGATGGTATCGTCTTCTACTGAATTAGATTTAAACAACCCAAAAATTCCTTTTGGTTTGGCAATATTTTCATTTTCGATCCGATCCAACATTTCCAAGGTATCTTTGTACAACTTTTTAGCTTCTGTTCCAATTAATTCGTCCTCCAACAAATCGGGAAATTTTCCGTGCAATTCCCAAGTTTTAAAATAAGGTGTCCAATCGATATAATCCCTTAATTCCGAAACGGTTGCCTCATGCAAATGAACTCCCAAATTATGTGGTTTAAAGGGTTTATTTGCTTCGAAATCAACTTTGAACTTATTTTCTCTTGCTTGATCTATGGTTAAATATTCTTTCTGAACCGTTCGGGAAAGAAATCCGTCACGAATTTTGTCATAATCTTTATGCGTTTCGACCAAAAATTCGTTTTGATTTTCACTGATCAATTTAGTCGCGACCGGAACAGAACGTGATGCATCCAAAATATGAATCACGGACGAATATTCAGGTGCGATTTTCACCGCTGTATGCGCTTTGGAAGTCGTTGCTCCACCTATCAACAACGGTAAATTCATTTCTCGTTTTTTCATTTCGCGGGCGACGTGAACCATTTCGTCCAGAGAAGGCGTGATCAAACCGCTTAGACCGATCATGTCTACTTTATGCTGAATCGCTTCTTCCAGAATTTTTTCAGCAGGAACCATCACACCTAAATCGATGATTTCAAATCCATTACAACTCAAAACGACAGAAACGATATTTTTCCCAATGTCGTGGACATCGCCTTTCACCGTAGCCATCAACACTTTAGCAGCGGGTTTATCAGTTTTGTTTCTGCGTTTTTCTTCTTCCAAATAAGGTGTCAAATAAGCAACCGCTTTTTTCATCACACGCGCCGATTTTACGACCTGTGGTAAAAACATCTTTCCGGCTCCAAACAAATCCCCGACGACATTCATTCCGTCCATCAGTGGACCTTCGATGACTTTCAAAGGTGATTCGATTTTGGCTAAAGCTTCTGCAGTATCCTCGTCGATAAATTCGGTAATTCCTTTTACGAGCGAATGTTCAATTCGTTTTTCCAACAACCAATTTCGCCATTCATCGTCTTTCTTTTTGGTTTTGGCTTCGCCTTTTACATTTTCAGCATAATCTATCAATCGTTCCGTAGCATCTTCCCTTCTATCGAGCACTACATCTTCAACCAATTCCAACAAATCAGGCGGAATGTTGTCATACACTTCGAGCATTTCAGGATTGACGATTCCCATATCCATTCCGTATTTAATCCCGTGGTATAAAAACACAGAATGAATGGCTTCACGCACCAAATTATTTCCCCGAAAGGAAAAAGAAGCATTGCTCACACCACCGCTTACCAAAGCGCCCGACAAATTTTCTTTGATCCATTTGGTCGCTTCAAAAAAGTCCAAAGCATTTCGCCGGTGTTCTTCCATTCCAGTTGCAAGCGGAAATATATTCACATCAAAAATGATGTCGTTTTTTGGAAAACCAATTTGATTCACCAAAATATCATACGAACGTTTACAGATTTCGATTCTTCGTTCTAAATTATCGGCCTGCCCGATTTCATCAAATGCCATGACGATGGCTGCCGCTCCATATCGACGAATTTTTTTGGCTTGGTAAATAAATTGTTCTTCACCTTCTTTTAAACTGATGGAATTGACGATGGCTTTACCCTGCACATTTTTGAGTCCGGCTTCGAGAATTTCCCATTTGGACGAATCAATCATAATCGGGACTTTGGAAATATCAGGTTCAGCTGCAATCAAACGTAAAAACCGAACCATGGCTTGTTTGCCATCGAGCATTCCTTCGTCCATGTTGATGTCGATAATTTGCGCACCTCCTTCGACTTGGTCACGTGCAATTTGCAAAGCGGCTTCGTAATCTCCGGATTTGATGAGACTCAAAAATCGTTTGGAACCGGTGACATTGGTGCGTTCGCCGACGTTTACAAAGTTTGAATTGTCTCGTATGTAGAGCGGTTCTAATCCGCTTAAAGTTAATTTTAAACTCATTCTTTTTTTAATAGCACAAAGTATAATGTATCAAGTTTAAAGTATTTATTCTTTTAAAAACCTTTCTGGAATTGATGGAAAATCATAATTCCACTTATTAGTTTTAGAATTATAAAACAAGTAGGGTGGATCAAATCCTTCCACAAAAACTAATTCAAATTCTTCATCATTAATTAAAATATATTCCGGAATAGTAGAGCCTATTTCATTAAAATTAAAATGTAAATTTTTTAACGTTTTCCAATCTCCTTCTTCGGGTAATTTTTGATTTTCACCTTTATATTTTTTAATATTATCAATCAAAGAATTTCCATATTCGATTTCAGATTTATATTTCAATTCAATTGGTAGATTAAACCAAATAATTATCCCTAACAAAAGAGCTATAATTAAACCCAATATTAAGTAAATTACTTTTTTCATGTTTGCATTTTTTTTCAGCCCTGCCAGGGTTTAGAACCCTGGCAGGGCTATTAAGGTTTTTTACACCAATTCCGGTAATTTTCTCGATTGAAAATCCTTTGCGAATTCAGCAATCGCTTTTATATGTTCCGGCGTTGTTCCGCAACATCCGCCGATGATATTGACCCAGCCGTTTTCGATCATCGGTTTTACATTTTCCAACATGATTTCCGGTGATTCATCGTATCCGCCAAAAGCATTGGGTAATCCGGCATTGGGATATACGCTGACATAAAAAGGCGAATGATCAGCTAAAGTTTCCACATACGGAATCATATCGGTCGCTCCCAGAGCGCAATTCAAACCGATGCTTAACAATGGAATATGCGAAAGCGAAATCAGAAATGCTTCGGTGGTTTGTCCAGAAAGTGTTCTTCCACTTCTATCCGTAATGGTTCCGGAAGCCATGAGCGGAACCTGAATTCCGGTTTTGTCCATTGCTTCCATAATTCCGAAGAATGCGGCTTTGGCGTTGAGCGTATCGAAAATGGTTTCGACCAAAATCGCATGGACGCCGGTTTTCAACAAAGGGATGGTTTGTTCTTTATAAGTTTCGACGAGTTCGTCATAATCCACATTTCGAAATCCGGGATCGTTGACATCGGGTGAGATGGAAGCCGTGCGATTGGTGGGACCGAGAGAACCTGCTACAAATCGCGGTTTCTCAGGATCTAAGGCGGTGATTTCGGCGGCAGCTTCCAGTGCCAATTTCGCAGAAGCAATATTTAATTCTTCTACCAAATTAACCATATCATAATCGATCATGGAAATCCTATTCGCATTGAAAGTATTGGTTTCGATAATATCCGCTCCGGATTTCAAATAATCCAAATGGATGTTTTTGATGATGTCGGGTTGGGTAATGGAAAGCAAATCGTTGTTTCCTTTCAAGGATTGGTGAAAATTTTTGAATCGTTCTCCCCGATAATCCTCTTCGGTCAAATTATGCCGCTGGATCATGGTTCCCATGGCGCCGTCGAGAATGAGTATTCTGTCTTTGATGATGTTGGTCAAATTCATTTTATACGTATTTCGTAGTTCGTATATCGAACTTCGTAATTAACAATTGACCTTATGAAAGAAATATGTGAAGAAATTCTTTCCTTATCTTTTCTCGGCTGAACCGAGATAGGATGTAGCACCCGTCTCAACGGGTTGCTAAGGTTTCACAGGGCCTAATCCCTCCACCTTTCTCAATAAGGTTCGCCAAAGGTATCGATTAATTTTTGAAATGGGCAAATAAAATTGGATTTGCAAAGCTATATTTAATGCTATCAGCAAGATGAAATTTTTGTAATTTTGTTTTTCAACCTAACCTAATGAAGCAAAAACTCTACTTTTTTTTGATATTTTTTTTCTTTTCAATTTTGAGCAGTATAGGGTTTGCTCAAATTAGTATCATTGAAAATTTCAACTCAACAACTGTCAATACGTTACCTGATGATTGGACTGTAGATGACGAGGATATTTATCCATTTTCAACCCTAAACACACCACACTCATGTGATGGTAAAGGTTTATCTGATAATGTTTCTAGCTTTTCCTTAAACAAAACTTCCTATGTTCAAACCCCAACGGATGTATCAAATGGTGCAATCGTCAATGTATCTTTTGATTTCAAAGTAGTGAACAATAGTTTTGGACCTTTATCTGGAAATTGGGGTAATTTATACTTTGAATACCAAGTTGGTACAAATCCTTCTTGGACAATCGCTCAAAACATAAACAACTCGAATTATTCATCTTCAAATACTTGTGTAAATCGCAATTTTACAATCCCCGCAATCAATTTCCCAAATGGCCAAAATGTTCGGTTTCGTTTTCGTGATGTTTATGGAACTGCAGGAACACCTGATTTTATTGTTATTATTGACAATGTAAATATTACCCAAACTGCGTCCAATCCCCCAAATTGTGATGCCAACTTAACTTCTCCCATTAATGGAGCGATCAATGTCCCTATTTCTACAAATCAGATAAACTGGAGTTTTGCGACCGGAGGAGCGACAAATTATAGAATCAGTATGGGAACGACACCGGGAGGTTCTCAAATTGCTAATAACATTGATTTGGGGAATGTAAACACGTATACGATTCCCGTTCAATTATTATACGCCACAACTTATTATGTGAGGATTGTTCCCACCAATGCATCTGGACCGGCAACAGGTTGTGTAGAACAAAGTTTTACAACTATTGCACCCATCACCATTTCACGCCCTTGGGAAGAACCTTTTCAAAGCAGCTACTCTGGCCCGCCAATCAATATATATGGATGGGAAGTGGATGATTACATCGTTTCAACTATGCCTTCTCGTTTTGCGGTCAATCCTGATAATTTAAATGGATATATTTTACACCAACAATTAAATGAACCCAAAAATTTTCAAACCATTTCTGTTGGGGTGATCCAAGCCGGGGATTTATTGGAATTTGATTATGCTTTTGGGCCATATGATTCCGGAGTTATTCCTGGACCTTCAGATGCTGAAATCCGAATTTATATTTCAACGGATTATGGCATCACTTATCCATCTACTCCAATTGCGGTTTTAACACCTAATTCAACCAATAATTGGCGAGATTTCAGTTATGACCTCAGCAGCTATGCCGGTCAATTTGTCAAAATTAAAATCGAAACCAATCCTTTACTCTCTCGCTTTTCTGCTGGGTTTGATAATTTTTATATCGGTCATGAAATCACTTGTGAACGAGCTGAGAACGTAGAGTTGGTCTATGTCGGAAGCACTTCCGCTCAGGCGACTTGGGACGCAGTATCGGGCGCTTCAAGTTATGATTGGATGGTTTTTTTAGATGGAGATGATCCAGAAATAGATGTGCCTGTTTTTACGGGCAATACCAATTCTACTACGATTACTGTAAACAATTTGGCACCGGGAACTGCCTATGATTTTTATGTTCAAACAGACTGTGGTGTTGATGGAGAGAGTTTCTTATCAGAAGTTTTGAATTTTACCACCCGTTGTTCAGCGATAGATGATTTCCCATATATTGAATCCTTTGAAGACAGTAGTGCCAACCGTCCATGTTGGCAAAATGAATATGTCGTTCCAGGATCGCTTCCGTTAAATTGGCGGTACATGTCCCAAACAGACCCTTACAGCATCATCAATACGCATGATGGTGTAAAATATGCGTTCTTCCAAAGAGACGTAAAAGATGGAAATACGACCAAATTGGTTTCTATTCCATTGGATTTGAGTGGAGTTTCACAACCCAAACTATCCTTTTGGTATGTGAATATGTACAACGAAGCCCCTGAAAGTTTAAGCATCAACACTTTAAAAGTTTATTATAAAACCAGTCCAAATGGCAATTGGATTCAATTGGGAACTACGTTTGATTCCGATGTTACCGAATGGACTAATGTTGAATTTAACCTTCCGAATCCGAGCAGCGAATATTATATCGCCTTTGAAGGAATGAATGATTGGGGATTGGGAATTGGGATAGATTCCGTAGAAATTTATGATGATTATACTTGTCCATTTGAAACAACTTGGGACGGAATGGCTTGGAGCAATGAACTTCCGGATGCTGACACAAAAGCCATCATCAATGGTGATTTTGTTTTAACATCTGATTTGACTGCTTGTCAAATTGAAATCACCGCATTGGGTTCTTTGGAAATCCCATCCAATCTGACTTTAAATGTAGTGGACCGAATCACCAATCTGGCGACTTCTGAGGATTTTATCGTCCGGAACGAAGCCAATTTAATACAAGAACGCGACGTCGAAAATATTGGAGAAATCCGGGTTCATCGCATCGGGATTCCATACAAACGGCTGGATTATACGATTTGGGGTTCACCCGTTTTAGGACAAGAATTAAAGGCTTTTTCACCTATGACGGTGAACAATCGCATTATGACTTATAACGGGACCGACGGATACCAGCCGGTTCCCGACATTTATGCCGATTTCATTCCGGGACAAGGCGTGATGTTCCGTGCGCCCAACAATTGGAGTTCTACGACTCCAGCTGCCTATCACGGCGTATTTACAGGTGTTCCGCAAAATGGGACTTACAGTTATCCGACGTATGAGGACAGTTACACATCGATTGGAAATCCTTATCCATCCAATTTAGATGCTTACGAATTCTTTATCGCCAATCCTAAAGTGGAAACTTTGTATTTCTGGACCAATTTGAATCCCGTAGAAAATGGCTCTTATTCGGGAAATAATTATGCTACACTAAATCTCGCCGGTGGAACCATAACGCCGACTTCACCTGATAATGGCGGCGAAAACGAAAAACCCAATGGCATCATTTCAGTTGGACAAGGTTTTATAGTAAAAACTTTAGATACTGAAGAAGTCGTTTTTAACAATGAAATGCGAACGGACAGCGATGCTCCATTCTTTAAAGGAGAAATAGAAAGGCATCGTTTTTGGCTCAATTTGACCGATCAAAATGACTATGGTTTTAACCAAATTTTAGTCACCTACATGAACGGAGCCACTGAGGGAATCGATACCCAAATGGATGCCAAAATGCTGAATTATAACGGCCCTGCTATTTTTAACCAGATTTTAGAACAGCCTTTTATCATCCAAAGCAGACCGACTCCTTTTGATATTCATGATCGAATTTCATTAGGGTTTAAATCCAATCGCCATGATCGATTCAAAATCCAATTGGCCAATTTCGACGGACTTTTCTCCCAAATCGACATCAAAATATACATCAAAGACCTTTACGACAACAGCGTACATTGTTTATCTGATTCCGAATTTGAATTTGAAGGTTATGAAGGATTTGAACTGAAAAGATTTGAGGTTTTTTATCTTCCCGAATCTGTCAATTTACAAACTGATGAATTTGCTACAAATGGCATCATTTTATATAAAAGCAGAGCATACATCGAAATTCTATCTGAATTCCAACACATTGAATCTGTAGAAGTATTTGATTTGAGTGGACGAAAACTTTGGTCAGATCAGGATTTGAATGCGAAAAAACACCGATTATTGTCTGCCAATTTCGGTTCGCAAATCCTACTCATTCAAATAAAATTGGAAAATGGAGAAATGGTTTCGAAAAAATGGGTGAATTAAAAAATCCCACCAATTTTGGATTGATGGGATGCTATTATAAAAATCGATTTCTTATTGATTTCCTTTTGCATGGTCAGCCAGAAACTGCGCCAATCCAATGTCTGTTAAAGGATGTTTCAATAATCCCATGATGGAACTAAGCGGTCCGGTCATCACGTCAGCACCGATTTTTGCACAATTCACGATGTGCATGGTATGACGGATAGAAGCCGCCAAAATCTGCGTATCATACAAATAGTTGTCATACACCAAACGGATTTCTTCGATCAAATTCAAACCGTCAGTCGAAATATCATCCAATCTTCCCAAAAAAGGTGAAACATAAGTTGCGCCGGCTTTTGCAGCCAAAAGCGCCTGGCCTACTGAAAAAACCAAAGTCACATTGGTTTTGATGCCGTTTTCAGAGAAATATTTACAAGCTTTCACACCATCTTTGGTCATCGGGATTTTCACGACGATTTGGTCGTTTAGTTTTGCAAGAGCTTTTCCTTCTTTGATCATGCCGTCAAAATCCGTTGAGATAACTTCCGCACTTACATCTCCCTCTACGATTTTGCAAATATCTTTGTAGTGTTTCAAAATGTTTTTCTCGCCTGTGATGCCTTCCTTTGCCATTAAAGAAGGATTGGTGGTTACACCATCCAAAATCCCTAAATCCTGCGCTTCTTTGATGTCAGCCAAATTGGCCGTGTCGATAAAAAATTTCATTTGTTGATTGTTTCAAAAGTTGGCACAAAATTAAGGGTTATCTTCATTAAAACCTGAGTTCGATTAATATTTGTAGGTTCAGACTTTTGTAAGATGAAAAGTTCGAGGCGGGAATAGGTAGATTTATCGGGATAAATCAAGTATTTCCAACGAAAAAATTTTCATCTTACAAATAAGTCATTTTGAAAATTTAGAATTTACAAATCTTAAAACTCACACCACTTAAAAATAGCGATCTGAATCCTAAAGATTAATCGAACTCAGGTTGAAAACATTATTTCAGATGAAAATTGAATTCAATTTATTTCTCCCTATTTTATAAATCATTAAATTAGCTGTAAATCAACACCATGAAAACTTTCACATTGCTTTTATTCTTTTTATCCATTCCGCTATTTATTTCAGCTCAAACTGAAGAATTGACCGATGAGGTTTGGTATTTGCATTGGGTGAAATTAAATGATCAGACCATCGAAAATCCTAATTTATTAGAATCCAATTCCTATTTATGGTTTGGAGTTGATAGTTTTTTTTCTGAAACCTGCCTTTCCGGAGGTGTTCATGGAAATTTTTCCATACTAGAAAATGAAATCTCTCTTTCAAATGTTAATACCTACCCAGGTGATTGTGAAGCTGACGCATCTATCCTTTTTAGAGAAGCTTACTACGAAATCATGTTGCAAGATTCATCTTTTTCTTTTACAATCAATCCACAAGAAGGAGGATTAATTGAATCAATCTGGGTAAATGAAGCAGGAAATGAATTGTATTTTACCAATCGTCCATTTTATAATTCAGCACCAACTGAAATAGACCAAATGAGTTGGTTTTTACAGTATGTAAAAATCGACGATGTCATTCATTATACTCCAAACAATGAAGAAGTTAACAGCGTTGTACTACAATTAAATGGATATCATTTCTCAACTGGTGTTTGTGCGCCTTTAGACGGATCTTTTGGTTTTTTACCTGACACAAATAAATTTAATATTATTGAAATGGCTGAAGGAATGCTAGAATGTGGGCCTGTATATGGAAATAACCAATTCCAAAATCTTTATCATGGCTATTTTTGGACCAATCAATTGGAAGAACTTGAATATGAATATACAGAAAATAGCGACCAGTCTAAATCATTAGTCATAACCGATTCACAAGGAAACCAATTGGTATATGGAGATGTTCAATTAAATACTTCAGAATTTTCATTGAATTCATTTGAAATCTATCCTAACCCTGTAAAAGATTTTCTTTCCATAGAAAATCCTAATTTAAACATCGATAAAATTCAACTATTGGATTTACAAGGAAAAATTGTCCTAGAACAAATCATTTCTTCTGCATCCATAAAATTAGACCTAAAAAATTTATCCAAAGGCATTTACATTTTGCAGTTAAAATCCAACCATCAAATCCTTCAATCAGAAAAAATCATCAAAAAATAATTCAATTCAAAGTTGGAATTTATGACTTCGAGGACGCATTCCTTGAGGTCATTTTTTTATGTGTTTATTTTTTATTTTTTCAATGGACACATGGAACTTTAGATGATTAAAATAATCTTTACGCTGTTTGTTTAAAGATTATTTTAATCATGTCGGTTTCATTATATTTGAGAAAATTTATTTCCATGACAAAACAAATTATTTGTTTCATATTATTGGTATGTTCCACTTTTTCATTGGCTCAAAATGTCAGCGATTTTAAATATATCATCATACCTGAAAAGTTTTCTGAATTTGATAAAAACGAATACCGCATGAATTATCACCTGATGCGGCTTTTAGGTGAAAAAAAATATGAAATTTTAAATGCCAATCCTTCTGAATGGCCGGAAGAAGTCCAGAAAAACAGTTGTTTGGCGTTGAATTCTGATATCTTAAAAGGGAAAAAGTTTTTAAAAAATAAGGTTGAACTCCTTTTTACTGATTGTCAAGGAAAAGAGATAGATCGTCTTGAAGGAATTTCAAATGAAAAATCCTATGCCGTCGGCTACCCAGATGCTTTAAAAAATGCTGTTCAATCACTTCGCATTTCTTTTCCCAAAGAATTGGATTACCAACCCAAAACTACTACTATCCCGACTGTTCCAACTCCGGAAATAAAAACACAAGGAAATATCTCCGAAAATAGTTGGATCGATAGCGGAATCGAATTCCAAAATGATGGACAATCTATCATTTTAACTGAACAAAAAGATGGTTCGTTTATTTTGATCGATAAAAATACTTCATCCATTTTCGCGCAATTGAAACCCTCTTCGAAAAAAAGCGTTTACCATGTAACCATTTCAGATCCTTCTGGAAACTACCATACCATTGGGTTCTATGAAGATCAAAATCTTACCATAGAATTCAAAACCAAAGACAATCAATTTTCTGCCAAATCCTATAAAAGAAAACCATAAATTCATTTCTATGAAATGTCCATTTACAAATCGACAATGATAATTTGGGCATCACATCTCACCATTTTAGAACAATAAATATTAATCGATGAAACACCCATTATTAAGTTTTAATTACACAGCGGAATGTTAACTGGGTGTTCCATGTGACATTAAAAAAAAACAATAAATATTAACACATGAAAATAAAATTCTCTACCGTCCTGCTAACTTTGAGTACATTTGCGCTCTTAAATGCCCAAAATATGCAAGCCCCGAAAGCAAAAAAAATCGATAAAAAATTAGAAATACACGGTGATGTCAGAACCGACGAATACTATTGGCTCAACCAACGTGAAAACCCGGAAGTCATTGATTATCTGAATGCCGAAAACGCCTATACAGATGCCATGTTGAAAGACACGGAGAAATTTCAAAAAGATTTATTTGAAGAAATCAAAGGCCGAATCAAAGAAGATGATTCCTCAGTTCCTTATAAATACAATGGCTATTGGTACGTTACCCGATTTGAAAAAGGAGGTGAATACCCCATTCATACCCGAAAAAAAGAAAGTTTGGATGCCAAAGAAGAAATCCTCTTTGACGTAAATGAAATGGCCAAACCTTTTAGTTATTATAATCTAAATGGACTAAATGTTTCGGAGAATAATCAATTGGTGGCTTTTGGACAGGATACACTTTCCAGAAGAATTTACACCATCCAAATCAAAGATTTGAAAACCGGAAAAATTCTTTCCGATAAATTGGAAAACACGACGGGTGGTTCCGTTTGGGCAACGGACAATCAAACCCTTTTCTACACTAGAAAAGATGCTACTTTACGCTCTTATCAAATATGGAAACATAAATTGGGGACACCACAGAGCGAAGATCAATTGATCTTTGAAGAATCTGATGAAACCTTTGGAACTTATGTATATAAAACCAAATCAAAAAAGTACATCATCATCGGTTCTTCCAGCACCGTTTCCAACGAATACCGCTTCATTCCTGCGGACCAGCCAAATGCAGAATGGAAAGTTCTTCAACCCAGAGAACGCGATTTGGAATTCAGTATCGAACATTACGGAAACGACTTTTATATTCTGACCAATAAAGACAAAGCCACCAATTTCAAATTGATGAAAACGCCGGTCGATAAACCGGGAAAAGAAAATTGGGTCGATGTCATTCCGCATAGAAAAGATGTGTATTTAGAAAACTTCGAAATTTTCAACGATTATTTGGTTCTTGAAGAAAGAACCAACGGACTGACCGAAATCCTCATCAACAGCTGGGATGGTAAAACCAGTTACAAATTACCTTTTAAAGAAGAAGTTTATACAGCGTATATTTCCTATAACCCTGAATTTGATTCTAAAATTTTACGATATGGTTATACTTCTATGACAACGCCCAATTCGACCATCGATTTTAACATGGTAGACAAAACCAGCGAAGTCAAAAAAGAACAACCGGTTCTAGGGGATTTCAAAAAAGAAAACTACAAAACCAAAAGACTGTGGGTTACGGCACGCGATGGCGTAAAAGTACCGGTTTCTATCGTATATCGAAAAGACACCAAAATTAGCCAAAAAACACCCGTTTTGCTTTATGCGTATGGTTCTTACGGCGCTACAATGGATCCTTATTTCAGTTCGTCAAGACTGAGTTTACTCGACAGAGGATTTATTTATGCATTGGCGCACATCAGAGGTGGACAGGATTTAGGACGACCTTGGTATGATGATGGGAAAATGTTAAAAAAGAAAAATACGTTCAATGATTTTGTGGATGTTTCGAAATATTTAATCGACGAGCAATACACTTGTGCCCAGCACCTTTATGCAATGGGTGGTTCTGCCGGCGGACTTTTGATGGGAGCCATCATCAACCAAGCGCCGGAATTGTACAATGGCGTTGTTGCGCAAGTTCCTTTTGTAGATGTGGTAACCACGATGTTGGATGATTCGATTCCGTTGACCACCGGAGAATACGACGAATGGGGAAATCCAAACGATAAAGTTTATTATGACTATATGAAATCCTATTCGCCATATGATAATATCGAGAAGAAGAATTATCCAAACATGCTCGTAACCACAGGATTGCATGACTCACAAGTTCAATATTGGGAACCCGCTAAATGGGTTGCTCGATTACGGGATTTAAAAACAGATGACAATCTTTTGATTCTAAAAACTGATATGGAAACCGGACACGGAGGAGCATCCGGACGATTTGAAGCCTTAAAAGAAATTGCACTCGAATATGCTTTTATCTTTAAATTAGAAGGAATTACAGAATAATTAATAATTACTTAAATATTGAATTAAAGTTGGTTTAAATATTTGAACGAACTTTTTTTTTCATTAAATTATTCATACGCTATGAAATTTTAAACATGAAACTTTAAAAATTGAACTTTAGACTTTAATCAAAATCCTTATTTTTACTCCAACTTAAAACAGAAAAATGGCTTCAGGAATATTTGCAGTTTTGGATGATATCGCCGCTTTAATGGATGATGTGGCGATGGCGAGTAAATTGGCAACCAAAAAAACAGCCGGAATCCTTGGTGACGACCTCGCTGTAAATGCTGAGAAAGCGACCGGATTTCTAGAATCAAGAGAAATTCCTGTTCTTTGGGCGATCACCAAAGGTTCATTTGTCAACAAACTCATCATCGTTCCGGTAATCCTTGCCTTGAATGCCTTTCTTCCGATTGCGACCAAAATCCTATTGATCATCGGTGGGATTTATTTGGCTTATGAAGGTGTGGAAAAAATCATTCATTATCTATTCCATCGAGAGAAAAAAGCGGAAGAAGTCATAGCAGAAAATAATTTGGACAATCGAGACGCAGAAAAAAAGAAGGTCAGATCTGCAATTATCACAGACTTCATTCTTTCACTCGAAATCATCATTATCGCACTCAGCACTGTGCTTGAAGAATCTTTTGTAACCCAAATCTTAACAGTTTCGGTCGTTGCAATTCTAGCAACTATCGGTGTATATGGAATCGTGGCACTTATCGTCCGCATGGATGATGCCGGATACAAACTCATCAAAAAATCGGGTGAAAAAGGATTTTTAAACAGCGTTGGAAATCTATTGGTAAAAGCGCTACCGATAGTCATCAAAGGTTTGGGTATCGTTGGAACCATTGCATTGATCTTTGTTTCAGGAGGAATTTTCATTCATCAAATCGATTATTTCCATCATTTATTGCCTGAAATCCCATCTATCATCAAGGAAATCGCAAGTTCATTGATCGTTGGTTTGCTGGCATTTTTTATTATAGAAGGCGCAAAGAAACTCTTCAAAACTTCAAAAATCGAAAAAGAAATACCCTAAAGCCATGTGTAAAACTTTAGGGTTCAATTCAGAATTTAGTATTTAAAATTGAAATCAGTTTCATAAACTTTCCCCATGTTGAGACAAATCCAAACCTATGCTTTCCTTTTCAGGTTGAACACGAAGTGGTGTAATTTTATTGGTAATGATCAACAAAACCCAAGTTCCCACAAATGCAAATACTGATACAGCTACCATTGCAATCATGTGTTTAAAAAATAAGGCAGTTTCACCATAAAATAAACCTTCAGTTGTCACGACAGCATTGATTTCACTGGTAGCAAAAACCCCAGTTAAAATCATCCCTACGATCCCTCCGACTCCATGACAAGGAAAAACATCCAAAGTGTCGTCAATCCCTACCTTTGAACGAAGACGCACAACATAACTGCTCACCAAACTTGCAAAAATTCCGATGAAAATTGAATGTCCTATGGTCACAAATCCCGCAGCTGGTGTAATGGCCACCAAACCTACAACTGCTCCGATACAAACGCCCATTGCCGATAGTTTCTGACCATTAATTTTCTCCAAAAACCCCCAAGCAAGCGCCGCTGCTGCAGAAGCCGCAGTCGTATTGGCAAACGCCTGAACTGCCAATTCATTGGCCGCAAAAGAAGAACCCGCATTGAATCCAAACCACCCAAACCACAACAAACTCGTCCCTAAAATCACATAAGTAATCCGAGAAGGTTTATGCTCCGGAAAACTTCTTTTTTTCAAAAACATTGCACCTGCAAGAGCTGCCCAGCCTGCACTCATGTGCACAACAGTACCTCCTGCAAAATCTAAAACACCCCATTTAGCCAAAATACCTTCCGGATGCCATGTAGCATGCGCCAAAGGCGAATATATAAATATGGAAAACAAAACGATGAACAACAAATAACCCCAAAACCTTACTCTTTCTGCCCATCCACCTGAAATCAATGCTGGCGTAATGATGGCAAATTTCAATTGGAAAACAGCAAATAAAAGGATGGGAATCGTCGGCGCTCCTGCCCAAGCTGTTTTTGTACCTATATCTTTCATAAACAAATGAGGAATAGGATTTCCGATAACCCCATATAAATCCGGCCCAAACGCAAGCCCATAACCAAAAATAAACCATAACACTGTGATCACAACCATCGCGATAAAACTTTGCAAAATGGTGCTAATTACATTCTTTTTGGTCACCATCCCACCATAGAAAAATCCCAAACCTGGCGTCATCAACAATACAAATGCCGATGCAACCAACATCCAAGCCATATCAGCAGAATTGAACTCAGGTTGAATGGTTTCTACCGTAGAATTTTGAAATAAAAAGGGTGTCAGCAAACTTAACAAACCGACACTCACCAATAAAATAATTAATATAATTTTCCTCATACCCCTAATTTAATTGGGGTAAATTTATTTATTCAACAACAAATCAACTTACAAACCTTGATTTTTTTAATACAATGAATGAATTTTTACAAATTTCATAATGAAATGGATTTTGTATTTTTAAATTATAAAATTCAGTTATGAAATTTTCAATTTTAGCAATTTTTTTGACAATCCTATTTGTCGGTTGCAAGACACAGGTCCCTGCTCCTTCTAAAGATGCTGATAACAAAATGACATTTGAGAAAAATGAGGAGAACCAATATGATATCGTGGTTTTTGATGGGCAGTATGATGTATATTTGATGACCATTGCACGCCCAGAAAGCTTTTATTCGGAGAATTATTACAAAATGAAAAACCAACAATATGTCAACGTTTGGAACAATCGCCATGCGCAACCTTTACGATTTGATCCTGATTTGTATGCAGTTCAGATTGATTATAATCCTCGGACAAATTATGGCTTAAAGTTGGAATACAAACTCTATAATTTCTTCAAATTCATCGAATGGAAATACAAAGTTAATTTAGAATTTGGGGGATAAATTGTATCTTTGCCCCTATGTTTAATAATGACCTGACAAAGGATTTAAGTCAAAGAATCAAGGACTTACACACCTATTTGGAAATAGAAAAAAAGGAAATCGAAATCGCGAATGAGGAAGAAAAAGCGGCTTCACCTGATTTTTGGGACAATCCCAAAGAAGCGGAAACTTTTATGAAAACCTTACGTTCCAAAAAGAAATGGGTAGAAGATTACACCAGCATTTTAAATTCTTTTAATGATTTGGAAGTTCTCGCCGAATTCAACCGCGAAGGAGAAGTTTCTGATGAAGAAGTTCAAAATCAATACGATACCACACTCAAATCTCTGGAAGACATAGAATTCAAAAACATGCTTTCTGAAGAAGGTGACAACCTAAGTGCCGTTCTGCAAATCACTGCCGGAGCCGGTGGTACAGAAAGTTGTGATTGGGCAAGTATGCTGATGCGTATGTACTTGATGTGGGCTGAAAAAAGCGGTTACAAAGTAAAAGAACTCAACTTCCAAGCGGGCGATGTGGCCGGTGTAAAAACCGTTACGTTGGAAATCGAAGGCGAATTTGCATTTGGATACCTGAAAGGTGAAAATGGCGTACATCGATTGGTGCGGATTTCTCCGTTTGACAGCAACGCCAAACGCCATACGAGTTTCGTTTCGGTTTATGTTTATCCGTTGGTTGACGATACGATTGAAATCGAAGTCAACCCAAGCGATGTCGAATTGCAAACTTCCCGTTCAGGTGGAGCCGGTGGACAGAACGTTAACAAAGTCGAAACCAAAGTTCAATTGACCCATAAACCAACCGGAATTGTGGTGGTTTGTCAAGTAGAACGCTCGCAATTGGCCAACCGTGAACGTGCCATGCAGATGTTGAAATCTGAATTGTACAAAATCGAATTGGAAAAAAGAATGGCTGCAAGAAGTGAAATTGAAGCCAATAAAATGAAAATCGAATGGGGTTCCCAAATCCGAAACTATGTCATGCATCCTTATCAATTGGTCAAAGATGTACGTACCGGATTTGAAACCAGCGATGTACAATCTGTGATGAACGGAGATTTGGACGAATTTTTAAAAGCCTTTTTAATGCTGATGGGCCAAAAAGAAGAAGAAATTTAATACCATGAAAATCCTAGGTCTACTGCTTTTTTTAATTTCCAATTCTTTTGTTTTTTCGCAAGAAATTCCAAAATCCGGAAAAAGCATAAAAGATTTCGTTCCAAATAATTGGAAGATTTACGATCAAGCAGAAGGTGATTTAAATAAAGATAAAAAGCCGGATGTCGTCCTCATTATCGAGGAAAAAAATCCTGAAAAAATTCAAGAAAATAGCCTTTTGGGTAGCCCAACGCTAAATCTCAATCCTCGTTATTTGTTGATTCTTTTCAAAACTTCAAACGGTTATGATTTGGTAGAAATCAACAAAACTTTTCTTCCCTCAGAAAACGATGAAGAAAGCCCTTGCCTTTTTGATCCATTATCGGAAGGAGGAATCGATATTAAAAATGGCGTTTTCACCTTGAGTTTGAATTATTGGATGAGTTGCGGTTCATGGTACACGAGTACGAACCATTATAGATTTCGGTATCAAAAAAATAATTTTGAATTGATCGGTTTTGATGCGCAAGAATTTCATAGAGCTTCAGGCGAAATGTCAGCTGTAAGCATCAATTTTTCGACAAAAAAAATGAGCATTACAACCGGAGGAAATATGTTTGGAGAGGACGCTGATGGAAATGAAATTGAAATCGAAGAAAAAACAGAATGGAAAACATTTAAAATCGATACACTACAAAATCTTAATTCCCTTAAAACCCCTATGGAATGGGAGTTTATGGGCTATTTTATTTAATTAGAATTCATGAGAATAATTATAGGAGGAGCAGGCGAAGTCGGATTTCATTTGGCCAAATGGTTGTCCAAAGAAATGCAAGACGTGATCGTTGTCGATACCGACAAAGATAAATTGAATTCGATTGAGTCCAATTTGGATGTCTTGGTTCATAGAGGTGATATCACCTCTTTTGAAACATTAAGAACAGTAAAAATTGATGAAGCCGATATTTTTATCACGGTTACGCAATTACAAAATACCAACCTTACTGCCGCATTGATTGCTAAAAAATTGGGCGCAAAAAAAACCATCGCACGCATCGTCAATCCTGAATTTTTACGCCGTGAAAATGCGGTTCCGGTGCAACGTATGGGAATCGATGTTCTGATCAGCCCGGAACAATTGGCAGCTAACGAAATCCATCATTTGGTGGAAGAATCTGCTTTTAATACGATGCATAGTTTTGCCAACGGCGAATTGAAATTACTCGGTACCATACTGGATAAAGATTCAAAGATTTTGAACAAACAAGTACGGGATATTTTTGACATCAGCAAGCAAGTTCCTTCTTTTATGCCCATTGCGATCATCCGACACAATGAAGATTTGAACGCATATGAAACCGTCATTCCACGTGGAGATACGGTTTATAAATTATTTGATCAGGTCTATTTCATCGCTCTAAAACATGCGAATGCTGATCTCTATTCGATCCTTGGGAAAAAACAAGAATTCTATAAAAATGTGGTCGTTTTAGGTGGTGGAAGCATCGGTAAAAAATCGGTCAGACTGCTCAAAAATAGCAAACACGAGGTGAAATTAATCGAAATCGACCGAAACAAAGCCTTTGATTTGGCAGATGAAATGAGCGATATTTTGATCATCAACGGTGATGGTCGAGACGGAGATTTACTGGAAGAAGAAGGAATTGGGAATTCCAACGCATTTATCGCCGTTACCGGAAGCTCAGAAACCAATATCATGTCTTGTTTGGTCGCCAAATCAAAAGGCGTTAAAAAAACCATCGCCCTGGTAGAAAACATGGATTATATCCATCTGAGTCAGGAAGTTGGAATCGATGCGTTTATCAATAAAAAACTTTTGGCAGCCGATAATATTTTAAGGTACATCAGAAAAGGTGATATCGTAGATGTAGCTGGGCTTTCTGATGTAAATGCGGAAGTAATGGAATTTAAAATCGACGAAGCTTCCCAATTGGTCAACAAAACTTTAAAAGATGTAAAATTCCCAAAAGAATCCATCATCGCCGGCATTGTGCGAAAAAATGAGGGCATCATCCCGACGAGTGATTTTGTTATTCAAACCGGAGATCATGTTTTAGTCATGGCCAAACCGGAAGCGATTTCTAAAATTGAGAATTATTTTCAATGAAAACTTTGAACTTTAAAATCGTTATAAACCTAATGGGCATGATGATGCTCATGAATGCCTTGTTCATGCTTTTACCGGTCATCATTTCTTTGATTTATCGAGATGGTTTGCATTTCCATTTAATTCTTTCCAGTGTTTTGGTGGCTTTTTTAGGAGGAATCACCTATTTCTCAACTAAAAAAGCAAAAAAAAAGCTCGGAAAAAGAGAAGGTTATTTGGTAGTGGGAATTGGTTGGATCGTTTTGGTATTAACCGGGATGGTTCCTTATTTGATTTCATCTACGTGTTTACCTGAAATAGCATTGGAAAAAAACAGTTGGAGCCTTACCAATTTATTTTTTGAAACCATGTCCGGCTATACCACAACTGGTTCCACGATTTTCAATGACATCGAAGTCATTCCGGAAAGTATCCTTTTTTGGCGAAGTTTGACACACTGGATCGGCGGTATGGGAATCATCGTGCTGGCCATTGCCATCCTTCCCTTTCTCGGAATCGGCGGCATGCAGTTATTTGTAGCCGAATCTTCCGGAATTGAAACCAACAAATTGCATCCACGCATAACGGACACTGCCAAAAGACTTTGGTTTTTGTATGTTTTTTTGACCTTTGTTCAAACTATATTATTATGGATGTTTGGTATGAATTTGTTTGATGCAGTCAACCACTCTATGAGTTCCATTTCCTCCGGCGGATTTTCCACAAAAAATGCGAGTACTTCTAATTGGAACCATTCCGCAGCGATTCAATATACCATCATCCTCTTCATGTTTTTTGCCGGAACCAATTTCATCATGTTGTATCATCTGATGAAAGGTCGCTTCAAAACTTTGTTACAAAATGAAGAATTCAAATGGTATTTGGGTGTGGTCTTGTCCATTTCTGTTATAGTTTCTTGCATCGTCTTTCTACATTCAGAGCCCGGTAACAACAGCATTCCTTTTGCCCAAATCAATGCTGAAACGGGACGATATACGTTTGAAAATTCATTCAGGTATTCACTTTTCCAAGTAGTTTCCATCATCACTTCAACCGGATTCACATCAGCAGACCATGGAGCTTGGCCGCCGTTTGTGATGATGATTTTCTTCGCATTGCTTTTTGTCGGTGCTTCTGCTGGTTCTACTTCCGGAGGTATCAAAATTGTACGTCATGTGATTTTATTGAAGAATTGTTGGTTTGAATTAAAAAGACTTATCCATCCCAATGCGATCATTCCGGTTCGTTACAATAAAAAAGCAGTGAGCCAAACGGTTGTTTATAACGTCATGGCATTTTTTGCCACTTATATGTTCATTTGGATTGCGAGCTCCGTTTTGATGACTTTGTTGAATTCCAATTCATTTGTTAGCGAATTTGATTTTATTTCCAATGCAAGTTTGACTGCCTCAAGTTTGGGAAATGTTGGTCCTGGATTGGGACATTATGGTCCTGTCAATAATTTATCGGGATTAACAGACAGTGCAAAATGGTTTACTTCCTTTTTGATGATTTTAGGTAGATTGGAATTGTTTACGATTTTGATATTATTTACGCCTTTTTTATGGAAGTCTAACTAATTGAATATGTTGATAAAGAAATTATACAAAACCCGACATTGGTTAAAAAGCAATCTCAAGGAACAATCCTATATAAAAGAAATCCGTGCTATCGACCACCCTACACTTACAGCGGTTTTGGAAACCTTTTTACAAGTAAAAACTTCCGATTTTGATCAAGAGGATTTTAAAGTTTTCTCGACTATCAAAAAATACCGAAATTATTTAGAAACCAATACTTCAAAAATTGATTATTCGGTATTTGGCATAAAAGATAGAACTGTAAATGAAATTTATCGTTCTGCTTCTTCACCTGAAATTTGGAGTCGATTTCATTACCTTTTGGCAAAAAATTTAGGTGTAAAAAACTATTTAGAAATTGGTACCAATTTAGGTATTTCAGGTTCTTATATCATTTCCGCCTTATCCAAACAGTCGGATTTCAAATTCCTGACCATGGAAGGAATTGAAGGTTTAAGTGATTTGGCCGAAACTCAATTCATGACATTGACCCAACCAGAAAATTTCGAAATCATAAGAGGACTTTATGATCAAACTTTCCCTGAATTGCTCCAAAAGGAAATCGTTTTTGAGGTATGTTTTATAGACGGAAACCATCATTACGAACCCACTTTACAGTATTTCGAAAAATTAAAAGAGAAAACCGCTGAAGTTGCCGTTTTTATTTTTGATGATATTTATTGGAATGACGAAATGGTTAAAGTTTGGGAAGTCATCAAAAAAGACAAAGCGACAACTTTTGCATTGGATTTATTCAAAATGGGCATCATCATCCTAGATCAAAAAGAAAATCGGCACAAGTCCGATTTTAATTTCTTCCTAACCAAAATTTAATAAAATAGAAAACCCTGCAAAGCCGAAGCCAGACAGGGTTTTCACTTTTCGAAACATTTGATATGAAAAAGGATTTCTCCACTTTCATGTTACCTGTTATCTAATCTTTCCGAAGAAAGCGAATGCAGGTTGTCTCAAAAAATTTGAGAACTTGCTTGTGTAATCAATAAAGTTTCGCTTGTTCTATTTCCATATTTGAAAATCTAAACCGATTGATCATCGTAACGATCAAATCGTCGAAAAAGCAGCCTTAAAAATTAAGTAAGCTCTCATGCTCTTTTTTTAATTCCCTTCACCGCTAAAAAAACAGATCCGATCATCGTTTGGAGCACTATTTGAAAGAACGTTAGTTCTACCAAAATGACATTAATTCCTTACAAATTGTAATCTTAATTTCCTTCCTTTTGATGTAACATCAGGTCGAAGAATCATTTTGATATTTCAAAGTTAACTTCTCTTTTCAGTATTTGCAAATAAATTCTATCTTACTTATTTACATTGATTTAACATGGGTTTTCAACAATTGTTCATTACCTCTGTAACCCAAAGCTGAAAAGCCATGACATGATTTAAATCATTATTTTTTTGACTTTATCAACAATTGCTTTTGCATCCAATCCATATTTTTTCATCAATTCTGCTGGCGTTCCACTCTCTCCAAAAGTATCATTTGTCCCAACAAAAGCTTGTCTTGCAGGATAATGTTCGGTCAAAAGTCTTGCAACACTCTCTCCTAGTCCTCCATAAATGTTATGTTCCTCACAAGTCACAACTTTTCCGGTTTTTCTAACTGAACGCAAAATGATGTCTTCATCCAGTGGTTTGATCGTATGGATATTGATGACTTCTGCTGATATTCCTTCTGCTTCCAATTCGTTTGCTGCTAGCATCGCTTCCCAAACCAAATGTCCGGTAGCAACGATCGTGACGTCTGTTCCTTCCTGGATCATCACGCCTTTCCCGATTTGGAAATCCTGATCGGGTGAAGTGAATACCGGAACGGAAGGACGACCAAATCGCAAATAAACCGGTCCTTCATATTCGGCAATGGCTATAGTCGCAGCTTTGGTTTGGTTGTAATCACATGGATTGATCACGACCATTCCCGGCAACATTTTCATCATACCCAAATCTTCGAGGATCTGATGCGTTGCACCATCTTCTCCAAGCGTCACACCGGCATGAGAAGCACAAATTTTTACGTTTTTTCCGGAATAGGCGATCGATTGACGGATTTGATCATAAACACGTCCGGTCGAAAAATTGGCAAATGTCCCTGTAAATGGTATTTTACCACCGATGGTCATTCCGGCTGCGATTCCCATCATGTTGGCTTCTGCAATTCCGATTTGGAAAAAACGCTCCGGATTTTCCTTTTCAAAAACTTCCATTTTTAACGATCCGGTTAAATCGGCGCAAAGTGCGACAACATTTGGATTGGTTCTTCCCAATTCTGTAAGTCCATCTCCAAAACCGCTTCGGGTGTCTTTTTTCTCGGTAAATGTTACGTCAATCATCTTAATCTAAATTATTTAAAAATTCGTTTAACAATTCTCTATCTTTTTTGGAGAATTTGTCTCGGTTGTTGTTAAAATACAATTGTTCGGAACGGATAGCATCCAACGTTCCTTTGTGCCAAACACTTGTTCCTTCAAATTCGCCCAAATACATATCGCAAATTTGACCGGCATAGTTTTTTGCATGTTTGGTTATTTCTTCATCGGAAAATTGAGGAACGATGGTCTCTAATTTTTTACAATAAACTGGCATTCCTTTCCAATAATTAGAATCCTCATTTAAAGAAGTCACGGCAAAACTTGAATCTTCAGGTTGTAAAGTTTGATACGTAGAATTATAATCATAAACATAAGGTTCATACTCGTCATAAATACCTGCAGCGTCAGAAACAGCTTCCGCAGCCTCTGCCCCTGCTAAGTTTGCCGCATATTCTGCATCCAAAGCCGCATTTTCAGCCGCAATTTCTTCTTGGGTCAATGGTTCAGTAAGTTCGATCGCTTCAATGTCTTTTTTCAAAAATTCGTAGAACATTTCCGCATCTTTTTTAGAAATCAAACCGGTTTTAGGAAGATTTTTCTTCATTCCTTTAATTTCCTTCAACGCAAATTCTTTGTATTTTTCTTCGTCACCTCTTTTTAAATAATAGGTATAACTACAAATACTTCCTAAATATGAACTGGCCATAGTAGAGGCATCATCAGACGAAAATTTTAATTTATAAAAGTCCATATAATCACAAAACTTAGGTTGCGTCATATAATTATAATAACTATCATAAGCATCTGCTGCCATATCTGTTGTTTCCCAAGCCAATTCTTCCTCTTCTTCTACTTTTTGAAGAGAGTCTTTTCTCTCTTGATAAGCGGCCAATTCTTTATCTAAATTGAATTGGATTGTTGAAGCAACTGAATGGATGGATTTTAACAAAATCCGCTCATTTTCATTTCCTTCAGGTGAAGTTACCGCAAGGACCAATCCTTTGATCTGCTTGCCTTCTTGTTTTGGCAATAAAAATGAAGTATTGTCTATTTCGCTGGTTTCATCTATACAAAGAACAAAATCTGAAGGTTGCACTTCTCCATCTTTGGTGATCAGTACATCATAATGATTACAAGTTTTCCCTAAAACGGTCAATGGTTCACGCTCTATTTTTTTCAATTCCACTTTATCATAAGGCGTATCAACGGCTTTACCATAACCATAATAATCCATTTGTTGGATAGAAAAATTATTTTCCAAATCCACATTTTGAACATTTATAAATTGATTTCCGTCGATAAAGGTATATCCTGCCTGACCCGATGTCCAAATCGGGAAATAAATCAATGAATTTTTAGTACTCTCCGAATAAACAGATGGAATATAATGTTTGGCAAAAACCACTTCTTCGTTAATTCCTTCAATGGCAGGAAATGCATAATCCAACCTTTTTGTGAACGAATAACTATTTTGAGCCAAAGAGAATCCGCAAAGTAAAATAATCGAAAGTGAAGTTAATTTCTTCATTTTTAATAATCTTTCAATTCCGTTTCCGGATTTTGAGTCAAAGCTTTTTCCAATTGTTCGTCGTTTGGCGCTTTTCCATGCCAAGCATGTGTTCCCATCATATAATCTACTCCATTTCCCATTTCTGTATGCAAAATGATCACGACAGGTTTTCCTTTTCCGGTTGCTGATTTTGCTTTTTCAAGTATGGCAATTACCTTTTCCAGATCATTTCCTTCTTTTTCTTCCAAAACCAACCATCCAAATGCTTCCAATTTGGCATGCAAATCACCCAAATCCAACACATTTTCAGTCGATCCATCGATTTGTTGTCCGTTATAATCTATGGTTGAAATGATGTTATCCACCTTTTTGGCAGCCGCATACATCAAAGCTTCCCAGATTTGACCTTCTTGTAATTCGCCATCACCATGAAGCGAATACACCAACTTATCGTCGTTGTTCAATTTTTTGGAAAGTGCTGCTCCTATGGCAACTGAAAGCCCTTGACCTAGAGAACCTGAAGCCATGCGGATTCCAGGCAATCCTTCATGCGTGGTAGGATGACCTTGCAATCTTGAATCGATTTTTCTAAATGTGCTCAATTCTTCTACCGGAAAAAATCCAAATCTGGCCAATGTACTGTAAAATACAGGCGAAATATGCCCGTTGGAAAGAAAAAACAAATCTTCACCGTTTCCATCCATGGAAAAATCGGTTGAAAATTTCATTTGCGTACCGTACAAAGCGGTGAAAAATTCGGCGCAGCCAAGTGAACCACCTGGATGACCACTGTTTACGGCATGAACCATGCGCAAAATATCTCTACGGGTTTGCTGAACCTGGGTCTTTAATTGTTCTAAAGTCATTGAAAATTTCTTTGTGTGCAAAAGTAAGGCTTTGCTTTTAAATACCTTGAGAACTATTTCCTTAATTTTTAAGAATTAAAGATGATTTTTCAACATAGTTTTATCCAAATAATTTTTTCATTCCTGTCGGAATAAAATTCAATATGTCTGAAGCGATTAAACTTTCTTGACCAATTTGCGCAGCAGCTTCATCTCCACAAAACCCATGCAAAAACACCCCAAACAAAGCTGCCTCTTCTGCTGTAAATCCTTTTCCCAAATGACCTGCAATGATTCCAGTCAACACATCTCCACTCCCTGCAGTTGCCATCCCCGGATTTCCTGTCGAGTTAAAATAAATCTGGGCATTAGGTAAATAAGTTTGAGTATAAGCTCCTTTGGACACCACTATCAAATTGTTTTTTTGAACGAATTCTTTTGTTTTTTTAATTTTCTCAAAAGAATCATTCCAGTTCCCGACCAATCGCTCCAATTCTTTATTATGCGGCGTCAAAATTGTTTTTTCCGGTAATTTATTGACCAACTCAGGGTTTTTGGCCAATAGATTAATTCCGTCTGCATCTATTATCATTTTTTTATTGGTCAAATCATTTTCTTCCAGAAATTGAGCAAACGCTAAAGCGGTTTTTTCATCTGTTCCGATTCCCGGCCCGATTGCAATAGTATCAAATCCGTCAACACTTGGAAAAGCGATGATTTTATCTTCAGAAAAATCGGTCATCACCATGGCTTCCGGAAAAGAAGTCTGAATGATCTGACAACCGCATTTGGGAACATATGCTGTGACCAATCCTGCTCCCGATCGCAATACTGATTTTGTGGTCAATAAAATGGCACCGATTTTACCGTAACTCCCACCGATGGTCACTACATTTCCAAATTCATATTTATGTGAAAAGACCGTTCGCCCTTTATGAAACTGAGGAATTTGATCCATTGAAAAGTAATGAAAATCAGCATTTTGACTTTCCATAGATGCCCAATCCAAACTAATATCCAAAATCTCAAATTGCGGTACATACTTCTCATTTTCAGGCAGAAACAAAGCCAACTTTGGGGTTTGAAAAGTCAGCGTAACTTCTGATTGAACGACCGCATCTTCAGGAGAATTGAGTTGATCACAAAACAAACCTGATGGAACATCTATGGAAACAACTGCATTTTCTGCTTGGTTGATTTGGTTAATTATAGAAATCCATTCTTGTTCTATCGGTCGATTTAGTCCATATCCAAAAATGGCATCGATGATGATGGAAAAAGGTTGGAATTCAAATTTCGTTTCGGAATCGTAAAATTCGATGGGTATTTTTGCGTCTTTGAGCCGTTTTTGGTTCGTTAAATTGTCCAAAGAATAATTGTTATTTTTTTGGAGATATACTTTCACATGTGAATTTTCACTTGCTAACAATCGGGCCAAAGCCAAACCGTCTCCACCATTGTTTCCTACTCCACAAATAATGGTGAAGTGATTTTTACTGACGTCCATATGGTTTTTCAACCAATTTAAAACCGCAGTTGCCGCTCTTTCCATCAGATTAATCAGGTCTACATCTTGAATTTTGATGGTTTGGGTTTCGACTGCTTTTAATTGTTGGGGCGATAAAATTTTCATGGAATAAATGTACTGAATTTGCATAAAAAAACCGGCTAAATAGCCGGTTAAAGATTCAATTTTGATTGGAATTAGTTTACTTTTACGTAGGTATAAACAAAATCGACATTGTTAAACTCTTCCGTCAATGTAAATCTTGTTTCGCTTGTAAATTCAATATCGTAATTTTTGGTCGTTCCACTGATCGTTACATTTAAATTATCGCCAGATTTCGTGTAAGAACCAATTACGGGACTATTAAGGGTTTCCGTACAAACGCCGTTTTCATCCTCTATGAATTCATCTTGAAGATAACTTCCATCTGTTCTGAATTGACGCGTGCCATTGTTTGAACATTCTTCTACAACTGTACCATTTACCGTGTAATTTGTGATTTCCCATCTTCCAACTACCGAATAATTTGGTCCATCACCACCATCATCATCTGAGCTACACGACAGCATCCCTAACCCAAGAGACAAAGCAAACAACATTGCAAATACTTTTTTCATTTGTTTCTATTTAATTGTTTTTAAACTAAACGTAATTTTAAGGTTTAAATTTTATCAACCTGAAAATTCAAGTCAAACTTCATACCATTCTCCACGATGTGGCAAAAGCCTATCCCGCACCGAAATCATTTCGTTTTCATTTACAACTAAATAAACAATTGTATATACATCAGAGACCTTTTCCACTCCCGTGATTTGATTTTTTAGATTTTCCATTTGGATAAATTCTTTCAAATGAATTTCATGGTGTTCAGCCGTTTTCTGCGCATCCGGCCCCCTGAAATCCCAAATCAATTTTAATTGCTTTTCCATTTGCCAAATGTAAAAAATACTTTTTCACTCTTTTAAAATTCCTTTTTGGTTTTTGTACCTTTGCACGTTCTTATGAAAAAAGATATTTCCACATTAGACCCCAAAGAATTTATCATCATAAAAGGTGCTAAACTTCACAATCTTAAAAACATAGATTTAGCCATTCCAAAAAATAAATTGGTGGTAATTACAGGTTTGTCGGGTTCCGGAAAATCTTCTCTGGCGTTTGATACGCTGTATGCAGAAGGTCAACGTCGATATGTAGAAAGTCTTTCTTCTTATGCACGACAGTTTTTGGGAAAATTGGACAAACCCCAAGTCGATTACATCAAAGGCATCGCTCCGAGCATCGCTATCCAACAAAAAGTCATCAGTACAAATCCCCGTTCTACAGTCGGGACGACAACTGAGATTTATGACTATTTGAAATTATTATTTGCGCGAATCGGGAAAACCTATTCGCCGATTTCAGGAGAATTGGTTCAAAAAGATACCGTAACCGACGTGATCGACTACATCCAATCACTTCCTGCAGATACTAAAATTTTAATCCTTTCTCCCGTTCCTTTAAATGCGGAAAGAAGTTTTGAGGAAAATCTGATCATCCTTCAACAACAAGGATTTTCACGTTTGGAAGTGGATGGCAATCAAGTGAAAATCGAAGATTTAATCGAATTCAAATTTGAACCTAAAAAAGACACCAAAATCTATTTAGTCATTGATCGTGTTTCGGTTCAAGAAGATGATTCTTTTTATCATCGATTGGCTGATTCTGTCCAAACGGCATTTTTTGAAGGAGAAGGAGAATTGATTATTAAAAATACAGAAAATGGAACCGAACATTTCTTCTCCAATGCTTTTGAAATGGACGGCATGGTTTTCAACGAACCTTCCATTCATTTCTTTAGCTTTAACAATCCTTATGGCGCTTGTCCGACATGCGAAGGTTATGGAAAAGTGATCGGGATCGATGAAAATTTGGTCATTCCCAATAAAAAATTGTCCGTTTATGAAGATGCAGTTGTCGCGTGGAAAGGTGACAAAATGAGCGAATGGAAAGATTGGTTTATCAAATCGGCATCTAGATTTGATTTCCCGATCCATAAGCCTTATCATCAATTGACCGACCAACAAAAGGAGATTCTCTGGAACGGAAAAGGAAATTGGGAAGGAATCGATGGTTTCTTTAAAATGGTGGAATCCAATGCTTATAAAATCCAATACCGCGTCATGCTTTCCCGTTACCGTGGCAAAACCAATTGTCCGAATTGTAAAGGAAAAAGATTGCGCAAAGAAGCTTCTTATGTCAAAATCAATGATAAAGCAATTCAGGATTTGGTGGATGTTCCTTTGGACGAATTGAAAGTGTTTTTTGATCATTTGAAATTAAATGAATTTGAAGAAAAAGTAGCCAAACGAATTCTTCACGAAATCCGTAGCAGAGTCGAATTTTTATTGGACGTAGGATTGAGTTACCTCACGCTCAATCGCGCTTCCAATACCCTTTCAGGAGGAGAAAGCCAAAGAATCAATTTGGCGACCTCGCTCGGAAGTAGTTTAGTGGGATCGCTTTATATTTTGGACGAACCTTCCATCGGACTACATTCAAAAGACACCGAAAGATTGATTGGCGTATTACAAAAGTTGAGAGATTTGGGCAATACGGTTATCGTGGTTGAACATGATGAAGACATCATGAAAGCGGCGGATCACATCATCGACATCGGACCGGAAGCTGGAACAAATGGTGGAGAAGTTGTCTTTGAAGGAACTTATCAAGAATTACTCAAAACCAAAACGCTTACAGCTGAATATTTAAATGGAAAATTGGAAATCGAAGTGCCTAAAAATCGGGTTCCATTTAAAAATTATGTCGAAATCAAAGGCGCACGTGAAAATAATTTGAAAAACATCGATGTAAAATTTCCGTTAAATACTTTAACCGTCGTTACAGGTGTAAGTGGCTCTGGAAAAAGTACGTTGATGAAAGAAATTCTCACACCGGCTTTGCAAAGAAACTTTGGGATTTACGGAAATAAAATCGGTGAATTTGACGAACTTTCAGGTGATCTGCGCAAAATCCAAAACATCGAACTCATTGACCAGAACCCCATCGGCAAATCTTCTCGTTCCAATCCGGTGACTTATGTCAAAGCCTACGACGACATCCGTGCGCTCTACGCCAAACAAAAAGCGAGTAAACTCAACGGTTTTGAAGCCAAACATTTTTCCTTTAATGTTGATGGTGGTCGCTGTGATGCTTGTAAAGGAGAAGGTACCATCACCATCGAAATGCAATTCATCGCAGATGTGGAACTCGAATGCGAAACTTGTCATGGAAACCGATTCAAAAAAGAAGTACTGGAAGTAAAATTTCATGGAAAAAACATTTCCGATGTTTTGCACATGACCATAGACGAAGCGGTTGCTTTTTTCCAAAAACACAATGAATCGAAAATCGTAGAAAAAATATTGCCGCTTCAAGAAGTCGGTTTGGGCTATGTTCAATTGGGCCAATCTTCCAACACCCTTTCCGGTGGTGAAGCCCAACGCATCAAACTCGCTTCGTTTTTAACGAAAGGACAAACCATCAAACCATCACTTTTCATCTTTGACGAACCAAGTACCGGACTTCATTTTCATGATGTCAAAAAATTATTGAAAGCATTGAGGGCTTTAATCGAAATCGGGCACACGGTTTTTGTCATCGAGCATCATATGGACATCATCAAAGCGGCGGATTGGGTGATCGACATAGGACCTGAAGGCGGTAAAAACGGCGGAAACGTTGTGGTTCAAGGCACTCCGGAAGAAGTGGTCAAAGAAAAGAAATCCTTTACCGGACAGTTTTTGGAGGAGAAGTTATGAAATAATTTGTATTAATTATTCATATATTTGAGTTCGATGACTGAAAAAAATCTCTACATAATTGCAGGTTGTAATGGTGCAGGAAAAACAACTGCTTCTTTTACTATTTTACCTGAAATATTGAATTGTAAAGAATTCGTAAACGCAGATGAAATTGCCAAAGGGCTTTCTCCTTTTCAACCGGAAAAAGTAGCCTTTGAATCGGGAAGAATTATGTTGAAACGAATTGATGAACTATTGTTAGAAAATCAAACATTCGCTTTCGAAACAACACTTTCAACAAGAAGTTACAAGAATAAAATTTTGGGAGCAAAATCAAATGGATACACGATTACAATTTTATTCTTTTGGCTTCAAACGATTGAATTAGCTAAAGAGAGAGTAAGGAGTAGAGTCGCTGAAGGCGGGCATAATATTGAAGAAAATGTAATTGAACGGAGGTATAAAAACGGAATCAAAAATTTATTCGATATTTACATACCCATTGCAGATGAAGTTTTTCTTTTTGACAATTCGGTAGGAAAACCGATTCTTTTAGCTCAAAAATTGTATGAAGAAACAATAAATATCGTTGAAAATATAGGATATGAAAAACTGAAAAATATTTATGATGAAAACAGTTGAAAAGCATTTTGAAACCAAAGATAAAATATTAAAAGGGTTAGATCTTTCTTATAAAAGATTATTAGAATTCAAAAGACAAAAAAAATCTGAATTGGTAATTTTAAAAGATGGGAAGATTCAAAAAGTAAAGCCTTAAAAAAAATGGCCCAAATTATTTTAAAAATAACTTTTGGCATTTTTATGTTTCTATTATTTCTCTCTTGTAATAATGAATTTCCAAAGTCAGACGAAGGCCAATTAAGAGAAAATGTAAAATATCACTCTGAATTAGGTTGGAAAATGGAAATTCCGAAAGGTTGGGAAAATATTCCTGAAGATGAATTGAAAGAGCAAAGAAAAAAACTTGAATCACAATTTTCTCAAATTTCTACAGACTTTAAAGCTTTTGATGATTTTGGGATTACTCTGAGAAAAAATCGTTTTGACACTTTTAATTCCATTTATTTTTTAAATGAAAACAATTCCTACACGAAAACTGATTTTCAAAAAGAGAAAATCGAAAAGTACAGAATATTAATAGATCATAACTCTAATTTCACAATTGATTCAACTGTTACGAAATCACTCAAGATTGGGGGTAAACAATTTGATTTCTATACATTTCTCATGGAAATTAAATACGAAAAACCACTTAAAACAACAGTATATACAGGAAAAGTGGGCAACTATCAAGTTTTGATTACAGTTAAAACTGAAGATGCAGTTTCAGAATCAGAGATCCTAAAATGTTTTTACAATTCAACTTTTGATTAAGTCTTTTAACTTGAAACCTTAAACTTTAACCCTGAAACCCTTATCTCCATTTGTTAATACTTCGTGTAAAATTGTTGATAGATTTTAAATTAATTTCACATTGGTCATTTAAAAATTTTGTCAATTAGACAAATTGAAAAAATGAAAAGATCAATGAAAAAGAAAATATTTGTATTGGATACTTCGGTGATCATCTTTGACCA
Organism: Moheibacter lacus; assembly: GCF_014042165.1. GTDB lineage: Bacteria > Bacteroidota > Bacteroidia > Flavobacteriales > Weeksellaceae > Moheibacter > Moheibacter lacus. The sequence continues at coordinate 185,274 of NZ_JACDZE010000001.1, forward strand.
TAAATCCATCATGAATTTCGCAGAGCATGACATCGTACTTCCCATCACGGTTCTGGAAGAATTGGACACTTTCAAAAAAGGAAACGACACCAAAAATTTCGAAGCAAGAGAATTCATCCGCTTTCTCGATAAAAATTCAAAAGATCATTTGATTCAAGATTGGATTCCGCTTCCTGGAGAGGATAAAGGTTCGTTTAAAATCGCAATGGAAACAAACGGAATCGAGAAATCGGCCGTGAAAATTTATGGTTCAGATTCCATGGACAATAAAATCCTGAATTCATGTTTAATTGTTCAAAAAGACGAACCCAAACGCCAAGTCATCCTCGTTACCAAAGACGTAAACCTTCGTTTAAAAGCCAAAGCTCTGGGCATCAAAGCCGAGGATTATGAAACCGGAAAAGTTCAGAACATTGACAACCTTCCAACGGGTATCACCACTTTGACCAATTTCGATCAGGAAATCATCGATTCGCTCTATAAGGATTATGCTGTTCCGCTGGACATGATCGAAGGAAAAATGGAAGTTTCGGCCAATGGATATTATATTTTACAAGGCGATAAATCCTCAGCATTGGCTTATTATAATCCATTTGAACAACAATTGGAACGTGTCAACAAACAAACGGTTTTCAATATCAAACCCAAAAATGCGGAACAGGCATTTGCTATACATTCGATTCTGAAAAAAGAAATCAAATTGGTGGCTTTGCATGGCGTTGCCGGAACCGGAAAAACTTTGATTGCGCTTGCTGCTGCCATTGCGCAGAAAAAAGACTACAAACAGATTTATTTGGCGCGACCGATTGTACCGTTGAGCAATAAGGACATCGGCTATTTACCGGGCGATATCAAATCGAAAATCGATCCTTATATGCAACCGCTTTGGGACAATTTGAAATTTATCCAATATCAGTTTGACGAACAAGACAAAGAATACAAACAAATCAATCTGATGGTGGAACAAGAAAAGCTGATGATCACACCACTTGCTTATATAAGAGGACGAAGTTTGTCAGACGTGATATTTATCGTGGACGAAGCCCAGAACTTAACGCCCCACGAAATCAAAACCATCATCACACGCGCCGGAGAAAACACCAAATTCATTTTTACAGGCGACATCAAACAAATCGATACGCCTTATCTGGATGAACAATCCAATGGTTTGTCGTATTTAGTGGATCGCGTTCAGGGGCAGAAATTGTTTTCTCACATTCAGTTGGTAAAAGGCGAACGAAGTGAATTAGCGAATTTAGCCAATGAATTGTTGTAAATAGACTTTAATTTCTTGTTAAAAAAATCGAATTATCCGGCTGCAATATTTTGGTTAAGTGTTCAGATACTTCTATATTTGCCCGTTAAAAAATTCTTAATAAGACACCAATTAGGGATTGTCCATCAAAGTTTTGAGGTGGAACATTCCTCCTGAGATTCAGGTAGACAATTGAAAAACTAAAAAAAAAAAAACGAACAGATGAAAGGAAAATGGCTTATAGCGGGTATTGCAATTATTCTGGGGATTCTCTCCATCCGACAATTGAGTTATACCTGGTACACCAACAAAGTTGAGTGTGAGGCATATGAAAATTCGACAGACGAAGCACATGAGCAGATTGTATTGGACAGTTTGGCTAACGACACCCTGGATTTAGGGATCATCAGCTATAATTACCGCGATGCAAAAAACAAGGAAATGAAATTAGGTTTGGACCTACGTGGAGGTATCTCTGTGATCCTTCAGGTTCAGGTTCGTGACCTTTTAGAAGATTTAGCGGATCATAGCGAAAATCCCATCTTTGTTGAAGCATTGAATTCTGCTGACATCAAACAAAGATCTCAAGGTAACCGTGCGTATGTGGATATTTTCTTTGACGAATTTGAAAGAATCAGATCTGAAAAAGGACAGCAAAACTTGAAATATGCTTCTGCAGACCTTTTCGGAAATCGTCAAAATGCATCTTTCATCGAGTTCAACGAAACAGACGAATCCATTAAAGAAAAAATAAAAGACGATATCGATGCAAAAATCGGTACGGCTTATCAAGTAATTTCTTCCCGTATCAACCGATTTGGTGTGGTAGAACCTGTGATCCAACGTTTAGGTGGAGCTGGTGACGGACGCATTTTGGTCGAAATGCCGGGTGAGAAAAACAAAGAAAGAATTAAAAATTTGCTACAAAGTACTGCGAAATTGGAGTTCTGGAAAGTTGAAGCCAACAACCCACAGGTTACTTCTTATTTCAGTTCTGTTAACCCACAGAGTTTAGGTGTAAAAACTGATGCGCAGAGTTTGGCAGGAATCATTCAACCAGCTTTGGAAGGAAATTCAATGTTTTCTGTAGCAACAAAAGATACTGCGGTGATCAATGGAATTTTGAATTCGGAGAATTTAAAAGCCAACATGCCATCCAGCATCCGAAACTTTAAATATTTCTGGGGACAAAAACCGGTTCAAACCAAAGATGCGAACACCAACGGAAAATTCCTTTCTTTATATGCTTTGAGCGGAGATGCTCAAAATGCTCCATTGCTTTTAGGTGATGTAATCGACCAAGCTTCTGGTGAAAGAAATTCAGGTTCTATCTCAAACGAACCGATTGTTTCGATGAAAATGAATGCAGAAGGTGCACAGAAATGGGGAAGAATCACGGAAGAAAACGTAGGGAATTCCATTGCAATTGTATTGGATAACACGGTATATTCTGCACCGAACATCAACGAACCGATCAAAGGAGGAAGCTCTCAGATTTCAGGAAACTTCACACTGGATGAAGCAAGAGATTTAGCTAACATCTTACAAGCAGGAAGTTTACCGGCTTCGTCAAAAATCGTACAATTGGAAGAAGTTGGGCCTTCATTAGGTCAAGAAGCGATCAATAGTTCATTGATTGCCTTTGTCGCGGTATTTGTATTGATTTTGTTTTGGATGGTATTTTACTACAGCCGTGCGGGAATCTATGCTGACATTGCCGTAACGGTCAATACTTTGTTCCTTTTAGGATTGATGGTTGGACTATTTGGTGCAACGCTTTCATTACCGGGTATTGCGGGTATTATTTTGACATTGGCGATTGCGATTGATGCGAACATCATCATCAACGAACGTGTGAAAGATGAAATGTTGCATCATGGAAAATCATTGAAAGAATCCATTTCCATTGCATATTCATGGAAAGGAGCGATTTCAGCGATTTTTGACTCCCACTTGACTTCCATTATTACAGCAGCTATCTTATTGATCTTCGGTAAAGGTCCAGTTCAAGGATTTGCAATTACATTATTGATCGGTTTATTCTGTTCCTTATTTACTGCAATTTTCTTAACCAAATTGTTCATCGACAGAAGATTGGATCAAGGAAAAGATGTGGCATTCTTTACTTCGATTACTAAAAATTGGTTCCAAGGAATGAACATCGATTTTATGGCGAAACGTAAAATGTTCTACATCATTTCGATTGTAGTTTCTATCGCTTGTTTAGCCATTATTGCAGTTCGTGGATTTGATATGGGTGTAGATTTTGAAGGAGGTCGTACCTATACCATCCGATTTGAACAACCGGTAAGTGCAAACGATGTTAGAGTGAATTTGGAAAAAACATTGACAGACGATGATGGAACGACTACTGCTCCGACTGTGAAGATATTTGGTCCATCCAATCAAGTTAAAGTTACGACGAAATTAAAAGCAGATCAGGAATCTACTGCCATCGATAACGAAATCAAACAAAAGATTTATGAAGGTGTAAAATCCTTTTTACCTGCTAATTATACTTACGAACAATTCTCAAAAGACGATACAGCTATCGGAATCATGTCTGTTGTAAAAGTAGGACCTACCATTGCAGATGATACGACCAGAGCTTCCATTTTAGCGGTAATTCTAGCATTAATCGGTGTAGGTGTTTATATTTTATTCCGATTCAAATGGCAATTTGGTGTAGGAATCGTTGCAGGTGCTCTGCATGATGTCATCGTAATTTTGGGATTATTTGCAGCTTTACATGGTATTTTGCCATTTAACTTGGAAATCGACCAGGCCTTTATCGCTGCGATTTTGACCGTAATTGGTTATTCCATCAATGACTCGGTAATTATCTTTGACCGAATCCGTGAATACATGGGCATGTATCCAAAAATGCCTTTTGATGAATTGATCAATAAATCCACGAACAATACGCTTTCCAGAACGATGAATACTTCCATCAGTATGATTTTGGTGGTCTTGATCATCTTCATCTTCGGTGGTGAAACCATCAAAGGATTTATGTTTGCGATGTTGATCGGGGTGATTGTAGGTACTTATTCGTCAATTTATATCTCATCACAAGTGATGTATGATTTGACCAAAAATAAAATCAAAAAGTCAAATTAATCTTTTAGATTAACTCAATATAAAAAGCACATGGATTGATTTTCATGTGCTTTTTTTTATTTCAATTGGCTTTGTCTTTATCGTGAACTTCTATTGTAAATAAGCCGTTTACATTTCCATCAGCATCTACTTTTGCAGCTGATAATTTTTTCCCAAATCCTGCTCCGGTATCCAAATACCAAGCATCTGAAACTTCATCATAAGCTGGTTCATCTGTTACGATATGTCCGATGAATTGTCGTTTACCGATGTTTTTTAAAGGTTTTCGATTAAACAATTCTTCCAAATTATCTTCCATCATAGGAAAATCTGCATCTTCCGGAATTCCAGCGTGAGAAGTATATACGACACCATTTTGCCAATGATGTGGCAGTTTCCCCATCCAATTCAAAGTTTGGATGTAATCCAAATTATAATTTTCAAATTTCTGCTTGCTGATCAAATTGATGGAATCCCGGTAATATTCTTCAAAAAGATATTCGTTGTTTCCTTTTAAAATTACCATATTTTTTCTGTGAAGACTTTGGAGATTCATCAGAAATTCGATGACCGCAAACGTATGTTTTCCTTTGTTGACAAAGTCTCCGAGGATGATCAATTTTTCCTTTTCCGTGTCCCAATGTTTGTCCAATAGTTCCCGAAAGGTAAAATAACAACCGTGTATATCGCCCACTATGAAATAATTCACAACTTGAGTTTTCTCAAATTTATCGAATTAAAAAATTGGAGGCTTTAAGTTTGGGTAAAATTTGGGTTGTTTCTAGGGAAATTCTTTATTTTCTCTTGGCTCGCTTACGGCCTCCAATTTGAAATCGGTTTTCCAGAATCGGGTATTTTTTAAACATTTCGACTTGAAGAGATTCGTTCATTTCTGAAGCTTTTTTAAAGGCCGCTTCCCCGTTTTCTTCCTCTCCTAACAAATAGAAACAATTACTCAATTGATAATACAATTCAGCGCGATTAAAATGTTTCAAACTTCTGTAAACCGCCTCTATTGCTTTATGGTAATCCCCAATCGTAATCAATGTTTCGGTTAGTCCCAACCAATTGTAAAAATTATTGGGTTCCAATTCTACCAATCGGTAATAATCCAGCGTCGACTCTTCAAAACGAACCAATTGAATATGTAGATACGCTCTGCGTTTCCAATAATCGATGTTCAAATTGTCCAAATCCAAAGCACGATTCAAATAATAAAGTGCCTCATCATAATTCCCGATGCTCTCATACAAATCTGAAGTCGCCACCCAAGCCTGATCCAATTGCGGATCTTCATGGATCGACTGATGGAAAGATTTTAAAGCCTTAAAAGGTTTGCCCAATTTCACATAACAACTCCCGACTTTCAAATAAGTATAAGCTGCAGAATCATCCAATTCAAGTGTTTCTTCATACACCTCAATTGCCTTTTCATAATCTTCTAACTTTTCCAAACAAGCTGCCTTTTGGGTGTAGGCCATGATGCTTTTGGGATTGATGATCGTAGCATAATCAAAAGCACGATGCGCCTCTTCATAATCTTTCATGATCACATATTGTTGCCCCAATTGCGCCCAAGCGATATCTGAATAGGGCCGTAAATCGATGTACTGCAAAAGGAATTCGATGCATTCTTTGTTCAAATGCAAATCTTCAAAACACTGGACACAAGAAAAAAAAGCAAAATCATCATCCAAATCCAATTCCAGTGCCTTTTTGAAACAATAAAGCGCTTGGCTGATTTCGTTGAGATTCAGGTATTCATTTCCCATGCAATTGTAAATATATTCGCGATCATCGCCTTGCTCCAAAGCTTTTTCATAAAATTGAATTGCTTTCTTCGGGTTATCTTTCAACGACCAAAATCGGGCTACACAAATCAAATAATCCACATCATTTGCGCCGACTTCTTTTAAATCTTGGATCAATCCGGCCGCAGCTCTCAATTTTTCAATCGAAAGCAAGTATTCCAGTTTTTTTATTTGGATTTCAGAACTCGTCGGGTGCATATCCAGCGCATAGTCTAGCGCCTTTTTGGCATACGGCAAATCACCTACATCGAGATAATAGGCAATAATTTCATAGAAATCTTCCGTATCAAAATAGAAGTTCTCCCGGTTATCGAGCATTTGCTCAAATCGCTCAATCAAATCATTATTTAAAAATCCATCTTCCACACTACGAATTTAAGGAATTATTTAGGGTTTTCAGGCTTGAGAAATATCAGTTTTACACAGTTAATGAACAAGGGAAATTTGAAACTAATTATCCTAACTCAAACTTTTCAACTCCTCTATAAACCTATCACCTAAATCATCTGCTTTTTCTTGTGTAGGTGCTTCGGTATAAATTCTGATGATCGGTTCTGTATTGGATTTCCGTAAATGTACCCATTGGTCAGCAAAATCGATTTTCACTCCGTCAACCGTTGAGATTCCTGTCACATTGAACGAAGTCGAAATATTTTGATTTTCATATTTCGATTGAATTTTATTTAACAATTCATCTACATTGATTTCCGGTGTCAATTCAATTTTCTTTTTGCCCATAAAATACGCAGGATAAGAAGCCCTCAATTCACTTACTTTCAATTCTTTTTCTGCCAAATGACTCAAAAACAAAGCAATCCCTACCAAAGAATCACGACCATAATGTAACTCCGGATAAATGATTCCGCCGTTTCCTTCGCCTCCTATTTTCGCACCGATTGCTTTCATTTTGGTTACAACATTGACTTCACCGACGGCAGAAGCTTCATATTTCTGTCCATGTTTTTCTGTAACATCACGCAAAGCTCTGGAAGATGATAAATTGGAAACTGTTGCCGAAGGAGTTTTCCCCAACACATAATCTGCAACTGCGACCAAAGTATATTCCTCGCCAAACATTTCGCCGTCTTCGGAAATGATCGCTAATCGATCTACATCGGGATCGACCACAATTCCAAAATCAGCTTTTTCTTCTACCACTTTCTTCGAAATGTCCGTCAAATGTTCTTTTAAAGGTTCCGGATTATGCGGAAAATCACCTGTCGGGTCGCAATACATTTTCACATATTCCACACCCAATTTGTCCAAAAGTGGCGGAATGGAAATTCCTCCGGTAGAATTTACCGCATCGATTACGACTTTGAATTTCTTTTCAGCAATGGCTTTTGCATTGACCAACGGTAAATTTAAAATTTGGTCGATGTGCAATTGAATCGCATTTTCAAAGGTTTCGTATTTTCCCAAATCATCGACTTCTGCAAACTTAAATTCATCTGCTTCTGCAATTCTCAAGATTTCAGCACCATCATCTCCTGAAACGAATTCGCCTTTGGCGTTCAATAATTTCAAAGCATTCCATTGTTTCGGATTATGGCTTGCCGTTAAAATAATTCCACCATCAGCCTTGAAGTGCGGTACCATCACCTCAACCGTCGGTGTAGTAGACAACCCCAAATCAACCACATCTATTCCCAACCCGATCAGAGTTGAACTCACCAAACTGGAGATCATTTCGCCTGAAATTCGGGCATCACGACCGATGATGACTTTCAATTTTTTATCGGTTGTGGAGATTGTTGAAGCAAGCCAAGTGCCATAAGCAGCTGCAAATTTTACAGTATCGATGGGAGTAAGGTTATTGTTGATGGCTCCGCCGATGGTTCCGCGGATGCCGGAAATGGATTTGATTAAAGACATATCGTATTTAAATTTGGATGCTAAAGTACATCATTTGGTGGAATTCCTTAAAGTCTTGAATTAACAGTTGGATTAAATTTTAATTACTAAATTTGATAAAATCAAAATCTTAAAATTATGGAAACAACATCTGTACTCATTTTCGGCGCCATCGAAGGCGTTTGGAGTTTTCTGGTTTATTTGGTATTCGGTTTGATTGCAGCCGGAATCGCAAAGGCGATTACTCCCGGTAAAGATCCCGGAGGCTTTATCATTTCTTCTATCATCGGTATCGTTGGTGCTTATCTTGGTCATAGCATGAGAGCATGGTTGGGGTTGGATACGGACAATGAATTGAATTTCCTGAGTATTTCTGACTGGATTTTTACGGTTGGTGGTGCTTTAATTTTATTGTTTGTTTGGAAATTGATTTCAAAAATGTTTTCTAGATCCTAATCAGATTTCATCTATATAAAAAATCCGGAAACCTAAAGTCTCCGGATTTTTTTATGTTTTAATTGTTCATCTAAACATGCAATGGGCGTTTTTCTGTCGCATCAAGTGCGGCTTCTTTAACGGCCTCAGCGTACGAAGGATGTGCATGTGACATTCTTGCAAGATCTTCAGCACTTGCGCGGAATTCCATGGCTGTAACGCCTTCGTGAATCAAATCGGCAGCTCGGGCTCCTATCATGTGGAAACCAAGGATTTCATCGGTTTTTGCGTCTGAAATGATTTTTACCAAACCGTCGATATCTCCTGAAGCACGGCTTCTACCTAGAGCACGCATCGGGAAACTTCCGACTTTGATCGCCACTCCTGCTTCTTTTAATTCTTCTTCCGTTTTCCCAACTCCGGCAACTTCCGGCCAAGTATACACAACTCCCGGAATCAAATTATAATTGATATGTGGTTTTTGTCCGGCCAATTGTTCTGCAACCAAAACACCTTCTTCAGATGCTTTATGCGCTAACATTGCTCCTTGAACCACATCACCAATCGCATAAATATTGGTCACATTGGTTTGTAGATGATCATTGACTTTTACTCTTCCGCGTTCGTCTAATTCTACGCCGGCATTTTCAAGTCCCAATCCTTCTGTATATGGTTTTCTTCCTACTGAAACCAAAACATAATCACCTTCGAAACTTAATTCTTCGCCTTTTTTATTTTTTGCGGTAACTTTTACATTGTCACCATTTCTTTCTACTGCAGAAACACCTGTAGAAAGTTGGAATTTCATTCCTTGTTTTTTCAATACTTTTTGCAATTCTTTGGACATCGTTCCATCCATTCCCGGAATGATTTTGTCCATATACTCCACTACGGTAACTTCTGATCCTAATCGCAAATAAACGGAACCTAATTCTAAACCGATGACTCCTCCACCGATTACGATAAGGTGTTTCGGGATTTCTTTCAATTTTAAGGCTTCTGTTGAAGTAATGATTCTTTCTTTATCCAAATTGATAAATGGTAAACTGGAAGGTTTAGAACCGGTAGCGATGATGGTATATTTGGATTCGATGACTTCAGCCGAACCATCATTTTTTGTCACTTTCACTTTTGTAGCACTTTCAAAACTTCCAACACCTTCAAAAACGGTGATTTTGTTTTTGTCCATCAAATACTTAATTCCACCTGTAGTTTGGTCTACCACTTCTTGTTTTCTTTCTATCATTCTTGCCAAATTGGCTTTGGGTGGATTGATTTCGATACCATGGTTTTCAAAATTATGCGCAGCATTATGGAAATGTTCTGAACTGTCCAAAAGGGCTTTTGAAGGAATACAACCAACATTTAAGCAGGTCCCGCCTAGTGTTGGATACTTTTCTATGATGGCTGTTTTAAATCCCAATTGTGCGGCACGAATAGCAGCAACATAACCTCCCGGGCCAGAACCGATTACCGTTATATCAAATGAACTCATAAATGATTTTTGTTTGAATTTTTAAAAGCCCAAATTTAACTATTATCTCCGAGTTTGTCGGAATGATATTAATAAAAAATCCAATTTACACGCAACCTTTTAAGCGATTTCACGTCATTACAACAGAAAATTAAAAAAAATGAAGAGAGCAATTCAATCAATTAAAATGTTTGGAAAATTGGGTGTCGGGATTTTGGCAGGTTTATCGGTTACTTCCTGTTTGAATAATGATGATAGTGGCGACATCCCTATGGAAGATTCAGGTTATGTTTTATTTTCCAACATTTCTCCCGGTTCAACAGGTTTAAAGTTATTTGACGATGGTGAGCAGTTTAACAATGTAGCATTAAATTACAACGAATTCATTCCATTTACTAGAATGGGCATTGGGAATAATGTTTTGACCCTACAAGGAAATTCGTCCACTACGGATTTAGACACCATTAATTTAAGTGTGGAATTAAACAAACTTTACAGTGTTTTTGCAGTTAATTCTGCTGAGAATGTAGAATTATTGGCGTATTTGGATAGTCCGGTTCAGGCTTCACATCCAAGCAAATCAGTAATTCGATTTATACAACTTTCCCATAATTGTCCTACCGTAAAAGTAGCAATTGAAGGAATGGAAGGTGATTTGGGTACTTATAATTTCCGAAATGCCTCCTCCTTTTTTGAAATTGATCAAGTTTTCAATAAAAATTTATACCTGATCAATGCTGAAAGCAATGATACGATTTTCTCCAAAGCTGTTACGCTAAATGGAAATTCGACTTATTCGATTTTCTCTCAAGGAGATATCGAATCTGAAAATGAAAATTTGGACTTGGATGTTCAATATTTTTTATACTAAATTCCATCATTACATTTATTTACAAAAAATCCCTGTAGAACTGAGGTCTACAGGGATTTTATTTATGCTTTAATCTATTTCAAATCAATACTGAACGTAATCTACATCCATTTGCTCTGCTGCTTTTTTATAATAACCGGAATCCAGTTTTTCACGAATCGCATCAAATGCATTTAAAGTAAATTCGATGTCTTCATCTGTATGTGCTGCAGTGGGGATGATTCGGAAGATGATCGTTCCTTTTGGAATCACCGGATACACCACTACCGATACAAATACGCCGTGGTTCTCGCGTAAATCTTTGGCCATGATGGTGGCTTCAATCGGACTTCCTTCTAAAATAATCGGTGTAACCGGCGTATTGGTCAAACCTAAATTATAATTTCTGGCTTTCAATCCGGATTGGATTTTATTAACGTTTTCCCAAAGTTTGTCTTTCAACTCAGGTTTGGTTTTCAACAATTCCAATCGTTTCAAACCGCCTAAAGTCATCGGCATACAAAGTGATTTGGCAAAGATCTGCGAACGCAAATTGTATTGTAAATAACGGATTACTGTTTTATCTCCAGCAAAAAAACCTCCGAATCCGGCCATTGATTTTGCAAAAGTAGAGAAATAAACGTCGATTTGGTCTTGACAACCTTGCTCCTCACCTGCTCCGGCTCCTGTTTTTCCTAAAGTTCCAAATCCATGAGCATCATCCACTAAAATTCGAAAATCAAATTCTTTTTTCAAATCACAGATCTCCTTCAACTTTCCTTGCTCAGCCATCATTCCAAAAACTCCTTCCGTGATCACCAAAATACCACCTCCGGTTTGTTCGGTAATTTTTGTAGCACGGGCCAAATTTTTTCTCAAACTATCGATATCGTTGTGCTGGTAAGTAAATCTCTTCCCAAAATGCAACCGCACACCATCTACGATACAGGCATGACACTCTTGATCATAAACGATCACATCATTTTTTGAAACCAAAGCATCTATGGCAGAAACCATTCCTTGGTAACCGAAATTCAACAAATACGCTGATTCTTTTCCTACAAATTCAGCCAATTCTTGTTCCAATTGGTAATGGTATTTGGTTTGACCTGTCATAGCGCGAGCACCCATCGGATAAGCCATACCATATTTTTCAGCTGCTTCTGCATCCGTTTTTCTTACTTCAGGATGATTGGCCAGCCCCAAATAATTGTTTAAAGACCAGACCACAACGTCCTTTCCTTTAAATTTCATTCTTGGTCCTAATTCTCCTTCTAATTCCGGGAAAATGAAGTAACCTTCTCCATAGTCCGCAAATTGCCCCAAAGGCCCCGGATTTTTCTTAATTCTTTCAAATATATCCATGATAATTCTTAATTCTAATTAGGTTTATGTATGCAAAATGCTCCACAATTTCATTGGGAGCATTTATAAAATATAAATTATTCAGATTTTGTATTCATTTCGTTATTTAACGTACTGAATTGTTGCATTGGATTCCAAACCGTTTAAACGGCTATTTGTAAATCCTTGTTCAGCCATCCAATCATCACTAAATACTTTGGTAATATAGCGAGATCCATGATCAGGAAAAATCAATACTACACAATCATCTTCCTTAAACTGATTGGCCAATTGACGATAGGCTTGAACTACCGCACCACAGGTATAACCTCCCATAATTCCTTCTTTCAAAGCAATTTCTCTCGTTCTATAAGCACTTTCCTCGTCAGAAACCTTTTCAAAATGATCGATGATTCCGAAATCCGTTGCTTCAGGCACCAAATTCTTTCCTAAACCTTCAATTCTATAAGGATAAATTTCATTTTTATCCAATTCTCCGGTTTCGTGGTATTTTTTCAAAATAGATCCATAAGCATCAACACCGATTATCTTAATATCTGGATTTTGTTCTTTCAAATATTTCGCAGAACCCGACAAAGTCCCTCCTGTTCCACAACAAGCAATCAAATGGGTGATTTTACCTTCAGTTTGTTTCCAAATCTCAGGCCCTGTGGTTAGATAATGGGCTTCAATATTTTTCAAATTAAAATACTGATTGATATAAATGGAGTTTGGAGTTTCCTCCGCAATTCTTTTGGCTACTTCATAATAAGATCTAGGGTCGTCAGCAGCTACATTTGCAGGACAAATAAACACTTTGGCTCCGAGTGCTTTTAAATAAGCGATTTTCTCGTGCTTTGTTTTATCTGATACTGCTAAAATGCATTTATAACCCTTTACGATACTCACCATGGCAACACTGAAACCCGTATTTCCAGACGTGGTTTCGACGATGGTTGCACCAGGCTTTAAAAGCCCTTGTCTTTCCGCTTCTTCTATGATGTGAAGCGCAATTCTATCTTTGGTTGAGTGTCCCGGGTTGTAACTTTCCAACTTAGCGTAAACCTCACCTGGAATTTCTTGGCCAACTTTGTTTAATCGAACTAATGGCGAATCACCAATTAATTCTAAAACGTTATTATAAGTTCCAGTCATTACATTTAGTTCTTTACTTACAATCGGCAAATTTAAGAATTTTTATGAATTTACCCATTTTTCATCTGAGTATTATCAACAGTTATTTTTTCAAACTTATAAAAATTCTTTTATCTCACGATCGTAATTGGTTAATATTCCGTCACTTCGAAATAAATATGTTTTAAAATTTTTTTATCTTCTTCGGTTAATATCTTTTTCCTCCTTTCCATCATTTTTTGGGCTGCTTCATAACTTCGATCCAAATCAAATTTTGGTGAATTTTCATTTCCTCCCCAACTAAAAGAAGGGATAAATTTAGGCGGAAAACCCACCTCAAACAGGTTGGAAGACACTCCGACAACTGTTCCAGTATTAAATTGAGCATTAATTGCCGATTTTGAAAAATCTCCCATCATCAATCCACAAAACTGCAATCCTGTATCCTGAAAGGATTTCGATGGATAATTCCAAAGATTTACATTCGAATAATTATTTTTCAAATTAGAATTATTGGTATCTGCACCTAAATTGCACCATTCGCCCAATACTGAATTTCCTAAAAATCCATCATGACCTTTGTTGGAGTAGCCCATCAAAATAGAATTGTTCACCTCTCCTCCTACTTTACAATGTGGCCCAATAGTCGTTCCTGAATAAATTTTTGCACCCATATTCAGTTTGGCATTTTCACATAAAGCCAAACTTCCTCTGACCAAACTTCCTTCCATGATTTCAGCATTTTTCCCGACGTATATGGGACCAGAATTAGCATTCAAAATAGAGAATTCGACAATTGCTCCTTCTTCCAAAAAAATATTTTCAGCATTTCTAACTCCATTTGTATCTGAAATCGGCTGAGATTCACGTCCTTTTGTCATCAATTCAAAATCAAAATGAATCGCTTGATCATTGACCGAAAATAAATCCCATAATTTTTGAATATGGAGAAGTTCGCCGTTATAACGTATGGAATTGCTTAATTTTTCTAAGTTTTGAAAATCCTCCAAACTGATTTTACCGGCGATGAGTTCTTCATCTCGCTTCAAAACATGACCTACTTCTAAATTTAGAATTAAATCAACTAGCTCTGAATTAGGGAAATAAGCAGGATTTATAAATAAATTAACCTCATCAACTTTCAATAGGAATTTCTCTGATAAATAATCTTGAGTCAAATAACTATAATTCCCTTCAATTAATTTCTCCCATCGCTCTTTAAATGTTAAAATCCCAATCCGCAACTCCCCAAAAGGTTTTGTCAGCGTCAGAGGATGTAGATTATCCCATTCTTTATGGTCAAATAAGACGATGTTCATTCAAGAATTATTTGGAACAAATTTAATATTATTTTGATGTGAATTTATTCAATTCTAAATTAAAAACGAAATCCTACATTTGGAATATGAAACAAACACCCATATTTTTCAGTCAAATTTTCAACCATTTTAACCAAAAATTAGAAGAGAAAAATTATCCGCTCATTTTCATTTTGGTAGATGAAAATACGCACGAACATTGTTTGCCCCAATTTCTATCCGAAATGGAGGGAGCGCATACAATTGAAATCATAGAAATTCCGGCTGGCGAAGAAAACAAAACCATCGACATCGCAATTCAAGTTTGGGAGACGATGACCGAAATGAATGCTACTAGAAAATCTTTGATGATCAATTTGGGAGGTGGAATGGTTACAGATTTGGGAGGATTCATTGCCTCCACTTTTAAAAGAGGCATTGATTTCATCAATTTCCCGACTTCCATTCTCTCAATGGTAGATGCTGCTGTGGGAGGAAAAACCGGAATTGATCATAATGGAATCAAAAACATCATCGGGACTTTTGCACTTCCGGTGGGTACATTTATCCATCCTGAATTTTTACAAACGCTTCCCAAACGTGAATTTTGGTCAGGTTTGGCAGAGATGCTGAAACATGGTTTGATTTACGATAAAAATCATTGGGAGAATTTGATCAATTTGGAAAACCTAAATCCGGAAAGTGTTTCAGTTCTCATCTCCGATTCAGTTCAGATCAAAACCGAAATTATCGATAATGATCCTTTTGAATCCGGTATAAGGAAAATTTTAAATTTTGGACATACGATTGGACATGCGATAGAAAGCGAGTTCCTGGAGACTGAAAATCATTTATTACATGGAGAAGCAATTGCGATAGGCATGATGGTCGAATCCATTTTGAGTTTTGAAAATGAATTGATTTCAAAGGAGGAATTGGATGAAATCTTTACTCATTTGGTGCGAATTTTCGGGAAATTTTCAATTCCTGAAGACCTCATCCCCAATTTATTTCACTGGATGAAACATGATAAGAAAAATCAAAACGATCAGATCAGTTTCAGTTTATTGGATGGAATTGGTAAATGCAAATATGATATTTTACTCAACGAAAATCAGATTTCGGAAGGAATTTTGATGTACAATAGGAAATTGGCAAACTCATGAAATTTTTTATTTTTAGCGCAATGCTATTATTTTCAATAGGTTGCTCCCAACATAAATTAAAAGACACTACAATGGAAAAATCAAAATCACCCAATTTCCATGTTCAAAAATCAGATGAACAATGGAAAAAAGAACTAACGCCTGAACAGTTTTATGTCATGCGAGAAGCAGGTACTGAAAGACCATTTTCCGGTAAATACAATATGCATTTCGAAAAAGGAACTTACACTTGCGGGGCTTGTGACACACCACTTTTCACTTCAGATTCTAAATTTGACGGACACTGTGGCTGGCCGAGTTTTGACAAGGAAATTTCAGAAGGAAAAATACTCGAAAGAGAAGACCATTCTCATGGAATGACCAGAACCGAAATTCTTTGCGCCAATTGCGGAAGCCATCTGGGACATGTTTTTGATGATGGGCCTACAGAAACTGGATTGCGCTATTGTGTGAATTCGCTTTCTTTAGATTTCGAAGAAAAAAATTAAGGATGAAGTATTTATAGCGTATTGATGTAATCCGCTACTTTTTTCAAATCCTTTTCTTTTGATAAATTGATTTTATTATCTTTTAAAAACTTCTCAATTTCTTTGTTTTTTTCTTTAAAAAGTTGAAGGAATTTGTTTTTAGAACTAGGAATTAATATAATGGCACCTTCCGGAGTCCCCAGGAAAAACTCATCTTTAAGTGGCTTATATTCAGCTGTAGTATCTATCCCAAATCCACTTGCAGATTTTTTCCCTTCTACAAAACCTATTTTTTCTCTTTTATAAAGTGAAACTTTTTCGCCAGAAGTTAACTCTATCAAAAAACCTCTTTTCACATCATTCCCATCTTGATAATCTACAATTACATATTTCTTTTTTAAATCATCAAAATTCACCAAATTATATTGGCCTTTATCCAAATCATACGTCACACCATCTTTCTCAAATTCCATTTCATCAAAGAAAGCATTGTACCTCATTTTGAATGGCTTTTCTAAATCGTCGACAAAAGCGTACATGAAATTTTCTTGAAAATATTGTGATCCTTTTGCTTCTTTAGGTTGATTAACTTCTTTGTTCATGGATGAAGTTCCATATAAAGTATTGTACGAATTTCTATTTTGGAAAATGGTTTGTTGACCAAATCCAACTCCAAATCCAAACAATAACAATAAACCCATTATTTTTTTCATAATCCTCAACTATATAATTATTCAATACTACTAAATTAACCGCTTAAAATCAAAATTTTTTCAATAAAAAATCAATAAGACTTAAAACCAATCAAAAAATTTCACAATTCCACTACCTTTGCAAGCTATGAATGCAAACAAACAAATCCTCCGTTTAGGCATCGGTTTATTTATCATGACAATGCTTTTGTTTTTTTTGTTGATCTTTTTATTTTCAACCCAAGGAAGCATTACTGAAGCCCAACTTTTCAACTATTCGGCTTTAATCAATTGTTTTGCTTTGCCGGGGATTTATGCAGGAATGGGTTTTTATAGCGCCTTTAGGGTAGCAAAACAACGCCCGATTTCCTTCAGACAAGCTTGGCAATTGAGTTTTGTACCGATGTTCATCGGTGGATTTTTAAGTTTGGCTGCGATTTTTATCTTTTTCAACACATCAGGCGCTTGGGTAGAAGATAGCCTACAGCGTGGCTGGCATGATTTGGTCATGTCCGGACCCAATGAAGAATTCATGGAAAAAAATGGAGATTTTGTAAAAAATATGACTGATTTGAAAATCAATATGTTTACTTGGAAAACCTTCTTCCTTTCATTTTCCGTCATTCTCTTTTTTTACTTTTTGATTTCGAGTATCTTCGCAGTATTCTTTAAAAACAGACACATCTGATGCATATTTCGGTCGTCATCCCATTATTAAATGAACAAGATTCTCTCGAAGAATTGTTCCAAAGGATCAAATCGGTTTGTCTGGAAAATGAATTCAAATTCGAAGTCATTTTTATCGACGACGGCAGCAGTGATAATAGCTGGAAAGTAATCGAATTCCTATCAGAAGTTAACCCTGAAATCAAAGGCATTCGCTTTCGTAAAAACTATGGAAAATCCCAAGCGCTCATGGCTGCTTTCAAACAAGCTCAAGGTGAAGTTTTCATCACGATGGACGCTGATTTACAAGATTTTCCGGAAGAAATTCCTGAACTTTATGGGGAATTAAAGACAAAAAATGCCGATATCATTTCAGGTTGGAAACAAAACCGACAAGACCCGAAATTGACCAAAAATCTTCCATCCAAAATTTTCAATTCCGTGGCGAGAAAAGTTTCAGGACTAGAATTGCATGATTTCAATTGTGGACTGAAAGCTTATCGAAATGAAGTTGCAAAAGAACTGGAATTGCATGGTGATATGCACAGGTACATCCCAGTTTTGGCAAAAAATTTAGGATTTGGCCGGATTTATGAAAAAAGAGTCCGTCATCAGGCGCGGAAATATGGAAAATCAAAATTTGGGAAACGTCGATTTGTAAATGGTTTTCTGGATTTGATCACGCTTTCCTTTCTGAATAAATTTGGTACCAAACCCATGCATCTTTTTGGTGCTATTGGAACTTTGATGTTTATCATCGGCTTTCTAGCAGCTGTTTATTTAGGTTTAGACAAATTGTTTAAAGTCTACATCCTCGAAAAAAATGCAAGATTGATTACAGACAATCCATTTTTTTACATTTCACTGGTTGCCATGGTTTTGGGAACCCAATTGTTTCTCGCCGGATTTCTGGGCGAAATTCTGGTTCGCTTCACAAAAAACAAACAAGAATTTGAAATACGGGAAACGCTAAATCTGAATTCTAAAAAACAATTTTCTTAAATTGTAACCAATTCTAATTCCAAATATAACCACATGAAAAATATTATCTTACTCTTTTCAATCGCAACGCTCGCAGTTTCCTGTAGTTCAGGAATTGAAGGCGAAGGAGCTGCTACAGCAAAAAAAGAATTCGCAGTGGATCATTTCACTTCATTGGAAACCCATTGTAATTGCGAAATAACTTTAATTCCTTCTGATATTTCAAAAGTGGTGGTAGAATCGCATCAGAATTTAATTGATAATATGGACATCAAAACAAAAGGAAATGACTTGGTTATCAAAGAATTAAAAACTGTTGACAATTATGATTTGTACAATGTCAATGTGTATTTCAATCCAAATCTTAGCGAAGTTGAATTGAACAACCAATCCAAATTAAAAACATCAGGAACGCTAAAAGCAGATCAATTTTCATTTGAAATAAACGACCAATCTTCCATAACCGAAACCTTTTTGGACATCAAAAATTTAGATCTTGATGTTTCGGATCAAACCCAAATCAAGATGACCGGAACTGCGATCAATGTTGAAATAAATGCCTACGATGAATCTCGCACAGATTTAACTGAATTACAAGCAGTGGAAATCGATTTTCATGCAAAAGACAATGCTTCACTTTCCATCTATGCGATGAAAGATTTAAAAGGAACTGCCAAAGATAATGCGCAAGTTTCCTACAAAGGCGATCCCAATAAAAATACAACTGAAAAAGACAGAGCTATCATTCAAAAAAAATAATTCGGAAATGAACAATGCAATGGAAAGAGCCAATCTTTGGCTCAGCGAACAATATGATGTAGAAACAAGAAAATCCGTTCAAGATTTAATGAATCAAGACCCGGCAGAATTAGAAGATGCTTTTTATAAGGATTTGGAATTTGGGACCGGTGGAATGCGCGGAATCATGGGTGTAGGAACCAACCGAATCAACAAATATACGCTCGGAGCAGCCACCCAAGGTCTAGCCAATTATCTCAAACTAACATTTCCTGAAAAAGAAAAATCAGTTGCCATTGCTTACGACGTTCGAAATAATTCCGAATCATTTGCCCGAATCGTAGCGGATATCCTGACCGGAAACGACATTAAAGTTTATTTGTTTGAAGGTTTCAGACCAACTCCTGAATTGTCTTTTGCAGTTCGAAATCTAAATTGCGATGCCGGAATCGTTTTGACAGCTTCGCATAATCCTCCCGAATACAACGGCTATAAAGTCTATTGGAACGATGGCGGTCAAATCGTCCCTCCACAGGACGAAGCCATCATAAACGAAGTCAACAACGTTAAAGCTTCGGAAATTCAATTTCAAGGAAAAGAAGATTTGCTTCAATTTTTAGGCAAAGAAATGGACCAAGCTTTCATTCAAGCTTGTGTCAACCAAATCGGATTTACACAAAAAGGAAAAGAAGAAATCAAAATCGTTTTTACTTCCATTCACGGAACTTCTATCGCCATCATACCAGACGCTTTAAAAGCAGCCGGGTTTACAAATGTGCATATCGTAGAGGAACAAGCCATTCCAAATGGCAATTTCCCAACCGTTAAATCTCCCAATCCGGAAGAACCAGCCGCACTGAAAATGGCAATGGATTTGGCAGATGAAATCGGGGCGGACATCGTGATCGGGACAGATCCGGACGCAGATCGACTCGGAATTGCCGTAAGAAATTTCGATGGGAAATTGGTTTTACTCAATGGAAATCAAACCAATACGGTTTTGGTCGATTATCTTTTACAACAACGACAAAATGACGGAATGGACGGAACAGAATTCATCGGTTCTACCATCGTTACTTCTGATATTTTCTTTGATTTGGCAGAATATTATAACGTCGAATGTAAAGTTGGACTGACCGGATTCAAATGGATAGCGGACATGATCCGAAAAGCAGAAGGAAAACAAACGTTCATAGGCGGAGGAGAAGAAAGTTTCGGATTTATGGTAGGAGATTTCGTTCGGGACAAAGATTCCGTAACCTCTACCCTTTTGGCGTGTGAAATTGCGGCCAATGCAAAAGCCAATGACAGTAGTTTTTATGAAGAATTGTTACATATTTATTGCAAAACCCAATTCTACAAAGAAGATTTGATTTCAATTACAAAAAAAGGAAAAGACGGTGCAGCTGAAATCAGTCAAATGATGGCAGAATTCCGCCAAAATCCACCGAAATCTTTTGATGGTTCGAAAGTCGTCAGACTGGATGATTATCAAATTTCGGTTTCAAAAAATCTATCTTCTGGCGAAGAAAATTCCATTGATATTCCGAAATCCAATGTTTTGATTTTCTATACGGAAGATGGAAGCAAAATCGCAGCAAGACCTTCCGGAACAGAACCCAAAATCAAATTTTATTTTTCAGTCAAAACCAATTTGGACGAAATTTCCGATTTTGAAATAAAAGAAGATGAATTGACTGCAAAGATAGAAAGACTTAAAATCGAATTGAATTAAGAGCCTGTTTTAAATTTTAACTGAATTAATTTCGTATAGTAATATATCTTAACCTTTAAATATCTTTTTATGCTCTTTTTACCGTATTTTATCCTTTTTAATTTTGTTTTAGCCCGCTAAAACTGCAATCAAAAAGAAAAAAATCCATCTAAAAACTGCTATAAAAATAATTATTTATAAAATTTTAAACAGGCTCTAATTGAAATTTAGTTCTTTTAGCCCTATTTTTTAAAAGAAGGTCTCCAGAATATGAAAATAATCTCCATTTTTTTATCCGCAATTTATTATGTGTTTTTTGGGCTCACATTGGTCATCATGCATGTAGTTCAATGGCTTTGCTACAATATAGGCGGCTATTACCCACATCATAAATCAGTTCAGGCGATGAACTGGATATTGGTTGGTTGTACCAAAATCCTCGGTACTTCGCATCGATTTTCAGGAAAAGAAAAACTGAAAGAAGGCGTTCCTTATATCTTTGTGAGCAACCATCAAAGTATGCTGGATATTTCGCCAATCGAATGGTATTTGGCCGATTTTCATCCGAAATTTATCAGTAAAATCGAATTGGGAAAAGGAATCCCGAGCGTTTCCTATAATTTACAAAAAGGTGGTTCAGTTTTGATCGATAGAAAAGACCCAAGACAAGCGCTTCCGGAAATCAAAAAATTGTCCCAATACATCGAAAAACACAAACGTTCTGCAGTCATCTTTCCTGAAGGAACCAGAAGTCGTGATGGGAAATTAAAACCTTTTCGGGACAATGGTTTGAAGATGTTGGTCAAATATGCTCCTTCGGCATTAATCGTTCCGATTACTATAAATAATTCGTGGAAAATCGTAAAAAACGGTTCTTTTCCACTAACTTTGGGAACAAGATTTTCCATTCAGGTTCATGATCCGATTTCACCTAAATCGTTTGAAACAGAAGAATTAATAGTGAAAATCAGAGAAAGTATAGAATCAACATTAGAATCCAAATAATGAATCCAAAAGAAAATGTGCGGCTTGAAGTAATGGAGTTTATCGACAAAGATGTCAATCAATATTTGGATAAATTCCTGATCAGCCCTGAGAAAATTTGGCAACCAACAGACTTCCTTCCTGATTCACAGTCAGATACATTCCTTGATGACATCAAAGAATTACAGGAATTGTCAAAAGATTTGCCTTATGATTTTTGGGTCACTTTAATTGGTGATACGATTACAGAAGAGGCTTTGCCTACTTACGAATCTTGGGTAATGGAAATCGAAGGCGTGGACAATGAAGGTCGAAATGGTTGGTCCAAATGGTTCAGAGCTTGGACTGCGGAAGAAAATCGCCATGGAGATGTTTTGAATAAATTCATGTATCTGTCCGGAAGGATCAATATGCGGGAAGTGGAAATTTCGACACAATATTTGATTTCAGACGGATTTGACATCGGAACGAGTCGTGATCCATATAAAAATTTCGTTTATACCAGTTTTCAAGAATTGGCAACTTATATTTCGCATAATCGGGTTTCAGAAATCGCGAAAAAGAATGGTGTTTTCAGATTGGCAAAAATGTGTAAAATCATTGCAGGAGATGAAATGCGTCATCATTTGGCTTATGTAGAATTCGTGAAACGCATATTTGAAGTTGATCCAAACGAAATGATGTTGGCATTCCAACATATGTTGAAATTAAAAATCGTGATGCCTGCTCATTTTTTACGCGAATCAAATGAACCAATTGGAAGAGCATTTGAAATTTTTTCAGATTCAGCGCAACGAATTGGTGTTTATACTTCCTCAGATTATGTAGACATCATTCGAAAACTAATTAAACTTTGGGGAGTGGAAACCATGTCCAATTTAAATGAAGAAGGAGAAAAAGCACGTGATTTCATCGTGAATTTACCGGATCGATTGGACAGGATTGCACAAAGAATTGTCATCCCAAAAGAATCTCCAAAACTGAAATGGATTAACTCAATTTAAACGACTTATGGATTTATCGACTTATTTAGAAAAGGGATTTTCTTATGCTGATTATATTAAAAAAATTGAAGATCAATTATTTGACTTAAATGAAATAGGAGATCCAAATGGTTTCTCTAAATATTATGCGATGAACTTGAAACGCATCGAAAGATTGGACAAAACATTTGAATTGTCAGCAACCCAAAAATCAAAACTTCAATCTATCCCATCCAATTTTTCCTTATTGGTCATCAGCGAAGGCTGGTGTGGCGATGCTGCTCAGAGCATGCCTGTGGTCAATGTGATCATGGAAGAATTGGGCGTTGAGCAAAAAATTGTATTTCGGGATGAAAATCCGGAATTGATGAATGCCTATTTAACGGATGGAGCCAAATCTATTCCTATGTTTATAGGAGTGGATGAACAAGGAAAAGAGTTGTTTCACTTCGGACCTCGACCGGCTGGCGGCATGGATTTATTGGCCAAACACAAAGAAAATCCGGAAGTTTATACAGCGGATGAATTCCATAAAGATTTACAAGTTTGGTACAATCAAGATAAGGGAGAGAGCATTTTCAATGAATTAATTGCTGAAATTCCCAACTAATTTTTTAACATGAAATTGGACAAAAGAATTTTATTTGGTGGAATCGGTTTGGTCATATTGGGCTTATTTTTCTTTACCCCGATTGGAGATTGGGCAACCGATATGTTGAATAAAAAGACCCTTTCCGGTCAAAGTGTTGAGAAAATCGACCGAAATTTCAATCTAAATGACGAAGCATTGGCCATTTCATTAAAAGGATACAATGGAACTGCTGATACAAATTTAGCTGAGCTCAGAGGAAAAGTGGTTTTCATCAATTTTTGGGGAAGTTGGTGCCCGCCTTGTGTAGAAGAAATGCCAAGCATCCAGAAATTGTATGCGTCCAAAGGTGATCAAATCGCAATGGTTTTGATTACGATGAAAGACAGACCGGAAAAATTCGTTCCTTATTTGCAAGAAAACCAATACACGATGCCGGTTTATGAAGCCAATAGTTTGTTACCTAAATCTATGATTCCAGGCTCTTTCCCGACTACTTATATTTTAAATAAAAAAGGAGAAATCGTTTTAAAAGAAATCAAATCCAAAGATTGGAATGCGCCTGAAGTTCATGAATTGATCGAAAAATTGATTCAAGAAAACTAAATTCTGTTTCTTTATTTAAAAAATTAATACGCTGATTTGATTATTTTTAACTCAAAATCGCATTCATCTTTTATTTTACTGAAATCTCTTTTTCATCACCACTGATAAAGTAATTGTACTGATGTGTAGAAAGTTACACCTAGATCATCTTCTATCTTTCTTCCATCTTTCATCTTCCAAATAAAAATATCACATAAAAAAATGGTCAGGATTTCTCCCGACCATTTAGTATTTGATTGGATCAAATGATTATTTGATAACCAATTTATGAGTTGATGCACCATTTGCAGTATCGATCGTTACCATATAAACTCCACTAGGTAGGTTTACTTGGTAAGACTGATCTAGGTTTCCACCGAAATGATTATTGGTTTTGCTGTAAACTAATTTTCCAGCAGTGTCAAATATTTTCGTAGTGATATCACCTTTAGCAACGTTGTTTGCTTTCAAATAGAATTGACCATTGTTTGGATTTGGATAAAGACCAACCATAGACAAATTCATATCGTTTACGCCCATCGTTCCAACAAGGTTAAATGGTCTAGAAACTGCATAATAGATATTTCCTTCTGCTTCAATCAAGATTCTGCAATCTTCTCCGGCAACTGTACCGGAAGGAATTGTGATCGTTTCAGAACCATCATTTGGCGTACTTGCAGCAACGACTGTAAAGTTCGCTCCATTATCAGTAGACAATGAGATTTTCACGTTTTCAGTGTTAATAGGATCAACATTTGTTCCAGCTACATCCCAAGTAACTTCCATAGTATTGGTACCCAAATCTACATTCAAGTCTTCAGTTGGGCTTGTTACAACAAAAGGACCTGCGTCTCTTACAAAAACGCGCATATCGTCTTCTTTGGTTTGACCTCCTTCAGCATTATTGTCTCTTGCAGTAAAAGTAAAATTAAATACACGTGTTACGGTTGTTATGGATTCCCATTTACTTCTCCAATAACCTAAAGTTTCATTTACCGGAGTTTCCAATACATATTCAAATTTAGGCATGTACCTTACTGGAACAGTTTCATGTGGGTTGGAACGGAAGTTTGGCCCAATTGTTTTGGTAAAGGAAACTCTACTGTTAGCACCTGTAGTTGAACTATTTCCCGTGTCATTTTGCTCCCAATTATAAACCAAAGGATCTCCATCTGGGTCACTACCTGTACCTGTTAAAACAAATGCTGTACCGGTAGGGATGTTATAATCCTCTCCTGCACTTACTTCTGGAGCTAAGTTTGCTAAATCGGTGTTGTTTGCACAAGGCTTGTTTTGTAAATTGTTTTGTACTTGCTGGATACTTCTATACGTAAAATAATCATCAGAATGCGCCTGAACATTTTGTGCTGTAATTCCAGCATACCCCATGATGGTTGATCCACTTCCAGGTTCTACATTTACACCTGTTCCTTCTACAGCATGTGAAAAAGTATGGTTGGCTCCTAATTGATGCCCAAATTCATGCGCTACATAGTCAATATCAAACCAATCCCCTTCAGGCCCTCCACTTCCTGGTGAAGTATAACCTCTTCCTTTAGTTCCATTGACACAAATACAACCGATACAACCAGCACTTCCTCCTCCTCCAGAACGGTGAAAGATATGACCAATATCAT
This sequence comes from Moheibacter lacus, assembly GCF_014042165.1. Lineage (GTDB taxonomy): Bacteria > Bacteroidota > Bacteroidia > Flavobacteriales > Weeksellaceae > Moheibacter > Moheibacter lacus. Next base: position 211,030 of record NZ_JACDZE010000001.1, read on the forward strand.
AATTGGCAGCACCAATTACAGCATCAAGATTACTTTGCAATTGACTCTGTGTTGTCCCAATACTTCCAGGGTTAGTGTATGGATCTGTTGCAGCATTTAAATAAACTATTTCGTCGTTGTTATCTATCAAAATGAGTTGAAGTGCAAAATCTTTTTCATAAACACCATTTACTCGAGTCATGGTTGCATTAATTCCTCCCATCGCACCAACTAAAGTACCTCCAAAATACTGAGAATACTCACCTGTTACAGACTGCGCCAAACGGAAAGTTTTAAATACACCAGCATCAGATTTGTTAGCATTTACAATTTCATCAGAATCTCCCATCAAAGCTGCAGTTTCTTCAGTTGAACACTCAAAAGGAATGTCTCCTTGATTTCTATGGGTCTTTGAATCAAAAACAACATATTTATTACCATCCTCACTATATTGCTCTATAAATTCAGATTTCCCTGCTCTTAAAGTCATGGATTGAAAACCTGCAGGAGAAGTACTGAAACGCAAATAAGCATTTGGATCGTCGATTCCTATTCCGACATAAGCCCTGATTTCAGGAAATTTTGCTTGCAAGGCAGGTGTAAAATTGGATGCTTCCCAAACTTCATATTTCTCCAATTCTCCATTAGCATTTGGGATAGAAATAATAGTTCCCGCAGAGTTTGTAAAACGTGAGTTTACATTAACCAACTGCTGGTCAAGTGCTTGTCTGTTTAAAGTATAAAGTCCACTTCCCTCTATCCTTTCTTTTCCTTCTTTAACTTTTGCATCACCCAGCTTAGTCGCTGACCATTGTGAAAACCCAACAAATGGTGATACAAACGCTAAAGCCAATAAAATTTTTTTCATGTGTAAGCGTTTTTTTAATTGAATTAATTTATTTTCGTAAATATATTAAATTTTTAAAAATGAGAACACTTCCCATCCGTATTGTTTTTTTTACTTTTATCGTTTTTTTTACGCTGTCTTCTTTTTCCTGTGAGTCATCAAAATTGACCTCAGAATCGGCAACTACAATTTCGATGAACCAAATTTCCATTTCCTATACCGGAATGAGTGGATTTGAACAACATCAAATCAACCAAAACGAAGTGATTACCTCTACAAAAGGAAGAGGTGAAACAACAGCTGACGCTAAAAAAGAAATTTCCAATAAAAATTGGAAACAATTAAATCAATTGGTTTCTCAATTGGATCTTACAAAATTTGAGACTTGGGAAAGCCCAACGCAAGAAAGATTTCATGACGGTGCACGTGCCACTATTATAACCATTGATGCTAATGGCCAAACTTATACATCCCAAGCCTTTGATGAAGGAAATCCACCTGCAGCGTTAAATGATATTTATAAGTATCTAGAATCTATAACCAAGTCATAACAAGAGAATAGATTTCTTTTTGTTCAAATTATTGGAATGCTTTTTGATTTTTATCGTTTGTTGTATACTTAAACTCTAGACAATGAACAAATTAAAATTATTCAAACTCGCAGGAATCATAGGCCTTCAAGCCAAAACTTCCGAAATGTCTGCTACAGAAAGTGCCAAAGCTTTTGCCCGCATGATGATCGATACCGTTTCCGGAAAATACAAACCAAAAAAACGAAACCTACTGATTGGAACTGCAGTAATCGCTTATGTCCTTTCTCCGATAGACATCATCCCCGGTTTTATCCTCGATGATGCCGCCATCGTACTTTTTGCTTTAAAATATTTCGGGAGAGAAATCAACAATTATCTCGAATGGGAAAAAACACAAAAATTCAAAACCATCGTTACCGACGCAGAAATTCTGAATGAACCCTAAAAAAAATACACTTATCGTCATCACAGGCCCCACTGCCATCGGCAAGACGGGGCTTGCTGTTTTTATCGCCAAACAACTCAAAACCGAAATTATTTCTTTTGATTCCCGTCAATTTTACAAAGAAATGAACATCGGAACTGCCGTTCCAACAAAAGATGAATTGGCAGAAGTTCCCCATCATTTTATCCATAATTTAAGTATTCACGAGGATTATACCGTTGGAGATTTTGAACAAGATGCATTGAAAAAACTGGAAGAATTGTTTCAAAAATACGATTCTTTGGTCATGGTAGGGGGTTCGGGAATGTTTGAAAAAGCCGTGACCGAAGGTTTGGATGAATTCCCGAATGTCGATCCCAAAATAAGAGAAGAATTAAACCAAGAATTTGAAATATTCGGCATCGAGAAATTACAGGAAGAAGTAAAAAATTCTGATCCTGATTATTACCAACAAGTTGATCTGAACAACCATCACCGACTCATTCGTGCGCTGGAAATCATTCGCGAAACCGGAAAACCTTTTTCTTCTTTTCGGATAAATAAATCGGCTGAACGGAATTTCAACATAATAAAAATTGGTCTGGAATTACCGCGTGAAGAAATTTATGAACGAATCAATCGTAGAGTGGATTTGATGATGGAAAACGGATTGCTCGAAGAAGTCAAATCTCTTTACGAATTCAAACATTTAAACAGTTTACAAACCGTTGGTTACAGAGAATTATTTGATTATTTGGATGGGAAAATCGATTTTGATTTTGCGGTTTCAGAAATCAAAAAAAATTCACGTCGTTATGCCAAACGACAACTCACTTGGTACAGAAAAGATGAAAACATCCATTGGTTTTCGCCTGATAAAAAAGATGAAATCTTGAATCTAATTTTGAATTTAAAGTCTTAGCGAACTTTGTGTCTTCTTTGTTAACTTGGTGGTTAATTTTACCACAAAGAACACAATGTCTTTTCACAAAGATCACTATTCTACTTTTACCCTAATCTACAACCATTCTCCGTTCCTCTTTCCGGCGAAATCAACACTACATCTTTATTTTCATTGTAAACACCAAGCACCAAACATTCCGACATAAAATCGGCGATTTGTTTTTTCGGAAAATTGACAACAGCCAATATTTGTTTTCCGATCAATTCTTCTTTAGTGTACAATTTCACAATTTGTGCGCTGGATTTTTTGATACCCAACTCACCAAAATCCAATTTCAACTGATAAGAAGGATTTCTCGCTTTCGGAAAATCATTCACTTCCAATATGGTTCCCACTCGAATGTCTATTTTTTCAAAATCTGCCCAAGTAATTTCGTTCATTTTTGTTACTTTTTTACAAATAAAAGATATTAAAGAGTTATAAACGAAAGATTTTTATATAGATTCAAATGTTAAATTTGAAAAATATCTAACTTATTTACTATGACTTCATACGATCTTGTCTTAGACAGTCCTGAAAATAAAGAACTTTTCAAAGATTATCTTTTAAATAGTTCTGATCAACCATTGGTTTGTTTACCAAACTTTAATAAAATCAACATTTTCATTGGGTCAAATAATAGTGGCAAAAGTCGTTTCATTAGGAACTTAATGAAAGTAAAAGAATTTGAAGGAATTAATGACTACATAGAAACAATGAAAAAAATTGATAGTTATAATGAGGAAATTTCTAATTTAAAATCAATAGCAATAAGAAATAAAAATGAAATTCATCAAGGATATGGAGTTATGGGAAGTCAAACTAGAAGACATATTATTAATTCAGATTCTAGTTTAATAGAATTAACAAAAGATTCAAAATTTTTAGATTCATTAGAAATAAACAACAGTAAATTTAATGATGAACACCTTGTTAACTATGTATATAAAGCCAAATTAAAACTTGATATTGTTAAAAATCCTATTAAAGAATACTTACGAGCAAAAACTTACTACATTCCAACACTACGAACAGCACATTCTTTATTTTATTTAGAAGAAAAGGAAGAAAATCAAATCATTCAAGATTCCGATTATCAAAAAATGGAGGAAGATATTTTCTACCATACATTATCCAAAAATTACAAAATAGATAAAGAAATAGAAGTTTTTACGGGGTTGCATCTGTACCGAGAAATTTTAAATGCAAGAAACTCAGAAAGATCAATTAGAAAAAGATTTGAAAAATTTGAATCTTTTATAAGTAAAAACTTTTTTGATGGGAAACCAATAGATATCATTGCGAGATTTCAGAAAGAAGAAAATTTATCGGGAAAGAATTATAGCGAATTGATAAGTATAGATATTGAGGATGACAAACAAACTCGTTATTTATATGATCTAGGTGATGGAATCCAAGCATTAATTATTTTAATGTACAAAATATTTATGGCCGAAGAAAATTCATTTATTTTTATTGATGAGCCGGAAATCAATCTCCATCCCGGAATGCAACGATTATTTTTAGAACAAATAACTACAAATGCAGATTTAAAAAAGAAAAATCTCACCTATTTCATAACCACACATTCCAATCATTTTCTTGATTTGACAATAGAAAAAGAGAATGTTTCAATCTATTCTTTCACTCCAAAAATTAGTGAAGAAAAAACCAAACAGTTTATTGTTAAAAATGTGAATGTTGGCGATAATGAAATATTGCAATCTTTAGGAGTAAATAATTCTTCAGTATTTATGGCCAATTCTAGTATTTGGGTGGAAGGAATTTCAGATAGAAACTATATTAAAGGTTTTTTAAAATCATATTGTAATTTTATTAATGAAACTCCGCCCAAAGAAGACATCGATTTCGCATTTTTTGAATATGCCGGTTCAAACATTGACCATTATTTATTTGAAAAAGAATTTTCAATAGAAGAAAGTAAAATAATAATTAAAGATATCAATGCTTTAGCCTTAAGTAATAAAATATTTCTTTTGGCAGATTCTGACAATGAAAAGAAATCAACTAAAAAAGGAAAACGATTAATAAAACTAGAAGAACAAAAATCGAAAAATTTCATTCCGAAAATTCTTTGGGAAATTCGAGAAATTGAAAATATTCTTCCCAATCAAGTCTGGAAAAAAATTCTGATAAATTTTTGCAATAAATCTTTGGTAAAAAATCACAAAGAAAAGGTTTTGGATAGAATTAATGATGCATTGATAAATATTAATAGTTTAAAATATCAAAAGAAATATATCGGTGAATTTCTAAATGATATAAATAATCAATTAGGGAAAATTAGTAACTCTAATATTTTGAACACTTCAATCTATGAAAAACAAAAAGATGGAAGTTTTGGAACTTTCATAAATAAAAGACAATTAAGCGAATACATTCTTGAGGAAAACATTTCTTGGGAAATCTTTTCTGAAAGTAAATTGATTGAAGAACTTACAATTAGTATTTATGACTTTATTAAAAAGAAATGATTATCTATCTATTAACGCGAAATGCTTAATTTAGCCAAACCAAAAAATCACTATGGAATTACTCAAAGGAAAAACGGCCATCATCACAGGTGCCACGCGCGGAATCGGAAAAGGAATCGCTGAAGTTTTTGCCAAAAACGGTTGCAATGTCGCTTTTACATTTGCTTCTTCAGTCGAAAAAGCCAAAATTCTCGAAAATGAATTGGCAGAATTCGGCGTGAAAGCAAAAGGTTATCAGTCCGATGCTTCGGATTTTGATGCTGCGCAAAAATTGGTGGATGATGTGTTAGAAGAATTTGGGCAAATCGACATCGTCGTGAACAATGCCGGAATTACGCGTGACAATTTGTTGATGCGTATGAGTTTGGAAGATTATGAAGAAGTAATCCGTGTGAATTTGAATTCGGCTTTCAACTTAACCAAAGCCGTGACCAAACCGATGATGAAAAACCGTGCCGGTTCCATCATCAATATGAGTTCTGTAGTCGGTCGTAAAGGAAATGCCGGACAAGCCAATTACGCCGCTTCCAAAGCGGGATTGATCGGGTTTTCAAAATCCGTAGCGCTCGAATTGGGTTCTCGAAACATTCGTTGCAACGTGATTGCGCCTGGCTTCATCGAAACCGAAATGACGGAAAAATTGGATCCAAAAGCAGTAGAAGCTTGGAGAGCCGGAATTCCTCTTAAACGCGGTGGAACACCGGAAGACATTGCAAACGCTTGTTTGTTTCTCGCTTCCGATTTATCCAATTACATCACCGGACAAGTGCTTAGCGTGGATGGTGGGATGTATACTTGATTTACGAAGTACGAGTAACGAAGTACGATTTTTTTAATTTGAAAATATAAGATTTAGATGGAGAAATATATCGTAGTCTATGATTTTTTGTCTTTTGATATTTTCCCAAAAATCTTATCCTTTTTTTTTCCGTTAATTTTCTATTTCATCTCGACCTATGTTTTAAAAAAAACAGAGCAAGGGATAGAAGTATTTGGCAGGTTGCATGATGGAGAAATGGAATATGCTATTTTAAAATTAATGCAATACTTAGGGATTTTTAGTTTTTGTGCATTAATAATCTCTTATTCCTATAAATATTACAATTCTTACCAAATTTTTCATAGCAAGGAATTAATCATAATAGAAGGCAAAATCACAGATTTTAAAGAACCTTATGAAGACGGAAAAAAGTCTGAAAGATTTAATTTGAAGGGTTTCCATTTTGATTATCTAAGTGGTTTGATGCAAGATTGGGGATATAATTCTGAAGGAAATATTAAATCTGACGATTACTTAAAAGTATATTTTTATCAAAAAGAAGATAAAAATGTAATTCTGAAATTAGAGAAGAAGAAAAAATAATTTAATAGAAATCTTTGTGTTCCTTGTGAAATCCTAGTGTCCCTTGTGGTAAAATTCAACCACAAAGTGCACAAAGGGAATCACAAAGGTCACTAAACTAAAAACTACTCCAACATCGACAACTGAATTCGCTTTCGTTCCAAATCCACATCTGTTACGGTCACTTCCACGATTTGGTTCAGGTGAACGACTTGGTTGACATCCGAAATAAATGCTTTGGTGATTTAAGAATATAAAATTGCATATACAACACATTCCGAAACGGTATTGGCGATATTTGACAGAGAAGCAACTCTAAGATTTAGTAATATAAAACAAATTAAAGTTTAATTTTATAAAATATAATTTCAATAAATGAATTGGGAAGGTTTTGTAAAAACTGAAAGACTTGAAATTCAGTCAAAATATGAAAGTGAAATAAGGTTCGGTCCAGCTTATTTTAAACTTAAGTCTATTCCTGAAATTAAGCTTTTAGAATTTGATATTTATGGAGATTGGTTTTATAGACACAAATCATTCCTATTTCTACAACAATGGAATTCAACAAAAACACCAAATACAAATTTGATTTGTATAAACCTTAACTCTTTTGAATATAAAATTGTCTTAGATCGAATTCAGTCTGTATTTTGGCTAATGGAATTCAAAAACGAAAAACTTTATTTCATTGATGATTATAACAAAAAAAAATATTTGATTGATTTGAGTAAATTATAATAATCACTCCACCATCGACAACTGAATTCTTTTTCGTTCCAAATCTACATCTGTAACGGTAACTTCTACAATTTGATTCAAATGAACGACTTGGTTAACATCCGAAATAAATGCTTTGGTGATTTAAGAATATAAAATTGCATATACAACACATTCCGAAACGGTATTGGCGATATTTGACAGAGAAGCAACTCTATAAGATTTAGTAATATAAAACAAATTAAAGTTTAATTTTATAAAATATAATTTCAATAAATGAATTGGGAAGGTTTTGTAAAAACTGAAAGACTTGAAATTCAGTCAAAATATGAAAGTGAAATAAGGTTCGGTCCAGCTTATTTTAAACTTAAGTCTATTCCTGAAATTAGGCTTTTAGAATTTGATATTTATGGAGATTGGTTTTATAGACACAAATCATTCCTATTTCTACAACAATGGAATTCAACAAAAACACCAAATACAAATTTGATTTGTATAAACCTTAACTCTTTTGAATATAAAATTGTCTTAGATCGAATTCAGTCTGTATTTTGGCTAATGGAATTTAAAAACGAAAAACTTTATTTCATTGATGATTATAACAAAAAAAAATATTTGATTGATTTGAGTAAATTATAATAATCACTCCACCATCGACAACTGAATTCTCTTTCGTTCCAAATCTACATCTGTAACGGTAACTTCTACGATTTGGTTCAGGTGAACGACTTGGTTGACATCCGATATAAATGCTTTGGTGATTTTTGAAATATGAACGAGTCCGCTTTGTTTGATGCCGATGTCCACAAAACATCCGAAATTCGTAATGTTGTTGATGATGCCCTGAACTTTCATTCCGATTTTTAAATCTTCGATCGATTTGAGGTTTTTATCAAATTGAACCATCACCGCTTTCTGTCTCGGATCCAGTCCCGGTTTCTTCAATTCTTCCAAAATATCTTTCAAAGTCGGCAATCCCACTTTATCTGAAACATATTTTTCTACATTAATTTGAGCAATTAACCCTTCATTTCCAATCAATTCTTCAGTTGAAACTTTTAAATCTTTTGCCATTTTCTCCACCAATTTGTAGGATTCCGGATGTACAGCCGAATTGTCCAAAGGATTTTTACCATTTGGAATTCGGAGGAAAGCAGAGGCTTGTTGAAAAGCTTTTTCGCCCAATCTCGGAACATTTTTCAAACTTTCCCTCGAATCAAATTGTCCATTTTCTGACCGATAATTCACGATGTTTTCCGCCATTTTCTCACCGATTCCCGATACATAATTCAGCAAATGTTTACTCGCTGTATTCAGATTTACTCCGACTTTGTTCACGCAAAGCATCACAGTTTCATCCAATTCTTCTTTTAAAAGTTTCTGATCGACATCGTGCTGGTATTGTCCCACACCGATGGATTTCGGCTCGATTTTCACCAATTCCGAAAGTGGATCAGCCAGTCGACGACCGATGGAAACCGCTCCACGAACCGTTACATCAAATTGCGGGAATTCATCTCGGGCAATTTTTGATGCCGAATAAATCGAAGCGCCTGCTTCATTGACCACAAAAACTTTTAGGTTTCGATCAAATGGAATCGACTGAATCCAGTTTTCAGTTTCTCTTGAAGCCGTTCCGTTACCTATGGAAATCGCTTCGATTTGATAAGCATTCACCAAAGATTTGATCTTTTTGGAAGCATCATTTTTCTGGTTTTGAGGTGCATGCGGATAAACCGTTTCGTTGTGAATCAAATCTCCTTTTTCATCCAAACAAACGATTTTACAACCGGAACGATAGCCCGGATCAATCGCTAAAATCCGTTTTTCACCGAGTGGAGCTGCGAGTAAAAGTTGTTTCAAATTATTGGAAAAAACCTGAATCGAACTTTTATCAGCCTGTAATTTCGCTTCGTTCAGTCTTTCGTTGGAAAGTGAAGGTTCGAGCAATCTTTTGAAAGCATCAGCAATCGCATCTTCTATGATTTCGACCAAATCAGTTTGATTGGTTTTAAGAATGATATTTTCAATAGTTTCCAAAGCCAATTTCTTTTCAATTCCGACAGAAACTTTAAGAAATCCTTCATTCTCTCCACGTAAAATCGCCAATAAACGATGTGGCGCACAGCGTTTCAAAGGCTCTGAAAAATCAAAATATTGGGAAAATTTCTGGGCATTTTCTTCTTCTTTTTTTGATTTGACCACTTTTGATTCAATTATCGTTTCATAATTGAATTTCCGGCGAAGTTGATTTCTGACGCGCTCATTTTCGTTGATCCATTCGGCCATGATGTACTTTGCGCCTTGAATCGCATCTTCGATTGAATCTATTTCATCCGTTAAATATCGTGATGCCAATTCGTCCAAATCCCGAATCGGATTTTGTTTCATGATAATTTTGGCCAAAGGTTCCAAACCCTTTTCTTTTGCGATCGCGGCTTTGGTTTTTTTCTGTTTTTTGAAGGGCAAATAATAATCTTCCAACAGAATTTCATCATAACAATTTTCAATTTTCTGTTTCAATTCTGAAGTCAAAGCATTTTGTTCTTCGATGGATTTTAAAATGGATGTTTTTCTTTTTTCCAATGCTTCAAAATTCACCTTTAATTTTGCAATCATGGAAATTTGAACCTCATCCAAATCCCCTGTCATTTCTTTTCTGTAACGGGAAATAAAAGGAATCGTACAATCCTCATTTAAGAGTTGAATGGTATTTTCAATCTGTTTTGTGGCAACTTGAATTTGATTTTGAATAAATTGAATGATGGTCATAATTGAATTTGAAAAGGGTTCAAAAATACATTTAAGAAATTAATTTATCGAAGTCATTATAATAATCACCTCAAAAAACCTGATTTCAAACTCTTAATATCTAATTTCTATCTTACCTTTGCAGCTTGAAAATTTTCAAAAAATGCAATTATCCGAACAAGAAATCATCCGACGAGAAAAATTAGCAGAACTCCAGAAAATGGGAATTGAGCCCTATCCTGCTGCCGAATTTGAAATCAATTCATCTGCCCAAGACATAAAACAGAATTATGAAGAAGGCAAACAGGTGAAGCTCGCCGGACGTTTGATGTCGGTTCGGGTGATGGGTAAAGCTTCTTTTGCCGAATTACAAGACAGTTCAGGAAGGATTCAACTCTATGTTCAGCGGGACGATATTTCGACAGATGAAGAAGGAACTGCTTACAACGTTTTGTTTAAAAAACTATTGGATATCGGTGATTTCATCGGGATTGAAGGATATGAATTCAAAACCAAAGTAGGTGAAATTTCCGTTCACGTCACCAAATTGACTTTGTTGTCCAAAACTTTGCGTCCGCTTCCGATCGTGAAAACTGATGACGAAGGAAATGTACACGATGCGTTTACCGATCCGGAATTGCGTTACAGAATGCGTTATGTAGATTTGGTGGTAAATCCGCACATCAAAGAAATCTTTGTAAAAAGAACAAAATTGTTCAATGCGATGCGTGATTTCTTTAATGAAAAAGGCTATTTCGAAGTAGAAACGCCGATTTTACAAGCGATTCCAGGTGGTGCTGCGGCTCGTCCGTTTATGACGCATCATAACGCTTTGGACATTCCGTTATACATGAGAATTGCCAACGAATTGTATTTAAAACGGTTGATTGTCGGTGGGTTTGACGGTGTGTATGAATTCTCTAAAAACTTCCGAAACGAAGGAATGGACCGAACACATAATCCGGAATTTACGGCAATGGAAATTTATGTTGCGTACAAGGATTACAACTGGATGATGGATTTCACCGAAAAGTTGTTGGAGCACTGTGCCGTTCAAGTTAATGGAACGACGAAATCGACTTTTGGCGAACATGAAATCGACTGGAAAGCGCCTTATCCGAGAGTTTCGATGCGGGACGCGATTTTGAAATTCACCGATTTCGACATCAAAGGAAAATCGGAAGAAGATATCAGACAAGCGGCTGTTTCTATGGGAATTGACGTCAACGATACGATGGGAAAAGGAAAACTCATCGACGAAATATTTGGGGAGAAATGCGAAGGAAATTTCATCCAACCGACATTCATCACAGATTATCCGGTGGAAATGTCGCCACTTACCAAAAAACACAGAAGCGAAGAAGGTTTGACGGAACGTTTTGAATTGATGGTTTGTGGAAAAGAAATTGCCAATGCTTATTCGGAGTTGAATGACCCAATCGACCAACGTGAACGTTTTGAAGACCAATTGAAATTGTCCGAAAAGGGTGATGACGAAGCGATGTTCATCGACCAGGATTTCTTGCGTGCGCTGGAATACGGAATGCCACCGACTTCAGGACTGGGAATTGGGATGGACAGATTGATCATGTTTTTGACCAATAACCCTTCGATACAGGAAGTGTTATTTTTCCCTCAAATGAAACCGGAAAAAAAACAAGTTCAGGTAAGTGAAGAAGCGAAATCGGTTTTAGAATTGTTGAATAAAATTGGCAAAACAGATTTAAACGAATTGAAAAACCAATCCGGACTTTCGGGAAAAAAATGGGACAAAGCCATCAAAGAACTGACTGCCAATAAATTGGCGAAAGTTGAAAAAACAGATGATGGGCTTTTTGTGGAAGTCGTTTAAAAGACTTGTGTTCTTTGTGAATCCCGAACTATAGGGACTTTGCGGTTAATTTCATTACCACTAAGTTCACAAAGAAGACACAAAGTTCACTATAGAAGATAGAAAAAAGAACTGCCGGATGGTAGTTCTTTTTTTGAATTAAATTTTCCGTTTCTTCCCTAAATTCATCAAAATAATCGCAAAAAGGATGATCGCGATTCCCAACCATTGAATCCCCAAAACCGGTTCATTTAATAAAACAAATGCCATGGTTACCGAAACCGGAAGTTCTATGGAGGAAATGATACTTCCCAGTCCCAGTCCCGTTCTAGGAAAACCCAAATTGAATAAAATCGGCGGTAAAATCGTTCCGAAAATGGCTAAAAACAAACCATATTTCCAAAAGATAGAAAAATCAAATGACCGCGTTTGGTAAAAGGTAAAGCCGATTTGGTGGTAAAAGTTAACCAATCCTTCTGATAAAGAAGGTACAAACTGAGTGAAAGTAGCAAAGGTCAAAATAACTATGGTTCCACCGCTCAACATCAAAAAACTCTTTCTGAAAACGGGAAGATAATTCCCTAATTTATTGGAAGTAAACATAGTAGTCGAGAAAGAGCAAGCAGCCAGCATCCCAAACAAAATCCCGCGCCAGTCCAATTCGATTTTAGAATGAACCAAATTGGTAGCCAAAACAGTTCCTAATAAAATAATAATCGTAGCAATGATTTTCCGAATTGTTGGCAGTTGTCTATGTAAAATACTCTCTACAACTACGCTAATCCAAACAGATTGCATCAGTAAAACGATGGCGATGGAAACATTGATAAATTGAACCGATAAATAGTAGAATAAGCTCGTGAAACCTAGTGAAGTCCCGGCCAGCATTAATTTGATAACATCTGATCGAGAAGGTTGAGGCAATGCTTTTTCTGAACGTTGAGTTTGAATGATATTTAACAATAATAAACCGATGAACCCAAGTGTAAATTGGGAAGTTGTGACCTCTGCCGTTGTAAATCCTTCTTGATAAGCGATTTTTACAATCGTAGCCAGCATTCCATAAATACTCGCCCCAAAACCCACCAATAAAACCCCCTTTAAAACCTCTCTGCTTGACATAATTCAAAAATGACCTGCAAAATTCCAATTATTTTATGCATTGAACAAATCATTTGCATTAATTTAAACCAAAATTCCACCAACAATCAATCTGATCGGTCATCATGTGCATCAAAAGTCCGATGGCCATGATTCTGGTTTTGGGAAAAAAAAGCATCAAAAAGTATATCCCAATTGCCCAATAGGTATGAAGTGGATGAAAATTGATGCTGCAACGATTGGGATCAAAAATGGGCGAAGCCAATAAATGATCCAAGTCTACCAACATGGTCAACAATAAAATGACGTAGACTTTTTTCCAATCCTTTCTAAAAAAAGAAAAAGCAACAATCAATGGAAATCCTAAATGCAAAAAATAATGTACAAAATCTTTCATTTTTTTAAAAAAGTTCAACGTCATATTTGGCGCTAAACTAGGAATTTCTACAATTGGTTATAAACGCAGAATAAAAAAACGCAAACCCCAAAAGATTTGCGTTCCTTATAAATAATAAAAACAAAATTATTTGCTTTCTTCCACATTATGCTGACCATGAGCTCCTTTTACATGCTCATTTACAGTCAAATCTGGATTTACCGAATAAGCACTTCCAAATCCATTTACATAAGAACCGGATTTTGGTCTCAAATCAAACAATACAAAATCATTTAATTCAGCTAGCATTTTTACGATGTTTCCATGTCTTGCTTCCAAAGCTTTAACGGATTCATTAAAAAATTCGCTTTCGTTATCCACCAAAACCGCTTCACAATCAAGTGTCAAACGATTTCTGGCATAAATTTGTTTGTGTGCGGTTTCGTCTTCGATCAACATCACCGAAACCTTTTTTTGGTCGCGTAAGTTTTTGGTGTGTTTGGCCATAAAGGAAACCAAAACCTGAAAGCTCCCATTTAAATTGGCAAACGGTGCATAACTGGAATTGGGATTTCCCTCTGCATCAATTGTTCCTAAAATAACCGATTTAGTATTTTCAATTAATTCACCAATTTTTGGTGCTTTTGGCTTTACTTTCTTTTGATCTTCTATTATATTACTCATGTCGAACGTTTTGAATTTATAGCTTCAAAATTAATCAATCCAATTGAGTTGAAATATGATATAAAATAGTTGGAGCAATTTTGTCTAATTATTCAAATTGGAAAATTATTCGGTTACATAACTCTCCACACTCGGAGAAGTACAAATCAGGTTTCGGTCTCTCGTCCATTCTATCAGTCAAACTGCTTTTTATGGAGAATTTCTAAAAAAATTTCTGAATATCTCTACTTCCATGTAATACGCGAACTATCCTGATGTGATTTTGTAAAATTCTATAAAAAATCACATGAGAAACAAATGGAAAACTAAATAGTCCTTGCTTAATTTCATTTCGATTTTTACCCATTTCAGGGTTTTCTGAGAGATTTTCAAAACAATTTTTTAATTCAATTAAATATTGAATGGCAACATCTTTTCCAAATCTAAAATTCCCATATTCGTAAATTGATTCGATATCTTCTTGGGATTTTTTAGATAAAATGTATTTATCCATTTCTTTTTGATGCTATGATTTGATCCATGGTCACGGAAGCATTTTCCCCTTCCCAACCCAATTCAATTTCTTTTCTCAAATCCTGAATTACCTTTTCTCTGTAGATTTTATGAAGTCGCAAAGCATCTCTAACCAATTCGCTGTTGTTTTGATATTCGCCAGAAGCAACTTGTTCAGAAATATATTCTTCTTGTTTTTTGGTCAAACTGACATTCATAAGAAATTAATTTTATCTAAATATAGCAAATTTAGACATGAAATAATGTAAAAGTTGGAGAGATTTTGATTTAAAATATCAAAAAACCTCACAGGTTTCGGAAACCTGTGAGGTTTAATTATCACATTTTCAAATTATCAAATTGGAAAATTATTCGGTTACATAACTCTCCACGCTCGGACAAGTACAGATCAAATTTCGGTCACCAAATGCATCGTCAATTCGCGCTACCGGCGTAAAGAATTTGCGGTCTCTCACCCACTCCAGCGGATAAGCCGCTTTTTCACGTGAGTAAGGGAAATTCCAATCATCAGCCGTTACGATGTCCAATGGATGTGGTGCATTTTTCAACACATTATCATCCTGTGGGAAATCTCCGTTGGCTACTTCATCGATTTCGGCTTTGATTTGGATCAAAGCTTCTACAAATCGATCCAATTCTGCTTTACTTTCCGATTCTGTCGGTTCGATCATCAAAGTTCCGGTAACCGGAAACGAAACCGTCGGTGCATGGAATCCATAGTCCATCAATCGTTTGGCAATATCAGAAACTTCGATTCCCAGTTTTTTAAACGGACGGAAATCCAAAATGAATTCGTGTGCTACTACATTTTGCGCATTGGTATACAACACATCATAGTATTTTTCCAACTTCACTTTCATGTAGTTCGCATTGAGAATCGCATGTTTAGTTGAATTGGTCAATCCCTTTTCACCCAACATACGGATGTAAGAATAAGAGATCAATAAAATCAAAGAAGAACCATAAGGCGCAGCCGAATAAACCGTATCGGACTTTTCGCCCCCTGTTTCGATCAATGGATGTCCTCCCAAATAAGGCGCCAAATGACTTGCTACGCAAATCGGCCCAACTCCAGGACCTCCACCTCCATGCGGAATCGCAAAGGTTTTATGCAAATTCAAATGACAAACATCGGCACCGATCATTCCCGGAGCCGTCAATCCCACTTGAGCATTCATATTGGCACCGTCCATGTAGATTTGACCACCGGCCTCATGAACCAATTTCGTTACTTCTTTGATGTTGGAATCAAATGCACCATAAGTCGACGGATACGTAATCATCAAAGCTGACAAATTATCTCTATGAATGCCAATTTTCGCTTTTAAATCATCGATGTCAGTCTCACCACTTGGTAAATTTTTCACTACGACGATCTTCATTCCAGCCATTGCCGCAGAAGCAGGATTGGTTCCATGTGCAGATTCCGGAATTAAAACGACATTTCTATGACCTTCACCTTGATCGATTTGGTAAGAGCGAATCACCATCAAACCTGCATATTCGCCTTGCGCTCCCGAATTTTGCTGAACGGAAGTTGCAGCAAATCCTGTGATTTCAGAAAGGTAATTTTCTAAATTATGGATCATTTCCTGATAACCCAAAGCATAGGATTTTGGAACAAATGGATGAATCGAATTAAATCCGCTCCAACTCAAAGGCAACATTTCTGTCGCTGCATTCAGTTTCATCGTACATGAACCCAATGCAATCATGGAATGGTTGAGTGCCAAATCTTTTCGTTCCAAACGTTTGATGTAGCGCATCAATTCTGTTTCGGTATGATAAGATTTGAAAACATCATTGGTCAAAAATTCAGAAGTTCTGACCAATTCCGAAGGAATTTTGGCTTCCTTAAATTCAACTTTATCAATGGATTTTCCTTTTATTTCTGCAAAAATCCCGATTAAATGTTCCAATTCTTCTTCTGAAACGACTTCATCAATTGCGATGCTGATTTTTCCGTCTTCAAAGAAGTTCAATAAAATATGATTGGCTTCGAATTGTTCTTTCGTAACACTTTCTGCTTCGATTTGAATGGTATCAAAGAAATGATCATGAATGGTTTTATATCCCAATTCGTTCAAAGCATCATTTAACCGAACTGCTTTTTTATGGATGGTTTGGGCGATATTTTCCAATCCGTTTTTACCATGGTAAACCGCATACATTGCGGCCATCACGGCAAGAAGAACTTGTGCTGTACAAATGTTAGAAGTTGCACGCTCGCGTTTAATATGTTGTTCACGGGTTTGCAAAGCCATACGTAATGCAAATTTTCCGTTTCGGTCTTGAGAAACACCGATGATACGCCCCGGAATCTGGCGTTTGTAATCTTCCGTACAGGACATGAAAGCTGCATGAGGACCACCATAACCCATCGGAACGCCAAATCTTTGGGAAGTCCCAACAGCAATGTCAGCACCCATTTCTCCAGGTGATTTTAATAAAACCAACGCCATCAAATCTGTTGCCACAACCACTCGAATTCCCTTGGCTTTTAAATCGGAAATCAAATCTGTATAATCTGTAACTTTCCCTGATTTCCCCGGATATTGTAAAAGCGCACCATAGAATTCATCTGTAAAATCAAAATCGTCTGGATTTCCAGTTACAATTTCAATCCCCAGTCCGCTGGCTTTGGTTTCACAAACCGCCAAACTTTGAGGAAAAATGTCTTCTGCAATAAAAAACTTATGGGCTTCTTTTTTGTCTTTCCCTTTGGTTTCGTTCATCATGTGCATGGCTTCTGCACAAGCCGTTGCTTCATCTAGAAGCGAAGCGTTTGCAATAGGAAGTCCGGTCAGGTCTGAAACGACAGTTTGATAGTTCAACAAAGCTTCCAATCGACCTTGAGCGATTTCGGCTTGATAAGGTGTATAAGCCGTATACCAACCCGGATTTTCCAAAATATTTCTTTGGATAGGCGATGGTAAAATGGTACGGTAATAACCGTAACCGATGAAGCTTCTCGCCTTGATATTTTTATCTGCCAGTCCTTCTAAATGCTGAAGAATTTCATATTCAGATAAAGCTGATGGCAAATTCAAAGGTTGTTCAAATCTGATTTCAGCGGGCATCGTCTCGTTTATCAATTCATCAATTGATTCTTTCCCAATTTCAGAAAGCATTTCTACCGCATCATTTGAAAGTGTTCCGATGTGGCGAAGTGAAAAATCTTGTGTGTTCATATTTGTATTGCGGTGATTTTAATTGAAGCCCAAATTTACGATTATAAATCGGATTAAAAACTAATCTTTATCAACCGTTGTTGATATTCATTTATCTTTGTTTGCGATGATTCAATACTTTGAAAAATACCTCATCAGAACCAATCTATGGGTCGCCTTTTGTTTTGGTGGATTATTGGCCTTTTTCCAATTAAACCTTTATGAATTAAACCCTTATGTACTCGGAATCGTCTTCTTCGGTACTTTGGCCATTTATAACTTCACCCGCATCAAACACATCAAAGAATTTCGGATTTCGTTTCAGGAAAATTCTACTCAAATCATACTAACACTCATCGGTCTCATCGGCACACTTATTTGTCTTTTGCTGCGCGGATTTGAACTCAAAACATTCTTATACCTCGGAGTTTTGGCGTTTGTCAGTTTTTGCTATTCCCTACCCTTCTCCAATTTAGGACTTCGGGGCATCCCTTTTTTGAAGCTATTTCTCATCGCATTCGTTTGGGCGGGAAGTTCTATCGGACTTTTACTGGTGGTTCACCATTCACTGATTCAATACGTTTCTTTGTTTTTGGCAGTGTTTTTCTTTGTCATCGGCATCACGATTCCCTTCGACATTCGCGACAAAATCACCGACGAATCTGAACTCAAAACCATTCCCCAAACCATTGGATTGAATTCCTCAAGAATCCTGTCCCTGCTTTGTTTGCTGTTGAGCGGAATTTTATTTTATGAAGAATTCGGACACATGAATGATTCGATTCTCGCTTGGTGGTTTACGCTTATCATTTCCGCAATATTGGTTATGAATTCAAATGAGAAACGAAGTGATTTTTACTTCTCCTTTTGGGTAGAAAGCTGTTCGGTTTTACCATTGTTGATTTACCTTTTGCTTCAATTTTGACGCTTCTCGAATACGCCGCAAGCATACAATGCCCAAAGCATCAAAACAGGTTGAAAGAACAAACGAATCAGCCTTTTTGTATCCGTATCCAGTCCAAATGCATCAATCCCATTGACGTATTGCGAAATATTTCCCGGAAAAACAGCCAGAAAAAATAAAGCAACGACCCATCCCACCCATTTTTTGCTTCTACCTAAAATGAGAATTCCTAAGCCTAAAATAATCTCAACCACGCCCGAGGCAAGTACCACAAAGTCCTTGCTAAACGGTGTCCAGTCCGGCACCTGTGCCTGAAATTCAGTTCTTGCAAAAGTCATGTGTCCGATTCCCGCCATCAAAAGACTGAACCCCAAAACCCATCTCGCTATATTTCTTAAATCAAATTTCATAACTCATAATTGAATCTTAAAGTTAAATGATTTGATTCAAATCTAAATCAATCGCATCTATATTTTATTTAACTTTCCCTTACCAAATAATAATTCGCAATGTACATCCGCAAAAAGCACGGCAAAGGTTTCCGTTATTCAGACCGAAACGGCAAAACCGTTTCTGACAAAGAACTGAAAGATTACTTCAAATCACTGGTCATCCCCCCTGCTTGGAGCGATGTGGAAATCAATGAAAAGAAGAACGCCAAGATACTGGTTACAGGTCGCGACGACAAAGGCCGCAAACAATACATCTACAACCCTAAATTCCGAACCAAACAAGACCAGAAAAAGTTTGACCGAATCATTGCTTTTGCAGAGCAACTCGAACATATGCGCCGCGTGACCGGACAACATCTGCGCAAGAAAAAACTGACTCGAGATAAAGTTCTGGCGTCTATGGTTAGGCTTTTGGAAACCGCATTTTTCCGCCCCGGAAGCGACAACTACGCTAAAGAAAACGAAAGTTACGGCATCACCACGATGCGCAGCAAACACCTCAGCATAGAAGGAAACGAACTCATCTTTTCCTATACTGGCAAATCGGGAATCGAACAGGAAAAGCATATTCTCGATGCTAAACTCGCCAAAATCGTCAAAGAAATCGACGAACTTCCCGGCTACGAAATCTTTAAATACTACGACGAAGACAACCAAATCCGCGATGTAAAGAGCGATGACCTCAACGCCTACATCCGCGACGTGATGGGAGAAGAATATTCCGCCAAGGATTTCCGCACCTGGTCAGGAACGATGATTGCCGCAATTGCGCTCGACGAATTAGGAACTGTGGAGCCTAAAGACCAAAAACAACTGGACAAGAACATCCGTCAGGCCGTCATTGCCGTAAGCGAAAAACTGGGAAATACGCCCGCAGTAGCGAGAAGTTCCTATATTGATCCAAGGGTTATTGACGAATATTTAGACGGAAAAACCTTGAATTATTTCAACAAAGAAGTCGACCGTTTGCTCAAAAAACAACAAAACCTTTCCCGTGCTGAAGTCGGCGTACTCTGCTTACTCAAAGACCGCTTAAAATAAAAAACCGAACTTCTCTCAATTTCGGAAGAATTTTCTTGGGGTTTTCTTCGCTTTTTTTTCGGGTCATGTTAGGGGTAAGTCCATAATAAGTCCATAGTTTATATAGAGATACTATAGTTTAATTATGGGTTAAAATTTGAGATTTTTACTACATAATTCGAAGCAATTTCGAATAAAATCCCTAATAACCTTCAGATTAAATTATGGTATCAAGTTTGTAATAATTAGGGAGAATAAATTGAAAATTAAAGCTTTCAAAAATTCGGCATCAATTTTTTAACTCAAAAACAAATCAAAATGAGCAAAGAAAATTTATACAATCAGGATGCAATCAAAAAGTTGCAGGATATGGTCAACAAGATTGACATCGGCATGCTTTGTACGCATACCGACGATTCCAAACACGTTCATGCAGTTCCGATGAGCCGGCAGGAAGTAGACGATCATGGGAATATATGGTTCATCTATTCGGCATTGAGCGAAAGTTTCAAACACCTGCAAAAGGACAGCTCGGTTTGTTTGCTTTACTCCGACCCGGGAAGCTATAATTTCCTGAGTATTCACGCGGAAACTGAGACAACTCAGGACAAAGCACGCATCGACAAGTATTGGAATAAAATGATGGACGGTTGGTTTGAGCAAGGTAAGGATGACGTAAATATCAGAATCCTGAAAGTAATGCCGCAGGAAGCTCATTACTGGGACACCAAGTCCAATAAGCTGGTGACCTTTTTCAAAGCTGCAGTCAGTGGTATTTCAGGTGAGGATTTGGATGTAGGTCGTGAGGGAGATTTGAATATTTAAAATTAAATGTTTAACTATATAAAATAAATAATTATGTCTAAAAGAATTGCAATATTAGCCACACATGGATTTGAAGAAAGCGAATTAAAATCGCCAAAAGAACACATCGAACAACAAGGATGGACGGCCGAAATCGTAAGCCCCGAGTCAGGAAGCATCAAGGCCTGGGCTGAGAAAGATTGGGGTCAGGAATATAAAGTGGACAAGGATTTGAGCGCTGCTTCAGCTTCAGATTATGACGCATTGGTTCTACCGGGCGGTGTAATCAATCCCGATCAATTAAGAACAAATGACAAAGCTTTGAGTTTCATCAAAGATTTCTTCCAACAAAAGAAACCCGTTGCTGCGATTTGCCACGGGACCGCAGCTTTTGATTGAAGCAGAAGTAGTGAACGGACGCAAACTGACTTCGGTTAAAAACATCAGCAAAGACCTCAAAAACGCAGGTGCAAACTGGCAGGACGAAGAAGTAATTGTGGACGAAGGTTTAGTGACAAGTCGTACACCTAAAGACCTTCCCGCCTTCAACGCTAAATTGGTTGAGGAAGTTCGAGAAGGAAAACATTCCGGTCAACACGCTTAAATTTCAGCGGTTTACAAATCAAACGTCATCGAGTAGATGGCGTTTTTTATCTCCTACAATAAATCATTGCTTTTGAATAAGATTAGTGGATTTGAATAAAATGAAAGCATGTTTTTTGTAATTTTAAAAACAATTTGATTCCGATAATATGAAAAAATCCGTTATACTCCTGCTCACAGCACTTTTGTTCTTGGGTTGTAAATCTAAAAAAGACAACCAACTTTTCGAGGTAAATCCTGAATTTGCAGCCTACGTATCGGCCTATACATCAGGATTGGTTTCGACGGAAAGCAACATCAAAGTCATTCTCCACACTGATATTCCACTGGAATTAAATGAAGATCAATCGCTCAAAAATGAAGTGATGAGTTTTTCGCCATCCATCAAAGGTAAGACCTATTTGGTGGATAATTCGACTTTGGAATTTCATCCGGAAGAGAAATTGGAACAAGGTGAAATTTATACCGGAAAATTGGATCTAACTTCTATTTACACCAAAATACCTGATGAACTCAAAGTTTTTGAATTTCAATTTCAAGCCAAAAAACAGGATTTCACAGTAAGTCTGGATGGTCTTCAAGATACCCAAGATGGACAAGGAAATTATCAATTTTCGGGAAATATCTATACCGCTGATTTTGCGAACTCTTCTCAAATCAATGAATTACTCGAAGCAAAATTGGATGGAAAAAAACTGCCTGTTTCTTGGGAACATTCGGATAATCAAAAAAACCATCGGTTTACAATCAAAGGTTTAGAATCTGATGAAACTGCAAAAAATTTGATCTTAAAATGGAATGGAAAACCTTTGGAAATCAAAAAAAACCTAAAACAGGAATTTGAAATTCCGGCAACAAATGATTTTAAAATCACCCAAATCAAATCCGTTTCGCATCCCGAACAATATATTTCAGTCAATTTTTCTGAATCTTTACGTAGTGATGCCTTTTTAGATGGTTTGATCGAAATCAACCGCACCAATAAAAGTGAACAAAACAACAACGATTATTATTACGATTCTCAACCCGACAATTATATCAAATCGACGGTCATCAATGGAAATGAATTAAAAATCTATACCGCAAAAAAAATCGGTGGCGAATACGAACTTTCCATTCATCCCGGAATTTCAAGTGCTTATGGCAATAAAATCATAGCAACTCAAAAGGAAAAAGTAAATTTCATCAATTTATTTCCCCAAGTGAAATTCGTAGGAAATGGCAATATCATTCCTTCCTCTGATGGTAAAATCAATCTTCCTTTTCAAGCAGTAGGACTAAAAGCTGTACGTGTTGAAATCACCAAAATTTATGAAAACAACGTGCATCAATTTTTTCAGTATAATCATTACAATCAATCCAATAACCTAAAACCCGTTGGTAAAAAAGTCTTAAATAAAATTATACCCATCACAAATTCTGATAATTTTAATATCCATGAGTTGAGTGTCTATCAATTGGAATTGTCAAAATTTATAGAACCAGAACCCGGAGCGATTTACAACGTAGAATTTTCATTTCAACAAGATTTTGCTTCCTATCCATGTTCCGGAAATTCAGGTGAATCTGAAATATTGGCGCATGTAGAACCCAAAAAAGATGATTATGATACTGATGCTGAAATGTACATTTACGATGATTATGATTATTACTACCCAGATGGCTACAAATGGCAAGACAGGGACAATCCATGTACGGTTTCCTATTATACTTCGGAAAAAAATGTAAGCAAAAACGTATTGGCCAGTAACATTGGTTTAAACTTCAAAACCGGAAAAAATAAAACCGGATACGCCACCGTAACCGACATTCTATCTGCCAAACCGATGGAAAACGTCATCATCAAAGCCTATGATTTACAAAATCAATTGGTAGGCGAAGGAAGCACTGACGGTCAAGGTTTTGCAGAGTTTAAGATGAACAGAAAACCATTTCTGATCGTTGCTGAAAAAAACAAACAAAAAGGTTATGTAAGGGTAGACAACGGTTCTTCTCTCTCTCTTTCCAATTTTGATGTGGAAGGCGAATCTTCTGCTTCAGGTATAGGCGGATTCATTTATGGAGAAAGAGGTGTTTGGCGACCAGGCGATAAAATGCATCTCACCTTTGTGATGGACCAATCCATGACCCAAATTTCAGATGAACAACCTGCCATCATAGAGCTAAAAAGTCCTGATGGACAATTGATGCAAAGAAAAGTCAACAGCAATCCGGTAAACGGTTTTTATACTTTCGAATTGGAAACTGCTCCTGATGCCAAAACAGGAAATTGGACTGCCCAAGTGAAAATCGGTGGCATGACTTTTTACAAATCACTAAAAGTTGAAACCATCAAACCCAATCGACTGAAAATCAACACCATTTTCCCGGAAGAAATTATCACCAAATCAACTACAGGTCAAGGGTTTAAAATCAAAGCCAATTGGTTAAGTGGTGCTGACGCACAAAATCTAAAAGCCAATGTCCAAGCCAATCTTTTCTCGGAATCAACTCAATTTAAATCTTTTCCTAAATATTCTTTTTCTGACCCTTCCCGAAATTTCCCCATGCAGGAAATGACAGTTTTTGATGGAGCGCTCAACTCAAATGGTGAAGCCAATATTCCAACAAACATCAACCTCGACATCACACCTCCGGGAATGCTGAAAATGGGATTGTTCACAAAAGTATTTGAGTCAGGAGGTGACTTCAGCACTTCTTATGTCACAAAAGAATTTTCACCTTATTCGACTTATGTTGGTCTTCAAATCCCAACAGATAACGAATTCTACGAAATGCTCGAAACAGGAAAAGAACATACAGTTAACGTCGCAACCGTAGATTTTAAGGGAAATCCTGTTTCGAAAAGCGGCATCAAAGTCTTCATTTACCGCATGAAAAACTCTTGGTGGTACAATTCTGATTCAAATGATTTGGCTTATTATGTAAACCGTTCTTATGAATTTTTAACCGAAGAAAAATTGATTTCTACCACAAATGGAAAAGGATCGTTTAAAATCAATATTCCAAACGATCAATATGGAAATTATTTCATCAGAATTTTAGATCCGGAAAGCGGTCACGCAGCCGGAAAAACGATTTGGATCGATTGGCCCAACTGGAGAAGCCGTGGTGACGGAGCTACTGAAAGTGCTGCCATTTTAAACTTTAAAGCGGATAAAACTTCCTATAAAGTAGGTGAAAAAGCCCAAATTACCATTCCATCTTCTGTCGAAGGAAATGCACTTGTTAGTTTTGAAAATGGCGTAAAAGTCATCGAAAGAAAATGGATCACCACAGAAAAAGACCAAACCAAATTTGAGGTGGAAATTACGGAAGAAATGGCACCCAATTTTTATGTCAACATCAGTTTACTTCAGCCTCATAATGCGACAATCAACGATATGCCCATCCGCATGTATGGCGTAATTCCATTAACCGTTGAAAATCCAAATCGGAAATTGAATCCTATTATAAAATCACCTGAATCCATCCGACCAAACAGCAATTATTCTGTTTCTGTTTCTGAAAAATCAGGAAAAGAAATGACCTATACTTTGGCTGTGGTGGACGAAGGTTTACTGGACATTACCAATTTTAAAACACCCGATATTTACAATTATTTTAACCAAAAACAAGCGCTTGGTGTCAATACTTGGGATATTTTCAATTATGTACTCGGCGCTTATGGAGGAAGAATTGAAAGTGTATTCACAATCGGTGGCGACATGGCGCTATCCAATTCAAACAAAGAAAAAATCAACAGATTTAAACCAGTTGTACATTTTCTAGGTCCATTTACAATTGGGAAAGGAGAAAGCAAATCGCATCAATTGAAAATGGACAATTACGTCGGATCTGTAAAAGTGATGGTCGTTGCCGGAAATGAATCAGGGTTTGGAAATGCAGAAAAAAATATTGCTGTCAAACAACCATTGATGACTTTGACCACTTTGCCGAGGGTTTTGAATCCGGGTGATGAAATCACGCTTCCGATCAATGTTTTTGCCATGGAGAACAACATCAAAAATGTATCGGTTGCTGTTAAGTCCAATTCATTGATTCAAATAGAAGGTGAAAAAACACAAAATTTGAAATTTGAAAAAACAGGAGATCAGTTGGCCAACTTCAAATTGAAAATCCCTGAAAAATTAGGCAAAGCAACCTTGACCATATCTGCGGTTTCAGGTGGAGAAAAAACTTCAGAAAACATCGAAATAGAAGTTCGAAGCCCCAATCCTCCGATGACTTTTACGACCAGTCAAGAAGTCAGTGCCAACCAAAGTTGGACCAGCGTTTATGAGCCATTTGGCATGACAGGAACTACTGATACAAAGTTGGTTCTCTCCTCAGTTCCCAACCTAAATTTAGATGAAAGGATGCGCTATTTGATCCAATATCCACATGGATGCATAGAACAAACCACTTCAAGTGTTTTTCCACAATTGTTTTTAGAGCGTTTGACCAATTTAAGCGATGCACAAAAAAAAGATGTTCAGTATAATGTCGAACAAGCATTGAAAAAATTCAAATCTCACCAAACTCCTAGTGGTGGTTTGGCATACTGGCCAGGAATGGGAGATGCAGATAAATGGGGAAGTACTTATGCTTTTCACTTTGTATTGAAAGCAGAAGACTTAGGGTATAAAATTCCTGCGGGACTAAAAGATGGATTGATTAGATACCAAAGAAAAATAGCCAAAGAATGGAATGGCTACAATGACAAATACTATTACAACGACCTAGATCAAGCTTACCGTCTGTACACCCTCGCATTGTCCGGAAATGCAGAATTGGGATTGATGAACCGATTGAAAGAAAAGAAAACCAGTGTGGCAACGCTTTGGCGACTTTCTGCCGCTTACCAAATGGCAGGACAACAAAGCATCGCAAAAAAACTGGTAGGAAATTTAGCTACAAATGTAAAGGAATATAAATTTAACCAATACACCTACGGCTCTTCTTTACGCGATAATGCAATGGTTTTAGAAACTTTAACGCTCATTGGTGAGCGAGGCAAAGCACAGAATTTAGTTCGTCAAATCGCAAAAAATTTAAATTCAGAATCCTGGTACAACACCCAGACTACAGCATTTTCACTTTTGGCAATTTCGGAATTCCTCGGAAAAAATCAATCCGGTAAAAACATTGAAGCCACGGTTTTCATCAATGGAAAATCCACAAAAATTTCAAGTTCCAAACCGTTTTACAACTTAGATTTACCTGAAAAATCAGGTTCATTTACGGTCAAGGATCAATCCGGCACGCTTTTATTTGTCGATTTGGTACGAACGGGGACTACTATGGATGAAAAATTAGAACCATCACAGTCTAATTTAAACATGAAAATTTCGTATTTCACGTTGGACAACAAACCTATCGATCCAAATAAACTCAACCAAGGAACGGATTTTAAATGTGTCGTCAATATCACAAATCCGGGAATGATGGGGAATTATAAGGAATTGGCTTTGACCCAAATGTTTCCATCCGGTTGGGAAATCATCAATACGCGTGTCAATAATCAAGCGACTTCTGTACAAAATTTAGGGTTAAACTATCAAGATTTCAGAGATGACAGGGTTTATTCCTATTTTGATTTAAGCGCAGCCCAGCAAGTATCGATAACCATTTTACTCAATGCAACTTATAAAGGGAATTTCTATTTACCCGCAACTTATTGTGAAGCCATGTATGACAATTCCATTCATGCAGTGCTTCCGGGAAAAAGAGTGACGGTAAATTAAAAGATTTTCAGGAACAAAAAAACCGGTGAATTTCACCGGTTTTTTTATGATTAGCTAAAATTTATTTAGCCTTTTCTTCTCTTACAGCATTCATTTTTTCAGATTCAGCAGTTGTTCTAGCTGCAGCTTTAACAGAAGTACCTTTTGCAGCAGTAGCTGTATTTTGTCTTGTTTTTGCAGTAGAAACATTGGCATCAGCTTTTTTCTCCACTTTTGAAGCTTCAATTTTCTGAGCATCAGAAACTTTGTTTACTGCTGCTTTTTCTTGTGCAAATAAAGCAGGCGCAACTGCAATAGCAAATAAAGCGATAAATTTTTTCATAATTTTTTGATTTTACGGATTAACATTATAACCAAAGCTAAAAAAATTTTCGATACCTTTTGAAAAAATCTTCAATAAATCCTTTCAAAAATCTGATGAATAGAAAAATAGCAAGCCATAAGCCGGATTCTGTTTCCAATTCATTGGAACTTTGTCATTTATCTGGTTTCGCCGTTACCGACGAAATCTATCTGCCTACCCCTTGGCGTTGGACGAGCAGCCCTCACCCGACTGAGTCGGGAACCAATATACATGGCATTGCACCGCATAGAGTTTACCTGGTTTCACTACAGCCTTACTGTACTTGCTTTCTGTTGCACTTGTCCTCTCTCGGCTGAGCCGAGAGGACGGGTGTTACCCGTTATGCTGCTCTTTGGTGTCCGGACTTTCCTCCCTCCGCCGTGACGGAGAGCGACAAAGTGGCTTGCTGCTACAAAGATAGAGATTTAGGAATTAAATTTAGAACACGACAAAAATTGTATATGGTTGATAAAAATATCTTTATGATATTTAAGAATTCATAGAATCTGCCTTTGGCGGTATAGGGGTATATAATTATTTTGATCATTCTATGTTCCACGAAATGTGGAAACTATTTTAACTAATGAGCACTGATAAAATAGAAAAAAAACTATGCGCCTATGTGGTTAAATTACAGTTTATTATATTTTTTATCGTGTGTTGAAGCAATAAATATTTTCTTATCAGAAATCCAATCCTGTAAAATATCTTTAATTTTTTCTGATTCAACTAAAAAACCATCGTGACCATAAGCTGAATCTATTTCCCGATATACCGAATTGGGTAAATGATTTGCCAGATAAATTTGCTCTTCCTTTGGACATAAAATATCACTGCTGATTCCTACCACCAATACATTTTGTTCAATGCTTTCCAAAACAACTTCCAATGATGCCCTATTTCTTGCCAATTGATGCGTATCCATCGCTTCTGAAAGTTTAAAATAGGTCAAAGCGTCGAAACGACCGGCTAATTTTTCTGCCTGATATTGAACATAAGTTGCTGCTCTATGATTTTGAAAGGTGGACAAATTTGTATCAGACTGTTGTGATTTGAATAATTCATAATTTCGATAAGTCAACATCCCAAATGCCCGAGCCGCTTTTAAACCATGATCACCTAAGCCAATTTCTCCTTTTGCCCAATTTGGATCTGCAGTAATCGCCATCCTTTGTGCGGCATGTATCGCTTTTCCCCAAGCACTTTCTTCTGCCGAAGTAGCTATCAAAAACAAATTTTCAATTGAAATAGCATCCATAATCGCCCATTCCAATGCCTGATAACCACCCATACTTCCTCCAGCCAGAATTTGAATTCGTTCAATTCCCAAATGTTTTTGTAACAATTGATGCGCTTTTACCATATCCCGAATCGTAAAAAAAGGAAAGTCGATTCCATATTTCTGCGCAGTTTTCGGATTTAAACTTGTAGGACCTGTCGTTCCATAGCAACTTCCCAAAATATTGGCACATACTATAAAATATTTTTCAGGATCAAATATTTTTCCTTTTCCAACCAAACCACTCCACCAATCCTCAACATCTGCCGAAGCCGTAAGTGCATGACATATCCAAATGACATTGTCTTTGTTTGCATTTAAATTTCCATAAGTATAATATGCAATTTCAATTTCAGGAAGTTTATCTCCCAATTCTAATTCAAATGAATTTGGATATTTGAAGGTTTCTTTCATCTTTTCTAATTAATTGCTCCGAAATTTGTCCAATAGAAACTCCATTTTTAATGGAAATTTTAAAATACCGAAGCTATTTGCTTAATTTTTAATACGATTAATATTGAGTCAAAATAAGATCAAATATAATTGAATTCTTAAATTGCACTGAAAATACACCAATGACAAACATTCAAATTAACTATCATAATGACAGCAATTCTTTCATAGCGGAAGATGAATTTGGCAATATCATTACGTTCAGATCCGATCGGGAAACACATGAAAATTCTCCGACATCAACCGGAAAAAATTTAGGACCGATGCTTAGCCTTTTGATGGCGGTTGGTGCGTGTAGCGGAATCGACATCGTCATGATTTTGGACAAACAACGACAAGAATTTGACCAATTATCCATAAAAGTATCGGGCGAAAGAGAAAAAGACAAAACTCCTGCGCTATGGGAAACCATCCATGTTGCTTATTATTTAGAAGGTGATTTGGATAAGGATAAGGCAAATCGCGCAGCCGAATTGTCCATTACCAAATATTGTTCGGTGCTGGAAACGCTTCGCAGAGCCGGAGCTGAAGTATCATATGAAGTTTTTGTAAATACTAAATAATTAGTTAAAAAAATGGACAAAATCACGCAAGCCATCCGCACCCAAATCAATCAAACTGGAGAAAAAGAACATTCAAATCCACTCTTTATGACCAGTAGCTTCTGTTACGATAATGCAGAAGAAATGCGTGCTGTTTTTGCAGACGAGAAAGAAGGTAATATTTACAGTCGGTTCATCAATCCCAATACCCAAGAATTACAAGAAAAAATGGCCATTTTGGAAGGTACTGAATCGGCGTATGCCGTCGCTTCCGGTATGGCTGCCATGTTTGCGACTTTTATGGCTTTACTGAAACAAGGCGATACCTTAGTTTCTTGCAATGCCATTTTTGGGAGTACACATACTGTTCTCACCAAATATTTACCGAAATACGGCATCAACCAACATTATGTTCCGGTTGATGCAACCGAAGCTGAATGGGAAGCTGCAATTGATGAAAATACCAAAATGCTTTTTCTGGAAACACCGACAAATCCTGCTTTGGACATTTTGGATTTGGAAATGGTGGGAAGAATTGCAAAAAAATACCATTTGCTTTTTGTGGTGGACAATTGTTTTGCGACACCATTGATCCAACAACCTCAGAAATTTGGAGCCGATTTGATCATTCACTCCGGTACAAAATGGTTGGATGGTCAAGGACGCGTTTTGGGTGGAATCATTTGTGGAAAAAAAGAATTAATACATGAAATATATTTGTTCAGTAGGAGTTCCGGACCGGCGCTTTCGCCATTCAACGCATGGATTTTGAGTAAAAGCCTTGAAACACTGGATGTCCGTATGGAACGTCATGCTTCCAATGCACTTTATTTGGCAGAAAAATTGGCGCATCATGAAAAAATTGAATGGTTGAAATATCCACAACTTCTCTCGCATCCGCAATATGCAATTGCCAAAAAACAGATGAAAAATGGTGGTGGATTATTTGCCTTTAATTTAAAAGGTGGACTGGAAGCAGGTCGCCAATTTCTAAACAATCTGAAAATGTTGTCCTTGACCGCTAATTTAGGTGATACAAGAAGTATCGCTTCGCATCCGGCGAGTACTACGCATGCAAAGCTGACGGACGAAGAACGCATGAAAGTAAACATCACGCCGGGACTGATCCGTATTTCAGTTGGTTTGGAGCATAGAGATGATATTTTGGCCGATATTTTACAGGCTTTGGAGAATGTTTAAATGGATTGCAAAATATATTAAAACAAAAAACCATACCCGAATTGAGTATGGTTTTCAATTGATTTTATTTTAACTTTCTACGATTCCTGCTGAGCCGACTTTCCTTTTACAGAAATCTGAACGCCATCTTTGGCTTCATTTAGTCCGATTAATAATTTATCGCCTTCCGAAATCTCCGAATTGATGATTTCTTCTGCCATCGGATCTTCGATGTACTTTTGAAGGGCACGACGTAGTGGACGAGCTCCATAATCTTTATCAAATCCTTTGTCGGCAATAAAATTTTTAGCTTCTTCGGTCAGTTCGACTTCGTAACCCAAATCGGCAAGTCGTTTGTACAATTTTTCCAATTCGATGTCGATGATGTTGTAAATATCCTCTTTAGAAAGCGGATTGAACACGATGATATCATCGATTCGGTTTAAAAATTCAGGCGCAAAAGTCTTTTTCAAAGCACTTTCGATTGTACTTTTCGCACGATCGTCCGCTGTATCTTTTTTGGCTGTAGTTCCAAATCCAACTCCATCTCCAAATTCTTTCAATTGACGTGTTCCAATGTTAGAAGTCAAAATGATGATTGTATTTCGGAAGTCAACTTTTCGACCCAAACTATCGGTGATATGACCATCATCTAGAATTTGCAATAAAATATTGTAAACATCCGGATGGGCTTTTTCGATTTCGTCGAGCAAAATAACCGAATACGGTTTTCTACGAACTGCTTCTGTCAACTGACCTCCTTCTTCATAACCGACATAACCCGGAGGTGCTCCGATCAATCGAGAAATCGCAAATTTCTCCATGTATTCACTCATATCAATTCGGATGAGTGCATCTGGCGAATCAAATAATTCTGTCGCCAGGACTTTGGCCAATTGGGTTTTACCAACTCCCGTCGTTCCTAAGAAAATAAAGGATCCAATCGGTCTTCCCGGATCTTTCAATCCTGCACGGTTTCGCTGGATGGCTTTTACCACTTTTCCAACTGCTTCGTCCTGACCGATGACTTTTCCTTTCATCAAAGCACTCATCTGAGAAAGTTTTTTCAATTCTTTCTCGGCTACACGATGCACCGGAATGCCGCTCATCATGGAAACCACTTCTGCTACATTTTCTTCCGTTACCGTTTCACGATTTTCTTTTGAATCCTGCATCCAGTCTGACTGGGCTTTTTTCAATTGGGCTTCAATTTGTTTTTCGGTATCACGTAAACGTGCAGCTTCTTCGTATTTCTGGCTTTTTACAACTTTGGTTTTTTCTTCCCGAACTTCTTCGAGTTTCTTTTCTAAATCCAAAATTTCCTGTGGAACTTTGATATTTTTAATGTGAACTCTGGAACCGGCTTCATCCATCGCGTCGATGGCTTTGTCTGGCAAATAACGGTCGGTGATGTATCGATTGGTCAAATTCACACAAGCTGCAATCGCTTCGTCTGTATAATTGACGTTGTGATGTGTTTCATATTTGTCTTTGATTTGATTCAGAATTTGAACCGTTTCTTCCGGAGAAGTCGGATCTACCATAATCGTTTGGAATCGTCTTACCAATGCGCCGTCTTTCTCGATGTACTGACGGTATTCGTCCAAAGTCGTGGCACCGATACATTGTAATTCACCTCTTGCTAAAGCAGGTTTGAACATATTGGACGCATCCAGCGAACCGGTTGCTCCACCAGCTCCTACGATGGTATGCAATTCATCAATGAAAAGAATGATGTCATCATTTTTTTCCAATTCATTCATGATGGCTTTCATTCTTTCTTCAAACTGTCCACGATATTTAGTCCCGGCTACTAAACTCGCTAAATCCAACGTTACCACTCGTTTGTTGTACAAAACTCTGGAAACTTTTCGTTGGATAATTCGAAGTGCCAAACCTTCTGCAATCGCAGATTTTCCCACTCCCGGCTCACCGATGAGCAATGGATTGTTTTTCTTACGGCGACTTAAGATTTGGGAAACACGTTCGATTTCCTTCTCACGTCCTACCACCGGATCCAGTTTCCCTTCGATAGCAACTTGGGTTAAATCTCTCCCGAAATTATCCAAAACCGGAGTTTTGGTTTTGGTATTTCCCTTTGGAGCTTGTCTTTCAAATTCACCTGTTCCGCCTGCTCTTTCATCATCATCATCGTAGTTGGACTCCGCTTTAGGTGATTCGTCGATTTCGTCTTCCATAAATTGAAAATTAAATTCTCCTTTAATGATGGCATAATCCACTTCCATTTTTTTCAGAAGTTTGGTTACCGGATCATTTTCATTTCGAAGTATACACAACAATAGGTGAACAGTGTTGACAGTCGAATTTTTAAACAATTTGGCTTCTAGGAACGTCGTTTTTAAAGCGCGTTCTGCTTGTTTGGTCAATTGGAGATTTTGATTTTGGTTGGAGAAACTTTCTTTTGGAGGTGCCAATAACTCAATCTTTTCTCTAACCTCCTTCAAATCCACATTTAAACTTTCCAAAATAGAAACGGCTTTACTATCACCATCGCGTAAAATACCCAACAGCAAGTGCTCCGTCCCTATCTGATCATGCCCCAATCGCAAAGCTTCTTCCTTGCTGTAAGCAATCACATCTTTTACTTTCTGTGAAAAATTATCGTTCATTTTTTATCTCTTGCTAACAAATATAAATTATTCTCTGTCTAATTCGCACAAATAATGCCATAGTTATTAACGATTTATTGATAGGCAATATCTGCCAAATCTGGTGAAATCCATAATTTAATCGGACAAAATTTCAGTTTATTATATAAAATTCTAATTTAAATTAGACCAATGCGAGAATTCTTTTTCAAATTTAATCAGCTCAATTCCAACGCCATTCACCTCAACTAAAAATCAATTTTATTTATCAGATTCAATAAATAATATATGATTGTATGAAAACACAACGCCAAAGCGTAATTCTTTTTACTTTTACTGTTCCAATGTTAAAAATTCCATGTTTAAAAAATTTACCATAACTGCTTTTTTGCTTTTTTTGATTTTGGGTTGCAAGAAAATTGAAAATACCATGGGTTTCTCATCTCATTCTTCATCTGAAATAGAATTGTTTGAACTTTCGTTTGAAAATGTTTTTTTGTCTAATTTTTCTGCAAAATTCACTGATTCAGATACCATTTTTATGCAATACAATTCGGTCGAAACCAAATTAAAAGACAGCATTCAGCCCAATAAGTTTTATTATAGTTTGGTTCCTAAAAAACAAAGAAATGACTTGTACGACTTTATAAAAAAGATTGATTTCTCTAAATCCAATCAGGAATTTGATGAAGAAAAAATACCGAGAGGAATTGAATATCGACTTTATTTCACAAAAGATGGAGAAGAATATTTCTATGTTCTAAACCAATTGGACAAAGCACCTGAAAACCTGGACAGTTTGGTACATAAAGCATTGCGGATCATCCCAAAAACTAAAGATTTAAAAGTCTACTCTAAATCCGTTTCATTTAAAAGTAAAATCACCACACCTCCTGAAACACCTGAGTTTGAAGTGGATTCTTTAAATTTCGAATAAACATTTCAAATTCAATGTCTCCAAAACGAAAACTTTTTGAACATGAATATTGGCCTTACTGGTTATTTTATGCGCCATTTGTTCCATATTGGATTTGGAATTCCGTAAAATCCGGTTCTTTTAGTTATTTCTGCAAAGTCAATCCGGGAATCAAATTTGGCGGATTTCTCGATTATTCTAAATTTAAAATTCTCCAACAAATTCCGGATGACTTCAAACCCAAAACCCAATTTCTAAAATCAAAATCTGATTTAACTTTTGATTTCCCATTTGTAATAAAACCGGATTTGGGGGAGCGTGGTAGATTTGTTGAAGTCATCAAAACAATTGAAGATTGGGAAAAATACCCCATCCAGAACCATTTAATCGCGCAGGAATTTGTGGATTTACCGTTTGAATTCGGGATTTTCTACGCCAAACTACCCTATGAAAATCAAGGTCAAATTTTATCCATCACCGGAAAAGAATTTTTGGTTTACACAGCCGATGGAAATTCGACTTTAAAAGCATTTGTAGAGAATCATCCGCGAACGGTTTCGAGAATAAACTATTTAAAAGAGAAGTTTAAAGACGTTTGGGAAATTATGCTTCCTGAAAGAACTGAAATTTTATTGGAACCAATCGGGAACCACAATCGTGGAACGAGATTTCATGATACTTCCAATTTGATTTCCAAAGAATTGGAAAATAAAATTGATGAAATCGCAAAAGGAATCGATGGATTTCATTATGGTCGATTTGATGTAAAAACTCATTCGGAAGAAGATTTAAAAAAGGGAAAAATTATCATTTTGGAAATCAATGGTGCCAATTCTGAACCGACGCATATTTACGATTCCAAATTCACTTTGATTCAAGCCTACAAAGAAGTGAAACAGCATTTGGACATCCAATTTGAAATTTCCAAAAAGAACCCGAAAACCTATTCGTCTTTTGATTTTTATAAAGCAGTTCTGAAACGGATTTTCTAATTTCAGCAAATTTGTCAGTTGAAATCAAGTCGGAATGGTTTGTGAAATTTTTCTCTAAATTCAACTGATGAAATATCCTTTCCCAAAAAACACCTTATATGTCCCCATCATCCTTCTATTTTTGATTTGGATCACTTTTTTGTTTCAAAATTTAGGATTGGGGAGGTTCAATTGCTATGGAATCGTACCGAGAAATGGGTTGGGATTAAGAGGTATTTTATTGAGTCCATTGTTTCATGGCGGTTGGAAGCACATCATCAATAATTCTATTCCACTTGCGGTTTTGAGCTTTTTTGCGGTTTTATTTTACCAGAGAACTGCTTATTATGTCATCGCGCTTGGATGGATTTTTTCCGGACTATTAGTATGGTTGTTTGGGAATTTATTGCCTGGTG
The DNA here is from genome assembly GCF_014042165.1 of Moheibacter lacus. Lineage (GTDB taxonomy): Bacteria > Bacteroidota > Bacteroidia > Flavobacteriales > Weeksellaceae > Moheibacter > Moheibacter lacus. The sequence goes on from NZ_JACDZE010000001.1 coordinate 246,953, forward strand.
ATGGAATCGGATGCCACATAGGCGCAAGTGGATTGGTTTATTTATTGGCTTCCTATGTATTTTTTAGTGGTATTTTCAAGCATTCTAGAAATTTAATCGCAGTTTCACTCATCGTTGTTTTTCTTTATGGAAGTATGATTTGGGGTGTGTTTCCGGAAGAATTCTTACCTAAATTTTATAGAGAAGATAGTAGCCCGATTTCCTGGGAAGGACATTTAGCAGGTGCAGTTGTTGGATTTATTTTTGCGGTCATCACCCGAAACCATGGACCAAAGCGCCAAATTTATAGTTGGGAAAATCAATCAGAACCTGATGCCCGCGAAAAATGGTTATGGGAAAAATATAAAGAATCACTTCCTGAAGAAGAAAGAAAAGCCATAGAAGAAAAATATGGAGAACAAAGGAATGAGGAATCTGAAGATGAAGATTATTGGTATCGAAATGATACTTTCAAATAAGAATTGAAACGCTTACTTTTGGATGATGATAAAAATCGAACATTTAGGCATAGCGGTTAAAGATTTAGAAACTTCCAATGAATTGTTCAGAAAATTATTGGGAAAACCTTTGTACAAAGAAGAAACCGTAGATTCTGAAGCGGTCAAAACATCTTTTTTTGAATTGGGTGAAAGCAAATTGGAACTGCTGGAAGCGATGAATGAAGATAGCGCCATCGCAAAATATTTGGATAAAAACCGAGAAGGAATTCACCATATAGCTTTTGCAGTTGAGGATATGAACGCAGAAATCCAACGACTTAAAAATGAAGGATTTCAGTTTATCAATGAAACGCCAAAAGAAGGCGCAGACAACAAATGGGTGGTGTTTTTACATCCCAAAACGACCAATGGTGTATTGGTAGAATTATGTTCTGACCGAAAAATTTTGTAGAATTTATCAGATTGTCTTAATATTGCAGTCCCAAAATGCGATCAAATCGAAATTCATTATTGGAAATTCGCACATTGCAATTGGAAAGGTCCTATAGCTCAGTTGGTTAGAGCACCTGACTCATAATCAGGTGGTCCTTGGTTCGAGCCCAAGTGGGACCACAAGAAAGCTTCAACAATCGTTGAGGCTTTTTTTTCTTCAAACTCCCGAGAAATCAGAAAGTAATTTCGCAGAAAAAGCCGTAATTTCGCAGAAACCAATAGCATCAAATTTTGGAAACAAATAGACAAAAAAAAGTAGCCACCGTTTTTCAGGAAGAATTATCAGAAATTTTCCGCAAAGAAGCCAAAGAACTATTTCCGGGGAAATTATTGACCGTGACTGAAGTTGCTGTTTCACCTGATTTATCTGTAGCCAAAGTCTATGTGAGCGTTTTCCCAACCAATGAAAAGGAACAAATCATCCAATTGGTCAAAGAAAAAGCACCTTATTACAGATCATTATTGGCCAAAACCGCTGCCAAAACCATGCGGATAACTCCGGAACTTTTGTTCTATTTGGATTCTTCTTTGGATGATATTGATAAAATTGACAGAGCATTACGTGGAGAAGGAAACAATCCTGTTTTGTAAATGAAAAACGTATCGCTTTTCATAGCTCGCCGCTACAATACTTATACCCTGCTGATCAGTATGGCGCTGATCTTGATTTCGTCTTTAATGGTCGGAACCTTGATTTATTCTGGAAATTTATCCCTAAAAATCATTCGGGATTTACTTTTTCCGGAACAAATACTCAGCAACAACCAACAAATATTGATCGTGGTTTTAATGCTCGGTTATCTTTTGATTCAAACCACTGCTATTTACTTATTATTCAATAAATTACTAAAATCAATTCCGAAAAATTATAAATTGGGAATTGCATTTTTGATTGCGTTTATTTCACTTGGGACTGCCGGATTTTTGATATTTAAAAATCTAAACCAAAGCATCGGGATCAATGCCTTGAACTTGGTTTTGATCTCAACAGGATTGTTGTCAATTATTTTTGGTTTGCTCAATTATATTTTTTCAAAACGAAAAATTACAGGCGTCAACATCATCACTTCCATCGCTGTTTTTGCCATCACCATAGCCACTTGTGCGCTATTTGTCATTCTTTCCGTATTCTCAGGTTTGGAAAAAATGAACATCCAATTTTTCAGCAATGTGAACCCAGATTTAAAAATTTCTCCGTCAAAGGGAAAAACACTAACTGATCTTGAGGTAATTACAGCCAAATTGGACAAAAAACCACAGGTTCTTTCTTATTCAAAAGTAATAGAAGAAAAGGTTTCAGTTGAATTTGAAAACAAACAAGACATTGCCTACATCAAAGGAATTGATAAAAACTATACGAATGTTGTTAAAGTGGATACCTGTATCGTCCATGGCTCGTTTTTATCATTTGAAAATCCAAATGAAATACTGGCTTCTGATGGTATAGCCAGACGCTTGCAGATGTACATAGACCATCAACATGCAAGTCTTCTGCGCATGCCCAAACCCGGAACAGGCTTGATTTCATCTGAAAATGAAGCATTTAACACAGCACTTGCTAATCCGGTTGGGATTTTTATCATCAATGATCAATATGACAAATACATTTATTCACCTTTAGAATTGACCCAAAACCTTTTAGAACTACCTCCCAATTCAGCTTACAGCATCGAGATCAAACTGCAACCCGGATTGAATCTTAACACGGCAAAATCTGCGCTTCAAAATGATTTGGGAAATTCGGTTTTGGTTCAAACCCGACAAGATTTGGATTCGACATTTTTAAAGGTCATGAATGTAGAAAACCTGATTATTTATTTGATTTTCACATTGGTAATCATCATCGCTACATTCAATTTGGCTGGAGCAATCATCATCATCATTTTGGATAAAAAAACCCAAATCAAAACCATGTGGAGTTTCGGGATGCGACTATCTCAAATCAAAAGGATATTTTTCCAAACCGGATTATTGATCACGGTATTTTCCATTTTATTTGGTTTGGGCCTAGGTAGCGCACTTGGGATTTTACAAAATCAATTCCATCTGGTGATGGCCAATGCTTTTGTTGCATTTCCATTTGAATTCACTTTAACCAATTATTTCACCGTGATTTTGACTGTGTTTTGCATCGGTGGATTTGTTTCTTGGATGGTCTCTCGGAAACTACCGGTCTGAAAGAATGATTGAGTGGTTGAGTGGTTGAGTAATAAAATCAATTGAATTTTAACTCCAATTCCTTTGCCAGAGCGGTTTTGTCAATAATTTTCCAGTCGTAAATTTTTGCCAATTGATACAATTCTCCTAAATTTTCAATCAATTGTTGATGGGCCTGATCTTCTAATTTTTTCTGATCAATTGATTTTTCGATGTGTTCAATTGCTCGTTTTTTGATTTCATTCAATTCATCTTTCTCAAAAGTATTGAAACGGCTTTGATCCAAATCATAAATGCTCACGTCCGGGAAAATTTCCAATTCCATTTCCGGTACTTTTTGAATATAGATGGTTTTATTTTCCTCATCCAATTCTACTTCCAATTTTTTCAAATCATAAGTCGCCTGTACTTTCACATTGACCAAAAAAAGCACTTTTTTGTCAAAACTGAAATAATCCTTTAATCCAGGCACATAAGAACTACTTTTATGCGAATAAACATCGGAAAACATTTGTTCTGCCACGATCATTTTATTCATTTTCTGAATTTCGTAGGCGATGACATGGGATTCATTCGTAGAACTATTGGTTTGAAATTGCTTCATAATGAAATAAGTCAGCAAAGCACCAAAGAGAATTCCGGCGATGATATAAACTGTTTTTTTCAATCTTCAAAATAATTAGGCGTCAACGGACTTTCATTCACAATCATCATGATATCTTCTTCTAGCGAACCTGAAACCGGTGATTCCACGATTCTCCCGACCTCCTCACCTGCTTTATAAAAAATAAAAGTCGGGACAAAACGGACGTCTTTCCCTATTTCTTCACTATAAAAACTCTTTTTGCTTTCATTTACCGCATAGGTTAAAATTCGTTGTTTAGGGAATTTGGCTTCATCCAAAATTTTCATAAGCCTTGGATATTCGCGGCGAGAATCCTCCGACCAAGTTCCCATAAAGACTTCGATGCGGAACTTTTTAAGCTTTCCTTTGAATTCCTTTACTAAAGCAGGATTAGTCGTATAAGTATCATATTCCTGATGGAACCATTCTGAAAATGGTTCTTTTAAAAAAGCTGTTCGATCTACACCACCCAGCAACATTTTGTTTCCGTCCTTTAAATTCACGACACGGTTAAAAATATAAGGACCTTCACAACTTGTAATCAAAAGAAGGAAAATCAGTACAAATAAGGAGTTTTTCATTGGTCTAATTTGAGGAAGTAAAGATAAAAAAAATGATCAGCCTTTGAAATTTCCATTTTCAAAGTGAATATTTCCTACAGAAAAATCAGCCAGTTCTCCGATTACCGGAAAAACAGAGGATTTCCCATGGTATTTTTCACCTTTCATATCTTGATCCAAATGACCGTAATAAGCCGATAAATCGCCTATTTCTTCAATTTTAGAGCAATAAATCACCTCTTGACTTTCCAAATCTACTCTTTCTTCAAAATAAATCCCAATGTCCAATATAGCATGACTTTCGCTCGATTCAACTTGAACATTTCGCAATATGATGTCCAAATATTTCTTTTGATTCAGTGGAATGTTATCGTAGTTCCTTTTTTCCATCACATCAGAGCGGGAAATTCTCTCAAAAGCCAATAAAATAGCCAAAGCATTGAACTTTCTGACTTGATTTCTACTATAATCATTTGGAAAATGTCCGGCTTCAAACAAAATACAAGGAAAACCCAATTTGGTAAAATTATCTCCGGTAGAATTGGGGTAGAATTCATCCGTAAATCTCGAAAGATGCCCAGGAATCACTGCTTCCAAGCCTTTTACCATATGATCAATCACCGCCATCGCTTTTATGCGAGACTCAGTTACAGATCGAATTTCATCTGGGGAAGGGGCTAAAAAGGCCATTGTCGCAGGTTTTGACTGATCACCAACATTGAAAATCGATCTTTGATCATGTAAATTGAACATAAAATCAGGTTGAATTTCAGATACAGCAGCTTTTAAAACCTTAATTTCAGGTGAAGCTTCTTGCAAAAAATCACGATTTAAATCTATTCCGGCAGCATTTCGACGTGTATAAAGCGAAGAACCATCAGGATTCAACATAGGTATATAATAGATGCATAATTCCTTTAATATAACATCTGACCATGAAGTTTCAGATTTTAAGAACGAAAAAACATCCAACATCGCCCTTGTTCCGGTTGATTCGTTCCCATGCATCTGCGACCAAATTAAAATTTTGACTTTTCCGGTCCCGATTTTTAACTGAAAAATTTCATTGCCCAAAAATGATTTTCCGATAGAAATTTTGTCCGGAAAATTTTGATCTAAATAAGATTTCAATTTTAAAAAAGGTAAGTATTTGGATTCCAATCCATCTACACGATGTTTTTCGTAATTATTGTTAAAAAGTACTGTCAATCCCATAAAACGAAGTTACAATTTTTTGAAAAGTGATTTTAAAGCGATTTAAGCGACTTTCAATTTTTCCATGAATCTGGGTTTAGAAAAATTAAAATAATGGCTGAAACAAGAGCCGAAAACACAATTTACATTTGTAATTTACAATTGTAAATAGATGATCATGAAAATATGTCAGGTATAGACCAATTTATTGTCAATATTATATTATATTTTACTTAACTCCTTTTTATCAAATATATAATTGATATTATATAAATCATTAGTATAACTTTACTTTAAGTCAAATTGACAAAATGATGGTTGAATATACTATTGTGAATTGTAAATTTTTAGTTTACTTTTGTAAAATGGAACTAAAAAATAGAATTCTTGAAATTTTGGAAAAATCGGGGCTCACACCCTCCGAATTTGCGGACAAAATTGAAGTGCAGCGATCGGCCATTTCGCACATCACTTCCGGACGGAACAAACCGAGTTTGGAATTTCTGATCAAAATCAAACAAGCCTATCCGGAAATCGATAGTGATTGGTTGATTTTTGGGACTGAAAAAAAGATAGAGTTGGAAGAAAATTTGACCAAAAAAGAAACAGATGAAAAATCGGACGACTCCTATCCCACCCTTTTTGAATTATTTGATTCTGATGAAAAAATTGAAAAAGAAGAGGCCGTAAAGGATTTTCCTCCTACAGAAAATTTAAAAACGCCGGCTGTTGAACCAAAGAAAATCAAGAGAGCCTTGCTATTTTTTGAAGATGGAACTTTTGAAGATTTTGTTTCAGGGAACTAAGTATTGCTGTTAGAAAATTCATTAATTTCGTTTCCGAGATGAATTTTCTAGCACATCAATACCTTTCTTTTCATAACTCTGAAATTCAGTTGGGGAACTTATACGGTGAAATCGTCAGAGGAAAAGATTATCTTCATTTCGAGAAAGGTCTCCAAAACGGGATTTTGCTGCATCGTGAAATCGATACTTTTACGGATGCGCATGATTTGGTTAAAAATAGCACGCAAAAGTTTCATGAAAAATATGGAAAATATGCGCCGGTAATCGTAGATGTATTGTATGATTATTTATTGATCAAAAATTGGGAAACATATTCTCAAGTTCCTTTTGACCAATTCGTCCAAGATTGCTATGCCCTTTTCAGTGAAAATTTTGAAACTTTCCCACCAAAACTCCAATTCATCATACAACATTTGCTTGAACATGATTGGTTCCATAACTACACCAGCATCGAAGGAATCAGCCAAACACTAAAAGGAATCAGTCAGCGAAGCAAATTCAAAAACAATATTGAAGAATCTACTCATGAATTTCTTTTGTTTGAACAAGATTTGCAAGAAGATTTCCAAATTTTCTTTCCTGAACTGATTTCTCATTGCAAATTATTTATTGCTGAGAACCAATAAATTTACCTTGGGAATTGCCCAAAGCTACCAACATTGAATTCCAACGAAGTTTGACTTCGCTTAAATAAATAATGAATTTAAATCCTGATAAAGTTCGAGATGAGAATTTCAGCGGAAACCTCGAGGAATTCTTTATATTAAAAATTAGCACATTGAACCCACTACCTATTGTACCATAGCCTACTCTTGATAAATTCAATTTAATCCAATTTTTGGATTTTTGAATTCAACTGAAAATTGTATTTTTAGCCGTCAAACAAACAAAAAATGGATTTAACGTTCAATCAACGAGAAGATAAAAACAAATTATTGGTTTCCGATTTGCGTCGGAAATTGGCTGAAGTCTATGTGGGTGGAGGTGAAAAAAGAATCAAAAAACACAAAGAAAAAGGAAAGTTAACTGCCAGAGAAAGAATCGATTATCTTTTGGACAAAGGAAAACCGAGCATAGAAATCGCCGCTTTTGCTGGATATGAAATGTACGAAGAAGATGGTGGCTGTCCTAGTGGTGGCGTTGTCGTCAAGATCGGTTATGTTTCTGGTAAACAATGTATAGTAGTCGCAAATGATGCAACGGTAAAAGCCGGAGCTTGGTTTCCGATTTCCGGTAAAAAGAACCTGAGAGCACAAGAAATTGCGATGGAAAATCGACTTCCGATAATTTATTTGGTGGACAGTGCAGGTGTTTATCTCCCTATGCAAGCTGAAATTTTTCCGGACAAAGAACATTTCGGACGGATTTTCCGAAACAATGCTATCATGAGTTCCATGGGCATCACCCAAATCGCTGCGGTGATGGGAAGTTGTGTGGCAGGTGGTGCTTATTTGCCGATTATGAGCGACGAAGCGATGATCGTAGACAAAACCGGATCCATATTTCTTGCCGGAAGTTATTTAGTAAAAGCCGCAATCGGAGAAGACATTGACAATGAAACACTTGGAGGTGCAACGACACATTGTGAAATTTCCGGAGTAACGGATTATAAAGCCAAAGATGATCAAGATGCGCTAGATCGCATCAAATCCATCATGGGTAAAATCGGTGATTATGAAAAAGCCGGATACAACCGTGAAAAACCGGCGAAACCGGCGCTGGACGAAAAAGAAATTTATGGAATATTGCCCGTTTCCAGGGCGGAACAATACGATATGTACGACATCATCAAGCGTTTGGTGGACAATTCCGAATTTGACGAATACAAAGGGGATTATGGAAAAACACTGATTTGTTGTTATGCAAGGATTGACGGCTGGGCAGTAGGTATCGTTGCCAATCAAAGAAAAATTGTCAAATCCAAAAAAGACGGAATGCAGTTTGGAGGTGTAATTTATTCGGATTCTGCCGATAAAGCAACAAGGTTTATTGCCAATTGTAACCAGAAAAAAATCCCATTGGTCTTTTTACAGGATGTCACCGGATTTATGGTCGGCTCCAAATCGGAGCATGGTGGCATCATCAAAGATGGCGCAAAAATGGTGAATGCTGTGGCGAATTCTGTCGTTCCAAAGTTTACAGTTGTAATCGGAAACTCCTATGGTGCAGGCAATTACGCCATGTGTGGGAAAGCTTATGATCCGCGGTTGATTTTCGCTTGGCCTTCAGCACAATTGGCGGTAATGGGAGGTGAACAAGCTGCAAAAGTGCTTTTACAAATCCAAGAGGCCACTTTAAAAGCAAAAGGAGAAATCATCGACGAAGCCAAAGAAAAAAAATTGCTCGAAGAAATTACCGAACGATACACCAAACAAACCAGTCCATTTTATGCGGCTGCAAGAATTTGGACCGATGCGATCATCGAACCGACGGATACAAGAAAATGGATTTCGATGGGAATCGAGGCAGCCAATCATGCTCCTATCGAAAAACCGTTTAATTTAGGTGTAATTCAGACTTAAAATGATTTAGAATAAAAAAATAAAAGCCGAAATCTGATTAGCATTTCGGCTTTTTTATTGTCCCATTCTTTTTCTCAATTTTCTATATTTGTGGTGCTTAAAACTTTTTCCCGATGAATGAAAATTCAGTTTGTGCCAATTGTGGATTTGATATTTCGTATAATTTTTGTCCCAATTGCGGACAGAAAAAATACAAAAGAATAGATGGTAAATACATCAAAGATGAGTTTCAATATTCGATTCTTCACACCAACAAAGGATTTTTCTATACGATGAAAAATTTGGTGAAAAATCCGGGGAAAACAGCAAGAACGTATATAGAAGGCAACAGAGTGAGGCATTATAAACCGATTCTTCTCGCTTTTGTTTTAAGCGGTATCACGACTTTTATTTCGTATAAAATTCTAAATATAGGTGATGTGATGGATGCTTATTATCAAGGACTTAGTGAAACCGAAGAAAAGAATGCTGTAATGAATTCGCTTAATTCTTTTTTGGCCAATTACATATCATTTATCATGATGCTCTCCATACCATTCTTTTCAGTTTTTAGTTTTTTGGTTTTCAGAAAGAAAGGATTAAATTATTATGAACATGTAGTCGCAAACGCTTTTCTGTATTCGTTTTGGGCCATCTGTAGTATATTCATTATTTATCCTTTGATGTACATTTTTAAAGATTCCTCGAAATTCATGATCACGCTCTCCTTTATATCGCTACCGCTTTTCATTCCTTTAGTCATTTGGTTTTATAAAAACCTATTTATGCAATTAAGTTGGAAGAAAATAATCATCAGAGTAATTTTGATTTCAATTTTGACTTCGATTTCCTATATGGTTTTCTCGATGATATTTGGCGTTTTGTATATGATTTTTTATCAAATCTCTCATGGGCGATGAGATGAAATTTGGATCATTTCCAAAATTCATCTTCCCAATCATCAACCAAAAGTTCTTGGTGCATTTTTTCTATGGCTTCCAATTCTTCTTCGGTTGCAACTTTCTGAATTTCACCAAATAAACTTCGTTCTTCAAAACGTATATGTTGCTCCAATTCCTCTTCAATCAGACTCAAAGAACGCTTGACATCTTCATTTTCCTCAAATAATCTTTCCAGTCTCCGATGCTCTTTTATCGCCCGTTTCTTTAATTTATCCTCATCAGACAGCAATGTAAACATGTATTTTTCCTCCGCCTCAAAATGAGGTTTCAAATGCGTTTGAAAAAACCAGTCCGTATATTTTTTCATCCGTTCAGCTTCGATTTCTCTGCGGAATCCTTCTCGTATTTTCCAACAGAGTAAAAGTCCGAAATGATGTTCCCGACTGAATTGTTGCAAAGCCGGATGGCGTTTTATGGGTTTTTTCTTTTCACTCATCTTTTTTGATTTAAAACTTCCTGTAAAACAATCGCATGGTTGATTTTTGGATCATGCGCCGCATATAATAAAGTAACGATTTTATTATCAGCAATTTGTCGGATTGCGTTCAATTCTTCTTCCTTATTTTCCAACTCTTTTTTGTATAATTTTGAAAATGCTTCAAATCGATCCGGTTGATGTCCAAACCACTTTCTAAGCTCTGTAGACGGTGCAATTGCTTTATTCCAATCATCCAATCGAGCGCGATCCTTAGAAATTCCTCTGGGCCATAACCGATCTACCAAAATCCTGTATCCATCCTCCGGTGAAACATCTTCATAAATTCGCTTTATCTGAATGCGTTTCATGCGAATTCAGCTTCGAGTTCTATGGCTTTTGGAAATAAAATGTTGTTTTCCAAATGGATATGTTGATGCAAATCCTCTTCAAATTCTTTGATCAAAGAAAAACTAACCCTGTACGTATTACAAGCATCATCCGGCGCCGTATATCGGTTACTTAAAGCACTGATTTTACGGAAATTCTCACCTTCATTGTCATGCTCTTGCATCATCATCGCAATCGGATTTTTTACCGTCCCGAAATGAGCTGGATCCAATTCTGTTTGAGATTGTTTGGCCGCAACCATTTTGCGGATGCGTGGAAATAAAACCAATTCTTCTTTTTTCATGTGCATAGACAATTCTCCTGCAGAATGAAGAAATAATTCCTGAATTTGTTCCAACTCAGGGTGTTTTCCACCATGAACTTTTACGATTTTTTCCAAATAAGGTTTGATCTCCGTAATTTTTGTTTCGACATAACGGTGGTGTTTTTTTTCAATATAATCTGCCAATAAATCCAAAGGCCAAGTTTTGAAATCAATCGAAGCTTCATTGGGCGTTTCCATTTTTGACTCCAATTCACTCAAAATCAATTTAATATCCAAATTCTTTGATTCACAAGCATCTTGAATCGTTCGGTTTCCATTGCAACAAAAATCGATGTCATATTTTTTGAAAATTTCTGAAGTGCGGTAATCTTTTGCAACCAAGTCTCCAATTATTGTCGTTTCTTTTGCATTCATCGCTCTAATTTTAAAAGTTTAATTCCTATCGTGATCAATAAAATCAATTTAATAATCTCTGCTCCTACATAATAAAAATGAAGCGGAGAAGAAGGTAAATCTACACCACTGATAATGGCGTCGGCCCGGCTGTTTAGCTCCGGAAGTATCCAAATAGTTTGGATGAATAAGATGAACAAAACACCATAAAACCAATAATTTTTATACAATTTAATTCTAATCAAACACAGGAAAAATATTATCGCTAAAAACCATTCGACTTTATTCAACGCTCCAAAAACCAATTTCCCAATTCCCAATCCGATGGGCAAACTCACTCCCGGCGCTTGAAATTTCAACCAAGCTTCCATGAAACTGATCGCTCCTATAAACCCAATCCAGACAAATACTGCAGCTGTGCTGATGTTCAAAGATGTTTTCATAACAGCGGGGTTTGTTGGGAATTTTTACGGAAATACTCGATTTTTAATAGAAACATTTCCGCCATGCGATTGCCTTGCCATTTGGCTAAATCTGCTTTTTGACCCAAATAAAGTTCATCTACGGTTGCAAAAAACAATTCCAACCAACGATCAAAATGTTCTTTTTCAATCGGCATTTTTAAATGTGGAACAAAAGGTCTTCCGCTATAGGTATGCTCTTCCAGCAAAACGGTTTGCCAAAATTTGTACATTTTCTCCAAATGCTCCGGCCATCTATCCTGAATGATGTCATTAAAAATCCCTCCGATCAATTCATCTTGGCGAACTTTTCCATAAAATGTGTCGACCAAAACTTTCACATCATCCAATTTTTCTATGTCTTTTCTTTCTTCCATTGCTATATTTTTACCGAATCAAAACCGATTCTCCGTTTTTTAAATTCATTGCCAAATCAAGGACTGAAGTTGTTTCCAACATGAATTTTAATTTATTTCGAATTTCAACAAAATGTCCATGTAACGGACATGGATTTTCTGCATCACAATTGTCCAAACCCAAACCGCATCCATCATACACCTTATCTCCATCTATGGCAAAAACAATCTCGCATAATTTGATTTCCGAAATGCGATGGTTCTCTATAAAAAAACCTCCAAAAGGACCGGTTTGGGATTTAACGATGTTGTGCTTAACCAACGTTCCTAAAATTTTGGCGGTAAAAGCGGTAGGTGAATCTGTGCTTTCAGCAATTTCACCCACTTTGATCCGCCTTCCCTCCAATGACTGTGTGAGAATGTAGACCACGGCTTTGATTCCATATTCGCATGACTTAGAGAACATCCGTTTGTTTTCTACAAAATTAAGGATAATTCTATTTAAGACAAATTTATCTTAAATAAAAATAGATGATTTTCAGCAGGTTAAAAACCTGATATCCCTTGTTCAAATTACAAATAGATTTTATAAGAATTTTGTCATGATTTTTGATTGTTTCACATCAAAAATACACACCCAAATAATCAAATCACCTATTAAAAAGCTTACCAATATTTAACTCTACGTAGCTTTTTGTTCAGATAAAAAATTAATAAACAATGAATTAAGCTAAACTTCTATAGTATTTTACGGATTTTATAACTTACTTTCTAGTTTCGATTAAAAGCATTCGATGAAACACTTTGATTAAAAATAGTTTGAAATAAATAGTTTAAATCCTTTGAAAAAGTCCAATTTTCCACATAAGATTTATTGATCCGAACTTTTTCCGGCCAAAGCACCTCATCATTATAGCGCTGTGGATTTTCTACTTGATTTAAAATTTCCTCTTCATTTTGAAAGGCGATTTGTGCAGGACCTGTGATGCCTGGTTTTACTGTGAGGATGATACGATTTTCATCTTTTAATTGATCTGCATAGCCGGGGACGTCGGGCCGAGGGCCTACAAAACTCATTTGACCGAGGAGAATATTGAAAATTTGGGGGGTTTCATCCAATTTAGAGTTACGTAGAAATTGACCGAACCATGTGATTTTATGGGTCTTTTCTGTCGTGATATCCACTTCATGCTTCCCTTTCATCGATCTGATTTTGAATATTTTGAAGAATTCTGCATTTTTCCCTACCCTGATTTGGGAAAATAATCCAAATTGCCCGGTGTCAAGCGTAGCAATTAAAATTAGAATAAAAACAATGGGCAATAAAACCGGAAGCAGCAAAATCGCTAAAGCATAGTCTAACAAAGCTTTAACCTTCATTATTTGCGGTTCATATACTTTTTTAAACTAAAAATTCGTTTCACTTTCCCTACGATGCTTGGATCATAATTGGCATCTTCTTCAAAGTAACCATAACCGTAGCCATAGCCATAGCCATAGCCATAACCGTAGCCATAGCCGTAACCATAACTTCCTTTTATTTGGAAATCGTTCAGTATGATTCCTATATTGGACACTTCTTCTTCATCGTATTTATCGGAAATTCCTTTGAGCAAACCTCTGTAAGTATAGTCAAAACGGGTTACATACAGGGTTGCATCTGCAAAACGCATCAAATCATAGGCATCAGCCACCAAAACGACCGGTGGCGTATCGAGCACGATAAAATCATATTGGGTTTTGAGTTCAGCAATCAGATTATCCAATGTTTCTGAGAGTAAAAGTTCAGATGGATTGGGTGGAATGGGGCCTCCGGTAATAATGTCCAGCGATTCTACTCTCGTTTTTTGAATGACTTCTTCAAGCGAGGAATTACCTGCAAGATAATTGGACAATCCTTTTTTATTGGTCAACCCAAATTCGTCAAAAATTTTCGGTTTACGCAAATCCATTCCGATCAAAATCGTCTTTTTACCGCTAGAAGCAAGGGCTGCAGACATATTCATCGACACAAATGTTTTCCCTTCTCCTCCGATGGATGAAGTGATAAGCAAGGTTTTATTGTCCGATTGGCCGCCTTTTTTAAATAGAAATTGCAAATTACTTCTGACAGCTCTAAAAGATTCTGAAATACCCGATTTTGGTCTTTCCAGCACCACCAAGGGAAGGTCGTCTGAATTGTTCCCGATGGTTCCGAGAAACGGAATAGAAGTAACTTTCACTACATCCGGGATTCCTTTTATTTTGGTATCAAGTACTTCACGGACCAATAGAAATAAGGTTGGTAAAACCAAAGCTGCTAAAACCGCAATCATCATATTGGTTCTTTTATCTGGTGAAATGGGTCCTTGATTCAAAAATTTGGCTTTATCGATTGGCGTAACGTCAGACACGTTTGAGGCGATGGTCAATTCCGCTTGACTGTACCGGGTTAATAATTGGTTATAAAGCGCATCATTTACCGCATAGCCTCTTGAAGCATCAAAAAACTGTTTCTCTTTTTCGGGCAATTGATATGCTTTGCTGTCGTATTCGGCCAATTTCTTATTGATCACACCCAATTCTTGGTTGATTTTATTTCGACTTGTACTGACCAAATGTTGGATATTGGATTTGGTTTCACCAATTCGATTATCTAGCTCTTGGATTTCCCTAGATTCAGGTTTATACAACAAACGCAGATTTTCACGCTCCAATTCCATAGAGCGCAATTTGGCAACTTCTGCCCCAAAATTCCCTTCACTCAAACCAACGATTTGTAAATCGATCATTCCTTGTGAACCGGCTTGATAAACGCTGTTACTTACTGAATTTAAGGCATTTATCTTTTCCTGATATTCGATTTTTTGTTTTTCCAGTGCTTTTACATTGGCCAAAATTTCTCCTTTTTCACCTCCGAAATCATAGATTTTTTCTCTTTTTTGGAGATTTTGGAATTCTGTAGAAGCGCTGTCGACTTTTTGTTTGACGATTCCTATTTGTTCCCCTATATAGGCCAATGTATTTTTTGCGATCAGGTTTTTTTCTTCCAATTCGGTTTCTCGAAGCAATTCTAAAGAATTGTTCACGATCTCAATGGCTTCTTGTTGCGAATAAGCCGTTTTGGAAAAACGGATGATGGAGCTTCCTTTTGACATCGGTGCGACCGAAATATTGCTTTTCACTCTTGCCGTTGCAGCATCCAAATTGGTCAATACAAATGAATATTTGTCCTCGGGATTAAAGTTGATTTTTCCTTTTGAGATTTTAAATCGGAAATGTTCACTTGTGATCCATTGATCAAAATTGGCTTTTTCCGGTAAACTAACTTTTACATTTTTGGAAATATTCTGGTCTTTTGCATAATTGTATAAATGATTAGAAGTCGGCGAAGTGATGGGAACGATAGAAAATGAATTTTCATTTAATTTTTTGATTTCCAACTCTACACCAAGGATTTGGTTGTGCGTGGTATCTACCTCAACAATAAATGGTGAAATATTTTTATGTGTATTGGACTTTTTAAAAGTTCCCTCCTCTTTATAGGCGATGTAAGCGCCGATTTTTTTTGCGACTTCAAAAGAATGTGTTCTGGATTGTAAAACTCGCGTCAAGATATCAATTTTCCCTCCGGTTCCACCCCAAATGAAGTTGATGGAATTGCTCCCGAAATCTGTATTTCCGGAAGATTTTGTCGAAACATGAAAGGTAGTTTCCGCCTGATAAACTCTATCTAGATAATAGTTATTGATATAAATAGCGAGAAAAACGGCAAAAATGACACTGAATAAATACAAAGCCCAGTTTCGAAGAATACGCGGGATGAATCGGTCGATTTCAAAGAACATCGCAGCGTTTTTCTTTTGGTTTTTATCAGAATTTTTAGGTTGATTTGTTTGCATGGTCTTAAAAACGAAATTCTTATAAATTTTTAAAGAAGAAATAAATCCCAATGATAGCAGCAATACCACCAAAAATAGTTGTGATGGTTTGAATTGGGTTGATTCCTATACCCCATTGTTTCTGTCTTCTCGGATTGATGATGATCACATCGTTGGGTTGTAACCAAAAGTACTCCGAATTCATCACAGATTCTTTTGTGATGTCCACCACGGCTCTCTGCGTTCCTTCCGGTGTAGTCCTTAGAATCTGAATATGATTCCGGTCTGCTACCGGCGTCAAATTTCCGGCCATCGCAAAGGCTTCGATCAAATTAAAATCGTATTGCTGAACAAAATAATTTCCGGAAGCGGCCTCCCCAATGATTGTAAAATTAATCCCCGGCATATTGACTTCGATATATGCCGCAGATGGTTCATAAATTTTATAAAATTCGGATTCTACTGCTTCTCTGGCCTCATCCATCGTTTTTCCTTCTAAATGGATTTTACCGATTCTCGGCAATTCTATGTTCCCATCTTCCTGAACCCGAACAGATTTTCCGCCTAAACTATTTGTTCCACCTGCAGATGTATTGGTAAAATCTCTTAATTCTTGTAAACTTATTCCATCACGAGTTGAAACCCGTATGTTGATCATGTCGTTTGCCTGAATGTGGTACTCCGGACGATTGAACGCAATCATTCCATTTTCATTCAATTTCAATTGTTCATCGGGTTGTATGTATTTTACATCTTTCAGCGGGATACAAGAGGTCATCACCACTAAAAAGCACAATAAAATGAGTTGTATTTTGGTTGGTCTCAAGGGCATAAATTTAGTTGTCAAATATACTATTTTTCAAGTTATAGGGTTTGTTCTCTTTTTTTGATTTTGTTCCGATTGATTCCTTCTCCAATTACCAATGGCAAATAGGACAAAATCAGTGCAGCAAGCGTTAAAGCAAGCAACATCAAGGTGATATTGGCATGACGGATCAAATAAGCAAATGCGATCAATAGAACATTTGAAATACAAATAATTACAGCAGTTTGTACATGGGAAAATCCTAATCGCAATACCCGATGATGGATGTGGCTTTGGTCTGCTGAAAACGGTGACTTTCTTTTCATCAGTCTGATGATGATCACACTCAAAGTATCAATCAATGGCACAATCAAAATTGCAATCGCCACAACCGGAGCACTTTTGATCATCACATACGGCATGGAAGACAAGTCGATGAATTTGATGGCCATAAAAGCAATCAGATAACCTACGACCATGGAACCGGTATCACCCATGAAAATTTTGTATTGGTCCGACATATTGAAATACAAAAAAGCCAATAATGCTCCTAAAACCGAAATCGCCAGAAAGCCCATCGAATATTCGTACAATCGGAAAAATATAAACACAAAACAAAGCGAAATCAATATCCCGACTCCACTTGCCAGACCATCTATTCCATCAATCAAATTATATGAATTGATGATCAAAACGATGATGAAAGTCGTGAAAATTACACTGACCAAATAAGGCAAATCAAAGATGCCAAACAATCCAAAAAAGCTATGAATCCGCACATCTGAGCCTACGACGATCATCAATGCACTTATGATTTGGGCGACCAACTTTTTCCGTGGTGCCACAACGAGCAAATCATCCATTAACCCTATGAAAAACAATAAAACCAGTGCTGCTGAGAAAAAATGAACTTCAAATAGCATTTCCGGACTGAAAATTCCGGTAACGACGGTAATTGCAAAATAAATAGCAACTCCTCCCAATCTTGGTACTTTCCGAATGTGTGAACTTCTCACACCAGGAACATCCATCAATTGTTTTCGATAAGAAACACGGATGATTTTGGGGATGGCAATAAAGGTCAGTAAAAAGGAAATCGAAAAAGATAATATGACTTTTAGATAAAGCGACGAATACCCAAGGAAATTAGCGATTACCTCTAAATTTAAGTTTTTCATACTTTTTCATTCCGTTCAGCGCCCAATTGAGCGTATAATAAGTTGATTGAAGCAAAGATAAATTTAAAAATTTAGAATAAACGGCAAATTGCTTGCGAAGTATTCTAAACTTATTTCGGGAATAAGAAGTTTTTCTGATTCTATAAATCGCCAATGGTTCTTTGATCGCTCGGGCTTCCGGTATTTTTTTGAGGATTTCGATCCACATCGCATAGTCCTCTCGCATGTCCACCTCCGGAATCCTAATTTTTCCGATTCTCGCTGAATCATACATGGCAGTCAACATGGGAATAGGACAATTGTATAGAATTCGATTAAACGTAATATGATCTTCTGCTATAAAATCTTCCAGCAAAGGTTTCAATTCCTCATCATGTCTTTTATAAGATGCATAGACCAATTCTTCTTTGTTTTCTACAAGAAATCGATGTGCCGTTTCCAGAAAATTTGGCGACCAAACATCATCACTGTCCAAAAAAGTCACGTACCGACCTTTCGCATTTTCAATTCCTCGATTTCTCGCTTCGGCAGCTCCTGAATTTGTTTCCAATTGGATCAAATGAATCCTCGGATCATGAAATGCATTGATCAATTCAACTGAACGGTCAGATGACTGGTCATCTACGACCCACCATTCCCAGTTGGTAAATGTCTGATTGAGTACCGATTGAATGGTTTCAGAAATGTACTTTTCCGAATTATAACATGGCGTAATGATAGAAATTTCCGGTTTCAAAGGTCAAAGGTTTATCTGGATAAAAAGCCATAAGGCACCCAAGTATTTAATGAAGAAGTATAGTTTCCAAATCCGGAACGGCTTCCCCAATTATTGTAAAAATTGATGTATAGTAATAAGGTATATGTCGTAAATGCAATATAGACGATGTTTTTATATAATTTATTGTCTTGCAGCGCTTTCACCATCCTTGGGACCACAAATATGATGTAAACGGTAAAGAAACCGGGCAATCTCGCCGCAAAAATACCATTCCCAAAAAAGAAATAAATCACAACCCCAAACAAATAAATATTTCGGAAATAAATGAACAATGGATCATTTTCCGTGACCGATTTATTGAAAACCACAATGGCCAATACAGTCAAAATCTTTACGATATCTCCCAAAACACCACCATCTGAAGATAATTCATTTGCATAATCATTGTAAGTTTCGG
Organism: Moheibacter lacus; assembly: GCF_014042165.1. Taxonomy (GTDB): domain Bacteria; phylum Bacteroidota; class Bacteroidia; order Flavobacteriales; family Weeksellaceae; genus Moheibacter; species Moheibacter lacus. The sequence continues at coordinate 266,009 of NZ_JACDZE010000001.1, forward strand.
CCACACCAAACGGCATGAATTGCATGATCCCATCTATGGCGCCACTTAAACCCGTGACATTTGCCAGTACTGCAGCAACTACTAACAATACGATGGTCAAACTATTGAACTTAATTTTCACAATCCAATAGGCCAATAAAAACGCCAACACAGCCTTATGAAACAAAAATGCTAACACGAAACACATGAAAAACTTCCAAAATTTCCGCTCGATGATAAATGGAATGGAAAAAAACATGATGGCATTGGCCAAACCTTGACGTACATGCACATGTTCCTCAAACAAATAAGTCGGAATAAAATACATCAACAGCGACATGAATGCATATCCACCGTATTTGTAAATGATGCCGGATTTTAACCAAAGTGCGATGATCGCAATGATCAGTGTAAAGGAAGCATATCCGAGACCTATCGTATTGACCAATTTGTTTAAAACGACATAGCCCATTTCCATATCGACCATCTCTGAAAAAATTGGCAATTCAGCCCAACTGCTTTGCGCAATTCCCTCAAAAGCATTCCAGTAAGCCACCCAATCCGGACTGATTCCATAAGCCAATCCCGCCGCTCCCATCATCAAAATCACGATCATATTGAACCATCTCCGGTTCGCATCTTCGTCTTTTCTGACCTGATAAATGGTCGAACCAAGCAATAAAATCACTATGAGATTGTATATAAAACTCATCTTATATCAATTGAATTAACTTATGGTGAATCAAACCCAAAGCATAATAAATTTGCTTATTCATTGGCAAAGAAAACAAATAATTTGCTGTGAATCTTTTATATCGGATGATTTTTAATTTCGAAATCCCATATTTCTCCAATTGCCTATCCAATTCAACTATCATTTCTTTTTTCAATTGCTTATCTCGAACAAAAGCAACATAAGCCAAAAACGAATAATAACCCTGAAAAATAAAAAAACGTTCAAATTCTTCTTCAAACTCAGAGTAACGACTTTCATCAAATGCTTCTTTGACGCTTTCTATCGCCAGAAACATATCCAGCCCCTTTCGCGTATGCGTTTTCGTAATGGAATCCTGTCTTTCCAAATATTTGTAAAAAGGAGAATTGATTTTTGCGATGAATTTTGCTTCCAAAACCAATTTTGGAATCAACTCAATGTCCTCAAAATGAATTCCTTTCCTAAATCTATGCTTTTCAAATAATTCTTTTCTGAACAATTTATTACAAGCAAAACAGGCCATTTCTCCAAATATCCGAAAATCTTTCTCCAACTCTATCCGCTCAGGCAACTGCGGTGATTGTGGCATACCACGAAATACTTCGCCACGTTCATTGACCTTTTCCAAATCGCAAATTGAAATTTCTGCCCCATGTTCCATCGCCTTTTCATACAGCATTTCAAACATTTCTTCCGAAACGCTATCATCGCTGTCCACAAAACCGATGAAATCTCCCGAAGCCCTTTCTATCCCATAATTCCGGGCATCACTCAGTCCGCCATTTGGTTTTTCATACGCTTTGATATTTGGATATTTTCTAGCAAATTCTTCTATGATTTTCTGTGAACCATCTGTAGAACCATCATTGACCACGATGATTTCCAATTCCTTCAATGTTTGATGAACCAAAGAATCCAAACATTTCTCCAAATATTCGGCTGTATTGTAAACCGGTACGATGACAGATACTTTCATAAATTGCCCAATATTTGGTTGTACTTTTCTAAAATGATCTCTTTTGAGAATCTCGAGATGATGCTATTTTGAATCAATTCTGCTTCTTTTTCCTTTTCTACCAAATCAGAAATCCGCTCTGCAAATCCTTTTACATCATGAATTGAATGAATTTCACCATTGATTCCCGACTGGATGATTTCGTTGATTCCGCCTGGACAATCATTTGCCAAAGCATAGGTTCCACAAACGCCCGCTTCCAACAAAACATTTGGAAAACCCTCATAACGAGAAGAAAGTACAAACAAAACTGCCTGATGCAAATACGGATAAGGATTTTGTTTCAAACCTAAAAATGCTACATTTTCAAGTCCTAATACTTCTTTTTGCTCCGCCAACTTTTCACGATCACGGCCATCGCCTATGATCCATAATTTGATCGGTTGGTCTTTTAATTCTGCAAAAACATTTAACAACAAATCAAATCCTTTTCGTTCCGTCAAGTTTCCAATTGCTACCACATTTATAAATTCGTCTGAAAACAATTCCTCATCCGAAATCATTTGATTTTGAACAAATTGAACATCAACCGGATTATTGATTTTTACAATTTTTTTCGGTTGGATTTTTAAATTTTGAATCAAATCATTCATCATATCATCGGACTGAGCGATGATTCGGTGAAAATTATTGTAAAAACGGTAAAAGAATTTTATCTCCCGCCGTTTCACATGCTCCGAAACCACATTGGTTTCTCTTGCTACGAATTTCGTTTTTCGAAAAAACGGAATCACCGGCGACAAAAACGCACTCACCTCTCCCCAACCGCCAAAAACGATTTCCGGTTTATCTTTTCGGATCAATTGGATGACTTTAAAAATCGCATAACGAATTCTTGCAATCTTCAAATCGATCACTTTCACATCCGGTTTCAACAATTCCAACGGCATTCCTTCTTGACTAAACAAAACCAAGGTCGGTGTAAATTTCGTTCGGTCCAAATCATTGCAAAGCGTAAAAATGACACGCTCCGCTCCGCCAAATGTCAGTCCGGGCAATAAAAAATATATTTTTTTTGGACGATTCAAATTATTCAAATCACTAATTACTATTCACTAATTTCTTCAAAATCACTTCACTCCTTTTGTCAAATAATTCCACAAATACCCCCAAATCGTCGGATGATACCAAATTTGACTCTCCAATTTAGGTTCGATTTTTTGAATCGAATTTTTCTCCACATCCTCAATTGCCTTTTGCATCAGCGGAATTCCCGCAGCAGTTTGATAATAAGGATAAGTTGTAAAATTATCGTTCTTTTCCGGTTGAATCCTAGCTTGATACAAAATTCCGCCCGTATCGACACCTTTGTCCACCAAATGAACCGTTACGCCTGCGTTCTCCAAGTCCCTGTTAACCAACGCCCAATATCCGCCGTGAATGCCTCTATACCTCGGCGTTATGCCTTCATGTGTGTTGAGAAAAACCGCATTTACAGCAGTGAGAACTTTCTTTGAAACAATCCTACAACCATTTACTATTACCACATCTGGATTTATTTTTTGTAGAACATCAATGGATTCTTTTGAATTCACACTCGCAACATCGATTAATTTTTCTGTTGGAATTTCATTTTGATTCAAACCCAATTTTGCAATCACTTTTGTTTTCTGTTTTTTAGAAGAATTTCGAAGAATCGGCAACACCAGAATTCCAAATCCGATTTGCCCAATCACATTTATCCAACCCAATTTTTTCGCCCGATTTTTCATGATCGTTTTCATCGGAACCGGCGTTTCTCTTAAGACCAAATCAATATCCAAATCAGCCGCTAATCCATGGTACATGAACCTTGACGAAACTGCCGGACCGGTTAACATGACGATTTTAAGACTCATATTTCTCTTTAAAAAGTTCTACAACCTCACGCATATTCGCACTTTGCATATCGTATTTCAAATTCAAATTTTGATAATGTCTCAGAATTTCTTCCAACATCTCAAAATTGATTTCTTGATTGATTCCTATGTCATGCGGATGAAACCAAAGATGAAAGATTTTGCCTTTTTTGGCTGCATGATACATTTGATTTTTAATTCTTCTCAATTTTAAAAAATCAAATTTTGACTCCGATTTTTTATAAGGTCGCAACCATCGACTTGCTCGGATAGCATACAAATTCCCTTTATTGATTTCATCTAAATTTTGACAATGCTGATCACCCAAACAAATAAAATAATCCAAATACCGAACGGCTCGTTTCAGAATTCCTTCTTCCGCGCCTCGCGCTGCAGCATGAAACCAAGCTTTTTCTGTTTCTCTGTAAATTGAAATTCCATTTTCAGATAGGATTTTTAAATAATCCGGATTGATTTGATGGCGAGGAAATACAAAAGATTTCAACTCGATTTCATTGGCTTTCGCAATTTTTACTGCAGCTTGTAAATCAGCTTCAAATTCTTCATTGGTTTGTCCCGGCTCCAATCCATAATAATGCGAAAACGTATGCGTTCCGATTTCGTGACACGCATCTGACTTTACCATTTCGATTAATTTTTTACCGAAATAATAACGAGAATCGTTTAGATTTGAATCAGAAATATATCCGTTATATGGTGAGAGATTTTGATCCAAATAATTGGGTTTCAAATCAGGTAGGAATGAATTTAATTCGTCTAAATTCCTTGAAAACATAGCTCCAACAGTCGCAAAAGTCGCATGAATATCATATTTCTCAAATAACTTTAACATCTTCGGAATCACTTCCCAAACGCCCAAAACATTTTGTCCATATCCTTTAAAACTGTATTTGTCGCGGATGCCCCAAAACAATTCAAAATCAAGCGAAATCACAAAAAGTCCTTGCCGACTCATACGCGATTGTTTATGTAGCCTTCTATCGCTGTTTCGTTTTTCATCATACGTGCGGGATTGCCAACTACGATGGAATCATCCTCCACATCTGTTGTGACATAGGCATTGGGCGCTATCAAAACATTGTTTCCTATTTTAATTCCGCCAACTATAACAGCATTGGTTCCGATCCAAACATTATCTCCGATTTCCGGAACACCTTCTTTTCCGCCGCGATTGGTCTGACCGATGGTTACACCGTGCGCCAAATTGCAATTCTTTCCGATTTTTGCTTTTGGATTTACGACTACCGTTCCCCAATGTCCGAGATACAATCCACCTCCGATTTCGGTTTTATAGGAAATTTGGAATCCATATAAAACTTGGTAGCGACGCAACATCACCCGATAAAAAATTCCAATTGGACTTTTGGAAGATGTGTTTTGGGATTTCCTCAAATAATACAAAAACAACAATCCTGGATCTGAAAAAACATCCCAAAAATGCACTTTTTTGTATTTTCCGTTTTTGCGGAAATAATCTTGTTGAAGTAAAGTTGGCATTATAAAAGATCTAAAATTTCTTCTATTTTCTTAACCGAATTGGACAAAGAAAATGGATGTGTAAAATTAAGGATTTTGTTTTGATAGGTTGTTGCCAATTCAGGGTCGGTCAACATTCTTTTCATCCCATCATAAATTCCTTGTTCCGAATTCTCTACAATCAAACCCAATTCGCCATCGTTTAACATCTCACGAACTCCCGAAACATCAGTCGCCACAATCGGTTTATTTAAAGTCAAGGCTTCATACAAAACAGTTGGAAAACCTTCATATCGAGAAGAAAGCACAAAATAATCGGCCGATTTTATATAAGGATAAGGATTATCTGTAAAACCAAGCATGGTTGCTGTTTCATCTACTTCTAATTCGGTTTTCAATCTTTTCACATTTTCGAAATCATATCCGTCTCCGAGAATCAAAATCCGATGTGCAAACCCTTCTTCCAATAATTTTTTATGTACTTTTAATAAGCGATCAAATCCTTTTTGCGGAAAAACGGTTCCTACGGAAATGAACAATGGATGGAAGTTGGAAGAGGGAAGATGGAGGGGAATTTTTGATTTTTCTAAAATTTCATGGGTATCCAAAGGATTGTAAATCCGGACGATTCTTTTTCGTTCGTCTTCGGTTCGGGCTTGGTTTTCAAAATCCTTTTGGATGTGTTCGGAAATGACCATGATTTTGTCGAATCCAAAGAATTTCCGGATTTCAGCATCGGTATAATCGTGAAATTCCGTTTTCCGCAAATCATTATGTATCCAAACGATTTTTTTGGAGGTTTTCTGTGGTGAATTTAAAATATCATCCCGCATTCCATGAATCGCCGCAAATTCAATATCGTATTTTTTTCCTTTTAAAATAAACCGATACAAAAGAGAAGGAAAAGTTCTAAGTATTTTTTGAAAAATCACCCGATAAGCCTTTTGTGGTATATCCTGAAAGCGATTTGTGGTGATCATTTCACCATGATTTAGATAATAAATATTGATCCAATCCGGTATTTCTTTCAGGTATTTTCCCGAGTACAAATTCAACAATAAATCGATTTCATATTTCTCCGGTGAAATGTTTTGTAGAAAAGTTGTCAGCACTTTTTCCGCTCCGCCATGACGGAGGGAACCGATACGGATAAGTATTTTTTTCTTTTTCATTTGAATTTTAATTGAGTATAGATCCATGAAAAAGGATAAACTAAACAAGACAAAAATTGAAATTGATTCAATCCTCGGTTGATTTCAACTAAACTTTTCTTATTAACGATCGCGTACATTTGATAACCAATCAAATTCCGGATTAGTGTTTTAGGATATTTATACAAATCCTTTCCATAACTATTTAAAAAAGATTGATGACCCAACATTAATCCGTATCGGTTTTTTCCGCTCCAGCGCGTGTTGGAAACGGAAGCTGCATCGTTTTCGTCTTTGTGATAAGTTCGGATGATTTTATTGATAAATCTCGTTTTCAATCCTTTTGCGTCGTAGGTATTAAAAAAAACACTTTGCGGAATGTAAATTCCTTTTGGAAGAGAATGATCGTCAAATTGATTCAATTCATTCAAATAAGATTTCGTAAAAAACACACCATTTTTATCACCTCTCACCTTGTATTTGTACCGCATCTCAAAAATGCTTCCATCAAATTCCATAGGATATTTATCGCCTACTACATTTCCCTTTTCATCACCCGAAAGCCCCATTACGGAAATAAAATCCTCTTGATTTTCTATTTTTTCAGCTTCGCCAATTAAGATTTCAAAGGCATCGTTGGGATAGGAATCATCCGAATCCAAAATGATAAAATAAGGCGTTTGGACTTTTTTAATTCCGTTAAAAACGGTGTGAAATTTATGCTGGTTTTCGTTATAGAAATAATCAATTTCAAACGGAGAAGATTGCTGAAATCTCGCCACCAACTCTTTTGTGCCATCTGAAGATCCATCATCCATGATGATCCATTTAAAAGTTTGGGCCGTTTGAGTTTTTAAGGAATCAAATGCACGTTGCAACGTATGTGCCCGGTTAAAAGTTGGTGTGACTACTGTTAATTTCAAATCCTTCATTTTTTTAAGGCAAATTGGTTTTCAAAAACTGCTGTGACTTGATTATAAATTTTTTGGGCATCAAATTTCTCTTTGGCTTTTTCTGTTCCTTTTATTATGCTTTCTACCAATTGCGGTTCGATTAAAAATCGTTTCATCGCCTCATAAATTTTCTCTTCATCAAAATTAACCAAAATTCCATCCACTTCATTTTCAATCATTTCTGATATTCCGCCAACATTTGTGCTGATGATCGGTTTGCCCAATCCCATCGCTTCACCGATGATCAAAGGATAGGATTCAGATCGCGAAGGCAAAATAAAAAAATCAGCCGCTTTCATGTATGCATAAGGATTCTTTTTTGTGTCCAACAATAAAAATGTTTTTTCCACGCCCAATTCCTTCGTTTGGTTTGTCAAATTCTCCATTTCATTTCCACCACCGATTACCGCAATGGAATGCTGCAATCCTTCATCCAACAATCGTTTATGAATCCGTATCAGCGTATCATATCCTTTGCGGAAATGGAGTCGTCCGACCGATGAAAAAACCGGATGAACATCATAATTCACTTCCATCAATTCGGCTTTTGTTCTGGCTTCATCGATGTTGATGACGTTATAAATCACTGAACTTTTCGGGTATTTCACTTGATACAAATCATCGATGATTTGTCTGGTTTGAGCCGACCCAAAGATCATCCAATCAAATTTTTTCATCAGATTGATGCGCTTCATCACTCGATTTTGATCTTTATCATAACTCACATCCGTATGAAACCAACCGATTTTTCTTGATTTTTTGTTCGGCGAATTCAACACCCATTCAAATTCGGTATAACCCGGAGCGACTTCTATATCAAAATCTTCTTTCAATTTCCGATTGTATAAAATCGATGGAAATTTTTCATAAAAAGACAATTTCAATCGCCTTAAAACCAATTGAATTTTTTGAATCAATGGATTTTTTGAGAAATCTTCTTTTCCGCTGGCAATCGTTACCAGCCTTATGTTTTTTGGGATTTCGCTTCGGAGTTCACCTTGAAATAAATTCAACAATAAAGTGATTTCGAATTTTTCTTTTGGTAAATTTTCCAATAGATCCAATACGACTCTCGGAACGCCGCCCATTTCGAGCGAACGCAGTCGAAAAAGAACTTTTATTTTGGGTGGGTTGGCCATTTTATTCTATTTCGGCGCCTAAATTACGATATTGTTCTTTAAACTTATCGGCCCATTTTTTCCATTCTGAATATTGGGCATCCGGATGATTAGCTTTTTCTAAAAACGATTGAATGTATTGATCCGAAAAATCTTTCGGGTAATTTTCCATCGCATCGAACTCACCTTCCAACCAAGCTTCGTTTAAAATATGATTAATCACAAAGACATCTAACTGAAAGCCATACTTGTGAAATGTATTGGTAGCTGAAGATTTATAGGTTGTTTTGATAATTTCATCTTTAAAATAAGCGATAAAGTTTTTAGATTTATTTTTTTTATAAAAACCTATGGCATTTTTTATCTGTTGCTTTTCGTTTACACTGGAATTTAAATTTTCCCAGGTTTTCAACCAATATTCTTTTCGGTGAATCCCTGAAGAAATACTGATAAACAAATAATATTTATAGAATTCTGATGGTGAAATCATTTTTAGTTTCTTCAAAATTGTATAAACTCTAAACTTATCGGCAAATAACCAATCGATGATGGTTGAGTTGAGACTGAACAATTTAACTTTACGCCTCAAAAAACTCTCATGAATCTTCACTAATTTTTTACTATCAAGCGACATACTATTCCACCCTAATTTCAATAGAAAAATTTGCATATTTTCCATCTCATTACAAACTTCTTCTATGTTAATTGGAGCTGTAAACCAAACATCGTCTTCGATAACCAATACATATTCAGTTGAATTTTTCACTGCTTCATACCAATCTCTGGAAGGTATAATGCCGGAAACTTTATCTTGATTTTGGATCTGAAGTGATTTTTCGGTGTATTTTTCAGTTTGAATAATTTCTATACCCGAATGTTTCTTTTGAATTAGCTCGAGGTATTTTTCAGGTGTCCCATCATCAATAATTTTTATATGAAACTTTCCCGAAACGTTCTTTTGGATGCTTCTAAGACATCTGTCCAAATAGTGGGGACGATTAAACGATTTGATAAGGATAGTCACCATAATTATTTCACAAAAACAGATTTAATTATAAATTTCAATCTTTTAAAGAGCGGCAAAACTCTGTAGATTTCCCGTCCCCGTAGCATAGAGATTGTCTCTACGCTAAAATCGAGTTTGACTTTGTCTTTGAAAATATAAAATAATAGATTGTTTCTGTGTGAAATTAAATTTTCCAATATTTTTCCTTCAAAACCAAATCTTTCTATAATTCCATCGAGCGTTTGGACTGTTCGCTGTCTTTGTATATATTTTTCTTTGCCGCTGAAAACTCCCACGTTGATACGATAAGCTGCCATAACTTCTTTGTGATAATGGATGAACCCTAGGCGTGAATTAGCCATGTGCATGGCATAATCCCCCAAGGGCATATTTTGAAGCAACTTTGTATCGATTTCTGTTTTTCTAAAAATAACCGAAAGATTGGGGATAAAATTATTTAGTGCTAAATCTTCAGTACTTAGTTTGGATTTTAAGTTCAATGAAGGAAATTCGTTTATTTTTTCTCCATCAGGCGTAATTCGCATTGCTCGGTGAAAGGAGATGGAAAAGTTAGGATTAGCTTCTAAAAAGTCAACTTGCTTTTGCAATTTCAATGGATCAGTCCAATAGTCATCACCTTCGCACATAGCGATGTATTTGCCCTGAGCACGTGAGAAGTTGTAGGTTGATTGTATTGTGCGAACACCTTTTGACCATTGATTTTCTGTTTGAAATATTGGCTTGATGATATGTGGATATTTTTCCTGATACTCCTTAATTATTTTCGCAGTGCCATCTGTAGAAGCATCGTCATGAATTAGAACTTCATATTCAAAATCACATTTCTGCATCAGAAATCCATCCAAGCATTCCCGAATGTAAGGAGCGTGATTATACGTAATAGAACAAATGGAAACCATTAAATTATCCATGATTTGAGATTTTATTTACAAGTTGATCAAATAAATTATTTAGGGAAGACTTCATAAATTTTGAGTAGTTCCTTAGCAACTCCGTTCCTTCTTCCTTTTCCTCAATCAAACTGCTTAACAAATCAGGCATCTCGCCCAGTTGATGTTTTAGCATATGTAATCGAAATTGATGCCCATATAAATCCTGTAATTTGGTTCCTTGCCACTTATTCATTATCCCTGCAGGAATTCCAGCTGATAAAGCTGTAATATTTGCATGTAGCGAAGATGTTAAAGTTAATGATGAGTGGACAATAGTATCTGCTATTTCTAGGATGTTTAAATCGTTGTTAAGCAAAATAAATTCATCTGGAAACTCGTCCCAAATCATTTTTAAGTATTTATAATCTTCCCAAGGTCTGATAACAGGTAATAATACTACTTGAATGTTCTCTTCTTTTTGAAATTGATATAGATACTGAGCTATTTCTTTTGCTTCCTCGATCGTGATATTATTGATTTGAAAAATAAGGTACTCTTCTTGGGGAACATATTCTTTGTAGAATTTTCCTTTTGTATTTGTATAATCCAACAAATTCGGAAAAAGCCATCCCATATCTGGGGTTATTTCTATTTTAGAATTATTTGTTTGAAGATTACCTCCTTCTAACATTTTCTTGGACAGGTTCCCTCTAACCGAAACATAGTTCAGGTTTTCTATCGCTTTCTGTATTTTTAAAAAGTGTTCTTCTTTTTCTATAGGACGCACTCCAACAGAAATCCAAGCTTTAAAGGGACCGACTAAGTCTGTCCAATCAAAAATTATATCTGATGGTAGTTCTGTTTCCAATATTTGATTGTTTTTAGTATAAATTGGCTTCCAAGTTCTTTCATCAAAAAGATGAATAACTTCGCCTCCAAAGACAATCAAAGCGTCATAAGCATTTTCTGCAATTTTTTCTTTGCTGTAAGCGATATAATCAATCCCCTCAACACTGTAATTGCTGGGAGAATAAAAGTCAATAATAGGATTTTCAATCCTCTTTTCCATCTCCATTTTAAAAATATGAGAGAAAAGAATATCTCCAAAATTATCTATATCGGCAAACGAGAAAAAAGCTATTTTAATTGACATTAGTTTTTTATTAAAGATTTAATTCCATCTACATCAAATACCGGCATTCCTATTTGCTCAAAGACTTCTTTTCTTTCTTTATAGAAATTGTCTACAAAGATGGATGCAGGTTGTTGCATGTATTTAAATTTTTGATCGTTCATTTCCATATGTATGATTTCGTCAAAAAGATTTTCGGCAATATGGTATTTTTTTAAAGTTTCTTTTAAATCGAATTCATGCTTGGTGATTAAATAAACTTTTTTTCCTTGATTTTTACTTTGGTACACAAGAGAAATGGCATCCAGACAAACTTTTCCATTGATAATCAAGGTGTCGTCAAAATCAATGAAAAGATTCTCATATTCGATTTTATATTTTGCTTTGGTTTGGGAATACCTATAAAGCTCAATGTCTTTGTGCATTACATTTATTTCAACATCCATGTCAAAATAAGCAAATGTGGTCAAAAGAGGAAGGTTAACACCCTTGTAACGATCAAAAGCCATCGTTGTGGCTATTCTTGGACAGATTTCAAGTAATTTTAAATCTCCTGACTTGTCTTCTTTCACTTGAAAAAACCAAAGTCCTTTGAACTTTAGTTCATCGTTTATTTTCTTTCCTATTTCAAAACATGCATCAATAGTTGCTTGGTCAGCTTCTACATTGATGTGTGAAACACCGTTTCTAACCAGATGTCTTTTTCTTGGAAAGGCGTATAAAAGTTCGTTGTTTTTATCAGAAAAACAATCAACCGTAAATTCATCCCCGGGTAAGAATTCTGTGACTACATTATTTTCAAATAATTCATCTTTCAAATCAGATGCATCATTTATTTTAAATGTTCCAATGCTTCCATGTCCTTTATCTGGCTTACAAAAAATAGGGTACTCGGAAATTTCATTGGATTTAAAATACTGTCTTGGTACAAAGTCATATTTACTTAGCAAATCATAAGTCTTACTTTTATAACGAGCTACTTGATTTATATTAGGATCTACACCTACGATTTTTGTATTTATCTCATCTTTATTTTTTGATAGAAAATAAACCACATCGTCATGCGTAGGAAAAATCAAGTCTATACTATAAGTGTTTATGATTCTATTTAACTCATCTACAAAGTTTGCTTCTGAAATATTGGGAAGTGTAATTACTTTATTTTCAATAATCAAATCAGCAATACTCTCTTTGGAATTCGCTCCATATACATTTAAATGTACACTATACCTCAAAGATTCGTAAATCTCCAATGCGTTATCAGCACCACATGGATAAATTAAAATATTTCTTTTCTTCATATCAATTCATATTTATCCAATAATTTCAAGGTTTCCTCTTTGGAATTGAACATCAAGACATCAATAATCGAAAGCCAAGGAACAAATTCATTTTTGAATTGTTTGTAGACTATCGGCTTTGATTTAATAAAGTTCAAACCAATTCCTTCTTTTTGAAAATCTTCTTTTTGATACAATTCCTGTCCCCCCAACGCATTGATATAGTGAGTTGCGTTTTCTTTTTTGCAAATGTCTATTAATCTTTCTTGTCTTTCCATTCCTCGATTTTGGTATGACTCAGATGATTTTTTAAATTTTGTAGTTAAACCTAAATACTTCGATATTTCTAAAATGCTTCTTATGGCCAACTCACTAATCGAATTGTATTCCGTATCTAAAAGATTTTGGATGAAAGGTTGAATCTCATTATAAAAAGGCGCCTTTTTATAGGATGACAATGTTTGTAAAAACTTGGTTTTCCATTCCGGATACAATTCGCTATGTATAAAAGACTCCAAAATCAAATTGTTTTGGGAAACTTTCTGCATCGGCACTGTGAAAGTATAATCATTTCCATTTACCAATATCCTGTTTCGGTTAATCCAACCTTTTTTTATAAAATTCACATCATCATAAAACACAAAGGTATCTACCGCTTTTATCATTTGAAAATAACCGATGTAAGGAAATATATAAGGTTGCATCACTGCAATGGTCATCTCTCTTTTTTTAGATGGTTTTTATAACTTCTGAAATTCTTTTAACTACTACCTCCTCCAAATCAAAATAGAACGGCAAACACAGCACTCTTTTTGAAACACTATCCGTTACTTCCATTTCTCTGGGATCCAAATAAGGAAGTGCCGTCGCCAAACTCGGATAAAAATAACGACGGGTCTGGATTTGATTGGCTTCCAATTTTTCTTTGACCTTCAATAAAACTTCTTCGCTTTCCAACAAAATAGGATAATAAGCATAGTTTTGAGTTGCTCCGGAATGCCAAACAGGTTTCTGATGCGGAAAATCCTTTAGATTTTCATCATAAGATTCGCTCAAGGCTTCTCGCTTCTGATGGATTTTTTCAATGTAATTTAGGTTTACCAATCCCATTGCCGCATGAAATTCGGAGTTTTTGCCGTTTATGCCCAATTCTGCAAAACTATCAAACCCCGAAATCCCAAAGTTTCGGATGTACTTTAATTTTTGATTTAATTCAGAATGATTGGGTATCACCAGTCCTCCTTCGATACAGTGGTAAAGCTTGGTTGCATGAAGCGAACAAGTGGATATATCACCGTATTCAAAAATAGATTTACCGTTTACTTGTACTCCAAAAGCGTGCGCACCGTCGTAAATGACTTTGAGATTGTGTTTTTGGGCTATTTTCTCAATCGCTTCTACATCACAAGGATTTCCATAAACGTGTGTAGCCAATATGGCGGAAGTTCTCTCCGTGATGGCAGCTTCGATTTTACGGGGATCGATGTTCAGCGAATTTTTGTCAATATCAACAAAAACAGGCTTACAGCCTTCCCAGACAATGCTACTTGTAGTTGCTACAAAGGAAAAAGGGGTGGTGATGATTTCTCCTTTCAGCTCCAATGCTTTGATCGCCATTTGCAATGCCACCGTTCCATTGGTCACAAAAAGAAGGTGTTCTACACCCAAATGGGTTTTTAATTTCTCTTCCAATTCATTGGCAAGCGGCCCCATATTGGTCAGCCAATTGCGCTCCCAGATTTCACTGATGTATTTTTTATATTCTTCTTCCGGCGGAAGAAAAGGTTGGGTTACTAATATCATTTAGGTTGGTTTTTTAATATCAATTCCTGCTTATTAACAATGACCGAATTCGCCGGAACGTCTTTATGAATCACACAGCCGGCACCAATGATGGAATTATCCCCGATGCTTACGCCTTTCAAAACCACCGAATTACTTCCCAACCAACAGTTTTTCCCAATTTTCACAGCTCCATAAGTAAATTCTTTCCGATTTACGTTGAGTTCACCGTTTCCGTGGGAATAGGCATGATTATGGTCATAGACTTTTACACCTTCTCCAAAAATGGTATTCTCTCCTATTTCTATGGATTTCAAACAATTGACCGAACAAAAGTTATTCATAAAAACATTCTCGCCCATTTTTAATTCGGCATTTTTGCCCACCCAAATACTAATGTAATTCCGGAAATCAAGATTTTTCCCAAACTGAAGTTTCGCCGTTTCTGAAATTTGGGCAACAAAGCCAATTCCAATTTTCACACTTTTGGCTTGGCTACGGAACCGCTTTTCACTTTCACTTCTCAGCAGGTATATCAATAATTTCTCAAGCATAGGCAGGCTTATTTAAGAACAAACAAAGATATAATTTTTAAATTCTTCTAACTTATTATCTTTGTGCTCACAACATCAAACCCATGAATAAAATTACCGAAGTCGTAAAAATCTTCTTTGCTTATTTAGTCAGACCTCATCTTTATCCCGAATTGGGAAGAAAAATCATAAAAAATACGTTTCAACGCGGTTCAGCCACCAAAGGAAAAGAAACAGCGGAAAAATGGTGCAAAGAACGTTCAATCAGTCAGGAAGAAGCGATTCAATCCATCACAGGAAATCTTAATTATCCGAAATTGAATGAGAATTATTCAGAAATTCTTCAAAATGCTCAAAAAATAGAAGAAAATACACCCGTCAAAATGGGCGGTGCAGGCGCTTTGGATTTGATATATAATCTCTGCGAATTCACCCAAGCCCAAAATGCTTTGGAAACAGGTGTCGCTTATGGCTGGTCATCGCTTGCCGCTTTGCTTTCGCTATCCAAAAGAAACGGGACGCTTTATAGTTCCGATATGCCTTATCTGGGAAAGGATAATGACGTTTACGTAGGTTGCGTAGTACCGGAAAATCTTCGGAAAAACTGGAAGCTTTTTCGTTTTGCAGATCGGGAATCACTGCCGAAAATATTCAAAGAACAATCAGAATTTGATTTTGTTCATTACGATAGCGATAAATCCTACAACGGACGTATGTGGGCGTACAATGTCCTTTGGGACAAGGTCAAATCCGGCGGCGTTTTTATGAGTGATGATATTGCTGACAATGCAGCTTTTATGGATTATTGCCTTCAAAACAAAAGAGAACCTATTATTGTAGAATTTGACGGGAAATACGCCGGATTAATTCTCAAATCCTAATTTTTCTTTACCTAAAGACTAAATTAGAATCACCAAAATAATCCTAAATTTGTCGCATGAAAATTCTTATCACAGGTACAGCAGGTTTCATCGGATTTCATCTTGCTACGAAACTAATTGCAAGAGGAAATGAAATCATCGGATTGGACTCCATCAATGATTATTATGACATTCGCGTGAAATACGGACGCCTCGAAAGGACCGGAATTTCAAAAGAATCTATCGAATATAATAAATTGGTTCCGAGTTCAATTCATCCGAATTATCAGTTCATCCAACTTAATTTGGAAGACAAATCCAACCTGGAAAAAGTTTTTGCCGAACATAAATTTGACAAAGTCATCAACTTAGCGGCTCAAGCCGGTGTTCGCTATTCGCTTACCAATCCAGATGCTTATATCGATGCCAATATCGTCGGATTTTTGAATATTTTGGAGTGTTGCCGTCATCATCAAATTAAACATTTGACCTATGCAAGTAGTTCAAGTGTGTATGGTTTAAATGAAAACCAACCTTTTTCCACTAAGGACAATGTGGATCATCCAATCAGTTTGTATGCAGCGAGTAAAAAATCAAACGAATTAATGGCGCATACCTACAGTCATTTGTTTAAAATCCCTACGACCGGATTAAGGTTTTTCACGGTTTATGGCCCTTGGGGTCGCCCCGATATGGCATTGTTTCTCTTTACAAAAGCCATTTTGGAAAACCGACCGATTGATGTGTTCAACTACGGCGAAATGCAGCGTGATTTTACGTATGTGGATGATATCGTGGAAGGAATTATTCGTGTAAATGACAATCCGCCCAAGGAGAATCCGGACTGGAATCCGAATTCGGACGATGCTTCGGTTTCTTCTGCGCCTTATAAAGTTTACAACATCGGGAACAATAATCCAGTGAAGTTGATGGATTTCATCACGGCTTTGGAAAATAAATTAGGTATTACGGCAGAAAAAAATATGCTACCCATTCAGGCAGGTGATGTACCTTCAACTTATGCTGATGTTTCTGATTTAATCCGGGATTTGAATTATAAACCCGAAACGACCATACAAGAAGGAATCAATAAATTTGTTGATTGGTATCGGGATTTTTTTAAGGTTTAATTTCGTTCAAAATCGAGTTGTCAAGCAATCCTTGATAGTTGGATTTGCCAAATTATTTAGTCAAAATCAATTTGTTCTATAGATCTAAATCAATGCCTTTAGTCTCCATCAATATCCCGGTTTATAAATGCGAAAATTATATTTTACGCTGTTTGGAATCTGTGAAAAATCAGACATATAAAAATCTGGAAATCATATTGGTGAATGATGCCACACCCGACAACAGCATTGAAATTATTGAAAAATTCATTTCGGAAAATCCCGATTTGAACATTCAACTGCTTCACCACGAAAAAAATTCTGGATTATCGGTTGTCCGAAATACGGGAATTGATAATTCCAGCGGGAAATATATTTATATGCTCGATAGCGATGATTATATTTCAAATGATTGTATCGAAAAATTGGTTGAACTGGCCGAAAAAGAAAATACAGACATCGTCGTTGGCGAAACAATTTGCTTAGACTCGACTGATGGACAGGAAAAGTTGTTGTTTCCAATTCGTGCCGAAGAAAAAGCTTACGAAGGAAATGACTTTATTTTCGAAAGATTTATTGCGGGAGACTGGCCAATCATTGCTCCAAACAAATTATATAACCGTGAATGGATTTTAAAAAATGAGTTAAAATTCATACCCGGACTTTATTCACAGGATGAACTTTGGGCTTTTCATTGCGCCTTCAAAATCAACAAAATAGCTTTCCTAAAAGAGGTTACTTATATTTACTATCTGCATGGTGCCTCGACTATTTACAACAAAACCAAAGTCAATTTCGAAAACCATCAAACCATTGTCGAATGGTTTATAAAAGCTTATCAAGAAACCAATTCCAAACGAAAACAACTCATCAAAAAAAAGTTAATCGGCTTCAAGGAAACTACTTTGCAAATGCAATGGAAATCAATGCGGGACGATGTTCCTTACTGGAAACAAAATTATGCACGACTGAAAAAAGCGCCCAAATTGAGCCTTTCGGACTATTTTTCTTCGGAATTTACAACAGACCAAAAAAAGAGAAATTTATTCCTGAATTTGCCCACCGAATTAGGTTTCCGACTTTTTAAATGGCGTTACGAAAGAAAGTTCTGATAATATTTTTTCAAAATCCCCGACAAATAATTTTCCTTGTCCTGTAAATTATTTTTTCGGAAATAATTCTGAACATCGGGAATGTCAATCGAATAACTTTGTCCGGCCTTTAGCAATTCCAGTTCGGCTTTTTGTTGTAGAAATGTTTCGATGATTTGGATGATTTGAAGGATCGAATAATTGGACAAATAAGCAACATTGACGATCTGATTAAATCTTTGATTTTCTATCAATTCCAAAACAATTTCAACTACATCTTCCACATCGATTAAATTTCTCGAAGCCTCTATATGCGTCTTTATAACTTTATTTCCCCGAATTGAATTCACCAAAAAATTGATCAACGTATTTTTATTCCCGCCCTTTCCCACAGCATTACTTATGCGAACGATTAAATAATTTTCTGCTTCTGTCGCAATGATGTGTTCCATCGCCAATTTATGATTGACATACGCACTTGCATTTTTTGAAGAATCGTAAATACTACAGGTACTGAAATAAACAAAGAGTTGGTTTGGGTTTTCAAAAATGGTTTTTCGGATCAAATTTTCTTCCCGTAAAAATTGTTTTTCATCGGTCTCCAACGAATTGGAAACACCTGAAGCAAAAAAGACAATGTCCTTTTTATCAAAATTTCGGAACGCATTTGCGATTAAACCGTTTCCTATGATCATGGTTTAAGGATTGGGATTTTGAAACACAAATCTACAAATTCCAATCGACCCGATTCATAAATTCGTCCTACATTTGCGGAGCAAGAAGCACAGCAGATTGAAAAAATTTTCTAAAAAACTAAATGTTCAACTCATCGCCGAAACTTTTAAATCTTTCGGAATTGATCACATCGTACTTTCTCCCGGCTCAAGAAATGGCGCTTTGGCGACTCATTTTTCGCATCATCCCGACTTTAAAACCTACAGCATCGTGGATGAACGTTCGGCAGGATTTGTCGGTTTGGGCATGGCGCAACAACTGAAAAAACCCGTTGTGTTATGTTGCACATCAGGCTCTGCAGTAGTGAATTATTATCCAGCTGTGACTGAAGCTTTTTACCAAAACGTTCCGCTGATCATTCTTTCAGCTGACCGTCCGGAACATTTGGTGGATAATTTTGACGGCCAAACGATACGTCAAAAAAATGCTTTGGATCTTCACTGTTACCATAGCACGCAATTGACTGAAGATGAGTCAACTCAATCGCTGACAGAAAATTTAGGGCTCATTAAAAAAGCGGTCAGAAATTCGATTCAAAATTCCGGTCCGGTTCATATCAATATGCCTTTTTCAGAGCCTTTGTATGAATTTCAAGAAACGATAGACATTCAGTTTGAGGAATTTAAAATTCCGGATTTAGCTAAAGAAAATGACGAAATTGATGATGAAAAATTGATCCAAAAGTGGAATGCTTCACAAAAGAAATTGGTGCTCGTCGGCATGCAATTTCCGGATGAAAAATTAAATGAATGGATAAAAAAATTGGCGGATGATGATTCGGTTGTGATTTTAACCGAAACGACTTCCAATTTACATTCGCCCAGATTTTTCAATAAAATTGATTCGGTAATATTTTCGTTAAAAGATGAAATTTTAGAACATTTAAAACCTGAAATTCTTTTAACGGTTGGACAAAATGTAATTTCGAAAAAAGTGAAATCTTTCCTTCGAAATCACCAGCCACAAGAACATTGGCATTTGGATGAATTCTGGCAACCCGATACTTATCAGTGCCTTACAGAGAAAATTCAAATTAATTCAATTGAATTTTTAGAAGAATTCGTTCCGAAAATTATTCAACAAAAATCGCAGTATTTTAACGATTGGAATTCGATCCGAAAAGAAAAAGAAATTCATCAAAATGAATTTGCCGAAAACCAAACGTTCTCGGACTTCAAAGCGATGGAAAAATTAGTCGAAACTTATCCTGAAAATGCACAGATTCATTACAGCAATTCGGCGGTCATCCGTTACGCACAGCTTTTTTCTCATTCCGATAAAAATTCAATTTTCTGCAACCGCGGCACAAGTGGCATCGACGGATGTACCTCAACAGCGGCCGGAGCAGCAATTGTCAATGATATACAAACCGTTTTGGTAACAGGCGACATCAGTTTTTTCTACGACAGCAATGGGCTTTGGAACCCTTATATTCCCCATTCTTTCCGCATTATTTTATTGAACAATGGTGGAGGAAATATCTTTAAAATCATTCCGGGACCAGAAAATTCAGGTGTAGTTGAAACGGTTTTTGAAACAAGACACCATTTAAGCGCTGAACATTTGGCCGAAATGTTTGGATTTGAATATAAAAAGGTAGAAAATTTAGATCAACTAGAAGATGTTTTGGAAGATTTCTACGCCATTTCAGAAAAACCTAAATTACTGGAAATCAAAACATCAGAAATAGATAACGCAAAAATCCAACGTGATTATTTCAATTTCATTTAAGTTGAAACTTCGTAATTCTTTATAAAACTCGAGTGGCTTTTACAAATCTTTTGTTCCAATAGGTTTCTTCTAGAGAACTGACGATGACGCCTTTTGAAGTGGACGAATGGATAAAGAAAACCTCGCCGTTTTTCACTTTTTCAACAATTCCGACATGGCTGATGCTGGAACCGGAGGTTTTAAAAAACACCAAATCTCCTTCTTTTACTTCACGCAGTCGGATTTCTTTTCCTTGTTTGGCTTGGTCACGGGAGATTCTCGGCATTTTGATTCCGGCTGCGTCAAATGCATTGATCACCAAACCGGAACAATCTAAACCGCTTTTTGTCGTGCCACCGTATTTATAAGGCGTTCCGAGGTACCGATACGCTTCTTTCACAACCGAATTGGCTTCTTTATGAGCTGCATTGGATTTAGAATTCGTACGATCCCTAACTTCTCGTTTTTTGTATTCGGAAGATTTATAGGAGATTTTTCTGGATGAATTACAAGCAGTTATCGACATTAAAACCAAAACCAAAATAGTAGATCTCCAAATCCTCATACATCCGTTTTTTAAATTCAATTTAAATTTACAACGGATAAAATTAGAAATTCTTGTAGATATGAACAATTAATCAACAGGTTTTTCAACAGTTTTCAGCTAAAATCATACCTATCCTACTCTGGTTCAACTCCGGGCGGATTAAACAATCCCCAATCATCCAAAATATAATGCCAAGGATCGAAAGTTTTCACCCAGTTTCTAAATAAGATTTTAAATTCTTCAATTTCATTTCGTATAAGCTGAATATAATCTTGCTCACCCTCGATTCCAAAAATTTCCAACGCGCCAACTGAAACATAAATTTCTCTAGCTGCCTTTCTAATGATCGCTGCATTTTCCATCCTGATATCATAAATATCGGCTCCTTCTGCTCCTGCTATTTTTGCGGGAATAAGGATAGCATTTTCTAATAATAACGCAATCTGAAAATCTAAAAATTCCTGCTGATCTCCATCTAAAGTTTTCACAAATCGGTGTATGATTTCTGAAATTTCGATAGCCTTGATGAAAATAGGCAATTCTTTATGTGACGAATCCTTCATCCCTATCCATTTAATATTTCTTGAAGCAATTGTTTGGCTCTTAATATCCTAACTTTTACATTGGCCAATGTCAAATCCAATTCTTCTGCAATTTCTTTGTAGGTTTTTTCTTCTAAAAATCGAAGTTCTATGATTTTTCGGTATTCGGGTTTTAGTTTTTGAAGATGCAAAATCAAAGCATCATTGTCCTGTTGTTGAATCAACGAATCTTCAGGGCTTGGCAATTCTTCTTGAATTTCAATTACATAATTTTCGTCATCGAGCGAGATTTTCAAAGCCGGTTTTTTACGGATGTGGTCAATCATCGTATTATGAGCGATAGAAAGAAGCCAAGTTTTAAAATCAAAATCAGCATTATACAACTTTAATTTGGCAAAAACTTTTGTAAAGGTTTCGATGGCAATGTCTTCCGCCTCTTCTTCGTCCTTAATTTTCTGATAAACATAATTGAAAACATTGTCCCAAAAAATATCCATCAGCAGATTTTGCGCTTGACGTTTTCCTTTTTTTGCTTCGAAAATGACGGTTTGAAGTTTCTTTTTTTTCACAGTTTAAAAGACTAATTTACAGATAATTGGATTGACCTAAAAGTATCAAGTAAAAATCAAAGGGTTTACATTCTCTAAACACCTATCCCCTATTTTTAAATTAATTTGAATTCGATTTTCATTTAAATTAATTTAAAAACCGTGTTTTCTCTATAGATTTCACTGCAAAATACGCAAAAAAATAATTCACAGTTATTCCTCCGCTCTTCTTATTCAACCTAGGCTGCAATTTTTTTGCAGCCTTTTTTATGTTTGTAAAAGTTTCGCTGCTTCTTTCGCAAAATAAGTCGAAATCAAATCGGCGCCGGCCCGTTTAAATGCGGTCAAACTCTCGATCATCACTTTATCATGATCGAGCCAACCGTTTGCAGCAGCGGCTTTGATCATGGCGTATTCGCCACTGACTTGAAAAACAGACACCGGAATATTGTAATTTTCCTTCACCAATCTCACGATATCCAAATAAGCCATTCCGGGTTTTACCATCACGATATCAGCGCCCTCTGCGATGTCTTCTTCCACTTCTCTTAGGGCTTCATAAGCATTATGGTAATCCATCTGATAGGATTTTTTGTCTTTTGGAATTTCTTGGTTATCAACCGGCGCACTGTCAAGGGCTTCACGGAAAGGTCCGTAAAAAGCACTAGCATATTTTGCAGCATAGGACATGATACCAACATCTGGGAAACCACTTTCTTCTAGCGCTTCGCGTATGGCTCCAATTCTACCATCCATCATATCGCTTGGCGCGACAAAATCAGCTCCCGCTTCTGCATGAGAAACACTCATTTTCACCAAAGCCTCAACGGTTTCGTCATTTAAGATTTGGCCATTCCCGATGATGCCATCGTGACCATAAATTGAATAAGGATCAAGCGCAACATCAGGCATTACGATCATTTCCGGAATGGTATCTTTTATGGCTTTGATGGTTTGCTGCATGAGTCCGTCGGGATTCCAAGCTTCTTTTCCTGTATTGTCTTTTAAATCAGAATTGACTTTGACATAGATGTTTACGGCTTTGATTCCTAAATCCCAGATTTCTTTGACTTCTTCTATCGTCAAATCCAAGGATTGCCTGTAAATACCGGGCATCGATGAAATTTCATGTTTGACATTTTTTCCTTCCGAAATAAAAATCGGGAGAATAAAATCATTGGGTGACAAACTGCATTCTCTGACCAAACTTCTGACAGATTCATTTTTTCTAAGTCTTCTGGGGCGATTATAAGGAAACATGTAAAAATTTTTAAAGCACAAATTTAAGCAATTAGAAAAGGATTTACCCCAAATCTGTTCAAGGAATAATAAAAATCAATTTTCCGATGAAAGTCCTTTTTTGTATTTCAAAGGCGTAAATCCGGTCAGCGTTTTAAAGTGTTTGATGAATTGGCTGGGCGAAGCAAATGCGAGCGAATAAGCTATATCGGCTATGGAATTTTTAGTGTTTTCCAGTAAAAATTTGGCTTTCTTAATTTTTTCAATAAGAATAAATTCGTTGGGCGTCATCCCGATTTCTCTTTTAAAATGCCGGTGAAAAGTCGATTTGCTCATAAATGCCTTATCGGCAATTTCGTCGATAGTTAGTGCTTTGTGGTGATTTCTCCGAATGTAGTCGATGGCAAAAGCCAATTGATTGACATTGGAAAAAGATTGTGTTTTTTTCAACAATAGGTTCCTCGCATTGGATTGTAACAAATTTATAATCAACTCTTTGGTCGTCAATTTGCTGAGTGTGTCTCGGTATTGCGTATTGGAATTGGCCAATAAAATAATACGTTCGATGTTTCTGGAAAGAATAAAGTCATTTTCGAATTTAATAGAAGACAAATCCATCGCCCAAAGCGAATCATCCAATTTTGGTGCATTTTCATTGAGCATCATCAAGGTATCTTTTATTTCTTCAGGCGAAATTATCAGTGCCATACATCGCGTTGGATTTTGGTTTTCCGCATCTGGGAAATCAATCTGCATGGCTTTATGTCGATCCAAAACTAATGATTCTTCCGGTAAAAATTCAAAGGAATGTTCACCGCCGAAATGCATCACCTTTTTCCCGGAAAGCATGGTCAATAATGACATTTCATCAAATTCCAATTCAAAACCAAATGTTCTCATTTTGGTTTCAAATAAATGCAAATCCACCTCATCGGTATGAAAACTCAATTGATTTTCAATCGGCGTGATGACTTTTCCTTCTTCATAAATTTTTGAAATAGACGAATTCATAATTTTACTACTCGGTGTATCCTTGACACTAAAATAGTATTTTTTGACACATATCCATCTATTTTTTCATCAATTCAATTTCTAACTTTATCAAAATTAAAATTTTAACTTAAAATAAAGGAATTATGGACAATGAAAAAGAACAGGTTTTGGATGCTCCTACAGCAAGTCAAGCTCAAAATTCGACCGTAAAAAACTGGCCTAAATTTAAAGAACAATATGACAATTATATCGATGGAAAATGGACTCCACCTGTAAACGGAAAGTATTTTGACAATATTTCTCCGGTGAACGGAAAAGTTTTCACAAAAGCGGCGCATTCTTCCAAAGAAGATTTGGAATTGGCTGTAAATGCAGCGCATGAAGCTTTTAAAACTTGGGGGAAAACTTCAGCAACTGAAAGAAGCATCATATTAAATAAGATAGCGGATAGAATTGAAGAAAATCTCGAATATCTGGCAATAGTTGAAACCATCGACAACGGAAAAGCTGTGCGTGAAACTTTGAATGCAGACATTCCTTTGGCGATAGATCATTTCCGCTATTTTGCAGGTGTAATCCGTGCAGAAGAAGGCTCGCATGTAGAATTGGACGAGAATACGGTTTCTTTAATCGTTCATGAACCCATCGGAGTCGTTGCGCAAATCATTCCTTGGAATTTCCCGATTTTGATGGCCGTTTGGAAATTGGCTCCTGCATTGGCAGCCGGAAACTGTGTAATCCTGAAACCTGCTGAAAGCACACCAACTTCGATTATGGTGATGATGGAATTAATTGGTGATTTATTGCCTCCAGGAGTCGTGAATATCGTCAATGGTTTCGGTTCAGAATTAGGCCGCGCATTGGTCACCAATCCAAAAGTCAAAAAAGCGGCTTTTACAGGTTCTACGCCTACTGGTCGTTTGGTGATGCAGTATGCAACGGAAAACATCATTCCAGTAACCTTAGAATTGGGTGGAAAATCTCCCAATGTTTTCTTCAGTTCCGTAATGGACAAAGACGATGAGTTTCTCGATAAAGCTATCGAAGGAGCGGTTTTATTTGCTTTTAACCAAGGTGAAATCTGTACATGTCCTTCGCGTATGTTGATTCAAGAAGACATTTATGAAAAATTCATCGAAAAAGTAATTGCAAGAGTAGAAGCCATTAAGGTGGGTGACCCATTGGATACAACGGTCATGATGGGCGCGCAAGCTTCAAAAATTCAATACGATAAAATTGACAATTACATCAAATTAGGAAAAGAAGAAGGCGCAGAAGTGTTGACCGGAGGTGATGTCAATCAATTGGGAGGAGATTTGGAAAATGGATATTACATCAAACCGACGCTTTTCAAAGGACATAATAAAATGAGAATTTTCCAAGAAGAAATTTTCGGCCCTGTTCTAGCAGTTACGACATTTAAAACGGTAGATGAAGCCATCGAAATCGCCAACGATACATTGTATGGTCTGGGTGCAGGAGTTTGGACGCGTGATGCACATGAATTGTATCGAGTACCAAGAGCCATCGAAGCCGGAAGAGTTTGGGTGAACAATTACCATGCTTATCCTGCAGGAGCTCCATTTGGTGGTTACAAACAATCTGGAATTGGAAGGGAAAACCACAAAATGATGTTAGGTCATTACCGTCAAACCAAAAATATGTTGATTTCGTACAACAAAAATAAGTTAGGATTCTTTTAAGAATTGGGGGAAAGGAAGGTTAAGGGTAGTCTTAGGATTACCCTTTTTTGTAGAATATTAAAAGCAAAAAAATGATAAAAAGACTAGATGCCACAGAAAAAGCGGTGGATTTGATTCTAGAGTTAAAAGAAGCCCATGGAGAATTGATGTTTTATCAGGCTGGAGGTTGTTGTGAAGGCACTCAACCTCAATGTTTTGAAAAAGGTGGATATTTCCCGCGAATGAATGATGTGATGATCGGCGAAATTCTGGGTGCAGAATTTTGGGTAGACCGAGATTTGTTTGAATATTGGCAATACAGCCATTTCACATTGGATGTTTTGGATGGATTTGGGGTAGGCGGGTTTTCTTTGGAAACACCACTTGGAAAAACATTTAAAATTCATTATCGGCTATTTACAGAAGAAGAATTAAAAGAATTGGAACCCATTCGATTGATGGAATAACCAAATTTCCATCCCTACCAGAAATGTATTAATTTTGCCGGATGCGAATTGATATCATAACCGTTTTACCGGAACTTTTGAGAAGCCCTTTTGAAGCATCTATTTTAAAACGTGCACAAGACAAAGGACTAGTAGAAGTACATTTCCATAATTTACGCGATTATTCCACAGGGAAATACAAAAAAGTAGATGATTATCAATTCGGAGGTGGTGCCGGAATGGTGATGATGATCGAACCCATCGACAAATGCATTTCAAAATTGCAATCTGAGAGAAATTATGATGAAATCATTTACCTTACACCTGATGGTCAAACATTAAATCAAAACATAGCAAATGAACTTTCTTTAAAAGGCAATCTCATCATGCTTTGCGGACATTATAAAGGCGTCGACCAACGTGTGCGAAATCATTTTGTGACCAGAGAAATCTCCATAGGAGACTATGTTTTAAGCGGAGGAGAATTGGCGGCAGCTGTACTCGCAGACAGCATCATCAGACTTCTGCCGGGAGTTTTGAACGATGAAACTTCTGCACTTTCTGATTCTTTTCAAGATGATCTTTTGGCTCCCGAGGTTTATACAAGACCTGCCGAATACAAAGGCATGAAAGTGCCTGAAATCCTTCTATCAGGTGATTTCCCAAAGATCGAAGCTTGGCGCCATCAAAATGCTTTGGATAGAACGACAAAAAGACGTCCAGATCTACTCAACGATAAAAATTAATTTGTAACTTTCTGAATTCTTAATTTTTAACGCAACCTTTTCCATTTTTCACGTCTTAAATGAAAGGTTTATGGATTATGAAGAATTTTAAATGGATAGTAGCATTGATGTTGGCAGGACTGTTTGTAACCTCCTGTTTGGATGACGAGCCCACATTAAATGTCGATTATGTTTATGCACCTATTGACAGTATCATGATTGGAGAAATTCATCCAGCAAGAGAAGTGACGGAAATCAGGACTTATTTCACACGAAACAGCGAATGCGAAGCATTTTTTGACTATGATTACCAGATTGTTGGAAACGAACGGACGGTTTCGATTATTGTGTCCGATTTACAAAATGAAAACTGCTTAGATATTTCTGAAGCGGCTTCACAGACGTTACAATTTAGACCTGAATCTGCGGGAGATTATACTTTTCGTTTCTGGGCCGGAAATGATGAAAATGACGAACCCATTTTTATCGTCCAGGAAATCACAATTCCAGAATAACCAAAATAAAATGGATTGGATGAAAATCTGAAAATATTGGTCAAAAAATGTCAGGAAAACAAAACTTCTGCTCAGGCTGAATTGTACAATCAATTCTCTTCGCAACTTTTTTCTGTCTGTCTTCGGTATGCAGACAATGCAGATGACGCTCAGGACATTTTTCAAGACGGTTTTATCATGATTTTTCAAAAAATTAACCAGTTCCGTTTCGAAGGTTCTTTTGAAGGTTGGCTACGCCGAATCATGGTCAACTGTTGTATAGAAAAACACCGAAATAAAAACCACCTTTATGTCATCAATGAAGAATTGACCCCAGATGAAACTGCTGAAAATGATGATGAAGAATTTGATACAGAAGAATATACTTATGATGAGCTATTGGAAATTATCCGCTCATTACCAGACAGATACAATCAGGTTTTTAATTTATACACCATAGAAGGATATTCGCACCAACAAATTTCAGAAATGCTAAATATTTCTGTCGGGACTTCCAAGTCCAATTTGTCACGCGCCAGAGAAAAATTAAAAGAATTGATAAAAAAAAATAAAGAAATAAATGTTATGTCAAAATGAAAAATAAAATTGACCAATATTTTAAAAATATATTAAATACTCCACAAGAACCGCCTTCAGACGCTTGGGAGTACATCAAAAGCCGTATCCCAAAAGAAGAGAAAAAAAGATTTATTCCTTTGTGGGCTAGACTTTCCAGCATCGCTGCATTGTTATTGTTTTTAGTTGGAGGAAGTTATATGTTGAATTTATTTGAATTCAATTCCAATCAGAATTCATCTGAAAATCAAAATTCATCCAATTTCACCAAAGGAAATTCGACTTCAGATGGCGCTGTGGAAATTTGGACTCCAGCCAATTCTAATCCTGAAAATTTAAATCAAGTCGATCAAAATAGAAGTTCTTATCCAATCAATGGACAAAACAAAACCTATTCGTTTAAAAATCAACCCAATACAAACCATAATTCTCAATTCATTCAAAATCATTCTCAAAAAGCCCAATCTGATTATAATTCTACTTTAAATAACAACAACTCATCATCCGACCTCTCTGAAACGAGCCAAATACTGGATCAAAACCAAAACAACATGAATTGGGATCCAATTCTAGGACAACCAAAAATTGCCTGGAATACTCCGGATTGGGAAAATGAAATGTCGACTCCAAATCTTCAAAATTTAGCTGAAAACCCAATTAACAACCCATATTCAGGAAAATTAGAAAAAGAAGAACCTGAACTTTTGGCGCTTAACGCCGAAGAAAATAAAAAGAAAAAATCTAAAAACGATTTTAAAAAGAAACCTGAATTTGATCGATTTTACATCAGTGGATTTGTTTCGCCCATGGCGCTCAACACTTTTGTCGGAAATTCTATGCTCGCAGATGATATGAGCCAGTACAAAACTGAGAACAATATCACGTTGGCGTATGGACTGAAAGGTGCTTATGCAGTTAGCCCAAAAATCAAAATCAGAACAGGTGTTTCCGTGATTGGTTTTGAACAAATCACAAAAAATGTCCCGCTTTCTGTCAGCGTAGAAAATGGGGCTATGGCCTCCAGACATGATGCAAAAAACAACGTGCAATATAATGGCAATCTGCGCATAGATAACACCCAATCTGCTTCATTGGTTGAATCAGAATTAAATAATAAAACTTTAAATGGCGATATTCAACAACAATCCCAATACATAGAAATCCCGGTGGAAGCAGAAGTTTCTTTGTTCCAAACCAACTCGATTGGGATCAGCGCAACAGCCGGTGGAAGTACATGGTTGCTCTCTAAAAATAAAATTTTCGCACATACGGACGAATACACAGAAGAATTAGGAAAAGCTGAGAACCTGAACAACACTTCTTTCAGTGCCAATGCAGGTTTGAAATTTGACATGAAAATTTCTGAAACAGTTAACGTCAACGTCGAGCCTGCTTTCAAATATTTGATCAATCCTGTAAGCGATATCGAGAAATACAATCCTTACACCGTCGGTGTAAATGCTGGAGTGACCGTTTCATTGAAATAAAACCCTAAAAATCATTTCAGAAATTTATACTGAGATGATTTTTTCTTCCAATAAAACACGCTCTATAAAACTGCGAAGGATTTCCATATGGTTTTTGGCAATACGCTGACCGATTTGTGCCGAAACATAAGGGCCAATGATCAACAACAACCCAATTAAATTGGTCCAAACCCAAAATTCCCCAATCCCCAAAGCCAATTCGATCCAACCATACAATCCGGTTGTCAATAAAACCGCCGCGCCCAAACCATAAGAAAAAGCAAACAACGTCCAAACTGAAGATCTCGGCCCAAAAACGCCTCTGATGGTTAAATTACCAGAGGTTTCAGGTTCAATTTCCATACGCAATTGCAATTGAGGTGCCCAATATTCATCTCTGTTTTTCAAAACATAAATCGTCCCAACTTCCTCGTTACAATAACCTCCAAGTACTTTAAACCGATTTTTTAAGTGGATATTTAATTTTTGAGAAAACTCTTCTGCCGTCATTTCGGCCCTAACCTTAAACCTCGGCCGACTCCTGATCGCATGGATTTCTATTTCATTACTCATCAAATTATTCGAATTGGATGATTAAATTTACAAACAAATCATTTAGATGAATTCTAAAAATAAATTTGAACCTTCATTTTATGATAAGGTATATGAAGTCACTCGGAAAATTCCGTTTGGAAAAGTGACTTCCTATGGTGCAATCGCTGAGTTCCTCGGAAGAAAAGGTTCAGCTCGAATGGTGGGTTATGCGATGAACAATGCACATTATTTGGACGATGTTCCTGCTCATCGCGTGGTCAATAGAAACGGATTGCTCACCGGAAAACATCATTTCTCGCCACCCGATCTGATGCAACAATTGCTTGAAAATGAAGGAATAGAAGTAGAAAACGATAAAGTTTTGAATTTTAAAGAAGTCTTTTGGAAACCGGAATTTTAATTTAAAAATCACCTCACTTCTTTTTGAATTTTTCTATACTTCCAATATTGAAAAATCGTCGGATGTGTATAATTGGTAGAGTCATCCACTTCACCAACTTTTCTGGATTTTGGCTCTAAACCAGATTCCATTTCTTTAATTATTCTCGCTTGATTTTCTGCAATCCCGACCATTCCCTTCCAACTCAAAGTGAAATAACTATCTCCGTTCTCAATTGGTACGCTTGACTGATACAAAATATCGCCGGTATCCACTCCACTATCCAACCAAAAAACCGAATAACCTACTTTTTCCGGTTCTCCATTAAAAATCGCCCAAAACGGCGAATGAACACCACGGTAATCTGGTGTAATACCGGGATGACCTCCGATTACTCGACCATTGACGATGTTCCGAACTTTTTTTCCAACCCAATATCCACTATGAACCAAAATCAAATCCGGCTGTAAATTTTGGATAAACGCCATCGTTTCCGGTTTTCCATAATCTTCAGTTTGATGCGTCAAATAAGTATGTTTTTTTAAAATATTTTGGATTTCCGATTCTCTATAAATCTGATTGAAAATCTGGCGGTCTTTTTGTGAATTGAAGATTTTGTAATAAATTCTTCCTAAAACCTGCAAAAAAACACGTCCATATCCATGTTTCTTTCCGGCTATTTTCAAATAAGAAAAATCCACACCATTTTGGTGTTTATTGGCATTTACAACGCCCACCACATTCACATTTTTTTCTAACAAAACACTCAATGTTTTGTCAAAAATAATTCCGGTTCCAAAAAGGCAAACGACACGCAATGGTTTAGGATTCATATTTCTTGTTTTGAATGTATTGATGTATTGGAGAAATCATTTTTTTTATGGTTGATTTCATCTTTCGTTTGCGCTGTAAAGCGGATAAATTCTCCAATCCCAAAGTCTTAATAAACTCTGCATCTGACATTTGTACCTTTATAGAAAATCTCCCGAAAATTTCAGTTTCATTAAAAAACCTAGTTTCCGGAATGGGCTCAGAATCAAACACATACTTAAATCCGGCGGCTGAAGCTGTTTCATACGTTTTCTCATCAACATCACCTCCGGGAACGGAACAATGTGTAATTTCTTCTCCTAATATTTCTTCTAAAATAGCCTTTGAAGTTTTCCATTCGTCCAGCATTTGATCAAAGGTCAAACTTCTAAAAATCATGGGATGCGTATGTGAGTGAGATCCGATTTGATGACCGGATTGATGTAATTTCAAAATATCATTTTCAGATAGAAAACCTTTGGTACCGATTCGGTTTGTCGTGATAAAATACAATCCTTTCAACTCATTTTCTTCTAGAATTTTAGCCGATTTCAAATTGGAAATCCCACCATCATCAAAAGTGAAAAGAAATTGATCTACACTTAATTTTTCAGCCGAATTCACATAATTTTTAAAGATTTCTATATGATTTAAAAAAACTTCTTTTTTGTGCATATAGGCCAAATTGTCTTTGTTTTGAAATCCGGATTCCGAATATTCATCGATGACTTCATGGTATAAAAGGGCAAGTGTTTTCAGTTCAGGGATTTTTTCAGTTTTTACAAAGATAATTTATTGAAATTCGCTTTCAGACAAATCATTTAAAATACTTTCTCGACTCTCAACAAAGGGAATTTCCGGATTTAAAATCTCCTCAATTAAGTTGTTTAACGGCGATTTAATTTCATTTAAAATTTGGTTATCCAAAAAAGCCTCTTTTTCAAAATCCAATGGAACTACTCCTTTTTTTGGATATTTCAGCGGATAAATCCCAAATTGAACGTATTGATTTTCATGCTTTCCAAAAAACAATTGAGCATATAAAAACAATTGTAAAGCTTTTGAAAACCCACCTTCCAGAAAGACTTTCGGTACTTTCTCTGAAGTAATTTTCAGTTCGGTTTCATTCAAATAGCCGGTTTTATAATCAATCACCCGTTTCTGTCCATTTATCGCATCGATTCGATCAATGTAACCTTTTAATTTTACAATTTTTCCAGTTTCCAGCTTAAAATCTACCTCATATTTCTCTTCCAAACTTAAAATGACCAATTCCGATTCTTCAGCTATTTTCAAATCATTTTTCAATACATTTTCTACAAATGAATAAACGATTTTGTAGACCAAAAAATTCTTTCCTCTTTTAAAATCCTCACTCTTGTATTCATCCTTAAAATACTTTTCTACAACAGGTTCTAAATTTTTTATCAATGGAGAAATATCTGCAGGAATCAAGATTTTACCCAAAAGATTTTTGTATAATTCTTCAAGTGATTTGTGTACGATATTCCCCAAAATCCTTGCACCAACAGTTTCTTCTGCCTCTTCAAACTCCTCCAGATTCAACACTTTTTGTTGATAAAATTCGATAGGATTTCTCAAATACGAATTCAATGACGATGGAGAAATTCCTTGTTCAATCCAGTTTTCTAATGCTTTTTGTACTTCTTCTGACTTATGAATGACCAATTCTTGATGATCAAGAGATTCAAATTTAGGTAATGCAATTTGATGTCCAATTTCATGACCAGATTCTATTTCCATCTGGGTAATAAAACGACTTTTCTCACCCGAGCCAAACACATCCGGCTCCGAATTATAAACCAATTGGATGGTTTCGGCACGCTGCATCAAACGATAAAAATGATAAGCAAAAACCGCATCATTTTCCATGAATGTATTCAATCCCATTTCCTGTCTTATGTCGTAAGGAATAAACGAGTTTTCCACTCTTCCAGGCGGAAGAATTCCATCATTTGCTGACAAAAGAATTATATTTTTAAAATCCAGCAACCTGGTTTCGAGCAATCCCACGATTTGCAATCCTTCCAAAGGCTCTCCCACAAAGGAAATCGTTTCGTTTTGCAACAAACGATTGTATAGAACATAAAGCGTTTTAAAATCCTGAATATGCGGGTAGTCATTTAATTCTTTTTTCAATTGTGCAAAAAGCAAACTGAACCGATAAAGGTATTCCTTATCCAATTCATTGACCTGAATATCAGCTGATTCCATTTGAGCATCTATCCACCTTTGTAATTCATCAACAAAAAAGCTACAGTTTTCAGGAACATTGAAAAAATCAGAAAAAACACTTCCTTTTAGTTGTTCTTTTAAAAATTTGGGAGTGGAAAAAATATAATTTTCTCTTCTGATTTTTAAGGATAATTTTTCAGCCGCACCCGATTTTTCTTTCAAAATCGAACTGTCCAAAATATCCAATACATTTTTAAAATAATAGGTTTTTCCATTGCCCAACTTCTCCCGGTTCATTTGCAATTCAAAAACCGAACGAAAGAAATAAGCCATCGTAGCTTTGTTCAAAGGAAATCCCATGGTGATATTGACTTTCGGGATTTTTTCAGGAACCGAACTCAGAACCGCCGGAAGTAAAGTTTCTTCTGCCAAAACCACGGCAGTTTCTGTATACTCATCCTCCGGAATTTTTTCTAAAATTTGATGAAGGTATTTGGCTTGTCCCACTCTTTTTCCTATACCGGTTACCTCTATATTTTTAGGTTGTGAAAAATGGTCAAATTCCCAATTCCACTCTGAAAGACTTGATTTGTATTTTCTTAAAAAATAACCTGCTTCTTGATTGGAGTCTTCAAGATAATAACGATCCGCATCCCAGAAAAGTTTGGCTTGACCCGACTTTTCCAATTCAAAAACTATTTTCTTTTCGGCATTTGAGAGAGCATTTAGACCAACAAATACCAATTCATTGGTTTGACTTTCTATAAACTCAGGTAAATTCTCCACTGCTTTTTTGTACAATAAACCGCGGTAACCAAGACCTTTATTTTCTAAATCTCCATTGAGTTGGAAAAATAATTTTTTTGCCATTTCCCAGAATTGAAGATGGTTTTTCATCAAATCATTGCTTCCAATTTCCAGTTCTTCTTGCCCCCATTTTTTAATTCGTTCCAATGAAACCAAATAATCAAAAATCTGATTGGGATCGACCAAAGAAGTTTGGATGTCATCAAAATCTTTCTGCAAAGTAGGTATCCATTTCAAAAATTCTTCAAATAAAAGCGGTTTTTCAGCAATTTTCAGGTAAGCTTCATAAGCAGAGAACCAATATTGAATTTGCGAAACAACTTGTAAATCGGAAAGAGATGAAATAAAATCATCTATGCTGACAAACTGCGGCAACAACGCATTTCTCAAGTTTTTCTGAAAACTTTTTCTAAAAAAAAGAATGGCACGATTTCCAGGTAAAATGATGGTCGTATTTTCAAAACTTTTTTGGTTTTGAATCAATTGAGCAACAACTTTGTCGATGAATTTTTCCATCAGTTTGAAACGGCTTTAAGTCCTACAATAGAAGCAATCAAAGTGCAAATAAAGAAAATCCGCCAAAAAGTCGCCGGTTCATGAAAAACAAAAACCCCCATCAAAACCGTCCCAACTGCTCCAATTCCCGTCCAAACAGCATAAGCAGTTCCGATCGGAAGCGTTTCTGAAGCTTTGATCAATAAAACCATGCTGATGGTCAGACAAATTAAAAATCCACCATACCAAATGTAAGATTCGGCGCCTGAAGTTTCTTTTGCTTTTCCTAAACAAGAAGCAAAACCGACTTCAAAAAGCCCTGCAATAACCAGAATAATCCAGTTCATTTTCTTTGAAATTTAAGGAGGGAAAATTAAGAAATTTAAACCATGGCAAAAAACTTTGAATCTGAAACTTGAAACTTTAATACCTTTGCGCCATGAATAACACCGAATTGACATCCAAACAGAAATGGGAAAAAGTAGAACAGTTTTTTACTGAAAATTTTACCGATGGGGAAAAGCCCGATTTGGATACGATTTTATTTCTCATCGGTGTACAGGAATTGGGAAAAGGAAAACGCCGTTTCAAAAAAGATGACAAAGTAAATCTGCTCCACATTGCGGTTTGCAGGATTTTGGAACCATTTGGCTACTATCGTTTTGATGGTTTGGATAAGGATGGTTGGCCGCAATTTGAGTTTCTAGAACCTCTTCCCGATTTAAAAGCAAACGAACAGTCTATTTTAATGAAAAACGCTGTCATTCAATATTTTGAAGACAGAGAAATGTTTTAAATCACTTTCGAATTCTAAATAATATTTGAAGAATTCAATAACATTTCAACGACCAATTGATCTGTTTCCAACGTCAAATTTTCTGAAGCAAGTTCATCCAAATCTACCCAAATCAATTCTTGAATGTCCTGATCAAGCACTTTCAATTTGGAAATATCAATTGCCCGAACTTTATAATAAATCATCAAAATCTGTTCGTTTTCATCAAATCTGGATGCTAAAAAATAATCCTGTGTATAAAAATGTGCCAAAACCTCAATTTCCAGATTGAGTTCCTCAATAAACTCACGTTTCAAACAATCGATCAGTCCTTCTCCATATTCCAGTCCACCACCCGGAAACTTATCGATGATCATTCCTGCAAAAGGTTCGCGGATGATGAGCATTTGGTTTTGCTCCACAAGAAGCCCATATACTCTGACATTAAATGGTTTCATTTTGCACTGTTTTTTTTTAAATTCGAATTTAAAAATTCAACCCTATAAATCAAAACTACTCCACCATTCAACTTCTATTTTTTTCTCGCAACCAACATTTCACGTTTCCCCGGTGGCCCAGGTCGTTTTTCCACATCGAGACCAACCGTTTGCAGTGCGCGACGTACGCTTCCTTTTGAAGAATATGTGGTAAAAACTGCCTCATTTTTCATGGAATGGTATATTTTCTCAAATAATTCTTCCGTCCATAAATTGGGCTGAACACGAGCACCAAAGGCATCAAAATACACCAAATCAAATTCAGCAGTTGGAAAATCAAATTCAAGAAAATCGGCTTGGACTTTTTTGAGGTTGAAATTGGGTTCAATCGCTACGATTTCTTCCCAGTTTGCATGCATTAAATCGAAATAGTGTTTTTGGATTTCAGTCTCTGAAATTGGAATATTTAAATTGAATTCTTTTAAAGTTTTAGCATAATTTAATTTGGAAAATTCTTCTTCCGTAACCGGATATTTTTCTATTCCGGTATAATTCACTTTTATAGATTTTCCTAAAACTTCCAAAGCCGTAATCAAAGCATTTAATCCTGTCCCAAATCCGATTTCAAGTATGGAGATTTCGTTTTTATCCATAAAATCGGTCAATCCATTTTGGATAAAAACATGATAGGCTTCTTGGATCGCGCCATGTTTGGAATGGTAAGATTCGTTCCATTCCGGAATAAAAATCGTGGCGGAACCATCTTCTGTCTGAATTATTTTTCTATCTAACATTTAGAGAAAATCATGAATTGAATACTAATTTTATGGCGTTAAACCCATTGGGTTTCGGTCGATTCAAAAGTAATCAATAATAAAAAGTTGTTTACAACTTCATTTAGAATTATTATAAGTAAATTTGCGAAACGCAAAATAAAAGTAAAAATTGAGAGTATGATTATAGAAAAAATCGATAAATCAAGATTCACCCCTGAAATATTTAATATTCAATCATTTGGGACGGCATTTGCAGACCATATGTTGGTATGTTCGTACAAAGATGGAAAATGGGGAGAGCCCATTATAAAACCTTATGGAAAATTAGAATTTACCCCTGCGATGTCCGTTGCGCATTATGGTCAAGGGATTTTTGAAGGAATGAAAGCCTATAAAGGTTCTGAGGGAGATGTATTTCTTTTCCGTCCTGAAAAAAACTTTGAAAGAATGAACAAATCGGCAGTTCGTTTGGATATGCCGGAAATTCCGGAAGAAATTTTCATGGAAGGTTTAAAAGCTTTGGTAGATTTGGACAGACAATGGGTTCCGGACATCTACGGCATGTCTTTGTATTTGCGTCCTGTTATGTTTGCTACAGAAGAAGCCATCACCGCGCGTTCTGCCAATGAATATTTATTTGTCATCCTTACGGCAGTCGCACCAAATTATTACAACAAACCTCTTTCCGTTAAAGTTGCAGATCGTTATAGCCGTGCTGCAAATGGAGGTGTTGGTTACGCAAAAGCCGCCGGAAATTATGCAGGTTCTTTTTATCCGACGCATATCGCCAGAGAAGAAGGTTATGATCAAGTGATTTGGACCGATGATGCTACGCATACTTTGATTGAAGAAGCCGGAACCATGAATGTAATGGTTAGAATCGGGGACAAATTATTGACCGCTCCAACTTCTGAGCGTATTTTGAATGGTGTTACACGAGATAGCATGATCGAATTGGCCAAAAGCAGCGGAATTGATATTGAAGTGAGAAAAATTACGGTTGAAGAAGTTTACAATGCTCATAAATCCGGAGAATTAAAAGAAGTTTTCGGTGTTGGAACTGCAGTCGTTGTTAACAATTATGTGGCGGTTGGATATGGCGACGAAAGATTGGAATTGCCAGATTTACCATTGGAAGAATCCTATGGGAAAAGTTTGAAGAAAAAATTGGTCGATTTACAAATGGGCATCAGCGAAGATCCATTTGGATGGAGAATCAAAGTAGAAGAGAAATTGGTAGAAGCTTAATTCACTTCTTAAATCATAAAAAAAGCCGGAAATTTCCGGCTTTTTCATTATTCTTTTTCTTCGAATTCGGGATTGTTCAACTTCAGTTGTTTGGCTTTTTTACTCAATCTCATATTCAAGAATTCTACACCGAGCGAGAAGAAAATAGCGAAATAAATATAGCCTTTCGGAATCGCCCCCACATACGATCCAAACATTTTCAGGTGGGACAAATGCGCAGATTCGGCCAAAAGCATCACGCCGATTAATATCAAAAACGACAAAGCCAACATCTGAATCGTCGGATTATTATTCACAAATTTACTAACCGGACCTGCAAACAACAACATCACCAAAACTGCAATCACCACAGCCGTAACCATAATTGCCATCGCCGCTTCATGTGTCCCAAATTCAGCCGGGGTCACCATTCCAACTGCCGTCAGCACGCTGTCCAACGAGAACACCAAATCTACAGCAAGGATCTGAACGATTACTGAAACCAAACTATTTCCAGCTTTTTTGTATTCCGATTCTTCTTCATTGGGTTGATTTACTTCCAATTTATGATGGATTTCTGTGACACTTTTGTACAATAAAAACAGTCCTCCCAATAAAATAATCAAACTCTGACCGGTCATCGCACCTTCTAAAAAAGGTAAATCAAATGTCAACCAGCTGATGGGTTTGGTCAATGTCATCAACCATGTAATCCCAAATAAAAGACCTATGCGCATGAACATCGCCAAAACCAATCCTACATTTCGGGCCGTTTTCTGCTCTTTTCCTTTTAGTTTTCCGGATAAAATGG
Source organism: Moheibacter lacus (assembly GCF_014042165.1). Taxonomy (GTDB): domain Bacteria; phylum Bacteroidota; class Bacteroidia; order Flavobacteriales; family Weeksellaceae; genus Moheibacter; species Moheibacter lacus. The sequence continues at coordinate 304,932 of NZ_JACDZE010000001.1, forward strand.
ATATAAAAACGATATTGTCAATTCCCAATACGATTTCCAAGAAAGTTAGGGTAAGCAAAGCTACCCAAGCTGTCGGCTCCATTAATATACTTAAATCCATCGGTCAAAAATTTTTCGCAAAATTACAAAAAGATTTATCCCAGTTGATCGAAATTCAATAGGAAGAACCTAATTTTGAGGAAAATTTCCGATTTGATTTCAGCAGCTCAATTTCGTTTACAATTCATCGTCCTTTTATGGGGTTTTACGGGTGTTCTAGGAAAACTCATCGAAGTCGAAGCCGTACCGTTGGTTTGGTACCGCGTTCTGGTGGCTGCTCTTGTTTTGTTTTTCATCTTGAAAATCAGAAAAATTGATTTAAAATTAAATACACGAGATTTTGCGATGCTGTTGGGAATCGGCGTGATCATCGGACTGCACTGGATGGCATTTTTTGGTGCGATAAAAGTATCAAACGTTGCGGTTGCGCTGAGTACGCTTTCCACTGGTGCTCTTTTTTCTGCATTCCTCGAACCGCTTTTTTTTAAACGAAAAATCATTCTCTCCGAAATCATCCTCGCCGTTATCGTTTCGGGTTGTATTTTATTGATTTACAACGCCAGTCCGGATTATTGGCTTGGAATTGTTCTCGGTGTGATCTGCAGTTTTCTGTCAGCTTTATTTTCTGTATTGAACGGAAAAATCCATACGCGTTTTCCATCGCAAAAAATCATGTTTTATGAAATGCTCGGTGGATGGCTTGTCGTTTGTCTTTTTTTACCTTTTTTCGGCGGATTTTCTACACTCGTAGATGTTTCTTGGAAAGATTTGGGATTATTGATTTTGTTGGGCAGTTTATTTACCGCTTATCCGATGATCGAATCGGTAAATCTCATGAAATACATCAGCCCGTTTACTTTGTTGCTCAATGTCAATCTCGAACCGGTTTACGGCATCATCATCGCCTATCTCATCTTTGGAGAATCGGAAAAAATGACACCGCTTTTTTATATCGCGACGGTAATCATGGTTCTGGCGATTTTGGTAAATGGCCTATTAAAAAAACAAGCCGGAAAACCATTGCGCATGAAATGGAAATTTTGGGATTTTAGGAATTGAAACTATTATTAATTCTAACTTTCTAAATCCTCCCCTGCTCTTTCAATTTCCAATACCGCAAAAGTCCTGCAACCGACATCCAACTTGGGTTGGCATATTCGTAGCGAATTAAATCTTCATCAGAAACACCCGCTTTTTTCAATTGATTTTTAGTGTAGTCCATAAATTTTGGCGTGATTTCCTCCGCTGAAGTTTCGGCATCAAAATAGGGTTTCATCCAATTCGCCCAATCCTCCAAAATAATTTCCAATTCAGATAAATGTTTTTCAACCTCCTCCACAATCCCGAAATGCGTCAAATACAATTTTTCCGGTTTCAAATCTTTTAATTTTTGAATCGATTTTTTCCATTTCCCCAAATCAATATCGGGCGGCGGACAAGGTGGAACCACAGGTCCGTTGTTGATTTTCACGCCGGCAACATCTCCCGTGAAAATGATATTTTCAATCTGATAAGCATTGTGATGTACCGCATGTCCCGGCGTATAATGTACTTTAATTTCCAAACCGCCAATTTTCAAAACTTCGCCATCGTCAGCAGCCACCAAAAGTTTTTCATCAATCGGTTTCATCTCGCCCCAAAGCCTGTCCATATCGTCACCATAAATCATTTTGGCCGAATTCCAAAGCTTTTCCGGATTTTGAAGATGAGGCAAACCTATCGGATACACATAAATTTCCGCTCCATTTTCTGCAAATTTCCAAGCCGCTCCGGCATGATCAAAATGGATATGGGTCAACAATACATGACGCACATCTTTCCAATCAAATCCTTTCCTTTCGATGGCTATTGTCAAATGGTCAAAAGTCGTTTCAGGACCGGATTCGATAAGGATCAAACCATCAGAAGATTCGATTAAAAAAGAAGCGATAGAAGATGATTCGTCCAAAAAGTCCAAATCCATAATATGGGTTTGCATAAAAATTAGTTTCTAAAATTATTTGGAACAATTTACTAAAGTTTTTCAGAAATGGTACATTCTGAAAACAAAATCAAAGCAAACGCTGTTTCTATCTGAATTTTTAATAGTTTTGATTGGCTAAAATTCTATGTTAAGTAATATTTTATTTCAACGAATCGATAATTCACAAATCATCATCTTCCGCATCTTTTTCGGATTATTGATGGCGGTAGAATGTTGGGGTTCAATCGGTACCGGATGGGTTACGGAAACATTTGTTGAGACCAAATTCAGTTTTACTTTTATAGGATTTGAATGGACGAGATTTCTACTGGGAGAAACCATGTATTATGTCTATGGCTTTCTTGGTTTGATGGGCATTTTCATCATGTTGGGCGCATTTTACAGAATCACAACGGTCATATTTGCATTGGGTTGGTCGCTGGTATATTTCATGCAAAAGGAACATTATAACAACCATTATTACCTGGTGATGCTGATTGCTTGGTTCATGGTTTTCATTCCTGCAAACCGATACAAAGCGGTAGATGTTTGGCTTTGGCCTCAGATCCGTTCCAACTACAGCTATCTCTGGACGAGATTGATTTTCATACTCCAACTTTTGATTGTTTATACATTCGCAGCATTGGCCAAACTCTATCCGGGCTGGATGAACGGTGATTTTTTGATGATCCGTTACCGAAGTGTAGCGCGATGGGCGCATGAAAACATCGCTTGGGAACCGCTCACGGAAATGTTCCGGACAAGAGAATTTGCGCAGGTTTTTTCATGGTTGGGATTTGGATTTGATTTATTGATCGTACCCTTATTGTTATGGAAACGAACGAGAGTTTTCGCCTTTTTTGCAGCATTATTTTTCCATATTTTCAATTCGGCCACATTACACATTGGCATATTTCCCTATTTCGCTTTGGCTTTGGCGATATTTTGTTTCCCGGCAGAATCCATGCGGAAATTGTTTTTCCCTAGAAAAACTTCTTTCGTTCCCGGTTCAACCGAATTTCAACCTAGACATAAAAATCAGGTATTTTTCAGTTTTGTTTTTTCGGTTTATATCATTTGGCAAATTTATTTACCGCTACGTCACTGGCATATACCGGGTGATGTTTTATGGACCGAAGAAGGACACAGGCTTTCTTGGCGCATGATGTTGAGAACCAAATCTGCTACTACTCAATTTTTCATGGTGGACAAGGCTACAGGTGAAAGAAATTCGGTCAATTTGAACGAATACATGACCGGATTACAGCGAAATCGTGTTGTCACTCGACCTGATATGATTTGGTATTTCGTACAATACCTCAAAAAAGACCAATTGAAAAAAGGTAAAGAGATAGAAGTTTATGTACATTCCCGTTTATCTATCAACCGGGGTCCTTATCATAATTATATAGACAGTTCAGTGGATTTGGCAGATACCAAATGGGAATATTTCGGTCATCAAGATTGGATCCTTCCGGAACCGGAAGACTATTCGAAAAAAGAACCGATTCGATAAAAGACTTGAGATAAAAAAACATTAAGATTTCAGCACATGAAAAAAAACACAAAATACTGTAATGCAACCACATAGGCGCATAGTTTTTTTTTCTTATTTATCGGTGCGCATTAGTTAAAATAGTTTCCACTTTTCGTTGAACATAAAATGATCAAAATAATTTATTTAACCATATACCGCCAAAGGCGGCTACTATGAAAACTTAAATATCTTAAAGATCCTATTCCTATGTGGTTAAAGTTATTTTCATCAACCTTATACGATTTTTTTCGTGTACTAAACATTAAGATTTAAAGTTGCTGCGAATTCATACCAACTCATATTTGTCTTTCATTCAAAATCATTAAGATTTAAGAAATCAACATCTTAAATCGATCCGACGTTAAATCATTTGAATTCATTCCATTAAAAAACTCCCAACTTTCGAAGGGAGTTTCACTGAGAAATTAAATTTCTTATGCTTCTTTGATACGGGCTTTTTTACCTCTTAATTCTCTGAAGTAATAAATTCTCGCACGTCTAACTTTTCCTTTCTTGTTCAATTCAATTTTTTGAATCGCTGGTAAATTTACCGGGAAAATTCTTTCTACTCCTACCTCACCGCTCATTTTACGGATGGTAAAAGTTTCTGTAGTTCCTTGTCCTTTACGTTGGATCACTACCCCTTTGAAAAACTGGGTTCTGGTTTTACCACCCTCAGAAATTTCTGAATAAACCGTAATGGTATCACCTGTTGAAAATTCCGGAAATTCTTTTTTCGTTACAAATTTGTCTTGTACGTATTTTACTAAACTTTCCATTTTGATTATGTAATTTGTTAACATTGAGAAACATACACGGATTTCGTCAGAGGTTTGTCAATGGTGTGCAAAAGTATAAACTTTTTATAAATCTTGCAACGAATTCTTATAAATATTTAAAGCCTTTAAGAACTGACTTTGATCAACTTGAAGTCGAAATCCTTCTAAAAAAGTTGGACCAAATGAATAATTGATGTTTTCATTTAAAATAAATGCGTGGATGCCTTCCTCTAACAAACGATTTTTAACCACCTCAGCAGTCCAAAGGTTGGAGAAATTTTCAAGGGTCACAAACCGACGGTTTTCAAGTTCTTTGTTCATCTAACCAATTTAGTAAATAATTGGAAAAAATCAATGAAATAATTTCAAAATAAAATTGATCAAATAGAAATAATTTGAGGTTTGTATCTTTGTATAAAATTTAGAAAAAATGAGCATAGAAACCAAGATAATGGACCAGATGAAAGAAGCGATGAAAGCCAAAAACACCATCGCTTTGGAAGCATTACGCGCTATAAAATCCGAAATACTTTTAGTGAAAACTTCGGGTGGAAACGGAGAAATTTCGGATGTACAAGAAATCGCCATGCTTCAAAAATTGATCAAACAAAGAAAAGAGGCGGCTGAACAATTTTCTGCAAACGGCAGAGCTGAATTAGCCGAAAAAGAATTGGCGCAGGCGGAAGTCATCCAAACCTTTTTACCACAACAACTTTCCTCTGAAGAATTGGAAACAACCATAAGAGAAATCATCGCAGAAGTAGGCGCAACATCTGGAAAAGATATAGGAAAAGTAATGGGTGCTGCTTCTTCAAAACTGGCCGGAAAAGCGGAAGGGAAAGCCATCGCTGAAACAGTTAAGAAGTTGCTTAACTCTTAAAGCCTGTTTAAATATTAAAACAGAATCTTAAATATTTCTTTAAAAACTATTAATTTTCCCTTAACAGAAAAGATTTGACTTCAACATAGTTTTGCGGTAAAATTATTTTTTATGAGGTTCTTTCATCTACTTTTATTTCTTTTATCTCTCAATTTTTCATTTGCCCAGTCTTCTGGCATTATTTCAGGAAAAATTACGGAAAAAGACGGAAATCTATCATTGCCGGGAGCAGTAGTAACACTTAGCGAGGGGAATCGTTACACGATTTCCAATCAAGATGGCTCTTACGAATTCTTAAACGTTCCACAAGGAAATTATACCATCGAAGTAGATTATTTGGGTTATGAAATTACGCAACAAACTGTTACAGTAATAGGAAATGAAAATTCAGTTATCGATTTTCAATTAAGCGCTGAAACTCACATTCTTTCAGAAGTAGTCATATTGGGAGATCGATTGAAGGGACAAGCCAAAGCTTTGAACCAACAAAAAAACAATCAGAATATTACCAATGTGATCTCTTCAGATCAGGTTGGTCGTTTTCCCGATGCCAACATTGGCGATGCTTTGAAGCGCGTCCCGGGAATCACGATGCAAAATGACCAAGGAGAAGCAAGGAACATCATCATCAGAGGTTTGGCTCCCAATTTAAATTCGGTTACACTCAATGGAGACCGCATTCCTTCAGCGGAAGGTGACAATAGAAATGTGCAGATGGACCTCATTCCTTCTGACATGATTTCGACAATCGAAGTAAATAAAACCCTTACGCCAGACATGGATGCAGATGCAATCGGTGGCTCTGTCAACTTGATTACAAGGGCTTCGCCAAATGGTGAGCGTATTTCAGCAACACTTGCGGGCGGATACAATCCGATCAGAGAAAATGGAAATTATACGGCAGGATTTGTTTATGGCAATCGATTTTTTGATGAAAAATTGGGCTTGGTTTTCAGTGGTTCATATAACAACAATAATTTTGGATCTGATAATGTGGAAGGAGTTTGGGCAGAATATGAAGATGAAAGTAATGCAAACGATAATTTTGCATACATCGAGGAAATGGACATCCGTAAATATGATGTCCAAAGAATTAGAAGAAGTGTGGCAATTGCACTCGATTATGAATTCAATCAAAATCATAAAATCTATGCAAATGGTATATACAACTGGCGAGATGACCGAGAAAATCGTTTCAGAACAAGATACAGAAATATAGAACCCATTTTTGAAGGAAATAATGTGGTAGGATATGAAGGAAACATACGCCGTCAGACCAAAGGCGGTATAGACAATAACAAAAATAAAAATACCCGTTTAGAAAGACAGATTGTTCAAAATTACGCCATCGGTGGTGAACATTTATTGGGCTCAAAAATTGACATGGATTGGTCTGCAAATTATGCAACTGCAAGTGAAGATCGTCCAAATGAAAGGTACATCGAATTTCAAGGTTCGGGTTACACTTTTGAATCAGGTTTGAGTGATCCTAAAAAATTCAATTTAACACCTATCGGTGAATCGATTGAACAATATTCGCTCAAAGAAATTTCTGAAAACAATGATTGGACAGAGGAGAGAGAATTCGGTGCAAAACTAAATTTCAGAATTCCACTTTCTGTTATTACTGATCAAAAAGGACGTTTGCGTTTTGGTGGACGTTTGAGAATCAAGGACAAAGAACGGGACAACATCTGGACAGAGTATTCTCCAGTGGGAGATTTCGGAAATTTAAATCAAATCCCCAATGTATACTTTGATGGAGAAGGATACCAAGCTGGATCTCAGTATGTCCCCGGTTACTTTGCCTCTCCAGAATTTTTAGGGAATTTGGATTTAAACAATCCCAATTTGTTTGAAGGTGAATTGGTTCCGGCCGAATACCTTTCTCAGAACTACAAGGCAAAGGAAAATATTTATGCAGGTTATTTCAGATGGGACCAAGATTTCACCAATAAACTTTCCATGATTACCGGAGTCCGGGTTGAACATACATCGATCGATTACACTGGAAATTATGTTCAAGATGAAGAGGATTTAATCGGTGAAATCAACAATAAAAATGATTATACCAACATTTTACCGAGCATTGCTTTTAAATACAGTGCGAATAAAGATTTGATTTTCAGAGCTGCCTTCACCACTGCATTGGCGCGACCTAATTATTATGATTTGGCACCTTATGTAAGTTCATTTGTAGAAGACATGGAATTATTTGCAGGAAATCCAGATTTAGATGCAACTTATGCCTATAATTTTGATTTGATGGCAGAGAAATATTTCAAATCTGTCGGAATTCTTTCAGGTGGTGTTTTTTACAAAAATTTGAATAATTTCATTTACACTTATCGAAACAATCGATATTCAAGAGAGAATTTCGCCAATGATTTTCAAGATCAATTCAATCCGATTGAAGGTTCAGATGAATGGAAATTTATCCAAAAAAGAAATGGTGACAATGTAGATGTGTATGGGTTTGAAGTAGCTATCCAAAGACAATTCGACTTTATTCCAGGCAAGTTTTGGAAAGGATTAGGAATCTATCTGAACTATACTTTTACAGAGTCAAAAGCCAAAGGGATTACCAATGAAGATGGGGAAGAACGTACGGATGTTAACCTTCCTGGAACGGCTCCTCATATGTTCAATGGATCTCTTTCATGGGAAAACAATAGATTTTCGGCACGTGTTTCCCTGAATTATGCCTCAGATTATTTAGATGAATTGGGAGGTAGTGAGTTCGAAGATCGTTATTATGATGAGCAACTCTTTTTGGATGCCAATGCTTCCTTTAAGATTACTAAAAACTTCCGAATTTTTGCTGAAGCCAATAATTTAACCAATCAACCTTTGCGGTATTATCAAGGAATTAAGGACAGAACCATGCAGATGGAATACTATCAGCCAAGGTATAATTTCGGAGTAAAATTTGACTTTTAATTCATTCTTTAAAACATTATCAAATGCCGGCCGATGAGTAAAATGCCTCATCGGCTTGGTCATCAAAATAAATACCAATGAATAGATTTATATTTACATTTTGCCTTCTAATTTTCATCTCAAACTTATTCGGCCAAACTCCCTTTGAGTACGAAAAATCAACCGGATATTCCGGAAATGATATTCCAGGTTTAAAATATGAAGATGACAGTTTTAGTTTTTTGGTTTTGGGTGACTTTGGCAGAGTAGGAGATTATTATCAAAAAGATGTTGCGCGTGAGTTAGGTAACGCAATGATCGTTCTCGAAGGAGAGTTCATCGTTTCAGTGGGTGATAATTTTTATCCAAATGGAGTTCAAAGCACACAAGATTACCACTGGATTTCTTCTTTTGAAAATGTATTTACCAATCCTGCTTTGTACGCTGACTGGTATGTAGCCTTGGGAAATCATGATTATCGCGGCAATGTTCAAGCCCAAATTGCGTATTCTGATGTTAGCAGAAGATGGAATATGCCGGCGAGGTATTACAGCAAAACATTTGAATTGGAAGACGGTGAAAAATTATTGATGGTCGTGATGGACACCAATCCTTTTATTGACAGCTATCATGATAATCCTGAAAAATACAGGGAAATAGATACTCAAGACACTACTAAACAAAAAAACTGGTTGATCAAAACTTTAGAAACAAAAGATCCTGCGATAAAATGGAAAGTTGTAGTAGGTCATCATCCATTGTACAGCGGCGGAAAAAGAAAAACGAATCAAGACACTTTAGAATTTGAGAAAAAATTCGCCGATTTATTTGACCAATATAAAGTCGACGCCTACATCTGTGGTCATGAACACGACCTGCAAATCATCCAACCAAAAGGCAGATATACAACTCAGTTTCTTTCCGGAGCGGGAAGTGAAGTCAGAGAATCGGGTAATCGTGAAGGAACAATTTTTGCAGCAGCAGAGCCCGGATTTATGACATTTTCTTTTTTAAAGAATAAATTAATAGTACAAACTGTAAAAGCCGGAAAAGAAAAAGCGGAAGTTTTACATTCTTATGAAATCAAAAAATAAATTCGCATGAAAAATTTAATTATATCATTATCCATCATCACCTTAACTTTCTCATGTTCAGAGAAATTAGCGCCGGTTTTACCGGGTGCATTAACACCAGAAGTTATAACCGAACCCACTGAACACGACACTGACGATCCTGCAATTTGGATCAATCCTAATGATTTTTCAAAAAGTCTAATTATCGGTACCGATAAAGAAGTCGGCGGCGGACTATATGCTTATGATTTGGATGGAAAAATCGTCCATAAATTTCTCGATATGCAACGTCCAAATAATGTGGATGTGGCTTATGGACTAAATTTTAATGGGAAAAAAGTGGATATAGCAGTCACAACGGAACGTAAATCCCATAAAATCAGAGTTTTCAGCTTACCTGATTTGACACCAATTGACAATGGAGGTATCGAAATCTTTGAAGGTGAAACCGGTGAAGGATTCCGTGACGGAATGGGAATTGCCCTTTACACCAATCCAAATGGGGAAATTCACGCCATAGTCGGAAGAAAAACAGGCCCTTCAGAAAATTATCTTTGGCAATACAAACTTGCAGATGACGGAACCGGTAAAGTAATAGGAGAAGTAGTTAGGAAATTTGGGAAATACAGTGGTAAAAAGGAAATAGAAGCCATCGCTGTAGACAACGAACTGGGTTTTGTTTATTATTCGGACGAACAAGTTGGCGTGAGAAAATACCAAGCAAATCCCGAAAAAGGCAATGAAGAACTCGCATTTTTTGCACAAAAAGATGCAAAATCTGACCATGAAGGAATTGCCATCTATAAAAAAGACGATTCAACAGGATATATTTTGGTTTCCAATCAACAAAGAAATACTTTTTTGGTATATGAAAGAGAAGGACATAATGGAAATCCAAATGACCATCAATTGATAGCTGAAATTCCGGTCTCTACCATAGAGTGTGACGGCGCAGATGCCTCAAGTGTGAATTTCGGCTCAAAATTCCCCAATGGATTTCTGGTTGCCATGAGCAATCCTAAACTTTTTCATTTGTATGAATGGAATAAAATCCAAACCTTAATTGACCAAAATTATAAGCCCTAAAAAATTAGTTGTTAAAAAAATTAACAGTTTTTTAATTTTTAACAGAAGTTTAACCACACACTCAAACTTGCTTAAATAAAGCGTTTACAGCGATTTTCGGACTTATAATAAGTAGCAAAAAAAGCAAGGAGATGTTCAAAAAGAGGAAGCTTCGTACTTTTGCCGAGCAAATCTGAAATAAACGAATAATGAAATCAGTAATTACATTTGTATTGCTTATCGGATTTATCGCCTTCGGTGGTGCTGCTCTTTATAATGGGACCACTTGGTTATCCGGTAGTGGAAAAGCTTCTTGGTATGGAGATAAATTCCATGGTAAAAAAACAGCAAGCGGTGAAAAATATGATATGCATGATTTTACAGCTGCACATAAAACACTTCCGTTTGGAACAAAAGTAAAAATCACCAACCACAGAACAGGAAAATCTGTAGTAGTGGAGGTAAATGACAGAGGTCCATTTGTGAAATCCCGTCAATTTGATTTGAGCAAAGCTGCTTTTAATGAAATTGGTGATGTAAACAGAGGGATCATGTCCATAGATTATGAAGTGGTTAACTAATATCTTTATAAAAGAATTATCAAAAAGAGCTCCTGATTCCGGGAGCTTTTTTTGTATCTTAATTTAAAAATTCTTGAATCCATGGCCATTGACCTTATTTTTTATTTCTCTTCCTTTTTATGGATCAGCCTCAGTTTAATTCCTTTAATTCAATCACCCAAATGGTACATCAGAATCTGGGACTATCCTCGTTTTCAGTTTTTTTGCATTTCCATCCTTATCCTTTTGTATGCGGGAATCTTCGTGAAATTTGATCAACCTATGAAATGGATAATTCTGGGATTATTAATTGCCAATACCAGTTATTTATTTTGGTTCATCTATCCCTATTCTTTTTTTTCAAAAAAAATGTTGAATTCTGAACAGGAAAAAAACCCCAAACACAGCATTAAATTCCTCACCATCAATGTTTACCAAAAAAACACAGCCTTCCAAAAAGTCTTAACCAGAATTCAAGAAGTTCAAGCAGATGTTGTATTTTTATTGGAAACGGATGAAAAATGGAAACATGAAATGCAATCCCTGAAAAGCAACTTCCCCTATTTTATTGAAGTCCCAAAAGAAAACACTTATGGTTTATTGTTTTATTCTAAATTTCCAATTCAAAATAAGCAGGTCAATTATTTAATCGATAAAGAAATTCCATCCATCGTTGCAGATCTGGAATTGGGAGAAAAACGGATTCGAATATTTGGCATCCACCCCACTCCACCGGTTCCTATTGAAAATCAGGAAAGCACAGAAAGAGATGCAGAACTATTGATCGTAGGCAAAAAAGCCAAAGAATTTGATGGTCCTTCCATCGTCTTTGGAGATCTAAACGATGTTGCTTGGAGCCATACGACACGTTTGTTTTTAAGAATTAGCGAAATGCTTGATCCTCGTATCGGTAGAGGAATGTTCAATACTTTTCATGCCAAATATCCATTGATGCGTTGGCCGCTTGATCATTTTTTTGTGAGCAGTCATTTCAGATTAATTGACTTAAAAATTGAAAAAGAAGTTAATTCTGACCATTTCCCGATCAGCATCCACCTTTCAGTGAAATTTGAGGACAAAGAAAAAGAATTAGATGCCACTCAGTCCGACCATAAAGAAGCCAATAAAATCATTTCGGAAGCGAAATAATTTGAATTTTAATGAATGTTAAGACTCAAAATCAAAAAATGAAAAATGGACATTTCCATATTTTCGGGTTTGAAGCAAATGCGGATGCTCATCAAATTGAATATGGGACGAATGCTCCAAAACCAATTCTCCTTCCGGTTTTAACCAATCATTTTCTTTGACCAATTGAATGATTTTATCATAATCCGTTTGTTCAAAAACAAATGGCGGATCTGCAAAAATCACTTCAAAATTTCCAAACGAATTGCGATTTAGAAACTGAAAAACATCATTGCGCACGATGGAATTCACCTCACCTAAATTCATGCTTTGAATCATTTCACTTAAAAATTTCACACAACCAGCATCTTGATCCACAGAAACGATACGTTTACTTCCTCTTGACGCAAATTCAAGTGAAATACTACCGATCCCCGAAAATAAATCCAATATCGAAATTTCATCAAAATCATAATGGTTGTTCAGAACATTGAACAAAGCTTCCTTCGCAAAATCTGTCGTGGGACGAACGGGAAGGTTGGATGGAGCGTTTATTTTTTTCCCTCTGAATTGACCTGAAATGATGCGCATTTGGATATAGAATAAATGGTGAAATGTCTTAAAAACGCTTCGTCTTTTGAAGCCGCATATACATGACGAACGTATTTTCTTAGAATTTGGAACACTTTGGTCTCCGGCATCAATTCGCCGTAAGTTTTGACAACAACTTTGTTGGTGTCCAACTCCAATTGTTCCATAACAAAAAGCGTGAAAAACAATATATCCTCGCCCGTTGGGGTTTCAAATAGATTATAAAACAATACTTTGGATTCAGATGTTACGGCAATTTCCAATTGATGCTGATTCAAATTCAAATGAACTGTGGTTGGCAGTCCATTTTCAATCGACTTTAAAAACACCTCACCCGAATGAAAAAACTGAACCTTTCCATACTGTTCCTTGAGCTTTTTGATCAAAACAGAAGAAGTTCCATAAACAAAGGAAAATTCAGCCTCAGAAACTGAATGGATCAATTGATTGTCTTCGAATTCTGCTTCAGAAAAATTCAATAAAACTTCAGGATTTTCAGCTGCATAATCCTTGGGCACCAAACTGAAAAAAGAAGAAATAAAAGCTGCCTTGACCTCATCAAAATTTCTTTTCAACCTGAGGTTTACTTCCAATTCTTTGATGATTTCGGTTTCCCAAAGATTAAAGTGTGTGACTTTAAAATGAGAAACTTTATCGGTTTTCGTTGCTGAATCTGCTATCCAGAATGAAAAACCTTCTTTGTAAAAAAGAAAGTACAAGGATTTATTATGTTCTTTTTGAGCTAAAATAGTATCAAATTTTTCGGCGTAAAGATAATGTATTCCTGCAAAACCCAATTGTAAACAACGTTCAAAAAATCCACTCTTCCATTTGGATTCAAAAAATCATCTGAAAACTTGAATTGAAATTAAAGAATGAATCGCTTATTTGAACTTCTTTATTAATTGGATTTTCGTACTTTTGGTTTAAAGCAAAATCAAATATTTGAAAACAATTGCAGTAATACCGGCTAGATATGCCGCCTCTCGTTTTCCCGGAAAATTAATGGCGCAATTAGGTGCAAAATCCGTCATCCTTACGACTTATGAAAACACCTTAAAAACGGAACTTTTTGACGATGTTTTTGTGGTTACCGATTCTGAAATCATTTTTAAGGAAATTACAGGAAATGGAGGAAAAGCCATCATGAGTCTGACTGAACATCAAACCGGAAGTGATCGGATTGCGGAAGCAGTTGAAAATCTGGAATGTGATATCGTGGTCAATGTCCAGGGTGATGAACCATTTGTTAAAAAAGAAGCACTACAAAAATTGGTTGATGCGTATCAAAATGATTTGAATGATGAAATTTCTTTAGCCACTTTAGCGCAAGAAATCACAGAAGAAGAAGACATTTACAATCCAAATAGTGTAAAAGTAAATTGGGATGTCAATCTTTTTGCACTTTATTTTTCAAGAAGTCCAATTCCTTATCCACGAGAAACCAATTTTAAAGCCAAATATTACCAACACATCGGAATTTATGCTTTCCGAAAAACGGCTTTGTTAAAGTTCGCAAAATTACCTATGTTGCAGAACGAAAGAGCTGAGAAATTAGAGCAATTACGGTATTTGGAATACGGCATGAAAATCAAAGTATTGGAAACCGGATTTATGGGGATAGGAATCGATACAGTAGAAGATCTGAATAAAGCCAATGCTTATTTAAAAAAACAACAAACAACGGAGTGATGAGTTTCAAAAATTTCCCCATGGTGCCGCGCGTCGTTTATGGACGTGGAAGTGCTGAGCAAATTGAAGAAATAGCGGAACCCATTCGTAAAAATGGTTATCCGATTATTTATTTTGCAGACCATTGTTTTGAAAACAAATCACTTGCTCATCATATTCCGGTCAAGCGAAATGATAAAATCATTTTCATCGACACCTCTGAAGAACCGAAAACTTCTTATGTTGACAAAATCCGCGATGATCTTAAAGAAGAGTTTGGGAAAATTTCCGGCATCATCGGTTATGGAGGCGGAAGCGTCATGGACATGACCAAAGCCGTTTCGCTGATGATGACCAACCCTGGCTCGTCTGCAGATTATCAAGGTTGGGATTTGGTGAAAAATGAAGGCGTTTACCATGCCGGAGTTCCCACTTTGAGCGGAACCGGTGCTGAAGTTTCCAGAACTTGTGTGCTGACCGGACCGGTTCGTAAATTGGGGATGAATTCAGATTTCACGCCATTTAATCAAGTCATTTTAGATCCAAATTTAACACAAGGCGCACCAAAAGACCAAGCCTTTTTTACCGGAATGGATTGTTACATCCATTGTATAGAATCGCTAAATGGTACTTTCCTAAATGCTTTCAGTAAAAGCTATGGCGAAAAGGCACTCGAACTTTGCAAAAAAAATTATCTGGAAAAAGCCGAATGGGACGATGAATCCAACGAAGACTTGATGATGGCTTCCTGGCACGGCGGCATGAGCATTGCTTATTCGCAAGTTGGTGTAGCACATGCTTTAAGCTATGGACTTTCTTATATTTTAGGCATCAAACATGGAGTAGGAAACTGCATTGCTTTTGACCAAATTGAAGAATATTATCCGGAAGGCGTACATGATTTCAAAAAAATGGTCGATAAATTTCAAGTCGAAATCCCTAAAAATGTTTGTGCTCATTTAAGCGATAATGAAATGAATAAAATGGTGCAAGTCGCTTTGAATTTAGTTCCGCTTTGGGAAAATGCTTTGGGAAAAAACTGGAAAGAAAAAATCAATGAAAATACGCTGAGAGAATTGTATGAAAAAATGTAAAACTGAAGGGAGAATTATGAGATTTGATTTACGAGTTAAAATTTTATTTTTTATTGTTTTTGCTTCGCTAATTGGTCAAGCACAAACAGCAGAACAAATCATCCACCAGCATCTGGAAAATTCAGGTGGGATTTCCAATTGGAAAAAACTCAACAGCCTGATTATCAAAGGAGATGCGGTACTTGGACTGGAAGAATCCTATCCCATGACCATTTACCATCGTCGTCCTTACGATAAAAAAGTAACTTTTATGGTTCAGGGAAAAGAAATGCTCAACGAAGGTTTTGATGGAAAAAACGGTTGGACTTATAACGAAATCTCTGGTAAAAATGAAGTCTTAATCGGTTATGAACCTGATAGTTTCGATTCGGACATGATGGATTTTCAGAAAAAAGGATTTACGGCAGTTTATACCGGAAAAGCCAATTTCGAAGGAAAAGAATGCTACAAAGTAGAACTGACCAAAAATGTCAACAAAGTTACGTATTGCTTTTCCACAAAAGATTACACATTACTTTGGGAAGAAAATCAGGAAGAAAAATTGATGTATTACGATTATAAAAAATTCAACGGTTTGGAATTTGCTACGCGAATTGTGGGGCAACCCAAAGAAGGCGGCGAATACGTCATTCAATTTTCTTCCATTCAAATCAATCCGACAATTGACGATAAGGTTTTTAAATTTTAATTGAGATTTCATTTAAAACTAAGCTAATTTCTGCTTCTTCTTATAAATA
Source organism: Moheibacter lacus (assembly GCF_014042165.1). GTDB lineage: Bacteria > Bacteroidota > Bacteroidia > Flavobacteriales > Weeksellaceae > Moheibacter > Moheibacter lacus. The sequence goes on from NZ_JACDZE010000001.1 coordinate 320,968, forward strand.
TTGCATTAAATGAAACATTATCGTTGTGAACTTTGTGAAATACTTTGTGACCCTAGTGGTTAAATTTTACCACAAAGAAACACGAAGTAGAAAACACAAAGTGCACTATAAAAGTTTATTATTTCAGAACTAAATCTTCAAAAAATCTATCGTCTCATCCCGATTTCGATTCCTTTGATTCTTCTGTACAATTCTGTTGCGTAATTATCTGTCATTCCTGACACAAAATCGAGCACACCCAGCATTTTTTCATAATCCGTTCCTTCTTCATAGATGAATTGAGTCGGAATTAATTTGATCGCTTTTTCTTCTGATTTGCTTCGATCAGTTTTTAAAATCGGTCCTGCAAAATGAGAAAGCAATTCATACATCACATTATAACCTGCATTTTCGATTTCGACTACCGAATGATGGTTGTAAATGAATTCGATAGAAAAAGCTTCAATTTCCTTTAAAACTTCAGCCGATTTTTCGTTTTGAATTTTCACCAAATCCAATAAAGATCGTTCAAGATTTCCTTCTAAAATTGGATCCAAGTGCGTTTCATAAACTTTAGCCGTTTCTCGAATCAAATTGCCAATGGATTTCGCACGTAAGTAAGCTATTTTCTCATTTCGATCAGAAATACCGTCCAGTCTGGATTTGACTTTATCAACTCCTTTTGGATCAAAAGATGCAATTAAACTCATCATCAAATCCTTGCATTTGTCATGGTCGATGATCCCCAGTCGATGCGAATCTTCCAAATCAATGATGTTGTAACAAATATCATCAGCCGCTTCCACCAGCCAAACAAAGGGATGTCGTTTGTAAATTTTAGGATCTTCACCATCTTGAATCATATGGGTGGTCGAAGCTATTTTCTCGAAATTCTCTTTTTCCGATTGAAAAAAACCAAACTTTTTACGATGAAGAAATTTTTTGTTTCGAGCGGTGGATTCACAAGGATATTTGGCGATGGCGGCCATCGTGGCAAAGGTCAAACTCAGCGCTGATTCGGATTTGCCATTTTGCTTGTGTGTGAGAATTCTTATCGCATTTGCATTTCCTTCAAAATGAACAAAATCGGTCCATTCCTTTTCCGAAAACCGACTTTTCAAGCTCTCCTCATTTCTTTCAAAATAAGAAGCAATCGCATCTTCACCCGAATGTCCAAATGCAGGATTTCCGATGTCATGACACAAACAAGCTGAGGAAATCACGTTGTATAAATTGTGCTGATAAAAATCAAGCGATTCTGGTTTTAAGACTTCTTTGAATCTATCTACGATAAATTCACCGGCTAAACTACCTAGCGAACGCCCAACTGAAGCCACTTCCAATGAATGCGTTAATCGATTATGCACAAAAACGCTTCCCGGCAATGGGAAAACCTGGGTTTTATTTTGCAAACGACGGAAAGCCGAAGAAAAAATAATTCGATCAAAGTCGCGCTGGTATTCGCTTCTCGTATCTTTTGTATGGTTAATTCCCAACCGTTGGGAAGAAAATATCTCGTTGATATCTGTCATGGAACAAATATAGAATTTGGGAATGAGTTAATTGGAAATTTAGAAATAAACTTATGATGGATGTTGGGAGTTGGATGTTGGATGATGGATGTAAGATGTAAGATGTAAGATGTAAAGTTATAAAGACTTGAAACCTTAAACTTTAAACCTTAAACAAAAAAGATTTTTGAGAATTTACCAACTACCACTGGCTCCACCGCCACCGAAGCTTCCACCACCAAATCCGCCAAATCCTCCTCCGGAACTTCCGCCGCCCCAAGAAGAACCGCCGCCGCCCCAGGAGCTGCTTCCGCCACTGGTAAAAATCACATCGCCCCAATTGAATCCTCGTCGGGAACGCGAACCTCCACTTCCACCACCTCCTTTGCTGGCGATAATGATGAAAATGATGATGATCCCTACAAAAAATAGAAAGACCAAAATTCCACCCAAATCACCTTTAGAAGATTTGGGTTCAGCTTCATATTGACCAGCCAATTGTTGCTGAATGGCATTGACCGCATTATCCAATCCTTGGTAATAATTGCCGTTTCGGAAAGAAGGAATCATTTCCCGATCGATGATGAGTTTCTCAATCGTCGGAGGCATTTTTGCCTGGAGGCCGTAACCGCCTCGCAAAGTTACCTTCCGGTCTTCATCGCTTACCACGATAACGATTCCATTGTGTTTATCTTTTTGACCAACGCCCCAATTCTCCCCTATTTCATTTCCAAGCAATTCGATCGGATAACCTTCCAAATTTTTGAAAGTTACCACGACGATTTGGGTTGAAGTAGAATCGTTAAAAGCGACCAATTTATTTTCCAATTGGCTGCGTTCAACCGGATTTAAAATTTCTCCAAAATCATGCACCAATTTTACTTCATGCTCATAATTTTTATCGGTAACTTGATAAGGTGTAACCTGCGCCCATGAAAAGATGGCACAAAGCAAAAACGATAAAAAAACTAGTCTAACTCCAACTGATCTCATCCGGCAATTCATTTTTATCATCGTCTTGATAAGGAAAATGTTGTTGTAAAGCTTCACCGGCCATTTTGATGCCAAGTGTCAATCCTTTGACATATTTTCCTTTTTTAAATTTTTTGATTACGGTTTTCTTGATTTCATCCCAAAAATCATCTGAAGTTACGGCATCGATGCCTTGATCGCCGATGATCGTGAAATTATGATCTGTAGGTGAAACATGAAAAAGAACACCGTTGCGGTCTTTGGTTTGGTCCATTTTGAGCGAATGAAAAACCGCAGCGGTAGTCTCAAGGTGATTTTCAGAAGGTTCAGCGTCGATGTGTACACGGATTTCGCCGCTTGTATTTCGCTCTGCTTCTTTAATCGCCTTGATGATTTTTTTTTCTTCCTTTTTGGATAGAGAAAATTCTTTCAAAGTAAATTAGTTTGAAAAGTCAATAGTTGGTGCTTTATCAGCTCCTTCAGCTGCTTTGAAATATCCTTTATCTTCAAATCCTCCGAAATTTGCAATCATATTGTTCGGTACTTTTTGGATATAATTGTTGTATCCTTGCGCAGTATCGTTAAATTTTCTTTGTTCAAACCGGATTTCGTCTGCCATACTTTCCAAACTGGTTTGGAGATTTAAGAAATTTTGATTCGCTTTTAATTCCGGATATCTTTCTACAACCACCATCAAACGGCTCAAAGCACTAGAAAGTCCATCTTGAGCTTGCTGAAATTGTGCAATATTTTCAGGAGTTAAATTGGTCGGATCAATTGTCGTTTGCGTGGCTTTTGAACGGGCTTCGATTACTTGTGTCAACGTTTCTTGTTCAAAATCTTTTGCTCCTTTTACGGTTTGAACCAATTGTTCAGTAAGATCAGCACGTTTTTGGTATGCAGTTTCCACATTTCCCCATTGGCCTTTCACAGCATTGTCAAGTGGAATGATCCCATTGTAAATGCCTACGCCCCATAAAACTCCGATTACAACCAAAGCCAAGAGCCCTACTATTCCACCGATTAAACAACCTTTTTTCATCTGTTTTCGTTTTTAGTTTAAATTGAATTGTAAATGTAAATGTAATTAATTTTTGGTTTTTTATTAAAATCTAAATTTGCTTGAAACTTAAGAAGTTTGTGCAGTATCTAACAAACTCCCAACCCAACTCTCTGAAATAGGCAATTCCCATCCTTCTTCAAATTCGCCAAGCGATGTAATCCCGTTATGAAAAACACTTGCATGAAGTGGAATTTCTCCGTTTTTTACTTTTTGTTTGAATTCGTTTAATGGTAATGTGATAATTTCTTCTCCTAAATTATAGGAAACCAACATGCGGTTGAGCAATCCGAAGTTGTATTTTTCTTCCAATCTTTTCACAATTCTGGTCATACTGTCGATGGAACAACCCGAAGCCATTTCTACATTTTCATCTACTGCAAGCACGATGAATCGATCATAAGGAATGGCATAAGCAGCGGTTAATTTCGCTCCGTGTGCGTTCCATTCTAGCATGAATTGATCGAGTGTTGTTTCGATTTCGGAAATTTCTTCTGCATTAAAATTTCGGGTGGATTGGAAAATCCATATTTTGGAATCTGATGGTAAATTCATCTTAAATAATTTTATACAAATATCTTGAATTTGTATAAAATTCGACTAAAAAGCTGATAGGAAATCTCTATTTCAAATGATCAATCAACAAAGATGCCGTAGCAGGATTGGTCGCAAGCGGCACATTCCAAACATCGCATAAACGGAGCAACATGTTGATATCGGGTTCATGCGGATGTTTATCCAGCGGATCTCTGAAAAAGAAAACCATATTGGTCTTTCCTTCTGCAATTCTGGATGCGATTTGGGCATCACCACCTCTTGGGCCTGAAAGCATTTTGCTTACTTGAAGTCCGGCTTTTTCCACAAAACTTCCGGTAGTTCCGGTTGCGATGATGTGGACATTGTTGTTTTTCAATTTATCGATGTTTTGCATCAAGAAGTTGACCATTTCGGCCTTTTTTCCGTCGTGTGCGATGATGGCGAGTTCCATTCTTTACTTTTAATTTTTGTAAAATTAAGGTTTCAATCTAAAATACTGCGCATTAATCACATAAAAAACGAAATTGATTTCTTTATCAAATCGCTCTGAGTTGATTTTATTCCATTCGGGGTTTCCAATGGCCATGAACCTTAAAATACCACCGGAATGGGGAATGTAAAAATCAGCGATTTGTTTTTCATTGAATTCGTATTGATAGCCTAAACCAGATGTTAAAGGAATCGACTGGAAACGGGTTTTGGGCTTTTTAATTTCATTTAACAATAAATCGGGATAATAATAACCGATGATGTTCAAGTAATAAGGTGTATCATTATGCAAAAACAAGGTTTGTTTATTTTTGGAAGAATGAATAGTGGATCTTTTGAGTTGATTTAATTCTTTGGCATTGATGTAGACGACATCGAGGTTGATGGTGTCGTGATAATAATCTTTGTATGCATTAAATTCCAATGTTTCTCCTCCAACAGGCATTTCAAAGGCTCTGTACATTTCTTTTTCTTCTGTTGGATTGGAAAATTCATAAAAGTTTGAGCAAGAAATCAGGAGTAGAGTCGATATAAGGAAGGGAATTATTTTCATCGATAAATGTTCATTTAATATTTCAATTTATTAATTTTTGTGTGAAATATTAGCGTTTTGCATTAAAGAAATTGCATAGGTCTTTTTCGATTGTCGAAGAAAAACATTAGATAAATTTCATTATTTTCTTGAATGATTTTGAAAAACAAGCTGACGTTTTGATGTACTAATGCTCTGCGAATATTTTTTGAATCTGGATAAATCGGAAATTGCAAAGGGTTTTCTTGAATTCTATTAATCGTTTTATCGGCCAGAAAATAGAAATCATCAATTTGTTTTTGCCCCCATTTGAATTTTAAAAATTCGAGTATTTCTTCAAAAGTAAATTTAGCAGCTTCAGTCCAAATGACTTTATTTACCGATTCCATATTGCTCTTTGAATTCATTCATCACATTTTCATGTTTGAATACTTTTCCATTTTGAATATCGGCTTCACTTTTTTCCAATAGTTGAAGGATTTTTTGCTTTTCTTCATCTGAAAATCTAAATGAATGAAGCGCGGTTTTTTGTTGGATGGATTGTAATAATTCTATTAAGGAAATGTCTTCTAAGGAAGTGATCCATTCAATTAATTTATATTTTTCGGCTTGGACATCCATCCTAACAAATTTAAAGAATTATTTTACAAATCCTGCGCCTCCGCAATTAATTCCGCCAAATCTTTCACCAAAACTTCTGACTCTTTATTGGCGTGTTTGATGCCGTCTGTCATCATCGTATTGCAAAACGGACAGCCGGTTGCGATGATGTTGGGCTGGATTTGAAGGGCTTCTTCTGTACGTTCGATATTGATGTCTTTGTTGCCTTTTTCTGGTTCTTTGAACATTTGTGCACCGCCGGCTCCACAACAAAGACCACGGGTTTTGCAACGTTTCATTTCGACCAATTCGGCATCCAATTTTTCAATCAAAGTTCTCGGTGCTTCATATACATTATTTCCTCTTCCCAAATAACAAGGATCATGAAACGTAATCCGTCTTCCTTTAAATGGCTGATTTCCCTCGATGGTCAACTTTCCTTCGTTGATGATTTTTTGTAAATATTGAGAATGGTGAAGCACCTCATAATTTCCACCCAAAGATGGATATTCATTTTTCAAGGTATTGAAACAATGCGGACAAGTCGTCACGATGGATTTGATTTCGTAGGCATTGAGGACTTCGATGTTCATCATGGCTTGCATCTGAAATGCAAACTCGTTTCCGGCGCGTTTTGCAGGATCACCTGTACAGCCTTCTTCCGTTCCCAAAACGGCAAATTCAATCCCTACTTTATTCATAATTTTCACAAAAGCTCTTGTGATTTTTTTGGCCCTGTCATCAAAACTCCCGGCACATCCTACCCAAAAAAGGACTTCGGGTTGAGTTCCTTCGGCCATGTATTGCGCCATCGTTTTTACCTGTAATTCTGCCATGAAAAAAGTTTGAACCAAAAGTAAGAAAATTTCTAATTTATCAATCTTTCAAAACAAGCAATAGCTTGTCAAAACCATATTTATTGAGAATTTGGAAATAATATAAATAAGAAATTCTATATAATTAAAAATTTACAACCCAGAATCATCATCAAAAACCTCGATGGTCACTTCTTTTTCGATCAAATCAGTAAATTTTCCTTTGTATCGGGTGGCTTTCACCAAATGGTTGTCGATCCAATGGTAATTTCCGCCTCTTGGTTTTCCAAAAAGAATTCCATGGTATTTGAATCCGTGTTTTTTCAACCAGGTTTCTGTGTATCCACGATGCGCTTCCGTTCGAGAAGTAAAGAAAAAGATAACATGCCCTTCGTCATACCAGCAATTTAAAGTTTCCAAAGCATCTGGATAAACTTCAGCCGTAAGCATGCGCTCCGGTTCTTCATTTGGGATGTCATCACAGATGGTACCGTCTATGTCTATCAGATAATTTTTAATCCCTTCTGGCAAAACCGGACTGATGTGCTCTCCATCTTGTAATTTTTCTTGCAATAATTTTTTGACTTCTTCGGTATTCATGATCGATTTCTTAAATTTCAAACAGATCGTAAAAATAGAAGAATACTAAATTTAATCGTATAAAATCTCAGATTTTATTCAAGTATTTATAAACAAATCAAAAATTAATTGAAAAATCAACAAATTACTCCACCCAATTCAAACGATCTTGTTGATTGAATTGCCATGGTGCGCTGTTGTTTTCGATGTTGGACATCATCAGGTTCAATTCTTGTGGAGCAGCAGACTGTTCCATCACCAAATAACGACGTAAATCGATGATAATGGAAAGCGGATCGATGTTGATCGGACAGGCTTGGGTACAAGCATTACAAGTCGTACAAGCCCAAAGTTCTTCGGCAGAAATATAATCGTTTACCAACATTTTCCCATCATCTTCCCATTTTCCCTTTTCATCGATGATTTTGCTGACATCTTCCAACCTATCACGCGTATCCATCATGATTTTACGTGGAGACAATTTCTTTCCGGTGATATTGGCAGGACATTCCGAAGTACAACGCCCACATTCGGTACAAGTATAAGCATTCAAAAGTTGAACGGCATTTAGGTCAAAAATATCTTTTGCTCCAAAGGTTTCCGGAACGGCTACTTCTGCTCCTTCAGCCGGTACTGCAAAAGGATCTGCGTTGGGATCCATCATCAATTTCACTTCGTTGGTAACGGATGCTAAATTGGTAAATTCGCCTTTAGGCAATAATTTGGAAAAATACGTATTGGGGAAAGCTAAAATGATGTGCAAATGTTTGGAATAGTATAAATAATTCAAAAAGAATAAGATTCCAACGATGTGAAACCACCAACAAATACGTTCGATTACCACTAAAGTTGTTTCACTCAAACCACTTAAAAACGGTTCGGTCAACCATCCACTGATGAAAAAACTTCCGGTTTGGGAATAATGATCAGCGCCTAATTTTTGCAAAGCTGTGTCGGCTCCGTTCATCGTCAACAAAGCCACCATAAAGGCAACTTCCATGTACAAAATATAATTGGCGTCGTTTTTCGGCCAACCTTTCATTTCAGGGTTCAGAAAACGTTTGACTTTGACGATGTTTCGTCTGATGAGAAAAATAACACAAGAAATCAAGGTCAACAAGGCCAATACTTCAAAGAAACCGATCATTCCTTTATAAAATCCGCCTAAAAATCCAAAGATACGGTGCGTCCCAAAAATCCCGTCGATGAGGATTTCCATGACTTCGATGTTGATCAAAAGAAAACCGACATAAACAAAACCGTGAAGGATAGCGGGAATGGGACGAACGCCCATTTTTCCTTGACCCAGCGCTACTCTAGCCATGGTTTTCCATCGATCAGCAGGACGATCAAAACGATTGATGGGTTTGCCCAATTTGATATTGCGAATCAGTTTTTTAACGTTTCGGCTGAAAAACCAAACCGCAAAAACTAACAATAAGGTAAACAGGATGTTATCGATGTATTGCATACATTATTATTCTTCTGGTGGCGCTTGCTTTTTACCAAAGATAGAAAATTGAACATATCGGTTGGGATTTTCTTTCAAATCGGCCAATAGTTCATCGAGCGTATTTGATGTTCTAGCCAAATTATCATAGAGCTCACGATCGTTCATAAGCGCTCCCAGCGTGCCTTTGCTGTTGTTTACGTTATCAAGCGTAGTATTTAATTTGGTAGATGCTTCTTCAAAGTTTTTGATAATTTTTTCCAATTCTAAATTATTGAACTTATTGGCAACCGTCCCAAATTTATCCATGGTTTGTTCAGCCGAAGCCAGGGTTGCTTTCAATTGTTCATTGTTGTTGGCAATCATTTGGTTGGCTTGGTCAGAAGTTTGGGTCAGGGATTTTGAAGTTTGTCCAAATGAAACCAGTGTTGCATCTAAATTTTTCAAAACTTGCTTCAGCGTTTGACGATTTTCTTCATCGAGCATTTTATCTACACTTCCCATCGTAGAATTAAAGGTCACCAAAAGCGAATCCAATTTTTGTTTGGTAGGTTCCAATTCTTTTGAAAAAACGTCAGTCAAAGAGGACTTCACTTTACCTCTTAGTGTATCACCGCTTTCAGCAGTTTGACCTTGATAATCCATTAACAACCTGACTTCGGCGCCGGACATCAGTCCCGGCTCATAAATTTCAGCTTCTGTATTGGTTGAAAAATTTAAATCTCTATCCAGCTTGATGGTCACCACAAAATAAATGGGCGAAACGTTGTCGATGATTTTGATTTCATCGACTCTACCGATGCGCAAACCGTTTACAGTAACAGGTTTTGAAGGAGCTAAACCACTTACGTTTTCATATTTGACATAGTATGTATTTCCACCTGAAAAAAGGTTTTTCCCTTTTAAAAAATTATATAAAGCATAGAAAGCTACCAATGTAACAATCACGACAAACCCCGTTTTCACTTCTTTTGTGATTCTCATTTTTCGAAAATTTTTGGCCAAAATTACGGATTATTTTTTGGCCGATTCATCAATTAACTTTTCTCCGTCAAAAGTGACAATGATGGCAGACTTAAATCCTTTGTCTTGTGCCAATTTTAAATCTTTTTGGGCTTGTTCATAGGTTTTAGTTGAACCATAGAAATATAGGTGCATATTTCCTTGTTTCACACGCAACACATTTTTCAAACCTCCAAATTTATTATCACGATCCCGGTATTTTTTATTGGAAGCTAGGAACTGGATACGGTAATTTTGGTTTCCTTCCAGTTTTTCATTGTTGATGAATTCAGCTACAAAGGCATCTTTAAATCCTTTTCTAATCGCATAAGCCAATAAATCATCGCGCTCAGAAGCCAGGTTGGTATTTCCATAATAATATTTAAATACATCTCCGAACTGAACCACTTCAACTCCGGTCAAACCGTTGAGTTGTTTGGCACTTGGTCCATATTTATTTTTTGAAACTAAGATTTGAATTTTAAAGGTTTTACCCGCAACCGGTTTTTCAACTTCTTTGGGTTTAACTTCTTCTTCTCCTGTGATACCATTTTTACGGTCGTATTCTTTTTTAAATTTTTTAAACGCCTCAAATAAACTTTCTGTTGCTTTCCTTTTTCCTAATTCTGAACCGAGGAAATTTCCTTCATCTTGATTGGAAATAAATCCAAGTTCGACTAAAACAGCCGGAGAACCATTGGTACGCAAGACGTGAAAATTACTTTGCTTCACACCACGGCTGGAACGACCATTTTTCACAAATTCTTCTTCTACCAATCTGGCATAGTCCAAACTTTGGTCTTTAAAAGCTGAGAACATAATTTCAAATGCAATGACAGCTTCCGGATCATTCGGGTCAAATTTTTGGTATTTTTCCTGATTGTCTTCCAATAAAATCACACTATTTTCCCGCTTGGCCACATCCATGGTTTCGTTGCTTCTACTTAGTCCCATCACAAAGGTTTCCGTTCCATACGCACTGCGATTGGTAGCTGAATTACAGTGAATGGACACGAACAAATTGGCATGATGGTGGTTAGCGATTTGCGTGCGTTCCCAAAGTTCTAGAAACACATCCGTTTTCCGTGTATAGACCACTTGTACATCTTTGAATTCTTTTTCAATCATTTTACCCAATCTCAAAGAAACATCCAGTACGATGTGTTTTTCATCTTCTACTACACCTCTGGCTCCCGAATCTTTCCCGCCATGTCCAGCGTCAATTACGATGGTAAATGACTTTTTTTGGGCGTTTATAGACACTCCCAGAAATAGGGTTAAAAGAAATGATAATAAAATTTGTTTGTTAATCCTTGTTAATCTCATTATTCAGCCACAATTTTTGATTACTTTTGACACGATTTAGCGCAAAAATAAGTTTATTACTTTGCATAAAAGATTTTTTAAATATCTATTTGCATTATTTTTTCTACTGCTTTTCAACAGTAAGGGATTTTCGCAAGTCGAGCCCGAATCTCCGGGTAAGACGGATTCTACTATAAATGTGGTAGATACCATCAAAATTGATACCGTTCGGGAAGAAAGGTTGGAAGATATTTTGGTTTATAATTCTGATGATCAAATTCATGAATGGCGCAAAAAGATGAGTTATTTGCTCCGAAATGCCATCGTTCAGTATACCGATATGGAAATCCGCGCGGACTATATCGAGATCAATTGGGAGACCGGCGATGTATATGCCGATGGAAAAAGGGATTCGCTCGGCATGATTACCGAACCTACCATTTTTAAACAAGCCGGAACTGAATACGAGCAACATAGCTTCAAAATCAATTTCAAAACCAAAGTCGGAATTGCTTATAATGTCCGAATGGTGGAAGGAGAAGGCGTCCTCATAGGTGATCGAGTGAAGAGAGCCAACGATAGTACGATGTACATCCGAGGTGCAGACTATACAACTGATACCTATTTTAAGGATAAAAAAACGGATGATCCGGATTATGTTTTGCGCACTCAGACTGCAAAATTCATAGACGGTAAAAACAAAGCCATGGTCACTGGCCCTATCAATATGCGAATTTATGATGTACCTACTCCTTTGACGTTGCCATTTGCTTATTTACCGATGGGTGAAACGAGATCTGCCGGTATCATCATTCCTTCCTTTGGGGAAAGAAATGATGTCGGATTTTTCTTAGAAGGTCTCGGTTTCTATTTGCCGGTTGGTGAATATTTGGATCTTTCTATTTTGGCAGATATTTACACCAAAGGAAGTTGGGGAATTCGTGCCAATTCCACCTACAAAAAAAGGTACAGATACAACGGTAGTTTTGGGCTAGATTACCAAAACAGAATTACGGGAATAAAAGGACTAGATGATTATTCCAAAACCAAGTTGTATTCACTAACCTGGAGACATTCACAAGATTCAAAGGCCAATCCCAATTTGATTTTTAATGCGAGCATCAATTACCAGAGTTCAAGGTATTACCGTGATGGAATCAATAATGGGAACATCATCAACGGAAATGTTTACCAAAACAATAGTAGTTCGTCGATTTCGGTTAACAAAACTTTTCCAAATTCTCCTTTCAGTTTGGCATTGACCGCTTCTAACAACTCCAATTTCAACACTGGAGTCATGCAATTTATGCTTCCACAATTGACTTTTAACATGAGTCGGATTTATCCGTTTGCGCCAAAAGCAGGAAGCAAAAAAGGATTGATTAAAAATTTGGCAGTAGGTTATAATTTAAATGTCATCAACAGCATCAATACAACGGAAGATGATTTATTTACAAGCCGCATGTGGGATGAAGCCAAAAATGGAGCCCGCCACAGGGTCGATTTGAACACGGGTATGACGCTTGGGTCTTATTTCCCAATCACTTTTACCGCCGGATATGAAGAAACATGGTATTTAAAAACATTTGAAAAATATTATGATCCAATTGAAGAAGAAGTTGCCGAATTGGATCAGAATGGATTTGATTCCTACCGTACATTTAATATGGGAGCGAGTGTAACGACCAATCTATATGGAACTTATCTGGCACCGGAAGATAAAGATGCAATGATCAAGGGAATTCGTCACGTGATTTCACCTACGGTTGGGCTTGGTTACAGACCTGATTTCGGGACGGAAGAATGGGGATATTATGATTATTACCGAGGTGCTGATGGTCGAAAAGTTTTGTATTCACGATTTGAGGGAGGTTATTATGGAGCACCACCGACTGGTCAAAATGCTTCATTAAATTTCAGTTTGCGCAATAATTTGGAGATGAAAGTTCGTTCCAAAACAGATTCGACCGGTTTTTCAAAAATCAAAATATTTGAATATTTGGACATTACGTCTTCCTATAATATGGCGGTTGATGAGTTCAATTGGTCTGATATCAACATTTCGGGTATGACCAGATTGTTCAATCAGAAATTGAATTTACAGTACCGAGCATCATTTGATCCATATAAAATCGTGTTTGAAGAAGGAGAAACCATCGGAACGCCTATCAATGAATTTGGTGCTTTTCGATTGAGCAGTTACAGCATCAATTTCGGTTATAATTTTGACAATAAAACTTTTGGTGGCGGAGAAATCGATTCAAAAAAATACAAAAAGCGAGGTGAAGTTAGAAATGAGAATTTCTATTTTGATGATGAGGATTATGCTCATTTTTCGATTCCTTGGAAATTGGGCTTAAATTTTACACATAATTACACACGAGGAGATAACCGAGAAGGCACACATGCGACTGTCCTTGCGCTAAATGCTTCTGTTTCACCATCTCCTTTCTGGAGCTTGAGCACTTCTACTTCTTATGATTTCCGTTCAAAAGAATTCTCCCAAGCTCGAATTTCGTTTAACCGTGATTTGAGAAGTTTTAATATTTCCTTTTCTTGGGTGCCATTTGGCCGATACAAAACATGGGATTTCTTTATCGGTATCAAAGCCAACATCCTGAAGGATGCAGTGAAATACGACCAAAATGCTTCTACACAATTGAGAGGTGGAAATTTCTAATTCTTTTTCATAAAACAATTCTCCTACTCATATGGACAATCTTTGATTTAGTTTTCTGACCCAAAAAATTAGTCTAAATAAATCATTCATAAAATTTTATGGCCTATGGATTATTAAAAAATTTCCATATAGATTTTCTCCTTAAAATCAGTGCATAAAAAAAACCGGAAACAATGTCTCCGGTTTCAATTTATTTCAAATAAACATTATCTCAATTTGATAATCAACAAATCATCCAAACCTTTATTCGTGGAAATATCCCCATCACTACTGGCCGAATTCCCGACAGCGACAATGGTATTGTCCGGTTTTTGAATGGCATCAAAAGCGAAATCCAATTGAGTTCCACCAACTGATTTCTGCCATAACAATTCCCCATTTGAATCAGTTTTTAATATCCAGGCATCATTTGAACCTTGATTTTGTCCTACGTCTCCATCTCCACTTTTTGAACTTCCTGAAACCAAATAGCCGTTGTCAGAGGTTCTCATCACGGAACGACCTACATCAAATCCGGTTCCGCCGTAGGTTTTACTCCAAAGAATTTCTCCATCCTGATTCATTTTGATCATCCATAAATCTGCAGATCCCTTGTTTTCCGGCACATCTTGATCGTTGCTTCTTGTATCACCTATGATGATGAAATTCCCATCACCGGAGTCTGTAATTGCTCGTGCTTCATCGATCCCAGATCCTCCGAAGTTTTTGTTCCAAACCAATTCTCCATTTTGGTCAATTTTAATCACCCAAACATCATAAGTTCCTTTGTTGTCAAACAACTCTACTTCATAACTATCTGAAGAACCGACGATAATATAACCATCATCTTCTGTTTGGATCGCTCCATAGGCTGTATCTGTGAAATATCCGCCATAATGACGACTCCATTCCTTATTTCCTTGTGCGTCCAATTTGATCATCCAATAATTTCCACCAGGATGTTTATTGAAAGTATTTCCCTCTCCACCAGATGCAAATGCGTCCAGCACGCCGGTCAATAAATAACCACCGTCATGCGTCGGAGTCAGAACCGTTCCTGCATCACCACCCACATATCCAAATGATTTCTCCCAAAGCAAATTTCCTTCAGCATCCAATTTGGCAATCCAATAATCTGACATCCCTGCATTTTCACTTACATCTCCATCGCTGCTCTGACTGTACCCCAAAATGGCATAACCTCCATCTGTCGATTGAACCAAATCAAAACCATGATCATTCTGGCTTCCACCATAGGTTTTAGTCCATTGGACACTGTCTTGATTGTCAAATTTAATCAGCCAAAAATCATAACTATCGTCATTTTTATCGGTAATATTACCGTCCATGCTTTGGGTTGATCCCAAAATGGCATAACCACCATCAAGGGTATTGATAATCGCTCTTGCATCATCGTTTTTTGAACCACCTAGAGTTTGGGTGAATTCGATTTCGTTGGCAAATTCTTCATCAGAAGAAGATGAAACGTCGTCATTTGAACAACTCCAGACCAAAATTCCTGACATCAATATTTTAAATACTAATTTCATGTGTATATTTTTAATTTTTTTAATTGACACATGCAACCTTAGATGATTAAAATAATCATTACGCTGTGTGTTTAAAGATTATTTTAATCATGTCGGTTTCATTTTTCTGTTTTTCAACAATTATCGGACGACCAATTTTTTGGTAGCTCCTTCATTGATTTTTACGATATAAACTCCTTTTGAAAAATTAGTTACAGGCAATGTAAATTCTTTTTGATTGATCCGGGTTTGAGTAAAAATCTCTTGCCCCAAAATGCTGTAAACCTTCACACTTTCTATCTGAGCATTTTTTCCTGCAACCAATTTGGCAAATGATGTTGCCGGATTTGGATAAATAGAAAAAGTGCCCATATTCATATCGTTCACGCCCATGGTTCCGTCACTTGGACGTACCAAAAAGAAACCTCTTGAAATATCACTGATGACGACGTTTCCACTTTCAAAATAAGGATAAACACTCCACGCACCGTCAAAATCGGCCACGTTGCTTTGCGGATAGGTATCAAAATACCCTATTTCTTCCATCGCATTATTTGAACTCGCTACATTAGAAACATCCACTACACGTAGTCCTGCTGTATAATTGGCCAAATAAAATTTATCTTCCAAAACATATCCATTATGATCGATGGCTTCAGTTGGGCCATAATATTCATTGTGAACTTGTGGATTATCCAAATCCTGAACATCAAAAATGATGGTTCTGGTATTGATCCCAAAGCTCTGCTCATCCAATTCATCGCCCAATAATAAATAATTTGAATCCTCTGTAAGCCAAGCTTGGTGCGTATATCCGGGACTATCGTAATCAATATCAGAAATTAAAACCGGATTGTTTTTATTGGTTACATCCACAAATACCACTTTGTTATTACTCCCAAAACTTCCATTGCTACCTATATAAATCTCACGACCGGTATAATCTGCGTCAGGACCATCATAAGTAACAACTTGCGCATCATGGGTATAGCCGCTATCTGCATAACCACCAGCTCCTTGAGGATTGAGAGGATCTGAAATATCAACAAATACTGCTCCACCTGAAAAATCATCACAACCTACCAAATAAGCATAAGGCTCAGATGGATTGATCACGATATTATGGCAACTTCCAATTCCTCCATAGCGTGCATCGGCATCAAAAACAACCGGCGGATTTGCGACATTTCTCAACCTCGTTAAATCAAAAACCTGCATTCCATGATTACCGGCAGCATCTGCTACGATAAAAGCATAATTTCCATAGACTTTAATATCTCTCCAAACACTGGAAAAAGTTTCCGTTTCTACTCTTCCTAAAAAAATAGGATTGATAGGATCGGAAATATCTATAAAAGCTGTACCATTGGTAAGCCCAACAATGGCATATTCCTTTCCAGAATCAGGATCTGTCCATCCCCAACTGTCATTTCCACTTTCCTGATTGCTTCCTGCCAAAACATTTAAGGAAAGTTGAGATAGCAAATCATATCCATTACAAGGATAATTCCCAGCCATTCCGTTTTCACAGGGAGTTTGTCCCATAAGGTTGATGGCATTTGCGCCAATGGCAAAAAGTAAAAGTAATTTTTTCATTTTCTATGTGTTAATTAAATTTTTAAGGGTGAAAGTTAATGAACTTCAATTCATTATACAATTTAAATTCATAAGTTAAAATTCTGAAAATGCTGGATTGCTTATAAAGTCTTGGTCCGTTAAAGTGTTTAAAAATTGAATCAAATCTTGTTTTTCTCCATCTGAAATAGGAATTCCAACTTGATCTCCATTTCGCAAAAGTGGATCTAGCCTAGGATTGTCTTCGATTCCTTCTCTATAAAAATCCAAAACAGCTTCCAGCGAATAAAATCTACCATCATGCATATAAGGTGAAGTAATGGCTATATTTCTCAGGCTTGGCACCCTAAATTTCATGGAGTCTTCCGGATTTAACGTCACCCTAAATAATCCTGCATCTGCCAATTGTTCATTAAAATACAAACCGGTATTTCGAAAAGATTCATCGGTTTGAAGCGCTCCGGCATGACAAGCACTGCATTTCTGTTCAAAAAGAATCCTTCCATTTTCTTCTGAATCGGATAAACTGATTTCTCCTTTTTTATATTGATCAAATTTGGATTGATCCGAAATCATGGTTGCCATAAATTGACCCAAAGCCATCAAAATCCGGTCGGCATTAATTTCTGAATCACCATACGCTTCACTAAACATATTTGGATAATTTTCATCTTCTGAAAGTTTCTGAATGATGTCCGGAAAATTGGAATCCATTTCTTCGAAAGCGCTAATCGGACTTATGGGTTGATCATTCAGTTCGTGAATCACACCATCCCACATGAAGCGGTTTAAAAAGGCAAGATTTTGTAACGGTGGCGCATTTCTCAAACCCAACCGATCATCTATCCCATGACTGATACTATGTCCATGATGCGTAAAAGCAAATTCCTGAATGTGACAAAAACCACACGAAATGGCATTGTTTCTGGACAATTTTCCTTCATAAAATAACTTCTTGCCGAGTGAAATTTTATTTCGGGTCAAAGGCGTTGATGCATAGGTAAATTCCGGGAAATAATTGGGAAATGAAAGTGTAACTATTTCATCTACCGGCGATCCTTCCTCCACTTCATCTTGACAAGAATTGATCAGAAAAAAACTAAAAATACAAATCCAAAAAACAATTTTTAAATGATTTACGGAGTTGGGGTTCATTAATTTTAATTATTATGAATATGCGAAATGCTGAACATCTTGCTTAAATTATTGGTCACATTTACCAAATGTTCAGATGATCCCATCGCTTCATGATTGGTATCATCCAAAATTAAATCTGTCTCTCCACTTAGATAATGATTCAAATCTGCTATGAAATGAATGCCTGGAAAAGTTTGGGGTGTAACGACCAATTGGTCCGGTAAATCCAATTCTATTTCTCGGTACAAATCTGGAGTTTCCGTTACGACCACATCACCCATATTTCCAGTATGATTGATAAAATTAACATCCAGAGCATCTGTTCCGTATTTCCCTTCTAATTTCGCAAAAATATATCCTGCCGCCCAAGACCAGTTCATCCCTTCTGCTCCGGCTTCAGCCCAAAATTCTCCCTGACTTTCTCCACCTAGCAAATAGGCGTCTTGACTGATTCCCAATCCAAATTTCACCTTATTGTAAACCCCAGCCGGAATCGAATCCAATTCTAAACTCACCTCATTATTGAAATTCGCATCGCTTTGGTCCACGATAAAAGCGCCTTTGTCAGGATCGTTTAAATGGAATGTGAAATTAACCCCTTCAGTATTGGTCAATGTAAAATTGCTCACGATATATTTCAAGGTAGAAAACTGGTGTTTCTGCCCACTGGAAGAAGTCTGTGTTGTATTGTTCAAAATGATCGGACTCAAACCTTCAAATCGATTGTCAAATTTAATTTGAACAGCTCCCCATTGCTCTTCAGGCGGATTTTGATCTGAATTTTCATCATCAGTTGAACAATTCAAAATGAATAATGAAAATAGCACGAACATTGAAGTTCTAAATAAATTGAGTCGCATGTATTGTGTGTTAAAAATAAAATTCAATACAAAAATAAAAAATTTTAGTTCATTCAATTCTAATTTACTAGAATTCCATTTCTTCATAAAAATGTCCAATTAAGAAGATTTAATTTCGAATAAATGAAACTTCAATATATTTGCAAAATGAAAAATACGATCAATACCCTAAACGCACCACAAGCCATCGGTCCATATAGTCAAGCCATTTCTTTTGATAAAATCCTTTTTATTTCAGGACAAATTCCTGCAAATCCGGCGACTGGAGAAATCGTTTCTGGTGGTGTTGCTGAAGAAACCCATCAAGTCATGAAGAACTTGAAAGCCATTTTAGAAGAAGCAGGAAGCCATTTTTCAAACGCAATCAAAACCTCCATTTTCTTAAAAAACATGCATGATTTCGCAGTAGTAAATGAAATTTATGCTTCCTATTTTGAAGAAGGAAACTATCCTGCTCGTGAAACCGTTCAGGTTGCAAAACTTCCGAAAGATGTTAACGTAGAAATTTCCATGATCGCTCACCTTTAATTATGGGGACATTTTTACGAAATTTTATTGCCGTCATTCTAGGACTAGCCGTTGCGCTGGTCATCATCACATTTGGGATTACATTAAATGACAATTGGATTGAATACGATTATTCAAGATTTCCGTATGAACACTGGAACCGTGTGATCCGCTATGCGGCTCGTACACCAGAAGTCAGAGATGAATTCTTTCTCGCACTGTTGTTTTCAAATGGTGTCGGTGCTATTTTTGGCGGATTGGTCACTGCCATGATCGTCCCAAAAGCCAAAAAAGCCTATGCCGTTTTTGTGGGATTTATTTTATTCCTCATCGCCATGGGTGATGTGATATTTACGCCAAATCATCCCACTTGGTATGAATTGGCCATTTTGCCGGTACTCTTTTTCTTTTCCTGGCTGGGAGGATTGATCACAGATTTGGTGTCGAAGAAACTGGCTCGTTTATCCTAACCGGATTTTCTGACAACCAAATCCCATCTTCAATCAGATGCGCCACTTCTTTTTGTTGCGAAATCAACTGAAGCAAATAGTCTTTGACTTCATGTTGTAAAACAAATTTGTTGAAAAAAGCCAATTCGTAGATTTCTACCGGAAGCAACCATTCGGTCGGATATTCCGATTTCATAATCTGAAAAATTTCGGACAATTTTTCTTCTACCACCAAATTATTTTCACGCATTCCCTTAAGTTCCTGGTACAATTCTCTGCGTTTTTGTTCCTTCGGTTCGATTTCCAATTTCTTTACTTTCGTTTCCAATTCGTGAGAAATCATGTTAAAAGAAGTAAAATCGGCCGGTCCGGCGTAAGCCGAAACGATGGATTTCCCAATCGCCATGTCATAAATTCCCCAATCCGGATGAAACAGAACTTCATCATGATGTTTAACTGTACAATTTTTAAAGGAAACGATCAGAACTTTTCCTTTTCGGTTTCGGGTTCCGGTGATGACTTCGCCTTCTACTGTGATTCCACCTTCAAATTCAAGTTGGGTCATTTCACCTTCCTTGATTTTATAGGCTTCCAAATCATAAGGCGACATATTTTCAATGGCGATATTGATGTTTTTTAATTTGCCTATCGGCGAACCAAATCCATGCGCATGATAATTCGTTCCGTGTCCGATCAATTCTTTTTCATGGTACGAAAGCGCCGTCGGACCTTCTGTTTGGATATAAACCGGATTGTCATGACCATCTGTAATGACACGTTTGAAAACACCAGAAACCTGAATTCCGGTGTTGTATTCGATCGTTCCGAGATTTTTAGATTCAATCAATTGTTTTATGCCTTCCGTCCCTCCGGTTCGCAATCCCATTTGGTTGGCAAATTGTTCCAAAACAAAATTCAAATGTGCAAAATCGGGCGTTACAAACAATTGCGGTTGTGGTTTGGTGATGTCAAAGGAAACGTCTGCCGCCGATAAATCATAAGGCAATTTTTTAACCTCATCTGTCATGCACCATTTGCTCTCACCGATGGACGAAAGCAGTCCCGCTCCATAAATCTTCGGATTTTCCAGATCGCCGATCAAACCATATTCTACTGTCCACCAATGTAAATTTCGGATTTTTGCCATTTCGGACAATTCGGTCATGGAATTTTGTAAATCCAATACTTTTTGCTCCGCCCGGTCGATGACTTTGGGATCGCTTTCCCTATCTTCCTTTACGATCGACAAATGCCGAATCGCTTCGTACATTTCATAGTCCAAAGCCGAAGAAATCGCTTTGCTCCCGATTTCCCCAAATCTTCTTAAATATTCAGCATATTCAGGATTGGCAATAATCGGTGCATGACCGGCCGACTCATGGATGATATCCGGCGCAGGTGTGTATTCTATATTTTGAATTTGTCGGATGTCTTGAGCGATTACGAGAACGTTATAAGCCTGAAATTCCATAAAAGCCGTCGGCGGGATAAATCCATCTACGGCAACTGCTGCCCAGCCTATGTCTTTCAGGATACGGTTCATCCCGTACATACTCGGAATGTTCTCGATGGAAATTCCGGTTTTCTGTAGTCCGTCTACATAACTTCCATGGGCTACTTTTTTCAGATAATCCACATTTTTGCGCATCACATACCGCCAAACCTCTTGATCCACCGGTGTGTAATTTTTATAATCCTGATCATTTATAAATTGTTTCAAATGCTCCGGCAATCGCCTCAATACTTCATTTTCTTCGTAAGCCATTTTGTTTGTTTTGGAAAAGCTAATTTACGGTTTTAATTTGAGAATGGTAAGGTTTGGAAGTTTGAAATTGTCATTCTGAATAGTTTTCAACCGCTTCTAATTCTTTGTTGTTAATGCGTCGAATCATATAAGCATTCATCCCATTGTCCTCCATAAAATTCAGAATATCATGCATAAAACTTCCTTTTAAAGTATCGTTTTTTAGGGCAAACGTAATATTCACCGGAGATTGTCTGTATTCTTTTCCGGCAATGATTTCATCTCTATTTTCAGTCAAATATTTTCTTATGTCGGTTAATTTAATGGGTTGAATACTGTCTAAATATTTATTGAAACTTTTTCGTTCTCTTTCTATATCGGAATTATCAATTACACCACAAAGTAGAACATCTGGGTAAGTTTTGGCTTTTGAATAATAAAAAGCATCCTCTTCATCCAAAATTATAAAATGAAATTTTCCAGAAACAAAGTCAGAAGGAATTCCTCTTAAAGTTTTTTGCTCTATTTCAAGACCTTTATCAAAAGCAGCATTTTTAATACTATCCAACCATCTATTATTTTCCGAAACAATGAATCGGTCTTTTCTTGGATAGTTTTTTTCATCTTCAACTGTCGCTTCTTTAGGTTGACAACTCAACAAAAAAATTAGTCCAAAAAATAAAATCCCAATTTTTTTCATAATCCCAAATTACAAAAAATCCCTTTCCGTAAAACGAAAAAGGATTTTCATTAACTTTGACTCAATCAAATTTTTCAAAAATCATGGACATACAAGCAGACATAAAATGGATACAAAATGAATTGAGCAATGTGAATGATCCGGATTTGATAGAGGCATTTAAACGATTGTTGCAGTTTCGAAAAAAAACAGAAACATTTACCTTAGAACAATACAATCTCGAGCTTAAAGAAGCTGAAAACCGAATAGAACAAGACAACTATTTAACTCAAGAACAGGTTGAAAAACGTTTAAGAGGATCATGAAAAAAGAAGTTGTATGGGATGAGTTGGCTGTACTTCAATTGGAAAGTCAATTGGATTACATCAAAGAAACATCCATTTTACAAGCAGAAAAAGTGAGAGAATATATTCTAGAGCAAACAGCAGAATTAGCAACTTTCTCAGAAAGACATCCAAAAGACAAATACAAAACGGATAACGATGGTACTTATCTTACGTTCGAAATTTACCATTACCGAATCTCTTATCGTATTACCCAAAATCAAATCAGAATTCTTCGATTTAGAAGCACTTACCAAAACCCGAAAGAATTTTAAGTTCAAAAAGTCGATAATTTGGGAGTTTGAAAATTATTCAATCAAAAATCCCTTTTCGTCAAACGAAAAGGGATTCAAAACGATTCCTATAAATGGAAATTATTCAGATACCAACAACCTAAACCCTTCTCCATGAATATTGACAATTTCCACGTTGGAATCGTCTTTTAAATATTTTCTTAGTTTGGCGATGTACACATCCATACTTCTGGACGTAAAATAATTATCATCATGCCAAATTCTCGTCAGTGCCACTTCTCTCGGCATCAAATCATTTCTGTAAACCGCAAGTAAGCGTAACAATTCACTTTCCTTTGGTGACAATTTATGCGAAATACTTCCAATTTGCAATTGGCGAAGCTTTGCATTGAAATGAAATTTCCCGATTTTGAATTCGTCCTGTTCAAATTTCTCTTCATCGGCCGAATGTCTTTGCAGTACGGCTCTGATTTTGTGAAGCAAGATTTCGGAATCAAAAGGTTTGGTGATATAATCATCAGCCCCGATTTTGTATCCGTTTAGCACATCATCGCGCATATTTTTTGCTGTAAGAAAAATGATCGGTTGTTCATTTTTCAAATCTTTGATTTCTTTCCCGAGTGTAAATCCGTCTTTTTTAGGCATCATCACATCCAGGATACATAGGTCGTATTCGGAAGATTTAAATTTTGACAAACCATCCTCGCCGTCAACAGCGTGGGTCACGTCAAAATCATTTATAGCAAGATAATCTTTCAAAACAGCTCCGAAACTCGGATCGTCTTCCACCAAAAGTAGTTTTTGCTTATCGTTCATGTTCTCGTTATTTAGTGGGCAATTTGATATAGAAAGTACTTCCTTTTCCCGGTTCACTTTCCGCATACACCTGCCCTTTGTGTAATTCTACTATTTTTTTAACATAAGCCAATCCCAGTCCGTGTCCTTTTACATTGTGCACATTTCCGGTTTCTTCCCGGTAGAATTGGTCAAATATTTTTTTCAAAACCGATTTGGACATCCCGATTCCTTCATCTCTCACTTCTATAACGTACATTTCTGCTTCGTTGTATGTTTTAACAAAGATTTGGGGATTTTCGCCCGAATATTTCCTTGCGTTGTCCAAAATATTGTTGATCGTATTTTCCAAATGGAAGGCATCACCATCCACTAAAGATCGACTCGCCTGATAATCTTCAAAAATAATGCCATTCAAATTATCTACGATGAATCGCATGGTCGATACACTTTTCTTTACCAGATCGTTAAGGTCAAATTCTTGTAAATGGATATCGACTTGATTTCGTTCCAATTTGGCCATTCGCAACACCATTTCCACTTGTGAATTCATCCGTTTGTTTTCCTGTTTGATCAAATCGGCATAATAACGAATTCGCTCATGATCAGAAATCACCTTATCATTTTTCAAAGCATCTGAAGCGATGTTAATCGTCGCAATCGGCGTTTTGAATTCGTGCGTCATATTGTTAATGAAATCGGTTTTGATTTCGGAAATATTGCGCTGCAGCTGCATATAATAAATCGCCAATGAAAACACCGAAATGATGATGATGGTAAAAATAATGGTCAACATCACGATGGGGATAATCGGTCCGAGAATCGACAATTGCTTGTCCGGAAAATAAGTCGTGAGCAGATATTGAGGTTTATCCGTATTGTCATAAAAAATCGGAATGGTGTATTCGCGGTCTTTCAGATCAAATTCTTCCGTCGCCACTTTGGTTTGGGAGGAATCGGCTTTTAAAATGGCCAATTGCGGATGAGATTGAACACCTCTTTTGCGCAATTGTTTGGTGAAAATAGAATCCAACGCATTGATATCAATTCTTGCATCAATCGGTCTGTTTCCCGCATCCAATCTCGCCAAACGCTCAATCGTATAAGTTGAATTTTTAAAATTCTCTTCCGTGTCCAAACTTAGGTTTTGGATCATATTGGCACCTGAATCTTTTGGGATTTTCAGCACTTTTTCTTGCGAATATAAATTGGCACTGATCAAACTATCGTTGTATTGTTCCGACATAGGCACGACTGAACGCTCTAAAATATAGCGGGTTAACGTGATGTAGGTAGTTCCTGCCGAATCCTGAATCAACTGAGATGACATCACTTGCGGTTTGTCGGTTGTAGATTTGAAATCGTTGTGTACATTTTCAAACCGCGTATAGTACAATTGCAATTCTTTCTGATTGATTTCTTCCGCTGTTTCGTTTAAGGCTTGATAAACGCGGCCGTTAAACTCTTCTGTATGCGAAACAAAGACCTTTTGCGTCCAATAAAACTGAATGATGACAAGGCCGATCAAAGCCACGCTCATTAAAATGATCAATATCTTATTGAATCCTTTTCTCATAGATAAGTAGTTACAAACTTAAGGTTTCCCGAAATGTTAAAATAAGGTTTAACATGCTATTAACTTGATCGAAATCGCTTTAACAATTTCTTATAAAGTTGGTCAAATTTTATTTTTAAATCTTCTAAATTTGAATTATTTTCAATCACAAAATCAGATTTTTCAATTCTTTGTGTATCTGTCCATTGATTGTTTATGCGTTGTCTGATTTGTTCTTCTGAGATTTCATCTCTTTTCAAAACTCTCTTGATGCGAATCTCTTCATCAGCAACCACTGAAACCACTAGATCACAGTCTTTATAAGAACCCGATTCAAATAAAATTGCCGCTTCTTTTACAACGAAATCGGATGCTTGATTTTCTACCCAATTTTGAAAATGTTTAAAAACTTCCGGATGAACAATTTGGTTTAATTGATGGAGTAATTCTTTGTCTTGAAAAACTTTAGACGAAACGAGTTTACGGTTATAGATGCCATTTTGATAAACTTCTTCACCAAATAATTCGGTTAATTCAGCAATGATTTTTTCATTTTCATTCATCAATTTTTTGGCTTCCAAATCTGCATTGTAAACCGGAATTCCCAGTTCCAAAAACCATTTGGCTATCGTGCTTTTTCCCGATCCGATTCCACCAGTAAGTCCTACAATTTTCATTTCTAAATTCGAATTTGAAATGTTAAAATTAATCTATTTCTACCAAAAAAAAGCCGAAGTTCAAACCCCGGCTTCTGAATTTATTTCGTGAGAATTAATCCTTTTTCTCGGTTGCAGCCGAATATCGACTAGCACTCAATTCTTTTGAAATCGCAGCACGTTCAAATTTGATTTTACCGGCCCCGGTTTCCAAAACAACCGTATCGTTTGATAACTCAAAAACTTTTCCATGAATACCGGAAGTTGTCACGACCCAATCTCCTCTTTTCAATTCTTCTTGGTATTTCTTTTCTTGTTTTTGTTTGCGTAAGTTGGGCCTGATCATCAAAAAATACATGATGATGAACATCCCACCAAACAACATCAATGTTGACCAACCTCCACCAGCATCTCCTGCTTGGGAAAAAATATAAGCTATTTGATTCATTTATTTAAAATTAAGATCCTGTCAAAGGATTTGGTTTTGCTGCCGGAGCTGCATCATTTGGTAAAGTTGCGATGAAAGTACAAACTTCTTTTCCTTTTACCGTGTTTGTCGTTAAAGTAACCGTTTTTTGTTGTCTTCCTTTTTGGGAACCTGCATCATAAGTGATTTTGATGGAATCTGTAGCACCTGGTGCGATTGGCTCTTTTGGAAATTCAGGAACGGTACAACCACAAGAACCTTTTGCATCTTTGATGATCAAAGGTGATTTTCCCGTGTTGGTGAATTTGAAATAATGGTCCACTTTTGCAGCAGCCGGAAGATTTCCGAAATCATAAGTTTCAGATTCAAAAGTCAACACAGCTGCGGTTGCAGGATCTACTACAGATTCGGCTTGTTCTTGTTTTTCTGCATCTGTAAACAATTCTGATGCTTTCTCGTCTTTGCATGAAGTCAATGCAAATGCTGCCAAAATCCCGACAGCCAATAGTGTATGTTTCATTTTATGTGAATTTAAATTTAAATTAAAGCGCCTAAATTTACTGAAACTATTTGATTTGACGCTATATGAAATATCTAAAACTAAGTTAAAATCCTTTCAATTCTTTTAAAGATCGATCCAAAATCCCATTCACAAAAATCTTACTCTTTTCTGTAGAATAAATTTTGGACAAATCGATGTATTCGTTCAGCGTAACTTTTGGTGGAATATTTTGGAAATAATGGAATTCAGTCAAAGCCATCTGCATCAACACCAAATCCAAAACCGCAATTCGATCCAGTTCCCAATTGGTCGCTTTCTCTTCGATCATTTTCAGCGTTTCTTCGCTATATCGGATGGTTTTTCGGAATAATTCGATGATAAACTCTCTATCATCATCGTCTTTGTATACTTTGAACAATTTGATTTTACCCGAACTTTTTGGTACAAAAGACTTTAGAGTTGTAACTACCATAGAATTGGCAATATGCAAATCATCTGCCCAATACAAATTCTTTTCCTCTAACCAATCATGAAGATTTTCATTGGGTGCGATAAATTTTTCATACAATCCGATAACGAAATCTTTGTCTGCGTCAAAAGAACGCTGAGGGTTATTCATGTAGGCTGCATACTCCTCAGTTGCGATGATTTCTTTGAAAATAGAATTGGGATAAGTATCCAATAAATCCCATTGTAATTGTTTGTTTTTTGAAGAATAGGCATTTAGTTCTTCGTTTTCATCCAAAATTCTAAAAATTGGATTTTCTACAAATTTTAAATTGGGATTTAAATCTTCAGGAGTTGGAAAATTCTTGTTTTTGGCCAATTCCATTTTATGTTCCGCTATGGATTTTTGAAATTCTAAAAGATTAAGAAGATAAATGTATAAATCATAAATTTCATCAACTCCTTTTAACATATTTCTCTCGATGGACCGTTGGTCTGCATCCTCACCTGAAGTCTTCCAAGCATAAACGGCTTGCATGGCTTTTTCACGAAGTTGTCTTCTTCCTAACATAATTTCAATTTTCAGCTTTTAATTCTGGATAAGCGACTGCAAAGGTAATCAAAAAGACGTAAATTTGCGCCGTGAAAGAATTATTGTCCTTAAATAAATTTCTTTGGAAATACCGTTGGGAGTTGATTGCAGGCTTTGTAATGATCATTTTGTCCAATTTTGTTTCCATCTTTTCTATCAATTATGTCGGAAATGCTATCGACGGAATCGAATCCCTTTTAACCAAATTCAAATCTGGCGAAGCTTCTGAATTAAGTGAAGTAAAAAAAGGACTGATGAACGCTGCATTGCTTTTCATCGGCCTGAAAGTTCTTGCCGGACTATTATTGGTCGGTGTTCGTTTGATGATCATCGCAACTTCCCGACACATTGAATATGATTTGAAAAATGACATTTATGAACATTACCAAAAACTTTCGCTTTCTTTCTACAAAAAAAATAAAACCGGTGATTTGATGAACAGGATTACGGAAGATGTGGCATTTGTTCGTCAATATTTAGGTCCCGGAATCATGTATCCGATGGATTTGATTTCGAGAGCAACCATCATTTTGGCATTTATGATCAACATCGATCCGCTGTTGACTTTATACACTTTAGGACCACTTCCGATTCTTTCTTTTTTGATTTATAAAGTGGCTTCTACGATCAATAAAAAAAGTACCGAAGTCCAAAAACAACAATCCAACATTTCTTCCATCGTTCAAGATACTTTTTCCGGCATACGTGTGATCAAATCGTTCAATACGGAGAATTCAACCCAAGAAAATTACGCAAAAGAAGCGGAGCTTTATGAGAAAAAAGCACTTTCCCTCGCCCAAACTGAAGCTTTCTTTTTTCCGCTTATGGTGCTGATTGTCGGTATCAGTAATTTATTGATTTTGTATATGGGAGGTGTTCGGTATGCCGAAGGAAAATTAAGCATCGGTGTGATCGCCCAATTTTTCATGTATTTGAATATGTTGATTTGGCCGTTTACGAGTTTGGGTTGGGTGACGATGTTGATTCAACGAGCAGAAGCTTCCATGACGCGCATCAACGAATTCTTAAAACAAAAACCGGAAATCCAAAATGCAGTAGAACATGAAACGCCGATCGAAGGAAAAATTGAATTCAAAAATGTAAGTTATACTTATGAGAACACCGGAATTGAGGCTTTAAAAAACCTTTCATTTACCATAGAAAAAGGGAAATCACTAGCGATTATGGGTAAAACCGGATCAGGGAAATCTACGGTCGTTTTATTGTTGGCCAGATTATTACAACCTACATCCGGACAGATTTTGATCGATGGCGTTCCTTATGAGAATTTGAATTTAAAATCGCTTCGCAAAGCCATCGGATTTGTTCCTCAAGAAGCTTTTCTATTTTCCGACACCATTCAGCAGAATATTTTGTTTGGAGCAGAAGATGGCAAAAATTTAGATGACGCAAAGAATTTTGCAAAAAAAGCAGCTGTTCATCAAAACGTCGAAGGGTTTAAAGATCGTTATGACACGATTTTGGGTGAAAGAGGCGTAACGCTTTCCGGTGGTCAAAAACAACGGATTTCCATCGCTCGTGCTTTGATCAAAGAACCGGAAATTCTAGTTTTTGATGATAGTTTATCAGCCGTTGATACGGAAACAGAAGAAGAAATTTTACGCAATCTGAAGTCTGAAATGAATCAAAAAACGACACTCATCGTAACGCATAGGATTTCTTCCGCCAAAAATGCTGATGAAATTTTGGTGTTGGATGATGGTCAAAAAATAGAATTAGGTTCTCATTCAGATTTGGTAGCAAAAGAAGGCGCTTATTTTTCTTTGGTCAAAAAACAATTAATAGAAACGGAAAACTTATAATTCAATTACACTTCCTAACTCCAAATGGCTTCAATCCTTTAAATTTTGATAGAAGAATTGTTATTTAACAAAATTTTTATAGTTTTGTTAGCAAAGTATTAACACTTCTTAAATTACACATGATGGGCGAAAATGAAAATTTTGAAAGATCTGAACCGGATGGAATTTACTCCAAAGTACTCAGAGCAGGTAGGAGAACTTATTTTTTTGATGTAAGAGAGACCCGAGCGGGTGATTATTACCTGACGATTACGGAAAGCAAAAAGAACACAAATGAGGATGGTTCTTTTTTCTACAAAAAACACAAAATTTATTTGTACAAAGAAGATTTCGGGAATTTCAAAGAGATTCTAAATGAAATCACTTCGTATGTAGTGGATGAAAGAGGTGAAGAGGTCATCTCTGAAAGACATCAAAAAAACTTTGATGGTTTTACAGAAACGCCTGTTTCCACAAACGGGGAGGCATCAAAACCTTCTACCGAATCTTTTACCGATGTAGATTTTGATGACATCTGATGATGTCATCTGAAATTTCAAGATGATTTAAAAGCACAAAAAAACCGTCTCGGCTAAGCCAAGACGGTTTTTTTTATGGGTTTGAGTGAAATTTTAACCTTTAAGCAAAGCTTCGATTTTCTCTTTTTCTTCTTGTGCCAATTCTCCATCAACTAAAATTCGTCCGCTGTGCTCATCAGAAATGATTTTCTTGCGCTGTGCGATGTCCATCTGTCTTTGAGGCGGAATCGTAAAGAAAGAACCTACAGAAGCATCTCTATGAACCGGAACTACGGCCAAACCATTTTTCATATTGCTGCGAATTCTCGTATAGGCTTTGAACAATCTTTCGTCCAAAATACCAGAAAACTCTTCTGATTTTTTGATCAAAAATGCTTCTTCCTTCTCTGTTTCTTTGATGATCGCATCCAACTCAGATTTTTTATGGTCCAAATGCGATTTCATCGAATCCAATTTGGTGTTGATCTCCTCTTGGATTTGTTTTTTATGGTCAATCTTTGCGTTGAATTCTTTGATTCTTTTTTCAGACAATTGGATTTCCAATTCTTGGTACTCCACTTCTTTTGCCAAAGAATCAAACTCACGGTTGTTTCTTACGTTATCCTGTTGCTTGGTGTATTTTTTCATCAAAGCTTCAGAATTTTTGATGGCTTCTTTTTTTAGCTTGATTTCACCATCCAATTCTTTGATTTCATCATCAATTTTATGAATTCGGGTTTCCATCTGAGCAACATCATCACTCAAATCTTCCACCTCCAGCGGTAATTCTCCACGTGTATTACGGATTTCATCCAAACGGGAATCAATTAATTGTAAATCATACAAGGCGCGCAATTTTTCTTCTACGCTCATTTCTTTTTGCTGATCTTTCTTTGCCATATCTTATGTGTAATGAACAGGATTCGTATTAATCTCTGATTTTTGGACTGCAAAATTAGGAAATTTTTCTGATAGATAAGCAGTTAATAAATTTTTAGTGAATTGTTCCGACTCATAATGACCGATATCTGCCAATAAAATTTCGTTTTCTGCTTGAAAAAAGTAATGGTATTTTAAATCGGCCGTCAAGTAAACATCCGCTCCTGTCCTTTTTGCATTTGCGATCGCAAAACTTCCAGAACCGCCTAGAACCGCTACTTTTTTGATTTTTTTGTTCAAAAATTTAGAATGACGGATCATTTCCGTCTGCATTTTTTCTTTTACAAATTTTAAAAATTCTTTTTCTTCTAATTCATTTTCCAATTCGCCTACCATCCCAATTCCGATCGTTTGGTTTTTATTTTCCAATTTAAAAATTTCATAAGCCACCTCTTCATAAGGATGATTTTTTTTCAAAGCCGATAAAATCTTTCCTTCCAAATCTTTGTTAAAAATGACCGAAATTCTCGTTTCCGGTTCATATTGGATTTTCCCGATTTCGCCTATATGCGGATTGGCGCCTTCTTTTGGTCGGAAAGTTCCCGTTCCCTCCAGATTAAAACTGCAATAATCATATTTACCGATGCTTCCTGCACCGGCTTCTGATAATGCTTTTCGCAAATTTGCCGCATCAGCAGTTGGAACATAGGTCACAAGATGACGCAATGTATCGTTTTGTGGAATCAGGATTTCGGTGTTTTTTAAATCCAATTGTTGAGCGATTTGATGATTCACCCCAAACTGCGAATTGTCCAAAGCCGTATGCGTCGCATAAATGTTGATGTCGTTTTTGATCGCCAATTGCACCACACGTTCTACATAATTTCTCCCGGTGATTTTTTTCATTCCGGAGAAAATAATCGGATGAAAACTTACAATCAAATTTGCACCTTTTTCGATTGCTTCTTTTACGACTTCTTCCGTCGTATCCAGCGTTACCAAAACCTTTAAAATTTCCGCATTTGGGTCACCGACCAGAAGTCCGACGTTGTCAAAGTCTTCAGCATAGGTCAAAGGTGCTAATTTTTCGAGTTCGGAAGTTATTTGGGAAAGTTTCATAAGGAACAAATATATCAATTCATTTTATAAAAAAGTAGAGCCGCATTGCAATGCATCTTTACAACGTATTTATTAATTTCTAAAATTCCATTCAACCATTAAAAAATTTTCTTCAGTCAACCCAAACTCAAGTGACGACTTTAGCCATTTATTTTGAGTTGATTGAATGTAATCTTTTTTCGATCTTTTACTTTCAGCAAAAATTATTTGATCATTTTTCCAAGCAACTACATCCCAGATTCCACCAAAATTGTGTGCATTAATCTTTGCAATTTCATTCAATAAATTTTGAATTTTATCATCGTCAATTGCATTATGAGTTTGATGTTTAAACCCTTCTTCATTCCATTCCGTCAAATGAATTGGTTTTAATTTTGGTTTTCCATACGTTTCAATCCACCTTGCATTCCAATTGTCCTGCAAAAATAAATTCATAATTGCCAGTTCAGCAAATATTCCAACATTATTAAAATCGATACAAGGTTTGCCTCCAAAAGTATTTTTAATTGGAGTTCCGTTCCATTTTTCAAATTCAATTTTGACTTTTGGAATTGAAATTATTTGATTATTTAATTCAAAAATTTCGACTGAATTAGGTTTTAGTTTTTCAGGATAAATCATTTATAAAAAATGTTTTTGAGATTTATATAAAACAAATCTCAAATATAAAAAAGTAGAGACGCAATGCATTGCGTCTCTACGAAATATTGGTATCTAAAATAGTTTTACTCCAAAATCTCCATATCGAAATAAAGCGTTGCATTTGGTGGAATCACACCGCCTGCGCCTTGTGGTCCATAACCCAAATCAGCCGGAATGATCAAGAAAACTTTTGATCCTTTTCTAAACAAAGTCAAAGCTTCCATCCAACCTTTGATCAATTGGGTTTGCCCTACGATCGCATCCAATGGCTGGTTTCTGTCATGCGAAGAATCCAATTTCTCACCGTCCTTCAGACGCAACGTATAATGTACTTTAACTTTTTCACCATTTTTCGGAACAGCTCCATTTCCCTCCTGCTCAATTACATACATCAATCCGGATTCTGTTTTCTGTGCATTGGCAGTCAAATCTTTCTGGCGTTGGATTTCTTTGTCTTTTTCGGCTTGTGCTTTGGCATTAATTTCTGCCAATTTCGCTTCATGAGCCGCTTCCGCTTTGGCAAAAGCTTCTCCTCCATCGTATTTTTTATATTGGTCACCTTTTTTGATGATGTGAACATGGTTGATCACGACATCTTCAACCGGACGATCTTGCGCACCTTTTTTCACATTGGCAATCGTATCGATCACATCCAGTCCGTCGACCACTTGACCGAAAATCGTGTGTTTTCCATCCAACCAAGGTGTCGGAACTTCTGTGATAAAAAACTGGCTTCCGTTGGTTCCTGGACCTGCGTTTGCCATGGAAAGAATTCCTTTTTTGTCATGCTTTCTATCAGAGAAAAATTCATCTGCAAAATCATATCCGGGACCGCCAGTTCCTTTTCCGTCGGGATCTCCACCTTGGATCATGAAATCTTTGATCACACGGTGAAATACGATTCCGTCGTAATAAGGCGTTCCAAGTGGTTTGGCTTTATTTTCTTTGGTTCCCTCGGCCAGACCGACGAAATTGGCTACCGTAAGTGGCGCTTCTTGCTCAAATAGTTCGATGGTCATGTTTCCTTTGTTTGTTTCCATTTGGGCATACAAACCATCCTTTAAACTGCTGTATTCTTCTTTACTCATTGATTCTGGTATTTTGACTGTAGAACAACTCGTTACAAGCGCTGCTACGGTCAGGATTGTTATTAATTTTTTCATCTCTTACTCATTATTGTTTTTAAAGGTCAGATGGAATTTGCTTTTAATTTTGAATTGTTTTTCGATTCTAAAAGCCAATTTCATTTTATGTCAATTATTTCGGTCAAATTTAATTCGATTTCTTTTGAATTTCCTGTATTTTGATTTTAAATATCAAAGGTTCATTTCCCAGTATTTTATTACGGTCGCCATATCCGCCATAAGCCAAAAAAGAAGGCAATAAAACCGTTGCCGCATCTCCTTTTTCGATCATCTGCAATGCAAATTGAATGCCTCTAGGCAAATCGGACCTTCCCATCATGATGGTTTGGGTTCCGGTTTCGGCTTCTGAATAAATTATTTCGTCATCAAAATTGGAAACCGAATAAGCATATTTCACCACATCACCTGATTTGGCCATGGTTTGGGTGGTTTCACCCGAATTGGAAATCCAAAATCCATATGAAGTTCTTTGAAATTTCAAATCTGAACGATCGATGTAATTTTGAATCAACGCATTGTCTTCATCCAGAATTTGTTTGTTTCGGTCATGCGAAAATTCCATGAATTTCGCACGGTCGTCATCATAACTCACCGGATATTGCACCACTTTATTTTTACAAGCTGCAAGACTTAATATTGCGCATATTAAAGCGATTTTTTTCAAATTTCTACGGCTTTTAGTTCTTCTTGATAATCATTCAATAATGCTCGGAATTTCGCCAAAGTTTCTTCTTTGCTCAATTCTGAGCGACCTCCGGCTGCATTGATGTGTCCGCCGCCGTTAAAATGTTTACGAGCAAATGTATTGACGTCAAAATTTCCTTTGGATCGAAATGAAATTTTGATGTAATCATGTTGTTGATCTTCAATAAAAATAACGGAAAACACAAAATCATTGATCCCCAAACCATAATTGACAAAACCTTCTGTATCACCTTTTTGTGAACTGAATTCCAGTTGTTGCTCACGCGACAAAAACATACAAGAAGCCCGATGTTCCGGAAAGGTTTCCATAGAATCCAGCGCGAGCCCCAAAAGCTTTAAACGATTGGGGGATTGCGTATCAAAAACGTTGTTGTTAATTTTATCGATTTCGATCCCGCGATCGAGCAATTCTGCAACCACTCTATGCGTGGCAGATGAAGTATTTCGGAAACGGAAATTCCCGGTATCGGTCATGATGCCGGTGTAAATGCATTCGGCAATGGTTTTATCGATCAAATCCAAATCGCCCATTTTCTCGATGAAATTATAAATCATCTGACATGTGGCAGGAATAGTGACGTCCGAATACATAAAATCAAATTCTTCCGGTTCTTGATGATGGTCGATCATGACTTTTGGTGCCGAAGAACGTTGCAACCAATCTCCCACTTCATCAATCCTGGCAATCGAATTGAAATCGAGAATGAAGATCAATTCGGCTTTTTCAATCAAAATTCTGGATTTCGCAGGATTGTATTCGCCGATGTTGATTTTCTTTGCACCGTCCATCCATTTCAGGAATTTGGGGAAGTCATTGGGCGCAACGATTTCACATTCATGACCCAGTTTGGATAGATAATGTAACATCGCTAAAGTCGACCCAATTGCATCACCATCCGGATTTCGGTGTGGAATCAATACAATTCGTTTGGGCTGGCTGAGCAAGTTTTTCAGCTGATCAAAATTCTCCATTTGCATAGTTTGCGAAGATAAACTATTGTGTAGAATTGAACAAAGTATAATTCGAAATCTGGTATTGAGAACCTTAACTACTTAATAAATATCACAAATCTCTCTTTTTCAATAACCTATAAGAAAGAAATAAAAATATGAAGGTATAAATAATGGAAGCTACTACAAATGTCCAATCTACTGTTGAATATTTAAAAACAGAACCTCCAAACACAAATCCTTCCATGCTCATTTTTGGGAGGTCAATCAATTTGGAAGAAGTGTTTAATGGAAGATAGTTGGAAATAAAAACACCATATGGATCTACTTTTTCGAGTCCTTTTTCCATCCAAGCTTTAAATAAAAATTCAACAGCCGAAATTGTTCCTTCTCCCATCCAAAGCACGATCAATCCCAAAAAAGCAAAAGCCGCTTTACGCAGTAAAATTGCTAAGAACAAAGCAATAGCAAAAAACAAATTCAACTTTAAAAAATAGGCTCCTACGAACTCCATTCCTTTAAAAATCCCTTCTTCAGATTGCGAAAAAGTCAACCCCAGAAACAAACAAATGCCCAATACAAAAACCGTGGAAAGGGAAGCAAATATCAAATTGGTTAAAATTTTTGAAGTCAAAAATTCTTTTTTGCTCAAACCATCGATCAAATTTTGTTTCAAAGTCCCGTTGGAGAACTCATTGGTCACGTTGGTAATAATGATAACCGCAATGAAGATTTTAGCAATTGCCACCAAAAATGTAATGTTTTGCCAAACAAAAGGAAAATCAAAAGTTCCGAGTTTCGCTATATCCAATTTCATCCCACCTATTTCAGGCTTGATCAGCGATAAAATCCCGCCGATCGCAAGCAGCATGAGGAAATAAATGATGGTGAAAATTCGGGTGGCTTTGTAATAAAAAATCTTATTCCATTCTATTTTGAGTAATCTGAGCATCTTAATTTTGGTTTTGGGTGATTTGTAAAAATTGGTTTTCCAGGCTTTCTTTTCGTTTCACCAAATGGGTCAAAACGATTCCTTTTTCAAACAATATCCGGTTCAAACTTTCTGCGCTTAAATCTTCTTTTAAAATGGCTTTGATCTGGCTGCCATTTTCCGCAATTTTATCAAAAGCGGTTATGGAATTCAAGGCTTGAAATAAAACGGAATTATCCGCAGAAGAAAGTTCAAAATACCCAAAACTCGCCGTCATTTCGTCTACACGACCACTGTAAAGCGTTTTTCCTTTTTCTAAAATTACCACATGCGAACAAACTTTCTCCACTTCATCCAACAAGTGACTTGCCAGAATGATCGTCGTTCCTTTTGCTGCAATATCGAGTATGATTTCACGGATTTTGATGATACCTTGCGGATCGAGACCGTTGGTCGGCTCATCCAAAATCAAGACATCGGGATCATTTAACATCGCAGCAGCAATCGCCAAACGCTGTTTCATCCCAAGTGAAAAAGTGGAAAATTTGTCTTTTTTACGGTCTAACAATCCTACGATTGATAACTTCTCATCGATCTTAGATTTGGAAGCACCTTTTATCAAAGCTACATTTTCCAGATTTTTCTCAGCCGACAAATAAGGATAAAAATTAGGTCGCTCGATGATGGCGCCAACTTTTTTAAGCGAATCAATGGAATGTTCTTTTTCAAACCACCGCCAGTGACCGTCCGTAGGATTTACCACGTTCAAAATCATCCCAAGTGTAGTGGATTTCCCACTTCCATTTGGACCGAGCAATCCATAAACATTTCCCTTCTCGACCGAAAAACTGAGGTTGTCCACAGCGGTCATACGTCCAAATTTTTTGGTGAGATGGTTGATTTCCAATACTTTTTCCATAGCCATAGTTCAATTCGAAGTTTAAATTTCGTTTGTTATTTAGTAGTCGTTTTGATAAAAATGTAACAGTTGAATGGGAATTTTTCCTAAATCCTTCTTTTTTAGGATCAATTCATCTTTGAAAGAAAGTTTTCCGGGTTTTCAGCAAAGGTTTCTTTGCAACCTGCGCTGCAAAATCCATAAACCTTACCTTGATACTGAATCGTGTCGGACAAATGTTCGGCCGTTTTCATCCCACAAACCGGATCCAAATCATTTTCAACCTCCACATCTAATTTATGTGCAGCATGCATCATCTGCTCATCTGCCTTGTGAACCTCAATTTCAGTTTGTTCCTCCTTTTGATTACAAGAAATTGCCATAATGGATAAAATACTAACCGATAAAATTTGGATGGTTTTCATATTTGAAATGTTTTTTGAATTTTAAATTTAAATTATTCTTCTAATAGTTTTTTGATGTCTTCTTTCAGCCATTCGATCTGCGGATGATATTGCCCGGCAAGACTTCCGTTTTTCCCTTCCGGATCTGTATAATTAAGCCCCGAATAATATAAAATCGGAAAGCCCCGTTCGTCATATCGAGATCGAATTTTCCCGTTTTTATCGATAAGAGCCAATTTACCACTGTGATTCAATCCTTCGGCTGTCGACTCGTCTTCGCCTACATAAATATTAAATTCAGTACTCAGCTTGTAGATATAATCACGATCACCGGTAAGGAAATGCCAATTCGGATTTTGAATCCCCAAACGGTCTGCATGGATTTTCAGATTTTCAGGCGTATCTCTTTTTGGATCAATCGTGATGGAAATCACCCCAAAATTGGAATCGGAAATAGCCTTTTCCACTTCTTTGAGATTTTGATTCATGATCGGACAAATCGTAGGACAATTGGTAAAAAAAAATTCGACGACATAAACTTTCCCGAGCATATCTTGATCGGAAATCGTTTGATTATTTTGGTTGGTCAATTCAAATTTCGGGACATCCATGACCTGAAACAATTCCTCATTTGTTTGATTTCGCCAAATATAAACCAGCAAAGGGACTATGGTTACGAGAGCCAGTATTAAACCTAATTTTTTCTTCACTTTACAAATTTAAGGTTTAAATGATTTGAACAAACGAACTTAACCTGATTAGAATCATGGTTAAAAAAAGTATAAAATCGGGGATTTCTGATCGAGGCGCTTAACTTATGTAAAATTAATTCAATAGTTTTGCGCTTATTTAGATTTAATAAAAATTAAAAAACCTCACGAATGAAAAAAATAACTTTAATGTTAGCGGTAGCTGTTTCGTTATCGGCCATTTCATGTAAAACTGATAATAAAGAAGTTAAGGATAAAGACGCAACCGAACAACCGGTTTCTGAAAACAAAATCGTCACCTTAAATGGTGCGATCACAGAAACGGTTGCGGCGCTTGGAAAAGGTAGTGAAATCGTAGGAAAAGACGTGACCAGCACTTTTCCGGCAGATTTAACTGCAAAAGATTTGGGACATGTAGGGAGAGGAATGACGATAGAAGGATTGATGTCTGTTAATCCAACTTTGATCATCGGGACTTCAAAAGAAGAAAATCCTGATTTGATGGGAAAAATCAAAGAATCAGGAATCCAATTGGAATTGATCAACCAAGAATATTCGGTTGAAGGCGCAAAAAAATTGATCAAAGACGTTGCTGGAATCGTTGGCGTAACTGAATTTCAAAATTTAAATGATAAGATCGATGCAGACATTGCGCAAATCAAACCTTTTGAGAAAAAACCAAAAGTACTTTTCATTTATGCACGTGGCGCCGGGAACTTAATGGTAGCCGGAACTGGAACGCCGATGGAGGCTTTGATCAAAATCGCCGGAGCTGAACCTGCCGTTACTGAATTTGCAGATTTCAAACCTTTGACACCAGAATCTTTGGTTCAGGGAAATCCAGATGTGATTTTGATGTTTGATTCAGGCGTTCAGAGCATGGGCGGAGTCGATGGACTTTTAAAAGTTCCAGGTGTAGTACAAACCAATGCAGGTAAAAACAAAAAAATCGTAACCATGGACGGTGGTTTGATGTCCAACTTCGGACCTAGAGTGGGTGAAGCTGCTTTGGAGTTGAATCAAAAATTAGCTGAAGCTACTAAATAATAATCATTTCAGATCTCCAAACTACTCCTTCAGATTTTACAAAAGTCAAGGTAATTTTGTAAGTCTTTTTTTTATAAAATGCAAAACAAATTATTCCTATATCTCAGTTCTGGTATCCTTTTGCTCATTCTTTTGGCGATTGGATCTTTGTACATGGGTGTTTATGATTTTGGTGGGAAATCACCCTTAAATGTTTTGCAAGGAATCCTATCAAATGATCCTAACATTTCACCCAGTGAAAAATATGTACTATGGGATGTACGGATGGCCAGAATCATCATGGCGATTTTGATCGGAAGTATTCTAGCCGTTTCTGGAACAGTGATGCAAGGGATGTTTAAAAATCCATTGGCAACTCCTGATTTAATTGGAATCACAGCCGGTGCTACTTTAATGGCTGCGATTACCATCGTTTTGGGTTCTTATTTTAGAGAATATTTACCTGAATTTTTGCAATTATCACTTTTGAGTATTGCCGCATTTATCGGCGCTTTGGTGACGACTTTTGCGGTTTATCGAATTTCCACAACCCAAGGAAAAACCAATGTGGTGATCATGTTGCTTTCAGGTGTTGCGATTTCGGCATTGGGTTTTGCGATCGTAGGATTTTTGATTTATTTATCGAAAGATGAACAGTTAAGAGATTTGACCTTTTGGAATTTAGGAAGTTTAGGAGGAGCTACTTGGACCAAAAATGGCATCCTGTTAGCAGTTTTGGTTCTTTCTTATATTGTTTTGATCAATAAAGGAAAAGCGCTAAACGCCATGATGTTAGGCGAAAAAGATGCCGAACATTTGGGTATTCCGGTTGAGAGAATCAAAAAACAAATCGTCGTTTTAACAGCTTTGATGGTCGGAGCATGTGTGGCATTTTCCGGAACCATTGGATTTGTCGGTTTGATTGTTCCCTATATTTTGCGTTTGATATTTAAATCCAATTATCAACTCGTCCTTCCACTTTCTGCCGTGATGGGAAGTATTTTGTTGTTGGTTGCCGATACCTTTAGCCGTACAATCGTTGCGCCATCCGAAATCCCAATTGGCGTTATCACAGCGTTTTTAGGTGCTCCGGTATTTATCGCAATTTTGATTCGTTTTAAAAATTCCATGTGATGATCAAAGGGAAAAACATCAACTATTCGCACAAAGAATTTGACATTTTAAAAGAGGTCAATGTGGAAATGCTAAAGGGAGAATTTCTCGCTATCGTAGGACCAAACGGCGCCGGTAAATCGACTTTGTTAAGTATTTTGGCCAATGAATTAACAGCCAAAAACAAAAATAAAATTTGGTTTAAAGAAAAAGAATTCAAACACTGG
Organism: Moheibacter lacus; assembly: GCF_014042165.1. GTDB lineage: Bacteria > Bacteroidota > Bacteroidia > Flavobacteriales > Weeksellaceae > Moheibacter > Moheibacter lacus. The sequence continues at coordinate 361,580 of NZ_JACDZE010000001.1, forward strand.
AATTTAAAAGATTTGGCTAAAAACAAAGCCAAATTTTCCCAGCATAACCCAAATGACATCACCTTAAACGTAAAAGATGTCGTGATGATGGGTCGCTATCCTTATTTCTATACGACACCTAATCACGAGGATTTTCAAGCAACTGAAGATGCGATGAAAGAAACAGATGTTTTTCATTTAAAAGAGCGGGAATATAACCATCTTTCAGGAGGTGAAAAACAAAGGGTGCATTTGGCAAGAGTCTTGACACAACTTAAAAATGAAGTGGCAGAAAAGCTTTTATTTTTGGATGAACCATTGAACAATTTGGATGTAAAGCACCAATACAAAGTTTTACAAACCATCAAAGATTTTACGCTAAAGTCCAATTCGGCCATCGTGGTTTTACACGATTTAAATCTGGCGGCGCAATTTGCAGATAAAATAATATTGATGAAAAACGGGAAAATTACAGCAGACGGAAAACCCCAAGATGTTTTTGTAAAAGAAATCATCCAAGAAGCTTATAATTTCCCTTGTGTTATTTTTAACAATCCGGTTACCCAAAAACCCATGATCGTGTTTGGGTAATCTTAATTTAATTTGAATTAAACGAAACAAAAAATATGAATATCGAAGCCAATACTTTAAAAGAAAAATGGAATGCTTTAAAAGCAGAACAACCGCAATTGCGCATCAGAAATGCTGCTGACGCACTTGGTGTAAGTGAAGGAGAATTATTGTCCACTCAAGTTGGAGAAGAAGTTACCGTATTAAAACCTGATTTTCCGGCGATTCTTTCAGAGATAGAATCTCTAGGAAAAGTAATGGCTTTAACGCGAAATGACCAATGCGTTCATGAAAGAAAAGGTGTTTATTTGAACGGAGATTTCAGTAGCCCTCATGCCCAACTTTTTGTAGGAGAAGACATCGATTTGCGTATCTTTTTAAGCCAATGGAAATTTGCTTTTGCTGTAGTAGAAGGTGATAAAAAATCATTGCAATTTTTCGGCAAAGACGGATTGGCGATTCATAAAATTTATTTGACCAAAGACAGTAATCCGGAAGCTTTTGATGCTTTGGTAGAAAAATTCACAGCTGAAGAACAACCTACAGGAATCCAAACCGAAGCCATTGCGCCAAAAGCACCAGAAAAACCGGACAGTGAAATCGACGTTGCAGGTTTTCAAACGGCTTGGAAAGAACTAAAAGACACCCATGATTTTTTCATGATGTTGCGCAAATTTGGGGTAAGCCGTGTGCAAGCATTGCGTTTGGCTCCAGATGCTACTTTTGCTAAAAAAATAGACAATGAAAAAGTGGTAAGCCTTCTAGAACAAGCTTCTGCAAGAGATTTACCGATCATGGTTTTTGTTGGAAACAGAGGAAACATCCAAATCCACACCGGAAACGTAAAAAAAGTAATGTGGCATGGTCCATGGTTCAATGTGTTGGATCCTAATTTCAATTTGCATCTCGATACTTCAAGAATTGCTGATACCTGGGTGGTACGTAAACCCACCGACGACGGAATGGTCACTGCGGTAGAAGTTTTTGATAAAAACGGCGAAATCATCGTCCAATTTTTCGGAAAAAGAAAACCGGGCATTCCTGAATTGGAAACTTGGAGAGATTTAGTAGCTGAATTGGAAGCTTAAAACAAAACGAAAATGAGACCTCTATTGAGGTCTTTTTTTTATTCGTTTGGAATCAACATCATCGGAATTTTTGATTTTTTGATTACTTGATCAGCAACACTTCCAATTAAAAACCGATAAGCCGCCGAGTGTTTGTTCAGCCCCATAAAAATCACATCGATGTTTTCGTCCTCTGCAACTTCCAAAATTTTTTCATGTGGCGTGCCGGATTTTAAAACATGCCGAAATGGAATGGCTGCTTCATTTAGTTCATCTTCTATCGCTTTGAGGCGCAAAAGGATTTGATGTTTGATATCATCAGCATGATGCGCCATGACCGGCTCTATTTCCAAAGAACGATTGTCCAACTCAATCGGATCTACATTCAACAAAATGATTTTACCGTCAAAAGCCTTTGCCCAATTTTTTGCGGCTGTCAAAACTTTCTGTCCATTTCCTTTAAAATCAACCGTTACCAATGCTTTTTTCATTTCTCTTTCATTTTTAGAATTCTTTTAAATTTAAGGATTTTGATGAGAATTCTCTCCAATTTTTTCCAAAAATTGATTTTATTAACATGAGAAATATTTTCTCTAATCATTTGGCAATTTGATGGTTCTGACGTTTTTTTGTATCCAATCAAATATTTGAATTTTATGAAATCTCTTGCTGCAATATTCTTCTTTTTCTCCTGCCTTTCATTTGGTATTTCTCAAGAAACCCTTCCTTATCAATTGTACAATAAAAAAGGAAAAACGGTGAAATTTGAAAAAATGGTGAATGATTTGGCCAATTACGACATCGTATTTTTTGGTGAACACCATAATAATTCCATCAATCATTGGCTGCAATTGCGTTTAACAGAAGCGCTGTATGCCAGAAAGCAAAACCGTTTGATCCTAGGCGCTGAAATGTTTGAACGTGACAACCAGTCTCAGTTATCGGATTATTTAAATGGAGAATTGGATGAAAAAGTACTGAAAGATTCCATGCGTTTGTGGAACAATTTCAATACAGATTATAAACCATTGGTCGATTTCGCAAAAGAAAAAAAGCTAAAATTTATCGCAACCAACATTCCGCGACGCTATGCTTCCATTGTGGCAAAAAAAGGATTGGATAGTTTGAATACGGTTACTGCAAAGGAAAAAGCATGGATGATGCAATTGCCGGTGGAAGTTACTTTGGACACGCCGGGCTATCCTGAAATGAAAGAAATGATGGGTGATCATGCTGGTTCAATGGTGATGAATTTCATTGCGGCTCAAGCGGTGAAAGATGCTACGATGGCCGAGTCCATTGCAGATAACTATCAAAAAGGACAATTGTTTCTTCATTATAACGGAGATTTTCACAGCAAACAATATGGGGGAATTTATTGGTACCTGAAAAAAATCCATCCCGAATTGAAAATTGCGGTGATTTCAGTTTTCGAATCGGAAGATGATGGACTTCCCGTTCCAAAAGAAGATTTTATTCCGACAGAATACAATTTGGTGTTTCCTGCAGATATGACCAAAACCTATTAATCTTCCCCCAACCCCTCCAAAGGAGGGGAACTTTAGTAAGAACGCTAAAATGTCCAATCCCGAGAAGAAATAATAAAGATTTCGGACACGTGGAAAACCAATCGCTCTTATATGCGGCATTTTTATCTAAAAAAAGAGAGGAAGAATTGCAATTTATTGATTATCTTTAGTAGCCCTAATCCAAACCATAAGTAATATGAAACCAATTGTACTATTGACATTCATCTTGTGTGGACTTACATCGGCGCAAGAAAATCTAAACGAAGCGGACTTAACGCAATATGTCGACAAACAAGTCAGGTATTGTGATTATGTTTATGGATCTCACGTCACGAAAGGTGAAAAACCTGTTATTTTATTGAATTTAGGAGCGGATTATCCAGATGCGAAATTGGTCGTGGCGATTTTCCATGATGATTGGAAAAACTTTGACTATCAACCGGAAGAATTTTTAAAAGAAAAACAAATCTGTGTCAAAGGGAAATTGGTTTTATACAAAGGAAAACCGGAAATCATCGTAAAAGGCCCCAAACAAATTGAAGTAAGATAAATGAATTTAGAAAATAAAATCGTCTGGATTACCGGTGCTTCAAGCGGAATCGGGAAACAATTGGCTTTGAATTTGGCCAAAAGGAATTGCAAACTTATTCTTTCTTCCCGAAATCTTGAAAAACTAGATGAAGTCAAAACCGAATGTCAAAAATTCACCTCTGATGCCGTTGTTTTACCACTTGATTTAGAAAAAATTGAGCTTTTAAAACCCAAAGGAAATGAAGCAGTCGAGGCTTTTGGGAAAATAGATGTTTTGATCCATTGTGGCGGCCTCAGTCAGCGTTCATTGATTGCAGAAACAGAGATTGAAGTCGACCAAAAATTGATGAATGTGGATTATCTCGGTACAGTGGCGCTGACGAAATCCATTCTTCCGCATTTCAAGCAAAACCAAACCGGAACTTTTGTGGTGATATCCAGTGTGATGGGGAAATTCGGTTCGCCTTATCGGTCAGGATATTGCGCCGCCAAACATGCGCTTCATGGATTTTTTGATGTTTTGCGAATGGAACATGAAAAAGACCAAATTAAGGTAACGATTATCTGTCCCGGATTTGTCAACACAGATGTCACGCGAAATGCAGTGATGGGCGATGGTTCTATTTACCGTCAACAAGACAAAAAAACGGAAGAAGGACTGGATGTAAAAGATTTTACGAAACGGATGATTCGAGCGATTGAAAAAGAGAAATTTGAAGTGTACATCGGTGGAAAAGAAGCCAAAGCGGTTTATCTCAAACGGTTTTTTCCAAAATTGCTTCATAAAGTAATCATGAAAAGTCAGGTGAGGTGATGAACTATTTCAAATTATTTTTCGTTTGAAAATGGAAACTTTCTTTACATGAAAAAATTACCCGCTCTATTTTTTATTTTCGTCATATTTTGGAGTTGTCAAAATACTAAACCAAAGAAGAAAATTGAAATTGATCATTCAAAAACCCAACCCATATTCATAAAACTAGGTTTATATCCTTCTTTTAACCAACCAGGAGAAATTCTCATTAATTTTAATGAAAAGTATATTTTATTTTATAATGCTTCTCCCTATTCTTATGAAGAATTATGGCGTTCAGAATACAATCAAAATATACCTGAAAAACAAAATAATTTATATTTTGAAAATCATTATACAATCGTCCCTTATCACTCGAAACTCTCTGATGATCAAATCAATCCGATTATCCAAAAAATCAACTCTTTATCAGAAAAGGATTATCAATTTGATCCAAATTTTATGATGCTAGATGGAATGTGTTATTATTTTCAAATTCTCTTTTCAGATCATACTTTTAGAGAAATCAATCCATTAAATTATCCAAATAAAAATCAATTCGAATTGAGCAAAATGATCATTGATTTAGTAGAAGAAAATTCTTTAAATGAAGCAAATGACCAAGTCTTAAATACTTTTAAAGATTATCAAAAAGGCTTAGAGAAAAGATACAACGAAGAGTAATTTATTCGAAATAAACTTTAAAACAACCTAATAAAATAATAAATCAACGCAGCGATCAAAGCTGAAACCGGGATGGTCAAAATCCAAGCCCAGAGCAAATTAATCGTTACGCCCCATCTTACAGCTGAAACTCTTTTCGTAATTCCAACTCCGATGATGGAACCCGTAATCGTATGGGTAGTAGAAACCGGAATCCCCAAATATTCCATGATATAAAGTGTCATTGCGCCGGAGGTTTCGGCAGCAACACCTTCAAGCGGAGTAACTTTTGTGATTTTGGTACCCATGGTTTTGACGATTTTCCATCCGCCGGACATCGTTCCCAAACCTATCACTAAGAATGAAACAAATGGTACCCAACCCCATTGGTCCACAAAATAATTGAATTGATTTTCAGAGGTGATCCAGTCTTGATGTCCTGCTTGCACATGATAAAATATAACCGCTGCACCTATGATTCCCATAACTTTCTGCGCATCGTTACCTCCGTGACCTAAACTGAACAAAGCCGAGGAGACCAATTGCAATCTACGAAACCAGTTTTCCGCCTTTTTATGGTTAGACCGCCTACAAATGTTCATGATGAGAATCGTGAGAAAATAGGCTATGAACATCCCGATCATGGGCGCAAGGAAAATACAAAGAAAAATAGGAATCACTTTTACATAATTGATGACGTCTTGACCATTTTCTGCAAAAGCTCCGGCATGTGCTATCGCTGCTCCCATAAATCCACCGATTAAGGTATGTGAGGAAGAAGAAGGAATCCCAAACCACCATGTCAATAAGTTCCAAATGATCGCCGCAATGATTCCGGCGAGAATGACTTCAAGTGTAATGAATTGTTCATTGACCGTTTTGGCGATGGTATTTCCAATTTTAAATTCGCCGATCCAATATTTGGAAATAAAATAAGCTGCAAAATTAAAAGATGCAGCCCATAAAACGGCTTGAAAAGGTGTTAAAACACGTGTTGCGACAATGGTTGCGATGGAATTGGCAGCATCGTGAAAACCATTTATAAAGTCAAAAGCCAATGCCAAAACGATGATCACAATCAGCAGTATCAGTTGAGTATCCATTCTGTTGAAATAATAAAATTTAGGAGTGTTTTACAGAAATTCCTTCCAGCACATCTGCAACGTATTTGCATTTGTCAGTCGTGGTTTCCAAAGCAGAAAATACTTCTTTGTACTTGATGATTTCTTTTACATTTTCGTTTTCATTAAAAATGTCAAAGATTTCTTTGTCGTAGATATTGTCCACTTTATTTTCCAATTTATTGATTCGCTCACAACATTTGATTACGGTTTTTGAATCTTTAAATCCTTCCAATGCTTCTATCGCTTTTTGAATATTTTCACAAGCTTCTAGATTTGCTTCGGTAATTTTCCGGATGGATTTTTTCACTTTTTCGACCTGATAAAGTTTCATTCTGCTTGCACTAGCATCGATAAAGTCGGTCACTTCATTCATTTTACTGGTCAAAGCATAAATATCCTCGCGGTCAAATGGCGTCAAGAAATTTTTACTCAGCTCAAAATTAATTTTATGGGTCAACTTTTCACTTTCTTCTTCTAATTTTCCAATTTTTGTGAAATATTTTTCCCGATCTTCGGCTTTTACATTTACCGCTTCATGAAGCGTTGAAGCCATTTCAACTAAAATTTTGGCATGTTGATGAAATAAAGGGAAGAACTTTTTATCCTTTGGCACTAGAAATTGTAGAAAACTATTCAACGACATAATTATTTTTTAATTGGTTGCAAATATCGCTATCTCAATATTAAATTAAAGTTAATTTAACTTATATTCAATATTAATTCATTTGACTTAAATTTAGACAATATAAATAGATGTCCTTTTATTTAAATTAAGGTTATGAATTTGAATTTTATTTAAATATAAGTTGAGTTGGTCGTAAAATTGCAAAAAATTTATTGGTACTTTTAAAAATGGAAACATCCTTTATCATTTTCATCGTCGTATTGTTATTCATTCTTGCCATTTCCGATTTGATCGTTGGGGTGAGTAATGATGCCGTAAATTTTTTAAATTCAGCCATCGGATCAAAAGTTGCGCCTTACAAAGTGATCATTTTAACGGCTATCGCCGGTATCATTTTGGGGTCGCTTTTTTCCAGTGGAATCATGGAAATTGCAAGAAAAGGGATTTTCCATCCCCAATTTTTTACATTTGACAAAATACTCATTGTTTTTCTGGCCGTGATGTTAACGGATATCGTTTTGCTCGACATTTTCAACACACTTGGCCTTCCTACTTCCACAACGGTTTCCATTGTTTTTGAATTACTTGGAGCAGCGTTGATGGCAGGTCTTTTGATTACGATTGATCAGAACGGTGTCATTTCTGATGCTTTTAAATTCATCAATTTCGAGAGTACGGGGTCTATTGTGTCAGGTATTTTCCTCTCCATAATTATTGCTTTCACCGCAGGTATTGTCATCCATTATTTTACGAGATTGGCATTTACCTTTCAATATGCCAAAAATTTAAATAAATATGGTTCTATTTACGCCGGACTCGGACTAACATCCATTGTTTATTTCTTGTTAATCAAAGGATTAAAAGGAACGACTTTATTGTCTTCAGAGACAAAATCATTTATCGACGAACATACCATCATCCTCCTTATCGCATTATTTTTCATTAACTTTTTGATCAGTTTTATTCTTCAAAAATTTTGGAAAGTCAATCCATTAAGAGTTGTGGTATTGGCCGGAACTTTTTCATTGGCCATGGCGTTTGCAGGAAATGATTTGGTGAATTTCATCGGGGTTCCTATTACCGGATTTTTGGCGTATGAAAATTGGAGTGCTTCTGGCGTTGCTCCAGAAAGTTTGTACCAAGATTATTTGGCCAGTAGCGATGTAATCGTACCCAATTATATGTTGCTCATTGCTGGAATTGTGATGGCATTGACGATTTGGTTGAGTGCAAAAGCAAAAAAAGTAACAGAAACAGAGGTAAACTTAGGAAGACAAGATGAAGGAGAAGAACGATTCAGACCTAACGAAGTTTCCAGAAATATCGTGACAACTTCCATGAGGATTGGAAATTTCTTCAACCTATTGGTTCCAACGCGTTTCCGCAATCGATACAATGTCAGTTTTGAAAAAAGCAAATTAAAAAAAGCGACCAAAACCCAAGAGTTTCCGGCATTTGATTTGGTGAGAGCTTCTTCCAATTTGATCATTGCTTCTATTTTGATCGCTTGGGCAACTTCTTTAAAACTTCCACTTTCCACTACTTATGTTTCTTTTATGGTGGCAATGGGAAGTTCACTTGCTGATAAAGCTTGGGGTAGAGACAGTGCTGTTTACAGAGTTGCCGGTGTAATGAGTGTAATCGGAGGATGGTTTATCACCGCATTCATTGCTTTTAGCGTTGCGGGAATATTTGCGTTAATCCTTTATAAAGGTGGAATGATCGGAACGATTATTTTGGTTTTAGTTGTGTTGGTTTACATCATTTTTTCCCATGTTTCTTTTAATAAAAAAGAAAAAAGAGCCAAAGAAAATAAAAACAAACTTTTGGATTTGGACGAGTCAGACATGGACATTTTAATGAAAAATCAATTGAAAACCTCCAGAATCATAACTGACATACAACAAGCTTATTCTCAAATATTTACCGGATTAAAGTCCAGCGACAAAAAGAAATTAAAAGAAGCGCTAAAAACGGTAAAAGACTTAGAGGACTACGCCAATAAAATGCGCAATAAAAACATCAAACTCATCCGAAATTTACAAACGGAAGATAGAAAACCAATTGAAGTTTTGATTTACAGTCCGGATTTGGTTCAAGATTTACTCCAATCTTTGGTTCAGATTTCCGAGGACAGTTTAAGTTATGTCAAAAACCTGCACAACCCTCCTACTGAGAGCTTTATCCTCACCGCAAAAGAAATGGAAGGGAAAATGCATTTGCTTTTTGACCAAATTACTCAAGCTTTGAACGAACCTGATACTGCTTCGCTAAAAGAAATTTCAGAAGTCAGAAACGAGGTTAGAAAGTTCATCAACAACTTTTTGGATGAACAAATCATAGACATCCAGAAAAATAATTTAGGTGTAAAACAAAGCGTTTTCCAAACCGCTATTTTCTTACAAAGCCGTGACATACAAGCTGTGTTGATGCGGATTGCTAAAATTTATTTTAAATAAGCTGAATTGATTTAGGTTTTTGAGAGTGTTTATTCTCACTTTATTTTTTGCAATTACAACCAAAATAAATTGTATTTAAATTTCTACAGATATAGCTAAGTCGATATAAAATGGCATAGAAATTTTGAGAATTTCAAGGCAAAAAACGCAGGCATAGCTTAGTTAAATCGAGTATTTTAACGAAAAAAATCAGTTTAATACACTAAAGATTTCAGTTGTATCTCTCTATTTTAAAACGTTCTGAATCCTAAAGATTAATCGAACTCAAGTTAAAAGTTCTCGATACATTTTTTGTTTCATTTCATTACACAAAAAACACTCGAACTGACGTAACCAAATAATTATCAATCAAGTTGAATTTGAAAGTTCAGAAATAGAATCATAAAAAAATGCCTGATCAATCACTCGATCAGGCATTTCCAATTCGTATAACAGAAATTAATAATCCCAGTTGTTATTGGTTTCACCTCCAAATTCCCAAGTAAGGGCAAAACGAAGGGTATTTTCAAGCGCATTATTGGTATCAGACATCGGAATCAAATAAGAGAAATCCAGCCCGAAAGCATTGTATTTCAAACCTGCTCCCAGCGTAACATGCTGTCTGTCTCCTTTCATAGGGCTTTCATGGAAATAACCACCACGTACAAATAAAACGTCATTGTAGGAATATTCAGCAGAAGCTCCCCAAGTGAATTCTTTCATTTCTTCGCCAAATCCTCCCGGAGCATCCCCAAATGAAGAGAACATTCCTTCTACTACACCTTTGTTTGGAATGTATCTAGACCCTGGCACTTCAGCCCCTGTGCTATCCGTTTCATATTGCGGAGTTGGTACGAGAAGTTTATTGGCTTCAAGCGTTACGGCAACGGTGTTATATTCGTCCAAAATAAAGTCATATCCAGCACCGATTCTTAAATTCGTAGGCAAATAAGCGGCGTTGTCCTCAGAGTTGGAATAATCCAATTTCGGACCGATGTTGCTGATGTTGAATCCGGCTCTTGCGCGTCCTTCAAAATTGCTAAAGCTATGTCTCGGCGTCTGATAAAAACCGGAAACGTCTACTGCAAAGGTATTGGCAGGTTGAACAGTTCCGTCGTCTATGTTGTTAAACAAATCGGAACGGATGAAACGACCTGTAACCGCCATGGAATAAGTATCTGACAATCTCAATCCATAAGACAAATCAAAGGCAAATTCGTTGGGTTTTGCAATCCCGGTATTTACAATTTGGGTTCCGACTAATTCGGTCAAATCGATTTCACCGATGTTGAAATAATACAAACTCGCGGACAACGTACTTCTTTCTTCTTGTCCCAAAAAGGTGTAAAACGAAGCATTTAATAAAAATACGTCATCTGTAATGCTACTCATATAAGGTGTATAGGAAACCGCTACACCAGAATAACTTTTACTGAAAGCATATTTAGCCGGGTTCCAATATTGTGAAAATGCGTCTGTTGAAGTTGCCGCCCCCATATCACCCAATGCGCCTGAACGGGCGTCTGGAGATACGCGTAAAAACGGCGCACCGGTTAGAACAGGGTTAGGCTGCTCTTCTTGTGCAAATGCCATCGCTGAAGCCAGCATAAGACATCCCATCGAAATTTTCTTTATCATCATCTTTAATTAATTATTTTAATATCACTAATTTTTCTATTGCTGTTGCGGATCCTTTGCAGGTCTCCGGATTTACCCCCCTCGCTGTGACGCGGTAAATATACACACCTTTTCCTATTTTGTCACCAAAATCATCCAATCCATCCCATGGAATTGCAAATCTTCCCGTCCTGTATCCTTCTCGCCAAGGCTCTGCTGAAACAGTTTGGCGAATGGTTTTGACCAATTTTCCTGAAATGGTAAAAATCTGAACCATGACTTCCAATTCTGTATCACAATTGTGCTCAAAATGAAAATAGGTCTGATTGGTAAAAGGGTTGGGCCAGTTCAATAATTTTTCGATGTGAATATGATCCGAGCCTTCTTCCATCACTACGAAATCTAACGTTTGCTCAGAGGAATTATTGTTGATATCCCAAGCTTTGAATACGATTTGATGATTTCCTAACTCCAAACTATTCAACCTGTACATCACTTGTCCTTTTTGGTAATCGAGTACTTGAGGGTTGGTACAAGGATTATTGTCGCCTCCTTCATAATATTCGTTCAACACATAAGTTCCTTCTACATTTTGGTCCAAAACTCCCGTTATATCGTGACCTATGGCAATTCCACTCGTATTGATTCCCGAACTGTCCACTAAACATGCCAACAAATAAGGATTTCGGTTGGTGATTCCGCCATCTACAAAGTTTAGATTGTTCATGTACAAACCGATTGTAGGGCCGTCATCATCATTGAGTCCTTCCGGATTTTGATCACCGACTTTTACGGTTTTGGTCGTTACACCATCGATGACATTATTATGCGCATAAACCGTAAATTTCCCATCACCAATTTCGTAGTTGATATCTTTTGGGATATAAAATTGGAATTTAAATTGACCATAAGTCACGTTGGTTCCACCTTTAAAGATTGAATTGATTTGTTCTTGATAGTCCATCACTTGCGGCGTTACAGAAGTACCCCAACCGTTATTGTTCAAAGTAGATTTGTTCACCGGTTTATCAAAAAGCACTCCATTTGCTTTTCCATTAAAGGAATTGTCGCGCATGGTTCCATTTTCATCTAGCACTTCACCTTCGATTTCGACAAAGTCCATCGCACGTAAAACTCCGTCAAAAGTATCGGCATCTTCTCCATTGATTTTGGTAATTTTGATTTGCCTTGGCGGTCTGGCGATGCTCATCATGGGATCACCTAAAAGGTTAACACTCAAATTATAACCAGAACTATCCATTACTTTTGCATTGGTCAAAGCCTGTCCAAGAGATTGATATTGGTCTCCCTGAACTTCCAAAACTTCTTCGATCACGTTTTCATTGAATACACCACCGAAATAAGTTCCAACCGGTCGGCTGGTCGTCAACATCGCAGAGGCACCACCCTGGGGTGCTTTGTACATATAAACTCCAGCCGATGGCAAATAATTTAAATCCCAAACGGTAAATTCACATGTGATGGTCATGACCACAGGAAGTCGGGAGTATAGTCCAGAAAAATTAGAGAAATTATTGATTTCTTCATAGGTGATCACCCTTTCTTGCGACCAACTCCTCGGGCCTCCATGTCCGAAATAAACGATCAGTGCTGTCCCTAAATTAAATCCATTTCCTATGATTTGGTTGACTTGAGGATAACGAGGACCGGCAGATGTGCTTTCTTCAACAAAAGAATCCAAATAGCCTTTTCTCAAAGTTGCATAACTGATATTATTTTCAATGAAAGTTGCAGAGGAGTTTTCAATATTGGCGTGAAATGGAACAGACCCAGACAAATCATCATCTACTATCAATAAAAATCTGGTTTTCCAATCACCAAATGAACTTCCTTGCCCCGTCAGTTTCTCATAGTAAGCTAAGGTTTTGTCCACCATCAATTTGGCTTCTTCAAGACTATGCGCCGGCATACGCCCAATGGCGATGTCCATCTCGTTGGAATTACTGGTTTCATATTCAACCGCCTGCCTTACATTCCCCAAAAGCACATCTGTATCATCCAACATTGCAAAAAAATCGTCCGACACAAAAGAAGCGTCCAAATTGGCTGAATTAAAACTGATATAAGCCGGAACGTAATTTGTATTGTCCACTACACGATCTTTATAATCAAAAGAAGCTCCACCCATCATCAACACATACTTCAATGGATTTCCGGTATCTCGTAGATGTTTAAAAAAGTCGCGGATCGCTGAAATATCAGGTGCACCAGAGGAGAAATCATTGTAAACTTGATCTGTTGTTACGACAATTGCTTTGACACCATCGTTCATGATTCTGAAATTGGCCAAACGAGAGGCTTCACTTAAAAAATTGGGATGGGCGACGATGACATATTCGACATCGGTATAGGACCGTAAATTTTGATTGGCGACATTTCCTACAAATTCAATTTCTGTAAAAGCCGCAGCCTCATTAAAGGCAACAAATTCGTTTAAAAAATAAGGACTATTGGATTGGTATTTAAAAATACCACCAGCATTTGTTACATTCATTGCAGTAGTATGGTCTGAAATGTTCCAAACCTTTGATGCCCCAGACAACGCAAATCCATAGACACTTCCATCGTTTAGATTTTGCAATTGACGGAAATTCATTTGGGTTCCATTAAAATTCAAATTGGCACGGTACCGCACTTCCAAATAATCCAGAAAAACAAAGGAAGCCGGATTGGAACTATTATTGGACGTCACAGTAAAATTAAAAGTATTTCCGGAAGTGGCAATTGATTCATTTGTAGCTCTAGAAACAAAATCTCCACCTGAAAAACTTTGACTTCCTGCAGATACGCCATTGACTGAGACATTAAAATTCACATTCGCAGCATTTTTCCCGATCATCTGACAAAGCGCATATACAGTCCCTGAAGCAGCTCCATTACCGTTGAGTGTAAAACTTTGACTTGGCTCGACGTTAAAGGACTCACCTACCCATTGTTTCCCTACTTGATTGACACTTAAGGAATCTTTCTCATAAAACTGGTAATCATCATATTGTGAAAATGTTTGAACCGGATTTCCCTCTATGGATTGGTCTTGAACTCTTTTTCCTTCATTTCCACCAAATGTGATGAAATAATAAGCATGGTCAGCATATTGATTGAATTTATGTCGAAGGTTTTCTAACGTAGAATCTGGCAATCTAAACCAATCATGTGGTCCTTGCGCATAAAAAAGGATGAAATCTCCATTGTCAAAACTTCCATCTTCCTCTCCTATAAATTGGATGGCATTTTCTTGAAGCGCTCCATATCGGAAATCTCCAGGATTCTCATTCAGTTGTTTCCCACCGTTTCCATAAATCTTTAAGGTAAGCGGATTAAAGTTGGTCGGAATTCCATTGGCATCAAAAAAGGATTTGTCCAATCTGAAAACACCAGATTTTGCCACCCTGATTTTATACCAATTCCCACTACGCAAAGCAGATGTCGTAGCTGGATCAAAAACATCATCTGTCCCCATATCAGAACTCTTTCCGGCTTGAGAAACAATCTGAAAGGAAGTGACTTTTTTGATTTGATTATTTTCTTTGACAAATGGAATCATGCTCACAGAAACAAAAAAACGGCCTCCGGCTTGACTTACTTTTGCTTTATACTCTAATTGATTGGGGATTTTTTCTACATTCAATTCACCACGTTCATTGGCAGAAAGGTTTTCAAATTGGATATTTTGAATCGAAATATTTTTCCATCCATCGGTCTCTTCCGAATAGCTGTATCTAGGCAAATTTTCACGTGCTGAATACCCTGGATTTGAGAAGAAAGGGAGTCGGCTGATGTTGTCCGGCCCTTTTTCATGGCTCTTCACTCCTTGCCATTCGATGCGAACGGTTTGGGCACTTGAATTCAATAGAGATAAAAACAGAAGAAAAAGCAAATATTTTTTCATGTTGTCTAAACGATATTTTGACAAATATATTCTATCTCACAATAAAAAAAGATTAAGCTCGTTAAAGATAGGCAGAGTAAAGTTGTCGAATTCGCAAGAATTTATTTTCTTTGCAAATCGTTTTTCGAAAAATTAATTGAAACAACACATATTATAATATGAACAAGGGTAGGATTTTAGCAATTCTTTTAGTAGCTATTTCGGTTACGGTAGTCAGTTGTACAGGTCACGGAGGTGGCAGGAAAAAAGGTGGTGGAACAAAAAAGTTCACCAGTACAACCGGATGGAAGCCCAATGACCAGAAAGGTTGGTTTTTCAGTGGGAAGAAAAAACCAAAAGTGAAAGCTTGGCCAGGAATGGTGTTTATAGAAGGTGGTTCGTTTACCATGGGATTGGTTAAGGATGATGTGATGCGGGATTGGAACAACACCCCAAAACGTATGCAAGTTCGTTCTTTCTACATCGGTGAAACCGAAATTACCAATTATCAGTACCGCGAGTATTTGACTTGGTTAAAAGTTGTTTTCCCTCCAGAGGAAGAACAATACAAACACATCTATGAAGGATCTGTTCCAGATACTGAAGTGTTCAACAACAAATTGTCTAGAAATGATTTTGACAATGAAACTTATTTGTTTTCTACTGAGTTCAGTTATTATCCCGTTGTAGGTGTTACTTGGCTTCAAGCAAGTAACTACTGTGATTGGTTAACTGACAGAGCAAACGAAAAAGCTTTGATGGACAAAGGAATTTTAAGCAAAGATTATTATTCAAACGAAGAATACAACTACGGTTCAAAATATTTTGATGCTGAATCTTACAAAAACAGTGACAGTAACGTAAAAGAAGCAATCGATACGACGAGATTGGCCAAACAAAACATGATCAAATCAACCAATCAACGCATCCAAAAAGCAAACCGTGCGACTGCTGCTCTTGACGTAAGTCCTTTCCGTTTACCTACGGAAACGGAATGGGAATATGCTGCTCTTGCGCTTCCTGCTGACAGAGAATACAACGAATATGAAGGAAAACCGGTAGTTCAAAATGAATTAAGAGGTGAGAAAGGACGTGCACGCGGTCAGTATATGGCCAACTTCAAAGTGGGTCGTGGTGACTATTCCGGAATCGGTGGATACGGAAATGACGGTTCAGCAATCACAAGTGATGTGAAAAAATTCCAATCCAATGAATTCGGAGTCTATGGAATGTATGGAAACGTTGCGGAATGGACAGCTGATGTATACCGTCCGATCATCGATGAAGAAGCAAGTGACTTTAACTATTTCCGTGGAAATGTGTATGAAACGACCATTGACAATGAAAACGGAGGTTTTGAGAAATATGAAGATGATGTAGAATTTGACACCTTAAACAATGGGAAATTGGCCTACAAATCTTTACCTGGGAAATACAAAAAACAAGTTGACCAAAACAACATCAACTACAGAGATGGTGACCGTATGTCATCATTAAACCCAAGACCGGAAGATGAGTATTTTGACGAAGGTTTTGCAACCACTATGATGGACTCACTTGGAAACATCGTCGAAGTTCCAACTACAGACTCTGCTTCAGGCGATTCATCTGTACTGGCTATGATGGGAGGTGGAACATCTGGAAGTTCTACTGACGAAATGTACAACGCTCCTAAAAGAAGATTCTACGTAGATGAAAAAGGTCGTATCATCCTTGAAAAAGATGATGAACAAAGAACTTCCAATATCAGCGACGAAGTTCGTGTAGTAAAAGGTGGTTCTTGGAAAGACCCTATCTATTGGTTAGATGCTGGACAGAGAAGATTCTTGCATCAAGCAGAAGCAAACAGTTGGATCGGATTCCGAGTTGCGCAAGATTACCAAGGTTCATTTGAGTCAAAAAGATCCAAATCTGGAACGAAATAATTCATTTGAATTCCAATAAAAACTTATCCCAATCTGAAATTTCAGATTGGGATTTTTTATACATTTACGCTTATGAACATTGAGAACCTTTATGCGATGTATTTGCGTTCACAGACCGTATCTACAGACACCCGAAACATCCCGATGAAATCCATTTTCTTTGCTTTAAAAGGAAATAATTTCAATGGAAATAAATTTGCAAAACAAGCCATTGAATCAGGAGCGCTATTTGCAATCGTTGATGAAAAAGAATATGCTGACGAGAGCGAAGACATTCATTATGTTGAAGACACCTTGAATGCTTTACAAAAATTGGCTGAATTTCATCGAGAAAAATTAACCATTCCCATCATCGCACTGACTGGAAGCAATGGAAAAACAACCACCAAAGAACTCATCACAGCAGTTCTGAGCAAAAGGTACAATGTTGCTTCTACTATTGGGAATCTCAACAACCATATTGGTGTTCCATTGACCTTGCTTTCCATTCATCCTAACCATGAAATAGCCATTGTGGAAATGGGTGCCAATCACCAAATGGAAATCGATTTTTTAAGCAAAATTGCCAAACCAGACTTTGGATACATCACCAATTTTGGAAAAGCACATTTAGAAGGTTTTGGAGGTGAAGAAGGCGTCATCAAAGGAAAATCTGAATTGTACGATTATTTGAAAAAAAATGAAAAAACCGTTTTTGTAAATTGTGACGATAAGAAACAAGTTGAATTAACGGAGGGCATACGAAAAATCACGTTTGGCTCAGACCCAAAAGCTGAATTCTCTTTCAAATTCTCCAAAAGTATAAATGGAGATTGTCCTGAAATCATTTATGATTCCACCCATTTTAAAAGCCAATTGACCGGAGATTACAACCAAAGTAATGTGGCAGCAGCCATCGCCATCGGACTGAAATTCGAAGTACCCATCGAAGACATTAAAGCCGCAATTGAAGAATACATCCCGGACAATAACCGTTCTCAGATCATCCATCAGAATGATCTAAAAATCATTTTGGACGCCTATAACGCCAATCCAAGTAGTATGCAAGCCGCTTTACTCAACTTCAGTAAAATGAAAGGTGATAAAGCAATCATTTTGGGCGATATGTTTGAACTTGGAGATGCTGCTGCAAAAGAACATCAAGCCATCATCGATTTAGCAGAAAAATTAGAATTTCAAACTATTTTCCTGATTGGAAAATTTTTTCATCAAATCGCCGTTAATTATAAGAATATCAGATCTTTTGAAAACCGAGAAACAGCAGAAAAATATTTCTCTGAAAATCCAATTCAAGAAAAACAACTGCTCATTAAAGGTTCCAGAGGCATGGCATTGGAAAAATTATTGGAAATTTTTTCCAGCTAAAAGAAAATTTATACATTTATAACACACATAAATTGACCGAAAAATAATGAAAAAGTTACCTAGCGCACTATTCCTTCTCGTTTTTATCTTTTTTTCATTTTCATTTTTTAGCCCGGACTATTTAGAATGGTCTTCTGAAAGAAATTTGACCTTTGCAGATTTTAAAGGATCGGCACCAAAATCGGCTTCCAAAGGCTCTGCCGTAAATTTATCTACGGTTTTTTCCTACCAAACCCAACATGTTCAAGGAGAAGTTCCAAAAATTACAATTCTGAACTATATCGATCGGAATTCCTCTTGGATCAAAGTAAAAAAACCGGAAGTGTTGGAATTGCAACAAATCAAATTTGATTATGCCGAATTGTATGCACGAAAAATCAGAAAAGAAATGGCACTTATGAACAAAAAAGGCATCAAAGACAAACAAAAATACCTGGATGTCATCGCAAAAATTGCTAAATCTTCGGAAAAAAGACAAAGAGCCAATAACGTCTTGCTGGAAGACCAGCCCCATTTGATCAAAATCATTAAAAAAGATATCAGTGATTCACTGAGTCTCTATAAAGAATTCAAGAAATAAAAAAGCGGCTTAATTGCCGCTTTTTTTATGATAAATTGAATTGAATCTTTATTTTAATAATCATCCATATCCATTTCAGAATCGATTTCTAAATCATCAAATGCAGCATCATCATCCTCATTACCATCCATACTTTCTTCTTCGTCCAGATTTAAAATCTCCATATTTCTTTTTGGAGCCTTTAAAGGCATCGCTCCATAGCGATAAACGGTCAAAGGATAATTTAAAACCGCTTTTTTATCCTCAATAGACACAACTTCTACCGAAAAAGTCCACATGTTCAAATAATCATAAACAAAGATCAAACGAGCCCCTACTTCCGGCAATACTTCATGAATGTGAAAATCGGCCATCGTTTCGTCCTCATTGGACTCATCCATGTTTTCCAACGGAATTTCTTTACCCTGACTCCAAGCTTCATCAGAAATGTAAAAAGAAGCCAATTCTTCTCCTTGCAAACTGAATGCACTCATTATTCCTTTGTACAACGTAAACAAAGTCTGTTTGTCACGAATTTCAATGTCCCTGAAAACCTCATCTTTTGTGTCGAGAATTACACGAATTTTATAAATCACTGTTCTTTAATTTTGGTGTCAAATATAATTTTTTTCCTAATTCCATCATATACTTTATCGCAGATTCGTAATTATTTTCAATTTCTCCCTCCAAAATGGCTTCCTTGATCGAATTCTTAATCAAACCCACTTCTTTACATGGCTGAATACCAAATGTTTCCATGATTTCTTCTCCTGAAACCGGCGGTTGAAAATTTCTTACTTTATCCCGCTCTTCTACCTCTTTTATCTTTTGTTCGACCAATGAAAAATTTTGCTTAAACCTTCTTTGCTTCCTTTCATTTTTGGTCGTTATATCAGCTTTACAAAGCGTGATCAAATCATCAAAATCCTCTCCCGCATCAAACAATAATCTCCTCAATGCAGCATCTGTAACATTTTCATCTACCAAAGCAATCGGTCGGGAACTCAATAAAACGATTTTTTGAACAAATTTTAAAGGATGACCCAATGGCAACTTCAATCGTTTGAACAACTTGAAAACCATTTTTGAACCGACAAATTCATGCGAATGAAAAGTCCAGCCTATCTTTTTATCATAACGTTTGGTCGGTGCTTTTCCTATATCATGCAATAAAGCCGCCCACCTCAACCAAATATTTTCAGTATTGGGCGCAATATTGTCAACGACTTCCAGCGTATGGTAAAAATTATCTTTATGCGTCTGTCCTTCCACCTCTTCCACTCCTCTTAGCGCCACCAACTCCGGCAAAATAAACTGCATCAAACCCGCATCATCTAACAACTTCAAACCAGTGGAAGGCTTTTCTGTCATCATGATTTTTTGGAATTCATCCATCACGCGCTCTTTTGAAACGATATCAATCCTTGAAGCATTTTTCTGAATGGATTGAAAAGAATTTTCTTCAATTTCAAATCCCAATTGCGCTGCAAATCGTATCGCTCGCATCATCCGCAAGGGATCGTCCGAATACGTGACATCAGGTTCAAGTGGTGTTCGGATGATTTTTCGTTCCAAATCTCCGATTCCATCAAAAGGATCTATCAATTCACCATAATTCTCTTCATTCAGAGAAATCGCCAAAGCATTAATCGTGAAATCTCTTCTTTTCTGGTCATCTTCCAGCGATCCATCTTCCACAAATGGTTTCCGGCTATCTTCAGCATAACTTTCTCTTCTAGCGCCCACAAACTCCAGATCGATTCCTTCCCATTTAAAATTGGCAGTACCAAATCTTTTGAAAACACTAAGTTTGGAAGCATCTGTAATTTTTGAATGAACTTTTTCAGCCAATTCAATTCCACTTCCCACTGTCACAAAGTCAATGTCTTTTTTAGAATCCCTTTTCAATAAAAAATCACGGACAAATCCGCCTACCACATAAGTTTCTTGTCCCAATTCTTTTGCAGACTGAGAGATGATTTTAAAAACTTTATGGGAAATGGCTTCCTGAAGATTCATTTTGCAAAGGTAAAATTTCATGTTAACTGAAAAAGCATTCACCGAAATTTATAAGAAGGATTTTAATTCTTTCTAATTTCTCTACATTTGAAGATCAAATTTGAACTGTGAAAATCGTTTATGTCATAGGATATATTCATGGTTGGGGTGGAATTGAAAGGGTTCTCGCCGGAAAAGCCAATTATTTGGTGAATAAAGGTCATGAAGTTGCTTTTGTAAAAATCTATCGGAACCAAGAAGAAAGGTATTTTCATTTTGACCCGAGAATCCAATTTTACGATTTGGATTTTGATTTTGACCAACAAAAAGGTTTAAGCAAAAAATTGAAATTCAATCAAAATAAAAAAGATTTCGTCCATAAAATCAACCAAGTTTTTCATGAAATAAAACCTGACATTGCCATTTCAACTTTTTGTAAGTATTCGCGGTTCATTTATCTATGCGATGACGGAAGCAAAAAAATCATCGAACGTCATTTCGCCAAATACAAACGCAATCAAATTTTTGTCAAATTCGACCGACTTCCATTCGGTAAAACCATTTCGTATTTGTACCGAAAAAAAGATTATGATGTAGTCAAGCATTTTGACCGATTTGTGGTTTTGACTGAGGAAGACAAACAAGATTGGGGGAATCTAAAGAACATCCTCGCCATCCCAAACCCGGTCACATTTGTTCCTAAAACCATTTCTGATTGCGACCAAAAACGCGCCATCGCGCTTGGCCGAATTTCCAAACAGAAACAATATGAAGTGATGTTAAAAATCTGGAAAGAAGTAGTAAAAAAACATCCGGAATGGACGCTTTCCGTTTATGCCAATGGTGGAAATCCTGAAAAATTGAGAAAATTGGCAAAGGAATTGGGGATTGAAAAGAATTTTGAGGTTTTTCCGACCACAAGAGAAGTGGAAAAAGAATTGACTTCAAGCTCCATTTATCTAATGACTTCGAAATATGAAGGCTTTCCTTTGGTCTTGCTCGAAGCAATGCGTTGTGGACTTCCCGTTGTGAGTTTTGCATGTAAATGCGGTCCTCGTGATATGATTTCTAATGGAGAAGACGGATTTCTAATCAAACCTGGAGATACTGAAAGTTTCGCTAAAAAAATCAATTATCTAATTGAAAATAAAGAAATTAGAAAAGAAATGGGACAAAAAGCTTCTGTCAGCATCCAAAAATTCTCAGAAGAAAAAGTCATGCAAAAATGGTTGAATCTCTTTGCGGAATTGATGAAAAAATAATCATTCTCTGATCACTTTTACTTGTCCGTCTGCCGATAATTTGATGATGGACGAACCTTGAAATTTCGGTGAAAATGTTTCAGTTTCCGGAAAAACAAAATCAACTTCCGTTTTTATTTTCTGCGAAATTTCTGCAAAAGAATGAGGTGTAGGTTCGCCGGAAATATTGGCAGAAGTCGAAACCAAAGGTGCATTGATTTTGGAAATCAATTTTTTACAAAACAAATCATCGGTCAATCTTATGGCGATCGTGTTGTCTTCTGCAATTAATTCTTTAGGTAAATTCTTCGGATTGTCATAAATAATGGTCACCGGTTTTTCAGACAAATCCATGATGTCCCAGGCCAAATCGGGAACATCTACAATTTTTTGCAGACGTGCCGGCGTATCGACCAAAATGATTAAAGATTTAGAATCTGGACGGTTTTTTATTTGAAAAATCTTTTGGATGGCTTCTGGATTGGTCGCATCACAACCGATTCCAAAAGTGGTGTCAGTCGGATACAAAATCGTTCCGCCGTTTTTCAATAATGCTATGATTTCGTTTGTTTCCATTTAGTCTCTGTAACAATTTACATATTGTTTTGCTGCCGTTTCCCAGCTGAAATAATCGGCTCTATTTTTTAGTTTTTCTTCGAATTCGAGTGGATTGGATGCAAACTCATTTAACTTTTCCATCAACAACTCCTTCATATAAACCGGATCAAAGTTTTCCCAATAAAATGCTGCATCACCTCCGATTTCCGGCAAAGAAGCCAAATTGGATAAAAATACAGGTTTCCCAAAACGCATCGCTTCAATCGGTGGCAATCCAAATCCCTCTCCTATTGATGGAAACAGAAATGCTTTGGCATTTTTGATGTAAAATTGTTTGCCCAATTCACTTACTCTTCCGGTCAGAAAAACACGGTTTTCCAATTTCAATTCTTGAATCAATGAACGGATAAAATCGCCATAAGGTTTTTGATTGGAACCGGAAATGATCAAATGATGATCCGGAATTTCTACCATCATCCGGACCAAAGACTCAAAATTTTTCTTTTCCAGAAAATCACCGATCGAATAAAAATAAGGCTGATCTACTGGAACTTCCGGCTGAAATGCAGTCGTATCCAAAAACGCTGTAATCGGATTTCCATTGTAAATGATGCGTTCTTCGACATTTGGCACCTGAAAATTTCGATGCGTTTGGTCTTTTGCATATTGCGAAATGTAAGTGATCAAATCAGCCCTTTTCAGTTTGTCTTTGAATCTTTCTGAACGCTCGATGTTCTTTTTGTTTTGTTCGTCTTCTGCAAAATTCACATCATGAACCGTCAAAATATATTTACCGGGTTTGACCATTGGTTCGACGCGGATATTCTGGTTCATGCAATGCCAAACATCGTATTTTTTGCGAATTCTAAAAATTTTATGTCTCTGGAAATCTACGTATTGCTTATACTTGAATGTCTTTCCAAATTCTTTTTTAAATCGTGAAGGATGTTTAAGATTTAAGGTAATTTCTACATCAGATGGAATGATTTTGGCGATGGCTTTGATGAGTTCGTAGTTAAAAATACCAAATCCTGTTGCTAAATTTTTTGCGTTATGCGATTCCAAAAAGACTTTTTTCATCTGTTTTATAGATAATTGTCCAAATATAAGTTGTCCGAACTGAAATACTATCATTATTTTTGCGCAAATCTGATCCATGATTTTTGAAATACATCCTGATTTTAAACCGAAGGAAGCCCAAATCAAAGCAGCTTTTGAAAATTTCGATAACACTGGAAACGACTTCATCATCGGCGAAAGAAACCGTATCAAACTATTTGAAATCGGGAATCAAACGGTGAATGTAAAATCCTTTAAAGTTCCCAACAAACTCAACCAATTCGTTTACAGATATTTCCGCAAATCCAAAGCGAGAAGGTCTTTTGAATATGCCAATTATTTATTGGAAAAAGGAATCGGCACACCAAAACCCGTGGCATTTCAGGAAAATCATGGAGGATTGGGTTTGCAAAGAAGTTTTTATGCCAGTTTGCATCAAGACTATGATTTAACATTTAGAGAATTGGTTGAAATCAAGGATTTCCCTGATGAAGAATTGATCTTAAGACAATTCACCCGTTTTTGTTATAAATTACACGAAGCCGGAATCGAGTTTAAGGACCATTCGCCCGGAAATACACTGATTAAAAAAATTTCGAATGAGTACTACGAATTTTATTTAGTAGATTTAAACCGCATGAATTTTCATGAAAACATGAATTTGGAACTCCGAATGAAAAACCTCTCTCGATTGACGCCAAAAAAGGAAATGGTCAAAATCATGGCTGAGGAATATGCCTCAATTTCAGGAGAAAATCATGAAAAACTTTTTACATTGCTTTGGGGATTTACAGAAAAATTCCAAACGAAATATCACAGAAAATTAAACGCCAAAAAGAAAATCAAATCGATCTTTAAATAAACCTCATTATGAAATTCAACATCTCTCTATTCAGCTTATTCTTTTCCATAATTTGTTTCGCCCAGCTCAATCCCAAAACCAAATGGGGTGAAGTTTCACAAGCAGAGATAGATTACAAAAAAGTATCATATGAGCCAGATGCTGGCGCAGTGATTCTTTATGAAGAAGGAAAGACGATCATATCAGGTTCTTTTCAAACCAAGGTGTACAGAAGGATTAAAATTTTAAATGAAAAAGGAATAGACGCCGCCAACCAACAGTTGACATTTTATGCTGAAAAGAACAAGGAAAAAATAGAGGGACTTAAAGCCCAAACTTTAAATATTGAAAATGGTCAAGTAAAAGCCTATCCAGTTGAGAAAAATTCAATTTTTGACATCAATCTTAACGAATTTTATGGTGCCAAAAAATTTACATTTCCCAATGTCAAAGTTGGCTCCATCTTAGAGTTTGAGTATGATTTTTATGATGAAAATGCATATCTGATAGACGCTTGGAGATTTCAACATGAACATCCGACTTTATTCAGCCAATATAGTTTGACCAATGAAACGCATAGAGAATATGCTTCTTTAATGGTGGGAGAAAAAATTGTTCAGCAATCTAAAAACAATAAATCAAAGGACGCAAGTAAATGGACCTTAACAAATCTGACAAGTTATTCATCCATTCCTTATTTGTACAATCCGGCTGATATGGCAGAGGGAATCATCCTTCAGCTAATGGGCTATTTTACGGATTCAAAAGGTGCTTTTAGCGAGATTGTTTTTAAAGAAGCGATTTCCAATTGGGCTGATGTTTCAAAAGAATTACAAAACTATTACAATGGTTTTGCAAATGCAGGTTTCGGAAAAGAAATTGCCAACTCCATCCCAAATGGAAATTCAGAAAAAGCCACCATAGAAAATGTGCATCAATATATGAAGCAAAATTATAAATGGAATAATTATCAAGCGCTATATCCACGTAAAACCAATAAAGAAGTTGAAAAAGACAAAACAGGATATTCTGCAGATTTAAACATTTTGTTGAACAGCATTCTGAAAGGAAAAGGTCTGAAAGCTGAATTGGTCATCATCAGTACCAGAGACAATGGAAAGTTGATCATCAATTATCCTTATTTGGGACAATTTAATACGATTGTCAATATGATTAGCCTAAAAGATGGATCAGTTATCTATATGGATGCCAGCGACTTAAGCAATGGTTTAGGTTTTATGCCCCTGCGTGATTACAACCATTATGGTTTAATCCTCAATTCCAAAGACAATAATTTCGCCAATTTGACCCAACCTATTTCTGAGTTTTCATCTGTCCAGCTTTATAATTTCAAAGAAAATCAATTTATCCTTTCTCGAAATGATAAAGCAAATGGCTATTTTCTTCAACAACAAAAAAAAGAAGCATTACCAAAAGGTCAAGAACAATACCATGAAGTAAAAAATGCATTGGATCTTTTGATGAATGAAACCAAAAAGGATTCAAAAATGGCAGAAGATGGAACTAGGATGGAACGGACTTTTTATGAGTCTGCCCCAATTCAATCTCAAAACTTCTTCACCATAGAAAATCCTTTAAAATCAACGGTTTCCTTTTTTAAATTGTCTGAAAACACCAGAGAAAGAGCATTAGAATTTAATTTTCCTTTTTATTATAAAACAGATGTCATCATTCCGATTCCGGATGGATATGAAGTACAAATCCCTCAAGATTTCCAGAGCAACCATTCAGCTTCAAGAAAAGAATTAAACTACTACCAAACTGCTGAAGTGAAAGACAATAAAGTCATCCTACATGTAGAATTCATCGTCACAAAACCAGCCTTTAGCTATGGTTACAAAGAAATCAAATCCTTCTTTGAAAAAGTCAACTTAGACGCCAGCAAAACGATTTTGATGAAAAAATCCTAAAAAATGAAATTCTTACTGCTCACTCTCTTCATTTTCCCCATTTTCATTCAGTCGCAAATTAATCCCAAAACCAAATGGGGCGATGTGTCTGATGCTGAAATCAATTTGAAAGAAGTGCCCTTTGAAAAAAATGCCGATGCTGTTGTGCTGTATGAATCCGGAGATTTGACCGTGGCTTATCAGAATTGGGGCAATAAAATTTATAAACGCATCAAAATCCTGACAGAAAAAGGAAAAGAAATGGCCGATTATGACCTGATCTATTTTAGTTTAAATGATTTTGAATCCATTTTAAGTCTCAACGCCCAAACCATCAATTTTGAAAATGGAAAAAAGGAAATTACGCCAGTTAAAAATAAAGACATTTATGATTTGCCCTATTCCGGTTATTACCGAACCAAACGTTTTGCTTTTCCAAATGTGAAAGTCGGTTCCATCATTGAGTTAGAATACAATTTGGTGAACCGTTTTCATTCCTACATGGAAGGTTGGGTTTTCCAGCATGAAATCCCAACGCTTTACAGTTCGCTTTCAGTGGATGTTCAAGCACCGGTGGATTATATCCCAATTTTACATGGCGAGAGAATCATTGCCGAATCCAAAGAAGAGAAAAAAAGAAAAAACCATAAAAACCATTGGACGCTTACGGACTTGCCTTCAATTGACCAACCCGAATTTTTATACAATCCCAGAGATTTTGAAGAACGAATCGATTTCCAACTCCGAGGTTACCACCATAAAAATGGAAGCTATGTCAACGAAGTCATCCATTGGACCGACATCAACCGAATTTTCAAAAAGGATTTCGTGAATTACTACGACGAAAAAACCACTCAAAATATCGGCAGAAGAATTCTAAATAAATCCGATGAAAAAGAACAAATTCAAGCCGCACTCGAATATTTTAAAACCAATTACCATTGGGATAATTTTACCAATGTCATTCCGCGGAAAAGCCTTTTAGAAGTGGATCAATCCAAAAAAGGTTCTACATCAGAAATCAATCTTTTGTTGCATTATGTACTCTTGGAAAAAGGCATCAGATCCCAATTGGTTTTGATCAGCAAACGGAAAAACAAAAAGCTACAAACCGCCTATCCTTATTTCAATCAATTCAGTTCCATCATCAATTTGATCACGCTGGACGATGGAAATACTTTTCTGATCGATGCCTCCCAACTGGCCGACTATGGTTTTCAATTCATGCCTTTGTACAATTACAACCACATCGGCTTGGTTGTCAATTCCGACAAAGCAGATTTCATTTCGGTAACGCCTCCTCTTTCTGAATTTCACTTAACGGAATCCTATCATTTCACTGAGCATAAAATAAATTCGCAAAAAATCGAGAAAAAATCAGGCTATTTTTTGGATGAAACCATATCAACCAATTATCCAACCCAAAAAGCTCTGGACATTCATTTTTCAGAAACCAGCCAATCTCCTGATTTAAAATTGGAAAACAACTTCATTTCTTCCAAAAAACAATTCCAATCTGAAAACCAAAATCCCAATTTTTTCACCTTTCAAAATCCTTTAGTTCCTAGCTTAAAACCATTCAATTTTACTGATGCACACCGTGACAAACCTATAGAATTTGATTTTCCCATGTACCAGAAAATCATCATTTCTTCTAAAATTCCAAAAGGCTTTCAAGTCGTTCTCCCAAAAGATTTCAATGCGCATTATCAATTGGGTGAAAATGATTTGATGTAATACCAAAACGCAGAAATTCAAAATGAAACTTTGGTGATTTCAATTGAATTCCTCATCAAAAACCTGATATTCAATGAAAAAGAATACTCCGAACTCAAATCCTTCTTTGAAAAAGTCAATCTTGATGCTTCAAAATCAATCTTGATGAAAAAGAATTAAACATCCGCAACCATCAAATTACAGCCGCGCACATCAGACTGATCAAACCGGCCGAGGATTTCAAATGAGCCATCCTCATGGATTTTCCCCAAATCATCGGTCGCAATGAAACTGCAAGAATTCAGATTGGCCAGATCGATTACATTGATTCCACCCGTTTTTCCATTATCCAAAATGGAAAACGGATCTTCTGTATCCCGAATCAGGACTTGCATCCAATCAGGCGTTTGAAACCTTGAATTTCCTTTGGAATAAGCCTGCGACAACAATTCCGTCATCCCATATTCCGAATGAATCTCCTCCACCCCAAAACCTTTTTTTAGAATTTGATGCAATTCTTCTCTGGTGATTTCTTCCTTGCGCCCCTTCATCCCACCGGTTTCCATTACGATGGTGTTTTTTAGTCCCAATTGATATTTCTCAACAAAATCAAGCATAGCAAATGAAACTCCGATCAAAATGGCCTTTTTCCCTTCCTTTTCATTTCTAATTAAATCATGGTACAATTTTTCATGATCGTACAAATAAAATCCGCCTTTTCCCGATTTTTCGATCCAGAATTCAACCATATCGATTAGCGAAGAACCTGTTCTTTCCAAATAGGAAGGCAACAAAGCAAAAATCGTATACTCAGAAAAATCGCCATAAAAATGCTGAAAACTCTTTTCCAAACTCGTTCTATAAAATTCCAAATCCGCAACCAAATGTCTGCTGGTCGCTGCCCCGGTCGTTCCGGAACTTGTGAAGATTTTTTCGAATTTTTGATTGCTTAAAAGAATTTCATGCGTTTTGAAAAATCGGATGGGTAAAAAAGGAATACCAGAAATCGATTGAATTTCCTCCGGATTGACCTTCAAAAACTTCAAATATTTCGCATAAACCGGATTTTCAATTGACTGAAAACGAAATACTTTCAACGCTAAACTTTCAAATTCTTCTTGATTTTGAATGGAAAAAATTTCTGCTTTTGAAATCATCTGTCAAATGTACCAACTTGAAACCTTAAACTATAAACTTTAAACAATTTATTTCCCCAAAGCCCGATTGGCTTGGTACAAATGATCGCCGATCAATTCATAGTTTTGAATCAATTCGGTATAGAAAAGTGCACTTCTCGCTGATAATTTTTCAGATTCAATTGCCTTTAAAAGAGCTTCTTCTGCTTTCTCGAATTTTTTGTCGATGGATTTCTCTATCTGTTTGGCTTCCAGCAAATCTACATTCCCATCGGTTTCATTTAAATTTTGAACCAAAGTCGTCGTAGCCATGGAAAGCGAATCTTGTAATTCCAACAACAATTCTCTCAATTTGGGCGTGATGAAACTATTGCTTTTTCTTCGCTCTTGATGGATGCTCGCAATCTTTATCGCCAAATCACCTACGTTCTCCAAATGATGACAAATCTCGATCAAACGATGGATGTTTAACGCCACTTCGCCGGACATTTCAAAATTATAAATCGAATTCAAATAATTCAATATACTTTTCTCCAATTCGTCACTTTCCTTTTCCAAAGTGAAAATCCGTTTGCGCAATTCTTTCAACTTTTCTTCATCGCTTTCAGAAATCATACGCCCCAAATTACTGATGATCTGACGTGTAATTCCGGCAAATTTCACGATTTCGCGATTGGCTTCATACACATACATTTTGGCCGTTGGACCAAATGGCCTTGCGATCAATTTCAACGAAGATTTGTCTCTTGAACTTTTCCAATATTTGTTTTCTGCCCAATCTGCCACCGAATTAATAAATGGCAATATCAAAAATGCAGAAACGACATTGAAAAAAGTATGGAAAGAAACCAATAGAATTTCGCCATCAGTTGAAACAAATTCCCTTAAAAAATCGATGATAAATGGAACAAAAAAGAAGATCAAAACTACACCTGCCAAATTAAAAAAGAAGTGAAACCAAGCGGTGATTTTTGAGGCCCTATTTCCTACCGTTGAGGCAATCAATGCTGCTGAAGTCGTCCCGATGTTGGCTCCCAAAACCATCATCGCAGCCTGTTCTATGTTCATTCCTTTTGAAACCAAAACCGCTGCCAATAAAGTAAATGCACTGGAAGAATGGAATAAAAAAGTAACGAAAATTCCGATCAATACAAATATGAGAGAAGAACCAAAACTCGTGTTTCCACCATGCTCTTGGATGTATTTGTAAAAGAATTCATGTTCGGTTAAATCAGGGAAAAATTGATTTAAAAAATAAAATCCGATGAAAATCAATGCCAATCCGATGAAGAAATCAGACCATTCTTTGGCCCTTTGGTTCCGGAAAAATAAAATGGTTACGGCAACGGCAATCATCGGCAATGCAAGCGATTCTATATGCCAAACCGTACCCAAACCGATGATGAACCATAGTTTAATTACCGTTCCGACATTGGCTCCAACGATGATTGAAAATGCACGCCGTAGGTTCAAAAGCCCTGCATTGACAAAACTTAACGTCAAAACACTCACGATGGAAGAGGATTGTAAAGCGCCGGTAAATACCGTTCCTGCCAGAACTCCCGAATATTGATTTTGGGTCATCCGATTCAAAAACTTTTGCAATTGACCGCCGGCAGAACGCTGCACACCTTCACTCATCACTTTCATTCCATAAAGGAAAAGCGATACAGAACCCAAAACATTAAAAATGAGTAAAAAGGTGGACATACTCTTATATTCAGTTTGCAAAATTAGGCGGTCTTATGTAAACTGATTGTTAAGGATTTGGGGATGAGAAATTAGATCTAGTTAGAATATTCTGCAAAATCAGCGAGATAGATTTGCGAGAGGATTTTGCCCGCCAATTGCGTAGATCAACGCAGATTTTAAAATTATTGCAAAATTTAAACGAAAATTCGCTCCGCTTCTAGCACACTTTCCGGTCGACCTACATCGATTAAAATCCCTCCACTATGATCAAAACCCAATATTTTTTCTTCTTTCATCAACTCCATATAAGTTGTCATGATAGAAAATTTCCCTGATTCAGGCATTTGTTTAAATAACTTTGGATCGATGATATGGATGCCACTAAAAGCCAGTTCTCGTAAAGGATTATCCGATACGATGATGGATTCTCCTGAATTTAAATTTCGCCAACCTTTTAATTCTAAATCCTTTTCAAACAATAATTTTCTTGAGCTATTTCGGTCAGAAACCGCCATTGTCACCAATGGCTTATTCCTGAGATGAAATTGAATCATTTCCTCAATATTTAAATCGGTCAAAATATCCACATTCATCACCAAAAATGGTTCATTTCCCAATAAATTCTTTGCTTTTACCAATCCTCCTCCGGTTTCCAGAACCTCATCAGATTCATCAGAAATATGAATTTCCACTCCGAAATTATTTTTTGAAACCAAAAAATCTTTGATTTGATCAGCAAAATGATGCACATTGATCACAAATTCATTGACCCCAAATTCTTTTAAATATTCGATATTTCTTTCCAGCAAAGGCTTTCCATTCACCATTGCCAATGCTTTGGGATGATGATCTGTAAAAGGCTTTAAGCGTGTGCCGAGACCGGCGGCGAATAGCATTGCTTTGGTGATGGAAGATGGAGGATGGAGGATGGAAGTATTCATTTTAAATTATTTCTAAATGCAATTAAAGAATTCATCAAATCATAAGCTAGTTTATAATTTTGATTAAATTCTTCATCGTTTATATAATATCTATTTTTTGCTTTATAAAGACAAGTAACAACTTCAGCTAAAGAGCGAATGGAATAACCCAAGAATCTTTGGAATTCGGGTTTTGATTGTAGAATTGAGCCTTCAGCAATATTTAAAGCTATTGAATCAACTGCGCGACGGATTTGAGAAGTCAGATTAAATTTTTCTTCGTCAGGAAATTCCTTAGAAAATTCAAAAATTATCTCTCCAAACTCCATGGAACGATGCCAAACTATAATTTTTTCAAATTTAAAACTCATCAGAAATCAATTTTCATATTCAAAAAACTTCCATCCTCCATCATCCATCCTCCATCTTCCATCTTCCATCTTCCATCCTAATAAACCTCATTCACCCAGTTCTTCGCTTCCTGCTCCACATGATGAACCACAACATTCACTTCCGGAAATTTTTTTTGAATGTGTTTTGCCATCGCATCAGCCGAATAAACCGAACGATGTTGACCGCCGGTACAACCAAAATTGATTTCCAAATTGGCGAAATTTCGACTCAAATAATCTTCAATCGAAATATCTACAATACTAAAAGCTGCAGTTAAAAAATCAGCCATTTTGGTT
Source organism: Moheibacter lacus (assembly GCF_014042165.1). Taxonomy (GTDB): domain Bacteria; phylum Bacteroidota; class Bacteroidia; order Flavobacteriales; family Weeksellaceae; genus Moheibacter; species Moheibacter lacus. The sequence continues at coordinate 394,014 of NZ_JACDZE010000001.1, forward strand.
TGGGTTTCGAGATAATTCTTTACCGCTTCATCACGACCGGTTTGGGTTTTGTATGCTTGAATTCTACCCGGATTCAAAATTCCGCGACAATCAAAAACAAAACCACCTCCATTTCCTGATTCGTCCTGTGGAATTCCTTTTTTATAGGAAAAACTTCTTACGTTAATGTTTAATTTGTCGCTCATCGATGATTTGTTTTATGGTTTGAAGTGTTGATGTTTCAGTTAATTTTATGATTATTTTTTTCAATTCAGGATAATTTTCCAAAACTGAATAATTTTTTATTTTTTCTAAATTTTTCAATCCAAATCCTATGCTTTCTACGAAATGCTTTTTCCCTTCATAAATTCCTCTAAATCCATAAGTACCCAAAACCTGCAAAAGCCTTTCCAGCACGCATAAATCATATCCTTTTCTGAATTGAATTCCGTCTAAATCTTGACGTGTCAAATCGATGAATTTCTTGACATAAATTTCATAGCATTCTTCTTTCCAAATTTCCGACAAATCAGTTTTGGCCTGCCATAATATCGATACCAAATCATATTGAACCGGACCTTTCAAACCGCCCTGATAATCGATGAAATAAGGTTCGTTTTCATGGACCATGATGTTTCGGCTTTGAAAATCACGGTAAACGAAGTATTGTTCCGGAATTCGTTCAAAATCGTATGCAAATTTTTCAAAGTCCTGAATCAATTTCCCTTGGTTGAATTCAATTCCGAGAAGATTTAGAAAATAATTTTTAAAAGAAAATAAATCTCTTAAAACCAATGTAGAATTGAATTTCGGATAACTGAAAGATTTCGAATAATCTAAATTTTCATCTCCTAAAATCTGCATTCTTGCCAATTGACGAATGGATTTCTCATATAAAACTTTCGCTTCATCAGGTGATTTCAAAACGACATCGAGCAAAGTTCGGTTACCAAAATCGGACTGCACATACAAAGTGAAATCGTCTGAAACCTGAAAAATCTCTGGCAAATTTTCAATGACTTTGGAGAAATGCTCCGTGAAATAAATAAACGTTTGATTTTCTGCTACATTTTCACTTTCGGTCAGAATAAAGGATTGATCCGAATTATAAAATCGATAGTACTTCCTCGACGAGCCGCCACCAGAAAGCAATTCTAAAGTTTCAACCGCTTCTCCGTTGTAGTGTAAATTCAGGAATTCTCGAATTTTTTCGTTCATCAAAATACTTTCCCCAAAGTTATAATTTTAAACGACGTATAGACGCAATGCATTGCGTCTATACATTTATGAATTTAATTTCACTTTTAAATTCGCCAACATGGCTTCGGTCATTTTCCCCAAATCAAACTCCGGTTTCCAGCCCCATTCTTTTTGTGCAACAGCATCATCGATGCTCGCCGGCCAACTGTCAGCAATGGCTTGGCGGAAATCAGGTTTATACGTTATTTCGAAATCAGGAATTTGCTTTTGAATTTCTGCGGCGATTTCTTTCGGAGTAAAACTCATTCCATTTAGATTATAAGAAGTTCGGACAGTTAGTTTTTCAGCATCTGCCTGCATCAATTCAATGGTCGCCCGGATCGCATCATCCATGTACATCATCGGCAAAGCGGAATTTTCAGAAAGGAAACATTCATATTTTCCTTCTTCCAGCGCCTGATAATAAATATCTACCGCATAATCGGTGGTTCCGCCGCCCGGTCGGGTTTTCCAGCTGATCAATCCCGGATAGCGGATGCTGCGCACATCTACTCCGAATTTTTCATGGTAATAATTGCACCAAAATTCTCCGGCTCGCTTGGAAATTCCATATACCGTAGTTGGAATAGCCAAAGCATTTTGATCGGTATTTACCTTTGGCGTATCCGGTCCAAAAATGGCGATACTACTCGGCCAATACAATTGTTTGATTTTTTTATCTTTTGCTAAATCTAAAAATGTCAACAAAGATTCCATGTTCAGATCCCAACCTTTTCTCGGGTATTTTTCTGCAGTTGCAGAAAGCATGGCAGCGAGATGGTAGACAACTGTAATTTTATGTTTGGAAACAATTTCCTCAATCTGCGCATCATCCATCACATCCAATCTTTCATAATAAGGGTCACTCACTTTTTCTTTTTCCTGGATATCGGTAGAAAGCACATTTGCCTCACCATAAATTGTTCTTAAAGCCAATGCTAATTCAGAACCGATTTGTCCTAAAGCCCCTGTAATTAAGATTTTTTCTGACATAAATATTGTTTGTTTTGCAGCACAAATATAGCATTTATCCACATTGTCCCTTTTAAAAAAACTTTTTAGATTTGTAACATCTCGGTAAGGAGATGGACTAATTACACACCAAATAATTTAGAATGAAACCGACAAGATTAAAATAATTATTTGCCACACAGTGAAATAATTATTTTTAATCATCAAAGGTTACATGTGAACATTGAAAAGCAATAAAAATAACCACATGAAAAAACAAATTTTTCTAGGCTTGAGTTTAATCGGTTGTCTGTCTTTTGGGCAAAACGATTTTCATGCCGTAAAGCTTGAGTTTATGGACAATTCGGTTCGGCCTCAAGATGATTTTTACAATTTCGTGAACGGAAATTGGATGAAAACGACAGAAATTCCTTCTGATAGAGCGAGATGGGGTAGTTTTGATGAATTACGTGAAAATACGGATGTCGTATCATTGAATATTTTAAAAGGTTTGTTGGGTCAAAATCATCCAAAAGGAAGTGACCAACAAAAGATAGGTGATATTTATGAATCCTATGTCGATTTCGACTCCAGAGACAAAGCCGGATTAAAACCCATTCAGCCCTATTTGAACAAAATCGACAAAATAAAATCTGTAAAGGATCTTGAAACCTATTTGGCTGAAGTAACACCGATCGGATTGAATTCACTTTATGGATTTTATGTGCGTTCTCACATGAAAAACAGTAGCCAGAACGCTGTTTATTTGGGAGATGCAGATTTAGGAATGGGTAGAAATTACTACCAAAAAGAGGATGAAAACAATAAAAAATCACTGGAACAATATTCAGCTTACATTGATAAAATCTACCATTTCACAGCTGAAAAAACCAGGGATTTAAAAGGGCCGAAAATCATAGGTTTTGAGAAAGAAATTGCATCAACTTTATTTACCATTGAGGAATTACGCGATGATCGTTTACAATTCAATCCCTATGCAGTAAAGGATTTAAAGAATTTATCAAAAAACATAGATTTAGCTAAATTCATAGGAGATTTGGGGGTAAAAACGGACTCTGTGATCATCGGTGAGATCAATTATTTCAAAAAATTGGATCAAATCATCAATGAAAAAAACATTCCGATCATCAAACAATATTTGAAATTTCATTTGATCAATGGTGCAACCGGATATTTGACAAAAGAATTGGATGAATTGAATTTTGATTTTTATGGTAGACAATTAAGAGGACAGAAAGAGCAGCGTTCATTGGACAAAAGAGGTTTGGAATATGTCAATCGTTCTGCAGGCGAACTTTTAGGTAAAATTTATGTAAAAGACAACTTCCCACCGGAAGCCAAAGCCAATGCAAAGGAAATGATCGATTATTTATTCAAATCTTTCAGGGTACACATCAATGATTTGGAGTGGATGTCTGCAGAAACCAAAGTCAAAGCGATTGAGAAACTGAATAAATTTACAGTCAAAATAGGCTATCCCGACAAATGGAAAGATTATTCCAATCTTGAAATCGTTTCACACGATGAAGAATTCGCCTTATTCAAAAACCAAATGAATTTAAGAAAATGGCGATATGATTATATGTTCAACAAAATAGGAAAACCGGTTGATAGAACAGAATGGGGCATGTCACCTCAAACCGTAAACGCCTATTTCAATCCATCTAACAACGAAATCGTTTTTCCGGCTGCTATTTTACAATATCCGTTTTATGATTACAGAGCTGATGCTGCAGTAAATTTCGGAGGAATCGGAGCGGTAATTGGTCATGAGGTTTCACATGGTTTTGATGATAGCGGAGCGATGTATGACGGTGATGGAAACCTAAAAAATTGGTGGACTGAAGAGGATTTTACCAAATTCAATGCTGCCGGAGAAGCACTGGCCAATCAATACAGTCAATATGAACCGGTAAAAGAAACTTTTGTAAACGGGAAATTCACTTTGGGAGAAAACATCGGAGATTTGGGTGGATTAAACGTTGCTTATGATGCACTTTTGATGTATTTAAAAGACAAAGGAAATCCTGGAAAAATAGATGGATTTACACAAGAACAAAGATTCTTTATTTCTTGGGCAACGATTTGGAGAACCAAATCTACAGATGCTGCATTGATCAATCAAGTGAAAACAGACCCACATTCGCCCGGATATTTCAGAGCGATCGGACCACTGGAAAACATAGAAGGTTTTTATAAAGCTTTTGATGTAAAAAAAGGAGATAAAATGTTTAAACCTCAGTCAGAGAGAATCATCATTTGGTAATTATGGTTATCCCAAAAATATTCCGATGGCTATTTTTTAGAAAAATAATAAAGATGACAACATTAGATGCAATAAAGAACCCGAATGCAACATTGATAGACATTCGCGAACCTTACGAATTAGAAATCGACGGAAACGTTGAAAAAGCGATCAATATTCCGATGGGAGAAGTCCCGGACAGGTTAGATGAAATCAAAGCCATGCCCAAACCTATCGTGATTTTCTGCAGAAGCGGAAAAAGAGCTTCCTCCACTTTGAATTTTTTAAATGAAAATGGATTGGAAGAAGCCTTCAATGGAGGTGGATTTGCTGATGTAAATGAGATTTTAAACAGCTAAAAAACTAAACGGTATAAAGCAACTTTGTCAAAGTCTAGTATTTTGACAAAGTTTTTTATTTAATTTAATAAGGAATGACTAAAAAAGAAAGAGCGTTATTTGTTGTTGAAGAATTGGAAAAACTTTTCCCAAATCCTGCGATTCCACTAGATCATACAGATCCATATACGCTATTGGTTGCGGTGATGCTTTCTGCACAAACGACCGATAAAAAAGTAAATGAGGTTACACCTGACTTATTTGCGAGAGCCAATAATCCAAAAGCCATGCGTTTACTGGAAGTTGATGAAATCAAAGAAATCATCAAACAAATCGGACTTTCCAACACCAAAGCCAAAAACCTAAAACGACTTTCTGAAATCATCGAAGTAAAACACGATGGAGTTGTGCCTTCTACTTTTGAGGAATTGGAAGAACTACCGGGCGTAGGACATAAAACAGCCTCTGTGGTGATGTCACAAGCATTTGGACATCCTGCCTTTCCGGTCGATACGCATATCCATCGATTGATGACCCGATGGAAATTGACCAATGGTAAATCGGTAGAACAAACAGAAAAGGATGCTAAAAAATTATTTCCAAAAGAACTTTGGAACAAATTGCATTTACAGATCATTTATTATGGCAGAGCTTATTCACCTGCAAGAAGTTGGGATCTGGAGCGGGATTTTATTAGTAAAAAAATTCTTTCTAAATAAGAGCCTGTTTAAAATTTTATAAATATTTATTTTATAGCAATTTTTAGATGGATTTTGTTCTTTTTGATTGCAGTTTTAGCGGGCTAAATCAAAATTAAAAAGGTTAAAATACGCTAAAAAGCGCATAAAAAGATATTTAAGGCTAAAATATTATTCTTGTTCGAAATTAATTCCTTTAAAATTTAATCATGCTCTAAGTTCAATTTAAACTTAACGTTAAAAATCCAGTATAATTCTTAAATTTGCCGGTAATATATTTGAAATTTCCGCTATGTTAAATACAGTCATCACCGGTTCAGGACATTTTTTACCTGAAAAAATCGTAAAAAATTCAGATTTTATCAACTACGAATTTTATGATGAACAAGGTGTTTTTATTGAGAAACCCGTTTCGGAAATCATTCAAAAATTTCAGGAAATCACTGAAATTGAAGAGAGAAGGTATGCAGACGCAGGAGATTTCACTTCAGATTTAGCGGTGTATGCTGCAAAAAAAGCCATCGAAGATGCCGGAATCGACAAAGAGGATTTGGATTATATCATCGTAGCCAATAATTATGGTGACATCGACGCCATTTATCGTCAAGTGGACAATATGCCGTCCGTAGCAACACGGGTCAAACATAAATTGGGCATCAAAAACAACCATTGTCGTCCTTATGATATGTTATTTGGTTGTCCGGGATGGATTGAAGGATTGATTTTGGCGCATCATTTATTTTTGTCGGGAACTGCAAAAAAAGCATTGGTCATTGGGGCGGATACACTATCTAGAGCAGTAGACCCGCATGACAGAACTGCGATGATTTTTGCAGATGGAGCCGGTGCGGTAGTGCTTGAAGCAGTAGAAGATGAAGCCAAATACGGTATCATAGGCTATGATACGATTGCAGATAGTTTAGATGAAATGACGTATTTGTCCAATGATGTTTCTTTAAAGGAAGGATATGAAGGATCTAAAGTCAATATCAAAATGCGTGGAAGAAAAGTGTATGAATATGCTTTAAGAAAAGTTCCTGCATTGATAAAACGCGTGATTGACAATTCAGGGTTGGAGATCAACTCCATCAATAAAGTATTGCTACACCAAGCCAATGCAAAAATGGATCATGCTATGGTTGAAAGATTATTTAGACTGTATAATATAGATGAAATCCCTGAAGGAATTGCACCGATGACCGTTCAAAAATTGGGGAATTCTTCAGTCGCAACCGTACCTACGATGTACGATTTGATTTCCAAAAAGCAATTGGGCAATCATGAATTCCATGCAGGAGACCATATCATTTTGGGCTCAGTTGGTGCAGGAATGAACATCAATGCCATTCTGTATCAATTTAAATAATTTTAGGTTGAATTGTGTCATACCGATATTTTCTTAAATTCTAAAAACGGCAAATTTCTTAAACAAATGGATGATGAATTTTATAAATTCAAAATTATTTGTGACCTTTTTAAATTTCTGTGTCAAATAAGGTGAAGACAAGTTTATGGCGCCCCCAAAATCGTTTGAAATTATAACTGACGAGGAGCTTATACAGAAAATCACCCGAACAAATGACACGCATTTATTTGGAGTTTTGTATGATCGCTATACTTCTGTCGTATACAATAAATGTTTGGGATTTATCGGATCAAAAGAAGAAGCTCAAGATCTTACGCATGATATTTTCGTGAAGCTCTTTGTCAAATTAAAAACTTTTAAAGGTGAGGCTAAATTTTCAACATGGCTATATTCTTTCACTTATAATCACTGTGTAAATTATCTTCAGCGAGAAATTAAAGGAAATAAAAACACATTTAGTATTGATGAAAATCATGTAGGAGAAGCAGAGGAAGAAGAAATTTCAGATGCCCAAATATTTGAAATGAAAGCTGAAAAACTATACCGCGCCTTACAACTCATTTCTCCCCCTGAACGAGCAATCTTATTATTAAAATACCAAGATGATTTAAGTATTAAAGAAATATCAACCCTCTATTCGATAGGAGAGAGTGCCGTAAAAATGAGACTGAATAGATCAAAATTGAACCTTATCGAACTATATAAATCCTTATAAAATGGAAAATCCATTTAAAAATATAATTGAAAATCAACAGGTCCCGGAAATTATCCGTGACCATGTCATGAAGGATATACGCATGATAAAATTGGCTTTGGACATGACTGATTTGGTTTCGGTTAAATATCCTGCCTCTATTATCAATTTATTGAGTACGACTGAAAAAAAGAATAAGAAAAAAGATTAATACAAAGAAAACCACCCAATATGGAACTCCCATTTTACATAGTTGAAAATTTTTATGCTAATTTTTTAGAAGCCTTACCAGAAATTCTGAAAGGAATTGGCTTTGTGGTAGGCGCATTTTTATTGTACTATATTTTAATATGGATCGTCAAAAGAATTTTAAAATATTCGAAAATCGAAAAAGCCAATGATTTGTTGAATGAAATGGATTTCCTACAAAACATGAACATTCAGTTGAATCTATCTAAAATCATACTGGGCGGCCTAAAATTTATTTATGTCCTCATCGTCATGATCATCGGCTCTGAATTTCTTCAATTGCATATCGTTTCGGAACAAATAGGAAAATTACTGGAATACCTACCCAAACTATTTGTAGGTTTGGTCATTTTCATATTAGGCGTGTATTTGGCATCTCAAGCCAGAAAGTTGATTTATGCTATGATAAAATCGATTGACTCTGGAGGCGCAAAAGCCATCAGTTCATTGGTTTTTTATCTGATTTTTGTTTTCGTGTCGATTACGGCATTGAACCAAGTCGGCATTGACACTAAAATCATTTCTGATAATTTAACCTATATCATAGGAGCGGCATTGATCGCCGTTACCATAGCCGTAGGTTTGGGATCAAAAGATATCGTGTACAGACTCATCCTCGGATTTTATACCAAGAAAAATTTGGAAATTGGAATGAAAATTCAAATTGGACAAGAAATCGGCATTATAGAAAACATCGACAATATATGTTTGGTCCTCAAAACAAATAAAGAAAAAATCGTTTATCCCATAAAAAATATAACCGACTACGAAATCAAAATTTTAAATACCTAAAAATTACGAGTATTTAACCTAAACTCTAACCAGTTTAACATTCCCTAACCATTCAAAAATGTTGAACAAAAGGCTGTCGTCACCTAAGCGGCAGCTTTTATAAAAAATCGTTAAAGAAATTTAACATTCGTTAATGTTTTCATAAAATTAAACGATCCGAAGTTAACGACTCACTATTCCGATTAGATTTGCGTTTGTAAAGAAAAAAAACAAACAATTATTCTTGAAAGGAATCCGGTATGAAAGGACTTAAAATTCTAATCATCTTACTAGCCTCAACGTTCATAACCTCTTGTGGATCAATGATCTCCACAACTCAAGCAAAATCGAGTTATATTCCACTTGAACGTTCTTATTATACCCAAAGTTCCATTATCAATAAAAAATTATTTGCTGAAAATAAATCAGAAGAAGTCAAAACTGTTAAAGTTCAACCTGAGAAATCTGCCATCGAAGAATTAAACGAAATTCACTCCATGGCGATGAACTCTTTTGTTACCCAAATCCTTTCAGAAGCTGAAACCTATTTGGGAACTCCTTATCGATATGGTGGAACTACGCGAAATGGAATTGATTGTTCTGCTTTTGTTCAGAGCGTTTTCCAAATGTTTAACCACGAATTACCTCGTGTTTCTGCCGCTCAAGCCAAAGAAGGTCATGTCGTTTCAAAAGAAGAACTTCGAGCCGGTGATTTGTTGTTTTTCGCAACCAATGGTGGAAGCCGAGTTTCACATGTTGGAATTGTGCACAATGTTTCAGATGAAGGAGATATCGAATTCATCCACGCCTCAACTTCACAAGGCGTAACTGTTTCACCTCTGAGCATGACTTATTGGAACAAAAGATACCTTTACGCCAAAAGAATCATTGACTAATCACCATTTTTTTCGCCAACCATTCTTCCGCAATCAAATAAGGATTATTTTCTAAATCCCAAATTGGTGTTTCCTCATGAATCATCTTCATTACCTTTTTGACAGTTTGTTCTTTAATGTATTCTTGAATCCTCAAAACATTTTGTCCTTTTCTTCTTTTCTCTAAATATCCGGATTTTTCAACCCAACTAAAATAATCCAAAATCGCATCCCAAACCTCTTCCAAACCTTTCCCGGTCAAACCTGATCCTAAATAAACTTTTCGCTTCCATTCTGATTCCTTTTGTGGCAAAAACTGCATAGACCTTGCCAAAGTCACTTTTACTTCTTTGGCTTTATCAGAACCAAATTCATCCGTCTTATTGATAAAAATCAAATCCGACATCTCCATGATTCCTCTTTTGATCCCTTGCAAATCATCTCCAGCACCAGGAATTTGTAAAAACAAAAAGAAATCTGTCATTTCATGTACCAAAGTTTCAGACTGCCCTACTCCTACCGTTTCGATCAAAACCACATCAAATCCAGCCGCTTCACATAACAACATCGCTTCATAAGTTCGCGAAGCAATTCCACCTAGAAATCCACCAGTTGCAGAAGGACGGATGTAAGCTAACGGATTTCTGGCCAATTCTTCCATCCTCGTTTTATCTCCCAAAATACTTCCGCCGGACAAAGTACTGCTCGGATCAATCGCCAAAACCGCAACCTTCAAACCTTTATCGGTCAACAATTGCCCAAAACTTTCTATAAAAGTACTTTTTCCAACGCCCGGAACTCCTGTAATTGCGATTCGTTTTGATTTGCCCGTCTCCGGCATGAGTTCTTGGATCAATTGATGCGCACATTTTTGATGTTCAGCAAGTGAACTTTCGGCCAACGTAATTGCTTGACTGAGCATAACACGGTTTCCATTTCGGATGCCGTCTGCCATTTCTTGAATATTGAAAGTTTTCATTTCAAACAAATGTATGAAAATGGCTGTAGAATTTGGTTGGCAGTTATTTCTCAATTTTATAATTTTATCAAAAATTCAATTTGAAACCCGATTTTTTACTAGCCGGTGACCATGTTGCCATCATCGCTCCTTCCGGACGCGTTTTCAAAGAAGAACTCCAAGAAAATTTAGCATTTCTAAAGTCAATGGAATTAGAACCCGTTCTCGGAAATCATTTGTTTGAGGATTATGACAATGGTTATCATTACGCCGGAAAAATAGAGGATCGTCTTTATGATTTCCAATGGGCAATAGATGATGAGGATATCAAAGCCATCTGGTGTGCAAGAGGCGGATATGGTGCAGTCCAATTGATAGATCGACTCGATTGGGACCGTTTCATCCAAAATCCTAAATGGCTCATCGGTTATTCTGACATCACTGTTTTTCACAACCATTTGAACAATTGGGAAATCCCGACCATTCATGGTTTGACCATCAAAAAATTGAACACGGAATATCATCCCGAAACATTTTCAACGCTACAAAAAGCATTATTTGGTGAAAAATTAAAGTATGAAATTCCTTCCCATGCTTTGAATCAAATCGGCAATGCAAGAGGAAAATTAGTCGGTGGAAATCTATCGATCATTTATAGTTTGATGGGAAGTCTATCCACCATTCAAGGCGAAAACCTGATTTTGTTTATCGAGGACTGGAATGAAAACTGGTACCATTTGGATCGGATGATGATGAATTTAAAACGTTCCGGATTATTGAAGAAAATCAAAGGATTGATCGTCGGTAGTTTTACCAAAATGGATTTGGAAAATGAAAATCCCGATTTCCATACCGATTATGATCCGATGAGTTTTCAAATCATCCATCAATTCATGGAAAATTATACCATTCCGATTTGTTTCGGGTTTCCGGCAGGTCACATCGGTGACAACCGAGCGCTGATTTTAGGAACTGAAGTTGAATTCAATATCTCAAATGAAATCGTTAAATTAGAATTTTATTAGATGAAACAATTACACATCATACAACATCCGCTTATCCTTTCCAAAATGACGCAAATCCGCCGGAAAGAAACACCGACCAAAATGTTCAAAGAATTGGTCAATGAAATTGCTTCGCTCATGTGCTACGAAATCACGAGAGATTTGGAAACGGAAACCTTTGAAATCGAAACGCCGATTTGCAAAACGACCGGATATCGGATCAAAGGTGAGGATTTGGTTTTGGTGCCGATACTCAGAGCGGGACTTGGAATGGTGGAAGGCATCCAGAATCTCATTCCCAATGCCAAAACAGGACACATCGGGATTTACCGCGACCATGATAGTTTGGAACCGGTAGAATACCTCTGCAAACTTCCTCCAAACATGGAAAACCGAGACATCATCATTTTAGATCCGATGTTGGCAACAGGTGGATCTGCGGTGAAAGCAATTGAAATTTTAAAAGCGCATCAAGTGAAATCCATCCGTTTGGCTTGTTTGGTAGGCTGTCCGGAAGGTGTAGAATTGGTACATCAAAACCATCCTGAAATCCCAATTTTCCTTGCGGCAATGGATGAGAAATTAAACGAAAAAGGCTATATCGTTCCCGGATTGGGTGATGCAGGCGACCGGCTATTTGGAACAAATTAAGATGGCAGATCATATTGAATTTGGAATCGAAGCTGAAAAAAGAGCAGCCCAATTTTTAGAAGAAAAAAATTACAAAATTCTAAAAAGAAATTGGCGCTACATGAAAGCGGAAATCGACATCATCGCTGAGGATTTGAGTCGAAATCAAATCGTCATCGTTGAAGTAAAAGCCCGGAAAATCAATCCACTGGTCGATGCTGAAATTGCGGTTACATCAAAAAAAAGAAAACTTTTAATCAAAGCTGCCGATGCATTTATCGTAGAAAACGAAATCGCATTGGAAACCAGATTTGACATCATCAGCCTTTACAAGTCCAATTCTGGTTGGGAAATCCAACATTTGGAAAATGCATTTTTTGCCTACGAATAATTGGTATATCATTTGAATATGAAAAAATCATTATTTATTTAAAAAATAATGCTATTTTAGTATCAATCAAATTAAAGAAAAAATGAAAAAATTACTAACTGCTTCCATGGTATTGATGTTTGGCGTCATGGCATATGCGCAATCTCCATTAGGTACATGGAAAACTATAGACGATAAAACCGGAAAAGAAAAATCCTATGTGAAAATCTATGAAACCAAATCAGGGAAATTACAAGGTGATGTTACCAAAATTTTGACCGCCGGAAAAGAAGATGCAAAATGTACGGAATGTGAGGGCAACAACAAAGACAAACCCATCAAGGGTTTGACCATCATGTGGGGGATGGAAAAAGATGATGACGAATGGACAGATGGAAGCATTTTAGATCCCAACACGGGAAAACAGTACAAATGCAGTATGAAATTAAAAGACAAAAACACACTGGAGGTGAGAGGATATTTAGGTATTTCACTTCTGGGTAGAACCCAAACTTGGAAAAGAGTAGAATAAATGATGCTTTTTCCAATTCAAAAATCTCTTTCCACCAATACGAAGGAGATTTTTTTTATTTTTGATGCGTAAACAAAATCCGATGAAAAAAATAATGCTGATCCTGAGTGTGAGTTTGTTTTTCTACAATTGTAGTGAAACAGAAGTGCTGGATGAAACAGGAAGAATGGAGGTGACCGATTTTAATTTGCCGGAATTACCGGAGAATTATCATTATGAAGGATGGCTTTTGGTGGATGGAAGTTATGTTTCTGTAGGTCAAATCACCAATGATTCCATACAAAACAATCGGGCAAGATTTGACGAAATTGAAGTAACGGATTTGGCGACTGCCCAATCTTTTGCGATAACTGTAGAAGCCAGTGGATCTGCTGCGCCCTCCAATTATGTTTTAATTTTGGGTGATTTTAATGGAAATTCAGCCACTTTAACTTCAGATGCTCAAGTTTCAAATGGTGTAATGGGATTAGCCAAACGCATTTCCGCATCTTATACCGTGCAAAACGCTTCTGTTCCTTCGGAAGATCAGGGCAATTATGGCGTAAATGGTATTTGGTTTTTTAAAGGAACTGATGATACGATGGAAACAACGATCCAATTGGAATATGGAGACATCGATTACCAAGCTTGGCTAACCAAAACCGGAAGTGATGGTTTGGAATATGATTTAAATATGGGTGTGATAGAAAATGATACGATAGGTGATAATTCCCGAATTTTCATTCCGTCAGCTTATGCTTCAAACATTCCTGATTTCTCCGGTGAGGATTTTTTACAATTGCCCAGTGCTAATGCCGGTTCATTTCCTGAAGGCTTTTTTCCGGTTGACGTGCGTGGTGCGAAACTCATTTTAACACCAATCCCAAATGGGTACAATAATGTCACTGTTCCATTTCCAATTTCCATTTTGGAAACTACAGTTCCAAATGATGCAGTAAAAGACCCTAATTTAGTACGTGATTTTCAGATCAATACCAATTTTGGCGCCACAGCCACCAAATTATAAAGCTAAAATCCTTTGTGAAACAAGCAAAAGCTCTACCTTTGCCGCAAAATAACCAGAAAGGGGTGCTTTTTCAACTCGTTTGAAATGGCTGAGATTATACCCAAAGAACCTGGGCGGGTAATGCTGCCAAGGGAAATTGAGAAGATTTCATTGTTATTTCTGAAATAAAAAATATCTTCCATCTAGGGTAAATCCACCTTTCATTTAAGAATTTATTAAAAATGAAAAGTAGGATTTTTTTATGCGCTCTTGCGAGCGGAACTTTGGCTTTTGGTCAAGTTCAGGATTCGATCCAATCCAATGACAGTAAGGTAATTGAGCTTGATTATGCCAACATCGTCCAACGACTTCCGGTGACTTCGGAAAAGATCAGCAATCAAAAATTAAACGAAAGAAATTTAGGTCAAGACATTCCGACACTCATCGGGAACGCCACTTCAGTTGTCACCACGACTGATGCCGGTGCCGGAATCGGATATTCTTCTTTAAGAATTCGTGGGATAGAACAGGATCACATCAACATCACACTCAACGGTGTTCCGATCAATGATGGCGAATCTCAAGGCGTTTTTTGGGTAAACATGCCCGATTTGGTTTCCTCCACCAATTCCATTACCATTCAGCGTGGAGTGGGAACTTCCACTTCCGGAACCGGCGCTTTTGGGGCGATTGTCAACATCGATGCGACACAGCCTTCAAGAGAAATGTTCCTGGAATCAGCCAATTCTTGGGGAAGTTTTGCTACGCAAAAATATTCGCTTCAGGGAGGAACCGGTGCTATTCTAGACGGGAAATTGAGAATTGACCTAAACGCATCTTTAATCAAATCAGACGGCTACATCGATCGTGCATCCAGTAACATGCACTCCTATGGAATGAATGCCAAATATGATTTGAATGAAAAAACCAGCTTCCGCTATTGGACCTTTTTTGGGAAACAAGAAACCTATCAAGCTTGGAATGGAATCGATGCGGAAACGATGAAAGTCAACCGTACTTTTAATTCAGCCGGCGCCATTTATGATGCGGACGGAAACATCGTAGATTATTATGATAATGAAGTAGATAACTACCAACAACACCATAATCATTTGGTTTGGGATCAGCGTTATGGAAAAGGTTGGAAAAGTAATGCTACACTTTTCTATACCAGAGGAAAGGGTTACTACGAAAATTACAAACAAGGCGAAAATCTAGCTGATTTTGGTTTTGACAGTGAGATCGAAGGAACAGATGTGGTGCGTCAAAAATGGCTGGACAATCATTTTTATGGTTTAAATTTCAATTTAGAAAATCAAAATTTGGGGAATTTAAGTTTGGTGACCGGTGTATCTGCTGCGCAATATGTCAATGATCATTTCGGGAAAATCATTTGGGTGAAAGATTTTGACAACCAAAACACCAATCAGGAATACTACCGAAACGAATCCACCAAAAACGACGTATCTGCTTATGCAAAAGCACTTTACAAAGTCAATAATTTTGAGTTTTTTGGAGATATCCAATACCGATTTGTGGACTATAAAGCAGCATTAGTTCCGGGTGGTGAAAGTGGAGAAGAAGATTTCAGACCTTTTGAAGATGATTTCCATTTCATCAATCCTAAAGCCGGTTTGAATTATTTCGCATCGCAAAAAGACGTTTTCTATTTCTATTATGGCATGACCCACCGTGAGCCGAATCGTTCAGATTATATGGACAATCCTGATTTCATCAACAATGGAAATGCGCCGAAACAAGAAAAATTGCATGATTTTGAATTGGGTTATAAAAAATCGGGGAGATTCAATTTCACTGCCAATGCTTTTTACATGTATTACATCGACCAACTCGTTTCAACCGGAGAACTCAATGATGTGGGCGAATATATCCGTAAAAATGCCGGAGAAAGCTATCGCGCCGGAATTGAGCTAAGTGCAAATTATGGTATCTTACCACAGAAATTGTCGGTTTTCGGAAATCTTACTTGGAGTACCAATAAAATTTTGGATCATAAAGAAATCGGATATGATGCGGATTGGAACGAAGAGATCCAAGAATATGGTGATATGGACATCTCCTTTTCTCCTGACTGGATCGGTTCTTTCGGCGTGGAATACAGACCGGTTAAAGCTTTATCGCTCAATGTTGTCAACAAATATGTCGGTGAACAATTCATGACCAATACAGAATTGGAAGATGGGAAATTGGACAGTTATTTCCTGACCGATGTAGTTGTACGTTATGCACCGAATTGGTTCAATCTGAAAAACCTAGAATTTTCAGTTTTGGTCAATAATTTATTTGATGTGGAATATGAAAGCAATGGATTTTACTATGAAGGGCCCTATTATTATCCTCAAGCCGGTATCAATGTTTTGGGCGGATTTAAAGTTCGATTGTAAGAAAAACAGCAGATTACTTTTTATTGAATTACAAAAAAAGTTCCCGATGATATTTCAAAGGGAACTTTTGCATTTTATCTATTTGAATTTATTGCTTGATAAATTTCTCTGAAGTTTGATTTCCATCGACCGTCAATTTCAACAAATAAGCACCTTTGGCTAAATGACCTACGTTGATTTCAACATCTTTTGAATTTGGTTTTCCGGTTTGAACTTTTGCTCCTGAAACTGAAAAAATCTCCACTTTCTCAATATTTTTTTCCGCTTTCAAATTCAACATATTTTTTACAGGATTGGGATAAACCTCAACTTTCACATCCGTATTTACGTCAGCAACACTCATTCCTTCTCCCCAAATCTCATTTACCCATTCCGGATGATCTACAAATGGATTTCGGTTATGTTGGATATTATACACCGCATTATTTCGGTCTATTTCTTTCTGACTTACAGGATCTTGATTGTGCCAATTCAATAAAACAGCCACAAACCAATCTTCATAAACCTGATCATTGGTACCATTCAACGGATTATTTGAATCTGAATTAGGATTGTCCCAAGAGCTAGAAGTTACTTCATTTTCATATCGCGTTGCGAAATAAAACAAAATACGGGCGATATCCCCTTTGAACTCATCGATCGGCTCAAATACAACTCCGGTATGTCCGGGACTTGCAGAATTCCCTCTTTTAGAGCCATTGGTAGAAGTCCAAGAAGCAGTACCCACTTCACCAAATGGATAATTGCTTCTCATACCATTTACATAACCATCAGTTGGTAAAACTTGGTGCAAATCGGTACGCATGGGCAATTGTTCATTAAAAAATCCTTGAGGAAAGATATGTTCTTTGTTCCAGCAATCTGCTTCACTGTTATAATTTCCGCATTGATCACCTTCTCCGAAACCATAGTTATAAGCATCTGCCTCAGAAGGTCTTTCCGAATAAACATCCAACAAACTTCCGTCATTTTCAAAATAAAGGTCCTTATCGGTTTGGCTGTATTTACTATCCAAACTACCATAGGAAAGCACAGTGTGTCCATCGATGATATTTTTCAATGCGGTTTTTAAAGCATAACCTTCAAGTCCATCTGCATCATCATAATAACCAGATGGCACTTGCGCGCAAGCAACGGTAGAAAAGGCAACAAAAAAGAGTAAATTGTTAAATTTCAATAATTTCATTGTTTAAATTTTATTTGAAATGCAAAAGTATAAATTAACTGAGTAGGAAAATATGAAAACTTTTAAATTTTTTTTTGATAAACTATTGCAGATATCAAAATTTGTTCTAATTTTGCGCTCTCATTCAGTCAAACACTGATGAACTAGAAACAAAGAAATTTCAGATTTCACAAAGAATTAAATTTTATGGCAAATCATAAGTCAGCATTAAAGAGAATTAGACAAAACGCAGTAAAGAGAGATCGTAATCGTTACTATCACAAATCAGCTCGTACTGCAATCAAAAATTTGCGTGCTGAAACTGAAAAGTCAGCTGCTGAGGAACAATTTCCAAAAGTTTCATCTCAGATTGACAAATTAGCGAAACGCAATATCATTCACAAGAATAAAGCGTCTAACTTAAAGAGCAAATTGGCTAAGCACATCGCGGCTTTGGCTTAATATAAAAGTTGGCCCGTTCGTCTATCGGTTAGGACTTCAGATTTTCATTCTGGCAAGAGGGGTTCGATTCCCCTACGGGCTACCAAACAGGACAAATGATCAAATTGATTGTTTGTCCTTTTTCTTTTTGGGTGAAATTCATTGTTAATCTGAAAGATGGCGCTGTATCAAATATGTTGATTTAATACTTTTATTAAACCTGAAATCTGATTATCAATAATTTAAAATTTTTAAAATACAGAATGAGAGACAACCTTCGGGTTGTTTTTCTATTATTGGAAGTCTTAAATCTACTAAAATGGCTTCGATTACAATAAGGTGCATCAAATCTGTTGATGGAAATAATTCTATGGTTAAAAATGGAAAAACATCTTACGGCAAACAAAGGTTCATTTGCAAAACTTGTAAAAAGTCAAGAGTAGAAAATTATAAATCCAACGCATATCAGTCCGAATTAAACCAACAAATCATCTCATTAACCAAAGAAGGTCTAGGCATCAGAAGTCTGTCTCGGTATTTGAAAGTCTCTGCGACAAAAATTATCAGAAGAATAATTGAAATCGCCCGAACAATTAAGAAGCCTATGATTTCACTTGGAAAAGAATACGAAGTGGATGAAATTTGTATTTACATCGGAACTTTCATTCTATACCGTTTTCTTTTTTTCAATTTTAAGTTTCCTGATCAATTGAATAAAAATTAAGATGGCGCAAACCCAAGTCATTTCCTCGATTTAATTTGTTCAAAATTAAACAAGCTGTTTTAAAGAAAATTTAATCCAACATTATCTAATTCTAAATTCAAAAAAAACCACAATTTTAATAATTGAGGCTTTAAACTTATTGCTTATCAAAAGAATTGGGGAAATCCTTTTTGACCAAATCTATCTTTTCTTCTACTGCCTTTTTTAAATTCACTTGGTAAATCCCTACACGTTTTGCAATTTCGTCTTCAAAAGCTCCAATCATCCTCGCAGCCATAATACCTGCATTTTTAGCAGCATTCAGCGCAACGGTTGCTACTGGAATGCCATTGGGCATTTGTAAAATGGAAAGAATAGAATCCCAACCATCAATAGAATTGGAAGATTTAATTGGAACACCGATAACAGGCAATGAGGTCAAAGAAGCAACCATCCCTGGCAAATGCGCAGCTCCTCCGGCTCCGGCAATGATGATTTTCAAACCTCGACTCCTAGCCGATTGAGCATATTCTACCATCCTTTCTGGAGTTCGGTGAGCAGAGACGATGGTCAATTCATATTCGACCCCGAATTCATCTAAAATTTCAGCTGCTTGTTTCATGATCGGCAAATCACTATCGCTGCCCATGATAATTCCTACCATAATTTTTGTTTCAAGTTTAATGTTTCAAGTCTCATTTTCAAAGTATCAATATAATTATAAAGCAAAATATAGTTCATTTTCAAATTAACTAAACTTTCGCAGTAACCTTTACGGTTTGATTTACTTTTTCTATATTGGACTTTAACCGTTCCAAATCAGCATCTACCAAAGTTACATGACCCATTTTTCTACCTGGACGTGTTTCTTCCTTTGCGTACCAATGCAGGTAAATACCCGGAATCTCCAACATTTCTTCTAAATTTTCGACCTGAGCTTTTCCAGTTTCTCCCTCTGCTCCGATCAGATTGACCATCGCCGAAGTTGCATATAAATCTGTACTTCCCAATGGCAATCCTGCTAAAACGCGTAACATCTGATCAAACTGCGAACTTTTTGCTGCTTCAATGGTCGAATGTCCACTGTTATGAACCCTCGACGCTGTTTCATTTACCCAAATCGTTCCGTTTTTATTCAAAAACATTTCTACGGCAAAAACGCCGGGCGAATTTAAATTGGCAACTACCTTTCTCGCTATTTTCTCTGCTTCTATCGCATGCGTTTCCGATAAATTTCCGGGAACCAACAAATAATCCAGCAAATTGTATTCTTGATTAAAAACCAATTCCACTACCGGATAATTCACCAGATTGCCTTGATCATCCGCTACCACAACCACCGCAATCTCCTTTTCTAAATCGGCGGGCGTTTCATAAATCGAAGGAACCCTTAGGATTTTTTCGATTTCGTTTCTGGAATTCAAATATTGAACGCCTTTTCCGTCATATCCGCCTTTATTGGCTTTTTGAAAAAGCGGAAATTCCGTAACGACACAGATCAATTCTTTCCAATCTTCCAATACGAAATAAGGTGCAGTCGGAATCTGATGATCTACATAAAATTGTTTTTGGATGGATTTGTCTTGAATGATCGCCAAAGCTTCCGGATCAGGAACGATTCGTTTTCCTCTTTTTTTTAATTCGCGAAGCGCATCCACATTAACGTGTTCTATCTCAATCCCGATTGCATCCAAATCTTTTCCGAACGCTAAAACGGTTTCAAAATCTGCAAAATCACCCTGAACAAAATGATGCGCATGTTTGGCACAAGGCGCATTTACAGAAGGATCCAACACATGAATTTCATAAGGATATCGCAAAGCATTTTGCAAAAACATATATCCCAATTGTCCTCCGCCTAAAATTCCGATTTTCATCATACTGCAAATTTACTTCATATAGTTTAAAGTTTAAAGTTTCAGGTTTCAGGTTTTTCCAAAATCTTAATAGTCATCAAGTGAAATACTGATGACTTTTTACTTTTTACTTTTTACAATTAGTACCTTTGCTCAAATTTGACTTTCAATGAGCTTGTTAAAAAGAGCAATTCAATATACAAAACCTTATCGGTCTTCTTTTTTCATTGCCATCATCTGCAATTTTCTCTATGCGATTTTTAATGTGCTGGCATTGGCTTTTATGATGCCGATTCTCAATATTTTATTTGACGAGAAATCTAAACCTATTACGGAAAAACCAATTTATTCAGGCAATTTGCTTGAATTGAAAGATTACGCATCAGACTATTCTGCTTACAGCATGAGCCAAATCGCAATGGAAAGCGGACCTATTCAAGTTCTATTGATTTCTTGTATCGCTTTTATCATTTTGTTTTTCTTTCGAAATATATTTAGTTATTTATCGGAATTCTTTTTAATCGACTTACGTTCTGGCGTTTCTAGAGATTTCCGAGTAGATATACATAATAAAATTTTGGCGCTACCGGTTTCTTATTTTACAGAAAAGAAAAAAGGTGATATGCTGGTCAGAATTTCGAGTGACGTAGGTGAAGTTGAGGGAAATATCTTAAATGGTTTAGTGGAAATCATCAGAAGCCCAATCATGATCATCGTATTTGTCACTTCATTATTTTTAATGAGTTACCAATTGACTTTATTTGCATTATTGGTTTTTCCGATCATGGGAACGATCATTTCTTTGATTGGGAAAAGCCTAAAAAGAGATGCCGGAAAAGCCCAAGTCGAATTGGGAAACATCATGTCTTATGTAGATGAAACCTTGAATTCTTTAAAAATCATCAAAATTTTCAATGCAGAAAACCAAATCACCAACCGATTTGACGCTTCCATCAACCGCTACAGAAAATTGCTCCAAAAGGTCATGAAAAAACGCGCATTGGCTTCGCCTACAAGCGAATTTCTCGGTGCGATTACGATTGGGATGATCGTGTTTTTTGGTGGTAAATTGAGTTTGGAAGGAAATGGATTAAAGGGATCTGAATTCATCTTCTACATCGGAATTTTTTACACATTGCTCGATCCTATCAAAAGGTTTTCTCGTTCGCTTTCTGACATTCAGAAAGGTCAAGTTTCTGCGGAAAGAATATTTGAGCTTTTGGACACAAGAGTGTTGATCAAGGATGACGAACATGCCGTGGAGTTAAATGAATTCAAAGACAAAATCGAATTCAAAAACGTATCATTTGGCTATGCTGAAAAAAATATCATTCAAGATTTCAATTTGACGATAAAAAAAGGAGAAAGTGTAGCATTGGTGGGGCATTCCGGAAGTGGGAAATCAACTATCGCCAATTTGATCACCCGATTTTATGATGTAAGAGATGGCGAAATCCTCATCGACGGCATCAACATCAAAAATATCCAATTAAAAAGTTACAGAAAATTATTTGGATTGGTGACCCAGGACAGCATACTTTTCAATGACACTGTTTTTAACAATATCGCTTTGGGTGATGAAAATCCTTCTTTGGAAAAGGTTAAATCGGCAACACAAATCGGAAATGCACTTGAATTCATAGAAAAATTACCATCAAAATTTGAAGAATCGGTCGGTGAAGGAGGCGGAAAACTCTCCGGTGGCCAAAAACAAAGATTGAGCATTTCAAGAGCCGTTTATAAAAATCCACCGATCATGGTTCTGGACGAAGCGACTTCTGCTCTGGATACACAGTCAGAGAAACTGGTTCAAGATGCGCTTGAAAATATGATGCACAATCGGACTTCTATCGTCATTGCGCACCGGCTTTCGACCATCGTAAGTGCAGATAAAATCATCGTGATGGAAGAAGGTAAAATAAAAGAGTCCGGCACACACACCGAACTCATGAATAGAAATGGAGTCTACTCTAAATTAATCCAATTACAGAATTTGGATTAAAACAACTTATTGTCTTGTAAATTCCAGCAATACACTTTGCCCTTGAAAAATTGTTTGGGTCGTAAAAGTATTGTCGTTTTGAAAAGTTACGGTTGAGCTACTGGTTTCGCCAGATTCATCAAAAGTCACCGAATAAACATCATCGGTTTTAGTCCAAGTACCGGTTTGGGTCACGCCGATCACACAATTTTCAGGCGTAATCCCTTCTTCAAAAGTGTCAATTTCCAAAGAATTATCGTTCATGAAATTGTACAAATTCTGCATCGCACAGAAATTGGTTTGTAAAAGTTGATCATAAATACTTTCTTCTCCTATCCACGCATTTGAAACTTTCCAAGTCCCTACGATCAAATCATCATTTCCACTGGAGGAATCATCATCGTTGTTACAAGATACCGATAGAAATCCCAAAAGAAGCATCGGTAAAATCATTGCTCTGAATTTTTTCATCTATTTATTTTTTTCAAGAACCTGAGGTTCAGTTACATAATTATTTCGGAGGGATAGAACTTTGCCCTACCAAATGCCCATTATGGGCTTTTATTTTACTAAATTTAAATTGCAAAATCAATTTGGTATTCAAATCTTTTTACAACTGATTTAGTCCTATAACGAAATTCATTTTCTATATATTTCTAAATTTGCATAGTTATAAGACAATTTTGTGGAATTTTTAACAACATATCAGCGCAAAACAGGTCCTGCAGAACGCATCAAAAAGCGCGCTATGGAGCTGGGTTTCAATGCTTGTGGAATTGCAGAAGCAGAATTTCTAGAGGAAGAAGCGCCACGACTGGAAAGTTGGTTAAAACAAAACCTTCACGGAAAAATGGCGTATATGGAAAATCATTTTGATATGCGTTTGGATCCAAGACTTTTGGTTGAAAATGCGAAGTCTGTCATTTCATTGACTTATAATTATTTCCCGGAAAAAACCCAAACAAACGAAACTTACAAAATCGCCAAATATGCGTATGGCGTTGATTATCATTTCATTGTAAAAGAAAAACTGAAAGAACTTTTGGCCTTTATTCAAGAAGAATTTGGTGAAATTAACGGTCGGGCATTTGTAGATTCAGCTCCGGTTCTTGAGCATGCTTGGGCCAAAAAGGCAGGAATAGGATGGGTTGGAAAAAATAGTTTGACCATTTCCAAACAGAAAGGATCCTTTTTCTTTTTAGCAGAAATTATCCTCGATTTGGCCTTGGAATATGATGATCCTATTCAAACCGACCATTGCGGAAATTGTACCAGATGCATTGATTCCTGCCCTACAGAAGCCATACTTCCAAATAAAAAAGTGGATGGAAGCAAGTGCATTTCATATTTCACCATAGAATTAAAAGAAGAAATTCCATCTGAAATGACTGGAAAATTTGGAAATTGGATTTTTGGTTGCGATGTTTGCCAAGATGTTTGTCCTTGGAATCGATTTTCACTTCCAACGCAACAAGAAAAATTTAGTCCTAAAGAAGAAATCCTTCAATACACCAAATCGGATTGGGAAGAAATTACGGAAGATGTATTTCGTAGTATTTTTCAGAAATCTCCGGTAAAAAGAACGAAATTTGAGGGATTAAAACGCAATATTAAATTTGTTTCACAAAACAAATAAAACTTATCCAAATGAAAGCAAATCTCCTTTTCTTCTGTTTGTTATGGATCTCCTACACAAACGGACAAATTTCAACCACGCGGATGAATGATATCAGGATCAATTCAAGCTTATCCGAAGTTGAAACAGCTGTGGGGCAAAAATTAGAATTGTCTAAAAAATTGGATGATTGGTTATATACAACTACCGTTAACCAAAAAGGTTCAGAAATTGAATTGGGTTTTACGCAGTATACGGATGAAAATGGACAAAATACTACACAATTGTATGAAATCAAAACCAAATCCTCCAACATCAGAACCTTATCAAAACTGGGAATTGGCAGTAGTTTAGACGATTTATGGAAAGCTTATAAAAATTACAATGTGTCGATTTGGAATGCCTGGAATCCCGATACAGAAAAATATTCGACTACTGAAAGAGTTTTTCAGTTAAACGATAATGATGCTGCAACGGCTCTTTATTTTTATCTCAGAAATGGAAAGGTCTACGAAATCGTTTTATCTTTTAATGAAGGTTGCTAAGGCCACAAAAAATGATTTTCAAACTTGTTTTGAAAATTGTTTGGGGGTGATTCCATATTTCTTTTTAAACGCAGCGATAAAATGTGAGGGATTTTCATAGCCGATTTCGAAAGCGATTTCTTTTACCTGAAGCTCACCATTCTCCAATTTCTCACGTGCAAATTCTAGCTTTTTGTCTAAAACAAATCCATAAACCGTCGTTCCATAAACTTGTTTAAATCCTTCTTTCAATTTGTATTCGGAAAGACCGGTAATCTCAGAAAGTTCTTTTAAAATGGGCGGATTATCCATTCGGTCCAATAAAATATCCTTTGCTTCTTTTAGTTTTCTGGCATCTTTTTCATTGTCAAGAAAAGGACAATTTTCTTTTTGATTGGCTTCAGACTCGGAAAAATACAGCGTAAATAACTCAAACACTTTCCCAAGTACATATAAATTTTCAAAATGAGTAGAAAGGTTATGGTTTTCGATTTGGTTCAAAACCATTCTAACCGTGGTAGAAAAGGCTTGTTGGTTATAATATTTTTCGTTGGAATTGGAACTGTTTAAAAATTCCGCTCTGATATTATGATTGGAAAACAAATGATGCAATTTCTCTACAGAAACGAAAATCATACAAACCTTAGAATCAGCATTTAAACTTAAGTTCAATGGCAATTCCATTTTAGAGTTGTACATCAAAAAACTCGAACCATCAGCTAAACTTATGTTATATCCGCCATTGTTAAAATGAAAAGTCATCCCACCTTTGGTACAAAAATAAAATTGAATGTATTTTTTTTCAATTTTACGGGACAATGTGTCTGTAAATGCCGTATTATTATCCACATAGGCAACGTACATTTCAGAATCCGGCCAATATTCACTCACCCTACTTTTATGGGTATTTTCCAATTTATTTTCCATAGATGACATCCATCATAAAATCGTCCAAATTTACGAAACTCTTTTATGAATACACATTTAAACATGGATTTTTAGGTTTTTGTTTAGAATTATTCTAAAAAAAGAAATTTCGACAGATAGAGGTATTTTTACTGTTTTAGCGTTATTTTCCAAAGCCAAAGCCCTTTACTTTTGTTTTTGAATATATGATAGTAAAACCCTATTCAGATAAAGCGTTTTTTGCCATCGGTGTCAGCTATGAAAAAGCAGATGCAGAAACACGTGGTAAATTTACTTTTTTCCCGGAATCTGTTCCTGATTTTGTGCGTGAAGCAAAAGAAATCGGGATTGACAACTTTTTTATCGTTTCCACTTGTAATCGTTCAGAATTCTATGGTTTTTCCGAGAATCCGGAAACCATGATGGAACTTTATTGCAAACACTCAAAAGGGACCATGGAAGAAATGAAGGAAGTGGTTTCCATCAAAAAAAATGATGAAGCTATCCATCATTTATTTCAAGTTGCAGCAGGATTAAAAAGCCAAATTTTAGGAGATTTTGAGATCATCAGCCAAATTAAAATTTGGTTCAAAAGGTTTAAAAAACAAGGTTCGTCAGGAGCTTTTTTAGAAAGGTTGATCAATACAGCTATCCAAATCAGTAAAAAAATCAAAACCGAAACTACGCTAAGCAATGGCGCAGCTTCTGTTTCTTTTGCTGCAGTGCACTATATTATGGCTACCGAACCAGCCGTTTCGGAGAAAAATATATTGTTGTATGGAATAGGGAAAATTGGTCGAAACACTTGTACCAATTTGATCAAACATACGCAAAACGACCATATTACGTTAATCAATCGATCCAGAGAAAAAGCAGAATTGATGACGGAAAAATACGATGTCTTGGTAAAAGATCATACTGAATTGATCGATCAATTAAAATCAACCGATATTTTAATTGTCGCTACAGGCGCTGAAAGCCCGACTATTACAGAAGAAATGATCCCTTATGATAAAGAAATGACCATCATCGACCTTTCTGTTCCAGAAAATGTGATGCATACTTTGGGTTCTAGAGAAAACATTCAATTGATCAATGTAGATGGCTTATCCAAAATGGTGGACGACACCATCGGATCTAGAAAAGACGCTATACCAGCTGCCCAAGAGATCATCGAAACCTGTAAAACGGAATTTGACGAATGGTTAAAAACGCGTGAATACGTTCCCGTTATTCAATCATTCAAGGAGCGTCTTGAGTTTTTACAAGCATTTGAAACCAAAAATTTAAAGAAAAAAAATCCACAGATCAACGGAAAGGAGACATTAATTGCAGAAAAATTGGTTCAAAACTTGACCAATCAGTTCGCTTCCTATTTATTGGAAAATCGAGAAAATGCAGGGGAAACTATCGCCATGATGGAAGAAATTTTTCGATTAAAACAAATCAATGAATGAAACCCATAAGGATTGGTACAAGAAAAAGTCCATTGGCGCTTTGGCAAGCCCATTTGGTTGAAAAAAAATTAAATGAATTTCAAATTCCAACTGAAATCGTTCCGATCAGTTCTGAGGGAGACCTAAATTTAAAACAACCCATTTATCAACTCGGTATTACAGGCGTTTTTACGAGATCACTAGACATAGCGCTACTCAATCACCAAATCGACATTGCAGTACACAGTTTAAAGGATGTCCCAACTCTTCTTCCTGAAGGAATAAAACTTTCAGGGTTCATGAAAAGAGGCAATCCTCATGATATTTTGGTGTACAAATCAGATGATATCTTCCAAAAAGAAAAACGTACCATCGCAACCGGAAGTTTGAGGAGAACTTCATTTTGGTTACAAAAATACCCTCAGGATTCAGTTGTTGATTTACGTGGAAATGTTCAACTTCGAATTCAGAAATTAGTCGAATCCAATTGGGATGGGGCTATATTTGCCTATGCAGGTTTAGACAGAAGTGAAATACTGAATGAGCTAGTGGCTAAAAATTTAAAATTTAAAATTCTCGATTGGATGATTCCTGCTCCATCTCAAGGTATCGTAGGAATCACATCTCGATCCGGATTTGAAATGCCGGAAATTTCTGATGAAAATTCAAAAATTTCTGCCAATATAGAAAGACAATTTTTAAATGTGCTAGAAGGTGGATGTACAGCTCCTATCGGTGCTTACGCTGAAATTCAGGATGAAAAAATTATTTTTAAAGGTGCGATTTTATCTCTTGATGGTCAGAAAACAATATCAGTTGATGAAGTTTTTCCAACATCAAATTTCGAAAACAAAGGAAAAGAATTGGCTGAAAAATGTTTAGAAAAAGGTGCTAAAGAATTGATCCAACAAATAAAAAAACAGATCCAAAATTGAAAAAGGTTCTTTTCACAAAAGGAATTGACACCATTTGGTTAAGAGAAAATTTGACTGAAAATTTGGGATTTGAAATCGTCCCATTTTTAGAAATTAAATCTTTATCATCTGAACATTTTATTTCAAAAATAGACCCTAACTCCAATCGATTTATTATTTCCAGTCAAAATGCTGTGAAAGCAATTTCTAATTTGAATTTGGAAGGAGAATTTTTCGTTGTAGGACAAAATACTGCTAAAAAATTAACAAAAAACAACTCTAAAGTAGTTCATTTTAAGCATTATGCATCAGAATTAGGACAATACATAGTTCAAAATTATGAACCTCAAATTTGGAATTTCTTTTGTGGAAACACGCGCAGAGACACCTTATTTGAAATTTTAATTCCAAATGGTCATCAGATCAATGAAATGATATGCTATGAATCTACACCAAAGGATTTAATCATTGAAACAGGAAATTTTGATGCACTGGTTTTCTTTAGTCCTTTAGCGGTAAAAACCTTTTTTTCCAAAAATCAGCCTGCCGAAAAATCCATTATTTTCAGCATTGGAAATACGACCACAGCAGCATTGAAAAATTATACTAATAATCAAATAATTAATTCAGACATTCCTACCAAAGAAGATCTGATAAACAAAATAAACCAATATTATGACTCCGAAAAATGATTTATTGCTAAAGGCATTGCGTAGAGAAGAAGTAGAAAGACCTCCGGTATGGATGATGCGTCAAGCAGGTCGATATTTACCTGAATTTATCTCCTTACGTGAACAATATGATTTTTTCACTAGATGTCAAACCCCAGAATTGGCTGCAGAAATTACGGTTCAACCGATCAGAAGATTTCCGCTGGATGCAGCGATTTTATTTTCAGATATTTTGGTAATTCCACAAGCGATGGGCATGGATTTCGAGATGAAACCCAATGTAGGACCTTGGTTGGAAAAACCCATCAGAACTGCTGAACAAATCAAAGCGATTCAAATTCCGGATGTAGAAGAAACGCTTCATTATGTTTTTGAAGCCATAAAACTCACCAAAAAGGAATTGAACAATGAAATTCCTTTGTTTGGTTTTGCGGGTTCTCCCTGGACGATTTTGTGTTATTGTATAGAAGGAAAAGGATCCAAGGCTTTTGACACAGCAAAGAGTTTCTGTTTTCAACATCCCATTGCGGCGCATGAATTGCTTCAAAAAATAACAGATACCACGATTGCTTATTTACTGAAAAAAGTAGAATATGGTTGTGATGTGATTCAGATATTTGACAGTTGGGGCGGGATGCTTTCACCGAAGGATTATGATGAATTTTCCTGGCCATACATCGAACAAATCGTCAATGCAGTTGCTGAAAAAGCTCCTGTTACAGTCTTTGCCAAAGGTTGTTGGTATGCATTGGAAAAAATGAGTCAATCCAAAGCTTCTGCTTTGGGAGTTGACTGGACTTGTTCTCCCAAAACAGCTAGAAAATTGACTCATAATAACATTACTCTTCAAGGAAACTTTGATCCTTCTAGATTATTTTCCACTCCAGATACCATCCAGAGAATGGTCAAAGAAATGATTGATGAATTTGGAACAACAGGCTATATCGCCAATTTAGGCCATGGCATTTTACCAAACGTTCCGGTAGAAAATGCACAGGCTTTTATAGAGGCTGTGGTAGGTTATAAAAAGGTTGGATGAAGAAATCAATATTCTGAATTTTATTAGAATTCTAAATTAATAACTTGCAATGCCATAATTTAGCACAATGAAATTGCATCTTTGCTTTTCATGACTATAAATTAAATTATGGCAGTCAATTTATTTAACCGTTACATATGGCTGGTTGACACAATCAACCGAGCTGGTCAGATTAGTATTGATGAAATCAACAAAAAATGGTTGCGAACCGATTGGAGTGAAGGGCACAAAATTCCTTTGCGCACTTTTCATAATCATCGGAAAAAGGTTGAAGAACTATTTGATATCAATATCGAATGTAATGGCTTTAACCAATATTTCATTGCAACCGACATCGACAACGGTTTACGGAAATGGCTCCTTAATACATTCACAATCAATAATATTATCCATGAAAATTATTCAATAAAAGATAGAATTTTATTTGAATACATTCCTTCAGGACAATCATTTTTAACTACTATTATTGAAGCAATGCGAGATGAAGTTGTTATAAAATTTCATTACAAACCTTTTTGGTATAGCGAAATTCCGGAAATTGAAATTGAACCTCTTTGCATTAAGATTTTCAAACAACGTTGGTATGTCTTGGGGAAAAATTTAAAATTAAATGAACTACGAATTTATTCACTCGACCGAATTCAAAGCATTAATTCCACAAATACAAAATTTAAATTACCGAAAGGTTTTATACCTGCTGAATATTTTGAAAATGCTTTTGGAATTGTTGTTCATCCTCAAATTGAACCATGTTTGGTAAAAGTAAAAGCTTTAGGCAAGAGCATTGATTATCTGAAAAGCCTGCCATTACATCATTCACAACAAGAAATTGAAAGTAATAAGAAATATTCTGTATTTCAATATTATTTGGCTCCAACTTCCGATTTTAAACAACAGATTTTATCGTACGGAAACGATTTAGAAGTAATCACTCCCGAATATTTTAGAAAGGAGATATCTGTAACTATTAACAAAATGAAAAATTTGTATAAAAATTAGTGATCATGAATCCATCTGATAAAAACGAATTACTTAATTTAATTGAAAATGCTAAAGAGTTCGATAAAACTAAAAATTTAACCTTTCTCAAAAATGTTATACTCAATTATGAAAAACAAAAATACCATACATCACCAGGTAAATTTTCCTTTGATAAAATTAAATCAATAGGCGAAACTGCCTATCAACGCGCCATATTTTCATCGAATAAAGCGTCCTTTGAAAACTTAGGAGAAGTTGTTTGGAACGATTTGGAACTTCCAGTTAATTTTAGTAAAAGATCAAGACGAAGATGTGTGGATTTGATAGGCACACTAAAAAATGATAAACTGGTTTTATGTGAACTCAAATTTGCATCAGAAAAAAGTAATTCCAATAATCCAATTTACACAATTATCGAATTACTATTTTACTATTTTCTCATCAAAGAAAATAGAGCGGAACTTGATCATCATAAGGTTTTCCATAAAAACGAAGGATTAATATCATTTAAGTGGAGTAATTTTAATAAAGATTCAATTTTCATTGTTGGGGCAAATGAAAAGTATTGGACTTATTGGTTAGAACGGTATAAAAATCAAATAGATAAAATAGATGAATGGCTAAAAAAATTACCAATAGTAGTTCATTTTTTTTCTTCTAATAATTATGATTTTAAAAAGCAAAAAGGAAATTATGAAAAATATACCCCGAGCATTTTAGGAAAAACAAATTGGAAAGAAATTTTTGTAAAAGGAGAAAAATAATTTGCTCTGCCTGAATTTGGCATATCATACTTCTAATTTTGCTTCATAATTAATAAAATAAAGAAATATGAACACGATAAAATTAGTTAAGGATTATGGTGAGATTTACGATCATCTATTGTATAAGATCCGCAGTTCCAGTGAAAATTGGCTATATGACACTATTATTGAGCTAATTATTCGTAAAAAAATAGTACATGGTAATCTAACTATCCCTGAAGATGCAGAATGGCAATTCAAAAAGAATTATAATACGTTTCGGTACTTTGAAAATGATGAAAGAGATATTAATAACGTAATTGCAGGTGGCCCAGTGATAAAAGCAGTCGGTCATCTACAAGAAAATGAAATAGTTAAAAAATTGATTGAACTGAGACAAGACTGTTCTTTCCTTTATTTTATTATAGAAAATTTTTATGGAGAGGAGCCTAGTCTGTCTTTAATGGAAACAAATACGATGCTTTTAATTAAATTGATTTACGAAGGAATTAAGAACCAAAAGATTAAAGAATTTCCCGAGGACTATGGATTTTACATCTTTACAACCAATAAAATTTCTATGGATGTAACTCAATTAAAAGAAACATTAAAAAATAAAGTTTGTACAGAAATAAATTCTAATTTTCAGGATTCACCTATTAAAAATACCTTTGTTAATCCTGAAGAACTCATTTGGTTTAACAACAATATAGATGCTATTATTGAAAAACTTAACATTAAACAATTTGAATGGATAGAACTGATTGGATCCATCACTGATTTGAGAACTCATTTTGATCTATTAAATTGCTATTACCTATTTAAGCGTTTTGAGAAATAATCATGAGTTTAATAATAAAAATAGATCAATTCTTTCAAAGAACTTAAATTAAAATTATTAGTTAATTAAGTACTTAAAACTATGAACTATACTAACCACGAAAGAAATCACGCAATTTTACCTGGCAGAGAACAAGAATTATTTGAATTTCTCAATGCTTCTATAGTTTGCAATGGGAAAGCAGAACAACATAAACTAAAATATGCCAACAATTCCAATAGTGAAGATGCCCTTACATGGAGTTGCTTTGACAGGTTAAGAAACTTACCCAAAGAAAAAATTGAAGTTGCGCTCGAAGAAATTTTTGAAGATGCTTTTGGAGATTTCAAAGAAATAAATCAGCCAGTACCTGTTCCATTTTCTTTTGCAGATGAACAGAGTATTGAGATCTCTATTGGGAAAAATTTCACCGCTAAATCGGTAAAAGAAAGTACAGAAGTAGACATTTGCATCGAAACTAATGACAAACTTGTATTCTTCGAAGCAAAATTATACAGTAAAATTTCAGAAGCCAATGAAAAACACAAACATGACCAAATAGCCCGAAAATTGCACATAGGTATCGATGTAGCAAATGCTTCTAATCGTGAATTTTATTTCATATTTTTGGATATTGCACCTTGTAAAGAAATCCTGAAATATGGAGAGAAAAAACAAATGAATGCCAGAAGATTCTTGTACTACCGAAATCATCCCGAAAACCTAGTAAAACAACTGAAAGGCGTACCTTTTTCCCAAATTGAAGAAATTTCAAAAAACATGGGTTGGCTTACTTGGGCAAGTTTATATAAAACACTATTGCGCGTAATTTAAGATATCACTCCACCAAATGCTCGTTGGAAACATTTAAGATTTTGATCATCGTGCTTCCGCCAGGCATTTCCCAGTTGACTTCATCATTTTCTGAGAATCCGATTAATGCCACACCCAACGGTGCCAAAAGCGACACTTTACCTGCAGGTAAATTTGCTTCTTCCGGAAGGACCAATTGGATTTTCATTTTTCTTTTGGATTTTGCTTCTTCAATTTCAATTTCAGATCCGATGCGTATGATTTTGGGGTTTAATTCTTCATTTTTGATCACGATAGCACGGTCGAGTTCATCTGACAATTGTTTTGCTTCTTTCAGCACTTTTTGGTCTTGATTTCTCTTAATCAGATTTCGTAAAATTTGATAATCTGCCAATTCAATAATAGGCTTTAATTTCATGATGATAAATTTTTAATCAATAATAAATAGGTAAAACCTCATTTAAAATAAATGAGTAGAAATAAGAAATCTCCCGCTAAATTTAACGAGAGTGCTTAAGAAAGAAAGGCTTTATTATGCGCAAACAAAAGCGCATCTACAAGTTTTATAGATTTAACAATATTCAGTATGTAGGCCTTAAACGGCATAATGAATTGCTTTAAAAATATAATAAGATTATTGTTTGATCAGCGTAGCAACTTCAGAGGAGTTGTCAGAAAAGATTACTCGAACTAAATATTTGCCTTTTTTTAAGTTGCGTACATTTAGGTCGATCACTTTTGCATTGGTATTATACTGCTGTGAAAAAACTTCACTTCCTATGATGCTGTAAATAGAAATTGCTTTAATCTCTGCTTGACTTCCTTCAATTGCCAATTTTATATCAGTAATAGCCGGATTGGGTGAAATTTTTAAATTTTTGTCGCTTAAATTAGATGAAATAGCAATTCCATCCTTTGATTGTGCGTACACACTCAAGGTGGAAAAACATAAGAACATTAAAAGTAGAATTCTTTTCATCTCGATTGATACAAATTTAGGATTTATTTTTTCAATTACCAATATCTATACCAATAAATTTTCTCATAAAAAAAAATGCAGCTCTATATGAACTGCATTTCTAAATATTATATTTAAAAGAATATACTTACAAACTATAACGGATATAACCGGTAACAGTCAAATCAGCGTTTACAGATTTCACATGTTCTGATACAGAAACTTTTGCATCTTTGATAAATGGTTGGTGAACCAAAGTATTGTCTTTAAAGAATTTCTGTAATTTTCCTTTAGCGATGTTCTCAATCATATTTTCAGGTTTCCCTTCTTGACGCAATTGGTCTTTTGCAATTTCCAATTCCTGATCGATTACAGACTGAGAAACTTGACTTTCATCTAAAGCTACTGGGTTCATCGCCGCAACTTGCATAGCGATTTCTCTTGATACTTCTTCGGCTCCATCAACAGAAGCAGAAAGTGCTACAACTGCTCCGATTTTATTTCCAGCATGGATATAAGCGTTAACAAAAGGACCAGCCAATACTTGGAAAGTACCGATTTCGATTTTCTCTCCGATTACTCCGGTTTGCTCTGTCAATTTTTCTGCTACGGTGATTCCATCCAATTGAGCATTCAATAATTCTTCTTTATTTTCAAAAGTAAGCGCCATATCAGCCAATCTTTGTGCCAATGCAACAAAGTCTTCGTTTTTAGCAACGAAATCAGTTTCACAATTCAAAGAAACGATTACTCCTTTTGTGTTGTCACCATTTACTTTTGCAATCACAGCTCCTTCTGTACTTTCTCTATCAGCACGATTTGCAGCTACTTTTTGTCCTTTTTTACGAAGGATTTCGATTGCTTTATCAAAATCTCCACCTGCTTCTTCCAAAGCCTTTTTTGAGTCCATCATACCCGCTCCGGTAGCATTACGAAGTTTACTTACTTCTGCGGCAGTTGCTTTATACATTGTTAATTTATTTAATGGTTAATATTGAATTCTAAAATAAAAAGTAGTTCTTCCATAAGCGAAAGAACTACATTAATTTATGATTAATTTTGATGATCAAACATCATGTATGATTATTCAGCGTCGTTCGTTTCTTGCGCTTCAACTTGAACCTGAGCTTCTTCTGCCCCTTTTGGTTCATCTTTGGATTTGTCTTTTTCCGCTTTTCTTGCAGACAACCCTTCTTTGATAGCATCTGTAACATTTTGTAAGATGATATCAACTGATTTTGAAGCATCATCATTTGCAGGAATAGCAAAATCAACTTCTCTTGGATCTGTATTGGTATCTACCATAGCAAAGATTGGAATCCCCAATTTTTGTGCTTCAGCAACTGCAATATGCTCTCTTACAGTGTCTACGATAAAGATTGCAGAAGGAATACGTGTCATATCTGATATAGATCCTAAATCTTTTTCCAATTTAGCTCTTTGACGATCTACTTGTAAACGCTCTTTTTTAGACAAAGTTTCAAATGTTCCATCTTTTTTCATTCTGTCGATGGAGTTCATTTTTTTAACCGCTTTACGGATGGTAACAAAATTAGTCAACATACCTCCCATCCATCGTTCAGTGATGTAAGGCATATTTACTTCTTCTGCATGTTTTGCTACAACTTCTTTTGCTTGTTTCTTCGTTGCTACAAAAAGAATTTTTCTTCCTGAAGAAGCGATTTTCCCAAGTGCATTGGAAGCTTCTTCCAATTTTACAGCTGTTTTATGAAGATCGATGATGTGGATTCCGTTTTTCTCCATGAAGATATAAGGAGACATATTAGGATTCCATTTTCTTGTTAAATGACCGAAGTGTACTCCGGCTTCTAACAATTCTTTTACATTTGCTTTTGCCATTTTCTTTGTTTTTAGTTTACGTTCCGCTTATTCAGCAAGCAATGTTTGAGTGGTTGAAATGATCTCGCCAAAAACATTTAGATGCTAAACCAACCGGAAAATGGTTTGTTTAATATTTAGTTTAAAGTTCAATGTTTAAGGTTTGAAGTTTTTATGACAATTGGTCTGATTCAAAACTTCGTGCGTTAAACAACAAACAAATTCTTCTTAACGTTTTGAGAATTGGAAACGCTTACGAGCTTTCTTCTGACCAAATTTCTTACGCTCTACCATACGAGGATCACGAGTCAATAATCCTTCTGGTTTCAATTGAAGTCTGAAATCTGCATCTACTTCGCAAAGTGCTCTGGAAATCCCCAAACGGATAGCTTCCGCTTGACCGGTAATTCCTCCTCCAAAAACTTTCACATCTACATTGTATTTTCCTTTGTTTCCGGTAATAGCCAAAGGCTGCTCTACCTTATATTGTAAAACACCTGTAGTGAAATAGTCTTTCAATTCGCGACCATTGATGTAAATTTCGCCGTTACCTTCTTGTAGATAAACTCGAGCTACTGAAGTTTTTCTTCGGCCTATTTTGTGAACGATTGCCATAATTATAAATATGCTTTAATGTCTATTGATTTTGGTTTTTGACCTTGATGTGGATGCTCTTCACCTGTGTAAACATAAACGTTTGACAAGATTTGAGCTCCTAACTTGTTTTTTGGAAGCATCCCTTTTACTGATTTTTCAATCAAACGGATCGGATCTTTATCAAACAATTGCTGAGCAGTCAAACTTCTCTGCCCACCTGGATAGCCTGTGTGACGAATGTATAATTTTTCGTCCCATTTTTTTCCGGTTAACTGAATTTTATCGGCATTTAACACCACCACATAATCTCCACAATCAGCATGAGGTGTAAAACTTGTTTTGTGTTTTCCTCTTGCCAATTTAGCAACTCCTGATGCCAATCTACCTAAACTTAGGCCGGCAGCATCTACTTGAATCCACTCCTTTTGTGCGGTTTCTTTATTTGCCGATATTGTTTTATAACTCAACGTATCCACTGTATTGATTTTTAATAATTTATATATTGTGAATGAAAATTCGGGTTGCAAATGTAGGAATTCATTTTGTTTTTCCCAAATGCTTTTCAGATTTATTTTAATTAATTGAAAATAAAAGTGCCCCGACACTCGGAGCACTTTAAAATTTTATGTCGTGAATTAATTATTTAACCACAACTTTTTTCGTCAACGTTTCATTTCCAGCTTGGATTTTTACGATGTAAACTCCAGATGGCAATGCACCCATGTTAACTTGAGTAGATTGAGCATTTGGATTAGCTTTCAAAACTTGCTGACCCGCAGTATTAAATACCGCAACATTTGAAATGTTTCCTTTTGCAGAAATGTTTACGTTATCTTTCACAACGGTTGGGTAAACTGCAATTGAAGAACCTGTCATATCACTAACACCCATTTGGTCAGTAAATACGATATCGTCTACATAGTAAGAGTTGTTTGCGTGGATACTGAAGAAGTCAACACCACCGATTTGAGGCGCATTTGGAGACTCATCCAAACCAGCCAATCCATTGTAAACTTCAGTTCCATCTAAAGTTACAACTACTGTGTTTGCATCAATGTCATAAACAAATTTCAATGTAAACCACTCATCATATGGAAAATCAAATGGATAGAAGAAGTCATCGCCTCCATATAAGATTCCTTGATCTGGATAATCTTCATAATTAACTTGATCATTAAAGTGGAAACTCAATCCCCAAACTCCTCCAGTAGTAGCTGGATCTTGATCCTCTTGGAAGTTAAAATAACCAGTTAATCCAAATTCAATGAACAATTTCATTTCATATTCCCAAACTCCAGAATTTTTATTGCCAAGCATTAAAATCGCATCTTGCACACCATCATTCCCAATGTATCCTGATTGTGAACCAGAAGAGGCTTGATCGTTTGCAATGATAATGTTCTCTGCACCAGAAGCTCCAGACCAAGTCGTCCAATGACCACCGAAATATGGACCCAATGGATACGAATCAAAGTTTTCTGTTAACTGCGCATTTGCCGAAAATCCAATGACTAATGACAATGCTAAAAAATAGATTTTTTTCATAATTTTCCTTATTAATTTATAGTTATAGACTGTAAAATTATTTAAAACTTTCTTAAAATCAAAATTCATTTCAGTTAAAATTTAATGTTTGTAGGCTGAAAAAACACCTACCCCAGTTTATTTCAATCTTATTTAGTATTTTTGCCTTCTTATAATTTTATAGATTATATCCATGCAAACACAAACAGAAAATAAACTTTCCTTTCAAGAATTTAAAAATCAAATATTGGATGATTATAGAACCGCAATTCTTTCTCGCGAAACCAGTTTACTGGGAAGAAGAGAGGTTTTAACGGGAAAAGCCAAATTTGGAATTTTTGGAGATGGAAAGGAATTACCGCAGATTGCGATGGCTCGCGTTTTTAAAAATGGAGATTTCCGCTCTGGATATTACCGTGACCAAACTTTTATGTTTGCAATTGGTCAATTGAGCATAGAAGCTTTTTTTGCGCAATTGTATTCCAATACCAATTTAGAAAAAGAGCCTTCATCAGGGGGGAGACAGATGACTTCCCACTTCGGTACGCGTTCTCTAAATGAAGATGGAAGCTGGAAGAAATTGACCGAACAAAAAAATTCAAGTTCCGATATCTCACCTACTTCCGGTCAAATGCCTCGTTTACTTGGTCTTGCGCAAGCTTCGAAATTTTATCGAAACCATCCCGACGCCGATGCTGAAAATAATTTTTCTATATCCGGGAACGAAATTGCATTTGGAACCATAGGTGACGCAAGTACCTCCGAGGGACCATTCTGGGAAACCATTAATGCAGGTGGCGTACTTCAAGTTCCCATGATCGTTTCCATTTGGGATGATGGCTACGGAATTTCAGTTCCCGCCAAATACCAACGTACCAAAGCCAATTTAAGCGAATTGCTCTCCGGATTTGAACGAAATGAAAACCAACGTGGCTATGAAATCATCACCGTAAAAGCTTGGGATTATCCGGCGCTAATCGACGCCTACCAACGCGCAGAAAAACTAGCTCGTGAAGAACATATTCCATGCGTAGTTCATGTAAGAGAGTGTACGCAACCACAAGGTCACTCTACATCCGGATCGCATGAACGCTACAAATCAGAAGAACGTTTGAACTGGGAAAAAGATTTTGACGGCATCACAAAATTCAAAGAATGGATCCTCAATTTTGATGCAGGAGATGAGAAAATTGCCTCAATAGAAGAATTAGAAAATATAGAAGCCGAAGCCAAAAAAGAAGTGAAAACGGCTCAAAAACAAGCTTGGGACGATTATTTGAATCCAATTGTTGATCTAAAGAATAAGGCGGTTGAATTGCTAGAAAATTTAGCCAACAAAAGTTCAAATAAAACCTTTATCGAAACCGAAATCAATTCGCTGAAAGCCAAACAAACACCTTTCAAAAAGGACATTTACAGTGCAATTCGAAAAGTTTTCCGATTGACTAGAAGTGAAAACATTTCAGCAAAAGAAGAATTGAAAAATTGGTATGACGAACGAATGAAAATCGAAGAGGATATTTATTCGTCGCATTTGCATAGCCAGTCCCAATGGAGCGCAACAAGCGTCCCACAGATTCAACCAGAATTCTCCACTGACCAAATGGAGGACGGTCGTGTCGTATTGCGAGATAATTTTGATAAAATATTTGAAAAATATTCCAACGTATTGGTTTTTGGTGAAGATGCCGGAAACATCGGTGATGTCAACCAAGGACTCGAAGGTCTTCAAGAAAAATATGGTGAAAGCAAAGTAGCCGACACCGGAATTCGTGAAGCTACGATTATGGGACAAGGAATCGGGATGGCGATGCGTGGACTTCGTCCGATTGCGGAAATCCAATATTTAGATTACGTATTGTATGCATTGCAATTGATGTCTGACGATTTGGCAACGGTTCAGTACCGAACCAAAGGAGGTCAAAAAGCACCGGTAATCATCCGTACACGTGGACACCGACTAGAAGGAATTTGGCATGCAGGTTCACCGATGGGCGGAATCTTGAATTTGGTACGTGGAATTTATGTTTTGGTGCCAAGAGATTTGACCAAAGCTGCAGGTTTTTACAATACGTTGTTGCAGTGTGACGAACCGGCTATCGTTGTGGAAAGTCTGAACGGATACCGCTTAAAAGAAAAAATGCCTTCCAATTTAGGTGAATTTACTACACCAATCGGTGAAGTCGAGATCACCAAAGAAGGTTCTGACGTTACGCTTGTAACTTATGGTTCAACTTGGAGAGTCGTGACGGAAGCCGCAAAAGAATTGGCGCAATTGGGCATCGATGCAGAAGTGATCGATATTCAGTCCTTGTTGCCATTTGATTTGAAACATGACATCGTAAAAAGTTTAGAGAAAACCAATCGTTTGGTAGTCATCGATGAAGATGTTCCGGGAAGTGCTTCTGCTTTTATGTTGCAACAAATTTTAGAAGTACAAAACGGTTATTTCCATTTGGATAGCAAACCGACTACCATTACGGCTAAACCACACAGACCGGCTTATGCGACCGATGGTGATTATTTCTCCAAACCTTCTGTAGATGACATCGTGGAAAAAGTCTATGAATTGTTTCATGAAGCAAAACCCCAAGATTTCCCTGAATTATTTTAAGAATTAAGTTCAAAAATAAATATTTCAAATCCGTCAGAAATGGCGGATTTTTTTTTCCCATTTTATTAGGATACTCAATTTGCGTGAGGGATGGAGGTATTGTTTGACTACGTCGAACCACTTCGTTAGGTTTGAGCTCTTTCTTTTTGTTGACTGAGGTTCTCATTGTTGACTGAGGTTCTCGAAGTCAAACAAAAAGAAAAGCGAGTGCCTAGAGCCCGACCCCGTTGCGGAACGGAATTCTAAATTGGTTCAAATCTGAATCGCAACGGGGTCACGCCTAAATTTATATGATTCAATTCACCACTACCCTATCAGGCTCCACATGAATAAGGACATCGGCTATTTCCGGCAACCTCTTCCTAACTTCATCTTTGAGATTATGCGCAATGGTATGGCCTTGCATCACCGTAAAATTGGCATTGACGATCAAATGCAGGTCGACATAATAGACCATCCCCATCTTTCTGACATGGATTTTCTCGATGGCAATGACATCTGAAACCGACTTTGAGATTTGGATAATTTCGTTTGACAATTCTTCATAAATCTGTTCGTCAGAAATTTCACTGATGATCGGTTTAAAAATTCGATAAGCATTGTAAATAATGATCCCTGAAGCAATCAAGGCCGCAACATCATCTGCCGCCTCAAATCCATCACCAAATAAAATCGCCACCGAAATCCCGACGAATGCCAAAACGGATGTAATCGCATCACTCCGATGGTGCCAAGCATCTGCTTTTAAGGAAGAACTATTGGTTTCTTTGCTTTTCCGCATGACGTAATGGAAAGCCAATTCTTTGAAAAGAATGATTCCGCCGAGTACAAAAAGCGTGAAAACTTTCGGACCTTCATGTGGCGTTTGGATGTTTTGGATACTTTCGTAGGCAATTACCGTCGCTGAAATCACTAAAAACCCGATAACCGCGAAAGTGGACAAGGTTTCAAATCGACCATGTCCATAAGGATGATTTTCGTCGGGCGGTTTGGTCGAATATTTCAGTCCGATCCAAACGAGAATCGAAGCAAAAACGTCAGCAGTCGATTCAATCGCATCTGCAATCAACGCATAAGAATTTCCCAAAACACCGGCAACGAATTTAATTGACGCAAACGCAATGTTGCCGAGAATACTGAAAACCGAAGTTTTAATCGCTTCTGAACTCATGTTTTTCTTTTCTAATAAAAAACCTCAAAGATTTGAACTTTGAGGTTTTATGTTTGAATGATCTAATTTAATCTTTCGCTAAAAACGGATAGCGGTAATCCTTTGCCGGAACAAAGGTTTCTTTTACCGTTCTCACGGAAACCCATCGCATCAAATTCATCGCTGAACCAGCTTTATCGTTTGTTCCGGAAGCTCTCGCTCCACCAAATGGCTGTTGTCCTACAACAGCTCCGGTTGGTTTGTCATTGATGTAGAAATTTCCTGCCGCATTTTCCAAAGCTTTGATTCCTTGGTTTAACACATATCGGTCTTTGGCAAAAATCGCTCCTGTCAATGCATAATCAGAAGTCGTATCGACCAATTCCAATGTTTTCTCCCAATTTTTATCTTCAAATACATAAATGGTCAAAATCGGGCCGAAAATTTCCTCTACCATACTTTCATAATGAGGATCTGACGCTAAAATAACGGTTGGTTCTACAAAATAACCGACTTTATCGTCACATTTTCCACCGAAAACGATTTCTGCGTTTTTGGATTTTTTTGCTCGGTCGATGTAACCTTTGCATTTTTTAAACGAATTTGCATCGATTACCGCCGTCACAAAATTGGAGAAATCTTCCGGAGAACCCATTGTGATGGAATCCAATGCTTTTTTCATTTCTTTTTCAACTTTTGGCCAAAGACTTTTGGAAACATAAGCCCTTGAAGCTGCCGAACATTTCTGACCTTGGTATTCAAATGCTCCGCGAACCAAAGCTGTTGCTACTTCTTGCGCATCTGAAGATTTATGTGCGATGACAAAATCTTTTCCGCCTGTTTCTCCAACGATTCTTGGATAGGTTTTATAAATATCAATATTGTTTCCAATTTGTTTCCAAAGTGATTTAAATACCGAAGTTGATCCTGTGAAATGCAATCCTGCAAAATCAGGATGTTCCATTACGGTTTTTGAAGTTGCTGCTCCGTCTGTCAAAACCATGTTGATCACACCATCCGGTAATCCTGCTTCACGGAAAACTTCCATGATGATTTCTGCCGAATAAATCTGCTTATCTGAAGGTTTCCAAACGACCACATTTCCCATCAATGCCATCGAAGCCGGAAGATTGGCTGAAATTGCAGTGAAATTAAATGGGGTGATGGCAAATGTAAATCCTTCTAGTGGTCTATATTCTACTCTGTTCCAAACGCCTTCAGATGAAATCGGTTGGTCAGCATAGATTTGGGTCATGAATTCTACATTGAATCTTAAAAAGTCAATCAATTCACAAGCAGCGTCGATTTCCGCTTGAAAAACGTTTTTGGATTGACCGATCATCGTTGCGGCATTGATTCTTGCACGGTAAGGTCCGGCCAATAAATCTGCTGCTTTTAAAAAGATCGCTGCGCGATTTTCCCAACTCATATTTGCCCAATCTCTTCTCGCTTTCAACGCAGCATCGATTGCGGCTTTCACGTCATCTTGGGTTCCTTCGTGGTAATACCCCACGATGTGCTGATGGTCATGCGGCGGACGGATTTCCTTTTTGTTTCCGCTCTTTACGACTTTACTCCCGATGTACTGAGGAACTTCGATTACCTGTTTGTACATTTTTTTATAAGTTGCCTGTAGTTCTTCCCGTTCAGGTGAACCCGGAACATAGGATTTTACTTCTTCATTGGCTACAAAGGGTATTTGATAGATTCCTTTTGGCATAATGGATTTGTTTTGATTGTTTTGTGAAAAATTTTGAAGTGCAAAGGTACGAAGGAAAGTTTTAAATTCGGAGTTTTGAACTCTAAAATACAATTCTCATCATACAGAAACAGCAGAATTGAACATTTTTGAATTTCGAGTTTTAAACGATCTGAAACCAAAAGGTTTATCCAACCCAACTTGTAAAGAAATAGCTGATTGATCCTTGAAATCACAATCAGACCGACGGGATTTTCAAGTCGGTTATTTTGCAGTCAATAAAAAAGGGGAAGTCGGCACCTATTCGATTCGCAAAGGATTTTCCTATACGATTTACCAAAACGGTGAAAACAAACGAGTGGATCCGGGGTTTTATTTGGAAGGGAAGTGATTTTTAAGTTAGAATTATGAATTTAATGTAATAAAAATTGTTACAATTAAAAATTTATCTATATTTGCAGCATGAATAACACAAGATTTGCAACGGCGATTCATATTTTGACTCTTTTAAAACAGAGTGATTCGGACTGGCTTTCTTCGGAATGGATAGCGGGAAGCATCGGTGTGAATCCGGTTGTGGTTCGTAAGGAAATCGGTGTTTTAAAAAAAGCGGGATTGATTGAAAGTCAAAGAGGAAAGGAAGGTGGTTGTCGTTTGAGGAAAACGGAGATAAATTTGGCTGAGATTTATTTGGCAGTGAAAAATTCGGAAGTTTTGGGAAAGAAAAATTTGACGCCCAATCCAAATTGTGATATAGGTAAAGATATCAATAAAAATTTGGATAAATTGTTTCAAGAAACGGATGAACAAGTCGTCGGGTTTTTAGGAAATTGTTCTCTTGAAGAATTTGCTTTGCTATTTGCTTAAAAAAATTTGAATTAATATGTAACAAAAATTATTACAAATAAAATAAAATTAAATGAATATGAAAAAAGTAGCAGTAATAGGTGCAACCGGGTTTGTCGGTTCAAAAGTGGTAAATGAATTAGCCACTCGTGGTTACGAAGTAAAAGCTATCGCAAGAGATACTTCAAAAGTGGACCAAGCGGAGAATGTACATCCCGTAAAT
The DNA here is from genome assembly GCF_014042165.1 of Moheibacter lacus. GTDB lineage: Bacteria > Bacteroidota > Bacteroidia > Flavobacteriales > Weeksellaceae > Moheibacter > Moheibacter lacus. Next base: position 438,382 of record NZ_JACDZE010000001.1, read on the forward strand.
GTGGATGTTTACAACGAAGTGGAATTGGCAGAAAAATTAAAAGGTAGTGATGCTGTAATCAATACGTTTAATGCAGGATGGACAAATCCAAATTTGTACGATGATTTTTTATTTGGCTCAAGGAATATTGAAAAAGCAGTTGAAAATGCTGGAATTAAGAGATTTATAACAGTAGGTGGTGCAGGAAGTTTATTTATAGATGGAAAGCAGATTGTAGATGGTTCAGATTTCCCTTCAGAAATTAAACCTGGTGCTACAGCTGCGAGAGATTTTTTGAATGAATTGAAACAAAACGAAAAGTTGGATTGGACTTTTTTTTCTCCGGCTATCGAAATGCATCAAGGTACTTCTGGCGTAAGAAAAGGTACTTATAGAACTGGAACAGAAAATCCGGTTTTTGATGAAAATGGACGAAGTGTTTTATCTGCTGAAGATGTAGCTGTTGTCTTGGTAGATGAACTAGAGAACGAGAAATTCATTAAACAACGATTTACTGCAGCTTACTAATAAAAAAGAGTATTCTTAATTAATGCAAAAAACCTCGAAAATCTCTATTGTTTTCGAGGTTTTTTGTATTAAACAAGTCAAATATTATTAAAACTTCATCCTGATTTTCGCATTGATAAAACGTCCGGTCAAACGGTTTGGAACACCATAAATCATCGAACTGTTTACATCACGTACCCACGTATTGGAAATTTCGTTTCGGATGTCGAAAATGTTGAATAAGTCAACGCCTAAGGATAGTTCTTTAAAGTTTTTCCAGAAATTTCCATTTGCTTTTAATTCTTTTTGGTTGATGAATTCTTTGATAAATCCGATGTCAACACGTTTGTAATCGGTCAAATAATTTTGGAAATCATACGGATCGGTTAAAGGCGGTGCGCCGTTTGGCAATCCTGACGCATACACCAAATTCACATTGACTTTAAACGACGGTAAAATCGGCATATAATCTTGGAAGAAAATCGAAGCTTTGAACCTTGGGTCAGTCGGCAATGGAATATTTCCACGATCGTCGATGTTTTGGAAAGCGCGTGCATACGACAAACTCAACCAAGAATCCACGCCCGGTACAAATTCACCGAACAAACGCATATCCACACCATACCCATATCCTTTTGCGTTGTTGTCAGCCGTGTATCGGATGCGCACATTGTCCACAAAATACGGATTCAGGTCGTTGAACATTTTATAATAGGCTTCTGTCGTCAATTTAAACGGACTGTTCCACATCGTAAATTCATAGTCATGACCTAAAATGAAATGAATGGATTGTTGGGCTTTTACTTCATTGTTCAGCGTTCCATCCAATCGTCTTACTTCTCTGTAAAAAGGCGGCTGATAATAAATTCCGGTGTTAAAACGGAAAGTCATGTTTTCTTCCCAGTCCGGTTTGATGGCGATTTGCGCGCGAGGTGAAATGTTGAATTCTTCATTGAAATCCCAATAAGTTGCTCTAACACCTCCGTTTACCAAGACCTTTGAGCCACCCCAATTGAATCTTTTGGTATATTGCGCATAACCTGAAAAACGGTTGGTTTTTAATTCGTTACGTGCATGAACGCTGTAATTTAACACCAAATCGGATTCGTCCAAAACGCCCGGCTGGTAATTGCCCGGAACTGAATATCCGGTGGAATCCAATAATTGCCATTCGCTCATCAAATCACGGATGTCTTCCTGTTGGTACTTCACGCCCCATTCGATGTCGGTATTGACATCCAATTTGTATCGACCACGATGTTGTGCACCGACCACCAACGCATCAAAATTATTTCTAGCATGGTCGATTTGGCTTCCGATGTCGTAAGTAACTTCTATGTTTCCTTCACCGTCCAATTCGTTCAAACGGTAAGCACCATAAATATCAAAGTATTCGCGTTCTTTTGAATGAAAAGCAAAAGCATCTACAACCAAATCCAATTTTGAATTTGGGGTATGCCGAACGGTTATGGATCCTGATTCCGTCGCAAAACGATCTTCTTCATTTCCGTCATAAAAAACGGTCAAACTCATCGGTGTATCAAGCGTTCCAAATTTGGTATCGCGGTTTTTTGGGACCAATTCAAATTTGCTATCGGTCTTTGCACCTAGAAAGGAAACCTCCCATTTCGAATTGAATTTATAATTGATATTGGCTTGAACGTCATAATAAACCGGATTGAAATCACTTTCACCGTCCAATGTGTTCAAAACCAAATTTCGATTTTGATAGCGTGCCCCGACGATTGCCGATAATTTTTTATTTTTAGAAGCACCGCCTACGGTCAAACTCCCACCCATCAAACTGGCTTCGAGTGTTGCTTCGAATTCTTTTGGGCGTTTGTAAATGATGTCGAGAACAGAAGACATTTTATCGCCATATTTGGGTTCCCAACCACCGGCTGAGAAATTCACGGCATCTGTCATTGCCGGGTTTACAAACCCCAAACCTTCTTGTTCGCCCGAACGAATGAGTTGTGGTTTATAGATTTCGATTCCGTTGACATAAATAAGATTTTCATCAAAATTCCCACCGCGCACTCGGTATTGGGAGGTCAATTCTGAACCGATGCTCACCGACGGTAAACTTCCCAACATTTCAGCAACACCACCGGTCATCCCGATGGAGGTTTCCATCGCAGCCGGATCAAGTGAAATACTGTTCAGGGGTTTCTCATTGGTTCTACGTAAAATCACAGCGCCTTCGAGCTGGACGCTATTGGCGAGAATGATGTATTTTTCCAAAGTTTCGCCTTCGGCTAAATTGACCGTTTCGGTAAAAGTAGATTTCCCTTCTTGTTCAAATTGAATTTCCACATCAGATCCAGAGGAAATTTCTATCGAGAAATCCCCATTTCCATCTGTGTAAACTGTATTGATCCCGTCCGAAACCGAAACATCCATGAGTGGAAGTTGGTATTCGTCAAAAACTTTTCCTTTAAACGTGGCTTGCTGTGCATAGATAAATCCGGCAAAAAATAAAAAGAGAAAAAATAAATTAACTCTTGTTGAAATTGACGGTGTAGGTGGCTGTATTGTTCTTTTCATCCCAAACTTTTAATTCTAAATTATGTTTTCCGGAGGCAATTCCTTCACGGTTTAAATCGATGGTCAATGATCTCGTTTTTTGATCATAATTGGACAAAATCCATTTTCCATCTACATAAGCATCAAAATCCTCAATCCCTGACTCACTGTCGCTTATGGTAAAACGAATGACTCCTTTGGCGCCCGTAAATGTACTATTTTCTTTGATATTAACGGGATTTATTGTCGGTTTCGTATTGTCGATTCCGACAGAAAAAACACCGAAGTCACGGGTTTCGCCCACAACTTTTCCGTTTTTGTACTCCGCCGTGATGTATTCCTTTTTCCAAGCACCCCGTTTTTGGTATTCAAGAATCAAAATCGCTTTGTCCAATTGAGCGGTTGGAATTCCTTCCGGTTCTATTGAGATGGTATAATAGTTATGAACAGGTATGTTCCAATCGTGTACCCAATGTTTTCCGTTTTCTGATTTTCTGTATTTGAATTCTAAATCTTCATAAATCACACCTTTAGGCATAGAGATTTCGATTCCGTCTTGTTTGAAATGATTTTCCTTGTCCCAATTTAATACGATAGTAGATTCATCTATCGGCTTTTCAGCGGGAGGTTTTTTACCGGAAATTTTGAATTTGGATTCTTTTTTATTTCCTGCATAATCGAGGACTTCGATTCGGATGGCGTAGGTTTTTCCTTCTTCCACATCGAGAATGCCGTTGTTTTGAAGATTGGAATACATTTGAATCGGATCTCCTTCTTTTTTATACAATTGATAGACCCAACTGTTGTTTCTCAAACGATCTTCATAGTCCACCAAACAATTGATGGCGCGAGACCAATTGAAATTCAAACGTTCAGCAGTATAAGTATAATGTGGTTGCTCATCTACAAAGACATTGATTTGGTAAACACCATTCATGTTGGAAGCGCCGTTGTGCTTGTCATAAGCTTTGATACCCAAACCAACTTTTCCAGAAACTGAAAGCGTGGTTCCGGCAGAAACGACTTGACGGGAAGTTTTTCCGTTCACATTTCCGTTGATCGGATAAATATAAGTTCCATTGATCAAAGGCGCACTGGTGTCGGGAACATCAAATCCGAAGAGAAATGGGTTGATCGGTTCTTCGGTTTTGGTATCGCGAATTTCAAAGTGTAGATGTGGACCACCTGAACCGCCAGAATTTCCGGAAAGCGCTACGATATCAGCTGAATTTACTTTTAATTCGTCTTTTTTCGGATAAATTTCAACCGAGAAGGTTTCGTTTTTATATTGATATTGACGGACGTATTCTTCTATTTCAGGACTAAATTTCTGCAAGTGTCCGTAAACGGAAGTGTAACCATTTGGATGGTCGATGTAGAGTGCATTTCCATATCCGCGAGCCGAAACATTGATTCGGGAAATAAAACCATCACCAACTGCATAAATATTATAGCCTTCTTTTTGATTGGTTTTGATGTCGATTCCGCTATGGAAATGGTTGTTTCTGAGTTCAGCGAAATTACCGGAAAGATAGTTGGTAATCCCGAGTGGATTACGAAATTCGCCTTTTGGATACTCCACTTTTGATTCCTCTTTTTCGGGCGAATTTTGGGCGCAAGTACTTAAAAATACCAATCCGAAAAGCAGAACATTTAATTTCTTCATTTAGGTCAAATTTGGACAAAAATAAGGATTTATATGAAAGAGGAATTCTTGAAATTCGAAATTAAAATTAGAATCCTTTATTTATTTATACAAAAAAAGTTACCTTTGCGTTAAATAAGTTAGGACAAAAAGTTCTCTTATCAAATGGATCAAAATGAGTCAAATTTCATAAATCTTGAACAAAAGCTCTATCAACTGGTAGATGCTTATAGAAATATTAAAAAAGAAAAAGAGTCGCTGAAGGAGGAAATAGATGCGTTGAAAGATAGTTTAAAAACATCGAGATCAGAAGTGTTAAAGTTAAAGGATGATAATGATCGGCTGAAAGTGGCAAATGCCATGTTGGGAGATGAAGAACACAGAAGATTGATGAAATTGAGGGTTAACAAACTTATAAAAGAACTGGATGTTTGTATCGCTCAAGTGAAAAAGGAAAAAGGATGAGTACGCTAAAAGTGAAAATCAACATAGCCGGAAGACAATATCCTTTGAATATCAATGCAGAAGAGGAAGAAGCAGTGCGAAATGCAGGAAAGGAAATTAATAACCTGATTCAAGAATTTGAAGACAGATATGCAGTAACGGACAAACAGGATGCAATTTCAATGGTAGCCCTTCAGATGGCTTCAAAATACAATTTGCTTAAAAAGTCCGGCTCAGGAAATGAAGTTCAAATGAATGAAAAATTAGATCAATTGATAGATCTCATCGATAGAGAATTAGAAGAAAATAAATAAAATTAAGACGTTCAGCTGTTTGAATACAGTAAAAATACTATCCCACATTAGTTCTAACATTTTGGTAAGCTCAACGCCAGTTTTGTAACCGGGTGAAAGTTGTCCGGAAAGCGGGCCGCAACAACGCAAGTTGTTCAAATTTATTTGACAGCGGATTCTTGACTGACAAAATAGCCTAAAACCTGTTTTCAGGAGCTTACGCAAAACTTATTTAACTAGTGTGGGATTTTTTATGACCTAAAATGAAAAAAAATGGACACAACTATGACAATAATTGTAGGTATTGCAGGGCTCGTAATCGGAGCTGTTTTAAGTTATTTCCTTGCGAAAAAATCAGTTGATAAAGAGAACCAAATACTGGTTGATGATGCGAAAAGAAAAGCCAAAGAAATAGTAGGAGATGCCGAAAAAGAAGGCGAAGCCATCAAAAAAGAAAAAATATTTCAAGCCAAAGAAAAATTTCTAGAATTAAAATCTGCTCACGAAGAAGCCATCAACCAAAGAGAAAGAAAAACGGCTGAATCTGAATCTAAAGTAAAAGAAAGAGAAGATAAATTAAAATCGGATTTTTCAGACATTCAAAGACAAAGAGATTTGTTAAAAAATGAATTGTCCAATCTTCAATCTCGTCAGGACAAATTGAACCTGAAACAGAAAGAAGTCGATACGATGCATAAAAAGCAAGTAGAGGTTTTGGAAAAAGTTTCCAGTTATACTGCTGAAGAAGCCAAAGCTGAATTGATGGAAACGCTTAAGGATGAAGCGAGATTGAAAGCCCAAGCCCATATCCAGGAAATCATGGAAGAGGCAGAATTGAATGCAAAAAACGAAGCGAGAAAAATCATCATCGGTTCGATTCAAAGAATCGGAACAGAACAGGCTGTTGAAAACGCCGTTTCTGTGTTTAACATAGAGTCAGATGAAGTAAAAGGACGCATCATAGGCCGTGAAGGTCGAAATATCCGCGCGATAGAAGCTGCAACCGGAGTTGAAGTTATCGTAGATGATACGCCGGAAGCGATCATTCTCTCTTGTTTTGATCCGGTAAGACGTGAAATCGCCCGGCTTTCATTACACCGATTAGTAACAGATGGGAGAATTCACCCTGCAAGAATCGAAGAAGTCGTTGCAAAAACGACCAAACAAATCGAAGATGAAATCATCGAAGTAGGTAAAAAAACCATCATGGATCTCGGGATTCATGGTTTGCACAAAGATTTGGTAAAAATCGTAGGTCGCATGAAATACCGTTCTTCTTATGGTCAAAACTTGCTACAACATTCACGTGAAGTAGCGCATTTGGCAGGAACGATTGCAGCTGAATTAGGTTTGAACCCTAAACTGGCCAAACGAGCTGGTTTATTGCACGATATAGGGAAAGTTCCGGATCAAGAATCCGAATTACCACACGCTATTTTAGGAATGCAATGGGCCGAAAAGTATGGTGAGCATCCAGATGTAGTCAATGCCATCGGAGCGCATCACGACGAAATCGAGATGACAGCTTTGATTTCGCCGATCATTCAGGTAGCCGATGCGATCAGCGGCGCAAGACCGGGTGCAAGACGTCAAGTGGTAGAATCTTACATCCAACGATTAAAAGATTTAGAAACAACGGCTTTGAGTTTTGATGGTGTAGAGAAAGCATTTGCGATTCAAGCCGGACGAGAATTAAGGGTCATGGTGGAAAGCGATAAAGTAGACGACGCAAAAGCATCAGAATTGTCCTTTTTAATTACCGATAAAATCCAAAATGAACTCACCTATCCTGGACAAGTTCGGGTAACTGTAATCCGAGAAACAAGAGCAGTCAATGTAGCGAGATAGATCAGAATATTTTGATAAAGATTTAAAAAAATCCGAACAAAAATTGAAGTTTTAGTTCGGATTTTTTTCATGACGAAAGTCAGCTTCTATCGCTTTACAGTAAAATGTTTTAGCTGAATCAGTTCGTAAATTTAAACAAAATTTAAAATTCGCAATTATTTGATTATCAGATTTTTAATTCAATGTTAATAACCTTTTGATTACTTTTCATGAAAGAGTCGTCAAACTTTCATTTGAAATTATAATTTTGAAAATACCTAAGTACTCAAGCAAAAAACAAGCAATGTTTTGACTATGAACAGATTCAGTTTTTGACAATTGAATCCATAAGATCGACACCGTTATTTTTTTGAGACTTTAAATGTTTGAATTAAAAAAAAATCAGTTTGCCCTATGTCCATATTTGACAAAAGAATCAATTACAAGCCGTTTGAATATCCAGGCATTTTCCAATTTACAGAAGCCATCAATAAATCCTATTGGGTACATAGTGAAGTAGACTTTACCGCAGACACCCAGGATTTTCATTCTCACTTAAATGTTGCAGAAAGAACAGCCATTAAACACAGTTTACTTGCGATCGCCCAAATTGAGGTAGCAGTTAAAACCTTTTGGGGCGACATTTACCAACATTTCCCAAAACCTGAGTTTAACGGTTTGGGCGCTACTTTTGCAGAATGTGAATTTCGTCACTCAGAGGCTTATTCGCGACTTTTGGAAGTTTTGGGGTATAATGAAGAATTTGAAGGCTTACTCGAAGTTCCCGTGATCAAAGAAAGAATAGAATATCTTTCTGCAGCTTTAAAAGATGCTCGATCTCAAGACCGTAAAAAATATGTAGTCTCTTTGATTTTGTTTTCCATTTTGATAGAAAATGTTTCCCTTTTCAGCCAATTCGGGATCATCCTTTCCTTTACCAAATTCAAAGGATACATGAAAAATGTAAGCAACATCATTGCTTGGACTTCAGTTGATGAGCAAATTCATGCAAATGGTGGAATCTATATCGTCAATAAAATCAGAGAAGAATTTCCTGACTTTTTTGATGAAGAAACGGTCAACTATATCCTTGAAACTGTTGAAAATTCGATTGACATAGAAAGTAGAATCCTCGATTGGATTTTCATTGAAGGTGAAATTGAAACCGTCAATAAAACCAATTTGCTCAATTTTATGAAATTTAGAGTAGATGATAGCATGAAGAAAATTGGATTAAAACCGATTTACCATATTTCTCAAGAATTATACAAACCAATGGCTTGGTTCGAAGAAGAAGTTTTTGCCAATAGCTTAGACGATTTCTTTGCCAAAAGGCCAACTGATTATACCAAACACGACAAACCGATTACCGCAAACGATTTATTCTAACCCCAAAAAGAAACAAACTATATGGAACCAAACAACAGCGAACTCCCAATGCAAGCAGCAATACAACCTGAGTTAATGGAAAAACTTTGGTGGAAAAATGAAGAAAGTGAACAGATCTTAAACAGAGGTTATCTGTTAAAAGGAGAAACAGTAGAAGGCGCAATTGAAAGAGTAGCAACTGCAGCCGCAAAACGCTTGTACAAGCCGGAATTGATCGAACCTTTCAAAGAAATGATCGAGCGCGGATGGATGAGTTTGAGTTCACCGATTTGGGCCAATATGGGTACGCAACGAGGATTGCCTATTTCTTGTTTCAATGTTTTTATTCCGGACAGTATAGAAGGGATCACACACAAATTGGGGGAAGTGATCATGCAAACCAAAATAGGTGGAGGAACTTCCGGTTATTTTGGTTCTTTAAGGGAGCGCGGAAGTGCGGTAACAGACAATGGAAAAAGTAGTGGTGCCGTAAGTTTCATGAAATTGTTTGACACTGCCATGGACACCATTTCTCAAGGTGGTGTCAGAAGAGGTGCCTACGCAGCTTATTTGGATATCGACCATGCAGACATCGAAGAATTCTTGAAAATAAAAAGCATCGGTAACCCGATTCAAAACCTATTCACAGGCGTTTGTGTGCCGGATTATTGGATGCAGGAAATGATAGATGGAGATACGGAAAAACGCCAGATTTGGGCAAAAGTGATAGAAAGTCGTCAACAAAAAGGATTGCCTTATATCTTTTTCTCAGACAATGTAAACCGTAACAAACCACAAGTTTACAAAGACCTGAACATGCGCATCCATGGAAGTAATCTTTGTTCCGAAATTATGCTTCCGTCCAGTGAAGAAGAATCATTTATCTGTTGTTTGTCTTCAATGAATTTAGAATTGTATGACGAATGGAAAGATACAGAAGCCGTTAAATTGGCGATATTCTTTTTGGATGCCGTATTGCAAGAATTCATCGAAAAAACAGAAGGAAACCACTATCTGGCATCAGCAAACCGATTTGCTAAACGACACAGAGCACTTGGTTTGGGCGTTTTAGGATGGCATTCCTACTTACAGAAAAATATGATCCCATTTGAAGGTTTGGAAGCCAAAATGAAAACAAGCGAAATCTTCAAACACATTCAAGACAGAGCCGATAAAGCAACGCAAGAATTAGCGAGAATTTATGGAGAACCGGAATTGCTTCGCGAATATGGAAGAAGAAATACCACGACATTGGCAATTGCTCCAACCACTTCATCCTCAGCTATTTTAGGACAAACATCACCTGGGATTGAGCCTTTTGCTTCCAATTATTACAAAGCAGGATTGTCCAAAGGAAATTTCATGCGGAAAAATAAATATTTGGCCAAATTACTTCAAGAAAAAGGTATGGACAACGAAGATACATGGCGAAACATCATGTTGAATCAAGGAAGTGTACAAGGATTGGATGGTTTGACCGAACATGAAAAAGCAGTTTTCAAAACTTTCCGTGAAATCAGTCAGTTGGAAATCATTCAACAAGCGGCCATCCGTCAAAAATTTGTAGACCAAGCCCAAAGTTTGAACCTCAATATTCCTGCAGAATTGCCAATCAAAGATGTAAACAACCTGATGATAGAAGCTTGGAAGTTGGGTGTAAAAACCTTGTATTACCAACGTAGTCAAAGCGTTTCAAAAGAAATGGTAACCAATTTGGTGAGCTGTAGCAGCTGCGAATCTTAATTAAAATGAAATAAAATGAAAAGCCATGATTGAGGCAATCATGGCTTTTCTTGTTAGAAAACAGATTGGAATAGTTTTTGTTATCATTTGAAGTTGGGGCATAAAAGGAAGCGTTTATCTGATGAAAAAACTACTATTTATTTCGTTTATTTTAGTTTCAGCTGGTTCGTGTAACACATTGAACCAGGAAAGTGTGCTCTATCCTAATTCCATGAACTTGGTTGAAAGTACACCTTTGATGAACGACCATGGGAAAACCGTTTTAGAGCGATTTGATGCACCACTTGGATACAATCGCGTTGCTGTTTCGCCCAACACTTTCCCACACTATTTGAGAACTTTAGAGTTGAAGCCGGAAGGCTCCATGGTTCAATTTTATGATGGAAAAACCAAACCCAACAACAACGTTTATGTCTCGGTGGTAGATTTACCGATTTCCAAACAAAATGTTCAAATTTCTTCAGATTCCGTCATCCGACTTATTTCCGAATACCTTTTCAAAACTGGTCAATACGATGAAATAGGCTTTCATGCCAATAAAGAAAAACTGGCTTTCAGTGAATTTGCCAAAGGAGATTTTTCCAGAAAAAATTTTGAAAAATACATGGACTTCGTGATGGAAAAAGTATCCACACCTAGTTTTTGTGCAGATTTAAAACACATTCCTTTAAAAGAAATCAAAATCGGAGACATTTTTGTACAAAACACCCAGCCAAACGGACATGCCGTTATCGTTGTGGATTTGGTTGAAAATGCAAAAGGAGAAAAACTATTTCTATTGGCCCAAGGATTTCAACCGGCGCAAGAAATTCAAATTCTGGCCAACCCAAGCCGAGAGGATATCAGTCCTTGGTACGCATTAAAAGAGGGAGAACTTTTGACTCCTGAATGGCGCTTCATGACTTCAGACCTCATGAGGTTTGTGTTTTTACCAAATTAATTTCCATTTCGTCCCAAATTATTTCTGTAAATTTGGGGTTAAAATCATTTCGAAATGAAAAAAATAATTTTTTGTTTTGGGATTTTGCTTTTTGCAGTTTCCTGCAGCAATTCTCAAGCAACCTCAGATGAAGCCTCAAAAATGAAAAATTTCGAAATTCTTTACCAATCCGAATATGGCGGAATTGGAGTTGAAAAAACAGAAATTTATACTGAAGCGGAAACCTTTGCCAAAATGTGGAACGAAACCATCAATGTTTATTCCGAATCCGCAGAAATTCCGACAGTAGATTTCGATAAAAAAATGGTCATCGCCAAACATTTTCAAAGCCAAAATAGCGGTGGAACCGAATATGAAATTCAATCTGTCAATCAAACCGGCAATAAAACAGAAGTTTTATACAAAGCAACTCCACCTGATGGAATGGCAACCATGGCGATCACCAATCCGCTGATCATTCTCGTTGTCAACAAAGTCCAAAGTCCGATGGTAGAATTTAAAGCGCAAAAATAACACACAAAATAACACATAAATGCGAAAAATTTATTTGGACAATGCTGCAACTACACCTATCCACGAGGAAGTGATAGATGAAATGGCAGATTGTATGAAAAAAACATTTGGAAATCCATCTTCCACACACGTTTTTGGACGGGAAGCAAAAGCCAAAATGGAATTGTCAAGAAAAAAAATCGCTGAAGCTTTACAAGTATCACCTGCTGAAATCGTCTTTACTTCCTGTGGAACCGAATCCAATAATTTGATCATTCGTTCTTCTGTTGATCATTTGGGAGTCAAACGCATCATCACTTCCAATCTCGAACACAAATGTGTAAAAGAAACGAGTTTGGAAATGGGCGAATGTAGAAATGTGGAAGTTGTAAAAGTAAAAACCGATGTAAATGGATCTGTTGATTTAGAAGATTTAGAAAAAATACTTAAATCTTCCGATCAAAAAACTTTGGTGACTTTGATGCATGCCAACAATGAAATCGGAAATCTTTTGGATGTCAAAAAAGTACAGACTTTATGTGAAGAAAACGCAGCGCTATTCCATACCGATACCGTTCAAACTTTGGGTCACTACCCCATGGATTTGAGTGAATTGAAAGTAGATTTCGCATCTTGTAGTGCACATAAAATCCATGGCCCGAAAGGAATCGGATTTGCCTACATCAAAAAATCAACCAGACTTCGCCCCCAGATTACCGGTGGAGGACAAGAACGCGGATTGCGTTCAGGGACCGAAAATGTCTATGGTGTAGTTGGGTTGGCGAAAGCATTTGAAATGGCAATTCAAGATTTGGACAAACATAAAACTCATATTGAAAGCCTAAAAAAATATACCATTGACCAATTAAAAGCGACCATTCCTGGTGTGGAATTTAACGGACTTTCTGCCGATTTGGAAAAAAGTTTGTACACGGTTTTGAACATCCGTTTGCCGTTCAAAGATGCTTTAATCGGCTTCGAATTGGAATTAAAAGGAATAGCAGTTTCGCAAGGAAGTGCTTGCAGCTCAGGTGCAGCCAAAGTCTCTGCAGTGATTGAATCCATTTTAACACCGGAACAAATCGAAACGACCACACCCATCCGTGTTTCTTTTAGTTGTTATAACACCAAAGAAGACATCGATGCATTGGTAGGCGTTTTGAAAAACATCTCCGAGAAACATTTGGTGCCGCATTGATGAATTATTTGGATTGGTTTTTTGTATTCATTTTAGGTTCAGGCGCAGTTTGGGGCTACCAAAAAGGATTGATAAAAGCAATATTAGGTTTTTTAGGAATCGGATTGGCGATTTGGATCGGATTTAAATTCTCCGAATTCGCAGTGCCTTATGTCGCTGAAGTGGATTTTATTCCAATCGAATTAGTGAACCTTGTTGCTATCGTCCTTACGATCATCCTCATTTATTTCGCTGTGAAAATCATCGCAAAAATTTTGCATTCCATTACGCATACCATCGGATTGGGAATTTTCAACCGATTGGGAGGTGTAGTGTTCGGAATATTAATTAACTTATTTATGCTGGGCGCTTTGGTGTATTATGTTTTGCCGTTTTTTGACTCGATGATCGGTTCTGAAATGATTTCACAAAGTAAATTGATGCCGTACTTACATGATGTAATCGATTTATTTAAAATGAATTTCCATTTGGTAAAAGAATCTTTGTGAGACTTTGAGGATTCTAAGTTTTATTGTGTTTAATTTTCCAAATAAGAAATTGTTTTAATTCTTAATCAACCTTAGATTTTTTTTCTAGAAACCTTATATTTGAACCACAAAAACGAACAAAATGGATTTCCAATTATCAGAAGAACAGTTGATGATACAACAAGCCGCAAGAGATTTTGCGCAAAATGAATTATTACCCGGCGTAATCGAACGCGACGAACACCAGAAATTTCCGACCGAACAAATCAAAAAAATGGGCGAACTCGGATTTCTTGGGATGATGGTCGACCCGAAATACGGAGGTGCCGGACTCGATACGATTTCCTATGTTTTGGCGATGGAAGAAATCTCCAAAGTTGATGCATCGGCTTCTGTGGTGATGTCCGTCAACAATTCATTGGTTTGTTGGGGATTGGAAAAATTTGGAACAGAAGAACAAAAAGAAAAATATTTGACCAAATTGGCGACCGGTGAACAAATCGGTGCATTTTGTTTGTCCGAGCCGGAAGCTGGTTCAGATGCAACTTCACAACGCACCACAGCGGAAGACAAAGGCGATTATTATTTGCTAAATGGAACCAAAAACTGGATCACAAACGGTGGAACGGCTTCGGTTTATTTGGTGATGGCGCAAACCGATCCGGAGAAAGGCCACAAAGGAATCAATTGTTTGATCGTGGAAAAAGGAATGGAAGGTTTCCAAGTTGGTTTGAAAGAAAATAAATTGGGAATCCGAGGTTCCGATACGCATTCCTTGATGTTTACGGACGTAAAAGTTCCCAAAGAAAACAGAATCGGTGAGGACGGATTTGGATTTACCTTTGCGATGAAAACCTTGTCCGGCGGACGAATCGGGATTGCATCTCAAGCCTTAGGAATCGCAAGCGGCGCTTATGAATTGGCACTAAAATATTCAAAAGAAAGAAAAGCATTTGGGAAAGAAATTTCTCATCATCAAGCAATCGCTTTCAAATTGGCCGATATGGCGACCAATATCGATGCAGCTCGTCATTTATGTTTACACGCAGCTTGGTTAAAAGACCAAAAACAAAACTTCGACAAAGAAGGTGCAATGGCCAAATTATTTGCCTCAAAAACGGCGATGGATGTGACGGTAGAAGCCGTTCAAATCCACGGCGGATATGGATACGTGAAAGAGTATCATGTAGAGCGATTGATGCGCGATGCAAAAATTACGCAGATTTACGAAGGAACATCCGAAATCCAAAAAATCGTGATTTCAAGATCGGTTTTGAAGGATTAATTTCGAAAAATATTAAAAAGAAACCATCGAGGAATCGGTGGTTTTTTTGTTATTTCCTATTGATTTTCTTGACTTTCTTTCCATTTTAAAAAATTCAATGGGGTCATAACCGCAATGGAAGAATTTTGGTAATCCTTTGTGTTTCGGGTGATGATCGCATCCAAATCTTTTATGGTCAGCGCAGAAGAATATTGAATTGAATCTTCAAAATCTGAAAAATTATTTTTTAAAGCCTGAAGAATTTCTGTTTTTGTCGTTCCTACTATTTCCGTCATATTTAGTAAAGTCGCCACAACTTCCAAGGTTTTTTTATGCCCTAAAAATTTTCGAACGATGTAATAAATATTGTTGATACTTACGGCAGATAAATAGAGACTTAAAACGCCCTGTTCATTTAATTCAAAGAGTTCACTTGCCGGATTTGCGTGTGGTTCTCGATCCGTGAAAAAATCGATGACAACGTCCGAATCAATAAATAATTTAAACGCCATATTTTTTGGAAAGTTCTTCGGTTAAGATTTTTTTGTAATCAAAATCTTCGTTGGAACTGATAATTCCGCGTAGTTTTTTGACATTGGGAGAAAGTTGTTTTTTTTCTATTCTTCTTCGGTCAACGGTAACCAATTTGAAATAGTTTTCCACTATTTCAGATAAACTCTGCCCTTTCTCTTTTGCGTATTCTTTTGCAATCTCGATGACTTCTTTTTCAATGGTCAATGTCAGTTTTGTATTCATAACCAAACGCTTTGCTAACAAAGGTAGGGATTTTATAACACGTGTTATAAAATATTTTTAAGCACGTGTTAGAATTTTTTGTACAATCACTCAACTACATTGCCGTTCCTTCTAAATAACATTTTTCCTTGATTTTTAATTTGATAGGAATAATTTTCAAAGCATATAGGAATTGAATCACTCCGAACACTTTGATTAAATAAAAAAATACTATCTTTTTTAATTTCAAATTTACCTTTTGATCGACACTGACAATTATATACAGTATAAGTTGAATCACGTAAAAATTTAAAATTGTAATGAAATTCCAAAGTGTCTATTCCACGAACAAGAAATATTGGCTTTTCATACAAAGGAACAGATAATTTATTTTCATAATTTCCTACTAATTCAATTTGTGGTGCGCAAGAAAATAGTGAAAACACTACTAATATATAGTATTTAAATCTATGGACATATATGTTATTTTTCAGAAATATACTCTTCATTATTTTTTTCAAACCACCCCAAACTGCTCAAAATGATGCGTAAAATGTTTGGAATGAAAGATTTTCCATTCGTCATAAATCAACCAATTCAAAACCGGATGCAAGGTTTTCTGCTCCGGATTTTCCGTAAAAAATGAATGAAAATCATCGATTTCAGAAGTCAGTTTGTCGATGGCAACTTCCAGATTTTCATAACGCAGCGGAAGTGGTTGATCTTCCGGAATTCCTTTGGCTTTTACGCCTTTTGGGAATTTCATATCGGTATAAATCAATTGTTGTTTAAAAGATTCTGCCGATTCCTCGCTTCTGGAAAGTGGAAAATTGAGCTTCCCAGTCGAAATTTTCATCAAGACAATCAAGTGTTCCACCATGTGTTGCGCCGTCATCACACCAAATTTGGCGGGTGTTTCCGGTGTTATTTTTTCTAATTGAGGAAGAATATCATTTTTGGATGTAAAGTTTAGCATCATAATTATTTTTCAAATGGAAATGTACAAAGAAAGCCGTATTTTCAACCAAAATTTAAAAAAATGTTTGATGAGCTTTTGGTTTATTTAGAAGGAAAGTTGGTAGAGGTAACACCTGAAATGAAAAATTTGATGAACGAACATTTGATTCGTCAAACGGTCAAAAAAAACCAAATTATTTTGCGTCCGGGAGAAGCTTGTCATCATACATTTTTTGTTGCCAAAGGATTGTTGCGCGCCTATACGATCGATGAAAATGGGAAAGAACATATTTTGCAATTTGCACCGGAAAATTGGTTGATATCAGATCGATCAAGTGTTTTGTTCAATGAAGTTTCGGAGCAATTTATCGATGCAGTAGAAGACTCAGAAGTGATTTTGATCGAATCCGGATTTTTTGAAAAATTAGCGGAAATCAGTCCGAGTTTTCAGCGTTTCAATATGTTGGCGTTGAACAATCACATTCGGCATTTGCACAAACGCATCAATTTATTGATCAGCGCATCGGCAGAAGTTCGTTATATGGATTTCATCAAATTATACCCCGATATTTTGTTGCGCGTTCCCCAATTGATGGTCGCTTCTTATCTTGGCATCACACCGGAATCGCTCAGCCGTGTTCGAAAAGAATTGGCACGAAAAAACTTCAAACCCAATTGATTTTCATTCTTATCTTAGATCAATCCCCCACCCAATTGTTTGTTGTATTTTAATGACATAATTAAAAGAAAATCAATAAAATACGTTCTTATCCTACATCAATTTTCAGCTGAATTTCGCATTGTAATTTTGTTGAACAAATAAGAGATAAACAATGAGAAATTTAGAAGTTTTGGTCGTTATTCCTTTCCAAAAAATGCCTAAAGTTTTAAACTGGAAAGTTACCACCACAAACAATGTAGATGCAGCGATTGAAAAAATTCAAACCTCTGCTTTTAAAGTATTGGCTATTCACAACTCAATTGACGAATTGGAAAAAATAAGAGGTAAAAAGCTTGCTTATTTATTGGATTCCGATTTGGTGGTTGTCGAATTTGAAAATGCGAATGAATTGGACAGAAAAGTCAATGAAACCTATTGGAAATCAAAAAAATATTCGTCCAATTTGGTGTATCACGATAATTCGTTTGGATTGGAATTAAACGATTTTATAAAATTCAAATAAAAATTTAAGAGATTAAAAATGAAAACAAAAAGCATAGAAAAAATCACGAGACCGGGAATTCCACATTTCGTAGGGGATGGATTTAGAGTACATAACTTTATTCCCGGCACACAGACGATGCAAAGGATGGATCCGTTCATCATGCTGGATTACAATTCCAAATACAATTTCCCGCCATCCGAAATCCCAAAAGGAGTCGGCGTGCATCCGCACAAAGGATTTGAAACGGTTACCATTGCGTACAAAGGCAGAATCGAGCACGGCGACAGTTCCGGTGGTGGTGGCGTAATCGGCGAAGGCGATGTTCAATGGATGACGGCGGCTTCGGGTGTTTTGCACAAAGAATTTCACGAAACCGAATGGAGTAAAAAAGGCGGTGAATTTCAAATGGTGCAATTATGGGTCAACCTTCCGGCAGAAGACAAAAAAGGACCGGCCAAATACCAAGCAATTTCCAAAAACGAAATTAAAAAAGTCGAATTGAGCGAAGGTCGTGGTCAAGTACAAGTAATCGCCGGAGAATTTAATGGTGAAAAAGGTCCGGCTAGCACATTTACTCCGATTTCTATGTACAATATAGAATTGAAAGCCGGTAAAAAATTGGAGTTGAATTTTCCTGCGAATTATACGACCGCTTTGGTTGCGATTGAAGGTGATTCTAAATTGAACGACACTGAATTACCACAGGATCATTTTGCGCTTATGGCCAATGATGGAGAAGAATTTTCTATCGAAGCAACAACCGATTCCATCGTTTTGGTTTTAAGTGGTGAACCGATTAAGGAGCCAATTGCAGCGCATGGCCCATTTGTGATGAATACACGAGATGAATTGGTTCAAGCTTTTGAAGATTTTAATTTGGGGAAATTCGGGTATTTAGAAGATTAATTGTAATGGTTGTCCTGAATTCTCGGGATTTGATTCTGAATGATTAAATTTGTGAGAAAGCATTTAACATTTTATTATCAATACTCATGAAGACCTGAAAGGAAACAACAGTTTTAAAAACTGCGTTACAAACGCTGTGGAGGCAAGATGCTCGTTGCAAACGAGCACCTGTTGTCCAGTTGTTCAAAATCTAACGTCAATCGTAAAAACATCACAACAAAAATTGTAATTAAAAATTAAAAAATGCAATCCAACGTAGGTTTAATTTTAGAAGAAAAAGCGGCAGACATCGGCAATTTTTTGGTCGGAAGATTATTGCCATTTAAAGAAAAAAGAGCCGTAGGTCCGTTTGTTTTCATCGATCACATGGGACCGACTTGTTTGAAAGAATACCAGAATTTTGATGTTCCGCCCCACCCACACATCGGGCTTTCCACTTTGACCTATCTTTTTGAAGGCTCTATTTTTCATCGGGATTCGATGGGAAATGCTGTGGAGATCAAACCGGGTGAAGTGAATTGGATGACTGCAGGAAAAGGTGTCGTACATTCGGAAAGAACGCCGGATTATCTGCGAAATTCACCTCAATTTTTACATGGATTTCAAATTTGGATTGGGCTTCCAAAAGCATTGGAACAAAGCGATCCGAGTTTTTTTCATATCGATAAAGATCAAATTCCGGTTTGGGAGGAAAATGGAATTCAATTCAAATTGATCGCAGGCGAATTGACCGATAAAAAATCGCCGGTTCCAGTGCATAGTCCACTTTATTTTTTGGAGATTAAAACGAAAGAAGCACAGAAAGTTAATATTGGTCATAAATTATTTGGAGAAGTTGGGATGTATGTTTTGGACGGAACGGTAAA
This sequence comes from Moheibacter lacus, assembly GCF_014042165.1. Taxonomy (GTDB): domain Bacteria; phylum Bacteroidota; class Bacteroidia; order Flavobacteriales; family Weeksellaceae; genus Moheibacter; species Moheibacter lacus. Next base: position 457,705 of record NZ_JACDZE010000001.1, read on the forward strand.
AATTGAAGGAAATGATTACGGCTCCAAACAATTGTTGATTGCAAAAAATGCTTCGCTTTGCGAATTTGAAACCAATGGAGAAACGACTCTGTATTTGTTTGGTGGAGAACCTTTTGAAGAAGAACGATTGATGTTTTGGAATTTCGTGAATTCAGACAAGGAAATTCTGGAAGCAGCAAAGAAAAATTGGCGAGAACAAAATTTGGATGCTTTTCCAAAAGTTCCGGGAGATGAGGAAGAATTTGTTCCTTTTCCTGCTAAAAAATTAAATTAAATAAAAATTGAATTGGCTCAATCTAGGAATAGTTCTTGCCAAATGTTCTAAAAAATAAACAATGAAAAAATTTGCAAACCTATTTTCCATCGCTTTTCTACTCGTATTTTTATCGGCATGTTCCAATTCAAAATTGAATTCCAATTCCACTAAGATTTGGGTGAGCGGTTATAAAGTGGTAGCTTCAGCCGGTGCAGGAAAATCGATGGTTTATTTGGTGAATAAAAATTTGGATTATAAAGAAGGGAATTGGGAGTATTTCTATGCACCGATTGATGGTTTCTCCTTTGAGGAAGGCGTTTTAAAACAAATTGAAATGACTGAAGAGAAGTTAGACCCATCAACGGTTCCAGCAGACGCTTCTTCCATCCAATATACTTTTGTGAAAGATGTTCAGGCGTTCCCAGACCCACGTTTGAAGTTGAAAGGAAAATGGGCGATATCAAAGATAAATGGCGAAACTTTTGATGAAAAAATTGAAATGCCGACCATGGAAATCGATTTCAATCAATTAGTGGTTTCCGGTAGTGATGGCTGCAATCAATACTCCGGAAAAGTCCTAGAATTGACTGCTTCAGAAATTCAAATTGGGGAGTTGGCATCCACAAAAAGAGCTTGTTTAAAAGCCGATATTTCGCATTTGTTTTATCCGGCGATGAAAGGAAAATTGACTTATGAAGAAAAAAACGGATCATTGATTTTGAAAAATGCTTCCGGAGAATTGAATTTCATTTTGAGCTCCAAATAAACCTAATTAATTGATATTCTAATCTTTATAAAAAACTAAATACTTCTAAATGATGAAAATACTTGCCTTTGCAGGAAGCACCTCTTCCACGTCCAGAAACCGACAATTGGTAAAATATGTTTTGAAAAATTTCGAAAGCGACGAAATCAATCTCATAGATTTAAATGACTACGAAATGCCCATTTTTTCTGTAGACAAAGAAAAAAAAGGCTTTCCTGAAGCTGCTAAAAAATTCTTAAAAAACATAGAAGAATGCGATGTGATCATCTGCTCTTTGGCAGAACATAACCGGATTTATGCTGCAGCATTTAAAAATATTTATGATTGGGCTTCGCGAATTGAAGTAAAAGTTTGGCAAGGAAAACCCATGTTTTTGATGACGACTTCCACCGGAAAATACGGTGGCGGAAATGTGATGGAACATGCAAAAAAACATTTTCCGGGTTTTGGTGCCGACATTAGGGAAACTTTTTCTTTACCGCAATTTGATGAGAATTTTGATGTGGAAAAAGGGGAAATTACCAATGAAGATTTGGCTAAATCGCTTCAAGAAAAAATAAAAAATTTCAAGAAATCTTTGAATTAATTAGATCAATGCATACAGTAAAGGCAAAAATTGGAAAAGAAAAATATAGAACGGTTATCGAAACCGACACCCATAGTTTTGTGACAGATGAACCCATGAGTTTGGGAGGAAAAGATTTGGGTCCAGATCCTGGGGAATTACTCTCTAGCTCTTTGGCAGCCTGTTCTGCTGCCACAATTAAAATGTATGCAGATCGAAAAGGTTGGGAGCTAGAAGAGGCTGTGGTAGAAGTTGATTTTAAAAAAATTGAAAAAACCGATACAACTCAGTTCTCCAAAAAGATTTATTTAAGCGGAAATCTGGATGAAGAGCAGAAAAAAAGGCTACATGAAATCGCTTCCAAATGTCCCATCCATAGATTGTTGATGGGAGAAATCAATATCGATTCAGAATTATAGCTAAATCAACATAAAATGGCATAGAATATTTTGACATAAAAAAAACCCTGACTGTCAGGGCTTTAAATATTAGTTCTTATTTTTTGTCTCGGCTAATTTTCTTTCTTTTTTCCATTTCTTCGTGTCGTTTTTCACGTTCAATGGTAAATTGTTTGTACTGATCAGCTGTCAAAATCGTTTTTAGTTTAGCGTCCATTTCTTGACGATGCGCATCTTTTTTTGCTTTGAATTCTTTTTTCTCTTCATCGGTCAATGCTCTTTTTCCAGTTTCAGATTTTAAAGAATTGCCTTTTTCATTTCGCATAGCTTGACGATCTTCTTTGTTTTCTTCAAACATTGTTTGGATTTCAACTTTCTGTTTTTCAGTCAGATTCAAATTTTCAAACATTTCCATTTTATCACGTGGTGGTTTTGGTCGATCCTCTTTTTCTGTTTTCTCTTGGGCTGAAACGGCGATGACCAATGTCAATGCAGTTAGTGTGATGGATTTTTTCATTTCTAATGATTTTAATTTGTTGAATAATTTAGTTGTTAACTGAATTTCAATTTATGTGCCTAAAAAACAATCTTTTAGAAATATATAGACAAACTGTCCAAATTTGTCGACGAATTCCCTAATTTTATGATTTCAATAAGAATTTATGGACATTCAACGAATCAACAACGGGAACAAAGGCTTTTTTCAAGCGATGGAAAATGGTGTTCAAGCCGGACTTATGACCTATTCTTGGGCCGGAAATGATAAATTTATCATTGACCATACAGAAGTCGATGAAAAGTTCAATGGTCAAGGTGTCGGAAAAAAAATGGTGATGGAAGCGGTAGATTTTGCCCGATCCAACAACCTGAAAATCATCCCGCTCTGTCCTTTCGCTAAATCGGTTTTTGATAAAGTCGCTGAAATTCAGGATGTGAGAGGGTGACTTTAACATTTCAAATTGTAAAAATGTTTATTTTTGCTCATCTAGAATTTACCCATGAAAAAAATCTATTCTCTTCTATTTCTTTTGTTCTTTCTTACACTTCAGGCGCAAATCGTTAATATTCCAGATCCGAATTTTAAGGCGAAGTTGTTGGAGGCAAGTCCTTCAAATAATATTGCTAAAGATGTTAATGGGAATAATATTACTATTGATGTGAATGGAGATAATGAAATACAAGTTAACGAAGCTTTAAATGTATATTATTTAGATGTGAGTTTTACATTTAGTATAACTAATATTGAAGGAATTAATTCATTTTCAAATTTAGTTTTTCTTGATTTTAGTGAACAAAATATTTCAGAAGTAGATTTAAGTAATTTAATAAATTTAAGAATACTTAATTGTACTGAAAACGACTTATCTTCAATAAACCTTTTTGCACTTACAAATCTTGAACATTTTGAAAGTGTAAATAATCATTTATCTAGTGTGGTTTTTTCAAATTCTGGAACCTTAAATTATTTGGATTTAAGTAGTAATTCTTTTCAACACATTAATTTTGCTAACCTACATAACTTAGAATATTTAGATTTATCATCTAACTTCTTTGATTCTCTTGACCTCTCAAATCTTTCAAATTTGAAACATTTAGATTTGTTTAATAATGGATTGAGTTCAGTTGATTTATCAAATTTGAATGTTTTAGAGTATTTAAATTGTGAAAGTAATGATTTGACTAATATAGACTTAGGTGATTTACACAATCTTAAATATTTCAATTGTAATTTTAATAATCTAAATAGCATTGTTGTAACTAATCTGATAGAATTGGAAACTTTGGTTTGTGGATCAAATAATTTATCAGAATTGGATTTAATAGAAAATGTCAATTTAAAAACTCTTGGATGTGATTATAATAATATTTCAGGATTGGATTTAACAGAGAATATTAATTTAAACTTTTTGTCATGTAGCAATAATAATATCTCAGATTTAGATTTGACAAATAATGTCAATCTCAATTTATTATATTGTGATTCAAATAATATCTCTAATTTGGATCTTTCAAGTTGTCTTTTAGGCCAAGATTTGTCTTTTTTTGAAAATCCTATTCAAAATTTGAATATAAAAAATGGAAATAATGCGGTTTCACTTTATAATATTCAAAATGCAATTCCTGAAAATTGTTACATATGTATAGATGATGCTGATAAAGAGGGTTTTGACTTAAGTCAATTGCCAGAAGGAGTAGTAATTTCAACTTACTGTAGCTATCCTCCCGGCGGAGTTAATAATACGATTCTCGGATATGTTAAATATGATTTAAATATTGACGGAACTTGTGATATAAGTATTGAAAATATAAAATTAAACATCTCGGATGGAACCGAAACCGGACATACTCTTGCAAATAATGAAGGAGAATATACTTTTTATGTACCTGAAGGCAATTTTACACTCACTCCTGAAATCATAGAAAATCCAGATTATTTTATCATTTCTCCAGCAAATGCAAGTTTGAATTTTCCTCTTTTGGATGGAAGTACTCAAACCCAAAATTTCTGTATTTCACCCAACGGAAACCACCCAGATGTAGAGATACTTTTCTCACCACTTGAACCCGCTCGCCCAGGATTTGAAGCATCCTACCGTTTGGTGTACCGAAATAAAGGAAATCAAACCGTTTCTGGAACCATAAATTTGGAATACGATGATGATAAATTGGATTTTCTGAATAGTACAGTTACACCTGACAACCAATCTTCGGGATTATTAAATTACAATTTTTCAAACCTAAACCCTTTTGAAATTAGAACGATCGAATTGAGTTTTGAAGTCAATGCACCAACTGACAATCCTCCGGTAAATATTGGCGATATTTTATCGTTTACTGCTCAAATCAATACTGGAAATGATGAAAATCCAGATGATAATTCTTTTGAGTTAAATCAAGAAGTCGTTGGCTCTTTTGACCCTAACGATATAACATGTTTGCAGGGTGAGTCCGTTGCGCCGGAAATGATCGGTGAAGAATTGCATTACCGTATCCGTTTTGAGAATACAGGAAATTTCCCTGCTGAAAGAATAGTTGTGGCGATGCCTATTAATCCTGAGGATTATGAAGTTTCCAGTTTCCAGTTATTAAATACTTCGCATGAAGTTCAAGCAAGAGTAGTGGACAATACAGCTGAATTTTTCTTTGAAGAAATAGATTTAGGTCCAAATGAAGAAGGTGATATTTTATTCTCCATCAAATCGTTGGAATCATTGCAGATTGGAGATTCTGTAATGAGCTATGCCGATATTTATTTTGATTACAATTATCCGATTACGACTAACGAAGCCGTAACGACATTTGAAATCATGAATACAGAAGAAGTCGAATTGAACACCGTTTCGATTTTCCCGAACCCAGCAACCACTCAATTCAATATTTCATCTGAATACAAAATTAATTCAGTTGAAATCTACGATGTAGCTGGACGATTGATTCAAGTTTCAAAATTGAATTCCAATCAATCTTCGCAAAACATTTCACAATTACCAAAAGGAATGTATATCTTGAAAATCCAAACTGAGAAAGGTTTGGTTTCCTATAAATTGATAAAAAAATAGAAAAAACAATAATTAAGTGAAAAGGCAGTTTTGATCAGAAACTGCCTTTTGTTTTTAAATTCAAATCAATTTTCTACATTTGAAAATATGAAATCAAGCATTTTTCTATTCGCCATTTGTATTTCGAACTTTTGTTTAGCTCAAACCTACACAGAAGTCAATCCGCCGGATCACATCAAAACCGTCCAACTTTTTAACCCACAAACCAACGACCAAACACCTGTCGCAAGAATAAGTGGCGAATATTTCATCCTTTCCTTTGATGATCTCAATGCCGGTTTTCATGAATACAACTATAAAATCGAACATTATAACGCAGACTGGACACCTTCCGGCATTTTCCAGTCCGAATTCCTTGACGGATATTCCTCTGATTACATCCGCGATTACCGGAATTCGTTCAATACCTATCAGAATTACACCCATTATCGTCTACAAATCCCCAACCAAAATACTCGACCGAAACTGCCCGGAAATTATGTAATCAAAGTTTATACAAAAGATGAAAATAACCCGATCTTCACCCGAAGATTTGCACTATATGATGATCAGAGAGTGACGGTCGGGATTCAAGCTGAAAGAGGTATCGGAACAGGGAATTTGAACCAAAGGCTGAACGTGATCGCCAGTAGTGGTCAAGTAAATTTGACCGAAACACCGGACGGTGCGACGCTTTTTATTATGAAAAACGGCAATTGGGAAGATCATTTGAGGATCAAACGTCCTTCATTTGTCCAAAATAGTCAGTTGACTTATCGCGATCAAAATCATTTGTTTGAAGGCAATAGCGAATACCTTTGGTTTGACACCAAAACACTGGAAGTTCCGGCGATGAGCACAGAACGTGTTTTCAGACAAGATAGTTTGTACCATACGGTCATCAGAACCGATTTTCAAAAATGGAATTTGGGTTATTTTGATGAACCGGATGTAAACGGCGCTTTTTATATCCGAAATGTCCGATTGAATGATCAAAATTTATCCAATTCACAAGCGGATTATACTTGGGTACATTTTGCTCTGGACGAATTTGATGACGCAGGCGGCACAAAAGAATTGTACATCGTGGGCGCATTTAACGATTGGCAATTGACGCCGGAATACCGTCTGAAAAAAATGGAAAACAACTTTTGGGAACTTTCCGTTTTGCTCAAACAAGGTTATTACAATTACCAATATGCCGTTTATGACCAAAGCACAAACGAAGTCAGCTATTCGACCATCAACGGTAGTTTCTGGCAAACCGAAAATCTGTATCAAGCCCTTTTTTATTACCGACCTTGGGGCGTTCGCTATGATCTTTTGATGGGATATGGCGAGGTGAATACAAGGAATTGATGCTAAATCAATCCGAAGTTCATGATAGGAAACTGATTAACATCAATTCAAGTAAAATTCGTCAATTCGAGTGTTTTTCAAAATGAAATGAAGAAAAATGTATCGAGAATCGAATTTTAATTCAAAATGCACAACCGGTTTAGAGCTTATTTTAAATTTTAATGGTTTTATATCGAACTCCGTAGTTAAATCTTGATAGATTTGGACAACGTCCAAAGTGAATTCAAATAGGTGAATTGATCATTTTGGCGTGTGTTTTTCAAATGGGACCAAACCACCCTGCCATCTTGTCATTTAATTTGCATTGGCAATGTTTTTGAAAATCAAATCGAAAATTAGAAAAATGTCAGAAAATAACATACCGAACGAAATCAATGAAGAAATCCAAAATCAAGTGAATGAAGTTCAGGATGATTTGGAAGTGGAAATGTCGGAATTGGAAGCATTAAAAGCTGAAATCCAAAAAGAAAAAGACCAATATTTACGTTTGTTTGCCGAATTTGACAATTACAAAAAACGCACAACCAAAGAAAGATTTGACATCTTTAAAACTGCTAATGCTGAAGTGATTACGGCCTTATTACCGGTTTTAGATGACTTTGACAGAGCGATCAAAGAATTGGAAAAAAAGGAAGACCAAGAGGTTCTTAAAGGAGTTCAATTGATTCAAAACAAACTAATCGAAACCTTAAGAGGAAAAGGATTAAAAGCTTTGGAAATTCAGTCCGGACACGATTTTGACACGGACACTATGGAAGCCATCACCCAAATTCCTGCTCCAACGGAAGATTTAAAAGGAAAAGTGGTAGATGTGATCGAAACCGGCTACGCCCTAAACGACAAAGTCATCCGATTTGCCAAAGTGGTTATCGGGCAATAATTGATAATGAACAATGCAAACAAGAATATAAAGTTCTTCAACATTTTACATTATACAAGGATACTTTATACATAAAGAAAAAACATGTCAAAAAGAGATTATTACGAAATATTGGAAGTTTCCAAATCCGCTTCTGCAGAAGAAATCAAAAAAGCCTATCGGAAAATGGCTTTGAAATTTCATCCCGATAAAAATCCGGATGACAAAGTAGCTGAGGAAAAATTCAAAGAAGCAGCAGAAGCTTACGAAGTCCTGAGCGACCCCAATAAAAAGGCCCGATATGACCAATACGGTCATGCAGGTTTGGGAGGAGCTGCGGGCGGAGGATTCGGTGGCGGATTCGGCGGTGGCGGAATGAATATGGAAGACATATTCTCCCAGTTCGGCGATATTTTTGGCGGTCATTTTGGCGGTGGGTTTGGACAACAGCAACGTGGACCTCGTCGTATGAAAGGTTCGGATTTACGCATCCGCGTGAAACTGAATTTGGAAGAAATGATGAACGGTACCACCAAAAAAGTCAAAGTCAAAAGATTCAAACAAGCAGAAGGTGTTACCTTTAAAACTTGTCCGACTTGTAATGGGTCTGGATACCAAACCAAGGTCACCAACACTTTCCTTGGCCAAATGCAAACCACCGTTCCATGTGGAAGCTGTCAGGGAATCGGGAAAGTAGCCGATAAGATTCCGGCAGGAGCCAACAACCAAGGATTAAATAAAATCGAAGAAACCGTCGAAATCAAAATCCCAGCCGGTGTACGCGAAGGCATCCAACTCCAGGTTTCTGGAAAAGGAAATGATGCTCCTTTCGATGGAATTCCGGGCGATTTGTTGGTTGTGATTGATGAAGAAGTACACAACGAACTCAAACGCGATGGAAATAATTTGCATTATGATTTGTACATTTCCATTCCGGAAGCCATCCTTGGCGCTTCAAAAGAAATCCCAACGGTCAACAATAAAGTCCGAATCAAAGTAGAAAAAGGAACCCAATCCGGAAAAGTCTTGCGTCTGAAAGGTCAAGGTCTTCCAAGTCTGAACAGCTACGGAAACGGAGATTTATTTGTACATATCAATGTTTGGACGCCTGAAAAATTGAGCAAAGAACAAGAAGCCTTTTTTGATAATATGAAAGACGATGAACATTTTTCACCGCATCCCGGGAAAAATGAAAAATCATTCTTTGACCGTGTGAAAGAAATGTTTAGTTAAAAACTTCAATTGAAATCTAAAATATAAAGCCCTGAATTTCAGGGCTTTTTTTTATCCAATTGCATCTGCGGCATCCTCACCCGTATTGATCGCACCTTCCATAAATCCTTGCCAATCTGCAATGTGCTCACCCGCAAAATGAATGTGCTCAAATGGTTCGGCAAGAATCGGTTTGACCGTAAACCATTGGCCAATTCCATACAAAGCATAAGCGCCCATCGTCCGCTCATCTGCGCCCCAATAATAATTCAACTGATCTTTTACCAAATGATCCAATTTCCCAAAATGAGGTGAGAGTGTTGTTTCCAATTCTTTTTGATAACGATCATGAGTTCGATTGGCTGCCACAGCCGCTTTCTCGCCGATCGTATACGAAATCAAAACCCCTTCTTTGGCCTTTTGGTTTTTGGTCGCATGGTAAAAATAATGCGGCATTTCATCGGTAATCAAATCAAAATTTTCGACTTTCCAAAACCGTTCATTAAACAAAATCGCCCGTTTGTTGATTCGGGCATATTGCAGTTCCTGAATGGCTTTGGCTTTATTTTCCGGTAGTCCCGGCTGCCAATCGATTTTACTCATCGCAAATGTAGGCAAGGCACAAACGACTTTATCGGCCGTAAATGACTTTCCATTTGTACAAACAACCGAAACTTTATCGGTCTGCTTGACTCGGCTCACTTTATGATCAAACAAAATATTTTCTCTCCCTATAGCGTCCGCCAACTTTTCAGCCAGCATTTTATTTCCGCCTTTAATTTTCAGATCCATTTCGTTTTTTTCACTGCTTTCGGCGTATTCGGCCAATGCTGCAAAAGCCGACACATGCCGGATGCTTTCCCCAAAATCTGTACTATCCAGCAATTCTCGAATGTCCAAATCCCGTCCTTCACAACCTTTGTTGATCAGAAATCGCCACCAATCGTATTGATCCAATGCCAATTTATCGGCATCTGAAAAATTTTCATACTCTTTTATTATTTGGTCGAACTTTTTATTCCAATTCTCCGAATAATTCCATTTTCCGGCGGGAAAATATTCATCTTTATAAATCAAATGGGTGTCAAACTGATTGTTTTCCAATTCCAAATTGAACTCTCCGCATAATTCCTGCAAACGCGTATGCGAATTCCCAACCCATTCGCCTCCGAGTTCGATGACCAAATCGGGCTGAATATTATGCGAAAAAACCCGACCTCCCACTCTTTTTTGGGATTCCAAAACGGTCACTTTAAATCCTTTTTGTTTGAGTTTGTATGCCGCCGAAAGTCCGGCCAATCCGGCTCCCATGATCACCACATGCAAATTGGAGTTGGGAGAAAAAATGTTGGCTAATGAAGGTGCGCTCACAAAAAGCCCGGCTCCCGCCAATGCGGTTTGCTGTAGAAATTTTCTTCTCGTAGTCATTTTCAATGTTTTAGCAGAACTTAAATGTATAAAATATTTGAATCAAATGAATTAATTTTTTAAGTATTTAGAAACAACTAAATAAATTTGAAAAGATTAGTTTAATTGAATTTTCAAATGCAATCTCTTAGTATTTTGAAAGAATTTAAATTATGGCATTCAAATTTTCAGATGTTGCTTTTTCGTAACTTTGTATAAATGAAAAGGATTCTCTCCATATTTTTCTTATCCATTTATCTGTTTTCTTATACAGAAGCAAGAGAATTATGGAAACTTCCCATCGTATTCCAGCATTTTCAGGAACATAAAATTTTAAATCCGGATTTGAGTTTTATTGATTTTTTGGATATCCATTACATGCACGGCTCTCCCCATGATGGGGATTATGACAGAGATATGCAGTTGCCGTTTAAAACACCTTTTTCTTCTAATTGTGCTAACGCTAATTTTATAATAACAATTCCCGATTTTCTCACTGAACAAAAAATTTCTCAAATAGTAAAAAAACCTCTTTTATTTTATACCCTTTCCGGGTATTCCTATAATTTTCACTCCTCTATTTGGCAACCGCCAAAAATTTCATAATCCTATTTGAAATAATCTTTGTTGAATGCAATCCCGAATTGTAGCTTTCAGCAATATCATAAACTTTAATTGTTTTATTATCAAATAATTAAATAATGAAGTTAAAATTATAAAAAAAACTATCATGAATCTTAAAATAAAAAAATCAAATGTCTCAAAAAAGATATTTTTGGGAATTCTCGTTATTTTTCTGCTTATCCAGTTTTACCGGCCGGAAAAAAACATTTCCACAGAACCAAGTGCCAACGAAATCGAATTACATTATAATGTACCGGAAAATGTGCAAACTATTTTACAAACCAGTTGTTACGACTGTCATTCCAATAACACGAAATATCCCTGGTACAATAATGTTCAACCGATAGCTTTCTGGCTGAACAGTCATGTTATTGACGGAAAAAAACACCTGAATTTTGATGAATTCAATGCTTATACTTTGGATAGAAAAAGAAAAAAATTAAAAGAAATAGGCGAAACGCTTGAAGAAAACGAAATGCCATTGCCCTCTTATACCATCATTCATGGCGACGCAAAGCTTTCTGATACAGATAAAAAAATGTTGATTGATTGGACAAATTCCCTATCAGACGGACTTAAATGATTTAATATCTTAAAAAAAAACACCCAATTACCCATGCCCTATAAAATTCCGGAATCTTTAAAGGGTCTTAACGACAGCGAAGTTGTGGCTTCTCGACAGCAATACGGTTACAATCGCATAAACACAACACAAAAAAATGGTTGGCTAGAATTGCTGGTCGATATTCTGAAAGAACCTATGTTAATTTTGCTAATTGCCATTTCGGTAATCTATGTCATCATCGGCGATTATGGCGAAGCCTTATTTATGTTTGTTGCCATCGTCGCCGTTTCTGCTATTTCTTTTTATCAGGATAACAGAAGTAAAAAGGCATTGGAAGCATTGGAAAAACTGAACGAACCATTGAGTACGGTAATACGAAATGGTAAAGTTCTAAAAATTCCCACCCACGAGATTGTAGTGGGGGATTTGTGTATTACCGAAGAAGGAAAGATGATCAATGCCGATGGAAGCATTGTGCACAGCAATGATTTTTCCTTAAATGAAGCCTCTCTGACGGGAGAAAGTTTATCGGTTTTTAAAAACAATGAAAGCGAAGACAATCAAGTTTATAGCGGCACTATTGTCGTCTCAGGATTAGCGGTTTTCAAAGTGGAAAAAATCGGTGCAGCAACCCGTTTGGGGAAAATCGGTAGTTCGTTAGCGGAAATTAAAACAGAAGTTTCGCCTTTACAAGTACAGATCGGGAAGTTTGTAAAAACGATGGCAATCATCGGCATCATTATTTTTCTTTTGGTTTGTTTGGTCAATTATTACCAAACCCAAAATCTCCTGGACAGCCTGCTCAACGGATTGACATTGGCGATGTCTGTTTTACCCGAAGAAATCCCGGTTGCCTTTACCACTTTTATGGCTTTGGGTGCTTGGAAACTGATGCAGAAAGGCATCGTCATCAAACGAAGTAGCGTTGTGGAAACTCTGGGTAGTACGACTGTAATTTGTACCGATAAAACCGGAACCATTACCGAAAACACTATGCACCTGAAGCATTTGTATGATTTTCGTTTAGATCAAACTTTTGATGAAAATGATTTTGGAAATGATGCGCTCTCCGAATTGATCAATTATGCAATGTGGAGCAGTGAGCCGGTTCCCTATGACCCGATGGAAAAGACTCTGCACCGAATTTATGAACAAACCCAAAAAGCCGACAGACGGCAAAACTTCCAAATGATACACGAATATCCTTTGGAAGGTAAGCCTCCGATGATGACCCATCTTTTTGAAGATGCGGGAAAGAACCGGATTATTGCAGCCAAAGGCGCACCAGAAGCGATATTGAATGTTTCTTCGCTTTCTGAGGAAGAAAAAAATAGAGTTGGGAAATTCATCAAAGATTTCGGCAAACAAGGTTATCGGGTGTTGGGTGTGGCTAAATCTGATTTTAAAGGCCAGGATTTTCCCGAAAGGCAGCAGGATTTTTCTTTTGAATTTTTAGGTTTAGTCGTGTTTTATGATCCGCCGAAAAAGGAGATTCAAAAAACATTCCAACAGATTTATGATGCCGGCATTCAGGTCAAAGTCATCACCGGAGATAATACTGATACTACCAAAAGCATTGCCACACAGGCTGGAATTATACACGCTGAAAATACCATAGAAGGAAAAGAAATCATGGAGTATTCTGAAGCTGAATTATTGCAGAAAGCACAGGAAAAAGTGTTGTTTACAAGGATGTTTCCGGAAGCAAAATTGGCCGTGGTAAACGCTTTGAAGCAGGATGGCGAAGTGGTCGCGATGCTGGGCGATGGCATAAACGATGCACCTGCCTTGAAAGCAGCACACATCGGCGTGGCAATGGGTAACAAAGGAACGGAGATTGCCAAAGCCGCCGCTTCTTTGGTTATTATCGATGATGATTTAAGCAAACTGATTACCGGAATAGCTGCAGGAAGAAGAATTTATGCGAACATCAAAAAGGCGGTTCAGTACATCATTTCTATTCATATTCCGATTATTTTCACAGTTTCCATACCCCTGTTTTTAGGTTGGGTATTTCCACAAATCTTTACACCGGTGCATGTTATTTTTCTGGAACTGATTATGGGCCCCACCTGTTCTATTGTTTATGAAAATGAACCCATGGAAAAGAACACGATGCGTCGCAAACCGCGGAAAATGACCGACACTTTCCTGAATTGGAAAGAATTAGGAATAAGCATTTTTCAGGGGTTAATCATCACAATCGGTGTATTGTTTGCTTATCAGTTGATGGTGCAAAAAGGAAGTAATGAAGAGCAAACAAGAGCTATGGTTTTTACCACATTGATTTTCGCCAACATCTTATTGAGTTTAACCAATCGTTCTTTTTATTACAGTTTATTTGAAAGTTTCAAAAATCGGAACCGCCTCTTTTTCGTAGTCATTGTTTTAACCCTTGTATTGCTTTTCGTCATCTTATATTTTCCGGCGGTTGCAGCATTTTTTAAAGTGAGCGGATTGAGTTTTCAGGACTTAGGAATCGCAGTGATCATTGCCATAGTTTCGGTTTTGTGGTTTGAAATTTATAAATTGGTGAAAAGAAAAATTTCTAATTAATAATCCATTCAAAATGAACATATTCAGTTATTGAAATCATAGTATGTGATTTTCAGCAAGAAAGTATAGATTTTTATTCTAAATTATTCCAAAAAAAAACCTGATTTGAATGTTCCGGGATGAGTGAATTCCAACTTGCCGAGAACTGCAAGTTAGGTCTGATGCCCAATAAAGGAATTGCTCAATTTCTTTCCTACAAAAGATTTCATCCTGATTTGGGAAATGGCATTCCGAGACGTGAGCTTTATCTATATGTTGAAAATAGGGAGTTAGAATTTGAGAATGCCATAAAAATTTATGCACAATTCATTAGCCCGTTAGAAGAAAGAAATTGGGGCGATAAAGTTTGTTATTTTGCAGATTCTGACGGGATATTATTGCATTTGCAGAAAAATTAATGAATTAAATATCCGGATAGCTGCAACTTATATTTTGCTGAAATTCCAACAACCCTTAATTTTAGGCAAATTTTAGAAATGAGTAAAATCAATTGGGAAACAATAAAAGAATACGAAGACATTACCTTTAAATATTGCGACGGCGTAGCCAGAATCGCCTTTAACCGACCGGAAGTCCGAAATGCCTTTCGTCCAAAAACCGTTTTTGAATTGCTCGACGCATTCTCAATTGCGGAAGAAGACCGAAAAATCGGTGTGATTCTCTTAACCGGCGAAGGACCATCTCCTAAAGACGGCGGATGGGCGTTCTGTTCCGGTGGAGACCAACGCGTACGCGGAAAATTTGGTTACGAAGGTTCTGATAAAATCGGAAGATTGAACATCCTTGAAGTTCAGCGTTTGATCCGTTTCTCGACCAAAGTGGTAATTGCAGTCGTAAACGGTTGGGCAGTTGGAGGTGGGCATTCGCTCCATGTGGTTTGTGACATGACGATTGCATCCAAAGAACATGCGATTTTTAAACAAACCGATGCCGATGTGGCGAGTTTTGACGGCGGATTTGGGTCGGCTTATTTGGCAAGACAAGTCGGACAGAAACGCGCAAGAGAAATTTTCTTTTTGGGGTTGAATTATTCTGCCCAGGAAGCCTTTGATATGGGCATGGCAAATGCCGTTGTTCCACATGAAGAATTGGAAGAATTTTCTTTTAATTGGGCACAAGAAATTTTGACCAAATCACCAACCGCCATCAAAATGTTGAAATTTGCTTTCAATTTAATCGACGATGGACTCGTCGGCCAACAGGTTTTTGCAGGCGAAGCAACGCGACTCGCTTATGGAACTGATGAAGCCGAAGAAGGACGAAATGCATTTCTCGAAAAACGGAAACGGGATTTTGATCGGTTCAGGTAAACCTATTATGAAATTTATTTTTGCAATATTATTAGTTGGATTTACCTTTATACAATGTTCGAAAATTACTTCGAATGAAAATACGAAGAAAATTTATACCATTGAAAATGCTGAATCCTTACTTCCTAAACCAATTGGACTTGTAAACGATTTCACCTATACATTTACCCAAGGCCAACGAGCTGAATTGGAAAAATTTCTTAGAGATTATTCCAAACGAACCACCAACCAAATAGTGATTGTTACCGTTGATGAAATTCAACCCTATACCAACATCAATGATTATGCTACGGATTTGGGAAATTATTGGGGAGTTGGAACGGCCGAAAAGAACAATGGTTTGGTTATAGTCTTGAATATGAAAAGCAGAGAAATTCGAATTTCGAGCGGATATGGAGCAGGAAAAGTTCTTTCGGATGAATTCTTAAAGAAAATAATCGACGAAGAAATCATTCCTTATTTTAAACAAAATAATTTTTACGAAGGTTTGATGAAAGGATTAAATAAAATTATTGAACATTGGGATAAAACCTCACTTTAACGAATTAAATTCGCATCAAAATTAACATCCAAAACTCCAATGGAAGATAATCCTCAAATCCCATCGGTCTGGAAAAACAAAGAATTCGTATCCTTTATTTTTTTACGGTTTTCGTTGATTTTTGCTTTGTTCATCCAAAGCACTTCTGTTGCCTATGAAATTTTCAGGGTGACCAAAGAAGAAATTTATTTGGGATTAATCGGACTTTTTGAATTTGCGCCGATTTTATTGACCGCGATTTATGCTGGGCAATTGGTCGATAAATTGGACAAAAAGAAAGTGATCAAAAGGTCGATCATCACCTATATGTTTGCCTCGTTTATTTTATTGATCGTCAATTTCCCGAGTATCAGAGAACAAGTCGGCATTCCGCTTTATTTGAGTGTTTGTTATTTGGTTTTCTTCATTTTGGGATTGACGAGATCCTTTTCAGGTCCTGCCGTTTTTTCATTATTAGCATTGGTCGTCCGAAAAGAAAATTATGAAAAAGCGATTCCACTGAGTTCTTCGGCTTTTATGATCGGATCGGTTTTGGGTCCGTTAGCTGGCGGATTGTTAATTGCGGGATTTGGAGTAGAAGTTGCGCTGGGAACCGCTTTTGTATTCATGTGCGTTTCGATGCTGATGATTTTACGTATCACACCCAAACCGGCGATAAAAGAAGAAGCAGAATCGACAGAAACGCCATGGGAAAGGATGAAACAAGGATTGAAGTTCATCTGGGCGACGCCGATTATTTTAGCCGTTTTGAGTTTGGATATGTTTGCGGTTTTCTTTGGCGGTGCCGAATCTTTATTGCCCGCCGTGACGGAAAAAGTCCTGAATGCCGGTTCGGTAGAATTTGGATGGTTGCGTTCGGCGCATGGAATTGGATCCCTTTTGATGTTATTTGGACTTTCTTCACTCCCATTATTGAAAAGTAGAGTAGGGCCAAAACTCTTAGGAAGTGTGGCGATGTTTGGGGTTTGCATCATCGTGTTTGGATTGTCGCGAAATTTTTATTTGTCGTTTTTCATTTTGATGTTGGGTGGTGCTTTTGATGCCGTTTCCATGATCATCCGTCAAAGCATTTTACAATACAAAACACCTGAAAACCTGAAAGGCCGGGTTTCGTCTGTCAACAGTATTTTTGTGAGCAGTTCCAACGAATTGGGCGCATTTGAAAGTGGTGTGGCAGCGAGTTTGATGGGATTGGTTCCAGCGATTTTGTTTGGTGGAACGATGACGATCATTACCGTAATTGTGATAGCGATTTCTATAAAAGCAATTCGGAAAGTGAAACTAGAATAAAGAAGAATTAGAACAAAAATTCAAAAACCATACTTGTTATCGATACTTATTTGGTGTACATTTACACCAAATCATGAAAAAATGTCACGACAAAGTATTTCGTTTACAAAACCAAATGATGAATGGTTAAAAACACAAGTAGAAAATAAGGAATATTCGAGCAAAAGTGAATTGGTTAACGATTTGATCAGACAAGCGAGAAAACAGCAAATTGAGGTAGATTGGATACGAGCCAAATTGGAAAAAGCGGAAAAGAGCGGATTTTCGGAAGATTCAAAAGAAGATATTTTGGCGCAATCCAAACAATTACTAAATGGATAAATATCGATTAAGTAATGAAGCCAAGGAAGACTTAATTCGAATTCATCAATATGGAATGCAAAAGTTTGGAATGATGCAGGCTGATAAATATTATTATTCTTTATTTGCATGTTTTGAAATGATTGCCGAACGTCCTTTTTCCTTTGAGTCCGTCGATTTCATTAAACCAGGATATAGACGCTGTGTTTGTGGAGTTGACAGTATTTATTTCAAAATCAATCAAGATGTTGTGGAAATTATGGCAATTTTGGGTAGACAAGATGTACAGCATATCCTTTAAAGTTTTGAATTTCTCATTTAATTAATTAGAATTTACATTTCAAATATGAAAAAATGGATTGCGGCAGCAAGATTGCGCACTTTACCTTTGTCGATTAGCGGCATCATTTTGGGCTCATTGATCGCTTTGTCGGAAGGACATTGGAACTGGGCGATATTTGGTTTGGCTTTTTTGACGACTTTGTTTTTACAGGTATTGTCCAATTATGCCAACGATTACGGCGACGGAATCAAAGGAACAGACGCGGAAAGAATCGGCGAAAAACGAGCGGTAGCTTCCGGAGAAATTTCGGCGAAGCAAATGAAAAATGCCGTGATTTTATTTAGTGTCTTATCTGCTGTAACAGCTTTTCTACTAATTTACATTTCGTTTAAAGAGAATTTTCTCTGGGCGTTGTTGTTTATCTTTTTAACGTTTGCTTGTGTTTGGGCAGCGATCCGATATACCGTTGGAAAAAGCGCTTATGGATATGCCGGAATGGGCGATATTTTTGTGTTTGCTTTTTTTGGGATCATTTCGGTCTGGGGAAGTTATACTTTGTATCAGCACGAAACCTTTCATCCTTCCATTTTTCTTCCGGCGGCAGCGATTGGACTATTAAGCACAGCCGTTTTGAATCTAAATAATTTACGCGACATCGAGACCGATAGAAAAGCCGGAAAACTGACATTACCGCTCAGAATGGGTTTTCAAAACGGAAAAATTTATCAATCTACTCTAATTCTTCTTCCCTTTATTTTAAGTGTAATTTATTTGTTCCAAATCGGGAAAACAGAGTGGTTTCGATTTTCATTTTTGATTCTTTTGATTCCTGCATCTCTATTTCTAAAAACCCTTTTTCAAACAAACGAACCAAGACTTTTGGACAAAGAATTAAAAAAAGTAGCTTTGATGACGTTGGCATTTTCTTTACTTTTGGGCTCAGTTTTAACTTACTAATCAATTTATTAAAATCATGAAAAAAAATTTATCCTTTTTTTTATTGCTATTATTTAATTCTTCCCTTTTTTCACAAATTGATTTTGGAGACAGAGTGAATATTTATGACTCCAGTTTTACACTACCTGAAGATCGTTATGTAATTCTAATTGATGTTGACAATGACGGAGATAACGATGCGGTTTGTTTTTCTGAATGGCATACTACAAGAATTTATTGGTATGAAAATGTAAATGGTGATTTTAATTACAATCAAAGAAAACATATCGCAGAATTAGAATATTTACAAGACATCAGTGTGGGAGATATAGATGGAGATGGATTTAACGATATTCTAACCACACACTATTTTGAAAAGGAAATAATTTGGTTTAGAAATATAGATGGTAATACATTTTCAGAAGAAATTGAGATAGCAACATTACCTGAAGATTTTCCTCGTTTTCGAATGTTGCATTTAGCTGATATAGATGGAGATGGATTAAATGATATTTTGGCAGGTGCTCACGATGGAAATGGACTTTATAAAATGATAAATTTGGGTGATGGGAATTTTTCCGACCCTATTCATGTCTCTGATTTTTGGTTATATGTGAATGAAATTAAGACGATTGATATTGACAATGATGGCGATTTAGATGTTTTTGTAGGATATTATTCTGAGGGTTTGTCGGTTTTAATTAACGATGGAACTGGTCAATTATCAGATTCAATGAGTTTTAGTAGCTATGTTAATAATGGTAGAGGATTTTCATTTTCAGATTATAACAACGATGGACTAAAGGATGTTATTGTTGCTGATGGTGATGATAAAATTGTCCTTTTTAGAACCACCATTGATGAAGATACTAATGAATTATCATTTGAAAGAATCGATTTATTAACTGGAATTAACCAACCAGGTCATGTCCAAATAACAGACATTGATAATGATGACGATCCTGATATTTTCTACAGTACATACGGTATAGGAGCTGTTTTTGGTTGGGTTGAAAATTTAGGTGGTACGTTTGGGGATTTTAATTTAATTAGAGATAATTTTTATGGTGCTACTTGTTTATTGGCGGATGATTTTAACAATGACAACAAATCGGATTTTATATTATCCTTTTACAGTCATAGTAATATGGATCTAAGAACACCGGAAAGAATTTCCGTTTTTTATCCGGTGGAAAATAATCAGTTTGAAGAAGAATATCTTGATTATTTCTTTATGGGTTTGTCTAAAATTGTAATCGAAGATTTTAATAATGATACTACAAAAGATTTAGGAGTGTTTGGTGGTTATGGTATGGCTTGGTTTGAAAATAAAGGAGATGGGAATTTAAGTTCTTATAGAATATTGGAAGAAACTGTGGCAGAAATGGGAAACTCAAATATATGGGAATATTTATCAGAAGATTTTAATAACGATGGTTTAAATGATATAATAGCAACTTATTCAGGCAGAGCTATTGCAAAAATATTTAAAAATGAAGGAAGTAACAATTATTCTTTAGTAAATATATATGAATCAACTTTACAGCATAAAATTGAATCCCCAATTCTATTGGACATAGATGGGGATGGTTTTAAAGATTTTTTGTATTTGTATATTGAAAATTCAAACCATCGTCCTCATATTTATTGGATTCGAAATTTAAATGGACAAGGGTTTGAAAGTTTTGAAAATGCAACTGAAATCAATTTGGATTACCAAAATTTTGCTTATCATAAATTCAAAACTGCTGATATAAACAATGATGGATTAATTGATTTGGTAGCTGGTTCTGATCTAAGCTGGAGAATTGATTGGTTTGAAAACACTGGAAATGGTGTTTTCACCAGACGGAATCTAACAACCGTATCGCACCTATTAGATGATTATATAATTAAAGATATTGATAATGATGGTGATTTAGATATAATAACATTTGATCAATATTATTATAACGATCCTTCCCCTATAAAATATTATAAAAATAATGGGAGTGGTACATTTTCAATGACGAATATAGATACAAATCAAAATGCTGAATCTCTTTATTTAGAAGATGTAAATAATGATAATCTACCCGATTTAATTGGCTGTTCAAATGATTCCCAAAATCAAAATGATTCAAGACAAGTTTTTGTCTATATCAACCAAGGGTCTAATTTTGGAAGTAAATTGGTAATAGAGGCTAATGTTGAAGAAATATATCTTGATTGTTCAGTTGGAGCATTAGATATAAACAATGACAATAAGAATGATATATTTATTGTAGATGAATCGGATATAGTTGGCTATTATATAAATAACTCCATCCTTGAGATTGAGGAAATTAATTCAAATGAAAATTCATTTACTGTATTTCCAAACCCATTTTCCGAAACCATCAATTGGTCTGACAACAGAAATTCACAA
This sequence comes from Moheibacter lacus, assembly GCF_014042165.1. Lineage (GTDB taxonomy): Bacteria > Bacteroidota > Bacteroidia > Flavobacteriales > Weeksellaceae > Moheibacter > Moheibacter lacus. The sequence goes on from NZ_JACDZE010000001.1 coordinate 478,878, forward strand.
AATAACTCAATCTATTTGATTCAAATAAAGGATTTAACAGGTAAAAGTATTTACCAAAATACTCTAAAAAGCAATTATTTGGATTTGAAATTTTTATCAAAAGGGGTTTATTTACTTACAATCCAATCAAATGGAAATTCCTCCACTTACAAAATTATAAAAAAATGAAAATCACCTTTTTAGGTCATGCCAGTTTGGGAATCGAAACCCGTGGAAAACACATCATCGTTGATCCTTTTATTTCAGGAAACGAATTGGCTAAGCACATTGATATCAACAGTTTACAAGCCGATTATATTTTGCTCACCCATGCGCATCAAGACCATATTCTGGATGTGGAAACCATCGCTGAGCGAACCGGTGCAACCATCATTTGCAATGCGGAAATGTCCTACTATTATGGAAACAAAGGATTTAAGGTTATAGGAATGAATACCGGCGGAAAATTTGAAACGGATTTCATGCGCATCAAATCGACCATTGCTTTTCATTCGAGTTCATTCCCGGACGGTACTTATGGCGGAAATCCAAATGGATATGTGATCGAAGCTGATGGAAAACGGATTTACATCGCGGGAGACACTTCTTTGACATACGAAATGAAGTTGATTCCGGAAACCATTGGTCAATTGGATTTGGCCGTTTTTCCGATTGGAGATCATTTTACGATGGGATTTGAGGACGCTTGTTTCGCTTCCGATTTTGTACAGTGCAACAAAGTTTTGGGATATCATTTTGACACCTTTCCACCGATAAAAATCGATCACCAAGTGGCCCAAGATTTCTTTTCCGGAAAAGGAAAAAATTTGATTTTGTTGAACATCGGGGAGTCGATTGAGATTTAAATTGAACTAATTAATACACAAATAATTAAAACATGAAAAACATTTTATTTTCGATCGTCGGACTTTTGGGGATTTCTGCATTTTCCCAAACTTCGTATACGATTTATGATCAAATCGTTTTTTACGACGGATATGCCGCAACAGTTGACGAACCGGTTCCGGACGGAGTCGTCCGTATCAATAATGCGCGATACACGACCAAATTATCAGACGAAATGGTCAATAACCTATCCGCAGGTTCACTATCACTGGATGTCACCATCGGCGCGCTTTGTGACAATTATGATCGGTTGGGCGAAATCTTTTTGGCAATGGTTCCACAGGGAGCAACCGAATACGATTCAGATGCCGTTGAACGTATCGAAATCGCGCGTATCATCACGCCGTTTATGAATAAGAATATCAATCCTACGGAAGTTCCTTATCATTTTAAGCTGGACAATGTTGCCGAAATTTTTAACGACGCAACTTTAAATGCAGAATTTGATTTTTGGTTAGAATTTGAAGTTTTTGGTGTCCCCTACGCTGCACAAACACAGGTTGCAGGTTGCGCAGGAAGAATCGATGTGTTTGAAGGAACTTTGGTTTTTAACGTAGACGAACCTACAGAAACCTACACAAATCCTCATTTTCTTTTACCGCTTTCGGATTATGAAATTCTAAATAATTACAATGCAACGGATGTTCCGGGCGAAACCACCAAAATCATCAATTTCACACTGGATGCTCCACAAGAAAATGTCGTTTTGTATCTGATCAGTTCCAATCACGGTGCCAATGCGGGAGGAGAAGAATACGAACGAAGAAAACATTATTTGTATTTGGATGACGAATTGATCCATCAATATGTTCCGGGTGGAAAATCTTGCGAGCCTTGGCGACAATTCAACACCCAAGGAAATGGAATCTACGGAACCGTTCCCAAAACCACACGTCAATGGTTGGAATTTAACAACTGGTGTCCCGGTGATAAAATCCCAAACAGAGAAGTCGTTTTGGGCAATTTAGCAGCTGGAAACCACACCCTTAAACTGGATGTTCCCGATGCTGTTTTTGTAGGCGGAGAAGGCTATTTCCCGATTTCCATGTATTTGCAAAATCGTAAAAGCGGTCAAATCATCTGTAAAGATCCGACGGACTTTGTGATCACTGAACAAATTGGCAATACCATCACAACCAATTGGACAGAAAATGGCGATGCTGCAGAATGGGAAATCATGTATGGAAGAAGAGGCGTTCCATCACAAGAATTATTCCTGAGCGATACCGATGGTGAAACCGGTTACCAATTGACCGATTTGACTGAAAACTGGTATTATTCACTTTATGTGAGATCGGTTTGTAGTGATGATCTTTCCAGCGGTTGGGTAGGACCAATTGACTCTGATAGAATTCTAGCTACATCCGATGCTGATTTGGCAAAAATTCAATTTTACCCCAATCCGGTTCAAGATGTTTTGCAAATTCAATCTGAAAAAGAAATTGAAACCGTTACCATCCTCAACATGGAAGGAAAAAAATTAAAAACAGAAACAGATACTACGATCAATTTCTCAGTTTATCCGGCAGGAAATTATTTGGTAATCGTCAAATTGAAAAATGGCGAAACCATCACCAAAAAAATCATGAAACGCTAATTCAAATTGACCATAAAATCAAAAAACCTCGAACTGAATAATTCGAGGTTTTTATTTTGATTCAATTTGAATTTTTCAAGTCAATTAAATCCTTTGCTCTCCAAAATGGCATCCACTTTAGGATCTGTTCCACGAAAAGATTTATAGGCTTCTTTATATTCCAAAGTATTTCCTTTTGAAAGAATCATTTCGCGATAACGTTGACCATTTTCACGATTGAGTCCACCTTTTTCATCAAACCATTTTCCGGTATCCAGCGCCAACATTTCTGTCCACAAATAGGCATAATAACTTCCGGCATATCCGCCACCAAACACATGGTTAAAATACGTAGCACGGTACCTCGGCGGTACATTTTCCATCCATAAATTATCTTCTGTCAAAGATGATTTCTCAAATTCATTTACATCAAATTCCTTATCCAAAACGCTCAAGGTATGGTAATTAAAATCCAAAACGGCTGCACCTAAAGTTTCACCATAAGCAAATCCTTGGTTAAATTGAGCAGCTTTTTTCAATTTGTCAATTAAAGATTGCGGAATCACTTCTCCCGTTTTATGGTGAATGGCATAGTTTTTCAAAACTTCAGGATGCAAAGTCCAGTGTTCGTTCGCTTGAGACGGATATTCCACAAAATCTCTGGCAACCGAAGTTCCGGAAAGCGATGGATAATTTTGGTCAGCAAAAAACCCATGCAAAGCATGCCCAAATTCGTGGAACAAAGTTTCTACCTCATCGTAGGTCAAAAGCGCCGGTTCTCCTGAAGCAGGTTTGGTGTAATTGCAAACATTGTAAATCACCGGTTTTTTATTCAAAAGATGGGATTGGGTCACAAAATTGCTCATCCAGGCTCCTCCTCTTTTGCTTTCTCTTTTGAAGAAATCTCCATAAAACAAGCCCAATAAAGTTCCGTCTTCTTCAAAAAGTTCGTAGACCATCACATCCGGATGATAAGTCGGAATATCAGTTCTCTGTTTAAATGTGATCCCAAATAATTTCGTTGCCGAATAAAAAACGCCTTTTTCCAATACATTTTTCAATTCGAAATAAGGTTTCAATTGTCCTTCATCCAAATCGTATTTTTCTTTGCGAACTTGTTCCGCATAATACGTCCAATCCCAAGGTTTTAACTCAAAATCTCCTCCATCTGATTTGATTTTTTCTTGCAAAACCTTTGCTTCCTCACCTGCCGCTTTTACCGTTCCAGGAACCAATTGTGCAAAGAAACTGTCTACCGTTTCGGTCGTTTTCACCATCGTATCTTGTAAATTCCAAGCTGCATAAGATGGAAAACCGAGCAAATTGGCTTTCTCAATTCTCAATTTCACAATCTCAGCGATGATGTCCAGAGTTGAATATTCACCACCATCGGTTCTGCTCCAAGCTTTTTGGAACAAATTTTCACGGACTTTCCGGTCTTTGATGATAGATGTAAACGGTTGTTGTGTCGTATTTTGAATCGGAATTTTCCATTCCATTTTTCCTTCCACTTTGATAGAATTGATTTCACTTTGGGTCAATCCATTTAATTTGGCAGTGTCTCGGATGATAAAAGCCAAATTATTTGTGGCTTCCAATAAAGTTTGTCCAAATTGGTTTTCAAGTGAAGCCAACTTTCCATTGATTCCTTTCAGACTCTCCTTTTCATCATCATTCAAATTGGCTCCGGCTTTTACAAATTCCTGGTATTTCACTTCAACCAATTTCAAATCTTCTCCTTTCAATGCCAATTTTTCACGATCTTCATAAATCGTTTTGATACGCTGAAACAATTTGGTGTTCAATAAAATATTGTCAGTGTGCGCCGCAAATTTGGGAGCCATTTCAGCATCTAACTTTTTCAGTGTTTCATTTGTATTTGCTCCGGTTAAGGCATAAAAAACATTGGAAACACGGTCGATCAATTCATGCGCTTTCTCCATTTCAACAAAAGTGTTTTCAAAAGTCGGCGCTTCGGGATTATTGGCAATTTTTTCAATTGCCTCCGATTCTACCTGAAAAGCATATTCCAAAGCAGGTTGGAAATGTTCATCCTTTATTTTAGTGAAATCAGGCGCAAAATAAGGCAAGGAACTCTCCTGTACTAAAGGGTTTTCTTTCATTTGTTCTGCTGTAAATTTGGTAACATCTGTTGCGTCTGATTTTTTATCGTTGCAACTTAAAAACAGGCAAGCCATCAAACTTACCATCGCGATTTTTTTTATTTTCATTGTTTATTTTTTGTTTTTCAATTGCCACATGCAACCTTAGATGATTAAAATAATCATTACACTCTGTGTTTAAAGATTATTTTAATCATTTCGGTTTCATACTCAATTTTTGACGAATCCCAAATGTAGGAAATTCAGCGTTAGGAATCCTTCTAATTTAGCCAAATAAAAACGGCTGAATCACTCCAGCCGTTTCCAAACACTAAATAGGACAATGAAAAAATTTATAAATCCTCTGCTTTTCGTACCAAACTCAAAAATTCGGAACGATAACCTTCTTCATCACTTCCTACTCCGTTTTTCGCCCAATTCTTTACATCTTCATAATTGTAATTCGTGGCAAATTTGGAATCGCGTAACAACAACCCAAATCCGGCAACCGCACCGACAAATTGTTGATCTTGACTCGCCGAATTCCAATTTTTCAAATCCGAAGTTTTTACAATTTGTGTAATCAATTTACTTGTTTCCGATTCGATTGGTTTGTACCGTAATTTTAACGTCACCAAATCAGAAGAATTTCCTCCTGTCGATTGGGTTTGGTATTTCAATGGATCAACACTTCCGGCATTGGTTTTTCCTCCTTTTGGAACGATTTCATAAATCGCCGTTACGTTGTGTCCCGCACCCAATTCGCCTGCGTCTTTGGTGTCATCATTAAAATCTTCATCGTTTAACAAACGGTTCTCATAGCCGATTAATCGATATTCTTCCACGGTATTTGGATTGAATTCCACTTGAATTTTTACGTCTTTTGCGATCGTAAATAAATTGGCGGTCAATTCTTTTTTGAATACTTTTTGGGCTTCGCCCCAATTGTAGATGTAAAAATAATTTCCGTTTCCTTTGTTGGAGATGGCTTCCATCGTTTGGTCGTTGTAATTTCCCATTCCAAATCCGCAAATGGTTAAGAAAACTTTGGATTTTGCTTCTTTTTGAATCAAATCCATCAATCCGCTTTCCGACGTATTTCCCACGTTAAAATCACCATCTGTCGCCAAAATCACACGGTTATTTCCGTTTTCGATGAAATTTTCACGGGCAATTTGATAAGCTTTCTCGATTCCACCTGCGCCATTTGTCGAACCACCAGAAACCAAATTATCCAAAGCTTCTTCTATTTTTTCTAAATTTTTTACCGATGTACTTTCCAGCGCCACACCTGCATCTCCGGCATAGGTTACGATGGCCACCTTGCTTTTTGGGTCTAAATTTTGCGCCATCAACTTAAAGGAACGCACCAACAAAGGCAATTTATTTGGATCGCTCATCGAACCCGAAACATCGACCAAAAACACCAAATTGGAGGGTTGTAAATGATCATAATCCAATTTTTTTCCCTGAATTCCTATGCGCAATAATTGGTTTTCGTTATTCCAAGGCGCTTCTGTCAATTCCGTCGTTACGGAAAAGGGCGTTTCTCCGGTTGGATTTGGGTAATCATACGAGAAATAATTGATCATTTCTTCTATGCGTACCGCTCCTTTTTCCGGTTTCTGACCCATTTCTATAAATCGACGAACGTTGGCATACGAGGCATTGTCCACATCGATAGAAAAAGTCGAAAGCGGATTTTGTTTGGCATTTTTAAATTCGTTTTCCACGATTTCCGCATAGCGTTCCGTGTTATGTTGCACAGCTGCGGGTTCGCCTTCGGGAGCCGGAGCGATTTCATAATTGGCTTCATCGGCCGACTCAACCGAATACTCTTCCATTTTGTAATTTGGATTTTGATTTCCACAGGAATTCAATCCAAAAAGGATCGCGGTAGAAAAGACTACAACTCCTAAACTTCTTTTGATTAAATGGTTTCGTTTCATCTGTTTCGTTTTTAATAATTGATGCAACGAAGTAAAAAAGCGTTGGGCGGAAGTCAAGAAAAAACACTTGTAAAGTTTTTGTTTAGTGGGTTTTTCAATTTTGTAAATGAAGATGCAATTTACAAATGCCTATTTTCCAATTAATTAAAAAAATATTCAAGGTTAATAATCCTATTGAATATCAACTTTGGAGATTTATGCATTGATGAAAAATCTACGGTAATGTTTTGAAACTTTATGAACTAAATTTAATCTTAGGATTAAAAAAACTGCCTTCAAATTTTATTATTTGTAAAACAATATATCATAATATTGTAAAATATTTTATTATAAATATGTAAAGTATAAGCACACTAATATGTAAAATAAAATGTATATTTGAGAAAATAAATGGTTTATGGGATACATCAGCCGCATATCGGATAAGGAATTACAACGAAAATTAGAATCATCTGGAGCATTGCTTATCAGAGGGACAAAAGCATGTGGCAAAACCGAATCGGCAAAGCAATTTTCAAAAAGCATTTTACAGGTAGACAGAGATGAACAGGTAGTGGCACTGATGGACACATCTCCCAAAAGATTATTGTTGGGAGATACGCCTCGTTTGATTGACGAATGGCAGGAGCAACCCAAAATATGGAATTACATACGGCATGAAGTGGATGAAAGAAAAAAAACAGGTCAGTTTATCCTGACGGGCTCTGTAAATCCAAAGGAAGAAGTAAAACTGCATTCCGGTGCCGGCAGATTTACGGTGATGGACATGCGTACGATGTCATGGCAGGAATTGGATTTCTCTTCAGGTAAAATCAGTTTGGCTACCCTTTTTGAAGGCAAAGGAATTGATATTTATGATGAGCCAGTTGATTTAGAATTTATTATTGAGAAAATTGTAACGGGCGGTTTTCCTACCAACCTTAACAAGACGAGCGGGCAAGCTGCCGACTTGAACCGGGCTTATGTAGAATTGCTTACGGAAGTAGATATGAGTCGAATTTCCGATGTGAAACGCGATCCCGTAAAAGTTAGAAACCTGTTACGATCTCTTGCCCGAAATACTTCAACTTTGGTAGACATCACAACGATGGAAAAGGATATCAAACAAACAGAAAACACGGACATTTCACGCCCGACCCTCTATGATTACCTCGATGCGCTCAACCGATTGATGATTACAGAAGACCAACCCGCATGGAACACACATATCCGTTCGTCTTCTGCATTGCGAAAATCTCCCAAACGCCATTTTACTGATGTTTCTCTTGCTGTAGCAACGTTGGGTACCACTACGGAATCACTCCTAAACGACTTGAATTTTACTGGATTTTTATTTGAATCATTGGTTATACACGAACTCAGGGTGTATGCACAAGCCAACGATGCCAAAGTGTATCATTACAGAGACTCAAGCAATCTGGAAGTTGATGCAATTGTGCAGAAATACAACGGTGATTGGTGCGCATTTGAAATAAAACTCGGCTCAGGGCAAATAGAAGAAGCTGCGAGAAATCTCAATAAATTGGTTGCTATATTGGACAACAAAAAAGTAAATCCACCGAAATCACGAAATATCATTACTGGAACCGGCATCAGCTATACCCGGCAGGACGGAATTAACGTTATTTCCCTTGGTTCACTGGGAGCATGAGTAGCTGAATCTAAAAACTTTTCCATAGTTCGGAACTTAGGAAATGCTTTATTCTAAAAATTAAGTTACCCGATATTCACACCATTCAGTGTTTCTTTTTCCGGAACGAGAAACGTCAATTTCCCATCTTCTTTATCGGTCAGCAAAAGCATCCCCTGACTTTCGATCCCACGTATTTTCCTCGGCGCCAAATTCACCAAAACAGTTACCTGTTTTCCCACGATTTCTTCCGGTGTGAAACTTTCCGCAATTCCCGAAACGATCGTCCGAACATCAATTCCGGTATCTACTTTTAGTTTCAATAATTTATCGGCTTTTTCCACTTTTTCCGCTTCCAATATGGTTCCCACACGCATATCGATTTTCATAAAATCATCAAATTGAATCGTTTCTCTTTGTGGTTCTGCGTTTGGATTTGTCATTTGATTTTGGGATTTGCTGTTTGCTAATTTTTGGATTTGAAAGTCGATGGTTTCGTCTTCTATTTTACTGAATATCAACTCAGAAGGATTCAATTGATGGCCGATTGGAATGATTTCTTCTATTTGTTCCAATTCGTTCCAATTCATCGGCGAAATGTTCAACATTTTGAATAATTTCTCTGCGGTAAACGGTAAAAAAGGTTCGCCTAACTGCGCCAACATTCCGGCGATTTGTACCGAAGCATACATAATTCCTTTTACTTCTTCGGGTTTGTCTTGTTTTTTCCAAGGTTCTTGGGATTGCAAAAATTGATTCCCCAAACGCGCCAAATTCATGTATTCCATCAGCGCATTTCGGTATTCGAATTTTTCTAAATATTGCCCAATTTTCTTTGCAAAGTCTTTTAATTGCTTTAATTCTTCAAATTCAACCTTTTTTTCAGGCACAATACCATCATAATATTTATGCGTCAAAACCATCACACGGTTGATGAAATTCCCCAGAATTCCCACTAATTCCGAATTGTTTTTGGTTTGAAAATCTTTCCAGGTAAAATTATTGTCTTTGTTTTCCGGTAAATTCGCCGTCAACACATACCGTAAAACGTCTTCTTGACCTGGAAATTCGTCCAAATATTCGTGTCCCCAAACCGCCCAATTCCGTGAAGTGGAAATCTTATCATCCTCCAAATTCATAAATTCGTTGGCCGGAACATTTTCCGGTAAAATGTAATCACCGTGCGCTTTTAACATCGATGGAAAAATGATACAATGAAAAACAATGTTGTCTTTCCCTATGAAATGAATCAGTTTCGTGTTGGGATTTTGCCAATAATCTTTCCAATCTTTTCCATTGGCTTCCGCCCATTCGATGGTCGAAGTGATGTACCCAATCGGCGCATCAAACCAAACATAGAGTACTTTCCCTTCAGCATCTGGCAACGGAACTTTCACACCCCAATTCAAATCACGCGTCATCGCTCTTGGTTTTAATCCATCGTCCACCCAAGATTTAACTTGCCCGTAAACATTTGATTTCCAGTCGTTTTTATGTCCTTCAAGAATCCATTCTTTTAGAAAATCTTCGTATTCGTTTAGCGGCAAATACCAGTTTTTTGTATCTTTTAAAATCGGAGAATTTCCACTCAACGATGATTTTGGATGGATCAATTCAGTCGGACTTAAGGTAGAACCGCAATTCTCACATTGGTCGCCATACGCATTTGGATTTCCACATTTCGGGCATTCGCCAACGATATAGCGATCCGCCAAAAATTCTTTGGCTTCTTCGTCGTAGAATTGCTCCGAAACCTCTTCGATAAATTTCCCATTGTTGTACAAATTCAAAAAGAAATCGGAAGAAACTTCGTGGTGTTTGGGATTGGAAGTTCGCGAATAATGATCAAATGAAACGCCAAATCTTTGCATCGTTTCCTTGATTTGTTCGTGGTATTTGTCCACGATGGCTTGTGGAGTCGTGTTCTCTTTTCTCGCACGAATCGTAATCGGAATTCCGTGTTCGTCCGAACCGCCTATAAACGCTACATCCATTCCTTTTCGGCGCAAATAACGCGCATAAATATCGGCCGGAATGTAAACGCCTGCCAAATGTCCGATGTGGATCGGGCCATTGGCATAAGGAAGTGCTGCAGTAAGGGTATAGCGATTTGGATTGCTCATCAGAATTCAATTTTGGATTGCAAAGATAATGCTTAGAAGTTAGAAATTAGAACGTAAAATGTTTGATTCCTGTAGATCAAATTAAAACTCAATACTTATATTCAGCCATTCGCCGTCAAATTTGGCATTGTATTTTTTGTAGAATTCGATTGCGGGTTCGTTCCAATCCAAAACCTGCCACATCATTCCCGAGAAACCGTTTTCTTTTCCGAATTCAATTGTTTTATCCAAAAGCATTTTCCCTAAACCTTTTCCACGAGCAGATTCCGTTACGATTAAATCTTCCAAGTACAAACGTCTTCCTTTCCAAGTTGAATAACGAATATAGAACAAAGACATTCCCACGATTTTCTCGTCCAACTCTGTCACAAAGGCTTCCCAAACCGGATTTTTTCCAAATCCGCAATCGATGAATTCTTCCATAGAAACAGTAACTTCATCGGGTGCTTTTTCATAAACCGCCAACTCCCTGATGAGTTCCATCAATTGCCCGCAATCTTCCTTTAATGCTTTCCGAATTCTAAAATTTTCCATCTCTTATTTTCTAACTTTAAACATCAACATCCTTTTTCGGTCTACATGGTTTTTGGCTCCCGATTTTTCTTCGTTATCATCAAACTTCTGATAAAATTGCGCCGAATAACCCCTTTTTTTTAATTGTTTTTGGATTTCTTCCACCGACTCGTTGTCCTGCGAAATCAGAAAAAATTCAGCTTCTTTTGGAAAGGTTTCGGGTTTATCAGGATAAATTTCCGGTATTTTTTCACCGTATTTGAACCAAATTTCAGGCGAATATGCATCATACCCGTATAATTTCAATCCGGACTTTTCGATTCTTTCTTTTGCCGTCAAAATTGAATTGTAATTTTCATTGCTATAAAAAATTTGATCGATCACCGGAATTCCCAAAAGCATTGCAGATGCGACAAAAAACACCGTTCCCAGAAACGCATTTTTTAAATTGAAGGATTGAAAAATTGATTTCAATAAATAAATTCCAATTAAAATTCCGGCAACAGAAAAAGCGATCGAATAAACGCCAATTTCTACTTTTAAAATCAAGAATAAAATCACCGGAACCAAAAACGAAACGACACCGATTAATCCAAATGAAAATTTCACCAAAATCTTTTCCCATTTTTTCCAATCCTGGTTTTGCATCAAATAATGAAGATAAAATCCGGTCGTGGCCGCCAAAGGAATCATCAAGGGAAACAAATACCTTTCTTTTTTAGATGGAATCAAACTCAACAACACCAAACATATCACCGTCCACCAAAAGAAAAAAGCATAGGATTTCGGGAATTCAACTTTCTTTTTTACATAAGGAAATGCCAAAGCCACCACCGCAAAAATCGCCCAAACACCCATCTGAATCGGGAAACTTAAATAACGCGCCGGCGATCGCACATTTCGGTTCGTGCGGGCCGTGGACTCTACTTCCAAAGTTTGGAGCAGAGTTTCTTGGTCAAAAAGATAAATATAGCCGTACCAGGAAAATCCTATGAAAACGGTCAAAATCCCCATCCAAATCCAACCCATCCATTTGATTTTTGGAAATCCGTATGCAATCCAATATGCGAGGAAAAATGGTGCTCCGATGACGTAAAATCCTGTTGGTCCTTTGCATAAAATGGACAATCCGAGGAAAATTCCGGCCAATGAAAAATGCAGAAAATTTTTCTGTTCTGATTTAAAAGTTTGATAGAAATAATAAATCCCGATGAAGGTAAAACTATAACAAAAAACGTCCCAAGTCGCTCGTTTTCCGACAAATAAAACGAGATAAGTCGTCACCAAAACCAATCCGGCGGTCAAAGCCAACTTTCTATTTTCCGTTTCCTTTTTTAAGAATTCATAGAAAACTAAAATCAAAACCACACAAGAAAGTGCCGCCGGAAAACGCAATGCCCAGATGGAATTCGTCCCAAAAATTTCGGCCATTCCAGCGCTAAACCAAGTCGGAAGCGGTGGTTTTTGGTAGCGGGGTTCACCATTCATCGTCGTAAAAAGCCAGTTTCCATCATCCACCATTTCGCGTGCAGTTACGAAATTTCTTGCTTCCATAATGTCCACAAAAAGATAATTCAAATGCAAAAGAAACAATGCCAAACTAAGGAACAGCAGAAGTTGATAGGAAATGCGCATAGAAAAATTTAGATTCAAATATAAGGATTCATAAACTTGAAATTATTGTAATTTTAGAAAATGAATGAAACAGTTGAAAAAACGATTTTCAATACAGTTGATGGATTTCAATGGATATTATTTGGAATGCTCCTGGTTTGTTTGCTTTACATTTTGATCCGAAAGAAAAAATAATTCGCCTAAATCAACTGTAATACCCAATACCAAATCGCCAAAGTCAGAAATGAAATCGGAATCCCAATTCCAACCATCATCGCACTCAATTTGGGTTTCAATCCATAAGAAATTGCCACAATCGAAGCCGTGATCATCGGTGCCATGGCCGCTTCCATTACCGAAACTTCAAAAGCCAAACCGGATTGATCAAATCCGAATTTATACAGACTGAAAATCATCAACGGCCAAAGTATGAGTTGATAACCCAACCCTAAAATCAAAAATTTCCAATGTTTGCTACGTTTGTCAACTTTTAATTGATAACCAACGGAAACCAATGCCAGTGGCGTGACCGTTAAAGACAATTTCTCAAAAACCACATCAATAGTTTCTGGAAATTGGAATTGAAATAAAGTAAATAAAATTCCGATGCAAAAAGCGATAAATGGTGGGAAACGGAGAATGCGATTGGAAATTTGACCTAAATTGGTTTTCCCTCTCGAATAAGTCGCTGCAGTTAATATACCGACTGTAGAAAGGACCATAAAAGTTCCCGGCAAATCAACTAAAACCAAGGTTTTTAGTCCTTCTTGTCCATAAAGTGCTTCGATGACCGGAATTCCAACGAATGAAGTATTGCCCAGTCCGCCTGTTAAAATCAAACAACCGATTAAACTTTTGGACCACTTAAATATTTTTCCTAAGCTGATAAAAAGTAAGGCTGAAAAAAGAAAACCAAGCCAAGCAACCCCAATTGGAAAAAGAAGTTGGGTGGATATTTCGATTTTCGGCAGATAAAAAAGCGCCATTGCCGGAAGTGAAATGTAAATCACAAATTGATTCAAAACCAAAGGCGTTTCTTTTGGGAAAACTTTTATTGATCTGAATAAAATCCCCAAAAACAAACACAGAAAAAGTAAGATGATGCTGGACACACTGCAAAATTATGGCATCGAATCGAGAAATTTTATGATATCCAATAGTTTTTCTTCATCCTATCATTGCTTATCGTACCTTTGCAAAAAATTTGGGCTCAGAGAGATACCCATTAATAAATCCTTTATTAAACAATTTTTATGGCAAACATCGTTGCAATCGTCGGCCGACCAAACGTCGGGAAATCCACACTTTTTAATCGTTTAGTTCAAAAACGCCAAGCCATTGTCGATGACGTTTCAGGTGTAACACGTGACCGTCATTACGGAAAAACCGACTGGAATGGAAGCGATTTCACCGTTATCGATACCGGCGGATACATCGTTGGCTCTGAAGATACCTTTGAAACCGAAATCCGCAAACAAGTCGAATTGGCCATCGACGAATCCAACGTGATTCTTTTTATGGTCGACAACCAAGTCGGCCTCACCGATATGGACAAAGAAGTTGCACAATTGCTCCGAAAAAGCCAAAAGCCGGTTTTATTGGTTGTGAACAAAGTGGATTCCAACAAAAATTTGGATGATACTTACGAATTCTACAACCTTGGTTTTGAGGAATTCTACACCGTTTCTTCCATGACAGGAAGCGGAACCGGAGAATTGCTCGACGAAGTCGTCAAACATTTTGACGATACGGAATTTGAAGATCCATTTGAAGGTTTGCCAAGAGTTGCGATCGTAGGTCGCCCAAATGCCGGAAAATCGACTTTAACAAACGCACTTCTCGGTGAAGAACGAAACATCGTTACCGATATCGCCGGAACGACACGGGATTCCATCGAAACGCTTTACAATAAATTTGGACACGAATTCGTGTTGATCGATACCGCCGGAATGCGGAAAAAAGGAAAAGTAAGCGAGGATTTGGAGTTTTATTCGGTGATGCGTGCCGTTCGTGCCGTAGAAGAATGCGATGTTTGTGTGCTGATGGTGGATGCGACGCGCGGAATCGAAGCACAAGATTTAAACATTTTATTTCTCGCGGAGCGAAATCGAAAAGGTGTGATGATTCTCGTTAACAAATGGGATTTGGTAGAAAAAGAAACCAATACCATAAAAGAATACGAAGCCGAAATCAAAAAGAAAATCGCTCCTTTTACAGATGTTCCGATTCTTTTTATTTCTGCGCTGACCAAACAACGCGTCCATAAAACGGTAGAAACGATCATGCAAGTGACAGAAAACCGAAGCCGAAGAATCAAAACCAGTAAATTGAACGAGTTGATGTTGCCCATCATCGAAATCACGCCACCACCGGCAATCAAAGGAAAATACATCAAAATCAAATACGTCACCCAATTGCCGACCAAAACCCCGCAATTTGCGTTTTTTGCCAATCTGCCACAATACGTAAAAGAACCCTATAAACGATTTATTGAGAATCAATTGCGCAAGAATTTTGATTTTACGGGTGTGCCGATAGATATATATTTCAGACAAAAGTAATTGAATTTCTACGCAATGCGAATAGCGCTTTTCGCCATTCGAAATTAAAAATGGAATACAAAGTTTTAACCGATCAAGACATTCAGTTTTTCCAAAATTTAATTGGAAAAGAAAATGTATTGCTTTTAGATTTGGAGAAATATTCGGCTGATGCAACTGAAAATCTAGAATTCTATCCAGATGTTGTATTGAAACCCAATTCTGTTGAAGAAATTTCCAAAATCGTAGCATTTTGCAATGAAAATCTTTTGCCCATCACGCCTCGTGGAGCGGGAACCGGATTGGCTGGAGGCGCATTGCCGATCAAAGGCGGTGTGGTTTTATCGGTTGAGAATTTGAATCAAATCATCCAAATCGACGAGAAAAATTTTCAAGTAATAGTTGAAGCCGGCGTGATCAATTATGTTCTTCAAGAAGCGCTTTCCGAGAAAAATTTATTTTTCCCACCAGATCCAAGCAGTTGGCAAAGTTCGTTGATCGGTGGAAATATTTCAACCAATGCCGGTGGCCCAAAAGCGGTAAAATATGGCGTAACTTCCAACTATGTTTTGAATTTGGAAGTGGTTTTGCCTAACGGCGAAATCATTTGGACGGGCGCAAACACACTAAAAAACAGCACAGGACTAAATCTGACGCAACTCTTTGTTGGAAGTGAAGGAACGCTCGGCATTATCACAAAAGCCGTTCTGAAAGTCATTCCAAAACCTGAAAAAGACATTTCGATTTTGGTGCCGTTTTATGATTTGGAAGAAGCTTGTGAAGCCGTTTCAGCGATTTTTCATGCCGGTGTAAACCCTTCTGCATTGGAATTTTTGGAACAACGCGCGATCGATGCGGCAACCGAATTTTTATTTGCCGACGCTAATTCTTCGTTTGAAAAAAATTCTGAAATCCAAGCGCATTTGTTGATTGCTCTGGACGAAAAAATCGAAATTGACCTTCAAAAATTAGTTGAAGTGGTTTCAAAATTTCACATCGGAGAAATTCTTTTTGCCGAAAATGAAACCGAAAAAGCAAGAATTTGGCTCATCAGAAGACGTGTCGCCGAAATTGTTAAAATCAACGGTTATACGATTGAAGAAGACACGGTTGTGCCAAGAGCGAATTTGGGGAAATTGGTTAAAAAAATTCATCAAATGGCCGATGAAAATGATTTTAAAGTTGTTTGTTACGGACATGCAGGCGATGGAAATTTGCACATCAGAATCAATCATCCGGAATTTAAAAATTCTTACAATGTTCCTGAAATTCAATTGATTCTAGCTCAATTATTTCAAATCGTAAAAAATTTAGGTGGGACGATTTCCGGCGAACATGGCATCGGACTGATTCAAAAACCATTTTTACCGATTGTATTTTCAAAAGCCAATTTGGAACTGCAAAAAACCATTAAAAAAACCATCGATCCGAGAAATATTATGAATCCGGGAAAGATTTATTAATTCCGACCTATCAACCCAAGATTTTTCTTCCCCGACCCTAAAGGGTGGAAAAATTTTCTCCCATCACCCATCTTCCATCCTCTTCCTTCCATCCAAATTCCTTAATTTTACATTCAAAATCAATAGACGTGCATTTCTTTTTCAATTTCAACGAGGAGATTCCCGAAGAATTTTATTCGGAAGAAAATCACCAGCCTTATGACCAATGTTCCGTTTGTGGAAACGGTTTTGGAGATGGTCATTATTTTATCGAGAAAGCATTTCAAAAAACACACGATCAATCCAATTTTGAAACGACTTTTGAATATGCCATCTGTGAGAATTGTAAAACTGATATGATGAAAAGCATTTCAAAAGAATCGATGCAAAACATTCAAGAGTTTGCGATGGGTCTGGGTGGAATGCCGAAAATGGAAAATGCGAATGAAACAGAAATTGATTTGAATTATTTAATGAATCATTGCATTGCAAGCGGAAAATCAAAAGAAGAATTGAACGAATACCATTTGGTTGGGATATTTAGAAATGGGAAATTGGTGCAATTGCCTATGCTATACGGCGAAAGTTTCATCGAAGAATATTCTGAATTATTATCCGAAGAAACCAAAGGTTTTTTTGATGATTTCTTTAATAATATTACCGTTCTACCACCGACATTGGCCAAAATCCTCGAAGACGAAAAACCTCGGCGACCGGTGTTGATTTAAACATTTTTAATCGCTTGTAAAATCTCAATATTTTTTACAATGTCTTGACTTTCACAACTTCGTAAATCGGAAATGGTTTTGGAAGAAATCAATTTAGGATGTAGAATTTGCGTCGCCACTTTTGCCGTGGCATAATCCACGATATCGATGACCGATTCCCGTAAGAATTTGGGCGTATTGGAATGGATGACCGCCGTAGTCCAGGATGCTTCTCTGGCTCTGGAGATAGCAAAATCAAGGACAGCATTGTCTTTTCCATTGGAAATTTTATCCAAAAGATCAATCGGATAAAAAATTTCATTTAGTTTTTCCTGCACATTTTGATTGATGGAAGCAATGACCGAATTGATTTTCACAAAATCTTTTTTAAGCGGATTGATTTTCCGATAAGGCATCACCGCTGCCGCAGAAATCCCCAAATCCAAATTGATATGCGCATTCATCCCCAAAAATATATGGTGGAGAATCAATAGTTTATCATTTTTAGCTGCTTCAAAAGTCAAGTACCATGAATGCGTACATTTTTTACCTTTTTGGTAAGCGCCCCAAGCATCAATATACCGTAATGCGAAATCCACATCCATACGAACCATCCGCGGATTATCCTCAAATTTTTTCAATTCTATATTTCGCAGGACTTGTGCTGTAGTAGCACGATATGTGCAGGCAAAATAGCCAAGCGGACTTTTATTTTCTTTGCTCCAAAGAATGATTTCATCTAGTTTTATTAGTACTTCTTCGATTGTTTTCATGGAATTTTTTATTGGTTGAGTGTTGAAATTTACTTCTTTTTCAGTTCAAACTTATGTTTGTCCACAAAATTTCTAATTTCTAACATCTTCTTTCTAAAATCTAAACTTTATCTTCGCAAAATGGTTTTTGTAACGGGAGCTACAGGTCTGATCGGAAGTTTTTTATTGCTCGAATTGTCCAAAAAAGGAAAACAAATTCGGGCGATGAAACGCAAAAATTCCGATTTAGAAGCGGTAAAAAATTTGTTTTTGGAATTTTCCGATTTGGAAAGTTTTCAGAAAATTGATTGGGTTGAAAGCGATTTGTTGGACATTCCAGATTTGGAAAAGCATTTCGATGGAGTGGAAACGATTTATCATGCTGCAGCTTCTGTCGGATTTGACGATCGGTCCAGAAAACAAATCCATGAAATCAATGTCAAAGGAACAGAAAATCTGGTCAATCTCGCAATAGCCAAAACAATTCCCAATTTCGTCTATATCAGCTCGATTGCCGTTCTAGATGAAATACCGGGAGAAAAAATCATCACTGAAAAATCAAAATTTGATGCAGAGCGCATTCATTCTGAATATGCCATTTCAAAAAAGAAAGGTGAAATGAATGTTTGGCGTGGATCACAAGAAGGTTTAAAAGTGCTTGTGGTTCATCCTTCCGTGGTCATCGGAAGTCTGGATGGAAATCGCGCAAGTGAAAGATTGTTCCAATTAGCCGGAAAGAAAAAAGCCTTTGCAACTGCAGGTTTGACGGGATATGTGGATGTAAGAGATGTGGCTTTTGCGATGGTGGAATTGGTCGAAAAAAACAAATGGAATGAAGCTTTTATTCTAAACTCGGGTGATGAAAGTTTTTTAAATGTATTCAATCATTTGCGGAAAGCTAAAAATTTAGGCGAAGCCAAATTGGTCTCAAAAGGAAAATTAAAATTGGCCAAATTTTTATCCCAAATCAGCCGGATTTTCGGTGGACCCTACATGAGCCAAGCCAGTTATCATGCTTTGACCGGAAATGTCGTCTACTCCAATGAAAAAATCAAAAAAGAAATCGGGATGGAATTCATTCCCATTGAAGAAGCTTTGGATTTTCATGCCAAACGTTATGAGAAATTCAAATCATAATGGTTCAATCCTACTCATTTCTTAGTGGACTTCGTGATTTCTTTGTGCATCTTTGTGGTAAATATTTATTGAAATCAAATCTGAATAAGAAACCACAATGTTCACTAAGCTCAGATAATTCGGAATTTACAACGAACACCAAGAAATTAAATTTCAAATAGGAAAATGGAAGAATTTATATCTAAAATCAATTCAAATTTTTTAACCGAAAAAGGAAGTGTCTCAGCCAAATGTGCATCCAACATCGCGTTGATCAAATATTGGGGAAAACGCGATGTTCAAATCCCGATGAACCCTTCCATCAGTTTTACGCTGAACAATAGTTATACGGAAACGGTATTAAAATTCAACCCAAAAGAAGACGAAGAAATCGCTTTAAAAGTCTTTTTGGATGGTGCTTTAAAAGAAGATTTCGCTCCAAAAATCATCCAGTTTTTTCAAAGAATTGAAAAATACATTCCTTTTTTAAAAAGATTTGAATTTGAAATCCATACGCACAACACCTTTCCGCACAGCAGCGGAATCGCATCTTCGGCTTCCGGAATGGGCGCTTTATCGCTTTGTTTGGTGGAATTGGAAAATCAATTGGGAGGAAATCTAAAAGAAGATGAAAAACTAAAAAAAGCTTCTTTTTTGGCAAGATTAGGCTCAGGAAGTGCTTGTCGTTCTATTTATCCGGGATTAACGGTTTGGGGAGAAACAGAAAATATAGAAGGAAGTTCAGATTTATATGCGGTTCCTTATCCACATGAAGTACATGAAAATTTCAGGAATTTTCAAGATTGTATTTTGTTAATCGATGAAGGACAAAAGGAAGTCTCCAGTACGGTGGGACATGGATTAATGGAAGGTCATCCTTATGCTGCGCAAAGATTTCAGTCGGCAGAAGAAAATCTGAAAAAGCTGATTCCGATATTGAAAAATGGGGATTTGGAAGCGTTTGGGAAGATCGTGGAGCATGAAGCTTTGAGTTTACATGCGATGATGATGACTTCGCATCCATATTTTATCTTAATGAAGCCCAATACCTTAAAAGTGATTGAAAAAATTTGGGAATTCAGAAAAAACACGAGTCTACCTTTATACTTTACACTAGATGCCGGTGCCAATGTTCATTTATTGTATCCAGAGTTTGCTAAAGAAGAAATAGCGCTTTTTATAATGGAAACGTTAAAATCACAATACAATAGTGGTAAAATGGTGAAAGATTTTTCATTTTAACTTTTTATTTGTCAAATTCTTTCTATATTCGACCATTGAAAAATTAATTAATACAAAAAACATGAAAAAATTATCTATTCTTTTGACTGGATTGATGTTTACAACATCTTTTGCACAGGAATTCGTATCACAAGCAACTGTTGTTCCTGTAGTTAATGCAAACAACGGAACTTCTGAGGTTTTATTGGAACAAGTAGCTTTCGGTACTTCAGGGATTATCTCTGACACGGGTGCATCAGGAGAAATTGTAGCTTCTGCTGACGATATCGATTTGACTTATGATGCTACAAAAATCACAAAGATTTCAGCATTTGGTTTTGACAATGCCATGACTATTTCTACGCAAGGTACAGGAGTTAGTTTCTACATCATCGCAGATGAAGACTGGTATCCAGAAGGATCTGATCCACGTGAGACCAACTTGTATGCATTTGAAATGACAATTGGAGATGCAGGATTTGATTTCATCGACAACGGTGATACTTCTTACCAATTTGATTTAGACTTAAACGTATTGGGAGAAGATGTGGTTTTACCAGCAGGTAAATACTGGATCTCTGTAGTTGCTAACACTACTATCGCTGACATCACTGCAGCAAACAGATGGAACTGGTACCAGAACTTAAGCGCAAACGGAGTTGGTGGTCACTTAACTGACCCTCTAGATTTGTTTGGAGCAGGTGCAACTACTTGGACTGATATTGCAAGTCTTACAGGTTGGACTGAAAGTGACTTATCTATGATCGTTGAAGGAGAAGAAACTACGATGGGAGTTAGTGATGTAAATGCTGCAAGCGTTACCGTTTATCCAAACCCTGCTACAAACTTCGTAAAAGCGACTGTGAAAAACGGAGAAGTTAGCGCTATGACAGTTATGAACATGAACGGACAAGTAGTTGCTTCTGCAAAAGCTGCTTCTGTAAATGTTTCTGCTCTTCCTGCAGGTGTTTATGTAGTAAAAGTACAAGACGCTAAAGGAAATGTAACGACTTCTAAAGTTGTAAAAAAATAATTGAATTTTAAATTCTAATTATATAGAAGCCACTCGGATGAGTGGCTTTTTTTTGTTACTTGAAATAAAATTTCTTCTTCCACATACCCCAACCTGCAGAAGAAATTTTAAAAATAATCTTTATTGGGATTCATTTTTAACCACGACTCCAAAGCCTCGTGATCCTAAGAACTCAGAAGTAACACAAGGCTTTGTACACTTTGTGGTAAAATAGACAAAAAATATAATAGAATTAAATTTAACCACATAGGTACATAGTTTTTTTCTTATTTATCAGTGCCATTAGTTAAAATAGTTTCCACTTTTCGTGGAACATAGAGTGATGAAAATAAATTACGTACCCCTATACCGCCAAAGGCAGATACTATGAAAACTTAATCATCACAAAGATCCTATTCCTATGTGGTTAAAGTTATTATTATCAACCATATATAATTTTTATCGTGTATTAAAATAAAAGCATTTCACTCC
This sequence comes from Moheibacter lacus, assembly GCF_014042165.1. Classification (GTDB taxonomy): domain Bacteria; phylum Bacteroidota; class Bacteroidia; order Flavobacteriales; family Weeksellaceae; genus Moheibacter; species Moheibacter lacus. The sequence goes on from NZ_JACDZE010000001.1 coordinate 500,552, forward strand.
GTTTAGGAAATTTCTTCTTCCCCGACCTTTACTTCTATTTCACTCAGTGTAAAAAAGTTGTGCACTTTGTGATAAAAACTTTGTGCGCTTTGTGGTAAAAACACCTTTTAAAATTGAAGAAAAGAATTACAAATCATCCTTTTTTCTCCACCAATTTCCGGGTTTTTGCGTAGTGAATCGCAGCATTAACTTCAAAACCGATCATGATCAAAAGCACATTGATGTAAATAAAAATCATCATGATCATCACCAATCCCACTGATCCATACAACAAATCATAATAATTGAATTTTTTGATGTAAAATTGAAATCCCATTAAGGTCAAGAAAAATAATACCGTCGCCATGATCGCGCCCGGCGCTATGAACCGAAGCCGTTGTTTTACGTTTGTTCCATAATAATACAACATCACCAAAGACGTAAAATAAAACAAAGAAGCCGAAACAAAATTCAAAATATGAATCATCGTCGGAACCTCCAAAAAAGCACCATAATCCTCGATGTACCGCCAAATGAAATTGGTATAATAAGTTACGATCAACTGAACGATGATAAAAAACACAAAAAAGATGGTCAACACCACCGAAATCAATCGATTATGAATTCCCTTTCGGCGTTTTGCGTATCCATAATGCGAAGCATTGAAACCATTGATCATCACCGTGATACCGTTGGAAGAAAGTAAAATGGTCAAGATGATGAATAAAATCCCAATGCTTCTTCCACTTTTACCATCGGCAGTTTGGGAAATGTATCCGATGACTTCATCGGTGATGCGTGGTGGTAAAATCCTTGGGATGAATTCAGAGAAAAGCAATGTTTGGATTTCCTGATAAAGTGGCGCATGTGGCAAAACACTGAACAAGAAAAGCAAAAACGGAAACAAACTAAAAAAGAAAGCCCATGAAACCGCTCCGACACGTAGCGCAAAAATTTGATTGGAAAGCCCTTTCATCAAAAAACCCAACAACATGTACAAAGAAGTTCCGTTCAGAGATTTGAATTTGATGCGTTTGGCAATCTTCACAAAAAGATTATCTGATGATATTTTCTTTATTTTTGAACGAATCGCCATAATTTTACTGCCAAATAGGTTTAAGTCAAATGAACATTCTGTTAATCTGCATAGGAAAGACCGATGAAAAACCCTTGGAGGAGTTGATTTCAAAATACGAAAAACGACTTCCCTCCCACTGGAATTACCAACGCATCGAAATTCCCGACCTCAAAAATCGGAAAAACCTTTCGGAATCACAACAAAAAGAAAAAGAAGCCGAACTAATTCTTGCCAAAATCAACCCAACGGACTTTGTGATTTTATTGGACGAAAAAGGAAAACAGCTGCATTCGACCGTATTTGCAGCATCCATTCAAGAATTGATGAACCTATCTGTGAAACAAATCGTTTTCCTGATCGGCGGCCCTTACGGATTTGCGGACGAAATTTACGCCAGAGCCAACCGCAAACTTTCCCTTTCCCAAATGACCTTTACACACCAAATGGTCAGACTATTTCTCGTGGAACAACTTTACCGTGCATTTGCTATCTTGCAGGGCAAACCTTATCATCATGAATGAAGAATCTGAAGCCCTAAAACCTGAAATCCAAGATAAATCCCGTTTCAAAATTTCCATCGGGAAATCTTTTGCCGTGGCATTTATCATCGTGGTTTGTTTGCAATTGATCGGTTCCGTGGTGAACATTCCGTCATTTAAATGGGAATACCTTTACCACATCACGCTTCCGCTTTCCTTTTTATTTGGTGGAATAGTAGCCATATTTATTTTGCTTCCATTTGTAAAAACCAATTGGAAATCCATCGTGGATCACATTTGGAAACCGGCGAGCATCGGCGTTTTTTTATTGAGCATCCTATTTTATATTTTTACATTGCCATTTGCAGAATTTTTGGCTTCGATGGTTCCAACTTCGGGAATAGATTTTTTAGAAGAATTTTACAATGAAGTCGTCAAAGCATTTGAAATGATGCTCGATTATAAAATCGCCGGATTTATCACGGTTTGCATCCTCGCGCCAATTATCGAAGAAATATTGTTCAGAGGAATTCTTTTGCGCGGCCTTTTACAAAAAGGAATTTCGCCTATTTTGGCCATAATTTTAAGTTCTTTCTTGTTTGGATTGGCGCATTTAAATCCATGGCAATTCATGGGCGCAGGTTTACTTGGTGCGGTATTCGGATTTGTGTATTATAGAACGAAAGCGCTTTGGATCTGTATTTTTTTACATGCTTTGAACAATTCGATTTCGTTTATCATGATGCTAAAATTTGAAACAATGGATGAAAACGTAACAAATCCAAACGACATGATTTCAGTGGTGGTTTGTTTTATCATGGCGGTTTTAATCGGTTTTGGCATCTATAAATTGACAAAAAATAAATTGACATGGAATTGATATTTGCTTCGCACAATGAAAATAAGGTGAAAGAAATCCGATCTGTACTTCCCGATTGGATCCAACTCAAATCACTGAACGACATCGGTTTTCATGAAGAAATAGCAGAAACTGGCACAACCCTGGAGGAAAACGCCCAAATCAAAGCCGAAACGATTTATAAACTGACCGGAAAAAATGTGTTTGCGGACGATTCGGGGTTATTTGTAGAAGCTTTGAACGGCGCGCCAGGGGTTTATTCGGCGCGGTACGCAGGGACAGGAAATTCACTGGACAATATCCATAAATTATTGAAGAATTTAGAAGCGGAAGAAAACCGGAATGCTTCATTCCAAGCGGTTTTCTGCACAATAATTGAAGGAGAAATTTCGTTTTTAAAAGGAGAAGTTTTGGGCGAAATCATCCAAGAACTTAAAGGAAGCGAAGGTTTTGGTTATGATCCGGTATTTGTTCCGAAAGGATTTGAGAAAACCTTTGCAGAAATGAGTTCGACTGATAAAAATCAAATCAGCCACCGTGCCAAAGCAGTACAGAAATTGATTAACTTTATTGAAAATTTATAGGCTTGTCTTTGAAACTGACCATACTTGGATTTAATTCTGCTATTCCTAAAAAAAGATCAGCGCCTACAGCGCAATTATTGGAAATCGCCAATCGTCATTTTCTGATCGATTGTGGAGAAGGAACTCAAGTTCAGCTTCGCAAAGCAAAAGCCAAATTCTCCAAAATCAACCATATATTTATTTCGCATCTCCATGGAGATCATGTGTTTGGGTTGATAGGACTCATCAGCACATTACAATTGCTCGGAAAAGAGACACCACTCTATATTTTTGGACCAAAAGGAATTCAAGATTTCATCCTCAACCAATTGAAACATACGCAAGCGCGATGTACGTTTGACATCGTTTTTGAAGAATTGGAAAATAAAAAAACGGAGAAAATATTTGAAGACGATAAAGTTGAAGTACACACCATTCCGCTGAATCACCGTATTTATACGAACGGCTATCTTTTCAAAGAAAAACCAAAAAAGCGAAAATTAAACATTGATGCGGTCAAAAATCATCCTGAAATTCAGGTTTGTGATTATGAAAACTTGAAATGTGGGAAAGATTTTCAATCCGAAAACGGAACGACTATTTCCAATGCCGAATTGACGCTTGAACCGGAGAAATCCTTTAGTTATGCGTTTTGTTCTGACACGCGATTCAAACCGGATATCGTTCCTATCATAAAAAACGTGGACATTTTGTACCACGAAGCGACTTTTTTAAGTGATTTACAAGAAATGGCAGACTATACCGGTCATTCAACCGCAAAAGAAGCAGCCATGATCGCAAAAGAAGCCAATGCCGGAAAATTGATTTTGGGTCATTTTTCAAACCGATACAAAGATCTGAATGTGATGCTGGATGAAGCCAAACCGATTTTTGAAAACACAATACTTCCTACGCAATTGGGCGTATATGAACCGGAAATCCATGCCATAAAAATGGACATTAAAACTTAGATTTTTCAATTTAAATCTCTCTCTTATGAATACAAAAGTCCAAGAAATCACGCAAAAAATTCAATCGATGATTTTGCGCTATCCTTTGGTTTTATTGATTTCGCTGGTGATGGCTGTTTCAGCCATTATTTGTATAGAATTAAATTATAAAAACCAATATCCGTGGGTGAAAATCATCATCGTTTCAGGGCTTGGAATCTCATTATTGTTTGCGTTAAAAATGCTATCGCAAAGGATGAAAAAGGGAATTTGGGTGGAACTTTTGGGTATTGTATTTCTGGTAGGCTATTATTTCCTTTTGCCCAAAAAAGAAGATGATTTCACAGAAGTTTTTGCTTATTTGTTGATCCCGACATTCATTCTCTCGCATTTATTGGTTGCATTTGTTGCTTTTATAAAAAAGGAAAATTCAGAAAATCATTTCTGGCAATTCAACAAAAGTTTGTTTGTGAATTTCTTTCTCACACTGGTTTTCACAGGTGTTTTGACCAGTGGAGTTGAATTGGCATTTTTGGCAGTGGAGAATTTGTTCAATTTGGATTTCAAGGAAGAAATCTATGGTCAGATTGCAGTTTTTCTTTTGATTTTTGGAAGCACGGTCATTTTTTTGTTGTTCAATGAATCTGGGCTTGAATTCTTGGAAAAAGAAGGAAATTATCCGGTGGTTTTAAAATTCTTTACCCAATATGTTTTGATCCCGCTTTTGAGTATTTATGTGGTCATTTTGTATTTCTATTCGGGAAAGATTTTGATCAATTGGGAATTGCCGCGAGGTTGGGTTTCTTATTTGATTTTGGCTTATTCGATCGTGGGAATTCTCGCACTTTTATTGGTTCATCCTTTAAAAGAAGAAAAAGCAAAATCTTGGGTAAAAATTTTCAGTAAAGTATTTTATTTCACATTGATCCCGTTAGTTGTATTGCTTTTTGTAGCGATTTTCACCAGAGTGCTTGAATATGGTTATACAGAACCGCGGTATTTCGTTTTGCTTTTGGCGATTTGGTTGATGTCAGTGGTGCTCTATTTCATCTTCAAAAAAAATCCGACGATCAAATTCATTCCGATTTCATTGTTTTCATTTGGTCTATTTGCCTTGGTTTTTCCTTATTTCAACAGTTTTTCAGTTGCCAAAAGAAGTCAGAAAAATGAATTGGAAAAAATCCTGAATGAAAATAATTTATTGGTCGACGGAAAAATCGATTTCACCAAAGAAGTTGCAGATACGATCGTCAGTGAAATTGACAATAAATTTGATTTTCTAAGCGAGCGTTTTCAAAATGAATATTTGTTCCAATTTCTGGACAAACAAACCAAAAAAGATTTTGAAGACAGAAAATATTGGAGCTTTTACAGCAAATTCATCCACACAAAAATAACGCCTCAATCTCGCCCTGACGATTATTACAACGTGAATTTAGAAGCAAGCGGAACGGTGGATCAGATTGGAGAATATCAATTCATGGTGATGAATCAAGATGTGAATTTTGGGAAGTTTAAATTGCAAAACGATAGTGTATTTTTAAATTTTTACCAAGAAAAAAAAGACAAACGGTATATTTTAAAGTTGAATGGAAAGGATTCGGTTGATTTGTTGCCCGAAATCGACAAATTGTTTCAAAAATTCAAACCCAGCAATTCGGACGGAAATCTTCATGAGAAACTGGATCCACTTTTCATCGAAAAAGATTTAGGAAAATACCATTTTAGGATATATTTCAAAAATCTCAACAAATCCAAATATGGCAATGAAACACCAACGTATTGGTTTGAAAATCAAGTAATTTTGGTCAAAGAAAATCCTTGACTTTTTCACGGATAATTTTCCCGCTTTCGGTTCGGGGAAAGGATTTTACGAAATAAATTTCTTTTGGGATTTCGTATCTCTCGAGGTTCGTATCACGAAGTTCGAAATTAGCAAAATCAATTCCTTCTATGATTAGGATTAATTTTTCACCTAATTGATCGTCAGCAATCGAGGTGATGATGAATTCTTCCGAAAGAAAGGGTTTTAATTTTTTCTCGATTTGTTCCGGAAACAATTTGATCCCACCGGAATTGATCACGTTATCCAATCTTCCAAGCCATTTGAATTGATTTTTATTGTTCAATTCTACGATATCATTTGTGATAATTTCTTCTTCGAAATAAGGTGTTTGAATCACCAAACAGTCCCGATCATCATTTCGTACTGTTACACCATTTAAGGTTGTGAAAAATTCATCTGAAATCTCTTTCAAAGCAATGTGTGTAATGGTTTCAGTCATGCCATAGGATTCGAAACATTTTGTGGGAAGTTTCAAAAGTTTGGTTCGTAAACCATCTGAAAGCGGTGCGCCACCGATCAATAAAGTTTTGATTTGGGGAAGGAATTCGAAGGAATTTTCCACTTGCATCGGTGTCATCGGAACGAAATCTATTTTTCTGTCTAATTCAATTTTGGATTTGGGTTCAACGACAAATAATTTCAATTTCAATTCTATGGCGCGCACCAACATCATTTTTCCGGCGATGAAATTGACCGGAAGACACAACAAAGCAGAATCGCCCACTTTCAAACCAAAAAATTCTCCGGTCATTTTTGCGCTCGTTTTCATAGCGGATTTGGGCAATTGGATTTCTTTGGGCACTCCTGTAGAGCCGGAGGTTCTGGATAGAATAAAATCCGAATTTGAATTCCATTCATCCCAAAATTCTATGATTTCATTTTGCCATGGAATTTCCGGGATGAGCCTGTCAAATATTTGAGTTGAAAAATCTAAAACCTTCATTATAAATAGCTTACACCGGATTTGATTTCTGTTTCCAAATAGTTGTTGGCAGGTGGAATCGGACAATTATAATGTTTGCTATAAGCGCAATAAGGATTATATGCTTTGTTGAAATCCAAAGTGAATTGGCCATTTTGAATATCGGAAATTTCTAAATCGATATAGCGACCACCACCATAAGTTGTATCTCCGTTCGTTTCATCCATAAAAGGAATAAACAATGAATTTTCATATCCTTCAATGGGTGGATCTGACTGGTAAATGGTCAATTCCAACTTTTTTCCGTTCAATTTGAATTTAGCCAAACCATATTCTTTATAATATTTGATTTTTTTGGCTGAAGTTGGAAAAGGAATTGTTTTTCCGTTTTCTATGGGACTAAAATCTGCCTGCAATTGATATTTCTTTTGAATTGGAAAAAAAGTTATGCCTTTAAAATCTGCCTTTTCTTCTTCTTTTAAAGGTGTCGTTTCCGGATTCTTCCATTCTTCCGATAATTTGGTTTGGAATGCTACTATTGCATCCAAATTTTGTTTGGCACAAGAAAAGAGAAACAAAAAGGAAACAAAAATTCCTATATAATTAATATTACGTGTCATGGCTCAAATTTAGACAAAAAAGAGTTGGGCTTTCTGAACTTTTAACCTCGAATAAAAATTATTTTCAAATAGACTACCGGTTCCAAGTCCTTGTGGCATGGGATTTCCGAGCGTAAAGGTCCATTGGGCAATCGCATTTAGCCCAATGTTGCTCTCCAAAGCTGAAGTAATCCACCAACCTGAACTTTGATTTTTTGCGAGATCGATCCATTCTTGACTGCCTTTCCATCCGCCGACCAAACTGGGTTTTAAAATGATGAATTGAGGATTTAGGGTTTCCAAGAGTTTCTTTTTTTGTTCCAAATCCACAACACCGATGAGTTCTTCATCAAGTGCAATCGGAGTTGGTGTAATTGCACATAATTCAGCCATCTCTTGGATTTGTCCGGCTTTGATGGGTTGCTCGATAGAGTGAATGTTTAATTCGGCCAATTGATCTAAAACCTTTTTTGCTTTTATAAAATCAAATCCGCCGTTAGCATCGACTCTGATTTCCAGATCATCGGGATTGAATTCTTTTCGTAATTTTTGGAGAATCTTGATTTCTTCTTCCCAGTTCACTCCGATTTTCAATTTTAAGCAGCGGAAATTTTGGTTTAATTTTTCAGAGATTTGATTTTTCATAAAATCGACATCACCCATCCAAATCAGTCCATTTATGGGAATCCCGGTTTTGCCCGCTGTAAAATCTGAGGGAAATAGAATGGGATTGAATTCGTCTTTTGGTTTTCGACCACTGTAAATTTCCTTTGCTTGAATAATTTGTTCCAAACCAAATTGAATAGAAGGAAACTCTCTTAACTCATCCCACCAATTTTCATTTTCAAAATCAAAATGGTCACAAATGGATTGAAGTTTCTTTTCAAATTGAGGATGATCTTCAAAACTCAATCCACGAAAAAGACCAATTTCTCCGAAAAATTCGGTTTCTTTTTCATCTTTCATTTCCAATCTGAGCAGAAATGTCTCCTTTTCCTTTAGGATTCCACGTGAGGTACCACCGGGAATTTTAAATTTTAATCTATAAGATTGATAGGATAAATTCATAAGTTAAGTAAATAAATATTGTCATTTGCGAAATTATTTTAAAATTCTGTTAATGTTTCAAAACAAATTTATAAATTAGTCGTATTAATTAACAATAAACATCATGAGGAAAATTTTATTATCGACTTTCCTGATCTGTATGTTCTTTACCGGCTACAGTCAGGTGGTTACTTCTGGTGCAAACCAAAGTGACATCAATGACCTGCTGAACAGAGTTCAGCAAAACGATTTCAGAAATGTGAATGAAGTCTTTACTTCATCGGAAATCGCACAACTTAAGGCCTATTACCAATTTGAGAATTCCATGAAGGTAAATCTTGGAACCCCTATTTTTGGAAGTGACGCAATAGGTGATGTAGTTGCATATGGATTTGAGGCTTTTTTAGCACCGGGATTTTCAAGTTTTGATATCGAAGCTGCTACAAGTGTTACAACTATTAGCGCAGGGATTGGATCCGAGTTCGCAGGTGTCGTAAGTTTGGACAACCCTGACTTGGCATATTCTTTAACAAATACCGGAAGCCTTTACAGTGTGGACGTTCCTACGGGGGCTTATACCTTGTTAGGTTCTTTAGGGATTAGTGATATGAGTGGAATGGCGTTTAATCCAGTAAACGGGCAACTTTATGCTATCTCTCCAACAGCCTTATACTCTATTAATACTTCCGTTCCAAGTGCAACCTTAATTGGAAATCTCGGCACTTCTCAAAGTCTTGCCATTGCCCTTGCCATAGACGGTTCGGGAACGGCTTATACATATGATATTGGGGATGATTTACTTTATTCTATCAATCTTACTACAGGTGCAGCAACATCCATCGGATCGATAGGGTTCGATGGTAATTATGCACAGGGTATGGATTACGATCCGTTTACCGATACTGTTTATATGGCAGCTTTTAATGTAACTACTTTTATGGCTGAACTTAGATCTGTAAATACAACTACAGGGATGACTACTCTTGTTAGCAACATTGCAGGGTCTACAGCTGAATTTACTTGGGTTTCATTTGTGAGCGAAGAAGAGGCTGAGTATTGTATCCCGGAAGCAACTAATTCCAGCAGGTATATCAATAATTTTACAGCTACAGGTAATGATAACAGCATTAGCAATCTAGCTTCCGGATTCTCTACTGGAGGATACGGTGACTTCACTGCTACCCATACTGTTTCACAAGCTCCGGAAGGTTCAGTTGACTTTACTGCTGACATAATGGGAGGTACAGCCGGATTCAGAATCTGGGTTGACTGGAATCAAGACGGTTCATTTGACACTACAGAAGAAGTAGCTTATAATTCAACCGGGTATCTGACTCATCATGAAGGATCGTTTATCGTTCCTACAGATGCGACAGAAGGAACAACTCGTATGAGAGTCGTAAGCCATTGGTTAAGCACAACTGGAAATGTGGATCCATGTGCTACAGGCTTTACTTATGGAGAATTTGAAGATTATGCTTTTACCGTTGAAGGCGGCGGAGGCGGAGATTGTGAATGGACTGTAACCGTATCGGATACAGGATTTGGTGATGAAGTAAGCTGGGAACTAAGAGATGCTGACAGCAATGTTTTATTGTCAGGAGGTCCTTATGGTTCCGGTTATACAGATACACAAACCGTAATGAGTGCAGGTCCTGTAGAGTTTTATATTGAAACAATGGGAACATTTAATGACAATTCACCTGTATTTACAATTGAAAATGAAAACGGTGTGATCTTGTCAGGCGGAATTGAAGGTGGATTAGAAGCAACGTATTCTGATTTGAATTGTAGTGACATTCCTCCTCCGGCACCTGAAAATGACGACTGTGGAGATATTACTCCGACTGAATTAACCAATGGCGTTTCTGTTACCTTTAACGGTACTACAGAAGGCGGTACCGCCAGTGCCGAAGAAATGTCTGTTTTAGGTAATGCTGCTGTTTGGGAAGCTGTAACGCTAACCGGGGATTGTAATGATTTGACAATTGACTATTGTGGTACTCCGGCCGGAAACATGGATGGAAACTTCTTTATCGTTTATACAATGGATTGCCCTGTGACTTCTTTCACGATAGGAAATTATGACTTTACAACTTGTGGAGATGGAAACGGAACTTTACGTTTCACAGGACTTCCGGCAGGAACTTATTATCTACCGGTAATCGTTGACCCGTCAAATAACAATTTAGGAGATTATGTAATGAATGTAATTTCTGAAGATTGTTTTGTCCCTGAACCACCGGATTACCCATGTTACCAAGGTGATGGTTTAGCAAGTAACGGTTTTGAGAACGGTTATAACGTAACTGCAGGTGGTACTTTCCGTAATGCTGATGATTTTGTGGTAGATGATTCATTTAACCTACAATACATCAGAATGAACTTGTTCATGAGTCCTGGAGCTACAGCTAGTTCTGCAACATTTAACATACGTGCAGATGAGTCAGGAGCACCAAGTGAATCTACAATTGAAGAAACCATTACTGCTACACCTACCAGTCAAGTTGTTATAGGAAATAATTTTGGATTTAATATTTCACAGGTAGAATTTGTACTGGATACGCCAGTTGATTTGTCCGCAGGAACTTACTGGCTACAACCAGAAGTAACAGCTTCAAATGCAGGAGCTGTGTACTGGGAAGTAACCTCTACAGGTTCATTGGGTGAATATGTCCATTCAAGCGAAGCAGGAGGTCCATGGACATCTGACCCGGAAACTATGCAAGCGGTATTCTTTGTTGCAGGAACTTGTGATGTAATGGCTGACGGATGTTTTGTCACCGGCACAATTGACCAATGGCCTTCATCAACCTTTGTTCCTTCTTGTAGTGGAGTTGTTGAAGTAATCACAACCGCTGGCTGGGCTGGAGAATACTCCAAAGTTCAAGTAACTGCCGGAACTGAGTATATTTTCTCAAGCTCCGTTGCTACTGACTTCATTACTATTGCAGATGAGGATGAAGATATTGCTTTTGCTACTGGAACAGGTTCTGTAACTTGGACTTCCCCTGTAGATCAAGTAATCAGATTCTATACGCATTTAAATGAAGATTGTGAAATCGAAGAAGTTTCAAGATCAAGAGCGGTTCAATGTGGCGACATCCAACCTCCACCTGCCAATGATGATTGTGCTGACGCAATTGCCCTTGCTTGTGGCGAAAGTGACTCTGGATCTACAGTTGGCGCTACCGACTCGGGAGGAAATACCGCAGGTGATGTTTTCTATAGCTTCACAGGAACTGGCTCATCTGAATTGGTAACGGTCTCTTTATGTGGCTCTTCTTTTGACACCTATTTAAGAGTATATACAGATTGTACTTTAGCGACAGAGGTTGCTGTTAATGATGATTCTTGTGATCTTCAATCCGAATTGACATTCACTTCTGATGGAACTTCAACCTACTACATCATGGTAGAAGGATTTTCAGCAAATGTAGGAGATTATGTAATTGAAGTTAATTGTACTCCTCCACCGTCTGACTGTGAAGATTTCGAAGTACTATCAAATGCTTTAGAAAACGGTTTGTTCTTCGGTGGTGACACAGCTCAACATATCGCTACAGATATTCAAGTTGCAGATACAGGATTTACTGTATATGGAATGGAACCAACTTTAATTGGTGAAGCAACTACAATTTCATTTATTTTCTATGCAGATAATGGTGGATTGCCAGGAGCTGAAATAGGAACTGCTGAAGGTAGCATTGAAGGATCTGTAATAACTGGATCTAATTTTGGATTTGATTTCATTAAATATACAGTAGCATTTGACACGCCATTTGAAATGGAAGCCAACACTACGTATTGGATAGAAATTTTATCTGACGCTGTTGCTTGGGAAACTACCTCTGCTTCTATATTAGGGTATGGAGATGTCTTCTACAACACCAATGTAGGTGAAGGAGTATGGACTTCAACAGGAGGAGATGAGTTCGTATTTAACCTAATTTGTGAAGAACTAGGTGTTGGAGACATGAATTCTTTCGATTTCTCTTATTATCCAAACCCAGTGAAAGATGTTTTGAACATCACTTCTAAAAATTCAGTAGAAAACATTGCTGTATTTAACTTAGCAGGTCAGAAAGTATTGACTGATGTTCAAGTTACAAACGGTCAAGTTAATGTTTCTGCATTACCTTCTGGAGTGTATGTATTTAAAGCAACTTTACAAGGTGGTCAAATTGAAACCTTTAAAATTGTTAAAAAATAACAATTAAATTGAATGGATAAAAAAATCCCTCCTGGTTTTCAGGAGGGATTTTTTATTTAACAAATGAAAAACTATTCCGCAATGATGATGAAATAATTTTTCTTCCCTTTTTGTAATAAAATATATTGATCAGAAATTAAATCTGAAAGTTTCAATTGATACTCCTCGCCTACTTTTTCTTTATTGACCGAAATCGCATTGGCTTTCAAATCTCTTCTTGCTTCACTTTTTGAACTTAAAAATCCGGTTTGATCTGTCAAAACCTCAACGATGTTGACGCCATTCTCCAAATCTGATTTTGAAACCTTAGCTTGTGGAACTCCTTCAAAGACCGATAAAAAAGTGGCTGCATTTAAGGTTTTCAAATCCTCAGCCGTTGATTTCCCAAATAAAACCTCTGATGCTTTGATCGCATTTTCCAGCTCTTCTTTTCCATGGACCAATGTGGTGATTTCTTCCGCCAATCTCTTTTGAAGCTGACGCAAATGAGGTTCCATTCTATGTTTCTCAACCAATTCTTCAATTTCTTCCTTGGTCAAAAATGTATAAATTTTGATGTATTTTTCAGAATCCTCATCGGATTGATTCAACCAAAATTGGTAAAATTTATAAGGCGAAGTCCGGTTTTTATCCAACCAAACATTTTCTCCTCCTTCACTTTTCCCAAATTTCGTTCCGTCAGATTTTGTCGTCAAAGGACAAGTAAAAGCAAATCCTTCTCCTTGTGCAATTCTTCTAATCAATTCCGTTCCCGTCGTGATATTTCCCCATTGGTCTGAACCACCAAATTGCAATTTAGCACCATGGTTTTTGTACAAATGAAGAAAATCATATCCTTGGATCAATTGGTAAGTAAATTCCGTAAAAGACATCCCAACCGCTGACTCCGAATTCAATCTGTTTTTTACCGAATCTTTGGCCATCATGTAGTTCACCGTGATGTGCTTCCCTACATTTCTAGCAAAATCGATGAATGAAAAATCTTTCATCCAATCGTAATTGTTCACCATCAGTGCGGCATTGGGTATAGATTCATCAAAATCGAGAAAACGTTCCAATTGGGAATGAATTCCTTTGATGAATTTGTCCAAAGTTTCTTCATCCAACAAATTTCTTTCTGCTGCTTTTCCGGTTGGATCACCGATCATCCCCGTTGCACCGCCCACCAAAGCAATCGGTTTATGACCATGTCGCTGCATGTGCATAAGCAAAACAATCGGCACCAAACTACCCACGTGAAGCGAATCTGCAGTAGGATCAAAGCCACAATAACCGGTGGTCATCTCCTTTTCCAGTTGCTCCTCCGTTCCCGGCATGATGTTGTGAATAAGACCTCTCCACTGTAATTCTGAAATTAATCCGCTCATTTTTAAAAATTTTGTGCAAAGATAGGAATCGAACTAGGATTTACGAAATACGAAGTTCGAGTTTCGGATAATTCTCATTAAATTCGATTTGAATTCAAACCAAAATGGAAAACATCTTTTTTCAAAACAATTGTTTCACTTGGTACAATCTGGAAAATCCGGAAGAAAAAGCTGTGGCAGATTATCTTCAAAAATTTTCATTGAGTACTTATACTATGCAAGATGCGTTGGAAGCTGGGCATTTGCCTAAGTTTGAGCATCAGGATGATTTTGATTTTTTTCTGGTGCGGTTTTATGGAAAGGAAAAACGCTCTTACTCCAACATTGTCAGAGAATTCAGCCATAAAATCGGGATTTTTCTAGGCGAAAATTTCCTGATTACCATTCACCAAAAAGAAGTTCCTTTTTGGGATCAAATCATTTCAGAAATCAAAAATGGGCCAAACAAAGAAAATTTAGTCCCAAGAAAATTACTTTATAAAATCCTGTTAAAAACCATCCATACTTTCCATACTCCTTCAGTTAAAATTTCGGAGCAAATCGAAATCTACGAACAATCTCTCTTCACCACTGAACGTGAACTGAAACTCAATTTGAAAAGGCTTTACGAACTCAAACGTGAATCCAGCACTTGTACTAAACTTTTATTGCTGACCAGAGATGTGCTAAACGAATTCAAACCTTACATCAAAAATGTCGCTTCCTTTAAAGATGCACACGAATACAACACCAAAGTCCTTCATCTTCACAGCCAAAACACAGATGATTTACAAAACTTGTTTACATTAACCATTTCAGTTTCAGACCAGCGCGCCAATGAGATCATGAAAGTACTGACCGTTTTTTCTGCTTTCTTTTTACCGCTTACTTTCATCACCGGATTTTATGGAATGAATTTCGATTTTATACCGGGACTTCATTCGGCCACCAGTTTTTATATTTTATTTGCCATGATGATTGCCATCGCCGTTACCATCTTCATTTGGTTCAAACGAAAGAAGTTTCTTTAAAATTGCTGGAAGATGGGTGTTGGATGCTGGATGTTTTTGATTTAGATAATAATAATTCTATGAAACTGAAATGGCTATTGCCTGTAATTATATTAATCATCGGAGGAGTTTTATTATGTATCAAATTCTTTTCAAGAAATCTTCAATCTAATGAAAGTATACTCAGCTATTCATTAAATCCAAAGAAAGAAGAAATTAATTTTTATTGGAAGAAATCAAATGGGGAAAGGATTGGAAGCTTAGGTAATTTTAAAAAATTCATTGAAGGACAAAACAATACACTTTTATTTGCGATGAATGGAGGAATGTTTGGTCAAGATTTTTCTCCGCAAGGATTATATATTGAAAATGGGAAATTTCTAAATTCAATCGATACGTTAAATGGAGAAGGAAACTTTTATCTCAAACCAAATGGAATTTTTTATATCAATTTTGACAAGAAAGCGTTTATAGTAGAAACTGAAAAATTTAATCATACAGAAAATATTCAATTCGCAACGCAGTCAGGCCCAATGTTGGTCATAAATGGAAAAATTCACCCTGAATTTAGAAAAGGTTCAAAAAATTTTAATATTCGAAATGGTGTAGGAATTACAGAGGATGATAAAGTAATCTTTGCCATGTCGAAAAATGAAATTAATCTTTATGATTTTGCTGAATTCTTTCAGAAACAAGGTTGTAAAAATGCTTTGTATCTGGATGGATTTGTTTCAAGAACGTATTTTCCAGATGAAAAATGGGAACAAACTGATGGAGATTTTGGAGTTATAATTGGTGTAATTAAACCTGATTGATGAAGAAATTAAAAAAAATAGTGTTTGTAATCTTCACAATGATTGTAATTTTTTATTTCATCACTGCATTACAAATCTATTCCTATTCCAAAATTGATGAAACCACGAGAGCTGATGCAGCAATTATTTTAGGAACGGCGGTTTGGGATAATCAACCTTCTCCGGTTTTCAAAGAAAGAATAAATCATGCTATACTTTTGTACAAAATGGATTCTGTAGAATATTTAATTTTCACAGGAGGAATTGGCGAAGGGAAAAAATATTCTGAGGCTGAAATCGGCAAAAAATACGCAATTGAAAATGAAATCCCTGAAAACAAAATATTTATAGAGGAAAAATCTACAATAACCGACGAAAATCTAAAATATGCTAAAGAAATCATTGAACAAAATAACTTTTCAAAAGTTTTAATTGTCAGTGATCCTTTGCACATGAAACGTGCAATGCTCATGGCTAAGAGTCACGATATCAATGCTTATTCTTCTCCCACGAAAACCAGCAGATATATTTCATTTAAAAGTAAATTTGGATTTGTGATGAGGGAAACGTTCTTTTATATCGGTTACAAAATTTGCAGCCCGGCCTGAGTGGAGCTCTTTTTTCCTTTCACAATATTTAATGTTGAAACCGAATTTTATGGGAAAAAAAGCGGGAACGGAGGACGGTAAAGCTGCCCAAATTATTTTGATTTTTGACACCTTCAGTTGAACTCATTTTCAAATTTTCAAATTAAACTATTATCTTTCCAAAAATGAATTGAAGTATGTCGCTGAAAAAACTGAATAATTTAATCAGAACCAATAAGGAATGGAATCATTTGGTTCATGCTACTAAAAACCTCAAAGGAAAAGTCTTCCAAAATCTAAATTTCCTAGACGAAAACCTCGACTGGAATGAATTTGAATTAAAAGGCGCCACTTTCCTTGGCTGCGAATTCAAAAGGGATGATGCGATCCATATCATCAGCCAAGGTGCATTTGTCTATCCGAAATTTGAAAGTTATCCTTTTAATCCGCATCGGAAAAATTTATACAATTGGGAAGAATTGATGGATGGATACAGCGATGAAATAGACGATAGTGTGGATTTTAACATCTACAATCATTTCTTGAAGCGCAAATACAATCCGCCGATGGAAGAAGCGCTGGCAGAGCGAATTCATGATTACGGGATCGATGTTGCCTTGCGGAAATTATTGGATTTTGATGAATTTGGAATGACGGAGCGCAAGGTTGTCGGATTTATGGGTGGACATTCTACACCTCGCGGCTCTGAATATTTTGTAAAAGTCGCATTGGCCGCAAAAAGGCTTTCTGAAAAGGGCTATTTTATTGCAACCGGTGGCGGCCCCGGCATCATGGAAGCTGCCAATTTGGGTGCTTATTTTGGAAATTACACAGATGAGGAATTGATGGAGGCTATAAAAATTCTCTCCGAATTGCACTTTACGGAAGAAGGACAACGTGATTATTTGACCCAAAACTACATCCGTCAATCCAAAATCGTTTTGGAAAAATTCCCTGATGGAAAAGAGAACCTAGCGATTCCAACTTGGTTTTATGGACATGAACCGACCAATTTATTTGCCACATCCATCGCCAAATATTTCTCTAACAGCATACGGGAAGACACGCTTCTTGCGATTTGTTTATACGGAATCATCTATGCACCGGGAAGCGCCGGAACTACGCAAGAAATCTTCCAAGAAGCGGCTCAGAACCATTATGGAACGTTTGGGTATTATAGTCCTATGATTTTTTTGGGAAAAAAGAGATACACGGAAGACACTGCCCTGTATTCTGTTTTACACCAATTGGCAGTCGGAATGCCATATAAAGAGCTGTTGTATTTAACAGATGATCCGGAATTGGCGGTAGAATTTGTAGAAAAAAACCCACCAATTCCAATAAAGTTTGTGTGAATTAAAAAATTGTCCTATATTTGCAGTCCAAATCGCGGGATGGAGCAGTAGGTAGCTCGTCGGGCTCATAACCCGAAGGTCACAGGTTCGAGTCCTGTTCCCGCTACTAAGTAGGAGACTTTTGAAAAAAAGTCTCCTTTTTTATTTCAATTAGTACCCGTTTGGATCATATCCGACGTAGCCGACACAGGTTCCCCCGATGCGTCGGGGCTGTTCCCGCTACTAAGTAGGAGACTTTTGAAAAAAAGTCTCCTTTTTTATTTCAATTAGTACCCGTTTGGATCATATCCGACGTAGCCGACACAGGTTCCCCCGATGCGTCGGGGCTGTTCCCGCTACAAAAGCAAGAGAGTTTAGAAATAGATTCTCTTTTTTTATTTCAATTTGTAGCACGTCAGGCTCATATCCGACGTAGNGAGTCCTGTTCCCGCTACTAAGTAGGAGACTTTTGAAAAAAAGTCTCCTTTTTTATTTCAATTAGTACCCGTTTGGATCATATCCGACGTAGCCGACACAGGTTCCCCCGATGCGTCGGGGCTGTTCCCGCTACAAAAGCAAGAGAGTTTAGAAATAGATTCTCTTTTTTTATTTCAATTTGTAGCACGTCGGGCTCATATCCGCCGCGGCGGACACAGGTTCCCCCGAAGTATCGGGGCTGTTCCCGCTACAAAAGCAAGAGAGTTTAGAAATAGATTCTCTTTTTTTATTTCAATTTGTAGCACGTCAGGCTCATATCCGCCGAGGCGGACACAGTTTCCCCCGAAGTATCGGGGCTGTTCCCGCTACAAAAGCAAGAGAGTTTAGAAATAGATTCTCTTTTTTTATTTCAATTTGTACCACGTCGGGCTCATATCCGCCGCGGCGGACACAGGTTCCCCCGATGCGTCGGGGCTGTTTCCGCTACAAAAGCAAGAGAGTTTAGAAATAGATTCTCTTTTTTTATTTCAATTTGTAGCACGTCAGGCTCATATCCGACGTAGCCGACACAGGTTCCCCCGATGCGTCGGGGCTGTTCCCGCTACAAAAGCAAGAGAGTTTAGAAATAGATTCTCTTTTTTTATTTCAATTTGTAGCACGTCGGGCTCATATCCGCCGAGGCGGACACAGGTTCCCCCGATGCGTCGGGGCTGTTCCCGCTACAAAAGCACTATTTGGATAATATTGAATCCGGAACAAAAGGCAGAAGTAACGAAGTAATCATAGCTATTGAGAATAATGGCATGAGAAACTTATTTTAATCTAAAAAATTCGAACACTTACTGTATTGAATTTAACCCATTCTCCACAAAAAAATGTGACCTTTTAAAATAACCTGTGTCAAAACTGTAGAGTTGTGAATGAATTAAATTTTAGTTAGTACCGACATTTGTTTTTTAATTCTAATTAGAGTCATAAGGCTTTAAATTAGCCCCCATCTCAGAGAGAGACAAAAGATTCTTAGCATACAACTTCAATAAATGTCAAATTTTTGGCTGTATCCCTGTGGATGCAGCCATTTTATTTTGGACTGATTTAAAAATCTGTTCAACTCTTCTATTTTTTATTTAACTAATTATCAATTGAGTAAAAAATAAATATGTTAAAAATACACCTTTTTTTGTGACCCGGATATATTATCGGTGTCAAAAGAATGAAAGCCAAATAAGCAAGCTTTGGTATGAAAATAATGATAAATAAAAATCGGTTTCGTTTCGTGAGTAATAGGCAAAATGTTTTGCCCAATGCTCCGTTCTTCCCAAACGAATATGTAGAAGTAAATTCCCATATTTTAAACGGATTGACCGATGGCTCAAAATCAATTGAAAATTCTATCGAATTGCTTCAAAATTTTTATAACTTAGGAATCCGAAATATCCTATGCACTTTCCGTGTTTCAGATGGAGATTTGGATCATCAAACTTCCCGTACGTACGCTTGGTTTGAAAGTTTAAAAAAATGGGCTAACCAAGATCAACACCTGAAAAACCTCACTCTAAATCTGTCGGCTGTTTATGTCCTGGATGACCGTTTTCCGGAAATTTCACAAAAAGGAAAACTTCAATCCTACCAAAACAAATGGGTATTTTTGGAACTTCCCCAGTCCGGTTCCCTTTCAGATTGGAAAAAGCTCATCGGCCAATTACGTCAACAAGGGTATAACCCTATTCTAACTCAAACCGAAAGGAACCGGTGTTTTCATCATGACTTAGCTCAATTTTTTGAGCTAAAGTCAACCGGTTGTTTCTTTCAAATCGGACTGGATTCTTTCACAAAAGAGGAAGATCTGACCGCAAACACCATTTCTCACTGGCTTTTACGAAACCATTTGGTCGATTTTATCACTACCGATTTTTATGCTCCTAACCAATTTTATTTTATACCTAACTTAACCCAAACACCTTTTTTTAAAGAATCATTGGATCCAATGATTCGAAAAACAAAATTCAACTGAAAGGTTGATCAAAAAAGGGAACCAAATCAGGTTCCCTTTATTTTTTCTATACTCAATTGATTAAATCAAATCCTGTATAATTCCTTATTTTTTCCGGAATTTTTATACTCCCGTCTGCCTGTTGATGATTTTCCAATATGCACGCCATGATACGCGGTAATGCCAATGCACTTCCATTTAACGTATGGCAAAACTCGTTTTTACCTTCATTATTTTTAAATCGCAACTTTAATCGATTGGCTTGAAATGTTTCAAAATTGGAAACTGAACTCACCTCCAACCATTTTTCTTGTGCCGCAGAAAAAACCTCAAAATCATAGGTCATCGCCGACGCAAATCCGGTGTCACCACCACATAAACGCAAAATTCGATATGGTAATTCCAGATCTTCCAATAACCCTTTTACATGATCCACCATCGTTTCCAATGCCGCATAAGAATTTTCCGGCTTTTCAATGCGCACGATTTCTACTTTTTCAAATTGATGCAGTCGGTTCAATCCTCGAACATCCTTTCCATAACTTCCGGCTTCGCGACGGAAACAAGGCGAATAAGCCGTGAGCTGTATAGGCAATTGACTTTCGTTCAATAGTTCATCGCGATAAATATTGGTTACCGGAACTTCAGAAGTTGGAATCAAGTACAAATTATCTTCGTTTACAAAATACATTTGTCCTTCTTTGTCCGGCAATTGTCCGGTCCCATAACCGGAAGCTTCGTTCACCATAAACGGCGGAATGATTTCCGTATATCCGGCTTCCGTATTTTTATCGAGGAAATATTGGATCAAAGCGCGCTGTAACCTCGCTCCTTTTCCTATGTAAACCGGAAATCCCGCGCCGGTAATTTTTACGCCCAATTCAAAGTCTATCAAATTGAATTTTTTAGCCAATTCCCAGTGAGGAATCGCATCTGTTTTGGGACTTGCATCTCCATTTGTAAAAACGATTTCGTTGTCCTCTGCAGTTACACCAGCCACTACTTTTTCAGAAGGAACATTTGGGATTTGGTACAACATGGATTTTAAACTCTCTTCGTATTTCACGAGTAAATCCTGTGCTTCTTTGATTTGCGTTTTTTGTTCCGCCGTTTTTTCTTTTAAAACATTTGCTTCATCGGCTTTTCCTTGTTGAAACAATTGTCCGATTTCCTTCGACAATTTGTTGGATTCTGCTAGTAGGTTATCCAGTTCAAATTGGGTTTTACGGCGAAGTTCGTCCATATTTAAAACTTCGTCCACCAATTCCAATTGTTTGAAATTCCTCTTTTTCAGTCCTTCGATGACTTTTTCTTTGTTTTCCTGAATAGCAGATACAACTAACATTTCTTTATTTTTTTCACAAATTTAGACATAAGAGATTATATGATAAACATCTGATCTCAGAATATTTTTTATTTCAAATCCGGTCTTGTGGGACGAACTTCGATTTTGCTCGGTAAAGTTCTCGGATTCATTTTCAAAAGATCCAACACCAATTCCCCGATGTCTTCAGGTTGGATTTTCCATTTGTCAGAATCGCTTGGAACATGGTTATTAAAATTGGTAGCGACAGAACCCGGCATGATGGTCGAAACTTTTATATTGTACTTTCTCAAATCCAACATCGCAGCTTGTGTAAATCCAACAACGCCAAATTTCGTTGCATTGTAACCTGCACCGTTTTCAAAAAAATTGGTTCCTGCCAAACTCGCCAAAGTGATGTAATAACCTTCAGCCTTTTTCAATTCTTCCACACTCGCTTTTAAAGTATGAAAAACACCTGTTAAGTTGGTGTCAATCATCGCATTCCATTCGTCCAAAGACAATTCGTCCACCGGAGCAAAATTCCCCAATCCTGCATTGGCCAAAACCACATCCAATTGACCGAAATGATTTTTGATTTGCTCTATTGCATTGATTTCGTCCTGAAAGTTGGTCACGTCTGACTGAATGCCTATGATTTTAGACTCATCATCCAAACTCGCTGCTGCTTTCTGTGCGTCTTCTAACTTTCTTCCACTTATGGCAACACGCATTCCGGCATCTAGCAAAACCTTTGCAGTTCCAAGTCCTATTCCTTTTGTTCCGCCTGTGATATAGGCTACTTTATTTTTTAAATTCATATTTATTGATTTTTATTGATTTTTATTCGATTTCGTCTGTATTGATTTTTTCCGCTTTTTTTTCTTCTTTAACTGAAAACCCGATGGTTCCGATCATCATCACCAACATCGACCCCAAAATTACGACCAATAAAACTTTTTCGTTGATGGCTTTGCTTTGAAATTGAAATTCAGGAACGGATTGTAATTGCCAAAAAAGCAAAATGGTAATCAATCCACGTGGTGAGAAGAAAATCAAAGCTTTGGAATGATTTCTTTCAATTAAAAGCATATAAACCGCACGGATCAAAAGAATCGCTCCAACAATGATTCCGCCATTCATAAAATCTTCCACATCATAATAATTTCCAAATGTGATGGAAAAACCAAAGAGCAAAAAGAAAAATGTACGGACTAGAAAAGTCGATTCTGCGGTGATCAAATGAAATTCGTTTAGGGAATTTCCGGCTCTTAAAAAATGACGGTTGAGCAAAATAAATTTTGGAAATAATGTTTTGGAATTCCCTAAAAACACACCAAAAATAAATATCGTCACCAGCAGCGGCAAGTGATAGTATTTTCCAACTGCATAAAAAATCATCAAAATAGAGATGATCAAGAAAAACTTTACTTTATGGTTCAATCTTCCCATGAGTTGGAATAAAACCCAAACCAATAATCCTGAAAAGATGATGATTCCTATAATTTTTAAAACCAAAAATCCTAATGAACTTATGCTGACCAATGGTTGATGGCTAGTGAATTGTTCCAAACAATAATTGAAAAACATGATCCCGATTATATCTGAAAATGTAGATTCGTAAGTCACAAAATCCTGATCGTTTTTTCCCAATGCCGTGGCGCTTGGTATCGCAACCGAGCTACTGATCACGGAAAGCGGAATCGCATTTAAAACTGAAGCTTCCCATCCCATGTCCATATAATTCATAAAAATGGTTGTTAAACCCGCAGTTGTCAACAACAAAAGCATGAAAGCCGATAAAAAACTTTTATAAATTAAGGTTAATTTTTCTCGGTTTACTTCTAACTCCAATGCTCCTTCCAGAACAATCAATACTAAACCAACAGTCCCCATGAAAGGGATGATCTGGTTCAAATATTTGATTTCGTAACCCCAATAATCTGCTGCTGCACGACAAATCACACCTGTCAACATCAACAATATGACTGATGGAAATTTGGTCTTCCTAGCAAATAAATCAAATAAATAGGAAAAAACGATTAAAACCGAAATCAGTACGATAAGGTATTGGCTGTTGATCATAGGCAACACGATTGAGCACATCAGAAATGCACAGTTAGAACAAATATATCAATTTAGAAATAATGCTAACCTTGCAAGAATGGCACTAAAAATTTGGTTTTCTTTTCTCCAGAAATGCCGCTACACCTTCTTTAAAATCTTTTTCGTCAAATAATTCTCCAAAAGCCTTGATTTCAGCATCAAAACCTTTGTCCGTATCACTCAAATTGATGACTTGAATCGCTTTTTCAATTGCGGTCGATGAATTGGAAATAATTTTTGAAGCAATGGTTTTGGCTCTTTCGATCAATTCGGATTGAGGAACGACTTCATTGACCAAACCCATTTCATAAGCGCGATTTGCAGTGATCATTTCTGCCGTAAAAATCATTTGGGCAGCTCTTCCTTTCCCAATCAATTTAGGCAATCTTTGCGTTCCGCCATATCCCGGAATCAATCCCAAAGTAACCTCCGGAAGTCCCAATTTTGCGTTTTCAGAAGCAATACGAAAATGTGCCGACATCGCCAGTTCCAATCCTCCTCCTAGCGCAAAACCGTTTATCGCTGCAAGAATGGGTTTAGGGAAATTTTCCACTTTATTGAAAACATCATTTTGACCTTTTGCAGCCAATTGCTCTCCTTGCTGACCATTGAAATCACTGAATTCTTTGATATCCGCACCGGCAACAAATGATTTCTCTCCACTCCCTGTTAAAATGATGGTTCTGATTGCATCATTTTCTCTCGCCCCATCCAAAAATTGACTGATATCTTCCAGCAATCCTTTATTGAGCGCATTCAATGATGCAGGTCGATTTAAAGTTACAACCGCTATTTTATTTTCTATTTCAACTAATAAATTTTCAAATTCCATTTCTCTAATTTGTTGTAAAATAAGCGATATTTTTTAAGAAATCCCATTCTACGTAGAAAAAGCATTTTGAAAACAGATTCAAAACATTGACCTGAATTAACTACCTTTGCTTTTGAATTTTATCATTCTATGAATTTGGATACAGTCTTTATCTTAGAAAATAAATCTGATAAAAAGTTTCTTTCCGGCCTATTTCGGAAGGCAAAAAAAAACTACCCTGACATCATTGCATTCATTGACACACTGACACTTAAGTTAGAGGTAGATGACAATTTTCACAACCGATTTTTAACCGAAATTCACGAAGTTTTTCAAGGCGTTCGGTTCATCAAATACCTGACAACTTCAGGTTTGATGCAAGAGAATTCTTTCTTTTCCCTCATTCGAACCAAAATCTATGAAGTCATCCTTCCGGAAATCGAAGATGACCAAACGCTGACCTCGATCATCAACGATTTATTTTACCAACAATCCAACTTTAAAAATTTCAAACTGATTCCAAAAGATCGTTGGGAAAGATTTTATTCGGCTCTTTTTAGAAAATCAGAAAATGGTGAAATCAATTCGCTTCGCAAAAATCTCAGAAATCAAATCATCGAATCCATCAATATCTTGATGGACCGAATCAGCGGCGGATTTTCTGACAATGAGATGATGCGGTATCGTCCTCCCGGAGAATATGGAAAAACACCGTTTTATAAATTGTCCATCGACATCCGGAACATCATCGAAAATCCGGACAATCCTTTCGACATGTTGGAAATACGCCAATCCATCAAAAGTTGCAGCATTTACTCCAACGATATTTTGACCCAAAAGGACAACAAAGGAATTTCCCTGAAAGTCACGGTAAAAATCAACCGGATCATTCAAGAATTGCAACGACTTCAGGAAATTGTAAAAAATTTAAATGATTTAAAAGGAGATGCCTCAATCGTTACTTTTTTCTCCAATGCATCCAAAATGTGGGCAGAATACTATTCGCCTCGAAATTGGCTTTCCAAACAGGTTTCCGCTACGGTTTACTTGGTCACCTTTTTAGCGACTTATCACAACGGGAGAACAGGTGAGAAATACATAACCACAACTGCGAAAGAATACATTCGATTATTTTTAACGGCATGTGGAGGCGGTTTGATCGTTGCGGTTTGTTGTTACGTCAAACTTTGGGCAGGCCATATCGACAATATGTCACCATTTTCAAAGGCATTTCTATTTAGTGTGAATTATGCAATAGGATTTTCGGCAATCTATCTTTTTCATATGACGCTTGCGACCAAACAGCCTGCCATGACGGCTTCCTTGATTGCACATACTTTAAAAAACGATGACAACAGCAAAGACATCAATTACTCCGAATTTTCAAGATTATTTGCCCGACTCAGCCGAAGTCAATTCATTGCATTTCAGGGAAATGTCATCGCCAGCTTTGTACTTTGTACTTTGATTTTTTGGTTGTTCCGATATGTTTTTGGATGGAAAGTGATGAGCGTCAGCGAATCCTTAAAATACTGGGACGAAATGGCTTACATGGATCCCAAAATATTTTGGTTTGCTTCTATCGCAGGATTTTTTCTATTTGTTTCCGGATTAATTTCTGGACTGGTGATCAATAATCAACGCTATAACAACACACCAAATCGGGTTTACCATCATCCATTTTTAAAGAAATTTCTTCAGGAAAGTAAAAGAAAAAAGTTCGCATCATGGTTTGAAAAAAATTATGGGGGGCTGATTGGAAACGTCGTTTTTGGTTTCATGATGGGATCTGCATTTTTAGTAGGTGATTTTTTAGACATCCACTTTGACATCCGTCACATCACTTTTGCAGCAGGAAATTTGGCGATGGGAATGGCGGGTATCGACTATGGTGGCATCACTTACCTTACGATTTTTACGGCAATTGCTTCCGTTTTTTTAATCGGAAGTTTCAATTTTTTTGTAAGCTTCTTGCTGTCATTGGTTTTGGCAATGCGTTCCAATTCCATTCCGATTCACAATATTTTCTACATGTTTTGGGCGGTTTTCAAAGAATTTTTGAAAAATCCTTATAAATTTTTCTTTCCTCCCTTATTTAGCAAAAAGAAGAAAATCATTTCTTAAATTTTCTATTCCAACTCAAAAAAATAATTTGGAAATCAATTTATTTTACATTTACTTTGTACTTCAAAGTTCTTTATATGAATTCAAATCCTCAAGATCAACTCAAAGAAATTCGCTCATTGATGGAGCGCAGCACCAGGTTTATGTCTTTAAGTGGCTGGACGGGAATTATGGCTGGAATATATTCGCTCATCGGTGCTGTTGCTGCTTATTTTGTGATTTTTAAAATGAATTTCATTTCGACAATTTCTACAACAGAAATTGAAACCTACGGTTCCGGCCGCCCGATTCATTATAATTATTCGAATGGATTATTTGAATTGGCTTCAGATAAAAATCTTTTGCTTTTTTTGATCGCATTTGCTGTGATTTTCCTTTCTGCAACGACCGCATTTTACCAATCTTCCGTTCAAGCCAAAAAACAAGGTGTTAAACTTTGGAACTCCACTACGAAACGATTATTTGTTCAAGTTGCCATTCCGTTGGTGACAGGAGGACTGTTCTGCTTTGCTTTGCTGTATTACGGAAATGCAGGACTGATTGCACCTGCGATGTTGATTTTCTACGGACTTGCTTTATTAAATGGAAGCAAATACACCTTAAAAGAATTTCATTCGTTGGCGCTGTGCGAAATTGCTTTAGGATTAATTTCCTTGTTTTTCATCGGATACGGTTTGTATTTTTGGGCGATGGGATTTGGAATATTGCATATCATTTACGGCATTTTGATGCATAAAAGATACAACAGATGAGTATCATCGACGGACTAAATAAAAATTTTGAAAACCGTGTACGGCTTGGGTTGATGTCGGTATTGATGGTCAACGACTGGATCGATTTCACCGAAATGAAGGAATTGCTCGACGTAACGGACGGCAATCTGGCGAGTCATTCGTCTGCCCTCGAAAAAGCCGAATACATCGAAGTCAAAAAAGAATTTGTCGGCAAAAAACCCAAGACTTCGTATCGGGTAACGCAAAAAGGACGTGCTGCTTTTCAAGATCATTTGGCGGCATTAGAGAAATTATTAGGGAATTGATCTTAGATGTTAGAGAAAATTAAACTTTCAAATATGAACAGAATTCAAAAAAACAAACGCTTAGTTGTCATTTTATCCTTGGCAGCTGTAATCCTGAGCCTTCCTCTCATCGCGATGCAATTTA
The DNA here is from genome assembly GCF_014042165.1 of Moheibacter lacus. Lineage (GTDB taxonomy): Bacteria > Bacteroidota > Bacteroidia > Flavobacteriales > Weeksellaceae > Moheibacter > Moheibacter lacus. The sequence goes on from NZ_JACDZE010000001.1 coordinate 528,096, forward strand.
CTTCCGAAGTAAACTGGAACGGGTCTGATTTTCTGATCATGGGAATTCTACTTTTCGGAACGGGAATCCTTTGTGAAATTATTTTACGAATGGTAAAAACGCCGAGACAACGACTGATTTTTTGTGGAATGGCAATTTTTTCTTTTCTAGTAATATGGGCAGAAATGGCGGTTGGAATATTTAATTCACCTATAGCCGGAAGTTAAAAAAATTTAAAAATCAACTTTGAAATTCAAAGTATATGAATCGAAGAAATTTTATTAAGAAATCCTTTTTAGGAACGATTGGTTTGGGTGTAGTCGGTGGAATTTACAGTTGGCAGATAGAGCCGTTTTGGGTGGAATTTATAAAAAAGAAAATGCCCGTTGTCAACTTGCCGGAAAACCTCATCGGAAAAACCATGATGCAGTTTAGCGATTTACATATCGGTGACCGATTTGATTACAATTTCATCATAGAATCTTTTGAGAAAGCAAAGGCATTTGCTCCCGACTTTGTGGTATACACCGGTGATTTTGTAAATTATGAATCACCCGAACAATTGGATCAATTGGAAGAAGTGCTTCCCTATTTTGTTAAAGGAAAATTGGGAACAATCGGTGTTTTGGGCAACCACGATTATGGTAAAAATTGGTTGGAAAATGAGGTGGCCGACGAAATCGCAACTCAATTGGAATCCATCGGAATTCAAATTCTCCGAAACGAAAAAACGGAAGTTTCAGGTTTGGATATCATAGGAATCGACGATTATTGGTCCATGAAATTTGATGCGGAAAAAGCCATGAGAAATTACGACTCCAGAGCTGCCACCGTCGTTCTATGCCATAATCCGGATGTTTGCGATTTGACAATTTGGAATAACTATCGAGGTTGGATTTTGTCGGGACATACACATGGCGGTCAAGTCAAAGCTCCATTTCTTCCGCCGTTTCTTCTTCCGGTAAAAAATCGGAGATATTCGGCAGGTGAAATTGATTTAGAAGATGGGCGCACGCTTTACATAAACCGGGCTTTGGGTCATCTGCATCAGATTCGATTTAATGTACGACCGGAAATAACGGTATTCACATTGGAACAAAAAATTTTATAATTACACTTTGCTTTTCAAAGTTCTTTTAAATAAAAAATTATGAACCTTCGATTAAAATTTATGTTGTGGCTGTACGATTGGTCACAGGTAGTTTACGCCAAAGTTTTCAAACGCAATAAAAAAGCTTGGGGCATTTCCAAATCCGAACTTTTATCATTTCCCGAAGGATCTCTCGGAAGAGCATTGGGAGAGTTCTACCAAACCAAAGGATTTGATGTGATGCCCAAACTGGAAAACCACGATGTTTTCCACATCCTGACCGAAACCGGAACAGAAATCCAAGACGAAATCGCGATGCAATATTTATTGTTTGGAAACGGAAAACGGAGTTTGTATCTATTTTCCATGATCGGAATCGGGACGGTTTTGTATCCGGAATTTTTGAATTATTATGTCAAAACCTATTATAAAGGAAAATCTTTTGCGAAATTCCACGACACGGAATTCAAGGAGTTTTTGGACATTTCCGTCCTCTATTTGCGTAGCTCGATACGCTCAGCTCATTATTTGTTTGTTTAACCCAAGACCTTCCAGGTTTTGAAAACCTGGAAGGTCTGAATTTGTTCATTTACTAGGAAACAAGGATTACATTTTCGTGTTGCGTAGTGGTAAATTTTAACCACAAAGTTTCACAAACCTGTCTGCCGACAGGCAGAGAAGATACAAAGGACACAAAGTCTTTTTTCTTTGATTTCAATTAACCGTCCGGCTATGGCTATTGTTTTAATTTAAACTAACTTCGCAGCAAAATTTTTTACAATGGAAATGATCCAATCCGTTATCGATTTTATTTTGCACATAGACCAGCATTTGGAATATTTTATCAATACGTATGGCTATTGGATTTATGCGATTTTGTTTTTGATCATTTTTGTCGAAACAGGTGTGGTTGTGATGCCTTTTTTGCCGGGTGATTCATTGCTTTTCGCGGCCGGAATGTTAGCCGCACAACCAAATGAACTCAACGTTTGGGTCGTCATCGTTTTACTGCTCATTGCGGCGGTTTCAGGCGATTCGCTGAATTATTCCATCGGAAAACGATTTGGGATGAAGGTCACCCAAGTCAAGATTTTTGGAAAACAATTCGTCCAACAAGAGCACATTGATAAAACCCATTCGTTTTACGAAAAATACGGAAGCAAAACCATCGTCATCGCGCGTTTCGTGCCGATTGTCCGTACGCTTGCGCCTTTTGTAGCGGGAATCGGGCGTATGAGTTATAAAACTTTCATTACGTATAACGTACTTGGAGCGATTCTTTGGGTCGTGGGCGTGACTTTAATCGGATACTTTTTGGGAAATATTCCGATCGTAAAAGAGAATTTCTCCAAAGTAGTCATCGGAATCATCATCGTTTCGATTTTGCCGATTGTGTACGAATTTATCAAAGAAAAATTCTTCAATAAAGAAGTTTCATAAAACCTTTTCAAAACATACACTGCTCTCCACATCCTTGTATGGACCATAGTTGGGGATGATTTGATATTGGGATTTTGTGTATAAACCTACTGCATCAACCATATCTTTTCCGGTTTCGAGAATGGATTTAACATATCCCAATTCTTTTGCCCAGATTTCCAATTCCTTTAAAACCAAAGATGCAATTCCTTTTCCTCTGAATGCCAAAGGGACAAACATTCGTTTGATTTCAACAACTCCAGTTTCGACTTCTTTACATGCGCCACAACCTACAACCCTATCATTTTCATACACCAAAACCACATGATGCAACTTTTCAATTTGGTTGAATTGCACAAAAAAATCGTTATTCTCACCATTTCGGATAGCCAAATACGCATCCAATTCGGCAACCAAACGGACAAAATCCGGATTTTCTGAAGTGGTTCTTTTGATTTGAAAAAAATTCATAATTGATTGAATTGTATAGATTTAGAAACATTTCGTCAGTTCGAGTAATTTTTTGAAATAAAATGAAGAAAAATTGTATTGAGAACCTTTTATTTAAAATCCTATTTTCGATACAATATCGGTTTCACCAAGATTACTCAAATTGACGGATTTTACGCTCTTACCATTAAAGCATTCCAAATTCATCCAATTTCGCTTTCAAATCTTCCGGATTGATAAAATGAATCGTTTCGATTCCAAACTGCCGTGAAGCTTCTACATTCTTTAAATTATCATCGATGAATAGACAATTTTCCGGTTTCAAATTAAATTTCTCCATCATCCGTTCAAATATCTTTTCGTCGGGTTTAATCAATCTCTCTTTTCCCGAAACCAAAATCCCATCAAATACTTGAAAAAATTCGAAACGATCCAATGCAATCGGAAAAGTTTCGGCCGACCAATTGGTCAATCCATACATTTTGTACTTCTTTTTCAGTTCGAAAAGAATATCTACGGTTTCATGGATGGCGTCCTTCATCATCGTTTCCCATTGGCCATAATACATTCTGATTTCTTTTTCCCAGTCCGGATGTTGTGCAACCAAAAGCTCCGTTGCCTCAGCCAAACTTCGACCTCGATCTTGTTCTATGTTCCATTCGTCGGTACAAATATTTGCAAGAAACCATTCCATTTTTTCATCGTCCTGAAAATAGTCACGGTAAACATAACGCGGATTCCAATCGACCAACACGCCGCCGAAATCAAAAATGATGGTATCGATCATTTCGATTTGAATTTTAATAAAGTTTCTTTTGTAAAGTCCGAAAGCACCAATCGGCCGCTCATCTCAGCGCGTTGTTCCATCAATTTCGGTAGATGATCTGTTCCTTGCCAAAATATAGATTTCAAATCGCGCATGGCTTCAAGGCTGTAGACCGATAAATTTCGTGCAAAGCTCAACGTTTCTTCTTCACAAGTTTTAGCATCTGCATAAACATGGTTGTAAATACCTTTTTCTTTCAACCATTGCGGTGATTTCCATTCGGTCGGATTCATGGTCATCTCGGAGAATGCAGTGATTCCAATTTTTCTGGTAATCGCAGGTTCGATGACAAACGGGCCGATTCCGATGGACAATTCGCTCAATCGGGCAGCTGCATTTTCGTCCGCCAATGCATAATCACAAGCCGAAGCCAATCCAACTCCACCTCCCACGACTTTTCCGGTGATGCAACCCACGATGAATTTCGGACAACGACGCATCGCCAAAATCACGTTGGCAAAACCGAGAAAGAATTTTTTTCCTTTGGAGAATTCATCTATGGTCAACAATTCGTCAAATGAAGCGCCGGCACTGAAAACCTTATCTCCTTCACTTTTTAAAATGATGATTTTCACTTCATCGTTTTGACCCAAATCGTCGATCATACGGATCAATTCATGCAATTGTGTGCTTGGAAACGAATTGCTTTTGGGATGGTGAAATTCGATGGTTGCGATACCATGTAAAATATCAGATTTTATGTAGTAAGATTCCATATTTATCGTTAATGGGTTAAACTTAGAAATTAATTTTTAATTTTCAGAATCGTAGTACAATTTATAGAATTTTTTCCCTTCCTCATCTGTTCCCTGCTCTATTCTTTTGCGATCTCCGTGTACATAAATATGGAAATTTTTATCGAGTTTGATGATGCTTTTGAAGAATCTGGCTTGTTTTTTCACTGCATTTTTGGAAATTTCGAAGTGATCATTTACGTCAACTTCATAGACTTCTTCAAATCGTTTTTTATAATCATCAAAACTTTGTTTCAATTCGTCTTGGACCAAAACATTTTCGGCAAATTCATTGATCTCAAATGTATCGGCTTCTTTGAAGAATTTCATGGTATTGTTCAACAAATCAACCTGATCGACTTTACTCACTTCAAATTCCTCCGGCAGTTTGTCCATCACATAACTTTTGCAAAGGTTGAGAGTGTTTTCCGTATCGAAATATTCGTTTTTAAGTTGGGTTACTTGAAGAAATTCATCATTCCAAATCCCAAATTCTTCACCTTTTGAATTGTCCACAGAAGCCACTACATAGCCATCTTCCTTTTCAGCATTAAAAATCAAACAACCTTTGTCTAATTTTGAAAGAAGAATTCCTTGTTCTGACCAAATTTTATAGGCATTTTCGTCGGGTTGGGTTTTCAGAAAATTATGTTTCGTTTCAGATTTAAAAATCCCAACTACCCGAACGTTTTCACCTTCCAACAAAGCATCTGGAAAGAAAACGACAAATAGTTCACCTCCTTTCACTTTTGGATGATGACTGGCTTTAAACAGGTGTTCTGCAAAAATGACCGATTGGGTAAAAAGTTGGGTTGGATCTTCAAATATTTTCTGAATCCCTTCAAAAACCGGATTTTCTTCTTTTTTAAAGTGGAAATATTCTTCGGTTTTAAAAGGTTTCATGAAGAAATTGTACAGCGTATCTGTGAGTTCAGGTGGATAGAAAGTCAAAGTTTTGGACAGGTGGATTCCTTCTTCCGCAGCTCGGTTTCCAACGCGGTGGATCACGAGATCAAATGTTTCTTCTGGATTTACAAAATGCATAGAATTGTATTGAATTGAATGGGCGAAATTAGATTTCTTCTTTCAAATTAAAAAACTTTGGACCAAGGAATTTCATTTCAAAAAAAACCTATTTAACGGTTTAGGAAATAAAAAAAATGATTAGTTTCGCATCATCTAATTTCCTATTCCTAAATAGATTATTACCTAATTATTCCTAAGTCTTTTTGTCCGAGAAGACCCATTTTTATTGAATTAATTTTAAAAGACAGGAATATGAAGTGCCTTCGATTTATTGCTTCAACCCTTTTATTTGGATTTGGTTATCTAAATGTTTGTGCGCAGGATTTCACTGCTGAGGTAGAGAATGATTATCTCAAAAATTCTTTTGAAAAGTCTGTACAGGAGATTTCAAATGAAGAAATTCAGACCCAACTTACGCAAAATTTTCAATTCAATCAAGCTTACTTAAGAGCACCTAATAGCTATATTTATGACCCGGAACTAGCCGAAAACAATCAGTATGCAGGATTGAAAATTCCTGTTACCAAAGCATTTGCTGTTTGGGAAAGCACAGACTGGTTCCTTAATCAACCCCTCAACACCAATCGTACCCTCTCTGCTTATGCCTATTGGGAAGACGTTCCGGGTCTTATTCAAAAAGTCGAAATTGAAACCGCAACTGAAATTGAGAATTCGAAAATCATCGTCAAAGTGAATCCGAAAAAAGGGGAAGGAAATGCATTGATTTCTTTGCATTTAGGCTCAAATGGAAATTCGAAAGATCCGGTTGTTTGGAGTTGGCACGTTTGGGTAACAGACGATCCTTCAAATGGAGTGGTTTACAGTCAAGGAATCGAGACGGACAAAGCCGGAAATCTTTTTGAGGCTAAATATATGGACCGAAACCTTGGTGCTGTTCACAATGAAATCAATGGAGACAATTGGCACAAAACCGCCGGACTCATGTACCAATGGGGACGCAAAGATCCAATCCCACCTTTGGTTCATAAAGATTATACTTTTTATGAAATCAGCGGATTGATCGGCATCGTCCGTAACCGTGAAGAAGGCTCTAGAAGCACCAAACTTCCTGAATACATACGACCCTTTGAAAACATCACCCAAAACTTGCGTCTTTCTGTAAAAAACCCATTGGTTTATTTGTTAAACAATGATACCGGAACTTGGTTTTCGTCTGAACAGTATAAAGTAAACCATTCTGATCCTGCCAACATCATCACTTGGGATTTATGGGGTGATAATTACCGTGGCGGTAATTCCAATGCTGACAGTAGCGATTCCGATAAAAAAAATGACAGCCGCTCTTACGAAAACAAATCGCCTTACGACCCTTGTCCAAACGGATGGCGAATTCCATCTTATATGGGACGAACCACTACCAACAACAGACATGCGCCTTGGGGAAGAAAAAACAGCGGTGGAAATGATGATACAAATCCGTCAAGAAGTGATTTTCTCCCTACTTCTCGCAACATATCTGCATTGGATGTTAAAATCCACAGCGGTTTGGGGATGGATTTTACCGGTTCTACTGATACCGGTGGAAACTCTCGGGATATCGGCGTCATCCCTATGACCGGATATTATGTAGCCTATACTAACAATGGATACCCAAGAGTTGTTTACCAAGATGAAAATGCTATTGCAGCTTTTTGGACGGCGACTTATAGTCTGGGAGGCGCGAGATACATGCGTTTGGTTAGCGACCCTCAAAGACCTGACATTGGGGTGTTTGGATTGAATCAAATCATGGTCAACCAAACTTCTACCAGTATGGAAGCCATGCCTATCCGATGTATGGAAGACCCAAATTTGTCCATTATAGGAAATTTTGAAACCGAATATATTCCGGCAACTAAAACTTATTTTACGGATGGATTGCATAATCCGAACAGCTATATCATCAATGGAGAAACGGAAATTCTGATTCCGGTAAACAAAGCTTTTTCTTCTTATGAACAATTGTTTCCGGAAGAAGATACCCTTCCAAATGATCAATTGGTAGCCAATGTTTATTGGACAGACAATGCTGATTTGGTGCAAACCATCCAAATCGTCAATTCAAGTGGTGATCATAGAAATGACTTCATACGCGTTCAATTGGAGTCAGGACAAAAAGGAAATGCGGTCATTTCACTTCATAATGGCTCAATTTCCAATCCGGTTTATTGGAGTTGGCATTTATGGTCGGTTGCAGATGAAATTCAAGAAATCACTTATGTCAACCAAAACGAACTAAGTGCTACCCATCATTTTGTCCATGCAACCGGAAATGAAAATCCGGTGTTGACCACGACTTTTATGGACAGAAATTTGGGAGCCATCCATGATCTCCCATTCGAAATTATATCCAATCCAAATTCACAAGAACTGCAAAATCAAGTAAAACATTCAGGAGGACTTCATTACCAGTGGGGCAGAAAAGATCCGATTCCTTCTTTCCAATTGGTCGGGGGCGAATCTTATGAAGTATTTGTAGGCGAATCCATTCAATCCAATGGAACGCCAAATTTCTCTTCATTGAATCAATTGAATTATCTCGAACAATTTACTGAAGTTTACTCCAGCTATAGAATGGCTTCAGGATTGGTCAGTGGTGACACCAAATATACTGAAGCCGACAAAATCATCCAATATTCGGTCAACCATCCTTTTACCTTTTTACACAAAGGAACCACCAACCCAACAGACTGGATTTCAGGGGAATTGAATTTAAAAGCGGACAGATGGGGGCATGGAGAAGGAAAATCCATTTATGACCCTTGTCCTGCCGGATGGCGAGTCCCAGACACATTTAAAGTTTATGAAAACGGAAGAGGAAGTTCACCTTGGTACAATGGAAAAAAATTGGGTTCATTACAGGGAAATCCTCAATTCTTAAACAGTCATTATGGCGGTCAGTATTTCCAATATGACAATCAATCCATCGGTTGGTTTTTTGCAGATGAAGATTATTCGATCGGACATTTCCCAACGACAGGGATCATCGGTAAATTCTCCCCGAATTCTATAGGTGGAAATAACATTTCACAATCCATAACAGGCGTATGGACGGCTGCGCACACCCAACAATTAAAAGGTTTGGCACTTGCCATGTCCATAGGTAAAGTATCTGGCTCTGATCAAAAGGTCATTGCGACGGGCAATATTTCTCCGGCTTTCGGGCTTAACGTTCGCTGCGCTAAAGATGAAGTCCGGTATGATGGAACGGTAGGGCAAGACTACTTCAAATTTGACAAACTAAGTAATTCAAAAACGTTCACTGAGGAAGAAATCCAATTTTTCCCCAATCCGGTTAAAGACATTTTGAATATTTCATCAGAGGCAGATTTTCAAATCGAAATCTACGATGTACAAGGAAGAATGGTAAAAAAAGGAAAATTTATCAACCAAAAAATCGACCTAAGTTCATTGAACAAGGGAATTTACATCGGATTATTGACACAAGAAAACACCTCGGAAATCACCACAATTAAAATCATCAAAAAATAATTTCCCCTCATTATATGCTGAAACGTCGGAGCATGTCTTCGGCGTTTCTTTTTTATCATAGAAATTCAAAATAAAAAAACGCTCGATAAAATCAAGCGTTTTAAAAGTGGTGACCTCGACAGGATTCAAACCTGTAACCTTCTGAGCCGTAATCAGATGCGCTATTCAGTTGCGCCACGAGGCCTTAAAATTGGATTGCAAATATACACATTCTTTCTTTTTTCACCAAATTCCTTAAATTGCAATCATGAAATATTTGCATATTTTTTGGATTTCGACTTTATTTCTCGTTGGATGCAACCAACCCAAAAAGGTTATCAATGAAACAGTTGGAACTGAATTAAAATTTTCGACTCAAATATCAATTGAGGAAAAAAATGGGGAAATTCAAATAAAATCGGGTGGAAAAACCACGATTTTTGACACAGAAGACTTACCAATTGCTACTGCAATGGTAGTTCCGGCGGCTGTCAATTCCTATATGGACGTACTCGGATTGGCTGAAAAAATCAAAGGTGTCAGTGAACCGGACTATATTTATAATGAAAAAATACAATCATTGATCCAACAAAAAAAAATTGAAATCATTGGGAATTTTAATGAGTTGGATATTGAAAAGATATTGATGAACAAACCCGATATTTTCATTTCTACTTCCAATCCAAATCTCGCAAAATTCCATGCTCAATTAGAATCCGAAGGAATTAAAATCATTTACATCGACGAATATTTAGAAGAAAGTCCAATCGGAAAAGCCGAATACCTGAAAGTTTTCGGGAAGTTATTTGGTAAAGAAAAAGAAGCCAATCAATTGTTTCAAGAAGTTGAACGTAATTATATGGAAATCCAAAATACGATTGGAAAACAGAAAAAAAATGCTCCAAAAATATTGTCCAATCAAATGTATGGTGATATTTGGTATTTGGCAGGTGGAAAAAGTTATCAAGCCAATCTTATAAAAGATGCCGGTGGGAAATATATTTGGGAATCTGACGAAAGCTCAAGAACGCTCAACCTTTCGTTTGAAACAGTTTTTGAAAAAGCGCATGATGCTGATATATGGGTCAATGCTGGCGATTTCGACTCAAAAGCTGAGCTATTGGCCAGCTACCCAAATTACGCATGGTTTTCGGCCTTCAAATCAGGAGAAATTTACAATTGGAGCAATAGAAAATCTCAGACTGGCGCCAACGATTATTTCGAAATGGGGACTGTACGTCCGGACTGGATTTTAAAAGATTTGGCTGCGATTTTCCATCCGGAATTGTTTCCCGGCCATGAGCTTTATTTCTATAGGAAGTTGGAATGATTAAGTTAATTCATCTTTTTCATCCACACCAAATATTTAGAACGTTATCGAAATTTTAGGTGTAATTATTAGAATTGAGAATAAAAAATTTCTTGAGATGAACTATCACCAAAACAGAACCATAGAAATATACTTCGCACCTACAGATTTCGCTCGATCCCCTTTGACTTAAGGGTCAATAGCAAAACCCGACGCAAAGCATCAAGGAATTTATAGATTAAAACAACTCCGATTTAAACTGTTCCAAAAATCGGATGTCATTTTCCGTATACATGCGGATGTCACCGATTTGGTACAACAACAAAGCGATTCTTTCAATTCCCATTCCGAAGGCAAATCCGGTGTATTCTTCCGGATCGATATTGACGTTTTTCAATACATTTGGATCGACCATTCCGCAACCCATGATTTCCAGCCAACCGGTTCCTTTGGTCATGCGGTAATCGGTTTCGGTTTCCAATCCCCAATACACATCCACTTCCGCACTCGGTTCCGTAAATGGAAAATAAGATGGTCGCAAACGGATTTTGGATTTCCCAAAAAGTGCTTCCGTAAAATAACTCAAAGTTTGGCGCAAATCGGCAAAGGAAACGTCTTTGTCGATGTACAAACCTTCGATTTGGTGAAACATCATGTGTGAACGAGCGGAAATTGCTTCGTTACGGTACACACGTCCCGGTGATAAAATTCGGATGGGTGGTTCGTTGTTTTCCATGTACCGAATCTGAACCGAAGAAGTATGCGTGCGCAAAACTACGTCCGGTGATTGTTCGATGAAAAACGTATCCTGCATATCTCTCGCCGGATGGTATTCCGGAAGATTTAAGGCGGTAAAATTATGCCAATCATCTTCGATTTCAGGACCGTCAGAAAGCGTAAAACCGATACGGGAAAAGATCTCTACGATTCTATTTTTCACACTATTGATCGGATGCCGAGATCCCAATTCAAATGGCTCGCCTGGACGGGTCAAATCCGTTTCTGATTGGGTTGTATTGGTATTTTCAAAAGCCGCTTTATAAGAAGTAACTTTATCATTTACAATCGTTTTCAACTCATTTAAGATTTGACCAAAATCCTTTTTTTCTTCATTTGGCACCGATTTAAATGCCACAAACAAATCATTTAAAATTCCTTTTTTTCCTAAATATTGGATACGAAAAGCTTCCAATTCGGCAGGGGTTTTGGGTGAAAAGACTTTGGCTTCTTCTATGTGTTTTTTGATTTGATCAATCATTTGAATCGGTAATTTAGAACTGCAAATTTAATTTTTCCTATTGAAACAAAAAACTTTGGCACAATCTAGAATTGAACCAAAGTTAATTTGATTTATTATAATTTTTAAACCGTTGTCAATCGAACGGTATTGGTCATTCCTTTTTCAAAAACCGGCATGGCATTTAGATTGATGACATAATCACCTAACTCTACATAGCCAAATTCCATAGCCAATCGATTGACGTCAATGACGGTTTCATCTGTACTTTTATTGACCGGATTATAGTACATGGCTTTCACGCCCCAAAGGAGATTTAACCTCCTCACGATGTGTTTATTAGGCGTGTAAACCAAAATATAAGCAATCGGACGGTAAGAAGAAATTTGAAATGCGGTATAACCCGAATAAGTCAAAGTTGAAATCGCCTTTGCACCGGTTAATTTGACCATTTCAGATGCGTTATAGCAAATGATTTTGGTAACAAATCGATCGTTTTTATTGTTGGGTTTTAAGGTTGGAACATTGATCAATTCCGAATCTTCTACACGTTGGAGGATTTTGGTCATGGTTTCAATTACCTGCACCGGATATTTTCCTACGGAGGTTTCTCCGCTCAACATCACGGCATCTGCACCATCAAAAACAGCATTGGCCACATCGTTTACTTCAGCACGAGTTGGTGTCAAACTGGTGATCATGCTTTCCATCATCTGTGTTGCAACGATGACCGGAATTCTACGCAACTTGGCTTTTGCGATGAGCATTTTTTGGTTTTGAGGCACAACTTCCATCGGCATCTCCACTCCTAAATCTCCGCGAGCTACCATCAAACCATCTACAACTTGAATGATTTCGTCAATATTTTCAAGGGCTTCCGGTTTTTCAATTTTTGCGATGATCGGAATTTTATAATCAGCCTCGGAGTCGATTAATTCTTTTAAATCCATCACGTCCTGAGCCGTTCTCACAAAAGAAAGTGCAATCCAATCCACACCTTTACTGATGGCGAATTTCGCATCTTCAATATCTTTTTCAGTCAATGCGGGAAGCGAAACTTTGGTGTTGGGCAAATTCACGCCTTTTTTTGAAGAAAGCGGACCTCCTTGGATCACTTCTGCTTTTACTTCGTCTTTTTTATTGGTTTCTATCACGCGAAGCACCAATTTCCCATCATCAATTAAAATATTTTCACCAACTTTTACATCGGTTGGAAATTTTTGATAGGTCATGTAAGCCCTTTCTTTATTTCCGATCATTTTTTCATTGGTAAACGTAAAAATATCACCCGCAGAAAGGATCACTCCTTCTTCCATCACACCGATTCTAAGTTTTGGTCCTTGTAAATCGGCCAAAATCGCCGTGTTATATCCGTATTTTTCATTTAACTTAAGGATGAGTTGGATGTTGCGCTCAACGATCTCATAATCGGCATGCGAAAAATTAATCCGAAAAACATCTACTCCTTTGTCCATCATTTCGCGAAGTCTTTCTTCACCATCTGTAGCAGGCCCAAGGGTGGCTACTATTTTCGTCTTCTTTAGATATTTTGGATTGTAATATTGCATTTTAAGTATTTTTTAGGTTAAAAAATTAATCTATTAATGGTTTTTATACCGTCGGTTTCCAATTCGCTGATCAATTGTATGAAATTATTTTCATCAAAAGGCAATTCTTCAGAAGAATCACCGCTAACTTTCAGTAAAAAATTATATTGTTTATAGGCTTGGATCAGAACAGGCGTCACATCAAATAACGTGGACAAATTTCCGAAATTATCGGTAGAATTCAAGGAATAAGATGCATTTTTAATGATATGATAATATGTTCCGGTTTCCAAATTTTCCCATTCAAACACAGGGAAATAGGTGATTTGGTTTTCAATCACCACATCCAAATCTGCACATCTGATAAATTGGGTTTCAAAACTTCTATTGATGTGATAGACCATTTGCGCTGGGTCGGCATAAGCGGACACCAGTCCGTAGAGCTGAAAATCGATGAATTCAGCTTCGTCCAATAATAGAGTTTTAATGGCCATTTAAACCGCGTTTTCCATTTTATTTTGCAGAAAATAGTAGGCTCTTTTTGAAGCATTTTCTTCTGCTCGTTTTTTTGAAGTCCCCCTCCCTTTTGAAATTACTTTTTCATTTAGCCTAACCACCGAAACAAAAACGATTAAATCCTCGGCGTTGTCTTCTTCAAATGTATTGAAACTCAATTTGTTTTTTGTTTTTTGCCCCCATTCGAGAATCAGACTTTTGTAGCTGGAAATGGTTTTTTCCAGTTTTTCCATATCGAAATGTTTGTCGATGATTTTGGTAAAAATGAATTTGGCAGTGGTATCAAAACCCTTGTCCAAATAAACAGCACCGATCAGGGCTTCTACCAAATCACCATTTATATCTTCACCTAAATTAGGATTCCCTGCCGGATGAAGTCTTTTGACAAGTTGCATCTGTTTTCCTACGCCGTTTAATTGGCTTCGCGAAACAATTTTGGATCGCATTTTTGTCAAATAACCTTCTTGTTTATCGGGTGCTTTTTCAAAAATAAAGACTGATATAATCAATCCAAGTACTGCGTCACCTAGAAATTCGAGTCGTTCAAAGTTGACATCGTTTCCATTTTCGTCTTTCACTTGGGCGGATCGATGAACAAATGCTTTTTTGTAAATTGCCAAATTGAGGGGTTTGAAACCGAGAATTTTGGTCAGAAATCTTTCAAGTTCAGGATCTTCTGCTGTATACTTGCGATCGTTCTTTTTCGAAAAATTTCTTTTGAATTTATCCCAAAACAGCATAATCTGATTTAGATTTTTCTAAACACAACGCAAGCATTATGACCTCCAAAACCAAACGTATTACTCATCGCCACATTTACCTCCCTTGTAACAGCTTGATTAAATGTAAAATCCAATTTCGGGTCTAAATTTTCATCATCTGTAAAATGATTGATGGTAGGTGGGACTATATCATGCATAATAGCGCCAACTACTGACAATGCTTCTATTGCTCCGGCAGCACCAAGTAGGTGACCGGTCATCGATTTAGTAGAATTGATCTGAATATTATAGGCCTTTTCTCCAAATAATTTTTGAATGGCTTTTGATTCGGCAATATCACCCAGTGGAGTTGATGTTCCATGCATGTTGATATGATCCACTTCTTCCAAACCGATTTGGGCATCTTCAAGTGCATTTTTCATCACATTATAAGCACCCAATCCTTCCGGATGTGGAGCAGTTAAATGGTGAGCGTCGGCAGACATTCCACCACCTATAAATTCTGCATAAATCTTGGCTCCTCTTGCCTTTGCATGTTCGTACTCTTCCAAAATCACAACGCCACTTCCTTCTCCCATAACAAAACCATCACGGTCTTTATCAAAAGGACGAGAAGCTGTTTTTGGGTCGTCATTTCTAACAGATAGAGCATGCATCGCATTAAACCCGCCTATACTCGCTGCTGTAACAGCCGCTTCAGAACCGCCACTGACGATGACATCTGCTTTTCCAAGTCGGATGAGCATCAAAGCGTCAATAAAAGCATTGGTAGAAGAAGCACAAGCCGATACTGTCGTATAATTAGGTCCCATAAATCCATATTCCATAGAAATATGACCTGGCGTAATATCTGCAATCATTTTAGGAATAAAAAAAGGATTGAATCGAGGCGTACCGTTTCCGGTTGCATAATTGGAAACCTCTTCTTCAAAAGTTTTGATCCCACCTATTCCGGATCCCCAAATCACACCAACGCGTTGTTTGTTGACATTGGATTCAAGGATTCCACTATGGGCAACCGCTTCACGGGCTGCCACTATCCCCAATTGACCACACCGGTCCATCTTTCTCGCTTCTTTGCGATCAAAATGATCCTCTGCATTGAAGTTTTTCACCTCACAAGCAAATTGGGTTTTAAACATTTGGGCATCGAACAGGGTAATGGGTGCTGCTCCACTTACGCCATTGGTCAATGCATTCCAGTACTCCTGAAAGTTATTTCCAATGGGTGTGAGCGCACCTATACCTGTTACTACAACTCTTTTTAATTCCATACAATTGGAAAAAGGATGAAGGAATTATTTATTTAAATCTTCAATATATTGAACGGCTTGTCCAACTGTTGAAATTTTCTCTGCTTGGTCGTCTGGGATTTGAATGTCAAATTCTTTTTCAAATTCCATGATTAATTCTACTGTATCCAAAGAATCAGCTCCTAAATCATTAGTAAAGCTTGCTTCTAAAGTTACTTCACTCTCATCAACGCCTAATTTATCAACGATGATCGCTTTTACTCTTGATGTAATGTCAGACATAATTATTGTTTTAATTGTTTTTTGATTTGGCAAAAATAAAAAACTTTACATAAAGTTTTGAAAAATTATAATGCAAACATAATGAACTGTTCTATCATATCAAACTAATCATTTGGTATTTATTGATTTAAAACCCCAACTTACATAAAAATAACTTCTTAACAAATCGAATATTCTTCACAATAAATCAAAAGAGGTTATAATTATCTGATGAATATCATTATTTTTACCAATTCTAGAAACCACTAATTTTCTAATTTTGGTGTCGAAACGCAAACTTAAAAACAAACAAATAGCTATGAAAAACAGCAATGTAATCCGGGAACTTCATGAACTTGGCATTAAAGGAGATCATGAAGTCGTTTATAACCCGACTTTCGAAGAGCTTTTCAAAGCCGAAATGTCCGAAAAAAACACTGGATTCGAAAAAGGAATTGTTTCTGAATTGGGAGCCGTGAATGTAAAAACAGGCGTTTTTACAGGTAGATCTCCCAAAGATAGGTACATCGTCCAAGATGAGATCACAAAAGATACCATTAACTGGGATGGAAAAGTAAACTTACCCACTACGCCGGAAATTTTTTCACATTGTAAAAATTTGGTAGTAGATCAATTGGCCAAATCCGACAAATTATACGTTGTAGATGCTTTTTGTGGAACCAACCCTGATACCCGATTGAAAGTTAGGTTCATCATGGAGGTAGCATGGCAAGCTCATTTTGTAACCAACATGTTCATCCGCCCATCCAATTATGAATTGGAAAATTTCGGAACACCGGATTTTATCATCATGAATGGCTCTAAAACTACCAATCCAGATTGGGAAAGTCAAGGACTACATTCTGAAAATTTTGTCATGTTCAATTTGACAGAAAAAATCCAGATCATCGGTGGAACTTGGTATGGTGGTGAAATGAAAAAAGGAATGTTTGCCATCATGAATTATTATCTTCCACTCAGAGGAATTGCTTCTATGCATTGTTCCGCAAACGTGGGAGAAGAAGGTGACGTTGCCTTGTTTTTCGGTCTTTCAGGAACCGGTAAGACTACGCTTTCTGCTGACCCTAAACGCTATTTGATCGGAGATGATGAGCATGGTTGGGATGATGAAGGTGTATTTAATTTCGAAGGCGGATGTTATGCAAAAGTGATCGATTTAAGCGAAGAAAAAGAGCCAGACATCTATCGCGCTATCAAAAGAGATGCTTTGCTAGAGAATGTTATGGTAAAAGACAATGGCGAAATTGATTTTACAGACGGTTCTATTACTGAAAACACCCGTGTTTCTTATCCGATTTATCATATCAACAAAATTGTCCTTCCTTCCAAGGCCGGACATGCTAAAAAAATTATCTACCTTTCTGCTGATGCGTTTGGCGTTTTGCCTCCGGTTTCGATCTTAAGCGATGATCAGGCTCAGTATCATTTTTTATGTGGATACACGTCTAAATTGGCTGGAACAGAACGAGGAATCACAGCACCTCAACCATCCTTTTCACCGGCATTTGGTGAAGCATTTTTGACGCTTCATCCGACGATGTATTCTAAAACGCTCATCAGCAAAATGAAAGAACATAACGCCAAAGCTTATTTGGTCAACACAGGTTGGAATGGTACCGGAAAAAGGATTTCGTTAAAAGATACCCGAGCTATCATTGATGCTATCATCGATGGTTCAATTGACGCTGCTCCAAAAACGAAAATTCCGGTATTAAATTTGGAAATCCCTACCAAACTTCCAAACGTATCAGAAGGCATTTTAGACCCAAGAGATACTTATGGTCATGCAGCGGAATGGGAAACTAAAGCCAAAGATTTAGGTGCAAAATACATTGAAAACTTTAAACAATATTGTGATAATCCTGAAGGAGAAAGACTAGTTCCTGCAGGGCCTCAATTGTAAAATAAAATAGATTTAGAGCCCGAAACAAGTTCGGGATGACAATTTCAGCGGAAACCTCGAGGCAAGCCTCGAGGAATTCTTTAGATTAAAAATCGTTTCAGTTGCAAAAGCTGAAACGATTTTTTTTATTTAACCTAAGTTCAATATAAAAACATTAAGATTTAAGGTAGACATGAATTGGTCAAAATTCATATTTATCTATAATTCAATTTATTAAGATTTTTATGATGTCTTATTAAACTTTTTGTCACAATTCAAAAATGACTTAAATCGAACGATGTTATTTATGACTTTTGATTCCGGCTTGGTGCGCAAAATTCTCTGCAAATTCGATGATCGCACCAGCTACTTCATCCTCACTGGTCGCCCGTTGGTAAGAGTTGGCCATGGAAATGAAAATCTGGTGGTAAAACCGTTTCATGTCATCCATCGGCATTTCTTTGGTCCATAGATCGATGCGCAATGCTTCTTTCTCCTTATCATCCCAAACCGAAATCATTGCGGCTTTTGTTTCTTGATGGTCTATTCCACCATCTGTTGCATGCCATGTCATTTTTTCCGGCACATGGTTTTCATCCAACTCTACATCTACTATGATTTGTGTTTTTTTCATTTTCAATTTTTATTAATTCTCGTATTTTTCCAATTCATCATTTGAAGTGCTTTCTTTTGGAGCATAATTCCCTTCTCCTTTTTTGGGTTTGTATTTGGAAGCTTTAAAGATCTCTTGTGTGTCTTTTTGAAGGAATTCTTTCAAAGTAATTTCAGGGTTTTCATCCAAATATTTTCGGCAAATCTGCCAGCCGACCCAAGCACCGATTCTTCCGGGAGATTCGGTTTCAATTTCATTTAAAAATTTGGAGAATGGACCCGGTTGCAAAAATCGCTCTCTGTAGGATTTATCGTTGGAAAAAATCAGGCTTTGTTCGACGAAATAATTCCAAATATCACCTTCATTCCCTATCGCCCATTCCAATTGTTCTTTTGTATAACCAATTTTCAATTCGTCAGCAGATTTGGGTAAAAGCGCATCAGCCAAAATCAATTTTTTCCCTTCATCCACCATCATATCTACAAAAGTTTGTTTCCTCGGATCAAATGGAATGATTTCACGACCAATCGCTTTTACAACTGATGGTGCTATGTCTTCCGGATTCATATTTTTCGCTACATATGGATAAACCCTTTCTTTCTGGTACCAACTACTGTTGCTCCCCAAAAACCCATCCAATGCGATGAACAACATTCCCTCTTTCCTTCCATAAATCACCGGCTCGTAAATACTTTGCAATCCTGAAGAATAGGTATAAATCTGTGGCAGCATTTCTTCAGGGAAATAATGTTTGTAATAGGCAAATAAACTTTCTAATTCGTCTTGATAATTTGACTTTGCAAATGTTTTTTGAACCGAATCAAATACTGCCAATTCCGTAGTATCTTTTCGCTGTTCTTCCCAAACTGCATTTTCTACAGAATTGTCAAAAAAGAAAGGATATTTGGACTGCAGGACATTTAAATTAACCTTTTGATCAAAAAAATCTTTGCTGATGTCTGTAAATTTCAATTCGACTTTTTCTTTTGGTAATTCCACATCCCATCGGTTTTCATTTCCACAGGAAACAACTAGAAAAACCATCAAAATCAATAACCAATTTATTGTTTTCATTTCGTTGAATTTTAATATTTCGCAAAGGTTAAGAAGTTGAACTAATTCTTATCTTTGAGAAATCAAGCCACAAATTTAAACATATAATGCAGACGGAAAAAATTGTAAATCACATTGTCAATTGGTTGACTGATTATTTAAAAAATTCAAAACAAAAAGGATTTGTCATCGGAATTTCAGGCGGAATCGATTCTGCCGTAACTTCTACACTCTGCGCCAGGACAGGCTTCCCGGTTTTATGTTTGGACATGCCGATTCATCAGGCAGAAAATCAAGTTTCCCGGGCTTGGAACCATATCGAATGGCTGAAAAAGAATTTTGAACGAATAGAAGGGAAAACCGTTCATCTTACCCCAGTTTATGATGAATTTGTAAAGGAAGTGGAAAAATCTGAAAACGAATACAGCTACAACCTTTCACTTGCCAATTCGCGAGCGCGTCTGCGGATGACTTCGCTTTATTATTATGCCGGACTCCATGGTTATATCGTCGCCGGAACAGGTAATAAAGTGGAAGATTTCGGTGTAGGATTTTTTACCAAATATGGTGATGGCGGCGTGGACATCAGCCCCATTGCAGATTTGATGAAATCGGAAGTTTATAAAATCGCCGAATTTCTCGGCATCAATCAAGAAATTCAAAAAGCAGCTCCAACCGATGGTTTATTTGGAGACAACCGGACGGACGAAGACCAAATCGGTGCAAATTATGACGAACTTGAATGGGCGATGAAAGCGGTGGAAAAAGGGCAGATTTCAAAAGATTTTTCCGGTCGTGAGCGTGAAGTGATGGAAATTTATGAAAAACGCCATCGCGCCAATTTACATAAAATGGTTCCGATTCCAGTTTGTGAGATTCCGAAGGAATGGAAAATTTAGGTTTTAGAAATAAGAATCAAAACATTAAATTTTAGCCTTTAAATAAAAGACTTTAGTTATTCAAAACCCGAAAATGCAGGTTTAACTCTGCTTTCGGGTTTTTAAATTTACCTAGGATAGGGTATTTTATGAATAACTGAGAATAAATAAATTGGCCAAAAAATAACTTCAACATCCCCCGAAATGAATCAAAAAATTTTTACGATTAAAAAGAAGTCTTTTTTTGGTATATTGATTTTCAGTTTTCTATTGGCTTCCTGTGGAACAAAGTTAACGCAGGTAAAATTTGGGAAAATTGCTACTCCCGATGTCACGATCAAGGCGGAAGACGGCTCTTTTGAACTAAAAAGCGAAGAGACTTGGGATCCACCATTTTATGCGTTGGATCAATATGATGTTTTACAAATGCATTATCTTGAAATCAACAAGGATATTGCCAGCCAATATGACTATGCGATTGAAAAATTAAGTGCAAAAAAAGTTCGCATCAAAACACCTTATTCTGAAAAAGAATTGTATGGTGTCATTTTATTTAACAAAGTAATGGAAAAATGCAAGTTACCCGTTACGAGAAGTTACCAAATTACGATACCTGAAGAATATGTGCACCAAGCCATGAATGGACAAGTTTCTGTTCTTTATGAATATTATGAGTGTGCCAATTTCCCACTGAAAACTTGGGTGCTCTGGATGAGCGATGTCCCATTCTAACTAAAAAATAAATACTTAATTTAAAAACAACTCAAAATGAAAAATTTCAACTACAGTAAAGCAGAATTTAGAATTAAAGCTTTCACAAAATTGATCATCGGAGGATTCATACTAACTGTATTCTTTTCTTGTGGGACAAATTTTACACCGATTAATTATGGAAATATCACTACACCGGGCGTAGAAATTACAGCAGATGATGGATCATTTTATTTGACCAGCGAAAACAGTTGGAGTCCACCTTTTCAAAGCACGGTTTCTGGCGTAGATGACATGGAAGACATCAACAATAGAATTACAAGTCAATATGATTTTGCCATGCGGTTCAACGCAAAAAAGGTAAAGGTAAAAACCCCGTATTTAAACAAAGAATTATTTGGTGTTTTAATGCTAAATCCAGCAATTGACGGATGCGAAAACACGGCAACTAGAAGCTATCAAATTGCCATCCCTGAAGAGTATGTTCACCAAGCATTGAATGGTCAAGTTTCTGTTTTATATGAATACTATGATTGTGGAAAATTAAATGCAAAAACTTGGATTTTGTGGTTGAGTGATGTTCCTTTTTAATTTAATCGAATGAAAAGTTTAGGCCTTTTTGTATTCGTTTTTTTCACGGCTCAATTTTCTTGGGCGCAAAACCTGTTATACCTTGAAAAAACAGGGATAAAATTTGAAGACAAAGAACAATTACGAGATTTATACCAGCAATACAATCAATCCATATTGGTCGTTGAAGACTATATCTATCTGATTCCTTGTGAATGTGTTGCTTGCCGAAAGTTAAGTGGTGACAATGAAGGTCGAAACCTTGGAGGAGATGGTGATAACCGAAATTTCTCTGGTGATAGTAGCGACCGAAACAGTGGAGGCGACATAGACGGGAGAAACCAAGGTGGTGAATCAGATGAAAGGGGTTTTTCTGGCGAAGGTGAAGGCAGAAATTTTGCTGGAGAATCTGGCAACCGAAACCAAGGTGGAGAATCTGGAGAGCGAAATCAAGGCGGCGATTCTAACAAAAGAAATTCCGGTGGTGATGTCGATGGAAGAAATGCTGATGGCGAAATTGAAGGAAGACGCGCAGGTGGTGAAAATGACCAAAGAAATTCTGGAGCTAAAGCGGATTTCAGAATGAACGGCGGCGAATTAAGTGCGTTTGAATGCTACAAAAAATCAAGAAGCAAATTTATTTTAAGTGGGATTCATAAAAATGCTGAAGTGTATTTTTATGATGGAACAAATTTGATAGAAGTTGATCTAAAAGAAGACTTTGTAAAGTTTTAATTTGATCCTTCAAGAATTTTTAGTGATAGCGCGAATGGTAAATTTGCGCTATCATTTTTAGTTAGAGAACTGAATCGTCCTAATGGCTATGGTTCTCTCCATTGATTTCCAAACTTTCCAATGCCGGAGAAACATACGGAATATCAAGATTTAAACCTCTGAGGATAAAAAGAATCCCAAGCAACACCATCAAATAAGGTAGAAATTTTAGGATTTTTTGTCGGATTTGGAGACTGACTACATTTCCTGCAAGTACAGAAGCAAACATCAAAGGAATCGTCCCTAACCCAAAAAAAGTCATAAACAAAGCGCCTTCCCAGATTCCTCCCATCGCCATAGAACCGGTAAGCGCAGCATAAACCGCACCACAAGGTAACAATCCATTTAAAAGTCCGGTGATGTAAAGTGACGAATAATTTTTTCTTCTCAGAAATTTCCCCAAACCTGATTTGATTTGGTACATGATGCGGGCAAAGGGTTTCATCCCGAGATTTTCCGCTCCTAAATTTTTGGGTAATAGCGCAATTAAAATCATCAAAATTCCAACTCCTATGCTCAATGGATTTTGCAGTCCGGCAAAGGAAACGCTATATCCAATGATTCCTAAAATGGAACCCAGAATTGTATATGTAGTTACACGCCCGAATTGGTACGTAAAATTTCGCAATGTAAAATCCAATTTATTTTCGGGATTTAATCCTATGGAAAATGCAATCGGCCCGCACATCCCTACACAATGTAAACTGGAAGCGAGTCCTAAAAGAAGTGCAATTATGAGGAAGGAGCTTTCCAATTCACCGTTTGTTTGAGCAAATAATTCTGACCGTTTTGTTTCCAGCGGATGGAAACTTCGTATTCGCCATTTTTTAAATCGAGCGCATGCACCAATTGTTCCTTTCTGGTATTCAATTTTAACGATTGTTTGACATCCTCATCGCTGTTATTGGAACGCAAAAACCAAATTTCACCTGATTCGGGTTGGTCGTAGAAACGAATGAGAAATCCGTTGGCTTGTTCTATGATTTCCGGTTTTTTATCAAGGGTTTTGACGCGTTGGGCGGCATCAATTTCGTCTTGGTAATGAACAGTTTTCTCGTAATAATTTTCTTCGACCATTTCGCCCATATTTCCAGCAAAAAATATAAGAGACAGTATGAATATCATAAAACTCCCCAATGCGATCATCAGGCCGTGCGCCCAAGTAAATTTAAATTTCGCCATATCAATAAGGTGCTGAGAAACTCGTTAAATATTCATCCAATTCTTTTCCATTTTCGTCTAAAGCCACCATCGTAACAGGTTCTTTATAGGAGCTTACATCCGCCATCGGGATACGTACTTCCACTACTCCTTGCTGGACATTTCCTTTGGTTAAAACAATGGTGGAAGGTCCGTCTAAAACACGGATTTTACCGTCATCATGTGATTTTAATCCAAACTTCACCCTTAAGTCACCATTAGTTTTATTGTACATTGTATATTCGTAAACATTGGAAATGCTTTCTCCTTCTATTTTGTAATTTTTCCCCGGAACATGTAAAAATTTCACTTCGACATCATTTCGACTAAATAAAAATGAATTGATTGCTACGACCATCGCTATCAACACCAAGGTATAGGCAATCATGCGTCCGGTAAATTTAAATTTCTGTCCGGTTTCGATGTTTTCTTCAGAAGCATAGCGGATCAAACCTTTCGGCAAATTCACTTTTTCCATCACTTCATCACAAGCATCGATACAGGCAGTACAATTGACACATTCCAATTGCGTTCCGTTCCGGATGTCAATTCCGGTAGGACAAACTACCACACATTGTTTACAATCGATACAGTCTCCTTTTCCTGCCGCCTTTCTATCTTCTCCTTTTCTGAATTTCGAACGACCGGCTGTGGATTCTCCTCGTTTAAAATCATAGGCTACTATGATGGTTTTCTTATCAATCAATACGCCTTGTAGTCGACCATAAGGGCAAACCAATGTACAAACTTGTTCTCTGAACCAGGCAAAAATAAAATAGAACAATCCGGTAAAAACTATTAACCCGATGAACGTACTCCAGTTTTTATTGGGTCCTTCTTTTACCAATTCCAATAATTCATCAGACCCGATGACATAGGCGAGAAATACATTGGCAATCAAAAAAGAAATCAAAGAAAAAATGGTCCATTTTAATAATCTTTTTCTGATTTTTTCTTCGTCCCATTCTTGTTTGGCGAGTTTCATTTGCTTAGGACGATCTCCTTCTATCCAATATTCAATTCGGCGAAAGACGTGTTCCATGAAAATGGTTTGTGGACAAATCCATCCGCAGAAAATTCGACCATAAACCACGGTAAATAAAACGATAAATACAATCGTTGCAATCATCCCAATCGCCAAAAGGAAGAAATCCGAAGTGAAAAATGGAAAACCAAAAATGATGAATTGTCCTTTCGGAATATTGAACATAAATAACGGGTTACCATTTGGAAGCTTCACAAAAGGAGCAATTACCAAAATGGCCAACAAAAAGTAGCTTACCCAAGTTCTATACTTTGTAAATTTTCCGGAAGGTTTTTTAGGAAACACCCATTGGCGTTTTCCTTTACTATCCATTGTACCAATGCTGGATCTAAAAGCTTCTTCCTCTTCAGAAAGTTTTGCTAAATCCTGATCTTTGATTTGAGAATCGTCCATATTCATTTTTCGATCCCATTTCTAAAGTCAAAAAAATGGGAATATTTATTGGGCAGAATCTTTAGGTGAAGTTTCTGTATTTTTTGTTGTTGCACCCTCATCCGTAGATGGTTCTGTAGAAGCCGAAGCCGTTGCACCGCTTTTTGCCCATTCTGAAATTAAATCTCCTTGTGGAGCTGCTCCACCTTCATTTTCAGTAACATCTGCTTCTTCTTGATTCATATGATAAACATAAGAAGCTACCTTTTCAATCGCCAAACCAGTAAGCTCACCTCTTTTACCAAATGCTCTCATCTGTGCATTGTTCGGGCTACCATTATAGACGATATCGTAAATATTATAGAACAAACTGTCTTGTGTTTTGTTTACCCAATAGTCATCTGTTAAATTGGGACCAATTCCACCACCACCGTTTGCGGTATGACAAGTTGCACAAATTTGCTCGAAAGTTTTCTTTCCTTCTTCGATAGCTTGAGCGTCTAAATATTTATTTTTAGCACCCTCTATGGTAATATCGTTTTCCAAAATCCATTTATCCACTCTTGCTTGCTCTTTGGTGTTGAATTCTTCATACTCAACTTCAGGGTGCGCAAAATCAGTAAAACTATAGGCCAAAACATAGACCACCATAAAAACGATTCCCATATAAAACATCGCCAACCACCACTGTGGAAGTGCGTTGTCCAACTCTTTGATTCCATCAAACCCATGATCTAGAATAATGGCTTGTTCTTCTTCGTCTGATTGACGTTCTCTACCACTGCTGATCAATCGTTTGAAATAATTTTGTTTGGACATCACCACGTACTGCTCTTGTTGTTCAGCAGATAATTTTTTGAATTTTTGACTTTCAACTACTTTATTAATCGCATTCACGATCAGAAGCATGATGAAAGCGATCAAAATGATCCCAATAGCCATTCCGTTTGAAAAGGTTTCCACAAAATGGTTCCAAGTATTGCTAAAAAAGCCCCAAAAACCTGTACTTCTATCAAATCCAATCGGTGTAACCATCATGACGATTGCGATGATGGAAACCATGATAATCGGGATAAAAATTCTACCTGGCGTGCGTTGTTTCATTAGTCTTAATTTTTTATTTCAATCGAATTAAATCGAATTCATCTATTTTTGATCGTCTTTGTCCAAAGGCAATTCAGAATCTTCTTTGTAATAATCTTTTGGTCGGTTCCAAATAAAGTACATCAAGGCCAAAAAGAAGATCACAAATAAAAGCAAAGAAATGGTTTGCAAAATATCTGCATTTTCATAATTGGTGAAAGTATCTTTAAAATATTTTAACATCTTTATTTAGCTCCTGAACCTATAATACTCGTAGTTTCTGTTTGCTCCGTCGAAATGTCCGTACCCAATCGCTGTAAATAAGCAATCAACGCAGTAATTTCACGGTCTCTTAAAGGTACGAAATCCTCGCCTTTTTCTTTGGCCTCACGGTCATATCTTTCTTTCAACTTAACATCTGCATCAAAAATGCTTGTTTCAATCGCTATCGCTTGTTTATCCATTGAAGTTGTGATACTGTCAAAGTCTTCTTCTTCATAAGGAACACCCAATTTTACCATGGTTTCCATTTTTGCTACAGTATTACTACGATCCAATTTATTGGCAATCAACCATGGATATCTCGGCATGATGGAACCTGGTGAAGTATCCCGCGGATCCCACATGTGTTTATAATGCCATGCATCTGGATTCTTACCACCTTGTCTATGCAAATCCGGTCCAGATCTTTGAGATCCCCAAAGGAATGGATGATGGTAAACATATTCACCCGGTTTTGAGTATTCACCATAACGTTTCACTTCATCACGGAACGGTCTGATCATCTGTGTATGACAAGCATTACATCCTTCCCTTATATACAAATCCCTACCTTCTAATTCTAGTGCTGTATAAGGCGTTACCGATGCAATAGTCGGTACGTTTGATTTCACAACTATCGTAGGAATGATTTCCACTGCTCCACCTATCGCTACCGCAACAAAAGAAAGCACTGTCATCAAAGTAGGCATTCTCTCTAACCAAGTATGCGCTCCTTCTCCTTTTTTACGGGCAGAACTGATTTTTGCCAATGCAGGCGCTTCTGCAGCTTCATTTGGTACATATTTCCCGGTTTTGACTGTTTTCCAAACGTTGACCACCATCATTAATCCTCCGATCAAATAAAGCAATCCACCAAATGCACGCAACGGATACAACCAATCTTTTAAGATCGTAACGGTTTGTAAGAAGTTTCCATATTTTAATGTTCCGTCTTCATTGAATTGTTGCCACATCAAACCTTGTGTCCAACCCGCAACATACATCGGGATAACCCAGAAAAGAATACCCATCGTTCCAATCCAGAAATGTGCATTGGCCATTTTGTTTGATGCCAATTTGGTATTGAACATTCTTGGAATTAACCAATAAATCATCCCAAATAATATAAATCCATTCCAACCTAAAGTCCCTACGTGTACGTGTGCCGGAACCCAGTCGGTAAAGTGTCCGATTTTATTTAAAGTTTTGGTCGCCAATAAAGGTCCTTCGAAAGTTGCCATACCATAACAGGTAATCGCCACTACGAAAAATTTCAAAACAGGCTCTTCTCTAACTTTATCCCATGCTCCTCTCAATGTCAACAATCCATTCAACATCCCTCCCCAAGAAGGCGCAATCAACATGATGGAAAACCCTGTTCCTACTGCTTGAACCCACGCCGGAAGCGACGTGTACAACAAATGGTGAGGACCAGCCCAGATGTAAATAAAGATCAAAGACCAAAAGTGAACAATCGATAATTTATAAGAGAAAACCGGACGGTTTGCTGCTTTTGGAACGAAATAATACATCAATCCCAAAATTGGTGTCGTCAATACAAATGCCACCGCATTATGACCATACCACCACTGAACCAATGCATCTTGAACACCCGCATACAATGAATAACTTTTTGGTGCAGTCAAACTCCAACTGATCGGAATCTCTAAGTTGTTGAAAATATGCAACATCGCTACCGCTACCCATGTACCCAAATAAAACCAAATCGCCACATAAAGGTGTCTAACTCTTCTTTTGTAAATGGTTTTCAGCATATTCACACCAAAAATCACCCAAGAAAGTGCAATCAAAATATCCAAAGGCCATTCGTGCTCTGCATATTCTTTTGATGTATTGAATCCTAAAAGGAAAGTAACCAAAGACAAAACGATAAACAACTGCCAACTCCAGAAATGCGTCCAACTCATGATGTCGCTCCCCATTCTTGCTTTTAACAATCTTTGCATGGAATAATAAGCTCCTGCAAAAAATCCATTCCCCACAAATGCAAATACAGCAAACGTGGTATGAATCATCCTTAAACGACCAAATCCGGCCATACCATTTGTAGCGGCTAGACCGTCAATGCTCCCTCCAATCCTAGGATCGTCTGAACCAAAAATATAATCCGGTAATTCAGGGAAAAATTTCAAGGTCGCTACCAAAAAACCAAATGTGAAGGCCATAATCGCCCAAAAAATAGTAGCGTACAAAAAGTACTTTACGATTCGGTTATCGTAATTAAACGTTTGCATTTGCATTATCAATCAATTTTTTCTTTAACTTTTTTATCATCCATGAGCATTCTCACAGCCGGAGATTCGTCTTCATCAAACTGCCCCTTTTTAGCTCCCAGTAAAAATAAACCTAAAAATACTGCGGCTAGAGACACACTTGCTATTACCATTAAAATCACGATTCCCATAGCGTCTACAAATGTACAATTGCAAGCGTAAAATTGTCATGATTTTGGTCAGAGCCTATGATTTGATGGTTAATTTATACTCATTCTAAATTCTTAAAAACAAATTTAGATGCAATCCTTGTGCTCAAAGTCGCAAAAATCACCACTGAAATCGAACTGATCGGCATCAAAATAGCCGCTACAACCGGTTCTAAATTTCCGGAGATCGAAAATCCTAAGCCAACGATATTGTATAAAAAACTAATCAAAAAAGCAATCCAAATCAAGCGAATGGCCAATTTGGAAAATCGTAAAAATTGAGGCAAATGATCAAACGCTTTGGCATCCAAAATGGCGTCACATGAAGGCGAGAAATTATTGACATCTTCTGAAATCACAACACCCACGTCACTTTGCTTTAATGCTCCGGAGTCGTTTAAACCATCTCCCAACATCAAAACTTCCTTTCCTTCATCTTGCACATTTCTTACGTAAGCCAATTTATCTTCCGGACTTTGGTAAAAAAGAAGTTGGGTTTGGATAGGAAATATCGTTTCGAGTTTTTCTTTTTCTGAATCATTATCACCCGACAAAACAGTCAAACCATAATTATCCAGCCCTTTAATTACGTTCTCCAATCCTTTTCTATAAGAATTCTGAACTATAAATTTCCCTTTAATTTGCTGGTCAATGGAGACAAAAACCTGAGTTTGGTTCAATAACTTCGACTCTTCTGAACCTACAAATGAACGAGAGCCCAATTTGATTAATTTCCCGTTGACTACACCGTTTTGCCCTTTCCCCATTTCTTCATGGTAATCTGAAACCGGTAAAATTTCTTTTTCGTTTAAATGCTTATATAAAATTCGACTCAAAGGATGACCCGAATTTTTTAAAACCGATTGAATTTCTTTTCGTTCAATTTTCGTCAATTCTCCGCCGACGAATTCAACACCCGATTCTTGACTTTCCGTAATCGTACCAGTTTTATCCAAAATAATTTCATCCAATTTCGCCATGGATTCGATCACAGCCGTATTTTTGATATAAAATTTCTTTTCACCAAAAATCCGCATCACATTCCCCAAAATAAACGGCGACGAAAGCGCCAAAGCACATGGACAAGTGATGATCAAAATCGCTGTAACCACTTGTAAAACTTGAGTTGAATCTCTAAAATACCAAAAAACACCAGAAGCAATTGCGATACTCAATATCGTCCAGACGAAATATCGGCTGATGGTATTGGTCAAACGATTCAAACCCGATTCTACTTTTCTGAAAGCTTCATTGTTCCAAAGCTGCGTCAAATAACTTTGGTCTACTTCTTTGATGATTTCCAATTCGAGTGCAGTTCCAGATTGTTTGCCACCTGCAAAAATCTTATCACCCGGATTTTTAGAAATTAACCTAGATTCTCCCGTCACAAAACTATTGTCAATCATGGCTTCGCCTTTGATCAAAATTGCATCAGCCGGAATGATTTCTTCATTTCTTATAACGATGCGGTCACCAATTTTTAAATCAGCAACCAATGTGGGCTCTTCAATCCCATTTGAAATTTTCACAACCGCAATCGGATAAAAAGATTTGTAATCCCGATCAAATGCCAATGATTTATAAGTTTGTTGTTGAAACCATTTCCCGATCAACATAAAAAAGGCCAATCCTGCAATGGTATCAAAAAACCCTGGACTTATATCCAATACAATGTCGTAGGTGCTTCGTAAAAACAAAACCCAAAATCCAATTGCAATCGGTAAATCTATGTTGATGTATCGGTGTTTGATTCCCAACCAAGCCGATTTAAAATAGTCCGTCGCTGCAAAAAACATCACCGGAAGCGAAAGCAAAAACATCCCCCAACGGAAAAACTCTTTGTTTCCTTCCAACCAAGCTTCTGGGCTCGTATTTGAAAATGGCAGCGTATATTCAGGAAAAGCCAAAAGCATGATATTCCCAAAGCAAAATCCGGCAACACCAATTTTTAAAAGCAATCCATTGTCGCGTTTGGATTCCGTTTTATCAAAAGTTTGAAGATTGATCGATGGTTTATACCCTAATTGGGTGACGAATTTGGCGATTTCACTCAATTTGACATTTTCACTCCGATAAGAAATTTGAAGATCTTTTTTGGAGAAATTTACAGTCGAATAAATAATTTCAGGATGGATTTCATGCAAACTTTCCAAAAGCCAAACACATGAAGTACAATGAATGACCGGAATATGAAATTTCACCAGGGTTACACCATCTTCTGAGAAGTCGACTACTTTCTCGAAAATCTCAGGCGTATCCAGAAAATCAAAATGACGATTGGCTTTATCGTCCGGACGAATTCCGGCATCGCGGTTCATCGCATAGAAATTCTCTAGCCCATTTAAGTTGAGAATTTCATAAACGGTCTTACAGCCGACACAACAAAAATTTTTTTGGTCGAAGTGTATATCTTCATCCTCTATTTTTTGACCACAATGAAAACAGCTTTCCGCCATAGATTTTGCAAAATTACTTCCTTATTCAAGCGAATTAACTTAAATTTGTGCTGATTTAAGTCATACCCTATGTCCGATATCTTAGAAAACGTTACAAATATCTGCGAATTATTTGAAAATCAAGAAATTCTAAAACACTTCACCAAAGAAGAACTCGCTGAATTGAGCCATGAAAAAAAGATCATTTCTTATAAAAAAGGCGATTTGATCATCGAGGAAGGTGCAACTCCCAAAGGAATTTATTATCTGGACAAAGGAACTGCCAAAATGTTCAAACTAGGGTTTAACGGTAAAGAACAGATTTTAAGGTTCATCAAATCAGGCGACATCATCGGTTACAGGTCTATTCTATCCAAACAACCTTATGGCGCTTCTGCAACTGCGATGGAAGATACCGAAGCTTGTTTCATCCCTGAAAAATTTTTCTTGAAAGTACTGGAGCATCATCCGAAATTGGCTTTTGATATTTTACGACGTATTTCGGAAGATTTAGGCGAGTCAGCTCAAACCATCACATTTTTAGCGCAGAAAACCGTTCGAGAACGTTTGGCTGAAGTCCTACTTCTACTTGAAAAGAAATTGGGCAATGACAAAGACGGATTTATCAAAATCTCGTTGACACGTGAAGAAATGGCCAACCTCATCGGAACGGCTACCGAGTCAGCGATTCGTCTGATTTCAGAATTCAAAGCAGACCATCTCATCGAAGTAGAAGGCCGAAAAATCAAAATCCTAGATCACCAGAAATTGGTGAAGTTGGGGCATGTGAATTGATTTGCCCCTTCGACATGCTCAGGATGACAGTAATTTGAAAATGAGTTGATTTGAAAATATTTTCAATAATCGGATTGGGGCTTTTAATTCTTTTATTTCTCTTTCTATTTTTTTGGAAGATTGAATTATTTCCTACAAATCCATTTCGATTCAACTCA
The DNA here is from genome assembly GCF_014042165.1 of Moheibacter lacus. Taxonomy (GTDB): domain Bacteria; phylum Bacteroidota; class Bacteroidia; order Flavobacteriales; family Weeksellaceae; genus Moheibacter; species Moheibacter lacus. The sequence goes on from NZ_JACDZE010000001.1 coordinate 560,230, forward strand.
AGACCAACAATCTTATTCATCAGCATTCTCTTTTCGATTTTTGCGGTAACATTTCTTCCTGGAAAATCGATTATAAAATCTTTCCATTTACTTTGGTTAATTCCAATTTTTTATTTGTTTTTCTTATTTACGATCAATTGGAAAATCATTGAAAAATTTGATTATTTTTTAAGTAAGAATGTAGATTTTAAAGTAGAACAACATATTGACACTAAATTTTGGCTTTCAAATTATATCATAATTGAAAATCAAGACACTAATTTTTATAACCAAAATTCGAATTTGGAAAATTGGTTTTCTAAAGAAGAATTAAAAAAATTGGAAGTCAGAAAAAGTCTAATTCAGAAATATTATCATTTAAGAATGAATTAATTTTTAAATCTTCAAATTAGCTCATTTTCTAATTCTCCTCTTCAAAATACTCAAACAAAAAGTCATTGTACGGAAATCTTGTGATATGAATTTTCTTCACTTCTTCGTAAATCGTTTTGCGCAGTTCGTCCAGATTTTCTCTTTTCGTTGCGGAAATAAATAGTGTCGGGTTTTCGTTTTTCGCCATCCAAGTTCGTTTCCATTCGTCCAACGAAATATTTTCCCGTTTTACTTCCGTTAAATCATCTTCGTCTTTTTTGACATAAGAAAAATTGTCAATCTTATTAAAAACCAAAACGGTAGGCTTGTCTTTACTTTCAATTTCGTCGAGAATTTGGTTAACCGAATGGATATGATCCTCAAAACTCTCATGCGAAATATCCACCACATGCACCAACAAATCCGCTTCGCGAACTTCATCCAAAGTCGATTTAAAAGATTCTACCAATTGCGTCGGTAATTTTCGGATGAATCCCACCGTATCGGTCAACAAAAACGGCAGATTTCCGATTACCACTTTCCGAACCGTTGTGTCCAAAGTTGCAAATAACTTATTCTCTGCAAAAACCTCTGATTTACTCAAAACATTCATCAGCGTAGATTTCCCAACGTTTGTATAACCGACCAAAGCCACACGGACTAGTGCGCCACGGTTTTTACGCTGCGTTGCCATTTGTTTGTCTATGTCTTTGAGTTTGGCTTTTAACAAGGTAATCCGGTCGCGGATGATCCGTCTATCCGTTTCGATTTCCGTTTCACCAGGGCCTCGCATCCCGATTCCACCCCGTTGTCGCTCCAAGTGTGTCCACATACGGGTCAATCTTGGCAATAAATATTCGTATTGTGCCAATTCCACTTGGGTGCGGGCGTAGGAAGTTTGGGCGCGTTGCGCAAAAATATCGAGGATCAATTGTGTACGGTCGATGATTTTCCGCTCCACCACTTTTTCAATATTTTTCAATTGTGAAGGCGTCAATTCATCATCAAAAATGATGGTATCGATTTCATTTTCTTCTACAAATTCTTTGATTTCGTTTAGTTTCCCTGAACCGACAAAGAATTTTGAATCCGGTTTGTCCATTTTTTGGGTAAAACGCATTTCAACTTCTGCTCCGGCCGTGTACGCCAAGAACTGAAGTTCGTCCATGTATTCTTCCAATTTTTCTTCAGGTTGTTCACGGGTTATCAAACCTACTAAAACGACTTTTTCGTATTGTGCTTCTTTTTTTTCTAACATAATTCAATTTGCAAAGATACGAGAATTGAAATTTTTACCATTCATTATTCTTAATGTCAAATCTTGAGCATGACCAATATCAAAAAAGTCCAATCAAAGAATTAATCGAATATAAGAACTGATGTTATATTTTTGAACTAAATTTGAGAAAATAAATTCTAAACAAATAAAAAATGAAACATCTTCTTATTCTCTCGATTTTTTCATTGTTCACGCTTGGCCTAAATGCGCAAGTTTCAACTCCTCAACCCAGTCCTTCAGCGGAATTGGAGTTCAAAGTAGGATTGACAGACATTGAAATTGAATATTCAAGACCGAACAAAAATGACCGCGAAATCTTTGGCGATTTGGTTCCTTATGGAAAAATATGGAGAACCGGTGCCAACAAAAACACGACCATCGAATTCTCTGACGATGTAGTGGTAGATGGACAAACGATCAAAGCCGGGAAATATGCCATTTTCACCAAACCTGAAAAAGACAATTGGGAAATTTATTTTTATTCGGATACTGAAAATTGGGGAACACCTGAAAAATGGGACGATAAAAAAGTTGCTGCAAAAACGACAGCGAAAGCCCATAAAATACCAATGGTCATCGAAACTTTTTCTATTTCAATCGATGATTTGACTTATGATTCTGCCAAACTAAATTTCCTTTGGGACAATGTTTATGTGGAAACCAAAATCGAAGTTCCAACTGACAAAAAAGTGATGGCTTCTATCGATGCTGCAATGAAAGGATCGCCTACTGCTCAGGATTACATGGCGGCAGCCAATTATTATTTCACTACCGAAAAGGACATCAACCAAGCCAAAAAATGGTTTGATGAAGGAATGAAGTTAACCAAAGAACCTAAGTTCTGGCAATTCCGTCAACAATCTTTGATTTATGCGAAATCCGGTGATGTGAAAGGTGCAATTTCTTTGGCACAAAAATCCCTTGATGGTGCAAAAGCTGCAGGAAATTCAGATTACATCAAGATGAACGAAGAATCGATCAAAGAATGGTCTAAGAAATAATTTGAAGGACGATTTACGAAGGATGAATTCCGAAGTAGGTACGAAACAAATAATTTAAAAAAGGTGGCTTCGAGAACCTCAGCCACCTTTTTTATTTTCTCTACTTTTCAAAATTAATTTTTTTATCTCTGATTGTTTTGACAAATTCTCCTATTTTTTCCGGCGAATTTTCCGCAATAAATTTCACAAAAGCAGAACCGATGATCGCACCTTCTGAAAATGCTGTTGCGGTTTCAAAAGTTTCTCTATTACTGATCCCAAATCCGACGATTTGTGGTGTTTTTAAATTCATGTTTTGAATGCGTTTGAAATAATCGGTTTGTATATCGCCAAACGCATTTTTCGCTCCGGTCACACTCGCCGAACTCACCATATAAATAAATCCGGTTGAAATTGAATCAATTTGTCGAATTCGCTCATCGCTTGTCTGTGGTGTGATTAGAAAGACATTGACCAATGCATATTTCTCAAAAGTCGATTTGTATTCAGATTCATACACATCCAACGGCAAATCGGGAATGATGAGTCCATCGATTCCGATTTCGGCGCATTTGGCACAAAAATTATCTACTCCAAATTGTAAAATTGGATTAAAATATCCCATGATAATCAATGGAATTTTGACCGTTTCCCGGATATTTTTCAATTGTTCAAATAAAATTTGGGTCGTCATTCCATTTTTCAAAGCTTGCGTGGAACTTGCTTGAATGGTCGGACCGTCCGCAAGCGGATCGCTAAATGGCAATCCGATTTCGACCATATCCACACCCGATTTTTCCAGATTTTCAATGATGGATTTTGTATCATTTAAATTTGGAAATCCTGCCGTGAAGTAAATGGACAATAATTTTTTATTTTCAGCTAATTTTTGATTGATTCGATTCATTTGATTTACGATTTTTAAATTCCAAAATACTTGATATAAGTACTCAAATCCTTATCTCCTCTTCCACTCAAGTTCAATACAACGATGTCTTCTTTATTCAATTGGATTTTATCCAAAGCCGCCAAAGCATGTGCGCTTTCAATTGCCGGAATGATGCCTTCTAACCTCGTCAAATTCAAACCGGCTTGCATCGCTTCATCGTCAGTTACGGCAATGAATTTGGCTCTTTTACTTTCAAACAAATGCGCATGCATAGGCCCAACGCCCGGATAATCCAATCCTGCCGAAATCGAATAAGGCTCCGTAATCTGCCCATCATCGGTTTGCATCAAAAGGGTTTTGCTTCCATGGATGATCCCCAATTTCCCGAGAACTGAAGTGGCAGCACTTTCACCCGAATCCGCGCCTTTTCCGGCTGCCTCCACCGCAATTAATTTCACATTTTCATCGTCCAAATAATGGTAAAAAGCACCAGCGGCATTGCTTCCTCCACCCACACAAGCGATCATATAATCCGGGTTCTCTTTTCCTTCTTTTTCTTTCAATTGAATTTTTATTTCTTGTGAAATCACACTCTGAAATTTTGCTACCAAATCCGGATAAGGATGCGGTCCGACTACTGAACCGATGATATAATGCGTATCTACCGGATTGTTAATCCAATCTCTGATCGCTTCGTTGGTCGCATCTTTCAGGGTTTTGCTACCCGAAGTTGCGGGAATAACCGTCGCACCGAGCATTTTCATTCGGGCAACGTTTGGTGCTTGTCGGGCAATGTCAATTTCGCCCATATAGACGATACATTCCAAACCCATTAAAGCACAAGCCGTTGCTGTCGCCACACCATGTTGTCCGGCACCGGTTTCGGCGATGATACGCTTTTTTCCTAATTTTTTGGCTAAGATGATTTGACCGAGCGTATTGTTCACTTTATGTGCTCCAGTGTGGCAAAGATCCTCGCGTTTTAGATAGATTTTTGTGTTGTATTTTTCAGAAAGACGGTTCGCAAAATACAATGGCGTTGGTCGACCTACATAATCTTTCAATAGTTTCTGGAATTCGATTTGAAATCCATCTGAATCAATTATCTCCAAATAATTATTCTTCAATTCTTCAATGTTTGCATACAGCATTTCGGGAATAAAGGCTCCACCAAATTCGCCATAATAGCCATTTTTGTCAATTTGGTATTTTTTTGTTTCAGGTTTCATGTTTAAAGTTTATTGTTTTTTAACTTTCATCTCATTTAAAAATTCTTTGACCATTTCCACGTCTTTCAGTCCCGGACTCAATTCAAATTTACTGTTGATGTCGATGGTTTTGATTTGGGGGATTTTTTTTGAGAGATTTTGGATTTCAAACCAATCATCCGGCGAAATTCCACCGCTTAAAATGATGTCTTTGTCTAATTGGTATTTTTCTAAAATAGTCCAATCGAATTTTTTTCCGTTGCCACCGTAATTTCCCCCTTTTGTATCCAATAAAATGGCGTCTGCATTTTGATAAATATTCATTGCCTCAAAATCAAAGCTTTCGTCTACTGGAAGAGCTTTCCAAATTTCAACTTCTGGTTGAAACTGTTTCAATTTGGCACAAAAATCATCCGATTCGTCACCGTGCAATTGAATAACTTTTAGTTGATGCGTTTTGGTTTTTTCAAGAATTTCATCTAAAGAAGCATTCACAAAAACGCCCACTTTTTTTGTTTTGGGCGAAGTTTCAATAGGTTTATCTTCATAATTTCGCAAAGAATTGGCATAAAAAATAAAACCGAGATAATCCGGTTTCAAAGCGGAAACAGCTTCGATATTCTCCCTGTATTTCATCCCGCAAACTTTTAGTTTCATCGTTCTAAATTTTGAATGAATTTTCGCGCACTCTCACCCGGATTTTCTGTTTTCATAAAATTCTCCCCGATTAAAAATCCTTGAAAACCATAATTTTTCAGCTCTTTAATCGAGTCCACATCCGAAATTCCACTTTCAGAAATTTTGACATATTCGTTTGGAATAAATTCAGCTAAACTTTTACTCGTTCCCAAATCAACTTCCATCGTTTTCAGATTTCGGTTGTTTACTCCTATCAAATCCAAACTCGGCATGATGGATTTCTCCAATTCTTCGCGGTTGTGAACTTCCAATAAAACTTCCAAATCCAATTGCTTCGCCAATTCCGAAAAAGTTTTGATTTCTTCTTTTGTCAAAACGGCCGCAATCAGCAAAATGAAATCTGCTCCCGAGGATTTTGCTTCCAGGATTTGGAATTCGTCCACGATAAATTCCTTACGCAACAACGGTAAATCGCAGCTCGCTCTCGCTATAATCAAATCCTCCAAACTTCCGCCGAAATATTTCAAATCCGTCAAAACCGACATTCCAGCAACGCCTGCTTTTTCATAGCCTACAGCAACATCACCGACATTGGCGGTTTGATTGATCATCGATTTGGAAGGAGAGCGACGCTTAAATTCAGCAATGATTCCGCTAGTCGAATTCTTTAATTTTTGACGAATCGAAATCGTTTTTCGTTCAAATAATTTTGAATTCTCCAATTGAGAAAAAGTAATGACCGACTTTTTGAGTTCGACTTCCTTTCGTTTATCTGCAATTATTTTGTCTAAAATGTTCATTTGTTCAATATTTTCATTCGCTTAACCTCCATAGTTGATTTTCAATACGTTGATAACCTTAGAAGATAATTTAATCATTCGTAATTTTAATTAATTTATCCAAAGCCATTTTCGCTTTACTATTCAGTAAATTTTCTTTTGCCAACTCAAATCCTTCTTTTATTGAAACTCCTTTTACCATGGAAACCGCCAAACCGGCATTGGCAGCAACGACATGATTCTGGGCTTCTGATCCTTTTCCCGAAATGATTTTTACGAAAATTTCAGAAGCTTCTTTTTGTGAATTACCACCAAAAATTTCTTCATCCAAAACTTGATTTGCACCAAAATCCGAAGGAGAAAGGACACCTTCTTTTTGGTTGGAAATAAATTTCGCATCAGTTGTAAGCGAAATCTCATCGTGACCGGAAAACGAATGCAAAATCGTATAATTTTTCTCTCCTTTTTGATACAAATAACTGTACATCCGCATCAATTCCAAATCATAAACACCGACCAATTGATTTCGAGGAAATGCAGGGTTGATCATAGGCCCCAGCATATTGAAAAAAGTTTTGACACCTAAATCTTTTCTGATCGGCGCTACATTTTTCATGGCCGGATGAAACAAGGGCGCATGCAAAAAACAAATGCCGGCCTCGTCCAAAGTTCGTTTCAAAAAATCATTATCCGCACTAAATTTCACACCTAAACTCTCCAAAACATTGCTGCTTCCACTTACTGAAGAAACGCCGGAATTCCCATGTTTAGAAACCGGAATACCACAGGAAGCCACTACAAACGAAGCCAAAGTGGAGATGTTAAACGTATTTTTTCCATCGCCTCCTGTACCGCAAAGATCGATGGTTTCTACACCGCCAAAATCCACTTTTTTGCATAATTCCAACAATGCATCCCGAAATCCTTCCAATTCAGCAACCGTAATCGGACGCATCATGAAAACGGTAAGTAAAACGGCAATAGAGCTCGGATTGTACATACCTTCCGAAATCTCCACCAATAGCTGAAAGGCTTCCTCTTTGGAAAGTTGGTCGTAATGCGTGAGTTGTTGTATCGTGTTTTTCATATCGTATTGTTTTGAATGAATCTTGACAAGGTTAGGAATTCACCCAATTTTCTATCATCTTTTTTCCGTTTGGAGTCAAAATACTTTCAGGATGAAATTGGACACCACGAACATCCCATTCTCTGTGGCGCAATGACATAATCTGACCATTTTCATCAACCGATGTGATTTCCAATTCTTCAGGAAAATTCTCTTTTGAAACCACCCATGAGTGGTAACGTCCTATTTCAAAATGAGTTGGAACATTTTGAAATAAAAGTTCGTCGTTCACTCTTACGATCGCATAGGTCGAAACACCATGGTAAACATTATCCAAATTTTCCAATTTTCCACCAAAGACTTCGCCGATGGCTTGTAGTCCAAGACAAACTCCCAAAATGCTTTTGGAGGGTGCGAATTTTTTGATGATCTCCATCATTTTACCGGCTTCAACCGGAATTCCCGGCCCAGGTGACAACAGAATTTTATCGAATGCATTTATTTCATCCAATTCGATTTGATCATTGCGTTTCACCGTGACTTCACAATCCAATTCTTCTAAATAATGCACCAGATTGTACACAAAAGAATCGTAATTATCGATGACTATTATTTTCTTTTTATTCGCATTCATTTTATTTGTTTTTGATGTTCGTGAATCTGCGATTTCATAAATTTAATGTTCTTATTCTCTGCATTCTTTGCGTTTCCTCTGTTTCTCTACAGTAAATTTTAACTGCAAAGAGCGCCAAGTATTACGCAAAGGGCATTATGATTTATTTAAATATTTTCTGCCAATTCCAATGCTTTATTTAGTGCGCCTAATTTATTATACACTTCCTGTAATTCATTTTCCGGTTTGCTTCCAGAAACAACTCCGGCTCCTGCTTGATAATGCAAATGATGGTCTTTGCTCAAAAACGATCGGATGATAATGGCATGGTTAAAACTTCCGTCAAAACCCATAAAACCTATGGCTCCTCCGTAAAATTCGCGGTTGATGTTTTCATATTTTTCCAGCAAAGACATCGCCATGTGTTTGGGTGCTCCTGACAAAGTCCCGGCTGGAAAAGTGTCTGCAACCACTTGAAATGAATTGATTTCTGGGCGAATTTCACCTGTTACTTTACTGACCAAATGGATGACGTGAGAGAAAAATTGAACTTCCCGGAAAGTTTCGACTTTTACGTTTTTGGCATTTCGACTCAAATCATTTCGTGCCAAATCAACCAACATCACATGTTCTGATTTTTCTTTTTCATCATTGCTCAATTTTCTGGCAAGCAAAGCATCTTCTTCGTCATTTCCGGTTCGCTTTATCGTTCCGGCAATCGGATGAATCTCCGCAATTCCTTTGTTGATAACCAATTGCGCTTCAGGAGAACTACCAAATATCTTAAAATCCCCATAATCAAAATAAAACAAATAGGGCGAAGGATTTACACTTCTCAGCGTTCGGTAAACATTAAATTCGTCTCCAGAAAATTTTTGGCTAAATCGTTTAGACGGGACAATTTGAAAAACATCTCCTCGCTGACAATGTGCTTTGCATTTTTTTACCAAATCCATGAAATCATCATCTGAAATATTTGTCGCTGGATTACCTTGTCTTTTAAATTCAAATTCAGAAAATGATTTGATCTTCAATAAATTGGAAATTTCCTCCACGTTATCAGCCCCATCCAAACTATGACTGAAAATATAGCCTTCGTTTTTAAAATGGTTGATCGCGATAATGTTTTGATAAACTGCATAATGCAAGTCAGGAATCTCCAAATTCCCTTGTTTTTTATCCATTTCGATATCTTCAAAATATTGAACCGCATCATAATTCATGTAGCCAAAAAGTCCGTTATTGATGAATTTATGTTCGGTTTTTTCTGATTCAAAAAGGGCAGCAAAAGATTGAATTTCTGAAACAAGATTGACCGATTTATCCATCTGTATTTCTACCAATTGACCATCTGGAAACTGTTTGATGATTCGATTATTTTTCACTTTTATCGATGCGATGGGTTGAAAACAAATGTAGCTGAACGCATTTTCATTGGCATGATAATCAGAACTTTCCAAAAGTATGGAATGAGGGAATTTATCACGCAAACGCAGATAAATAGAAACCGGCGTGATGGTGTCTGCGAGTATTTTTTTGCTTTTTGTATGGAGTTTAAATTTTTTCATTTTATTCAATTTTGGGTACAAAAAAAGCCCGTCGTGAAGGACAGGCTTGGTTCTATGGGATACAACAAGTTTGCTTCACTACTTTCGAAGTTGCGAAGTCCACCACCAGTTGTTATTTGATACTAAATTTTTCATTTTGATTTTTCAAATGTAGAAATTGATTTTGAATTGGCAAATTTTAATTTCCAATTTCTTCCAATTCTTCTAAATTTTTATCTTCCTTATTCCAAATCGTTTGAATCAAAATCGCAATCATAATCACCAACGCGCATCCAAATAAATTCAACCATAAATAAGGCATCCAATCAAATTTCCAACCAATGATAACAATGACTTGCGTAAGGATCGCTGCGATAAAAACCGAATGGGACTGTATGAATTTGAAGAAAAATGCCAGAAGAAAAATCCCCAACACATTGCCGTAAAAAATCGAACCGATAATGTTCACCAATTGGATTAAATTATCAAATAAATTGGCCACGCATGCAAATATAATGGCTAAAATCCCCCATAAAAGTGTAAACCATTTCGTAGCAGAAATATAGTGTTCATCCGATTTTTCTGATTTTTGATTTCGTTTGTACAAATCCATCGTAGTTGTCGTTGCCAAGGCGTTCAATTCGGAAGAAGTCGATGACATCGCCGCGCATAAAACCATCGCCAACAACAATCCAATCACGCCTCGCGGTAAATAATTTAAAATAAAATGAATGAAAACGTAGTCTTTGTCGTTTGTTTCTACCTTTAAATTTTGTTCTGCAGCTGCTTTTTCGATGATTTTTTTTCCTTCTTCACGCAAAGATTTTTCTTTTTGATTCAAAGAAATTGATTCCGAAGGATTTTGAATTCGGGTTTCAACCAATTGGCTTAAATCTGAATTGACTTTTTGATAATCCTCTTTGTAATTTGATTCCAAAACCAATTTTTCTGCAGCTGGATTAAAATTCAACGGCGAAGGATTGAATTGGTAAAAAACAAAAACCAAAACCCCTACCAACAAAATAAAAAACTGCATGGGAACTTTTAAAAATCCGTTCATGATCATTCCCAACTGACTTTCCCGAATGGATTTTCCCGATAAATAACGCTGAACTTGACTTTGATCGGTTCCGAAATACGACAACGCCAGAAAAGTTCCACCGATGATGCCGCTCCAAAACGTATAACGATTGTCAAAATCAAAGGAGAAATCGAGAATGTCCATTTTCCCACTTGCTCCGGCGATTTCCAATGCATTGGAAAAATTGATATTTTCCGGTAAAGAATACAGCAAAATCCCAAATGTCGTAACCATTCCCAGCATAATGATGGCCATTTGTTGTTTCTGGGTTACGTTGACCGCTTTTGTTCCTCCAGAAACGGTATAAATGATGACCAATGTTCCAATGATAATGTTCAAATACGTCAGATTCCAACCCAAAACGGCCGATAAAATAATCGAAGGCGCAAAAATGGTGATTCCGGCAGAAAGTCCGCGCTGGATGAGAAACAAAGAAGCGGTTAAGGTTCTGGTTTTCAAATCAAATCGGGATTCTAAATATTCGTAAGCCGTATAAACATTGAGTTTGTGGTAAATCGGAATAAAGACCAAACAGATAATAACCATCGCGATGGGCAATCCGAAATAAAATTGGACAAAACCCATTCCGTCGTGAAAAGCTTGTCCGGGCGTAGAAAGAAAGGTAATCGCACTGGCTTGTGTTGCCATCACTGAAAGTCCGACCGTCAGCCAATTGGAATCGTTTCCTTTGATGAAATCTTGTACATTTTTCTGACCGCGCGTTTTCCAAACACCGTAAAAAACGATAAATGCCATCGAACCAATCAATATAATCCAATCAATTCCGTGCATCAACTAAATATTTTCATTAGCAAATAAAAAAATACGATGTAAACTGCATTTACAACCAAAACCCAGGTGTAAGCAGCTTTCCATTTTAATTTGATCTCCGAATTTTTCATTTCCCTAAAGATAAAAGATTTGCAAACAACCGATAGGCACCTGAAACACCTTCCGGCAATTCACGGAAGAAACTCAATCCAGTATAAACATAATGACCTTTTCCGTGCTGAGCAACCAGTAAACTCCCTTTCATAGCCGATTCTCCTTTGTCGTGCATCGATAAAATCAGGGTGAATTCTTTGCTCCATTTGTCCGGAAAATACAATCCGCGTTCCTGCACCCAACCTTCAAAATCTTGTTGTGTAATTTTATTCGGATAATTTAAAACCGGATGATCTGGCGCTAAAAATTTCACCTCCGAATTTTCGTTCGTCACGCGATCTCGTGAAAGTTGCAAATCATAAGGCGCTATTTCAGATGTCAAAACCTCGCGAGAAGTATTGTATTGCACTACCAAAGTCCCGCCGTTTTTTACATAATCAAACAAGATTTTATTTTTATAAGTCAATTCAGGAATGACATTGAACGCCCGAATTCCCAATACCACTGCATCAAATGCATTTAAATATTCTTCTGTGATATAATTCGGTTGGATGATCTGCACATCGTAACCGATTTGGCGTAAACTCTGCGGAATTTCATCTCCGGCTCCCATGATGTACCCGATTTTTTCGCCTTTTTTCTGAATGTCCAATTTGGCAACTTTAGCCGATCCCGGCAAAACCACAAATTGTTCGGGTATATGCGGATAATTGATTTCTACGACTTGATTTGTTATTGTTTTTCCGTCAATTTCCACTTCGGGAATCAATTCGATTTCGCTTTTTTCGTTTGGAGGTTGCACCTCAAACCAGAAGATTTTTTCTTCGTTTTTTGCCAATTGAACCGATTGGTTTTCTGGCGAAATCCTCCAAGCGGAATTCGCTTTCAATTTCAAATTCCCCTTAAGATTTTGACCAAAGGATTTGACTTTTACCGAAACTCTTTTTGGCTCTCCATTTCCAAACAAAATCACTTTTTCCTGTACCTGAACCGATGCTTTTGGCACAACAGTAAAGGGTTTATACACTTCGCCATCCACCGCATCATTGTATTTGTAAACGATAGGTTTTTCAAACTCTATTGAATATCCATTGATCGCAATTATAAAAGATACATTATAAGGTAATTCATTTACAGGCTTTCCTATCAAAGAATTATCAGAAACTTTATATAATCCCTGCGTCCCTTTTTCATTTAACCAATATGGATTTGAAAATGGAGAGTCTGAAGGAATTAAAAAATTTATTTCATAATTGAACTTTACATTCTCAAATAACACATCATATGGATTTAATGTTTTTTTTAAGGACGGTATTCCTACACTTCTCAACTTTAATTCTAAGTCGCTTCGGTTGATGGCTTCGATTTTCAATTGGATTTCATCCTGAATGGTTGCCGTTTGCGTATCGGAAACCGCTTCCAAATACAATCCCAAACAAGCGGAAATAATCGTTTTGATTTCTTCCGATTTGATTTCTTTCCAATGTTCATTTTCTAATTTTTGAATCATTTGGTATGCTGAAACCAGTTCGGGAACGGATTTAGAAGGATTTTTAAAGTCAAATTCTCTTTCAACTTTCGCCAACAAATCACCAATCGGTTTTCCTCCTTTCACCCGATTCCAACTCGTGTCGATTCCTTCAAAAACATCTTTTTCGGGTTTTGTTCCTTTCACGATTTCTAAATATTCTTCCGAATTCCCACGCACAGCCGTGTTTCCAAAACCTTGGGATTTATGTTGGCTTCGGCTTTGTGCTGCAATTTCTTGGTTGCTCACGCCCAAAGTCGGATAAAAAGTTCCGATGTCCAATTTCATCAAATTGGTTTTGTCAACTTGATCAAATTTCTCTTGACTTCCATAAAAAAACCAAGATTGGTTCCAAAACAAACGTTTTGGCTCCCAGACAGTAACTGTCTTTAGATGTTCAGGGAAACTATTTTTATCCTTTGCCAAATCAAATGCTTCCACGCTCAACATCGCAGAACCTGTGTGGTGACCGTGTGTGGTGCCGGGCGAACGATGATCAAATCGGTTGATGATCACATCCGGCTGGAATTTTCGGATGACGTATACTAAATCGCTTAAAACTTCCTGTTTATCCCAAATCGAAAAGGTTTCGTCGGGATGTTTGGAATACCCAAAATCGTTGGCGCGGGAAAAGAATTGTTCGCCGCCGTCTATTTTCCGTGCCGCCATTAATTCTTCGGTTCGGATGACGCCCAATAATTCCCGTAATTCATTCCCGATTAAATTCTGTCCGCCATCACCACGTGTCAACGAAATATAAGCCGTCCGTGCGTGAACGTCATTGGCAAAATAGGAAATCAGATGCGTATTTTCATCGTCAGGATGCGCTGCCACATAGAGAACCGAACCGAGAAAATTGAGTTTTTGGATGGACTCATAAATTTCTGCTGAATTGGGTTTTTTGGGTGTTTGGGCAAGTATGAATTGATTGAAAATAAATAGAATAGCAATAAAATACGACTTCTGCATTTTAGGTTTTAATTTTTATAGTGCTAAAATTAAGGTTTAAAAAATTAACCACAAAGGTCACATCCGCCGCGGCGGACACTAAGTGCACAAAGGTTTAACTTTTTGCATTCCATTCCTCATAAAACCGCTCCAAAAATTCTTCTAAATATCGATGTCGTTCTTCAGCGATTTTTTTAGCAGAACTTGTATGCATCAAATCTTTCAATTTCAAGAGTTTATCATAAAAATGCTGAATTGTGCTCGTTTCCGGATTTTCAGGATTCCACATTTCCCTTTCTTTGCTTCCACCATATGCAAAACAACGTGCGATTCCGATGGCGCCGATGGCATCCAGTCTGTCGGCGTCCTGAACGATTTTGGCTTCGAGCGAAGTCGGCTGATTTCCTTTGCTGAACGAGACTTGAGAGACGATTTCGATGATTTTTTGAATGATTTCATTTGGAATTTCTAATTCATTTAGAAAATCGGTAATCAATTCTTCTGATTTGTCTATTCCATCGTTTAATTTGTAATCACCGACATCATGCAGCCAAGCGGCCATTTCGACTAAAGATTCATCGGCATTTTCTTCTTTGGCAATTCGTTTGGCGGAATTAACTACGCGTTCTATGTGGAAATAATCGTGTCCGGTAGTTTCTCCAGTAAATTGGTTTTTTATGAATTCTTGTGCAGATTTTAAAATTTCTAATTCATTCATTTATAAAACATTAAGGCATTAGTCATTAAAATTTAGCTTTTAACATTAATAAGATTATCTTTACGCAAAAAAAGTAAAAAACTAACACAATGAAACAATTATTTACCTTAATTTTTTCCTTTCCGATTTTAAGTTTTGTAATGGGACAGGATATTTCCCTGAATGCACCTACGCATTTAGAGGCAAAAGTTAATTCGAATCAATTCGATGATCAAATTGCGGCTTATGAAGCTTTTTGGGAAAACAGAGATCCCAATAAAAGAGGGAGTGGATTCAAACAATTTCAAAGATGGAAACAGCTCTGGATGTATGAAGTAAAAGAAGACGGAACACTTCCCACCGCTCAGGAATTAGCTCAGAGTTGGAATAACTTATTGAAGTTACAACAAAATAAGTTTACGGGTATGAACAATAGTGACTGGACTCCACTGGGGCCTTTTACTCATTCCAATCAAGGTTCTTGGAGTGCAGGACAAGGTCGTGTAAACATCAGTTTGGTTGATCCAAATGACCCAAATAAATTATTTGTAGGCACACCTGATGGCGGTCTTTGGGTTTCTCCCGATCATGGAGATTCTTGGGAGCCTTTGACTGAATATTTACCTTCTTTGGGGGTTTCCGGAATTGCGGTAGACTATAACAATTCAGATATTATTTATATCGCGACAGGTGATGAAGATGCTTCTGACAGTTATGGAATAGGCGTTTATAAATCTGTAGATGCTGGAGCAACATGGAATCCTACTGGCGTAACAATAGAGGGAGGAAGTTCTCTCATGGGAGAAATCTATATGCATCCTGATAATTCCAATATCTTATGGGTTGCCAGTACAGAAGGTTTATTTAAAACAACTGATGCTGGTACCTCTTGGACCAAAACTCAAGTTGGGAGGATCAAGGAAATCAGGTTAAAGCCGAACAATCCAGATGTTATTTATTTGGTGCAACAAGCAGGCACAACCATTAATTTATTGAAATCTACTGATGGCGGAAATAGTTTTTCTAATATTCAGGAATTAGCCAATTCCGGCAGAACGGTCATAGATGTAACTGACGCTAATCCTGAATATCTCTATGTTTTGGTTTCCAACACCAACGATACTTTTAAACAATTGATGCGTTCAGCGGATTCAGGCGCAACTTTTGAAATAAGAAACAACACGACCGATATTTATGATGGAAGCCAACAGGCTTGGTTTGATCTAGCTTTGGCAGCATCTGACACAAATGCAGAAATGATTTTCACCGGAACTTTAAATGTTTGGAAGTCTACCAATGGGGGGACAACTTTCGTAAGAGGAGCGGAATGGAGTGAACCCGACGCTGTAAATTACACGCATGCGGACATTCATGATTTAAAATTCTTCAATGATAAATTGTATGTAGGTAGTGACGGAGGAATTTTTATTTCAGATGATAACGGAGCTAGTTTTTCAGATAAAACGAAAAACGGATTGAACATAGGTCAGTTTTACCGTATAGATGTTGCTCCTGAAACTTCATCAAAAATCGTTGGTGGTTTACAAGACAACGGCGGTTATGCTTTTGTAGACAACAACTGGATTAACTTTTATGGGGCAGATGGAATGGATGCCGCTATCAACCCTACGAATTCCAATCTTTATTATGGTTTCATACAATTTGGGGCTAATATGTATCGGTTCAATGCCAGTAACCCAAGTGGAAATGGCCAGTTTATGGCCAATGGACCTGAATCAGGAAACTGGATTACACCATTGGAATATGGAAGCACAAACATTATGTATGCAGGATATTCAAAACTCTATCGCTCTACCGGAGGAGCTTTTGTAAATTCTTCTTCTACAACTTTTAGTCCGAAATTAGACCATATAAGAGTAGACCCTACAGACGACAAACGAGTATTGGTGGCCAACATCAACACAGTAAGAATCGCTCAAAACCAAACCAGTTATCCACTTGATTTCACCATACTCGGTCCTCCTGCTGGTGGTTGGGGCGGATTTATAACAAGCATAGAATTCAATCAAAACAATCCAAACATTTTGTATGCATCCTCTAATAATCGGGTTTTCAAATCTATGGACAGTGGCGAAACCTGGGAAAATATTACCTATAATTTACCAGTTGACCAATCTAAATATATCGTTGCTCATCAAAAAAATTCGTTAAACAATACAATTTATATAGCGACACGAAATGCCGTTTGGTACACAGATGACACATTGGAAGAATGGGTTTTATACAACACCAATTTGCCACACTCAAGAATTACAGATCTAGAAATCAACACGGTAGAAGGTCATTTAGTGATTTCAACTTATGGAAGAGGGGTTTGGAGATCTCCTGTTACCGAAACCAGTTTATCTGTAGAAGAAGTTTACGGCAATGACAATAGCGCACTGATTTATCCCAATCCGGTGTCAAACGGAAAAGCTAAATTAAGTATGCTGATTGAAGAGCCTGCTGATGTGACTATCCATTCAATTGATGGGAAATTAGTTAAAAAACGAACTTATCCTAAAATTGACAACCAAACAGATTTGGATTTCTCCGGTTTGTCAAAAGGAACCTATGTGGTTACGATCAAATCAGAAAAACATTTGATCCGTAAAAAAGTATTGATTAAGTAAGAATTATATTCAATATGATAAGAAAGGCTGTTTCAGTAATTTAGAAACAGCCTTTTATTTTATCAACTATCGGTCAAATTATCCTTTTTAAATCGAAATCATCTTCCAAGTCATTATTTAACTTTCTCCCAATTCTGGTTCTCTCTCAACGCCAAAAACAATTGGTACAATTCTTCCAATTCAGGCGTACCCATCATTCCATAGTCCGTGATTGTCTTTTCCTTTCCACCATCATAAATGATTTTTAAATTGGCCGTCTGAACATCAGTATACTTTACCCGATAATTATCTTGAAGCGCAGGAAAATCCATTTCGTTTAACTTTTTTAAAATGAGGTCAAAATCATTTTCATTGATTTTACCAGTAAAAGTTCCTTCCGGGCTTGGAGAACCAAATTCTTTGCTGAAGTTAAACCGGATGGCTTCATAAACCGCCGATCGGTTTTTGTCCATCTCGATTTTAAATTGCGGACAAGTTCCGAAACAAACAGAAGTGAAATACTCTATTCGCTCGATATCGTATTTCATGTTTGAGCTTGATGCGGTTTTTTTTGTGGATTCACACGAAAATAAAAAACCCAAAATCAGCATTCCCAGAAAAAAATATTTTTTTTTCATTTCCTTAAATTTTACACAAATTAATTCCATTTTATTTCGGTCAAGATACTTCATTTTCATAAATCTAACGAAATTCCCTACCATCATCCTAAAATTGACGTTTCCTTATATTTCTTCTTCATTCAATTTGGTTCAAAAGTTCAATTCTACTAAAAAAGAAATAAGTTTGTGAACTAAATAAAAAACGTGAAAACTTTACTGGCATTAATTTGTTTGATAATCGGAATTATTTCATCCGCCCAAACCATCCTTGACAAAGAATCAAAACAACCTATTCCCGACGCGGAAGTAACAGTCGGAAATGCTTCTGCCATCACAGATGAAAACGGAAATTTTTCGTTGGACATAAAAGAAGAAGATGAAATTATCATATCCGCCGAAAACTATCCGGTAGTCAAAACATCCTTAAAAAAATTTGAAAATGGGATCTATTATTTAAGTGCTCATTTTGTAGAATTGGAAAATATAGTCATTACGCCCAATCGTTGGGCAAACCAACTATCCGATTCACCCAATAAAGTAATCTCCATTTCGACTCAGGAAATTGAACTACCAAATCCACAAACCGTGGCTGATTTATTGAATGAAAAAACGGAGGTTTTTGTTCAAAAAAGCCAATTGGGAGGAGGAAGCCCTATGATTCGCGGATTCTCAACCAATCGGGTTTTGATTTCAGTGGACGGAGTGCGCATGAACAATGCGATTTTTAGAAGTGGAAACCTGCAAAATGTAATCGCACTGGATGCAAATGCCCTTCAATCGGTGGAAGTGATGTTGGGACCCGGTTCTCTCCTATACGGAAGTGATGCAATCGGTGGCGTAATGGGCTTTTATACCTTGACGCCTCAATTTTCCACTCAAGATAAATTTATGGCCAATGGTTCTTTGATGACGCGTTATTCTACTGCGAACAATGAAAAAACTGCGCATGCTCATTTTAACCTAGCGGGAAGAAAATTTTCCTCTCTTACTAGTTTTAGTTTTTCCGATTTTGACGATCTTAAAATGGGAACACACGGTCCGGAAGAATATTTGAGAAATCATTATGTAATTCGTGAAAATGGAGAGGACATTCAAGTCGACAACGAAGATCCGAGAAAACAGGTCGGAAGCGGATATGAACAATATAACGTTATGCAAAAATTTCGGTATAAGCCCAATTCTTCTTGGGATTTGAATTATGGATTCCATTATTCCACTACTTCAGACGTTCCGCGATATGACCGTTTGATCCGTTACCGAAATGAAAATTTGCGTTCTGCCGAATGGTATTATGGTCCTCAAACATGGATGATGAACCATTTTTCAGTCGAACACAAAGCCGAAAAAGGATTTTATAATGATGTAAAACTCAATCTGGCGCATCAGTTTTTTGAAGAAAGCCGCCATGACCGGAATTTCGGGAATGAGGAAAGAACCGATCAGACTGAAAAAGTCAATGTTTATTCGGCTAATTTGGATTTCTTAAAATTCATCAATTCAAAAAATACTTTGTATTATGGAATCGAAACCTTATTCAACAAAGTAAATTCAACCGGGAAAATCACGGATATTGTTGACGGAAATCAAGAAGAATTTTCTTCCCGTTATCCGGACGGAGCGACCTGGAATTCGTATGCGGCTTATATTTCTTACGAATTCAAACCCATAGAAAAAATCACCATTCAAGGAGGATTACGGTACAATTATGTTTCTTCATTGTCTAAATTTAATTCGCAGTTTTATGACTTTCCGTTTACCGAAGCCAAAATAGAAACCGGCGCTTTGACGGGAAACATCGGACTGAATTACCATCCTACCAAAAAAACGGAACTTCGCGCAGTATTTTCAACCGGCTTCCGTGCTCCTAACATAGACGACATCGGAAAAATATTTGATTCTGAGCCCGGAGCAGTCGTCATTCCCAATCCGGATTTGGAGCATGAATATGTTTATAACGGTGAGATCGGAATGAGTCAAAAATTGGGGAATTTTGCAAAACTGGATGTTTCTGTTTTTTATACGGATTTAAAAAATGCATTGGTCAGAAGAGATTTTACTTTAAATGGGCAGGATTCCATCGTTTATGCTGGCGAAATGAGCCGTGTCCAAGCGATTCAAAATGCGGCCAAAGCTTATGCTTATGGAGTGGAAGTCAGTTTGGAATTCTATTTCACCCAAAAATTGATGATGAAAAATTCGGTCAACTATCAGAAAGGAAAAGAAGAATTGGACAACGGAGATGAAGCTCCGCTACGCCATATTGCTCCTTTGTTGGTCAAAAGCGGAATCACCTACCAAACCAAAAAGTTCAGAACGGAATTGTACATGATGTACAACGGAGAAATTTCCAATGCGGATTTGGCGCCATCCGAGCAAGAAAAGGACTATATGTATGCGATAGATGAGAATGGAAATCCTTATTCACCTTCTTGGTACACCTTAAATCTCAAAGGAATTTATGATGTCAATTCTTCATTGAGCATATCAGCAGGTTGGGAAAACATGACGAATGAGCGATACAGACCTTATTCGTCCGGAATAGTTGCGGCAGGAAGCAATTTAATTTTGGCGGTGAGGTTTGATTTTTAAGAAGATTTGTTGAGAATGAACTTAGAAGAAGCGCAGTACAGCATCCTGAGCTATAAAACTGAATAATTTAGAATTAAATCAAGCTTCCTTATTCATGCTCTATGATTTGAATTCTAAATGATTTTTCCGGTAAAATGATGGAGTGTTTTTTAACATAAATTTTCAATACTTCATAATCTGGCAATGATTTTTGATGTTGCGCAGGAATTAAAACCGATTCAAATTGCTTTAATTTTTGGAAATTGTATTCATTCAAAGCCAATGTATAAATTTCATTCTCGTCAATGTTTTGAAACACAAGTTTCCTATTCATTTTATCCCAAGTATAAGCAAAACCGGAAACTTGAATCAGTTTTGGTTTTTCTAAAAATATTTGACTTTCTATGAATTGGATCAAATCTCTTCCTTTTATACGCACAACCACTATTTTATTCCCAAAAGGTAGAAGTGTTCTGATTTTACCCAATGTAAATTCTCCTTTTTCTACACTTTTTCTGATTCCGCTCCCATCGATTATGGCAAAATCGGATTGGTAAAATTCCCTCATGGCATCCGTTACCAAATTCCCAGCGAGTGATTCAGATTTTAAACTTTCAAATGCATCTAAATCCACTTCAAGTATCCCGATTTTATCATTCATCAATTCATCTATTTTTAACTTTTCCCTTGCCTCCCATTCCTCAAATATTTCATTTTTAGGATGTTTCTGATCCAGTGAAATGATTTCAATCTTAGGATTTTCATTTTTCGACAATTGAATTTTTGCGGCAGTGCTCATATTTCCTGCGGTCGCAACAATCGGCGTGTTGTTTATATAATTGATCTGCGAATGGTATTCGTCAACTTCTTCTGTCAATATAATGTTGATTTCCGGAAATTTTTGAATGAGTTTTTTGTTCTTTTCCAAATCTATTTGTGATAAGACGATGATTTGATCATATTCATTTTTTGAAACGGAATTTAGAATTTCTCCCACCGCAAGATCGATATTTTGTTGGATCAAACGCAAGTCTTTTTGTGTAGTTGAGATTTGGTCTGTAAGCGCTATCCATAGGAGTTTCAGCCCAGCTTTTTGGGTCAACAAATATTTCGGAAGATGAAGAATTGTGTTTTGATTTTGATCGATTAAATTGGAAGAGAAAAATTTCCCATTTGATCTTCCTACCAATTGACTTAAATGGTCATATCCATAATCAAATTCATGTTGTCCGAAATTGAAAATATCTACAGGAATTTGATTAAAGGCATCCACCATCGTTTCCCCTTTGAAAATTCCGCCATATAAAACACCACCTACAAAATCACCTCCATGGATGGTGTAAGTTTCAGGTTCATCGACTTTAGATTCATCTACCAAATACTTCAATCTGGCAATTCCACCACGACCTCCTTCTACATCATTTAGTTCATACAATTGATGCGCATCTGTAAAATAAATCAATTGAATTTGAGCAGTTGTAATAGCACTCAAAAACAAAAAAAACAAACTTAAAATTTTCATTGCACCAAAGGTAAGCAAGCCGAATTATCAGTTTGCCATTTTTTTGAAGTTAAATCTTTCTTTTTTTTAAAAGAAAAATTCCCTCAAGATTTCGAGGGAATTTCGAATTGATCGTTTATTTTTTTATCCATTTTTGCGACCGGAGATTTCCATCTGCATTTAAATAGAGGATATAAGTTCCGGGCGGTAAATGAATGAGATTTAGATTTTGGATTTTGGACGAATGGGAAAATTCGTTTTGAAATACCGTTTTACCGGAAAGATTAAAGATTTTGAGTTCCAATTTTTTCACTGATTTCTGAAATTCAATATTTAGATTTCCGTTAGAAGGATTGGGATAAACTGCAAAAGAATTGGCGTCAAAATCAATAGTTCCCATGGTTTCTTCATGCAATAATCCATCGCGGGTATTGCTTCCTTTGTATCCGTTTCGGAGAATTTTTGATTCGTCAAATGGCACATTTAAATTATAGGAATTCACATACATAGAATCCACTTCAGCTCCAAAATTCAAGGTATAAGAATTGGCCGTCAGGTCCATCAAACCATCATCATCCACATCACCCAGTACGGCTCCGTTTAGAAACGTAAAACCCTTTGGTCGTAAAGGAAAACCGTCAATTTCACCTGAACCATCAACCGAAAAAGCATGAATATATCCGTTTCCTTCAGCATCGGTAATGTTACTTCCAAATATCAGTTCATAAACACCGTCATCGTTGACATCGGCAATGTTGATCATCCCTTCATTTCCACCAATTTTCTCTATTGGGAAATTCTCCAAATCTGATCCTTCAGGTGAAATTCCATAAATCGTAGGCAAAGGCGTTCCTTCAGAAAAATTAGGATTTCCTCCATAGACTTCGTAAACATCATCATTATCGATATCGGCAACTGTAACCGGAGCATAAGTCCAACCTGAAAGCGAATAAGGCCATCCTGTCAAATAACTTCCATCTGATTTCATCGCATAAAAAGCTGCGGAATCACCATGGTTGGCACCGACAATTTCCAAATTTTCATCTCCATCCAAATCGACCAAAATTGGGGATTGATACGAATAACTTACCGTAGGACTATGAACAGGAAATCCTGAAAAAACAGAACCATCTTGCTTAAAAACAAACATTCCAGTTGAAGAACCTGCAATGACGATGTCTTTCATACCATCATTGTCAACATCGCCAATTGAAGGTGTGAAAGCTGGTGTAGCACCAAGGTCAACCGGCCAATTATCATTAAACGAAGTTCCATCCAATTTTAAAACATGGACAAAACCAACCGAGCCACTCACCCTTTCTCCTGTCACTATTTCCATGATTTCATCTCCATCCAAATCTGCAACTGCAGGCGCATTGATCATCCAATGTCCGTCAAAACTAAGCGGCCAACCCGGTAAATCTTCACCTGTATGATCCAAAACATAAATCCCTCCGACAGTCGTTGGATATCCGCAATTGATCACAACCTCCAAATCTCCATCCGAATCTAAATCCGCCACAGTAGGAGGAAGTAAAATGGCGCCCGACAATTCTTTTTCAAATAAAATCGTCCCATCTCCTTTTAAAGCATAAAAAGTTTGGTTGATGCCGATCAGAATTTCATCTACTCCATCCATATCCAAATCTGCCAATGCAACACCTCGGGTGTTTTTAGTAATAGGAAATGCAGGCATTCCAAAATTCATAAATGGCTCAGGATCTACTTCAGAAGGCGAAATTTGGTAATGAGAATCTACATAAAATTCCTGAACGCTTAGCGTTCCATCTTCATGGAGACTGGCCTGTTTCAATAGATTTTGGGAAAAAACCATACTTGAAACCAAAAAGCCAAATCCGATAAAATAAATTTTCTTCATGTGTAATAATTTAATTTCCTTAAAGTTAGGTTTTTATTTTTTTATGGAATTTTTAGTGAAAAATTTTAGGGAATTCATGACAAATCTGATTGAATCTGAGGATTGTATCAAAAATAAACTTACATTTGCACCCTCAAAATGGATTTAACCGGGACAGAGTTCCCAAAATACATATCAAAATGGCAACAAAAATTAGATTGCAAAGACACGGAAGAAAAGGAAAAGCATTCTTCCACATCGTTATCGCCGATTCAAGATCACCACGTGATGGTCGATTCATCGAGAAAATCGGAACGTACAATCCAGTTACCAATCCTGCAACGATCGATTTAGATTTGGATCGCGCTGTACATTGGTTACAAGTAGGTGCTGAACCTACCAACACTGCAAAAAACATCCTTTCTTACAAAGGTGCTTTGATGAAAAAACACTTACTAGGTGGAGTAGCAAAAGGTGCTTTTAATGAAGAAGAAGCTGAAAAAAGATTTGAAGCTTGGTTGGAAGAAAGAGCAAATGCAGTTCAAGCCAAAAAAGACGGTTTAGCAAAAGCAAAAGAAGATGCAAAAGCGGCTGCTCTTGAAGCGGAAAAGAAAAAATCTGATGCAAGAATCGCAGTGGAAGAAGAAGCGCCAGCTGAAGAAGTTGAAGCAACTGAAGAAACTGCTGAAGTTGTAGCAGAAGAAACATCTGAAGAAGCTCCTGCAACTGAGGAAGCTGCTGAAGAACCAAAAACAGAAGAATAATTCTTTCGCTTTCAGATGCAAAAAGAAGATTGTTATTACCTCGGTAAAATCACAAAACTTCATGGATTCAAAGGAAATCTGATTTTGCATTTGGATACAGATGAACCGGAATTATATGAAAATATGGAATCAGTATTCGTTGAAACAAACGGAATGCTGGTTCCATTCTTTTTTGAATTCATCCAACCGCATTCTCGCGGAAAAATGTTGGTGAAATTTGAAGATGTTTCACCCGAAGAAGCGGAAAAACTCATCAACAAAGAACTTTATTTACCGCTTGAAACCCTTCCTGAATTGGATGGAAATGATTTTTATTACCACGAAATCATCGGATTCACACTTTATGACCAGTCCAATACGGAAATTGGTCTGATCAAAAATGTAAACGACAATTCTGCTCAGGCTTTATTTGAAATCGATCTCAACGGAAAAGAAATCCTGATTCCCATCGTAGAAGATTGGATTTTGGAAGTAGATCGCGAAAACAAAGCTATTCTGGTAGAAATTCCGGAAGGTTTGATCGATTTGAATTAGTCTTTATCCACGCCTTCGCTGTACATTTCCATCATTTTTTCATTTTGTTTGTTGATGATTTCTTCTAATTCCTCTGAAGTAACTTTTTTTCCTTTTGTAGGCTTTTGAATAACAGTAAAATTATTCAAAACCTCAACTTTCGAAGCTTTATAAGTAAATCCTTCACTTCCGCCATCTTCATATTTAAATCCTGATTCCAATTCCAAAATGATTCCCGGAAGTCCCCAATATTTATCGGGTCCGGTTTTTACATTCAACTTCGGCGCGTACCAAGCGGTGATTTGGGTTTTATGTTTGTCATCAAGTACGGCAGTAGCCTTTCTCACTTCAAAACCGAGGATATTTTTGGACGCTTTGCTTATGTTCCATTTAAAATCTTTCAATTGATCTTCAATCAAATAGTCTTTTCCATAAATCGAAGTTTCTTCTAACACTAAATTTTCAGCCGTATTTTTATAAATTTTCCCTCTGCTGCCCATCTGAATAGTCGCACCAAAACCTTCTTTTGGCTGGTCATTTCTGATTTTATCCAAATATTGATAAGAAGATTCACTTCCGTTGATAAATAATTCATAATAGGCATTCAACATCGTGATCGGCATGGTTTCCTTTTTATTTTGAGCAGGGTTATAATAAGGAATCATTTCATATTCCACTTTCAATTGTTCCTGCGCAAAAATTTGAGTTCCCATAAAAATAATCCAAAGAAAAAGTGAAAGTCGTTTCATAAAATTGTTTTTTGTTAAATCTGAATTGGATTGAATTATTGTTAAACCTTGCGTTTATTCAAAGATAAAAGAATAAAGGAATTTTCCTTTGTAGGTTTGTCTCGAAATGAATTAAATTTGCATCTTATTTCAAATTCAGATGGAAGAAGAAAAAAAATCACTCAATTTTTTAGAGCAAATTATAGAAGAGGATTTGGCCAACGGCTATACAAAAGAAAATTTACGTTTTCGTTTTCCGCCAGAACCAAACGGTTATCTGCACATCGGTCATGCCAAAGCGATTTGTATCAACTTTGGTTTGGGTGAAAAATATAATTCGCCTGTCAACTTGCGCTTTGACGATACCAATCCTGCCAAAGAAGAACAGGAGTTTGTGGATTCCATTCGAGAAGATGTAAAATGGTTGGGATTCAATTGGGCGGAAGAGCGATTTGCTTCTGATTATTTTCAACAATTGTATGATTGGGCGGTTCAAATGATCAAGGACGGAAAAGCTTATGTGGAAGACCAAACTTCCGAACAAATCAATGAACAACGAAAAACGCCATTTGAACCTGGAATTGAAAGCCCAAACCGTAATCGTCCAGTTGAAGAGAGTTTGGCGCTTTTTGAAAAAATGAAAAACGGCGAATTTCCGGAAGGAAGTCATGTGCTTCGTGCAATTGGCGACATGAACTCGCCCAATATGAATATGCGCGATCCTGTGATGTACCGAGTTTTACACAAAGAACACCATAGAACGGGTGACAAATGGAAAATCTATCCGATGTACGATTGGGCGCATGGCGAATCGGATTATATCGAAGGAATTTCACATTCGCTTTGTTCATTGGAATTTGAAAACCATCGTCCACTTTACGAATGGTATTTGAACCAAGTCGAAATACCTGAACATCCGTTAAAACCGAAACAAAGAGAATTTGCACGTGGAAATGTGAGTTATATGATTACTTCCAAACGGAAATTGAAATTATTGGTTGATGAAAACATTGTGACCGGCTGGGACGATCCGCGAATGCCGACGATTTCCGGACACAGAAGACGCGGTTATACACCAGAATCCATTCGTGTATTTTGGGACAAAGCCGGCGTAGCGAAACGGGATAATTTGATTGATATATCCTTGTTGGAATTTGCAATTCGTGACCATTTGAATAAAATCGCACCGCGGGTAATGGCGGTTATCGATCCGGTAAAATTGGTGATTGAGAATTTTCCGGAAGGAAAAACAGAAATGCTTCCCATCGAAAACAATCCGGAGGATGAAAATGCGGGTGAAAGAGAAATTCCATTTACCAGAGAATTGTACATCGAACGGGATGATTTTATGGAAGAGGCACCGAAAAAATTCTTCCGACTTTCCATCGGCAATGAAGTTCGGCTGAAAGGAGCTTATATCATCAAAGCGACCCGCGTAGAAAAAGATGCGGAAGGAAATATCACGACGATTTTTGCTGAATATGATCCAGACACCAAATCAGGTTCGGACTCAGAAGCTGCTAAAAGAAAAGTAAAAGGAACACTTCACTGGGTTTCGGCGACGGAAAATCTACCGATTGAAGTTCGTTTGTACGACCGATTATTTACGGTTGAATCTCCGGATGAAGCGGGTGATGGTGATTTCTTACAATTTGTAAATTCCGATTCGATGAAAATCGTACATGGTTTTGCGGAACCTTCCTTAAAAAATGCGAAAGTAGAAGATAAATTCCAGTTTCAGCGCATCGGCTATTTTACGTTGGATAAGGATTCGACGGCGGATAATTATGTTTTCAATCGAACGGTTGGCTTGAGAGATACTTGGGCGAAGGAACAGAAGAAATAGTTTTACCCGCGCCCGGGATATGGAGTGGCAGCGAGGAACGAGCTGGTCCGCCGCGGCGGACCGAAGCAAAGCGGAGCCCGGAGAAGCCCGAAAAGGCGCCCAAAAAAAATAATCAATCATAAAAAAATCCCGAATTCTTACGAGTTCGGGATTTGTATTTTAAGAATTCAATTTAATTCAAACCAGCCAAAAGTGTTTGCAAATCTTGAATGGTCGCCGGTGCCACCACCAAATCAAATGAATCGTCTCCGGCGATGGTCACATCTTGTGAACCGATTTGTAAAGATCCTTCAACCAATGAAATCGCAATGATTTTACCCTGAGCACCTGTCGGAATGCTTCCGGTATACGTGGTCAAAGCATCGCCCATCACTGTGGTCAAAGCGGCAACCGTAGAGAAATCGTTTAACGCAAAGAAAACTTGGGTATTGGCAAAATCGGGTGCATTTGGAACGCGTACTGAAAACTGGGTCACATCGCCGCTCAAAAGGTCATAAAACGCATCACAATTGCTCCATCCGCCCACTATATTCCAAATCGTAAATTCGCCATTGGTTCCAGCCGTTTCATCCCAACTCAAATCTGAATTCCCGGTTCCCCATGAAATTACAGGACCTGAAGGTGCATTTACCGTTGTTCCTGTGAAATATTGCATCGAATTTTCATATCCTGTCGCATCGGTTTGATATGGTAAAATCGCTTGAACGCCGTTCATGGTCAATTCTGCTCCGGTTGCATCTGTCACTTCTAACCAAAACATACCGCCGGAAACGAGTGGATCTTCACCTGCAAACGTATGGATGTTGTGTTTGATCATATCGCCTCTAGTAAAGATTTCAATCAGTTTGATGGTAAAAGGTGCAGTTGGCGCTCCTCCTCCATTTAATGTACAAGAATTGGCAGGAAAAACCAATCGGATGTCTTGTCCTTCAAGGATATTTTCAATCGTTGGGTCTGTAAGCGTTAAGACAATAGTGTCAGCAAGCGTCATCGTATCATGTACTTCCTGGAGATTTGTAAAATCACTTTCCGTAGGGAAACCTTGAAAAATTTCTTCATCATTTGTACACTGATAAAAACTAACCACTGAGAGTATCGTAACTATCATCAGGGTTATCGGGTTCAATTTTTTCATTTATCTAATTTTTATTCTTACTTAATTATGACGAAAATTCACTCAAAAGGTTGCGTCTTCCTTTACTTCAATGTGCCTGAAACAGTCAGTGGTATGGTCATTTATCAAACCTGTTGCTTGAAGATGTGCATAAACCACCGTACTTCCCACAAATTTAAATCCTCTTTTTTTCAAATCTTTGCTCAATCGGTCAGAAATCTCGTTGGTTGCCGGAACTTCTTTTATCGACTTTCTTTTTTCGTTGACCGATTTTCCGTTTACAAATCCCCAAATATAATCCGTAAAACTCCCAAATTCTTTCTGAATTTCCATAAAAGCTTGTGCATTTGTTACAGTTGCACGGACTTTCAATTGATTTCGGATGATGCCTTCGTTTTCTAATAACGATTGAATCTTCTCTTCATTGTATAGCGCGATTTTTTTATAGTCGAAATTGTCAAATGCTTTTCTGAAATTTTCTCTTTTTCTAAGAACCGTAATCCAACTCAATCCGGCTTGAAAGGTTTCTAAAATCAAGAATTCAAATTGTCGCGCATCATCTCTGACAGGCACGCCCCATTCTTCGTCATGGTATTTGACATAGATATCTTCTTTTCCTACCCAAGCGCATCTTGTTTTTTCCATTTTAATAGTTGAATGTTGAAAGGTAAGTTTTTTCCATAAAAAACCGCATTGGAAAAATGCGGTTATAAAAGATTTTATTTCATAGCAATCAATTCACGCTAGGAAACGCTAATATCGTTTCGCTTGAATTCACTGAATTAATAATTGTACAATTCTCTTCTTGAAAAATGGAAATCGCTCTCGATGATTGCGTTTTCATCACTATCAGAACCATGGATAGCGTTTGCAGCAATGGATTCAGCGTATTTCTGACGAATGGTTCCTTCTGCAGCTTCTTGTGGATTGGTCGCACCGATTAGGTTTCTGAATTCCTCGATGGCATTGTCTTTTTCCAAAACCGCAGCCACGATCGGACCTGAAATCATAAAGTCTACCAATTCACCAAAAAACGGACGCTCTTTGTGTACTTCATAAAACAATTCTGCATCACGGCGTGAAAGTTGGGTCAATTTCAAAGCTTTGATTTTGAAACCGGCGTTGGTGATATCCGCCAAAATATTTCCGATGTGCCCGTTTTTCACGGCATCGGGTTTAATCATTGTAAGTGTAATCTTTCCAGACATTTTGTTTATTTTTTTGAGCGGCAAAAATAATGCGTTTCGCAGAAATTAAAAAGTATAATGCTAAAACTATAACGTAAAGTGCTGAAAAATTAACACTTAACTTGATTGATAAATCGAATTTTTGATATGTAATTCAAATGAAAGCCCTCCTTTGTAGAGCTGGGAGTCATCATTCTCTATATATCAATGGAGCAAATTTGGATTGGTTAAACTCCGCTTCTTTTTCAAATTTGGTGATGGAATGTATTTTCTTTTCGTCTACTTTTACCACTTCTACAAAAACCGGTTCTTTCTCGGAATTGGCAAAAAGATTGTAAATGTAGATTTCAAAAAATTCCTTCTCCAAAAATCCATCGGTCACCAAAATTTTATCGGAAGCTTTGCATTTTTCAATTAAAGATTTATAAGGCTCAGAGCTCTCCAATTCATTCAATGTCAAAAATTTACCTAAAAAACTGAATTGATCATCTTTGATTTCATATACTTTGATGTCCTTTCCTTTATAAAGTCGGATTTCATACCTCAACTCAGCTTCATCTAACAAAGTAAACAAAACGATTTCATCTACAGGATAAATAAAATCAGCCAATTTTTCTTCTTTTTTCTCCAATTGGTAATGGATAGGAATTTGAAATACCAAATTTACAACTGTTCCATCCTTCAATTTTGCAGGTCTTATCGGTGGCAATTCCATTGCGATTTTTTCCATGGCCATAACGGCAGCCTCTCCCAAAATCGGATCACTACCTTCCATTTCCTTCATTCCAAATAAAATTCCTTCTTTTGAAATGATGAATTGAACATCGGCTCTCGCATCATAAATTCCACTATGGATTAAAAATTCATCCACACCTTTCATGTTTTGAAGTAATCGATCCGAAAGGTTCGCTGCGATACATTTGGTCATATCCTTTTTGTCCTGTGGATCTACCGTTTCACAACCGGGAAACACTGGCATTTCTTTGACTTTATTTTCCGTGTACAATTGATGCGATTGACTGAAAATGAAGTTTCCAAAGAATAAAATCGACAAGAAAGAAATTAATGGCTTCATACTGAATTATTTACAAAAGTAAACTTAATTTCGCAAAACGACAGCAAGATAATTGCGATATCCCTCGATTTCGGATTGGAGAATGGATTCAATCCATACTTCTTCACCATCCACTACTTTAAAAATATCAATGGAGTTGGGTTTTTCAGTGGAATAATACAATCGGTACAATATCTTTTTTACCGTTTTTTCTGCCAATAAAATATGTTGATTATCCCTTATCAAAATGGATTTATAGGGCTCGGAATTAAAAATTTCTTGTGTAGAAAGAAATTTACCTAGAAAAGTCTCTTTTCCATTTAGAATTTCATAAACTTTTATATTTTTTGACTTGTCTTGTCGAATTTCATAAATTTTATTTTCTTCTTTTAAAGTCGCTATTGTCATTTCTTTCCATTGAAATTCATGCAAAAAAGAAACCTCAAGCTGCAAACGTATAGGAAGCTGAAAAACCAAATTCACCGGAGTTCCATCTTTCAAAGCCGCCGGTTTTATTTTTTTTAATTTTGAAGAAATGCGCTCAAAAGCCATTTCAGAAGCAATCCCCAAATCCTCATTTGCCCCCTTTAATGCTTCAATTTGAACGATTTTCCCATTTTTATCTATGACGAATTGAACTTTTGCAACCGCTCGGCTGTAACCGTCCTTTTCCATTTGACCATAAAAAGGCTTTAACTCTTTGGTCAACAAAGCCGATAATTCTTTTGAAACACATTTCTGCAGATTGATTTTGTCATTTTCATCGATGCTTTCACAGCCCGGAAAAATCGCCATATACCCAACTTGCCGAACCGTAAAACCCTCTTCTGAATTTACATCGACCGGAAGTTTATCGAGACTTTCTTGGGCAATTAAAAAGCTGATTTGAAATAAAGTTAAGGCAAAAAGTAATTGTTTTTTCATTTTTATCTAATTCAAGTTTTTGATAAATTCTTCATACTTGGTTGCTGTCAAATCAAAAGAAATAGGCAGTTTGTACAGAAATCTGGAACAAGTCCCATTTTCATATTTGGCGGGAACAATTCCAGTTGTTTCCGTTGAAATTTCATTTAAAACCAATTCCAATTCATCTTCAAAAGCATTTTCCCTTCTGTTTTCGATGCTCAATGCCAATTTTCCTTGAAAACTAATGTTCATCAAAACCGCAACTTTATAATATTGCCTCGAATCATCATGTTTCGCATCTGGAGAGAATTCACTGTCCATTTTTTCTGCAATTTTACTTGCGATGAAATTTCGATTACAAATATTGAGCGAATCATTTTTTTCTTTAAATGATTCACATCCAAGGAAAATAGGAAGCGTTTTCGGCGTATAGGTTGTAAAACCAACTTGTTTGTATTCCTCACAAAGTTTTTCTTGTTGCGCTGATAAAATACAAAAAGGAAAAATCAATAAAACCAATAAAACGTCTTTCATTTAAAATTCGCAATTTTTAATTCAAAATATATTTACTTCAAATCCTTATTAAAAAAAGCGCCGCGGTTTTCTTTTCGTTCCTGACTTTGAATAATAATCAACCAAGCCACGGAAACCAGATTCCTTAGTTCGGATAATTGGGGCGACAATAAATTCATTTTGTAAATTTCCTTTACCGAACGATAAATTTCTTCTTCACGGACTTTTGCCAATTCCAATCGTTCATTTGACCGAACAATCGAAACCAAATCACTCATCATGATTTGCAATTGTTTTTTCAAATAATTCAACAAAACCATTTCTTTGGTTACGCTCAATCCTTCATCTTTCCATTCGGGGACCAAATCGATCAAATCAAAACGGAAAATATTTTCTTTCAGTAATTCCACGGTTTTGATCGCCGCACGATGCCCGAAAACCATCGCTTCCAACAGTGAATTCGATGCCAAACGGTTTGCGCCGTGAAGACCGGTGTTGGTACATTCGCCAACGGCAAACATATTCTGGATCGTCGATTGCCCATCCAAATCGACCTCAATTCCGCCGCACAAATAATGCGAAGCCGGAACCACCGGAATCAAATCTTTGAACATATCGAGGCCCTCTTCTTTGCATTTTTCATAAATATTGGGAAAATGCTCGAGAAATTTCTCCTGATCCAAATTCCGACAATCCAAACACACATAATCATCGCCTCGCAATTTCATTTCGTTATCGATCGCACGTGCCACTATATCTCTTGAAGCTAATTCTTCGCGTTCATCATATTTGTGCATAAACGGTTTTCCGTCGCGTGTCAACAATTTTGCTCCAAATCCGCGAACTGCTTCCGAAATCAAAAACAATTGACCGGAAATATGACTGTACAAAGCCGTCGGATGAAATTGAATGAATTCCATATTGGAAATTTTGGCTTTCGCTCTGTGCGCCAAACCGATTCCGTCGCCGGTTGCTATTTCAGGATTGGTCGTATTTTTATAGACGTGTCCACAACCGCCTGTTGCCATCAAAGTGATTTTGGACGTAATTCTTTTGATTTCTTCCGATTTTACATCCAAGACATACGCACCAAAACAATTCAATTTATCTCGGTCAAATTCTTCCCCATCGATATGATGTTCTGTAATCAAATCAATCACATAATGATGCGTTAATAATTCGATATTGGGTGTTTTTTCGACAACAGCCAGAAGCGCGCGTTCTATTTCATATCCGGTGATGTCTTTATGATGCACTACCCGATTTTCCGTATGACCGCCTTCACGCCCCAAATCATATGTTCCGACATCACTTTTGTCAAATTGAGCGCCCCATTCCACGATTTCTCGGAAGCGAATTGGTCCTTCTTTTACGACGATTTCTACCGCTTCCCGATTGCAAAGTCCATCTCCGGCTCGCAAAGTATCTTCAATGTGCTTCTGGAAACTATCGTTCTCAAAATCGGTTACGACAGCGACGCCGCCTTGCGCATATTTGGTGTTGGATTCTTCATCGTCTGCTTTTGTGACGATGGTGATTTGGGTTTCGGGTAATTTTTGGGCAACTTTTATCGCATAGGAAAGTCCGGAAATGCCGGAACCGATGACCAAAACGTCTGTAACTAACATGAATTCAAATTATGTTGCAATATAGTCTAATTTGATTTTCGAAAAGCTCAGGATGACAAAAATGTAATAATTAGAAGATTTGAAAATTAACTAAAAACGCCAACAAAATGAATTGTTAGCGTTTAATTTTTAAAAAGGAATAAATTTCAAATTAACTCATTTTCATCCATCGCGGCGGACAAATTAATTTAGCCTTCCTTGATTGCTTCTTTGATTTTTTCTTCCAATTCTTCTGCCAATTCTGGATTGTCTTTCAACAATTCTTTTACAGCATCACGTCCTTGACCCAATTTGCTTTCATCATAACTGTACCAAGAACCGCTTTTTTGAACAATTCCTTTTTCAACTCCGACATCGAGAATTTCACCTACTTTGGAAATTCCTTCGCCGAACATAATATCGAATTCCGCCTGACGAAAAGGTGGCGCCACTTTGTTTTTCACGACTTTCACCCGAACATGGTTTCCGGTCGCTTCGTCGCCGGTTTTGATTTGCGAAGCACGGCGGATGTCCAAACGAACCGAAGCATAAAATTTCAATGCGTTTCCTCCGGTTGTCGTTTCAGGATTTCCAAACATCACTCCGATTTTTTCACGCAATTGGTTGATGAAAATACATGTACATTTTGTTTTAGAAATCGTTGCAGTCAATTTTCGTAAGGCTTGCGACATCAATCGAGCTTGCAATCCCATTTTGCTATCACCCATTTCACCTTCGATTTCGGCCTTTGGTGTCAACGCCGCAACGGAGTCGATCACGATGATGTCAATCGCTCCGGAACGAATCAAATTATCCGCAATTTCTAGTGCTTGTTCGCCATTGTCCGGTTGAGAAATAATTAGATTTTCTACATCCACGCCCAATTTTTGCGCATAATAGCGATCAAATGCATGCTCAGCATCCACAAAAGCTGCAATTCCTCCGGCTTTTTGTGCTTCGGCAATCGCATGCAACGTCAATGTCGTTTTACCGGAAGATTCCGGCCCGTAAATTTCGATGACACGTCCACGCGGATATCCGCCGATTCCCAACGCAATGTCCAGTCCCAATGATCCGGTGGGAATCACACCAATTCCTTCATCCACTGCGCTGTCGCCCATCCGCATTACCGTTCCTTTTCCGTAGGTTTTGTCCATTTTGTCCAAAACCAATTGGAGTGCTTTCTTTTTATTATCTAAATCGCTCATTTTTAATTTGTTTAAAGTTTAATGTTCAATCCGCCACGGCGGACAAGAGTTTCAAGTTGTTTGTCAAAATTAAAGGTTAAAAATGACAAAATATGTCGTTGGGGATATTTTTATTCACAAAATCATTTAATGCAGAATCGTACAAATTACACTTTCAATGATTTGACTAAAAATAAGCGATTTGATAGTTTGGGAAAATATATGGGCTTAATTAATAAATTGTTTCATAATTACTCCAGTCGGTGTATCTTCTTGTGGTACCGTCCTGAAGATAAACAACCAAGGAATTCCCCATCCAAACGGCTCTTTCCACCGGTCTTCCTACGTAGAGATTTTCATACGTATAAGTTGCTCTGTAAAGTTTAACGGTTGAATTATCGATTTTTAAAACACCGTAATTAGCTGATTCATTCCAAATGTCCATCTTTTCTAAGTTTTTCACAAAGTTGAGATGTGCTATTATATTCTATTTACAATGAGGGATTTTTTCTCATTGTAAATAGATTACAACGACATAATTTAATTTCGCAACCCTTCAAGATTCGCTCATTGAAATAATTGAAACGACCAAATCCTACGCAAAATAAACTGTTGAGAAACAAATAAAGGTGGTAGGGAAGGAATTTTCAATGTATCTAAATTTTTAATCTAACTAAATTTATAAATTAATCAAAAAATAACTTTATGAGTAAAATAGATTTTTCAAAATACTTAAAAAGCACTGACGAATATTCGCAAATTAAATTAACTGAATTTGTAACAAATTTAAACGAACAACCTTATTTTTATAATTCCGTAATCGAACATAAAACATTGATTGAAAATTTAATCGATGATTCTGAAGTAGATTTTTGTCTTTTGGAATTTCAGTCGCATTTTGACATTGTCGCTTCTGACTTATTTCAAATCGACTTGAACGAGGTTAAAAATGAATTAAGAAGAAACAATAAAACCGCAAATGCTATTTTGACTGCCTTTGAAATTACTCCGAGATTAGCCGAAAAAGCAACCCGAACACTTGTTTGGTACAAAATGTATTTTAAAGCGATCCTGCAAAAGATTCTTGATGTAGACGTTTTACATCACGATTTTATATTTGGTTGTGATATACACGATGATGATGACGTTTTGGAAAATGGAAAATTCGCTGATATATTCATTCACAAACCTGCTCTTTTACAAATTACTTCCGTAGATTTTATTGATTCTTATGAATCCATTCTATTGGAAGAATTGGGAATAACTCCGGAAGAATACAAACAAATATTTGAATTTCCCTTTGCTTTACTTTTTGATGTGGGAATTAAGATTGAAGGACAAAAAAACCTAATCAGGAAACCTTTTCTGATGAGCATGGGGCGAGATCTGTTTTTTATGTTTGATTCTGTCACAAAACATCGTTTCACTAATGAATTCAGTAGAAAATCCTAATTAATTATGGCAGGAAAAAACGCTTATTTACGCTATCGAATCATTGACGAATGTCTGAACAGCAACAAAAACTATGATGCTAATTCATTATTGGAACGAATTTCAGAACGTCTTGATTTAAAGGTTTCCAAAAGCACTTTAGACAAAGATATCCGGGCGATGAAAGAGGAACTGTCCGCCCCAATAAATTGGAACAAAGACGGATTCTATCAGTACGAATACGAGTTTTCGCTTACCGGAATTACTCTTGCCGATGAAGAAGAAGATGCTCTTAAAACAAGTCTTGCCATTTTGGATATTCTGAAAGAAACAAAATTCCTGAAATCTTATCAATCACTTTTTGAACGACTTTTGGTTCGTTCTCAAAACCAACCCGACGAAAACCATTTTATAGAATGGGAAAAACCGGCGGAGTTTCTCGGAAAAGAATGGTTTGATTTGATTCTTAAAGCCATTCGGGAACGGCAAACATTGCAGATTACACACAAAGTTTATGACAAAGAACCTAAACAACATACTGTTTCACCTTTTATGATAAAAGAACACCGAAACCGTTTTTATTTAATTGCGCTGAAACACAAAAAAGGAAAAGAAAATGCCATTTACAGTTTTGGATTTGACCGAATTTTGGATGTGAAAACATCAAAGGAAAAATTCAAATCAACTCCCGGATTTAATTCAAAAGAATTCTTCAAATACAGTATGGGAATTACCCGAAAACTAAATGAAGAACCTCTGAAAATGAAACTCAAAGTAAATGCTTTTGATGCAAATTACGTTTTGTCAGACCCTTGGCATTCCTCCCAAAAAGTCGTGGAACAAACCGATGAACATTTAATTTTCACGATTGAAGTTTACGACTCAAACGAATTGGATTTAAAAATCAGAAGTTATGGAGCCGAAATCGAAGTACTGGAACCGGAAAGCTATCGCCGAAAAATAAAAGAAACCGCCGAAAAGATGCTGCGCATTTACGGAAAACCGTAAAATTTCTCTGAAAATTTAGTATATTATTGTAAAAACTTTTAAAATTTAAAACTATGAATGAAATTAACCCAGAATGGATCCAAAATCGAATTGAAAACTTTTTTGGATATGGAAATTTAAATTCCCCGATTTGGTTTATTGGTATTGAAGAAGGTTTTAGAGTACGAGATAGATACCAAAACGGAATTGATTTGTTAAAATTAAGATTTGAAAGAACCTATAATCAAAACTCAATTGATGTCGTTGGTGGTATGGAAGGCGTTTCAGACCATCTAAAATGGTATCAAAATGCAACAGAGATTCAAGATACTTATAAACGGCTAATACAGATTCTACTTCAATGGAGAGGACAACCTATTGATGATTCGTCCGTTTTAGGTGTTTTTAATGATAATGTCAATGGGTTGGGAAGAATTAATAGCGATAACGCTATATTAGAGTTGTTACCACTTCCAAATCCTGATTTGGGACAATGGATATATGAAGAATACGCAGAAGGTGACTTAGACTTTTTGAGGGATAGAAAAACTTATCAAAAATCCGTAAGAAAAGAACGGGTTGAAGGATTAAAAAGATTGGTTCAAGAATATGAACCAGAAGTTATTGTTTTTTACTCCCGAAGCTATGTGAATGAAGCAAAAAAATTAATTGAGAACCCTGTATTACATAACGAAGAAGACACAGAATTATACTATCATTTTTCAAGTGGAAAAACCCATTTATTTGTTACGCCTCACCCAACTCATAGATACAAACTAAAAACTGGCAGAGTACCAGATGACAATGATTGGACAACAATCAGAAATGCAATTGTAGATGTTTTAAACAACAACTAAATTACATCCTCATTGTAAATCCTTTACAATCCCGCAACATAATTTTACAGCCCTGATTCGGAAAAACGAATCAGGGTTTTTCTTTCACTAAAAAACAAATCCATTTTATGACAAAAAACCGGACAGGACTTCTGAATTTAGCAGAAATGCTTCATTCGCTGAACCATCAAAACAGATTAAGCGAAGAAATCTACCAACAAAATTTCCAGGAAACAGAAGAATTTGCAGAATATTGCGAACTGAGTGAAACACAGGCGCTTATTTTCGCAAGCTGTCTGATTTTGGGGTATTCAGGCTCTTCGATAGCAGCGGTTTTCCGACATTTCGGGTTGGAGGAACACGAGCTTCTCCACTACAGGAAAGATATAGAAGTTTTATTCAAAAGAAAACTTCTGGAAAAAGTCCGGAACAAAGACAAGAGAAGGTTTCATTTTTCTATCCCTGATGAGGTTTACAGTGCTGTTTGTATAGGCAGCCCACTTCCCGATCATCAGAAAATTGAACAAAAAAACTTAGTGGATTTGCTTCAAATATTTAATGAACTAAGTGATGAATTTGATAATCATTTATTATCAGAATTTGAATTTAAAAATCATCTCGAAACATTTATAGACGAAAACGCAGAACGCCCGGTATTCAATGAGATGAAACTGAAGAATCTGAATTTATTTGAAATATTCTTCTTTTTAGACACAATTTGGGATGCCATAGAATCCGGAAACAATCGTTTCAATACTAATGTGGAATCAACCATCAATGATTTCTTTATATCCAAATCAAAAGCATTTGCTGCTTTAACAAATATCACAGATGGATTTTCTATTTTGACCAAATCCGATTTTATTGAACTCTCCAGCTCCGAGTTCAGAAACCGCTGCCGGGCAAAAATATCCAAACGGATGATTCAGTTTTTGAAGAATGAAGAAAAATTGGAAATAAACGATAACTCCGTCCGAGATTCAAAATTAATTTCGCATCGTTCCATAGCTGAAAAGAAATTATTTTATAATGAACGAACCGCCGAAAATCTTATCCTGTTAGATTCTCTTTTAGCTGAAAAATCATTTTCAGTCATCCAGAAAAGATTAAAAAACAAGTCAATGCCCATAGGCGTTGCTGTTCTTCTATATGGAGAACCCGGTGTCGGAAAAACAGAATCAGTTTATCAATTGGCAAAATCGACCCAAAGAAACATATTTCACGTGGACATTTCTGACACCCGTTCTATGTGGTTTGGAGAAAGCCAGAAATTGGTCAAAAAAATATTTTCGGATTACTACGAAATCCGGAAAAAGGAAAAAAATTGTCCCATTTTATTATTCAATGAAGCTGATGCCGTTATTGGAAAAAGAAAGCCGTCTGGAAACAGCGGTGTTTCGGATACCGAAAATGCGATTCAAAACATTCTGCTTGAAGAAATGGAAAAATTTAACGGGATACTCTTTGCGACTACCAATTTGCAGGAAAATATAGATAATGCTTTTGAACGAAGATTCCTTTTTAAAGTAAAGTTTGAAAAGCCAACCACTGAAAATGCCTTCAAAATCTGGAAAGAAAAACTGCCTTACCTCAACGACAACCAGGCAAAAATTCTTAGTCAGGATTTTCCGTTTTCAGGAGGCGAAATAGAAAATATTTCTCGTAAATGCCTAATGAACGAAATTATTTATGGGAAACCATTTTCTTTTGAAGAAATTCAAATAATTTGTTCCGAAGAAAAATGGGGAAAACATTCTCAGGTGAAAATCGGGTTTCAAAAAGTCTAAATCTTTATTCTATGAAAAAATATCTTTATATTTTCATACTTGTCTTGAGCATAAATCTCTTCTCTCAAACCGCAGACAAAAACATCCTAAAAACCATCATCATCACCGAACTCAACAACCATCAAAAATTTGGCAACAAAATTCATTTACTGAATGAATTTGATGAAAATTATACGCATTTAATTACATTGGATGACATTATGATTAGTTTCAGCAAAGAATTACATTCAGACGGAAAGGAGATTTATTCCGACACCAAATACGATTATGATAAATTCAGAAAAGATTTTGTTGAGAAGATGCAAGACGTCTGTTTCAGGCATCTATTGAATGAGAAAAACATTGCTCAGTTATACATTCAAATTTCCACTAAAGTTGATTTGTTTTACGATATAAAATTGTATTATTAAAACATCATAGTCAGCATTTTGAGTAAAAACACTTAACTTTGTTTTATGTTGTCAGAAAATCAAATTAATATCATCATAGATACCTTGAAACCATATAATCCCACAAAAATCGGGATTTTTGGTTCATTTGCCCGTGGAGAAAATTCGCCTGACAGCGATATTGATATTTTGTATTCATTTAAAAACACAATTAGTTTATTCAAACTCGTTGGCATTCAGCTGAATTTAGAAAGCCAATTGAATAAAAAAGTGGATCTGGTTTCGGAAGAATACATTCATCCCAAGTTGAAGCCCTATATACTAAATGACCTGAAAATCATCTATGGAAATTGATAAGAATTTGTTCCGGCTTGAACACATTGCGGAAAATATTGAAAGAATTGAAAATCTCATTAAAATCTTACATTCTTTTGATAATTTTGAGAGGAAATGGATTGAGAGTGAAGCTATGATCCAGTGTTTTGAAATCATCGGAGAAGCGGCTAACCATATTTCCGAAGACCTGAAAGGTAAATATCCGGAAGTTGCGTGGAATGAAATACGCGGAATGAGAAACTATATCAGCCACGAATATTTCGGGCTTCAACTGGACTCGCTTTGGGATGCAGCAATAAACGATATTCCCATTCTGAAAAAGCAAATCCTGAAAATTAAATCAGATTTAACAACAAAATCCTAACTAGGTTTGAAACCCCGCTAAGGTTGTTAATTCAACTCCAAAATCTGTTTTGCGTGTTCTTTGGTTTTCACTTTGTTTATTACCTCTTCGATGATTCCGTTTTCATCGACGAGAAATGTCGTTCTGAGAATTCCGTCAAACTCTCTTCCCATAAATTTCTTTCTTCCCCAAACACCGAATGCTTCAATAATTTTTTTGTCCTCATCGGCAATTAACGGATAATTCAAATCATATTTTGTCGCGAAATTTTTCTGTCGTTTTACCGAATCGGCACTCACACCAATTATTTTATAGCCTTTGGCTTTCAACGCTTCTTCATTATCCCGCAAATCACAGGCTTCAGCCGTACAGCCCGGCGTACTGGCTTTCGGATAAAAAAACAGAACATATTTTTTTCCTTTGTATTCTTCTGATTTTATAACTTTTCCGTTCTGGTCGATTCCTTCAAATTCGGGGGCTTTGTCTCCTTTTTCTAACATTTATTCATTTTATTGATTCAAAAGCTAAAGTTAGCCTAAATTTGTAAAAAGCAAAGTCAAGCTTAGGCTATTAATTGCGAAAAGCTTTAAAATACACGCTATGAGTTACTTTAAATTTTGTCCAAATTGTGCTTCCCAAAACATAGAATTTGAAAACCATCGAAGATTTGAATGTTTTGATTGCGGAATGGTTTATTATCAAAATGTTGCCGCTGCGGTTGCCGTGATTATGGAAAGAAACGACGAAATTTTATTTACCGTCCGAAACCGAGAACCGAAATTGGGCATGTTGGATTTACCCGGTGGATTTACCGATTCCGACGAAACTTCGGAAGAAACTTGCCAACGTGAATTAATGGAAGAACTCGATCTGGAAATTCCGTTGGAGAATTTTAATTATTTCAAATCCCAACCGAACAATTATTTGTACAAAGGCATTCCTTACAAAACGGAAGATTTGGTTTTCATTGCTCAATTTCCTGAAAATGCTGAATTGAAATTGGAAGAAAGTGAAATCCGGGAAATAAAATGGATCAAAAAGTCCGAAATCAGATTGGAAGAAATTGGATTTGATTCTTTGAGAAAAGCAGTCGAAGAATATATTGAGATGGAAGTTGGATGATGGAAGT
This sequence comes from Moheibacter lacus, assembly GCF_014042165.1. Lineage (GTDB taxonomy): Bacteria > Bacteroidota > Bacteroidia > Flavobacteriales > Weeksellaceae > Moheibacter > Moheibacter lacus. The sequence goes on from NZ_JACDZE010000001.1 coordinate 602,536, forward strand.
TGGATGATTAATTAAAATCAACCAAATCAAAATCGGTTATTATTTATTTGTTTTGAATTTAATAGCTATTCTTTATTTTTCTAAGAAACTTCAAAATGAAAATGAATTACTAAAGGAATAATTTTTGTTAACTCAACTCATTATGAAAAATCTAATTTTATTTTTTAGTTCCATTTTTCTTATTTCCTGCAGTACCCAAACCGTTTCCGTAGATTACGACCGGAATCAGGACTTTTCGAAAATCCAAGATTATCATTTTGAATTTATGGAAAATACGATGAGCGAATTGGACATTCAAAGAATTCAATCTGCTATTCAACAAGAATTGCATTTAAAAGGAATGAATTATGATGAAAATTCTACTGTGAAAATCAAAATCGTACAGGAAGAATATATTTCGGAAAAACAGGATTCGCAGGTTGGAATCGGCGTGGGCGGAGGAAATTATGGATTTGGGACTTCGGTCGGAATGAGCATTCCGATCAATTCGGAGAAATTGAACCAACACTATTTGGTTTCGATTTTTAATGCGGAAAACCAATTGGTTTGGGACGGAAGACTCGACATCCAAATGCCTGCCAATGCCAATCCGGAAACCATCGACGCCAATGTTAAAAAAGGCGTCCGGAAATTATTTAAGAAATATCCACCGGCGAAAAAGTGATGGAGTGGATGAGTGGTTGAATGTAGAAAAATAAAAACGCCGCAAGACATTGCAGCTTTACAAATGATGGATATTTTAATAAAATTATAGACTATTTTTGGAAGCTTTTTCAGCTTCTTGCGCTGCCTTCTCAGCTTCAATTTCTGCTTTTTCAGCGGCTCTCACAGAGTCAGGGGCCGATTTTTCGATTACGATTATTTTCTTTTTAAATTCAGGAGAATTATATTGCTTTTCTAATTCTTCTGCCTTTCTTTCGATTTCTTTAATCTTATTCTTAAATTCTTGAAGCCTCTATTCCCAATGTTAAGAATTGCATTTCCAATGTTAAGTTTTCAATTTAGCCTTGTTTCAATGTAAATTTAATGTTAATTTTACATTAATTAAATGTAACATAATCATTAACTTAAAAACATAACGACATGAAATATAGTATTTTAACAATAGCAGCGGTTTTGATTTCAGGATTTAGTTTTGCACAAAACAAAATGGAAAAGTGTAACAAATTGGTGCAAGAAGAGCAAAAAGTTTGCAAAGACAACGTGATTACTTCTATCGTTTCCGATTATGTGGAATATCCGGAAAATGCGTTGTTCAATGAAAATGAAGGGACGGTGTATGTTCGGTTTGCGACAGATGAAAATCAAAATTTGAAATCTGTAAGGGTATTGGGAGAATCTGATAAAGAATTGGCTGAAGCAGCTCAGAAAGCCATCGAAAGATTTGCATATGCAGAAGGAAAAATGATGTTGGCACAAAGTGAAGTTTACCGAATTCCGGTAAAATTTGAGTTAGAATAAAAATTCAATTTTTATAATTACGAGAAGCCTCAAGAAAAATTTCTTGGGGTTTTTTATTGATCAATTCTCTACTCCAGTCAAGATTTCAGGTTTCAAAACACTCAATTTCTCCAATGCTTTTTGAACCGATTTCACTTCTTCAAATCGCAACATTAAGGAATTCTCATCTTCTTTGTTCTTTGCTGCTTTTTCTTTAAAAGTAGCCAATCTTGGATTTTGATGTAATGTAGAAATGATATTTTGAAACTTGGAAGTTTGGAAATAATCAGACTGAGGTTTGCTAATGAAATAAGCGAGCATCACGCTCTTTTTCAACACAATTCGCTCAAAACCTAAATCTTTGGCCAACCATTTCAATTGCATACTTTCCAGTAAATTGGAAACTTCCTTTGGATATTCCCCAAATCGGTCAACTAAATTCGATTCAAATTCAGCCAATTTTTCTTTGGATTCAATTCCGGCCAACTCGTTGTAAAGCGCCAAACGTTCTTCCACATTGTTCACATAATCATCGGGAATTAAAATCTGCAAATCTGTATCGATCTGAACTTCAGAAACATAATTTTTCTCTTCGATATTTTTTTCTTCAAACAAATCTTTGAAATCGGTTTCTTTTAATTCTTCGATGGCTTCGTTTAAAATTTTCTGATACGTATCAAATCCGATGTCCGAAATAAATCCGGACTGTTCTGCTCCCAATAAATTTCCCGCACCACGGATTTCCAAATCTTTCATGGAAATATTGAATCCCGAACCTAAATCTGAAAATTGCTCGATGGCTTGAAGCCGTTTTCTTGCTTCATTGGTCAAAGTTGAAACCGGCGGCGAAATCAAATAACAAAATGCTTTCCGGTTGCTACGCCCCACTCTTCCCCGCATTTGGTGCAAATCAGCCAATCCAAAATTCTGTGCATCACCGATCAAAATCGTATTGGCATTCGGAACATCCAAACCACTTTCCACAATAGTTGTCGAAACCAAAACATCATATCGACCGTCCATAAAATCAAGCATCACTTTTTCCAATTCATCACCTTTCATCTGACCGTGTCCCGTAACGATTTTTGCATCTGGAACGAGTCTTTGAAGCATCCCGGCGATTTCTTTCAGGGAATCAATTCGGTTGTGGATGAAAAAAACCTGACCTCCACGTTGTAATTCATAAAAAACCGCATCTCGAATTTGTTCTTCGTTAAATCCGATCAATTGGGTTTGAATCGGCTGACGGTTTGGTGGTGGAGTTTTGATAATGGACAAATCGCGAGCCGCCATAAGTGAAAACTGCAATGTCCGCGGAATTGGCGTAGCTGTCAATGTCAAAGTATCGATATTAGCGCGCAGCGTTTTCAATTTATCTTTTACGCCCACCCCAAATTTATGTTCTTCATCGACAATCAACAATCCCAAATCTTTGTATTTCACGTCTTTATTAACCAATTGATGCGTACCGATGATGATATCAATTTTGCCTTCGGCTAATTTTTCGAGGATTTCTTTTTTCTGTTTTGCCGATTTGAATCGGTTCAAATAAGCCACTGTAACCGGCATATCGCCCAAACGTTCCGTAAAGGTTTTAAAATGTTGGAACGCCAAAATAGTCGTCGGAACTAAAACGGCCACTTGTTTTCCGTCGGTTGCAGCCTTAAACGCCGCCCGAATCGCCACTTCGGTTTTACCAAATCCGACATCGCCACACACTAATCGGTCCATGGAACGTTCACTTTCCATGTCCGCTTTCACGTCGTTGGTCGCTTTTAATTGGTCGGGCGTGTCTTCATAAATAAAGGAAGCTTCCAATTCGTTTTGCAAATAACTATCAGGAGTGAATTGAAAACCTTTTTGAGTTCGCCGTTTGGCGTATAATTTAATCAAATCAAAGGCAATTTCTTTGACTTTGGTTTTGGTTTTGTTTTTTAAATTTTTCCAAGCCGGTGAACCCAATTTGTTGATTTTCGGTTCTACTCCGTCTTTTCCGGTAAATTTGGCGATTTTATGTAAGGAATGAATCCTGACGTATAAGATATCGTTGTCCCGATAAAAAAGCTTGATTGCTTCCTGTTTGCTTCCTTGCACATCGATTTTGACCAAACCTGCAAATTTCCCTACGCCATGATCGATATGTGTTACATAATCGCCGATTTGTAAGGAAGTCAATTCTTTTAAGGTAATCGCTTCCTTTTTGGCGAATGAATTTCTTAAGTTGAATTTATGGTAACGTTCAAAAATCTGATGATCTGTAAAACAGGTGATTTTCAAATCTTCGTCTACAAATCCTTGATGAATAGAGCCGATTACCGGTTCAAATTTTACCTCTTTGGCGATGTCTTCAAAAATATCGTGAAAACGTTGCACTTGTTTTTCACCTGAACAAAACAGATAATTGGTAAAACCTTCTTTTGTTTTTTGGTTCAATTCTTCAGCCAACAAATCAAATTGTTTGTTGAAAGAAGGTTGCGGTTTCTGCTGAAGCGAAATTTCTAAAGAATGATCAAAATAAGGTGTCAAGGAAAATTCGACAACCGGAAATTTTTGAAGTCCTGATTTGAATTCAACTTCATCCAAAAACAATTCCTTTGGAGATGCATGTTTGATGTCTTTTGACAATCGCTCAAATGATTCGCCTGCCAATGTGAAATTCCGGTGAATGGTAGACTGAATGACATTTAAATTTTTTGCTAAAATGATGGATTTGTCCGCTATATAATCCAAAAAACTTTCGCGTGAATCAGAAGTAAATTTGTTTTCCAAATTGGGAACGATGGTAAATTCTTTTACTTTTTCGACTGACAATTGGGTTTCGATATCAAAAACGCGGATGGTTTCGATTTCGTCACCAAACAATGAAATCCGGTAAGGTTTTTCTTCTGAAAAAGAAAAAACATCGACGATTCCGCCACGGATGGAAAATTCGCCCGGTTCTGAAACAAAATCAACCCGGTGAAATTCGTAAGAAAATAAAACTTCATTAAGAAAATCGATATCCAAAGAATTCCCGACAGAAACTTTCAAAGTATTTTTGCTCAAAACCTTACGGGTAACCACTTTTTCAAAAAGTCCTTCTGCATAGGTGACGACGATTCTCGGTTTCTTTGCTCCGTTTAGAGAATTCAAAACTTCCGTTCGAAGAACCACATTTGCATTGTTTGTTTCTTCTATTTCATATGGACGCCGATAGGAATCGGGCAGAAATAAAACTTCGTCTTTTGAAAAAAGGCTTTCCAATTCATTCAACACATAAGCCGCTTCTTCTTTGTCATCCAGGATCAATAATACTGGATTTCCTGAGGCTTGCATGATTTGTGCAGCGAGAAAAGAGATCGATGAACCGACTTGACCGGTAACATGGATTTTTGAAGTGGTGTTTTTTTGAAATTGAGCAATTGTATTCTGTACAAAATCGGAAGACTCGTATTTTTTCAGAACATCATGAAGGGTTTTTGTTTCCAAAACTTTTGCAAAGGTAGGGTTTTAATTTGGAGATTTGAAAATGTGGAAATTAGTAGAAATATAAATTAGTCCAAAAGAAAATTACCATATCCACCAATTCTTGTTGCAAATCGCATTTTTCCTTTTTCATCCTTTGATCCGAAATTCCTTAAATTGGAACGATGAAGGGTATCGAATTTTTCACCAATTTGTTTGATTACAAATACTTCCAACTTTGATTTCTCTGTCAATTCCATCATCGTATGACGAGGATACATAAAATATTCAATCCTCTGAGAATCATTCTTTTCCAAATATTTTTCAATGGGAATGGATCGTGTGACTTTGTATTGGCTTTCGTTTTTATAAATTTCTTTGTTGTTCACCAAAATGAAGAAATAACAATCTGTACTGGAGTAACTTACGGTATAAATCGGCTGGACTGGATTTTGCATAAAAGACGTACTAAAAAAGACACAACCCAGAAAGATAAAAAGTTTCATTATTCCCAAACGGAAATATGACCCAATTCGTATTTATTCTTTTTGAAATTCAATTGATCCGCCGATAGAATGCGGTTGTACTTCGTCATCGTCATAAGGAAAAGTCGGCAATTTCACTTCTTTAATTAGTTCAGTAGAATCACCTGAAATTTTTTCCAATTTCAAATTGACATAGGCTTGAGTCGATTTTAAGGGCATTTCACGGGAAATCCGGATCATTTTCACATCAATTTTCTGATCACCACTATCGATCAATTCTTTGTTGATGTTCAAATTTCTGGTCACCATTTGATAAGATTTTCCATCCATCACCATTTTCTCGTTGACCATCACTTGGAAATGACAACCTTTTGCGACCAATGAAAGTTCATATTTCACTTCCAACTCAGGGTTTTTCACAAATGAGACCATGAAAAAACTAAAAATCATCAAAACAACTACCCTATGCATTTTCAATTTTCTAACGATTAATTATTCGATTCTTAAGCAATCTGGCGAAAATAAAAAATTGTTTCTGAAAATTCTTTTTAAGAACTCTAAAAGGTTTGTTAAAACAAAAAGATATTTTATCCGATTTTCACCGAAGTCATGGAAAGCGATCCCGCAACACAATGATTATTAAACACTTCGATTTGGTCATTAAAATCTTGTAATCCCAAACTATACATTAGTGGAAAATAATGGTCGGGAGTCGGTACCGCCAATTTTCCAGCTTCGCCCAAATCGGACAAATCAAAGAGTTTTCTGTGTTCTTTTTTCTCAATTATTTCGACGAATTTCGCATTCATTTCTTCCGCCCAATCAAAACCAAAATTAGCGTCGATGTGCTTCCAATCTACCATTCGCAGATTATGCACCATATTCCCACTCCCTATGATGAGCACTCCTTTTTTACGTAAGTTGGCCAATTGTTGGGCTAAATTATAATGGTATTGCGCCGGTTTATGATAATCGATACTCAATTGTAAAACGGGAACATCGGCTTCCGGAAACATATGCCGGACGACCGTCCAGGCGCCGTGATCCAATCCCCATTCGTGATCCAATCCTACTTCAGCTGTTCGGATTTCGTTTTGAATTTGTTTCGCCAATTCGGGATTTCCCGGCGCCGGATACTCAACCTCAAATAATTCCTGTGGAAATCCCCCAAAATCGTGAATGGTTTTTGGGAAATCCATTGCCGTGACATGCGAACCATGGGTCAACCAATGTGCCGAAACCACCAAAACCGCACTGGGCACATCCATCGTTTTTACGACATCAGCCCAAGCTTTTGAAAATTCGTTTTCACGAATTCCGTTCATAGGCGAACCGTGCCCGATGAAAAGCGCGGGCATCTTCTCATCGCGTTCCTTAAAATCGTTTAGGTAATTTTTATAAGCCAAATCCATAATACAAAGTTCCGGACTAAACCGGGTTTTTTCATTGACATAAGATAGGAATTTGGCATTTGCTTTATTTTTATCTTAAATAAGTTGGCAACTTAAAAAAATGAATAGACAAACGAAAGTTCCATATAAAGTCAAGCGGATTTTTAAGATCGTTATTTAACAGGAAAATACAAAAATAGTGGAGCTGGCGGGATTCGAACCCGCGTCCAAACAAGCAACCTATGCGCTTTCTACATGTTTATTTTGTCATTGTTTTTCGACTGCAGAACGGGGACAAACACCCAAACTACAGCTTAGTTCCTTAAATTTCGGCAAAACTCCGGAACACCGTCCTACCTATCCTCACATTCCTGTGCCTCTGGATCAAGCGCCGTAAGGAAAGGCCCTTGAGAGACATTTAGCTTCCGTACCTTGTACAGATGCGCCAAGATCTACTATGATTCGATCAATTAGGCAGCTAAAGCGTAATTGTTGTTGCCAGTTAAAAAGTTGAAGTGCCTGATTTACGTGGGTTCACAACCTGCCACGACATGCTTACATCATCCATTGACCTTGCTGTCAAAACCAGTCAGCCCCATATTTCAATTAACGTATCGATAAAAATCGGACTGCAAAATTACAAAATAAATACCAAATCTTCATTTCTGACAATTTTTCATCTTTTCTCCCCTATTTTCTTATAATTTTATCTTTCAATTTGAATCATAAAAAAATGACAGTCGGAAAATCATATGCAAGCGGCACCTCCAACCACCCTTTATTGGGCGAAACAATTGGTCAAAATCTTCTCAAAACCGTATCCAAATTCCCCAATCATGACGCCCTCATTTCAGTCCACCAAAACTATAAAGCCAGTTATTCTGAATTCTATACCCAAACCGAAAAAATTGCAAAAGCGCTATTAGCAGTTGGCCTTGAAAAAGGTGACCGAGTTGGCATTTGGTCACCCAACCGATATGAATGGGTCTTACTTCAATATGCAACTGCTCGAATTGGCATCATACTCGTCAACATCAATCCGGCTTATAGGGTCCACGAATTGGAATATGCATTGAATCAATCCGGAATTCGCGTTTTATTTTCCACCAAAACATTCAAAACCAGCAATTATGTCAAGATGATTCAAGAAATCCGACCAAAAGTTCCTTCTTTACGTCTTTCCATCTTTTTTGAACAAGATTGGGATCAATTTTTAGAATTGGCCACAAACATCAGCCAACAACAATTGAACGCAATAGAAGAATCTGTCCAATTTGACGAACCGATCAATATCCAATACACTTCCGGCACTACAGGTTTCCCAAAAGGTGTCACCCTGACGCACCATAACATTTTGAACAATGGCTATTTCATCGGGCTAAGATTAAATTATTCTCACATCGATCGCGTTTGTATCCCTGTACCATTTTACCATTGTTTCGGGATGGTGATTGGCAATTTGGCTTGCACTTCTCACGGTGCAACCATGGTGATTCCAAACGATAGTTTTGATCCAGAACTGACACTAAAAGCGGTAGAATCGGAACAATGCACTTCACTTTACGGTGTTCCAACTATGTTTATAGCAGAACTCAATTTATCCAATTTTGAGAAATTCAATTTAAGTTCACTAAGAACAGGCGTGATGGCAGGTTCTCCATGTCCTGTAGAAATCATGAAACAAGTTCAATCTAGAATGAACATGAAAGACGTAAGCATTTGTTATGGTATGACTGAAACTTCTCCCGTTTCAACCCAAACCATCATCGGAACACCATTTGAGAAACAAATCAGCACCGTTGGAACCGTAATGGATCATCTTGAAATCAAAATTGTAAATCCGGAAACCGACCAAATTGTTCCAAATGGTGTTTCGGGAGAACTTTGTACAAGAGGCTATTCTGTTATGTTGAAATATTGGGAAACCCCAGAGGCCACAAAAAACGTATTAGACGCTGCAGGATGGATGCATACTGGAGATTTAGCGACCATGGACACAGAAGGATATATCAACATTACCGGAAGAATCAAAGACCTCATCATCCGTGGAGGTGAAAACATTTCACCAAAAGAAATTGAAGACTTTCTCTATTCCCACCAATCCATTGCTGATGCTCAAATCATCGGTATTCCCGATGAAAAATTTGGAGAAGAAGTCATGGCTTGGGTGAAATTAAAAGAGGGACATACGCCAAATGTTGAAGAATTGAACCAATTTTGTACGGCCATCGCACATTTCAAACGCCCAAAACATTGGAAATTCGTATCTGAATTCCCCATGACCATTTCTGGAAAAGTCCGCAAAATCGACATGAGGGAAACTTCTATCAAAGAATTGGGTTTGGAACATTTGAAAAACATCAAACATACTTAGCCACTATTTAAATTTTGACAAAAATCATTTCGAATAGAATTCTATTTTATCCTAAAATCAATTTTCCTTTCTATTTTTACCAAAAAGATCGAAAATGGGAATTATCATTGACAAATTGTCAAAAAATTATGGAAATCAAAAAGCACTGGATGCCGTCTCCTTTTCAATCAAAAATGGTGAAGTCGTGGGGCTTCTCGGACCAAATGGCGCCGGAAAATCTACGCTGATGAAAAGCATTACAGGAGCCATTCTGCCTGATTCAGGGGAAATAAAAATCGATGAATTTTCTGTTCTCAACCAACCCATCGAAACCAAAAAACGAATCGGATTTTTACCCGAAAACAATCCACTTTATTTCGAAATGTATGTCCGCGAATATTTAAAATTTGTTGCGGACATTCGAAACGAAAAGAAAGAACGCATCGAAGAAGTCATCCAAAAAGTAGGACTCACTCCGGAAAGTCATAAAAAAATCGGACAACTTTCAAAAGGGTACAAACAACGTGTCGGACTCGCTCAAGCGATTTTATCGAATCCCGAAATTCTGATTCTCGATGAACCGACAAACGGACTCGACCCCAACCAAATTCTCGAAATCCGGGAAGTCATCCGCGAAATCGGGAAAAGCAAAACCGTGATTTTGTCCACACATATTATGCAAGAAGTCGAAGCTTTGTGTTCAAGAGTGATTTTGTTAAACAAAGGAAAAATTGTTTCAGACTCACCGATTGAAGAATTCAAAGGCCAATATAAATCGTTGGAAGATGCATTTCGACAATTGACGAATTAAATTTGAATTTAAATGTCCATTCGTTCCGCTAAAAAATCAGATTTCAAACAAGTTTCCCCATTGATTATACAAGCAATGGAAGATCTGGCGATGAAATTTACCCAAAGTTCAACTATAGAAAAAGCCATTTCACTATTTGAACATTTTTTCCAATTGGAAAATAACCAATACAGTTATGAAAACACCCTGGTTTATGAAGAAAATAACGAAATTATGGGCTCAATTACGGCTTATGATGGAAGTAAATTAAATGAATTGCGAAAGCCTTTTTTGGATTATTTATTGGAGAATTATGGATTTGAACAAATTCCTGAAAATGAAACAGGAAAAGGAGAATTCTACTTCGACACCATCAGCGTTTCACCACAACATCAAGGAAAAGGAATTGGAAAAAAATTAATCCTGGCCATGCTCAATTTGGCTAAAGAAAAAGGATTTGAAAAAGCAGGTTTATTGGTCGATGTAGAAAATCCTTCTGCCAAAAAACTATACAAACGAATTGGTTTTCAGATTGTTGGAAATAAAGATTTAATGGGCGGAAAATATGAGCATTTGGTTTATGAAATTTCAAATTAATTCAACTTCTCGACTACGCTCGAATTGACAAAACCACCGCTTCCGCCACTCTTTCTCCATCCATCGCCGCTGAAATAATTCCGCCTGCATAGCCTGCGCCTTCGCCACAAGGAAACAGACCTTTGATTTCCGTGTGTTGTAAATCATCCAAATTTCTCGGAATTTTTACCGGAGAAGAAGTCCGGCTTTCGGTCGCCAAAACGATAGCTTCTTCCGTATAATATCCTTTCATTTTTTTTCCAAACGACTCAAAACCACGACGCATAGAAGCATAAATTTCAATCGGTAAAACAGAATTCAACTGCGCAGAATTTGTGCCCGGCAGATAAGAACAATCGGGCAAAGTCTCTGAAACTACACCTTTCACAAAATCGGTCATCCGTTGCGCCGGCGCCACCAGTTTTCCACCTCCCGCATTCCAGGCATTTTTTTCCACCATCTGCTGAAATTCCATTCCCGCCAGCGGTCCCGTAAATCCATAACTCGCAAAATCCTTTTCATCTACCGTTACCACCATTCCGGAATTGGCAAAAATCCCATCGCGTTTGGAAGGCGACCAGCCATTTACAACCAATTCTCCTTCCTCCGTACTCGCCGGCGCAATGATGCCGCCCGGACACATACAAAAAGAAAAAACACCTCTTCCCGCTTCCTGACTTACAACCGAATAAGCCGCTGCCGGAAGGAATTCGTTTCGGGAATCATTTGGTGAACAATGGTATTGAATGCTGTCGATCAATTGCTGCGGATGCTCAATCCGAACGCCTAAAGCAAAAGGTTTGGCTTCAATTAAAATCTTTTTGTTGTACAACAAATGAAAAATATCCCGCGCCGAATGTCCGGTTGCGAGAATCAAAGCATCAGCTTTTAGATCGTATTCATCGTTAATTCTTATGCCAACCAATTGATTTCCTTCGATTAAAACATCGGTCATTTTGGAATTGAAAAGCACTTCACCACCACATTCCACGATGGTTTCCTGCATTTTGGAAATGATGCCGGGCAATTTATTCGTCCCGATATGTGGATGCGCTTCTTGCAAAATTTTTTCTGTCGCTCCGAAATGATGGAACCACTGCAAACTTTTCAGCACATTTCCTCGTTTAGTGGATCGTGTGTATAATTTTCCATCCGAATAAGTTCCGGCGCCACCTTCCCCAAAACAATAATTGGATTCAGGATTGACAATTCCTTCTTTGTTCATCGCTGCCAAATCCCGTCTTCGTTCCCGCACATCTTTTCCGCGCTCGATGATGATCGGTTTTAGCCCCAATTCGATCAAACGCAAGGCCGCAAACAATCCCGCCGGACCGGCTCCCGCGATCAATACCGGTTTGGCATTTTCCACATTTTTCAGTTCGGGTTCAAACGCAAATGCATCTTCAAAGGGTTCGTTGACAAAAACATTGACTTGCAATTGATAGAGAATGTTTCGGTTGCGGGCATCCAAAGATTGTCGCAAAATCTGATAGGCATTGATTTGATCGGGTTTTACGCCAACGACTTGCCCCAATTGTTTTTTCAAAGTTTTTTCATTTGAGACATCTTGTGGCGAAATACGGATGGAAATTTGTTTGGGCATAGTTTGAAATCTTTGCAAAAATAAAAATTTCATTTCAGGTTTCAGGTTTAAAGTTCCAAGTTGTATTTTCTTTCATCCATTTTCAAATTACCTAATTTCCAAATCTTCAAATTTCCAATTCAAACAATTAGAATTATCTTTGCACGAAATTTTTAAGATTCAACCAAATGAAACGAATGGAATGAGTTCCATTTGTCCTTTGAAAAACAATAAATATACATCAAATGAAACGGACACGTTCCATTTGACATTTAAAAAACAATAAATTTACATCAAATGAAATGTGGAATTGTCGGCTTACCGAACGTAGGAAAATCAACGCTTTTTAACTGTTTGTCAAACGCCAAAGCGCAGTCGGCAAACTATCCTTTCTGTACCATAGAACCTAACGTAGGAACGGTTTCCGTGCCGGATCCAAGGTTGTACAAATTGGAGGAATTGGTCAATCCAGAGCGTGTAATTCCTGCTGTCGTAGAAATCGTGGACATCGCCGGTTTGGTGAAAGGAGCGAGTAAAGGCGAAGGTTTGGGAAATCAGTTTTTGGCCAACATCCGCGAGTGTAACGCCATCATCCACGTTTTACGTTGTTTTGAAAATGACAATATCACCCACGTTGACGGTTCGATCAATCCCGTTCGGGACAAAGAAACCATCGACATCGAATTGCAATTGAAAGATTTGGAGACGGTGGAAAAACGCATTGAAAAATCCAAAAAAGCAGCAAGAGTCGGCGACAAAAAAGAAATCGAAATATTGGAGGTTTTGACCAAAGCCAAAGCGCACTTGGAACAAGGAAAAAATGTTCGTGAAATGGATTTGGATGAAAATGAGACCGAAATCATGGAAGACCTTCATTTGATTACTTTCAAACCGGTTTTGTATTTATGTAATGTGGACGAATCGGCCGTGAAAAACGGAAATCCACTCGTGGATGCAGTAAAGGAAACCGTGAAAAATGAAAAAGCAGAAGTTTTGGTTTTGGCTGCCCAAATCGAATCCGACATCATGGAACTGGAAACCTATGAAGAGCGACAAATCTTTTTAGAAGAATTAGGATTGGAAGAACCGGGTGTAAATCGCTTAATTCGTGCGGCTTATGATTTATTGGAATTGCAAACTTATTTTACGGCAGGTGTGAAAGAAGTCCGCGCTTGGACGATCCACAAAGGTTCGACTGCACCACAAGCTGCGGGTGTGATCCATACCGATTTTGAAAAAGGATTTATCCGAGCGGAAGTAATTTCCTATGATAATTTTGTGCAATTCGGATCGGAATCCAAAGCAAGAGAAGCAGGTAAATTAGGCGTGGAAGGAAAAAATTACATCGTAAAAGACGGCGATGTGATGCATTTCTTATTTAATGTTTAATAAAACATTAGTTGTGGACTTTGAGTAACCTTAGTGCCCTTTATGGTTTAATGTTATCACTAAGTTCACAACGAATGGCACAAAGAACAAAATTTATCTAAATTTTATTCAAAAGTTCAATCGCCTTTTCCAGTGTTTCCTCCTTTTTGGCAAAACAAATTCTAAGTAATTTTTGTTGAGGCGGAATTTCATAAAAAGCTGACAAAGGAATGGTTGCCACTTTATATTTTTCGGTTAAATATTTGGAAAATTCCAAATCATTCAAATCCGAAATTTGAGAATAATCCGCCAACAAATAATAAGTTCCTTTGGGTGGAATGATTTCAAAAGGAGTTGACTTCAGTCCTTCAATTAAAAAATCCCGTTTTTGCTGAAAGAATTCAGGAAGATGTAAATATTCCGATTTGTTTTTCAAGAATTCCGCAATCGCAAATTGGAAAGGTGTACTGACGGAAAAAGTATTGTATTGGTGCACCTTTCTGACTTCTCGGGTCAATTCTTCCGGCGCCAAAAAATATCCGACTTTCCATCCCGTGATATGAAATAATTTTCCAAATGAAGCCACTACAAAACTCCGGTTTTTCAATTCCGGAAATTGGCTTACGCTGATGAATTTCTCCTCGTCAAAAACCATATGTTCATAAACTTCATCACTTAAAACTAGAATTTCCGTGTCTTGAACAATTTTGATTAAACTCTGAAAGTCAGATGGTTTCAAAAGATAGGTTGCCGGATTATTGGGATTGTTCAACAAAATCATTTTGGTTTTGGGCGAAATCAAATTTTTTACTTCATTCCAATCAATCGTAAATTCAGGTGCTTTTAGTTGAACCGCTTTTACTTTTCCACCAAATAATTCAATCACCGGCCGATACAAATCAAATGCCGGTTCAAATAGGATAACTTCGTCTCCGGAATGAATAAAAGCCGAAATAATCGAAAAAATCGCTTCCGAACCGCCGGTGGTTACGGTAACTTCGGATTCAGGATGATAAATAGAGCCATAGATTTCTTCAGATTTTTTGGCAATTTCCTCCCGCAATTCTTTTACGCCACTCATAGTTGCATATTGATTATGTCCCGATTTCATGGCAATTGTAACCAAATCCATCAATTTCGGAGAAGGATCAAAATCAGGAAAACCTTGAGAAAGATTAACCGCATGATTTTCTTGTGCCAATTTGGACATTATGGTAAAAATCGTAGTGCCGACATTTGGGAGTTTAGAAAGGAAATTCATGAAATAAAGTTGTTGTTCAAAACTATCAATTTTTTAAACAATTCACACTTAAGAAAAAAGCCTAAATTTTCCTATTTTTGTAGCTATGGCAGAAAATTTATTGGGAACATCCACTTCAAAACCCAACTCCAATTATACGGAAGACAATATTAAAACCCTAGATTGGCGTGAACATATCCGCATGCGTCCGGGAATGTATATCGGGAAACTCGGTGATGGTTCTTCGCAAGACGATGGGATTTATATTTTGTTGAAAGAAATCATCGATAATTCGATTGATGAATATGTCATGGGAGCAGGAAAAACCATCGAAATTTCCGTTTCAGAAAGTGAAGTAACTGTTCGGGATTATGGTCGTGGGATTCCGCTTGGAAAAATGGTCGATGTGGTCTCCAAAATGAATACCGGTGGAAAATACGATTCTCGTGCCTTTAAAAAATCAGTCGGTTTAAATGGTGTCGGAACCAAAGCAGTCAATGCGCTTTCGTCCTATTTCCGTGTTCAATCTGTCCGTGACAATAAAACCAGAATTGCCGAATTTGAATATGGGAATTTAATTCAGGAAGAACCTGAAAAAGACAGTTCGCTGCGCAAGGGAACCAAAATGACGTTTATTCCCGATGCTGAAATTTTCAAGAATTACAAATTCAGAAAAGAATATGTCGAGCGAATGCTCAAAAATTATGTCTACCTAAATCCGGGATTGAGAATTCTTTTTAATGGAGAAGAATATTATTCGGAAAATGGATTAAAGGACTTGTTGAACGACAACATCGATGAAGAAATTGTTTATGACATCATCCATTTAAAAGGAGAAGACATCGAAATCGCCTTAACGCATAGCGGAAAATCTTATTCAGAAACTTACCATTCCTTTGTCAACGGCCAAAACACTACACAAGGAGGAACGCATTTAACGGCTTTTAAAGAAGCAATTGTGAAAACCGTTCGGGAATTTTACAATAAAAATTACGATCCGAGTGACATCAGAAAGTCCATCATCGCGGCAATTGCTGTAAAAGTGGAAGAACCGGTTTTTGAATCCCAAACCAAAACCAAATTGGGCTCAACGGATATGGGGCCTAATTTACCGACAGTTCGATCCTTTGTAAATGATTTTGTGAAAACCCAATTGGACAATTATTTACATAAAAATCCCGATGCGGCACAAAATCTGGAACGAAAAATCAAACAAGCGGAACTCGAACGAAAAGAGCTTTCCGGCATACAGAAATTGGCGCGTGAACGTGCGAAAAAAGTAAGTTTGCACAATAAAAAACTGCGGGATTGTCGCCAACATTATAACGACCAAAAGTCTGAATTAAAGCTAGATACGACGATTTTCATCACGGAAGGAGATTCGGCGAGTGGTTCGATTACCAAAAGCCGAAGTGTGGAAACCCAAGCCGTTTTTAGTTTGCGTGGTAAACCTTTGAATTCCTATGGTTTGACCAAAAAAATCGTCTATGAAAATGAAGAATTCAATTTACTTCAAGCTGCGCTGAACATCGAGGACGGATTAGAAGAATTGCGTTACAACAATGTGGTCATCGCAACCGATGCCGATGTGGACGGAATGCACATCAGACTGCTGATCATTACTTTCTTTTTACAATTTTTCCCTGATTTGATCAAAGAAGGACATTTGTACATTTTACAAACGCCATTGTTTAGGGTTCGGAATAAAAAGGAAACGAGATATTGTTATACGGAAGAAGAAAGGGTGAATGCAATCAACGAATTGGGAAAAAACCCGGAAATCACGCGATTCAAGGGTTTGGGAGAAATTTCGCCTGACGAATTCAAGAATTTCATCGGGAAAGACATGCGACTAGAACCGGTAATGATCGGAAAAGACACGACGATCGAAAAATTATTGGAATTTTATATGGGAAAAAACACGCCCGACAGACAAGAATTCATCGTAAAAAACCTAAAAACAGATGTTTAACCTCAGCTTGTACTCAAACTAAAATTTATTAGAAAATCACAAATGCGCATCAACAACAAAAGAATAAATTTTTTGATAGAAATATTTTACACGCTTCTTTTTATAGGGTTGATATTCAGCGTTTTATTGGTATTCGTGCCAATACCTACGATTACGCGTTGGGTCAATCCTTATACCCTAATCGCTATCTTCATTAGCTCCATCTATTTGTTTTATAAATTTGGACATCAACATGTAGAATACAGTAGCGATGGTGAGGTTTTGAACATCAAGACACAAGATGCATTTTGGGTGAAATATTTCCCACAAACCAGAAGAATAGTGGATTTCCCAAAGAGTAAATTGATTTCATATAAAGTAAAAAATAGTTTACTCAATAAAAAACTGGAACTTTATGTAACGAGCAGACGTACGCAATCGGGTTTTAAGAAACTAAGTTTTAACATCACTTATTTAAACAAAAGTGAAATTTCCGATTTGAAACGATCCTTAAATAAAATTGTGAAACGGAACGCTGATATCAAGACGTCCCAATTAGAAGAAGTGAATTAAAATGAGCGAACAGCAGCACGAAGAATCAATAAAAAAAATATCGGGAATGTATGAGGATTGGTTCCTCGATTATGCTTCCTATGTCATACTGGAAAGAGCCATTCCTTCTATTTTTGACGGATTGAAACCCGTTCAACGCCGCATCATGCACTCCATGCGAGAACTGGAAGATGGCCGATACAACAAAGTCGCAAACATCGTCGGGAATACCATGAAATACCATCCGCATGGCGATATGGCGATCACAGACGCCATGGTTCAAATCGGTCAAAAAGAACTGCTCATCGATACCCAAGGAAACTGGGGGAATATTTTAACAGGTGATGGTGCCGCTGCAGCCCGATACATCGAAGCAAGACTAACTCCTTTTGCGCTTGAAGTCGTTTTTAATCCCAAAACAACCGAATGGCTTCCCTCCTATGACGGCCGAAACAAAGAACCGGACAACCTTCCCGTGAAATTCCCTTTGCTTTTGACCCAAGGCGTTGAAGGAATTGCCGTAGGACTTTCCACCAAAATTTTGCCGCATAATTTTAACGAAGTGATCGATGCTTCCATCAATTATTTACGTGGAAAGAAATTTGTGTTATATCCCGATTTTTTGACCGGTGGCTACATCGATGTCAGTGATTACAACGATGGTCAACGCGGCGGAAAAGTCAGAGTCAGAGCCAAAATCCAACAAGAAGACAAACTCACACTTAAAATTACCGAAATTCCCTTTGGGACGACGACCGGAAGTTTGATTGATTCGATTTTGAAAGCCAATGACAAAGGAAAAATCAAAATCAAAAAAATTGAGGACAATACTTCTGAGTTCGTAGAAATATTGGTTCATTTATCACCGGGCATTTCGCCCGACAAAATGATCGATGCACTCTATGCTTTTACTGACTGCGAAATTTCCATTTCGCCCAATGCTTGTGTGATCAATGTGAATCGACCTGAGTTTTTAAATGTTTCTGAAATTTTACGGAGAAATACGGAGAATACGGTCGAATTGCTGAAACGTGAATTGGAAATCGAACTCAACGAATTGCAAGAACAATGGCATTTTTCTTCCTTGGAACGCATTTTCATCGAAAACCGAATTTACCACGACATCGAAGAAGAAGAAACTTGGGAAGGTGTAATCCAAGCCATTGATAAAGGTTTGAAACCTTTTACCGGACATTTGCTTCGCGAAGTAACGGAAGAAGACATCGTCAGACTGACCGAAATCCGCATCAAACGCATCTCCAAATTCGATTTAGATAAAGCGCAACAATTCCTCGAATCCCTCGAAGAAAAAATTGAAAAAGTCAAATTCCATTTGGCCAATTTGATCGATTATGCGGTGGATTATTTTAAAAATCTAAAAACCAAATACGGAAAAGGCCGCGAACGTAAAACTGAAATCCGTGTTTTTGACAACATCGATGCGACCAAAGTTGCCGTTGCCAATGTCCGATTCTATGTAGACAAGTCGGAAGGTTTCATCGGAACTTCTTTGCGTAAAGACGAATTTTTATTTGAATGTTCGGACATCGACGACATCATCGTTTTCCGAAATGATGGCGTAATGATGGTTTCGAAAGTCGATGCCAAAACCTTTGTTGGAAAAGGGATCATCCACATTGCGGTTTGGCAGAAAAACGACAAACGCACCATTTACAATCTGATTTATCGGGATGGGAAAAACGGTCCATCTTACATGAAAAGATTTGCGGTAACTGGCATTACCCGTGACAAAGAATATGATTTGACCAATGGAACCAAAGGTTCTGAATTGCTTTATTTTTCCGCCAATCCAAACGGTGAAGCCGAAGTCGTTCAAATCCTTTTGAAACCCAATCAACGTTTGAAAAAACTGAAATTGGACATCAACTTTTCAGAATTGGCCGTAAAAGGAAGGGCTTCAAAAGGAAATTTGGTGACGAAATATCCGGTGAAAAAAGTGGAACTAAAAGAAGAAGGCGTTTCAACTTTGGCGCCGCGGAAAATTTGGTTTGACGATACGGTAAAACGTTTGAATGCCGATGGACGCGGCGAACTGCTCGGCGCTTTTAAAGGAACGGATAAGATATTGACCATCAACGACAAAGGTGATGCGAAGTTGACCAGTTTTGATTTAAGCAATCGTTATGATGATGAGTTGTTGACCATCGAAAAATGGAGACCTGAGAAGCCGATTTCTTGTATTTATTATGATGCGGAAAAAGAGCGTTATTTCGTGAAAAGATTTTTATTGGAAGATACTTTGAATCCTCAAACCTTTTATTTTTCAGAACATCCCAATTCTTTTGTAGAAATGGTAACGACGCAGAAAATTCCGGTAGTCGATTTGATTTTTTCAAAAGTAAAAGGTGTAGAAAGAGAAATGGAAACGGTGAATTTGGAAGAATTCATTACGGTAAAAGGCATCAAAGCACAAGGCAATCAATTGACGACTTATAAAATCAAACAAATCAATCTGCATCCGGCACCGGAAGAACCGGAAGAAGAAGAATTGCCAAAAATAGAACCAGACGAACTGGACGGTGCAACGGGTGAACAAGCTTCGCTTTTTGATTTCCCAAGAAAACAAGCTGAAAACGGCGAAGAAAACCAAGAAGAAAAAGAATAGAAAAACCTATTTTTCAAAAACAAAACAAACAAAAAACTTTAAATGGCATTAATTACCATCATCATAATCGTAGTCACAGGGCTTTTCAGTTATCGCGCCTTTAGCGATTATAATTTATTTGAACGATTTAAATTTCAACCACAAGCGATTACTGAAGGAAAACAATACGATCGTCTTTTGATGTCCGGATTCCTCCACGTCGATATGGGACACCTGATTTTCAACATGTTGACGCTTTATTTCTTTGCAACGCCGGTTATTCAGTTTTTTGCCATGCAATTTGGTGGAAGCATCGCAACGGGGTCGGTTGTTTTTGCGGTGATTTATTTATTGTCAATTGTAGGCGGAAATCTGTTGGCACTTTTTTTCCAAAAAAATAATCCGAGATATTCGGCGGTTGGTGCTTCGGGAGGCGTGATGGGCATCGTAATGGCAGCAATCGCTATTTTCCCAAATGAATTGCAGATTTACGGATTCATTCCGGGATGGCTTTTTGCGATTTTGTATTTGGGTTATACAGTTTATGGCGTTCAGAAACAATTGGGGAACATCGGTCATGAAGCGCATATGGGCGGCGCGATCGTCGGTTTGGTTGCGCCAATTGTTATATATCCGCCGTTGTTTGAGCTGAATATGGTTTATATTTTGGGCATGTTGGTGCCGATTGCTGCTTTGTTCGTGTTGGCGATGAAATCGAGGAAATAAATACGAAGTTCGAAGTTTGAGTTTTGAAGTTCGCATTTACAGCTATTTCTTTTCGAATCAAGTTTCAATTTTGATTTCGATTCCGGACTTGTGTAAGGGATAGAGGCATTTGTTTGAGCTCTTTTTGTTGTCTGAGGTTCTCGAAGACAACAAAAAAGCGAGTGCCGAGAGCCCGACCCGCAGCTTTTGCGGAGGGTTACACCCAAAGATTTACAAATAATTTTTCAATTCAATCAATTGATCGATCACCGGAATTTCTTCTACCCAAAGATGGTTTTCGTTGAGCGGATTAAAGAAAATTGCTCGCATCCCAAATCTTGTGGCGCCCATCATGTCGGCAATCCAGTCATCGCCGATGTAAATCGATTCTTCTTTTTGTGCATTGGCTTTGTCCAAAGCGGTTTGAAATGCTTTAGCGTCTGGTTTTGGGGCGCCTGCTCCTTCAGCAGTTGTGATGGTTTGGATGAAATCTTTGATCAAACTTCCATTGATTTTTTGATGCGTAACCTCCTCAAAACCATTGGATAAAATATGTAATTCATATTTGTCTTTTAGATAATTCAGGATTTCTTCTGTTCCTTCAACCGTAAAATTGGAAGTCGTGACTTCTTCCACAAATCGTTTTTCATATTCGAGTGCAAAATCGGCATCGGGAATGCCTAAATTTTCAAAAGCTTCGGGAAATCGTCTAGCGCGTAATTCTTCTTTGGTTACTTTTCCATCGCGATAATCCGCCCAAAGCTGTTCGTTGGATTCGTAATAAAAAGGATAAAATTCGTCAAAAGAATAACCGTATTTTTCTTGAATTTGAAATGCTTCAAAGAGTTTGACCAGCGTGATTCTCGCATTTCTGCGGTAATCCCAAAGGGTATTGTCCAAATCAAAAAAGATGTGCTTGATGTTTTCCATAAGCAGGCAAATGTATAAAGTTTCAATGGAATTCTTTGGGTAGAAGTTTAAAGTTTAAGGTTTAAAGTTCAAGGTTCAACGTTAATGTGTAGTTTTGTGGTAAAATTCGAGGCGATTTTGAAAATCAACCGCAAACAATTTCAAACCAAAAATTTCAAAGGCGTACTTTCGTTGCTTGCCGGCAATACGATTTCAAAAATGATCGTAACGATCGGCGGTTTGGTGTTGGCCAATTTTTATGGACCTGACAGTTATGGGATTTACAATGTGTTCATCAGTTACATCATGATTTTACCGGTGCTATCCGGATTTCGGTTGGACAACATCATGATTTTACAAAAAGGAAGCAAGGAAATCCGAAATTTATTCAGTGGAATCGTGAGCATCACGTTGATCATGACGATTTTGATGATTTCGGTGATGGGCGTTTTGAAATTATTGGACGTTGCTTCATTTCAAATTTCCTTTTTTGTTTTATTTCTGACGGGAATCGGTGCGGTTTTAACTGGATGGAACATTTCGCAAAATAATTTGTTCACCAAATTCAAATTGTTCAAACAAATTTCCACGGCATTTGTGCTTTCTTCACTGGTTTCGGTGATTTTCCAAGCGATTTTTTATTTTTTGGGATGGACAGAAAATGGATTGATTTATGGTTGGATCGTCGGTTTGATTGCTTCTTTCACGTACAATGCGCGCGTAGCGAAAGGTCAATTGATCAAAGTGAACATTCCGCTTTTTAAAGAAAGCGTGAAGGAACACATCAACATCGTAAAATTTACGTATCCGTCTGATGCGCTCAACGCGATTGCCAACAACATCATGCCGATTTTGATCCTATTTTATTTCACAAAAGCGGAAGTTGGGATTTATGGAATGGCTTTCAAAATCTTGTCTGTTCCTTTGGTTTTATTGTCCGGCTCTGTTTCCAGAGTGTATTTCCAAAAGGCGGTTTCGCTGAGTCAATCTGATAAAAAATCTTTAGAAAAATTGACCTATAAAGTGATTTTCACCAATGTTGCGCTCATCGCTGGATTTGTTTTGGTGATGAATACGCTTGGGATTTATTTGTTGGATTGGTTTTTAACGGAGAGTTGGGATGGGCTGGGGAGTTATGTTTTGGCGTTGTCGTTCTGGATTTTGGCACGAAGTGCGATGAATCCGATTGCTTCGATAGTGATGGTGATCAATAAAAATCATTATTCGCTGATTTTCAATATTTATTTATTGTTGGTCAATTTCATCGGGATTTATGTAGGTGTACAGCAAAATGATTTTCTATATTGCGTTTGGATTTTCTCGATTTTGTCGGGGATTGGATATTTGGTTTTATTGGCTGCGGTTTTATACAATTTAAAGAAAAATGTCAAAGTATCAAAAGGTTAATTGGAAGAAGAAATTGGACTTTCTATTATTTGGATGGTTGGTGAATTGGGCTTATCCTGAATATTACAGACCTAAATATGGTTACAAATCTTACCGAAAAATTATTTTATATAATTTCATTTCTCAGAAAATTTTAGGTATCAATCGAAAAACGCCGTGGCCGGTTCATTTCACTTCAATTGTGAGAAGTCCGGAAAAAATTCAAAAAGGAATATTATGTGACCCGGGTGATAATATAGGTGTATATATACAAGCAGTAAATGGGATTATTTTGGGAAATAATGTTGGGATAAGTCCGGGATGTAAAATCATTTCTGCTAACCATAACGTTTGCCAACATTCAAAACATGATACTTCTCCTCCTATCATTATAGGAAATAATGTTTTTATTTTTGCTAATTCTGTTGTTTTGCCCGGTGTGAAAATTGGAGACAATGTAACCATAGGTGCTGGATCCGTCGTGGTCAAAGACATTCCTTCAAATTCCATAGCTGTTGGAAATCCATGTCGGGTGATCAAAGCTAAAGAACCTTATGCTGAGCGGTTTGAAGCGATCGAATTTAACCGAAAGATTCCGGAAAATTTAAGAAAGTATTTTAGTTCCTATTGATAGATTATTTGGGCAGTTCTATGTTTTTCAAAATTCTTGAATTCTTTTCCATTAGCATCGACTATTTTTCCTTTTCCAGAAAAAATGATTTTGGCATTTTTATTTAGTTTCACATAACCTTGTGGGGGTAAAATAATGGAATCGGATATGTTCAATGTATGATTTTGTGCCAGCTCGAAATTATGATAAAAACGTCTAGGTTTATCCCAATTCGTATTTTCATTCAACACCCAAACCGCTCCATAAGCAGATTCCGGTGTGACGAATTGCATCAAATTTGTCCGTGTCAGATTCCAGTGGATTTTTTTTATTTCGGTTGGTTGTAACCAATTTCTTTTGTGTTCATTTTTTTGGGACATTATGGTATAGATACATTTGTTTGAACTATGGTATTCATTGGAGTGACCCAGCCCGAAATCATGTCCTAACTCATGCGCTAAGGCATAGCCCAACCACCATTGTTTTACTTCTGACCAAGGTTTGTTGTATTCCTTGGTTGCGTGGTAGCGCATGTATTTGGATTTCATGTACTGATTTGCCATGTGCAGTTGAGAGCTTCTTTTTAGATTGGATGTTGAGGGCAATTGCCCTGCATTATTTCCACTCAAATCATAACCTTCTCCATTTTTTGCAAACAAATCATCGAAGCGTTTTCCATTTTGGGTAAAATATGCGTTGATGCCTTTGGGCGTGTTTTTTAGTGAGGAAATGGAATCGTCCAAAGGTTTTATGTACCAATTTTCGGTTGGAGAAAATCCACCATATTTTCGCTCTTCAGGTATGGCCCCGCTGTTCAAATAATTCCAATAGTAAGTGTTTTTCACTTTCAACACATTAAAATCTATACGAATTCTTGCATCCTTTATAAAATCTGTTCCGGTATAACACCCCGTCAAATCGGGTGGTTCCTGAAAATTAGCATAAACTTCATTGGTGCGTTCCAGATACTCCATAAACAAAGCTTTGTCTTCGGAATTATTCATGTCGAAATTACCCGTTCCATCGTTTCGGTAAAGCAGTATTGCGTTTATTCTTAAAGTCAGTGGTTCGTAAGACTCTTCAAACGGATAGCTGTAATGTTCGGGATCTTTTTTTTCTTGAGCGTTTAATGCTGTGAGGATAAAACTAAAAAATAGGATTTGGCAAATGGGTTTCATCTGTTCATTTTTGTAAAAATACAAAAGAGATTTTAAATTTCTTTGTGATCATCGCCGAGAAAATTTGACGCTAAAGTTGGTGTAGCTTGTATAATGCCTTTTTTCCGGTGAAAAACCTTCCATAAAATGAGCTACTTCTAGAATCATAGATCCTTCAAAATCTAAAAAGAATTCTTGGCCGGAAAGCTCTTCAATCAAATGATTTTTCACAAATGCCGAGGCATTATGATTTTCTGTTTCTTTGTTGCGAGCAAAACCTATACAAATTCTCCTATTGCCCGAATCCAAAAAAAATTGTGAGGCAATCAATTCTCTTTCCTGATTCAAAACATCATAATGAACCAATTTATTTTTGTTCATAAGAACTTCTGTATATTTTATAAGAAAAGATTCCGAAACTTGTCTTTTTATATGAGAATAATATTGTTTAAAAAGTTCGATAAACGAATTTTTATTTTTTGCCAATTCAATTATAACTCCGAGACGTTCCGACTTCCGAATGTCTTTTCTCCTATGTTTGGAGTAATTCTGAAAAGTTTCGTCATATGGCCGGTTTAAATCCAACACATAATTTACCCTTTTTTCCCCTTCCGGCTGATACCTTTCCGTATTTTCCTCGTTAAAATGATAAGCGCGAACACGGTATTTATGCAGTTTGTTCTCAAATTCACGGAACAATTCATCGGAAATTTCTTCTCGATAAAAAACACCCAATTGCTGACAATAAATCGGCTGCAACACGAATTTAATCCCAAATTTAAATTGTAATGGAACCGGCATGATCACTTCATAATCTCCATAGATCCAACATTCCCATTGCTCATCAGTCAACAAATCCAAATACCAATGCTCGGCATAAATCCGGTAATTGATGGAGTAGTTCAATGCTCGGGAATACTTTTCCAGATCAAGGTTTTTGCGTTTTATTTTTTGGAGTTGGGACATCTCGGCAAATATATAAAATCCCACTTTAAAGATTGAAAAATCAGATTTTGTGTTCCTTGTGCCTTCTTAGTGAACTTAGTGGTTCAATTTTACCACAAAGAACACATCCGCCGCGACGGACGCATTGGACACGGTTTTCTCATTTTATTCAAACAAACTTTCTATCACTTTCTCCCAACCTTCCCAATCTTCTTTAAGATTCGAATTATGAAAAAGCACACAGAAATTTCCATTTACTTTTTGGATTTCCGATTTCAGTCGCTGGATTTCTTGAATCGCTTCATCAATGGACAATTTCATATAATTCCGCATCGTGACATCCATCGCGCAAAAAGGAAAAATCTTCAAATCGGTCTTTTCTTCTTTTGATACATCATACCAGTAAAACGGGGTACAAGTTCCCGCTCTAAATCCGGTTTCATCTGCATAACCCATCGAATAATCCTCTTGAATTCCTTTTTGAATCAAGTTTTGATAGGTTTCAGGGAAACTCAATTTGATGTAATGTTGGCGGGATTTTCTGATTTTTTTACCTAGAATTTTTTCTAAACGTTTGATTTCGACTTCCAATTTTTCAGGATTTGAATTCGAAGCATAAGACGGATGAACTCCAGACTCTGACCAAGCAGCAATTTCTTTGATTTTTTCTTGAAAAGCCAAATTTGAGACCGGATTATTTTTATCAAATGCACCATAATCTGCCATCAACCAAAAGAAAATCATTTTCACATTTTTGTCATTCCGAAGAATGAAGGAATCCATCCATTTTTTAATCACCTCAAACGTATCAAAAGGATCTTTTTCTTTTCCCGAAATAATTTTTTTTCGCTTCGCGAATTCTTTGAAATTCAATTTCACAAAATCCCTCAAAAATGCGCCATACGTTCGTTTAAAACCTTTGTGTTTGTATTGCCAAACTTGGTCCACATCACAAGTCATCGTGATGCCAAATTCCCGATTTTTGAATTCAAGTTGCGGATATTTAGATTTCAATTTTTCTTGAAAACCCAAAATCCAGCTGTCCACAAAAGGCGTTTTATACACTTTCCCTTTTCCTGAAATTCGGCCATGTTGGTCTTTTTCCTGTGGCCAATATTCTTCATATCGGCTGAGTGCAAAAAAAATCTTCCCAATTTCGTTTAGTTCTTCAAATTTGATGGTTTCGGAAATCGTGTTTTCAAATAAAAATTTGTCCGGAATCAATTGAATTACATCTAAAATTAAATTCCTTGAAAAATTAATTTTAGGTCGATTTGAATTTTTAAATTCTTCCAAATCAATTGTCAATTCAAATTCCAATCCTGAAAATTCGCTAAAAATGAAATCAAATACATATTCGATTCGTGGTGATAATTGTTCAGTATAAATCAGGATTATATTTTTCATCGGATTTAAATTCGTAGTGCACGTTGTGCATTTTTTGGAGAACTTAGTGGTTAAAAAATTCCATTTTATTCATTAACCACAATGTACACAATGATAGCACAAAGGAACACAAAGGTAAAAAGTTAAAGAATTCCTTCATCGGCAAAGCTAAAATAGGCTTTTTGGGTGACAATGAGGTGGTCGAGCACCGCAATGTCCATGGTTTGTCCGGAGGCTTTTATTTTTTGGGTGATTTGTCGGTCAGACTCGCTGGGTTTCAGGTTTCCGGACGGATGATTATGCGCCAAAATGATGCCGGTCGCCATTTCTTCCAAAGCGGTTTTCAAAATCACTCGAACATCGACAGAAGTCTGGCTGATTCCACCTTTGCTGATTTGTTCTTTTCTGATAACAAAATTCGCTTGGTTCAGAAACAAAACCCAAAATTCTTCGATTTGTGTGTCGCCGATTAAACTTTGGAAAATCACAAAAGCATCCTGACTGCAAGTAATTTTCGGTTTTTCAATCAATCCTTGCGCTGCTCTCCTTCTTCCGATTTCCAATGCCGTGATGATGCTGATGGCTTTTGCTTCGCCAACTCCTTTGAATTTGCATAAATCTTTGACCGAAAGCGTCGATAAATTGTTCCAATTGTTTTCCACCGAATTCAAAATTCGCTTTGCTAATTCCACCGCCGATTCGTCCCGTGAGCCGCTTCCCATGATGATGGCTAGCAGTTCGGAATCGGAAAGCGAATTCCGTCCTTTTAGCAATAATTTCTCTCGCGGTCGGTCGTCTTCCGCCCAGTTTTTGATGGATTTTTGTTGGTAGGACATTCGGGATTCAGGTTTGACGTTTCAGGTTTAAAGTTAATCATTCCGAATTGAATGCAAAAATCCATACCTTTACATTATGAGTACTGACGAATTAAAAATTAACATTGCCCAAAGAATTTTCAATATTTCTGACGAGAAAATTTTGAGCAAAATCAATGATTTACTTCAATCTGAAAACATCATTGGATACCGAACGGATAATTCTCCCATTTTTGAACGTCAATATTTACTAGAAATGGAGTCGCAACAAGAAAGCATCAAAAAGGGTGAAGCTGTTTTTTTTACATCTGATGAAATCCGAAAAAAAATCATGAATGAAAATCATTTGGGAAAATGAAGCTTATTTGGATCTAAATGAGGCAATTGCGTTTATTTCGGCCAAAAGTCCACAAAATGCGATCATGGTTTTAGATGGATTAATTGAATTGGCTGAATCATTAACTATATTCCCCGACAAATATCCCGTCGAACCAATTTTCAATCAACCCAACATTCGGTTTGTAACAAAATTCAATCATAAATTGATTTATCAAGTGGAAAAGGATTCCATCATCATCCTTAGAATTTTTCCAGGCAAAATGAATCCTGATAACCTTATAAATCATTAGCCATTTAATCCGATTTCATTTATTTCATCTTGTTTCTTCGAATTCTTCATCCATAAATAAAATCCGATGGAAGCCAAAATCGTAAACACCAAATATTGGATCGAAGTAATTCCTAAACCTTTGTACAAAAACATCGGGATACAAATCAAATCCCCGATGATCCAGAAAATCCAGTTTTCGATGCGTTGTTTGGCCATGAACCACATCCCGACCAGAAAAATCGAAGTTGTGAAAACATCCAACCAGTTCGCCCAATCCAAATGATACAAGCCCAAATCCACGCCCGACATTGAAAATTGATTGTCAATCCAAGGTTTGAAATAATAAACCAGCGTGACTAAGGAAACACTTAAAATGAACAGTAAAATCCCCCATTTCCATTCTTTTCGGGTTGCCCAAGAAACTTCTACATGAACTTGATCTTCTGAACTTTTGGACCATAAAATCCAGCCATAAACGCTCATGGCGGTATAATACACATTGATCAACATATCGCCCAAAAGCCCAAATACAAACAAAATATAAACATAAATCACCGTGGAAATGATGCCAGTCGGAAACACCCAAATGTTGCGCAACATGGAAAAAACAACGCTGGAAATTCCTAAAATCGTGGCGGAAAGTTCCAACCAGATTTGCCAAGTTTCATAGGTTTTATAGGGTTCAACTAAATAGTTGATCAATTCATTCATCTTTTATATTTATTCAAAATCCAACGTCCAAACCAAATAATAATCTTCCATCAGCGTATATTTGGCTTCATAATTCCGGCTTTTGGTTTCATCTGAAATCCAACAAGAAATCGGCTCATTTTCTTTTAATTCAAAAGGATCTACCCGATAATGATGCAAAAAATTCCAAAGATTTCCACCATCCAATTTGTACAAACCTTCTTTGATTCCCCAAATCACATGAAAATATTCTTCTTCTCTTTCCTTTGGAATCCAGTCTGCTTCATCTTTTCTGATGAATTTCTCTTTGATATTCAAAATTTTATGCGGACGATTTTTCTCGATGTCAATGCCGATTTTGAATTTGCTCAAACCGATGCATACCATATCAAAGGAATGCGTGATGGACAATTGTTTGTTGGAAGGCAAATAAGGTTTCCCTTTTTTATTATAATACACATCAAAATCCAAATTCAATTCCTTTAAACAACAACGAAGCCCCAAATATTCTTTGGCTTGTTTCGGTCCCAATGTCAAGTATTTCATGATCCGATAAGGACTTAAATCCAAGTATGCCAAGAGTTCTTCGTCCGATTCCTGCGTCTTCCAACCCACAATTCGGGTAAATTCATCCTGATGTAAAGAATTGATAAGCGGCATTTTAAATTGGTAAATTAGTTTGTAACTTTGCAGTCCAAAAACTTAAACGAATTCAAAATTAGATAAATATTTTATAAATATGAGTACACAAGTCGAATACATTCCTTACAAAGTGAAAGATATTGCTCTAGCGGACTGGGGAAGAAAAGAAATCAAATTGGCAGAAGCTGAAATGCCGGGATTGATGGCAATCCGTGAAGAATACGGCCCATCACAACCTTTAAAAGGTGCTCGAATCGCCGGATGTTTGCATATGACGATCCAAACTGCGGTTTTGATCGAAACTTTAGTTGCACTGGGTGCGGAAGTAACTTGGTCTTCTTGTAATATTTTTTCAACTCAGGACCACGCTGCGGCTGCAATCGCTGCTGCCGGAATTCCGGTTTATGCTTGGAAAGGATTAAACGAAGAAGAATTTGATTGGTGTATCGAACAAACTTTATTTTTCGGAGAAGATAGAAAACCATTGAACATGATTTTGGATGATGGTGGAGATTTGACCAATATGGTTTTTGATAAATATCCTGAATTAACCGCCGAAATCAAAGGTCTTTCTGAAGAAACAACTACCGGAGTTCACCGATTGTATGAACGTATGCAAAATGGAACTTTGGTGATGCCGGCAATTAATGTAAATGATTCGGTTACCAAATCAAAATTTGACAACAAATACGGATGTCGTGAGTCTGCTGTGGATGCGGTAAAACGTGCTACAGATGTGATGATTGCCGGAAAACGTGTTGTAGTTTGTGGATATGGTGATGTAGGAAAAGGAACGGCGGCTTCTTTTAAAGGTGCTGGTGCGATCGTTACGGTTACGGAAATTGATCCGATTTGTGCTTTGCAAGCGGCAATGGAAGGTTATGAAGTGAAAAAGTTGGATTCTGTTGTTGACAATGCAGACATCATCATCACGACGACCGGAAATTTCAACATCGTTCAAGGAAAGCATTTCGAGAAAATGAAAGACAAAACCATCGTTTGTAACATCGGGCATTTCGACAACGAAATCGACATGGCTTGGTTGAACAATAAATTTGGTGCAACGAAATACGAAGTGAAACCACAAGTAGATGTTTATAACGTAAACGGAAACGAAATCATCATTCTGGCAGAAGGTCGTTTGGTGAATTTAGGTTGTGCAACTGGACATCCATCTTTTGTGATGTCGAATTCATTCTCCAACCAAACTTTGGCACAAATCGAGTTGTGGAACCATTCCGATAAATACGAAAACAAAGTTTATACTTTGCCGAAACATTTAGATGAAAAGGTTGCTGCTTTGCATTTGGCTAAACTGGGTGTGGAATTGGAAACATTGACGCCGGAACAAGCGAAATACATCGGTGTAGAAGTGGAAGGGCCATACAAACCGGAATATTACAGATATTAATTCGAAGTTCGATATACGATTTACGAAGTTAGAATTAAGAAATACAACCTCCAAGAATTAAAAACTTGGAGGTTTTTTTATGACCTAAATATTTCGCGCAAAAAAAATCCCGAAAGTTGCCTTTCGGGATTTTGCTATTTACTTGTTACTTTTTACTAATTTCTCTAAAGATCAATTCGCCAAAATCGTAACTATGTTGTTGCTCATTTCGACTACACCACCGCTTACGTCAAACAAATAAACCAATTCATTTCCGGGTGCTTTTTCCAATTTTCCTGAAAGGTTATCAAAATCGGCTACCGTTTTTGAATGCAATTTGATTTTGATGGTTCCTTTGTCCAATGAAGAAACGATCGCAGCATGATTATCCAACATCTGGAATTCACCGTCCTTACCAGGAACTGATACTGAATCCACTTCTCCTTCAAAAATGACGTGCTGTGGTGTTATGATATGTAATTTCATTTTAAAATTTGTTTAATCCGCCACGTCGGACGGAGGGTTAGGTTCAAAGTTTAAGGTTTTCACCTTTATGAAAATTGTAAAACAATTCTCCAACTTGAAACTTTAAACGTGGAACGTTAAACTTTTTACGCATTAACTTCTGCCAACATTTTCTCTCCGGCTTCGATTACATCTTCAATCGTACCTTTCAAGTTAAATGCTGCTTCCGGATATTGATCCACTTCACCATCCATGATCATGTTAAATCCCTTGATGGTATCTTTGATATCAACCAAAACTCCAGGGTTTCCTGTAAATTGCTCGGCTACGTGGAATGGCTGAGACAAGAAACGCTGAACACGTCTTGCACGGTGTACCACTTGTTTGTCCTCTTCAGAAAGTTCTTCCATACCTAAGATCGCAATGATATCTTGCAGCGCTTTGTAGCGTTGTAAAATTTCTTTTACTCTTTGTGCACAATCGTAATGCTCGTCACCCAAAATTTGTGGAGTCAAGATTCTAGAAGTAGAATCCAGTGGATCTACCGCCGGATAAATACCTAAAGAAGCAATTTTACGAGACAATACCGTCGTTGCATCCAAGTGTGCAAACGTCGTTGCCGGTGCCGGGTCAGTCAAGTCATCCGCAGGAACGTAAACCGCTTGTACGGAAGTAATGGAACCTCTTTTTGTCGAAGTAATTCTTTCCTGCATCGCACCCATCTCTGTTGCCAAAGTCGGCTGATAACCTACTGCAGATGGCATACGACCCAAAAGTGCTGATACCTCAGAACCTGCTTGTGTAAATCGGAAGATGTTGTCGATAAAGAAAAGTACGTCACGTCCCTGACCTGAACCATCACCATCACGGTAATATTCTGCCAATGTCAATCCGGACAAAGCCACACGTGCACGTGCTCCCGGAGGTTCATTCATCTGACCAAATACGAATGCCGCTTTTGATTCTTTCATCAATTCTTTGTCAACTTTTGACAAATCCCATCCGCCTTCTTCCATAGAGTGCATGAATTCATCACCATATTTAATGATACCTGCTTCTAACATCTCACGTAATAAGTCATTTCCTTCACGGGTTCTTTCACCCACTCCGGCAAATACAGACAAACCACCGTGTCCTTTAGCAATATTGTTGATCAACTCCTGGATCAATACGGTTTTACCTACACCCGCACCACCAAATAATCCGATCTTTCCTCCTTTTGCATAAGGCTCGATCAAATCGATTACTTTGATACCCGTAAATAAAACTTCTGATGAAGTCGATAAATCTTCAAACTTCGGTGCCGGACGGTGAATCGGAAGACCATTTGATTTGTCCAAATTCCCCAATCCGTCGATGGCATCCCCTACCACATTAAACGTACGACCGTTTACAGCTTCTCCAATCGGCATCGTGATAGGACCTCCTAAATCACGTACTTCTTGACCTCTCTGTAAACCATCTGTTGAATCCATCGCGATACAACGAACGGTATCCTCTCCGATGTGTTGTTCAACTTCAAGCATCAAAGACTCTTTACCAGCTCTTGGGATCTCCAATGCATCGTAAATTTGTGGAAGACTTTCAGCGTTTTCAAAAACAACGTCAATTACCGGCCCGATAATCTGTGCGATTTTTCCTGTATGGTTTGCCATCTTATAAAGATTAAATGTTTTTTAAAATTTTGTGCAAATATAAGCCAATCAACTGATTCTTAACCTACGAATAATAAGATTTTTATCATTCTTTTAAACTTTATCAATTTCTTACAAATGGTTCAGTATTTCAACTGCTTACAAAGTAAAATTTAAGAATTTTATTCCAAATTTCTTTTACTAAATTCAATTCGAACCAATACATTTGCCGTCGATGAAGATTTTTCACCATATCGACGAATGTAAATACCTAAAAAATCCGGTGCTGACGCTTGGGATGTTTGACGGCATCCACATCGGCCATCAAGCCATCATCTCTCAACTCAACGAAATTGCAGAAAGAATAAATGGCGAAAGTGTCTTGTTAACATTTGAACCGCATCCCAGAGTGGTTTTGGGGAAAGGAGCTGATGATTTGATGCTGTTGACGACCTTAGATGAAAAAATCGAATTGCTCGAAAAATCAGGATTGAAAAATCTGATTTTTCATCCGTTTACACAGGAATTTGCAGATTTGAGTTCAGAGGAGTTTGTCAAAGAATTATTGGTGAACCAAATTGGCATCCACACCATTGTGATCGGTTACGATCATCATTTCGGAAAAAATCGTCAAGGAAACTTTGAACAACTCAACGAACTTTCCAAAAAACACGGATTTCAAGTTGTAAAAATCTCAGAAGTAAAATCGGCCGAAAACCACATCAGTTCGACCCAAATCCGAAATGCTTTGCTGGAAGGAAATATAGAATTTGCAAATTCCGGTTTGAAACGAAATTATTCGTTCAGCGGAAAAGTGATTCATGGCGATAAAATAGGACGAACACTTGGTTTTCCTACGGCCAATTTGGAAATTGAACCCTACAAATTGATTCCCGGAAACGGCGTTTATGTCGTAAAAGTTATAATTAAAGACGAAATTTTCAAAGGACTTCTAAACATCGGAACACGACCAACCGTTACGAATTCCAATGAAAAACGAGTGGAGGTCTATATTTTGGAATTTGATCAAAATATTTATGACGAAATGATTACGGTGGAATTGCTTCATAAAATCAGGGACGATCAAAAATTTGATTCCATGGAAGAATTGGTCGATCAAATGAATGAGGATAAGAAATTCGCTGAAAATTTTATGGTTTAAACCCATTATATATATTTTTCTTTTATAAATAATTTAAACTCTTTACAAACATGAACATGATAGATTGGTACAAAAAAGTTTTATTTGAAAATTATGCAAACTTCAGTGGTAGAGCGAGGCGAAGTGAATATTGGTATTTTACTTTAACCAATTTCATCATAACCCTAGTTCTTTATATCCCGATGGTTGCATCAATTGGATTATCTCAAAATCAAGAGCCGGGCGCCATGTTTTGGCTTTTATATGGAATATTAATGATTTATGGTTTGGCTACGTTCATACCATCTTTGGCTGTGGCAGTTCGCCGACTTCACGACATAGGAAAAAGTGGCTGGTATTTACTTTTTTACTTAATCCCACTTGTGGGTCCAATTCTTTTATTGGTTTGGTTTTTCACTGAAGGAGAAGGCAATACCAATCAATGGGGACCAGATCCAAAAGATATTTTTGGAAATATCCATGAAATTGGAAAGCCAAATTGATAAGCAACTTAAATATTACTAAAACCTTTATTGTAGAAAAATGATAAAGGTTTTTTTATATAATTTTTTGGTTCAAGATTTGCAGCAATGCGTTTGAATTTCAATTGTTTGAACTATGAAAAGCAAATCCATCATTCTTTCTCTTTTATTTTCTGCTGTACTATTTTCCTGTTCCGATAAAAAAGATGAATCCGTTTCCGAGGAAATTCTTACGGAGACCGATTCCCTCGATTATGCAGAAGAACCGGAAACGGAAAATTCGGCGCTTGCCGATTTACAATCCAACGCTACTTTTAAAAATTGGCGCAAACATTATCAATCCACTGATCCATCTTTCTCCATGAACAATTTCAATTTGGAACAAACGCAAAAATTGGAAATGCAACCCGGAAGTGTAAAAGGAAATTTTGAAGCGGAATTTGACAAAACCTATGAACCTTTTCTAATCTACAATCCGTCTCGAACTTTTTATCTCGACATCGACAGTTACAATTGGTCAAAGGATGAAGAGGGCAATGCTCTATTTGAGGCAGATCAAGCGGTGAATATGGTAGATGTGAAAAAGAAAACAGTTCAACAAGTTGCCTTTTTCGGACCATCTTATTGGGTGGAAGATGCTTTTTGGGTAAGTGATTCCATCTTTATTTTGTTGCAAAACAATGATGAAAATGTACCGGAAATTTCAACCTATAATTTAAAGGACAATTCGGTTTTCTTATTTCAAAATGATGCGCCGATTCAAAAGTCGGATAGTTCGTATACAAAAATGCGATTGGCGAAAAAAGGCGTGAAAATGATGCCTTAGGATTATTGAATTAGAATTTTGTCATGATTTTTGATTGTTTCACATCAAAAATACACGCAAAAATAATCTTGAGCTCCAACCAAGGCTACCAACATATAACTCCTCCGGAGTATGTTTTTGATGAAATTATTTAAATAATTCTCGTAATACTTGTTCTAATTTCAATTGATTGGGTTCTCCTCCACCACGCCATCTTTGGATAATTTTTCCATTTGGATCAATCAATATTTTTATCGGAATAACATTTACAAAATAATCCGATTTTACCGAACTTTGATTTTGCTCAATGGAAAATTGTCTCCAAGCCGAAAGTTCAAATTTTTCGATGGCATCTTTCCATTTCTGAACATTTTTATCTTCAGAAATTCCAATTATTTCTAATCCTTCTGATTTGTATTTTTGATTCAATTCTTTGATATGGGGCATATCTTCCAAACAAGGTTTGCACCAGCTCGCCCAAAAATCCAATAACACATATTTCCCTCTGAAATCTTCCAATTTCACTATTTCTTCATTTAAATCTTTCATTTCAAATTCGGGTGCCGGAACACCAACTTGACTTTTAGTGAAATTTTCTATTCCCAATTTTAATTCTTCCGATTTAGGAGAATTTTTGATTTCATCGTCCAAATTTTCAAAGGCCGATTTAATATCGTCGAAATAAATAGAACTTCCATTTCGAGTTAACGCATAATAAAGTTGTTCGGGCGCTAAATAGGATTTGGGATGAGATTTTGCAAACGCCAAACTTAATTTTCCCAATTCGAGCTTCAAGGAATCTGAAATCCTTTCATATTGATTGATTTCAGTTTGGAGAGTCTTTTTCTGTTCTGCCTCTTTTTCTGTTTCCTTGTTTTTGTAAAGTTCGCTGAGAATAGTATTGTTTTCAACAATAAGATTTGATAACGGTATTTTTGATGCTCGTAATGATTGTCTCTCAGTTTCAGTTTTCACACCTTGAATTTTGACTGTACTTAAATCATCAAAGTCAAAATCAAACTCAATTTTCCCCGGCTCTATATAAAATGTGACAATATCTTTTTCAGAGTAGTAGAAATTACTATCCTTACTCAGATAAAAATTTATAGGTTCTTTAATTGAAATTGAATATTCAAATTTATTGTCTTGAATTTGAACCGAATCTTTTAATCCCGGGCCATCATAACCAACATATATATACTTACCATTAGCATCAGCAGAAGTATTTCCAATTATTGTTGATGCTTGTTGAGCCACTAAAAAATAACTCAAAAGCAAATTAATAAAAAGAAATAAAAACCTCAATTCAATAATATTATTTCTTCACCAATTTCTGAACTTCCATTTTTCCATTCTCCAATTGGATTTTCAAGACATAAACGCCTTTTGGTAATTCTTGGATATTGATTTGGGAAGCGGAAGGATATTTTCGTACAATTTTCCCTTCCATGGAAATCAATTGAACTTGTTGAATCGCTCTGTCAGAATCAATATTTACGATTCCCGAAGTTGGATTCGGATAAATTACAACCGTTGCTTCAGCAACATCTGTTACGGACATCATACTTTCATAAGCTTCTCCGAAATCCGGGATTCCATATCCGAGTTGATCAGTTGGATTTTCAAACAAATGTCCGGATTCTCTCACCTTTTGACGCATTTCAGTAGTAATGGTTTCCGGAAATGCTTGAATAAAACATGCCATGGCACCCGCCATTATCGGCGATGAAAATGAAGTTCCACTAGCATCTTCAACCTCGCCATCGGGACGAATCACAGCTGCTCCCGAACCCAAAGCATCTACGTCGGGTTTGATACGTCCGTCATAGGTAGGTCCAAAAGATGAAAAACTGGCAGCTTGACCATTTTCACGAACCGCACCGATGGTAAACACATCCACACCATCTGCCGGAGCCGTAATATAATGCCAAGAATCATTTCCTGAATTTCCTGCTGAATTCACCACCATGATTCCTTTTTCGGCTGCAATTTGTGCTCCTCGGGTGATAAAGGTCGTTTGACCATCCATATCTTCATAGGTATAATCATAGCGTGGATCATCAAATTGACTATACCCCAATGAAGTATTGATTACATCTACGCCTATGCTATCCGCTCTTTCTGCTGCTTCTATCCAATTGACTTCTTCGTCCGGCAATTCATGCGTATTGTTTTCTGTGATGAACAAATAAAAATCGGCATCGATGGCAGTTCCTACAAATTCGTTTTCCAAATAACCTCCGATTGTAGACAAAACAACCGTTCCATGCGTTCCTCGTCCATAAACTTGTTCGTTATCATCGATAAAATTATAAACA
This sequence comes from Moheibacter lacus, assembly GCF_014042165.1. Taxonomy (GTDB): domain Bacteria; phylum Bacteroidota; class Bacteroidia; order Flavobacteriales; family Weeksellaceae; genus Moheibacter; species Moheibacter lacus. Next base: position 640,403 of record NZ_JACDZE010000001.1, read on the forward strand.
CCTTTAATCTGTCCATTGTCTCGGATATAAGCAAATCCTGATCTGGACTCCACACCCGGAAAACCGTTATCCATCACAGCGATGGTAATTCCATCACCTGTAAATCCGAGGTTATGCAAGTATTCCAAATTCAATTGGGTTACTTGTGTTTCAGTTGCTCCATACACAAAATCCAAAATCCCGTTAGATTCTTGAGGAATTTCAGTCGGAAGATTGAATTTATCGGCAAGCGGAATCCCATCGGACATTTTAGAATCATCTTGAACAAAGGTTTCTACTTCCGAAACAAAAGACAATCCTTCTGCTTGTGAAATTTGATTGGCGGTACACCAAGCAAAAACGCCATTGAACCATTTGGAAACGGCAATCGGATCGATCCCTAAAGCTTCCACTTGCGTGACATAAGAAGCCTCTACCGGTACATCTTGTAAATTAAGGTCGATGTTATATTTATCTCTTCTATCGAGCGCTTTTTGGGAAAGCATCAAAAGAGGGTTGTCAAAATAGGTTTGGGAAGATGGTTTGTCGGAAAATTTAATCAGAACCAAATCTTGGGAAAAACTTAGACCGGCCAAAATTAAAAAGAATAAAGTAATAAATGATTTCATGTGTTAATGATTTGAAGACTGCAATTTAGGTAATTTTTAAAAGATTGACCTATAAAAAAAACACTTCAAATTCTATTCATCTGAAGTGTTTTTCATATAATCTAATTTATATTCAAACCACGCCTTGCGCCAGCATGGCATCCGCCACTTTTACAAATCCGGCGATATTAGCTCCTTTGACATAATCGATGTAACCGTCTTCTTGTTTACCATATTTGGCACATTGTTCATGGATGTCGCCCATGATTTTGGTAAGTATTCTATCCACTTCATCTGCAGACCATTCGATGCGCAAAGAGTTCTGCGACATCTCCAAGCCTGAAGTAGCAACTCCACCGGCGTTGGAAGCTTTTCCAGGAGAGAAAAGGACTTTATTTTGCTGAAACCATTCCATTGCATCTGGAGTCGTTGGCATATTGGCTCCTTCTACTACACATTGTACACCATTTTCCACCAACATTTTTGCATCTTCTAGACGCAATTCGTTTTGAGTGGCACAAGGCATGGCGATATCCACTTTTTGCATCCATGGACTTTTTCCTTCAAAATAAGGAACACCATATTTTTCTGCATAAGGCTTTACCACATCATTGTTGGTAGCACGCAATTCCAACATATACTCGATTTTCTCACCTGAAATACCGTCTTCGTCATAAATATGTCCATCAGGCCCTGAAAGTGTTACAACCTTAGCGCCCAATTCCGCAGCTTTTGTCACAGCTCCCCAAGCTACATTCCCAAATCCGGAAACCGCAATTCTTTTCCCTTTTATTTCCTGACCTTGAGTAGCAAGCATAGCTTTTAAAAAGTAGACTGCTCCAAATCCGGTTGCTTGCGGGCGCAATAAAGATCCGCCCCATGACATTCCTTTTCCGGTAATCACACCGGTAAATTCATTTTTCAATTTCTTGTACATCCCAAACATGTATCCGATCTCACGAGCTCCAACTCCTATATCACCTGCCGGCACGTCAGTATTGGGCCCGACGTGTCTGTATAATTCTTGCATAAAAGCATGACAAAAACGCATGATTTCGCCTTCAGATTTACCTCTTGGATCAAAATCTGAACCTCCTTTTGCACCACCCATCGGAAGAGTAGTCAATGCATTTTTGAAAGTTTGTTCAAAAGCCAAAAATTTTAAGATGCTTAAATTTACGCTGGGATGGAATCGCAAACCTCCTTTATAGGGACCGATTGCTGAATTCATCTGGATTCTATATCCTCGGTTGACCTGAATCTGTCCTTTATCATCAACCCATGGCACACGAAAGGTTATCGTTCTTTCCGGCTCGGTCATGCGCAACAATAAATTTTGACCAAAATAAATATCTTTATCTACGATATACGGCAAAATCGTTTCTGCTACTTCTTTTACCGCTTGTAAAAATTCAGGCTCGTGCGGATTCCTCTTTTCCACATCTGCTATAAAATCATGAATGATTTGCTCCATATTGACTCTTGTTTGTTTTCAACAAATTTATATTTTTCTGAATTTTTACAAATGAATTTTTATTTTTTTTTAATTTAAACCATAAATTTTTCCTGAAAAAGCTTGAACCACGCCTTTTAATTCTAAATTCAACAAAGTAGAATTGAGCTTAAAAACCGGGATTTGAAGGTAATTCGCCATGAAATCGATCTGTTGATTTCCATTGGCTTTTAGGAATTCATAAATCAATTTTTCTTCGGGTTCCAATTCGACAAACAACTGAGTTTGAATCGGTTTGGGTTTCGCTTTCACATTAAAATACCGCAAAACATCTTCAGCTCCTCTGACCATCACAGCTTGATTGCTCTGAATCAACTCATTACAACCCAAACTGAATTTATCCTGCACCCTTCCCGGAACAGCAAAAACTTCACGGTTATAGGAATTAGCAAATTGCGCAGTCGCCAAAGCACCGCCTCTTACATCTGATTCTACAACGATTACAGCATCACATAGACCGGCGATGATCCGGTTTCTCAAAATAAAATTAATGGGTTCGGCATTGTGAAATGAAGAATATTCAGAAAGCAAAGCGCCGTTTTTAACGATTTCTTTTGCTTCTTTTTTATGCGCCGATGGCGAAATCCGATTTAAACCATGTGCCAATACCCCTAAATTGGGGATTTGATGTTTGATACAATTCCGATGTGCTTCTATGTCGCAACCAAATGCCAAACCGCTGACAATTGCGATGTTTTGACCTGCTATATTTTCAATGAATTCTTCGATGAATTTTTTACCATAAACCGTCATTTTACGCGTTCCAACAATACCGATCATCAATTTTTCTTTCCAACCATAATTTCCTTTTTTAAATAAAATCAAAGGCGATTCTGTGCAGTTTTTTAATTTTTCGGGATAATTTTCAGTATCAAAACCCAATATTTCGATTTCATGTTTGGAACAAAAATCCATTTCTTTCTGTACCAAATCCAATAATTCTTGAGATTGGAAATAAGAGATGAACTCTTTACGTCCTCTGAAAATTTCTTTTAATTCTTTTTCAGAAAGATCCCACAGCGTTTTTGGATCAATCGTCTTCATGATTTTACGCTGATTGACAGGGCCTAAACCAGGAATATAAGTCAAGGCCATTTGGTATAGTAGGTCAGAGTTCATGACTTAAATGTAGGGAAAGTTTATTAACAATTTATTTACCACAGGTGATTTTCTATATTTGTTTTTGTAATTTTGGATTATGAATTTGGAAAAACACATCTCATTTTTATTGTACCGCCATGATTGTGTGGTCGTTCCGGAATTTGGGGCATTTATCACCCAAAAATCCAATTCGGCATATACACCGGAAACCGCTGTTTTCTCGCCTCCCTCTAAAAAAATCGCTTTCAATCCATCTTTGATTTTAAATGATGGGTTATTGGTTCAAGAATTGGCGCAATCTACAGGAATTTCTTTTGAAAAAGCAAAAGAAGAAATCGAAACAACGGTTCGGTTTTGGAAGAATCATTTGAACACCAATTCCAGCTTGGTTTTGGCTGAATTGGGAAATTTCACAAAAGATGAGACCGGACGATTAGAATTCGAGCCCAATGCTGAAAATTATCTATTGGAAGCATTTGGACTAGAAAGTATCAGAGCCAAATACATATTACCGACAGAAAACAATCAAAGTTCATCGACCATTTGGTGGAAAGCCGCAGCTATGGTTCCTATTTTAATCGGTGGATTCCTTTATTTCGGGAAACCTCAGCCTGTCACTGATTACGTCAACCAACAATGGAGCGGTTTTGTTTCTCCTGTTTTCAACCCAAATACTGAAGCTGCAAAAGCCGTTGCTTCACCTATCAAAATAGTTGAATCGGAAGCGACAACTTATAAAGAAGAAGTTTTGACCGTTTACGATCACCAAGTCATTTCGGGTTCATTCCGAAAACTTGAAGAAGCAAATGCTCAAGTAGAAAAATTGCATGAACAGGGATTTACAGCCGCAAAAATGACACAGAAAAAAGGAAGTTATTATTATGTGGCTTTTAAAACATTTCCAACCAAAGATGAAGCGCAACAATACCGAAGAGAAATTGGGGAAGAATTCCCTGAAACTTGGGTTTTATCTCTGAAAGATTAAGAAAGAATTTGAAAATCTATAATTATTAAAGACCTTTGCACCGCAATAGGTCTTTTTTTATGAACACAAAAATCAAAACTCCAGCTGATTCTGCTGCCGTACTAACCAATCTGGTACTTCCGGGTGAAACCAATATGTTGAACAACTTATTTGGTGGAGAACTGTTGGCAAGGATGGACAGGATTTCCTCTATCGCGGCTCGCCGTCATGCTGAAAGCTTTCAAGTTGTAACAGCAAGTGTGAACCACGTATCGTTTAACACGCCGATTCCGCTGGGAAGCATCGTGAAACTTGAAGCCAAAGTAACGCGTGCTTTCTCAAGTTCTATGGAAATTTATGTGGACGTTTGGATCGATGATCCCATGACCCAAGAATTGATCAAGACCAATAATGGAATTTATACGTTTGTAGCGGTAGATGAAAACAATAAACCAACTCAAGTTCCACAAATACAACCGGAAACGGAAGAAGAAAAAGAACGTTTTGATGCGGCACTGCGTAGAAAGCAATTGAGTCTAATTCTCGCCGGAAAAATGAATCCGAAAGATGCCCATGAGCTGAAAGCGTTGTTTATAGGTTAATTTTCCGAAATCAATTTATCAAGCATGGCATGAACTTCGGGCGCATTCCAGTCTGCCATTCCTTTTTCTACAAAAACAATTTCCCCATTTTTATTGATGACATAAGTGGTAGGCAAAGTATTTGGAATGAAATCTTTTGAAGGTTTATTGGCGATTTCATAGACCGGAAAATTGTAATTTGTCTTTTCCAAAAAAGATTTTATTTTTTCCGGTTTATCTCCTCTGGAAATAAAGAGAAAATTCACTTCTTTTTTTTTGGCATCGTATAAATTTTGCATGCTTGGCATTTCGGCCACACAAGGCCCACACCAAGTTCCCCAAAAATTAATCAGTATAACTTTTCCTTTCATTGCTTCTAAATTGGTGTCGGAAAAACCATTGTATCCCAACAAATTGATTTGCCAATCTTTGGGTTCCAAATTTTTATGGGTCATTTCTAATTTTGGATCTGAAGCCGTAAAAGCCAAAATTTTTGCATGAATCGTCTTCCCCAAAGGTGTTAAAAACAATACCAAAAGCCCCACAACCAACAAAACACTCGTGATTTGATCTCTATTCAACTTCATGATTTTCTTCCAATTTTATAATTTTTCTTTTTGTTCCAATGAATTTTCCCAGAAAATTGGAAACCATAATGGATCCCAAAATAGCCATAAACATGATCGCAACTTCTAAATCCCAATCTTTTTGATACATGAACAAACTAAAAATCAGCAGAATGAATAAAGGAATTGAAAAGCTGATGAAGTTTTGATAAAAATTCTTTCGAGTTGAAAAATAACCATTTAAAAATCCGAAAATGAGAAATAATGCAATCATCAAATATTTGGGGTCAATTTTCTCAAAAACAAAACGGGGAATTAAAATAAATACCAACAAACATCCCAATCCCAATTGGATTCCCAGATTTAATTTGAGTTTTAAACCGTCGGTCAAAACAAAACCAACAATCGCGGGAACTGCCCAAAAACTAAAATAATAAACTGAAATTCTCATCAAAATCCGACTATCCAATAATTCCAACCTCCCATTTATTAAAAAAATCAGAACATTTGCAAAAAGACAAACCAACAATCCGAATATAAAATACCATTTTCTAACTTGGGTTTCTTTCAGATAAAAAACACTAAAAACGGTCGTAAAAACCAAGATAAAAGTTCCGGAATCTCCTAACCTGACTAATAAAGGAAACAATGCGGAAAATATGATTAAAAGAAAGGATATGCTGAGGCGAAGTTTTGGAGAGAACGTCATGGAATCAAAGTTAAACTTTCTAAATATACAAAATTTGATTAGCGTTTTGCATTAAAAAATCCTTTCACCACTTCCGAACATTCATTTTCCAAAACCCCAAAAACCATTTCCGTTTTGGGATGGAGTTGAACGCCGGCGGTTTGAAACCCACGTTTTTCATCTCGTGCACCGATTACTATTTTGCTGATTTGGCTCCAATAAACCGCTCCGGCACACATCACACAAGGCTCAAGTGTGACGTAAAGTGTACAATCTTTTAAGTATTTCCCTCCCAAATAATTGGCCGCTGAAGTAATGGCCTGCATTTCTGCATGCGCCGTCACATCGGTCAATGTTTCGGTCAGGTTATGTCCCTTTGCGATGATTTTATTTTTAGAAACAATGATGGCGCCAACGGGAACTTCATCTTTTTCCAAAGCGGCAAAAGCTTCGTCCAAAGCTTTTCTCATGAAATATTCGTCTGAAAAGAGTTCTTCCATTCTGTAAATTTAGTTCAAAAAAAATGCGAAACACGCTGAGCGCATTTCGCATTTTGTAAAAAATTTTTCAATTTTATTCAGCTGCGTTTCCTTCTTCAGCTGCTCCTTCAGCAGATGCTTCTGCACCTTCTGTAGCCTCATCATCATCGTCAGTATCAGCAACAGCTGTTCTAGACGTTCTGATCGCTACGATAACTGCATTGTCTGGGTGAAGGATAGTAAAATCGTTGCTACGGATAGATTCCACATATTTTTTGTGTCCGATACGCATAGGCGTTACATCGATTACGATTTCATCCGGTAAGTTAGCTGGAACCGCTCTTACTTTCAATTTACGCATGTTGAAACGCATCACACCTCCATTTACCACACCACGAGCACGACCTGTCAAACGTACAGGTACTTCGATCGCAACTGGTTTGTCATCATGCAATTGATAAAAATCAGCATGGATGATTTTGTCCGTTACCGGGTGGAATTGGATGTCCTGCAAAATTGCAGCTACTTTCGTTCCGTCAACCAACTCTAAGTTCACTGTGTGTGCGTCCGGTGTATAAACCAAATGCTTGAATTCTTTCTCGTCTGCCGAGAAATGCAAAGGTTCATTTCCACCATAAACAACACAAGGTACTTGGTCAGCATTACGTAAGGTACGCGTCGAAGCTTTACCCACGCTTTCTCTTTTTACACCTTGAATTGTAATAGATTTCATATAAAAATAATTAAATAATAAATTTCGAACTAATTGATTTTCTGCTGTGTACCATATGCATAACATCAGCGAAAAGTGGGGCGCAAGATAACACTTTTATTTTAGATACCGAATTATTTTTCAACGGAATACTATCAGTTACAGCTACTTCCACCAAAGGAGAATTTTCTATCCGTTCATAAGCACTTCCAGAAAGAACCGGATGTGTCGCTACTGCTCTTACGCTTTTGGCTCCTTTTTCCATAATCAACTCTGCCGCTTTGGTCAGCGTTCCAGCCGTATCGATCATATCATCCAGCAAAATCACATTTTTTCCTTTCACATCACCGATCAACATCATATTTTCCACCTGATTGGCGCGTTTACGCTCTTTGTGACAAATTACGATGTCTGCATTTAGATGTTTCGAATAATTATTGGCACGTTTGGCTCCTCCCATGTCTGGCGAAGCAATCGTTACATTCTCCAAATTCAAACTCTGAATATAATCCACAAACACCGTTGAAGCATAAAGATGATCTACCGGAATTTCAAAAAATCCTTGAATCTGATCCGCATGTAAATCCATCGTCATCACACGTGTTGCTCCAGCTTCTGTCAGCATTTTGGCTACCAATTTTGCGCCGATCGGAACACGAGGCGCATCCTTTCTATCCTGTCTTGCAAAACCATAATAAGGAATGACCGCCGTAATTTTGTCGGCCGAAGCTCTTTTTGCAGCATCACACATCAACAAAAGCTCCATCAAATTATCACTTGGCTGAAAGGTAGATCCGATTAAAAAAACACGACTTCCACGCACAGATTGTTCAAATGCAGGCTGAAATTCACCATCACTGAAACTAACGATTTTCAGTTTTCCTAATTTTTCACCATAGTGATCAGCAATTTTCTCTGCTAATTCTTGGCTTCCACGGGTTGAAAATAAAAGTGCTTGTTGTTCCATTTTAATGTCATTGTGAATTCTGCGTTAACGGTGTGCAAAATTATAAAATTCTGGGCTTTTTCTAAATTTATTATCCAATTATATTTGAAAAAATAATTGGACCTTCATTAATCCTCATCACACGGTAAATCAACCAATTAATTTCTTCTATCCAAAAATGTAATGGCTTTTCTAGAACTATCAGGAAATTTCAACTTCATAATTTCCGCTTCACTTACGAAATGAATCCGAGGACTGACGCGCACTTTCGCACGAAATCGGTCTTTGATTTTATCTAACATCTCATCAGAATCGTCCGTTGAAAAAACGACAACTTGAATTTCATCTTCGTTAATTTCGCTTGAAAAAACTTCGATGACGTGATGCTTCACCTCATCAAAATCATTCAACAAATCCAATAATGATGGCGGATACAAAGAAGTGCCTTTGTATTTGATCATCTGTTGTTTTCGCCCCACCAACGGCCCCAAACGCATAGAAGTTCTACCACAACTGCATGGCTCAAAATGAGGCTGAACGATATCTCCGGTTTTGTATCGAAGCAAAGGCATTCCTTCCACACCCAAAGTCGTGATCACCAATTCTCCAGGCATTCCTTGTTGAACAGGTTGATTTTCATCATCTAGAAATTCGCAAATGATCAATTCCGGATGCAGATGTCCGCCCTTTCCAGCTTCACATTCCGTAAAAGCCGTTCCCATTTCTGTTGAAGCATAGGTCGAATACAATTCTATCGGCCATTTGGATTTGATTTTGGTTGCCAAAATATTGTCCGAAAAATCTTGGTTCCGCAAAGGCTCGCCTATACAAATCGCTTTTTGGATACTCGAATTTTGATAATCAATTGCGTTAGATTCGGCAAATTCGATCATTTTCAATAAAAACGACGGCACACAAATCAAAGTATCAGGCTGCACTCTCTTGATCGTATCCCATTGCAATTCCGGAACGCCTGAACCTACGCGTATCATTCCGACTCCGGCTTTTCGCGCACCGAGAAAATACGCCAAACCGGCCATAAATCTACGGTCGATGGTCGTCGTCAATTGGATAATGCTATCCGAATTTAGTCCGGCACACTGAAAAGAAAGTTCTTCGTTATACGCCAAACGATCCAAATCTCCATCGGTCAATGCCACCAAAACCGGATCTCCGGAAGTCCCGGAAGACGTCACATAATCGGCGATTTTCGACTTTTCTACGCATAAAAATTGATCATTGTATTTTTGCAAATCGTCTTTGGTTGTCACCGGAATTTGAACCAAATCTTCCAGCGATTTTATCTCCGCAATATCAATTCCTTCCCTTTGAAATAATTCGGAATAATAAGTCGAATTCATCTTTAGATACATCAAATGTTCTTTCAATTTCACTTCTTGAAAGGCTTTGATTTCAGTTGAATTTTTGGTTTCTATATCGGGAATTGGGATCATTTTATTCAATTTTAAATTTTGAATGATGAATTTTAAATGAAATTCATTTTCAATTTATTTTTCTTTTTGCCATTTTTATTCGTTTCAAAATCAATTCTTTATCGGGCAAAGTCGTAATTTCTTTTTGGAGCGAAATTTGGTAATTTTTCAACGCATTTTGGTAATCATTTTGGTAGAAATAATATTCGCCAACGGTAAAATAACTCAACCAATATTCAGGATTCAATTCGATAAAAGCATCCAATTCTTCATCGGGAATCGATTCATTTTCTTCGGTTTTCAATTGGATTGCTTCCAATTTTGATTTGAATTCGAAGTAATTTTTTAATTCTTTTGAATGCAGAAATTCATCTTCCGAAATCGTCAATTCTTCTTCAAAAAAGATTTCATTTTGAGTCGAATTTTCCATCGCTGAAAAAACCTCATCCAAATCATAAGCGACAAAAGCGCCGAGTTGGAAAGGATTGGTCGAAACCAACATCAGTAGGTCTTCCGGCTGGAAAATCACGGCATGATGCGCCAAAAGTTGGTTGATGGCTTTTTCATTTCCAAAACCAATTTCCAGATCATTTAAACCATTTTTATTTCGTAAGAAATCAGCAGCAATTTGAGGTGTGATTTTCAGATTTTCAGCGATCAATTCATTCATTCGTTCAAATCGATAGAGGGAATGCGATTCTTCAATCGTTTTCAAATTCTTTTTGTCAGTTTGATAGGTTTCGCTTTGAAAATGGTTGGAACAAACCAATAATTCCGCTGAGCTTTCTACTTGATAAACACCTAACTTTTTTGGTGAAACTTCGATTAAAACCGCCGTTTTATCCACTGCACTTCCCACCATAATCGCCTCCGAAACAAAAACTTCTCTTTTTTTTGCGATTGCGATGGCTTCATCGATGTTGGTCGCATATTGAAGAATTTCTCTGGTGACCAATGAAATCGGCGTTTTGGCGGTAAATGGTATGGAAGATTTTCCTGCATTTATCGTGACGGTCAAACCTTTTTCATTCATCCCGGAAACCGCTCCTATAAATCCCGGCCAAGTGACTAAAGCATGTTTGTATCCTTTTTCAGGATTGACGAAAGCAATAATTTTATTTTCAGCAAATTCATCATTGATATAAAAGTCAAAATTCCGACCGAGAATCATTTTCCCATCAGCGGTATGATTTCCCCAAGCTGCAAACGAAGTACAACCGACCATCGCCAAATCTTGCAAAGCATGGCCTATGTCATGAGCGGCATGGAAATAAAGTGTGCGCCAATAAGTGGGTGCGACAAAATCAAATTCTTCTGAAGTGAATTGGGAGATGCCGTAAATTTCAGCTTGGTATTCTTCCGTTACATGTTCATCCAGATTTCGATTGAAGTATTTTAAAAAACCGCGAACGAGTTTTTGTTGAGATTTTTTTGGAACCAATTCTTCTATTTTGGAAACAAAAGTCTTTTCCTGTTTATAGATCAATTCTTCTGTCAATTCTCCTATGGAAAACCCGCGTTCTAACGGATTTCCTTCCACATACATTTCCCAAATTCCCAATTCATTTTTTTCCAATTTGGAAGCACCAACTTCATAAGTATTATTAGAAATTTCTGTACGAGTTGGAATTGAAATGTTGGAAGTATCAAAATTTGGAACTTCTTTGTATCCCGCACAAGAAATGAGAAAAGCGCAACCTAAAAAAATGATATTTCGAAGCGAAAAAATCATCAAGGTAAAATATGGGCTACGGCCTGAACCGCCCGATCGTGTTTGGCCACAAAAGGATTTTCTTTGTCCCAAACATATCCGGCAAGAACAGCACAGATTTTTCTTCTTATATCTTCATTGACCTCCGGATGGAAAAATAATTTTTGCAACTCACCTGTGTACCAAGTCTTTACATAAGACCTGAACACATTCACTCCATACATGATATAATCCTCATATTCCGTTTTCCAATCGATAATTTCACCTTGAATTTGTCTTGCAGCCAGTTTTGCAGATAAAACGCCGGACTCAGTGGCAAAACATACACCCGACGAAAAAACGGGATCTAAAAATTCGGCGCTATTTCCGGTCAAAGCATATCCCGGGCCATATAATTTATTTACAGCAGCCGAATAAGAAACAATTTTTCGGGGCTCAAATAAAAATTCCAATCCGTCAAATCTTTCTTTGTAATAATCAGATTGTCGGATGATATTTTGAAAAGTTTTGGTGTTATCTCCTGTGTCGATAGATTCCAAATATTCTTTTGGAGCGACCAATCCTAAGGAGGAAATATCGTTTGAAAAAGGAATCACCCAAAACCAATTTTTCTGTGTCAACACATCAAAAGTAATCAATGTTCCTTCCACTCCTTCCGGTCTTCTTTGGTCTTTCAGATGTACAAAAATGGCGGCCATCGGTTCCAGAGAACTCGGCGCATCCAGGTTCAATAATTTGGGAAGAACACGTCCGTAACCGCTGGAATCGATGATAAATTTTGCATGGATTTCTTTGGTTCCTTCTGCGTTGGAAACCGTGGTAATGGAATCGGTTCCGTTAAAAACGACGTTTTCGACTCCGGTTTCAAATTCGATGTCGACACCGCGACTTTCCAGTATATCGGTCAGGGTTTTGTCAAATTCCGCTCGGGGCAATTGCCAGGTCCAATCCCAACCTTTGGAAAATTTTTGGCTAAAATCGAAATTACAAACCTCATCACCTCGTAAAAATCTCGCTCCAAATTTTTTTTCAAAATTTTTCTCGAGAATACCTTCGATAAATCCTGCCTCCTCGAAATTATCCATCACACGAGGAATCAAACTTTCACCGATGACAAATCTTGGGAATTTCTGTTTTTCCACCACTTTGACATTTATTCCTTTTTGGTGGAGAATGGAGGCAGACACAGCGCCAGAAGGCCCTGCGCCTATTACAAGAACGTCAACAAATTCAGTTTTCATTTAGTTTTAGTCTTAATTTCAGTCAAATTTAACAGATATTCTTAAATTTGCCTCCTCTCTTTTAAAAATATAGAGTTAATTGTTATGATTCAAATTAAAGGTTCGGTTACATTAGATGATTTTAAGAAGGTAGTAATTGATAATGAAGAAATTGAGTTATCTGAAAATTTAATAAAAAAGGTCCATGAAAGCTTCGATTTTTTGACTCATTTTGCAGAAAACAAAATCATTTATGGGGTCAATACCGGCTTTGGACCTATGGCGCAATACCGCATCGAGGACCAAGACCGCATCCAACTTCAATACAATTTGATCAGAAGTCATGCTAGCGGTCTGGGTGAAATCTTGCCCGAAGCCTATGTAAAGTCCTCTATGTTAGCGAGGTTAAATACGCTTTCTTTGGGACATTCCGGCATCCACATTTCCGCCATTGAATTGATGAAAGAACTCATCAACCGCAACATCATTCCTGTGATTTATCAGCATGGTGGAGTTGGTGCGAGTGGTGATTTGGTTCAGTTGGCGCATTTGGCTTTGATTTTAATCGGTGAGGGCGAAGTATTTTATAAAGGAGAAAGAAAATCGACTAGTGAAGTTTTTGAGTTGGAGAATTTGAAACCGCTTCAAATTCATTTGAGAGAAGGATTGGCGTTGATGAATGGCACTTCTGTGATGTCTGGAATTGGAATTATCAATATCATTAAGGCTGAAAAATTATTGGATTGGGCGATTTCTTGTTCGTCGTTGATCAATGAAATAATGGGTGCTTACGATGATCATTTGTCAGAGAAATTGAATTCGACTAAAAAACATTCGGGCCAACAAAAAATCGCAGCCAAAATGCGCGATTTTATGTTTGGAAGTCAAATGATCAGAAAAAGGTCAGAACATTTGTACAATGGAAAAGTTCAAGAAGAAATTTTTAAGGACAAATTGCAAGAGTACTATTCCATCCGTTGTGTTCCACAAATTTTAGGGCCAATTTATGAATGTTTGGAAAATGCCAAAAAGATTTTGGTTGAAGAGGTCAATTCCGCAAACGATAACCCAATCGTGGATGTGGAAACCCAAAATGTTTACCATGGAGGAAATTTCCATGGAGATTATGTTTCATTTGAAATGGATAAATTACGCATTGCCGTCACCAAACTGAGCATGTTGCAGGAACGTCAATTGAATTATTTATTGAATCCTGATTTAAACGAAATGCTTCCGGCATTTGTGAATTTAGGGAAATTAGGTTTGAATTTTGGGATGCAAGGCGCACAATTTACAGCGACCTCTACAACTGCAGAGAACCAAACTTTGGCAACTTCCATGTACATCCACAGCATTCCAAATAACAAAGACAATCAGGATGTAGTAAGTATGGGCACCAATGCTGCTTTGTTGACAAAAAAAGTAACCGAAAATGCCTTTGAAGTCATTTCGATTCAATTGTTGACTTTGGTTCAAGCAATTGATTATTTGGATTGTTTTGAAAAATTATCTCCTAAAGGAAAGGAAATTTATACCGATATCCGAAAAATAGTTCCTACTTTTAAGGAAGATATCGTTTTATCTCCTGAAATTCAAAAGATTAAACTATTTATAATGCAATAAAATCAATCATCTACTAAAACGCTAATTATGAAAACAACCTTAATTTTTATCCTTTCACTATTGATGGGAATTGCATCTGCTCAAGAATTGGCAGTGGTCGGAAAAGACAAAAAATTTGGATTTATAGATAAATCGGGAAAAATCATCATCCCGATTGAATACAAACAAGCCGGAAATTTCTCTGATGGGATGGCAGCTGTAAATGTAGACGGGAAATGGGGATATATCAATTCTTCAGGAAAGATGGTCATTGATCCGAAATTTGACCGTGTGAAAGCATTTAACAGCGGCATTGCTTTGGTGGAATCCAACAAAAACTGGATGTACATCGACAAAACCGGAAATGAAATAACCCATTTCCCTGCGTCTGACAAAAAATATGATTTTGAAGATGGAATTGCTTTTATCCGCCAAACGGAAAAAGTTGGATTTATGGATACAAAAGGCAATGTTATCCTCGAACCAACTTACAAAGACATCAAATCTTTTTATCAAGGTTGGGCGAAATTCAGCGAAAATGAAAAATGGGGATTGCTTTCAAAAGACGGAAAAGTATTTATTCCGGCGGAATATGATGAAATCAATGTGTCTGATAACAAAATCATCATCGCCAGAAAAGGAACGGAATGGGGATTGATCGGTACTGACAAAACATTTAAAAAAGTAGAAGGCGCTACCAAAATTTGGCAATTCTATGGAAACAATTCCACCATAACTTATGCTAAAAAAGATGAAAAATTAGGATTCATCGACACAAAAGGAAATTGGGTTATAGAGCCGAAATTTGACAAAGCACGTGCCTTTAACCAAGGTCTTGCTCCGGTTTATGTAGACAAAAAATGGGGGTTTGTTGATGGCGCAGGAAATATGGTCATCCAACCTCAATTTAAAGATGCCGAAACCTTTAGTGATGATGGTTTGGCCCCGGTTAAAAAAGACAAACTATGGGGCTTTATCGATAAAACCGGTAATATGGTCATTTCGGATCAATATGATATTTCTGTTGCGATGTTTGGTATGTTTCAAGGTGGTGACGAAAAAGGATTTATCAATGGTTTGGCTCGTGTGAAATACAAAAAACAATGGGGTTTTATAGATAAATCAGGACAAGTTGTAGGCGAATGGTTTGATAATGCTGAGAATTTTTCAAAATAAATAATGAGCAAAGAAAAGTACGCATTAATTACAGGTGGTTCGCGCGGAATTGGGCGTGAAACGGCGGTTAAGATATCAAAAGAATTGGGATATGCAGTTTTGATCAACTACCAATCCAATCAAACAGCAGCGGAAGAAACTTTAAAAATCATTCTAGAAAATGGTGGCAAAGCTGAATTGATCCAATTCGATGTAAACAATAAAGAGGATGTTAATACTCAATTGAACCATTGGAAAGAAACTCATCCGGATGCCATCATAGAAATCATTGTCAACAATGCCGGAATAACAAGAGATGGACTTTTGATGTTCATGGAAGATGAAGATTGGGACAAAGTACTCAATACCACATTGAGCGGATTTTATAACGTTACCCGAAATCTGATTCAGGATTTGCTGAAAAACCGATACGGCAGAATTATAAACGTAGCCTCTGTTTCCGGGATGAAAGGAACACCGGGGCAAGTGAATTATTCGGCTGCCAAAGCAGGATTAATTGGTGCTACAAAAGCTTTGGCACAAGAAATAGCCAAACGCAATATTACGGTAAATGCAGTCGCTCCGGGATTCATCGAAACCGACATGACCAGTGATTTAGACCAATCCCAATTAAAAAATTTAGTACCTTTAAATCGTTTCGGCAAAGCAGAAGAAGTGGCAGATTTGATTTGTTTTCTGGCTTCTTCAAAAGCTTCCTATATCACAGGAGAAACCATTAACATCAATGGCGGCATTTACGCTTAAATGAAAGATTGAAAATGAGGCGCGTAGTTATCACAGGCATGGGAATCTATTCTTCTTTGGGTAAAAACCTGGAAGAAGTCAACCAATCTTTGTACCAAGGAAAATCAGGAATCGTCTTTTCACAAGAACGTAAGGATTTCGGGTTTCGATCTGCTTTAACCGGATTTGTAGAACCCGTAGATTTAAAAGGATCGCTTTCTCGACGTCAAAGAATTTCCATGGCGGAAGAAAGTGAATATGCTTTCGTTGCAACAGAAGAAGCTTTAAAAAACGCCAATATTTCACCCGAATTCTTTGACGAAAACATCGTCGGACTTTTATATGGAAACGATAGTGTTTCAAAGTCCGTTTGGGAATCGATAGAATTGATTCGTGAAAAAAAGGACACGACTTTAGTAGGTTCAGGTGCGATTTTCAAATCGATGAACTCAACCGTAACGATGAATTTATCCACGATTTATAAAATCAAAGGCATCAATATGACCATCAGCGCAGCTTGCGCAAGTGGTTCACATTCTATAGGCATGGGATTTCTCTTGATCCAACAAGGCTTGCAGGACATCGTGATTTGTGGTGGTGCACAGGAAACCAATAAATATTCTATGGGAAGCTTTGACGGTTTGGGTGTTTTTTCGGTACGAGAAGATGAACCGACAAAAGCCTCACGTCCTTTTGATACCCAACGCGATGGCCTGATTCCTGGAGGAGGGGCTGCCACCATTATTTTGGAAGATTATGAATCGGCAGTTAAAAGAGGTGCAAACATTTTAGCAGAAGTGGTGGGATATGGATTTTCTTCTAACGGTGAACATATTTCCACGCCCAATATCGACGGTCCAAAACGCGCGATGGAAATGGCTTTACAACAATCGGGAATGAAACCGGATGAAATTCAGTATATCAATGCCCATGCGACTTCCACACCCATCGGAGATGCCAATGAAGCCAGAGCCATCGATCAAGTTTTTGGTGGAAACCCTTTTGTGAGTTCGACCAAATCCATGACCGGACATGAATGTTGGATGGCGGGGACGAGCGAAGTGATTTATTCGATGTTGATGATGCAAAACGGATTTATCGCTCCCAACATCAATTTGGAAGAAGTAGATGAAGCCGCAAAAAATTTGAATTTAGTTAAAAATACGTTAAACCAAAATTTTGATGTATTTTTGTCGAATTCTTTTGGATTTGGCGGAACCAATTCTGCCTTAATTCTAAAGAAACTGAAAAACTAAGAATGAACAAAACTATGAATAGAGCAACGATTATTCAAACGATTAATGACTTTCTGGTAGAGGAATTTGAAGTGGACGCCAGTACCATTTCGCCAACAGCCAATATGAAAGAAACATTGGATTTGGACAGTTTGGATTATGTAGATTTGGTCGTAATTATTGAGTCTAATTTCGGAGTGAAATTAGAAGGAAAGGACTTCCAAAACATTCACACTTTTGATGATTTGTACGAAATTGTAGATCAAAAATTTCACACTATCGCCTAAATCTCCACTTTTAAAATGGCTGAATGGGAAGGTAAATCGAAGGGAACCACTTCTGGTTATAAGATTTTCATCTTTCTTATAAAAAATATAGGAATCAATGCCGGCTATTTTTTGTTGGTCTTTGTTTCCTTTTATTATTTTTTATTTAACCAGAAACAAACCCGAATCATGTATAGGTATTTTCGAAACCGACAAAAAAATTCGGTTTTCAATTCTATCCTAAATACTTATCGGAACAATTATATTTTTGGGCAAACCATCATAGACAAAGTCGCCATTGCAGCGGGTTTGGAACATAAATTTACCTACGAATTTGATGGCATAGAGAACATCCATCAATTGGCCAAAGACCAGTCCGCCGGAATTATGATCAGCGCTCATGTCGGAAATTTTGAAGTAGCCCAGCATTTTATGGGCGAATTCGATAAAAAAATCCATTTGGTCACAACAGATGAAGAAAGAGAAACGATAAAATCCTTACTCGAATCTATCATGGCAAAACCCAAAGTGGAATTCGTCATCGTAAAAGACGATATGTCGCATATTTTTGACATCCACAAAGTACTGGAAAACCAGCAGATGCTTTGTTTCACCGGTGACCGATTTTTCCCCAACACCAAAACACTGGAAGGAACTTTATTGGGTGCAAAAGCAGCATTTCCTTCGGGCCCATTTTTATTGAGTTCCCGTTTAAATACACCGGTTTTATTTGTCTATGTGATGCGGGAAAAAAATCGCCATTATCATTTGTACGCAAGAATAGCTGATTTCAAAAACCGAGATGCCCATTCTCTTCTGGATTCCTACACCAAAAGCATCGAAAACATCCTAGAAAAATACCCATTGCAATGGTTCAATTACTACGAATTCTGGGGTAAAAACGAATGAACATTCTCATGCTCATTTAACTTAAAAACCTGAGCGTTCGATTATTATTTATCAATTCAAATGTTCAAAAAAGGTGATAGACAAGACGTGCAATTGAAGCTTTATCGGGATAAAGCAAAACAAGAATCAACAGAAACAAATTCTTGCTGATTAATTTTATCTTATCTTTGCCCCTCCTTTTTAATAGGAAACCACCTATCAACTCGAAAAAACTAAAGATGCAAAATGTTTACATCAAAGCGGTATCCAAATTCTTGCCCAACGAAGCGGTAACTAATGACCGTATGGAAAGTATTTTGGGAATGGTAAATGGAAAACCTTCCAGAGCCCGATCGATCGTTTTAAGAAACAACCGCATTATCCAGCGTTACTATGCCTTGGACGAAATGGGAAATGTCACGCATAACAATGCTCAGCTGACCCACCAAGCAATTAAAAATTTACTTGAAATTGCCCAAGTTCCGGAGGGAGAAATTGACATCCTCTCCTGTGGAACTTCTACACCAGATCAAATGCTGCCATCTCATGCTAGTATGGTACATGGCGTTTGGGGAAAAAAATCTTTGGAAATCAATTCTGCTACCGGAATTTGTACTTCCGGAATCAATGCTTTGAAATATGGATTCATGGCGATTTCATCCGGATCAGCCCAAACAGCAGTTTGTACAGGGTCAGAGCGTGTTTCTTCCTGGTTAAGAGCCGATAAGTTCAATAAAGAAGCTGAAAAATTGATCGAATTGGAACAAAATCCGGTCATCGCTTTTGATAAGGATTTTCTACGTTGGATGCTTTCTGATGGAGCAGGTGCGATGCTTCTGAGCGACCAACCCAATGAAGAGGGAATTTCACTTAAAATCAATTGGATCAAAGGAATCTCATACGCCAATGAACTGGAAACCTGCATGTACGCGGGTGCGACAAAGGACAAAGATGGAAATTTAATTTCTTGGAGTGATACAGATCCCGAAAATTGGCTGAGTGAATCCGTTTTTGCCATCAAACAAGATATCAAATTACTCGACGAACACATCATCCAAAAAGGAACGGAAAGCACCCGAGAAATTCTCAATGAAAATCGGGTTTCACCGGAAGAAATTGATCATTTTTTGCCTCATATTTCATCTTATTATTTCCATGACCGTTTAAATGAGGCTTTTATAAAAGCCGGAATAAACATTCCATTGGAAAAATGGTTCGTCAATTTAGAAACATTTGGAAACATCGGATCAGCCTCCATATACCTTCAATTGGAAGCACTTTTATATTCCGGAAAATTAATAAAAGGAGAAAAAATCTTAATTTCCGTACCTGAAAGCGGCAGATTTTCTTATGTTTACGGCTTATTAGAAGTCGTATGATCAAAGCCATTTTATCTTCTGCAGAAAAAATCCTAAAACTCATTCCGCAACGACCACCATTTGTATTGGTCGACAAAATTTATTTGCATTCGGAAAAAGAAATTTTGTCCGGATTTACCGTTCCGGAAAAACATGTTTTGGTAAATGAAAATGGTGAACTTTCCGAATCAGGAATCATTGAGCATTTCGCGCAGACCATAGCCCTACATCAAGGCTATAATTTCTTTAAAAAAAACGAAGCAGCTCCTGTTGGATATATAGGTTCCATCAGAAACATCGACATTTTTGCGTTGCCAAAAATAGGTCAGGAAATCCGAACCAAAATCACCATTTTAAATCAAATCCTAGGTGTAACCATGGTTTCGGGTGAAGTTTTATTAAATGATAAGACCATTGCTACTGGTGAAATGCGAACGATCGTTGCCAAAGAAAACTAATCCCTCAACTTTCCTAAATCTCTACATTCTAAATCATTAAACTAGGCATCAACATTCAAATTCATCCTATTTTTAATGAAGAATGATTCTTGAAAATTATTTGATTATTTTTGTGAAAAACAGGTCTACAAATGGCTAAAAACATTCTGATCACCTATTATTCCCAAACTGGACAGTTAGAAGAAATTCTAAAAAATTTGACAAAACCTTTCCAAAATCTGGAGGAAGAATTCAAAATTACTTATTACGAAATCAAGCCCAAAAAGGCATTTCCATTTCCATGGCCAAAAGATGTTTTTTTTGATACTTTTCCCGAATCCTATTTACAAATTCCGGTAGAGATTGAAAAACCTTCAGACGAAATTTTAAATACAGATTTTGATTTGGTGATTTTTGGGTATCAGGTTTGGTTTTTGACACCTTCGATTCCCATTATTTCATTTTTAAAAAGTGAATTTGCTCCGAAATTATTGGCTGATAAACCGATCATCACGGTTTCTGGAACGCGAAATATGTGGATGCTTTCACAAGAAAAGTTGAAAGTTCATTTTAAAAATTTACAGGCAAAATTGGTTGGAAATATTGCATTGGTCGACCGCCATGACAATTATACCAGTGTGATCACCATTTTAAATTGGTTGCAAACGGGCAATAAAACCTCGCCCAAACCTTGGCCAAAAGCCGGCGTTTCTGATGAAGAAATACAAGGCGCCGGAAAATTTGGAGAAATCATCCTACCCTATTTAAAAAGTGGAAATTTCGAAGGAATGCAAGAAAAATTGGTAGAAAATGGCGCAGTTGAAATTCGGCCATTTTTAGTCAAAGTAGAAAAAGTCGGGAATCGATTGTTTACCATTTTTTCAGGCATTATTCAGAGAAATCCGCATAAAAGAAAGTTTTGGCTTAAAGTTTACAAATTTTATTTGATGGCGGCAATTTGGGTAATTTCTCCAATTGTTTTATTATTGTTCAATCTAACTACACCCATTTTTTGGTGGAAAAGAAAAAAACAAATCAAATATTATCAAGGAGTATAGAAATTAATAGAAAATAAATGATGAAGGAAGTATATATCACCAAATCATCCACTTACCTACCAAACAACCCTATTCCAAATGAAGAAATGGAAGAATATTTGGGTTTGGTAAATGGAAAACCATCCAAAGCAAAGGCCTTAATCCTTCGCAACAACGGCATCAAAACCCGCTATTATGCTTTGGACAAAAATGGAAAACCCACCCATACCAACGCTGAAATTTCAGCCAAAGCTGTTGAAGGTCTTTTTGATGAAAACTTCACCAAAGACGATGTCCAATTGCTTTCCTGTGGAACGACTTCAGCAGATCAAATCCAACCTTCTCATGCTTCCATGGTGCATGGCGAATTGAAAACCAAATCCTCCATCGGACTCAATACGTCGATGGGCTTATGCAATGCCGGAATGAATGCGTTTAACTACGCCTATTTATCAGTAAAAGCAGGAGCTACAGAAAATGCGGTTGCGGTGGGATCTGAAAGATTTTCCATCTGGATGACCGCAGATAAGTTTAATCATGAAGTCGAAAATCTAAAATTGCTGGAAGAAAAACCCATAGTAGCTTTTAAAAGAGAATTTTTACGCTGGATGCTTTCAGATGGTGCCGGAGCTTTTTTATTGGAAAACAAACCGAGAGAAAATCAATTGAATTTGAGAGTAGAGTTCATCGATTTTTATAGCTATGCCCATGAAATAGAAGCTTGTATGTATTCAGGAAGTGAAAAACAAGAAGACGGAAGTTTAAAATCCTGGGCGGAATATCCATCGGACGAATGGTTGAATCAATCCATTTTTGCGCTTAAACAAGACACGCGACTTTTGGACGAATTCATTTTGAAAAAAGGAGCGCAGTCTTTAAGAGCGTCTTTTGATAAACATAATTTAGATCCAAACGATATGGATCATGTCCTCGCGCATATTTCCTCCAATTATTTCAAAGACGGACTCAGAGAAGAATTCGCCGCTGTTGGGCTCGATTTCCCGGTTGAAAAATGGTATTATAATTTATCTGAAGTCGGCAACATCGGCGCAGCTTCGATTTTTATCGCAACCGAAGAATTGATGAATTCAGGCAAATTGAAGAAAGGAGAAAAAGTATTGCTTTGTATTCCGGAAAGTGGAAGATTTGCGTATTCCTGTGCGGTTTTGACGGTTTGTTAGAATAAAATTTCAATGAAAAATTATCCTGAAATTGAAGAACTTATCCCGCATAGAAATCCTATTTTGTGTATTGATGAAGTCGTTTCAGTAGATGATTTAATAGTTAAAACCCTCTATAAAATTGAAGAAAACAGTCTGTTTTATTCAGACGGTGCTTTCTCCGAATTGGGATTGATTGAAAATGCAGCACAGAGCAGTTTTGTGTTTCTCAATTTCTTTTTTGACCAATCAAAATCTGGAAAACTGGATTTGAAACAAAACGCCGTAGGTTTCATCAGCCAAATCACCAAAATGGAAATCATTTTATTACCTAAATTGGCAGATGAATTATACACTTCTACGACAACAGAACTTGTATTTGATGCAGAAAATTTGAAAATTTGCAATGTGAAAGCAGAAACTTTTATAAAGGACCAAAGCATTTTTTCTGCAGAAATGAAACTGATTTTACAAAACCAGTAATCCAATGAAAAAAGATCAAGTACCACAAGATGATGGAAGTCTTTCTAAAAAAGACATTCACGAGCTTTGTTATGCGGTGGATGAGAATGGGAATTATACGACGGTTCAAAGTTCAGGATGGAATGTAAAATCGGCTGCGCTAGACGAATCCATGGAATTGATTCAAGAAAGAATCGATCAAACCAAAAAAGAAATTGCCGAAGGAAAAATCAGTTCACTCGCCTATTTTATGGAAGTTCACCGCATGGACATTTCCGTACTAGCAAGTTATGCGGGCATTCATCGTTGGTTTGTGAAACGACATTTTAATCCCAAACGATTCAAAAAATTGTCCAATAAAACCCTAAAAAAATACGCTGACGTATTTGAAATTTCTCTAGAAGAATTAAAAAATTATAAACCCGATTGATGCAAATTGATTTTCAACACCAACAATCTGCCCATTGTGAAAATGGCGTGATTTCAAATTTAATGAACCACAAAGGCATAAAAGTTTCTGAACCTTTGGTTTTCGGAATTGGCGCAGGCTTATTTTTTGTGTATTTGCCTTTTCTAAAGGTAAATTTCGCACCGGGATTTAGTTATCGGCCAATGCCCGGATTCATTTTCAGAAGATTTGCCAAGCAATTGGGTATCAAAGTGATCCATAAAAAATTCAATTCAGAAAAGGAAGCCCAAAAAGTACTCGATGAAAAACTCAACCAAGGCATTCCGGTCGGTTTGCAAGTTGGGGTTTACCATTTGACTTATTTCCCGGACGAATACCGTTTTCATTTTAATGCGCATAATTTGGTCGTATATGGAAAAGAAGAAAACCGTTACCTGATCAGCGATCCGGTGATGGACACTACAACTTCACTTTCTGACAAAGAATTGGGAAAAGTACGATTCGCAAAAGGTGCTTTGCCACCAAAAGGACATTTGTATTATCTGGAAAGCGTACCTACACAATACGATTGGGAAAAGGCCATCAAAAAAGGTATCAACAAAACTTGTCGTGATATGCTCGCTCCAGTACCGATTGTGGGTGTAAATGCGATGAAATGGGTAGCCAAAAACATCAAAAAATGGCCGAAGAAAATTGGTGCGAAAAAAACGAATCATTATTTGGGTCAATTGGTGAGAATGCAAGAGGAAATCGGCACAGGAGGTGGCGGATTTCGCTTTATTTATGCTGCTTTCCTTGAAGAAGCTTCGCAAATTCTCAACAACCCGAAACTCAAAGAGCTCTCCAAAGAAATGACCGAAATCGGTGACGAATGGCGAGATTTCGCACTGAATATTTCCCGTGTTTACAAAAACCGAAGCAAAGAAACCGATATTTACGATAAACTTTCTGACCAACTTTTGGGATTGGCTGAACGGGAGAGAATGTTTTTTCAGGAGTTGAGGAAGGCGGTTTAAATCTTCAAAATTTAATCAATTTTAACTCCGCTTATCTTAAATTTTCCCTGCTCCAATGTGATCTTATCTGTTTCGTTTTTCTTATCAAACGAAAATTCAAGTTTTGCATTTGCCCTTCTGGAATAGAAAGTGTTTTCGTCCATTCGTTCCAATAAAACCCATTCGCTTTCTTTTCCATCGTGTACCTCGGTCATAAAAAGGAAATTATTTTTGGCTTTTTTAATTCGCATAATACCGACTGAAATAATGCCTGCCAACTTTATTTTATAGTCTCCTTCAAATACAGAAAAATCAGGTTCGGTTATTTCCGAATGATAGAATTCCGGGTAATTGTATTTCTTTCCATAGAACTTTGATAAAACCGGTAATGCAATATCGTTAATTCCAACTCTTCCGGCATCCATCGTAATGACCAAAGTCAAATCTTCTTCAGGGAAATAAAAAGCTGCAGTTTTAAATTCGTCAATTCTTCCGGTATGTCCCCAAGCAGTTTTTTCATAGAAAGGAGCATTAAATAGCCCGTGTCCTATCGTTTTACTTTTCAAAGTTTTCATTTGATCCAAAGAAGTTTGCGAAATCAATTGTCCCTCAAACAAAGCTTTTAAAAATTGGATGAGATCTTCATTATTGGAAACAATTGATCCAGCGGCAAAGGGTAAACTCGGATCTGAACTCACATCTTTTACCCAATCCTCTCCATCAAAAATATATGAATCCAAAGTGGGTTGATTGCCTCCACTAACCGCTACATAGGTGTTTTTCAATCCAATTTGATCCGATATCTTTTCTTTTACCAACTCTGCATAGGGTTTCTCTGTAACATCTTCCAAAATAAATCCCAACAACAAATAATTGGAATTGCTGTATGAACAGTCTTTATTTGGTTTAAATTCCGGTTTGCCATTTAAAATCAACTTCAAAAGTTGTTCTTTTGAGAACGATTGGTTTCGGGTCAGATAATATTCATCCCATCCCAAAATCTCATATAGCCCACTCGTATGTGACAGTAAATTCCCAATCGTAATTTCATCCGCATTTTTGATTTCCGGATAGAAATCGCTTAAAGGAGTTTCTAATTTTAGTTTCTCTTCTTCTATCAATTGAAAGACTAAAACTGCCGTAAACATTTTGGTAACTGAACCAACTTTATAGTTTCCCTTTCCTTTCCCAAATAGATTATAATCGCCATCATACAACACTTCGTTATTCTTTTCTATGGTCACTCTTCCGGAAAATGCATGATTTTCCTGAAAATAATGTAAGACACTATCAATGGTTTCTTTGTAATGGTTTTGTTGGGCAAAAACAAGATTTGCTGCAAGAAATAAAAAAGCTGAAATAGAAGATTTTAAGTTCATAATCCTAATTGTACATTATTATTTGGTTCAAAATAATAAAAAATTGTGTTAAATAATTATTTTCTGAAAATATTCAAATTTTTACCTCTTACTATTTCATTGTACTTTCTCCAAACTTTTTTACTTTCGCAACAGATGGAAGCATTAAAATGTCAAAACCTGAACAAATCCTATGACGGCAAGAAAACCTACGTCATAAAAGATTTAAATTTGACCATAGAAAAAGGTGAAATATTTGGACTTCTCGGCCCAAATGGCGCTGGAAAAACTACTTTAATTTCTATGATGTGCGGACTGATGAAACCAACTTCCGGTAAAATATCCTTGAACAATTTGAACTTCCAATCCAATCCAACTGAAATCCAAAAAAAAATGGGTGTGGTTCCACAGGAATATGCACTGTATCCGACATTGACGGCTTTTGAGAACTTGGAATTTTTTGGAAGTTTATACAATTTGAAAGGAAAGGATTTAAAAAATAGAATCGAATCCGGATTGAAAAAAGTCAATTTGATGGACTACCGAAACCGTCCGATCAAAGATTTTTCTGGCGGAATGAAGCGCAGGATTAACCTTTTGACCGGAATCCTCCACAACCCGGAAATTTTATTTCTCGACGAACCAACTGTAGGTGTGGATATCCAATCCAGAGAAGTAATCCTATCGATTTTAGAAGAATTGAACACCGGAGGGACAACCATTATTTACACTTCCCATCATCTCAGCGAAGCCCAAAATTTCTGTACCCAAATTTCCATTATCGACAAAGGACGAATTTTAGCGCAAGGAACTGCTGAAGAATTGATCAACTCAGTTCAGCCTGCTACAAATCTGGAAGAAGTCTTTTTAGAATTAACCGGTAACCAAATCCGTAACGATGCATAAATTACTGGCTTCCATAAAAAAAGAAATGTTGCTGCTGATCAGAGATTGGGGTGGACTTGGTATTTTATTCATCATGCCGTCCATTTTATTGATTACCATCACTTTGATCCAACAAAGCACTTTCAAAGAAGCTGAAAATTTGGTGATGCCGATCATTTTGGTCAATCAAGACGAAGGCGAATTGGGAAAAACCATCGAAGAAAACATCCAAAACGAAGCTTCCCTAGAACTCGTTCAAAATTGGAAAAACCAGAAAATCGATGAACCAACAGCAAGACAATTGGTCAGCGACGGAAAGTACCAAATCGCACTGGTCATTCCGGAACGACTTTCTGCCAATTTAGAAGAAAAAATCAATGAAAATGTGGAGAAGATTTTGGCGGAATTTTCCATGGAAGAAACCGATTCTACCAATTCGAATTCAACTGAAAATATCGAGCCTGAAAATTTAGCCAAAATTAAACTCTATTTTGATCCGGCGGTAGGTGAAACCTTTCGGAATTCGGTTAAAAATGACATCGAAAAAATGATTTCAAAATTGGAATCCAAAAAAATCTATACCGTTTTTGAAGACCAAATGGGCATCGAAACCGAAGGAAGCATGATGAGCGAAAGTGCCATTCAATTTGACGAAATCATCGCCCAAAAAGGAAATGACGGTATCGTCCCAAACACGGTTCAGCACAACGTTCCCGCTTGGATTCTCTTTGGGATTTTCTTTATCATCGTTCCGTTGGGTATCAACATCGTCAAAGAAAAAAACCTGGGCACCATCATCCGCATCAGGACCAGTCCCGTTTCCTATGCGACCATCGTTTCAGGCAAAATCATCACTTATTTGATCATTTGTTTGATCCAATTTTTCGTAATGTTGTTGATCGCAAGATTTTTATTTCCAAAACTCGGATTATTGGCCTTTTCACCTGGAACACAATTGCTTCCGATGATTGCAATCGTTATATTTTCCTCGTTAGCAGCGATTGGATTGGGGATTTTAATCGGTACTGTGATGAAAACCCAAGAACAAAGTGCACCGTTTGGTGCGATTTTCACGATCATTTTATCGGCAATCGGCGGGATTTGGGTGCCGGTTTACCTGATGCCCGAAATCATGCAAAAAGTAGCGGTTTATTCGCCTATGAACTGGGGAATTACAGCATTTTATGACATCATTTTACGGAATGGAAGTTTGGTTGACATTGCAAAAGAATTGGGCTTATTGTTTTTGTTTTTTGTAGGAACTTTTGCAGTTTCAGTTTGGATCAACAAACGAAACAATGTGATTTGACGTTCGAAGTATGATTTACGAAATTCTCAAAATTGAAACAATCAAGATATACTAATTTTACGAATCAATTAAAAAATGCTCACACACACTTCAAAATTCAGAGTCCGATTTAACGAAACCGACCCGCTTGGCATCGTATGGCACGGGCATTATGTAACCTATCTGGAAGATGGTCGGGAAGCATTTGGGGAGGAATTTGGGATTTCTTACAAAGACATTCAAAACGCCGGACTTTTTGCGCCGATTGTAAAATGCACGGTCGATTATAAATTGCCGTTGCGGCATGGAGATTGGGCGAGCATTGAAACCACTCATCACAACCAACTCGCTGCAAAACTTCATTTCACCTACAAAATCTTCAATGAAAAAGAAGAATTGGTCGCTACCGGCGAAACAATTCAGGTGTTTACCGATCAAGAAAAAAGCGAATTGTTTTTATCCAATCCTCCGTTTTTTGAGGACTGGAAACGGAAAAATAATTTAATTTAATTCTGCTTTTTCTACAATTGTTTTTGTAAACTTCGTGAAAAAACTTCGTGATCCTTGTGGTAAAACAATTAGTTTTGTAATCCTATATGAAAGACATTTTCATCTCAGCAAATTCATTGATTACACCTTTCGGGATCGGAAGCAAATTAGCCTTTGAAAAAATCAAATCAGGCGAAACCGCCGTCAAAAACCATAAAAATTCGGAATTATCGGACATCGAATTTTTTGCTTCGCTAATTGAGGAGCAAGACGAATGGTTTTCTAATCTAAATTTGGATGAATCCTATACCCGACTGGAAAAACTGATTGTTCTCTGTCTGCAAAATCTGATGGAACAGAATTCGGTTCGGGTTTCAGATAAAACGCTTTTTGTCCTTTCTTCGACCAAAGGAAATATTTCGGTTTTGGAAAATCCGAATTCCAATTTCTCAAAGGATCGCGCATTATTAACTTCATTGACCCAAAAAATTGAATCCTATTTCGGATTAAAAAACAAGATTCAAATCGTTTCCAATGCTTGTATTTCAGGCTCATTGGCAATAGAATTCGCCAGAAGAAATTTACAAAATGATCAATTTGAAAACGCAGTTGTCATCGGTGCCGATGAAGTTTCGAAATTCATTTTGTCAGGATTTGAGTCTTTTCAAGCTGTAAGTAACGCCATTTGCAGACCATTTGACCGCGACCGTGTTGGCATCAATTTGGGAGAAGCCATCGCCGCGGTTTATTTGACAAAAAAAACAACCGAAAATTCGATTCAAATTTTGGGTTGCGGTACTTTTAACGATGCCAATCATATTTCGGGCCCGTCAAGAACGGGCGAAGGATTATTTCGAAGCATACAAAAAGCAATGGAATATGCAAACATCGAAATCAACTATATTTCTGCGCATGGAACCGCCACACCTTACAACGACGAAATGGAATCCATCGCCTTTCACAGAGCCGGTTTACTGAATATTCCAACGAATAGTTTAAAAGGTTATTTCGGACATACATTGGGAGCAAGCGGACTTCTCGAAACGATTATTGGCATCCAATCCTTGAAAAACAACAGATTGATTAAATCCCATGGATTTGAAAATCAAGGAACGACCTATCCCGTCAACATCATTCAAAAAACGGAAGAAAAAGAATTGAAAGCCTTTCTGAAAACGGCTTCAGGTTTTGGCGGAAGTAATATTGCTACGGTTTTCAAAAAAGTTTAATCAAATCAGAAAACCAATCGTTTTCCATAAAATTTCTACAACCGCATTCCAAACTTTTTCGAGAATCACAGCCGTAATTCCTTTGAGTGTATTGACAAAATTGGTCACCATATTTTTCAAACTTTCCTCAAAAAATGTTTGTAATTCACCGGAAATCTCACCAGAATCCACACCTTCTTTGATCAACAAAGTTTGGACGCCGATGGCTTTCAATTGTCGCTTGCTGAATCCCCGAACTTTTGAAAGATCTTTGTCCAAAATGTCGGAAGTTGCGGTTTTAATTTCCGCCAAAAGATTACTTAATTCTAAGGTCATAATTATCGGTTCAAAAAGTTTTCATACGTCAGCGCTTGGTCCAAATAAATCAAAACTTGGTTTTTAAACACCTGAATGGTTTTGATTTTCAACCCTTCTTGCGCATCGGTTTTTTTCATCATTTTTAGGGTTTTGGCGATTTCACCCATTGCAAAAGCGCTTGGATAATCGCCGGTAATTTCGGTTCCATTTCTTAATTCCAATGAATGGTTTACCTTTTCCAACACTGATTTGGCAGGAATGGGTCTCGCTCGGGTTTTCAATTCCAAAGCTTCAAATTTCCCGATCAATTGATTGTAATTTGCTTCCCGATTTTCAAAAGAATTGACTTTTGTCCCATTTTCAATCATAGAAAAAAACGACAAAACTTCTTCTGAAGAAGTACTGAGTTCCTGAAAAATCATTTCATCAAAACGAGGCGCAAATGAAGTCGTACATTGAAAAAAACTGAATAAAACCAATGCAAAAAAAGGAAATCGAATCTTTTTGAAAAGCAGAATCATGAAACAAAATTTTCATTGAAATTTAGGACTATTTTTTAATTCATTCAAATTTTGACCCATTGAAAAATCGTCAAAATTTAGAATTCAATTATATTTGACCACGAATTATTTTCCGATGAATTATATCAAATCTTGGTGCCGCATCACTAACGAAAAACTGATTTCTGATGATCAGACCATCCTTCTTCGAAATTCCGACGAATCGGTTGGTGATTTTTTGAAACGAATGTATCGGGAATCGGAAGCCAATTATCCCAAATTTTTCAAAATGGATTTGCTTTGCAAAGCGGCTTTTCTGGCAACCGAATTTATTTCGAAAAAAGAAAAATTATCCGAATCCGATACCGCTTTGATTTTTTCCAATCAAACTTCCAGTTGGGCCTCTGACGAAAAACATGCCCAATCCATATACGATAAAGAATCAACGGCCAGTCCGGCGGTTTTCGTCTATACCTTGCCCAATATCGCTTTGGGTGAAATCAGCATCCACCATCAACTTTTTAGTGAGAATCTTTTCCTTATATTTGACAAATTTTCAGCGGAAAAATTGGCCAGTTATACCGATTCAACATTGGATGAAAAACATGCCGAAAAAGTATTGGCTGGTTGGATAGAAGCCGATGAAAATAATTTGGACATCCTTATCTATTTAATTGAAAAAGAAGGAGATACTAAACACACCATAGAAAATATTACGAATTTATACCAAACAAAATGAGTGACTTAAAACAAGAATTAAAAGAAAAAATCATAACCCAGTTGAACCTTGAAGACATCACAATCGATGATTTACAAGACGATACACCACTTTTCGGTGACGGATTGGGATTGGATTCCATCGATGCATTGGAATTGATCGTTTTATTGGACAAATCTTATGGCATCAAACTCGCTGACCCAAAAGAAGGCCGAAAAGTGTTTGAAACCGTTCAAACCATGGCCGATTACATCGAAGCAAACCGAACGAAATAATGAAACAAAAACCGATTGCCATTACCGGAATGGGTATAATTTCGGCCATCGGAAACAATGTGGCTGAGAACGAAAATTCTCTGCTACGAAATCAGCACGGAATTAAGAAATACTCGGTTCCCGATCCTTTGATTCATCAAGAAAAATTGGTTGGCGAAATCTTAAAATCCAATGAAGAATTCTATTCCGAATTGAATTTAAATTCTGATGAAGCCTTTACCAGAAGCACTTTACTCGGGTTAACTGCTGCAAAAGAAGCCATCATTTCTGCCAAATTGAATTTGAATAACGGATTAAAAACCGGTTTCATTTCTGCAACAACAGTGGGCGGAATGGACGCAACGGAAAAATTCTATTTCGATTTTCTTAAATCGGACGAAAACAAAAAATTCATCCCGGCCCAAAACTGTGGTATTCACGCCGAACAAATTGCTAAAACCCTCGGAATCAAAGATTATATCACAACGATCAGCACCGCTTGTTCGTCGGCTGCCAATGCAATTATGCTCGGCGCCCGAATGATCAAAGCCGGAATACTTGACCGCGCAGTGGTTGGAGGAACAGACTCATTATCAGCATTTACCATCAATGGATTTTCATCTTTGATGATTTATTCGGACGAACATTGCCTACCCTTTGACGACAATCGAAAAGGATTGAATCTCGGTGAGGCAGCAGCTTATATCGTGTTGGAATCAGAGGAATCTGCCAAAGGGAAAGAAATTCTAGGATTTCTTTCAGGATATGGAAATGCCAACGATGCTTTTCACCAAACTGCTTCGTCCGATGATGGTGAAGGTGCGTTTTTGGCCATGAAAACCGCATTGGAAATCGCCGGTTTGAAAGCGGAAGAAATCGATTATGTAAATGCACACGGAACCGCAACGCCCAACAATGATTTGTCAGAAGGAAAATCCTTGGAACGAATTTTTAAAAATGTTCCTGATTTCAGTTCGACCAAAGCTTTTACCGGACATACTTTAGCCGCAGCTGGAGCGGTAGAAGCCGTTTTTTCCCTTTTAGCTATAAAAAACCAATGTGTTTTTGCAAATTTGAATTGGAAAAATCCGATGAAAGAATTTGGCTTAAAACCAGAAACCGAAATCAAGAAAAAAGAAATCAAAACTGTTTTATCGAATTCTTTGGGATTTGGCGGAAATTGTAGCAGTTTAATTTTTGAAAAGAATTAAAATGAAACCCATTTATATTTACAGTTCTTGTTCCATCTCCATTCAACCGACATTTCAGGACGATTATTTCTTTGAAGAAATTTCCAACTATTCCGAAAATGGAATCAAAGCCATTGACCCTGATTACAAAGAATTCGTTCCGGCTTTGCAATTGCGGCGAATGGGAAAAAGCATGCGCATGGCGGTTTATTCTGCTCAAAAAGCGATTCAAAATGCCGGAAATCCGAAAATAGAAGCCGTCATAACCGGAACCGGAGAAGGTTGTTTGAAAGATTCAGAAAAGTTTGTGGAAGCGCTTTGGGAAAATGAGGGTGGAATGCTGAATCCGACTCCTTTTATTCAATCTACGCATAATATGGCTGCAGCAACTGTTGCGCTGGCTTTAGGTTGTAAAGGCTATAATATGACCTACACCAACAATTCCAATTCCTTTGAGTCAGCCTTATTGGATGCGCAATTGTATGTAAATGAACATCCGGACGAAATAATTTTAATCGGTGGACTGGACGAAATCAGCGAACAAACAACTGAATTCTGGGCAAGTTTAGGTTGGTTAAATAGTAAAAGTCCTCAAATTCCGATCGATTTAAATCAAAAATCAGATGGTGAAATCGTCAGCGAAGGAGCTGCTTTTTTTGTGGCTTCCGGAGTGAAAAATGAAAATGCTTTGGGGAAAATCCTCGGTCTGAAAACTGTTTTTGAAGTTGAAAATCCAAGTGATTTCATTCTCAATTTTTTGAAAGAAAATGATCTGGAAGTTTCAGATTTGGATGCGGTGATTTTGGGAAGAAATGGAGATGATCAATATGATGGAATCTATGAAGAATTGTCCGATTCTATCTTCAAACACACGCCGGAATTGGTTTATAAGAATATTTATGGCGAATTTGACACAGTCAGTTCTTTGGCTGTTGAAACGGCTTTTAAGCTAATGGAGCAACAAGAAGTTCCAGAAATTCTTCATCAGAATGAATTAAAAAAAGATGCTTACAAAAGAATTTTAATCTACAACCAGCGAAAAGGGAAAAACCATGGTTTGATTTTGGTTGAAGCTTAATTGAAGAATTCAACTTAATTTGAATAAAACTAATTTCGCATGAAAATTCAAAAGGAAATGCAGAAAAAATTGATTTTTTATATGCTGATTTTTGATGCGTTTTTCATCGCCGGGATCTTTCTATTTCTTGATTTTCCATGGTATTTTATTTTGATTGGAATTTTACCGCCCTTGGTTTTTTTAGCCATTGCTTGTTCCAAAATCCAATGGAATTTTTTCATTCAAGCTGTTCACTCAATCAACACAAATGAACTGAAAATAGCCTTGACTTTTGATGATGGGCCTCATCCGATTTATACACCACAAGTTTTAGACTTATTGAAAAATCATAAAGCAAAAGCCAGTTTTTTTCTCATTGGCATAAACGTAAAAGACAATCCTTTTATAGTCGAAAGAATTAAGGATGAAGGACATACAATAGGAAATCATAGTTTTTCCCATTCCAAAACCATCGATTTCAAATCCAAAAAAGGATGGATCAAAGAAATTGAAGCAACAGATTTTGAAATTCAGAAAATTACTGGAGAAAAACCAAAATTTTTCCGTCCGCCTTATGGGGTAACCACGCCACATTTGGCAGCAGCAATTAGAGAAACTGGGCATTTGGTCATCGGCTGGAATGTCCGTTCATTTGACACATCCACAAAAAATCCGCAAAAAGTTGTGCAGAAAATTTTACGAGAAACCAAAGCAGGATCGATCCTATTATTGCATGACCGACATGAAAACATCCTTCCGATTTTGGAGCAATTATTGCCTGAGTTAGAGCGTAAAAACTATACTTTTGTAACGGTAAATGAAAGAAACGATGAATAAACTATTTTTCTTTTTCATGCTAATTGGTGTTTTCGCCCAAGCGCAATTGAGTTCGTCTGAAATCAAAACGCTTAAATCCAATATCAATGCGGCAACTGCTGATTTGAAATCTTTGCAGAGCGATTTCGTCCAAACCAAACATTTGGATTTTATGGAAAACGACGTGAAGTCCAACGGAAAATTGTTTTACAAAGCCAATTCTAAAATCCGCTGGGAATACACCACTCCATTTCATTATTATGTGATTTTCAACAACGAAAAAATGTTTGTCAATGACAACGGCAAGAAAAAAGAAACCGAATTGTCCAAAAGCAAATTGCTCAAAGATTTAAATAAAATCATGCTCGGAACAGTTCAAGGCGCAAATGTTCTAGATGAAACGAAATTTAAAATTTCATACGCAAAGTCAGGCTCCAACTTCTTAGCGAAAATGCTTCCGATCGACAAAACCATCAAAAAATACATCCAACAAATCGATTTGACATTTGACGGAAAAACCTATTTGTTGAAAAAGATCAAAACGATCGAACCGAGTTTGGATTATACTTTAATCGAATTCTCCAATCAAAAGAAAAATGCGACAGTTCCTGAGGATAAATTTGCTTTTAAGTAGTATTCTTTTGTTTTTTTCTTGTGCTTCCTATTCGGATGGATTTGTAGAAAAAGAAAATGCGATTCAAAGTTTCACACCTGGTTATTTAACTGATTTTCAAGAGCATTCCTTTAAAATTTCAATTGAAGCTTATGGAAAGCATTTTGGAGGAATTTTGGTAGCGAAGAAGTTGGATGTGAATCATTTCCGTTTTGCATTTCTGAATGAATTTGGGGGAAAAATGATGGATTTTGAATTGATCAATCGGAAAATGAAATTGAATGATGCGATCGATGAATTGAAACGAAAAATCATTTTGAAGATGCTGGAAACTGATTTTTCTTTGTTGTTTTCAGAAGAAAATGAAATTGAAAAAAGTTTTTCATATTCTGATTGGACGATTCTAAAAGCAAAACAAGAAATCCAGAACAAATCGGTTTATTTTCATTTGAATGCTGATGAGAATTTGGAAAAAATAATACTGGCTTATTCGAAAGAAAAAGCCCAAATCAATTTGAAAGAAACGGAGAATTTAATTCCTGAAATTGAAATTTCTCACGGGAAACTCCCAATAAAAATTTACTTACATTTGCTTTCAAATAATTGAATCCAATTCATGAAAAACCTATTTTTTCTCGGCCTTTTTTTATCGGTCTTTACTTTTTCTCATGCACAAACTGAACTTTGGTTGGGACCAAAAGCAGGAATTAACATGGCCAATGTGAGCAATCTCGATGGTAATTCCTATATGGGTGCTTATGGTGGCGTTGCGTTTGGGATTCATTTTTCGGAGCGGTATGCTTTGCAACCAGAAATGGGATTTTCCATGCAAGGTTCCACAGAAATTTATAATTCAAACGAGGATTTGCAATTGACGTATTTTACGTTGGGCGTCATCAATAAATTGTATTTGGTTGATGGATTACATCTTCTGGCCGGTCCGGAATTTAATTTTAAAGTGAACGATACTTTTTCAGATTGGGCAGACAGCGAAATTTATGATGAAGATGGAAATTACATCGGTGATACAGATGCGCAACCATTTGACATGGCAATAGTCGGCGGTTTGGGGTATGATTTACCTTTTGGGTTGACATTGGAAGCCCGATACAAACAAGGAATTCAAGATGTGATGAATTTCATCAATTGGGATTCTGATCAAGACTCAAGATTGAATCAAGTATTCCAATTTGGGATTGCTTATAAATTTCATATGAACAAAAAATAAAAACATGATGCTTTTAAACGATTTTTATACAATTCAGCATTCAGAAACCCTAGAAAATGGTATTTCAGTCATGGTAAAAATCAACAAAGCGCATGAAATATTCAAAGGGCATTTTCCCAATCATCCGGTTACACCTGGTGTTTGCACTATGCAAATCATCAAAGAACTGAGTGAAAAACATTTGGGTAAAAATTTGATGCTGAAAACGGCACGAAATGTGAAGTTTATGGCCATCATCAATCCCGAAGAAAACGAAGATGTTCGGTTTGATTTGTCTTTTGAAACCAATGAATCGGATGAAATTTCCATAAAAGCGACGGTTTCAATTGAAGGAAATTCGGCACTGAAATTTGGAGGGAATTTTAAAAAAATTTAACATGAAAGCCATTCTATTTATTTTCACAACTTTATTTTTTTCATTCCAAATCTTTGGTCAAACTGCCGAATTACGCAAATCTTACAAAGAAGCCACCAAGTCAGAAGCCTCTGCCAAGGCTTTTTATGAAAAGGTAAAAAATGTTTCTGACTCAGATTCAAACGCAGCTTTGCTCGCCTATAAAGGTGCAGGAAAAACGCTTTTGGCGCGCTATGAGCCTTTGCTGGACAGAAAAGACAAAGTGAAAGCCGGAATCAATTTGGTGGAAAAAGCAATTCAAAATGAACCGGATAACGTGGAAGCCAGATTGGTGCGATTGTCCATTCAGGAAAACTTACCCAAAATGTTCAAATACAACGGAGAAATTGAGTCGGACAAAAAATTTATTCAATCCAAATTAAATTCGATTAAAGATGAAGATTTGGTAAAAATGATCAATGGTTATTTTGCCGAATTCTCGAAATAAGTCCATGACCAATGCAACCAAATACCCTCTCAACTATCCATTATTGTGTCATCATTCCCACTTACAACAATGAAAAAACGCTCAAAAGAGTGTTGGATAAAACCCTTGAATTCACTTCAAAAATTATCGTAGTAAACGATGGTTCAACGGATTCTACAACAGAAATTTTAAGGAATTATCCAAATATTTCGGTAATTCATCAACCCCAAAATCGTGGAAAAGGAATGGCTTTGCGTATCGGATTTAAAGAAGCGCTGAAACAGGGTTTTGATTATGCCATTACCATCGACTCGGACGGACAACATTTTCCGGAAGATATTCCGCTTTTTTTAGACGAAATTGAAAAAAATGGGGAAGCACTGTTAATCGGTGATCGAAATATGAGTCAGGAAGGAATTCCGGAAAAAAGCAGTTTTGGGAATCGTATTTCGACTTTTTGGTATTGGTTTGAAACAGGAATTCGCCTAAAAGATACGCAATCGGGATTTCGATTGTATCCAATCAAACGGATGCAAAACTTCAAATATTTCACCCGAAAATTTGAATTTGAAATCGAAGTCATCGTCAAAGCGGCTTGGGCCGGGATTCCGGTAAAAAATGTACCCATTCAGGTTTTGTACGACGAATCGGAAAGGGTTTCGCATTTCCGTCCATTTAAGGATTTTACGAGAATTAGTTTGTTGAATACCTGGTTGGTTTTTATTGCGCTTCTTTATATCAAACCCCGCGATTATTTCCGAACCTTTAAAGAAAAAGGATTTAAACGATTTTTCCTGGAAGATCTTTTGCATAGTGAAGATTCAAAGGAAAAAAAAGCACTTTCTGTGGCTTTGGGCGTTTTCATCGGATTGTCGCCATTTTGGGGATTTCAAACTTTGATTGTTCTATTTTTAGCTTTTGCATTACGACTCAATAAGTTGATTGCTTTTGCATTTTCAAATGTGAGCATTCCGCCATTGATTCCATTTATCATTTATGCTTCGCTTAAAATCGGGAGTTTTTTATTGGGAAAACCTGCACTTCCACCATTTCAGTGGGATGCGTTTGATTCTTATAAAGAATTCGTCAGCCAACATTTGAGTGAATATGTCGTTGGCAGTTTCTCTTTGGCCATCATTTCTGCTGTTCTTTTTGGGCTAATGAGTTATTTGCTTTTGGGCATCAGAACGAGAAAATCAATGAAGATGAATTCGCAATCATAAAAAACCCGACCATTTGGCCGGGCTCAATTTATGAATGAAAATTATGGTCTAATTGATGTAACCTACGACTTGATAAGCACGTTGTCCATAATAATTGATCTTTTGATAAAGTACTCCGAAATATTCGTAGTAACGATTTCCGTTGATGTAAACTTTCTCATAATCAGCCGGTAAAGCGTAAACAATCGCCCCAACCGGAGGTTCTACCACATAATAGTTGTTGTTGTAATAATTGTAATAGGTACCGTTGTAATAATAATATGGATTTCCGCTCAAATAAATGGTGGTATAACCCATCGGCAAAGTGTTCATATAGTAGCCAATCGGCGCCATCACTCTGAAATAACGGTTGTTGTCGTATTGGTAGAAATAACCGTTATCGATATAATAATTAGAGTGGTTATAGGTCACGTGGTTAAAATTCGAATGGTTGTTATTGTGGTAAATCACGCGACGCGTAGATCCATTTTCATATCGAACATTTCCTCTGTCGAAACGCTGAGTACGCGGTGTATTTTCAACTTTAATAGTGTTGGTCGTATTGCGTACGGATTGACTTCCGTTGTTTCTTGTGTTTCTTACTGATTCAGAGGAAGAATTGTTTCGAACTGAAGTTGAATTCGAAGTACGGACTTTTTCATTTCGGGTAGATATGGAAGAATTGGATCTTACATTTTGATTTTGATCTGAATTGGAACGTATAGATGAATTCGAACTGCTATTTTGACGAACTCCAGTATTTTGACGGACTGTTGCGTCTTCGTTTGAACGAGCAGAAGTTGTGGTTCTGGTTCCATTTTCAGACCCACTTCTCACGGAATTACCGGAGGTTGATCGAACTTGTGCATCTAGGATCACGGAACTTGCCATGATCATTATTGCGCCTAAAAAGAATTTAACTGTGTTCATAATTTAAAGATTTGATTACATATAGTACAAATCCGTGCCAAATTCTCCCGTTTACAAATCATTAACAAAGCCAAATCAATATTTTTTTGCTACAACCCAACATTCAAAAGCTTTTCGCAAAAAAATCCCATCAATAGCTCGATGGGATTTTAAATTCTATAGAATCAGATTTTTAAGCTTGTTGTTTTTTAATCAAATTCAATGCAGAACCCGCTTTGAACCATTCGATCTGAGCTTCGTTGTAGGTATGATTGACTGTAATTTGCTCGGCTGATCCATCTTTGTGCACCAATTCGATAGTCAAAGGTTTGTTTGGAGCAAAATCCACCAAATCGATAAAGTTAAACGTATCGTCTTCCTGGATTTTATCATAATCCGCTTTATTGGTAAAAGTCAAGGCGAGCATACCTTGTTTTTTCAAATTGGTTTCGTGAATTCGTGCAAATGAACGCACCAAAACCGCTACCGCACCCAAATGTCTGGGTTGCATTGCTGCATGTTCACGAGAGGAACCTTCGCCATAATTCTCATCACCCACGACAACTGAAGGAACTCCGGCCGCTTTGTAAGCACGTGCTACGTCCGGCACAGCACCGTATTCGCCGGTCAATTGATTTTTAACTTTATTGGTTTCTTGGTTAAATGCATTTACGGCTCCGGTCAGAGTATTATTAGAAATATTATCCAAATGCCCACGGAAACGCAACCAAGGACCTGCCATCGAAATATGATCGGTCGTACATTTTCCATAAGCTTTGATGAGCAATTTCGCTCCGGCTATGTTTTCTCCGCTCCATGGTTGGAAACCTTCTAACAATTGCAATCGTTCAGAATCGGGTTTTATGATGACTTCTACTTTTGATCCATCTTCAACCGGTTTTTCATAACCTCGGTCTTCCACGTCAAAACCTAAATCAGGCAATTCCTCACCCACCGGCGGTTCCAATTTAAAGGTTTCACCTTTGTCATTTGTGAGATAATCGGTCATCGGATTAAAGTCCAAACGACCTGCAATTGCAATCGCTGCCACCATTTCTGGTGAAGTTACAAATGCATATGTATTTGGATTTCCATCTGCCCGTTTTTTAAAGTTTCGGTTAAACGAATGAACGATTGTATTTTTTTCTTCTTTGTCGGCTCCTTCTCTGTCCCATTGACCGATGCATGGACCGCAAGCATTGGTAAAAATCACGGCATCCAAATCCTGGAAAGGTTTTAAAATTCCATCGCGATCGGCTGTAAACCGAACTTGTTCTGAACCCGGATTGATCCCAAAACTCGCTTTGGTTGTCAATCCTTTGTCTACTGCTTGTTGGGCAATAGAAGCAGCTCGTGACAAATCTTCATAGGAAGAATTGGTACAAGAACCGATTAAGCCCCATTCGACCGTGGTTGGCCATTCGTTTTTCGTTGCGATTTCTTTCATTTTGGAAACCGGCGTCATCAAATCGGGCGTAAAAGGTCCGTTTAATCTCGGTTCTAATTGATCCAAATCGATGGTGATCAATTCGTCATAATATTTTTCCGGATTTTCATAAACTTCGTTATCAGAACGCAAATAATCACGCAACTCATTTGCCATATCTGCAATTTCACTACGATCGGTTGCTCTCAAATAACGCTCCGAAGCATCGTCATAAGCAAAAATGGAAGTTGTGGCACCGATTTCTGCTCCCATATTACAAATCGTTCCTTTTCCGGTTGCAGAAAGGTTTTCCGCTCCTTCACCGAAATATTCGACAATCGCTCCGGTTCCACCTTTCACGGTCAGAATTCCGGCGACTTCAAGAATCACATCTTTTGGAGAAGCCCAACCGCTTAATTTTCCAGTCAATTTGACTCCGATCAATTTTGGCATTTTCAATTCCCAAGGCATTCCCGCCATCACATCTACCGCATCAGCACCACCTACTCCGATAGCGACCATTCCGAGTCCTCCTGCATTTGGTGTATGAGAGTCGGTTCCGATCATCATTCCACCTGGAAATGCATAATTTTCCAAAACCACTTGGTGAATGATTCCGGCTCCCGGTTTCCAGAAACCGATTCCATATTTGTTGGAAACAGATTCGAGAAAATTAAAGACTTCAGAAGATTTATTGATCGCGTCTTGTAAATCGATTTTTGCACCGACTTTGGCTTGAATCAAATGATCACAATGGACGGTTGAAGGAACGGCCGTTTTGGGTTTTCCGGCTTGCATGAATTGTAACAAAGCCATCTGAGCCGTTGCATCTTGCATCGCAACGCGATCCGGTGCAAAATCCACATAAGATTCTCCTCGTTTGTAAGCTTCAGATGCTGTTCCATCAAAAAGGTGAGCATATAAAATCTTTTCCGAATAAGTCAGCGGACGACCTACAACAGATTTTGCTGCATCTACTCTTTCTTTCATTTGGGCGTAAACGCCTTTTATCATTTCTATATCAAAAGCCATAAATTAATTTATTAAAATTTGTGTTTAAAAATTTGCGATCTACAATTTAGCCATTTTTCATGGAAAAAAATGCTTAAGAATTGTTAAGGATTCTTATTTAAAACTGTTCTATTTAATTCGAAATAAAACCTATTCATTTAGGAAAATAAAAAAAGACCTTCCTTTTGGGAAAGCCTTTTTATGATTTATAATTTGAATAAATTATTTCAATTTTAATTCAAAGAAATCGGTTTGAATTTCGTTAATTTAATTCCTTCAACTGCTGTTTTGTATTCTTCAATGTTTGGAATTCTACCTAAAATGGAGGAAAGTACTACCACCGGTGTTGATGCCAATAAAGATTCTCCTTTTTTACCATCACGGTCTTCCACTACTCGTCCTTGGAAAAGTCGGGTAGAAGTCGCCATCACCGTATCTCCTTTTTCAGCTTTTTCTTGATTCCCCATACAAAGGTTACAGCCTGGGCGTTCCAAATACATGATGTTTTCATACTCTGTTCGGGCATTGCTTTTTGGCAATAAATCGCTGAATTCAAATCCGGAATACTTTTGTAACAATTCCCAATCGCCTTCTGCTTTCAATTCTTCAATGATGTTATAAGTAGGAGCAGCAACAACAAGTGGCGCTTTGAATTTCACTTCTCCTTGTTGTTTCTCTAGATTTTTAAGCATTTGTGAAACGATTTTCAAATCGTCTTTGTGCACCATACAAGATCCAACAAATCCCAAATCTACTTTTTTCTCACCTCCATAATAAGTCAAATCTCGGATCGTATCATGGGTATATCTTTTCGAAACATCTTCATTGTTCACATCTGGATCGGCGATCATCGGTTCATCGATGATGTCCAAATCGATGACTACTTCTGCATAATAATTTGCATTGGCATCCGGCATCAGAATTGGTTTCTCTCCTGATTTGATTTCTTCAATTCTTTTATTGGCCTTATCGATCAATCCTTGAAGCACTTGGTTGTGGTTGTCCATGCCTTTTTCAATCATGATTTGAATTCGGCTTTTGGCAATTTCAAGGGATTGAATTAAAGTATCTTCTTGTGAAATACAAATCGATGCTTTTGCTTTCATTTCAGCGGTCCAGTCGGTAAAAGTAAAGGCTTGGTCAGCCAATAAAGTTCCGATGTGCACTTCGATGATTCTTCCTTGGAACACATTTTCTCCACCAAATTGTTTCAACATTTGGGCTTGCGTAGCATGAACGACATCACGGAAATCCATGTGTTCTTTCATTTCGCCTTTAAATGTCACTTTTACAGATTCCGGAATCGGCATGGAAGCCTCTCCTGTAGCCAAAGCCAATGCAACTGTTCCCGAATCCGCACCAAATGCAACTCCTTTTGACATACGTGTATGGGAATCACCACCAATGATGATTGCCCATTCGTCAATGGTAATGTCATTTAGAACTTTATGGATCACGTCGGTCATGGAATGGTATTCGCCTTTCGGATCACGTGCTGTAATCAGCCCGAAATCATTCATGAATTTCATCAATTTCGGGATATTGGCTTGTGCTTTTTTATCCCAAACTGAGGCGGTGTGACAACCCGATTGATAAGCTCCATCTACGATTGGTGAGATAACAGTCGCTGCCATCGCTTCCAATTCCTGTGCAGTCATCAAACCAGTTGTATCTTGAGAACCTACGATATTTACTTCAACGCGAACATCTGAACCAGCATGTAAAACTTTCCCTGGTGTTACACCAACTGCATTTTTATTGAAAATCTTTTCAACTGCGGTTAATCCTTGACCTTCGACTGAAACTTCTTTTGCAGGTGCAAAAACTACCGGTGCTTCAATTCCTAAAGTTTTGGCGGCAAAAGTTTGGATTTTTTTTCCAAAAACGATGGCATAAGAACCTCCAGCTCTGATGAATTCCATTTTCTGTGGTGTCAAAGCTTTGGAAATATCGATCAATTCTTGATCGCCTTTGTATAATTTCTTTTCTTTTGTATTGATCGTCAAAACGGTCCCGGTAGCTACAGAATAAACCTCTTCTAGAACCGGTTCATCTTTTTCATTTCGGACTACATTTCCGTTTTCATCTAATTTTTTTGTCCAGTTTTTCAGGTCAATCCCGATTCCTCCGGTCACGTCAACTGTCGTTAAGAAAATCGGAGAAATCCCATTGGTTCCACCTACAATCGGTGCAATGTTCACAAAAGGCACGTAAGGACTAGCTTGTTTACCGGTCCAAAGCGCGACGTTATTTACACCTGACATACGAGAAGAACCTACTCCCATCGTTCCCTTTTCTGCGATTAGCATCACACTTTTATCGGGATGCTGCGCTTGAAGCGCTCTGATTTCTTCTTGTGCCTCAGGAGTGATCATACATTTACCATGCAATTCGCGGTCTGAACGAGAATGCGCTTGATTTCCCGGGGACAATAAATCCGTGGAAATATCTCCTTCTCCAGCGATATAAGTGACGATTTTGATTTCTTCCGGAACTTCCGGTAATTCAGTGAAAAATTCTGCTTTTGCATAACTTTCCAAAATATCTTTGGCAATTGGGTTTCCATTTTCAAAAGCATCTTTCAATCGCTCTGTATCGGCTTCATAAAGAAAAACTTGGGTTTTCAATACTTCGGCAGCTTTTTTTGCATTTTCTTCATCATCTCCCAAAGCCAAGTCCAATAAGACTTTCATGGAAGGACCTCCCTTCATGTGCGACAACAATTCAAATGCAAAATCTACTGAGATTTCTGCTACTTCTGATTCTCCTGAAATGATTTCTTTTAAGAATTCTGCTTTCACACCAGCCGCAGACGTTGTCCCGGGTAATGTGTTGTAAATAAATAATTTAAGCGAATCTT
Source organism: Moheibacter lacus (assembly GCF_014042165.1). Taxonomy (GTDB): domain Bacteria; phylum Bacteroidota; class Bacteroidia; order Flavobacteriales; family Weeksellaceae; genus Moheibacter; species Moheibacter lacus. Next base: position 684,803 of record NZ_JACDZE010000001.1, read on the forward strand.
CTCTATGTTTATGATCTACATCTTTTATTTGTGCTATGATTTCTGTAAGCAATTCTGCTCCATCGATGGGTTTAGGATGAAGACCTTGTTCTTTTCTTTCTTCAATTTCGTTTAGATAATCCGTATAAAGATTCATATTATTTTCTTTTTAAATTCTAAAAAAAGCTAAGCCGTAAACAGCAAAATTACAGAAGTATGACGCTTTTTTTAAGGTGCACAAATTTAATTTTTATATGGAAATTTCTCAGTTTATTAGCGATTCAATTTAATTATTGTTTAATAATTTAGAATGATTATAAAATTTTAATTCAAATATTTAGAATTCCCTAATAAAAATGCGATTCCATTTTTATTTTCGCACTTCACACAACCTTTTTAAAATTATTTGCATCTTTATAAACAGAAGAAAAAAGCCGTGAAAGAAGTGGAATTCATAGAAGGCTGTAAACGCCGTGACCGAAAGGTTCAGAAACTGCTGTACGAAAAGTATAGCGCAGATTTCTTTGGTGTTTGTAAACGGTATTTGAAAAATGTAGAATTGGCGGAAGATGTGTTGGTGAAAGGGTTCTTGAAAGTATTTGAGCATATCGATTCCTTTGAAGGAAAAGGAAATTTTGAAGGTTGGATGCGGCGGATTTTTATCAACGAATGTTTGATGGAGCTCCGTAAAAAACAGGATTTCACGATTTATTTGGAATCGAGTAACATTCAACCCAGTAGAGAAGCTTCGGCGCTCGAAAATTTATACGAACAGGATGTGTTGAAATTATTGGAATTTTTACCCACCGGTTGTCGGACGGTGTTTAACCTTTATGTTATCGAAGGCTTTAAACACAGTGAAATTGCCGAACAATTGAATATTTCGGAAGGAACTTCGAAATCGCAGTTGAATTTGGCAAAGGAAAAATTGAAAGTATTGTTAAACGAATATGGAATCGAAAAATACAAATCATCATGAGTGAGAAAGATCCCATAGAAGAATTGTTTCGGGAAAACCAACATGGGCTGGACGAAAAACCACGCGATTTGATTTGGGATAGAATCGAAGAGCGACTGGATGAAAAATCCGTGGTCAAAAAGAAACCTAATTTTTGGAAATACGGTGCTGCGGCTTCGGTTGTAGTTGGATTGACCATCGGTATTTGGGCGATTTTAAATAATCAAAACCAAGTAAAATCGGAAATGGCTGTTCCCCAAATGGTTTTGGAAGAATCGGTAGAAATCAATGAAGAAAATGCTTCGGAAATCCTCGATAGATTAGAAGAAAACCAAGATGCAATCGTTTTGCACGAGACAAAAGAGGCTTTACCTGAAGCTGAAATGGAAGCGCCAAAAATTCGACAAACCAAGCCAGAACCTACAGTCGAGAAGGAATCAAATTTGGAAGATCGATTGGAAACGTATGCAGAAAAAACTGCGCCGGCAATTGTTTCCGCTGCTCCTGCGATGGAAAGTCCAAAAAAAGCCAAAGAAAGCGAAGCGATTGTTTTTCGTGGAGAAACGCCTGAACAAAAAGAAGGAAATTATGTGTTGCGGAATAAATCAGAAATCTCTGATTATGAGTTAGATGAAAGTAGAAGGCTGGGGAATTCCGCTTTTGGTACTACAGACTCACCTCATCAAATGCTCACACATCAAATTTCTATTCCGGTTAAAAATGTTTGGATTAAGTATGATGTAATTTCCCTAAACGACAGCCTGATTGTATTTGAAAATCAAAATGTTGCGTACCCAACGCAAATTAAGTTTCAATCCAAAAAAGATTCGGTTCAAGTGATTTATTCGGGAAAGAATTCAAAAAAGAATTCAACTGAAAGTAAAATCATTCAAAAATTTGTCAACCAAAATAAACTGAATTTGAGAAGCCAGATTATAGAATAAGAAAAAACCTCCAAAATTATCAACTTATGAAAACTATTTTGGAGGTTGTTAAATTTATAATTTTAATATAATTAGGCTTTGTATCGTTTAATCTTCTCCCGAATTTCTTCCAATCCCAGATTATGAATACTTCCCAAATGCGAAGTTTTGAATTCTTTGTGCGGTACGTAAGTTCCATCATCCACTGAAATCCCAACAATCTTGTATGCATCACGAAAAGAAGTTCCGGTTTGCAACAAATGGTTGATGTTTTCCACCGTATAAATCGAATCGTATTTTTCCTGATCCATAAATCCGGATTTGATTTCCAATTGCGGCAAAGCAAAAATCAGGATGTCCAAAATATCGTTGAATTGAACCATCGGCTCAAATAATATTTCTTTTAAAATCTGAAAATCACGATGGTAACCACTCGGTAAATTATTGATCGTCAAAATAATATCATTTGGTAAACCTTGCAATCGGTTGCAGTGCGCTCTTGTCAATTCAAAAACGTCAGGATTCTTTTTATGCGGCATGATGGATGAACCGGTTGTCATTTCCTTTGGTAATTTTACAAATCCCATATCCTGGCTGTTGTACATCACCAAATCATAAGACAATTTGGACAAAGTTCCGCTCACCATCGAAATCGCGACGGCTGTCGATTTTTCCGATTTCCCACGCAACATTTGCGCACCAACTGAACTCACCGCCATTTCTGAAAATCCTAATTCTTCAGTCGTCATTTTTCGGTCAATTCCGAAACTTGTCCCAAATCCAGCGCCGGAACCCAATGGATTTTGGTCCGCAACTTTAAACGCAGCATCGAAGAAATACAAATCGGACAATAAATTTTCTGCATAAGCCGAAAACCACATCCCGAAACTGTTTGGCATCGCGGCTTGGAAATGCGTATAACCGGGCAACAAATCGTTTTGATGTGTTTCTGCTTTCTCAACTAAAATGTCAATTAAGCTCAAAACTTTGGATTTCGTTTCGGACAAATATTCTTTTAAAAACAATTGGATGGCGACGAGAACTTGATCGTTTCTGGAACGTGCCGTATGGATCATTTTTCCTGCATCGCCTGTTTTGATGATGAGTTCGGCTTCGATTTTTGAGTGGATGTCTTCATAATTCTCATCGATTTCAAATTCTCCTGCTTCGATTTGAACCAAAATTTCATCTAGTGCGGTTTGTAATTTCTGGTTATCGTCAGAAGAAATGATCCCGACTTTGGAGAGCATATTGGCTTGTGCTTTGGATGCAATTGCATCATATTTCGCCAAATAACCATCGAGAATTCGGTCTTTTCCTACGGTAAATTTTTCGATTTTGTCGTTGACAGAGAATCCTTTGTCCCAAATTTTCATCTTGAATTTCGTTTTTAAAGTTGGACAAAAATACAAGAATTAATATGAATTCATCAAAGATCATTCGCCCAATTCCACTCCTTCAATTACCTTAAAATTGATATAAGTTTTCTTTTCAGGATCATAGAGCAATAAGTTGGAATAAAAAATATTGATCCATTTGTTTTTAAATTGTTCTTTCATCAAAATCTCCGAGCCTTCAAAATCCCATAACCACAAAAACTTTAAGATAGATCCATCACCGATCTCGAGATTGACTATGTTGAATTGTTTTTTCTCTATGGTTTTGATTTTTCCTAATTCAACAGCCAATGAAGGTGTTTCCGTCTGATACTCACTCAAATCTGCAACACCCAAAAGAACCATTGGGCATAAAGATGCCATCTTTATCCCTATGTCTTCCCCAAATTTCAACTGGTCTATTTCCGTAATGCTTTTCCCATTGAAATGAACATCAAAATCTTCACGGTTTTTGTCCACTCCCTCAAGAATACAAAGTCCCATCTGCATTTCTATTTCTTGTTGGCTAAGACCTTCAGTATTCTTTTTACCCATACAGTCACAAGTGAAATTTGCCACCTTTTCCATAAAATCCTGTGCGCCGACTAATCCGGTGAATAAAAACACACAAAAGATAAAACCCTTAATTTTCATCTGATGATTTTAAAATTTTTCTAAAAATAGAAATTCTGAACTAAAAAACTTTGAAAATTTTTGCTTCCGGCTAAAACTTCATTTTTTGAATGCGAATTGCGTTTAATATCGCAAGAAAAGCAACGCCTACATCTGCAAAAACCGCTTCCCACATCGTCGCCAATCCACCGGCTCCTAAAATCAAAACGATCAACTTCACACCAAAAGCCAATGCAATGTTCTGGATCACAATCTGTTTGGTTTTTCGTCCGATTTTGATGGCAGTAGAAATTTTGGAGGGTTGGTCGGTTTGGATAACGACATCGGCCGTTTCGATGGCTACGTCGCTTCCCATTCCGCCCATCGCGATTCCGATATCTGCCAATGCCAATACGGGTGCATCATTGATTCCGTCGCCTACAAATGCGATGGTATTTTCAGGATTATTTTTTAATTCTTTTAATTTATCCAATTTTCCTTCCGGTAACAATCCGCCAAATGCCGTCGAAATCCCGATTTCTTTTGCCACTTTTTGCACGATGCTGTCTTTGTCTCCACTCAACATCAAGGTTTTGGTCACGCCATGTTTCTTCATTTCAGAAATAGCGCGCAGAGAATCTTCTTTGATTTCATCGGCTATGATGATGTGTCCGGCATAATTGTTTTCGATGGCGACGATGACGATACTCTCTACGATTGAATCAATTTCAGGCGGATATTCAATCCCAAATTTCTTTAATAATTTACCGTTACCAACCCAAATCGTTTTTCCGTTGATTTCACCTTTCAATCCATGACCGGAAATTTCTTCTATATTTTCCGCTTTTAAATTCGAAGCATGATGTGCAACAATAGCTTGAGCTATGGGATGCGTGGAATTGGCTTCCAGAGCCGAAACATAATTGAGAAATTCTAATTTGTCTAAATTATTGATTTCAATTTTTTGAACTTTAAACACACCTTCGGTCAGCGTTCCGGTTTTGTCCATCACTACCGTATTGACCTTTGCCATCAAATCGAGAAAATTGGAACCTTTGAACAAAATTCCGTTTCGAGAAGCCGCTCCGATGCCACCGAAATAGCCCAATGGAATCGAAATCACCAAAGCACAAGGGCAGGAAATCACCAAAAAGATTAAGGCTCGATAAATCCATTCTTTTAAATCATAATTTTCTACAAAGAAATAAGGAAGAAAGGCGACAGCAACAGCTAGAAAAAATACAATCGGCGTATAGACTTTAGCAAATTTTCGGATAAACAACTCAGTTTTGGCTTTTCGGGAACTTGCTTCTTGCACCATTTGTAGAATTTTCGCCAACGAACTGTCCTCAAACTTTTTTGTGGTTTGAAGTTCGATTACTTTTTCCAAATTGAGCATTCCCGCCAAAACGGTTTCTCCTTTGCGGATCGTATCTGGTTTGCTTTCTCCGGTCAGTGCGGCGGTGTTGAAACTAGAAGATTCGGACAACATGATTCCGTCCAACGGTACTTTTTCTCCGACTTTGATTTGGATGGTTTCGCCGATTTCAACGGTTTCAGGTTTTACAGTTTGAAATTGGTTGTTCCGAAAAACATTGGCTTCTTCAGGTCGAACGTCCAGCAAGGCTTTGATATTATTTTTGGCGCGGTTTACGGCTGCGTTTTGGAACAATTCGCCAACGGCATAAAAGAGCATTACGGCAACACCTTCGGGATATTCTCCCAAAATGAACGCACCGATTGTTGCAACTGTCATCAGCGTAAATTCGGTAAAGAATTCTCCCTTTAAAATTGTAGTAAATGCTTCTTTAAAAACCGGAAAGCCTACGGGAATATAGGCTACTAAATACCAAATGATCCGAACGATTTCGTTTTGGAAAAAAGCCGGACGGTCAAAATAATCCATCGCAATTCCCGCCAGTAACATCACCAAACTGAAAATCGCCGGAACATAGGTTTTAAAAGACGAAGCATCTCCGTGATCGTGGTCGTGATCGTGACCATCAGAATGTTTATGTTGTATATTCACTTCTGTTGAACAACAAACTTGTGACATAGTCTAAATGATTTGATACAAATCTACCATACATTCGCTGCAACCAGATTGCAAAATAAAATCTTCTTTCTTTTTTCAAAAAGAAATCTTCTTCTTATGCATTACATTTATCACATAAGCCTTTTACAACCAAACTGCTTTCTTCGGCTTTGAATTTTTTAGGAAGTTGAATTTTGGGTAGACTGACTTCTTTCATGCAAAATGTATGACCGCAATTTGTACAATGAAAATGAATATGGGTTTCCTCTGGCAAACATTCACAGGTTTCATCACACAATGCGTATTTCACTGAACCCGTTCCGTCTTCTATGCTGTGCACCAATTTATTTTTCTCAAATGTTTTCAGGGTTCGATACAAAGTCGTTTTATCGGCTTGTTCAAATAAATTTTCCAACTCATTTAAACTAACGGCGTGTTCAGAATTTTGCAATTCTTTCAAAACCAAAAGACGCATGGCGGTCGGATGTATTTTTCTGGCTTTTAATTTTTTTTCTAAATCTTGCATGACGTACCAAATTTAAAGATTATCTCGTTTGAATCCATTGATTTAGATCAATGCGAATGACTGTGTTCTCCCGAATTGTTCATTTTTGCCAAAATGAAAAATGCGCCTTTGCTCACAATTTTTGCATTATCCTCAATCTTCACTAAGGGTGTGATCTGCGTAAAGCCAACATCAGTAGTTCCTTTTACCACCGGAATTCGTTCAAACGTAAATTCGTGTTCGTGTTCCTCTTCTGTATGCACATGCGGAGTTGGTTTTTGGATAAAAATAAAATCCTCTGCCCCTACATTTACAATGGCTTCGGTTGGAACGGCCGGAACCAAATTTTTCCCAACACTTATTACCGCTACCACGTTCATTCCGTCTATCAATCCTGATTTTTCTCCTTTCACTCGTGCATGAACCGGAACGGCTTTGCTTTGGTCTTCAAAAGTGGAACCGATGGAAAAAATTTCGGCATCGTATTCCTTTTCAGGATTATTGGTCATGGTAAAATGAATCAATTGTCTTTTTTTGATTTTTGGCAAATCTTTCTCAAAAACACCCAAATCCAAATGAAGATTGGAATTGTCCACGATTTCCGCAATCGGAAACGAAACATCTACATAAGCTCCTATGTCCACCAAAACCGCTCCAATTACGCCTGAAATGGGCGCTTTTACCGCCATGGACGAATTTAGATTTTTGGCGGAAACCGAACCCGGTTTTATACCCATCATCTGCAATTGTTTGGCCAGCGATGCCCGTTGGGTTTGCAATGTTTTCAATTGGCTTTCCGCATATTGCAAATTCTTCAAAGCACCGGCATTTCCTTCGTACAATTCTTTTTGGCGTTTAACCTCCGTTTGGGTCATTTGGATTTGTCCGACTACCGTTAAATAGTTTTCCTGAACCAAAACTTGACCCGGATTTTCGATAACGGCAATCGTTTGTCCTTTTCCGATATAGTCGCCCGGTTGGACGCGAATTGATTTGATTTGCCCCGAATACAAAGATGTCACTTGGGCTTTGTTTTGATTGGGAACCTTTAGAAAACCATTGGCTTTTATGGCATCATTTAATTCTTTCATTTCGATATTCCCAAATTCGATTTTTATGGCTTTTACTTGAGCTTCGGTCAATGTAACTTCCGTCTCGCTTTCCTCCTCTCCATGCTCGTGACCTTCTTCCGATCCATGATCGTGGCCATCACCTTCGGCGTGTTCTTCAGTTTCTGAAACCTTTTTATCATCCTTGCATGAAATGGACGTTGAGACAAAAAGGATGGGCAGTAGTATATAAACTAATTTTTTCATGTATTTTAATTTTGATTGGCTAAATATTGATAGTCGATCATCGACTGATTGTATAAATTCAAAGCATCTAAATAATTTTCTTTAATCGAAATGGCCTGCGCGATGAATTGACTCAATTCTGCAAAACTGATTTCTCCACTTCGGTAACTCAACGTCGAAGCCGAAATGATGAATTCCGCTTGTTTCAAACCGGATTCTTCATAAAAGTCCAACATCAATTGTTCTTTTTCAACTTGTGTCAAAGTTTGTTCTTTGCGGTTATCCAACTTCAGTTCTTGCCATTTGAGTTCTGTTTGTTGCAGTTCTACATCGGCTTCCAACGCTTTGACTTTCGTTTTCATCGAGCGCAAACCAAACAAAGGAAATGCAACCGTAAACGAAAAACCGGTAAACGGATCTTCCATCCCCAAATAAGTTTGGGAAAAAACTCTTGCAGAAAAATCAGGTCGATTTGTGTTTTTTTGGACATCAATCATCGATTGGGAAACTTCTATATTTTGTTGCTGTACCAACAAAGAAGGATGGATATTTTCAGATAGAGTTTCCGTTTCTTCCAATTTTGACAACGGAATATCCTCCGGCAAATAAGACAATTGAGAGTTGGTCAATAACATCAATTGTTGTTGCTGAGTTTGAATATCTTTTTCCGTTTGTTTCAGAAAAGCTTGAATTTCTCGGTATTTTACATCAGCCGAAATTTTATCCAACCCGGCGACATCACCTACATTATACCGAATCGTAGCCGCATCAAACATCGTTTTGTAAATACTATCCAACTGTTCGTACAACTCTTTTTTGTCCTGTAAATACCAAAGTTCGTAATAGGCTTTTTTCACATCGCGTTTTATGGAAAATTGGATGGCTTCACGATTCAGTTTATGCGTTACAAGCAATTGTTCCATATAATTCTTTCGGGCTTTGTTGAGTCCCGGCCATGGAATTTCTTGCGACAAACCTACTTTCCAAATTCCTTCCGGATTACTCGGTTGAAAATCTTCATTTTCTATAAAAACGCCTGTTTTCGGAATCTCCATCGCTCCATCACGTTCCAGTTCTGCTTTTCTGATTTGTACATCGTTCAACGAATTCTGAAAATTACTTTCAGTCGCTATTTGAATGATTTCGTCTAAGGAAACCCTTTGCTGAGCTTGCGTAAGACCGAAAATTAGTATAATTAGTATCGAATTAATTTTTTTCATCTTTTGTCGAATTTTTTGAAGAATACATCCACTCATACAAAGACGGAATGACAAACAGCGTAAGAAAAGTTGCCGTAATCAAACCCCCAATCACTACCGTTGCCAAAGGTTTTTGGACTTCTGCTCCCGCTCCAGTACTGATCGCCATCGGTAAAAACCCAAGTGAAGCTACCGAAGCGGTCATCAAAACCGGACGTAAACGCACATAAGTCGCTTCCAACACACGTTTGCGCACATCTTTCATCCCTTCTTTTTCCAATTGGTTGAATGTTCCCATCAACACAATTCCATTTAAAACTGCCACACCAAACAAGGCGATGAACCCCACTCCGGCCGAAATACTAAAAGGCATATCGCGCAGATACAGTGAAAACACCCCACCGATCGCCGCCATCGGAATAGCGGTAAAAATCAAAAGTGCTTGTTTTACCGAACGAAATGTAAAAAATAACAACACAAAAATGATAGCCAACGACAAAGGAACTACGATCATCAAACGGTTTGTAGCTTTTTCTAAATTTTCAAATTGGCCGCCGTAGGTAACATAATAACCGGTCGGTAGCAAGTTAGGAGATGCGTCAATTTTTTGTTGCACTTCTTCCACCACCGATTTTACATCGCGATCCGTAACGTTGAAACCGATGACTACTTTTCGCTTTCCATCCTCACGACTGATTTGAGCCGGTCCCTCTTTGAATTGAACATTGGCCAATTGCGAAAGAGGAACTTGAATACCGGATTGAGTGGGTACAAATAGATTTCGTACGTCATCGATAGAGGTTCTGTAAGCGGAATCCAAACGCACCACCATGTCAAACCGCCGTTCGTCTTCGTAAACTTGTGAGGTCACTTTTCCGGCAAATGCCGTGTTTACTACATCGTTTATTTGACCGGCAGAAACATTATAATTTGCCATTCGGTCACGGTCGTAATCGATGACGATTTGCGGAAGTCCTGTGGTTCGTTCCACTTGCGGTTCCGAAATTCCATCTACCGTTTTTAAAATCGCATCCAATTTCGGAGCGATTAAACTAAGCGAATCCAAATTTTCACCATAAATCTTTACGGCTACATCTTGCCTGACTCCCGTCATCAATTCGTTAAAACGCATCTGAATAGGTTGGGAAGCTTCAAAGAAAACGCCGGGAATTATTTCCAATTCTTCCATCATTTTATCGGCCAATTCATCATAGGACAAACCGGATTCCCATTCTTTAATTGGTTTTAATTTTATAATCAAATCCGTTACTTCAACCGGCATGGGGTCGGTTGGAATTTCGGCAGAACCGGTTTTTCCGACGACGGATTCTACTTCAGGAAAAGATTTGATAATGCGCGAAGCCAACATGGAAGTTTCAATGCTTTGGGACAAAGACGAACCTTGTGGCAAAATACAATGAAAAGCAAAATCGCCTTCTTTCAATTGTGGGATGAATTCGCCACCCATGCGTGAGAACATAAAAATGGACAATGCAAAAATGGCTACAGTTGCCCCAATTACGGCTTTTTTGAATTTTAATGCGAATTTTAATGCGGGCTCATAAAGTGCATGAAGTTTCTCGATCATTCTTTCGGAGAAATTCCTTTTGTGGGAATATTTCTTCGAGAGAAATAACGCACTCATCATCGGAATATAGGTCATGGAAAGTATCAATGCGCCCAAAATCGCAAAAGAAACCGTTTGCGCCATCGGCCGAAACATTTTTCCTTCTATTCCGGTCAGGGTTAAAATGGGAAGATAGACGATGAGAATGATGATTTCTCCAAATGCGGCACTGTTTCGGATTTTGGAAGATGCAATGAAAACCTCTTCGTCCATTTGGGATTGAGTGAGCGTTTTGCCTTTGTTGACCATAGCCAGTCGGAAAAGGGTCGCTTCCACTATGATAACCGAACCGTCTACAATTAAGCCAAAATCAATGGCTCCGAGACTCATTAAATTGGCACTTACTCCAAATAAATCCATCATCCCAAGGGCAAAAAGCAAGGACAAAGGAATGGCGGAGGCGACAATTAAGCCCGCTCGGAAATTTCCCAAAAACAACACCAATACCAAAACCACAATTAAAGCACCTTCTGCCAGGTTTTTTTCTACCGTAGAAATCGCTCTTCCTACTAAATCGGTTCGATCAGCATAGGCTTCAATTGTAATATCTTCCGGTAAGGATTTTTGGATGATTTTCATCCTTTCTTTGATGTTTTTCACCACTTCTGCGCTGTTTTCTCCTTTGAGCATCATCACGATTCCGCCCACAACTTCACCTTCGCCATTATAGGTAAGGGCTCCGTAACGCACTGCATTTCCGATTTTTACGTTGGCAACGTCTCGCACGAGAATTGGAATTCCGTTGGGATTATTTTTGACCGGAATCTTTCCGATTTCTTCTATCGAATTCACCATTCCTACACCCCGAATGAAATAGGAATTGGAATTGTTTTCGATATAGGCACCTCCTGTATTTTCATTGTTGTTTTGGAGTGCGACAAATAGTTCAGGCAAGGTTATGTCCATCGCTCTCAAACGGTTTGGGTCGACGGCAACTTCATATTGTTTCAGATTTCCTCCGAAATTATTTACCTCTGCAACTCCTTTTGTTCCATAGAGTTGCCTTGCGACAATCCAGTCTTGGATGGTTCTTAGTTCCGTAACCGAATATTTGTTTTCGGCTCCTTTTTTCGGACGTAAAACGTATTGGTAGACTTCTCCCAATCCGGTGCTTACAGGTGCCAATTCCGGTTCTCCTTTTCCTTCGGGGATGATTTCTTCCGCTTCTTTTAGTCGTTCCAAAACCAATTGGCGTGCAAAATAGATATCTATATCTTCCTCAAAAACTACGGTAACGACCGAAAGCCCAAACCGGGAAATGGAACGCATTTCTTCTACACCCGGAATGTTTGCAAGGGATTGCTCGATAGGCATCGTGATAAATTGTTCTACTTCCTGCGTGGCGAAGGAAGGAGAGTTCGTGATGACCTGAACTTGATTGTTGGTAATATCGGGAACGGCATCTATGGGAAGCCGCATCGCACTCCAGATTCCCCAAATTATCAGGGCGATGGTGAATATTCCTATGATAAACTTATTCTTAATACTGAATAAGATGATTTTATTTAGCATTGAAAATTAATTTGATGAATAATTATTGAATACAAATTGCAGAAATTGAAAAGCTGTAATTGCTCTTTTTCAACAACTTGAAATTTCATTCAGAAAAAAATCTGAATTGATTACTTCATCAAACCAACTGAGGGGGTTGCCAAATAGGAAAATAAATAGGTGTTAGGATAGGAAGTTTAAACTCCGGTTCTTTTATAGTCAGAAACTCCAACCAAACCGAATCTTCGATATGCAAAGGTTCATATTGCACTGTAACCGTATTGCAGCAACAACAAACACACAAAGGAGAACAATGATTTGATTCTTGATTTTGTTCCTCGTGGTCGTGGTTTTCAACATGAGCCAAATTTACGGTCGCACAATCGCCTTTGTCCGCACAGGGAACAAAGTTTAGTCCTAAAAGGAGAATTGCAAATATGAACGACCAGTATTTCACGAGGGCAAATATAATTGGTTATTTCTTGCAATTGACTTGCAAAAGATTAAGATTTGTTTCCAGCATTATTGTTTTTCTTCATTTCGTCGCCTATCTGACTTGCTGCAGCAAAGGACGCAATCATATTGTTCAACATATCACCTGCGGCATGTGGAGAGTTAGGCAATAAAATCAAATTGGAATTGTTCATCGTTCCAACTGCTTGTAACGTATCATAATGCTGGGTCACCACAATCAGCGCAGAGGCTTCTTGAGAATTGATCCCGACTTTATTCAAAACATTGACAGATTCCTCCAATCCTCTAGCGATTTCGCGGCGCTGGTCGGCGATACCTTGACCTTGAAGTCGTTTGCTTTCTGCTTCGGCTTTTGCTTTTTCTACAATTAGAATGCGTTGCGCATCACCTTCGTACTGAGCCGCTACTTTTTCACGTTCAGAAGCATTGATGCGGTTCATCGCATGTTTCACTTGTTCATCCGGATCAATGTCCGTTACCAAAGTTTTGATGATATCATATCCATAATCGTTCATCGCTTCCTGCAGTTCACCTTTTACAGCAATTGCGATATCATCTTTCTTTTCAAAAACATCATCCAAACGGAGTTTTGGAACTTCTGCTCGAACGACATCAAATACATAAGAAGTGATTTGGGTATAAGGGTTGTCCAATTTATAAAATGCGTCATAGACCTTGTTTGCAATTACGACATATTGAACGGAGACTTTAATTTTCACAAAAACGTCGTCTTTGGTTTTGGTTTCTACGACGACATCCAATTGTTGAACTTTTAATGAAAGTCGTCCTGCAACTCTATCTACAATTGGAATTTTCAATTGGAATCCGGCGCCACGGACGCTTTGGAATTTACCAAATCGCTCAATTACGACTGAGGTTTGTTGTTTCACAATGAAAAATAAGCCCAATGCACTTAATAGAAAAAGCCCGACTACGATATAAATTAAAGTCGAGAAAGTATTGAATAAATCTGCGGGATCCATAGTTTAAATTTTTTAGAAAAATAAGGAATTTTTACAACATCCCCAATTCGAATTTCGCTTCTTCGCTCATCATCTCTCGGTCCCAAGGCGGATCAAAAGTGATTTCGACCTCTGCTTCTGTTACGCCTTCTATTTCTTCCACTTTATTTTTCACTTCGTTAGGCAAACTCTCCGCTACCGGACAATTGGGAGAAGTCAAAGTCATCAAAACTTTTACGTTTCCGCTTTCATTTGCAAATGCATCATAAATCAATCCCAATTCGTAAATGTCCACCGGAATTTCAGGGTCGTAAATGGATTTGAATTTCTCGACCAATCGCTCGCCGATTTCATTCAATTGTTGTTCTGTAAGTGCCATTTTTTTGATTTTATGCAAAGTTACAAGAATTCTGTTTCAAGTTCAAAGTTTGAGTTTGAACTTATCGAGCAAGTGATTTCTTTAGTTTTCTGTAATTTTTGGAACGAATGACTTTACCCGCGTCCGTGATCATCAAACTTGCATAATCAGGGAAATTTTGAATGAACCTCAAACCATTCTTTTTACCCAAGACCATCATGGTAGTACTTAATCCATTGGCAAATTCGGCATCCGGGCCTAGAACCGTAACGCTTGTTAAACCCTCTGCAGGAATGCCGGTTTTAGGATTGATAATGTGTGAATACCGCTTTCCACCTATCATCAGAAATTTCTCATAATTTCCTGAAGTAGTCACAGCTGCGTTTTTTAATTTTAGAATATCGATAGGATTTTTAGGACGAAATGGGTTGTGGATTCCTATTTTCCAATTTGAATTTGAACTCCAAGTGGAAATATCGCCTGAAGCGTCTATGATTCCGGACTGAACCCCAATTGCCTGAGCAAAAGATCGGGCTTTTTGTGCGGCATAGCCTTTTCCGGTAGATCCAAAGCCAATTTTCATTCCTTTAAATTTCAAGAAAACAGTTTGATTCTTTTCATCTAAAATAATGTTTTGATAACCTACTTTTGAAATAGATTTTTGAATTATTTTCTCATCCGGAAACTCATCCATCCATCCTTCTTTGTAATCGTAAACTTTTTCCAAAGCGGCAACACTGATGTCAAAAGCACCATTTGAAATTTCAGAAAAGTAAACCGCTCTTTTGGTCAAATCAAAAACTTCTTTGTCCACTTTCACAGGCTTAATTCCGGCATTTTCATTGATTCGAGACACCTGAGAATTAGGAATCCAATCCGAAATCAAATTTTCGATCCGAACAATTTCACTGATAATCCGGTCGATTTTCAGATTGGCTGATGCTGTATTTTCCTCCTCAATTGTAATTTTAAAACGGCTGCCCATCAGGATCGTATCTCTGACTTCAACAACTTGTGATAAAGCAAAATTGGAAAAAAGAAAAATTAGGAAAAATAATTTTTTGAATGGTTTGGACATGACTAATAACAATCTGTTTTTAACTGACCTTTGCGCTTGAAAATCTCAAAGGATCTGTTGAGTTTTTCCTGACAAATTTCTTCTAGAACGCTTTCCACATCTCTTTGCATCGCCAAAGAACCGCAAATCATAATCACACCTTTCTTTTCAAGTAATTCAGCAAAAAAATCTGCATCTCTACGCACCAAATCCATTACATAAGCAGGATTTTCTTCACGAGAAAAAGCCAAATTTAGCGAAGTCAATTTATGGTTTTCAATTTGCTTTTGCATCGATTTCTCATAAGACCTTACCAAATCATTATGAAACCTGAACCCAGCATACAGATGTGTTTCTTTCTTTTTTGAATTTTCATCGATCATTCCCAAAAATGGTGCAATCCCGGTTCCATTGGCTATTAGGGCGATTTTTTTTGCTTTTTTGGGAAAATGGAAATGGGTATTTTTGATGATTCTGGCTTGGATGGATTCATTGTTTTTCAAATCATGTAAATAATTGGAACCCAATCCTAACTCATGCAATTTCACAATCAATTTCAAATCTTTTCCAAATTTCCCGATCGAATAAAACCTTTCTCTATGGTCATTATCCGGATAAACCGCTAGCAAATCACCGGACTTGAACTTTTCTTTGGTTTTGAATAAAAGGCTAAATGAATCACCGGATTTCACATTTTCTTGCTCAGAAATGACTTTGAGTTTTTTGAGTTTCGGCAATTTGGACGCGTATAATGAAGGCGCATTTGCGAGTGCAATTTGGTTTTTTGCACTCCAGATTTTGATCCATTCCACAAACTCATTTGGTGATTTGTCATTTACCGTCATCAGATCCAAATGACGAATGGACCAACTATGGCCTTCAAACCAATTGTCCACTTTTTCAGCATAACCACAAAAATGTTTGTAAGATTTAGACCCAAATCCGATAACTGAAAACTTAATTTGTTGTTTCTGTGGGTATTTGTTTAATAATTTTCTGAATTTACTCGCATTGGACGGTGCATCTCCTTGACCATAAGTTGAAGTAAAAACCATGATTTGTTTGGCTTTTGGGTATGATTTATACTGGTTCAACTCTGTCAGAAAAGACGAATGTCCATTTTCCAATAATTGTTTGTGCACTTGATTGGCAAAATTGAGGGTTGTTCCGCCTTCAGAGCCAAATAGTAAAATAAATTCCGCATTTTTAGCATTGAATTTATTTTTGATTTTAATTGATTTTCTTTTCAATGCTATGACAAATCCTGAGTAAATAAAAAATAAAATATTGAGCGAGGCTATCCCCAAAACTACTGCCCAAATGCTGTTTGTCCGCCCCGTATGAAGATCCAAACTGAGCGTTTCCCAAACTTTAGTTTTAGGATAATGGGTTTCATGGAGAATTTCTCCGGTAAATTGATCCAGAATTAATTCTCTGTCTTTTAATTTGATTTTGAAAAATTCCTCCGGATCTTCCATGAATGGAAATTCGATTTTCTCGACCTCTGAAAGTTTTGTGAGTTGAAAAATTTCAAATTCATTTTTAGGGATTTTTTGGTCAGTACGATCCATGATTTCACCCATTTCGGCAGCCGGTATTTCCGGATTGGGAATCCATTCAAACCGGATCATAAACAAATAAGTTCCCGTAATGGCAACGATAAAAATAGGCAGCAACAAAAGTCTACCTGCGATCACATGGAAATATTGGGCGAAATATTCTTTATTGATTTTGTCAAAAAATTTGAGGATTCCATGTTGTCTTTTGATGATCAAAATCGTTCCTGAGATGACAATGAGCATCAAAAGAAATGAAACGATGCCGACGAGAAACCGTCCGGTTTCTTTGAGGAAAAGTGACCTGTGTAGAGCGGTCGTCCATTGGATGATTTCACTTTTGACAATTGGTTTTCCTAAAATTTCGCCTGAAATAGGATGAATATAATGTTCAAAATCATTTCCATCTTCATCAAAACCTTTTAAAGTAACGAATTGATTCTTGTCAACGCTCAATTCTATGATTTCGGAATACTGTTTTTGAAGTTCAGGAATAGATGCTGCAATTGTGATTTCATCAAAACCATCGACTTTATAAGGTTGTGACTTTTCTTGGATCGGATCCCATGCAAGAATGACTCCCGTAGCGGAAGCCATCATTAAAAACAAACATGAAACCAGTGCCAACGCCAGATGGGAAAGCCTCCAAATGGATAAAGTCATAAAAAAATATTGAAAGCTATGATTTGTTTAATTTCACATAGCGGATATAGCCAGTTCCTTCTTTTTTCTGGGTTATTCCTGCAGTGGTCAAAGGAATTTCAACATCCGTTACATAATACTTCTGATCTTCTACTGCCGATTCAAAACGAAGCTTATATCCTTTGTTCATTTTGGACTCATCGATCGTAAAAGTGGTGATGCTACGGTCTCCTGCTGCTACAGAAGCTCCGGTAATTCCGTCCAATTTTTCTTTCTTTTTTCCAATTTTTTTGTCCCACTCCTTGAATCCATTGTACCATTGTTTATCAGGCCCCATCATATACAACGTCTTTTCATAATTTCCTTTTGAATCAACCAAAGAAACGACAATGTAAGCTTCCAAACCTTTGTAATTGGTCATTTGCAACATGCATTTGTATTTGGCATTTTGCGCTAAAGCCATTGATGCCAAACCCAATAAAAGGAAAGAAGTGATGATAATTTTGAAAGAAGATTTCATAATCAATAAGTATAATTTATTTCAAAAATTCGATGTTGGTAATATTTTCTTGTAAGAATTCATTTTCCAATGCCAAATCATAAGCGGTTTCTTCAAATTCAGTTTGGATGTCTTTTTTAGCACCTAAAGAAACCAAATATTTCAAAATCGAATCGTCTTTTGCCATCAAAGCCGCTTTGTGCAAAGCCGTCATTCCATCTTTGTCCTGAACATTTAAATCGATATTTAATTTCTCTAAACTTCTGAATAAGTTCAAATCGTTTTTAGACGCGGCAACATGGTACAAACTACTCCCATTTTCTTGGAGCTCACGAAAATCCACTCCATTATCAACCAAAATGTTCAATTTATCTGCAAATTCATCAGCATTTTCATTGGGCCTAGCCGGACGATAAGATTGAAACAGATAAAAAGCTAAGTTTCCATCTTTTGCTCTGAAATTGGTTTTGGCGCCGTTTTCAATTAAATAGGAAACCATTTCCGGTGAGCTACTTTGAACTGCAAAAAACAAAGCCGATTCTCCTTTTGCATTTACGGCATTGAGGTCTTTCACTTTCGGCAAAATGGACTTTACTAAATCTATATTTTTTGTTGCAGTCGCTTCCATAAAAGCATTGTTTCCTTCTTTATCGGTCGAATTAAAATCCACGCCTTTTTCTAGGAAATATTGGATGATTTCTTCCTGATCTTTATTTCGAACCAAATTGAACAACACATTGGCTCCATTTTCATCTTTGGTTTTTGGGTCTAATTTGACTTCTTCCACCAAATATTTGTAAACGTCTAAACCATTGGAATTCCATCGAGAACCTTGTGAAGCGATGATCAACGCACTTCCCGTTGCTTTCACTCCTTTTTTCTGAAGATTTTTCAGCAAATCAATGTTTCCATTTCTAGCAGCATAATCAAATACCGTCCGACCTAAATCATCTGCATCTTTTAGTGACAAACCTTTGGTTGTCAAATAGTCAGAAAGTTTCAAATCCGCATCATGACTGATGGAAAGCAATAGTAAATTAGCTCCGTTTTTATATTTTTGTTTGGGATCAATTCCGGCTTTAAAAAACAACTCATAGATTGCGGGATTGGTTTGTCCGTTTCCAGCAGCAAAAGAGATGGGCGTTGCGCCTTTATCATCTGTCCGGTTGATTTCCGACCCTTGATCTATCAAATATTTCACCAGTTCTACATTCCCTCTATTGGCTGCCCAATGCAAATAAAGCCTTCCGTCATGCGTGGTTTTATCAATGCTATTTCCGGGTTGATCAATCAGGTACAAAATGGTCGCAAGAGGCGCCTCATTGTTAATCGCAAAACTCACCACATCATGATTTCCTCTGTTGGCTTGGGCTGGGTTGTTACCTTTGGTAATTTCAGCTTTTACAGTCTCTACATCAGGTTTTTGTTTCCAAAAGTCACCTGCCAACATCGAGTTATCCTGGGCTTTTGCGATTGTTGTGGTCAGTAAAATAGCGATCAATATTTTTTTCATGGATTCTAATTTAATAAATCAACTTTAGAATAATTTGGCAAAATTAAGACTGTCTATCAAATATTTATTAAAAATATACATGACAAATATCGGTTATTTTTATTTGGACTCAATATAAGTAAGGTATATTTTCGCAAAAAATTAATAAATGCTTAAGCTTTACTTTTTAAGTTGTTTCATGCTTCTCGCTTTAAGTTTAAATGCGCAGCATAAAATCACCGGGACTGTGTATGATGAATTTGGAAATACGGTTTCTGAAGTTGAAGTTAAGTTAAAAAATTCTACTACGCATAAAGTTACTCAATCTGACCAATCGGGCAAGTACAGCATAGAAAATGTCAAGTCAGGCGCTTACAAATTAATCATCAAAAAAGACCAAATCGAATCCTTTTTTGATGTTAAAATCCATCAAAATGATATTGAGTTAGATCCAGCATTTAAATCACTTCACGGCATAGAATTGGCTACAACCGAAATCGTTAAAGTCAAATCCATAAAAAGTGAAATAGAGAAACAAGGTTTTGCGGTGAGTGTCATCGAGACCAAAGAAGCTGCTTTGCGAAATATCCAAACCAATGAATTATTGGACAGAACAGCCGGAGTAAGGCTAAGACAAAATGGAGGTTTGGGCGCATCTGTAGATTATAACCTCAACGGTATGTCTGGAAATTCCGTGAAAATTTTCATCGATGGAATTCCGATTTCGACTTATGGTTCATCGTTTAATTTGAACAGCATCCCACCAGCAATCATTGAAAGAATAGAAGTTTACAAAGGTGTGGTCCCTGGATATTTGGCAGATGATGCACTCGGCGGTGCTATCAACGTTATTTTGAAAAAAGGTGCTAAAAACAGATTGAATGCTTCTATTTCTTATGGTTCTTTTAACACCACTCAGAGCAATGTCAATGGATTGTACCGAGATGAAAAATCGGGTCTGACATTTAAAGCTTCAGCTTTTATGAATTATTCCGACAATGATTATGAAGTTTGGGGTGATAAAATTTACAATATTTTACCAAATGGTCAATACGAATACATCACAGCCAAAAGATTTAACGATGCTTTTCGTTCCAACGGAAGTGTAGTTGAATTAGGTTTTACAGAGATGAGTTGGGCCGATAATTTTTTTATCGGTTATACAAGGTCAGAATTATACAATGAAATCCAACACGGACAATTCATGACCATCCCTTACAAAGGACGATTTAACAGAGCCAACAACGATGCTTTCAGTTTGACTTATAATAAAAAAGACTTATTTACCAAAGGTTTAAACTTCAATGTTCATACGGTATATGGTGAAAGAAACACTGAAACAGTAGACACGGTAAAATGGAATTATAATTGGAATGGTGAAATCACATTGGATTTGAACGGGAATCCTATATTAAGGCCAAACGGTGCGCAGCAAGGAGCCCCTACGATGGCCAACATCAACCGGAAAAACACTTCTATCCGAGCAGGAATTAATTATGAAATCAATAAAAATCATCGGGTTTTTCTAGACCATTCCTTTAACAATGTCGATCGCGTGGACGATGATTTGATCAGAACGGTTCTGGAAAGAAATTACATGGCAACCAGAGAAATGCAAAAAAACATTTCCTCATTGACTTATGAATTCAGGGCATTTCAAGACAAATTAAAACTCACTGCATTTGGTAAATATTATGACCAAACTTTGTCCAGGATGAATCCCACAAATCAACTCATAGACGGTGTACCGACCAGAGTAGAAGACGTAAAAAGTCGGAATATCAATACAACGGGTTATGGTGGTGCAATTTCCTATTTGGTAGCACCAGCGGTAAGTATTTTGACTTCAGCAGAAAGAGCAGTTCGATTGCCTTCTGAGAACGAAGTCTTTGGAGATCCATCTGAAAACATAGAAGAGAACGTAAACCTAAAACCGGAAATCAGCAACAATTTCAATTTAGGATTTAAAATAGGTCCTTATAAATTATCCAATCATAAAATCGCCTTATCAGCCAATGGTTTCATACGAGATACAAGAGACAGAATTGCACCACAAGTTCAGTCCAGTTTAAATTCTAACTTACAAACACTTCCTTTTGAAAACCAAGGAAAGACAAAGTCCATAGGATTTGATGCTGAACTAAATTACACGTTTAAAAGAAACCTGAATATCATCCTAAATGCAACCAAATTCGACCTGACTTATAACAGTTCTGTTGACAAAAGAAAGGTCCCAAATGAACCGACTTTTGTGCTCAATGGTAACGCCCAATATTCATTCAAAAACCTGATCGGAAAAGGATCTCAGTTAAATCTATATTATCATGTGATGTGGGTTGACAGTTTTCTTTATTTACAAAAACCTTATGAAAATGTAAGCGGATATGACCGGTTTTATATTCCGGAACAATTCATCAATGACGCAGGTTTGAGCTATGTATTTCCAAACAAGAAATTCATACTAAGTTTTGATGCTAAAAACATCTTCAACCAACAAGCTTTTGACAACATGGCTGTTCAAAAACCCAATAGAGCATTTTATCTGAAACTAAACTATCAATTAAATAATTTATAAAATCAAAAGGCACATCATGAAAAAAAATCTTTTTAGAATTCTAAATTGCACTTTTGTTGCAGGGTTTATAGCATTGGCCGTAAGTTGTAGTGATGACGACAATGGAAATGCAACCATAGAACCACCTATCACGGAAGGAAGATGGATCACCATAGCCGGAGCAGTTCACGATGAAACACCGGGCGACGGAAACGGAGGAACTATCCTTTATGCCATCAGCAAAGAAAACGCAAAAGACCCTTCAAAATCTTACAATGTTTTTGAAAATGGTCATGCAGTAAACTCATTTAGAACCGCTCGTTTACAATCTTCATTAGATGGAACTACGATCTTCAACGTAGCCTATGGTGGTGATAATGGTGGCGAATTTTACAAATACCAAGTAAATGGAGGACAAAACTTCGTTCAAACAGGCGGTGTTGTGAATATTTCTCAGTACGTAGGAACTGCGCCAAGATGGGTAAAATTAATAGACGATGACCAAACCGGAGTTGCAGGAACGATTGCCAACGCAGAAGTGGTTACCAATATAGATGGTTCTTATGCTTACACAAGAGGAACAGCTACAGTTGTGAGCATCGATATGGAAAACGTATTGATTTCAAATACAGGATCTTTTGAAGTTCCATTGACACCAGAAGAAGAAGCTTTGGGTCACTACATTTGGAGAATCGATGGTAGTACTTTGAACCAAGCAGGAAACAAAATCATCATCGGTACTTGGATGCGTAAAACCGATCCGGCAACCGGACAAAATGATACAAGCGAATTCCAAAAATTGGGTGCAAAATCAATCGTTTTGGATTATCCTTCATTGAGCAATCCACAAGTGATTACCTCTACCCAAGGATTTGGTGATACTTCCGGATACCGTTATTGTAACAACATTTTAGCAAATGACGGATACGTTTACCAATCTACACAAAGAGAAAGAACTGGTGGTTCAAAAATCATCAGAATCAATTCAAATAACCAATATGACAATTCTTATGTATTCAGTTTGGATCAGGCATTGGGCATTACCAATTCTTATATTGAAAATTGGAAATACGTCGGAAACGGAATCGCTTTGGTGATGTATTCTCATGAAGGTTCTGTTGTTTCAGCAGCTTCTGGACAACCACAGAGCTTTTTGGCACGCGTAGACCTAAATGCAAAAACGGCTACTCAATTGCCATTGGATTATGACGTGGACATGTATTTCTTCCAGTACCAAGGATTTGTAGTGGATGGATTTGACGTGTATGTAGCTGGAGCTCCGGTTGGAAAAGACGGATTTATCTACATCATCAACAGCCAAACAGGTGCAGTAACCAAAGGTGCAAAATTGATCAACACGCCAGGAAACCACTTCATGGGCGCTTTCTAAATAGTTGAAATAGAAATAATTAAAAAGGAACTGATCTGATCGGTTCCTTTTTTTATTTAGTAATATTTAAATAAAGATTTGTAATTAAATCAAGCCCAATAATAACTCCAAAATCCCCTCTTCATCCAAACCAATTTCCTGTTCCAATTCTTCTATGGAAGCATGTTCGATAAACTCATCAGGATAACCTTTTCTGATGATTTTTCCTTTAAAATCCTTTTCCTGTGCATATTCCAAAACTGCATCGCCAAATCCGCCGTTCAGGATTCCGTCTTCAAAAGTGATGATAGTTTGATATTGACTAAATATTTGGTCGAGCATTGATTTGTCGAACGGTTTACAAAAAAGGAATTTGTAATGACCATATTTTTCTTTAAAGCTTATTTCACCCAAAACATTTTGAATTCTTTGGCCTATAGTTCCGAAAGTCAGAATGGCGACTTCATTTCCTTTTTTTAACTCAATTGCTCTTCCGATTTCAATTTTCTCAAAGTTAAATCGGCTGCTGAGCTCTGTCGAAACATCGGCATCAGAATTCCCTTTCGGGAAACGAATGGAAAAAGGCGATTCGGTAAATTGAGCTGTATAAAGTAAATTCTGAAAATCTTTGTCATCCATAGGTGCGGAAACGATCATATTGGGAATGCTTCGCAAAAATGCAATATCAAAATAACCGTGATGCGTCGCACCGTCTGTTCCGACCAATCCGGCGCGGTCGATGCAAAAAACAACGGGCAAATTTTGCAAAGCCACATCATGAATCACCTGATCGTAAGCACGTTGCAAAAAAGTCGAATAAATCGCCATATAAGGAACCATTCCCTGAGTCGCCAAACCGGCAGCAAAAGTCACAGCGTGTTGTTCTGCAATTCCAACGTCGATGACACGCTTTGGAAATTCAATTTTTGCTTTTACCAAATTGCTCCCCGTGAGCATCGCAGGCGTGATTGCCAGGATATTCGGGTTTTCTCGCATCAAATCAGCAATCGTTTCACCAAATATTTGTTGGAATGAAATTTTGTTTTGTACGGATTTAGAAATTTCTCCGGTTGCTTTGTTAAATTTCCCCGGCGCATGCCATTTGACCTGATCAGCTTCTGCTTGCGTATATCCTTTTCCTTTTGTGGTTTTGATATGAAGAATTTTTGGGCGTCGGATTTGTTCCAATTCTTCAAAAGCTTTGAACAATTGATCAAAATCATGACCATCCACTACGCCTTTATAATGCAGTCCGAAATCTTCAAAAACCGAATGATTTCCCCCATTTTCCAATTGAAAAAAATGTTCTTTCAACGCACCAACCGATGGATCGATCCCGATCGAATTGTCATTCAAAATGATCAAAACATCCAAATCTGTACTTCCCAAATGATTCAAACCTTCTAACGCCATTCCCGACACGATGGATGCATCTCCGATGACCGCAATGTGTTGGTTTAGATTTCCTTGTAATTGATCGGCAATCGCCATTCCTATAATGGCTGAAATAGAAGTCGAAGAATGACCAACTCCAAAAACATCAAATTTACTTTCAGTTCGAGTGGGGAATCCGGCGATTCCATCCAATTGGCGAAGCGAATCAAAATGATCTTTTCTTCCGGTCAGAATTTTATGCGGATAACATTGATGACCTACATCCCAAATCAATAAATCTTCGGGTGTTTGGAAAAAATAATGCAATGCGATGGTCAATTCTACAACGCCCAAACCCGCACCCAGATGTCCGGGTTTGGCAGAAAGAGTTTCGAGAATGAATTCGCGCAGCTCCACCGCCAACTGCGGCAAAACTTCTTTGGGTAAGCTACGTAAATCTTCAGGAGATTGAATCTTTGGTAAAACTGGTTTCATTATGAAATTGTAAAATTACACAAAACCCAAATAAACGACTTATATTTGTGCGTCAATAAAAACGAAATTTATGTTTCAAATTGGCAATACCCTTATTTCTGAAGAAATTCTTTCTGAAGAATTTGTCTGCAACCTGAGTAAATGCAAGGGAATTTGTTGTGTGGAAGGTGACGCCGGAGCGCCACTAAATGATGACGAATTGCCCATTTTAGATGATATTTATGAAGATATCAAACCTTATCTGCGTCCGGAAGGCATAGCTGCTATTGAAAATTCAGGAAAATATGAACGCGATGTGGATGGCGAATGGGTAACTCCGCTGGTAAATGGAAAAGAATGTGCTTATGTCATTTTTGATGAAAAAGGCATTACCAAATGTGGGATAGAAAAGGCCTATGAAGATGGTGTTGTAGATTATAAAAAACCGATTTCATGCCATCTCTATCCGGTCAGGATCAAAGAGTACAAAAAATTTACTGCCGTCAATTACCATGTTTGGAGTATTTGTTCAGATGCATGTGTATTTGGAAAAGAACTGAAAGTAAATGTGGCTCATTTCCTGAAAGATGCTTTGGTGAGAAAATTTGGACAAGAATGGTATGATGACCTTTTAAAAATAGACCAAGAATACCAAGAGCGAAAGAAAAAGAAAAAATGGTTTTAACCTTACTTAAATTATACTAAAATATGATTCAAAATATAACCCGAGCTAGACAATCAACTACAGCCATCGACCGACTATACATCACCATGCGGCATATGTTTCACCGCGGAAACTATCGCCCAACCGGTCATTCCGGCAAAATGATTCAAGATTTATTGTTACAATTAAATCCTGAGATTTACGGCACCATGGCCGACCAGGAAAAAGTAGAACTCAATGGATTGCTTTATGTGCTAGACAGGCTTCCAGATGGGATTACAGAAACGCCCTATATCAATTTCACATCCAATGAAGGTGTAGATTTCACCAAATTCAAACCCATCATTCCTCCTAAAAGAAGAAGGGTCTGTTATCGGGTGGACGAAGACCAAATGAACATCGAAGTCACGCGTGGACGATCTGAAATTTATGATACCATGACGCATTTGACCTTTTTGTACAATGAGTCTGATAAAATACGTGCCAAATCTTTCCACAAACAAACCCAGAAACCCAATCGGGTTTGGGGAAAAATTGAACAAATTGCGCTGAGCGAAAGCAAATTATCTGTTAAAGACAGAGATATAGCTTTGATGCATCTTTCCACTATTTTGGGCAGGTCTTATAACGAAACCCAAATCGCCTATAAATATTTCAGCACTGAAACGGACAAAGACAAATTCTTCAAAATCATCTATTGGATGGGCAAAACCTCACAAGAAGATTTGCTCGGTATCAAAAGAAGAGAAATCATGTTCTCACCCATTTTACGCGAAAGAATCGGACACCATATCGTAGGAGAAAAATGGGCCAATACGATCAAAAAGGCATTGGTCGAACAGAATTTGATCCATCGACCACTGCACATCATCAGCGCCAATATGCACAGTGTTTCCAATATGCTCTATGCTTTTGATGCGCTAGAAAAGAATTTTTCCACTTCAGAAGAATTTGATTTGTATAAAGCCCTTTCATCCAGTAAAAGCAAATCGCTCAGAGAAACGGTTCAGAATTATTCTCATAAAAATGGACTGACTTTTATTCCGGACTCATCAGGAACCAACATCGACGTCCAAATCATCGATCTAGAAAACGTAAAATTGAAGAACACCGCTTTTTCAGATGTCAAAGCAAGTTCAGGAGATGTCATTTTGGTGATGGATTATGCTTTTGGCGAACAAGCTTTTGAGAGCATGGACGAATTATTAAAACCTTATAAAACCAAAAGCTCCAGCATCATGATGAATGTCGCTTCTGTTTCCATCATGGGGAAAGCCGGGATACTTTGTGGTAAAAAAGGAGATATCATGATCCCAACTTCACACATCGTGGAAGGACCCACAGATAATTATGTCATTAAAAATGAATTCAAAACAGAAGATTTCAAAGGAAATCGTTTGGGAGTTTTTGAAGGACCAATGGTGACCGTTTTGGGAACTTCACTCCAAAACAAAGATGTTCTGGAATATTTTAAAAACTCATCATGGAAAGCCATAGGACTGGAAATGGAAGGTGGTCACTACCAAAAAGCCATTCAAATCGCGTCACAAATTCGTCATCATATTTCTCCTGATGTAAAAGTGATGTATGCTTATTATGCTTCTGACAACCCATTGGAAACCGGTAGCACCTTGGCTTCAGGCGGTTTAGGTTTGACAGGCGTAAAACCCACCTACTTGATCACAAAAATGATTTTAAAGAAAATCTTAAACGCTTAATGGAGGTGTTTTTTCTTTTGTCCGGGCGCATGGCGTTTGGCTGATTTTTCGCCATGATGTTTTTTCACATGACCGGGCGGATGATGTCCAAGACGTTTGTCGTGATGTCCATCTGACCTATGGTGCGGATCATGTTTGGAATGAGGTGGTTTGGGATGTTTCGGATGATGTGGAGGACGTCTGTGCGGTGCGCATGCGGTCAACAAAACGGCCACTAAAAACAATCCCAAAATTGATTGTAATTTTTTCATACTGAATAAATTTACATAATCTTTCGAAAAATTGTGCCAAAATTTTAACGAAGCCTTTTACCTTTGTTGGAATTTTTTACCAAATGAAATCAATACCATTTTATTTCGCTATTTTGTTTATTCTAATTTCAACTCCGGCATTTGGATGGGGAACGACCGGACACCGCATCGTTGCAGAAATTGCGGAAAATCATTTGAACTGCAAAGCCAAACGGCAAATTCATAAAATCATCGGCGAACAAAAATTGGCTTATTGGGCCAATTGGCCTGATTTTATAAAATCAGATCCCAACTGGAAAATGGCAGATTCATGGCATTATATCAACTTTCCGGGCGGTATGAATAGAAATCAATTTGATTTGGAATTAAAAAATTCTTCCGATGAAAATTTATACAAACGGACGCTAATTCTTTTAGACGAATTAAAAAACCACCAAAATCTTTCTTTGGAGAAAAAACAGGAAAACCTGTATTTCTTGCTTCACCTCATCGGCGATGCGCATCAACCACTTCACATAGGGAGAGAAGAGGATTTGGGTGGAAATAAAATCGAAATCGAATGGTTCAGAAATCAGACCAATCTTCATTCGCTTTGGGACACAAAACTCATCGACCATCAGCAATACAGTTATACGGAATATGCTGAGGTTCTGGATGTTTATGATAAGAAATTCAATGAAAATCTGATAGAAGGAGATTTAGGAGATTGGTTGTTTGATTCCTATCAAAAGTCGCAAATAATTTATTCGGATGTAAAATCAGGTGATAAACTTTGGTACAATTACAACTACGAAAATCTGTCGATTTTAGAAAATCAATTGTTAAAAGGCGGACTTCGGTTGGCAAAAGTTTTGAATGAGGTTTTTGGATAAATTTATGGAGTTGAAATAAAAAAATCTCCATTCTAATTGTCTAACTTTGCTTTTCTATGTTTTTAGAAAACACCATCAATCATACCAAACAAAGCGGATGGATCGAAGTCATCTGCGGTTCCATGTTTTCCGGAAAAACGGAAGAACTCATCCGTAGGATCAACCGTGCAAAATTCGCCAAACAAAAAGTAGAAATCTTCAAACCTGCGATTGACACTAGATACGACGAAGAAGAAGTCGTTTCCCATAACCAAAACACCATCGGTGCGACGCCGGTAGAATCTGCTTATAATATTTTAATTTTAGCGACGGCTTGTGATGTAGTTGGCATAGACGAAGCCCAGTTTTTTGATGATGGCATCGTCGATGTCGCCAATCAATTGGCCAATGCCGGAAAACGCGTCATCATCGCCGGACTGGACATGGATTTTAAAGGTCGTCCATTTGGACCGATGCCCTATTTAATGGCAACTGCCGAATACGTCACAAAAGTTCATGCAATCTGTAGTAAAACCGGAAATCTTGCCCATTATTCTCATCGGAAAATCAAAAGTGACAAATTGGTAGAATTGGGAGAAAAAGAAGAATATGAACCACTGAGCAGAGCCGCTTATTGGGAAGAAATGAAAAAAATTTAACCACATAGTAACAGTAGTTTTTAAATTGAAATCAGCAAACATAAAGAAACAATAGTTGAAGTTTCACTTCTATTTTATTCAATCAAAACAATGTTAAACCTCTTATGATTACTAAAAAACAACTTGATGAATTGACTTATGAAATTATAGGTTCAGCTATTGAAGTTCAAAAAACAATGGGTCGAGGACTATTAGAGATCATTTATTTAAATTGCCTAAAAATAGAACTGAGCAATCGAAACATAAATTTTTGCTCAGAAATGACTATTCCAGTTTTTTACAAAGAAAAAAAATTAGAAATTGACTTAAGATGTGATTTGTTTGTAGAAGGTTGTTTGGTAATCGAACTAAAAGCTGTAAATGATTTTACGAATATTTTTGAGGCTCAATTATTAACTTATATGAAAATCTTAAAAGCCCCAAAGGGAATTCTCATTAATTTTAATAGCTCAAATATTTTTTATGAAGGTCAAAAAACTTTTGTAAATGAATATTTTAATAAACTAAACTGAAAAACTATACTGCTAAAAGCAGACTATATCAACTTAAACAACCTGAATAACTATGAAACTATGTGGTTTAAAATTAGTAGAAATAATTTCTGAAGAGAAGAATATAAGCCGCTTATCGGGAAGAAATGAAAAATCAGAATTCTTTACCACCAAAATGGACTAGTTTAACTGCTGCATAGACAAAGCGATGAAACTATGTGGTTTAAAAAATTAAATTTAATTTGAAACCTTATCATATAAAAAATTTAGCGGAAATCCTTTCTGCAGAAATCAAAGGAAAAAAAGACGGAATCGTCGAAGAAATTTACATCGACACCCGTACCATTTTCCAGCCCAACAATGGCATTTTCTTTGCCTTTAACGAATTTCAAAAAAATGGTGCGCCCTTTTTAAAAGATGCCCATCAAAAAGGAATTCGGGTATTTGTATGCGCAGAAGTCGGGGAGAAATTGGACAATTCCGTTTACTTAATTGTCAAATCACCGCTTGAAGCCTTACAAAAATGGGCGAAATTTCATCGAAATTCTTTTCAAATTCCCGTAATCGGCATAACCGGAAGCAATGGAAAAACGATCGTAAAAGAATGGTTGAACCAATTACTTTGGAACGATTTCTCAATCGTCAGAAGCCCAAAAAGTTATAATTCACAAATCGGCGTCCCACTTTCCATCCTCCAAATCCAAGACGAAAATAACCTCGGAATTTTTGAAGCCGGAATTTCTCTTCCAGGTGAAATGGATAAATTGGAAGATATCATCCAACCGAACATTGGCGTTTTGACGCATTTGGGTTCTGCTCATCTGGAGAATTTCAAACACAAACACGAACTCATTTTAGAAAAAATAAAATTATTCAGAAAAGTAAAAAAAATCGTTTTTAACGCTGAAAATGAAGACGTTAATTTACTTTTACACGAAATCTATTCATCTGAAAACTTCCAGTTTTTCACCTTTGGTACACATGAAACCAATACGCTCCAAATTCTTTCCGCAACAGAAACCGAGTCTGGAAAAGAAATTAATTTCAAATACAAATCAGCAATTTATCAAATCCAAATTCCTTTTAAAGACACAGCTTCAGCGGAAAATATTTTAACGGCTTTGACCACTTTGGCTGCTTTAGATTTGGATTTGGAAAAATACCTATCCCAAACCAAAAACCTACTTCCCATAGAAATGCGCTTGGAAATCAAAGAAGCCATCCGGGACAGCATTTTGATTAACGATACATTCAATTCCGATTTACATTCGGTAAAAGTCGCTTTGGATGTTTTGGCTCAACAAGCATTTCCGCGGAAAAGTTTGGTGCTAACAGATGTTTTGCAAAGCAATTTAAACAAGGACGAACTTTACAAAAAAGTAGCGGAATTGGTCAATGCTTATCAGATCGATGATTTGGTTCTGATCGGAGAATTCATTCCGAAATACAAAAATTTATTTAAAACAGAAGCAAGGACTTTTGACAATACTGATGATTTCCTGAAAACGCTGAGCTTAAAAAATGTGCACAATGAAGCCATACTTTTAAAAGGTGCACGACCATTTCAACTGGAGAAAATTTCGTCTATTTTAGAAAAAAAATCCCATGATACCGTTCTGGAAATCAATTTAAATGCTTTGGTTCAAAATCTTAAATTTTATAAAAGCCAATTAAAACCGGGTGTAAAATTGATGGCCATGATCAAAGCCAATAGTTATGGAACCGGAAGTTTCGAAATATCCCAAACCCTTGAACATCAACACATCAACTATTTAGGCGCAGCTTATGCTGATGAAGGTGTGGAACTCAGAAAAGCTGGTATCACGCTACCGATCATCGTGATGAATCCGGAACAAAGCAGTTATTCGTCCATCATCGATTACAAATTGGAACCTGAAATTTATAGTTTGCGGGTTTTGGCGTTATTTCTTCAAAAGTTAAAAGAAAAATCCATCACAGATCCTTTTCCCATTCACATCAAAATAGATTCGGGCATGAACCGATTGGGATTTAGACCGGATGAATTGGATGAATTGATTCAAAGTCTAAAACAGGAAAAATCCGTTGTGATCAAATCTATATTTACGCATTTGGCAACGGCCGATATACCGGAAGAAAAGGAATTTGCTCTGCAACAATTGAAAATATTTGATGAGGCTTACCAACGCATCGCCGAGGAATTGGAAATTCAACCTTTGAAACATGCGTTAAATTCACCTGGAATTATTCACTTCCCGGAAAACCAATATGATATGGTGAGATTAGGAATCGGGATGTATGGAATTGCGGATGAAGAATCGGTTCAAAAACAATTGAAAAATGTGGCGACTTTTAAAACCGTGATTTCGCGCATTTCAGAAATCCAGCCTGGAGAAACGGTCAGTTACGGAAGAAGATTCAGAGCAGAAAAACAAACGAGGATCGCAACCATTCCGGTCGGCTATGCAGATGGCATCAGAAGATCGTATGGAAATGGAGTGGGAAAAGTCTCTATCCATGGCCATTTGGCACCGATAGTCGGGACGATTTGTATGGACATGATGATGCTGGATGTGACCGAAATCCAATGCAATGAAGGAGATGAAGTGATTTTATTTGGTGATAATTTGAGTATTTCTGAAGTAGCCGAAAAAATGGGAACCATTCCTTATGAGGTTTTGACTTCGATTTCCAGTCGGGTGAAAAGGGTGTATTATCGTGAGTGAGAAAAAATCCTATACCGTCAACGAAATCCGTGATAAAATGGCCAAATACTGCGCTTATCAGGACCGATGTCAATGGGAAGTAGAGCAAAAGTTTTATGATTTCAACCTCATCCCGGAAGCCCGAGATGAAATCATGATTTATTTGATTCAACAAAATTTCTTGAACGAAGAACGTTTTGCCAAAAGTTTTGCCCGTGGGAAATTTTACCAAAAAAATTGGGGGCGAATTAAAATTAGAATCGAATTAAAGAAAAGAAAAATTCCGGAAAAATTGATTCAAGTTGGGCTGAATGAAATTGATGAAAAAGATTATTTAACAACGCTGAATCAATTGTTTGAAAAGAAAAAAGCCTCCCTCAAATCCGAACGGGAAAGTTTCAAGAAAAAAGCCAAAATCAGAAATTATTTGTTACAAAAAGGATTTGAATCTGAATTCATTACAGACTTAATCCGCTAAATTATGTTAATCTCAGATGATAAATTTTGATATTTTTTAAAATAGCTTAATTTTATCGGAAATAATGAAACACATGAAAAAAATTGCGTTTGCACTAAGCTTAATTTCAACTATTTGCTTGATTTCCTGTGATCCTTGGGAAGATGATAGTTACCATGAAACTGTACAGACAGGAGAAAATGTGGAGATTCCAGGCAATTGGAAATTGACTTCCATCCTACTTGAGGAAGCTTTTGATTTTAATGGAGATGGAAATGCAACCAATAATCTGATGACAGAAACCAATTGTTATGCAAATGAACTGATGGCTTTCAATGCAGATTTTTCCGGAGTTGCGACATCGAATTCTTATGCAAATGTAATCGTAAACGGCGATACCTATATCACAGAATGTGTCCCGGAGGTTGAAGAAACACCATTTGCATGGGCACAAACCCAGACCACTGTTTCTCTGACCATTGACACTCAAATCGTCAATGCCACCTTATCAGGTGATACTTTGACCTTTACGATTCCGGAAGGATTTTCAGCAAATGATGGACAGCCCGGCGGATATACCATCACGCAAGACATCATCATGACTTACCAAAAATTACCGTAAAAATAAGTTCATATAGAAAAAGCCGTTTCTCATACAAACGGCTTTTTTAATGGACAGTTCGTATCTTTGCCCAAAATTTTTTAGAATGTTTTACGCTGAAACCATTGTTCGATGGTCCGATTTGGATGCTAATATGCACCTTGCCAATGCTTCTTATATGAATTTTACGAGTTTTGCACGAATTCAGTTTTTAAGACATTGCGGCATCAAACTTTCAGATTTAGCAAAACACAACATCGGTCCGGCAGTTTTACGAGAAGAGTTTTCATTTTTCCGCGAGGCACATGAAGGACAAGAAATCATGATTTCGGTTGTGGTTTCCGGAAATTCTGAAAACGGAGAAATCTTTGAATTTGAACATAATTTATATGACAAATCAACCGGAACACATTTGGCTTATTCGCGTGTTTTTGGCGTTTGGTTTTCTACTGCCGAAAGAAAAAAAACACCTCCTCCTGCAGAATTATTGGAGAAATTAAATGCGAACATCGATCCAAATTCAGTTCGAATTTTATCTTTAAATGACATAAAAAACTTACCGGTTCAACCCAAAAATATCGACCCAAAATCTTTTTCATCATGCTAGACGACAAACAACCTCAATTGACTTCGCTGGACAAATTAGGTGAATTTGGACTAATTGACCATTTGACCAATTCCATTGAAATTCAAAACGATACGACAGAAAAAGGCATTGGTGATGATGCTGCCGTTTTGAATTTAGGAGAATTGGAAACGGTCGTTACGACCGATATGCTCGTTGAAGGCGTTCATTTCAATTTGGCTTATGTTCCGTTAAAACATTTGGGTTATAAATCGGTCATGGTCAACTTGAGTGATGTTTACGCCATGAATGCCGTTCCTTCCCAAATTTTGGTTTCCATAGCGGTTTCAAGCCGATTTCCGGTAGAAGCTTTGGAAGAATTATACGAAGGAATTAAAATCGCTTGTAAAAATTATAAAGTCGATTTGGTGGGAGGTGATACGACTTCATCTACCAGTGGATTGATCATCAGCATCACAGCCATTGGAACTGCCAAAAAACAAGAAATCGTTTACCGTGATGGTGCAAATGAAAATGATTTATTGGTCGTGAGTGGTGATTTGGGTGGAGCTTATTTGGGATTACAAGTTTTAGAACGAGAAAACGAAGTCTTCAAAGTCAATCCAAATGTTCAGCCCGATTTGGCACAATACGATTATTTAGTTGGAAGACAATTAAAACCCGAAGCACGAAAAGACATCGTTCAATTACTAAAAGATTTGGAGGTAAAACCGACTTCGATGATCGACATTTCGGATGGACTTTCGTCTGAAATTCTCCATCTATCGAAACAGAGCGGATATGGATTTAAAATCTATGAGGAAAAAATCCCATTGGATCCATCGGTGATCAAAACTGCAGAAGAATTCAGCATCAATCCGGTGACTTGTGCTTTAAATGGTGGTGAGGATTATGAATTATTGTTTACCATTTCGCAGGAAGATTATCCGAAAATCAAAGGAAATCCAAACTTGACGGTCATCGGACATACGACCGAACAAAATGCTGAAAATTATCTGATGTTGCAAGGAAGCGAATCAGCAGTTCCACTTTCAGCTCAGGGATGGAATTCATTTGAAGGCGAATAATTTCCCTCCTTTGGAGGGATTAAGGGAAGCTTTAATCATTCAACTTCAAAACCGCTAGGAAAGCCGACTGCGGCACTTCTACCCGACCGATTTGGCGCATCTTTTTCTTACCTGCTTTTTGTTTTTCCAGCAATTTACGTTTACGCGAAATATCCCCACCGTAACATTTGGCCGTTACGTCTTTACGCAATGCTTTGATGGTTTCACGGGCGATGATTTTTGCACCGATTGCCGCTTGAATCGGAATGTCAAACTGTTGTCTCGGAATCAATTCCTTTAATTTTTCACACATTTTTTTCCCGATTCCATAGGCATTATCCACATGTATCAAAGCAGAAAGCGCATCGACCGGTTCAGCATTGATTAAAATGTCCACCTTCACCAATTTCGAAGCACGCATGTCCAACGGCTGATAATCAAAGGAAGCATATCCTTTTGAAATTGATTTCAATCGGTCATAAAAGTCAAAAACGACTTCGGCCAAAGGCAATTCGAATATCAATTCGACTCTATGTTGGGTCAAATAATTTTGATTGATCAAAATTCCACGCTTCTCGATACAGAGCGTCATAACTTGTCCTACGAAATCTGATTTCGTGATGATAGAAGCACGGATGTAAGGTTCTTCCACTCGGTTCAATCCGGATGGATCGGGCAATTCTGAAGGATTGTTGACCAAAATCATTTTGTCCGGATATTTTTCCGTAAACGCATGATAGGAAACGTTTGGAACGGTTGTAATCACGTTCATGTCAAATTCACGCTCCAATCGTTCTTGAATAATTTCCAAATGCAGCATCCCAAGAAATCCACATCGGAATCCAAATCCCAAAGCAGCGGAAGATTCCGGCTCAAAAGTAAGCGAAGCATCATTTAACCTTAATTTCTCGATGGAATATCTTAATTCTTCATAATCTTCTGTATCTACCGGATAAATTCCCGCAAAGACCATCGGCTTTACTTCCTCAAACCCAGCAATCGCCTCTTTTGCCGGATTCTCAACTGAAGTAATCGTATCCCCGACTTTTACTTCACTTGCGTCTTTAATTCCAGAAATGATATACCCAACATCTCCGGTAGAAATGAGTTTTTTCTCGACTTGTTTTAACTTCAAAGTTCCGACTTCATCGGCACCGTATTTCTTTCCGGTCGCCATGAATTTCACTTCTTGCCCCTTTTTGATTTGACCGTTTACCACTTTGTAAAAAGCTTCGATTCCACGAAACGGATTGTAAACGGAATCAAAAATCAAGGCTTGAAGTGGCGCTTCAGGATCACCTTGCGGCGCAGGAACTTTTTCGATGATAGTATGCAACAAATGCTCAACTCCTTCACCTGTTTTTCCACTCACGCGCAAAACTTCTTCCGGTTTGCATCCCAAAAGATCGACGATATCATCGGTTACTTCTTCCGGATTGGCACTTGGCAAATCGATTTTATTCAATACCGGAATGATTTCCAAATCATTTTCCAATGCCAAATATAAATTAGAAATCGTCTGTGCCTGAATGCTTTGCGCCGCATCTACAATTAAAAGTGCACCTTCACAAGCAGCAATGGAACGGGAAACTTCATATGAAAAATCCACGTGACCCGGAGTGTCGATAAGATTGAGAATATAATTCTGACCATCCAACTCATATTCCATCTGGATGGCGTGTGATTTTATGGTAATTCCTTTTTCACGTTCTAGATCCATGTCATCTAAAACCTGATTTTGCAGTTCACGTTCTGTAACCGTATTGGTGATCTGCAAAAGCCTGTCAGCCAAAGTACTCTTTCCGTGGTCTATATGCGCAATGATGCAAAAGTTCCGAATGTTCTTCATCGATTCAATTAAGTCTGCAAAAATACGTTTTTTCTTCTCAGAAATAAAGGAATAATTTCGTTGTTCTAAAGAATTATGAAATCAAAGTAAACTCATCTTTATCCTTCAAAAACCCAAAATTCTTTCGGTAATCTTTTACAGTTTGAAGCGAAATTTCTGTTTGCAATAAATGTTTGTTTTTGATTTTGGGTTTTAATTCCGTTCCAATTGGATCAAAAACTTTGGAATTTCCATTGTACACCAAATCGTAATCATCTGTCCCGATTCGGTTTACACCGATCGTATACGCCATATTTTCAATCGCTCGAGCTTTTAAAAGTGCTTTCCAAGGCTCTACCCGAACGGCAGGCCAATTGGCCACGCAAATAAGCGCATCATAATCATCCGTATTTCTACACCAAACCGGAAAACGTACATCATAACAAGTAATCAGCCGGAATTTCCAACCTCGAAATTCAACAGAAACGATTTCATTTCCGGAGGAATATGCTTCCGTTTCTTTTCCATATCCAAACAAATGTTTTTTATCGTAAACCGTTGTATTTTCTGGCGTCACAAAATAGAATCGGTTGTAAAACTTTCCATTTTCTATGGTCGAAATACTTCCAGATACTGCGCAATTTCCTTTTTCAGCAACGGATTTCATCCATTGATAAGATTTCCCAAATGGCTTTTCTGCGATTTGTTTGACGTTCATGGAAAAACCGGTGGTAAACATTTCGGGAAGAATGATGAGATCGGATTGATGGTTTTCCAGCAAATCATCCAGGAATTCAAGATTGGCTTGTGGATTTTCCCATTCGATATCATATTGAGCTAAACTGATTTTGAGGAATTCTTTCATTTAGTCGTAAATGTAAGAAGACTTGGATGGAATTAAAAATGAAAGGAATTTATTTAACCGGAATGATTTTTCGGTCCAATTTATCATTGGAACATTCCCAAATCAAATAATAGCCTAAAATGGCAAAAAACAAACCGAGCATGCTTCCACCGATGGTATCAATCACGAAATGTTTAGAGAGATAAACTCTACCTATCGCAACCAATCCCATTAAAAAACAAATCACGACTTGTAACCATTTGTTTTTTGCTTGTAAACATAGATAGAAACACAGAATCACAGCCAAAACGGTATGACCTGATGGAAAAGTATATGGAATCTGAGATTCAACTCCTTCCACTAATCTCAATTGAACTTGCTTCAATTCAAAATAGTGCGTGGGTCTATGACCATGAACAAATAAACTTCTCTTGATCAATGAACTGGCGATACTTGACACCAAAGCGGTTCCACCTAAAAACAAAAAATGTCGCCAATTTTTTTTCCAAATAATAAACAATAAGGTAACGATCAGAACATAAGTTGTCGCTACATCAGTATAATACTTGAAAAATAAGTCTAAAAAACGCGCGTGGAAATGCTGATTAAAATAAATATGGAGCTCATCTTTCCCGAAATAGGAGATAGCCAAAAGCCCCGTGAAATTGATCACAAAAAAAATCAAAAAGAATGGCCACTGCCCTCTCAATAAATCTTTCTTCGGCTCCATTTTAAATTTGTGGCAAATTAACTGAAAAAATAATTCACATTGAAATTAAATACTGGTTTTTATAGAATTTAGTTTCAGTTGGACTCGTTAAACAGGGTATTATTCTTATTTAAGAAATTGAATTGCAAATATTTATAAGAGTCTCTCGGGACAATTTTTATCCATTTTTTAAACTTAATGTACCATTTTTGACGTATGCTTGGGATTCCTTTCGTGAGATAAGCAGCCACAAACGGATGTACATGCAGAGAAATGTCATTGGCTTTTTTCCCTTTTGTCTCGATGATGTTCCGTAAAATCTGTTCCATTTTCTCAATTAAAAGAATCGGAGCTTCTACTTCTTCATTTAGCGCGTTTGGATTTTCTTCAGTTGTGATGATATTCAATTCGGGACGAACTCTTTGTCTGGTAATTTGAATCAACCCAAATTTACTCGGCGGTAATATTTTATGTTTGGCTCTGTCTTTCTGCATTTCCGTACGCAGATGTTCATACAGAGCTTTTTTGTTTTCGTTATTGGTCATATCGATGAAATCCACTACGATGATTCCACCCATATCGCGCAATCTTAATTGTCTGGCTACTTCTGAAGCCGCTATTTTATTGACTGCAAGTGCAGATTCCTCTTGGTTATTTGAGCTACGTGAAATATTTCCGGAATTTACGTCGATCACATGAAGGGCTTCCGTATGTTCAATGACCAAATAAGCACCTTTTGACTGCGGAATGGTAACGTTTTTCCCAAATGAAAATTTGATTTGGCGTTCGATTCCCATTCTTTCAAAAAGGGGCACTTCCCCATCTGTAGAAACTTTTATAATTCCTGATTTCCCGGGCGCGATGATGTTGAGATATTCGGTCATATCCTCCGCCAAATCATCATCATCAACGGTAATTTTGACAAAATCCTCATTGAAATTATCTCTTAAAATGGCAGAAGCTCTGTCCATTTCGTTTAATAATTTCATGGGGACTACTTTTTTCTGGATGTTTTTAAAGACCACTTGCCATTTGTTCATCAAATAATTCAAATCGGCATGCAGTTCCGCTACTTTTTTCCCTTCGGCAACGGTTCTGATGATGATCCCAAAACCTTCCGGTTTGATGCTTTCTACCAATGCGACCAATCGATCTTTCTCCGCTTTGGATTTAATTTTTTGAGAAACCGAAACCTTATCGGAAAACGGCGTTAAAATTAAAAACCTTCCGGCGATGGAAATTTCAGATGTGATTCTCGGCCCTTTTGTATGGATGGGCTCTTTGGTAATTTGGATGACAATACTGTCTCCGGCAGAAAGAACTTGATCGATAGTACCATCCTTTTTGATCATTTCTTCTTTGCGAAATGATTTCAAATTGGGAGATTTGAACTTTCCACTGCTAACGAGCTGTGTATAGGTTTTTAAGGATTTCACATGAGGCCCCAGGTCATGGTAATGCAAAAATGCGTCCTTGGAATATCCAATATCCACAAATGCAGCATTTAAACTGGGTGCCAATTTTTTGACTTTACCCAAATACATATCTCCTACAGCAAAATTCAGATCCACATTTTCTTGATGGAGTTCCATAAGCCTTCCATCTTCCAACATGGCAATTTGGACAAAATCCTCACCGGTAGATACTACTAATTCTTTATTCAATTGGTTCAATTAAATGAATACTAACAAACAACAAAAGCACTTTCCAAAATCCAATGATTTTGGAAAATGCCGGTACTTTACTTATTAAACAGATTACTTTTTCTTTTTGTGTCTGTTCAATCTACGTCTTTTCTTACGTTTGTGCGTTGCTACCTTATGTCTTTTTCTTTTTTTTCCGCTTGGCATAATCTTATCTTATTTTACTTTAACTTTCGTTTTTACACTCTCTACAAATGTTTTGGCTGGTTTAAATGCCGGTACATGGTGGGCTGGGATTACAATAGAAGTTCCTTTTGAGATATTGCGCCCTGTTTTGGCCGCTCTTTTTTTGATCGTAAAAGATCCAAACCCTCTTAAATAAACATTCTCTCCTGTTTCTAAAGAGTTTTTCACCTCCTCCATGAAATGTTCTACCACCTTTTGAGTTTCATTCTTCTCTAAACCTAATTTAGTAGAAATGTTGCTCACAATTTCTGCTTTCGTCATGATTAAATATATTTTGTTGCTAAATTTGCTACCCAAAAAACCAAATAAATCCTTTAAAATTCAGACTATTAATGGCGCAAATCGAACCAAAAATAAGTTCTAAATAAAATTTATTCAGTTAATTAGAAACGGGTGCAAATATAACATTTGTGGTAAAACAAAAAAAGAATTCTGATCATATTTATCATTTTAACTCCTTGATATTGATTTGGTTTGATAAAAACAAACGAAATCTGCCCTGGAGAGCTCAGTCAGATCCTTATAAAATTTGGCTTTCTGAAATCATTTTACAACAAACCCGTGTCGCGCAAGGAACAGATTATTATTTGAAATTCACTCAGCAATTCCCTAGCATTCAAGATTTAGCAACTGCATCTGAACAAGAAGTGCTGCGATTATGGCAAGGACTTGGTTATTATTCTCGAGCCCGAAATCTTCATTTTACCGCCAAATGGATCACTCAAGAATTTCATGGTGTTTTTCCGTCAACTTTTAAAGATTTAATCAAACTAAAAGGAGTAGGTGATTATACGGCTGCTGCCATTGCGTCCATTGCATTTCACGAGGCCGTCCCGGCAATCGATGGAAATGCTTTCCGGGTTTTTGCAAGATACTTTAATATCGATCTGGACATTTCAATTCCGAAAACCAAAAAATATTTCTTTGAGCTAGGAAAAGAAATCATCGACCCTGATCGTCCCGGAGATTTCAACCAAGCCGTTATGGAATTGGGTGCGACGATTTGTTTGCCCAAAAATCCAAAATGTGAAATCTGTCCTGTAAATGAATCTTGTGAAGGTTTGGCTAGAAAAACAGTCGATCAACTTCCCGTAAAATCAAAAAAAGTAAAGGTAACACATCGGTTTTTTCATTTTTTGGAAATTACTGATGGAAAAAATTATTTGATGGTGAAACGCGTGAAAAAAGATGTCTGGCTAAATCTTTTTACTTTCCCTATGATCGAAACCTCTGACACGGAACTTTTAATTTCAGACGCGGAATTATCAGAAATTCCTTTTCAAAAAACCCATGAGATGCGTCATCTCCTTACGCACCAAAGATTGCACATCTTTTTTTGGCGTGCCAAAATAAATCAGAAGCAATTCATTTCACTTTCCAATTCTTTAAAAACAGAAATTTATAGGGCAGAAGATTTAAATGAGTTGCCGCTTCCTAAACCCATGGAAAAATATTTGGATTTGAAAATATAAATCTACCCTCTTCGTTATTTTGTATATTTGAATGAAGAAAAAACAAGAACCATGAATGGAACGCTCAATAAGGTAATATTAATAGGGAATGTAGGCGATGATGTGAAAATCCATCAATTTGATGACCAAAATAAAATCGGCAGATTTCCACTAGCAACCAGTGAAACCTATACTTCAAGAGATTCCGGTGAAAAGATAACCCAAACGGAATGGCATTATATCGTCGTGAGAAATAAGTTGGCCGAAATCTTCGAGAAATATGTAAAAAAAGGAGATAAATTGTATTTAGAAGGAAAATTAAAAACCAGAAAATGGCAAGACCAAAACAACCAAGATCGCTATACCACCGAGATCCATGTCAATGAATTTACTTTTTTAACGCCAAAAGGATCTGAATCAAACGCTTCTTCTGACTATTCCAACCAAAGTTATACTCCACAAAAAGAAGAACCATCAACCGAGGCGAATGAAGAGCCGGATGATTTGCCTTTCTAATCCTGATTTTTGAATTTTATGAAATATTTTATCGCTCTTTTAGGCCTATTGACGTTTCTGGCTTGTAAAGATGATTATACCATCAAACCCATTGGTCATGTCCGTTTGGAATATCCAGAACCAAACTATAAATCATTTATATCTGATTGTGATTTTACATTTGAATATTCTGATTTAGCAGAAAAAAGAGACAAGGAAAATCCTTGTTGGTTTGTTTTGCATTATCCCGATATGAAGGCCAATATTTATTTGACTTATTTTCCGATCCAAAGTCAAGAAGATTTAGCGATTAAGATCAAAGACAGTGAAAAATTGGTACAGGAACAAACGGTAAAAGCGAGTTATATCGCGCCGAGAGAATTTATTTTTGAAAAAAAGAAAGTCTATGGAACCCTGTTCGAACTGGGCGGCGAGTCGGCCATCAATCTACAATTTCATGCGACTGATAGTCTGAAAAACCTCATCAGTGGCTCGGTTTACTTCTCTACGCCACCACAATATGATTCACTCCAGCCTGCCATACAATACATGAAAAAAGATGTGATGCACCTGATCGAAACACTGGAATGGAAATAGTTTCCAAACCGATGATTTATTGTACTTTTGCCAATCAAAAATTATTACTGATTAATGGAAATTTTAGTAAAACTGGGACAGATGATCTTGATGCTGTCCATTTTAGTTACACTTCACGAATTAGGTCACTTTATACCCGCCAAATACTTTAAAACCAAAGTCGAGAAATTTTATTTGTTTTTCGATCCTTGGTTTTCAATATTTAAAAAGAAAATTGGTGAAACAACTTATGGAATCGGATGGTTGCCGATGGGTGGTTATGTGAAAATCGCCGGAATGATCGACGAAAGCATGGATACAGATCAAATGAAATCCGAACCTAAACCTTGGGAATTCAGAAGTAAACCAGCTTGGCAAAGATTAATCATCATGTTGGGTGGAATCACGGTGAACGTATTATTAGCATGGTTGATTTATGCCATCATGTTTACGACCAATGGCATTTCTTATTTGTCGCTCGACAAAGCTCAAGCGCAAAATGGATTGGAATTCAGTCAATTAGGAAAAGAAATTGGATTTCAAGATGGTGACAAAATCATCAGTGTAGACGGAAAGAAACAAGATAATTTCAGAAGATTGACACTGGATGTCATGCTAAGTGAAGAAATCGTAGTAGACCGAAATGGTGAAAACGTAAAACTACGCATAAAAGACGAACAAATCAAAGAAATCCTTTCCAAAGAAGGACGGGACAATTTTGTTTACCCAAAAACTGAGGGAATCATAGTAGGACAAATCGTTCCAGGACAAGATGCTGAAAAGGCCGGACTTAAATCTGGCGATAAAATTTTGGCATTTTCAGGACAACCTGTCAATGTATTTACGGTTCAGGAAACTTTGGAAAAGTTTAAAAATTCAGATGTGAATTTGACCGTAGAAAGAAACAACAGAAAAGAATTGGTCAAATTATCTGTTCCAGATTCTGCTAAAATCGGAATCGGTTTTGGTGCAAATATTCCGGAATCCATGGTTGTTCATAAAGAATTTAACTTCTTCAGCGCAATACCTGAAGCGATCAAAGAATCTTTCACTATCTTAAATTACAACATCAAAAACCTAAAACTCATCATCAAACCCAAAACCGAAGCTTACAAACAAGTTGCGGGACCTATCGGAATTGCACGTCAGTTGCCTTCTACTTGGGACTGGAATTTCTTTTGGAGTTTTACGGCGATGTTTTCCATGTGGTTGGCCTTTGTGAACTTACTTCCGATTCCCGGTTTAGATGGTGGTCATGCGCTTTTCACCATTGCAGAAATGGTTACGGGAAGAACTTTAGGAGATAAAGCGATGGGAATTGTTCAAACAATCGGGATGGTTATCCTATTGAGTTTGATGGCGTTAATCTTCGGGAAAGATATTTATGATTGGATAATGGATAAATTTGTGTTTTAAAATTTGGTTGATTCAAATAAAACACATTATATTTGCCGTCCAATTAGGAAACACTCCTCCTTAGCTCAGTTGGTTAGAGCATCTGACTGTTAATCAGAGGGTCCTTGGTTCGAGCCCAAGAGGGGGAGCAAAACAACAACCACTTATAGAAATGTAGGTGGTTTTTTTGTGGAGAAAATTCTACTTAAATTGGGTCAAACTTCTCATTATCATG
The DNA here is from genome assembly GCF_014042165.1 of Moheibacter lacus. Lineage (GTDB taxonomy): Bacteria > Bacteroidota > Bacteroidia > Flavobacteriales > Weeksellaceae > Moheibacter > Moheibacter lacus. The sequence goes on from NZ_JACDZE010000001.1 coordinate 729,044, forward strand.
GCCAAATTCAAATATCCTAGTGTTTATGTAGAAGAATCCTCCAACTTCTCTTTCCAAATTACAGAAAAAGCTTCAACCGTTCCTGCTTTTATCGGTTATACCGCAATAACCAATGATAATGGTAAAAACCTTTTATTTCAAGCCTTTAAAATTCAATCCATAATTGAATTTGATAGCCTATTTGAATCAGATGAAAATCCTCCACAGGGTCACAGCGGATTTTATTTGCGGGATTCTGTCCAATTATTTTTCCAAAATGGCGGAACCATTTGTTACATCGTCCCGATCGGCAACTATGATCAAAATCCATCCCAAATTGATTTTAATAAAGGTCTGGACTGTCTGGATGACTCAAAAAAAATCACAGTCTATCTTTTTCCAGATGCCGTTTTATTAAATGAATTCGAATTAGGAGAAGTTCAAAGATATGCTTTGGCGAAATGCCGAGAATTTCCCAATCGGTTTTGTATTTTGGACATGAAAAATATAGCCGATAACCAAGACATTTACCAACCGATCAAAATCTTTCGAAACCATATGGGAACTGAAAATCTAAAATTTGGCGCAGCTTATACGCCTTGGCTAAAAATCCCTTCAACTGATGGTCTCCTCGAAATCCCAGCTTCTGGCGCCATCGCCGGAATCTATGTAAAAACATTATCCCAAAAAGGAATTTGGAAGGCGCCTGCAAACGTTTCTTTAAACGGCGTAGTTGACCTTACATATGATTATTCGACTATTGACCAAGAATTTTTAACCCTAGATCTTGTTCAAGGGAAGTCCATAAACGCCATACGGAAATTCCCGGGAAGAGGAATTCTGGTTTGGGGTGCAAGAACGCTGGCTGGAAATGATGGTGAATGGAGATATGTCAACATGGTTCGATTTCAAAATCATCTGATAGCTTCAATAAAAAATTCGCTCGAAAAAGTGGTATTTGAACCCAATGATGCCAATTTGTGGATGACGCTAAAAGTTGTAATTGAGACTTATTTATACGGATATTGGAGAAATGGTGCATTTCCGGGAAGGAAAACAGAAGAAGCTTATTTTATAAAATGTGGATTGGGATCAACCATGACATCCCAAGATTTGGCAGAAGGGAAATTAATCATTTGGATCGGAATGGCTACAATGCAGCCGGCAGAATTCAGTTTATTTAAACTTGAATTTCAAATGGTTTCAGATTAATTGAAATAAAAACTGCAGGCAAAATATTTCAATTCTTCCTAAGAAAATTTATTATCTATTTAAAGATTAACGAATTCATATTGAATTTTTGGGTAATTTAGTGCATCTTAAAAATTATTTAACATCATGATGAAACATTTATTCAATCTAAAACTTTTAGGATTGATGGTATTGGGAAGTGGATTACTGGCGCAGGTCTCCAACAGACCGAGCGACCAAGTGGTCACCCAAGCTTTACAAAAATCTGAAAAAGGGAAAAATCTTCTTGCAGAAGACCTATCTTTTGAACTTACTGATTTCCATTCTAGCAAACAGAGTGGAGCTCAGCACATTTATTTGCGCCAAACGTTTAATGGCATCGAAATAATTGGAACTGAATCCTCGATTCATATTTTGGGAACCGGAGAAGTATCTTCAGTTAAATCCAGCTTTTTAAATAGTTTAGAAAAGCGCGGACACAAGGCTTCTGCTTCTCCGCAAATTAATGCAGTACAAGCTGCCAATGCCGCCTTTGTGCATTTAGGGTATACAGCTTCAACACCTATTTCGGTGGTATCACAGGAGTTTACACCCAACCATAAAACCACACTTAGCAATGGAGGTTTTGCGAAAAGAAATATTCCTGCCGAATTGGCCTATGTGATCAATGAGGAAGGAAATTTAGTTTTAGCATGGACTTTAAGCATAGATGCCATGCAGAAATCTGAATATTATGAAGTACGTGTAAATGCCGCCACAGGTCAAATTATCAACAAAGGAAGTTATGTAAACACTTGTGAATTTGGACATGTGCATGAAGAAAATTCTGATGACCACTGGCAGTACCACACCGTTTCTAAAGAAGACAAAAACGAAAACCTGTTGCTAACCGGTGCCTATCGGGTTTTTGCAATGCCTTTAGAAAGCCCATATTATGGGACAAGAACATTGGTTTCAGCTGATGACGCAGTAAATTTAACTGCATCACCATTTGGTTGGCATGATACAAATGGCTCTTCTGGACCGGAATACACTACAACTCGTGGAAATAATGTCAATGCGTATGAAGATGGTAACAATCCTGGATTTCAGCCAAATGCAGGCGCTCCACTTGTTTTTGATTATCCATTTGATCAAAATTATTCGACTGCAACTCCTTACGAAGAAGCTGCGATTACGAATTTATTTTATTGGAACAACATCATTCACGATGTGATGTACCAATATGGATTTGATGAAGCCAGTGGTAATTTTCAAGAAAACAATTATGGAAATGGGGGTGCCGGCGGCGACTCCGTAAATGCTGAAGCCCAAGACGGAAGTGGTACTTGTAACGCCAACTTCGGGACACCAAGTGATGGTGGAAATCCTACCATGCAGATGTATGTTTGTGGAAACAAAGATGGAGATTTTGACAATTTGGTAATTGTACATGAATATGGTCATGGAATTTCCAATCGTTTAACAGGAGGACCTAGCCAATCCGGATGTTTATGGAATGGCGAGCAAATGGGCGAAGGATGGAGTGATTGGTATGGTTTGATGTTTACAATGGACGCAGATGACGAGGGGACAGACGGAAGAGGAATCGGGACTTATCTATTTGGCGAAGGACCAAATGGAGATGGAATTCGAACTTACAAATACTCTACAGATATGTCTATTAATCCTCATACTTACGATGACATTAAAACCGTTTTTGGACCGCACCCGATTGGAAGTGTTTGGTGTGCGATGCTATGGGATTTAACCTGGGCACTCATTGATGAATACGGGTATGACGAAGACATTTATAACGGAACTGGTGGAAATAATATCGCCATGCAATTGGTTACAGAAGGTTTAAAACTTCAACCTTGTAGTCCCGGATTTGTAGATGGCCGTGATGCGATTTTGGAAGCAGATCAAATTTTATATGGAGGCGCCAATCAATGTTTAATTTGGGATGTTTTTGCAAGAAGAGGATTAGGAGTAAGTGCATCACAAGGTTCTTCAAGCAGCAATACAGACGGAACCGAAGCTTTTGACACACCTTCTTCAGTTGCAGAATTTTCTGCTCCCGGAGATGTTTGTATAGACGTTGATGTGATGACCGGATTATCAGGTGGATCTCCATTTGGAGGTGTCTACAGCGGCCCTGGTGTTACAGATGACGGGAATGGAACAACTTATACTTTCAATCCGCAAACAGCTGGTGTTGGTGTTCACACCATTACTTATGCAGTTCCTGCAACGGATTGTGCACCTGCTTCTTCTGACACAGATCAAATCGAAGTTACAGAAGGTTTGATGGTGGATTGCCCGGATGACATCGTGGTGAACACAAGTGGCTCGTCCTGTTCTGCAATCGTAAACTATACGACACCTGTGGGTATGACTACTTGTGCTTTTACAAATGGGGAAAACTTTGATATGGCAGGTGTTCCCAATTTACCGGACGGATGGACTACGACCAATGAAACTGGCGGAAGCAACCCTTGGGTAACTTCAAGTGCCCAATCTTCTTCTACTCCAAATTCAGCTTTTGGTGTCGATGTTTCTTCTGTAAGTTTGAACTCTTTGGTTTCTCCTGTATTCGAAATCGACAGTCAAAATGCAAAATTGTTCTTCGATATTTATTACAATACAGAGACCGGATATGATGGTGCAGTTCTGGAATATTCTACCAATAATGGATCTTCATGGAGTGACATTCTATCTGGAGGCGGAACTTTTGTGACAGGAGCTTATAACGACGACTTAAGCACCGGATGGCAAAATCCACTTCCAGGACGAAATGCATGGTCAGGAAATTCCAATGGATTCATTCCTGTAGAAATCAATTTAAGTTCATCTTTCGATGGGCAAGATTTAATGTTCCGCTGGAGAATGGGATGTGATAGTGTTGGAAGCGCTACAGGTGTTTGGATAGACAACATAGAGGTTGAAGGCGTATTTATCCCAACTCCGGTAGTTACCCAAACCGCAGGTCTTCCTTCAGGGAGCGAATTCCCAGTTGGTACTACAACCAATACTTTTGAAGTGAACGATGGTACCAGTACTGCTGTTTGTTCATTTGACGTTACCGTAAACGATGGAGTAGATCCTGAAATCAACTGTCCTGCAGATGCTACAGTTGAAGTTGAAATAGGAGAAACCTATACTTTACCTGATTATTGGGCAGATGGCGATGTAACGGCAACTGACAACTGTTCTGCAGTTTCAAACCAAACACAATCTCCTGCTGCCGGAACGGAACTTGGAATAGGGGTTCATACCATTGAATTTACCGTTCAAGACAGTTCTGGAAATACTGCAACTTGTAGTTTTGAATTGACGGTAGACGAATTAATGGGTACAGGCGATTTAGGAATGAACAATTTGATCAGTTTATATCCAAATCCTGCTGATAATCAAGTGATCATTTCCAACCAAACCAAACAATCCATCGTAAAAGTGGTGATTTTGGATATGAGTGGAAAAATGATCAAAGAAATCGGTTTAAACAATGCACTTGTTGAAAACCCAATTTCGATCAACCATTTACCAAGCGGAACGTATATGATCCAAATCATCGGTGAAAAACAAACCGTTATCAAAAAATTGGTAAAAAAATAATTTAAATTCAAATAGTTGAAGGAAGCCGTCCAAATGGGCGGCTTTTTTATATCAAGAAATCCAGCATACGACAGAGAACATAACAAACTGTAATACTAGCAGATAGTTTTTCTCTTATTCATCAGTGTAAATTAGTTAAAATAGTTCCCACTTTTCGTGGAACATAGAATGGCGAAATTAATTTACCTACCCCTATACCGCCAAAGGCGGATACTATGAAAACTTAAACATCACCAAAACTCTATTCCTATGTAGTTAAAGTTATTTTTATCAAACATGTACAATTTTTGTCGTGTACTACAGCCAAGAAATTCAAATAGCTTTCCTTCAAATTCTAATTTTGATTAAATTGCAGCATATTTTCAATATGCGATTTTTACTCCCTTTTTTATGTTTATGGTTGGTCTGCTCATGCGCAAGACAAGGAACGCCTTCCGGAGGACCTAAGGACACAGAAGCACCTCAATATTTAGGATCAAACCCTGATACTTTATCCCTAAATGTTTCTACCGATCTAAAGGAAATCAAAATCGAATTTGATGAATTTGTCATCCTAAAAGACCACACCCAAAACATCGTGGTTTCACCACCTTTTGGGAGTTCAGCTACTTTCCTGCCAGTAGGATCGGCCAGTAAAACAGTAAGAATCAAATTGGAAGAACCACTTCAAGCCAATACGACCTACAACATCAATTTTGGGAATGCGATTCAGGACAACAATGAAGGAAATAAACTATCCTATTTCCAATTTGTTTTTTCAACTGGATCCTATATAGATTCACTTGAAATTACAGGAAAAGCCAGTATTCCGACGCTCAGAAAGCAATCTGAAAATCTATTGGTCGCACTTTATAAAATCGATTCTACTTATAACGACAGTTTGGTGTTGAAACAAAAACCTTTTTATATTTCAAGACTGGATACAGTTGGGAATTACAAATTGAATTATTTACGTCCCGGAAAATACCAAATGGTGGCTTTTGATGACGAAGTTCAGAACATGCAATTTGACATAGGAAAAGAAAAATTTGGCTTTATAGAAAAACCTATAGAATTATCTGAAAATCAGAATTTTAACTTAGAATTATTTGATCAAATCCCACCATATAAAGCGGAAAAAGCAGAACAAAAAGGCTATGGACATATCGTTTTCAGATTCAAAGGACAACCTGAGGAAGTTGAAATTGATCCGATTGATTTTGAGTTTTCAACATCAAAAATTTCTTATACACCCAGAAGTGATTCTTTGAATTTTTGGTTCCAACCTTCAGTTGACTCTATTGCAGAAAACGCCAAACGCATCCATTTTTCAGTTAAACATAAAGATCAGACTGATACTCTTTCAGCCGTTTATTCAAACCTGACGAAGCATTCGCTTTCATTGGATAGGAAAAGCAAATTGGATCATGCGCCGGGTAGACCCATCAATTTTACAGCCAATTATCCCATTCAAAATTTAGATTCAACTTATGTTTTGGTTCAAAAAGACAGCATTCAACTTCCTGTTAAATTGATCCCAGATGCAAAAGATGAAAATAGTTTTACGCTAGATTTCCCTATAGAACTTTCTACCAATTATCGAGTTGAACTTTTACCAAACGCAGTGACAGATTATTTTGGAAAAACCAATGATACGATTCAATTTGATGTGCGCATCAAAACCAGAAATGATTTTGGAAATCTTCTTCTAAAATTGGAAAATAAACCGGTTCATCCTTTTTGGATCCAATTGTTAAATGAAAAGGATGAAATTTTGGATGAACAATTGTCTACAGATTCTACTTTTGAATACAAATATTTACCTGCCGGAAAATATTATTTCAAAATATTAGTCGATGAGAATGAAAACGGTTTTTGGGACACAGGAGATTTCTTTTTGAAAAAACAAACGGAACCATCTTATGTATACCCATCTACCATTAATGTCCGGGTTTTATGGGACATGGACGAAACTTGGGTTTTACCTTCCTCAGTTGAAGATGTTGATAATACAATTGATCCGGATCAAAATGAATCAATCGAGGAAACAGAAGAAAATGAAAAATCCCCTTCCGAAACAGAAGAGGATTCTCTATAGATATTTTCAAATTCGATTATTCTACGGTAACTGATTTCGCCAAATTTCTTGGTTGATCTACGTTTCTGTCTAATTTAACCGCAATATAATAAGACAATAATTGCAATGGAATGGCCGCCAAAATCGGGCTAAATTCTTCTGAAGAATTTGGAATTTCGATGATATGGTCTGCTATTTTTCTAATTTCATTATCTCCTTTGTTCACCACTGCGATGATTTGACCTTTACGGGCTTTGATTTCTTGCGCATTACTGACCACTTTTTCATAATGACCTGTTTTGGTTGCAATGATCACAACCGGCATATTCTCGTCGATTAACGCAATCGGTCCATGTTTCATCTCAGCAGCAGGATAACCTTCTGCATGGATATAGGAAATTTCTTTTAGTTTTAATGCACCTTCCAGTGCGGACGGATAATTATATCCTCGTCCTAAATACAGTGCATTGGTCGCATCTTTGTATTTATCAGAAATTGCAATTACATTTTCTGCTGTAGATTCTAGTGTTTCTTCAACCAATTCCGGGATTCCATCCAATTCACTGATGAGTGCATTGAATCTTTCATTGCTTAAAGTTCCATTGTGTTTACCCAATTTGATCGCAATCAGAGACAAAACTGTCAACTGCGCTGTAAAAGCTTTGGTTGAAGCAACTCCGATTTCCGGTCCGGCATGTGTATAGGAACCTGCGTCCGTTATTCTTGCAATGGATGAGCCTACTACGTTATTGACTCCATATATAAATGCACCATTTTCTTTCGCTAATTTCAAAGCAGCAAGTGTATCGGCTGTTTCTCCGGATTGGGAAATGGCGATGACGATGTCATTTTTCTTGATGATAGGATTTCGGTAGCGGAATTCAGAGGCATATTCGACCTCTACCGGAATTCTCGCCAAATCTTCAATCAAATATTCTGCAACTAATCCGGCATGATAAGAAGTTCCACAAGCTACAATGATGATGCGTTTGGCTTTTAAAAATCTTTCTTGATGGTCCCAAACTCCGGCCATTTTGATGATTCCTTCGTCCACCAACAATCTTCCACGCATGGTATCACGGATAGATTTTGGTTGCTCATAGATTTCTTTTAGCATGAAATGATCATAACCTCCTTTTTCAATTTCTTCTAAATTCAATTGAAGTTCTTGAACAGCAAGTGTTACCGGCAAATTATCTTTGATTTTACGGATGTCTACATTTTCGCCCAATTTGATCGTGGCCATTTCACCATCATCTAGATAAACGGCTTCTTTGGTGAATTGTAAAAATGGAGAAGCATCTGAAGCGATGAAAAACTCGTTTTCTCCAATTCCGATCGCCAATGGACTTCCCAATCTTCCTACGACGATTTCATCTGGAATACTTTTGTCCAAAACGGCAATGGCATAAGCGCCAATCACTTCATTTAGTGCGTAACGAACTGCATCGGTCAAATTTAAATTTTCAGAATCTTTGAAAAACTGAATCAAATTGATCAAAACCTCTGTGTCAGTATCACTGTGAAATTCAAATCCTTTTTGAGACAATTCGGTTTTAATGGTATCATAATTTTCAATAATCCCGTTGTGTACAATTACCAAATTTCCATCATTGGATAAATGTGGATGAGAATTCACGTCATTTGGAACACCATGCGTTGCCCAACGTGTATGACCAACTCCGATGACCGCTCCATTGTTCAACGATTTTGACTTTTCTTCTAAATCAGAGACTTTTCCTTTTGTTTTGACCAGTCCGAAATCATCGTTTTCAATGATGACCAAACCGGCACTGTCATACCCTCTGTACTCCAGTCTTTTTAAACCATTGATGATAATGGGATAAGCTTCTCTATGACCTAAATATCCAACGATTCCACACATAGATTTGAATTATTTTTGGGTATAATATACTTTTAATTTCAATTTTTTATCCTGATTCTCAGAATTACTTCCGTGTAAAACCACTCTATATGGGTTAAAACTACGGTTATTAAAAAACGGATCTGTATTGCTTAAAACAGTGGTATAAGTACTGGATGGACTCAATAAGAAATTCCCAAGACTCAAAATGACAGAGCCATCTTCAAAAACCTCATTTTGTTCGACTATACTTTTGATATAATCTGTAATTCTGATGGTATACATTTTATTGTCCTCTTCATAATCATACATCGGATTAAATTGAACCGAAATCGGATAACTATTATAAAAAGTATAAACATCCGGGAAATTGATGTTTTTCCATTCATCTTCATCTCTGTAATTGTTCCAAGCAAACAAATAAGGAGGTTTTTTCAAGTTTTGACTTTCGTCTAAATAAATATTCAACTCCGCTCCAACTATGGCCCAGTCGTTATTCAAAACATTTTCACGGATTTCGTTCAATTGTTCTTGATTGATTTTAATTACAGCTTTTGTTCCATCCAATCCTGCCAAATACAATCGCGGATCTCCTTCTGTCATATTGGGATTGGTATAAGCATTCACAAATTGTGTACTGCGGTTACTGTGTTCGAACTGACTGACTTGAACATTAAACGCCGAATTTTCAGACCAAAAACTCAAGAAATTCAAACCATAACTCCCTGCTAATCTTGCTTCATAATCCGTGTCTCCATCTTCTTGTTCTTCAGGATTATCATAATGATAATGCATGACCAAAGCGAATTCAGATGAAGCCGGTCTGAAGTTGAATAGAAACCCTTGGTCCTCTGCGACACTTAATTCTATCCCTCTAAAGAAATTTCGGATAAAAGCTGCATTGTCATTTAGATCGGATGAATTCTGGTTATCTATAAATTTTTGTTTGAAATAATCTTTGTCCAATTTGATTTGAAATGCAATGGGTGGAACCGAAGCGGTTGTTTCGTTTTGTTGTTTGACTTGATAAGTAGTCAATTTATTTTTGATTTCACCCGTACCTAAAATCGTTGGGAAAACATCTATTTGATTGGTATTGGGACATTCTGCACAAGGAGCTAAATTAGCATTTGAAAAATGTTTAACATCTCTTGCACCCATGTACTCCGCCACTTCTCTCACTTGGAGATTCATGGTCATGTCCGTATTTCCATAAATTGAATCGAGTTTATAGGTTCTCGCAATTCGAATAGTTGCAGTATCAGATGGTTCTTCTCCCTCTGCTAAATACAAATAAGTTGTATCAATCTCTATATCATCTTCATCTGAGTGATGAATAATCGGAACATACAAAATAACCGAATCCATCTCTGCATTTTCACCAAAATCAGGATTGGCTCCACTCATTCTCGCTTGCGAATAAAACTTGGCTTTGGTTCGCCCAAAAACCGGTTCTTCAAACACACCTAGAACAGCATTTTGTAAAACCTGTTCATCAGAACGAATAGAGTCATTATTGGTATTGTAAGAAATTAAATCTACATATTTCACATTGGCAGTTGAACCACCGTCTACCAATCCACTTCCTACAGCTGAAACTTCATCTTCACAAGAAAAAACTGTAAATGCAGTTGTACACAAAACAATTGCGCCAACCCAATTGAAAAATCTCTTCATCAAATCTCTTTAATTTTCATTCATTAATTCTTCAGCGTAGAAGATTTTATACGCCTCACTGATTCCCTCTACCGGACAATATTCCATAACGGGAATGTTTTCGGATTGCAAATATTTGTTGATAGCCTCCGGAATAAATTCCTCGCCCTTTACCGCTGCATCCGCATAACGAAGCGCCGAAAGGTTCATGGCCTCAAAATCAGGTTTTTGTAAATAATCTGAAATAGCTCCATCGATTCCATCAAAAGACAGTTTTTTAGAAATTTCAGCATTTAATTCTCCTTCAAATGAATTATCAAACAAAGAAACCACCACCTTAGCTTCGTTAAAAAATGAATCCTCGGCATAATATTCTTTCACATAAGCCGGAACCATACTGGACATCCATCCTAAAACGTGCACCACATCTGGTTTCCAGTTTAGTTTTTTCACCGTTTCCAAAACTCCTTTTGCAAAGAAAATGGCTCGTTCGTCATTGTCATCAAACATCTTCCCCTCTTTGTCAGTGTAAACAGATTTTCTTTTAAAATACTCTTCGTTATCTATAAAGTAAACCTGCAAACGCTCACTGGGAACAGACGCTACTTTTATGATCAATGGCTGATCCATATCATTGATGATCAAATTCATTCCTGATAACCGAATAACTTCATGCAACTGATGCCTTCTCTCGTTGATCACCCCAAACCTCGGCATGAAAATGCGTACATCAGCTCCTTTATCGCTCATGGCTTTAGGAATCCTTAACGACTGCAAAGACATCGGGGTTTCAGGAAAGTAAGGAATCATTTCTGTAGTTACATACAATATGCGCTTTCCATCCATTTTCTAACTCATTAATTACTTGAAATAGTGCACAAAGATACGAATTTTCTACGAGATGTGAACCACATATCTTACTTTTGCCTTGTTTTTGATTAATTTAACACGGATTAATGATAATTTTAAGAGAATCAATAGAAATAAAAAATTGGGTCGAATCCCAAAGAAATTCAGGTCAAACGATTGGGTTTGCACCTACTATGGGCGCACTACACCAAGGCCATATTTCTCTCGTAAACCAATCCAAACAAGAAAACGACCTTACGATTGTCAGTATATTTGTCAACCCAACCCAATTCAATAATCTTCAGGATCTCAAAAAATATCCTAGAACTGAAAAAAAAGACGCAGAAATGCTTGAAGAAGCAGGCGTTGACGTCTTATTTCTTCCTACCGTTGAAGAAATGTATCCGCAGGAAACTGAATCCCAGCCCTTTGATTTTGAAGGATTGGAAAATCAAATGGAAGGGAAGTTTCGTCCGGGGCATTTTGATGGAGTGGCAACTATCGTCCGTAAATTCTTCGAAATCATCCAACCCAATCGAGCCTATTTCGGAGAAAAAGACTTTCAACAACTCCGCATTATAGAAGAATTAGCCTTAAAAATCCCTTTCAACATCGAAATTATCCCTGTTGAAATCATGCGCGAATTGGATGGATTGGCGATGAGTTCCAGAAACGTTAGACTGTCAGAAGAAATGAGACTAGAAGCACCAAAAATCTATCGGATACTGAAAAATGCCAAACGTTATTTCGAAGACAATTCCATAGAGGCTACTGAAAAATTTGTCATGGAAGCTTTTGCTCAAACCAAATTAAAGTTGGAATACTTTGAAATTGCGGATGAAAAAACCCTTATTTCAATGACAGAAAAATCAAAAGATAAAAAACCCAGGGCTTTCGTAGCTGCATTTGCAGACGAAATCAGGCTGATCGATAACTTAGGATTATATTAATACTCCTTTATCATAAAACTCCTTACCTTTGCCGACGTTATGATGATACAAATAGTCCGATCCAAAATTCACCGTGTAAAAGTTACCGGAGCCGAGTTAAATTACATAGGCAGCATCACCATCGATGAAGATCTTCTGGAAGCCGCCAACATGATCATAGGAGAACGCGTGCAGATTGTAAACATTCAAAATGGACAACGTTTTGAAACCTATACCATTCCCGGAAAAAGAGGTTCAGGAGAGATTACTTTAAATGGTCCGGCAGCTCGGTTGGTTCAAGTTGGTGACACCATCATCATCATTGGATATGGCCTGGCCTCAATTGAAGAAGCCAAAACCTTTCAACCTACCATCATCTTTCCAAACGAAGAAACCAATCGCCTGGATTGATGAAATCCAAAATCACCAATTTAATTCTAACCATTTTAGCTATAGGCTTGGCTGCTTTTTTTATTGTCCTAACTTTAAAACAAACAGACTTTGAGGTACTCAAATCAGCAGCAAAAAGAGCGAATTATTTTTGGTTCATCCTATCCATGGCCATCAGTATTTTTTCCTATTGGCTAAGGGCCGCCCGATGGAAATTATTGTTAAAACCTTTGGGACACGACATCGAAGTAAAAAGTGCATTTTGGTCCGTTTCGCTTGGCTATTTTATGAATTTGGTGATTCCAAGAAGCGGAGAAATCTCTCGTGCAACTTCACTTTACAAAATGGAAAAAGTTCCTGCCGATAAATCATTGGGTACCATCGTTTTTGAAAGGGTGATTGATGTGTTTTTCTTATTGTTATTTTTATGTCTAACTTTTCTTTTCAATGCCCAAACACTTGCTTCATTTCTCTCCTTTAGTGAAAAACCATCATTAGGAAAATATGCCTTTATAATGGGAATAGCTATCCTTTTATTCATCGTCATTTTGGCATTCAGAAAAAAACTAAAAGGATTTTCCATTTACCGAAGAATTGAATTATTTCTACTCGGAATATGGGAAGGTTTTAAATCCATTTTACATTTAAAAGAACGCGGAAAGTTCATTGCTTATTCCTTCGGAATTTGGTTTTGTTATTTTTTGATGACCTATTTGGTTTTATTTGCATTTCCTGAAACCTCTCATTATGGATTGGGAGAAGGATTTTTCTTAATTGTTGCCGGAGCTTTAGGGATGATTATGCCGGCGGTCGGCGGTTTGGGATATCCTTATGCCATGAGTTTGGCTTTTTCTGCGATTTATTTGTCACAAGGAAATTCGGCTGATGAAGGAAAAATGGTCGGAAATTATTTCGGATTGATGTTGTATTTTGCCCAAATTATTTCGATTATCATTTTTGGAATGCTTTCCTTTTATTTCATCGCAAAAATTGATAGGAAAAAAGATTAATTTTGAGCAAACGAAATGAAATGCCCAAAACAAAAACTTCCTTTTTCTGTCAAAACTGCGGCACCCAATTCAGCCAATGGATGGGACAATGCAAAGCCTGCGGCGAATGGAACACAATTGTAGAAGAAATCATCGACAAAGGCGAAGAAAAAAAAGCTTGGAAATCAGATGATTCCAAAAAGGTTTCAATCCAAAATATTAAAGATGTTTCTGAGGTTGGAGAAATCAGAATCGATACAAAAAACGATGAATTGAATCGAGTTTTAGGTGGTGGGATCGTCAATGGTTCGGTAACTTTAATCGGTGGCGAGCCGGGAATCGGGAAATCGACATTGATGTTGCAAATCGCCCTACATCTACCATCTGTAAAGGTTTTGTATGTTTCAGGAGAAGAATCGGCTTCGCAAATTAAATTACGAGCGGAAAGAATCGGAATTCAGTCTGAACAATGTTTCATCCTGACGGAAACCAATACCCAAAAAATATTCAAACACGCACAAGAAATCCTTCCTGAATTGATCGTCATCGATTCGATTCAGACTTTGCATACCCAATTTGTGGAATCATCGCCGGGCAGTATTTCCCAAATCAGAGAAACGACTTCTGAACTGATCAAATATGCAAAAGAAACCGGTGTTCCTATCGTTTTAATCGGACACATCACCAAAGAAGGCGTCATCGCCGGACCGAAAATCCTGGAACACATGGTCGATGTGGTTCTACAATTTGAAGGCGATCGGAATCACATTTATCGATTGTTGCGCGCCAACAAAAACCGATTTGGTTCTACGTCCGAATTGGGGATTTACGAAATGCAGGGAAGTGGACTCAGAGAAGTTAAAAATCCGTCTGAAGTTTTGATTTCAAAAAAAGATGAACCGTTGAGTGGAAATGCAATTGCGGCGACTTTGGAAGGAATTCGCCCGATGTTGATTGAAATTCAGGCATTGGTGAGCTCGGCGGTTTATGGAACGCCGCAGCGCTCTGCGACCGGATTTGACACAAAACGATTGAATATGCTTTTGGCAGTTTTGGAAAAACGCGCCGGATTTCAATTGGGTGCAAAAGATGTTTTTCTGAACATTACAGGCGGAATCCGAGTGGATGATCCGGCGATTGATTTGGCGGTGATTTCTGCAATTTTATCATCGAGTATGGATGTGGCTTTACCGGACAATTGTTGTTTTGCGGGCGAAGTCGGACTAAGTGGAGAAATCAGAGCGGTAAATCGTGTAGAACAAAGGATTCTGGAAGCAGAAAAGTTGGGATACGATGTGATTTTCATTTCGAAGTACAATAAAATCAAAACTTCTGATTATCAAATCCGAGTGGAATTGGTTTCAAAAGTTGGAGATTTGGTAAGGATTTTGTTTTAGAGCATGATTTCAAAATCGGATTTCGAACAACCAAAAAAATTAAATATGCGCTTTCACACCAGAAAATGGGTAAAACCTGAAGATTTAAATCCAAATAAAACTTTGTTTGGAGGGACTTTGTTAGCATGGATTGATGAAGAAGCGGCTTTGTATTCCATCATCCAGTTAGAAAGTCCACATGTGGTCACCAAATACATTTCGGAAATCAATTTCATGAGTTCTGCTAGACAAGGCGACATCGTGGAAATCGGAATCGAGGTAGTGAAATTTGGAAAGAGTTCATTGGTTTTAAAATGTGAAGTCCGCAATAAGATGACGCATGAAACCATCATCACTGTTGACAATATCACGATGGTAAATTTGGATGAAAATGGAAAACCAAAACCACATGGGAAAACGGAAATTGAATTTGTAAAAGACCGTTTAGCAAAAGGTTAATTCTAAAGCAGTTGGATTTAAGGAATTGACTTAATTGATTCACTATAAGACAAATACCAATAAACATGAAGTTAATTAAGAAATGAATTGAATCAAAAAGTTTAGAAAGGTATCATAAATGATTAAAGTTTTCTATTCTTACATCAACTTGTTGATTTCTTAAAAGACCTTAATAATTTGAAATAATCCGAATCGACTTAACGCTTAATGTTTTAATATATTGAGTTCAGCTTAATTTTAAGAATTAATTCATGATAATTCCCAGGTGCATGGCTTTTTTGATCAATTCGGAAATGGTTTTGACATCGAGTTTGAGGTAGATATTTTTTTTGTGGGTTTCTACTGTGTAATAACTTAAAAAAAACTTCTCGGCGATTTGTTCGGAAGAAAGTCCATTCCCAATTTCAATTACAATTTCTCTTTCCCTTTTTGATAAATTATGGTAATTTCCGGTGGAAGAAGCATATTGACTTTTTGGTTTTTGTTGGAGAATTTTCTTGACGGATTCCAGTATCGTTTTACTGGAAGATTCTTTTAAAATGTAGCCATCTATATCGTCTTCACTGATCAAATCCGTTTTGTACATACTGAGCACCATGATTTTAATTTTCGGGTGAAGTGCTCTTATTTTTTGGACGAATTCGGCGCCGTTCATTTCGGGCATGGCAACATCTGTAATGACCAAATCCACCGGCTTTTTCTCCATTAACTCCAATGCTTTTTTTGCGGAGTTTTGTACAAATTCGATTTTAAAATTTTCTTCTGAACTCAATAGTTTTTCTAAACCATCCAAAATCATTTGGTGGTCATCGACAATTCCTATCCTAACTGTTTCCTTTTCCATCCTGGGGGATTTCGATTATAAAAGTTGAACCTCTTCCTATTGCTGAATCTATAAAAAGACTGCCATTTAATGATTGAACCCGTTTGTATAGATTTGAAATTCCCATTCCTTTTTTTACTTTTTCTACATCAAACCCTTTCCCATCATCATCTACGATAATTCTGTACATCGTATCAAAAGTGCAGTCTATGTTTATATTTTCGGCTTCGGCATATTTTAAGCAGTTGGATAGTATTTCCTGAATAGTTCTGTATAAATAATGTTTTGCAACACCATCGATTTCCTGAAATTTTGATTCCGGAAAAATATTCAGATGAATTTCGCCAGTAAAATAAAACCTATAGTCTTTTACCAATTGAAGCAATAAATGTACAAAATTTATTTTATCTCTATTATTTTCATTGAGTTCATGGGAAATGACACGAATTTCTTTGGCAGTTTCTTGTAATTGGTTGATGCACTCTTCCAATTCAGGATCTTTTATCGAAGTTGTGTTCAATTGATCCATTTTGATTTTAATCGCCGAAAGCCGGCCTCCCACACCATCATGAAGCTCTGTTGCGATTCTTTTCCGTTCCAAATTTTGACCTTCCAATAAATTTTTGGTACGGGTCGTTTCAATTTCCTTTTCAAATATCAATTTTTCTTGTACTGAAATGGTTTCTTGGTATTTCATGCGTTTCCGATAAAATATCGCTAAAATTAATAAAGAAATGATTGCCAAAAAGGAACCGGTAAAAATGAGTTGGTTCTGACCTTTTTGGATTTGTTTTTCTTTGTTCAATAACTGAATTTGGTTGTTTTTGCGCTCAACATCAAATTTGGTTTGGGCTTCATGAAATTGTTTGTTTTTTTCGACACTGAAAATACTGTCTTGAAGTTTGTGCTGAGTTTTTTCAAAACCATAAGCCTCTTTATAATTCCCTAATTTAGAATGAACACGGGAAAGACTTTTATAAAGCTCAATCGCATAATCGTTTTTGAATCCTTTCCTTAAAACCTCATTGGCTTGATTGTAATAAAAAAGTGCTTGTTGAAGATTTGACTCAGCCTGTTCATAGTATTTTCCAAAGTAAAAATAACTGAAAAACTCTGCCTCCAGATTCCCAATCGCTTTGCTTAATTTTAAAGATTCTTCTAAATATTCAAAAGATTTTTGATAGTCGTCTTTTGATTTGAAATTTAAATAGGTAGAAACCAAATTGAGTTGGCTCATGATTTGCCCATAAATACTATGGTTTTCTTTTTGGATCTGAAGGGATTTGTTGAGATAAAATTCGGTGCTGTCTTTATTGGTTTTCATATAAGAAACAGCCAAATTATTATAAACGATATCAAGATGTTTCCTTTCATCATCTCTTTCTCCTATTTTTTGGGCTTGATGATAATAGTTCCTTGCGCTCAGCGTATCACTTTGTAAAATATAGAGATCCGCTAGATTGGACAAAACAGCAATGGTATTGTCATTGAGTTCTTCTTTTCCTTCCGAAATTTTTAAGGATTTATGGTAATTGACCAATGCGTTTTTTACGTCATTTTCAACCGCATAAATTTGACCGATTTGGTTATATGCTTTACTCAGCACATTGAAATCCTGAGCAACATTAGCATAACGAATGGCTTGTTTGAAATAATCATGGGCCGTTCTGAAATCATTTTTGATGTAATGGGTATATCCCATCCCATAAGCGATGCGGGCATTCCAATTTTCATCCTCCAATTGCTGATTGAGTTTTTTGGCTTTTGCCAAATACAACAATGCCGAGTCCGGTTTTACCTCAACATTTTCCCTGTATTTCTGATAATGATATTCAATATCGCCCTCTTTGATTTGACTCAAAATCAAAAAAGGGGCTAAAATTAACGATAAAATCAATAAATTTCTCATCAATGGGGTAAAAATACCAAAATCTTGGTAGGTAATAATTATAAAAGACTAAATAACTTTGTCTCATTATGAAACACACACTTTTTATATTTTTATTTGCATTTGCATTTGGCTTTGCAGCAGCTCAATTGAACAACGGAATCCGCATAGGTGCCGGAAGCAGTGGGAAAACTTTCTCGCCAGAATTCTCTTCAATTTCTACCAATGAAATCGAAATAAAGTCTGATGGAGAGAGAATCTCAGGATTGGAAATTTTTGATGTAGAAGGTGGATTAGTAGGCGCAGCCACTATTGCTCAAGAAGAAAAGACATCAATCAATATAAACGGACTTCAACAGGGAATTTATCATGTTGTCGTTATTTCAGAAAGCGGTCAAGAACAGTTTAACACATTTTCGAAGGATTAATTAATTTTTAATTATTCTATAATTTACAAGTTTTATTATAACATTTCGGGGATCGAAATTTTAGGTGAGAATAAACATTTAGATCCTCATTGGAAGAAATCTTCAGTTGTAGAAGAGATTAGTTTAGGTAGCACTACATTGTAGTAAAAAAGCAAGTGTAACAACTTGCTTTTTTTTATTTCAATCAGAATTCTTTTATTTCTTTCCTCGCAAAACAGGATTTAATTCTTCATCATTATACATTTTCATCTGTTTGTAGACTTTCATGTACTTTTTCCCTGAAGCGATATCTTGAATCAATTCTTCTATGGCCGTGGAAAGGTCTTGATGTTGTTCCAACAACGTATTTAATTTGGTTTGACATTGAGAAATATGTTCAGATGAAGCATCTGTACGATTGGCTTCTTCTCGCATATGATAAATCTTTAACGCCAAAATTGAAAAACGATCAACTGCCCAAGCAGGACTTTCCGTATTGATTTTCGCACCTGAAGCAACTTGCACATCAGCATATTTCTGCAAGAACCAACTGTCTATGTATTCCACCATATCCGTCCGCTCCTGATTGGATTGATCTATCCATCTTTTGATACGAAGCGCTTCAACCGGATCAATTTCTGGATCGCGGATGATGTCTTCCAAATGCCACTGAACCGTATCGATCCAATTCTTTTTGTACAACAAATGTGCGATCAAATCACTTTCATCATAAGGATTCTGAATTTCTGCATTCACATCATTGGAAACATGATAATCTGCAATGCTCCTGTTAAAAATCTCCCAAGCTTTTTCTGTAAAGTTCATATATGGAAATAAAAAGAAAGGTAGAAATCTCTACCTTTTTGTTTGAATAATTATGCTAAATCTTACTGTGGGCTATCGGTTTTATTTTCCGCCTTTTTCCCTTCTTCATCTTTCGTCGCATCCTTGAATTCTTTGATGCCGGAACCCAATCCTCTCATCAATTCAGGAATTTTTCTGCCTCCAAATAAAAGTAGAATTACTAAAACGATAATCAGTATTTCCCATCCACCTAATTTTCCCATGACTAATATTTTAATGGTACAAATTTACTTATTTTTAATTAGCTCCAAGCCAAGATTCCGGATTTTGTTTATCTGAACCATTTCTCACCTGAAAATTCAAAATCGTATTTCCGGTTTCATCTGTATAAATCCTCCCTAAATCCTGTCCACGCTTTACTTTATCTCCTTTTTTTACGGACACAAAAGATAAATTATTATAAACTGTATAATAATTCCCATGTCGCAACAAAACGGTTCTATTTCCTCCCGGTATCGCGATAACTTGTGAAACCTCTCCTTCAAAAACCGCACGAGCATTCACGCCTTTATTGGTCGCGATGTCGACGCCATCATTTGTAACCGGCAATCCTAAAATAGGGTGTGTCCCGGGACCAAATTTACCTACAATTTGCCCTCTGCTTACCGGCCAAGGCAATCTTCCTCTGTTGCTGGCAAACTCGCCCGATAATTCGGCCGAATTACTCTTCGTCTCATATACTTTTGTGACCACATCCGGCTTCGGATTTTCCACCGGCTTTGGTTTCTCCACTTCTTTTACCACTACTTCTTCCACAGGTTTATTTGCAGCCAATGCTTCTCTTTCCGCTTTTTCTTTGGCCAATCGCGCCTCTTCTTCAGCAGCTTCAAATTTAGAAATTTCGGTTCTAGCGGTAGAAGCAAACTGACCTTGTGGGAAGTTTTTTAAATAAGTTTGATAAGCTGACTTTGTGTGATTCCCACGAGCCGTCTGCCAACCTTTATTGTCCGCCTCAAGAAGTTGTATGTTTTTTCGTGCAGAATTGGAATAATCTCCGTTGGGCCATTCATTCAAATAAGTTTGGAATGATGCAATCGTATTGGTTTTTGCTGCTGCGTCCCAAGCTTTTTTATCTTTTTCGGCTCTGATTTTAGCCAACCGTATTTCTTCCTCGATGATGTTCTTGATTTCAGCATCGATTTGTCTTTGTTCTTTTTGTTTGGCGGCAATTTGATTGGAAATCACACCCGCGTTTTTCTTGAATTCCTCTATAACTTTTTGCTTCGCAATTTTTTCATTTTCCAATTCATCTACCACAACTGATTGTTGTGCCAATACGGCTTCTTTTTCTTGTTTCGACTTTTCACGCGCCGCTTTTTCACGTTCGATATCTTTGGTTTTGGCCAAAATTTCATCCGCTTTACCTAATTGGTATTCGGAATATTTCTCCAAATATTTGATGCGTCGGAAAGCTTGCGTCAAACTCTCTGATGAAAGCACAAATAACAATTTGTTTTCGACCGATTTGTTTTTATAGGCTTTGACCAAAATCTCTTTGTACTCTTTTCTCAACTCGACCAACTCCCGACTTAATTTATTGATTTCCAATTGCGTCAAGTAGATTTCGTCTTCGATATATCTTTTCTCTTTGGCAAGTCCATTGACCAATTTGGTCTGAGCAGTAATTTTACTGGAGAGATTTTGAACATAGAGCAACGAGGTTTTGGACTCGCTTTGGTTGCGTTGTAAATCTTTGTTCAACTGCGAAATGTCCTTTTTTAATGCGCTGTTTTGTTTCTGTAATCTCTCTTTTTGCTCTTTTAATTCTTGCTCGGTTATCTGCCCAGCTGCAATTCCGGCAAAAATAAAAGTGAACAAAAAAGTGAAAAACAGTTGTTTTCTCATTTTAGCAATTTGTTGGGTTCGTAACCGGAAGGGATTTCAAAAGGTGTTTGGCTTTCTTCAAAAGTAAAATTATTGTATTCCAAGTCTACTTTTTGCGTTTTTTTATCTTTTACCAAAACTTTAACAGTTTTAGGAAAAAACTGCGTTCCTACCTTTTGCCAGTCAGCATATGCGATGTTCAATTCCATTTTTGATTTTGGATCTTTTAAATAGGCATTTTTCAACCGAAACTCCGAATCAAAATTATAAATCTGGAAATACTTTCCTTCCTTTGGATTCTGAAGTATTTCTTCGTTCTTTTCATAGCGCAGAACATATTCATTACCCACAACTTCTGATTCAAAATCCGCAGCTTTCATGTCTACAAAAATTTGTCCCAACAAAAGATTTTGCAGTTTTTCATAATCGATGAAATTGACTTTCAACAAATTATTGAAATAAGAAAAATCCCCATCTATATAGGTCCTGTCCAATTTTTCATAAGCCTGAAATCCGTCTGGGGTAATGAGTGCTCTTGCAGCATTGATCCCAAATTTGGAAACATTGACCCATATCTTTTTTCCATCCTGGATGTAGATTTTTCCGTTTAGTCCAACTGAAGTATCGTCAATGTCTGCATTGATTTTTGATGAAATCGTCAAATGCACAAACTTTGGTTTTTGCGCCATTGCAGTTTTGATGATTCCAGCTGTTTTTAAATCTTCTACACTTCCGGCTGAAACACTCTTTTGTGTGCTACAAGAAGCCACCACAAAAAGAATAACCATCAAAAACCCAATTTTTCTTTTACCTAAATTCACTAATCCTTATTTTTAAAATCCAGCACAGAATAATCTCCCAAACTGATGTTACGCGAAACGCCGTAATATTCGGCATGATTCCCGATCATGGAACCTGTCAAATTCCCATGTTCTATGAGACATTTTTCCTGAATTAAACTATTGTCTATGTTGCTATTTACAACTTTTGTGCCGTTGCCTAACGAAACATAAGGGCCGATTTTTGAGTTTTCAATCACGACATTTTCACCTATAAAACAAGGTGGAATGATCAAAGAATTGGTGATTTTAGCAGAATTTGGAATATCAGCGAATTCTTCTTTTTCAAAAGCCAAAATTTTTCCGTTGGTTTGAACGGTAACCGATTTATTTCCACAATCCATCCATTCGTCCACCGGACCCAATGTGAATTTATTTCCTTTTGCACGCATGTTTTCCAGCGCATCGGTCAGTTGGTATTCGCCACCATTTCCACGGATATTATTTTCCATGATATGTTGGATTTCGCTACGCAAATTCTCCCCATCTTTGAAAAAATAAATTCCAATGATTGCCAAATCAGAAACAAATTGCTTAGGTTTTTCTACGAAATCTTCAATCACGCCATAAGCATCCAATTTCACCACACCAAAGGCACTTGGGTCATCTACTTTCTTTACCCAAACCACTCCGTCCGAATTCGTATCCAAATGGAAATTGGCCCTGAACAAAGTGTCTGCAAATGCCACCACAACAGGACCTGAAAGAGAATCTTTGGCCATCCAAATCGCATGTGCAGTTCCTAGCGGTTCATCTTGATGATAAATCGTCCCTTTTGCGCCCAATTTCTCCGCGATTTCCAAAAGTTGCGCTTCGACTTCCACTCCAAAATCTCCAATGATAAAGGCGATTTCATCAATTTTCTGATCAGAAAGTTTGGTGATATCTTCCGCCAAACGCTGAACAATCGGTTTTCCACCGATTGGAATAAGTGGTTTTGGAACGGTCAATGTATGTGGTCGTAATCGGGAACCTCTTCCCGCCATAGGTATGATTATCTTCATCTTTTATTTGATTTGCTAAATAGTTGATTTTATTTTTTCTCTAATTTTAAACTCGATTTTTCAATAAAAATTGCGAGCGCAATATAAATCATTACGCATAAATTCCCTACCCAAAAATTGTTATCCAAAACATTATAAGCCAATATCCCCAATCCTATACTCAAAATCATGTAGAATAGAATTTTTCTCGATTTATAGGGAATCTTATAACTTTTTTGCCCCCAAAAATAAGAAATCACCATCATGCTTCCATATGCAATAAGCGTAGCCCAAGCCGACGCCATGAATCCTATTATCGGAATTAAAATTAAATTCAAAACGATGGTCAAACCTGCTCCAATCCATGAAACCACAGTCCCAACATAGGTTTTATCGGTGACTTTGTACCAAGTCGATAAATTATAATAAATACCAAAGAAAAAGTTGGCAATCACGATAATCGGGACAATTTTTATCGCTACCCAATACTCTTCATTTCGTATCAAAAGTGATTTGATCCATGATAAATTTCCGATCAAAGCCACCACTGCAAATCCGCAAAAAATCACAAAATAAAGCATAATGTCCGCATAGGTTTTCTTGGCATTTTCTTCCTGTGCTTTTTTGAAAAAGAACGGCTCGATTCCAAGTCGGTAAGCCGTCACCATCAGAATCATCAAAGTAGCAATTTTATAACATCCGGCATAAGCTCCCGCTTCTTCATCACTGATCATACCTCTTAGCACCAATTTATCCAAATTCTCATTGGTCGTAAACGCCAATCCCGCCAACATGATCGGAAATGCATAGCGGAACATGGTTTTAAACAAATCCCAATTGAAATAAAAACGAACTTGTTTGAGGATGGGCGATAACAATAATATTCCGGAAAAAGCCGCAATCACATTGGCTACAAACGGATAGGAAACTTTTTCTGTCAATCCAATTTTTTGAAGGATATTTTCAGGAACCAAATAGAAAAATGCCAAAATGATCAGCGTCTGAAAAACACCTTGGAATACTTTAATCGCCGAATATTTAATCGGTTTATTGGTAAAGCGCAAAAATGCAAAAGGCACCATGCAAATCGCATCAAAAAATGCAACCCAAGCAAAATAATTCAGGTATTCCGGATGGTTTTGATAATCAAATAATTTGGCGATCGGAACATTGAAAATATGCATCCCGATTAAAAAAACCAAAGCATTTACAAATACAAACCAAAAGGAGGTGTGAAATACTTTTCCAGACAAATTTTTATCGGCCGAATACCGAAAATACGCAGTCTCAAATCCGCAAGTCAAAACAATATTGACAAAAGCGACCAATGCATACAACTGTGCAAACATGGCGAATTCTTCTGTATCAATTTTGTCGGTATAAAGTGGAATCAACGCAAAATTGATCAATCTTGGTAAAATTGAGCCAATTCCATAAATGACCGTTTCGCTTAAAAGTTTTTTATACAATCCTTTGGATTTAGTTCTGACAAAATTCCGTTTTCTTTTTCAATTGAAAAAATGTTTTGGAATTCAGAGCCTGACTAAAATTAATATTTTAGAATTATTATAGCGTATTTTTAGCCGAAATGAGGCAATTTTTGTAGTCGAAATTGGGAATATTCGGCGAAAAAATTAACGATATTGCAGGTAAAAAAGACGCATAATAAAATAAATAGGTGAAATTTAATCAGGCTCTCAACTTAAAACGATAAAAAGCAAAGAATATTGAAATTTAAATCGCTTCCATCGTATTTTTATTAATTTTGAGCCGTTAAGCAAAACAAATCAAATCATGTCAAAGCCAAAAGTAGGATTGGTAGGTGGCGGAAGCTGGGCGACGGCCATCGCTAAAATGCTTTGTAAAAACCATGAAACCATCCATTGGTGGGTTCGAAATGAATACACCAAAGAATACATTTTAAAACACAAACACAATCCCAATTATCTGACAGCTGTAGCGTTTAGTCCTACTCAACTCCTTTTGACCACAGACATCAACGAGTTGGTTGAAAATTCAGATTGGATCATCATGGCGACTCCATCTATACATTTGGAGGCTTGTTTGGAAAATCTAACGACTTCGATTGAAAATAAATTGATCGTCTCTGCCATCAAAGGAATTGTTCCGGGTCATTTGAAAATTGTGGGCGAATATTTACATGATGAATTCCAAATGAATTATGAAAATTTCGGTGTCATCAGCGGACCTTGTCATGCAGAGGAAGTTGCCTTGGAAAGACTTTCTTATCTGACCATCGCTGCGCAGGATAAGAAAAAAGCCAAATTGGTTGCTGATGGACTCGCTTGTAGTTTTATCAAAACCACGGTTTCTGAAGATATTTTTGGGACGGAATACGCGGCGGTTTTGAAAAATATTTATGCAATCGCAGCCGGAATTGCGCATGGACTGGGCTATGGTGATAATTTCCAAGCGGTTTTGATGAGCAATGCGACGCGTGAAATGAACCGCATCACACAGCATATTTCTCCGATCAAACGAGATGTGAAAGAGTCTGCCTATTTGGGCGATTTACTGGTTACGGGATATTCTAATTTCTCCCGAAACCGTATGTTTGGAAACATGATTGGGAAAGGTTATACCGTGAAATCGGCTATTTTAGAGATGAATATGGTCGCTGAAGGATATTATGCAACCCAAAGTGTTTACCAATTGAAAAAAATACTCGAAGTAAAAGCACCGATTTTGGCGGCGGTTTATAAAACTTTGTATGCCGGAAAAGAGCCCAAAAAGGTATTTGCGCGTTTGGCCAATAAATTAAATTAAAATGAAAATTTCTCCTTCTATATTGGTAGGGCTTATCATCATCATCCTAGGTTTGGTGTTGGTGATTGCAGGGGCTGTATTGAAAATCAATCAATATTCTGATGGTTGGATTACCGGAAATAATTTGATCATCATAGGAATGGCAGTGGAACTCATCGGTATTTTCATTGCGGTTTCACTTTTCACAAAAAGTTTAAAGAAATAAATGCTTCGCCGGGATTTCATCTCCAAAATCATCGAACAAATGGTCAATGCCGTAGCGAGATTGATCAAAATCGACATCGAAAACGACCAAGAGAAATTTTTGGAAAATTTTGAAGAATTTCTTTCTACTTATTTTCAAATTTCTGATAAGAATTTAACCAAATTATTGGAAGAAAATGAAGAACGCGATGCATTTTTACTCGATGAAAAACTGAAAAACCAATTGATGCTTTTGTTTGTCCAAGCCGGTATAGTTTTTCAAAAATCCAATCAAACAGAAAAGGCAAAATCTTGTGTAAAAATCATCGAACGCATTCAAAATCAACATTCCGATATTTATGAATTTCCGAGCGAGGAAAGTGAAAAGTTGGGAGAGAAAATGGAGAAATTGAAATCTTTATTATCTTAATCCTATGAAATTCCAATTCCGAACCCTAAAAGAAGATTATACAAAATCCTTAAATGGAATTTTTATTTATTATCTATATCCTTCTTTGTTTTTTTCCGTTCTTTTTGGATTAATTTTAAGTTTAAGTATTGCAAATCCCAACCATGAAAATTCCAATTTCAATTGGGTACGATTCTTAGTATCCTTTCCTATCATCACTGCATTATTTCTTTTTTTATCATGGGGAAGAAAGTACCTGAAATCAATAAAAGATTTTAAAAAGAAAAAAGAGAAAATTTCAGATTCCGTTCTATCCATTGAAGTAGTTGAAAATGGAATTCAATATAAAACATTAATTTCCGATAAAGACGTTTTCAAACCTTGGAGTGGGTTTAAACAAGTTTATGAATCAAAAAATTTCAATTATTTCATTTTTAATGACGGCCAATATCTTTTCCTAAACAATTTTAACAACTCAAAAGAGAGTATCCATGAGTTTACAACACTAGTCAAAGAAAAAATTAAACCTTTTCAACATAAAATTTCCAAAGGAATAATTTGGTCGAGTTTTATACCCGTATTAGGATTGATTTTTGGCTTTGTCATTTTTATAAGAGGAATTTCTGAGAGAAATTTAAACTACTTTTCAATCGGAATCCTAAGCTTTGTAGCTACAGTTGTTGGTTGGATCGTATTTGGAATTTTTATGGATGCTACTGAAAAAAATTCAGGTTCCAATAAATTTAGCACCAAAAATAATTTGAATCAAATCGTAAAAGAATTGGCTTATTACAAACTTAAAAACGGTGAATTCCCGGAGAATTTAGATTCTTTGCGTTTGCAAAATCAGTTTCTGAGTATTTACGAAACTGATTTTAAGATGAGTCCATTTTCTGAAAGTAAGTTTCGGGAATTTTACTATGAAAATCAGGACACTACTTATATTTTAAGAGCAATTGGTCCGGATGAAAAACCTTTTACGGAAGATGATATTTTGCCGGATTATTAGATTTCCACCTTCAAATCATAATTTTCCACCAAAAACTGAATGGATTTTTCAGACGTAAAATCCGTTTTTACTTCGATGTTTTCACGGGTTTTGCGGAATTGGATACGGTTGATACTGTTGTAAAAACGTCTTATTTCTTCTTCGTTTTTTAAAATCAATCGCGGCACTTTTACCGGAAAGCCTTCCTTTTTTGCGACCATCGTGAAATAAGAAGAATTGCAATGTTTGACCACATCAGTTTGGATGTTTTGCGCTTCCACGCGGATGCCGATGACCATCGACGAATTTCCTACATAATTGATGGAGGATTTTAAAGTCACCAATTCTCCGACTTCGATCGGATTTAAAAAATCAACTCGATCCACAGATGCAGTCACACAATAGGATCCACTGAATTTTGAAGCGCTCGCAAAAGCGATTTGATCCATGAGGTTTAATAGGAATCCACCGTGAATTTTTCCATCAAAATTGGAATGAGAGGGCAACATCAATTGCGATAAAACGACTTCTGAATCTTTAACAGTTTTGTACATCATTTCAAATTTAAGAAATTATCGAAATAGGCAACTCCGGACTTTCTTCCAAATCCATCATCGCATTGATCAATTTAAACGAAAAAAAACGGTTGAAATCTTTTGGATTCACTTCTTCTTCCACTATTTTACCTAATTCTAAAAGCGATTGCCGCATGGTTCCATTTAGTAAATAAGAAGTCGGTGTAATCCAATTCTCGCCATCAAAAAACACCAAATTCGAATAGGAAGTATCGGTAATCTGGCCATTTTTCAGGATGATGATTTCGTCCTCGGTAATGGAATCTTTCATCAATTCAAATGCTGTTCTGTCTTCTGATTTGAAGCGATATTCGATGGTGTTGTTTTCCACCAATTTGATCGAATTGATTTTTCTAATTTCGTAAGGAAGCATTTCAATTTGCTCAATCTTTTCGGTGTATAAAATTCTGCATTTGAATTTACCCGTCAATTGATTTTCTGAAATAATAATATGATTGCTTAAATCCAATTCATCGGTCAAACCGAAATTTTTATATCGGGTTTTAGTAAATCTTTCTTGATGAAATTCCAAATTGCGGATTTCGCCGTTTTGGATACAGATGGTTTCAATGAATCGGGACATAGACTTTTTGAATCATTTCGTTGAATTCGTTTTCAGCATTACTTTGATGCGTGATTCCGCCACCGCTTTTAAAAACTTTTCCTTTTGGAGTTTGTTCGATAAATCGGATCATCACAGCCGAATCTACATCATTTCCATCAAAAACCCCAAAAACACCCGTATAAAATCCTCTTTTATAAGATTCTGCCTTGCAAATGATCTCAATGGTTTTTTCTTTGGGCGCACCACAAATCGAGCCTGCCGGTAGCAATTTTTCAAAAATCGACCCGAGATTTTCAGCATAATTTTCAGGCAATTCACCTGAAATTTCTGAGCTGACTTGAAGCAGATTCTTATCGTTGGTTTGGATTTCATCGATAAATCGGAATCTGGGAACGGAGACTTTTTTTGCCACACGACTCAAATCATTTCGGATCAAATCCACAATGGTATAATGTTCAGCCATTTCCTTTTGATCTGAAAGGATTTTCTCCTTGGCATTTTCAATGGAAGCGTCGATGGTTCCTTTCATCGGATAGGAAAAAATTTTTCCATCCTTAATTTTCACAAAAGTTTCAGGTGAAAAACAAACGAATTGATCTTTCCAGTAGAATTTGTATTTGGCTTCTGAGAATTGATAAATTTCTTCCAGACTCAAATTGATTTCGATGGGCGTTTCACAGGTTAAATTGGTCAAAAAAGAATTGCCATAATGTAGATTTTGATGCACAATTTCAAATTCTTTTTGATATGTTTCAAATGAAATCGGGTATTTTTTTAGTTCAACTTTATCTTTGAATTCTTCCGAAATCGAGTCAATTTGAAATTGAATTTCATCGGTCAATTCTTCTAAAGGAATAACTTTTCCCTTTTCTTTTAAAAAGTCGATGACAAATAGAAAAGGAACTTGACGAGTGCCAAGTTCGTTCATCCTTTCAAAAATTTGATCCTGAAACAACATGAAATTAAATCCCTGGATTTCCGATTTGGTCGATTTCCGAATAGGTAGATTGCATCAAAACATCTTTTACCATGGCATATTGCATCAAATAACCGGCAGCCATCGAAGCAAAAACACCGATGAAACAAGCGATGTATCCTACACTTGATAACAGTCCTATGACCAAGACAAATAACAAAATCATGATCCATTGCTTCTTAAAAACTTTATAGGAAGTCTTTATCGCATCCATCCCCGAATAACCACCATAATGAATCAAATAAGGTGCGAATATCATGGAGCCCTGAATAAAAAAAATTGCGACATAGAAAATTAAATAATAGAAAACCATGAAAATTCCCATGACCGCTCCCACAGCATTGGCATCACCATAACCGGAACTTAAATCCATCAAAACAATGAATAGAATCATAGGAATATACAAAATGATAAAAAAGGCCATCAAACACAATGTGAGAATCGCATGCTTATCATAGTTTTTAAAAGCACCAAAAAAGTCCTTAAATTCGAGCGGCTCTCCTCTTTCTACTTTTTCAGCTGCAACCGAATAGCCCAACATCAGCGGAAATAAAAAAAAGAAAGCACCTATGATAGTCATTAATGATAAGGTAATCAAAAAAAGAGAAACCAATCCATAAAGGCTAAACATCAGCCATTCTTTTTTAAATATTTCAAATCCATCGGTGATGTATTTCCCGAAATCAAATTGATATCCGGATGTTATTTTTTGGTTCACGGTTGCTACTTCTATTCGGCTCATTTCGCTAATCGGTTTTTGTGGGTTACATTTGTCAAAAATAAACTTTTAAGATGAATCCAGAAGAATTATTCAACATAATCAAAACACGCCGTTCAGTGATGCCAACGGTTTATAGTGAAGTAGAAATTGGTCAAGAAGAATTGGAAAAGATATTGGAATCTGCCAATTGGGCACCCAATCATAAACGAACAGAGCCATGGCGATTTAAAATCATCGAAGGAAAAGGGAAACAAAGATTTGCAGATTTCATGCTGGAAAAGCATTTGGAGATCACACCACCTGAGGCTCAAAGTGAGAGAAAGAAAGCCGCAATTGTCGATAAATGTTTACTATCAGATAAAATCATATTGATTTGTATGAAAACTTCGCATCAATTACCGGAATGGGAAGAATTGGCGGCAACAGCAATGGCGGTCCAAAACATGTGGTTGATGTGTACGGCGATGGAGATTGGTGCTTATTGGTCTTCTCCTAGTGCGATTACCAAAATGGGTGAATTTGTGGAATTAGAAGAGGATGAAAATTGTTTTGGTATTTTTTATATGGGAAAAAGAAAAGAACCTTTGCATGAAAGTACGAGGAAACCAATTGTAGAAAAAATTGAATTTATCCGCTCATAATTTAGCCCGAAAATATTATAATATTTAATTTTACGCGGAATTTAACTTTAAGTAAAATTGAAATCGAAATGAAAAAACTTATCTGTTTCATCTTCCTTTCGGGATTTTTTATCTCAAATGCACAAACCGTCGACAGCAATGGTAATCTTCAATACAATAGTCATCGGTATTTAAAAGCCAGACCCAATGCGGACCGACTTCAAGGTTGGTACATTTCCGGCACCAATAGTTTGCAATTTAACCAAGCCGCATTTTCAAATTGGATAGCTGGTGGTGTGAATTCTTATGCTTTGACTGCCAATGTAGATTATGAATTTAATTTGACAAGAGGTCGTCATATTTGGGACAACCGTATTTTATTGAATTATGGCGTTTTAAGGAATGAAGGAGAAGATTATAGAAAGTCCAATGATGTGATAGACCTGAGTTCTTCTTATGGTTATGAATTTATCCGTCATTTTTATTTGAAGGCTGCTACCAATTTCAAAACTCAATTTTCTGAAGGTTTGGATTATGCAATTCAAGACAGCATCACGGGTGATTACAAAAAGATTTCCAACTTTATGGCACCGGCCTATTGGTCCATGGGTCTTGGTATTGACTATAAACCCAATGAAAATTTTCAGGTGAACTTTCATCCTTTAACTTCCCGATTTACTTTTGTAATGGATGAGGATTTACAAACGAAAGGTAATTTCGGATTAAAAGCAGATGGAGACAAATATTTTCATGAATTTGGTGCTTATTTGGGCGCTCGATATAAAATTAATTTCCTGAAAACGATGTCTTATGACAGTAGATTGGGCATCTACTCTAATTATAAGGATGAACCATTTAATATGGACATTGCTTACCAAGGCGTTCTGGACATGAAAATCAACAGTTTTTTAGGTGCACAGGCTACCATTAATTTATATTATGATGAGGATCAAATTAAGAAAACACAGTTGAAACAAACACTGGGAGTAGGATTGGCTTATAAATTCAATAATTCTGAAAAATTGAAATTAAGAGTGGAAAATTTACCACCTCCTCCGACTTTGGAAGAACTAAACAAAGCAGTGATCGATGCGCAAAACGATGTGATCAAAGCCAATGAAAAATTAAAAGATGCCCAACAAAAAGTGGATGAGGCTACTCAAGAAGTGAAAGAAGCAACAGAAAATCTGGAAGTAATCACGGAAGAAATTGAAGGCACGCTTCCTCCTCCTCCTCCTGCACCACCGGTGCCTTCAGAAAACGATTGATCAATTCATGATAAATGATTTAAGGACAGCTTTCAGGCTGTCCTTTTTTATTGTTCGTTAACCTCTAAGATTGATTCATTTTAGTTTGATTTAAGTCTTCTATTCCTAAATCAAATTCTTGATTTTTTAAAAAAAACTTATCAAATTGAATGAATTCAGATCGATCTTAAATCTTAATGTTTTTATATCGAACGTTAAAGTGGAATCTGACTTGGAACGCTAAAAGATAATTTTTCATTCAGATTAGACTTGGATGTCAAAAAATAGATAGCAAAAAGCCACCTCGATTGAGATGGCTTTCCCTTCATTTTAAATTTTATTTTAAGCATCCAAAGCTTCTGCTCCACCCACGATTTCGAGGATCTCGTTAGTGATGGCTGCTTGACGCTCTTTGTTGTATTGTAATACCAGTTCTTTACGAAGTGCATCTGCGTTGTCCGTTGCTTTGTGCATTGCCGTCATACGCGCTCCATGTTCAGCTGCATTGGAATCCAAAAGCGCTTTGTACAATTGGGTTTTCAATGTTTGAGGAATCAAATCGGTTACGATTTTTTCTTTCGATGGTTCGAAGATGTAATCGACTGATGAACTTGTAGATTCGACATTTTCCGTTTGGATTTGAACCGGAAGATACTGCTCGTCCATCACGATTTGAGTCGCCGCATTTTTGAATTGGTTGTAGACAATTCGTACTTGGTCAAATTCGCCCGAAGCAAATTTCTCCGTGATTTCTTCCGAAATCAAAGCGATTTCATCAAAACTCAAATTGTCCCAAATCGATGAACTGTTTTTGTAAACCGTAGCTTGTTTGCGCAACAAATCATGTCCTTTTTTTCCGATGCTCAACACCGAAATATCAATTCCTCTATCTTTAGATTCGGAAATAATGGCATTGGCTTTTTTGATGATATTTGAATTAAAAGCACCCGCCAAACCACGGTTGGAAGTAACTACGACCAACAATAGTTTTTTCACCTCGCGCTGAACCGTCAATTCTCCTCCGGCACTTGCGTCCAAAGTGGAACTGATGTTAGAAAGGATATCGCGTAATTTGTTTGCATACGGACGAAGCTGTGTTACCGCATCTTGAGCACGTTTCAATTTAGCAGCCGAAACCATTTTCATGGCACTCGTAATCTGCATCGTTGATCCGACCGAGGTAATCCTGCTTCGTATTTCTTTTAAGTTTGCCATTCTTTAATGTATAATGTACAATGACTTATAGTTTATGAACCCTCTCAAGGAAAGGGTTCATATTTATTCTGATTAATTATAAGGTGCAGTCGTATCGTTGATAATTGTTTTCAATTTATCTACGATTTCGTCTGAATATTTTCCTTGTCTCAATTCGGCCAACAAATCACCGTATTGACTTCTCAATAACGATAAGAAGTTATCCTGCCATTCTTTTACTTTCCCAACCGGAACGTTTTTCAACATACCGTTTGTTCCTGCCATAATGATGGCTACTTGTTCTTCTACCGGAATTGGTGAATTTACGTTTTGCTTCAAAATCTCCACGTTGCGCTCTCCTTTCCCGATTACCGACATCGTAGCCGCATCCAAATCAGAACCGAATTTTGCAAAGGCTTCCAGTTCACGGTATTGCGCTTGGTCTAATTTCAAGGTTCCCGAAACTTTTTTCATCGGTTTGGTTTGTGCATTACCACCCACACGCGATACGGAAATACCTACGTTAATCGCCGGACGGATACCCGAGTTAAACAAATCGGACTCCAAGAAAATCTGACCGTCTGTAATCGAAATCACGTTGGTTGGGATATAAGCCGATACGTCACCTGCTTGGGTTTCGATGATTGGAAGGGCAGTTAAAGAACCTCCCCCTTTTACGATTCCTTTCAAAGACTCCGGTAAGTCGTTCATTTCAGCAGCTACTTTATCGTCACCGATTACTTTTGCCGCACGCTCCAACAAACGAGAGTGCAAGTAGAAAACGTCACCCGGATATGCCTCACGTCCCGGTGGACGACGTAACAACAAGGAAACCTCACGGTAAGCTACCGCTTGTTTGGATAAATCATCGTATACTACCAAAGCCGGACGACCTGTATCACGGAAGAATTCTCCGATCGCAGCACCTGCCATTGGCGCATAAACCTGCATAGGAGCCGGGTCAGAAGCGTTAGCCGCTACAACAACTGTATATTTATCGGCTCCGTGTGCTTGTAATGTATTTAAAATTTGTGCAACGGTAGAGCCTTTTTGTCCAACTGCAACATAGATACAGTAAACAGGCTCCCCTCTGTCGTAAAATTCTTTTTGATTCAAAATGGCATCCAATGCAACCGAAGTCTTACCTGTTTGACGGTCACCGATGATCAACTCACGCTGTCCACGTCCGATCGGAATCATCGAGTCAATCGCCACGATACCTGTTTGCAAAGGTTCGTTTACCGGTTGACGATAGATAACTCCCGGTGCTTTACGCTCGATTGGCATTTCATAAAGTTGTCCTTCGATCGGTCCTTTTCCATCGATTGGGTTACCCAACATATCGACCACACGACCTAGCATTCCTTCTCCTACGCGGATGGATGTAATTCGGTTGGTGCGTTTTACGGTATCACCTTCTTTGATTTCTTTGGATTGACCTAGCAAAACGACCCCAACGTTGTCCTCTTCCAAGTTCAAAACCATTCCTTCTAGACCATTGGAAAATTCGACTAACTCACCCATTTGAGCATTGTCAAGTCCGTAAACACGGGCAATACCGTCTCCAACACTAAGTACAGTTCCTACTTCAGACATTTCTACATTTACGTCAAAGTTGGAAAGTTGTTGCTTTAAGATCGCTGAAACTTCAGCCGGTTTTATTTCTGCCATTTTAATTTGTTTAAAAATTAATTTTCAAGTTTATAAAGTACTTGCAACTTATTATTTGATTGCTAAATCTTTAGATTTTAGCAACGTAATCGTTTATTTCAAATTCTTTTTTCAGTTTGTTCAATCTCGATCTTACGCTGGTGTCGATTTGTTTGTCTCCCACACGTAAAATGAAACCGCCTATCAAATCCGGATTGATTTTGTTTTCAATTTTATAGGTGAAATTTTCACCCATCGTGGATTTGGCTTTGCTCAAAATATCCTGAACCAATCCATCATTTAATTCAGTTGCCGTAATCACTTCAGCAGTACGAACATTATTGGATTTGTCATAGATTTCGTTGAATTGTGTAGCGATTTGTTTTAACATTCCTTCTCTTCTTTGGTCGATGACCAATTTGATGAAGTTTTGGGAAGCAGGCGAAAAGTCTTTGAACAATTCTTTTGCAATCGCATTTTTCTTTCTCGAATCCAAAACGGGAGAACTTAAAAACTGCGCCAATTCACGACTGGATTGAATCGAATTTTTCAAATCTTCCATTTCCTGGTTGATTTCAGCCCCTTTTCCGGTTTCGGTTGCGAACTGCATCAAACCTTTTGCGTATCGTTTAGCTGCGCGAAATCCTGCCATTTTAGTTCAATTTTGCGTCGTTAATGATTTCTTTCGCCAAAGCTTCTTGAGCTGATTTGTCGCTCAATTCTTTTCTCAATACTTTTTCCGCTACATCGATTGACAATTGCGCCACTTGATTTTTCAAATCGGTCATTGCAGCTGCTTTTTCGTTATTGATTGCAATTTTTGCGTTTTCCACCAATCGGTCAGCAGAAGCTTGGGCCGTTTCTTTAGCTTGAGCGATGATGCTGTCTTTTGCTTCTCTCGCTTCTTTTAAAATAGAATCACGTTCGATTTTGGCTTCTTTTAAAATTTTATCGTTTTCCGCTTTTAAAAGTGCCATTTCTTCGCGTGCTTTTTTTGCTTCATTTAAAGCATCCTCGATGGATTTCTCTCTTTCATTAACTGCATTTAAAATCGGCTTCCAAGCAAATTTCTTCATGAGA
This sequence comes from Moheibacter lacus, assembly GCF_014042165.1. Taxonomy (GTDB): domain Bacteria; phylum Bacteroidota; class Bacteroidia; order Flavobacteriales; family Weeksellaceae; genus Moheibacter; species Moheibacter lacus. The sequence continues at coordinate 765,002 of NZ_JACDZE010000001.1, forward strand.
ATGATCAATGCCAAGAATAGCAAAGTCTGCCAGAAGAATAGTCCGAACGAAAAATCATTGATTAATTTTTCCATTTTATAATATCTTAATTTATTTTACAAATAGTTTAATTTGAAAAACCTGCTGTAACCAACCGTTACAGCAGAATTTCATTTTTGTCTGATTAAACCGCAAATAATGCAGCGAAACCAATACCTTCAATCAACGCTGCTGCAATCAACATCGCTGTTTGAATTTTACCTGCAGCTTCAGGTTGTCTTGCGATACCTTCCATCGCTCCTTTACCGATCATTCCGATACCTAAACCGACACCGATAACTACTAAACCTGCTCCTACCATTACTGGAATTTCCATACTGATAAATTTATATAATTAAACTAAAAATTAATTTCTCTTTTTAATTAATGCGCCTCTTCGTGCTCGTGTGCATGCTCTGCAGATGCAAATCCGAAATATAACGCAGACAACATCGTAAAGATATAAGCCTGCAATAAGGCTACTAATACTTTAATCAACACGATCACAAATGTCAATGCAAATGAAAGTGTTCCTCCTATCCAACTTTGGAATATAAAAATCAATCCAATCAAACTCATCAAAACGATGTGTCCCGCAGCCATATTGGCATAAAGACGAATCAATAATGAAAATGGCTTGATGAAAATCCCTAAAATTTCAATCGGAATCAAAATGATATACAAAGGCACTTTTGCGTACCAAGGCATCGAATCTCCTAGTGGATCAAAAATATGCAACCAATAGTCTTTCTTTCCTGTGAAATTGGTGATCAAAAATGTCATGATCGCCAAAGCAAATGTAAAAGCGATGTTTCCCGTCACGTTTACTCCTAGCGGCGTCAATCCAAACATGTTCAAAATCCAAATGAAGAAAAACACGGTCAATAAAAATGGCATGTATTTTTTATAATGCTTCTCACCGATGTTTGGAACGGCGATTTCATCTTTAATGTACATGACAATTGGCTCGAAAAATCTTCCAACTCCTTTCGGAACTCCGCCTGTTTTAGCATAAGATTTCGCTAAGCTCCCAAATAACCAAAGCATTAAAAGTCCAGTTAGGATAATCATTACAACGTTTTTAGTAATTGACATATCCAATGGTTTTTCATTGGTAATTACTTTTTCAGGATTTCCTTTTGCATCTTTTTTGATTACAACTTCACCAGTAGTTTTATCTTTCAAAGGCTCTCCAAACATCCCGAACATTCCTTCTTTTACAACTTTATCTACCTTATCAATCGTTCCGGCAGCATCAGTTTTATAAATTTTCCCATGATACAATTTGTAGTAAGAACCATCTTTTTCAACTACATTTTTACCATGGTCAAATTCTGAAGAGCTAAAAATCTTCAATCCATTGTCGAACAAAATCACAGGTAAAGGAAATCCATAGTAATGACCTTCCTTATCTCCTAAAAATGTAAAATCGTGAGAATCCATCAAGTGATGCCCTATCACTTCTTTGACTTCCTTCCTCATCGACTCTTTCTCACTCAACTGCCCGTCAGCAACTTCATGTCCATTTGGCGAAGCAAATGCAAACATTTGAAAAACCAAAACAAAGCAAAGCGTAAATAATTGGCGCATAGGATTTATCATTAACCTCTTTTTTGTGGCGCAAACTTAAGATAAGTTTCCCAATTAACGAAACCTATTTTTCTGCTTTTCGTCATCTTTTTCTTTTAATAATTTTTTTGCGACAAACCACGTAATTAAAATTAAACTAATAAGATACAAAACTAAGAAAGAAAATTTAAACTCGTTTTCCCTCCAATTCACAAAGCTATTCATGAATAATTTAGCCGAAAACAACTTTAAAACCACAATTATCAAAAATATATATCCTAAAAATTCTCTGTATTTTTTTTCCAATAACTCAATGACCGTCATGGTAATCATCAATACCAGAAAGGTGAATACATAAATAGAAATGAAATAGGGCTTATGAATTTTAAATACCCATTCCATCAATAGGTAATGGGACAAAATACAAACCAGTAAAATGATCATGGCAGTAAAAGCATTCTTTGTCAACCTCATTTTACTTGCTTTAATTGTTTTAACACCAAATAAAGAGAAGCGCCCAATCCAATTAAGCTTCCGAGTGCAGTGAAATAGCTTTTCTCGGTTTCGAAATGCCCATCTGCCCATTTACCGATCCAGACAAACACAAAAATCACTGCCATCATCTGAAAACCTAAACTCGTCAGGTGCACGTATTTATTAACAGATTTGTTTTTAGGTTCTTCTGCCATAGGATTTGTAACTTTGCAAAAAATTAGATTTGGTAAAGATAGGAAACATAAGCTTACCGGAATTCCCTTTGTTGCTTGCGCCGATGGAAGATGTGAGCGATCCGCCGTTTCGCCGATTGTGCAAAATGCATGGTGCAGATTTGATGTATTCGGAATTCATTTCGTCCGAAGGACTGATCAGAGATGCAATCAAAAGCCGGATGAAATTGGATATTTTTGATTATGAACGTCCTGTTGGGATTCAAATTTTCGGTGGCGATGAGGAAGCTATGGCGATGTCTGCCAAAATCGTGGAAACCGTTCAACCTGATTTGGTAGATATTAATTTTGGATGTCCTGTAAAAAAAGTCGTTTGTAAAGGTGCGGGAGCTGGCGTTTTAAAAGACATCGATTTGATGGTCAGATTGACCAAAGCCGTTATCGAAAGCACACATCTCCCGGTTACCGTAAAAACCCGATTGGGCTGGGATACAGATTCCATCAATATCCAAGAAGTGGCGGAAAGACTGCAAGAAGTCGGGATCAAAGCTTTATCGATTCATGGTCGCACGCGTTCTCAAATGTACAAAGGCGAAGCCGACTGGACAGAAATCGCCAAAGTAAAAGCCAATCCGAACATCGAAATTCCGATTTTCGGGAATGGCGACATCGATTCTCCTGAAAAAGCAGTTGCTTACAAAGCTGAATATGGCGTGGATGGCGTGATGATCGGTCGTGCTGCAATCGGGAATCCATGGATCTTTAACCAAATCAAACATTATGTAAAAACTGGAGAGCATCTACCAGAACCGACTTTGGCCGAACGTGCTGAAGCCGCAAAAAGTCATTTGACTTGGGCTTGCGAATGGAAAGGTGAGCGCACCGGAATCCTGGAGACGCGCATGCATTATTCCAATTATTTTAGAGGAATTCCGCATTTTAAACCGTATCGTCAACGATTGGTGACTTCAGATGATTTACAGGAGTTGTTTGGAATTTTGGAGGAAGTTTCTTCACAAGTTTTGAGTTTAGAGTCTTAAGTTTTGCGTTAAATTAATCAAATGCTTATCCACGAAAAAGAAATCCTCATCACAGAAGAATTCATCGATCAAAATAACCATGTGAACAATGTTCAATTTGTCCATTGGGTAGAAATGATGGCGGCTGAGCATTGGGATTTATGGAAACACAAAAGCCAATATGCCGAAAATGTTTGGTTTCTGGTCGATCATCATATCCAATACAAACAACAGGTTTATTTGGGTGAAAACCTTTTAGTCAGAACTTATCCTGAGAATCCGGAAGGAATTCGTCAACCACGGAAAGTTGAATTTTACAAAGACGGAAAATTGGTGGTCGATTCCAGAACGCAATGGATCATGATCCATCCTGAAAATGAAAAAATTGTGCGGATTGAGTCTGATTGGTTGGAAAGTTTGAAATAATGAATGCCTTGGAGAAAAATTCTTATTTTTAGATAAATATCTCTACTTATGAAAATCCAATTATTGGTTGTCTTCGTTTCATTTCTCCTATTTCAGGCTTGTAAAAGTAAAAACTCACAAAGTCAAAATATAGAAACAGAGCGAAATGAAAATTTGTCTGAAGAACAGCAAAAAATATCTGATGCGGCAATTTCAATCGTTGACCCTACCATTGTATATGATCCTTCTTATTTTGTGATTCCTTATCCAAACGGTGAAATCCCTGAAGGAAAGGGCGTTTGTACGGATGTTGTCGTTAGAACTTATCGCGCACTAGGAATAGATTTGCAAAAAGAAGTGCATGAAGATATGGCGGCAAATTTTTCAACTTATCCGAAAATTTGGGGACTCACAAAACCCGATACAAATATTGACCATCGTCGGGTTCCGAATCTAATGGTATTTTTCTCCAGGTTTGGGACGGAAAAACCGATGACCAAAGATGCTGAGGATTACCTTCCGGGTGATATAGTCTGTTGGCGACTCCAAAATGGAATGACACACATAGGTGTGGTCGTGGATAAATTGTCAAAAGACAAAAATCATTATCAGATTGTTCACAATATTGGTTCGGGACAAGTATTGGAAGATGTTTTATTTGATTATGAAATCATCGGCCATTATTTTTATGCGCCCAATTCTCTTAAGTAAACAAATACCATTTCACCCCAAACTGGATTTTAAAATCGCGAAACGGTGTATAAGGCGCACTGTAATATTTGTTTTCGCCCCAAAATGTATTGAAATGGTCGGCTCTGAGATAGATCCGCATCCGGTCTACTTTGATGTTTAGAAAGAAATCTAGCATGGGAAATCCACCAATTTTCTGGATTCCGAAGGTGTCATTTGTACGTTGGAGCATGAATTCGTTGATGACTGGAAAGAATTCTCTAGACTCAAATTCCGTAAAATAATTTCCATTGAATCCGATTTGAACTTCTGCCCTGTCGTTGAACATCATGCCTTGCCAATAAATCGAGGCGCGTGCAATCAAGTCCGGTAATGGGAGGAAATCGGCATTTTGGGTTACTTTTTGGTATTGAAACGTTGTTCTCAAGTTGAATTTCCGCCAAGTCAAAAGGTTGTTGGCTTTGATTTGAAAGAGTGAAATGCTTCCATTCAATTGTCGTGGACGAAAATCAGTACCGACGTAAACATAGTTCTCTATGTTGTAAACCGTTCCTTCTACATCGGTTTTGAGTTTTTCTAAGTTCAATTTCCCAAATAATTTCTGCGTATTGACATTATCAAAACTATAATTGAAATAATTGAAATCTTTGTAGAAACTTTGGTTGTAAAATAAATTCAAGGAAGGGAAAGCTGACTCAGCTAGAACTCCTCCGACGATATGGTATCCGTCGATAGGTTGAATGTCCAATTCTGCATTGATATGGTATTGACTTTTGAAGATTTCGCCCGATTTGAATTCGGCATCCGAAGTCAATTTGATTTTTTCATTCCAATCGAAATACAATTTGGCGATACCACCAATTAATTGGTCATCAACAACCTCAGGAATAAGGATCAAACCTTCTGATAATGGGTCAGACGAATAAAATTTCAGGTTTTCATAGCGAACTCCGGCTTCGAGTAAAAGTCGGTCTCCCCATTTGAATTCGACGGATGAAGTATTTTGAAGGGTTTCGAAATTTTTTCTATTTCTACGTTCAAATCCTGAAAGCACAGGGCTTTCATAATAGTCTTCTACAGCAGTTTCTTCGTAAAAGTATTTTTGTTTTTCGTAGGTAAAAACATTTTTCAAAAGAATAGGCGCTCGAAGTTCAGTAGAATCTGACTTTGCTTTTCCAAATAGTCCATAGCTCGCACCGAGATGAAATCTTCTGGAATCAAATTGGGTATTGGCTGACTCAAGATTTACCGCAATATTTTGACGGTTGGTTGTTCTTAAACTATCGTCATAAACGAATTGATTCAAATCTTCAATCCCGGCATTTTCTTCATTGTCCAAATTTTGCGAAGCAAAATGCGTCCAAAGTTTAAATCTTTCATTTTTTGATTTATAACTGATCGTGGTTATGAATGCATTATTGGCCGCCAAATTATTGTCATAACGTCCTACTGAGCGAAGTCCGCGGTAACGAACCGAATAATTCAGTTGTGGAGTCAAATTATGGGTAAAAGTAGTGGAAAGGTATTGGCCTTCTTTTACTCCATTTTCGAAGACGAATTCGGTCATCGGTGTTTTTACATCATAATAGCGAATGTCTTCCGGAAACAAATAATTATAGGATTTTCCGGTAGGAAGGAGATGAATTCGGTTTCGGTTTTCTTCGTATTCGAGTGAATTAAAGGTTTGACCGAAGTTCGGAAAGTACATTTTCCCGAAATTATCTTTTTGTCTAAAGTTTTGGTTATAAAAACTTTCAATCGTTAAAACAGTATCTAAAATTGTAGGTTTCAGATCACCTTGTCTCCAATAGGTATAATCCGAAATAGTGGGAGTATGAACTTTCAAACTATCATTTGCCACTTCTCGTTTCCCAAAATCCTGCAAGGAATCTCGGATGGCGTTTGGATCGTCATAATTTTGATTGATTTGGGCTTTTGTATTCTGAAAAAAGAACGCAATTAGCAAAACGCAAAACAAGTACTTCACACGTTAAAATTTTAAGCAATTAATAGTACAAAATTTATTTATAATAAATTAGAACGTCTGTAACTACTGCGTTCTCGTCTATAAAATTTTAATAAATTCAAATTAAAAAGAATTTTCAAAATTTATAAACACTAGTTTCATACCAATCAATTGAACCGGACAAAGGTAAATGAATTTTTGAAGAATTAAAAAACCCACTCGATGAGTGGGTTTTAAATATATTACAACTATTAGTTATTGCTCATAACCAGGAGTTTGCGTCATATTTGGATTGTAAATCAAAATACTTTGCGTCAAAGGCCATTGCCATTCTCTAGCATCTGAAGTCAAAACTTGAGAAGGAGAAGGGTTTCCTGTTCCATCTGCAAAATGTCCATTTCCTGAACGCACGATACCTTGAGCATATTGAGAAGGAATACCAGGTACACCCATCAATCTTTTCAATGTAAAGAAACGATCACCTTCAAAAGCCAATTCTTTTCTTCTTTCATTGATGATAGCATTGAACAAAGCATCTCCAGATTCTCCACCCGCATAAGATGTATAACGCTCATCTCTTAAAATATTCAAAGTAGTAAGTGCTCCACCTTGGTTACCAGACAAATACTGAGCTTCAGCAAGGTTTAAGATTACCTCTTCTACTCTCAAATATCTACCATAGTGCAAGTTAACTGTACCTAAATTACTTTGCATGTACTTTCTAACCGCATAAATATTTTTAGAAGCTATGAATTGAATAGAGGCATTTAAACGATCACCTTCTGTTGGTAAGAAAGTATCATAAAAAGCTTTATCAGCATTGTATTCTGAAAGAGTATTTGGTCCAGTACCTTGACTATAATTGATACCGATTGCTGGATCAGAAGCATCTACAAGGGTTTGAAACAATACCCCATCGCTATGCACACTTCTCCAAAAGCTTAAAAGGTCATCACCAGCACATGGATCATTAACAGCTACAACTGGAGTAGCATACTCAATTACTTTGTCATATCTACCCATGTACAAATAGAATCTAGACATGATACCAGCCAAAGATGTTTTATTCAGTCTGAACAAGTTTGCTGAAGTAGCAGGAATATCTACATAAGCAGCTTCAAAATCCTCAGCGATTCTGTTGTAAACATCAGCAACTGTGGCCAAACGACCTGGAGTTGCATAAGGATCAAATGTATCTACATAAGCGATACCGGCAAAAGAGTTGGCATCTGCAGATTGGGTAGGAATTTTTGTATAGACTTTTGCTATTTCAAAATGCCCAATAGCTCGTAAAGCTCTTGCTTCTGCCATTAATTGTTGCTTTTTAAGAAGGTCTGCAGGAGTCAATAAAGAGTCGATTAAATTCGCTTCATTATCTAAAATAGCATTCGCTCTGGAAGCCATTTGGTAACCAGTTCCATAAATTCCAGAAGCACCTCCTGTACCTGAATTATACGTCCAGTTATGGCCAATGGTCATCGTTCCTCTTCCTAGTGGATCTTGGATGACATTGTCAGAAAGTACGTCTCCAACTTTGATGATCCCATTTTCGTCCGAATATAAACCACTACCAAAAAAACTATTGTAAGCACCATTTACGGCAGCTTCAAATTCTGGTAATGAAGTATAATAACCTTCATAAACAGCAGATCCCGGAGATTGATTTTGAATATCTTCATCTTCACAGCTTAAAAAGAAAGCCATTGAGGATAAAAATGCATATTTAATATATTTTTTCATCTTCGTTTAATTAAAATGTTAAGTTAATACCCAATGAATAGGCTCTAGTCAAAGGATAAGAATACAAACTGAATGCACCAGATACGTAGCCTTCATTTTGTACGTTACTTGATTCACTTGCACCTGTACCTTGAATAGGGTTTCCATGGTAATCCGTCCACAATGCTAAGTTTTGGATTTGTCCATAAACTCTCATACCTCTAACTGGTAAGTTTTTAAATAAATCTTCTTTAAAAGTATACCCCAATTCCAAAGTTCTGAATAAGATGTAATCACCTTTTTCTAAGAATTGATCAGAATATTCAAATCCATTTACACTTGGTTTTTGGAAAACACCTGTATCACCCGGATTTTGCCAGTAGTTTGCAGCATCCACAAAATAGTTGTATCCATCATTGTCCGGATTCAATTCAGTTCCTAATTCATAGGTGTTGTTGTACAAATAGTTTCCTCCTTGGTAGTTAAAGTCTGCTCTTAAGTTAAATCCTTTGTATTCAGCAGTTAAACCAAATCCACCATAATATTTAGGGAATGGAGATTTACCATCTAAAGTAACGGCATCTGTTGCATCATACTTTTCCGTAATGTTTCCATCGATATCGTAGTACTGCGCATTACCGTTGTCAGGATTTACACCTGCATAACGTACCATAAAGAACGTAAATGGCTCTTGTCCTACTTCATGGACCATAGATTCAAATGCTCCTGAAGGGAAAATTTGGTTCAAACCATCAGTCAATTCTTTTACTTCATATCCGATGTTGGTAAAGTTTCCATAAACGCTTAAGTTCAAACCATCTTTAATTCTTAAGATATCATAGTTCAATTCAATTTCAAAACCATTGGTTTGCAATTCACCAGCATTTACACTTACAGAATATCCTCCAGCTTCAGCAGCTAAAGCTTGATCAAATAAGAAATCTCTTCTGTTGTCTTGGAACCAAGCAAATGTACCAGTCAATCTTCTGTTGAACATACCGAAGTCAAAACCTAAGTTCAATTTAGCATTGGTTTCCCATGTTACGTCATCGTTTGCGATTCCGTCAGGATATGAAATTGGCGTTGCTGACCCAGTGTGAGTAGCTTGCGCAATTGCTGATAAATTAGAATAAACTTCTAATCCACTATCGTCACCAACTTCACCATAAGATGCTCTTAAGATCAAGTTGTTCAACCATCTTTGAGAATCAAAGAAAGACTCTTTTGCTACGTCCCATCCTAAGGAAGCTCCCCAGAAAGTACCGTATTGGTTATCAAATCCTGCCAATGAAGTTCCGTCTCTACGTACATATCCATTCACAAAATATTTTCCACCGAAATCATAAGCTACTGACCCTAAATAACCAAATCTAGTAATCAACCATCTGTTTGTATATGTATCTCCAGGAACAACTGTAGCCAAAACTTGTACGTTTTGGAAGTTATTTGGGAATCCTCTTGAGTTGATCAAAGAGTAATAATTGTTCTCGTTGATGTACTCAGTTGCAGCCGTAACACTCAAGTTATGTCTTCCCCAGCTATTTCCATAAGTTACCTCATTTCTCCAGTTGTAATCCAAACGGTCACTACTGCTGTCAGACTTGTAACCATTGTATCCTAACAAATTTGATAAGTGAGATCTTGGTTGACCGAAACTTTCAACTTGTGTTCTATCATAAGTAGCACCAAAAGTTGTTCTAGCTGTAACATTTTTAAATACTTCCAAAGCCAAATATCCAGATCCAAATAATCTGAAGTTTCTTTGACTTCTATACGTATATTTCATTTCATCCAAAGCATTGTAAGAGTTTGCACTAACTGCTTGATTGAAAACAGGGTCTCCATATTGATCCAATACTGGATTCCCATCTTCATCCATTTGGTAAACAGTTGAATAAGGTGTGTTTCTCAAGATGTTAAAGAATGGATTTTGACCATTGTAACGGTCTCTTGGATTGTCTCTTTCAGTGTAACTTCCTGAAACATTAACACCATAGCTGAAACGATCATTTACTTGTACAACATTATTAAAGGAAGAAGTAATTCTTTCAAATCCTTTATAATAAATGATGTTACCTGTGTTTTGGTCATAACCGACTGAGAAGTTTGAGCTAGAACGATCACCAGCATTAGCAATGGACAAATAATGAGAAGTCAAGAAACCTCCTTTCGTATATTCATCATTCCAATCTGTATTAATTTGGCTCAAAGCTTCAATTTCCTCTGGTGTACGAGCAATACCAACACCTGTCGGCATACCTTCGTCATCCACACTTGAACTCAATTGATTTTGGAATTCAAGCAATTGTCTTGATCCCATTACTTCTACATTATTCAAATCCATCAATTCAGAATAACCGAAGCTAGTTCTATAGTTAATGATAGATTGACCTTTTTTAGCGGATTTTGTTTTGATGATCACCACACCATTTGCACCACGTGAACCATAAACGGCCAATTGAGACGCTTCTTTCAATACGTCAATTGACTCGATGTCATTTGGGTTAATAGAGTTCACATCATCTTCGTTCAAATATGCACCATTCACGATGTACAATGGACTTTTCACCCCACCGTTCAATCCTACAGCACCACGAATCACAACGTTACCCACACTACCTGGTGAACCACCTTGTTGTCCAACTGAGTTCAAACCAGAAATTTTACCTGCCAACATTTGGTCAACTGACAATGAAGGCGTTTGAGTTTCAATTACTTGCGCATCAACCCTGGTAACCCCGGCATTTGATACCGCTCCCGGGTCAAAAATTGATTTCGTAATGGTCACTACATCTAGCTCTACATCAGCTCCAAACGTCAAAGTTCCCATGTTTAATTTGTTAACAGTGAAATCCTTTGACGTACCCATAGCATCTGTAACTACCAATACATTTCCTACTTGTGCATCAATCGAAAACGAACCATTTTCATCCGTAATCGCTGAAGCATCTCCTCCTCTCACAGTCACTTCTGCGTCTACCACAGGACCATAATCATCCTGTACAGTACCAGTAACCTGAGCAAAAACTACCTGCCCTATAAAAAGCAGGAAAAGTGCACTAATAAATGCAAATTTTGTCCTCATACTTATTTTTTTATAACATTATCGTCGCAAAATTGTAACATTTTATTAAGAAATCCAAATTTATTTGAACTTTAACAATGGGCTTTTTCCGCTGAAAACACTTATGGCAAAGATTTTTAACAAAAAAACCGCTTGAATATCTCAAGCGGTCTTATCTTATAAAATTGTTAATAAATTTATTTCAATTTCTTTTTTACTTCTACGGTTTCATAAGCTTCGATGATGTCGCCCACTTGAATATCGTTGTAGTTTTTAACATTTAGACCACATTCATAACCTTTGGTTACTTCTTTTACGTCGTCTTTGAATCGTTTCAAACTCGCCAATTCTCCATCGTGGATGACCACACCATCTCGAATCAATCGGATTTTCGAATTTCTGGTTACTTTTCCGTCCAAAACCATACATCCTGCAATCGTTCCGACTTTAGAAACTTTAAAGGTTTCACGGATTTCGATGTTACCCATCACCTGCTCTTTCAATTCCGGTGACAACATTCCTTCCATCGCTTCTTTCACATCATTGATGGCGTCATATATAATGGAATAATTTCGGATTTCAATTTCTTCACGCTCCGCAATTTCTTTTGCTGAAGCTCCTGGACGCACGTTAAATCCAATTACAATTGCATCTGACGCACTGGCCAACAACACATCAGATTCTGTGATCTGTCCTACGCCTTTGTGAAGGATGTTGATGTGGATTTCGTCTGTGGATAATTTTTGCAAGGAATCTGTCAATGCTTCTACTGAACCATCTACGTCTCCTTTTAAGATGATGTTCAATTCCTTGAAATCTCCTAAAGCAATTCGACGACCGATTTCGTCTAAGGTAATGTGTTTCTGCGTACGGATGGTTTGTTCTCTTTGAAGCTGTTCACGTTTGGTGGCAACTTGTTTCGCATCGCGTTCATCTTCAAACACTCGGAATTTATCACCAGCTGTCGGCGCTCCGTCTAGTCCAAGGATTGTAACCGGAGTTGACGGCCCGGCTTCTTTTACCGGTTTTCCGCGTTCATCTAGCATCGCTCGTACTTTACCATGGTTGCTACCCGCTACCAAATAATCTCCTACTCTTAAAGTTCCGGTTTGAACCAAAATTGTAGAAACATAACCTCTTCCTTTATCTAATGAAGCTTCAACCACTGTTCCTGTTGCCAAACGATTTGGATTGGCTTTCAATTCCAGTATCTCCGCTTCTAATAATACCTTTTCAAGCAACTCTTCTACATTCAAACCCTGTTTGGCTGAAATATCTTGAGACTGGATAGAACCACCCCACTCTTCTACCAATAAATTCATATTGGCCAATTGCTCTTTTACCTTTTCAGGGTTGGCAGTTGGTTTGTCAATTTTATTGATGGCAAATATAATTGGTACTTCAGCAGCTTGTGCGTGGCTAATTGCTTCGCGGGTTTGTGGCATGATTTGATCATCAGCCGCAATTACAATAATGGCAATATCCGTCACTTGAGCTCCCCTTGCACGCATCGCGGTAAAAGCTTCGTGACCCGGAGTATCTAAGAATGTAATTTGCTGACCACTCTCCAATTTTACGTTATATGCACCAATATGCTGGGTAATCCCTCCCGATTCTCCTGCAATTACATTGGCTTTCCTGATGTAGTCCAACAATGAGGTTTTACCATGGTCTACGTGACCCATCACGGTAACGATAGGCGCACGCCCAACTAAATCTTCAGGTGAATCTACTGTTTCATCTTCAATTTCCAGATCTTCCTCTACATTACTAAACTGAACATCATATCCAAAATCATCAGCTACCAACTGAATCGTATCTGCTTCAAGTCTTTGGTTCATGGTCACCATGATACCTAGTGACATACATGCTGAAATAACTTCTGTAACTGCAACATCCATCAAACTCGCCAATTCATTTACGGTTACAAACTCGGTAACATGAAGTGTTTTGTCTTTTTCCATGGCTTCCATTTCCATGGCTTCCATTTCACGGCGTTCCTTTCGTTTGTCTCTTCTGTGTTTGGACGCTTTGGATTTCACACCTTTATTGGTCAATTTCTCTAGCGTTTCTTTGATTTGTTTTGAAACCTCCTCGTCAGTCAATTCAGCTTGAGGTCTTCTTGGTGGACGATTGTGATGATTTCCACCGCCGCCTTTATGAGGTCGGTTGTTATTTTGATTGTTATTCCCTCCGGAATTTCCAGATGGTTTTACATCATCTAATTTTACGTCTTTGCGAATTCTCTTTCTCTTCTTCTTGTTTTCTTTTTCCTGCTTCTGCTTTTCTTTTCGCTCTTCCGCTAATTTTTTGTCTTTGTCAAATTCAGAAAGATCCAGTTTTTTACCGGTAAAATTAGGTCCATCCAATTTTTGGTATTTGGTTTCGATTTTAACAGGTTCGTCTGAGTCTACCACCGGTTTTTCTTCCGGCTTGACTTCTTCTTTCTTTTCCGGTTTCACTTCAGCATTTCTCGGCTCTTCTTTGGCCTTTTCCTCTTCTTTTGGTTTTTCAGCCTCAACCGGTTTGGGTGCCTCGACGATTTCTTCTTTCACCTCTACCTTTTCCTCCACTTTCTCCTCAACCTTTTCTTCTATGATTTCAGGTTTTTCTTCTTCTTTTGATTTTTCAACCTCAGGAGATTTTGGTTTAGATGGATTGAGATTATCCAAATCAATTTTACCGATGGTTTTTGGCCCTTCCAACTCAACTTTGGTCGTTGTAATCACCTCAGGATCTTTAATAGGCTCAGGCTGTTTGACAGGCTCAGGCTTTCTTTCCGGTATTTTATTGATCACAACTTCTTCAGATGCTGCTTTTTGTTTGGCATCAGATTGAAATTCTTTTACCAAAACCGAATACGTATCTTGGTCGATTTTCGTATTGGGCGTACGCTCTACCTGAATTCCTTTCTCGCTCAAAAAGTCAACCGCTCGGTCGATTGAGATGTTCAATTCTTTTAATACTTTATTTAATCTTATCGTTTCCGACATATATTGATTTGGATTTTCAGTTTGCAAATGTACTAATTCTAAATTTAGTACGTTTTATTTAATTGTTCTGAATTAGTCTTCTAATTCTTCACGCAAGATTCTTATGACATCATGGATGGTTTCTTCTTCCAAATCTGTTCGGGACACCAAGTCGTTTACATCTTGTTCCAAAATGCTTCTCGCAGTATCCAATCCTATTTTTTGGAAAGCTTCAATTACCCAAGCGTCAATTTCATCAGCAAATTCAGCTAATTCAACATCTTCATCTTGTGGTATATCTCTAAACACATCGATCTCCATCCCCAAAAGCTTCCCGGCCAATCTAACATTGTGACCGCTTTTACCGATGGCTTTGGAAACTTCTTCCGGCTTGACATAAACCCTTACTTTGCTATCGGCTTCATCGATTTCCATACGGGAAATACGAGCCGGACTTAGTGCACGGGAAACATAAAGCTGTAAATTATTGGTAAAATTGATTACGTCTATATTTTCATTTTTCAATTCGCGGACGATGGTATGGATCCTTGACCCTTTCATCCCCACACAGGCTCCAACCGGATCAATTCGATCGTCATAAGACTCAACTGCCACTTTTGCTTTTTCACCCGGAATTCTTACTACTCCTTTGATCGTGATGATTCCATCAAAAATTTCAGGAATTTCAGTTTCAAATAATTTCTCTAAAAATTTAGGGGAAGTTCTAGACAAAATGATTTGAGGCTTGATTCCTTTTAATTTCACTTCATCTACCACCGCTCTTACAGATTCTCCTTTTCTGAAGAAATCAGATGGTATTTGGTTTTCTCTCGGTAAAATCATTTCATTTTGCTCGTCATCCATCACAATAATGTGTTTCTGACGGATGTGGTGAACTTCACCTGAAACAATTTCTCCTTCTATATCTTTAAAACGCTCATAAAGATTGGCGTTGTCATGCTCCATTACTTTGGCAACCAAATTCTGACGCAAAGCCAAAATCGCTCTTCTTCCCAAATCTTTTAAAGCAATTTCCTCAGAAACCTCTTCTCCTACTTCAAAATCCGGCTCTATTTTTCTAGCTTCTGACAATTCGATTTCCGCACTATCATCTTCAGACATTCCATCCTCCACTACAATTCTATTGTGCCAAATCTCCAAGTCTCCTTTGTCAGGGTTCACGATGATATCAAAATTATCGTCTGACCCAAATTTCTTGCGCAAAACGCTTTGAAGCGATTCTTCTAAAATCGCCATCAGCGTTATACGATCTATATTTTTTTCATCTTTGAAATCACCAAATGATTCGATCAATGCAATATTGTCCATTTTGTAAAATTTTAAAAACTGATTTTTACTATTGCTTTTTTTATATCTGTGTACTTTATCTTCTCTGTTTTCTCCACGGTATGTTTCCCTTTCCCTACAGGTTTAGGCTCTCGTGTTGTCCATTTTAGTTCAATACCTTCTTCATCTGCAGCAACCAATTCGCCTTCCATGTCCTTTCCACCATCTGATCTGGTGATTTTCAATGTTCTGCCGATGTTTTTCTTAAACTGCCTTGGCAAAACCAATGGATTTCCTACGCCTGCCGATGAAACATTCAAAGAAAAATCATCTTCTTCTCTATCTAAATTATGCTCTACATGACGGCTGATCCTTACGATTTCCTCTATGGAAAGCCCTTCATCTCCATCTACCAATACTTCAATTGCATTATCAACCGAAATACTCCAATCTACCAAAAACAACGAAGGATTTTCTTCCACCGCTTCGTCGATTAACTTTTTTACTAATTCTTGATTCATAGCGAACAAAAAAGAGAGCTAATTGGCCCTCTTTCATAGATTTTCTCCTTAAATTCGATGCAAATATATAACAATTATTTGAAATAGTGAATTTTATATCTAAATATCTCTCAGAAATCGGTTGGATAGAAATCAAAGGAAATGACGCAGAAATACACGCTATCCTCTTCACTAGCGAGGAACCGACCATTTCCGCGCATCAGCCAAAAATTGTCGAAAATTTAACACAACAACTCAACGATTATTTTCTAAACGGCAATTGGAATTTCGATGTGCAACTTTCACCTCAAGGAACTGATTTCCAATTAAAAGTTTGGAAAGAACTACAGGAAATCCCCTTTGGAAAAACAATTTCCTATCTCGATTTGGCCAAAAAATTGGGTGATGAAAAAACGATTCGCGCTGCTGCTTCTGCCAACGGTAAAAACCCGATCTCCATCTTGATTCCATGTCACCGTGTCGTTGGAAAAGACGGTAGTCTGACCGGATATGCCGGAGGATTGCATCGTAAAAAATATTTGCTGGAATTGGAAAAAGGAATCCGATCGCCTAGACTTTTTTGAGCCAGCCTGCGATGCTCATCCTTTTGCGATGAGCCAGCTGAACTTCGTGCTTGACTTGATCCGAAGCAAAAAAACAAACCGTTCCACCTTCCGGTAGGATTTGAATTTCTGACCCTTCAAGATGCGCCACAAATTGTCCACCATCTTTCACGTCCCAATTTTCGTTTAAATACATCACAAAAGAATATTTCCTACCCGAATCCGATTTGAATTGATCGATATGCGGTTTATAAAAACTCCCAACGTCATAAAGTGCATAATGAAATTCGAAATCATTAATTCCTGTATAACAAGTTCGATTCAAATAGTCAATAAACTCTTTTACGATAGCTATAAACCTTTGTTCTACTGCTAATTGAGAATCATTTTCAATCCATTTGATCACATCTCCACGCACCTCGGCATTTTTTTGATGTACAAATTTATTTCCGATTCCGGCAGGATGCATTTTACCGTTTTCGAAATTTTTTTGAAGTTGATCACGCAATTCTTTTACCAATTCTTCTGAAACAAATTGGGTTTGGTATCCTACCTGATTGGAAAGCAGGCCTTCAATCAGTCCTTCAAACAGAAGATCCTGAGAAGTGGTCAAATTTTTATTTTTCAAGTAATTTCAATTCCCAAATGTCTAACTATTTCATCTAGCAGACAATAGGGTAAATCATAAAATTTAAAAAATTTTCAAACTATATCTGTAGCAATGAACACAACCAACATGGACAAACAAAGGATAATTCCATAACCGCTGGTCAAAAAGTAGCCGATGATAGATCCCGTAGCGGCTTTTAGGGCTCTTTTATGATTTTGACGGTCATAGATCAATTCGCCGATCAATGCACCTAAAAAGGGAGCGATGATGATGCTTACAAATCCAAAAGGCGAAAAAATAATTCCAACAACCAACCCAATGATCAAACCTACAACTCCATAGCGGGTTCCACCCATTTTTTTTGTGGTTGCGATAGGAATCGTATAATCCAAAACAATACCGATAAGCGTGAAAAAACCGAAAACCCCCACTAACCACCAGCTGATTTCTGAAAAATTCAGAATTTTCGCCAATAATAACGACCCAAATGCCAGTGGCGCTCCCGGTAAAACAGGTAGAATCGTTCCGGCTGTACCGAGTAAAATACCAACTCCAAAAATTAGTTTGATAATATGGTCTTCCATCCCAACAAAATTACAATCTTTTTACCATTATGTTAACGGTTAGATTTTGAATAGGTGTTACCTTTGCAAGAAATTTGAAAAATTGTTTGAAGCTACTACTCAACTGTATTCCAATAAATACATTGCCGACTTCGCCAAATTCATCCGAAAACAGATAAAGGATATTTTTGGAGATGTTTTGGGAAATGCTTTTCTTCCATTTATTGAAGTTGGATTTTGGGTATTGATCCTATTTCTCATCGATTTAATTCTCCAAAAAACATTTGGAAGTTTAATCGGTCTTTTGGCTAAATATTCCAAAATCAATTGGATCAAAAAGTTTTATTCGCATAAAGTATTTCGCACTTTATTTCACTTCGTTACGGTTTGGATATTGACTGAAATCAATCCTTATGTTTTTCAGAAGTACCATATCATCGATAAAGTTGCAGATAAACTCATCGGTTTATTGGTCATCATCATTATCATCAGTTTTATCTTCCGCGTTGTTGATGCCATCATTGACATCAAAGATGAAGAAGAAAGCCATACAACGGTAGGGATCAGGACTTTTGGGCAGATGTTCAAGATGTTTGTCGCCTTTTTTGGTGCCTTGACGTTTGTAGCTACTTTGATCGACACCGAAATATCGCAAATATTAACGGTACTTGGAGCCTTGACCGCTGTGGTTTTATTGATTTTCAGAGATTCTATTTTGGGTTTTGTCTCCGGATTGCAGATTGCGACTTCCAAAAGTATCAAAGTGGGCGACTGGATTTCGGTTTCCAAATATGATGTAGAAGGAATCGTAAAAGAAATCAATTTGGCAGTGACCAAAATTGAAAAGTTTGACAAAACGGTTTCGACTGTTCCGACTTATGATTTGATTTCGTCTGAAGTAACCAACCACTCTTGGATGGCTGCTACAAACACCAGAAGGATCAAACGACCGATTTATTTTAATGTGAATTCTTTTCAATTTTGCGATCAGGAGATGTTGAAGAAATTTGGTAAAATCGATTTGATCAAAGACTATATCGAAACAAAACTGGAAGAAATTCGCGTGAGCAATAAAATGGTGATGAACAAACAATACATCATCAATGGCCGACAATTGACCAACATAGGTGTTTTCAGAAAATATGTAGAAAATTATTTGGCCAGTCGAAATGACATTTCCAAATCGGACACCATCATGGTCAAACAACTAGAACTAAGCCCCCAAGGGATGCCGCTAGAGATTTATTGTTTTGCCAATACTTCTGAATTCATTGACTTTGAACGTGTTCAGTCTGATGTCTTTGATCATTTGATCAGTGCCAGCAAAGAATTTGAATTGGAAATTTCACAACCTTTTATTTATCCGAATCATGACTAAATTAAGTGTAAACATCAATAAAATAGCCACACTCCGAAATGCCCGAGGCGGTGACACACCCAACGTGGTAGAAGCAGCTGTAAAAGCAGAAGAATTTGGCGCACAAGGCATTACGGTTCATCCGCGACCGGACGAACGACACATCCGCTATCAGGATGTTTATGATTTAAAAAAAGTGGTCAAAACGGAATTCAACATCGAGGGAAAACCCATCGATAGCTTTATGAAAATGGTTTTGGAGGTAAAACCGGCGCAAGTTACTTTGGTGCCGGATGCAGAAGATGCAATCACTTCAAACGCTGGTTGGGACACGGTAAAACACCAATCTTATTTAACCGAAATCATTTCGGAATTCAAAAAAAACGGAATACGGACTTCTATTTTTCTCGATCCCAATCCGAAGCTAGTGGAAGCAGCTGCCAAAACAGGTGCAGATAGAATCGAACTCTATACAGAAAGTTTTGCGGTAGAATTTTCAAAAGGGAATTTAGAAGGAATTCAACCTTATCGTGAAACGGCTGAAGAAGCCATTAAAAATGGCCTAACACTCAATGCCGGACATGATTTGAGTTTAGATAATTTACAGTATTTCATCGAGCAAATTCCTGAAATCGCAGAAGTTTCGATCGGGCATGCTTTGATTTCTGAAGCGTTATATTTGGGAATGGAAAATACGATTCAGGCTTATTTAAAACGAATTGAATTGGCCTATAGAAAACATAATTTATGAATCAAATTCTCCACAGTAAAATAGTTGGTGATAAACCCAAACATTTATTGATTTTTCATGGATTGTTTGGGCAGTCTGACAATTTTGCGACCCTTGCCAAACAGTTCGCTGAATTTTATACGGTTCATGCAATTGACCTTAGAAATCACGGACGAAGTTTTCATTCTGACGATATGAGTTTTGAAGCCATGTCTGAGGATATTTTAAATTATTTGAATCACCATCAAATCGAAACTTGTTATTTGCTTGGACATTCCTTAGGTGGACGTTCTGTAATTGAGTTCGCATACAAATATCCTGAAAAAACAGAAAAACTCATCGTCGCGGATATGGCGCCAAAGGCTTATCCGCCGCATCATCAAGGCATCATCAAAGCTTTGAATTCGGTAGATTTTGAAAAGGTGGAAAAACGATCGGATGTAGAAGAAACGTTGAAACAATACATTCCGGACATGGGCACGCGGCAATTTTTATTGAAAAATGTTTACCATGCGGAAAGCGGTAAATATGCTTTTCGGTTTAATTTGAAAGCATTGACTGAAAGCTATGAGAAAATGGTAGGAAATGATTTAACCGATGGTGTTTTTGATGGACCTACTTTGTTTTTACGCGGCGCAAAATCCGATTATATTTTAGATACTGATTTTGAATTGATTCGAAATCATTTTCCAAAAGCTGAAATCAAAACGATTCCCAATTCAGGTCATTGGGTGCATGCTGAAAACCCGAAAGCCTTTTTTGAGGATGTCGTTGGGTTTTTGAACGATTCGCTCTAAATTACTAGAAATGAAACTGTTTGAGAATTAGATATATTTTATATCTTTACTATTCACACAGATAGAATTTCGCATGAAAAACGCTCATTTGTTTTCATCAGGCACATCAACTTCTTATGTAGACATCACCAGTTTGATATTAAGGATCTTTGGCGGTGGATTTATGCTGTACGGTCATGGACTGGGGAAATTCCAAAATTTCTTTTCCGACCAAGCCATAGCGTTTATAGATCCGTTTGGGATCAGTGCTACAGCGACTTTAGGTTTGGTGGTTTTCGCTGAATTTATTTGTGCGGCTTTGGTAATGCTTGGTTTGATGACCAGATATGCTTTGGTTCCTTTGGTATTGACGATGCTTTACGCAGCGTTTATCGCGCATGGAGGAGATCCATTTGGAAAGAAAGAAATGGCGTTATTGTATCTTGTTATTTTCATGGCTTTATTATTACTCGGGCCGGGGAAATATTCTTTGGATCGCATGATCAGAAAAAGAAGGGCAACAGTTTAAGAAGTTATCATTTAAACCGTAATGTATTTTAAATTAGGATTTTGTCATGATTTTTAATTGTTTCACATCAAAAATACATGCCAAAATGTTTAATTTTCATAATTGTCAAATTCTACCAATATTTAACTCCTATGGAGTTTATCTTCATTTAAAAGGTTAATATTGAATAAGTTTGCCTGTTATTCCATAGTGCATTACCGGATAATTTAGAATAAAAAATCCCGACTACATTGCAGTCGGGATTAGTATTTTAATCTGATCAGAAATTATTTCTTCACGATTTTTTGTGTAGTTGTAGCGTAACCATTTGTTACTTTAACGACATAAATACCTTTTGTCATAGCAGAAGTATCTACACTTCCACCATTGTCAACACGGTTTGAAGAAACCAATCTTCCTTCCATCGTGTAGATGTTTACGGTAGCACGTTGTGGCAATTGAAGTGTCAATTTGTTGGTCACAACTGTGTTCATTTTTACTTGGTCAGCAAAATTGTTCAAATCAGCAACAGACATGGTAGATTTATCATAAACCATGATGTTGTCCATCAATACAACTCCACCACCTACGTTATCGTTATGATAAGTTCTTAAACCCGCTCTGATAACATCTGCTCCTGCATTAGGCATTCCTTCCGCAGTAAAGAAAACCCATTCTGGAGAGTCTTCTGAGTATCCTTCCATTTGAAGTGGATTAGGCCCTGTATCTCCGTCTGCATTACGGAATTGTGCCCAATATCTAAATCTAGCGTCAGGTGCATTATCTAAATACCATCCTGAAAACACATAAGTAACACCTTGTTCTACCGCAATATCATTAAGCGGGCTGATTTGTGTATTTCCTGAATCTGGTGCAGTAATGCTTGTGGAAGAACTTCCATCTTGCGCTTCAGAAGACTGAGCAATGATAGCTGAGTTCGGCACATACCAATCTACAGGTTTTCCGTCTGCCCAATTTTCAAAACTATGATTTGGGACTAAATTTGTTTGTGCAGATAAAGTGATTGCTGCCAAAACTGTTAAAAATGTAAAGATTTTCTTCATTTCTTATAATTTTATTTGGTTTTTAAGGACTGCAAATTTAAGTATTCTATTTGATTTACAGACTAATAAATCGTTAATTAATTGTAAATTGAGAAAACCCTTTCAAATTAAAGATCGAAAGGGTTTTGGTTGTATGATAATGTCATTTAAAAATCATAACTGAAACCTAAAGAAAATGTTCTTCCGATTCTTTTACTTTCAAAAATCTCAGAAGGCGCATTATAGGATTCAAATAAATCTTCCACTTTGTCATCTAAAATATTTGAAACCTGTAGGGAAATTTTGGTTCTTTTTTCTTTCCCAAATTTTTGGTTCAATGTAAAGTTCAGGCTGTTAAACGGCTGAGCATACACATCTGGAAACAAACCTGTACCTACAACTGAAAGCGATTTTCCTCTAACGTTATAAAAAAGACCGGTTTGTAATCCCATTTCCGGATTTAAATATTCTATCCCTGCGTTGATAACATAAGGTGCTTGGCCTGCCATATCACGAGTGTTTTCAATATTTTCTCCCTCTCTTTCAAAATCTTTACGGCTGTTAAATTCTTCTTCCGTCATTTCAATTTCAGATTTCACGATCGTTACATTTGAGCTGATGGATAAATCACGGAGACTCTCTGAAATAAAGCCTAAATGTTTTTTGAATTCAAATTCAGCTCCATAAACTGTACCATCACCGACGTTTCTAGGTTGGTATTCGTTACCGGTATTGGCTGTGATAATTCTGACC
This sequence comes from Moheibacter lacus, assembly GCF_014042165.1. Classification (GTDB taxonomy): domain Bacteria; phylum Bacteroidota; class Bacteroidia; order Flavobacteriales; family Weeksellaceae; genus Moheibacter; species Moheibacter lacus. Next base: position 787,782 of record NZ_JACDZE010000001.1, read on the forward strand.
AATTCGATGGGGTTTTTAAACGTTTTATAAAATCCACTGATGGAAAAAATCTGGTCTCCAGAAGGGAAGAATTCTAACCTGATATCAAAATTATCAATGTTGGTTTCCTGAAGGTTTCCATCCCAAGAGCCAAATGCCCAAAGCCCTCCGTTAAAGGTACGATTGGAAATTGGGTCGATGATTTGTGCATACGACATTTCTTTAAATGAAGGTCTTGCGATCGTTCTGGCATAACCCCCGCGTAGATTGATGTCGTTTGAGATTTCATAAATCAAATTGGCTGTAGGAAAGAAATTGGTTGAGTTCATTTCTTCACTGTTGTCAAAATAATCTCCACTTTGGGTATAACCCGAATAATACAAACGGAAGTTTTCAACGCGTACACCTACTATCGTTTTTAATCTATCAAAGAATTTATATTCGTTTGACACATAACCTGCGATGACAGAAGAGTTCGAGTTAAAGTCATTTGGATTTGTTTCAGGATTTGCACTATTGAACCAAATATTATTGATAAGGATGTTTTCCTCACTTAGGACGTCATTTGGGTCATAAGAATCCCAGTTTTGACCTCCCAAAAATCGCATATTATATTGGCGAATTAAGAAATCTCTTTCTTTATAAGTATAAGCCGCACCGGCTTTAATTAATCCATTATTATAAACTTGGCTGATATCAATTTTCCCAACTCCGGAAAACTCTTCCAAGTTTCTCCAAATCCTGGTTGGCGCTCCTCCGGCACCGTTATAAAATGCAGTATCTACAGACTCATATGTAAACGCCGTTTTACGGATATCCGGATCTTCATTTTTAGTAAAAGTTGGGGACAATTTCCATTCCAACTCAAAATCACCTGATTTTGATTTATGCGTTCCTTGCAGAATCAAATTGGTCAGTGATCTTTGGTTGAACATAAGATCATCCTCTCCAGCTCGGTACCCGGAGTGACCTGTTGCTGCTCCATTATCATTTACATATAATTTTGCTGCTGTACTTTCTCCATTCTGTATATGCATAGCATTTAAGCTATATCTGGATTTTTTGGTTTTATAAGACAAGCCTCCCATTGCACCCAATAGAACGGAATTTACTCCTTTTTCACCTTCTTTGGTTTGGGCAAACACCATTTCATATTGTGAAGGGTCTGAGGCGAGTCTTTGGTAATCGCCGTATTTATAATCGTCAAAATACTTGGTTTCATTTTTATAATTCAACCCAAATATAACGGCGAGTTTATTGTCATTTTTTAAATTGAATTGGTCTCCATAAGAAATAGAGAAATCTTGATTCATATAAGCCGGTTTTCTGGAACCGCCTAGCGTTTTGTCAAATTGGTTGACAAAATCACGTACTTCTTGAGGGCTTGAATTGATAGGAGTAGGATAATCACTATTTTCAGCCATAGAAGGAAGGTCTCTTGTTCCATTATCAAATCCTAAAAAGTCTGTATCTCCTCCTTTGTAATAAAGATAATCACTATTAAAGGTCATGCCCGGCGTGATTCCTAAACCGTACGAAATATTTAAAATTCTCTTTGTAGGAAAGGCTTTGGTTTCGATGTTCACCAAACCTCCTGTGAATTCGGCTGACAAATCGGCCGTAAAGTTTTTACTCACTACGATATTATCCATTAAATTGGATGGGAAAATATCCATTTGCAAAGTATTTCTATCAGGGTCTAATCCAGGTACATCAACTCCGTTAAGAGTTGTTTTTGAATAACGATCTCCCAACCCTCTTACATAAACATATTTCCCTCCTTCAATAGAAACCCCCGTTACACGTTTTGCTGCTTCAACCGCTGTTCCGTCTCCGGCCAATTCCATTTTTGCAGATGAAACACCATCCAAAATTACGGAAGAATTCTTCTTCATTCGGACCAAAGCTTTTTCGCTGTTTCTATTTACACTGGCGGTAACAACTACGGTGGCTAAGTTGACTGAAGAATTCTGAAGAGAATCCCCCTCTTCACCTATTAACAAACTCGTCAAAAAAGCATCATCCAGCACAGTTACTTCTCTTGCTTTTACTTGAACATTTTCAAAAGTAAAAGTCTCGTAATCAAAATCTTCAAAAGTAATAGCATAAACACCTGGCTCCAACTCCAATGAATATGCCCCATCTAGATCTGTCATGGCGATTTGCTCATCATTGACATAGATGCTTACACCCATTATGTTTTGACCGGTAGACTCATTAAATACAGTTCCTCTCACAGTTCCAAGTTCGGTTTGTGCAAGTGAGAAAATTCCAATTAAAGCAAGAGTTAAACTCAGTAACTTTTTCATCATTATTAATTTAAATTATTGCAAAAAAACAGACTTGTACTTTTATACAAGCCTGCTTTTTATGATTTGTAATTTTTATCATTAAAATTGGTTAGCCTGAGCTGCCCATGTCCAATTTAAACTTGAACCGTTAAATGTATAGGTTGTTCCTGCATGTAACCAAGACGGAACAGATGAACCTTCTGGGATTCTGTTAATCAAATCATCTGCTGTAGTGTTCAAATAAATATTGTTAAAAGACACATTTGCAGCATCGATTCTGTTGATAATTTGTCCTTCAACTAAATCTGTGAAATATAAATTTGACAAGTTTACATTTGAATTTTCGTCAGTATTGATGATATCTTGAGTCGTGAAATCAGAAGTAGACATTTTGATGAATCCGTTTTGGATCGTATGTGGTCCGTAATCTGAAGAACCTTCTGGCCCATCCAATTCAAAAGCATGACCTTGAGCTCCTATAACTGCGAAGTTATTCAAAGTTCCTGACCAAGATTGATCTGTATCGATCCCATCATCACCACAGTTCCAAACCACTACGTTTGTAACATTTACTTTTCCACCAAACCACTCGATTCCGTCATCAGCACTTCCAACAATCTCGATGTTCTCCACCACAGTTCCTGAACCTACTCCACCCAAAGTTAAACCTTGGATTTCATTTCCCTCTCCGATATCAGTACCTGAATAACGGATAGAGATGTATCTTAATGTACCTGAACTTTCAGTGTCATTTGTACCTCCGTACAATCCGTTTGGATCAGAGGCCGGGATACCTTCTATACCAACTGTTTCAGCTGACGCAGAAATCCTAGCATTACCCAACACGATTAAACCACCCCACAAACCACTTGTTGTAGAGGATAAATTTGGACTTGAAAAATCTCCTGAAGCCACTTGCTCTGGTGTAATTTCATCACCCACTGAAGTGAAAATAATCGGCAAATTAGGTTCTCCTTCTGCATCAATTGTTGCTCCACGAGCGATAATCAAAGCCGAAGCATCTGCTCCTTCTCCCATTTCTCCTTTAACAACTACTCCCGGTTGGATTTCCAAATGTGCCCCACTTACAACTGCAATTCTCCCCGCTAAAACGTACGTTTTTCCCGTTTCCCAAATTGCATCTTGTGTGATATTTTCAGATACGACAATTGTGTTCTCATCTCCACCATCATCATCTGAACTTCCTCCTCCATTATCGTCATCCCCTGAACAAGAAACAAACATTGTGGACATTGCCATTAAAGACAAAACAGCTAATGAGCTTAATTTTTTCATGATTTTTTCTCTTTAAAAATTTTATTGCAAAGAACCGCTGCTTTGGAAAAAAAGAATTTTCGTCAATTTTAAATTTTGTTTAACTAAATGTTACGCGGTTAACTTAACTTTAAATCTTCGTTAAACAAAAGGTCAAAGGAAATCGATGGAAAATTTACCTTAACTTTGCACACCGGATTTACACGCCTAATTATATTTGAATTACCTATTAATCAAACAATTACAACACCATTAAAAAAGGTATAAATCCCGAACATGGGAATTTAAAATTTCAACAAACGAATACGAATGAAAAAAATTAAGATTTTACTAGTTGATGATGAACCGGATATCTTGGAATTCCTTTCTTATAACTTAATCAAAGAAGGTTATGAAGTTTCCACTGCCTCAAATGGCGCTGAAGGAATCAAGAAAGCAAAAACAGAAAAACCCGATTTGATTTTATTGGACATCATGATGCCCGAAATGGATGGCATCGAGGCCTGTGCAGAAATCAAAAAAATAGATTCCTTAAAGAAAACACTCATCGTATTTCTAACCGCCAGAACGGAAGAATTCTCTCAATTGGCGGGTTATGAAGCAGGTGCTGATGATTACATCACCAAACCGGTAAAACCAAAAGTTTTGATGAGTAAAATCAAAGCGCTTTTACGATTAAAATCAACGGATGAACAACAACAATTCATAGAATTAGAAGAATTCATCATCGATCGTGAAACCTATAAAGTCACTTTTAACGGCGAAGAATTCATGCTTCCCCGCAAAGAGTTTGAATTGATCGCACTACTTGCTTCCAATCCCAAACGCGTATTCAAACGCGACGAAATCCTTGAAAAAGTTTGGGGAAATGAAGTCGTGGTTGGTGGTAGAACCATCGACGTTCATGTCAGAAAACTAAGAGAGAAATTTGGAAATGACCGACTTTCCACCATCAAAGGAGTTGGCTACAAACTAAACGCGTAAAATGGCTGCGCCTACCCGTTGGTTCAATTCTTTTTTCTATGCGCTGATCGGCGCACTGCTCATATGGCTACTCAGTTGGCTCACTACCACTATTTTACTGGAAAGGTCATTTGAGTTCTGGATCAAACCTGATTTTATTTGGAAAGGTATTTTGATCACATTTTTCATTCCTTTTTTGGTCATTTTCTCACTTTTAGGCATTGCTTTTAATTCCTTTTCCAAACTTAATATTTCACAACTCTATGATTTGGTCCCTGACCTAAACCCTCAAAATGCAGCCAAAGATTTTGAAAGTCTTTCGGAGCAAATTTCTTCTTTAACTGATGTGAAATCAAAAGAAATCGATTTGCTGACCGAAAGAGAAAATTACCGTCGCGAATTTCTAGGAAACGTTTCCCACGAACTCAAAACGCCACTTTTTTCTATCCAAGGTTATTTACTCACTTTAATAGAAGGAGGCGTGGAGGACGAATCTATCCGCGATAAATATTTGAACCGAATCAACAAATCAGTAGAACGATTGACCTATATCGTAAAAGATTTGGATATGATTACCGAACTGGAATCGGGCAATTTAAAATTGGAACAAAGGCCTTTTAATATTTTAGCACTGACCAGAGAAGTTTTTGATCTTCTTGAAATCAAAGCCCAAAATAACCTAGTAACCCTGAAAATAGAAAATCCGATAGATGTCCCTATCCGAGTAGCGGGTGATATAGAAAGAATAGAACAAGTCCTCACCAACTTAATCGTAAATGCTGTTAACCATTCGGCAAAAGATAATGCCATTGTCTCTGTTTCCTTTCAAACCGTTAACGGAAAAATCAAAACGACAATCAAAGACAATGGGGTCGGCATAAAACCGGAGCATTTAGAAAGAATATTTGAACGATTTTATAGAATCGATAAAAGCCGTAGCCGTACGCATGGTGGATCCGGGCTAGGACTATCCATCGTCAAACATATCCTTGAAGCACATGGTGAAAAAATTCAGGTTTCCAGTACCTTTGGAGAAGGTACCGAATTTTCATTCCTACTCAACAAAGCCTAATATCTAAAAATCCATTTAATTTTATTGAGCGGACTCTGAGGAACCCGCAACATTCAGTCTACCAATTGAGCCACAAATAAAAAAATCCTATCATTTCTGAAAGGATTTTTGGAGCGGGAGACGGCCCCGATGCGTCGGGGGAACCCGCAACATTCAGCCTACCAATTGAGCCACAAATAAAAAAATCCTATCATTTCTGAAAGGATTTTTGGAGCGGGAGACGGCCCCGATGCGTCGGGGGAACCCGCAACATTCAGCCTACCAATTAAGCCACAAATAAAAAAATCCTATCATTTCTGAAAGGATTTTTGGAGCGGGAGACGGGACTCGAACCCGCAACATTCAGCTTGGAAGGCTGAAGCTCTACCAATTGAGCTACTCCCGCATTTCTGAGTACAAATTAAATTCGAATAATTGAAACAGCCAATAAAAATTGAAAAAAAATTAATTTGATCTTAAAAATATGGTCAAAATAATTTCTCTTCAATACTCGAATTTTCGTTATACCTTTAATAATCAAACCATTAAATTATTAAAAATTTTATTTTACGTGTTATTTGCAGTTTGGGTTTTTGCTTCCTTAATGCCCAAACTCCTGAAGAAATGAAAGCTTGGGAGAATTCGATGACACCAGGAGCCGAACACAAATGGATGGAACCTTATGCCGGCGAATGGTCTGCTGTGACCACCATTTGGATGGATCCTACCCAACCTCCCATCAGTTCAAATGGAAGTTGTGTCAATTCGATGTCCATAGGTCGCTATTTGGAATATAGTTTTAACGGAAATTTCATGGGAATGCGATTTGAAGGAAAAGGTGTGATGGCTTTTGATAACTTGGAGAAAAAATATAAATCGACATGACGAGACAGTATGAGCACTGGAATCATGTAAACAGTCGGAACCTATGATGCAAAAACGCAAACCATGACTTCGACCGGAACGTCTGTAGACCCAATGTCCAAACAAGAAATGACCACCAAAGAAATTACAAAATTTGTTTCCAAAGACAAATACATCATGGAAATGTACGCTGTGATAGATGGTAAAGAAACCAAAATGATAGAAGTAGTTTATACAAGAAAATAATTTACTCAAATTGAACCTTATCGAAAGCCTATTCCATCCAATAGGCTTTTGTTTTAACATAAAATTAGCGCAAGGATTTCCCTATTTTCACCGGCTTAATCCCTACTTTTGTATTTCTTAATATTTCAAGCATGAATCATACTCCGGTTGAAGGTTTTTCAAAAATGTCAAAAGAAGGGAAAATCGAATGGCTAGTCAACGAATATCTAGATGGGTCTGAAAATGCTCTTCAAACCCTGAAACAATATTGGAATGACGATGTAGAACTTCAAAGGCTTCACGATGAATTCTCCGAAAACACCCTTTCCAATTTCTATATGCCTTTTGGTTTTGCTCCGAATTTTTTAATCGATGACGAATTGCATTGTTTACCGATGGCCATCGAGGAAAGTTCAGTAGTAGCTGCAGCTTCAAAAGCAGCAAAATTCTGGATTTCGCGTGGCGGATTTAAAACCCAAGTGATTTCCAAAACCAAATTGGGACAAGTCCATTTCATGTTCAAAGGTGACAAAGAAAAATTGGAACATTTTTTCATCGAAACCGTTTTGGCTAAATTGTTCATCGATACTGAAGCCATTACCAAAAACATGCAAGCGCGTGGTGGTGGGATTTTGAATCTGAAATTGGTTGATAAAACAGCCGAAATGGACCATTATTTTCAAATTCATGCCGAATTTGACACCGTAGATTCCATGGGCGCCAATTTTATCAATTCCTGTTTGGAACAATTTGCCCAAACCCTGAAAAGAGAATTATTTGCCTCTGATTCATTTACCTCTGAAGAAAAAGAATCTTTACAAATCGTGATGTGTATTTTGTCGAACTATACGCCGGAATGCATCGTCAGAGCAGAAGTGAGCTGTCCGGTTGAAGATTTGGAAGAAGGAAATGTTACTTCAGCAGAATTTGTGGAGAAATTTACCAGAGCCGTACGCATCGCCGAAATCGAACCTTATCGCGCCGCAACGCATAACAAAGGCATCATGAACGGTGTCGATGCAGTAGTGATTGCAACAGGAAATGATTTCCGTGCCGTAGAAGCTTGTGCGCATGCCTATGCTTCGCGAAACGGAAAGTACAGCAGTTTGACACACGTCGAAGTAAAAGATGGCGTTTTCAGATTTTGGTTGGATTTACCGATTGCGCTCGGAACCGTTGGCGGACTGACTTCTTTGCATCCGCTTGTCAAATTGGCTTTGCAAGTGCTCGGATGTCCCAATGCTGAAAAACTGATGGGGATCGTTGCGGTAGGTGGATTGGCGCAAAATTTTGCAGCGCTTCGTTCTTTGGTTACGACCGGAATCCAACAAGGGCACATGAAAATGCATTTGATGAATATTTTAAATCAACTGGAAGCGACAGAAGCAGAAAGAAACTATTTTGTGAATTTCTTTAAAGACAAAACCGTTTCGCATCATGCTGTGATTGCAGAGTTCTGCAAAATCCGTGGCGTGAAAAGCGTGGAGGAATTGAAGAAGGGTTGATTTGATGATTTGACCCCGATGTTTCGGGATGAAAATTTAATCTTTTGGTTTTGAAATAATTTTAAACTCAACACTCATCCACTCTTAACTCACCATTCGTAACTTAAAATGCGTCTCTGGTCACTTCATCCAAAATACTTAGACACCAAAGGTTTGGTTGCGCTTTGGCGCGAAACTTTATTGGCCAAAAACGTACTGGAAGGCAATACAAAAGGCTATAAAAACCATCCGCAATTGAACCGATTCAAAGAAGTCGAACGTCCGGTAGAGGCGATTAATCAATATTTAGCAGAAATCTGGGACGAGGCAAATTTCCGTGGCTATAAATTTGATAAAACGAAAATCAATTGGAAATTTAACATTCAAAAAATGACGGTCACGGATGGTCAAATCCAATTTGAATTTGAGCATTTGCTCCGCAAATTGGAAATCCGTGATGAAGTGAAATTTCAACAATTGGAAAATCTTGTTGAGTTGGACACCTTCCATTTATTTAAAACCATCCAAGGCGAAATCGAAAAATGGGAAATAATTTCATAGAAGAATACCATCAAAAAGCTTCGCAAAAACAAACTGAACACAAAAAGTTTTTGGGAAAACTGAAGCAAAAACCTCCAAAAGATTTGGATCGGAAAATGCTCGAAATTCATGAAGAGGTTTTTGAACGGATTGATTGCCTGAGCTGTGCGAATTGTTGCAAAACCACCGGTCCGCTTTTTACCCAAAAAGACATCGAACGGCTTTCGGGTTTATTTCGCTTGAAACCTTCTCAATTCATCGAAAAATATTTAAGAATCGACGAAGAAAACGATTATGTTTTACAGTCCGTTCCTTGTCCATTTCTGGGAGCCGATAATTATTGTTCGGTCTATGAACACCGACCGAAAGCTTGTCGGGAATATCCGCACACCGACCGAAAAAAATTCTACCAAATCAATCATTTGACCCTAAAAAATATTCTGATTTGTCCGGCGACATATGAAGTGGTGGAAGAAATGATGCGGAAATTGAAATAAAAAACCATTCGGTCGCTGATTCTGAAATCTAGGAATCGAAGCGACAAAATGGTTTTCATTTGATAATGAATATGAGGAAAATTATCTAAAAACCCATATTCAAACCGAACTGTAACATCTGACGGTTGTCGAAATTTCCTTTGTTAAAAAATGGACTGAAATCCTGTCTTACAAAGAAATTCCAGTTGAAAATACTCAAGGTCAATTGTCCACCATAAGCGAAATTATTCAACTCATAATTGGTTTTTTTATCCCGATAATCCACATCTACACCCTCAACGATATGGTTGGTCGAAATCCTAAAACCACCATAAACATTGGCTGCAATACCGATTCCTTTGTCAGGATTTCGATAGGTTTCTTCATTTTTGGTTTTCAATCCGGTGATACTGTATTTCACACCAAGCGGAATCATGATGTAAGTGGATCTCAATTTACTTTTGTCCAAATTATGCGCATATTGTGTCAAATCTAAATTTCCTTCCGGACTTCTGGTCACGAAATAATTATCATCAAACCTGACCGTTCTCCAAGACAAATAAGATCCTGTCATGAACACAAATGGACTGGTTTTGGTCAATTGCCGATGGTACAAAAACCCGAAATCAATTCCACTGGAATACCCCAAATGATCATTCAATTTGGTATAATCATCATCAGGCAAAACGATCATTCCATACGCCAAATAGCCTGTCATTTCATTTTTAGGTTTATAATGCCACTCTTTCGTCTTTTCTTCTTGTTCCTTTTTCAATTGTTCGACGTCTGTATTCATGATCGAATATTGAACTTGTTGTTTGACCACTTCATCCAGATCAAATTTCAAATTTTCAATGCCCGAATTGATTCTTTCAGAGAAACGCAAAGCGATGTCTGCTTTTAAATTGCTTGCAAGCGAATCTGAAATAACGCCCGTTTCCAAATCTGCATCCACCTTTGAAACTTCAGTTTCCATCGCCAATTTTTCCTGAATTACAATTTCACGGATTTCGATGGCATATTTTTCTACTTTCTCTCTAACCACTGGACTTACACGCTCATCAATTGGGGTATTTTCGTTGAAATCCCATTTAATAGTTTGGGCTTGTGAACTCATGCCGATCAGGCATAGCATTCCTGAGACGATCAATTTTTTCATCTTATTTTAATTTTAAAAGCTGTTAATAAATTACTTATTGAAATCGATGATGACCAATTTCGACCCTTTGTTTTTTTCCTGAACGGCTTGGTTATTCTCGATCGAATACAAAAGCATTTCAGGATCCACATAATTGGGTTTGGATTTGGGTTTTGAAATCGAATCGGTGTTTAGCGCCAACACCATTTCGGGTTTCAGTTCCAATTTTGGTTCATCTTTAATAATTTTTTCTTCGAATTCAAGTTCGGATTCAACGTGAAGATCATTTGATTTTACCTTTTCTGTTTTGACCAAAACCGCTTCAGATTTGGGTTGGTTATCAGAATTTGAAATTGCTTTATCGCTTTCTGAATTTTTATTTTCTGCTAATTCTATTTGAACTTTTGTTTCAATTGGATTGGATTCAATATTCGCCTGTTTCATTTCTATTTCCGGTAATTTCCTTTCCGTTCCAACCCAATTTTGGTCATTTGGTATTTCAGTATTCAACGCATTCCAACCCATCACAATTCCGATCAAAATCGCTACCGAAGCTGCAAGCCCCACCCAAACCCTTTGCTTTCTGGTTGATTTTGGTGATTTCTTTCCACCATTTTCTTCCAGCATCGCCTCCAATCGCTCCCAAGCATTTTCCGAAACCGGAACTTCTCGAGACTCCAATTGGGATTTGATTTGATTTTCTATGTTATGTTTAGTTTTCATTTGCGATGTTTTTTTGATTCAGAATCAAATCTTTCAACTTATTTTTCGCTCTCGCCAATTGCGTTCTGGAAACCGCCTCACTTATGGAAAGCATTTCGGAAATTTCTCTGTGCGAATACTCCTCCAAAACAAAAAGATTAAAAACCGCTCTGTAATTTTCCGGAATTTGATCCAATAATTCTTGGACGTTTAGTCCTGAAATATCTTCATCCAAATCTTCTAATTCCTCTCTGACTTCAACCTCATCTAGATAGACCATACTTTTGTTCAACTTGATGAAATCTAAACATTCATTCACCATAATTCTTCTGATCCAACCTTCAAAACTTCCTTCAGATTTATAAGCGTCGATATTTTTAAAAACCTTCACAAATCCTCTGAGCATACAATCTTCCGCATAATGCAAATCTGAAATGTAACTTCTGCAAACACTGAGCATCTTACGGGAATTCCGGTCAAACAATTCTTTTTGCGCCAGACGATCCTGCTTTTTTAAAGTGGGAACAAGTACTTCCAATTTTTGGTTTCTATGTATCGATATAATTTTCATCCGGTACCCAATTTATTATTTTGACCAAATGGAATGACGAATTTAAGTTTTCTGCTTTTTTTATGAACTATTTTTATCGTCATTTCAAAATGATTGGCTTCTGTTTGTATAGACGATAAAAATTTAAAAAAAGTGACAAATGAATTGAAAAATAAATAAAAAACCCGCCATAAGCGGGTGAATTCACATGATTATCAATGAATTAATCATTCAAATCCTCTTCTATATTTTTAAAATTCTCTTTGGCTTTTTGCGTGACTTCGTCGACTTCTTCATCCAGTTTTGCGATGTTTTCAGAAACATTTTCTTTTACTTCTGCTGCTTTTTCCTCAGCTGTTTCCACCAGTTCTTCCGATTTTTTATTCAAATCTTTTGCCACTTCTTCTGCTTTGGTTTCAGTCTTTTCAGCCGTACCAGAAACCGTTTCTTTTGCTTCATCAAAAGTTTCTTTGGCTTTTTCTTTCAAACTTTCAGCAGCCTCTTTGGTTTCTTCCCAAACTTCATCGGCCTTTTCTTTTACATTTTCCCAAGTTTCTTCTGCTCTTTCTTTTGCAGACTCTCTTGCTTCTTTTGTTTCTTCCCAAACTTCAGTTGCTTTTTCCTTTAAATTTGAAGCGGCTACTTTTGCTTCTTCAGCCAATTTTTGACTTGCTTCTTTTACATCTTGTTGCATTTCAGAAGCCTTTTCTTGACCACTTCCAAATAAATTTTTAAAAAATGAACCTAATCCCATAGTTTTGTTTTTAAAATTAATAAGAACTAAAATAATCAGAATGAGTCAATTATACAAACCTAAATTTTAACCCAACAAAAATGGATTCATCTTTGTAGATTTGTGTTTTCAATTTTAAATCCAAATTTTGGAATTAGCAGATACAGTTTCTTGGGATGCCAAACAATATGGAAAATTCTCTATATTGATTCGAGACTATTTGAATCAAAATGAGAAAACCTCAGCTTTTTATTCCAAATTCCCTTCAAAAACTAATTTGGTAGCGCAAGCGCATGAAAAATTAGGTCAATACAAAAACCGAGACATCGTATATGCTGCATTAAAAAACCAATTATCGGGTCTCGATTTGTCTTCCAAACAAATGGAAAATCTGGAAAAACTCCAATTGTCCAATTCGGTTACGATCACCACCGGACATCAATTGAATTTGCTCACCGGACCGCTTTATTTTTTCTATAAAATCATCGAAGTCCTGAAAGCTTGTGAGGAAATGAACCAAATCCATCGGGAAATCAACTTCATTCCGGTTTTTTGGATGGCGACAGAGGACCATGATTTTGAAGAAATCAACCATTTCTATTTTAAAGACCAAAAGTTTGTTTGGAACAAAAATGCAAATGGCGCAGTTGGAAGGTTGGATTTAACTGGAATTGAAAGTTTATTTGAATCCTTTTTCCAGCAACTTCCTGATGCTCAAAATGCAAAATCCTTAAAATCCCTGATTGAAAATTCCTATTTGAACTCAAAAAGTCTTACCGAAGCTACCCGAAAACTAGTGCAACAATTGTTTGGGGAACGCGGATTGCTGATGATAGACGGTGACGATAAAGATTTGAAACAATTGATGATTCCGGCTTTTCAAGAGGATTTACTGAAGAATTCGGCATTTAAAATGGTAGAAAAAACCAATGAAAAATTGGCAGCGGAAAATTATTCCGTTCAAGTTAATCCACGGGAAATCAATTTGTTTTATTTGGGCGAGGGAAATATCCGCGAAAGAATCGTTTATGAAAATGACAGCTTTCAAGTTCTCAATTCTAAATTTCAATTTTCAAAAGAAGAAATTCTCGAAGAACTAAAAAGTCATCCTGAAAAATTCAGTCCCAATGTGATTTTACGACCGCTTTATCAAGAAACCATTTTGCCCAATGTTTGCTATGTAGGCGGAAGTGGCGAGATCGCCTATTGGTTGCAATTGAAAGACTTTTTTGCTTCGCAAAATATTTTATTTCCGATTCTTTCTGTCCGAAATTCATTGTTGATTTTGACCGAAAAACAAAAATCAAAATTGGAAAAATTGGGGATTTCATTTGAAGATTTGTTTCTACCGTTATTTGAATTGGTACAAAAAAATGTAAAGGAAAATTCTGGAACCGAAATCGATTTTGAATCTTATGAAAGTCAATTGAACCAAATGTTTGAAACATTGGAGTCAAAAGCTTCACAGACAGACATCAGTTTTTCCAAAATGGTACGAGCGCAAAAAACCAAACAAATCAAAGGTTTGGAAAACATGAAAAAAAGACTGAGAAAAGCTGAAAAAATCAAACATTCTGATCGAGTTGAACGCATCGAAATCCTCTATTCTGAGTTGTTTCCATTTGGGAATTTACAAGAGCGAATTGAGAACTTTTCTGAATTTTGGTTGAATTATGGTACTGGATTTGTAAAGGAAATACACCATGAAATTCGACCTATTGATTTTCATTTCACGATAAAAACTTTACCTTAACCTAAAGAATTGTATTTTTGTTTTTAAATTTTGAATAGATGAGCAAAGCGTTTTGGGCATTTCTGTTTTTTTCATTGGCAATCTTAACGTTTGCACAAGAAAAAACACATCAAGTTGAAGCCAAAGAAACCATTTACGGCATTTCAAAAAAGTACAATGTTTCGCAAGAGGCATTGAAAAAAGCCAATCCGTTTCTGGCAGAAAGATCCTTACAGATTGGCGACACCCTCGTAATTCCCGGAAAATCAGATGGGTCCATCAAACCCGTGGTAACTGAAGTCAACAACCAAACCTCTACTGACCCGGGAGATACAACAGAAGTCATCATTCCGAAAGAGGATGAGAATTTTATTTATTATAAAGTAGCACCCAAACAAACGCTTTATTCGCTGACAAGAGAATTCAAGATTTCTGAAGATGCTTTAAAAAGTTTGAATCCGCAGTTGGAACAAGGATTAAAAGCCGGAGACATCATCCGAATCCCAAAGAAAAAATCGACCAATGGTCAAGAAGAAATCGTTCCGGAAGGCATGCATAAAGTGTCTCGAGGCGAAACCGTTTTCTCGCTTACCAAACAATTTGGCGTGAGTGAAGATGAATTTTACATCGCCAATCCTTCCGTCCAAACCGAAGGTTTGATCGTGGATTCTTACATCAAAATCCCGAAAAAAGGAAGTACAAATGCCGTGATCCAAGACGGATTTATTGAGCACAAAGTCAAAGCCGGAGAAACGATTTATTCGATTACAAAATTATACAAAGTCAGTTTTGCCGATTTGATGAAACATAATCCTGAATTAAGTGAAGGACTAAAAACCGGAATGACCTTAAAAATTCCTTTACAAGAAGGCGCAAACATCATCAAAGCCCCTGGGAAAATCAAAAGAATTGACGACAATGAAATCAATATCGCGCTGATTCTACCTTTCCATTTGGAAAATGCAACGGGAAAAGAACAAGAAAAAACCATTTCGACCGATATTTTAATTGGTGGAAAAATGGCATTGGATTCATTGGCCAGAAAAGGAAAACAAATCCATTTAAAAGTTTTGGATTCTGAAAATCAAGCCGGATCGCTTGAAAGCATGCTTGCTTCAACAGATTTCTCCAAATTTGATGTGATCGTAGGTCCACTATTTGGTTCCAATTTTAAATCGATGGCCACGATGTTGAGCGGTTCCGGAATTGCATTGGTTTCTCCTTTGAGCAATTCGGACGATTTAAAGGAATTGGAAAATGTAATCATAGCGACACCTTCTGACGAAGCGATCGCAGACGCTATCATCGATGAAATCAAATCCAATTACAAAGGCCAACAAATCCAAATTTTGACCGACGACCGTCATGAAAATTTGGCCAATTATGTCTCTTCGAATTTGAATAAGAAAATTTCAGGTGCCGATATTTTTATCACCAAAGACGCCAATAAATTATTCCAAAAATCAGAAACAGTAGATGAGAAACTGACCGATGGAACGATTGTGAAAAAAGAATATTTCACCCCAATCATTACGGTTTTGGTTTCGGATAACAATAGTTTGGGAGCGACTTATGTCAACAAAATCAAAACCATGGACGCTGAAAATCTTCAGGCGTATGGAGTGAAATTTGTGTCGGCTTATGACATCTACAACGACAAAAACAAAGAAAACATCGCTGCGCTGAAAAACATAGGATTTGCGTTTAGCACCGTTCGATTAGTTAATGTTTACGGTGCGAGTGAGCGCAATACTTTAGAGAAATTCCTCGATATTTATTGTTTAACGCCAAACGAATACCAACAAGTTGGTTTTGATGTGTTTTATGATTTGGTTGACAGAATGAATTCCCGTGGAGATGTTTTGAATTCCCTGAATAGCGAACAAACCCGTCTGGCTACCAAATTCAAATACGAAAAAGAGGGAAAAGCCTATGTGAACAAATCCGTACGGGTTGTCCGCCTTTTTGTAAAAGCCGATGAATCTCCGGATGATGTGGATGGCATTAAAGATTAATAAATGAAAGAAACTTTAAACCTTGTAGTTTTTATTCTTTTATTTTTTTTCTTCAAAGAAGTTACTTATTTAATAATCGAATTAAATTTAAATAACAACGCATCCTTTCTGAAAGTTTTATCAGCATTTCATCTGCAATTATTAATTTTCATTTACACCATTATTTTATGTATAATTTTTTATATGCTGGTGCATCTTTTAAATGATTTAAAGCTTTACTTAAGTTATCTATTTAGTTTTGTAATTGTCAGTTTAGGTCATGTTATAAGTATGTCAGCTGTCGGCTTTTTTTTTCTAAAAAATCTTATTTATCTGGGACTTATTGACTTCTATAAAATCTTTGGAATCTCATTTATATCACTGCTTTTAATATGCCTTCTATTTTATAAGCTTCTAAATAGAGTGCATTTAGATAAGATTAGGAGTCTATAAATCAAAATTATTATTTAAAACCTCGCCTGAATCTGCACACTTCCCGTATGGATGGTTTTATTTTCTTCCGTTTTCCGTCCGTCGTAGCTGATGTTCACGCTCAAATACGAATTCAACTGTCGCTGCACCATCAATTGCCACACAAAGTTATTTCCGGGTTTTAATCCTTCCATCATTTGGTTTCCGACTACCGATTGCCCATTTCCGGTAAAATCGTTTTTGATATAATTAAAGGTCGCCAGAAGCGAAGATTTTGCGCCGTCATTCCATTGGATTTCCGTTCCTAGATTGGATTGGTTCAGTTTTTCCAATCCCGTTCTATTCGTTTTATTTTGATAGGTATAATTGAGCGCAGCGCTAAATTTACTTTCGATCTGATACGAAATCTGAGGTTTCAAACGCCAGGATTCGATGATAAATCGTCGGCTTTCAAACACATCTGATTTGCTTTGGGTGCGGACATTTTCGCCTTCTGCCAGAAAAAAGAAATTCTCCCAAGGTTCATATTTCGCATTGAGCAAATGGCTTTTGGAATCACGGGATTCCGCTCCGGTAAAGATATAGCTTTGGGATTCCTGCTCCGAATACGTATAGCCCGACGACCATTTGTATTGGCCACCTTGATTAAAATTCACGCTGCTTCGCAAACTTTGGGATTTGCTCAATAAATTATCCGAACTCACAAAAGGATTCCATTCCAGCGTTTTTCCTTCTTTCAACAAGGAATTACTCGACAACAAGGAAGCCTGAACCATCCATCGTCCCAGAAATTTATTTTCCGAATTCAACAATTCTTTGGGTTTGAGTCGGAGGGAAAAATTGAAATTATTTTTATTGGTTTTCACATATTCGACCGTATTGGTATAAACGCGAATATAATTTGCTTGATCCTGATATTCAGCTACTTCAAATTCGTCCAATTGCTCAATTCCATCTCCATTATAATCCGTCCATTTGTAAATTCCGGTTCCATCGGTCACTTTCACATACTCAAATTCGCGTTGCGGTTCTACGCCACTACCCAATTCGTAAAATGCATTGACCACCATTCCGCCACGGAAAAAACTACGGTACCAGCGTATATTTCCCGTCACATAATCCTCTTGTGCGATGTCTTCAAACACATAATCAACTGACCGATAATGTCCCGTAAATTCTAGTCGTTGGTCTTGTTTGCTGATCAATTTCGATTGTAAAATTAAACCGTTGGATTTGGTCAAACGCTCCATCACACCCAATCGTACCGAATCATCCCGACGGTTATAATACGTCAATTGTGCATAGATTTTGGCTGTATCACCGATTCCAGCCATTCCTTGGATTTCATCCCAACGGAAAGAAAGATTGGACAAATTATTTCCTTCGGTCGCCGTCAGGTGATCCTCAATTTCGTTGTTTTCGCCGGCATATTGCGCCCCCACCCAAACCGTTTTCCAAATCTTGCGTTTCGCCAAAGCTTGGTATCGTAAAAATTGAGATTTATCGGCTTCCAAATCGGGATTTAAAATATTTTGATTTTCCGCATTTAACAATGAAAAATTGGCTTCTGCAAAATTCTTTTCGGACTGATAATTTAGGTTCAAATCATTTTTGATTCCGTTGTATTGACCTTCATTTTGCAGATAATGCAAATTGTATTTCAATTGAAGCGAATCTTGATAACTCGTCGTGAAACCCAGTCGGAGATAGGTTTGATTGGCTTCGGAAAGTTCATTTTGTAAATTAAAATCGCGTGTAAATTCGACAGTTCTTAAACGTTGAATTGAATTGAAACTTTTCTGAATGTAGGAAAATTCACCCTGAGGCTGCAACTTCCAATTCCCAAATTCAAAATTCTGATTGCCATAAATTCGTCCCGCAAATCCAACATTTTCGCCGTCATCTTTGTCCGAAAACAAATTCAAATCCTCATTGCTCATCGCCAAATCCACTCCTATCAAGCCTTTTTTTAATTTATACGATGAATTCAACGTATACAATTGCAAACGTTTGGGAGGAACCAATTGCCGAATCGGTTCATAATTTCCTTGCGGAATTCCGTTCAGAGGCGGAACATATTGAAAAATCTTTCCGTTCACTTCCAAATCCGATTGCACATAATTTCCGTTGTTATTCCCTGTGTACGTGAAAGTTACCTGATACAATTCTTCTTCAGGATCTTCCGAATATTCAAAAATTTCTACGCCATCCACCATTATTTTCCGATACAAATTCTTATCCGGATCGTATTCCGCCGGAACGGCTGTCGAATTGAACATTTCGTCCGGATTATTTCCGGCATCGGCGAGAATTTGTTTGTCGGCATCGCTCAAATTTTCATTGAGTGGATTGTTTTTGGAATCGCCATTCGAATAAAAATGTCCGGCGATACTGAATTTTTCCGATTCATGTTCAACTCCGGCATACATCAGAAACTGCGAATAACTGCGGTTGGCATAAAGATATTCCACTGTAATCCGTGAATTATCCGTAATCAAACGATTGCTCGTAAAGGTCAATTCGCCGGTGTTATAATTGATGACATAATCTTGATTTTCGCCTCTTGTCAACAAAACCCCATCTAAATAAATTCGTTCACTTCCCGAAACGATGATGATGTAGAGTTCGTTGTTGTTTCCGGAAAGTCGGTATGGACCTTGGTTTCCGTTCTGTCCGGTAAATTTTTTCGTAGCAAATTCACCACGCGTTACACTTCCGGCGACACTGACTCTGGTTTTGGAATCATTTCCATGCGTAAGTTCGGTTCCGACTTGTAATCCGGTTACCTTTTGGGTGAAATTTCCAAAAAAGTCTTTTTCCTGAATCAAATCGATATGACCCGCCCGAACTTTTGAATTTTTATTGAACAATTCGACATAGACTTTATCAAATTCCTGTAATTGTTGGGTATAACCATCGGCTTGAATCGGAACATTATTATCCGAAATCACCGCATTTATCCCGATTTCTTCGGTTAAATTTCCGGTCAACTGTAAATCCAATGAGGACTGAACTGATGCACTTTGGTTGTTCCCGAAACGGATTCCACGCACGAGTGAACCACGACTATTGAGCCCATCAAACGGCTTTTTTTGTTCTTTGTATTCTTCGCTCAGTGCATAGTATTTATTTTCTTGTGTCGGTTCGATGATAAGCGCCGTATCTTTTGAAAAAACAGAAGCAGACTGCAAATCGGGATGGATATAATAAGAAATGGCCAATTTTTTTCCGACCAAAGATTCATCAAAAATAATTTCGCCTGTAGTATAATCAATTTTGTAAAATAGAGCAGAAATCGGTTTTCCTTCTTCGTCCGAAATCATCAATTTTTCAGGAAGAATTACGCGAGCATTGAGTTGGACCGTATCGGAAACCACGATGGAATCCTGACGCAAATTATCATTTTGCCAAGCCGGAACTTGTGCAAAAATCGAAATTGAACCCAGTATCCAAAAAAGAAAAAATATGTAAAACTTAATCTGCAAGCGGTGGATTTATAGTACAAATAACGGAAAATAACGGCTTGTCGTACAACCAAGTTGTAACAAAATCTTATATTTTCAACCAATAGATAAATCGTTTATATGAAAACATTAATTCGGTTGGAAAATTTGGGATTGTTTCTGCTTTCTGTGTATTTGTTCACGCTATTGGATTTTAAATGGTGGACGTTTCCCGTTTTCCTTCTCGCTCCCGATTTGGGAATGATCGGCTATATTTTTGGAAATAAGGTAGGCGCAATCGTTTACAACTTTTTTCACCACCAATTATTGGCCGTAGTGCTGTATTTAATTGGAATTTATTTAGAAAACGAATGGGTCCAATTTGCCGGAATTATCATTTTAGCACATTCGGTTATGGATCGAATATTCGGCTATGGATTTAAATATTTCACCGGATTTCAAGACACCCATTTGGGAAAAATAGGAAAAGCAAATTGATGGAATTAATGTAAATTCAGTCAGTCAGTTGACGGAATTAACAAATCACCATTGAAACAACGGACGTTCTTCCATCATTTCCACAACTTTATCACCGACTGATTCGAGTACAGATTCATTGTCTTTGTTCATCAAAGCTTGATCGATCAAATCAGCAATCGTTTCCATATCCGCTTCTTTTAAACCTCTCGTTGTAATTGCAGCCGTTCCCAAACGGATTCCGGAAGTGGTAAACGGTGACTTATCGTCAAACGGAACCATGTTTTTGTTACAGGTAATATCGGCTTTGACCAAAGCATTTTCCGCTTCGCGACCATTGATGTTTTTATTTCGTAAATCAATCAACATCAGATGATTATCTGTCCCTCCCGATACGATATCGTACCCATTTCTGATCATCGCTTTGGATAGCGCTTGTGCGTTTTTGGTAACTTGAATGATGTAATCCATGTATCCGTCAGAAAGCGCTTCTTCAAAAGCAACAGCTTTTGCAGCGATGACATGTTCAAGTGGACCACCTTGTGTTCCCGGAAAAACCGCCATATTTAAGAGTTGGGACATCATTTTGACTTCACCTTTTGGCGTTGTTTCGCCCCAAGGATTTTCAAAATCTTTCCCCATCATGATGACACCGCCTCTTGGTCCGCGTAAGGTTTTATGCGTAGTGGAAGTAACGAAATGACAATGCGGCATAGGATCGTTAAGAATTCCTCTGGCGATTAATCCCGCAGGATGCGCAATATCTGCCAATAACAAAGCACCAACCTCGTCAGCAACTTCACGGAATTTGGCAAAATCCATATCGCGCGAATAAGCCGAAGCACCGCAGATGATCATTTTGGGTTTTTCTGCCAAAGCCGTTTGGCGCATGGCTTCGTAATCAATCGTTCCGGTTTCTTTATCAACGCCATAGAAACAAGTCTGATAAAGCATTCCCGAAGAACTCACCGGCGAACCATGTGTCAAATGTCCACCATGTGACAAATCCAAACCCATGATTTTATCGCCCGGTTTCAAACAAGCCAAATAAACCGATGCGTTGGCTTGAGAACCGCTGTGTGGCTGAACATTTGCATATTCGGCATTGAATAAATGTTTCAATCTTTCGATGGCAAGGGTTTCGATTTCGTCTACGACTTCACAACCGCCATAGTATCGTTTTCCGGGATATCCTTCTGCATATTTGTTGGTGAGAATAGAACCCATCGCTTTCATCACGTTTTCACTCACGTAATTTTCAGATGCAATCAACTCCAAACCTATGGTTTGTCTTTCTCTTTCGTCTTCGATCAAATCAAAAATAATATCCTTAGCCATTGTCCAAATTTTAGATGCCCAAAAATAGGGATTTTATCTTACATTTAGATGATGAAAACCTTTTTTGCAATAGGATTAATGTCAGGTACTTCGCTAGACGGATTGGATATTTGTTATGTGAAATTTCCTTTTCCTGATGTAGAAAAATTTGAAATTCTCAAAGCAGAAACAATTCCTTATGATGAGAATTGGAGACTTAAATTGAAAAACGCCATTCATTTATCGGCTGAAGAATTGACCCAATTGGATTTTGATTACGGGATTTATTTAGGTCAAATCACCAATGAATTCATTCAAAATCATCAAATTCAAAGCCTTGACTTTATTGCTTCTCATGGCCATACGGTTTTTCACAACCCAAATGAAAATTACACGTTGCAAATCGGGAAAGGGCAAGGGATTTTTGCAGAAACGGGAGTTAAAACGATTTTTGACTTTCGTTCCCAAGATGTTTTGTTGGGTGGTCAAGGCGCTCCTTTGGTGCCGATCGGGGATCGATTTCTTTTCAAAGAATTTGACGCTTGTTTAAACCTCGGCGGATTTTCCAATATTTCCTTTGAGCGAAATTCAATTCGGATTGCATTTGATATTTGTCCGGTGAATATCGTTTTAAATCAATTGGCAGAACAAATTGGAAAACCTTATGATAAAAATGGTGAAATAGCACGTTCAGGAAAAATTGATTTGAATTTGTTAGAGGAATTAAATCAATTGGAGTATTATCAAAAACCAGCTCCAAAGTCATTGGGAATCGAATGGTGCAATGAGAAGATTTATCCAATAATTGGAAAACATCCACTAAAAACGGAGAATATCATTTCCACATTTACGGAACATATTGCCGAACAAATTGCTGTAGTTTTGAATCAAAATTCGATTCGAAATGTATTCATTACGGGTGGAGGCGCATACCATGTTTTTTTAATGGAAAGACTTCAAACCAAAACGGATTGCCAAATCATTTTACCCGAAAAACAAATCATCGACTACAAAGAAGCCTTGATATTTGCTTTTATGGGGTTATTGCGACTGGAAAATAAAATAAATGTATTGGCTTCGGTTACAGGAGCAAGAAAAGACCATATTTCCGGAATGGTCATTTCTTAAATTTTTGTTATTTTTATCAGATGAACAAACGAATTGTCCTGGTTGACGACAATCATTTTCTGACCAAAGTTATCGCTGAGAAATTGTCTTTTTTTGAAGAATTAAAGCTCAAATTCACGGCGCATGACGGCATGGATTTATTGGACAAACTGGAAGAGGATTCGGTTGTAGATTTGATTTTGATGGACATCGAAATGCCCCAAATGAACGGAATCGAAGCTACGGCAGAAGTCAAAAAAAGGTATCCGCAGATAAAAATCGTCATGCTGACGGTTTTTGATAACGATGAAAATATTTTCAATTCCATAAAAGCCGGAGCTGACGGATATTTATTAAAAGAAGTTGACCCAAAAACCTTGTATAACGGCATCATCGAAACCCTAAACGGTGGCGCAGCCATGACACCTTCCATCGCTTTAAAAACTTTAAAGCTTTTAAGGAATCCGGTTGAATTTAAAAGTCCGGAAAAAGAAGAAGAAATCAAACTTTCTTCAAGAGAAATAGATGTTTTGGAACAATTGAGCAAAGGACTGAGTTATACAGTCATTGCTGAAAATCTATTTTTATCGCCCAGCACTGTCCGCAAACACATCGAAAACATCTACAAAAAGCTACAGGTTCATAACAAACTCGAAGCCATCCAAAAAGCCGAACGAAATAAGTTGATTTAAATAATGGATGCTATATGTTGGGTATGAAAGTTCAGATTTCGTAATTCGTAGTTCAAAATAGGGCAATTGCCTTATTGAATAGCATGGGGCATCCTTCTACTTTTGTCCTCAACAATCAACTCAAAAAAATTATTGATATGAAAACAATGAAACAATCTTACCTATTTATTCTTACGCTTTTTGTAGCGTCCGTATTTACCTTTTCATGTAAAAGTGATGACGATGGCGGCGGAGGTGGAAGTGCTGCTGAAGGAACTATATCTGCCAAAATAGATGGCGATGGATTTACATCTGTAGAAATGGCAACTTTTGCTACA
The DNA here is from genome assembly GCF_014042165.1 of Moheibacter lacus. Lineage (GTDB taxonomy): Bacteria > Bacteroidota > Bacteroidia > Flavobacteriales > Weeksellaceae > Moheibacter > Moheibacter lacus. Next base: position 811,564 of record NZ_JACDZE010000001.1, read on the forward strand.
ATTAGTGGTGGTTCCATTCAGATTCAAGGAAATACAGGTGGAACTTCAAGTAAAGCAATTATCATGACCATTACCAGTTATGATGGTGTAGGAACTTATCCAATTGGAGGTGGGGCCAATATTTTTAATGTCGCTTCTTATGTCGAAACAGAAGTAGATTTATCTGACCCTACTAATCCAAATGTAGTTACTTGGGCTGCACCCTATGATGACACCCAAGTAGGGGAAATCAATATCTCTGAAGTTACCGACACACATATTAAGGGAACTTTCTCTTTTAAAGCAAAAAACGAAGCACAAAACATCAAAAATATCACAGAGGGTTCTTTTAATATCGCCCTCAACTAAACCTATTTTTCCAACGGGAGCCTCTCTACATCTACTTTATCTTAACCTCCCAAATGCTATGAAACAATTAGAGGGACTCAAAATGGTAGCAATTATGAAGTCCAAATTTAATCGGATTTTGATTAAATTTGGGTTTCGGCTGCCGTTTCACAAAAATTTTACCTCTCTATGAAAGCATTTCAGTTCTATACGGTCTTTTTCTTCTTCCTTTCTGCTTTTTTAATGGCACAGGATGAAAATTTGATTCGAAAAATCGATTCATTAAATTTGGATGTGCCTTATGATCAACGAATTGAAACCTCCGCTTTCAACCTCAACAAATATCTTCAAAATGCCAAATCAGCCGAATCCATTCACTATCAAAAAGGAATCGCGGATTCGTATAACAACATTTCCCTAATTTATTATTACCAAAGCAAATACGACATCAGTACCCGGTATTTCTTTAAAGCCATCAAACTTTATGAAGCCTTAAAGTTGGACGGTGAAGCCGGAAATCTATATTCGCTTTACGGTTATCGGTTACGCCATAAAGACATCGAGAAATCGATGGAGTATATGCAAAAAGGAATCTTTCTGGCTAAAAAAGCCAATGCCCAATTTGAATTGATGGGCATGTATGACAATTATGGTTTGGTGAAAGAAGCCAATAATGAACCGGACAGCGCCGAATTCTTTTTCAAAAAATCGCTCGCCATGAAAAAAGCAGCCAATGACCAAGCCGGAATTCCCTATAGTTTAAACAAACTGGGGACACTGTATTCGGGATTGGGTGATTTTAAAAAGGCAAAACCCTATTTTGATGAGGCCTATGCCTTACGATTAAAATTAAAAGACAAAGTAGGAATCGCCGAAAACCTTAGTTTTTACGGGACTTTTTATGAAATGCAAGGTGAAACTTCCCAAGCCATTTCCTATTTTAAACAAGCGCTGGAAGCAAGCAAAGATGCCGGATACAGATGGTTGACATACCGTATCTATGAAGCCCTTTCCACTAACTACGAACAATCCAATCAATTTGCAGAAGCGCTGGATTATCATAAACAATTCACGGCCTATAAAGACAGTATTTACAATTTGGAAACGACAACCAATCAAAAAGAAATCGAAATCCAATTTGAAACGGAAAAAAAAGAAAAACAAATTCTGATTCAACGGGCTGAATTGGCCGAAAACAAATTGAGTTTGGAGCGAAAAAACACCTGGATGATTTTGATCATCGGATTAGCGCTTTTGATCGGATTGATCGGTTATTTTGTCTACCGAAACCAAAAGTTAAAAAATGAACAACTCCGCAAAGAAAACCAATTGAAAGATGCCTTGATCCGCATCGAAGCCCAAAACAAAGTACAGGAAGAAAGACTGCGTATTTCGCGGGATTTACACGATAACATAGGCTCCCAATTGACCTTTATCATTTCGTCGCTCGATAATTTAAAATTCCAATTGGGCAAAGAAAATCCGGAAGCCGGAAAACGCATCGAAAACATCAACGAATTCACCCGAAATACCATTACCGAATTGCGGGACACGATTTGGGCGATGAACAAAGAAAATATTCTTTTTTCCGATTTAAAAGTACGCATCAGCAACTTTTTGGAAAATGCAAAATCCCATGTTGAACATACCGATTTTGAAATAGAAATGAATGAATCCATAGATGAAAATCATTCTTTCTCAGCATTTGAGGGAATAAATTTATACCGAGTCATTCAGGAAGCGGTCAACAACGCCATCAAACATGCGGAAGCTTCGCACATCAAAGTTTCTTTTGAAAAAATAGAAAATCATTTCGAAGTTAAGGTTTCGGATAACGGAAAAGGAATAAGTGACTTATCAAAAGAATCAGGAAATGGTTTAAATAATATGTACAAACGGATTGCAGATTTGGGCGGAGAATTGATTGTAAAATCAGAACCGGGAAAAGGGACGGTTTTGAGAGTTGTTTTCTCATAAAATTGGAAGTATTTTCTACATTTGGGTTTGTATAATTTTATGTTCAGATGAATTACAACCAAACCGTTTCCTGGCTTTATCAAAAACTTCCCATGTTTCAACGAACAGGTGTTTCCGCTTATAAAAAAGATTTGGGAAACATAAGGGCTTTGATGGAACATTTGGGTAATCCGCATGAAAAATTCAAATCGATTCATGTTGCCGGAACCAATGGAAAAGGGAGTACTACGCATATGTTGGCTTCTATTTTTCAAGAATCAGGTTATAAAACCGGATTGACAACTTCTCCTCATTTAAAGGATTTCAGGGAAAGAATTCGCCTGAACGGCAAAGTTTGTTCGGAAGAATTCGTAATTGATTTCGTAGAAAAAAATGCAGCATTTATCGAATCTTTACAAGCTTCTTTTTTTGAAGTTTCCATCGCGATGGCGTTTACTTATTATGCCCAAGAAAAAGTAGATATCGCGATCGTCGAAACCGGATTGGGCGGGAGATTGGATTCGACCAATATTATTAGGCCGGAATTGTCCATCATCACCAATATAGGACTAGACCACACCGGAATTCTCGGTGAAACACTATCAGAAATCGCATCTGAAAAAGCCGGAATCATTAAACCGAACGTTCCGGTCATAATTGGAGAGTCTTCAACTGAAATTCAAGCCGTATACATACAAAAAGCAGTAGAAACTAATTCAAAAATTCATTTTGCAGAAGAATTTATCTTCCCAAATTATGATTCTGATTTAAAAGGAATTTACCAAGAAAAAAACAAAAGAACGGTTTTGACCGCTATTGAAATGCTCAATAAACAAGGATTTGAAATTTCGCAAAATGCAATCCAATCGGGTTTGAAAAATGTCATTTCCAATACCGGTTTACGCGGCCGCTGGGAAATTTTGCAAGAAAATCCGACCATCATTGCAGACACCGCTCATAATCCGCATGGTTTGGCTGAAATCCAAAAACAATTGTCCCAAACAAATTATGAAAACCTTCATTTGGTTTTGGGATTTGTAAACGACAAAGATGTCCTTTCCATTTTGGAATTTTTCCCAAAAGATGCGCAGTATTATTTTTGTCAGCCTGATGTTCCGAGAAAATTAGAATTGGTTGAATTGAAAAAAATGATTCCCCAAAATTTGAAGGCAGAATTTATCCCCGATGTCAGACAAGCATTGGAAAAAGCAAAATCAAAAGCCGGAAAATCCGATTTGATTTATGTCGGCGGAAGCACTTTTGTGGTGGCCGAAATTATCTAAATTGTTGAAGATTATTTCTTCAATAAATTTTTAGGCAAGAAACGTTTCCATCCGCTTGGGTTTTTGGAAGCATAACCATAGCCGTAACCGTAGCCATATCCGTAACCATAACCTTTTCCGGCTCCCACATCATTGAGGATGAGCGCCATATTGGGCAATCGTTTGTCACGGTACAAATCCTGAGGCATTTCCAGCATGCGTTTGTCTAGATAATTGGCACGAATGACATATAGAAATAAATCCGCAAAATCCGCAATAACCTGAGTATCAGTAACCAAACTCGTCGGAGCTGTATCGACTACGATGTAATCGTATTTATCTTTTACTTGATCCAACATTTCTTTGAAACGACCATTCATCAACAATTCAGAAGGATTGGGAGCCAAAGCGCCTGCATGGATGATATCAAATGGAAGTGAAGTTTCACTTATCAAAACGTCTTCAATCGGCATTTCATAATCACTTAAAAACTGCGTGATCCCTTTTCTATTATTGAATTGGGCAAGGTCCAACATTTCCAAAATCCTTGGATTTCGGATGTCAGCACCGACCAACAATACATTGTGCTTTTTTGAAGCCGATAATATCGTTGCCAAATTGACGGCGATAAAAGTTTTTCCCTCTCCACTTACAGTTGAAGTGATGAAAACGGTTTTGGCCAAATTATTTTTACCGGATAAGTAGAAACCTATATTGGTTCGCAACATACGAAAAGCTTCTGCCAGAATACTTCTGTCGTTTTCTTGAATGATCAAATCGGATTTGGTTGAAGGAATATCACCGATGATAGAAATCCCCAATTTATCGATGTCCCTACGTGATTGCACTTTATTGTTCATCATGAATATCAGGTACAAAACGGCAAAAGGAACGATCAATCCGGCAGCAGTTGCCATTAGGTAAATGTTGTTCCTGTTAGGCGAAATCGCCGCATTATTGCTATAAGCATAGTCCACAACTTTTATGGAAGAAGGTGTGGCAGCATTGGTGATTTCGTTTTCTTCTCTTTTCTGAAGCAAAAACAAATAAAGCGCTTCGACGATTTGTTGTTGGCGGGAAATGTTTTTAAATTCTTTTTCTTGCGTTGGGAATCGGTTGATTTTAGATGCGATACGACCGCTTTCTCCTTGTATGCTTCCCAAAGCGATTTGGGTCGTTTTTTTATAATTGTTTAAACTTTGGCTCAAATTGTCACGGATTTCATCAATTTGGTTGTTCAGATTTTGAACGATCTGGCTGGATTCTGTCGAGTGTTTCAACATGTCCATACGCGCCAGAATCAATTGGTTGTATTTTGCAGCATTGGCATTTACAGCTCCATCTGAAAGTCCTATGTTTTCCGGAATCAAATCATTTTGGTTATTGCGCAAATAATCCTGCATGGAATTCACCAAACTCAATTGCGTAGATTGTTCTAAAACCTGAGCATGATTGGCAGAAGCTTCCGACAAACTGATTCCACCTTCCGCTTCCAGATTGATGACTTGATTGTCTTTTTTAAATACTTCTACATTCTGATCTTTGTTTTGAAGATCTTCAGAAACTTTGGCCAGCCTTTCTTCGATGAATTGCGTGGTTCTTTCACCGATGAGTTCCTTATCACTCAGCGCATCTTCGTTGTATTGGTTGATCAGATCATCAATCACCGTTTTGGCTCTTTCCGGTAAATTGTCGACCATAGAAACGCTAAGTACAGAACCGTCATTGATCGGCGCTATCGTCAACCTTCCTTTGACCATACCGATCCCTGAAGAAACCGGATAAATCACCACATGGATGGTTCTTCCTACAGCATTGCCAATTGGTAGAACGGTAAATTCATTTTCACCCAATTTTATGGGTTTACCAAATGAAGATTTGATCGTTCTTTCGTTATGGGTGATTTCTATTTCTGATTTGGATTTTACGAAAACTTCAAAATTGAGATAAGAAACATCTTTGGAGAGCACACTTACTTTAATGGGAGATTGGTTGCCAAAGAATTCTTGTTTTTTTACGCGGGCATCTGAAAAATACCGAATGTTTAACTGTAAATTATCGACTACTTTTCCTATCAATCGTCGCGAACGCATGATTTCGATTTGATCGGAAATATTGGGTTTGGTATTTCCTCTTCCCAAACCTCCTCCGGTCAAAGCACTTAATTCAGAAGCTTGAGAGGAAAGGTCTTCTTTCAATAAGATTTTGGCTTCTGCGCTATAAAGGTTTTGGGTATATCTCAAATAAATCGCGGCGCAACTCCAAGCAACAAACAATCCCAATACAAACCATACCCAGTGTCTGCGCAACTGCTCCCAAATTTCAATCATAGAAAAAGAACTCGTCTCGGGTTTTGGTTCCATGACCGTTTGGGTGGTGTTGGTTATACTATTTAGTTCGCGGTAGGACATGGTTTATTTTGTAATTAATAAAATGATGGTCAACAAGAAACTGGAAATCGACATCGCAAATGAGATGTCACGGAAGATCGTCGCATTTCTGGACGAATTGATCTTATTTTGGTTGGGCTCTACATAGACCACATCGTTTTGTGCCAAATAATAAACCGGCGAATTGAAAACTTCTTCGGTCAATAAATTGACCCGATAAAAATTTCTTTTCCCGTTTTCTTCTCTCACCACCAAAACATTGTCTCTCAGTCCATTGATCGTCAGATCTCCCGCCATGCCTAGCGCTTCTAAAATCGTTACTTTTTCATTTTCTAGTGGATAAGTCCCCGGACTTCCTACTTCACCCAAAACGGTAATTCTATAATTGGTAATCGCAATGGAAACACCTGGATCTATGATTTCGTTACTGAGCATTCCTTTCATGTATTGAATGGCTTCATTTCTGGTCAATCCTGCCAATTTGATTTTGCCTAAAACCGGAAATTCGATATTTCCTTCTTCATCTACCAAATAGGTTTTCTGATTACCCATTCCACCCATTCCTACATTACTTTCCTGATTAAAGATACGTGTAGCCTCTTCATTTCTTCCAAAAACGGTTATGGACAGCAAATCGTCCGGTTGAATGGTGGCCGAATATTGCTCCGCCAATTGGTCAATGGATTCTAAATCACCTTGAAAATAAACGATTTTTTCCCGAGGAACACATGAGGTAAGGAATAAGCCGATGATCATTAAAACGAAATATTTCAATACGAATTGATGGCGGTTTATTTTCATATTTGGGCAATTGTTGCAGATGCAAATGTAAAACTAATTAATCTATGCATAAAATTTCTGATTTTTAAGTCGAATTTTGGTTTTTACGGATAAAATTTTTTGACTCAACTTTTTCACAAGGAATTATTTCGGATTCTGAAAATCAAAAGAATTGGAAATAGAAGTATAAATCGAATTACTAGGTTGATACTCCGGTACGAGTTCCTTCATTTTTGAAACCAAAATAAGATTGGCTTCCATTGCATTTTCAGTTGGTTCCGTAAAGACCAAATCCATTACTTTCTGCTCAAATCCTTGAACGGATTGATATACTTTTGCGATCATGATTTTGGGATGATGGGTTTTGATCGCGGTCTCATTGTCTACCAATAATTCTTCGTAAATTTTTTCCCCCGGTCGCAAACCCGTGATTTTGATATCGATGTCTTCAGGATATTTTAATCCACTCAACTGGATGACTTTTTTGGCCAAATCAAAAATTTTGACTGACTCGCCCATATCAAACACAAATACTTCGCCTCCCTTTCCCATGGCTCCTGCTTCCAAAACCAATTGACAGGCTTCCGGAATCGTCATGAAATAGCGGTTGATGTCAGGATGGGTAACGGTCAGTGGACCTCCTTCTTCTATTTGGCGTTTAAAAGTTGGGATTACGGATCCATTTGAACCCAAAACATTTCCAAATCGCGTTACGACAAATTTGGTATTGGATTTGGCGTTCAATTGGGTAACATATAATTCTGCCACGCGTTTGGTCGCACCCATGACATTGGTTGGATTTACCGCCTTATCTGTCGAAACCATCACAAATTTTTCCACACCATATTTCACGGCTAAATCCGCAATCGTTTTAGTACCCTTTACGTTGGTCATCACCGCTTCATAGGGATTGTCTTCCATGAGCGGAACGTGTTTGTAAGCCGCCGCATGAAATATAATATCCGGTTGATAATGGCGCATCATCACTTCGACGCGTTCGGGATTCCGTACATCTCCCATGACAAATTCACAACTATCATTATAAAATTTTCTTGTGGTTTGTTGCAAATTAAACAGGGCCGTTTCGGCCTGATCGACCATGATCAATTTTTTATGCGGATAGTTCATGATTTGTCTGGAAATCTCGCTTCCAATAGAACCTGCGGCCCCAGTCACCATGACTACTTTCCCACTGATTTCGTTTCGGATTTCTTCGTTGTCCAATTTGATGGGCTTGCGTCCGAGTAAATCTTCGATTTTGATGTCTTTGATTTGTTGGGCCGTCAAATCGCCTTTTAACCAATTGGATACAGCAGGGACGATTTTTAAAGTAACGGAATAGTCTGCAAATTGGTCCACAATTTCTCTCAATTGTGCTCCCGGCAAGTTTTGAATGGAAATGACTATCTCTGTGATATTGTGTTTTTCTATGAATTCTTTAGAAATTTTATTTGAATTATAAACAGGAATTCCATTGATTTTCTTTCCAACTTTTTTCTTGTTGTCATCCAAAAAACCCATTACCGTTACCTTGCTCTTATCGTCTGCTGTAAGGGCTTTATAGGTAATCACACCCGAATCTCCGGCACCATAAATCATGACTTTGCGTTTGTAACGGTTCCCCGTTACATAATAATTGTACAGATTTTTATACAGGATACGCAAAAATGAAAGGGCGATGGTGTTGAATAAAAAATGGACGACAATTACGGTTTTCCCAATCCGAAATGCCGGTTCGGTTTTAATTTCATAAATCATCCAAGAAAACAAACTGATCATGATGGTGTACAGAATAGTCGCCTTTAACACATTCATCATGTCCTTAAAACCCGTATGACGAACGATTCCCTTAAATGAAGATGTTAAAATAAAAGAAATGAGCGCAAAGATTAAAACTTGCGGCAATTGATGGGTGATGACTTTGCCGAAATCAGTTTCAGGTGCTATATTCATCCATCGGAGTACCCAAAAAGTCAATAAAAAAGTATTCAGCGTGATGTATAGATCTATAAGTAAGACCAACCACCTGGGCGTTTCTTTTTGTAAATGTTTCTTAAGCTGATAGCTTATAAAAGGGAAACTATAGGTTTTCAATGATTCTAATTAAATCTTGTTCTGTTAAATCCGATCCACTGGGCAAACAAAGACCCTTATCAAATAACTGCTCACTTGTGCCATTTACATATTTCGGGTATTTTTCAAATACCGGTTGTAAATGCATCGGTTTCCACAAGGGCCGGCTTTCTATATTCTGTTTTGCTAATCGCAATCTTATTTCTTCTCTTTGTTCAAACGAATCAGTCAAAATACATGTTAACCAACGATTGGACATAAAACCTTCAGGTTCATTTAGAAATCTTATACCCTCTTTTCCGGCCAATTGTTTTTGGTAAAATTCAAAATTGGCTCTTCTGGCTTCCACTCGATTGTCCAAAACTTCCATTTGTCCACGACCTATTCCGGCCACTACATTGGACATTCTATAATTGTATCCGATCTCTGAATGTTGGTAATGAGCCGCTGCATCTCTGGCTTGAGTCGCAAGAAAAATCGTTTTTTCTTTGGTTTCTTTCCTTTTGGAAATCAGTGCACCACCTCCTGAAGTCGTGATGATTTTATTGCCATTAAATGACAATACAGAGAAATCTCCAAGTGTTCCACATTTTTTTCCTTTATAAGTGCTCCCAAGCGCTTCCGCTGCATCTTCAATTACTGGAATTTCAAATTTCTCCGAAATCCTTTTGATTTCATCATGTTGATAGGGCATACCGTAAAGGTGAACGGCGATGATGGCTTTGGGTTTATGTTCCCTCGCCAATCGGTCTTCAATGGCTTTTTCCAACAAATCGGGATCCATGTTCCAAGTTTCGGTTTCGCTATCCACAAAAACAGGCGTCGCGCCCAGGTAGGCAATAGGATTGGCAGAAGCTGAAAAAGTCATGCTTTGACAGATCACCTCATCTCCGGCTTTCACTCCCGCTTGGATCAAGGCCAAATGCAATGCGCCAGTTCCTGAACTCAAGGCTGCGACATGGGCTTCCGGTCCCAAATATTTTTCCAAATCCAATTCAAACCCTTCTACATTTGGTCCCAATGGTGCAACCCAATTGGTTTCAAATGCTTCATGTACATATTTTAATTCTCCTCCACCCATGTGTGGAGAGGATAGCCATATTTTTTTTTCGTTCATGACTGAATTAAATTTGGGGTGTAAAGATACAACGAATTAACGGTCTGTATTCGTATTTTCAACCGTTTTTATTTGCTTGGCCGGATTGCCAACCATCACAGCAAAATCAGGTACATCACGGATGATAACAGCGCCCGCACCGATCACCGCCCATTTTCCTATTTTTACGCCTTGGATCACAGCTGCTCCTATGCCAATATGCGTGCCTTCCCCAACCGCTACATCTCCTGCCAATGCTGCGTTGGGTGAAATATGAACGAAATCTCCCAATTCACAATCGTGATCGATGGAAGAATTGGTGTTTAAAATGCAATGCTTCCCTACTTTTGCTTCCGAATTTACCGATACACCTGAAAGAATGACAGTTCCGTCACCAATTGCTGCCCGTTTGGAAACAAAAGAAAAAGCATGAATGATTTTGGGATAAACCAAATTTGGAAAACGATCCACTATTTTTTTTCTCACCTCATTTTTTCCGACCGAAATCACCATTTCTTTTGCTCCCAATGGAAGTTCTTTCAAAACTGGCAAATCCAATAGACTGGAAAGATTTGGGTTTTCATCTATAAAACCACTGACCTCCATTCCGGCTGTTTCAGCCGCCTCAGCTACTACTTTTCCATGACCGCTTGCGCCAAATACATACATATTTTTATTCATTTCCTCTAAAAACTTCCATGGTCGCTTGTCCTTGTTGTGAAAGCCTAACAAAGGGTGCTGTTTTACTGTTATAATTCGTCATTTAATTTTAAAAATTCATGGATAACATTATCTGCAATTCTAAAATCTGTCATCACTATTTTATCAATCAAGGGTTTCACTTTATTGATAACCGACATTTGTTTGGCTTTATGAATCACTCCGAGGGTTCCTGTGATTTTGAATTTAAGTTGCATTGCTAATTTACGTGCCTTTAAGTCATCAAGCAAAAGAAGCACATCGTCAAACTCCGAGGCTAAGGCTATAGCACTTGCCTCTCCTACATCAACTTGGGTTTCTAAAAACCATTGATATTTTTTATCAGAAACAGCTTGAATTTTAATCCAATCCGGTAATTTTTCACCAAATTCTTCTGCAACCTCGGAAGTGGTAATTAATTCACTATATACTTTTTGTAAAAGACCTATTTCATCAATCTTATCGAAAAGTATCAATGTACTGGTATCTGAAATAACGGTTTTAGGCATTTTTTATATCTGAATGTAAGTCTGATGTTGATTTACTAAAAACAGAAATTCCGTATTTGCCCAGCATTTCTATGAATGCTCTTTTGGACAGGCCAACCATTTTGGCTGCCTGACCTGCTGAAAGTTTAGCGTCTTCATAGAGTTTGGCAGCTATAATCATCGAAAAATCATAATCTTTTAAATCTATATTTTCCGGTATATTTATTTGTATGGTTCTCATGATCTTTTGTTTTCAACAAATTTACAAAATTTGACTGTACATTTAATCACCTTCGATTTTATGTTGGCGATCATTCATTTCCTTTAAAAACTTCCATCGTGGCTTGTCCTGTTTGCGAAATCCCTTCTCTGATCACTACTTTTTTGAGCGTTAAAAACAGGATTTTCACATCCAAACCAAATGTCAAATGGTCCACATACCAAACGTCCAAATCAAACTTTTGTTGCCATGAAATCGTATTTCTACCATTGATTTGCGCCCAACCTGTGATCCCCGGACGCACTTCATGTCTTCTTTTTTGGTTTTCATCGTACAGGGCTAAATACTGAACCAAAAGTGGTCGAGGTCCGATCAAACTCATATCGCCTTTGATGACGTTGAGCAATTGGGGGATTTCATCCAAAGAAGTTTTCCGTACAAATGCGCCGATTTTGGTCAGTCTCGCTGCGTCCGGAAGCAAATTGCCTTCTGCGTCTTTTTGATCGGTCATCGTTTTGAATTTGATAATTTGGAAAATCCTTTCGTTTTTACCCGGTCGTGGTTGGACAAAAAACGGTTTTCCACGATTGGCCAAACAAAGCCCTAGACAAACGATGAAAAACAATGGAAACAATAAAAGAAAGGCCGTCAATGACAACACAAAATCCAATGTTCTTTTTAAAAAAGCCCCATACATACCTGCGCAAAATTACATCTTATTTGAAAATCCCGAAAAATGAAAATGCATATTCTTTTATTTCTATCCCAATAAATTCCGGTATTCTTCCAAAAGCTTTTCCCAAACCCGATTTTGTTCATAACGGTCTAGGATCATTTTTCGGGCATTTAGAGCAAATCTATTTCTTAAATCAGTTTCCTGAACCAATTTCAACATTGCTATGCTTAAGGCTCTTTCATCTTTTGTCGGAATGATCAAACCATTTTCATTCTCTACGATGATTTCATTACAACCATTGATATCGCTCACGATAGAGGGCAAACCCATGGCGCCGGCTTGCATCACGACATTTGGGAAACCTTCTCGATAACTTGGAAAAACCAATGCGTCTGAGATCGCAAAATAAGGTCTGACATCTGCCTGAAAACCTACCGAAATGATGGCAGAATTTTCATTGATTTCCTGAATCGTTTCGGAAGATAATGGATCCAATTCCTGCTCAAATGGACCTACTAAAATGAGTTTTGAGTTTTGGGTTTTGAGTTGGGAAAAAGCCTTTACCAATTCATTGATGCCCTTGTCCTTTACCATTCGACCCACAAAAACGAATACAAAATCATTTTTTTCAATTCCCCATTTATTTCTCAATTCAGATTTCGTTTCTTCTGAAACTTCATCAGGCGAAAAATAAGTCGTATCGATGCCGTTGGAAGAGCCTTGACCTATGATTTTCAGTTTGGATTTCGAAGTGAAATTTTCATTTAGAATAAATTCATACAAACCTTTTGAGTTAGGATAAACATGAGTCGCAGACCGATAAGTCAATCGTTCTACGAAATTTAAAATCTTTCTTTTTATTCCCGTCGCTTCCATCAACGGCATGCCCGCAACGGTATGCATACGGATGGGAATCCCGGCCAACTTTGCGGCCATCATGCCCAATAATCCTGCTTTGGGCGTATGGCTATGCACGATTTGGGGTTTTTCTTTTTTAAAGAATCGGTACAATCTCCACAATGCTACCAAATCCTGAATCGGTGTGATTTTTCGGGTCATTTCGATGGTTTCCACCCGAATTCCTTCTCTGAGTTTTACTTTTTCAGATTCCTTACCTGAGGCTGAAACGCCAACTATTTCAAAGAATTGGTTCATAAATCCCAATTGTCCTTTCAATAAAATATCCAAGGACAATGGAACGGTCGTGATGCGGATGATTTTGGGTTTGGACACGGTTTCAATTTGGGACAAAAATAAATTATTATTTGAAATGAGATTGCTTCGTTACGCTCGGAATGAGAATTTGGAATCGCAATGACAACGAAATTCTTGTAAAACCGAAATACCTAGCATTAAAATCACTGGAAACACCAGGGATTTGGACCGAATGATCAATCCGAAATTGGCATATCCATACACCAACATGGTGCCGTATAAAATCAATAGCAAAACAGCAAATAATTGAAATACTGAACATTTCAATTTTTTCCAATAACGAATTGTTCCATATAAAATTCCAATAAAAAACCCTAATAAAATCAAATTTTCAAGCCCAATCAATTGATAAAGCATTCCCGGCCTTTCAAATAAAATGGGTCTGAAATAAAACGTAAACATTTTATACGGATAGATATATTCTTCCATCGGAACATAGGCTGCTGTTCCTTTCAGTTTAAAGTTATGGGCCGCATAAAGGTTCTCGATTTTTTGGATCAATGGGATTTGGGCATTGGTGATTTCGGCCAATAAAAAATACAATGCAATACTTAGAAGAATTCCGGATATACCCAATAAAAATTTGATTCGAATCGATGTTCTTCCCTTCCAAATAATCGCTATCAAATAAGCCAAAAAAACCACAAAGGCGAAATGTGGCCTGATCCAAGCTATCATAAAAAAGGAAATCCATACACTCCAAGTAAAAAACTCCTTTTTGTATAATTGACTGCAAATATGAACTACAGGCCAAAACAAAATGGCTTCTTTCCCGATGAGCGAAGTCCAAAAATGGGTGTTTGGAAGCAACAAAAAAAGCATGAAAAAAAATAAGAAATTGGATTTATGGAAAGATATTTCTTTTGCTAATTTCCAAAGTTTTAAAAATCCGATTCCGCTAAAAGCACTAAACAAAAGACAGCCTGCCCAACCGGGAAGATGAAGAAATTTCACAAAAGGAAAGGTGATAAACTGAATGAATTCGGTTCCAGGTTTTAAAAAAGATATCCATTCTAAATTTTCCATGTTGCTGCCGACAAACCAATATTTCACCGCATCTCCGTTGTTTTGGTTGACATAATCATAGGCCACCCAAGCAAAACCCAAATGGTAAAGGAAGAGGAAATATGGGAAATATTTTACAATGAATTTGGTTTTCATGTGATTTTCTGGGTTGGGTATAAAATTAAGGGAATTTTGATTTAATCCATAGGAGGATTACTTCAATTTCCCGAACAGCTCCCAGCTGTTCTCCTTCTTAATCTCAAATCCCGACCCTAAAGGGTGGGCGTTTTAATTACTTTGAATAATCAAAATATGTATTGAAAAGAATAGTTCAAAACCCTCCCTTTAGGGCTGGGGTTAAGATTTTAAACTATTTCCTTTACGGTTGGGGCAAATAAATTGAAATTTATTTTAAAATCACCCCTTCCCTCTGGTCTGATAATGGTAGGAAAACACCCACAAAATGAAGATCAACATCCCCGGTAAAAACATATTCCGCATCCGGATCATGATGCCCAGATTCCCCATAGATTGTGAAAAAGCGAGGCTTCCCACAATCAAAAAGATCACCATTCCTTTGATCACAAAAGGTGCAGCTTTAAAGGCGGTCAATGGTTTCAAACGCATCGCCATGATAAATAAACTAACCAACACCAAATTTTCTATGGAAGCCAATAAACTATTGACATTGTGCGCATCAAAAAACAAAGGCCGGAACCAAAATGTAAGCACTTTTAGAGGCAATGGATAGGAAGAAATATCAATCGCAGAACCTGAACTTGCACGACCTAAAACCGCCGATTTTTTATCAGCAAAATCATCAAAAGCCTCCACACTGGCTTCTTCAATTTTAGCAAATTCCATGACACTAGGCAATATTGCTATTCCGATGCCCAGCATGGCTACCGAAAAAATGATCCGCTGAAAACCGGAAACCTTTCCGCCAAATACATACGCCATTCCAAAGCCAACCATCATGAACAACAACATATGGGGCCTGACCGCCATGGTTAACAATACACTGATGACCAAAAGCGGAATCCGCTTCATCGGAGACATAATGCCATACACAAACATCCCGATGCATAAAAACAAAAGCGAATCTTTTCCTACCGCCACACTCCATATATGCAAATTGGGCATAAAAAATAACAGAGGAAATAAAGCATATCCATTGATGATTTTACTATAAGGAATGGTTTTGACCGCGACCATATAAAAAAAGGCCATACCTATAAAGCCAAAAAGTGAAAACAACAAGGTATTGGATAAATAGGACATTCCCAAAAGATTGGTAAATGGGAAATTTAAAGCATACATGAACATGGTTCCTTCCCCATTAAAAATATCTTCTGTAAAACGCTGAAACGAATAGTTTTTAGGTACGCGCCAATAGCCCACTGCATCTCCCGGAATAAAAAAACAATAGTACGCCCCGGCTACCAAATGAAAGAAAAACAGAAGTTGTAAAGTTTTAAAATTTTGAGGTGTTAATTCCTTTTTGAAAAGGTTTATAAAACCAATTCCCAGCATGATGATCAGAGGTATGTAAAGGACGTCCATTGCCATTCGAGCAAATGTAAAGATTTGATTGAATTATTTTTCAATAAACACAGGTTCAAATTTTAGTTTGATTTTATTTAAAACCTTTTTTTCAAATACTAAATAATAAAGATAACTAACAATGCAACAAACTATAACCACTAAAGTAAATTCTAATAAGATTAAATATTGTTGTTTAAGATCCGGTAAAAGTTTCACCATGAAGCTTTGAATCGGGTTGTGCAATAAATACAATGAATAACTTGAATTTCCAATCAACATCGCTATGCTTCGATTTCCCATCTTCACATTCCAATATTTTACAGCCAAATAAACAAACCATCCCATAGAAAAGGCAAATAATAAATTTGTTGAAAATCGGAACGTCTTTAATTCCAAAATTTTTATCATTAAAAACACCAAAAAACTTAAACATGCAAATAATAGTGAATAATTCCTTTTGACGATAATTTGAGATTTCACAACATAAGCTACAAAAACGCCAAAAATAAACTCAAGGTTATACATATTGAAAACCAAATTGGCAAACGCTCCTTTTGCATCAACATCAAAAATATTAACTCCAATTATTGAACAAATCCAAAGCGTTAAAAACCCATACCAAAGTTTTTTAGAAAAAAAATTTAAACCATATACCAAATAAAAAAACATTTCAAAAACCAAGGTCCAAGCAACCGACAACGCCGGATTTCCATTTGGAATTAATGTTAAAGAAGTAAGCAGGCTGATGGATCTATTTGAATCACTAAACCCAGGAATTATTGCATACAAAATCAACATCCCAATTGAAATGGGCAAATAAGGAATATAAATTCTGATGATTCTATTGAACGTATATTTCTTTAAAAAATTTGGATTATCTCTGAATCGAAATGTTGTAAATGCAATGATAAATCCAGAAAGAACAAAGAAAAAATCAACGCCATATTTTCCAATGGATGCAATAAACTCTAATGGAGGAAAATTCAATCCTTTAAAATATGAAAAAGACGTATAAGTATGATGTATCACGACAAGCAATGCAGCTATTCCCCTATAAACTTGAAGTAAATCAAAAAATTTTTTATCCGCCATTTGTTTCCTTTAAAATTCGAACCCATTTCCCCGCTGTCACCTGAATACAATAATTCTCCTCCACCAGTTTTCTGGCATTTTCCCCTAATCGGATGCGCGCTTCTTTATTATTTTTCAACTCGATGATTTTTTGTTTCCATTCTTCGGCTGAATCCACCAAATATCCGGTTTCATTTGGAATTGTTACTTCTTTGTTCATGCCCACATCAGAAGCAATTCCCGGCACACCAGAAGCCGCATATTGGATCAATTTGTAAGCACATTTTCCTTTCTCCCAAAGGGAATTCTGCAAAGGCATGATGCCAACATCCATTTTTTGAATTTCAGCTACTTCGGTTTCTTCTGACCAAGGAATAAATTTTACATTTTTTCCCATTCCCATATCTGTCGGAATCCCCACTACATGAAATTTTATTTCCGGATGACTCATTTCCAACTCCCGAATCCAATTTTTACAAGGCGCCAAATGTTTTTCAAACGTACTGCGCGTACCGATCCAGCCTACGATAAAATCCGAAGAACCCTGTGAATGTTTTTTTTGAGGATAACGATCCAAATCAATTACCGTTGGAATGATTTCAACTTTTTTCGCGCCGGCATTTTTTGCATAATCTGCCAAATAAGCGTTTCCTGCCACTACAACAGACGCATTTTTCATCACAGTAGCAATTTTTCGGGATAAGAAATGGCGAATGATGGGATTTGAACTTTGGTCATAATTATGAAAAATCGCATCGTCATAATCCACAATATATTTTACGCCAATCCATTTTAAAAACCATTCAAAACAAGCGGGTAAATAGGGAAACAATTCTTTTTCGATGATGAGAACATCGTATTTTCCGACAGCAAACAAGGTCAAAAACCGTTGGATATACCCTTTGAGACTTTCCTTAAACGTCGATTTTCCGCTGTACAAATTCTCCAAGTATTTCTCAGAAAACAGCGACGAAACTTCCACTTTAAAACCCGCTTCTTCCAAATACGGTATATACTGAAAGCTTCTCAATCGGCTGCTTCCGGCATTTCGTGCATATTTGGTGAAATAAAGGGTTTTCATGTATTAATATTTATTTTTTTTTAATGGACATATTTCGACTACGCTCAACACAGGCATGGAACACCCTATTGACATTCCGCTGTTTGATAAAACAATAATAATGGGTGTTTCATTCTTGAATCTTACTAATGGCTGAAATATACGATTCCGCAGCGGCTTCCAGTGAAAAATAAGTTGCTGCTTTCTCGCTGCTTTTGCTTTGGTCTGCAAAATTAGTCTTTTTAATGAACTCCATTATTTCGGAAATATTATCTCTTGATTCTTTTTTATGGTCATATAAATAACAATCTTTAAAGTTTTCCAAAATCGTTTCTGTATCCCCAATTCCTTTGCTCGCAATTACCGGAAGCCCGCACAGCAGATATTCTCCCAATTTGATCGGCGCAACGCCTTGCATGCTGAAAGTCGGCTTGCGCAACGCAAATCCGATCTGAGCCACGTTCAGATAAGCCGGAACTTCCTCTGATTTTACTTTTTTCAGGAGGATGTCCGATTTCAAATGTTCCGGAATGTTTTGTTCTGCGAATTCTAGATTTCCGGTCAGGATCAAAAATTTGGATTTGTTCGTTTTCTGATGGTTTTCAAAAATGGCCAACATTTCCGGGAAACAATATTGGGGACCGAGCGAACCTGCATACACAAATAGGAATTCGTCTTTTATGCTCAATTCCTTTCTGATTTTCTTTCCCATTTCCGGGTCAAATTTGAATCGACTGGCATCTCTTCCATTCAAGACCACTGAAAATTTATTCCTGAAATTTTCACCGATGGTTTTCAGGTGTACCTCAATTGCCTTTTGGGATCGTGTGATAACGGCATCTGCGTTTTGAAGCATTTGGGTTTCAGCGGATTTAAACAACTGATACTGGAAACTTCCTTTTTTCAATCCGGCGAAATCAACGCGTTCTTCGATCGGCAAACCATCGGCATCAAATATCAGTTTCCCCCTAAATCCTTTGCCCCTAAATCCCCTAAAGGGGAGTTTTTTTGTTTGAATCATTGAATTGACCATCATGGCCGGAAACGTACTTCGGGGCATGAGGATGTCGATTTGGTTTTCTTGGATGTATTTTTTGAGTTTACGACCCGATGTTTTGGCGGTGACCAAACTTCCGATGGAAGCGATGGGTTTGCGCAAAATGGGAAATGCGGTATACTTAATTCCCAATCTTTCTGCAACTTTCCGGGTTTCTTGGATTTTCTTTTCGTCTGCCCAGGTAAATTGGATGACGTGAAATCGGATGGCTTCTCTTTTGGCGATTTCGTGGAAAATCGGCATGAAAAGTCCTTCCATGTACGAAGTCTGTGGGCCGTCCCAACTGATGAAGAGGAGGTTTTTCATGATTTAAATTCAAGTTTCAAAATTATGGATATTAACGTGATTTCGATGTAAAAACATTAAGAATTAAGATAGATGCGCATTAAATAAAACTCATATTTATTTGTAATTCACTTTATTAAGACATTTTAAGAAATCAACAAGTTGATTTAAGAATAATAGACTTAAAATCATTTAGGATACCATTTTAAACTTTTTTCAATTCAATACTTACTTCTGTCAGGCTGAGCGTAGTCGAAGCCTTATTCGTGCAATAAATGTACATTTCGACTACGCTAATGTACATTTCGAACACGCTAATGTACATTTCAAATACGCTAATGCACATTTCGACTACGCTCAATGTGACAGAGGGTTGCTGTGTGACAGAGGGTCGCTGTGTGACAGAGGGTTGCTGTGTGACAGAGGGTCGCTATGAGACAACCTCAAGATTGATAGACTTAAATCGAACTGAGGTTAATTATTATTATCGTAATTATAACAATGCCCTGTTTTTCCGAAAATTATAATCCTATTTATAATTTTATTTGATTTATCATCGGGATTTTCATTGAAAATGGAGCATGCAAAGTCCTTTCCTATACGAAGTCTGTGGGCCGTCCCAACTGATGAAGAGGAGGTTTTTCATTTTTATTTTTTTATAAATTCCCAGTGCCCTCCTTTTGCTGCGCCTTCTCTTTTCAAAATACCTTTCGAAACCATATTTTTCAAATACCGCTGAATAGTTCGTTGAGAAATTTCTAATTTTTCTCCTATTGTTTTAGCAGAAGCTTTATTGTTTTGCAATAGGATTTCGATAATTTTTTGTTCAGTTTCTACGACAGTTTCTACGACAGTTTCTACGACAGTTTCTACGACAGCTTTGTTTGCAACAAAAACCATCCGAAGGAAATTTTCAGAAAAATGAAAACTGCTTTTGGGATAATTTTTTAGTATTCTAGGCACTCCCGAACCCAATTGTTCTACCAAATCCAAATCCTTAAAAATACGCATGATCTCCTGATTTCTAGGAACCGAATAGCCCGAAAAAAATTCATCCTTACTTAATCCTTCCGGTAAACCGCCATAAGAAGTGATTTCGATTCTATCCGAAAAAATCTCAAATTTTGGAGCCAATTCTTTTGTATAATCATTATGTACAAATGCATTTATCACAGCTTCCCTTAATGCAATTGGATTCCATAAACGAAATTCTTTTCTTTCTTTGGAAGTAATTTGGGTTAAGGTTTTATTTTCAATTTCCAATTTATCCAAAATGCGTTTGGTAGATTTGACCAATGATTCATAACCATATTCATTATTCTCTATCAAATTTTCACG
This sequence comes from Moheibacter lacus, assembly GCF_014042165.1. Lineage (GTDB taxonomy): Bacteria > Bacteroidota > Bacteroidia > Flavobacteriales > Weeksellaceae > Moheibacter > Moheibacter lacus. Next base: position 832,107 of record NZ_JACDZE010000001.1, read on the forward strand.
ATCCTTTCCATCGTATTTTGCCATTTTTACGGAAAGGGAATTATGGTCAGAAAAAAGATAACCTATCAGATTATATTGACCTTCTTCTGTTTGGAACTCCAAATTTTTGGAAAACTGTGCATTGAGTCTTTTATCATTCGTTTCATAATAAATTTTTAATTGCTCAAAAGCCAAATCCTGACGAGGCGAACGAATTTTACGGATAGAATGCCGAATGCGTTTGGAGAATAAATTTTCAATCATTTTTGAAGGCATCGGTTCAGAAGAACTTCCTATACGTACAAAAGTCCCTTTTTCGGACATTCCGTATTTTCTAAGATAATAAGGCTTTTCAGGTCCGCTAGCCATAATAATTTTCAGAACAGCCTTCCCTTCTTTTTCCTGTAAAATCAAATCAAACAATCCCAACGCAGAGGGCAGGATATTATTTTTCAACCGGTCTTTGATAAGCAATTGCACTTTATCTGCATTTTCTATACCTACCGCATTCCCCTTATCATCTACGCCCAAATAAATAATACCGCCTTCCGCATAATTTAGAAAAGCGATGACTTCCTTTTCTAAATTCTCGGTGAGTTCTTGTTTATATTCAATTCGGTTCGATTCTGACATCTTGTCAAAGATAGAAATTTCAATGTGTATTTATATGTTCAAAAATCGGCATAAACAATCCTTCCATATACGAAGTCTGTGGGCCGTTCCAACTGATGAAGAGGAGGTTTTTCATGATTTAAATTCAAGTTTCAAAATTATGGATATTAGCGTGATTTCGGTGTAAAAACATTAAGAATTAAGATAGATGCGCATTAAATAAAGCTCATATTTATCTGTAATTCACTTTATTAAGACATTTTAAGTAATCAACAAGTTGATTTAAGAACAATAGACTTAAAATCATTTAGGATACTTTACTAAACTTTTGTATCAATTCAATACTTATTTCTGTCAGGCTGAGCGTAGTCAAAGCCTGCTTCATCCAATAAATGCACATTTCGACTACGCTCAATGTGACAGAGGGTCGCTATAAGACAGCCTCAAGATTGATAGACTTAAATCGAACTGAGGTTAATTATTATTATCGTAATTATAACAATGCCCTGTTTTTCCGAAAATTATAATCCTAATTATAATCTTCACCTGATTTTATCATCGGGATTTTTATTGAAAATGGAGCATGAAAAGTACTTTCCTGTACGAAGCTTCTGGACCATCCCAGGGGAAAAGAGGAGGTTTTTCATAATTTAAATTCAAGTTTCAAAATTATGGATATTAACGTGATTTCGATGTAAAAACATTAAGAATTAAGATAGATGCGCATTAAATAAAACTCATATTTATTTGTAATTCACTTTATTAAGACATTTTAAGAAATCAACAAGTTGATTTAAGAATAATAGACTTAAAATCATTTAGGATACTTTACTAAACTTTTGTATCAATTCAACACTTACTTCTGTCAGGCTGAGCGTAGTCGAAGCCTGCTTCGTGCAATAAATGCTCATTTCGACTACGCTCAATGTGACAGAGGGTCGCTGTGTGACAGAGGGTCGCTATTATTCATTTCACCTATTAACCTGACCTTGGACTTTGACCAAGGCAACCAAATTTAACTCCTTCGGAGTTTTTTTGATTATATTGTTGATAATCATCACATTAAATGAAGACCTATAATGCAGTACGGGTTTAATTTTTGTTTATGGATAAAAGAATAATGGCAGGTATTTAAAAATTGAACAGGTTGATAAAATATGTAAAAACTTAAAGGAAATTAAATGATTTAAAGTAAAAGGCTAATCCATGATCAGGTGTTCAAATTGCTCGTAGTTGATTCCTGTGTAAAGGCAGAAATCGTCAATGGTAAGAAATTCTTTTTCAGGTTTGTTTAATTCCTTTTTAATTTTTTGAGCTAATCTGGCACTTTGTCTATAACTTTTACCGGTTATCAATTGAATGTCCTTGGGATAAATGCAAATTCTTTTCATTGGTAGTTTCATACATTATCCAAATTTTATTCATACACTGCTCATACTCTATCTATACTTTATCTATACTTTATCCCTTCTTTGACCTTAGCTTGAAAATCTGGTCGTTCAGTAGGATTGTTTTATTGCAATATAGTCAAAAATTCCCGTTGCAGGTGTGACTTTTGGTGCGAAAAGTGTCATTTGCGGACATCTCTGCCATCGTCATTTTTTTTCCCAGATTTAATGGATAAAATTTGTTGAACATTCAATTGAAAAGTTGCAACGAATGATTGAATCTGAAAATTAATAGAAGTTTAATTAAAAATTTTTAATCATGGCAAGACAAAAAGGAATTATTAAAATAAAGGGGACTATCGGAGATATGACCTTTTATAAATCCAAAGACGGTTACATGGTACGGGAGAAAGGCGGCATAGATGGCAATCGGATCGCAAATGATCCTGCTTTTCAACGCACCCGGGAAAATGGTGCCGAGTTCGGCAGGGCCGGAAAGGCAGGTAAATTATTGCGAACCGCTTTTCGGCCGATATTGTTAAAATCGTCAGACAGCCGAATGGTAGGTCGATTTACTAGAGAATTATTAAGGGTTATTCAGTCAGACTCGGTCAATGCGAGGGGTGAACGAACTCTATCGCAAGGAGATTTGAATTTATTGACCGGATTTGAGTTTAACATTCAAGGAAAGTTAAGCACTACGTTTTTTGCGCCATATATAACCACGATGAATCGCACGAGTGGTGAAATGAGCGTGGACATAGATCCTTTTGTACCCAATAATATGATTGGTTCACCAGAAGGTGCGACTCATTTTCAAATTATTTCGGGAGCTGCAGAGGTCGATTTCGTGAATGAAACGTATAATCTGGCTATTTCCGAAACGCCTCATATGGTTTTGGACGGTGTAATGACAACGGCCATCAACCAAGTCAACACTTTGACACCTGATTCGACGCAAGCCTTGTTTTTATTGTTGGGCGTTGCGTTTTTTCAGGATATAAACGGCGAGATGTATCCGTTGAGAAACGGGGCATATAACCCTATGAGCCTTGTGAAATTGGAAAATGCTGTGTAGTGCTGCCGGATATTTTCCATTTAAAGAAAGCCCCGATATATTTCGGGGTTTTTTTTAAGTTAAAAGGTTGTAAAACATTTTCGACTGGCGTCTTAAAAATTTCCGGGACTTTTGTCCATTTCTTTTTTGATGGTGGTGAGGAGTTGTTTTTTTGTTGGGAGGTAGAGTTTGTATTGGCTAGCAATAATTTGTTTTTGTTCGAGAGGAAGTGTGAATTTAACCATTGCTTCATTTTTATTTGCACAAAGTAATATACCAATGGTTGAATTTTCGTGTGGTAATCTTTCAACCCGATCAAAATAGTTTACATACATCTGAAGTTGTCCAATGTCCTGATGGGTAAGTTTATGGGTTTTGAGTTCAATCAGAACGAAACACTTTAAAAGCCGGTTATAAAAAACGAGGTCAACATAAAATTCATCTCCATCAATTGTAATTCTTTTTTGCCTTGCGGTAAAAGAAAAGCCATTTCCCAATTCCAACAGGAATTCCTGGAGGTTTGTAATGATGGCTGTTTCTAGGTCCTTTTCATAATAAGACGATTGCATCTTTAATCCTAAAAACTCTAATACCATAGGGTCTTTAATAATTTGTGTGGGATCTGATGGAAGGATTTCCTTCCGTGCGATGGCTAAAATGCTTTCTTTATCATTGCTTAATTGCAAGCGTTCAAATAAATTGCTGAATATTTGTCTTTCCAATTGCCTTACCGTCCAATTGTTGTGTAGGCTTTCTGCAATATAGAAGTCACGTTGTTCGTCTGAATCCAATCTCAATAAGAGTTTGAACTGACTCCAACTTAAATGTGCATACGGTGTGGGCAGAATTGGGAAGGTTCGATAAAATTGTCTATACAGGTGAATCTGACGGACAGAAAAACCGATTCCAAATTCAGGTTGTAATTTTTCAGAAATTTGTTGAATGAGAAAAGTCCCATATTCGGCTCGTTTTTTTTTGTTTTGTTCTTCCTCGAAAATGCGTTTCCCTATGTGCCAATACATGAGTGTTCGCTGAAAATCTACTGAACGGATTGCTTTTTCTTTTGACTGTAGTATGATATTTTTAATGTCTGAAATTAAATTTGAGGGTAGGATATTTTTTTTCATTTTAGTGTGGCTATGGGTTCATCCAATTTGTTGATTTTCACTTCACTTCCTTTATAAGGATTAAAGGATGGTTTGTATTCTATTATTTTCCAAAAATGAAGTTCTTTCATGCATTTGTGGTAAGTGGCGGTTGAAAATATTCTACTTGTTTTCATTATTTCCTCCCTTGATATGGTGACAGGGTTTTTACAATCATTCATCCACCATAAATAATATATGGCTAAAAAGATGCTAAAATGAGATGGATTTGCTTTCTTGTTATTTTCCATATAGGAAATGAAGTTATTTAAATGGCGAAAGGGGCTCATAGTTGATCAATTGGGGTTAAGGAATCGATTTTGTCAAGATTTATTTAGAGCCTTTTTCTTGCATTGAAAAGGTCAAGTCATCCAAAATGGTACTTTCAAAACTTACTATATATGCATACAGAATCGGATAATCTTCAGACTCATTGAGTGTAGTATAGTTAATGATTTCGGTAATAGCATCCCCCGCATTTGATGATAATCCTGACTGGCTTAAAATATCGTGAAATACTTGTTCGGAATCATCCAATATATTTTGAATTAATAGCAAATCTGCGGCTGACGAAATATAATTAATTGCTATCGGATTTGTAAAGTCGGTAATGTTGTTTACTTCGGTAATTATAAAGTTGAGCGAGGTAAAAATGCTATCTCTTGCCCAAAGATCTTCTACGAATGCGGTGTAGTTTATTCCTACCGTATCATAAGGATTGTCAAGATTTTCCGGGCTTATCTGTCCCCATTTACTCTGTTTAGCATTTGAATGAGCCGAGGTCTCCCGTTCGTAGGTATGGTTGACATCATCCTCGTTCAGACATGCGTATAAAACGAAAAACAAGAGTTTAAATGAGAGGGCTAATTTATAATAATTGCTGTACATAATTTAATGGATTTAAAAAGTTATTGAATAGATTTCAGCTTTTTAACCCGGGAAAAATTTGACTGTGGTAATGGTTGAATTCGCTTCAAATCTATGTTAAGAAACTCCTCCATTCCAAGTCCAATAGTGGGGTTTTTTCAAAAATTAGCAGTGAATTTTTCGAATAGTCAAAGTTCTGATTAGCAGAAAATTTCTTATATTTCCTTCATGAACCTATAAGGTTAACTCTACTATGCTTGTTTTTTTATCTGCCCATAAAAATTCAACTTTCAAGAGCATTCTACTCGTTGTATTTTGTAACTCTTTTTTCATGTTGTTTGCACAAAACAGCTATGATGATTTGTATCAAAAGATAGAAGAATATGAGGGTTATCCCCGACAGACCATTTATTTGAACCTCTATTTAGAAAAGGCGAAAGCAGAAGGTGATTTGGAAGAAATGGTGAACGGCTATCGAAATTTTACTTATTATAGAAGTGAGAAGACGGCATTGGCATATGGCGATAGTATGGTATGGGTCTCCCTATTGAGTCAGGACGACCCTCTGAAAGCGAACGCTCATTTATCAAAGGGCATATTGTTTTATAAATATAAAAGGTATTCAGACGCTTTGGCTTGTTATTTAATTGCTGACTCTTATCTGCAAGGAAGTAGTGATGAATATCTGGTTTATAAGACACGTTATAATATTGCACAAATCAAAAATTTTTTAGGTTTTCACTCAGAAGCGATAGGGTTGTATCAATCCTGTATCCAATATTTTAAATACCATAATGATAGAGGATACATCAACAGCCTCCATGGTTTGGCTTTGTGTTATAGCCGTATGGGAGAGTTTAATAAAAGCAATGAAATTATAATAATAGGTATTGCAGAAGCCAAACGTTTGTCCATTCAAAGTATGGATGCATATTTTAAACAACTTAGCGGCATCAACCATAGTTATATGTATGATTTGCATTCGGCGATTCAACTTCTTGAAAGTAGTTTGGTGGAAATTGAAAAGAAAAATGATTTTGCGAACGCTTCCTCCGGTCATTTTTATTTAGGTAAAAACTATTGGACTCTTAATCAAAAGGAGAAAGCCCAGCAACATTTTCAGGAAGTCGATCAAATATTTTCCGAGCAAGGCTATATGCATCCGGATTTAAGGGAAACCTATCAGTTTCTGGGTATGATTCATGCTGAAAAGGAAGATTTGGATAAAATGGAAAATATATTGGTACAAATAGGTAAAGTTGACAACTATCTTCAGGAGAATTTTCAATATCTCAGTTCGAAACTCCATGTTGAATTTGATCAAACCGCCTCCCAAAAAGAAAATCAAGCCTTAAAAAAATCCTTAAAACAAAACCAAGTGTTGGTCTTTTTCCTGGTCCTAGTTTTTATTGTTTTGTGGGTGTTTTTGGTTCTTTATATCCGACCTAAGAAAGATTATGTAGGGGGAATATTTAGGAGAAATTCTTCTCCAACAGCCTCAGATGAGAAAAACGCAGTCAGTCTTCCGACTTTAACTCTATTGAATTTAAAAGATCAACTCGAAAAGTTTGAAAAATCTGAAAAGTATTTAAAAAAGGACTGGAATCAAGCCCAGCTTGCTGCAGAATTCAATTCTAATGTGGTTTACATGAAATCTGCCATCCAAACATTTAGAAATAAGGGCTTTTCTGATTACATCAATGATTTACGCATAGATCATCTGATTCGTTTGGCTGAAAGGGACAGTAAGCTTAAATATTACGATAATAAATCACTTGCTCAAGAAGTCGGTTTTAGTACTACAGACCGTTTTACAAAAGCTTTTAAATCGAGAATGGGTACAAGTCCGAGTGAATATTTCCGGAAATTGAGAGAGAAAAGCGAAGATTGAATCTGGAAAAAATTATCTGCATCCAATCCGGTATAAGATAATCTATTGAAACCATTCAGTCGAATTTTCCTCCTTTTTAAATATATAGTCCATTTTTTTATATGGATCGTAAAATATAGGGTGATTAGTTTTGGTATCATGAAAGTCGGGTATGAAAACTTTGGGTGTTCCTATTCAACGAGTTCCTTACCGGTTTACCAAAACAGTACGTGTACAACACCCATGTTCAGAAGACCGTGATTTAAAAAAGGAGGCTATAGTATGTAGCCTCCTCTTTTTTCTATTTGAAATCAAATCATTCTAATCAATCCAATTAACTATTTGAGATATTTTTCAAACCATGCATGAATTTCTGAGGATAATAACAATTGATTTTCCTTGATCATCAGGTTATGGTCATCATTTTCAAAAACGATTAGTTTACCCTCCTTTTCTAACTCTTTCATGGCTGAATACATAAAAACACTTTGGTACCAATTTATGTTGTAATCTTTTTTACCCGTCCACAAAAAAAGAGGTGTGCTTAAATTCGCTGTACTGTACAAAGCCGAATTATCGTAGTAAGATTTCTTGTCCTGATAAAAAGATCCGGCCATCCTGAACTGCTGGTTGCGCATTCTCCATGACTGCTCATCGTTCCATGACCAAACGAAATCATGGTAAAAGCTCACTAAATCAGTGACACCGGCTCCCGCAACCACAGCACTGAATAAATCTGTCTGCGTTGCTATGAAAGCGGCTTGGTAGCCACCAAATGAATGACCTATCAAACCCACTTTATTTTTATCAATGGACTTTTCATCAAAAGATTTTTCTACAGCAGATACAACACAATCTAATGCAGATTTTGCAGTATTTCCAAACTCATACTTAATATCAGGTAATAGGATAAAATAGCCATCCGTTACATAATTAAGAATATTAAACCCCGTGTAACTAAGTTTTGAAGGTGGATTAAAATAATTGAGATAAACACTGTTTACTTCATAAATATAGGTGATCATCGGATATTTCTTTGATGGGGTGAAATTACTGGGATAGACCAAAATACCGCGCAGATTATTGCCATATTTATCCTGATAAACAATTTGTTTGTATTTCCCTAAATCAAAGTTTAATAGTCCTTCATTGCTTTGATGTATTTTTAATGTATCTGAAGTCGTTAAATCAAGACTGTAAATTGCAGGAGGAACGTTTAATTTGTATGCACGATACACCAGCCGTTTGTTATTCTCAGAGACTAAAACATCGTCTTTAAATGTTTGGGAATATGTGAGTGTTTTCACCTTTCGCTTGCCTTTCCAAACGGCCAGTCCGCTTTGAAGATCATCTCCCAACATATCCAAAATGATAGGCGAATCATCATCATAACTTAACCCCAAGAGATTATTTAAACCTTCCGAAATTCCATCTGTTCTTCTGTTCAACTGCCAATTGATCCTGTACTTGATTTTGTCTTCCCGTCCTTTTGTAATTCTGAAACCGGATTTCTTTTCAGGTTCAAATAACCAAATGTCATACTGGTCATATAATATTATGAACTTTTCATCTTTGGTCCATCCGGGATTTCCATAAGGTCTTTTATCCACATATTCCCATGAATTTTTATCAACGAAAGAAACATTGCTGTTTTCAGTAAGATTAAATGTCATTTTTTTATTCGAATCAAATACAAGCCACTGATCATCCTTAAAATATGAAACATATCTTCCTGATGGGGAAACCGATAAATAACGCTGATTAGAATATTGCTTTTCTATAACAAGCTCCATATCTCCGGATTTCAGATCTTTTAAATAAAGATCGACATAGGGGCTCTCGGAGTATTGTGGCTCATAGGTCATCGGGTCATAAACCAAAGCCTTTTCATTGGCAACGTTTGCTTTCGCAACGGGGTGCTGGATATCTGCTATTGGAAAAAAAGTTTCCTTTACAGGATGCCATGCAATTTTTATGGGATTGAGCTGTGTCCGCTTATATATTTGTATTTTTGGCTCTATCCATTTATCACTGGTATCTAAAATCCTTACATTTGGGTTGTCTGTCTCATTTTCGATATCGCAGTTAAATAGTACTAAATCCCCATTGTCTGAAATTCTTAAGCTGTGTTTGTTTAAAGCTGTAAAGGAGATTTCAGTTCTTAGGTCATTAATTTTTAATTCAGAATGTTTACCATGAAGGTCAAAAAGATGGATAGACTGCTCATCCACAATAGTAAAATACTTACCATTGTTGCTCCATATCAGAGATGATATCTTACTTGTTGTTTGATAGATGTTCTCTTGCTCTGAATCGCTTAAAGAAATTTTATTTACTAAAAATCCATATCGTGAAGTTGATTTATGAGTAGTGATCATTACTTCAAGATATGGATGTAAAGAATAATGATAAACACCTTCTAGCTTTCTTTTAGTAAAGTCCTTAAGGTCTATAACTTGCAACGTTCCAGCTTTTTCAGGAAGTTCGTCTTTCAGGACAATGTATTTGCCGGAAGCCGAGAATTTAAATGATTGTACACCCACTATTTTTTCCACTTTGTCAAATGCGAGTTCCCGCAAATAAAGCGTATCTTCTGATAAGGATGCGAGCCATTTACTGTCAGAAGTAAATGCATAGCTGCCTGTAAGATTTATATCAAACTTTTTCTCTTTTAATTGCGTGTGGGCTAAGTAGCCTTTTGGTTTTCTATCTGTGTAGGCTTCTTCAAATAAAACCCAATTCCCGTCGGGGCTTATGCTTTGGATAAAGATATTTGAACTCCAAAGTGAATCCATTGAAGTATTGTACTTTAAAGAATTATCATGAACCTGACTGAGTGTATTTCTAAATAACAGACTGAATGAAATAATTATTAAATACTTTAAATGCATATTGAGTTTTTTTATTAATATCCGGGATTTTGAGGTGCCAGATTTGGATTCGCTAACAGCTCAGATTCAGGAATGGGGAACAGGACATCAGTCGAACGCCAGTTTGGTTTAATGGGAGCTAAAATATCTGTAGCTATACCAAGTCTTTTTAAATCAAACCATCGGTGCCCATGTTCTGTAAACAATTCATGTTTTCTTTCATTTATCAGTGCTGTCGTTAATTCAGAAGTGGTTATGTTTTGAATATCGGCTAGACCTGCCCGATTTCGAATAATATTCAGGTCATCAGCACTTGCTTGAAGATTTCCGGAATTAGCTCTTGCTTCGGCGCGTATTAGATAAAGTTCAGCCAATCTGAAGAGAACTGAATATTCCAAAGTAGTCCCTGAATTTTCGAGGGATTTATACTTGAAAGGTGCAAACCAAGTGGTAGTGCCATCTGTAATTTCTTTAACCCAATGGCTTCTGCGCAGGTCTTCCTGCTCAAAAGAAGCCATAAACAATGGATTCAAGGAAACATTGAGTGGAGGTCCCTGTTCAAACAAAAAATACCCCCCTTCTTTTGTGTTTTCTCCGTCTGAAAGCGGTTTTAGCTGTAAGATGGCTGAAGAACTCTCTTTTAAAAATTCTTTATCGAGATCAGTCTCCAGATTATAATAAGAAGAAAATTCAATAACCTCAGATGCCTGCAGTTCTGCATTAATCCAATCGCCTTTGTATAAATAGATTCTCGCAAGCAGTGAAGTAGCGGCAAAACGGTTGGCTCGTGTACGCTCTTGATCAGGATACTCAATAGAAAGCATTTGTTTTGCCCGAACTAAGTCATTGACTAAAAGTCCGTAAACTTCCTCGGACTGGGTACGTATAACATCCTGATTAATGAGGTAATCAGTTGATTCAATATAAGGAATGGCTCCGAAGAGCTGCAAAAGGTAAAAATGAGTCAGTGCCCTGATAAATAGTGCTTCACCGGTTAACTGTTTTTTCAAATCTGTGCTAAGCGATTGCGATTTGTCTATTTTTTCGATGGCAAGGTTAGCTTTATAAATCAAAGAATATGCGTTATCCCATGTACTCTTTACTATATCGTTTGAAGGCATGACCTGATGATTAAAAAACATCTCCAAAGAAGATCCCGGAGTGCTGTAGTAGTCTAATTCATCTGAATAGAGCCCCATCAAAACGCCCAGCCCACCTGAGTTTCCTACAAGGGGTGCATTATCCCTTAAATGTGCGTATAATGAAGTAATAGCTGCATTTGCAGTAGTCGGATTTTCAAATACGGCATCGTCCGCTATCTGACCCATAGGATCGTCAACTTCCAGTAAATCTTCACAGGAAGTAGTTAACAATACACTGATTGATAAAGCGTATTTTAATAAAAATTTTATTTTAAACATAATATCAGTTTTTAAGTTATAATTCGATTTTGGCGCCAATTGAAATTCTGCGTACGGGAGGCAAAAAACCGCGCATCTGCTCGGGATCACCACCTTTAAATCCGGTAATGGTAAAAAGATTCTGGCCCTGTAAATACACTAAACAATTCAGAATACCGGGAAGTGGGAGCTGGTAGGATAGGTTGACTGTTTTCAGTCTGATAAATGAAGCGTCAGATATAGCACCACTGCTATATGCAAATTGGGACTGTGCTTGCAGGGCTTCGCTGTTGTTTTCGGTTGTAAACTGCTGGTAAGTTGAATTGTCTCCCGGATTTTGCCAATGATTTAGAACGCTGGTTGACTGATTGGACATGGTACCTGCCGGAGCGAAATTGTAAAATTCATTGAATGCCTCTTTCTTCACAAAATGGAAGGTAAAATCGAAATTGAATCTTTTGTATCTGAACTGATTGGTCAAACTTCCAAAAAATGCAGGCGTAAAATCAGCAATGTATTTTCTGTCATCAGTCCCAGTAATAATCCCGTCACCGTTAAAATCTTTGAAAGTGAATATTCCGGTTTCCGGATTAATTCCCGTAAATTCATAAATCTTGATGATATTGAGAGGATAACCAATCTCCAAATAATTGGCGTTGGTAGAATTTTCCAGATCATCGTAGGCAAGTAGTTTTGTTTTGGGCAGTGTTAACTGAAATTCCGAGGACCATGTAAAGTCGGAAGAACTTAAGTTGGTACTGCTTAAACTCAGTTCCCACCCTGAATTTTCCACAAGTGCATTCATGTTGGAATTGATTGAACTAAATCCAGTAGTTCCGGGAAGGGGCGTACCTGCAAGTTGATTACCCGATCGGGAGTTGTAGTATGCAGCGTCCAATTGCAATTTATTTTGGAAAAGGGCAATTTCAATGGCTGCTTCTGTTTTGGTATTCTTTTCCCATGCAAAATTGGGATTGTAAAGCCGTGTTGGAATCAGGCCTATGTTTCCATTGTAGGAACTTTCATTTACCGAGTAGGTACTCAAATACTGATAATCTCCAATCTGGTCATTTCCTGTGCTTCCGTAGGATGCTCTAAGTTTTCCAAAGCTTAGGAAATCAGAATTTTCCATGAATGGTTCTTTGGAAAATATCCATGCAACACCTACTGCACCAAAATTAGCGAATCGATTTCCCGGGCCAAAACGGCTTGAACCGTCTCTACGTCCCGTCAGGTTAATGATGTAACGTTTCATTAAACTATAATTAATACGGGCATATCCTGCCAGATACCGGTACTGTCTGTCATCTACATTGAGATAGATAACCTGATTGGCAGCATTGATATTACTTAGTAACTGGTCAGTGGGATAACCTATGCCCAATACTGCGGTCTGGCTGAAACTCTGATCTTGGATTGTACTTCCCACCGTGATCAAAAATTCAGATAAACCCCAATTTATCTTTCCCTCCAATTGTGGTTCTATTAGCCAGCTACCGTTCTCCGAATTATTTTCAAAGAAATTGGAAGAAGCACTGGTCAGTCCCCATGCCGGATTAAACCTTGTAACGGGATTAGCCTTTGTTTCATTTAACAAAGCATTGGTGTAGCCGAAGCTGGTTTTTACTTTCCAGTTCCTGAATATTTCATAGCTTAAATGGGAGTTGAAGTAAATACTGCGGGAATTGTTCCGGTATGTACTTTGCAGATCCCCATAGGGATTTGTCCATGTACTGTTTTCCCAGTTGAGTTCACCATTTTCTGTATATAACGCCGGTGCATTGGGAGGAAGTATATATGCCCGAGAGGTAATATCACTTGCAGGCAGATGGTTATTGTCCAATCCGTAATTGGCGGAAAGGTTCAACTGAAATTTTTTATCCTTGGAAAAATGCTGGATGCTGGTAAATACCGTAGTTCTGTTGTAGCTGTAATCAAAAGGAAATACAGTTGTTTCTTTCATCAGGCTGCTTCCTAAAGTAAAGCGGGTAAATTCGTTTCCACCGGACAGATTGAATTTTAAGGTGTTGTTGAATGCTGGATTACCAATGAATTCCTTTTGCCAATCGGTGTATCTTTGGGTATCCCAAGTGCCGTTGATGTCATAAGCTGTAGCGGGATAGGTTGAAATATCGTTATTTGCAAATGCCTCCTGCCGCATGGCGATGTACTGCTCAGTATTGAGCAAGTCCATCATTTTGGTCACCGCAATCACTGTGGTAGAAAAATCTGCAGAAAAAGCAGTCTTTCCTGTTTTCCCTTTTTTGGTGGATATTAAAATCACACCATTTGCGCCACGTGAGCCATAAATGGCTGTTGCATCTGCATCTTTGAGCACTTCAATGGATTCAATCACAGACGGATCCAGCGTATTGAGCGGATTGATATCAGCTCTTGGCAAAATAGTTCCTGAAATGGATTGAGAACCTAAGGGCGCTGTGTTAAATGGAACGCCGTCAACAATATATAAGGGATCATTCCCTGCGGCAATGCTGTTCTGCCCCCGAATCCGAACGGTATATCCACCACCGGCAATCCCGGAAGACGGAATGATTTCGAGTCCCGGAACACGACCTTGTAGTGCATCCAGTACATTATTTACAGGTTGGTTTTCTATTTCTGTAGCAGTTACTTTGTATATGCTACCTGTCCTTTCCCGATCTTTAACCGTATAATAACCTGCATTGATGACCGCTTCTTCCAAAGCAACAGAACCCGAAAGCTCAACATCTATGACCAGCTGGTTACCGACCAAAACTTCAACTGTAGCATAACCGGGATAAGCAAATACCAAAACATCGGAAGGTGATGCTGAAATAGCGTAGGAACCGTCTTCAGATGTATAAACTACGACGTCTGAACCGGTAATGGATACAGAGGCATCGAGGATGGGTCCAACCGAATCATAGACTGATCCGGTAATTAAAGATTGATTGGATTGGGGAGGTTGTTGCGCCGAGGCGAGCGAGCACAAGGTAATGAGGACAAAAAGGATGTACCCCGGCACAACTACTTCCCTTAATAATGAAATTGTTTTCATAATTTTGAATGGGTTTTAGTGAAACATTAAGACTCTTGCTCTCTGTACCTACGCCAATAGGTGTACAGGGAGCTTTTTATTCTGTAATTTTTTTGATTAACAGTAAGTATCAAGTAAAAGCGGACGAAATAACTCATCAAAAATCCCCTGCCTCAACCAGATCGGTTCTGCTTTCCTGAACAATCACCCAAAGGCAATGCAGGGGACAAATAAATAATTAACACACGATTTTCAGATTATCGCGCTCACTTACTGCTCGTAATTCTCTAAGTCTCTAAATAATAAATCGTTCTCATTTAATTTAAGTTTTATGTGTTGTTATTATTGCAAAACCCCAAGAGAAGAAAGTAGATTGCTTAGAAAATGTAAGTGAGAAAACCACATAGAAAAGGCGTGGAACTCAACTTACTGCCTTGGGGTACTGGTATACCTATGCACGATAAGAGAGCCCACGCCCGGGTCGTGAGCATCTTGCTTATTTTCTCGTGCGTAAAAATTACCAGTTTTCAAGGCGAGATCCTAAGCAATTGCTTCAATATTTTATCCTATTGGAGGAATTGCAATATGTTATTTTACAAATATAATTAAAAAATTCAATAATTCGGATTTCAGTCCGAAAGTTTTTAATTTATATCATTTTTATTTGTTTATATGCAAAAGGCAAATAGAAAAATAGTTGATTTTATTAGAGATAAATGGGTAATACCTACAGATAATAATAATCTATTTGCAAGAAATCACGGAATTGATGAGAAAACTGTGAGACGTATACGAGAAGACAGTTCCTACCAAATAGCTTTAGTAACTATAATGAGAATTTGCGAAAGTGAAAATTTGAAACTTCACGAATTTTTTAAGATGGTTGGAATTTAAAATTAAGCTAACATCTTAAATCGAACTGACGTTAATTATAATCTTCACCTGATTTATCATCGGGATTTTCATTGAAAATGGAGCATGCAAAGTCCTTTCCTATACGAAGTTTATGGGCCGTCCCAAGTGATGAAGAGGAGGTTTTTCATTTTTTATCTTTTACGGTTTAGTTTCCATATACTGTAGGTTTTTTTTTTCGGCTCTGAAGTCGGGAGACTTCTTAAAGTGATAAACGGTAATTAGCTAGAGATTAAAACACTTAGTAATCCCAAAAGTAGAGAGACTCCAATACCGATCCACGCAAGTGTTTGTTGTTTATTAAATTTCAAATCATCTTCTGAACAAAAATCGTTCTTTACCAATTCACGTAATTCTTCTGAAACATAAAGCACTCCGAAAAAATTATCGATAATCAATTGATAAACATCAGATGGAAGATTAATACCTTCATAAACAATATGATTATCACGTAAGATTTTAGTTGCTTCATTTGTTACAAGGTAATCTTTGTCATTAAAAAAAATATGTCCCTTTCCATCATCACGTGGATTATCAAAACCCTCTTTCATTATCTGCAAAGCAGCGTTTTGTGATTCTACTTGATAAATCGAGATATATCTTTTTTCTTTAAGATAAATTATCAAGGATAATAATTCCAAAAATTCTCCCAATTCGGTCTTGCGATCTTTTATATTGATAAATTTATCATGTTTAATGTATAGAAGTGCTTGCTGAAATTGCATAAATACTAAAAGAGCTTTATTAGAAGTTGCTGTAAAATAATACATTTGAAGAAAAAAAGAAAATTTTTCCGTTTCACTAAATGATACTTTACTAAGATCTGATATTAATTTTTTCTCTCGTTCGTTAAATTTCCTCATCAATTATGTATTTTTTTTTATCCTTACTTTTTTGTTCGGTACGCGGGTTCTTTTTATTCGGTCCCGAAGTCGGGAGACTTCGGAGAGCGGGGGAGTTAGCATATTTCAATGGTAAATAATTTTTGTCACTTTACTTTCTAATTGATCAAGCTCTTTACCTAGCTCAATCAAAATTAAATCATTTAAGCGGCTCATTTCCAGAAGATCTTTTAACACTTCATTATAATCTATCTTCATTCTCATCTTTTCATTCCCTATATGCTTCTCCATGTTTTTTAAAGAAGCATTTAATTTATCAGTAAGTGTTTTATCAATTAAATGTGAGATTTTCAGTACATCTTTGAAGTTTTTTGAATAAAAAGCAGCCATTCTTCCGCGATCTTCTAAACTATTCCACTTAACAACATTACTTTCTCTATCACTTATCTGAACTTTTATATTTTCTAATTTAAGAATCCGTTTATCTAAAGCATCAATTGTTGATTTCTTTAATTCGATCTCATTTTGTTTTTGAGAAATTTTCTTAGTGGATTGATTGTTTAAAACTCCTAATATCAGGGAGATAAATGATGCAATGAGTGCAACTATAATTTCTGGTGCCATTTTGTTGTTCTTTTAGTATTAAAGCTAAAATATATTATTTTCTACAAGTGATGAAGAGCAGGTTTTTCATTGATTCAATTTTCGGTGTAACTTAAGGTGTGGTTTTTTTTGGCTCCGAAATCAGCAGAATTCGGGGAGCGGTGATGAAGAGGAGGTTTTTCATGATATTATTTCCATTTGTTGGTTAAAAAACTTCGCAAGTCTATGGTAATAATTCCCTCGAAAGTATTTCCGGAGAATTCATCCATCGTTACCACCATTTTTGGATAGTTGTCTTTTATTTTCTGCAAATTTCCAAATTCTCTTTCTATGGTTTTTTCCTCGTTAATTGTCAAAGCCGCTTGAATGTAAAGTTTTTCGCCTTGCTTTTGGGCGATAAAATCAATTTCGTTGTTGTCCAGCATTCTATAATCATAATTATAACAACGCCCAATTTACTTGAGAATTATAATCATACTTATATTTTTTATTTGATTCTATATGGGATTTTCATTGAAAATGGAGCATGCAAAGTCCTTTCCTATACGAAGTTTCTGGGCCGTCCCAGGTGATGAAGAGGAGGGTTTTCATGGTTTAGTTTCGCTATAAATTAAAGTGTTTGTTTCTCAATCCGGCACCGAAGGTGGAAAACTTCGGTGCGAGGGGGCATCTAAAAGTTCTAAATAATTGTAATCCTTATAAATATCAAAAAGATGTAATTCTAAAAACTTTGTCAAGGTTTGGAATACTACAAAAGTTGAATTAATCCTCAACCATATTTTTGAAACCAACAACCCTCATTGGATTACCTACAACAATTGCATTATCGGGAATATCAATATTTACCAATGTAGAAGCTCCAATTATAGCATTGTTTCCTATTTTTACATTTCCGATGATTATTGCATTCGCTCCAACTACTACATTATCACCAATCTCTGGATAGTCATTTCCAAAGACTAACCTTTTTGTTCCTAAGGTGGAATTTTGATAAATTGTACAATGATTACCCAACTTCACTCCCATTCCAATAACAACACCTACTGGATGAGGAAATTTTGTATTTCTTTTGCCCACATACTTGATGGTGCATTTAATGTCACAACTATTTGCAAGTCTCTTGGTCTGGTAGTATTGATAAGACCAAAATAATTGTTTAAAATAAAATCTCCAACTCAAAAAAGCACGGAGTAACCATTTCGTTAACTTTCCAATAATGCTTTTTTTCAGTTTTTCTTTAATATTCATTTTTAAAAGCTATTAATATAAAAAATGAGGATTAATTCCCCTACAATATGATTGATATTCAACCTTCTCCCTGTTAATTAACCCAATTCTTTTTCAACAATTCTACATACAGTGCTTCCACTTCCTTCACATATCTTTCCTCGGTGTAATTCTGAATCGCTCTTTGGTAGCCGGCTTCGCCCATGGCGGTGACGGCTTCAGGATGATGGTAGAAATAGTGTATTTTTTCTGCCAACTTCGCTGGGGTATTGGGAGGAACCAAAAATCCGGTTTCTTCATTCACTACAACATTTTGCAACCCTCCTACTTGGGTTGCCAATACCGGAAGGTGATGCAACATCGCTTCTGCTGCGACCAAGCCAAAGCCTTCCCGTTGGGAAGCGATACAAAACAGGTTCATCAACCGGTAAAAAGGAGCTGTATCATATTGATAACCCGTAAAAATCACCTGACCTTCTATACCCAATTCCCGGGTTTTGTCTTTCAATAATTGTTCATCTCTTCCCCCTCCAACAATTAACAGTTTTAAGTGAGTCAAATCCAATTGTTTTACCGCCTCCAAAATATCAGTTATTTTCTTATGGTCATTAAACAACCTCCCCACGGTTCCCACTACAAAATCACTTTCCCTAATGGCATATTCCGCTTTTAAATCCTGAATTTTCTGGGCTGAAACCGCTCTGGGTATTTCGACTCCGTTATTGATGGTGATGACTTTTTTTGGAGATACTTTAGCTCTGTCTCGAAGATAGTTGGCCACATTGGGAGCAATGGCAATAAAACGATCGGCACCCCAAGAAAAAATGCGCAACAGAAAGTCTGCTTTTGCACTTCTGTTTTGAGGATCTGAGGTTTCTTCCAAAATCACCACAGGAACTTTTTTGATAAAACCGTTGATAGCTGCCATGGTAACGCCTTCGTACACTGCACCATGGATGATATGCGGTTGGAACTCATCGATGATTTTCTGAATTTTTCGATGTTTTTCCCAGTGGAAAGGTCCGTTAAAATCTCCAACTTCAATTATTTCCACTCCGTTTTCTTCAATCTGCTCTGCAATAGCACCACCTTTGAAAGTCCCCACGAGTTTCATTTCAAATTCGGTTCCTTTAAAAGCTTTTGCTAAAGAAAGACGTCGGCGTTCTACGCCACCGCCAGTCACGGTGGACATGATGTGCAAAACTCTAATCATGGTGCAATTGGTGATAAAAACGTTCTAAATTTTCAATATATTTTTCAACGGTAAATTGATTTACGACTGTATCATAACCATTCCTGCCAATCAGATGTAAGGATTCGGCATCCATTGCCATAATTTGGTTGAGTTTTTCAGACAGTTCCGTACTATTTTTAGGATCGAAAAGCCAACCGTTTTCGCCATCTTTCACAAACTCCGGGATGCCTCCAACCCTGGAACACAACACGGGGATTTTCAAAAACATCGCTTCTGCTGCTGCGATCCCAAAACCTTCCGAAAAAGAAGGCAATACAAACAAATCAGCATTAGAAAGGTATTTGGAAGGTTCTGAAGTGAAACCGGTAAAGGTAATCTTGGAATCCATCTGTAATTTTGAAGTCAATGCTTCCAGCTGATGGCGTTCCCGGCCGTCTCCTACAATGGTCAAATGAGCATGTGCATTATTGGAGTGGGCGAAAGCAGTAATTAAGGTTTCCACATTTTTCACGATTTCTAATCTTCCCACATAAACGATTTCGAAATTCGGGCTGTCTTTTCTAGGAAATGGTGTTGGAATGCTTACCGGATTATAAATGACCTTTCCTTTGCTTTCCGGAATTTCCCCGGTATTCACTAAATGATTTTTTACAGATTGTGAAACGCCAATCACTTGATTTGCCAAGCGGTACACCCATCGAAAGACTTTTTGGGCAATAGAAGAATGATTGGGAATACCAATTTCTTCGCCGATAATGGTCTTAACTCCGGCCAGTTTTGCGGCGATAATCCCATGAAAATTAGCTTCTGCTGCCGCAGTATGTACCACATCGGGTTTTACTTTTTTGATTAATTTGTAAACTGTCCAAATATTAAATATGTTCTTTATAGAAAAATTCCGATTTAAGACATGAACTTCAAATCCCCTTTCTTTTAAAACTTTCTCTGCATTCCCACCAAAACCGATGGCTGCAAAAACATAGTCATTCTTGAGCAATTCCGCTTTTTCGGTAAAACTCAAGTATTGTTTTTCCTGACCACCGAAATCAAGCAGTGTAGTGAGGCGTAGGATTTTCATATTAAATAGAACTATAGAATTGGTGCCACTTCAACATGATTGATTCTACGCTAAAATCTTTTGAATATTGATAGGATTTCTCTCCCATTTTATTGCGTAGGGTTTGATCTTTTGTTAATAAAATTATTTTTTGTGCCAGCTTTTTATGATCTCTGTCGAATATTAAAAATCCGTTATCGTTATCATGAACCAACACTTTTACACCACCCACCGATTCAAAAGCTACTAAAGGCAAACCATGTCCTGTTGCTTCTAACATGGTGTTTGGAAAACCTTCATAATGAGCGGTGTGCACATAAATAGAAGAAGAAGCATACTGATCAAAAATATTTTTGACTGCAGGCCTCAGAAAAATATGATTTTCCATTTTCAATTTTTCGATCTGTTTTTGCAAAATGTTTCTTAAAGAGCCATCTCCAAAAATATTAAGTTTCCAATCCGGAACTTCGTTTGCAACCATTGAAAATGAATTTATTAATGATTCAAAATCCTTTTGCAATTCCAAACGCCCCACCGCAATCACTGTTTTTGAATCCAGTTTTGACTGTGTCATTTGATTGTGGTCTATAAAATTAGGCATTACAACTACCCTTTTTAAATATTTTCTCCAAAAGTTGGCATCTTCCTCTGTCAAAGAAATGATATAATCCATTTTTCTCTGAATGCTGATGCTATTTTTAAACAATAATTTTCTCCATAGATTTTGTATTCCAAATTTCTTCTCAAAACGAAGCATTCTTTGATAAGTAAACCTATGTTCTTTAATCTTTGCAAAATGATGATAATTTTTCTCCTTGTAAAGAAAAGTCTCCGAACCAAACGAAGTACAAATATCAAATTTCTCTAAACTAATAAAATCGAGCAATTTTTTCTCCTTTTTATAATTGGTTGGTAAGAAAATGGCCAGTTTATCCGCTAACGTTTTTTTAGAAAAATCAATTGGAATATTAACCACTTTTACCTTATCACTCAATGGATAAAAAGACTTTACTGCACCTGTCAAATTTGTAGTTACAATAGTTATATCGTAATTAAAGTTTTCAATAAGATAGTTGACACGGCTTGATAAAATTCTTTCCAAACCACCTGAACCTTCCATAGAAAGGATGGTAAATAATAATTTTTTTTTCGTGCTCATTTTACTGATTGTGGACGTACGTAAAGATGAATTTAAAATATTTTCTGGCTAATTTCTGAATTTTCCTTTTGTTTAAGAAAAAACTACCAACTTTATAAGGGATATGATAATACAATTCTGCGAAAAAATATTTTTCACTAATGCTTTCTTTGAGTTCTTTCGCTTGCTGGTGGGTTTCTTTTTGAAAAAAAATAATGTATAAACTGGAATACATGTATTTGCTAAGAAAATTATAGAAATCCTGGGAATATATTTTTTTGCCATTTTCAAAATACATCGAACCAATATTTGCAATAAATCTTCGGTTAAAATCTTTAGTCAATTTTGTTGCCTGATTAACATCCTCGTCTGAATAATATACTAATACATTATTAATGTAGTAAGCACTACCGCCACTTAATATTGCACGAAACCACACGTCTATATCTTCACCACTAATAAGATTTGAATTAAACCCATGATTCTCCAAAAAAAAACTACTCTTCACAACAGTAGAACTACTCGTAAACAAGGAGTTTTTAATAGCTTGGTTTTTAAAATAAGAATGTATTTCAAAAAATGAAAAAATGGCATTGGTTTTTTCTAAATTACTTTTAACCCTAGTATACTTACATCCTATTATTTTTGCCTTTTTATCATTTTCAATGATTTCAGAAATTGCTTCCAAATAAGATGGGCTCCAATAATCATCCGCATCCAAAAACGCAATATAATCATGGGTGGCTGCTGCAATTCCTGCATTTCTTGCTGCTGAAACCCCCTGGTTAACCTGTTGAATTAATTGCACTTTCCCCGAATATTTTTCTTCAATAAGTTGAGCAACATCATCTTGGGAACCATCATCTACCAAAATAATCTCAAAATTTTGGTAGGTTTGCGCCAATACCGCATCAATACACCTCTCGATGTATTTTCTTTTTTTGTAATAGGGGATGATTATCGAAAACATTTTTAGTTATTTTTCCTTTGACCTAATTTGAAAAGATTAATACGCACAGCACGAAAATTAAGCAGATTAACGTTATGGATATATAAATTCTTTATTATTTTCAACATGTGATTTTATTTATTATTGATGCAGTCAACGCCCGCTATAATTTTGGCAATACCTTTTCTAAAAACGCTAATTTAAATGGAAGTCCACTGTTCCATACTTTTTTAATAAATTGATGTTTTTTCACCTTGCGCAATTGGTGGTGCATTCCGAGATGATCAAGTTCCAAAAGATATTTTTTTATCAATTCTTTCTTTGTAGTCTTCGTTAGTTTCGTTTTTTCATGAAACAATTTAATAAGTGACTTGGTAAGTAAATCATGATGAACATTAATGGTAAAGGTACGATACCTTTCACTCATGTTATGATTTTCTATATTGCATAATCGAGCTTCATACACCGCACTAGCATATAAATGTAATTTATCGTGGGGGATGAATTTGTTTGATAAAGAATTTTCATTATTAAACTTTCTGTAATAATAATTTGCCGGCTGACCAACTACTATTGAACGAATATATTTTAAATACTCCATAACAAACAGGTGGTCTTCTGCATTACTTAGCTCTTCATTAAATAAATGGTTGTTTTTTGATAGAATTTCTAACTTGAACAATTTGCCCCATGGCACCTCTAAAACACTATGCTCTATATCTAATTTCTCTATTACTTGATTGAGGTCTGTAGAAAAAGCACTTTCATCAATAATATATACCGAATTGAATTTGTCAGGACCTACCCACTCAATGTACCCCTGCACATAAAAATCTGCTTCCAGCTCCAAGGAATTGAAATCCATTAAAAAAGATGGTTTTACTTTATCATCTGCATCTACAAAGGTTACATATTTGCCTTTCGCTGCTTTAATTCCAGTATTTCTTGCGGCACTTACGCCTCCGTTTTCTTTATGAAAGACTTTAACCCTAGAATCTTTCAATGCATATTCATCACAAATCTTTCCGCTGGAATCTGTGGAACCATCATTAACCAACACTAATTCAAAATCCAAAAATGTTTGTGATAATATAGAATCTATACATCCTTTCAGATATTTTTCTGAATTGAACACTGGAACGATCACGGAAATTTGTGGCTTATTCATATCTTTCAATGCTGCGATATTTATCAATAACTTCAAACGGTGCTGTTAGTAATAGATCTGCCTGTCGTTTCTGGATCATTTCAAACGTAGGTAATAAATTACTTTTTAATTCATTTGTGATCACTCTTGAAAAACAGTCTTTTTCTAAATTTGTAAACTCAAGAGGTGAATAATCTGATATACCTACAGATGAAAAATAATCAAAGAATTTAATATTATCCCCCACCAATCTAGTAAAGGTTAGTCCGGGAAATTCAGCCCAAAGTGAGGGTACTTGATACGCATGGGATACAATAATACCATGCAACGACGTAGAATAAGTAATTGTGCATGAGGAGATTTCATCGATAACTTTTTCTATGGGATCTAACAAATTAATTACTGTAAATTCTTCACCAAATTTATCTTTTAATTCTAAATAATGTTGATAATGTGGAATAATTCCAATTTTATTCTGAGCCTTTACTTTTGGCTGATAAATTATCGGCAGTAATAATGCGGGATCTCCAATTGCATCAGGTGCGTTGTTACCCATCTCCCTTAATTTCTGAACCGTTCTTAAACCTCTCACCGCATAAAAAGTCCCACTAACCTTTTTCGTTTTCGAACTGATAAATCCGGCACCCCATATTTTATTTTTTGAGGAGTTAGAGGTTTCTAAAATACTACCAATTACCAAAAGTACCTCCGGCATTTTGATAAAATTATAAAAGATATATTGCAGATAAGTGAATACATTTATTTCTTTTCGAAGTATTGCTTTTGAAATTGTTTTAAAAGCCAACCAACGATCATCAAAAAGGTATTTAATATTAATGAACTTGACCTTTTTATATGTCAGACGCTCAATAATATAGGGATTTAGTTCATCCCCAAAATTGCCATATCCTTGCTTATGTTGATACCAATAAAGGTTTATTTTTTTGCTCATGCTAATTGAAAAATTTTAACCATCTACTCTTTATAAATTGATTTATTCTCAGTTTTTCCCGCTTATTAAATAAGCAGGCGTAACAAACTAATCCCATTAGTACTACGATTATGCCGGATTTAACTATGAAATTTACCCATTGTTTACTCAGTTGAATATAATTTGATAAATAATAAATTAAAAAAACAAACGGGATTAAAAAAAGTATTCTCATCAAAACTTCTTTAATAAATAAGGTTATCCCCATGCCCATATGTGTTTTCAGATAGTACAAGCGAAACCAAAGTGCGATGGATGATATAATGATACTGGTTAAAAAAATCATTTCAGGCCTCGCCGTATTTCTAATGAGTAAATAAGAAATTGGTAAATTGAGAAAAACCAATGTTCCTACCACAATCTGATACATTCTGATTTTGCCCGTCGCTTGTAAACCAGTCATTAATGGATTTGAAATAGTGTCGATTAAGATGATCACAAAAGTAAGTTTGATAAAAAGAATGCTTTGTTGTGGATAATTTTTCAACCACACATCTAAAACAAAATTCAGAGAAGAAAAAATCGGTAATATAATTAAGATCATTAAGCCAAAAGAAAACTTGGCGCTTTGTACAATTAACTGCATTGATTTAGCTTTATTTCCTGCAGCGTAATTCTTAACAATCTGGGGATTCACCGCAATCTGAAAATTGGAAACGAAACTACTCACTAAACTTTGAACCTGACTAGTAATGCCATACGCAGCGTTCATAGCAGCACCAAAAAACCAGTTTAGAACCAAGTTATTACCTTGTCCTCTTGCAGTAACTGCAATCGTACCAAATAAATTCCAACCACTGAAAGCCAATAAAGTATGGAAATAACTTTTGTCAAAATAAAACTTGTATTTACTTTCTGGGAATTCTCTTCTGCAATATACTCTGTAAATCATTCTGATAAAAAATGAAGAACAGAAGAGTAAAATAGCATATAAAATCAGCTTATCATAATCTACATGAACGATCAAAAATAAAATGGTGATTTTAAATGCGATCTCCAGGAAGCTAATGTAAGCATAGACATTAAACCGTTCATGCGCTGTTATCAAAGCGTTATAGGGAACTTGTATAATTCCAAAAAAAGTAGAAAAAACCGAGAACTGAAAAATGATGTTGATCGCAGGAAGTCGTTCTGCCGGAACATTTAGTTTATGGTTGATGTACCAAAGTCCAAAGGTTTCTAAAGCTAATACAATGATAATAGCAATCGCAAAATGAATGGTAACCGTCGTACTAAAAGTTTTGCGAAGTTGTTCCTGATCATTCTTTCCTAGATCAAAAGAAAGAAACCGCTGTGTTGCAGAGGACATCGAAGCATTTAAAAACCCAAACATGGATACAAAACCCGCCACAACATTATAAATTCCATAATCTGTAATTCCCAAAACGTTTAACGTAATCCCGGCAGTAAATAAGCCAACGACCATATTCACCAACATCCTTGAATAAAGAAAAAGCGAATTTTTAGCTATCGTTTTTGAACTTGACATTGCGTTTATTGAAAAATCAGAATTGGCAAAATTACGACAATTAATATTAAGCCTTATCGACCAAAAACTAAATTTATTGTGTTTTGGGTGGCATTTTAAGGTTTATTTAATGTGTAGAGGGGTCTCGACTACCGCTCGACCTGACTTCTCGACTGTCGCTCGAAGTGACAGACCTTGACTACCGCTCGAAGTGACTTCCCAACTGTCGCTCGAAGTGACAGACCTTGAATACCGCTCGAAGTGACTTCCCAACTGTCGCTCGAAGTGACAGACCTCGAGTACTCTTTGATTAAATCACACCCTTGTCACTTCGAGCATGAGCCGGAGGCTTACCAGCGCAGCTGTCGAGAAGCGAGAAACTAAAAAATCAATAAAATTTGTATTTTTAAGTCAAACTAAACATATGAAAACCTATTATGTCTACATCTTAAAATGTAAAGATGGTACCTATTACACTGGGATGACCAATAATCTGGAAAGAAGACTAAATGAACACAATAGTGGATTGAATAAAGAATGTTATACCTTTAATAGAAGACCGGTAGAATTGGTATTTCATGAAAGTTTTATGGACGTAAACCAAGCAATATTTTTTGAAAAAAAGATTAAAAAATGGTCCAAAGCAAAAAAAGAGGCTATCATCAATGGGAATTGGAATGAGTTGAAGACTTTGTCGGAATGTCAAAACAATTCGCATTCTAAAAATTTTAATCAGGATAATGAATAGGGTCTCGACTCCGCTCGACCTGACAAACCTCGACTACCGCTCGACCTGACAAACCTCGACTACCGCTCGACCTGACTTCTCGACTACCGCTCGACCTGACTTCTCGACTAACGCTCGAAGTGACAGACCTTGACTACCGCTCGAATTGACTTCTCGACTAACGCTCGAAGTGACAAACCTCGACTACCGCTCGAAGTGACAGACCTTGACTACCGCTCGACCTGACTTCTCGACTACCGCTCGAAGTGACAGACCTTGACTAACGCTCGACCTGACTTCTCGACTGCCGCTCGAAGTGACAGACCTCGACTACCGATCGAAGTGACAGACCTTGACTACCGATCGAAGTGACTTCCCAACTGCCGCTCGAAGTGACAGACCTCGAGTACTCTTTGATAAAATCACACCCTTGTCACTTCGAGCGGAGTCGAGAAGCGCTGGTAAGCCTCCGGCTCATGCTCAACCTGACAACGTCAACTTCATACCAAAAAAAACCCGCCATCGTGGCGGGTTATATCAGGTGGACATCAAGCCCAATTCCTTTTTCTATACATGAAATAAAATCCAATGCCTATTCCGACTAGTGGCAATGCCCAAGCCCAACCATCAATAGGGGTCGGATCGTTAGGGTTTCCAGGTGAATCCAATCCTTGATCGGGTTGATCATAATCCGGTGCTTCTTGCGAGAACCCATAGTCCTGGGTTTGTTCTTCTTCTGGTGCGTCTTGTTGACTTTCAAAAAACTGAGCATTTCCGATGAATGAAAAGAATAGGGCAATCAGTTTTATTTTTTTCATGTCGGTTTCTTTCTCTACTTGTTGATCATTTTTCGGGATACAATCTCACCTGTTTCTGTTTGCACTTTAATAACGATGATTCCTTTCCCAAATTGTTCAGCCGGTAGGATTAACTCCTTGGCATTGACCGAATTATTTTGATACAACGACCAGCCCGAAAGATTCAAGATTTCAACTTCTGCTAATTTTTCTTTTTCTGATGAAATGACAATCTGTTTGTTGATTTTTTGAATTTTGAGATCATTATTTCCTGTCAATAAGGATTCTTTTGCAATATTTCCTTTTTTGTACACAATCTCAAATCGGTCTGTAAATTCACCCGGCTCCGCTCCCCATTCAAATGCCGATTCGGACAGATTATGAACCGTTTGGGTTAATTTATCACGCAAATAAATGGTTTGATGAGTATTGAATATCCCCAATCTGTCTTCCAACTGTATTTTGTATTTTCCCGGATTCGCTATCTTAACGCCCAGCGGAACGACATCTGATTTCCGGAAAGGTCCCTGACGACCTTGAATCGCCAGTTTTTTATCGTCTTTGCTGATCGAATAAATATTTTCTGAAACGGATTCATTGAAAATCGGAGAATCATATTTTTCAAATCCATTGTCCGCTTCCTTAAAATATCCGATTGCCATTTGAACATGAACGCCGTTTGGATTGACCAATTCTATCCAAAATTTAGAATTCTGCTTTCGGGAGCCATTGTTTTCCGGGTTTTTATAATAAACGGCTTCATCTCCATCTTCAGTCAAACGGGTAGCCGTTGTACGCATATCGTTGTCCAACAGAAGAGAAGTTGCATTTTCGGCCGCTTTGATGATAAATCCCTGTCCCGGTTTTACGATGCCGTTTGGTTTTTTCATTTTGTCTCCTCCTGTCGCCGCAACACCACCTGATAATGGATTGTAAATCGCATAATTATTGCCGCTGTATCCCGAACCTTGCTGCGTTAATTCCATATTTCCGGTGTTGTCCCAGAAATAAAAAGCCGGGGTTTCTTCGGTTTCATCATTGTAGAACTGATCTTCATTGGCCAAATACAATTCTTTCAAATTCAAATTGGACGGAAAAGGATTCCCGATCAAATTGTATTTGTTTCCCAGGGTATCAAGTGGAATCCGGTTTTCTTCTTCATATTCCGATGAATTTTGAGGGACGCCCACAAAAAGAGCGGTCACCCAAATATCTTCCGGATCATCGCTGCCCTGCGGATAATTGGAAGCAGAGCCCTTGATGGAATATCCTTTCCCGAATGAAGACAAAGTTCCGGCCGGAACGATAGAAAAATAATCATTCCAGGTGTTATACGTCATGACCCTGTTATTGGGAATACCGGAATAAAGCGCATACAAATTCTGTCCTACAACCGGTGAGGCCCAATAATTATATTGGTTCGAAGGAACCGTTGCTTGTCTTTTGAGGGTGATTTTCCCTGTGTTTTGCACCGGATTTATTTGTAAAAGATTGGCATCGTTTTCAATGATAAAACTCGCTCCGTTTTCGTCGTCCACATTCAATTCATTATCCAGAATCAAACTATATCCCGAATCGATGATCACCTCCACTCCCGCCAAAGCTTCCAACGAACAGCCCACCAATTCATGGTTAAGCGTATTGGATTCATCGGTGGTAAAATCGGCCTCTATGATGATTTTAACGGTTGGATCAATCGGAATACCGTTAGACCAGGCAGCTCCATCCCAAATGGTTTCGGAAGGACAATCTCCATCTCTGAATTGAACGGACCAATCTTGGAGCGCTACTTCTTCTCCGCTTAAAATCCCTACCAATCGAATCTGATCAAAAGCCGGCATTTCAGCTAAACTGATGGTATGAAGTCCATCTCCAGCCATAGAAATTGAATCAAACCCTGGCACATCTGACCAAATTTCTCCCGTTCTTTCCTGAATTTTTAAGGTCAAATTTCCAGTTCCCAATGTTTGGTTCCAACTTAAACTTTGATAAGCTGTCGCTTCCGGAATCGATGCCAAATTTATCGCTGTAGAACGCAGTTCTCCTTCTGTAGCCGTTGTTGTACGTACGTGATCCAGATTCAATATTTTATGTTGGGCAACGCCGGTTTGCTGGTCGTTCACATAGTACATCAGTTGGATTCTTTTTTCTCCGCTCAACATAAAAGATGTAAGGTCAATTTCGAGGTCTTCGGTTGCGAAATTGGAATCAGGAGTCCATTGGTAAACCAAGGTTCCAAACTCTTCTTCCGGACCATAAACTTCACTTATATAAACTCTGAGTTCAACATTCATAACACTACTTCCTTCATATTTTGCAGTCATCAACAATTGGGAAACGCCGGTTAAATCGACAATTTGATTGATTTGAATGTAATCTCCTTCAAAATATCCGTTTACAAATGGATTTCGATTGTAAAATTCTACTGAATAATTTCCATCAACTGCCCATTTCTCGCTTATGTCCGCAATATAATTAGAGCTTTGATTGGATTGGGTATTCCAGTTTGTCAAAGCATTTTCAAAACTTCCGTTTAGAAAGTCATTGCTTTCCGCATCCATCACCCTGACTTCTCCGGAGGAAGTTATTTCGGTAAATTCGTTTTCATCTGACTGAAACTGAGCTTGGGTCGTTTGGAACCAATCGGCCATTTCTCCGCCCAATTGATGCGTAAAACTTTGCAATGCAGCATTCCAGTCACTCCAAATCCCATGAGAAATCCCTTTTGCACGGGCGCGCACATAATAAGTAGTATTGTTCACAGGATTAAATCCATTGTCAAAAATAAAACTGACGGCTTCATTTCCGGGGAAACTTCCCGTATAGTTTTGCATCCAGGAGGTTCCGGTAAAATCGGCCGATGTATTGATTTCAATTTCATATTCGTCCGCAGTATCTCCCTGATGAATTAGCCTGAAAACAGGTGTCTCCCAATTATAGCGGCTGTTGTTAAAGGTCAGAATCTGGGAACCATCCACATCCAGAAAAGCAATATTCTGAGGTTGGCTCTCCTCCCAGACCCAATGGATTTCCGAATCCTCCAATATATCAATCGTCAATGTTCCGCTCGTTCCCGTTGAAGGCACACTGCCCGTTCCCGTCCAGCCTGTTATCTCATATCCGACCCGGTTACCCGAAGTCAGCGTAATGTTTGTATTGTTTTGAATGGAATAGGTTCCGTCCGCATAAGTAGCTCCCTCATAAGCACCCGAAACGATTAGGCTGCGGTTCTGCACATCCGTTGTTCCGCTTAGCACCAGATTATCCAGGATGAATTGAGGTGCCGCACCCCCACAATTATTGGCTTTTGAACGAAAAGCAAGGGTAAAATTGGGTTGGTTGGCAGCCTCTTCGGGGAATGAAACAATAATGTTTTGGGCGTTGGCCTGATCATGGTAGAAACCATCGCCTGAAAATCCGCCTTCGGTCAACCAGATAAACGGCGGCCCGCCTGTCGTGCTATAACCTATCTGGCCATAGTCCACCCAATTTCCATTTAAATTTTCGCCCATTCCTTTCCAGTCAAATTGAAGTTGAATGTTTTCATGTCCCGAAGTGGAAATGGCTTTATAAGTCGCCAAATCAAAAGGAGTAGGGAACTCACAGGAGGTGTATTGGAATCCAAAATAGACCTCTAGATTTTCGTCGCTATAAAGCGAAATTCCCAATGATTGTCCCGAAATGGCTTGACCTCCGGGATGAATGCCAAATTGATGCGTATAATCTAAAAAGCCATAAGTAGAGCCGGATTGCTGCCAGCTGTCCTGGTGTTCATAGACAATCGCTCCGGGAACCAACTCCTCAAAATCTTCCTCATAAATGGTAGTTTGAGCGTTTGAATCAATCAAAACAACAAAAAGGAACAGGACACTAAAGACCCGGGAAAATAGGTACAAAGGATTTCGCATAATCCGAAAATTTCTCATTCATAATAAATTTCTCTACGTCCGGTTTAAGCGAAGTAAGGTGTGTCAGATCAGGATGTTAGGAAATTTATCCGAATTGAAAAACGGCGTTTTTAACAGCTTTGAAATTCGAATTAAACTTCGACAAGTATAGGAATAATTCTTTTATATCACATCAAATTTGATGCAATTCCTAGGTAATGATTTCGTAAATTTTGATTCGATTTTTCGCAAACCCAATTCAGAAAAGAATTTGCAGAAATTTTCTTTTTCTAAAGAATTAGAGCCTGTCTAAATTTTAACGGATTTAATTTCGTATAGTAACAATAACTAACCCTTTATTATCTTTTTATAAAACTTAAACAGTCTCTTACAAAATTGGGGTTCATGAAAATTATAATCTTCCATCAACAGTTCCCTCGATGATGCCTTTTACATCAAAAACGATGGCTTTTTCTTTTTTCAAACTTTCAAAATCCAAATCGCGGAATTCTTGATGTGCTACACCTAGAACGATCGCATCAAATTTTTGCGTTGCACCATTCAATTGATTCACACTTTTGATCCCATACTCATGGATTACTTCGTCTGGATTGGCCCAAGGATCATAGGTCGAGATTTGGGTTTCATAGTCCTCCAAGGCATGAATGACGTCTACGATTTTGGTATTTCTAACGTCGGGACAATTTTCTTTAAAAGTCACTCCCAGCATCAAAATCTGTGCGCCATTTACTTTTATTCCTTGTTTGATCATGCATTTGATGACTTGCGAAGCGACGTATTCGCCCATAGAATCGTTCAACCTTCTTCCCGCCAAAATGATTTCAGGATGGTAGCCGTATTCTTGTGCTTTTTGTGCCAAATAATATGGGTCAACGCCTATGCAATGTCCACCGACCAATCCGGGTTTGAACGGAAGAAAGTTCCATTTGGTTCCGGCAGCTTCCAGGACATCATGGGTATTGATTCCCATGAGGTTAAAGATTTTGGCCAATTCATTTACAAAAGCGATGTTGATATCGCGTTGCGAATTTTCGATCACTTTTGCTGCTTCTGCGACTTTTATGGTTGGCGCCAGATGGGTTCCGGCTGTAATAACCGATTTATAGAGTTCATCTACTTTTTTGCCAACTTCCGGCGTGGAACCTGAAGTTACTTTTAGGATTTTCTCAACGGTGTGTTCTTTGTCTCCCGGATTGATTCGTTCCGGCGAATAACCGGCAAAGAAATCTTCATTGAACTTTAAACCTGACACTTTTTCCAGAATTGGAATACAATCTTCTTCCGTTGCTCCTGGATAAACCGTGGATTCATAAATCACGATGTCGCCTTTTTTCAGGACTTTCCCTACCGTTTCACTTGCTTTAAAAAGCGGCGTCAAATCAGGTCGGTTGTTTTTGTCAACCGGCGTAGGAACAGTAACGATAAAATAATTGCAAGACTTCAAATCATCCAATTGATGACTGATATAAAGGCCTTTAAGTTCGGATGGATGATTTACCAAAACGGATTTCAATAATTCTTCTTCTACTTCTAAAGTACTGTCAACACCCGATTTTAGTTCTTTGATTCTGGTTTCATTGATGTCAAATCCTATAGTTGGGAATTTCGTAGCAAATAGTCGCGCTAAAGGTAGACCCACATATCCTAAACCGATGATTCCTACTTTTATATCGTTCATGTAATTTCTAATTAAAAGCGTTCAAAATTACGGTAATTAATTTATTTGAAGCCAAATTGAAAAAGAATAAAGCGTTAATTTTTATGGACTATAAACCAATCATGCAAAATGAATACACAAATAATATAATGGAACTCTGAACAAATCAAATTAAATCTTCTTAAATTAGCGATATGAATACAGAAACTTTAAAAATAAATATCGTTCAGCAAATTCTCAATTTGTCTGACGATAATTTATTGCAACAAATAGAGGGTTTATTAAGTTCTGAAACGGTTGTTGGGTATGAAGCGGACGGTACAACCATAACCAAAACCCAATATCTAAAAGACATGGAAGTGGTGGACAACCAAATTAAAGCTGGAACACTTAAAACCTATTCCACCGAAGAAGTACGCCATCAAATTTTCAGCAAAAAGTGAGTTTAAAGGTAGAATGGCGGGAAAAAGCAATTGAGGAACTTCAAGCCATCTATGACTATATTTATTTCCGAAGTCCACAAAATGCCGAAAATGTTGTAAATACTATATTGGATTTAGGGAACTCTTTAGGCGACTTTCCAAACAAATTTCCGATAGAACCTATACTGAATCAAGAACACACCCGATTTTTTACACAATGGAGTTATAAAATCATTTATCGTGTAGAATCTGAAAGAATTATTATTCTTAGGGTTTTTGACAGCAGACAGAATCCTGATAAATTACTTTCCTAACATCAATTTTTGTTTGGGTTTGAAAACTAAACACCAACTCCCAATCATCGGATCTAGAAGTAAATGATGTAGAAAACGCTTTATCTAAATGTAATTTCAATCGAAATGATACATCGGCCGTTTCTCCAATATAATATCGGTTCAACTTTTTACTGTATAAAATATATAGAAAATGCATCTTAAAAAATAAAGCCGATTCTCGCGAAACGGCTTTTAGTAAGTGGTGCCTCCAGCCCCGAAGCGTCGGGGGAACCAGGGACTATTTTTTTTCTTTTAAGACTTCCTTCAATATTTCAGGATTTCCCATTATTTTTTCAATGAACTTTTTACTTTTCATTCTTTTGATGAATTTTTCTAGATATAAGGAATCCTCTTTGGTTTGGGTTTGAAAACTAAACACCAACTCCCAATCATCGGATCTAGAAGTAAATGATGTAGAAAACGCTTTATCTAAATGTAATTTCAATCGAAATGATACATCGGCCGTTTCTCCAATATAATATCGGTTCAACTTTTTACTGTATAAAATATATAGAAAATGCATCTTAAAAAATAAAGCCGATTCTCGCGAAACGGCTTTTAGTAAGTGGTGCCTCCAGGAATCGAACCAGGGACACAAGGATTTTCAGTCCTTTGCTCTACCAACTGAGCTAAGGCACCTACTCATTTGGGACTGCAAATATATAAAAATTCTGATATTCCAAAAAAATATTTTTCATGATTTCCATTTTCCCTTTGTCAGCCCACATCCTTAACAAACTTTAATAGTTCATTAACAAGCAATTCCTCATGGGTTTTTTGCAGTTTCCAATCTAATCATCATATTTGCAAATTGAAATTATAAAAAACGCATGAAAATCAAAAGCGTATTGGTCGTATTGGGTATGGTAGGAATGGGAATTCAAGGATTTGCACAAAGCATTTCTACTTCGCCATATTCTGCATTTGGTGTAGGAAGTTTACTTTTTGACAACAACATAGAGCAAGCTGCAATGGGTGGGATTTCGGTTTTTAACACCAATCCTTATAGCGCCGGCGCAAATTTTTACAACCCTGCTGCCAATAAAGACCTGAACGTCACTTCTTTTGATTTGGGTGTCAATACGCATATGAGTCAATTTGATGATGGAAGTATGGTTTCTAAAAAAAGCACTACTTATCTATCCAACGTTTCACTTGCTTTTCCGGTGGGTACAAAAGCCAGAGCCGGATTTGGATTTCAACCTTATTCCTCCATCGGATATGATTTAAGCACCATCACGGAAGGTGATGAGCTCCGCTTTCGAAATGATTATAAAGGCGAAGGTGGTGTCAACTCTTTTCATGTAATGGGTTCTTATAATGTTTCACCTGAGTTTTCAGTTGGGGTTCGTGCCAATTATTTATTTGGTGACCTCAATCGCCATCAAATCATCACTACAGAAGGATTGGCATTGGTGACAGATTATTCGTACGAAGCCAAATTAAGCGGATTTCAATTTACCGCAGGAACCTATTATTCCAAAAAAATCGGTACAAACAAACATTTTGAAGCCGGAGGAACTTATACACTCGGCGCAAATGTCAATGCGAGAATCGAGGATATGACTTCGACTTATATGTTGATGGACAACATCCCTCAAAACATCGACACGATCCAATACCATAAAATATACGGCGACATGAAATTGCCACAATCCGTTTCCATCGGAGCCTCTTACCGCAAAGATTTGCACTGGATGTTTGGTGCGCAGTTGGATTGGGGTGATTGGGGTGCTTATCAAATGGATGAAGCTGACAACTCCAATATAGACACCAGATTTAGAATTTCCGCAGGAGGATATTGGATTCCTAATTTTAATAGTTACAAAAGCTATTTTGACAGAGTTACGTATCGATTGGGAGGATTTTACGAAGCCACACCCTTACAATTTGGTGAAGTTGGCATCAAAAAATATGGGATGACTGTAGGATTTGGATTTCCAGTCGGGAAAGACCGTGATGCCTCGATGTTAAATTTAGCGGTTGAATTAGGTCAATTGGGTAAACCCAATTCTTCTGTCATTCAAGAAAACTATGCCAACGTAAAAATTGGATTTACTTTGAACGATATTTGGTTTAGAAAACGCGTGATCGACTAATTCGTCAATATGGCCGCCCAACCTTTTTCTTCACTTTTATTCTTTCGCAAAAGGTGGTTGCTTATTTATCTTTCTGCTTTGGTTTTTGCTTGTACAAAACCCGAAGAAGTAGATCTTTCCAAACGCAAAAAAGACTTCCCGAGCCGATCTCTGGTTAATGCAGATGTGATCTTTAAAGATTCAGGATTTTTAAAAATAAATTTACGCTCACCTTTAATCGAAGAGTACGCCATGATCGACTCGCCCTATACCAAATTCCCAAAAGGTTTGGAAATGGATTTTTACAATAAAAATCCGGACTCACCGGGATATATGCGCGCCAATTGGGCATTGATGAACGAAATGAAAGGTTGGTACGAAGGAAGAGGCGATGTGATCGTGATCAATGAAAAAGGAGATACTTTGAAAACCCAAAAACTATTTTGGAACAAAAAGAAAAGAAGCATATTCACACAAGACACGGTTTACATCATCACAATTGAAGGAGATTCACTTCAGGCCAACAATGGACTTGAAGCCAAAGATGACCTGAGCGAATACATGTTATTTAACAATCAAGGAATCAAATTCTATGAAGGTGAAAAATTCTAAATTTTTATCGGTTTTTCATCAAAACACCAATTTAACCCACTCATTTTCAAAATTTATGGGTTTCAAATTTTCAAATTGATTTAATTATTGTAATTTCGCCAACCAAAAATTTAATATTTAAGACTCAAGATAATGGCAATTTTAGGAGATATCCGCAAACAAACCTGGTTACTAGTAGTTGTAATCGGGGTAGCAATGTTGGCATTTGTAGCCGGTGATTTATTTAGTGAGAATTCTGTCGTAAAACGCATTTTTACAGGTGACCCAAATGAAGTCGGGAACATCAACGGAGAGTCTATTTCTGTTGCAGAATTTATCAATGCTCAATCCATCGCGAGCTCTAATCAAAATAATTTGTCTCAAAATCAAGTTTCTCAACAAGTTTGGAACAATTTGATAACCAAAAAAATCATTCTAGCTCAAGCCGAAAAAGCAGGTTTGGAAGTAAGCGATGACGAAGTTTGGTCTTTTATGGCCAAACAATACGGTATGGTAGATGCTGCCGAATTGAAAACCCAAATCGGTCAATTAAAATCTCAAGCTGAACAGGGTATTCAAGGAACCGGTCAGGCTTACCAAAATTTCATCATGATGTTTGAAGAAGCCAAGCCAAATATTTTGCGTCAAAAATACATGGAATTGGTAACAATGGGCGTTGCGACAACCAGCAAAGAGGCTGAATTCCAACAAGTTGCAAACATTCAAAACGCAACCATTGATTATGCTTTTGCGTCTTATGATGATTTGAAAAAGAAATACAAAGTCGAAATCACCGACGACGAAATCAATGCTTACGTTAAAAAATATCCGAAATTTTATGAAAGCGAAGCTACTGTTGATTTAAGTTACGTGTATTTTCCTGCAACTCCATCTGCTGAAGATGATCAAAATGCATTGAACGATATCAAAAAATATTTGACCGGAACAGTTGTTGTTGACAAAGTAAACAATATCAACGATACGATTCCTTCCTTTGCAAGCGCAAGCAACGACTCTATTTATGTTTCAAAATATTCAGATCGTCCATTTGTAGGACAATTCATCACCCGAAAAGAAATACAACAATATGCTGCGCAATTACCGGCAGACTATGTTGATTTTTTAACAACCGGAAGTGTAGGTCAAGTTGGCGGTCCATTTAAAACCGGAAACGCTTACCAATTGGTAAAAATATCCAAATCAAAAGAAATTGCAGATTCTATCAGTTCTAGCCATATTTTGATTTCATACAAAGGAACTGGAAACGAAACCGTTACCAGAACCAGAGATGAAGCCAAAGTTCTAGCTGACAGCATCGTAGCACAAGCAAATGCTGGTAATTTCACCGCATTGGTAAACCAATATTCAGAAGATCCGGGTTCTAAAGTGAAAAACGGAAGCATCGGTTGGACAAGCCGTAGTGCGCAAAACATCGCTCCTGAATATTTACAATTCTTGAATACGCATAAAACCGGAGAAATCGGGTTGACTGAATCTCGATTTGGGTTTCATATCATCAAAATCGATGGTGTAAAAAACACGACGGGGTATCAATTTGCCAATATCATCAAAGACATCACGCCTTCTCAAGCAACTTCTGATAAGAATTTCTCTGATGCACGTACTTTTGCTCAAGATGTACAAGGAAAATCTTTAAATGATTTTGCCAATTTGGCACAGAAAAAAGGATTCAACTACAATACGGCTGAAAATGTAACAAGATATTATACCCAACCTTTGGTTGATCCTTCAACTGGTTTCAGCAACGAAAAAGACAATGATATTTTGCGTTGGGCGTTTAATAAAGATACCAAGCCGGGAAGTTCATTTCTTTTTACGACAACCAATGAAGACCAGATCATCGTTCATTTAAATGCCAAAACTTCAAAAGGATTGGCATCTGCAAAATCTGTAAGAAAAGAAGTTGAAC
Source organism: Moheibacter lacus (assembly GCF_014042165.1). Classification (GTDB taxonomy): domain Bacteria; phylum Bacteroidota; class Bacteroidia; order Flavobacteriales; family Weeksellaceae; genus Moheibacter; species Moheibacter lacus. The sequence goes on from NZ_JACDZE010000001.1 coordinate 870,288, forward strand.
CGATTTTAATTCACCAAAAATTGGTTGAAGAAGTCAATAAAAAATTAGGCGCAAGCCCGAGTTTGGATGCTTTTGCTAGCAATTTCGGAGCGGTTAAAGGAAATTCATCCATTACATTTGGATCAGCTCAAATCGCAGGAAAAGGCGCAGAACCAAACGTAGCCGGAGCAGCATTTGGATTAAAACCGGGATCAGTTTCCAAAGCGATTAAAGGAAACACCGGAGTTTACGTCATCCAAGTAAAAACAGTTGCTGAAGCTCCAAAAGTAGAAGATGCTACTTTCTTGGTGGACCAAATCGAACAACAAACCAAACAAAAATTGACCCAACAATTGATTCCATCAATCATCATGTCTTCTGACATTACCGATTCGAGAATGGAAAAACTGGACAGACAACAGATGTAATCTTTTGATTGCAAATAAAATACACAACCGGAGTTTTACTCCGGTTTTTTTGTGCCATAATAATTTTAAAGAAATTTCATTAGAATTTTAATTTAAGTTTGGTGGATATAAAAATTCATGTATATTTGCAGTCCCAAAATGACTGATCCGGTAGTTCAGTTGGTTAGAATACCTGCCTGTCACGCAGGTGGTCGCGGGTTCGAGTCCCGTCCGGATCGCATCAAGCACTTCAGAAATGAGGTGCTTTTTTATTTTAGTTCTTATGGCCAGTTTTATTGTCTACATCATTTATTCTGAATCTTTGGACATCTATTACAAAGGTTACACAAACAACTTAGAAATTCGATTGGAACAACACCTCAGAGGTAAAAGTCAATTCACTTCCCAAACCAACGACTGGCGTTTGGTTTTCACCAGAAGTTTTGAATTGAAATCAGAAGCTTTGAAATATGAAAAAATGCTCAAACGTCAAAACCATCAATATTTGAAATGGCTCATCGATGGGGATTTAAATGATTTGAACAATTGATAATTTCCTGCCTGTCATCTCGGCTCAGCCGAGACGGGTTCGAGTCCTCCCGGCTCAGCCGGGACATCAAGCACTTCAGAAATGAGGTGCTTTTTTATTTTAGTTCTTATGGCCAGTTTTATTGTCTACATCATTTATTCTGAATCTTTGGACATCTATTACAAAGGTTACACAAACAACTTAGAAATTCGGTTGGAACAACACCTCAGTGGCAAAAGTCAATTCACTTCTCAAACCAAAGATTGGTGTTTGGTTTTCACCAGAAGTTTTGAATTGAAATCAGAAGCTTTGAAATATGAAAAAATGCTCAAACGTCAAAACCATCAATATTTAAAATGGCTCATCGATGGGGATTTAAACGAATTAAATATTCAGTAATTTTCCTGCCTGTCATCTCGGCTCAGCCGAGACGGGTTCGAGTCCTCCCGGCTCAGCCGGGACATCAAGCACTTCAGAAATGAGGTGCTTTTTTATTTTAGTTCTTATGGCCAGTTTTATTGTCTACATCATTTATTCTGAATCTTTGGATGTGTATTACAAAGGTTACACAAACAACTTAGAAATTCGATTGGAACAACACCTCAGTGGTAAAAGTCAATTCACTTCTCAAACCAACGACTGGCGTTTGGTTTTCACCAGAGGTTTTGAATTGAAATCAGAAGCTTTGAAATATGAAAAAATGCTCAAACGTCAAAACCATCAATATTTGAAATGGCTCATCGATGGTGATTTAAACGAATTAAATATTCAGTAATTTTCCTGCCTGTCATCTCGGCTCAGCCGAGACGGGTTCGAGTCCTCCCGGCTCAGCCGGGACAAAAACCACTTCAGAAATGAGGTGGTTTTTTTTATTGAATCTTATGGCGAATTTTTTGGTCTACATCATTTATTCTGAATCTTTGGATGTGTATTACAAAGGTTACACAAACAACTTAGAAATTCGATTGGAAGAACACCTCAGTGGCAAAAGTCAATTCACTTCTCAAACCAAAGATTGGTGTTTGGTTTTCACCAGAAGTTTTGAATTGAAATCAGATGCATTGAAATATGAAAAAATGCTCAAACGTCAAAACCATCAATATTTGAAATGGCTCATCGATGGGGATTTAAACGAATTAAATATTCAGTAATTTTCCTGCCTGTCATCTCGGCTCAGCCGAGACGGGTTCGAGTCCTCCCGGCTCAGCCGGGACATCAAGCACTTCAGAAATGAGGTGCTTTTTTTATTGAATCTTATGGCGAATTTTATAGGATCAAGAACAAAATTCTTCTATCCTAATTGCACGTCTGCTATGAACATAATTTTAGAAACCACCTCATTTTTTCACCAAACATTCATCATTTTCTAAAAAATGGAGTCCATCTATCTTTGGCTTCGCAAAGCAACATCATGAAAATGAAAAAACTGAATTTCTTATTAATTTTGGGAAGTCTTTTCCAATTGGGACATGCCCAAATCGACTCTATCACTTTAGAGGAAGTTTATCTTTCGGACAACCGTATAGCCCTCCCACTATCGCAAACAGATAGAAGTGTGAGCATCATCACAAAGGAAGACATTCAACTTCTTCCGGTCAATTCCATAGAAGAACTTCTTTCTCATCAAATAGGAGTCGATGTACGCCAAAGAGGCACAAACGGCCTTCAAGCTGACGTGGCCATCCGAGGTGGCTCATTTGAACAAACCTTGATCATGATCAATGGCGTCCGTATGAGCGACACCCAGACCGGTCACCACTCCATGGACATTCCGGTGAGTTTGGAAGCCATTGAACGAATCGAAATCGTCAAAGGTCCTGCTTCAAGGCGCTATGGACAAAACGCCTATACCGGAGCCATCAACATTATTACCAAAACCGAATCTACTCCTTCATTGCAACTTGGGTTGGAAGGTGGCGAATTTGGAACTTTTGGAGTAAATGCTGGTGTGCAAACCGGTGGAACGAAATTTCAGCAGATGTTTCAAGGAAATTACAATCAAACCGACGGTTATCGCCACAATACCGATAGTAAAAAAACCAATTTTTGGTACCAAAACGAATTGAATTTAGGGAAACATTCTATCAGTCTTCAAGGTGGATTTATCGAAAAGAGATTTGGTGCAAACGGATTTTATGCTACACCTTCAGCAACTGAACAATACGAAGAAACGCAATCTTCAGTTGTCAGCCTTTTAGGTAATTTCAAATTTGAAAACTTAGAAATTTCTCCTTCGGTTTATTGGAGAAGACATCAAGACATGTATGTATTTGTTCGTGAAGATCCTTCGATTTACAGAAATATGCACATCGGCAATACCGCCGGAGCAACGATCAACACCAATTATAAAAGCAAATTAGGGATTACCGGATTTGGCGTAGAAGGCAGAAGAGAATTTTTAAGCAGCAATAATTTGGGAGACTGGGACAGAAGCACGATTTCCTTGTTTTTGGAACATAGAATCAGTTTACTTAAAGGAAAACTAAGCATCACTCCAGGAGCGATGTGGGCAGATTACAGCGATTTTGGTTCTTATTTCTATCCAGGAATCGATGTTGGCTATTCGTTCAATCCGCATCATAGGATTTATGGAAATATCGGAAAAACCTACCGTACACCAACTTATACCGATTTATATTACCAAGATCCTGTAAATGAAGGAAATCCCGATTTAAAACCCGAGGAAGCCCTCACTTATGAAATTGGCTATAAATTTAACCATCAATATGTTACCATCGAAGCCAATGTTTTCAGAAGAGAAAATGAAAACCTCATCGACTGGGTCAAAGAAAACGAAGATGACAAATGGAAACCTTATAATTTAGCCGAAATCAATACTCAAGGATTCGAGTTAAAGGCTGAACATAGCTTTCACAACATGATTCTGAACAAAATTTCATTGAGTTATACCTATTTGGACAATGAATTAAAGGACTACGGGGCTTTGTTGTCACGTTATACTTTGGACAATTTAAAACATCAGTTATCTGCCAAATTGAACCATAATATTATCAAAAACCTCTCTGTTGAGTGGGTGTATCGCTATAACTACAGAGTAGCTTTGGGCGATTATCACCTCCTCGATTCCAAATTGATGTACAAAACTCCTAAATGGGAAATTTTTGTTCAGGGAAATAATTTATTCAACACCAATTATACCGAAACCAATCTCATTCCTATGCCGGGAAGATGGTTCAGCGGTGGCGTCCAGTTCTCCGTATTTTAAAAAACCAACCCTATTAATCGTTTTTCAATCTCAATTGAGCAGTTGATTTTCCATTTCCAAATTTTAATTGTCAACTGCTCATTTGAATTTTCTTTCATGTAGCTAAATCAACATAAAATAACATGAATCTTTAGCGTAAAAAACCGAATTTCTTCGTTAAAAATACTCGCCGTAACTAGGCTATGTCTGCGTTTTTTGCCTTGAACTTCAATTTTTTATATCAAAATATTCTATGCCATTTTATATCGACTTAGCTATATTTCAATCTAAAATGACCAAATAAACCAGCGGAACGGAATATCATCCAAGTCCCGAAACTTAACCAGATGCCTAGCATCCCTAAATCCAAATTGTAGAACAAAAGCAAAAACGGAATAAATCCAATGATTACCGCGCCGACCAAAACATTTCGTAAAACCTTGGTTTCGCCCAGTCCTTTGTAAATTCCATCAAATAAAAACGCTACCGCATTGATCGGTTGCATAACACAAACCAACCAAAATACTTGTTTGAAAATCGTTTGGACTTCTGTTGAATTTGTTAGTGAATTGGCAATGAAATCAGTAAAAATAAAATAGGTTATGCCCAAAATTCCTCCAATCAAAATCATGATTTTCAATAAATCTTTCACCAAAATTTTCATTCGATTCAAATCTTTTGCACCAAATAATTTACCTGAAATCGCTGTTCCGGCATGCGCATATCCGTCCAATAAATAAGACGAAAACAACCAGATTTGAATCAAAATCGTATGTGCTGCTACAAATTCGCTTTCTTCACCATTCCCCAATAAAGTTGCAAATCGGAAGGCTAAAAACAAAGCAAAATTCAATGAAAGCGTCCGGATGAATAAATCCAAACTCATACTCAAAGTGCGTTTCAAATCATGGTGAAAAGGAAATATTTTTCCAATTTTAAACGGAGTTTTATTCAAGAAATAAATAATCGCTAAACTGAACATGACCAATTGCGCCGTCAAACTCGCCCAAGCAATTCCTTCTACATCAAAATTCCATACAAAGACAAACAATACATCCAATACAGCGTTGAGTATTCCGCCGATGATGCTGATTCGCATCGCCCAAGAAGTATTTTGCAAACCTTGAAAAATGCCGTACAACGTAAAAGTCAGCAAAGTCAGCGGAAATCCCCAAACCCGGATTTGAAAATACCGAACACAGGTTTCGAGCAATTCTCCTTTTGCGCCGTACAAGGAAAAAATTTGCGAAGCAAAGAAATATGCAAGTACCGATAAACAAACGGAAACAATGAGATTGAACGATAAAACTTGTGTGACCAGATTTTGTAAACGTTTGACTTGATTGGCGCCGACTCCGTGGGAAACCAAAGCGGAAATTGCGTTGGAAGTTTGCAAAAAAATCCAAATTAAAGCCGACATAAACGATGCCGCCAAGCCGATTGCGCCCAACGCCATTTCAGAGTTTTCAGGCAATCTTCCTGCAACCAAAGTATCGGTGAGTGAAATCAAAGGCTCTACAATTCCTGCTAAAATTGCCGGAATCGCCAAACGATTGATTTCTTTGAAAGATATTTTTGTGTTGTTCAAATAAATTTTTGATTAGAATTGGTAAGCTAAACCGAATCCGTTTCCATTGATATTCAAATTCAATTGAGCATTTGATTCTTGAACATCACCATTTTCAACATCAATTGCCTTTTTGATGTTTTTGGAATAACCCATCCACAATGGAATGCTTGAAAGCATAATTCCAGCGCCCAATGCTATTGTCGAACCACTTAAAATATAACCCAAAAAATTACCTTCGGTTGATTTAGTGATAACATAAACACCTACCCCCAAACCTAAAATTGCACCGCCCGAATAAGTGAGAATTGAAGCATTAGATTTGTTCGTTTTAGCTTTTCGCATATAACCAATTGCTTGTTCGTTTGAAAAAACATTTTCATATTCTTTAAACCTAAATTCCTGAGCATCCTTGATGAAGAAACTTTTAGAGTTTGCTCCTCGCTCAACTTTTGAAGTTGGTAGCTCTTCAATTTGTGCAAAAGACAATGCCGGAATAAGTAAAATTGCAAATACTAATTTTTTCATTTGATTTAAATTTGCGCGAATTTACAATAAATTCTCATCCACCAAATTCGGCAAGGTAACTTTTAACAAAGGTTCTTCTTCCATTGCACGTTTGATCGCGAAAATGGCTTCTTCGTTTCTTGCCCAAGAGCGACGCGCAATTCCATTGTTCACGTCCCAATGCAACATCGATTTCAATCGGTTCTCCGCATCTGAAGTTCCGTCCAGCAACATCCCAAATCCGCCGTTGATCACTTCGCCCCAACCTACGCCACCGCCATTGTGAATCGAGACCCAAGTCGCTCCACGAAAACTATCGCCGATCACATTGTGAATCGCCATATCGGCCGTGAATTTCGAACCGTCGTAAATATTGGAAGTTTCACGAAAAGGAGAATCTGTCCCCGATACATCATGGTGATCTCTTCCTAGAACAACTGGTCCAATTTCGCCTCTAGAAATAGCATCGTTAAAGGCTTTCGCAATTTTAATTCGCCCTTCGGCATCGGCATAAAGAATTCTCGCTTGTGAACCCACGACTAATTTATTTTCCTGTGCACCTTTGATCCAAGTGATGTTATCTTGCATTTGTTGTTGGATTTCCTGCGGAGAATTCTTTTTCATTTCTTCCAAAATCCGGCAAGCAATTTCATCCGTTTTCTGTAAATCTTCCGGTTTTCCAGATGTACAAACCCATCGAAACGGCCCAAATCCATAATCAAAACACATCGGCCCCATGATGTCCTGCACATAACTCGGATATTTAAAATCAATGCCGTTTTCCGCCATCACATCGGCTCCGGCACGGCTTGCTTCGAGCAAAAACGCATTTCCATAATCAAAGAAATAGGTTCCTTTTGCGGTATGTTTGTTGACCGAATCGGCGTGTCGGCGCAAACTTTCCTGTACTTTTTCTTTGAACAATTCCGGATTTTCTGCCATCATTTGGTTGGCTTGCTCAAAAGACAATCCAGCCGGATAATAACCTCCCGCCCAAGGATTATGTAACGAAGTCTGGTCAGAACCCAAATCGACAAAAACATTTTCCTGATCAAATTTCTCCCAAACATCTACTACATTTCCATCAAACGCAATTGAAACGACTTCTTTCTTTTCTTTGGCTTCGCGAACTCTTTTCACCAATTCATCCAAATCAGAAATCACTTCATCGACCCAACCTTGTTCGTGGCGCTTCCAAGTTGCCGCCGGATTCACCTCAGCCGTTACCGAAACCACTCCGGCAATGTTCCCGGCTTTGGGTTGTGCACCTGACATTCCGCCTAAACCTGCCGTTAAGAATAATTTTCCTGCAGTTCCGTTTGAATCGATCTTTCTGGATCCATTCAAAACCGTTATCGTCGTTCCGTGCACAATTCCTTGCGGACCAATGTACATATAACTTCCGGCGGTCATTTGTCCGTATTGGGTTACCCCCAGTGCATTGAATTTCTCCCAATCGTCGGGTTTCGAATAATTTGGAATCATCATTCCGTTGGTCACCACTACTCTGGGTGCATTTTGATGCGATGGAAATAATCCCAACGGATGCCCCGAATACATCACCAAAGTTTGTTCATCGGTCATTTCCGACAAATACTTCATTGTCAAGAGGTATTGCGCCCAATTGGAGAAAACCGCTCCGTTTCCTCCGTAGGTGATCAATTCTTCCGGATGCTGTGCCACAGCAGGATCCAAATTGTTTTGAATCATCAATTGAATCGCTTTGGCTTGTAAGGATTTTCCGGGATATTCCTCAATCGGCCGGGCGTACATCTCATAATCGGGACGAAGTCTGTACATATAAATGCGCCCGTATTTTTCCAATTCTTGTTTAAATTCAGGAATTAATTCCGCATGAAATTTTGGCTCGAAATAACGCAAAGCATTTTTCAAAGCCAACTTCTTTTCTTCGTCAGAAAGAATTTCTTTCCGTTTCGGCGCATGACTGAATTTGTCATTAAGCGGTTTCAATGATGGTAAATTCGCTGGAATTCCTTGTTGTATTTGTTGTTGAAATTTCATTTTTTAGATTTTAGATATTAGACGCAAGACATTAGATGAATTTAGATTTTGCTAATAATTTCTTTTAATTTTCCTCCTTGAATCAATTCAATAATCAATTGAATATCATCCCCAATCAATCGATCGTCTTCCAATTTCGGAACTCGAGTTCGCACCAAATCAAATACTTCTTCAATCATCGGACTTGATTTTAACGGTCTTCGGAATTCCAATCCCTGACAGGCATACATCAATTCGATGGCGAGAATTTTTTCCAGATTATTCAAAACTTGATTGAACTTCCGACCGGAAATACTCCCCATCGAAACATGGTCTTCCTGCCCCAATGAAGTCGGAATACTGTCCGCCGAAGCTGGAAAACACAAAGTTTTATTTTCCGTCACCAATGCCGCCGCCGTGTATTGTGGAATCATAAATCCGGAATTCAATCCCGATTTCGCAGTCAACAATCTCGGCAATCCAAACTTTCCTTCGATCAACAGATAACTTCTTCTATCGGAAATATTTCCCAATTCCGCCGCTGCCAAGGTCGCATAATCCAACACCATCGCCATCGGCTGACCATGAAAATTTCCACCCGAAATCGCCGTTTTTTCATCCAAAACGATTGGATTATCGGTCACGGAATTCAATTCTATTTCCGCCATTTCTTTTAAATGATTCCATGCATTTCGCGAAGCACCATGAACTTGTGGCATACAACGAAGCGAATATGGATCTTGAACACGGTAATGGTCTTGGTTTTCTACGATTTCGGAATTTTCCAACAATTTCCAAATCCGTTGCGCCACCAATTTCGTTCCTTCATATGGACGCACTTCGTGCAATTCCTGCATAAAAGGCGATTTATTTCCGGAAAAAGCTTCCAAACTCATCGTCCCGATCACATCTGCCAAATCCAACAAATATTTCATTTTGTCCAATCCTACCAATGCGTGCGCGAGAATAAATTGGGTTCCATTGATCAATGCTAAACCTTCTTTGGCTTGTAATTCAATCGGTTGAATATTAAGTTGGTTCAAAACTTCCATTGTCGGAACAGGTTTTCCATTTTTCCACACTTTTCCTTCGCCGATCAACGGTAAAAATAAATGCGATAACGGCGCTAAATCACCGGAAGCACCGACTGAACCTTGTTCGGGAACGACTGGGATGATGTCTTTCTCGAGGAGCAATAAAATTCGCTCATAAGTTTCCATCGAAATGCCCGAAAACCCTTTGGCCAAAGCATGTGCTTTGGTGATCAACATCAGTTTGGATAAATCTTTGGAAATTGGGTTTCCGACACCAACAGCATGGCTGATCAACAAATTTCGTTGGAGTTTTCCGGTTTCTTCTTTGGAAATTTTGGTATCCCAAAGTGGCCCGAAACCGGTATTGATCCCGTAAACCGTCATTTCAGAGTTTACGATAGACTCTACATTGGATTTGGATTTTAGGATTTGGGATTGAGATTTTTCATTTAAAGCTGCTTCAGTGGTGGAATGAACTGTTTGGATAACGTCCTCCAAACTGAAACGATCAACGCCGTATATTTTCATTTCTAATCTTTTATTCGTTTGCGGTCTCAAATATACAAATTGCCGGTAGAGACGCAACGCATTGCGTCTCTACAATTTCAACAGTTAATTACCTGTTTTCTGATTTTGATTCAATAAATTTGCAGATTAAAATTTAATAAAATGAGTGATCAGGACTTACACGACGAAATAGGCGATGAACATTTTGGTTCTCACCATGACACGCCGATGCGTGATGATGCTTTTGACATGAGCAATGATGAAAAAATCGCAAAAATAGAAGGCGAATTTAGAAATATCATGGAAACGCTTGGTTTGGATTTGACAGACGATAGTTTGAAGGGAACGCCAAAGCGTGTGGCAAAAATGTTTGTCAACGAAATTTTTGGTGGATTGCATCCGGACAGAAAACCCAAAATGTCCACGTTTGAAAACAAATACAAATACAATCAAATGTTGGTCGAGAAGGACATTACGGTTTATTCGACTTGTGAACATCATTTTTTACCGATTGTCGGAAAAGCGCACATCGGCTATATTTCCAACGGAAAAGTAATTGGATTGTCCAAAATGAACCGAATTGTGGATTATTTTGCGAAACGTCCACAAGTTCAGGAACGCTTGACGATGCAAATCGTAAAAGCGATGCAAGATGCATTGGGAACGGAAGACGTAGCTTGTGTGATCGATGCCAAACATCTATGCGTGAATTCTCGTGGAATCAGGGACATCGATAGTTCAACTGTTACCGCGGAATTGGGTGGTATTTTTAAAACCGATCCGACGACGAGAAGAGAATTCTTGCATTATATCGGAGTTCATACGAAGTTTAATGTGTAATCTTTGGTAGAAGGTAGAAGGTAGAATGAAATTAGTTGTCGATATAACAAGAGAAGATTATGCTGATTTTTTTAAATTTCATTTTATGAAAACTGGTTTTAAAAAATCTATAGTTTTTTATTTTTTTCTCTTAATAATTTGTTTAATAATAATTAATTTAAGAGAATTTGGTTGGACTCAAACAATCATTTTTACTCTTGTTTATGCTATTTTAGTTTATTTTATAATAATCCGTTGGATTAATAAATCAAAAAAAATTCCACTTGATGGAGGAAGTTTTTTAACTGAAACAGAATATGATTTTACCGATCATAAAATTTTTTATAAGAATGAAAATTCTGAAGGAAGCATTGATTGGTCAATGATTAAAACTTTTGAAGAAAGCAAAACAGCTTATTATCTTTACATTGATAGAATTGTTGCCTATGTAATTCCCAAACGATTTTTCCTAAATGAACAAGAAAAATTGACATTTCAAGAACTTGTAAAAAGACAAATTCAAAAATAATTTAACGCTCAACTCAAAACCCATAACCTCCAAGTTTAGCCTTTCCTTTTCACGTAATAAATTTATATCTTTGCACGTAACAAATTGTTCGGTTATGAGTACAAAATTAACGTTAAATATTGATGAAACTACGATTGCCCAAGCCAAAGCTTATGCAAAAAAAAGTGGTATAAGCGTTTCAAAATTGGTTGAGAATTATTTGAACTCTTTGACCTCTAAAAGAATAAATAAAAACAATGAAATCGAAATCACACCATTGGTGAAAAGCCTGACGGGCGTTATCAGTTTACCGGAAGATTTTGATTATAAAAAAGAGATTGCGGAAATTCTTACAGAAAAATACAAATGAAAAAATTACTGATTGATTCCAATATCGCAATTGATTTACTCGCGCAAAGAGATCCGTTTTATGACGAAGCATCGGTTTTATTTTCGCTTGCCGACAAAAGTAATCTGGAATTGTATATTTCTTCTTTGTCTTTTGCCAATACAAACTATATACTTGCCAAAGCTTCTTCGGCTTTTCTAGCTAGAGAGATTTTGAAAAACTTCAAACTCATCGTTTCCATTTTGGATTTGAATGAAAAGCTGATAACTTTAGCGTTAAACAATAAAAATTTTCCCGATTTCGAGGACGGATTGCAATACCATACCGCTCTCGAAAATGATCTGGACATTATCATTACACGTGACAAAAAAGATTTTAAAAACGCTGAAATTCCTGTAATGACAGCAAAAGAATTTTTAAACATATACCCAAAATGATCAAAAACCACAACCTCCAAGTTTACAATACCCTCAGCGGCGAAAAAGAAAAATTCGTTCCGATCCATCAAGATTCAGTCGGGATGTACGTGTGTGGGCCTACGGTTTACAGCAATGTACATTTGGGGAATGTGCGGACGTTTATGTCGTTTGATATGATTTTTAGATATCTCCAGCATTTGGGTTATAAAGTGCGTTATGTACGAAATATCACCGACGCAGGACATTTGACCGATGACGGAAATGTGGAAAACGACCGATTTGTGAAACAATCCCGATTGGAAAAATTGGAACCGATGGAAATCGTTCAGAAATACACAGTCGATTTTCATCAGGTTTTGGAAACTTTTAATTTTCTTCCACCGACGATTGAACCTACTGCAACGGGACATATTCTCGAACAAATCGAATTGTCCGAAAAATTAATCGAACTCGGTTTTGCTTATGAAAGTCAAGGTTCGGTATATTTTGATGTGGAAGCTTACAATAAAAAAGGGTTGAATTACGGCGAGTTGAGCCGAAGAAATATCGAAGAATTGATGGCCAATTCCCGTGATTTGGATGGTCAGGACGAAAAACGAAATCCGGTGGATTTTGCTTTGTGGAAAAAGGCATCGCCAAGTCACATCATGCGTTGGAATTCGCCTTGGGGCGAAGGTTTCCCAGGCTGGCATCTCGAATGTACGGTGATGAGCACCAAATATTTGGGGGAAACTTTTGACATCCACGGTGGTGGAATGGATTTGAAATTCCCACACCACGAATGTGAAATCGCACAAGCCAAAGCGGGACTAGGAAAAGAGCCGGTGAACTATTGGTTGCATGCGAATATGCTCACGATGAACGGTCAACGGATGAGCAAATCGACCGGAAATTATGTTTTGCCGATGGAATTGTTGAACGGTGAAAATGATTTTTTTGAGAAATCATTTCATCCTAATGTGGTGAGATTTTGCTTTATGCAAGCGCATTACAGAAGCGTTCTCGACATTTCAAATGATGCGATGGTAGCGGCCGAAAAAGGCTATTTGCGTTTGATGGAAGCGATGAAAACTTTGGAAAATTTGGAAGGAAATGAAACTTCAACATTTGATGTGGAGAATTGGATTCAGACGTCTTATGATGCGATGAACGATGATTTCAACACGCCGATTTTGATTTCGCAATTATTTGAAGCAGTGCGCATCATCAATGGCGTGAAAGCCGGTAATGAGCAATTGACTTCCGAAGATTTAAAGAAGTTGAATATGGCGATGAAAGAATTCATTTTTGACGTCATTGGTTTGAAAAAAGAAGAAATTTCGTCTAATAGTAGGTCCAAATTGGATGGTGTAATGCAAATGTTGATCAAGATGCGCAATCAAGCGCGAGCCGATAAAAACTGGGCGTTGTCCGATCAAATCAGAGATGAATTGGCACAAGTCGGCATCCAACTCAAAGACGGAAAAGATGGAACGGATTATTCTCTCGACTAAATTTGAGATCATTCATATCCGGATTAAATTGAATTCGATTTAAAAACATGAAGATTTAAATTAGATTCAAATTAACGCAAAGCCATATAAATTTACAATTCAATTTGTTTAAGTTTTCTTTCCCAACCTTTTGTTTCAATTTGGTGAATTCTAACTATTTTCTTTCTTTTTCAGAAGAAATATCAGCTTTAAATCGATTTCTATTTCCTAACTTTAGTTCGATTCAAATTTCAAATAAATATGAAAACGATATTGGTTCCGATTGACGCAAATAAGGAAGCGGATTTGGTCATAAAAAAAGCATTAGAAGTCGCAGAAGTTTTTGACGCACAAGTGCATTTGATGCATGCTACTTCAGAAGGACATTCAAAAGAAGATTCAGATTTTGGGAGTGAAAATTTAGAGCCGGAAAATCTATCGGGTCATGAAAAAGAAATGAAGAATTTGAATGTCTTCAAGTCCAAATTTCTGGATGCCGGAATAAATTGTGAGGTTCATTTGGCCAAAGGAGTTGCGGATTTAGAAATTCTGGGTTTGGCCGAACGCTTGGCAGCAGATTTGATCATCATCGGGCTCATACAGCATAGTGCTTTGTATAAATTATTTGTAGGAAGTGTTTCAAATGAGGTCATTAAAGCCACAAAAATTCCGGTGCTTTTGATTCCGGTTGATCATAAATAATCTTGTTTAAAAAAAATAGTCTTCCGTAGGTTTTCAGAAGACTATTAGGTCCCCTAACTAAAATACGTGGGGGAATTTTGGTGGTTAAGATAGGTTTCTTTAATTGAGAGAGGATCCTATTGAATTATTCGTTTTTTTCAATCATCTATAGCATTCTCAGCATTCCTTTACAGAATTGAGATGCGAAGCTCTTGAATATTCTTTATTTTACCTATTTTTGTGCGTATAGTTGGAGAGTAGTTTCCATAACCTACCCTTCTGGGTAGGTTGCCGTATTTTATGTTAAATAAACTGAATTTGAAATTGTTAGGAAGTTTTAGCCCAAAGTTAAAATTGGTTTTATGGTTATTGTTTTCTCCAATGTTTCTTTGGGGACAATCTTTCGACCCCATTCAATTGAACAAAGAAATTTCCGATTTAAACAACCAATATAAATATGATTCTTCCATATTAAAATTAGAAGAAATCATCACCCGAAAATCCAGCACTCATTTAGACAAATACTATGCTTTTCTACAAAAAGCCCTTACTTATAAAAGGCTTTTCAATTATCCTGAAACGCTAGATAATTTAGATTTCGCACTGAAAGAAGGCAAGCAAACTAATGAACAAAAAGCTGTTAATGCCCGAATTTTAACGGAAAAGATGTTCATCCAATACGATTTATTGAAATTTGATGAAGCCCGTAGTCTTTTTCAACAAATCAATCCGGAAGACTTTCATTTGCTCGATGGTATGACCAAAGCTTTTTACCTAAATGTTGCTTCCACTTTCCATTGTTTGGATGGAAATTATGTACAAGCAGAAAGAGATTTGAACCAAGGGTTAAAAATCTTGGAAAAAGAAAACCCTGAACATCTTGCAGCGGTCTATTGTAAATTGATCAATCTGGCAGAACATTTAGACAATGAGGAAATGGCTAAATCTGCTTTTGCGTCTGGAATTCAAAATGCTGAAAAATACAATATGCAATTGTATAAAATCCGCTTGTATTATGATTTGAGTCATTTTTATTTGGTCAAAGAAGATTATAAAAATGCCTATAAATATGAAAAGTTAGGTAGTGATTTATCCGGAAAATACAATGCCCCTTTTGAAAGTGGAAAACTCAATTTACTCGAAAAAGAATTGATCAATAAAAGAAGAAAATTGGAACTCCAAAACGAAGAAAATCGTCAAATCTTTTTGATCATTATCACCGTCATTCTCTCTATTTTAATCTTGGTCCTTATCCTATTGGTCAGGTCCAATAAAGAGAAACGAAAATTGACGGAAAGAGAAAATGACAGGATGCGTTTGGAACTTGAAAAAATCAACTTTGAATTGAACGAAAAAAAGGAGATAAATACAGGTGAATATCAATTGAACCTTACAAATCGTCAACAGGAGATCATCGATCTCGTAAAACAAGGATTTACCAATAAAGAAATCGGAAACCAATTATTTATATCAGAAAATACAGTAAAATACCATCTGAAAATCATCTACAACCTATTAGGAATCGATAACCGTATGAGTCTCAAATAATGCTGATTATTTAATTATAATCCAATGCTTCTTTTGACAACTTACTGTTTCTAAATCCATACAAAAAGTAAATTAACAACCCGACTATCATCCAAACCATAAACCATTTCCAACTGACCAGCGGAATTTCAATCATCATATAAGCACACATCAGCACGCCCATGATTGGGATAAACGAATAATTTCTGATAAATGTTAATATAGAAATGAGCGCAGCAAATATTAAAAACACCATAAATAGCACCTCTACCGTATTTTCTAAATGAAATCCCGTAAAAGCATTGATAATTCGATCTTGAAAAGTATAAATAAAAATCAAATATAAAATCGGAATGATCCATTTTCCGTTGATATAAGGTAATTTAAACTTTCCGGGTTCTTTGATTTTGGGTGGTAAAAATAAGACGCCGCCTGAAACCAAAATAAAAGCAAATAAAGTCCCGATACTCGTCAAATCTGTCACCAAATCGCTTTCGATAAACAAAGAACCGATTCCCACAATAATTCCGGTAACGATCGTTGAAAAGGCCGGCGTTTGGTATTTCGGGTGAATTTGACCAAATTTTTTCGGTAAAAGTCCATCACGACTCATGCTCATCCAAATCCGAGGTTGCCCAATTTGAAAAACCAATAAAACCGAAGTCGTCGCCACAACTGCACTGATCGATACAATTTTTTCAATCCATGGCGCTCGGTCTTCAAATACAAATGCCAATGGATCGCTGACGTTGTTAAAATGCGAATAATGCTCTATTCCCGTTAACGTCAACGCAATCAAAATATACAATCCCGTACAAATCAGCAGCGAATAAATCATCCCTCTCGGCATATCGCGCTGCGGATTTTTGGTTTCTTCTGCCATCGTAGATATCGCATCAAAACCAATATAGGCATAGAAAACGGCCGAAACACCTTTTAAAACGCCTTCAAAACCGTTCGGTAAAAACGGTCGCCAATTGTTTGTATCCACAAAAAATGCGCCTGCAACGATCACAAATAGGATGACCGCCACCTTAAAATACACCATGAAATTGGCCGATTTCTTACTTTCTTTGATGCCGATATACGCCAACCAAGTGACCAATGCCACGATGATAAAAGCTGGAAGATTGAAAAATATTTTGGTGTCCCCGATCGTCGGTGCAGCGTTATAAGCATTGATTGCGAACTGATAACTCTCTATTTTTTTCGCTGTTAAATCCGCTCCTGAACTAAGCGCAGTTGTAGATTCGATAAAAGCATTTTTGGCAGTAGCCGGATCGATGAGCATCCAGTCAGGTAGATGAATGTTGAATAGATGAACCAATAAATTATTGAAATAACTGCTCCAGGAAATGGCCACCACGATGTTACCAATAGAATATTCGAGGATCAATGCCCATCCAATTATCCATGCTGCCAATTCACCAAAAGCCACATACGAATAAGTATAGGCACTTCCCGAAACGGGAATCCGGCTAGCAAATTCCGCATAACATAGTGCTGTAAATCCACAAGTTACCGCAGTGATAATGAACAACAAAGATATTCCGGGGCCGCCATTATAAGCTGCTGAACCAATTGTCGAAAAAATCCCGGCGCCTACCACCGCTGCAATTCCCATAAACGTCAAATCCTTTACGGTCAAAACCTTTTTTAGCGGATTGGAGGTTTCTTGATTCTCTTGAATGAGCTTTTCGATGGATTTTTTACGGAATAATTTGTTGCGCATCTTTAAACTATGTTTCGGAGAATGAAAGTAGGGATTTTTATTTAAATTTTTAATCCCGACAAAGCGTTCTATACAATTTTAATTTTAGTAATTGATAAATTCATATTCTATAATTTGCATGTAAAACTTAGATTATGTTCTTCCTATTTTATATAAATAATAGATTTAAATAGAAATAAAATAAAAAAAATCCCGCCTTTTAAAGCGGGATTTACAAACGTTTTATATGGGTTAATTTATTTTACTTTTTCAACAATTGCTTTGAAAGCTTCCGGGTGGTTCATCGCCAAATCTGCAAGAACTTTACGGTTCAATTCGATTCCGGCTTTTTTAGCTGCACCCATAAATTGCGAATAAGACATTCCGTGAAGTCTAGCTCCTGCGTTGATTCTTTGAATCCACAAAGCACGAAAATTTCTTTTCTTTTGACGACGATCACGGTAAGCATAAACCAATCCTTTTTCAACCGCGTTTTTCGCTACGGTCCATACATTTTTTCTGCGTCCGAAATAGCCTTTGGCTAATTTCATCAACTTTTTTCTACGCGCTCTTGACGCTACTGAATTTACTGATCTTGGCATAATTTTTAATTTTTTTGTGTTAGGCGAACCTAAAGGCTACTTGATATTTTGCGCTGAACACAGGGTTAATAATTGAATTAATAAACCTGAAAATGAATTACTTCATTCTCAACATGAACTTTACGTTGTTCTCATCTGCTTTATCAACTAAAGTAGAATGAGTCAAATTACGTTTTTGTTTGGTCTCCTTTTTTGTAAGGATGTGGCTTTTATAAGCGTGTTTTCTTTTAATCTTCCCGGTTCCGGTAAGCTTAAAACGCTTTTTAGCACTTGAATTTGTTTTTAATTTTGGCATAACTGTATGTTTTATAAAACGTCTGTTTTTTTTTTGAATTTCGAAACTCGAACTTCGTATTACTTTTTAGGAGCCATCATCATGATCATCCGCTTTCCTTCTAATTTCGGAAGCTGCTCCACCTTTCCTACATCTTCTAATTCTTGGGCCAATTTTAACAATAAAATTTCGCCTTGGTCTTTAAAGATGATAGAACGTCCCTTGAAGAAAACATAAGCTTTCAACTTAGAACCTTCTTCCAAAAAGCTTCTCGCATGACGCTTTTTGAATTCATAATCGTGGTCATCTGTTTGAGGTCCAAATCGAATCTCTTTCAAAACCACTTTCTGTTGTTTGGCCTTTAATTCCTTTTCTTTCTTTTTTTGTTCGTAAAGGAATTTTTTATAATCTACAATCCGACAAACCGGAGGATTGGCTTTCTCAGTAATCATAACCAAGTCTAGGGCTTGTTCCTCCGCCATTTGCAATGCTTTTCTGGTCGGATAAACACCCGGTTCTATTCCCTCTCCTACGACCCGAACTTCAGGCACGTTGATTTTGTCGTTAATTTTGTGTTGATCTTCTTTGATCACTCTGGCAGGACCACGGCCGCCTCTTCTTTTAATTGCGATAGTTTATAAAATTTTAATTAATCTCCATTTCTTTGAGGATACGATTTCTTAATTCTTCCATCGTCATTTCTCCTAAATCTTCTCCTCCATGTTTTCGCACCGAAACTGTTCCGTTTTCTGCCTCCTTCTCGCCTACAATCAACATATACGGAATCTTTTTCATCTCAGCATCCCGGATTTTCTTACCCGTTTTTTCGTTGCGAGAATCTATCAGGCCGCGAATATCGTGATTTTCTAAGAAATTTGAAACTTTTTCGGCATATTCTTGATATTTCTCGCTGATTGGCAGGATGATAAAGACATCCGGCGTCAACCATAATGGGAAATTTCCGGCTGTATGTTCGATCAAAATCGCCACAAATCTTTCCATCGAACCAAACGGAGCTCGATGAATCATCACCGGCGTATGCGCTTGATTATCAGAACCTATATAGCTCAATTCAAATCGTTCCGGTAAATTATAATCGACTTGTATCGTTCCCAATTGCCACTTTCTTCCCAAAGCATCTTTGACCATAAAGTCCAATTTAGGTCCATAAAAGGCTGCTTCTCCGTATTCGACAACTGTTTTTAAACCTTTTTCAGTTGCGGCTTGGATGATGGCATTTTCCGCTTTTTCCCAATTTTCATCGGACCCGATGTATTTCTCTTTATTCTCAGGATCTCGAAGCGAAACTTGTGTCACAAAATCTTCAAAACCTAAAGAATTAAAAACATACAACACCAAATCGATGACATTTTTAAATTCTTCTAACAATTGATCCGGTGTACAAAAAAGGTGTGCATCATCTTGTGTAAAGCCTCTTACACGCGTCAATCCATGCAACTCACCGCTTTGTTCGTAACGGTAAACCGTTCCAAATTCTGCATAGCGTTTTGGAAGATCACGGTACGACCATTGGGATGCTTTATAAATTTCGCAGTGATGCGGACAATTCATCGGTTTCAACAAAAATTCTTCTCCTTCGTTCGGCGTATGAATCGGCTGGAAACTGTCTGCTCCATATTTGGCATAATGTCCTGAGGTTACATACAATTCTTTCGAACCGATATGCGGTGAAATCACCATTTCGTAGCCGGCTTTTTGTTGCGCTTTCATCAGAAATGCTTCCAATTTTCTACGCAAAGCAGCTCCTTTTGGTAACCAAAGTGGTAAACCTTGTCCAACTTTTTCGGAAAAAGTAAAGAAACCTAATTCTTTCCCTAATTTTCTATGGTCGCGTTTTTTGGCTTCTTCCAAAAGATTCAAATATTCGGTTAAATCTTTTTGTTTTGGAAATGAAATTCCATAGACCCGCGTTAACTGTTTGTTTTTCTCATCGCCTCGCCAATAAGCGCCAGCTGCATTTAAAACTTTAACGGCTTTTACGATTCCGGTGTTTGGAATATGACCACCTCGACATAAATCAGTGAAATTATCATGTGAACAAAAAGTGATTTCACCGTCTTCTAAGTTTTCAATCAATTCGGTTTTAAATTCATTTCCGGCATATTCTTTCAGCGCATCTGCTTTTGAAACCGGATACAATTTGAATTCGGATTTTTTCTGCGCGTTCTCGAGCATTTTCTTCTCGATTTTCTCGAAATCTTTTTCGGAAAAAGATTCGCCCATAAAATCTACGTCATAATAAAATCCATTTTCGATTGCCGGACCGATGGTCAATTTGGCATTTGGATAAAATTCCATGATCGCTTGCGCCAATAGGTGAGCAGACGAATGCCAAAATGCTTTTTTCCCTAAATCATCATTCCACGTCAACAACTGAACGGTAGCGTCTTCGGTAATCGTGGTGGTGGTTTCCACCTGATTGCCGTTAACTACTGCGGATATGACATTTCGCGCCAATCCTTCGCTTATGCTCAGTGCAATATCCATCGGCGTTACGCCGCTTTCATATTGCCTGATGCTCCCGTCCGGAAGTGTAATGTTGATCATTTTAATTAAATTTTTGAGGTGCAAATTTACGATTTTTGATGAGATTGGTCATTTAATTTTAAGAACTAAATCTATCTTGGTAAATTTGGTAGCAATATGGAAAATCATCAATTCATTTCAGGAGAAGAAGCTGTAAATTTAATCAACAGCGGCGATCGGGTTTTTGTGCATGGAAGTGCGGCAACGCCTTTGTTTTTGTTGAATCTTTTATTGAAAAGAGCCGGAGAAATATCTGATGTGGAAATCGTCTCCATCAGCATGTTTGGAGAAGTTGACTGGAAACAACCTGGGGTGACCGATAGTTTTTATTTGAATTCCCTTTTTGTTTCTTCTAACATCCGCGAATGGGCCAATAGTTCGCGAGGTCGTTATGTTCCGATTTTCTTAAGTGAAATCCCTCTCTTATTTGAAAATGGGTATTTACCGTTGGATGTGGCGATTGTTCAAGTTTCACCTCCTGACCAACATGGATATTGTAGTTTGGGAACTTCGGTTGATGCGGCTTGGTCGGCGGTTCGAACCGCCAAAAAAGTCATCGCGCAAGTGAACCCAAAAATGCCGCGAACTCTGGGGGATTCTCCTATTCATAGTTCAAAATTTAGTGCGATGGTTTGGCACGAAACAGAACTTCCTTCGGTGGACTATGGAAGCAAAATCAATGAAACAATTCAGAAAATTGGCGAAAACGTGGCAGGCTTGATCGAAGATGGTTCTACTTTACAGGCCGGAATCGGTGCGATTCCGGATGCGGTTTTGAATTGTTTAAAAAACCATAAAGACTTAGGCATTCATACTGAAATGTTTTCAGATGGTGTGATTCCGCTTATCGCGTCTGGAGTTGTCAACAATGAAAAAAAGAAAATTCTCAGAGGAAAAACGGTTACTTCTTTTGTTGCCGGAACACAGAAAGTCTATGATTTCGTTCATGACAATCCGAGTATGTCCTTTATGAATGTTTCTTTGGTTAACGATTCCGGAACCATACGCCAAAACCCGAGAGTGGTGGCGATCAATAGTGCACTCGAAGTGGATCTGACAGGTCAGATTTGCTCGGACTCTATCGGAACCTATCAATATTCGGGAATCGGAGGTCAAATGGATTTTATGCGAGGAGCGGCTCTTTCTGCGGGAGGAAAACCCATCATAGCGATTCCTTCTGTAACCAATAAAGGAATTTCCCGAATAACACCATTTCTAAAAGAAGGCGCGGGAGTTGTAACGACCAGAGGTCATGCGCATTATATCGTAACGGAATACGGCGTTGTGAATTTATATGGCAAAAATCTGGAACAGCGTTCCAAATTGCTCATCGGCATCGCACATCCTGACCATAGAGAAGCATTGGAAAAAGCGCATTTTGAAAGGTTTCAATAAGGTTTTAAAAAAAACGGCAGAATCTGAAAAGATGCTACCGCTTATTATAAAACATATGAGGCTTTCTATTTTTTTGCTTCTATCCGATAGGTTTCTGTATCTGAAAAAGTTCGCCCAAACATATCGGTTATTTTGATTTCGATTTTATGGTTTCCGACACCCAATTTATTGGAGATTTTGGCAGACCAAATATGAGAACTTTCCACCGGATTGGATGGTCTTCTTCCGGTCAATAAAGTTACGGACAAGTCCCATTTCTGAACGGCTGCATAATAGGAAGGATCTTCTGTTTTGACTTTAACCATCGGTTTCCATTCTCCATCATCAAATCTAATCTCTACTTTGTCATTTTCCGTTCCCATAAACACGTTGGCAAATACCATTGCGGTATTCCAACCTTTATCGGCAACGACTTTTGGCGCATAGATTTCCATTTTATAGTCCAATGGTTTTCCAACTACTTTGTAATCCAACTCATATTGGTTTCCTTTAATATTAAGAAAAGCATAGCCCACCGGCGTTCCGTCACGCATGGTCGAAACCGGCACTCCGTTTTCATTGAATTCTCCCGAATACCAATCTCCTGAAGTCGTCCCAACGTTATATTCATGTAAAGGTTTTGCGCCCTTCCAACCTTGGTCTTCTGTGTAAAATTGATTGGTTTGGAAGTGTGTATGCGCCGAAAGCAAGAGGATATTTGGATAATCTTTTAACAAATCAAATAATTGCTGACGACTTTCCGGATGGAAATGCTGTTCGTCTCCGACAAATAATGGAATGTGAAATGAAATGACGATCAGCTTATCTTTATCGATGAATTTTAAATTATTCTGAACGAATTCAATTTGATCCGGTCGAAATCCACCCCAATAACCTTTTCCATCGCGAGGATCAGGATAAATGATGTCATCTAAGATCAAAAAGTGTGCTTCACCGTAATTAAAAGCATAATTGGCTGGCCCAAAATTTAACTCAAATGTTTCATCTGAATAGAGATCTTCCTTGGCTTCATAATTCATGTCATGGTTACCGATGACGTTGTACCAGGGCAAACCCATTTCTTTCATCACTTCTTTGTAAGGTGGATGATACGATAAATTGTCCCCGACCAAATCTCCTAAACTGATTCCGAGCAGCACACCATTTTTATTGTTTGCAGCTTCCGTTACGATGGCTTTTCTGAAATATTCCAATTCTTCAAGCGAATAAGGTTGCGGATCTCCAAAAAGAAAGGCAGAGAAATCTTTGGACTCGTTTTGCGCGACCATTCCAAAATCTACAGATTTGGGTAATTTCCCGGTTGGAGCAACGGCCTTGTACTTAAAATCGGCATCAGGAGATCCATTGGGTTTATGTGTCACATAAAATTTCGGCAAATTGAATTCATCTATAGCAAATGCATAGCCGGAAGGTTTGATCACAAAAATTTGGTTGTCATCAGAAAGGGGAAGTTCATATTTTCCGTTTTCGTCGGTTTGTACCACTTGAATTCCATTGGAAACGGAAACTTTTGCCAATCCTTTTTCTTTTCTTTCTTTTTTACCGTTTTGGTTGGCATCTTCATAGACAAATCCGCTCACTTTTTTTTGCGCAAAAGCCAAAGTACCGCAAAGCGTAAGGAGTATTAAAATTGATTTTTTCATGTGTTTATTTTTTATTTTTTCTATTGTCACATGTAACCTTAGATGATTAAAATAATCATTAAGACGTGTGTTTAAAGATTATTTTAATCATGTCGGTTTCATTTTTAAAATTGAATTTTTTAAGGTGATTAATTCACGTCCCACCAAACTTTTGCGTTGATGGTGTTTCCGCCCATTTCCTGAACTGCTTGGTCGTAATTTTCTGAATTATAAATATTTGGAGAATCCGGATAAAGCATACGGGATGGCATAACACCGTTATTTTCCATGGAATTGGTAACCGGTAGAATTGGAAATCCGGTTCTTCTGTATTCAGACCATTGCTGATAATCCGTAAAAAAGAGCGACAAATACTTTTGTAGCATAATTCTTTCCAACGAACCATCATAAGCAGCAAAGGAATTATCGAAATAGGTTTCGTCAAAATTTTGATTTGTCCAAAATTCAATTGATGACTTAACGCCTTCTTTATAATGACCTTCTGCATCGTTAAAATGTCCTTTTAGTGCTGCTTCTGCTTTGATGAATTGGAGTTCGGAATACGACATCAAAATAATCGGCATAGGCGCGATGATGAGTGGTTGTTTTAAACCGGACGGTGTATATGGAAAATCAGAGCCTGCGTTGTCAAATCCGGCAGGAATACCCAAATATCCAATTGTATTTCCCTCTAAATCTTTTGCTTCGTTTGCAAATATGGGCAATCTCGGATCTTCTAATTCATTAAGTTGATCGATAAAAAATGATGCATAAGTGCGCGCATTGCTAAAATCCTGTTCTCTTGGCCAAGGAGACAAATTGGGTGTTACACCGGTTACGGTTAGAACTGCAGCATCTGAATTGTCTTCAAAAACTGGATAAACTGTGGGGTTATGAAGCATCGTTTCAATTTGCTGCCAAGCATCAGGTTGACGATCAGACACTCTAAGCAACAACCTCAAACGAAGAGAGTTGGTAAATTTTTTCCATTTGACCAAATCATTTTGGTACAGCAAATCGCTTGCATACAAAAGGGATTCTTCTAGGTTGTACAAATGATTGGCTTGTTCCAAATCATTTAAAATCTGAGTATAAATGTCTTGTTGTTTGTCAAATTTCGGAGTAAAATTCCCTTGTTCGGCCTGAAAAGCCTCTGAGAAAGGTACACTTCCAAACATATCGGTCAGATTGGAAACGATCATGGCGCGAAGCGTTAAATTGATTGCGGTATAGTTTTCATCTTCCAATTCAAAAGATTTGTTGAGCATCTCATTTACATTCCCCAGCGCATCATAGGCTGCATTCCATACCGAGCTTCCTGTTCCTACAGTAATGTGGTACCGATGAACATCTCCAGTAATAGAAGGATAAGGAAAATGTACCTGCATGAGTTGACTGGTGATGTCATAATTCTTTCTTGCATTGTTTGAAGCGATGTTATAAATCACCGGATTGAGCATGGAAGAAGGATTGATTTCAGAGACCTCATTTGGGTTGGTGTTGATGTCTTCAAACCCCTCTGTACAGGACACGACATTAGCCGATAAGAACGTGATTATTAATAATTTAACTATATTTTTCATTTTAATTGAATTAAAGTTTAACATTGATACTAAATCCATAGGAAGCCGTAGAAGGCATTTGTCCCATTTCAACTCCGGGAACTTGTACGGCACCATTTAATGCTGCAGTTTCCGGATCATAAAGTGGAAAATCTGAAATGGTCAATAAATCTCTTCCAAAAACGGTAAAAGAAAGTCCTTGCAGTCCAGATTTTGCATATAAACGTTTGGGCACATCATAAGATAGACTTACTTCTCTGAGTTTGATATAAGAAGCGTCAAAAGAATTGGACTCTACGTTGGCACGTCGATAATATTTGGCATAATAGTTTGCAATTGTGGTTTGCTCAGTATTGGGCGAATAAGAGCCATCTTCGTTTAAAACCACGCCTTCTCCTATGATAAATCCATCTTCTCGCCCCATCAAAGTTCCTTTTAATTTACCTTGTTCCATCATTTTATGATAGGATTGCGAATAAACGATTCCGCCATATTGCGCATCAAAATTGAAACTAAACCTCAGGTTTTTATAAGTAAAAGTATTGGTCAGACCTGCACGCCAATCAGGTGATGCATCACCAATTAACTCTATGTCTTCCGGATAGGCAGGAATTCCATCTTTATAAACGATATTTCCTTCCGGGTCCCTTACAAAACCATATCCATACAGCGCCGTAACAGAACCTCCAACTTTTGCAATCATGCTTACCGTTCCTGCCGTTGCAATCACCTGTTCTTCACCTGCTTCTGCTGGTAAAGAAAGTACTTCACTTTCATTTTTGGACCAAGTACCACTGATTTCCCATTTAAAATCATTCGTTCTGATCGGTGTACCTGTTAATAGAATCTCTAAACCTCGGTTACGAACTTCTCCTGCATTGGTGTAATAATAACTGTACCCAGAAGTAATGTCCACCGGAATTGGTATAATCTGATTTCGGGTGTCTGTTTGATAAACCGTCAAATCTAGTCCAAAACGGTTTTTAAACATTCTCAATTCAAACCCTGTTTCCCAGTTGGTTGAAATTTCAGGTTTCAAATTTCCGTTGTATAAATAATTATCCATAGAAGCTGAACTTGCAAAATCACTATTTGAATAATATTTACTTGTTTGATAAGGATCTGTATCGCTTCCAACTTGAGCAAAAGACAATCTGTATTTTAACATATCAATGGATGAGCCCATCTTAAAAATATCATCCAATATAAAACTGGAAACAACCGAAGGATAGAAATAGGAATTGTGATGACTAGGCAAAGTGCTCGACCAATCGTTTCGTCCTGTTAAATCCAAAAATATTTGGTTTCGAAACGCAAAAGAGAACATACCATAGAAACTGTTGATCTTTTTGTTTCGGTCTCGGGTATTGGCCAGTGGCGTGTTGACACCATTTGAAAGCATATAAACATAGGGCACAACCAATGCGTCTACCGAAGCCTCCAGAAGGTTGTATTTGTAGTCCATGCTATTTCCACCGATATGTCCGTCGAATGTAAAATCTTCTCCCCATTTATCTTTGTATGACAATAAGAAATCTAAATTGGTTTCATATTTATTGATGTCTTGTCTTTTGTAATATCCATTTGGGGAACGATTCAAATCAAAAGGACGCTTCTGTTCTGTTTTCTGAGTATAATTATTGATCGCCGCTCTTACCATCAAATTAAATTTGGAAGAAAGATTGAAATCAAATTTCATATTACCCATGATCCTGTTGTTACGCATCGGGTTAACAGCCTCATAAGCAATCACATAAGGATTGTCGATGTAGGAACTAAATGGTTGGATCTGGCTATAGCCTTCTTCTCCTGCATACCATCTCGGTTTGTACCAGTTTAGGTCAACGTTTGGATTTTGAAAAATCATAAAATAAGCAATTGAGCCATTGTTATAACCAGTTCCCGGAAGGTTGTCACTTTTCTTCATGGTATAATTCACCACAGATGATACTTTTATCCATTTCGAAATCTGATAGTTGGCGTTCAATGAGGTTGCATAACTATTGAAACCGGTATTGGGCATGATCCATTCGTTTTGGATATTACCTATCGATGCACGGTAATTTCCTTTTTCGTCACCACCAGAAATGGAAACTTCGTTTCTAAAGGTCGTTCCGGTTCTCCAAAATGATTTTCTATTGTCATCATACCCTCTCCAGAGCTGTCTTTCCGAGCTTTGACCCTGTAATGTTGGATCGTATTGAAAAAAGTACTGTCCGTCAAACTTAGGGCCAAAAGCACTACTTGTCCCGCTAGTTCCAGGACCATCTTCAGACGCACCATAAGAATAATAAGGATTTCCCTCATCATCAAAATAATTTCCGGTTCCTTGACCATATTCATATTGATAATCAGGCCATCTGTTCACCACATCGATCATGGTACTTGATTTGAATTCGATGCCGATTTTTTGGTTTTTCTTTCCCGATTTTGTAGTGATGATGACCACTCCATTTCCAGCTCTGGAGCCATAAAGAGCTGCAGCAGCCGCTCCTTTTAGAACCGTCACCGTTTCTATATCGTCCTGATTGATATCCGCAATTGAATTTCCAAAATCAATCGGAGAATCATTTCCCATATAAGCTGTTTCATTTCCGGATGAAGTCATCTCAGTGGTCATGGGAACGCCGTCAATGACGATCAAAGCTCCTTGATTTGCCAATTTTAATGAGTTGCTTCCTCTTAATTTGATAACCTGTGAGTTGATAGGTCCAGATCCCGAAGAAACTATATTCAAACCGGCTACTTTTCCTTTCAATCCGCTGGACCAGTTGTTGGACTCAGCAGTTGATAATTCTTCCGCATTTATCGTTTGTTGGGCATAACCCAATTTTTTCTCTTCTCGCTTGATTCCCAAAGCGGTTACCACGACTCCTTCCAATTCCGTTATCGGATTCATGCGGACCATGATGGAGTTGTTTTCTCCTTCATTTACATCAAAACCGTCGATGTAATAAGGCTCAAAATTGGGTTTGTCAAAAGTTAGATTGTATTCTACTCCCGAATTTAACCCACTGATGGAGAAATTTCCATTTGTATCCGTCATCACAAACTGGCTGTCAGACAAGTCTTCTGCAGAAGTTGCATCTACCATCACTCCTTCCAAAGGTTTTCCATCTAAATCCTTAACAGATCCTTTTACGATCCCACTGGCTTGCTGGGCGTGAAGCATCGCATTGAAGCAACATAAAAACAGTAAGGACACAAAAATTTTCATACTCAATTTGTTTTTCATTTCCATAATTTTAGTCATAGCTCTGGCTGAATCAAATATCAACCATTTGATTTTTAGCCTTTTATATTTAATTTTGAATTATTTTTCGATTAGAATCTCATTCGCTTTTTCCGTAAACTTCAGTTCATTTAATTCGCACAAGGTTTGGATAGAATGGTTCAGTTCGTCTTGTATATATAGATCACCTGTAAATGTCAACCCTTCTAATTCGTCAGCATTGTAGGTTATTTTTTTCTTGTAAATTTTACTCAGTTGACGCAAAACCTCACTCAGATTCTCCTTTTTGAATTTTAAGATTTCAACGCCTTTTTCTATTTCCATCGCAGAAGTTTCATACGTTGATTGCACTTTGGCCGACTTTTGAGGTTGGAAATGTCTTTGTCGATCGGAAATTTCATCGATGATCAATTTTTCACCCGGACTCAAATAAATAGCGGAAAATCGGGACTTGCTCTTGTCGGAAGAATTTACCACGATTTTTCCTTCAATTAATTGAATTTGAATAGTATCAGAACGACCATCAACCGTAAAAGCCGTTCCCAAAGCTGTTGTATAATAATCCTTTGACTCCACAACAAAAGGCAATTCCGGGTTTTTGGCCACTTTAAAATATCCTTTTCCTATGAGTTTTACATTTCGGTTTTGATTTCCATAGCCGAGATCATATTTGATTTTTGAATTGGGAAACAATTTGACCTTCGAACCATCTTCCATTTCGAAAAACATCATCTTATCTTGGTGTGGATTTTCGATAACGGTCAGCTGGGTTTCGGAAATTTCGGGAAGGTTTGAATTTGAATTTTGAAGCGCAACAAAACCTATTGTAAAAATAACCAAAACCGCCGCCGCTATTTTGTATAGAAATCTATGTTTCCGGATTTTTTCCTTTTTCTTTTGCTCCGAAATCTTTTGGTGCAATTCTTTTAAAATAATTTTGAATTTCTCTTCTTTTGAAGAATTCGAAGAAGAATAAGCATTTAATTCAAATTCACTTTTTAACTTTTGAAAATGCCGTACCTCTCTTTTTTCTAAGAGTTGGAGCAATCTCTTTTTTTCCTCTTCAGTCGATGTTCCTTCCCAGTATTTTTTAAGTAGTTCTTCCATAGCTTACATACTTAAAAACGTGGCGAAGTAGATTTGGGGGTGGATTTTAAGATTAACAAAACGTAACCAAATGCTTAAGAAAAGTAATCCATCATTCCAACCGTAATGGAGAGTTGTAGGATAGACGGATATTTTAAAGCAACGTATTTTCTGATCAATTGATTGGACTGCTTCAAATGATCTTTTACTGTTTCTTTTGAGATTTCTAATTTTTCCGCTACTTCTTCTTTGGATAGTCCCTCAAAGCGATACAACTGAAAAACTTCTTTTTTTCTGGCCGGTAAAACACTGATCGCTTCTTCCAAAATTTTCATTTTCAATAGCTCCGCTTCCTCGTCCATTTCATTTATTTCTTCCGTAATGTTTTCAAGAAGACTTTCTACTTTTTCTGAAGAAACCAAAGTAGATTTTATCTTTCCACGCAAATGGCTGATGGATTTATTATAACTCACCACAAAAAGCCAACCACCGACACTGTCCTCGTTTGACAATTTATCCTTGTTTTCCCAAAGCGTCAAAAATACTTCTTGCAAAATATCCAATGCCAATTCTTCATCATGTACCAACTTTTTGATGTTTCGATAAACGGCTTTTTGGTATTTTGAATAGACTTTATCAAATTGATTCAAATCAACATGGTACGAAGCTAAAATCTTCATTTGGGTTTTATAATAAGGAATTAAGAAATTATTTATAAAATTAAATCGTCATCCCTATTCAATAAAAAATTCTGGATTATTAAAATATTAAATCCTTCTAAGCCCTGGCTCTTTTCATGTAAAAATAAGCCGTCAAGATTCCAAAAAGAAAATTGGGTCCCCAAGCCGCCACAAATGGTGAAACATAGCCTTGAGTCGAATAGGTAAGCGAAATCTGGTTAAAGAAAATATAGACAAACGCCAAAATAATCCCCAACGCCAAATTGAGTCCAATTCCTCCCCGTCGTTTTTGAGAGGAAAGTGAAAGCGCCAAAAGCGTCAAAATAAAAGTAGAAAATGGCGAGCTGTTCCGTTGGTGCAATTCGTTCATGTAGGCATTCACACTGGCTGATCCTTTGAATTTTTGTTTTTGGATGAAATCATTTAGCTCCAGTGAATTCATCGTTTCCGCCACATAACCTTCAGGTAAAATCTCATCAGGTGTCGCTTTGAATTTCCGTTTTAAGGTGATTTGATAACCTAAGCTATCGCGAAAATCCGATTTCACTTTTTTGATAAAAGCACTTCTCAATATGTAAACAGAATCTTTTTCGTCCCAATTAAAAGAAGAAGCGATGATTTGGTATTTCAATTTTTCTTCT
This sequence comes from Moheibacter lacus, assembly GCF_014042165.1. Lineage (GTDB taxonomy): Bacteria > Bacteroidota > Bacteroidia > Flavobacteriales > Weeksellaceae > Moheibacter > Moheibacter lacus. The sequence continues at coordinate 901,151 of NZ_JACDZE010000001.1, forward strand.
TTGTCAAATTCCTGAAAGACAAAACTCGTCCCTCGCTTTTGTACACGGTCATAATTCTGTGCAAAAATGTATTCGTTGGGAGAAATTTGGGACGAAATCTTTTGTCGTTCATAATATTCGCCCTTTTTCGTATTGCTTAAAAGATATTCGTATTGGTAGGTATTTTTCTTGATGTTAGCCCAGGGAAGCGCAAAATTATTGACAAAAAGTGCGACGATGGCTATTGCAGCTGCTACCCAAATGTAGGGTTTTGTGATTCGAAAAAAACTGATTCCTCCTGCTTGAGCCGCCACGATTTCGGTTTGCATGGTCAGCCTAGAAGTAAAATAAATCACTGAAATAAATACCGCAACCGGTAAAAAAGTATTGACCAACCAAACCGCCCAATATGGGTAAAAATGGATCAGCGCAGCCATAGGCGTAGAACCATTGTCTTCAATTCTTCCCAATTTTTGACTCAAATCGATGATAACCGCAATCGTCGACAAAATGATCACCATAAAAAAGAAGGTGCTCACGAAATTCTTGACGATGTATTTATCAAATATTTTCAATTATAATCTTTGTTTAAGTTTTGGGAGAATTTGATTTTTCCATTCGCTGAAATCCCCGTCTAAAATATGTTTTCTTGCGGTCTGTACCAAATCCAAATAAAAAGCAAGATTATGAACCGAAGCAATTTGTTTTCCCAAATATTCCTCCGCCACAAACAAATGTCGCACATAAGCTTTTGAATACTCAGAATCAACATAACTTTTCCCCATTTCGTCCAAAGGCGAAAAATCATCTTTCCATTTGGCGTTTTTCATGTTCATCACGCCGTTCCATGTAAACAACATTCCGTTTCGGGCATTTCGGGTCGGCATCACACAATCAAATTGATCCACGCCCAGCGCAATGCATTCCAGCAAATTCCAAGGGGTTCCAACACCCATCAGATATCTCGGTTTCTCCGTGGGTAAAATATCCGTTACCAAATCCGTGATTTCATACATCACCTCTTCCGGCTCGCCCACACTCAGTCCACCTATTGCATTTCCTTCTGCTCCGAAATTGGCGACATATTCTGCCGATTCTTTGCGTAAATCATGAAAAGAATTTCCCTGAACGATCGGATACAAAGTTTGTTCATATCCATACAACGGCGGATTTTCATTTAACCAAGTTCTACACCTTTCCAACCAACGATGTGTCACTTGCATGGCGCGTTTTGCGTCTTTGTATTCGGCAGGAATTCCGGTCAATTCATCAAATGCCATGATGATGTCTGCTCCTATGTTTCGTTGAATTTCCATCGAATATTCGGGTGAAAACATATGGTAAGAACCGTCGATGTGCGATTTAAACCGAACTCCTTCTTCCGAAACTTTTCTACGATCTGAAAGCGAATACACCTGAAAACCACCACTATCCGTTAAAATCGGTCTGTCCCAATTCATGAATTTGTGCAAACCTCCGGCTTGGTTCAAAATCCCGATTCCTGGACGCAAATAAAGATGGTAGGTGTTTCCCAAAATGATTTGGGCTTTAATGTCTTCTTTTAATTCACGTTGGTGAACGGATTTTACGCTTGCTACCGTCCCAACCGGCATAAAAATAGGCGTTTGGATTTCACCATGTGCGGTAGAAATCTTTCCGGCTCTTGCTTTGGAGTTTGGGTCTTTTCCTTGGATCTCAAATTTCATCGCTGCAAAGATATTTGAATTCTGCATACTTAAAATCTTAAATTCGGGTTAAAACTCTCAAGTCTTTCCTTAAGCGATTAATTTTCAATTATTTTTGCCAAAAACAGTTTTTAAATGGAAAAAGAAGTGGAGAAATACAGTTGGATCATAGACGAAATCATCAAATACGGAATGAAGATAGGAATTGCGATTTTTATCATTGTAGCGGGGTTTTGGTTAGGAAGTTGGCTGAAAGGAGTCATCAGAAAACGAATGATCAAACGAAATTTAGATCCATCCATTAGAGAATTTGCTCTACCTGTAATCGATGTCGTTTTCAAAATTCTCGTTTTATTAACTGCAGTGAATACGGTCGGCATTGAAATCACATCTTTTGCGGCTATTATGGCCGGTTTGGCTGCCGGAGTCGGACTTTCTCTTCAGGGAAGTTTATCGAATTTGGCAGGTGGACTTTTGATCATCATGTTCAAACCTTTTAAAGTGGGAGATTTCATTGAAGCACTTGGAAATAGTGGAACGGTAGAATCCATCAGTATTTTGTACACGACCATCGTTACTGTAAATCAACAAGTTGTGATTTTACCCAACTCCAGTTTGTTAAATAATCCAATCATGAATTATTCAGTAAAACCTACCAGAAGGTTGGATATAAAAATTGGAATTTCTTATAGCGATGATGTTGAAAAAACACAAAAAATCTTAAAGGATATGCTAGAAAATGATCCTTATATCATCAAAGATCAACCGATTACAGTTGAGGTTTTAGAATTTGCGGACAGCAGTGTGAATTTGGCCGTCAGAGCTTTTGTAAAAAGAGAAGATTATTGGGACGCCTATTTTAAATTGTACAAACAAACCAAAACAGTTCTAGATAAAAACGGAATCTCCATACCATTTCCGCAGACTGAAATGCGCATCATTCAACCTACAAATGAATCTCCTCAATGATCCGCTTTAAACTGCTCTTCGTTTTATGTTTAGGGTGGGTTCATGTTTTCGCCCAAACTTCTGATTGGGTAAAGGATTATTTGGAATCCGATTTTTACAAAACCCAATTCACCGGATTTTATTTATACGATCCGGTTTCCAAACAGGTTTTGGAAAATTATAACGGCGAAAAATATTTCACCCCGGCTTCCAACGTTAAAATCCTATCGCTTTACAGTGCGATGAAAGTCCTCCCTGACTCCATTCCCGCACTACGTTACGAGCGAAAAGACGGAGATTTGTTTATCGAAGGATTGGGTGACCCAACTTTTTTACATCCTGAATTTAAATCGGTCAGAACGGTTTTGGACTTTTTGAAAAAAGAACCCGGAAAAATTTATTTGCATTGGGGTAATTTTGATGGAACAAGATTGGGACTGGGTTGGTCATGGGAGGATTATGAAAAATATTATTCGCCTGAACGAAGCGAATTTCCACTTTATGGAAATATGGCGACGGTCAAAAAGGGCAAAGGAGGTCCCTCTGCATTTCCGCTGACTTTAGCCGATTCGGTCGAATATGAAGAAAGTTTGTTCAGTCGTGATTTTTATGAAAATAAATTTAAAATCGGATCCCGAAATGGTTCTTCCACCAAAGTTCCTTTTGTTGTCAAAGATGAATTGATCAGACAAATGCTAGAAGATGCTGTTTCAAAAGAAGTGTCACTCACCGATCAAAAATTATCCAAAAATGCTAAAATATTGTTCAGTCTTCCTTCCGATTTGGTCTATAAAAGGATGATGGAAAAAAGTGATAATTTCCTCGCAGAGCAAATCTTATTGATGGTTTCCGCTCAAATTTCAAATTCTATGAATTCAGAAAAAGCCATCAATTACATAAAATCCAAATACTTAAAAGGGCTTTCTCATGATCCGGTTTGGGTAGATGGTTCGGGACTTTCCCGATACAATTTATTTACGCCCAAAGACATGGTTTTTGTGTTGGATAAATTGTATGGCGAATTCCCGCAGGAACGTTTGTTCAACATCTTTGCCGTCGGAGGTAGAACCGGAACTTTAAGAGGAAGTTATGGCGGACCGACTCCTTATGTTTATGCCAAATCCGGCACGCTTTCCAACAATTATTGCCTCAGCGGATATTTAAAAACGAATTCAGGAAAAGTGCTGATTTTCAGCGTGATGAACAACCATTTTCAAAAAGAAAATTGGCAAGTCCGACAACAAACCCAGAAATTATTGGAACACATCCGGGACAATTATTAAATTATCTTGAGTTCGATATCAAAACATTAAGATTTAAGGTAGATGTGAATGAATAAAAACTTATAATTTATCTATAAGTCAATTTATTAATGTCTTTTAAGAAATCAACTAGTTGATTTAAGAATAGAAAACTTAAATCATTTATGATACCTTTCTGATCTATTTGTATCAATTCATTTCTCAACTACTTAATGTTAAAAGATAATTGATTTATAATGAGTCAATTAAATCAACTAATTCCTTTGATGATTGCTAAAACTTCTGCCAAAGTTTCTTGTGGTGTCAATTTCCCATTGTCCACCAAAACCGCATCCTCTGCTTGTTTTAAAGGTGAAATTTCCCGTGTCGAATCGATGTGATCCCGCTCAGAAATATTTTGAAAAACTGCTTCAAAAGTTGCCGGAGTATCTGTTTTTAACAATTCTTCGTATCGGCGTTTGGCGCGCTCTTCCGCAGAAGCATTGAGAAATATTTTCAAATCGGCGTTTGGAAAAACGGTCGTCCCTATGTCCCGACCATCCATCACGATTCTTTTTTTCTCGCCCATTTTCCGTTGAAGATTCACCGCAAAAGAACGGACTTCAGGTATTTTGGCGATCAAACTTACTTTGGATGAAACTTCCATCGCACGGATTTTTTCTTCGACATTTTCACCATTCAAAAAGATTTCATTTTTACCTGTATCCGGATTGAGTTCGAAGTGAATGTCCATGAATTCCAATTGCGGAAGCAATTCAAATTCGTTGACCTGATTTCCATCGATCATCCCATTTTCCAGCGCATAAAGCGAAATCGCTCTGTACATCGCACCACTGTCTATGTGGATATATCCCAATTCTTTGGCCAATAATTTGGCAAGTGTACTTTTTCCGGTGGATGAAAATCCGTCGATAGCTATGATGAGGTCGCGCATTTAACAAAAGTAGAAAGTAAATACTAAAAACTAAAATGTATTTTTACTCCCCTCATTTGGCGGGACTGGGGGAGACTTAATAATAAGGATTGCTTCGCCAATAATTGCTTCCTTGGATCAATCGATCCAAATTGATGATCATCCCAAAATGATTGGAGTTTGAACCTTTGTAATAATTGGCGTGAGCAAATTCAAATCGGAAAGCATGCACACGGATTCCAAATCCATACGTCAATCCCGCAAAAGTCCTTTTATCTTCCAGAGCCAATTCATTTCCGCGTTTGAAATTATAACCCAGTCGGATGTTGAATCCTCTTCCCGGAAACAATTCACCACCAATCGAAATATGATCAATCACTTTTCTACCAAATCCAACTTCCTGTCCGTTTTCATTGTATGGCATGGAAATGTCAAATTTCTGCAAATCATGAAGCGTCAAACTCAATTCCAACGGCACATATTCTAGTCGATGCGAAATCCCCAAATTGACCTGCAACGGCATTTTTTCTTTAGTTCCGGCATAAGTTTGGAGTTGCGTCCCGATGTTTCTTACAGAAAGCGCGACATTGGTTTCATAATCCACATCGTGAAAAACCAATCCCAAGTCGGCCGCAATGGCGTGTGAGGAATAAGATTCAATTCTCGAATTGATGTATTTAGCATTGACGCCGACTGTAAAAAAATCGCTTAGATTTCGGGCATAACCGACAACGATTGCGGCATCTTTTGCACTGAAATCTCCGGTAGCATTGTCGTTTTCATCATAGCCTCGGAAATCACCATAATCGACGTATTGGCCATGGATGGAGAAAAATTCATCGTCGTCGTATTGATACACAAAAGAAGCCGTCCCGAAATTCACATCGGCCAAATAATTGACATAATTAATCGCCATCTGACCATGGGATTGTTCATTCATCAAAGCCGGATTCCAATACGACATATTGGGATCTGCGTCCCAGGCCGATTGTGCATTTCCACCGAGCGCAGCTTGGCGAGGCGAAGTCGTGATGTTGACAAATTCATATACGCGGGTACCGTCTTGCGCTGTCAAAAAAACAGAAAACAAAAATAGCAGAATCGTATACGATTTGGTCATCGGGCAAAAATAAGAATTATGTAGATAACGGAATTGAAGTTTTTTTCTTGTGTGGTAGGTATTTCTTTTAGGAATAAGTTTTAATTTTTATGAAATTATTTTTTCAGCGACAGGGATTGGCGGAGTGTCATATTATATTTGATTAAATCATTTGAAATGGAACAAACAAAAAATTCTCAAGACTGGAAATCAAAATTTTCCAAAATATTTCGAAATACCGATCGCCCTAAATTAGATGTTTACGAACTTTATCTCAACAAAACGGAATTTGTCCCAAACTTTCTGGACATCACAAATGCTGATGTGAAAAGCATTCACGAACATTTCTTACAGAAATACGAATTTTCAATTGAAGGGGAGCATTCCTTTTTGGAATTGGATTTTTCGGATCATGATTTGAAAAATGAGCAATTGTTTTATTGGGTAAAAAACGTATTGATTCATTTTAATTTTCAACAGGAATCTATTTTCATCTTGTATGGAAATGTAGAAAAGGGTTTTGTGTTGAAGTTGGTGGAGTGTTGGCGGAAATTGGATTACGGAAAGCTGTAATTTTTCAGGAAATTAAATAATTAGATTTGAAAAAAAAGTAATTATGTATAAATTAACCTTCGAGCCGTTTATAGGAAAGAATTATTAACAAAGTGATTTTAAAATCTTCATATAAGGTGAGAGTCATTATTATGATAGCGATTTTACTAATTTGCCTAAAAGTCTAACGCAAGATGTTGTAATTCAATATTTAAAATATGTGGAAACAGGCAAGCACCATTGCAACTGGATGAGAACTTTTACTCGTTTTGCAAATATTTTTAGTGGAGTTAGATTTAATTCTAAAAGCAATTTCGCCTTCTGGAATTCTATTGCATTTTACAATTACGTAAAATATCCCACAGCAAAAACACGATTATTTCCAAGTAATGAAGATTTTATAAAAAGTTTAGAGGCTTTTAAAGAAACTTTAGAAAGTTTAAAACCAGATTTGATAATCTTCTGGGGAGATAGACTTTGGAATAATTTTCCAAAAGAAAACCATAAACAAATCAACCGAGATGAAACTAAAATTCACTATTTAGATTATCAGAGAAAAATTCCATTTAAAGTAATTCCGCATCCTGCATCATCAAAATTGTCCTATCCTCATACAAATGAAATTAAGGATTATATAAAATTAGTAAAAAGCATAACCCTTTAATATTTACTGAAAAACTAATGCACCTCCTCCACCTCTCCGACTCCCACAACCAACACAGAAGTTTAGAAAACTTACCGGAAGCTGATATCATCGTCCATTCCGGTGATTTTTCATTTGCCGGAACTCGAGCGGAATTTTTGGATTTTCTCAACTGGTTTTTAGGTTTGGATTACCAACATAAAATTTTCATCGGCGGAAACCACGATTATTTCCTAGAAGGAAAATCACAAAAAGACATTCAGAAAATGCTGCCTAAAAATTGCCATTATCTTTTTCACAGCGGCGTAACCATTGAAAACATCAAATTCTGGGGCGTGCCGATGTTTGTTTCAGAAGATATTGACGGTTCATATTTCCGGAAAATCAAACGAATTCCGAAAAACACAGACATTTTGATTTCGCACAATCCGCCGTTTGGGATTTTGGATTTGGACGGAAAAATCAATTTCGTATGTAAAAGTTTAGGGGAAAAAATAGTAGAAATCAAACCCAAATTTCATCTATTTGGACACATTCATAACGCTTTCGGAATTGAAAAATCAAAACACACCACTTTTTCAAACGCTTCTATTCTTAACGGAAACTACGAATTTCAAAACCTTCCAAATATTTTTGTCGTTTAAAGAACAACGCGACATCAATTGACGTTTCCTAATCCTATTTTTGTATTCAACTTAAAAATGCTAACCCATGCAACTCGAAAAATTTATCCAAGAAAACGCAGAAAAATTTAACCAAAATCGATTCTCTGAAAAATATAATCTATCAGACAAACCATTAGTTTTTGAAGAGAGACGCCGAAGTTATCTCAACGAACAAAAATTGTTCATGGCTTATTTCGGTGAAATTCCGAATTTGATGGAAGAAGAAAATATCAATTGTAAAAAGGCGGTTGAATGGTTTATCAAAAATTATGGAAATCAAATCAAGGATATGCATTTCAGCAAAGTTGAATTGGAGTCAAGCAAAAATAATGTTTCGGAATTTGATGATGTTTTTTTCTTGCTCGACCAAGATTTATTGGTCGATTTTGATACCAATCAATCCAAAATGCGGATCTTATTTCGGAAAACCAATTTCGAATTCGTTGAAAAAATCAGAAAATCCTTGTTGAAATTTCGAAGTAGAAAAAGACAGAAACCGGAAATTCATCTGATCACAAAAGAACCTTACGGGATTGATTTGCAAGAATTTGAAATTCAAAAACCCAAACTGGCGATTCAAGACAATTACAACGATGATTTTCTTGAAATCCACCAAACCATTTTAAAAAGACTGCAAACCAAAAAGGACAAAGGTTTGGTTTTGTTGCACGGAAAACCCGGAACCGGAAAAACGTCCTACATCCGATATTTGATTACTTCTTTGAAGAAAAAAGTGATTTTCTTACCGCTCAACATGGCGGCAGAAATCACCAATCCGGGCTTGATGAAATTGCTTATCAACAATCCCGATTCGATTTTTGTGATTGAAGATGCCGAAAATATTATCATGGATCGCGAAGAAAACGGAAATTCACCAGTTTCCACTTTGTTGAATTTATCGGACGGATTGTTGTCCGATTGTTTGAACATCCAAATCATCTGTTCGTTTAACACTGATATTTCCAAAGTCGATTCTGCACTTTTGCGCAAAGGAAGATTGATTGCCAAATATGAATTCAAAGAATTGGAAGCGGAAAAAGCGCAAAATCTTTCTGAGAAATTGGGCTTTAAAACCCATATTTCCAAACCGATGAACCTGACCGATATTTACAATCAGGAAGAAAAAAACGGGAATCATACCGCACAAAGAAAATCAATTGGTTTTGTGAAAGCGGTGGGTTGATTTAGAACGCTTTAACTTAATTAAAGTTATTGCTATTCTTTTTGCTAAAACAAAATTTTCGTAAGAACCATCGCAACAAATAAACTAATTAGTTAACTTTGTGGTGTGATTAGAACGATTGTTTTATATGAAGATCATTTTCTAAAGTTTCATAAAGACCAAGAATTAACGGTTCAAGAAAAAATTGAATACGTTTTGGATATGGTTCGATTTGAAAACCATGTGCCAAAGAGGTTTTTTAAGCGACTTGAAAATACAGATGGAATTTATGAAGTTCGAGTCATCACTAGCTTCAAAAGCATAAGAATTTTGTGTTTTTTGGATGATGGAAATTTGGTGGTTTTAATGAATTGTTTTCTCAAAAAAACACAAAAAACACCTAAAAAGGAAATTAACCTCGCTGAAAAATTAAAAAAAGAATATTTAAATAATAAAAATGTCTAAAATGAACAGTATAACAAATTTTGAAGATCTTTTGATTGATAAATATGGAGAAAAGGGAACTCCAAACCGTGATAAATTTGACGCAGATTCTCTTGCATTTCGATTGGGCATTATGTTGAAAGAGGCACGAAAAGAGGCAAATTTAACGCAAGAAGAATTGGCCGAAAAAACTGGAACGAAGAAAAGTTATATTTCACGAATCGAAAGAGGATTGAGCGATATTCAAATCTCGACTTATTATAAATTGATTGAAATTGGATTGGGTAAAAGTTTAAATATTTCTATCCATTAAAAATTGAAATTGTATAAACACATTCGTTATGAAACCAAAAAAACTAGAAACCATCACGGTCAGTATGCAGGAAATTTGGCAGCAAACTACGCCAAAAGTGCACAAGAGCAAGAAACATTACAGTCGTAAAGACAAACATAAAAAAAATCCGGATCGCCAAAATCCGGATTTTTTTTTATCATTTTCATTCCGAAGCTTCGGAATCAAATTAACTCATTATTAAATTAAATTTTTCGCTTTCTCCAACGCTCTTTCCAATCCTGAAACATCCTTCCCTCCTGCCGTTGCAAAGAAAGGCTGTCCGCCTCCGCCACCTTGGATTTCTTTTCCTAAATCACGTACGATTTGTCCGGCGTTCAATCCTTTTTCCGCCACTAAATTATCGGAAATCGCTACCGTAATCGATGGTTTTCCGTCGTGGTCAGAAGCCACAATTAACAATACATTTTCCAACTCTTTACGCAATGGAAATGCGATTTGTTTGATGTTTTCCGGACTCAAACTCGTTTTTACTGCAAGGAAATTGATTCCGTTTTTATTTTCAAAAGATTTTTTCCAATTTTCCTTTTCCTGACCTGCTTGTTGCGCAGCAAATTTTTCCAATTGGGATTTCAATTCTTTGTTTTCGTCCAAAAGTTTTTGAACCGCTTCTACCGGTTCTACCGGATTTTTCAGCGTATGCAGAATTTCGTTGTATTTGGAATAAATTTCTTTCAATTCGTCGATCGCGGCAATTCCGGTCGTAGCTTCAATTCTACGAATTCCTGCCGCACTTGAACTTTCATTTTTCAATTTGAACAAAATAATATCGGCCGTATTTTCAACATGCGTTCCACCACATAATTCGATGGAATCTCCAAATTTCACCATCCGCACAACATCGCCATATTTCTCTCCAAAAAGTGCCATCGCACCTTCTTCCAACGCTTTTTTGAAAGGAACAGATCGTTTTTCTTCGAGTGGAATTCGGTCAAAAATCTTTTGGTTGACTTGTTTGGAAACTTCTGTCAATTCCTCTTCCGTCATTTTATTGAAATGAGAAAAATCAAAACGCAGATAGTCCGGCCCCACATAAGAACCTTTTTGCTCCACATGCGTCCCCAATACCTCACGCAAAGCTTCATGCAACAAATGCGTCGCCGAGTGATTTCGCATGATATGATTTCTGCGTTCCTTATCCACAACGGCTTTGAAAGGCATGTCCAAATGTTTCGGTAGTTTTTCCGTGAAATGAACGATCAGGTTGTTTTCCTTTTTGGTGTTGAGAATTTCAATTTTTTCACCATTTACAATCGATTCGATATAACCCGTATCCCCAACTTGTCCTCCACTTTCCGCATAAAAAGGCGTGGCTTGAAACACCAATTGATAAAAAGTTCCGGTTTTATTTTCCACTTTTCGGTAGCGCGTGATTTTTACATCAGCTTCCAAATAATCGTATCCGATGAATTCCTCTACTTTGTCTTCGATCAATTCTGTCCAGTCAGAAGCCGAAAAAGAAGTCGCCGATTTGGAGCGTTGTTTTTGTTTTTCCATTTCCGATTCAAATCCTTTCTCGTCAATGGTCAAACTTTTTTCTTCCGCAATGATTCTCGATAAATCAGCCGGAAAACCATAAGTGTCGTACAATTCAAAAACGACTTCACCTGGGATTTCTTTTAAATTCGAATTGTTTTGAATGAAATTGTCCAAACGGATTAATCCTTGGTCGATGGTTCTCAAAAAACTCGTTTCTTCTTCTTTGATGACTTCTGTCACCAATTGAATTTGTTTCCCCAATTCCGGGAAAACTTCGCCCATTTGGTTTTGAAAAATCGGCAATAATTTATAAATGAATGGTTCGTTTAGGTCTAAGAAACGATAACCATAGCTGATCGCTCTCCGTAAAATTCGACGGATGACGTATCCGGCGCCGGTATTGGACGGCAATTGACCGTCAGCGATCACAAAAGAAACTGCTCTCAAATGATCTACCACAACGCGAAAAGCTACATCTGTTGTGAAATGTTCACCGTATTTTTTACCTGAAATTTTTTCCAATTCCTGAATCAATGGTTGGAAAACGTCGGTATCATAATTCGAAGTTTTTCCTTGTAAAACCATCGCCAAACGCTCAAACCCCATTCCGGTATCGATGCTTTTTGCGGGCAAAATTTCCAGCGAACCATCTGCTTTGCGCAAATATTCCATAAAAACCAGGTTCCAAACTTCGATCACTTGTGGATGGTCTTGGTTCACCAAATCACGTCCGGGAACGAGTGCTTTTTCCTCTGCTGAACGGATGTCTACATGAATTTCGGAACAAGGACCACAAGGACCTGTTTCGCCCATTTCCCAGAAATTGTCTTTTTTATTTCCAAATAAAATGCGTTCTTCCGCAATGTGTTTTTTCCATAATTCCAAAGCCTCATCATCCTGAGCCGTCCCATCCTTTTCATCTCCTTCAAAAACGGTTACGTAAAGATTTTCCTTTGGGATTTTATAGACTTCTGTCAACAATTCCCAAGCCCATTCGATGGCTTCTTTTTTAAAATAATCTCCAAACGACCAATTTCCCAACATTTCAAACATGGTGTGGTGATAGGTGTCTTTTCCCACATCATCGAGATCGTTGTGTTTTCCGGAAACGCGCAAACATTTTTGGGTATCGGCAATTCGCAAAGAAGTCGGTTTTTTATAGCCGAGGAAAAAATCTTTGAATTGTGCCATTCCTGAATTGTTAAACATCAAAGTCGGATCGTCTTTTAAAACAATGGGTGCTGATGGTACAATCAAATGTTGTTTGGATTCAAAAAAATCTAAAAACTGTTGGCGTATCTGTTTGGATGTCATTTTCTAAAAATTGAGTTGCAAAATTCGTGAATTTGATTGAGTTATTGAAACAGATGTTGAGAAATTCTGATCCAATTGTTTGTATATTCCTTATTGTAAAGTTTTTTATAGTTGTTTTATGATTTCCATGATAGAGAAGAATTTGATTCCGTTGCGTGATTTGTGTAAAACATATCATGTAGACAATCTTTTTTTGTTCGGCTCGGCGGCAAGAAATAAATTCAAAAAAGAAAGTGATTTTGATTTTTTGGTCAATTTTTCTTCTGAATTAGATTTAATGAATTATGCGGATAATTATTTTGATTTTATGTCTGAACTACAACAACTCTTCGGTCGAGAAATTATTTGGTTACAGAAAAATCATTAAAAAACCCTGTTCTTATCCAGAAAATAAATAAATCCAAAATTCCGATCTATGAGACCTGAGATTCTCAACTTAAAGAACGAAATAGAGGATTTTAAAAATTAAAAAACGCATCTATTTGACATTCATTTCATTAAGTAATATTTACAATTTCCTTAACAACAATCTGTTGTTTTTTCCCGTTATTTTGTCGGACACAAGAGGAACAAAACACACAACAAAGAATGGGGATTAAAAAATTCAAGTACAACGCAAAAACCACATCCTTCAAACCTATTAAAAACCAAAGAATTAGAAATTTTCGTAATCTAGCGGCATTTCTAATCGTGACTGCTTTTTTTGGCATCATTTCCGGTTTCATTTTCAGCAATAAAGTCAATTCGCCAGAAGAGAATTCACTGGCAGCAGAATTGAAAGAAATGAAAATTCAGTATGAATTGTTAAATAAAAAAGTCAAACAATCACAAGAAGTTTTGGGTCAAATCGAGAACCGAGACAATAATATTTACCGCAGTTATTTCGAATTGGATCCTATATCTGAAGATGTCAGAAAAGCAGGATTTGGTGGTGTGAATCGTTATTCGAAATTCACGGATTGGAAATATGGCGATTTGGTTTCTGATGTAGCAAAGAACATTGATATACTCAATAAACAGATGGTGATACAGTCCAAATCTCTGGATGAAATCGTCATCAGCGCAAAAGAAAAAGACAAAATGTTGCGTCATTTGCCGGCGATTCAACCGGTTGCCAATAAAGACCTGACGCGTCTGGCTTCAGGATATGGAATGCGCATGCATCCGATTTTAAAAATCAGCAAAATGCACGCCGGAACAGATTTTGCCGCCCATATAGGAACACCAATTTATGCAACAGGAGACGGAAAAGTTACCTTAGCAGGAAGAGAGGGTGGCTATGGAAATGTCGTGAAAATCAAACACGGTTATGGCTATGAAACGCTTTATGCGCACATGAGCAAAATTAAAACGAGATCCGGTCAAAACGTAAAAAGAGGTGATATCATCGGCTATGTGGGAAACACAGGGCTTTCTACAGGGCCACATTTGCACTATGAAATTCATAAAGATGGTCAACCGATCGATCCGGTTTCTTATTTTTATCAAGATGTAAGTCCGGATGAATTTAACGTTTTGCTCGATAAGTCTCAGCAAATGTCTGTATCTTTGGACTAAATGCACGTCGAATTACCAGATAAAATCTATTACAGCATTGGGGAAGTTTCCAAAGCTTTTGGTGTAAACGCTTCTCTGATTCGTTTTTGGGAAAAAGAGTTTGAAGTGATTTCTCCCAAAAAGAATAAAAAAGGCAATCGTTATTTTACCCAACAAGACATCAAAAACCTGAAGTTAATTTACCATTTAGTAAAAGAACGCGGTTATACACTTGATGGTGCAAAAACGGCTCTGGAAGAAAATCAATCGATCAAAGAAGACGTTGAGCTAATTGCCAGAATGGAGTCAATTCGTTCAGAATTAGTGCGTTTAAAAGAGAGTTTTGATTTGGGTGCAGATTAATTGATTTTATTTCTCTTCCTATCCCCTATTTTTCAATTGAATTTTATAAATCAAATTTCTTGCAGTATTTCTGGGAATGAGTCTTGGTAAAATCGATAAAAATTGACAACTCAAAGATGGCAAACAAACCACTTTTCCCTTACGCATTGCGCGAATTCCATAGGCCGCAACTTCTCCCGGTTCGCTGTTCATCGAATTGATTTTCGCTTCCTTATCTGCCGCCACATTCTTTCGGAAATTGGTATTGACAACGCCGGGACAAAGCACACTTATCCTAACATTTGAACCTTTATTTTCCCGAGCAATGGCTTCTGTAAACGAAATTAAAAATGCTTTGGTCGAATAATAAATCGACATCAAAGGACCCGGTTGAAATCCGGCCAAAGAGGAAATATTCAGAATTTCCCCTTCATTTCTTTCCAACATGCCTTTTAGGAATAATTTTGTCAACGCCATCGGTGTCGTTACATGTAATCCCGCCATGGTCAATTCCGAATTCAAATTGGTTTCTGAAAAATTTCCAAATACACCAAAACCCGCATTGTTCACCAATCCAAAAACAGTCAAATCATTTTCAACCGTAAAATCATAAACTTCTTGAGCAAAAGAAACCTGAGAAACGTCCCTTACCAGCACTTTTACATCTACAGCATAATTAGATCGGATCTCATTTGCGGTAGCATCGAGCATTTCCGAATTGATGTCGGCCAAAATTAAAGCATAACCATCCTTTGCATATATTTTTGCAAATTCTTTTCCCAAGCCAGAAGCCGCTCCGGTTATGATGACGTATTTATTTTTGATAAGACTAATTTTGGCGGTAAATATAAATAATTTCTAAAAACAGAAGTCTCAATTACTTAGGAACCTTCCATTTCATTTTTCAATTTTGTTCAAAACTTAAGCACACTCAATTCCTTCATTTTTCCTAACTTTATACATTCAATTTCAACTTTTTTAGCTGTACATGTTTCTAATTTACGATACCGAAACCACCGGTTTACCAAAAGATTTTAATGCTCCTGTAACCGATACGGACAACTGGCCGCGCATGGTTCAAATCGCTTGGCAATTGCACGATAAAACCGGAAAATTAATTGAGAATAAAAACTATATCGTTCGACCGGACGGATACGATATTCCTTTTAATGCAGCGCAAATCCATGGTATCACAACCGAAAAAGCGATCAAAGAAGGGATTCCCCTTCAAACGGTTTTAGATGAATTCCGAAAAGCATTGCAACAATCAGAAGTGCTGGGTGGTCACAACTTAAGTTTTGACCAAGGAATCGTCGGTGCAGAGTTTGTGCGGTCTGAATTGGATTACCATGAAATTGATTTGCCGATTGTCGATACAATGGAATTATCAACAGAATTTTGTGCACTTCCCGGAGGCCGAGGCGGCAGATTTAAATCTCCCAAATTAGAAGAATTACACGAAGTGCTTTTCAAAGAAAAATTTGACGAAGCGCATAATGCCGCAGCTGACGTAAATGCGACAGCAAGGTCATTCATGGAATTGCTTCGAATTGGTGTTTTTAAAAAAGAACAAGTTCTTTTATCAGAAGAAGAATTCGAAGCATTTAAAGAAATTAACTCCGGACCTTTTCAGCCTTTTGACATCGTTATAGAAGACCAAGTCAAAAGCCACCAAAACACAAATGATGGTCAAAATTTAGCGTTAAATAAAACAGCAAAATCGACTACAGATGCGCCGTTCTTTCATTTTCATAACCATACTTCTTTTTCTATTCTGACCGCAACCACATCTGTTGATGCTTTGGTTCAGAAAGCGATTGAAGAAAAAATGCCGGCAGTCGGCATAACCGATATGGGAAATTTGATGGGTGCATTTAAATTTGTGAGTGCCGTTAAACGGGCCAATTCCAGTTTAGAAAATCCGATCAAACCCATCATCGGTTGTGAAGTATATGTTTCGGAAAATTATACCCAAAATAAATTTACAAAAGACAATCCCGATCGAAGATTTACGCAATTATTGATTGCAAAAAACAAAGCAGGTTTTAAAAACCTTTCCAAAATTTCTTCTACAGGGTTTATCGATGGTTATTACGCCGGATTTCCGCGCGTTGGAAAAAATGTAATTGAAGAATATAAAGAAAACCTCATCGCCACCACCGGAAGTTTGACCGGAGAGGTTCCCAATTTGATTCTAAATGTTGGTGAAAACCAAGCGGAAGAAGCTTTTGTGTATTGGCATAATTTATTTGGGGAGGATTTTTATGTCGAAATCATTCGCCACGGATTGCCGGAAGAAGAACATGTCAATCAGGTTTTAATCAAATTTGCAGAAAAATACAACGTCAAAGTTCTGGCCCAAAACAACACATTTTATATCGGTCAAGCAGATGCAGAAGCGCATGACATCTTGCTCTGTGTACGTGATGGTGAAAAGAAAAACACACCGATAGGGCGTGGAAGAGGAACCCGATTTGGTTTTCCAAATGATGAATTCTATTTCAAATCCCAAGATCAAATGCGCTCTCTTTTTCACGATATTCCGGAATCGATCGATAATTTATCTGAATTATTGGACAAAATCGAACCTTATGAATTGGCGAGCGATGTTTTATTGCCCAAATTTGCGATTCCTGAAGAGTTTAAAGATGCAGCAGACGAGGCTGACAACGGGACTCGCGGCGAAATGGCCTATCTGAGACATATCACCTACGTCGGTGCAGAAAAACGATATAGAGAAATTACTCCAGACATCAAGGAACGACTGGACTTTGAGTTGGATACCATAGAAAGAACAGGCTATCCGGGCTATTTTTTAATCGTGCAGGATTTTACTTCACAAGCTAGAAAAATGGGCGTTTCAGTTGGGCCCGGACGGGGTTCTGCTGCTGGTTCTGCGGTAGCCTATTGCATCGGAATCACCAACGTAGATCCGATTGCGTACAATCTCCTTTTTGAGCGTTTCTTAAATCCGGACAGGGTTTCACTTCCCGATATCGATATCGATTTCGATGACCGTGGACGCGATAAAATTATACAATGGGTGGTGGACAAATACGGAAAAAGTCAGGTAGCCCAAATCATTACTTATGGAACGATGGCCGGAAAATCGGCGATCCGCGATACCGGACGGGTTTTGGATTTACCGCTTCCCGATACGGATAGGATTGCAAAAAAGACCCATTTGAAATTGAACAAATTGTTCAACATGGATGAAAAAGCATTGAAATCTGCTTTTGGAAGTGATGAATTTAACGATTCCATGGAATTGAAAAAAATCAGAGAACAAGATACGCTGGAAGCCAAAACACTTCAACAAGCAACGGTTATCGAAGGTTCGCTTCGTAATACCGGAATTCATGCTTGTGGTGTCATCATCACCCCGAAAGACATCAGGGAACTCGTTCCTGTGGCTGTTGCCAAAGATGCTGAACTTTTGGTTACCCAATTTGATAATTCCGTAGTAGAATCTGCCGGATTGTTGAAAATGGACTTTTTAGGACTTCGAACTTTGACCATCATCAACGATGCCATCGATTTGATTGAAAAAAACCATGGCGTGAAAATCAATCCGGACGAAATTCCACTGGACGATAAAAAAACCTACGAACTTTTCCAACGTGCCGAAACAATAGCCATTTTCCAATATGAATCTCCCGGGATGCAAAAGCACATGAAAGCTTTGAAGCCCGATAAATTTGATGATTTAATTGCGATGAATGCTCTGTACCGACCGGGGCCGCTTCAGTATATCCCCAATTTCATCAACCGTAAACACGGAATCGAAGAAATCGTCTATGATCTACCGGAAATGGAGGAGCATCTTGCTGAAACTTATGGAATTACGGTATATCAGGAGCAAGTGATGTTGTTGTCTCAAAAACTGGCCAATTTTACCAAAGGTGAAGCCGACGTTCTAAGAAAAGCGATGGGTAAAAAGCAGCGCGATGTTTTGGATAAAATGAAACCCAAATTTCTCGAAGGTGGAGAGGCCAATAACCATCCGAAAAAGGTTTTGGAAAAAGTTTGGAACGACTGGGAAGCCTTTGCCGAATATGCTTTTAACAAATCGCATTCGACTTGTTATGCGCTGATCGGCTACCATACCGGTTATTTAAAAGCGCATTATCCGGCTGAATTTATGGCGGCGGTTTTGAGTAACAACATGAGCAACATCAAATCGGTCACCTTTTTTATGGAAGAATGTAAATCGCTGGGAATTCCGGTTTTAGGACCCGATGTCAACGAAAGTTCTTTTGCATTCTCGGTAAACGATGAAGGCGCGATTCGGTTTGGGATGGGAGCTATAAAAGGTGTTGGAGGTGCTGCGGTAGAGTCCATTTTAGGAGAACGTGAGGAAAATGGGAAATTTGCAACGATTTTTGACTTTGTACAAAGGGTGGATCTGCGTCAGGCCAATAAAAAAACGATCGAAAATCTAGCTTTGGCAGGCGCTTTTGATGAGTTCGAAATACACCGAGCGCAGTTTTTTTATGACGAAGACGGTTCGAGTAATTTAGAGAAATTGATACGATATGGCGCTTCTTTTCAAGATTCAAAAAACAGTGCTCAAGCTTCATTATTTGGAGATTTGGCAGAAGAAATTGAAATCATAAAGCCGCATTTACCGACGTGTCAGCCTTGGAATTCGATCCAAAAGTTGAATCGGGAAAAAGAAGTCGTAGGGATTTATATTTCGTCTCATCCTTTGAATGATTATTTGGACGAATTCAATTTTTACCAAAATACTTCGCTCAAACAACTCAAAGAAAACCAGGAAAAACTCATCGGCCGTGAACTTTCTGTCGCCGGAATCATCACCGATGCCCAACATAAAACATCCAATAAGGACGGAAGAGAATTTGGTGTTTTTACGTTGGAAGATTTTGATGATAGTTATGAATTCATGTTGTTTGGGGAAGATTATTTAAAATTCAAACATTTTTTACAGCCCAATATGATGTTGGGTGCTAAAATTTCTGTGACGGAACGGGTTTTTAAAGATAAGGACGGGAAGGTTACCGGAAGAAGAATTTATGTCAACATCAATAAAATGCAGTTGCTGAGTGAAATACTGGAAGGAATTGCAAAAAAAGTCGTCATTACGGTCAATGTGGCTGATTTGACCAAGGAAATTTATGAGGAATTGGTCAAAATATTTGAGAAACACAAAGGAGAAAAGTCGGTTTTGTTTGTGATGAATGATTTGGAAAACAAAACCCAACTCAAACTTCCGGCGACCAAAACCAAGGTAGAAATCAGCAAAGAATTGTTGACCGAATTAAGGGAATTGCCCAATTTGGTTTTTCAATTGAATTGATTTTGAAATTTATAGATGGATTGATAATTCCTATGAATTTAACGATTCGGTTAAATAAATTTAATTTACTTTTGAATGTTTAATCTAAATAAATAACTGAAAATGGCACTTGAAGTAACAGATACATCGTTTGCAAAAGACGTATTGGAAGCCGGAAAGCCGGCAATGGTTGACTTTTGGGCAACTTGGTGTGGTCCATGTCGTATGGTCGCTCCAACAGTTGAAGAATTGGCAAAAGAATTTGACGGTCAAGCTGTAGTTGCAAAAGTTGATGTAGATAATAATCAACAAATCGCAGCAGAATATGGCATCCGTAACATCCCTACCATTTTATTTTTTAAAGACGGACAAGTCGTGGACAAAGTTGTAGGTGTGGTTCCAAAAGCACAATTGGAACAAAAACTAAAAGCGATTATGAATTAAATTGAAAAATATTCAATTCAAAACCCGAAGGACTTCTTCGGGTTTTTTTAAAGTTTTAGGTCTGATTTGCCTTAACAAAATTTAACATAATTCTACCAATAAATTAGCGCAAACCAATCGACAAAATGTGCAACTTAGCGTGCTTAAATTTAACAAGATGCAGAACGATCTGACCTCAATTGACATCAAGCAAGTCAGTGAAGAAATAGAAAGAGAAAGTCAGGTGATTTATCGGCTTTCAAACGAAATCAACAAAAAAGTAATTGGCCAAGAAAAAATGGTCGAAAGTCTGTTAATCGGGCTTTTGGCAAACGGTCATGTTTTATTAGAAGGCGTTCCCGGTTTGGCGAAGACTTTGGCAATTAAAACCTTATCAGAAGCGGTAAACGGAAGTTTTTCGAGAATTCAGTTTACACCGGATTTGCTTCCCGCCGATGTCGTCGGAACCTTGATTTACAACATCAAAGAAAACGATTTCAAAATCAAAAAAGGACCGATTTTCACCAATTTCGTTCTAGCGGACGAAATCAACCGATCGCCGGCAAAAGTTCAATCTGCTTTGTTAGAAGCGATGCAGGAAAAACAAGTTACAATCGGCGATGAAACTTATAAATTGGAAAATCCGTTTTTGGTTTTGGCGACACAAAATCCGGTAGAACAGGAAGGAACTTATCCTTTACCGGAAGCACAAGTCGACCGATTTATGTTGAAAACTGTAATTACTTATCCGAATCGTGAGGCAGAAAGATTGGTTTTACGAAACAGCATTGACGAATCATTTCCTAAGGTTGAAAAAGTAATTGATTTACAAGAAATTCTTCGCGCCAGAGAAATGGTGAAAAAAGTTTATATGGACGAGAAAATCGAACGTTATATTCTCGATATCATTTCCGCTACGAGAAAACCGTCTGATTTTGGTTTGTCAAGATTATCTCCGCTGATTTCATTCGGTGCTTCTCCGCGCGGTTCAATTAATTTGGCTTTATCCGCACGTGTTTTTGCGTTTTTGAGAAGACGTGCTTATGTGATTCCGGAAGATGTTCGCGCAATGAGCAAAGACGTTTTGCGTCACAGAATTGGTTTGAGTTACGAAGCCGAAGCTGAAAATATCAATGCTGATTTTATCATCGACGAAATCCTCAATGCTATTCCGATTCCTTAATAAAAAACTAGAAGGTCGAAGTTATATTTTAAAAACTTTTAAACTTTGAACCTTAAACTTTAAACTAAATTTTGGACACCAAAGAAATCATCAAAAAAGTCAAACGGATTGAGCTGAAAAGCCGCCGAAAAGCCAATAATCTTTTTATGGGCGAATACCATAGCTCGTTCAAAGGTCGTGGGATGATTTTTTCTGAAATTCGTCCGTATCAATACGGCGATGATGTCCGAAATATCGATTGGAACAAAACCGCACATTTCAACGAACCTTATGTAAAGATTTTTGAAGAAGAACGGGAATTGACGATGGTTTTGATGGTGGATGTAAGTGCATCGGAAAATTTCGGAACCAAGAAACAATTTAAATCCGATACGATTGCGGAAATCTGTGCTACGCTTGCCATTTCGGCGATTACATACAATGATAAAGTCGGTTTAGTTTTATTTTCAGAAGAAATCGAATTGTTCATTCCGCCCAAAAAAGGAAAAAAACACGTCTTGCGAATCATCCGGGAATTGGTCAATTATGAACCTAAAAATTCGAAAAATAATCTTTCCGATGCCCTACGATTTTTGATGGATGCTTTTAAAAGAAAGGCCAATGTTTTTATCCTTTCCGATTTTATGGACGAAAGCAATTATTTAAAAAATCTAAAAATCGCAGCCAAAAAACACGATGTAACAGGAATCAGAATTTATGATGAAAAAGAAACCGAAATTCCTGATTTGGGCATGGTGAGGATGGTAGACGCCGAGACCGGTGAAAGAAAGTTTATCAATACTTCATCCTATCAAATTCGCAAAAAATACAAAGATTATTATGCGCAAATGGCGTATGAATTTACCCAAGAATTCAATGCCGCAGGTGCCGGAAACATGAGCATCCGAGCAGATGAAGATTTCATCAAACCTTTATTGAATTATTTTAAAAAACATGCGGTGAAATGAGGAAATGGATGGATCTTATAGGTTGGAAGATAGAAGATGGAAGATGGAAGTTTTTTTTCTTATCTTTTGTTTTATGTCTTATGTCTAATTTCTCCTTCGGTCAAATCGACACCCGAATCGACACGGCTCATATCAAAATAGGCGAACCGATTCAATACACTTTAACCGTTCCCATTCACGATAAATCTGAAATCAAACTTCCGGAATTAAAAGATACGCTGAGTTTTCACATCGAAATTCTAAACCAAAGAATCGACACGATTTTTGAAGGAGAAAAGAAAAATTTGGTGCAACATCTGACGCTAACGAGTTTTGATCCGGGTAACTTTCTCATTCGATCTTTACCGGTTGTTGTAGACGAAGACACTTTGCTATCGCATTCTTTCCAAATCATGGTAGATGAAGTCAAAATCGACTCTGCCAATCTCGCCGGATTTCCCATCAAAACCATCATGGAAGAAGAATATACCTGGCGCGACTATTGGGACAAATATTGGATGTATTTTGCAGTTGGTGCTTTGGTCTTTCTCGCTTTGTTGATCGTTGCGATTTTGTTTTTACGGGACAAAAAGCGAAAAGAAATTGGTACTAAAACCATCAAAACACCATATGAAGAAGCAAAAGATGCTTTGAAAAATTTAGACAAAAAGAAATACCTGACCAAAGGACAAATCAATCCTTATTATTCGGAACTTTCCTTTGTTTTAAGACGGTATTTGGGAAAGGTTTTTCATTTTTCTTCGTTGGAATTATTGTCTGATGATTTGGTAGATCATTTTCAAAAAACGACGCATTTGGACAAAAATCAAATCGATCAATTGAAAGAATTTTTATTTGAATCCGATTTGGTGAAATTTGCCAAAGCTGTTCCTGACGAAAATCGACATGAATTTTATCGAAAATGGGTGGAAGATTTAATAGAAAAAATCAAACCCATGGAACTGGAAGACGAAACGATCCAAGAGTTGAGGCCAAACGAAAAATATAGAAAATTGAAGTGATGGGAAATTTTGAATTTCAAAATCCATGGTTGCTGTTGCTGCTTCTATTGATTCCGCTGTTGATCTTTTTGCGAATCAAAAGAAAAAAGCCGGATGATGCGTTGATAATTTCGTCCTTAAAACCATTTGAAAATTCGGAAAGTCTACTCGCTAAATTCAAACCATTATTGTTCGTTTTCAGACTGATCGCTATTGCATTGATGATCATAGCGCTTGCCCGTCCCCAAATCGTGGAAATGACCTCAACGGTAAAGTCGGACAAAGGAATTGACATCCTCATGGTGGTAGATACTTCTCTCAGTATGCTCGCAAGAGATTTAAAACCGGACCGATTGGAAGCTTTGAAGGAAGTAGCTGAGAATTTTGCTATCGACAGACCGACGGACCGAATCGGTTTGGTGGCTTATTCGGGAGAAGCCATTGCAAAAGTACCATTGACCACCGATCATAAGGTTTTAATCGAAGAAATCCGGAAATTAAAAACCGGCGAATTGGAAGATGGAACTGCAATTGGCGTAGGATTGGCAACGGCGATCAACCATTTGACCGATAGTAAAGCGGCGAGTAAAATCATCATTTTAATTACGGATGGTGTGGAGTCGATTGATTACCGAAATGATTTGTTGTATATTTCACCACAGGATGCGACGCAAATTGCGGTAAACAAAGACATCAAAGTGTACACAATCGGTGTTGGAACCAATGGTCGGGCACCTTTCCCTACCGGTCGTGATCTCTTTGATGACGAACTCATTTTTACCATGCAACCTGTTGATATAGATGAACCATTGCTCAAATACATCGCAGGACAAACCGGAGGACAATATTTCCGCGCTACGGACAATGAATCTTTGCAAGAGATTTACAGCCAAATCGATCAAATGGAAAAAACCGAAATCAACGAAATCAAATATTACAATTACACCGAATTGTTCATGAAATTTTTGACTTGGGCATTGGTTTTTTTGGCTGCAGAATTCATTTTACGTAAAACCCTTTTTAAAGAATTGACCTAATGAGTTGGGCTTTACCGGAAAATAGCATTTGGTTTTTATTGGTTCCAATTTTTATTGGACTGGCGATTTATGTTCAAAATTGGCGAAAAAAAACCAGAGAAAAATTTGCTGACGCTGATTTGATTCCGAAATTATTTCCATCTGTTGCAAATTCGCGAAGCAAAATCAAATTATTTTTCATTCTCATCGGTTTGATTTTCACAATTTTAGCCTTGATGGATCCGCTTTATGGCGAAGAAGAAATCAAAATCAAAAGAGAAGGAATCGACATCATTTATGCGCTGGATTTGTCCAATAGTATGAATGCGGAAGATGTTGTGCCAAGCCGTTTAGACCGTGCAAAAAAGATCATTTCGGAGTCCGTTGGTAAGTTGGCGGGAGATCGCGTAGGATTGATTGTTTTTGCGGCAGATGCGTATTCGATTTCGCCTTTGACCAATGATTATACGGCGATTCAGTCCTACATCAGCAGCGCCAGTCCTGAATTGATTTCGCAGCAAGGCACCAACTTTTCTTCTGTTGCGCTCAAAGCCGCCGAAATGTTTGAAAACGCACCGACAACCGGAAAACTATTGGTGATTTTATCTGATGGAGAAGACAATGAAAACAGCGTTTCCAAAGCCATTCAAACCGCAAAAGATAGCAACATCCACATCGTCACCATCGGTATAGGAACGCCAAATGGTGGGCCAATCCCTATGAACGTTGGCGGATTTGAAGAATTTAAAATGGATAGATACGGAGAAACCGTTATTTCCAAATTGGTGGAAGGTTCTATGGAATCTCTCGCCAAATCCACTTCCGGATTTTACATCCGGGTCAACCAAACCCAAGACGCCCTGAATAAACTGCACAGTTATTTAGCGACGCTCGACAAAGAAGTGCAGGATATGGCGATGAGCAAAGATAAAAAACATGTTTTTCAATGGTTACTCGCTTTGGCTTTGGTTTTTATTTTTATAGATACTTTAACAACTGAACATAAACTTTTTAACAACAAAAAACGATAGTTTTGTCCACAGGATGCCTATGATAAAACATATACTGACTTTTCTTTTTTTGATGCCAATTCTTCACAACCTTTCTGCTCAGCAATCGGATGCGAAAGACTATATCATCAGCGGTAATCAAAATTATATGGAAGGGAATTTTACCAAAGCAGAAGCTCAATACAAATCTGCGCTTGGTGAAGACAGCAATTCGATCAAAGGAAACTATAATCTCGGTAACTCGCTTTACAAACAGAAAAGAATGGACGAAGCCCGGGTTCACTATGACCGAGTGATCCAAAACTTAAATGCCACAAATTCCGATAAACACAAAGCCTACCATAACATCGGGAAATCCTATTTGGACGAAAAAAATCCTGAAAAAGCCGTTGCCAATTTAAAAGAGGCATTAAAATTGAATCCTTATGATGATGAAACGCGGTACAATTATGCTTTAGCCAGAAAACAATTGGAAGAGCAGCAAGAAGAAAAAGACGAAAAGAATCAGGAGAAAAAGGAGAATCAAGACGGATCCAATGAAGATCAAAAAGATTCTAAAGACAATGCTGAAAAACAAGACGAAGGCGACAAAGGTGAAAACAATGAAAACCAAAAGCCTGAAAATGAAAACGGTCAACAACCCGATGGTGAAAACGGAAACGAGGATGGAGACGGAAAAGCACCTGAAAACCAGCAAATCACAAAAGGGTCTGATGGGAAGGAAAAAAGTTCTTCTCAACCCATGAATACAGAAAGACAAGAAGGACTCCTAGATGCGCTTCGTCAACAAGAACAGGAAACACTCAAAAAAATAATCAGTCAAAAAGCACAAAAAGTTAGAGTAAATACGGAAAAAGATTGGTGATGTTGAAACAGATTTTTCTTTTATGGATTTTATTTTGCTCCGCGAATTTTTTATCGGGACAGGAAATTACATTTAAAAGTCAGGCCAGTAAAACCGAAGTTTCTGTCAACGAGCGCTTTGTCGTCCAATTTGTGTTGACCTACGGACAAGAAAATCTTTCTTTCGATAAACAACCCAAACTTCCCGACTTCCGAGAATTGACGCGTTTGGGTGAGTCACAAATCAACAGTTTCCAGTTCATCAATGGAAATGCCTTTAACCAATCCGGAGTAGAAGTTGTGCTCGTTGCTGACCGAGAAGGCGAATTTACCATAGGCGCCGCCACTTGTACAATCAACGGAAAACGCTACAAAACCAATCCCATAAAGATTTCGGTAAAAAAAGGTTTAAAACCCAAAACGCAAGGTGGAAAACGTTTACAAGGTGCATTTATCACAACAGAAGTTTCAGATGAAAATCCTTTTTTAAATCAAGAAGTGATTTTAACGGTGAAAATGTATGCACGGGATTATTCGATTTTAAATCGAATCCGAAATTATCAAGAACCGGATTTCAACAATTTGATGGCCAAGTTCGTCAGTGAAAAACTCGATGAAGACGAAAAACAAGTATTGATCAACGGCACAACTTTCATTCAAAAAGTTCTGGCTCGTTATGTTTTGTTTCCACAAAAATCAGGTGAAATAGAAATCGATCCATTTGCATTAAATGTTTTAATTTCAGGCTATTATGGCGCTGAAAACGTGCAATTGACTTCAGATCCCATACGGTTGAAAGTAAGAAATTTACCCCCTGGAAAACCAGATAATTTCAGTGGAGCAGTGGGAAATTATAAACTCAATGCTTCCCTTTCCAAAAAAGAAGTGAACGCAAATGAAGCCGTGAATTTGGAGGTGGAAATCGTCGGTTCCGGAAATTTAAATACCTTAAAAACACCTGAAGTTCCGGTTCCGGAACATATCGAAACCTTTGCGCCCAAAAAGAAAGATGCCTTTGAAATCCGTCCATCCGGAATGAAAGGTGCAGTGGAAGAAAAACATGTACTGGTGCCACAGTATGGTGGAGATTATCAAATAGGCCCGATTGCTTTTAATTATTTTGATCCTTCCAAAGAAAAATACATCACGCTGAAAACCAAATCACTTCTGCTTTCAGTCGAAGGTCCGGAACCTCCGAAAACAGATACGATACAGGAAAACGAAGAACTGACCGATCATGTCCGTACCGACTCTTCAACCTTTGATCCAAGCTCCATCGTCCCACAACAAATCACAGAAGTGAAAGACAAAGTGGTGGAGACGGTTGCCAAAGAAAACAATTGGATTTGGGCTTTGCTCGCCGGATTGGTTGTGGTAGCTGGTTTGTTTTTTTGGTGGAATAGAAAACGGTCGGCTGACAAAACCTCAACCAAAACTTTGAGTGAAAAACAATTGAACAGCAAATTCAATTCACAGATTAACAACATGTTATCTGACTTAAAAGCTTTGGCACAACAAAATGACACTTCCGCATTTTTATCGCTTCAAGAAGATATTTTGACAAAAATAGGCATGCATTTTAGTGGAACGGAATTCGCTGAATTCACAGAATCTTCCGTCGCAGAGAAACTTCAAACTTCCTTCGGAAATCTTGCTGACCAATGGAAATCCTTGTTGCTGGAATGCAAAGAATCCAAATATGCTTTTGGTACATCAGAAAAAAGTCTGATGGAAAAATTCCGTGAAACAGAAGCGGTTTGGAAAGGATTTCAGAAATGATTTAACCGCGATTTGACATGAAATTATCTTTTGAGTTGGGGTTTATCAAACTCCCCTTATTACCTTTGCAAGAAATTTTGGACGATGACAGACTTTTTTGCAAAAATTTCTATTAAAGAAATCGGAACTTGTTTTGCGGTGTTGTTTGCCGTTATTGACATTTTGGGAAGTATTCCGATTATCGCAAACATAAGAAGTAAAGTTGGTGTAATCCAATCAGAAAAAGCTTCCATCGTGGCTGGTGTGATCATGATTTCCTTTTTGTTTTTTGGAACGAAGATTTTGACTTTCATCGGAATCGATGTTGAATCCTTTGCGGTTGCAGGAGCCTTTGTCATTTTTGTAATCGCTCTAGAAATGATCTTGGGCATTGAAATTCAAAGAGACCATGCGCCAGAAGCAGCTTCTATCGTTCCGATCGCCTTTCCTTTAATTGCCGGAGCAGGATCACTGACCACAGTATTGAGTTTAAGAGCAGAATTTAGTGACATTAACATCATCATAGGAGTAATTCTCAATATGCTTATTGTATATTTGGTATTGCGAAATGCGGGTCGTTTGGAAAAGTTGATAGGGCCCGGCATCATGTCAGTTCTTAAAAAGGTTTTTGGGATCATTTTGTTGTCGATTGCCGTTAAATTATTTGTGTCCAACATCGGTGCGCTTTTTGTCCAAAACTTCTAATTATCAATGGATTAGAATTGATTTAAAAAATTAAAAATGAAAACATTTGTTTATATCGCATTATTCATCATCCTGGGTTCCTTTGTGTTCAATTTGGTGTCCATGGATTATGAAATGGGGCTAATGAGTGAGGAAAACCGACCGTATATCATCGGTTTAGGTGCTGGGGTTTGTGGGTTGATTCTATGCGCTATTTTTCTGAAATACTATCGTTTGAAATCGAATTTAGAACATCGATCAAATTAAGCATCGCTTTTTCAATTCTGGTAAAATCATGGATTTCATTTGTGGTATAAATGAACATGACTTCGAGTTTGGAAGACAAATTCAAATGGTGTTGATGCAAGCGGAACGCTTCTCTGATTCTTCTTTTCAACAAATTTCGATGAACGGCTTTTTTGAATAACTTTTTGGGAACGCTGACGGCGATTTTGAAACCGGGTTTTTCATTTGGTTCAAAATAATAAACCGATTTGAGCGGAAAGGCTTTTGTGCTTTTTCCGGAAAGGAAAAGTCTTTCGATCTTTTTTTGGCTTTTCAGTCTTTTATCGGCGCCTAGTGTAAACTTCATCAATTCAGATTATCATCCTATAATTAATTCAAAGGTAATTCATTCGAAGAAATAAGAAAGAATGCCTAATTTTGATGCAAATTTAAATTTTTAAGAAATGTATCCAGAAGAAATAGTAATACCGATGAAAGAACAATTGACTTTTAACGGTTTTGAGGATTTGACTACTGCTGAAAAGGTGGACGAAGCCATGAAAAAAGAAGGAACGACTTTGGTGATGGTAAATAGTGTTTGTGGTTGTGCTGCTGGAGCTGCTCGACCAGGCGTACTTTTGTCGCTTACGGGGGAAAAAGCACCTAAAAACTTGACCACTGTTTTTGCCGGATTTGATTTGGATGCGGTAAAACGTGTACGTGAATATTTGATGCCTTTTCCTCCAAGTTCTCCTGCTGTAGCGCTTTTCAAAGACGGAGAATTGGTGCATATGTTGGAGCGTCACCACATCGAGGGACATTCTGCCCAAGCGATTGCTGAAAACCTAAAACAAGCTTACGCAGAGTTTGTTTAAAATTTCAGTATAAAGATTTTTAGCCCTTTAATTCATTCAAATTAAAGGGTTTGTTTTTTAAAAAATTGTACTTTTATCGACATATTTTAACCTAAAATGAAATTAACACACACTCTTTTATTATTCGGAATTCTTTTATCATATACAGCTTTCGGACAAACACACAATGCTTATTATCAAACACTTGTCAATCAAGTTAGCGCCGATCAATTGGAATCCAAACTGACATCATTCGCCAATTTTGGGGAAAAACAATTGGGTTCACCGGAAGCCTCCAATGCTTTTAACTGGTTGGTGGATCTTTACGAATCTTGGGGCTACACTTCTATCGAACAACATGAAGTAAATGCTTGGGGAGAAAGTGGCTACAACCTCATCGTTACCAAAACCGGAACCGTTTATCCGGACACCTATATCATCATCGACGGTCATTACGACACGATCAATGGTCCGGGCGCCAATGACAATGGAAGTGGAACGGCAATTATCCTAGAAATGGCGAGAATCTTAAAAGATATTCCTACCGAATATTCCATCAAATTCATCCATTTTACTGCTGAAGAATGGGGATTAATCGGGAGTTACCAATACGTGGAAGACATCGTTTTGCCACAAAACTTGGATATAAGATTGGTCTTTAACATAGATCAGGTTGGGGGTATCGCCGGTGATATAAATGATACGATAACCTGTGAACAAGACGAAGAATTTCCCAGCAGCAACAATTCTCAATCCTCGCTCTTTACCAATCAACTAATGACTTGTGTGGAGCTTTATTCTGATTTGGAAACCAATCTGGGTGAGGCCTATGGCTCTGATTATGTGCCATTTCAGGAAGAAGGTTTTGTGGTAACGGGGTTATATGAGTACAATGAATCACCTTATCCGCATACTTCAGAAGATACTTTGGAAAATGTAGATTTCGGGTTCATTCTTCAAGTTGCAAAAGCAACGATGGGGGCGATATGTCATTTCGCTGTAGTTCAGGAAGATATGAGCGTCAACGACGCCAATTTTGATCAGGTTCAAATATTTCCCAATCCGGTTGATGATGAATTAATTGTTCAGTCCAATTCAGCAAAAATTTCTAAAATACATTTGACCGATCTTACCGGAAAAATCCTTTGGAGTTCGTCAAAAGTTGAGAGCGAAATGAAAATCAACACTTCTCATCTTCCAAATGGCGTTTATCTTTTGAACTTAATGAAAGGAAAGTTGAGTTCGTCAAAAAAAATCATTGTACAACATAAATAATCCGCTTTGTTTACAGGAATAGTTGAAAATATAGGGACAATCGAACGCATCGAAAAAGAAGAATCAAACGTTCATTTTTGGTTAAGTTGTGCTTTCACAAACGAACTTAAAATCGACCAAAGCGTTTCGCATAACGGTGTTTGTTTGACTGTCGTCGAAATTTCCGATGCCATTTATAAAGTAACCGCGATAGACGAAACCCTTAAAAAAACCAATTTAGGTCAACTTTTAGCTGGAAATAAGGTCAATTTAGAACGATGTATGCGTTTTAACGACCGTTTGGATGGCCATATCGTTCAGGGTCATGTAGACCAAACAGCGGTATTAAAATCAATCGAAAATGAAAAAGGAAGTTATGTGCTTACTTTCCTTTATGATGAAATTTCTTCCGGAAATGTTACCGTACCAAAAGGATCCATTTGTGTAAACGGTATTAGTTTAACCGTTGTAGATTCTAAAGTCGGTGAATTTTCAGTTGCGATCATTCCTTATACATGGGAAAACACCAATTTGCACGAATTAAAATCAGGAGATATTGTAAATTTAGAATTTGATATCATCGGCAAATACATACAACGTCTGATGAACCGATAAACCATGGTAAAACGGCTTAATTTATCCCAAAGGATTTTTGCTGCGATGTTTTTAGTCCTGCTATTTACATCCGTTTCCATAACGTTTATTACATCCTATAATTTCCAAGAACAAAATAGGATTTTTGCAGAAGATCTATTGAAAGCGAAAGAAAACCAAGTGATCGCCGCAATTGATTATGAGCTAGATCGTTACCCGAATTTAGCAACCGATAAAAATATTTATGATGTGCTGGAAAATGTAATTCTTGGTATTTCTGATGTTCATAAAACGGATATTAATGTCTTTGACGTCCGTGGAAACTTGATGTTGACTACAGAGGCAAAAGATGTTCCATCAAGGGTTTTACCGGACCGGGTTTTGGATAGTTTATCTAGAAATTTGGAATACCTGGAAATTCCGGTAGATGTGGGACGCGGAAAAACCTATTTGACTACATATCAATACATTAACAATTACAAAGGCGAACCGGTTGCCATCGTAAATCTCCCTTATAAATCAGATAGATCATTGTTCAAAGAAAACATGAATGCATTATTGAGCCGTTTTGCAGGTGTTTTATTTTTGGTTTTGATCGTGGGAGGTTTTTTGTCCTGGATCATGGCCAAACAAATCACAAAAAAAATTGAACTAATTGCCGGAAAAATCAAACAAACCGATGTCGTTATTCATAACAAACCCATTGATTATCAACAAAAAGACGAATTAAAACCATTGGTTGACTCCTACAATGAAATGTTGGAAAAACTGAATCACCAATCCAATTTACTCGCCATCACAGAGCGAGAAGAAGCTTGGCGCGAAGTGGCCAAACAAGTAGCACATGAAATCAAAAATCCCTTAACGCCTATGCGGATGATGATTCAAAATTATGTGCGCAAATATGATCCTGAAGACCCCAAATCAAAGGAAAAACTAAAAGACCTTTCCGAAACCCTGGTTACCCAAATCGATACGATGTCAGCCATCGCTGAAGCCTTTTCTGATTTTGCGCGTATGCCTTTGCGTAAAGATGAAGAAATCGATGTGGTCAATACCATCGAAACCGCATTGGAGATTTTTCCCGAAAATACAGTCAAATTTGAGTCTTCTGTAAAAGAATTGAAAATTCATTTTGACAAAATTTATTTAATTCGAATCATTACCAATTTGGTTAAAAATGCCATTCAAGCCGTACCAATGGAAAGAAGTCCGGAAATACATGTCAACCTGCAAAAAATGAAAGATCTATTGGTAATAAGGGTTTCTGACAACGGAGTCGGAATCGCACCAAAAATAGGCGATAGGATATTTGAACCCAAATTTACCACAACTACGGGTGGAATGGGATTGGGACTGGCCATGGTAAAAAAAATCGTAGAAGACTATAACGGCAGCATCCACTATCAAAGCGAAGAAAATCGAGGAACCGAATTTATCATAAAATTTCCGCATGGGAAAATCGGTTTTTAAATTCAAAGAATTCGAAATTAATCAAGAAAAATCGGCCATGAAAGTTGGAACCGATGGTGTTTTACTGGGCGCTTGGGTCAAAGCCGAAAGTCCTAAAAGAATTTTGGACATCGGTGCAGGAACCGGACTCATTTCATTGATGTTGGCTCAGCGATATCCTCAGGCAGAAATAATCGGTGTTGAACCTCAAGAAGATGCTTATTTTGAAGCCGGAAAAAATGTTAAGCATTCAAAATTTAGCGCAGAAATTAACATTGTAAATGACCGAATTCAAACGTTTTTTTCAGAAGAAAAATTTGATTTGATCCTAAGCAATCCACCTTTTTTTGAATTCACACATAAGGAAAATTCTTCCCGAAATAGTGCAAGACAGCAAACCGATTTGACTTTTGAAGAATTGATTTCACATTCAGAAAGCTTATTGAACCCAAATGGAAAATTCGCAGTAATTATTCCATTTGATGCTGAAACCGTTTTTAAAAATTTTGCTTCGAATTTCAATTTATATCCGGAAAGGATTACCCATGTAAAAGGAAACCTAAATGCCCATTTTAAAAGAAGTTTGATGCTATTTTCCCGCCATCTTTCAGATCCGAAAATTGATGAACTTATCATCGAAATTTCGAGAAACAATTATACGGAAGAATATATCGCCCTTACCCGAGATTTTTATTTAAAAATGTGACTAGATCAATCGATATTGATTCAAATTAAGTGAAACAAAATTCGATTCCGGAATGGATTTGGAATAAAACTTTAAAATAACATCGTTCCGCATCACCTCAACCAAATAATCTCTTCCTTGGTAAAAAGACTGAAGGATTTGAAAAGCATTTCCTGAGCTTTGAATTTCTAATTCTTCCGGATAAATCAATGCCGATCGACTTTCGGAAATTTCGATGCCAAACAAATCTTTCATTTCCTTTGGTTTTAGTACCACATATTCTCCGAGAAGACTCGCAACATATTCATTCACAGGATTATTTCTCAGATTTTCAGGTGTGTCATATTGTTCTATTGCTCCGTTTTTCATGATCATAATTTGGTTTGAAAAACCCAATACATCTTTGGCGTCATGCGTAGTCAAAAAAACGGTACAACCGGTATTTTTAGCCCAATTCCAAATGTTTTTTCTCAATTCAAATTTCAAAGGTTGGTCCAGGTGACTGTAAGGCTCGTCCAATAAAAGCAATTTGGGTGAAGTTGCAATCGCCCTGGCAATGGCAACTCTTTGGCGCTGACCTCCACTTAATTTATTTGGAAATTGAGCTTTAAAATCGAGTAAATTAACAACTTCCAATGCTTTTTCGATGGTTTGTTTTTTGAGTGGAATATCAAAGTTGCTTAAATATTTTCCGACGTTTTCTTCCACAGTAACGAAATCCAATAAATCAAATTCCTGTGGAACCAATTTCATGTCAGGATGTCCAGGAATCAAATTAAATTTGGGTCCGGTGACCAATTTGTCTTCGAAACAAATTCTACCTGAAACTACTTCTTCCAATCCATAAACCAATTTCAATAAAGTCGATTTCCCGCTTCCACTTTCTCCTAAAACCGAAATAAATTCGCCCCTATTGACTTGAAAGTTAATGTTTTTCAAAATCGGTAAATCCTTTGCATAAAAAAATTCGAGTTGTTCAACTTTTAACATCTTGACCATTTAAGTTGAACAAAATTCAAAAAATTATTCCTTTAATCCCATAAATATTCCAATTCCTTATCCTACATCAATTTTTGGGGCAAGGTTTTTGCGGTATTTTTGCCTAAAATTTAAAAAAATGAAAAAAGTACTATTAGGATTATCATTCGTCGGAATGGCATTTTTAGCTTCTTGTGGACCAAAAGATACGGTAGAGGCAACAGAAGCACAAGATTCTGCTTCAGCATCTGCTGAGTCGGTTGCATATGCCTTGAACACCGACATCAGTTCCGTAACTTGGAAAGGTGGGAAAATCTTTGAAGACACTTCAAAACCGGAAGAAGGTCACTATGGAGTTGTTAAATTAAAATCAGGTGAAGTTACGGTTAAAGGAGGTGTTTTGGAGTCTGGAAAATTTGTAGCAGATCAAACGACTTTTGAAAGTGCAGATTTAAACGAAGACGCTGAATCTAAGGTAAAATTGGATGGACATTTGAAATCAGCTGATTTCCTAGATGTTGAAAAATTCCCGGAAGCAACTTTTGAAGTTACTGCTGCAAAAGCTTTGACAGAAGGAGATTATAACACTGAGATTTCAGGAAATTTGGATTTCCGTGGCGTTCCAAAAAACATCACTTTTAAAGCCAATGTTACAGAAGAAGGTGACAAAGTAACCATCAAATCAGAAGAATTTAAAATCAACCGTCAAGATTTCGGCATCACTTTTAAAGGTGGTGGCGGTTCTATCATCAAAGACGATGTGATTTTACAAGTAGATCTTTCTGCAGACAAAAAAATGTAATTGTTTTAAATATTTTGAAAAGCTCCGCTCTGTCGGGGCTTTTTTTGTTACATAAACCTTATTTTTATCCCATGAAATTAATCGGACCATTTTCCCAAATCATTACACTTGCAGGAATTCCTTTAAAAGGCGCTGTGAAAGATGAACAATTGGAAATCATTTCAAATGCCGGAATTCTTGTTGAAAACGGAATTATCCAGAAATTAGGAGAATTTCAATCGCTTCGAAATGATTTTCCTAAAGCGGAGTTAGAAGAAATTAAAGGTGAAAACGTATTGCTTCCGGGATTTGTCGATAGCCATACGCATATTTGTTTTGGTGGAAATCGATCGCGCGATTTTGCGATGCGTTTGAACGGTAAAACTTATCTGGAAATTGCAGAAAGCGGCGGCGGAATCTGGAGTACAGTTACCAATACGAGAAATGAGTCCAAAGAAAATTTGATCCAATCTACTACTAAAAATGTAAACCATGCGCTTCAAAATGGTACCACAACCATCGAAATCAAAAGTGGATATGGTTTAAGTGTGGAAAGTGAATTAAAAATGTTGGAAGCCATCCAATTTGTAAAATCAACTTCAGAAGCTGATATCATTCCTACTTTTTTGGGCGCTCACATGAAACCGAGAGATTTTGAAGGTTCCAACTCTGAATATTTGGAACTTTTAGTCAACGAAGTTTTTCCGGTTTTAAAAGAAAAAAAATTGGCCAATCGCATCGATATTTTCACTGAAAAATCTGCTTTTTCTGTTGAAGAAAGCAGATTTTATCTACAAAAAGCAAAAGAGTCTGGATTTGAAATTACCATTCATGCTGACCAATTCACGCCGGGAGGAAGTTTACTTGCAGTAGAATTTGCTGCGCTAAGCGCAGATCACCTCGAATTTTCCAGTGAAAAAGAAATCCAAGCTTTGGCAAATTCTGATGTAGTCGCAACCGCTTTGCCGGGCGCATCCATAGGTTTAGGAATGCAATATACGCCTGCTAGAAAATTATTGGATGCGGGTGCTTGTTTGTCGATTGCTTCGGATTGGAATCCGGGTTCAGCTCCGATGGGAGATTTATTGACCCAAGCTTCTATCCTCGCAACTTTTGAAAAATTATCCATGGCTGAAGTGCTTTCTGGCATCACATTTCGCGCAGCAAAAGCCTTAAATTTTTCAGATAGGGGAACATTGGAAATCGGTAAAAAAGCAGATTTGGTTGCTTTTCCTACAAAT
Source organism: Moheibacter lacus (assembly GCF_014042165.1). GTDB lineage: Bacteria > Bacteroidota > Bacteroidia > Flavobacteriales > Weeksellaceae > Moheibacter > Moheibacter lacus. The sequence goes on from NZ_JACDZE010000001.1 coordinate 937,733, forward strand.
GATTTTCGAGACATCATCTATCTTCAAGGGCAATTGAAGCCGAATTCCGTTTGGAAAAACGGTAATTTGATTTAAAGAATTATTGTACTTTTGACCCAATTCAAAATTGATTTATGATCCAATCCATGACCGGTTATGGAAAAGCCGTAGCAGAATGTTCCGATAAAAAATTAACCGTAGAAATCCGTTCACTTAACAGTAAATCGCTCGATTTGAACACGCGATTGCCCTTTTTATACAAAGAAAAAGAATTGGAAATTCGCAAGATTTTATCCGAAAAATTGCAACGCGGAAAAGTCGATTTTTCCATCCAAACGGAAATTACTGCGGACAATAAAACCCAGCAAATCAATTCTGATATCATCAAAGCTTATATGCAAGAATTTCGTCAAATCGTTCCGGAAGCAAATGATGCCGAACTGCTTTCCATCGTGATGCGTTTGCCAGACGTGATGACGTTTACTTGTAATTCTTTGGCGGAGGACGAATGGGATTTGTGTCAAAAAATCATCCTAGAAGCCATCGAAAATTTACAATTCTTCCGAACAGATGAGGGCAAAGTTCTGGAACAAGAATTTGTACAAAGGATCCAGATCATTTTAAGTTTATTGATTGATATTGAGCCATTTGAAAAAGAAAGAATCGGAATTTTAAAGGAAAGATTTGTCAAAAATTTGGAAGAATTATCTGTCGAATATGATGAAAATCGATTTGAACAAGAATTGGTTTATTATCTAGAAAAACTGGATGTTACGGAAGAAAAGGTTCGTTTAAAAAACCATTGCGAATATTTCTTAAAAACCTTGGAAAGTCCTGATTCAAACGGTAAAAAATTGGGTTTTATCACACAGGAAATCGGTCGAGAAATCAATACGCTAGGTTCCAAATCCAATCATTCGGAAATGCAAAAAATAGTGGTGCAAATGAAAGATGAATTGGAAAAAATTAAAGAACAAGCTTTGAATATTCTTTAAATTTGAAAATTCGTTAATTTGAGAATTTGAAAATGATTTTGTGAAAAATAAAGGAAAATTAATCATCGTTTCAGCGCCATCAGGCGCAGGAAAAACCACTTTGGTCAAACATCTTTTGGAAGAAATGTCTGACTTGGAATTTTCTGTTTCTTGTGCTACGCGTAGTCCGAGAGAAAACGAAATCCACGGAAAAGATTATTATTTTATTTCGGCAGAAGAATTCAAAGAAAAAATTGACAATCAGGAATTTGCAGAGTTTGAAGAAGTCTATACCGATAATTTTTATGGTACTTTAAAATCGGAAATCGAACGAATTTGGGCGGAAGGAAAAACCGTAATTTTTGATATCGATGTAGTCGGTGGTTTGAATTTGAAAAAGATTTATCCTGAAAATTCTTTGGGAATTTTCATCATGCCACCTTCTGTAGAGGAATTAGAAAAGCGTTTGCGTGGTCGAAATACAGAAACTGAAGAGAAACTTCAAATGCGTGTAAAAAAGGCTGAAAAAGAGCTTTTATTGGCGCCTGAATTTGACGTGGTTCTGATCAATGAAAATTTGGAAGTTAGTAAACAAGAGATTGAGGATTTGGTTAAAAATTTTATTGTTTAATAAGTTTTTTTGTTTCTGTTTTTCCGTTTGCTAATCTAATTTTCAAAATATAAACACCTCTGGATTTGTCTCCTAAATTTATTTCTGAAGAATTAGCATTATATTGATTTAGTTTTTGGCCTACGATATTGTAGAGTTCTATTCTTTCTATTTTTTGATCGGATTTTATCATTAAAATATCTTTAACTGGATTGGGATAAACGGTAACTACTCCTTGATTTTCAACTTCATAATTTCCTAAAAAATCTTGTTTGTTTACAATGCCCGTAACAAACTCTAAATCTGTTTCTGCGTACATTGAAAATTCATTTGTTGCTAAATCGCATAGATAAAAATCTCCGGTCCAGTTATCTACTATCATTATTTTGTTCTGACCACGTAAATAATGCATTGCTCCAAAATTAAATTCCAAGTCAAAATTAATTGGGATTTGCGTGATAGTATTTGAGTTTAATGAATAAGAATACAAAACTCTTTCATTTTCTAAACCATTTCCTATTAAGAATAGTTCATTGGATTCAGGTTTATAGGTAAGACCTTGAAAAGAACCTTGATTTTCAGATGTATCACCAAAATCGGAAAGATCGATTAATTCGCTTGATGTTTCTTCCGGAAGATTAACCTTCATTAATTTCGTAGAAACATAAACCCCAATTGTATATTGATCTGATATATAATAGAATTCTTCCGCATCTCCACTATTTCTTACAATACTTGTACTTTTTGAACCATCAACAGCACCTACCTCAGCCATGTATCCAGTCACTGTTCCAATAATGTAGCACTCGGTTTCTTGTGGTGTATTTTCATAAATTATAAACTCTCCTCCTGATTCCATTTTAAAACCCAATTTTTCTTGTTGAATATATAATTTATCTGAATTGGGTTGGTAGGTGAGTTGTTTTCCTCCTATCATCTCGGAAAATTCACCCGTTTCAAATTCTTCTAATAATTGATATTCATTTTCAATTGTATTTGTTACCACATTAAATTCTTTTAAATAGGTTGGTGAACCTTTAAATTCTTGGTCACTTATTACATAATAAGTGTCTTCAAACTGGGAAAACACAAAAACAGGAAAAACCAAAAGAAGTATAAATTTTTTCATATAAGTTGATTTTGAATAAAGTTAAATTAAAAATCCATTCGGTTTTATTACCGAATGGATTTTTATTATTTTCAATCAAAATTTTAACTCAGAATCGCCGCTACTCCCGGTAATTCTTTTCCTTCCAGACTTTCCAGCATCGCACCACCACCGGTAGAAACATAACTTACTTTATCGTCATAACCGTATTGTTTCACAAATGCAACGGAATCACCACCTCCAACTAATGAAAATGCGCCTATTTCTGTCGCTTTTGCAATGGCTTCACCTAAAGAAATCGTTCCTTTTGCAAAATTATCCATTTCAAAAACGCCCAAAGGTCCGTTCCATAAAATGGTTTTGGAATCTTTGATGACATCAGAAAAAAGTTTGTTGGTTTCCGGCCCTACATCCATTCCCATCCAACCGTCTGGAATTTCATATACACTGGTAATTTTGGTTTGGGCATCATTGCTGAAATTATCTGCCACAACGTTGTCAAATGGCAAATAGATATTCACATCATTATCATCACAAGCTTTTAAAATTTCCAATGCCAGTTCCAATTTATCGTTTTCTACCAATGAATTTCCGATATCGCCTCCTTGTGCTTTGATAAAAGTATAGGTCATTCCACCACCGATGATCAAATTATCAATCGCCGGTAAAATATTGTCAATAATCGTAATTTTTGAAGAAACTTTTGCTCCACCTAGAATGGCTGTAACTGGTCCATCTCCGGTTTTCAACACTTTATCTATCGCTTCCAATTCTTGTTTCATCAAATATCCAAAACATTTGGCATTTGGGAAAAATTCTGCAATAATTGCAGTGGAAGCATGCGCTCTGTGTGCCGTTCCGAAAGCGTCATTGACATAAATATCACCCAAATCGGCCAATTTTTTTGCAAAATCTCTATCGCCTTTTTCTTCTTCCGGATGAAAACGTACATTTTCTAACAATAACACTTCGCCCGATTTTAAATTTTCAGCTTTTTCTCGTGCATCATCACCTACCACATCATCTGCCATGGTTACATTTACACCCAAAATTTCTGAAACTTTTGATACGATATGTTTCAGCGAATATTGATCTTCAAATCCATTTTTAGGCCTTCCCAAATGCGTCATCAAAATAACAGCACCTCCATCATTTAAAATTTTTTCTATGGTTGGTTTAGCGGCTTGAATTCTCGTATCGTCAGTGACATTGAGGTTTTCGTCTTGTGGAACATTAAAATCCACTCGAATTAAGGCTTTTTTGTTTTGGAAATTAAAATCGTCTATTGTTTGCATTTCGAATTAAATTTGTTGAAAGCAAAAGTAGTGGAAATCTATTTCATCTGCAGGTTTTGTTTTTCACAATTCACAATACTATTATTATCATTATATTTTTTTTAAATTAAAAAAAGAAATTGGTGTATATGTATACACTGTTAATATGTGGATAATTAAATGTAGAATAATTTTATGGATACAGGATTAACAATTATTTATGTGTAATTTTGTTTTGAAATGAATGAATTAGGAGGTTATCAACAAAAATTGTTGATTGTTAAAAGGCCATTTTTTAGATAAATTGATTGCTGAAAACTATCAATAACTACGTTGAAAATTTCCGTGCCAGATTCAAAAGTTTTCCTTGATTGGTATGATTAATTTTATAGATAGAAATACAAATCAAAAAAGCAAGTTGATAACCCAAAAATCGATAAAAAGTAATTGAAGATTTATTAACATTTAGTTTACAATACCTAAACCTTGATATTGAATAAGTTAAAGAATTTAAGAAAAATAGGTTGTTAATAGAGCCGAATTCCTTAATATTTTGTGATATTTCAACTTATTAAGAAAATGTAAAATGGAAGGTAAATTATAAAATTCAATTTCTTCATAATAAATAAATTAATAAAAATAAACATCATGAAAATAGCCATCGGAGCAGATCATGCAGGAGTTGAATACAAAGAGAAAATAGTAGCGTATTTAACAGGTAAAGGAATTGAAATTCAAGATTTTGGAACGTTTTCAACAGCCTCTGTTGATTTCCCTGATTTTGCACATCCAACTGCCGAAGCTGTGGAAAACAAAAAGGTAGATTTCGGAATTTTAATTTGTGGAAGTGGACAAGGTGTGAACATGACAGCCAATAAGCATCAGGGTGTACGATCAGCGCTTTGTTGGAATACGGATATCGCGCGATTGACACGTCAACACAATAATGCGAATATCATCGCGCTTCCGGCGAGATTTGTGGCTTACGAATATGCAGTTGAAATGATCGAAACCTTTTTAAATACTGAATTTGAAGGAGGAAGACATGAAAGAAGAGTAGAGAAGATTTCTTGCTAAATAGCCATTCTTTTAAACAAAACCTTATATTTATTAGATGTCAAAAAGAAAATTCAATTCCAAAAATAAAAGAAATACTTCCGGAAAATTCAACCAGAAAATACTGGAAATTCTTTTAAAAAATCCAAATAAACCACAGAATTACAAGCAAATAGCTTCTGCTCTTCAAATCACAAGTATCATCGATCGTGAGATTTTGATCAAAGATCTTCAAGCGCTATTGGCCGATAAGAAAATCAAAGAATCGGATCGAGGAAAATTCAGGGTAAATGCAGACCAGCATTATTTGATGGGAACCATCGATATTACCCAGAGTGGAACGGCTTATGTAACAGTTGATGGAATAGAAGATGACATTTTGATTGCTAAAAACAAAAAGAAAAATGCACTTCAGGGAGATGTGGTTAGGATTTATGTTTATCCCAATAAAAATAAAAAGAAACGACAGGAAGGAGAAGTCATCGATGTGGTCAAAAGATTTAAAACCCTTTTTACAGGAGTTTTTGAAATGCAGCCAAGTGGAAAATATGGATTTGTCGTGATGGACAATCGTTCTCTTCACGTAGATTTCTATATACCAAAAGATAAATTTAACCAAGCGGAAAACGGTCAAAAAGTGGTCGTTGAAATGAAAGATTGGCCGGAAGATGCTGACAATCCATTTGGTGAAATCGTAGAAATACTGGGAAATCCGGAAGAAACCAATGCAGAAATGCATGCGATTTTACTCGAATACAATCTTCCTTATGCCTTTCCGGAAGAAGTGGAACGAGAAGCACAAGAATTGGATGTAGCGATTCATGAAGAGGAAATCCAAGCCAATCGTCGCGATATGCGCGATGTGGTGACATTTACAATCGACCCAAAAGATGCCAAAGATTTTGATGATGCTTTATCGCTTAGAAAGTTAGAAAATGGAAATTGGGAAGTTGGGGTTCATATTGCAGATGTAACGCACTATGTACGTCCCGGGACTTTATTGGAACAAGAAGCTTATAACCGTGCAACTTCTGTTTATTTGGTGGATAGGGTAGTGCCGATGTTGCCGGAAAACCTGAGCAATGTTGCTTGTTCACTTCGTCCAAATGAAGACAAATACACTTTTTCGGCCGTATTTGAAATGGATGAAAACGCCAAAGTTATCAACCAATGGTATGGTCGAACGGCAATACATTCTGACCGCCGATTTACCTATGAAGAAGCACAAGAAATCATAGAAGGTGCAGAAGGAGATTTTAAAGACGAAATTTTGACTTTGGATCGTTTGGCAAAAGTTTTACGTCAGAAAAGGATGAAAGATGGCGCGATTACGTTTGATAAAATCGAAGTCAAATTTGAATTAGATGAAAACAATAATCCAATTGGCACTTATTTTAAAATATCAAAAGATGCCAATCATTTGATTGAAGAATTCATGTTGTTATGCAACCGTAAAGTTTCTGAATACGTATCTACAGATAAAACCGGAAAACCGAATAATAATACGTTTGTCTATAGGGTTCACGATGATCCAGACCCGGACAAATTACAAGATTTGAAATTATTCATCAAACAATTTGGTTATACACTCGATTTACGGGACAGAATGTCTGTTACCAAATCCATGAACCAATTGCTTGCAGATGTCAAAGGAAAACCGGAAGAAAACCTGATTGAAACACTTGCGGTCAGAACGATGAGCAAAGCCAAATATTCGACAGAAAATGATGTCGGGCATTATGGATTGGCATTTAAGTATTATTCGCATTTCACATCGCCCATTCGTCGATATCCAGATATGATGGCGCATCGATTGTTACAACTATACTTGGATGGTGGAAAATCACCAGCAGCGGCTCCACTTGAAGAAAAATGTATCCATAGTTCATCTCGTGAAAAGTTGGCAGCAGAAGCAGAAAGAGAGTCCATCAAATTCATGCAAGTGAAATACATGGAACAGTTTGTAGGCGAAGAGTTTTATGGATTTATCACAGGTGTTCAAGAATATGGAATCTTTGTAGAAATACCCGAAACCCGCTGTGAAGGGATGATCAGACTAAGAAATATGGAAGAAGATTCATTCTATTTTGATGAGAAGAATTATGCTATCGTTGGAAGAAAATCAGGAATTATTTACCAATTGGGTGATAAAGTGATGATCAAAGTCGCCAAAGCAGACTTACGAAATAAACAACTGGATTTTGAGTTGTTGGGATAAATCTTAGTACCTTGCCAACTCAATGGAATTAGTAGGTTCAGCGATATTAATAGGAGTAATTCTAAGTTTGGTTCTGATCGGCCCGGTTTTTTTTATGTTATTGGAAACCAGCGTTTCAAGAGGATGGAGAGCCGCGATTGTACTGGATTTAGGTGTGATTACAGCCGATGTTTTTTGCATCTTGATTGCCTATTATGGAAGTAAAGATTTGGCGTTAGCGATTCAAAATAATCCGTCCATCTATATTTTTGGCGGATTTTTTATTTTAATTTATGGACTGGTCATGTTCATTTCCAAACCCAATTTTAAAATGCGCAACCTGAATCTCGTCAACCAAAACTATTTCAAAACCTTTATGAATGGCTTTTTGTTGAATATTTTGAACATTGGTGTCATCGTTTTTTGGTTTTTTATCGTCAGTACTATTGTAATCCAATACCCAAGACAAGAAGAAACATTACTTTTTATGAGCATCGTTTTGGGAACATTTTTCATCATCGATTTGGGTAAGATATTTTTGGCGCAAAAAGTAAAAGATAGCTTTACCATTCGACGCATTTTTTGGTTTAAAAAAACGATTGGATTTATTCTGATGATCTTTGGTGTGATCGTTATCATGAAAGGATTTGGAGCATTTGAAAACATCGACCAACAGATCGAAAACCGTATCCAGAAAGGTGTGACACATGAAAAAGAAAAAACGATTTAAATCGAATTTTCTATTTTTTCTATGACCAATTCAGGAGAAATATGTTGAAAAAAGTCTATTTTTTCAGCCTTTTTTGATTCTTTTCCAAACACCGAAGTAGGGCGTTGTTTCATTGTTTGGTCCTGAATCACATCATCCATGGACTGACCATAACCGAGAAAACCCATAAAGGGATGGGTATTTCCCCAGATAGAAATCACCCGGGTTCCAACTAGGGAAGCTAGATGCATATTAGCCGAATCCATAGAAACCATCAATTTTAATTTTTTAATTAATTCTAATTCTTCTTCGAAATTTAAAGTTCCCGCAATAGATTGGATGTTCGGATTTGATTTCTCCCAAGTTTTTAATTCCTCCGCTTCATTTTTCCCCCCAAATAAATACACTTTTAAACCAGTTTCAGCCAATTTCTCAACAACTTCATGCATTTTATCGAGCGGATACATTTTGCCTTCATACATCGCATATGGCGCAATTCCGATTGCATTTTCTTTTTCTACTTTGTTTTCAGGAAGTTGATGGGATAATTTCAACTCAAAACCCAATTTTCTGAACACATCCGCATAACGTTCAGGCATGGTTTTTATCGGCTTTAGAACCTTATTTTTTTCTAAAAGTGATTTTCTTTCTTTTCGTCCCTTGTCCAAAACACTGACTTCATTGGTTCTTAAAAATGCACGTATAATTTTGGTTCTCAATACATTATGTAAATCTGCAACACTAGAAATATTGAATTGGTTCAATTCTTTTGCAAGTTGATACAAACCTAGAATTCCTTTGTGTTGACCATCTAAATCAGCCGTATAAAACGTTAAATTGGGAATTTGGCTAAATAAAGGCTTGAACTTTTCACGTGAAACATATAGAATTTTGACTTCCGGGTTTTGGTTTAGGAATGCTTGAATGACCGGAACTGTCATGGCGACATCTCCTAATGCACTGAAACGCATGACCAATAAGGTTTTGGATGAATTTTTAATGGTTGTCATGATTTTATTTCCAGCTCTTCTTCAGCATGTTCTATGGTTTCCAAGTCCATTCCTTGATTCAGTTTTTTACGAATTTCTTCGATTTCTTCTTTGGATTTGGAGATATATTCTTCCAGATTTTGACTATGTTTAGAAAGTTTACGCAATGAAGCTCGGTCAGCTATGGCAAAGATTTCACCCTGCCGCATCGCTTCATCTCTTGTCAAACCTAATTCTTCCAAAGCATCGACACCTACTTGTACGGCAGTAAAAAAGTTTTCTCGGTAGACGTCATTAAAACCCTGATTGAAATATTGGTAGGCATCAAATCGATTTCGAGCACGAATCATGATTTTCAAATTTGGAAAATTTTTCTTCACCAATTCTACCAATACTCTATTGGTTTCAGGTGGATCAATTGCTGCAATTAATAAATCAGCTTCATTGGCTTTTGCCGCCAATAGCGTGTTTAAATTGGTTGCATCACCAAAAAAGACATTGAAACCGAGTTTTCTTAACAATTCAACTCTTTGGCTGTCATTATCCAAAACGGTAGCACTAAAACCACTGTATTTAACGATACGACCGATGGTATTCCCAAAATCTCCATAACCCGCGATGATGACTTTTTTATCTGCATCATCACTGAAATCATAATCCAAATCATCCAAATATCCACCCGCTTTTACTTTTTTCATACCCATCATAGGCACAACCCATTTTTCATTAATGATCAACAAGAGCGGCGTGATGGCCATGGTAATGGCTGTCGTGGCCAATAATAATTCTAACCAATTTTTGGGAATCAATTGTAGTTGATTGCTGAGATTTAGGATGACAAAAGCAAATTCTCCAATTTGGGATAGAAGAATGGCAAATAAAAAGTTCTGATTGAGTTTTAATTTAAAAACCAATCCTGAAATCATCAAAACCAAACCTTTGATGATCATGATACCAAAAGTCAAAGCCAAGATGGTCAAAGGCTCATTGATGATCAATCGAAAATTAATGGTTGATCCAACGGCAATAAAGAAAATACCCAATAAAAGTGCTTTAAACGGCTCTATGTCAGCTTCTAATTGATGTTTGTATTCGCTATTGGCCAATGTTAATCCGGCCATAAAAGCCCCGAGTGCCGGACTCAAACCCACATAACTCATCAGCAGAGAAACACCGATTACCAACATTAAAGCAAAAGAAGTAAATAGTTCGCGAACTTGTAATCGGGCGATGTATTTAAAAAATGGATTGACGATGTAATTGCCTACAAAAAATATAATGCCAATTGCTGAAATTATGGAAAGGGTTTTCATCCATCCAGGCGCTCCATCCAATAGGGTTTCTGCGTCACCATGTGTTATAATGGTTGATTTTACAGCTAATAATGGAAGTAAAGCTAAAATAGGAATGACCATGACATCTTGAAAAATCAATACGGAAAAACTAGCTTTTCCGCATGGAGTTTTAGTCAAACCCTTTTCAGAGAGGGTTTGTAGAATAATTGCCGTTGAGGACATCGCAACCGCAGCGCCTATTGCATAACTTGAGCTTAATGGTAAACCTAAAAAGTGAAATGCGATGAGTGTTATGATTAAAATGGTTCCAAAGAGTTGGATGCCACCGATTCCGATGATCTTTTTCCGCATTTTCCAAAACTCTTTTGGATCTAATTCCAAACCTACCAAAAACAACATCATGACCACACCAAATTCAGCGGCATGCATAATATCTTCTACTTCATCTCGGGAGGAAGTGCCCAGAATCGGACCCAACACAAAGGGACCGATCATTACACCTGCAAATAGATATCCGAGAACAGACCCCAAACCCAATCGTTTGGCGATAGGAACACAAACGACAGCTGCGAATAAATATATAAAAGCTTGAAACAATGAAAATTCACCCATGGGGTTTAGTTTTTGTTTTTGGCTTGAAATGCGATGGCATAAAATTTAAACTGTTTGATCATAGCCAGAAGTCCATTTGCACGAGTCGGTGATAAAAATTCCTGTAAACCGATTTGTTCTATAAAATCTGTATTGGAATTTAAAATATCCTTCGGATTTTGGTGGTTGTAAATTCGAACCAATAATGCCGCCAGACCTTTTGGTAAAATCGCATCGCTGTCTGCCTCAAAAACCAATTTGTCTTCCTGCATTTTTGCATCCAACCAAACTGTAGATTGACAACCTTTTATGACTTTATCTGCCGATTTTTTCTCCTCAGGAAGAGGTTTCAAACTCTTGCCCAATTCTATTAAATGTTCATAGCGTTCTTCCCAATTTTCAAAGAAAGAAAATTCGTCTACAATTTCATTTTGAATCTCTTGTATGCTCATTTTACAAAGATAAAACATAATGATTTAAATTTGTTTCTTGAAAATTAACAAATGAAAGTTTTAGCAATTGATCGCAACCATGATTTATTGGTTCAAGGATTAAAAAACGCCGGATTTGAGGTAGAGGAAGATTACCATTCATCTAAACAGGAAATCGAAAAACGGATCGAAGAATTTGATGGATTAATTTTAAGAAGTCGCTTTCCGATTGATAAAATCTTTTTGGAAAAAGCCAATTCCTTAAAATTCATCGGTCGGGTAGGAGCTGGTCTGGAAAACATAGACGAAAGTTTTGCTGCAGAAAAAAATATAAAATTGTTCAATGCGCCTGAAGGAAATAGAGATGCTGTTGCAGAACACGCTTTAGGCATGTTGTTGATGCTGTTGCATCGGTTGAGGATTGCAGATGCAGAAGTACGAAATGGAATTTGGTTAAGGGAAGAAAACAGGGGAGATGAGTTGATGGGAAAAACGGTAGGTATCATCGGTTATGGAAATATGGGAAAGGCTTTTGCAAAAAGATTAAAAGGTTTTGGTGTAAGGGTCGTTTGTTATGATATTTTACATGATGTAGGAGATGAAAATGCTAAACAAATTGGTTTAAACGAATTCTTTGAAGAAGTTGATGTGGTGAGTTTGCATACTCCACAAACGAAAGACTCAAACGGTATGGTTAATCAATCATTTATCAATTCATTTAATAAACAAATTTACTTGATCAATACGGCAAGAGGAAAAGCTGTGGTCACCAAAGATTTGGTAGAAGGGTTAAAATCCGGAAAATTAAAAGGGGCTTGTTTGGATGTTCATGAATATGAAAAAACTTCATTTGAAAATTTGAATTGGGATGAAATCCCGGAAGATTTTAAGTATTTGATTGGTTCTGATAAGGTTATATTGGCGCCACATATTGCGGGCTGGACACATCAGAGCAAAGAAAAGTTGGCACAAACTATTTTGGATAAAATTTTGGTTTGGAAGCAAAAATTTAGCTAAACTTGTAAATTATTTAGGGGATGTAGCTCAGTTGGCTAGAGCGTTAGACTGGCAGTCTAAAGGTCGTGGGTTCGAGCCCCATCTTCTCCACAAAAAAAGCCGGAGATTCTCCGGCTTTTTCTATTGATATTCAATTGTATTTATTCTCCCGCTTGTTGTTGAGCATCTTCAACCATTTTTTCATTGGCTGTGATGGCAAACTCAACTCGTCTGTTTTGTGCTCGGCCAGCATCTGTATCATTGGTAGCCCGTGGATTGGTTTCACCTTGACCGATTGAAGATAATCTAGAGGAACTAATTCCTTTTCCTTCTAAATAATTTACCACTGATTTGGCTCTTCTTTCAGAAAGTCCTTGGTTATAGGCATCAGATCCTTTGCTGTCCGTAAATCCAACGACCAAAATATCGGTGTCCGGATATTCTGAAAAAACACCAACCAATTTGTCTAAATTGGACTGAGCTTGCGCAGTCAAATCCGATTTATCATACTCAAACCTTACGTCAGACTGTTCGTCCAAAATAACTTGAATTCCCTCAGCTGTTCGAACAACTTCTGCTCCAGGAAGGGTATTTTCAATTTTTTTGGCTTGTTTGTCCATATTGTTTCCAATCAAACCACCGGCAACACCACCGATAACAGCACCGGCAATGGCTCCCAGAACGGCATTGTCTCCACTTCCTACATTGTTACCCAATACACCTCCAATTACCGCACCGGAAGCAGCTCCTGTTGCAGCTCCTCTTTGGGTGTGGTTGGTGTTTTTTACTGCTTCACAACTGGTAAATAGTAAACCGGCAGTTAATGCAATAGCAGTCATTTTTATGTTTATATTTTTCATAACGAATTTGTTTTAGGATTAAGAATTTTTTTGAAATGTATAATTTACACTGATTGGTTTCCCCTCAAACATCAAGTCTTGAACCAAAACGATGGTTGATCCGGTATTGGCTGTAACCCTCATTTTATAACCATCTACTACATTTTTTGGTTTTTCACCTTCATAGACCTTTTTGAAGTTAAAATAGTTTTGTCCTCCTTCTTCTGTTACAAACCATTTGATTTTTGTAGTACCAGAAGGACAATCACCAGCTGCATTTATCGTATAATTTCCCGTTGCATTGTTTTGAACCAAATGCCATGCGCTTCCTACATAACATTGCGAATTGGCTTCATCAAATACCGTGATGTCCACATAAGATTGTTGGATACCATCTACGGTAACATTTGTAATCGTCCAATCACCGCGCATTAACTTTGCGCTGTCTGCAACTGCCTTTGAATTTGTACAGGAAGTAATCATAAATAAAGCCAGTACAAATACTGCAATCATACTTTTTCCCGAATTCAACTTTAATGAATCTTGGGATCGTGTAATCTTTAATTTCATAGTTTTCTAATTTAATTAATAAATGAATAAAATATAACCAATTTTCACCAGATTTTGGCGACTATTTTCAAGAAACGAAGCCTTGCGCTGGCAAAGAAAAACAAGTGCCTTTAAACGCTTATTTTTGGTTTTTTGTAATTCGATAGATTACAGAAGAATAATTTCCGGTAAAAAGCCCTAAGAAATTGGATGTGCTCGCAACCAAAATTGCTCGCAAAATTCCAAAAGGGTTGTTTTTGTATCTCTCTGAAAGCATACTTACATAATAGCTATCAAACCACAACGGATGAGTTTTTTCAATTTTCATACCAAAACTGTTAAAAAGCTTTTGCATACTTTCTGGCGAAAAATGCCAAAGGTGTCTCGGGACATCATAAGCCGCCCAATGTTCTTTGTAAAATTGAGCATCAAATGATCGGTGGTTTGGAACAGCAATCATTAAGACACCGTCGTCTTTAAGTTTGGTTTTTAATTGGTCAATGAAATCGAATAAATCAGGCAAATGCTCCAAAACATGCCAAAGCGTGATGTAATCAAACTGACCATTTATTTCAGATAATTTTTTATTGGAAACCGAATTTTCACCTAATTTTTTTACTGCGATATGTCTTGCATTTTCGTTGGGCTCAATTCCAATAACATTCAAATTCCGGTTTTTGGTATAAGCCAAAAAGTCTCCGGTACCACATCCAAAGTCTAGGAGGGAAGCTTCTTTTTTTTCAACTTTTAATTTGTTGAACTTGTAACTTATATTGTGGTTTTTTACCAATTGGTATACCTTTTCAAACCAACTGTTTTTTGAATCAGTATGAGAAATATAATTCTTGCTATCGTAGTATTGCTCTAATTCAACTGGCTGAGGGTGGGTTTCCAAAAACCCATATTTTTTGTTTTCAAATAATTCAAATTCCTCTTCAGTAAGAAAAAAGTCTTTTAATTTTATCGTCGATTTCGATTTAATATATTTAAAATCAGTCACTTAAGGTTTTGTTTCACGTGGAACAATTGCATTATCTACCCATAAATACCAACAAAATACTTATATCCGATGGAGATACACCGCTTATCCTAGAAGCTTGGGCAATCGTTTGGGGTTTGATGTTGTTTAATTTCTGTCTGGCCTCTGAGGAAATGGACTTTAGTTGCGAATAATCAAAGTTCGCAGGGATTTTTAAATTCTCCAAACGTTTTAATTTATCGGCATTGTCTTTTTCCTTTTGGATATAGCCTTTGTATTTCATTTGGATTTCCGACTGCTCAACTTCCTCTTCACCCATATTATTTGTCTGAATGAATTCTGTGACCCGATCCAATTTTGTTAAATCACCGATAGAAATTTCAGGCCTAGTAATCACCGAAACCATTTTAACGCTTTGGGTAATAGGAGAGCCATTTCCTTTTAAAATCGCCGGATTGATTTCGTCCGGGAGGATAGATTGGGACTCCATGTAGTTCACCAATTGGGATGCGTTTCCATACTTTTCGTCCACTCTTTTTAGTCGCTCATCAGATGCAAGCCCTATTTTATTGGACATTTCAGTCAAACGTTCATCAGCATTGTCTTGACGAAGTAATATGCGGTACTCGGCTCGGGAAGTAAACATTCTATATGGTTCTTCCGTTCCTTTTGTGATTAAATCATCGATGAGTACGCCGATGTAGGCTTCGTTTCTTTTTAAAATAAAAGGATCTTTTTCATTTATTTTTAAATGAGCATTGATTCCCGCCATCAAACCTTGACTTGCGGCTTCTTCATAACCTGTGGTGCCATTAATTTGACCGGCAAAATAGAGGTTTTTTATGATTTTGGTTTCAAGTGTATGTTGGAGTTGGGTAGGTGGGAAGTAGTCATATTCGATGGCATATCCAGGTCTGAATATTTTGGCTTTTTCAAATCCCGGAATGGATCGCAAAGCTTTGGCTTGCACGTCATCAGGCAGCGAGGTTGAAAATCCATTTACATAATATTCTATGGTATCCCAACCTTCTGGTTCAGCAAATATTTGGTGTCTTTCCCGCTCCGCAAATCGATTGATTTTATCTTCAATAGAAGGACAATATCGCGGTCCCGTGCTTTGAATAGAGCCGTTGAACATCGGTGAGCGATCAAATCCTTCACGAAGTAAATCGTGTACTTCTGAATTGGTATACGTTATCCAACAGCTTCTTTGTGTGTTCAGTTGAGTTGTGGAGGTGAAAGAAAATTTCTTTGGTTTTTCGTCACCTTTTTGTTCTTCCATTTTGGAAAAATCCAAAGATCGACCATCTACTCTGGGAGGTGTTCCGGTTTTCATTCTTCCTGATTCAAAACCTAAATTTACCAATTGTTCTGTGATGCCGGTTGCTGCTTTTTCGCCCATTCTACCACCACCAAATTGTTTTTCTCCGATGTGGATCAAACCATTTAAAAAAGTTCCATTGGTCAAAATCACAGCTTTTGAACGTATGCTGATGCCCATTCCTGTGCGTACGCCTACGACCGTGTTGTTTTCGATAATTAAACCACTTACCATATCTTGAAAGAAGTCGATATTGTGATTTTCTTCTAAAGTTAACCGCCACTTTTCGGCAAAACGCATTCGATCTGACTGCGCCCTTGGACTCCACATCGCCGGCCCTTTGGAAAGGTTGAGCATTTTAAATTGAATCATGGTTTCATCGGTTATGATACCGGACATTCCGCCTATTGCATCTATCTCACGGACGATTTGTCCTTTTGCGATTCCACCCATAGCTGGATTGCAGGACATTTGACCTATGGCTTGTAAATTCATGGTTACCAATAAAGTTTTGGAACCCATTTTTGCAGCAGCAGAAGCAGCCTCTGCACCGGCATGGCCACCGCCGACTACTATGATATCGTATTGATCTAAAAACATTTTGTTCTTTTAAATGTTGAATGTTCCACGTGGAACAATTAAATTATTTCTTCCAAAAAAGACAAGTGACGCTCCTCTGCTTCTTTCATCTTTTTTGCTTCTTCCTCCGTTTTATCTTTATAATTCATAAAATGCAAAATGCCATGAATCATAACACGAGCGAGTTCATTTTCAAATGATTTTTGATGATTTTCAGCGTTTTCTCTAACCCGATCTACACTGATGTAAACATCACCTGAGATTTCTTTTCCTTCCGAATATTGAAATCCAATTACATCTGTATAATAATCATGATCCAAATACTGAATGTTGATGTCCAATAAATATTCGTCATCGCAAAAAATATAATTGATTTCTTCTGTTTGAAATCCTTCAGTTTCAACAGCAGCGTTCAACCAATTCTTCCAATTGAGCTCATTTTCAATTGAAAAAGGTGTTTCGTAGAAAAATAAAATCATGGTGCAAAGTTAAAACCAAAATCCGAGAGAAACATTGAACATCCCTTTTTTTGTGTTTGGCGAATAAGTCCAAAGTCCGTTAATGGGCCCCAATGGGCTATCATAGCCATATCCGATTCCATATCCAACGTAATTGTATTGCAAAAGATTTAAATCATTGAAGTCATTTTCTATGTTGCCCAAATTTAGAAAACCGGAAACATAATGGTTTCTTAAGAACTTCCCTTGTAGCTTAGAACCGATGACCATGACATTATCCCCGGATGCGTATAAAAAAGGCAAGCCATAAAACCGGGTATAGTTCATAAAAGATTGTTCGACAAAACCACCCATGACAAATTTTTGAGAATTGGGTGGGAAATTGCTGAAATAGGTGCCAAATTTCCCAAAGGCATTGACAGAAAGCCAACGATTTAATGACTTATTTCCTTCAACATCCAAAGCGATCATGGACGTTTCGTTAAAATCATCAGAATTGGAATTGAATAGGTATTTGAATAATCCATTGAATTTTAATCCGTTTCTGGGATAGTTGGGATTGTCTAGATTATCTGCTTTTAAATAACCAATTGCGTTCAGAAAATAACTATTTTCTATCACTTTGTTCGGGTCAGAAATTGGTAAATTATTGGTATGAATGTCCAAATATTTATGCTCTATACCACCTCCAATCGCATATTTTTCAAATAATGTAGATTGAATATATGCTTGATTGGTAAATTCGTTGAATTGATAATTCAAAGAAACATCTTCCGAGTTTTCATTGAAATTTATTAAACTAACACCGGTATCAAATTGTTTAAAACCTGAATAAAGACCAAAACTTGGATAAATCCCATTGTCTATGTAATAATTTAATTCATAACGTGGAAAATCTCCCAAAACTAAATCAGCAGACAAAACAGAATTGTTCAGTAAAACTTTTTTACTCGTAAAATTGAGCAAAAGACCGGTTTTGAATAAATCGTCGTAATGCAACCCAAACTTCAAAGATTGTTTTGAAGACTCTTCTCGTACAAACAAGGAGAGCGTATTGTACCCTTTTTCGTTTGTTTTTATTCGGTAAAAAACCTTATTGAAATTTCCTGAGGAATATAGAGATTTAATCCCGTTGCGTATATTTTGGTAACTGACCAAATGCGGTGGATTTATACCAAGTTTTCCTTTTACATAAGAACGATTATACGACTCCAATCCATTGATTTCCAAATCAGTAATGAGAATGTATTCGTTTTCTACTATTTTTTTTCTGTCAGTTTGTATATTGCCCTGTAAATGTGCAATTTCCTGAAGTTGATCCCATACATCTTTTGCAGCATCTGTTCCTTTGTTGATTATTTCAGTTTTATATTCAAAACTGGTTACAGAAAACCCTGTTAGATCTGGTTGTATGCTCAGATCCACCAATTCGCTTTGTTCTTTAGACTTTTCAGCGATTTCATAAGAAATGATTTGTTCGATCACTTTTGTGGCAGAATTCAATTCATCTTGGCTCAAAAGACCTTCTTGCAAATCTACACCGATGATAATATCAGCACCCATATCGATCACTTCCTGAACCGGATAATTATTCCTAACACCACCATCAATGTATTTTTCTCCATTTATATATACAGGTTCCAAAAGCGTCGGATAAGCACCACTCGCCATCACAACCTGAGGTAAAAACCCTTCTCTAAAAGTTACCGACTCACCATTGCTCAGTTTGGTAGCAACACAAACAAAAGGAATGTGTAAATCGTTAAAATCTTGAATATCATGAACATGGCGAAATAAATAAGTCAATTCGTCTACCGTTCCTTGTCCACTAGAAATGGCATTAGGAAAACCAAGTTTAAAATTGTCAAAAGGAAGTTGGAGGATGTATTTTTCTCGATAAGATTTGTCAAAAAACGGCAATTCTCTTCGTGATTTTTCATTCATGATCATGCTTGTGAGGTCCAATGAATACATGATCTCCTTTAACTCATCAGCAGTATAACCGGAAGCGTAAAGACCACCGACTATTGCTCCAATACTCGTTCCGCCGATATAATCTATTTGAATTCCCGCATCTTCGATGACTTTTAGCGCTCCGATATGTGCATATCCTTTTGCTCCACCACCGCTTAAAACCACGCCCACTTTGGGTCGTTCTTTGGTTTGGGAGGAAAGAAATCCATAAAATAGACAACATAAAATGATAAAGCTGAAACGCATAACTTATGGGACTTTAACAAATGTACAGAATTGAATAATTCGAACATAACAAAAATTACCCCATAAGTTGTTTGATTTGTGTTAATTTTGTGGAAAAATTTTAAGGTATGAAATTGGCTGTAGTAGGCGCAACTGGGATGGTGGGCCGCGTGATTTTAAAAGTGCTGGAAGAAAGAAATTTTCCGGTAGATGAATTAATTCCGGTGGCATCTGAAAGATCTGTTGGAAAAAAAGTTGAATTCAATGGAAAAGAAATCAGCATCGTTTTGATGGAAACGGCAATTAAAATGCAGCCAAACATCGCACTTTTTTCAGCGGGAGGAGATACTTCTAAACAATGGGCGCCTGAATTTGCAAAAGTTGGAACCACTGTAATAGACAATTCTTCTGCTTGGCGTATGAACCCCGAAATTCCATTGGTAGTTCCTGAAATCAATGCAGATATCTTAACGCCAGATCATAAAATAATTGCCAATCCGAACTGTTCTACCATTCAATTGGTGATGGTTTTAAATCCTTTGAACAAAAGATATGACATCAAACGCGTGGTGGTATCGACTTATCAATCTGTTACAGGAACCGGAAAAGAAGCTGTTGAACAACTGGAAGGTGAAATCAACGGTTCTAATCCAAAAATGAAATATCCTTATCCGATTTTTAAAAACGCATTGCCACATTGTGACGTTTTTGAAGAAGGAGGATACACAAAAGAAGAATTAAAATTGACACGTGAAACACAGAAGATTTTGGACGATCGCACGATTGCTTTGACCGCAACTGCGATTCGCGTTCCGGTTCAGGGTGGGCATTCTGAGTCCGTAAATGTGGAATTTAATCAAGCTTTTGACGAATCAGAATTGAGAAAAATTTTGCATGAAACACCCGGAGTTGTGCTTCAGGACAATCCGGAAACCAATACCTATCCGATGCCAATTTATGCAGAAGGAAAAGATGATGTTTTTGTGGGGAGAATCCGTAGAGATTTTTCTCAAGACAATACCGTCAATATGTGGATCGTTGCAGATAATTTAAGAAAAGGAGCTGCTACCAATGCTGTTCAAATCGCAGAATATCTTGTACAAAACAATTTGGTAAAGAACTTCTCGCTTGTTTAACCTATAAGAAATGCAAATAGAAAGCCTTCAAAATCCGAAAATAAAAAACCTGCTAAAGCTGCAGGAAAAATCGCGTGAAAGAAAGAAACAAGGCTTATTTGTAGTGGAAGGAGTTCAGGAGAATCAATTGGCTATGAATGCCGGATTTGAACCGGTCGAATTTTTTATTTGTCCTTCTATTTTTTCGGAATCTTTAGATTTAGAGGCTCAATTTCAAACAGAAGTATCGAAACCGCTTTTTGAAAAAATTGCTTATAGAGGTACAACGGGCGGAATTATAGGCGTTTATAAAACCGAGCATGTAGATTTACAAGATGTTCAACTTTCAGAAAAAGCCTTAATCGTCGTTTTGGAGCGGGTGGAAAAGCCCGGAAACCTTGGAGCCGTTTTGCGAACTTGTGATGGCGCCGGAGTAGATTTGGTGGTGGTTTGTGATCCTTTGGTAGATTTTTTTAATCCAAATGTAATCCGAAGCAGCGTCGGAACGATATTTACCAATCAATTGGTCAGCACGACCAAGGAAGAATTAGTCAATTGGTTGAAAAAAAATCAAATTCAACTATTTTCTACCTATTTAAATGAAGACACAAAAAGTTTATACCAAATCGAATTTTCCAAAAGTTCGGCCATCGTTTTTGGAACCGAAGCTTTTGGATTGACTGATTTTTGGGTAGAGCATTCCGACGAATTGGTCAAAATTCCCATGAACGGAAAAGTAGATTCCCTCAACGTCAGCAATGCTGCCGCTATCTGTATTTACGAAGCTGTCAGACAAAAAAGCAAAATTTAGTCTTTTTTCTAAAAATCGACCTTCATATTTATGCTTTGAGCAATTTTCTATGAAAAAACCTGGTTCAGTATCTCTAAAGATTTTGGTTGGCGGAAATCGGAGATATGGAGCTCGTAATACTTCAAAAGTGTCGAAAGAATGGATTTTCGTTGGTTTTGGCTAAATTGACTTTGGGATTGGTCATGAAAGTCGAGCGAAATCAATTTTTCAAAATGGAAAAGATCTGAATCTGAAATATAGATTTCGTGAGGAATTTCTTGAGTGGAAATTCCATTGTTTAAATCGAAATAAGAAAAACCTTTTTTGAGGTGAGGATAAAATCCGAGAAATTGGGTTAAGTTCAAAAGGAACCATAAATGGAAATCGGCATAGCCCGAATTTTTTTGATCAAATGCCCGAATCGAATTTTCCAAAAAATCAAATAATGCAAAATTTTGTTCTTCTTCTTTCAGAACAGCATTTAAAATTTCTGTCAAAAACAAAACGATGGTTGTTTTTTCCGGTTGTAAATGAATCGAATTAAAATGAGTGGTTGAATTGATTTCTTTTAAAAAATGAAGATTTTGGTTGGGCTTTTCATCATAAACCAATTCGACTAAATTAAATGGAATCAAAAGCGAATTGGTTTTGTTTTTTTTAGCATAAATAGATTTAGAAATACAGGAAGTCAAACCATGATTTAACGTAAAAAACTTGATGATTTTTCCTGAATCACCGTATTTGATTGCACTTAAAACAATTGCAGGAGTTTTGATAAGCATTTATCGGACGATTGCGATTTTGGTTTGTTTGGTTTCTGTTGCGTCTTGATTGGACATCAAAACCAAATAGATACCAGAAGCGACCAGTTTCCCATTCATGTTTCTGGTGTCCCACTTGGCAACGCCTCCAGAAGCTTTGGTTTTGAACACCAAATTTCCAACAACATCTACGATTCTTACATCGGCTTCATTTGGCAGTCCTTTGATGGTGACATCACCGTTAAAACCGGGGCGAACAGGGTTAGGATAAGAATACACATCTCCAAAAGCATCTCCTACCGTTACAGCATCACTTCTGAAAGACATCACACCCTTATCCGTGGCAAAATAAACAACTCCGGTTGTCATTTCTATTTTGATTTTGTTGATACGATTGGATGGAAGTGGAGAGTTTTCGGCGGTAAAATGATAAACCGTTTCGGTTCCGTCTTCAGAAAAGCAATAAACACCACCGGTATCGGTCGCAACCCATTTTTGATTGGCTCCGTCGATTTGGATATCGGTTACCGCTACGTCTGTTAGCACGGCTTCCGGAATACCGTCTTGTTCGATGATGACCGGTTCTGCTTGAAAAGATCCGGATTGAACTGCTTCAATCGGATTGTAAAGCACTCTTAATCCAAGCGTCGTCCCGATCCATAATATACCGTCTTGATCCATAGCAACGCCTAGGACTTCATTTGCCGGAAGATTTCCGGAATTGGTTTGTCCATTTATGGTATAAACTTCTTGCATATTGGTCACTTTCAAGCCACTTTGCGATCTGGGTAAAGGAAGAAAACCATATCCCTGGTAAACTACCGGCTTACGACTTCCCGCAGTTCCATACGCCGCATTTAAATCAATGGATTCCCAATTTCCTGAAGCTGTTTTTCTAACCATATAAGTGTCTCCACTCGTACCAACATAAGACTGACCAATCCACAAATTTCCATCTTCATCCAAAGTAGAACCTCCTATTCTTTCCCGAAACATCAAACTGCTATTTTCGTGGTTGTAATGTTCTACCATCTGACCACTTTTGAATTTAAACATCCCGATGCTGATGTTTGATTCATTCCATGAAGGATGCTCAAACCAAGATGAAACATAAATTTCTGTGGAGTCCATTGGGTTGACTTCAATATCTACAATATCTTTTGCATTGAGCATTTCTTCAGAAGTATTGTGGATCCATTCTGTGCCATTAAAATGAAAAAAACCATCAGCATTTTGTTGGGGTGAATTATAGTTATTCATACCACCAGGCGCTATCCAGATTTGGTTTCCGAGCGCGGTAATCGAATAAGATTTGTTGTTATAAGGACCGTCCGGTTTGATTTCTTCTAAATTATTGATTAACCCAAAAAGCTGCGAACCACCATAAGTTGTATTGCCAATTTTTAATCCTGTGTTTAGGGTTTGTGTAAATGAAACCGTTTCCAAAACTCCAAAAGTTTCATTGTAATTGGTCACAGAATTGGTCTGCGTAATGCTTAAAACATTACCGTTTACACTTAAATCACGTAAACCTTGAAAAGTCCCGAAATTAGTCCAATTGTTTCCATCAAACCGATATACTGTATTTCCTGTGGCAGCGACTAAATTTCCTTGAAAAACCACGATTTGTTGAAATGCAGATGTCGGCAATCCTGCCGGTTGCGTCCAAGAAGTAAAGTTCGCAATGAATTCATCTAGTGCATGGGAAAAAATCCCGCGATCACTCGCCGCATAAATGACATCATTTAATACTACCGATTCTTTTACACCAAAATAAACACTGTTTTGTGTAAAATAACAGGTTTCCATAAATTCAAATTCCTCCAAACTAAAGGATGCTAAACCAAATTCTCCGGAAATGATGGCAGTATTTTGATAAGGAAATATGTGGTTGACGATTTTACTTCCGGTATAGGATTGATGCAATGGAATTTCAAGTAGATTATGATTTTCATCCGGCCCCAATATATCCATTTCGCCTCGTTCATAACCGACCAAAAGAAAATCGAGCTCTGGACTATAACTAAACGCCGAAATCCCTACATCATTCAGTTCCGTTACTTTGGATATTTTTTCCAATTCACCTGAATTGGGATCATAGTTAAACAATCCATTTTCTGCACTACAGAATATAAAACCGTTAATTTCCCATATATGACGGATGTTATTATAGGAAAAATGATCCTCCCAGCGGTCGTTATTGGTTTGAGAGAAACCAATGAATGAAACGAGTGAAAAAGTAAAAAACCAAACAAACTTCAGTTGGAACATAAGGGAATTATCTTTTTCAAACCAACGGTTTTTATTCATAATTTAGTATAAAAAAGGTTAGAAGTTTTGCTTCACCATGTATTTGTCATAAAAAGCTTTGATATGACCTACAGCTTCCTCCGGCGTGTCGACCAATCGATAAAGTTCGAAATCCTTCTCGCTGATGTTACCCGCTGCCATGACGGTTTCCTTTAACCAATCAATCAATCCTGACCAGAATTTGGTTCCCACTAAAACGATAGGAAATCTTCCTGTTTTTTGGGTTTGAACGAGCGTTAGGGCTTCGAAAAGTTCATCTAGCGTGCCCATTCCACCGGGCAATACGATAAAGCCTTGCGCATATTTTACAAACATAACTTTTCTCGCAAAGAAATAATCAAAGTTGATGCTGTAATCATAATCAACATAAGGATTTAAACCCGCTTCAAAAGGAAGTTTGATGCCTATTCCTACCGACTTTCCTTTTCCTCTTTGCGCACCTTTGTTGGCCGCCTCCATGATACCGGGACCACCTCCTGTAATCACGCCAAACCCTTGTTGTGTCAATTGAAAGGCGATTTCTTCTGCCATTTCATAATAGGCAGAATCAGCTTGAGTTCGGGCAGATCCAAATATGGAAACACAAGGCCCTATTTTAGACATTTTTTCATAGCCTTCGACAAATTCTGACATGATTTTGAACAAGGCCCAGGAGTCATTTGATTTGACTTCATTCCAATTTTTAGGCACAAATTTTTCTCTGATTCGGTCGTTTTCTTCTTTTTCCGTCATCCTTTTCTTTTAAATTAATTAAAGAGGTAATGTAATCAATTCCCTGTATTTTTCAGTAAATAAAAACCCTTTCACTACGGAGTCGATATCTGAATCTTTCTCCACTGTGGTCATCCTTTCCTTTATTCTTTTTCGATCTTTGATCTGATGGTGTAGCTCATAATATCCATAACCGACACAAACACCATCATTTACCCAAACAAATGAGCTTTCGCCCAGTCTTCTTCCTTCTTCGATCAAGAGGAAGTTTTTATTTTCAAGCTTAATTTTTTCTAAGAACTCATCTACTCTTTGGTTGTAGCTATCGGGCGATTCTTTTTGTTTGCAAGCGCCATTGCATTCGCCAACTTCAAAGCTCAAACAATCTAAATCAGCAGGAGAAATACCATTCAATTTAGGGCATAATTGAAATTCCTCTGTGATGAGAGATAGAATTTTTTGTCCCATTTTTAGAGATAATATTTGAAAAACAGGGTTTGGGCGTTTTCTATGATTTCTATCGAGTTTTAAAGTTTTATATCCGTCTTTTATTTCCACAAACAAAGTATAGGGAAAATCAAAACCATTAGTATTTCGCACCAATTTAGGCTTTAATCGTTTTTTTTCATTGGCTTCTTTTATCCAAGAAATCAATTCATTTCCCGTTATTTCATGGCGTACAGTAGCAAATTCTAATCGAATTTTATTGCTCAATCCGGACTTTCCAGTCAGGATTTTCCGAGTCGCCAAAGCGATGTTTATAGCCCTTGTGAGGTAAATAACTTCTTTTTTTTGATTTAGAAAATAAACCAAACCGATTTCATTTGGCATTTCTTCATAAACGGAAGCAAATTTTTGACTGACCCGTTTTTTTTCTTCCTCTAATTTTGAAATGGATTTTAAAGAATCTTTTTCCAACAAAAGTTTAAACAATTCCAGCGTTGCACGTGCATCTCCGGCCGCTCTATGCCTATCTGAAACCGGAATACCCAATTCTTTACTCAGTTTTCCTAGCGAATAAGAATTTGCCTCCGGAAAAGCTTTTTCACTCAGTGGAACCGTATCGATGGTTTCTCTATAATAGGTATATCCCAGTTTTTTGAACTCTTGTTTGAGCATCCTATAGTCAAATTCCACATTATGACCAACCAAAACAGCTCCATTTGTGATCTCGATGATGCGTTTGGCCAATTCATGAAATTTAGGTGCCGTTTTGACCATTTTGGGCGTTATCTGCGTTAGTTTTTGAACATAAGCATCAATTTTTCGCTCCGGACAAACCAAAGAAATCAATTGATCTACAACTTGACGACCATCATAGCGGTAAATGGCCACTTCTATAATGTCTTCTTCGCCCTTTTTTCCTCCTGTGGCTTCGATGTCGAGAACTGCGTACATTTATCTTCTGGATATTTTTCCAAAAAGACCTCGGATGATTTGATTCCCAATCGTACGTATGAAACTTTTGGTGGTGGAATCACTTAAAATCGTTTCGATCGTTGATTTTTCCTTTCTCGGTCTTCCGGCTCTTTTTGGAGGCGCAGTATTTTTTTCGGCAGTGATGCTCTCCATCTTTTTTGTTAGAATTTCAAAAGCAGTTTCCTTGTCTATATCCTGCGCATATTTATTTACTAAAGTGGATTCTTTTACGATGGATTCTATTTCCTGATCGGTCAAAACATCCATACGGGAAAGTGGAGCACGCATATAGGTGTGCGCCAATGGCGTTGGGATTCCTTTTTCATTTAGCGCTGTGATAAAAGCTTCACCTATTCCCAATTGCGTAATGACTTCATCTGCTTTGTAATAGGTAGAAATCGGATAGTTTTCAACTGCTTTTTGGATTTGTTTGCGGTCTTTTGCCGTAAATCCGCGTAAAGCGTGTTGGATTTTTAATCCCAATTGTCCCAAAACTTCATCAGGCACATCACCCGGAACTTGTGTACAGAAATAAATTCCTACCGATTTGGAACGGATCAATTTGATCATCGTTTCGATTTGATCCAAAAGCGCTTTGCTCGCTTCATTAAAAATCAAATGTGCTTCATCGATAAAAATGACCAATTTCGGTTTGTCCAAATCTCCGGCCTCTGGAAGTGTTTCATAAATTTCTACGAGCAAACTCAACATAAAAGTGGAAAACAAATTGGGTTTGTTCTGAACATCGGTCAAACGGATGATATTTACCATTCCTTTTCCATCCTTTGTCTTCATCAAATCATTTACGTCAAAGGACAATTCGCCAAAAAAAGCGGTTGCACCTTGTTGTTCCAAAGCCACTATTTTTCTCAAAATCGTTCCCAAAGAAGCCGGCGAAATGCTTCCATAATTGGACTTTAACTCTTGTTTTCCTTCGTCGGTTTCGCTGACATATTGTAAAACCTTGCGCATATCGTCCAAATCGACAAGCGGCAATCCTTTGTCGTCACAGTATTTAAAAATGATGGAAATGATGCTGGTTTGTGTATCGTTTAAGTCAAGAATTTTACTAAATAAAATCGGCCCGAATTCTGAAACCGTTGCCCTCAGACGAACGCCTTTTTCACCACTTAAACTCAACAATTCTACAGGTGCTCCGGCCGCAGTATAGTCCAAACCCAAAAGCGATTGTCGCTCCTGAATTCCTTTGTTATCCGATTCGCCGGCAGCTGCAATACCGCTCAAATCTCCCTTGATGTCCATCAACAAAGATGGAACACCTTTTAAGGACAGTTGCTCTGCCAAAATCTGAAGTGTTTTTGTTTTTCCGGTTCCGGTGGCTCCGGCGATTAATCCATGTCGGTTCATGGTTTTTAATGCGATGGAAATCTCTGCGTCTGTCAGGACTTCTCCATCTAATTTTGCCTTTCCTAGAACGATTTTATCACCTTTGTATCGGTAATTATTTTGTATTTCTTGTACGAAAGATTCTTTTGATGACATATTCAATTACGAATTGATTCGCTCAAAGATACAATTTTAAGGTAATTTGAAATAACCAATAACCGGATAATGATCAGAGAGCTTGACGTCTTTTCGGACCTCATATCGGGTCGGTAAAAATTCATCAGAAGAAAAAATATAATCCAATCTAAGCGGATATTTAAAATCATGAAAACTGGTTCCGGAGGATTTTCCAACTTCAACATAAGCGTCTTTTAACCAATAAATGATTTGTTGGTATTCATAAGAATTGGGGACTGCATTCAGGTCTCCGGCTAGGATTACAGGGTGTTTAGAGCCGTTGATGTATGGTAGAAGTTTTTTGATTTGACTTTCATGTTGAAGAAATCCTTTGGTCAATTTGTTTTTCAAAACGATCGAATTGGCCTCTGCCGTTTCCATGTCACTCACCGTTTCTTTCACCAATTTTTTATCGATAAACATTGGCTCCAAATAAACATTGATGAGCCGAATCGTATCCTTTCCCAAATCCAAATCTGCATAAGCCGCAAGTCCGACGGTATTGTCTTCTCCGGAAAAAATCTTTTTAAATTCGATGATCGGATATTTGCTAAATACTTGAATAAGAGAATGTTTCTCATGATAATAATCGGCAAATGCCGAATCTTTCAGATTTTCAAATTTTTCGTTTCGCCAATATACCTCTTGCAAAACCACAACATCCGCCTTTTCTTGATTGAAGAAATTTACAAATCCCGGTTCGCGCAGATATTGGCCATTTAAAGAAACAATTTTAAAATCGGGCGCAGTTTCTACTTTTTTTCCAAAGAATTGATAGGTTTTATTCAAAGGAAAATAAAGTCCCACTGAAAGGAATAAAAACAAAATTGCATAAGGCGCTCTTCTCCAAAATAAAAAGATAATCAATGCAAAATTGGCCAAAACAATTAAAGGATATACAATCGGAACAAATCCGAAATAAGGAAATGTAGAAGGCGCTATATGCGGCGCAAGATAAATCGTATAGGAAAGTCCTAAAAAGATCAAATGTGAAATAAAAAACACCGGATCTAGCCCTCTTAAACGCAATCCTCTACCCATTTTTTCCTTGTTTAAAAAGAAAATCTTTCTCCTCTTTGGTTAAACTTTCATATCCGGAACGGGAAATTTTATCCAAAATTTTATCGACATCTTTTTGTTTATTGACTTTTTGGGAATTGAATTCATAATCATCTCTGGCAGCCTTTCTTCGGTTGGTTTTTACCGATTTTTTCTCGCGGAAAAATAACGAACGGATCATTCCACCCAGAAAATCATTTCCCTTTTCAAATTGTTTCATGTACAGAAAACCAAATGCCGCTCCACCTATATGAGAAACATGTCCACCGACATTATTTCCCGACAAAATCATCAAAAGATCTATGACCAAAAGGCCGTATGCCACATAATCCAGTGGAATGTTGATGTTGATGAACATCAGCTGAACTTTGGTTTTTGGGATATAGGCAACCAATGCAAAAAACACCGCATAAACTGCTGCAGAAGCGCCAACCAAACCATTTGCATAATTAAAAACATAGGAAAACCCCATGAAGAAAATCGCTCCGGCAATCGACCCAAAAAGGAAAAAAGTGAGAAAATCTTCTTTTCTGAAATAGCGGAGAAACATTTGACCGACGAAATAAACCATCAGCATATTCAACGCCAAATGCCAAATGCCACCATGAAAAAAAGTATAGGTCAAAACACCCCAAGGTTGTGAGAAAAACTGCTCTAAACTCGGTTTGGCATCGAAATAATCAAAAATCGTATAAACGCTGTTTCGGAAAAACAGAAAATTAATCAGAATAGAAATCACAAAAACAGCAACACAAATGAAAATCAGTTTGATGTTGATGTTTCCGTTTTGATAATGGGATTTTAATTGTTGGATGATATCGCTCATTTTACCATTCTCTGTGTAAATTTTTCTTCCATGACCGTACAAGAATGAAGCCAATTATCGCGCCACCGATGTGTGCAAAATGCGCAATCGGATTCCAAGCATAATTCTGAATTGCCATGAAAAATTCTAAAGCAATCAACACCGGAATAAAGTATTTGGCTTTGACCGGAATCGGCAGGAAAATCAGCGCCAATTTTGCATTCGGATACAAAACCCCAAAAGCAACCAGAATTCCGTAAATCGCACCGGATGCACCGACCATCGGTGTTCTATAGTAAGCCGCCAACTCTCTAGTGGCTTCAATGTTGGTTGTATTGACCCTATAATTTGGGTTAGAAGCGTTTAAGATTAAATCTTGGATGTTTACACCAGAAGCTTCTACGATCGGTTTTAGACTTTCAACTTGTAAATAATTAGTAAAATTGAACAAAACAAAAGATCCTAAACCTGCTGCGAAATATAAAATTAAAAATTTCTTTGCGCCTAAAGCATGTTCTACCGTTGATCCAAACATCCAAAGCGCAAACATATTGAACAAAATATGGGAAATGTTTGGAAATGGCGCATGCATGAACATATGCGTGATGATTTGCCAAGGTCGGAAGTTGACAGATTCCGGATAAAATGCACCCAAAATCGTTCCCAAATCCGTTCCGGTTTGACCAAAAACGAGTGTCGCCAAAAAAAACAAACCATTGATAATCAATAGGTTTTTCGTGACAGCGGGTATCGGTTGATTGAACATACTTTAATTTAATTTTTTTGTGATTTCGGTTTCTGATAATTGTATGAAAACCGGTTTTCCATAAGGTGAAAAATTGGGCTCCGCCAATTGCAACAATTGCTGTGCCAAATGCTGTGCTTGTTCCGCTGCCAAACTTTGACCTTTTTTGATCGCTGCATTTTTAGCGATGATTTTGGATATTTCGATCTTAAAATCAAGTTTTCCATGCCATTCCAAATCATGTAAAAAATCGGAGAAAATGGCCGGAATTTCTTCTGCATCGATTTCAGTTGGCAACGCATTGACCAGAATCGTATCTTTTTGAAAATCAACGTCAAATCCAAAGTTCACCAAGTCCATTTCGATGGTTTTAAGCAAACTAATTTCCGATTTGTTTACTGAAATTTCGATCGGAAAAAGCAATCTTTGGCTGAGTGCGTTTTCGCTGATGGATTTGGTCAATTGATTAAATAAAACCAATTGGTGTGCTCGGTTTTGGTCGATGACCACCAATTCGCCTTTGAATTGGGTCACCAAATATTTGTTCATCCACTGGATTACCGGTGCGTTTACGAATTCAAATTCTTCTTGACTCAAAAGCATTTCAGGATGTTTGCTTTCGATTTCGAATTCAGAAAAAGACTGATAGAAATTTTGGTTGGAAATGACTTCTTTTTGCGTTGGTTTGGTTTCAAATGGATTGTAATTCCGATCTACTTTGATTTCAGGCGCTTTGATCGGTTCGTTTTTCGGTTTACTCGGTATAAATGCCCAATCGGGATTTTGATCAAAATCAAGCGAAGGCATGATGTTAAATTGCCCCAAAGCATGTTTCACTGCAGACCGTAAAACGGCGTAAATGCTGTATTCGTCTTCAAATTTTATTTCCGTTTTGGTCGGATGGATGTTGATATCGATTTTGGAAGGATCGATTTCCAGAAATAAAAAATAGGAAGGAACGTATTGGTTGGGCAAAAGATTTTCAAAAGCATCTGTAATGGCTTTGTGCAAATAATTGCTTTTGATAAATCGGTGATTGACAAAGAAATACTGTTCGCCACGTTGTTTTTTTGCGCTTTCGGGTTTTCCGACAAATCCATTGATTTTCACGACTTCTGTTTCTTCTGCAATCGGCACCAATTGCGCATCCATTTTCCGGTTAAAGATTTGGACGATACGCTGTCTTAGATTTCCTGATTTCAGGATGTAAACTTCAGAATCGTTATGAAAAAACCGAAAGTTAATCGATTCATGGGCCAATGCAATGCGTAGAAATTCTTCCTGTATGTGTCGCAATTCGACTTGGTTGGACTTTAGGAAATTTCGTCTTGCCGGAACGTTGTAAAATAGATTTTTAACCGAAATAGAGGTTCCTGTTTTGGCAATGGCAGGGATTTGATCGCGAAAAGTCCCACCATCGATTGTCAGTCGATTTCCCAATTCTTCGTCGTCCTTTTTGGAGAGGGCGTCGATTTGTGCGACGGCGGCGATAGAAGCAAGGGCTTCGCCTCGAAATCCTTTGGTTTCGATGTGAAAAATATCTTCGGTCGTACGGATTTTGGAAGTAGCATGGCGTTCAAACGCCATGCGCAAATCAGTCACACTCATTCCGGAGCCGTTGTCGATGACTTGAACCAGCGTTCTTCCTGCGTCTTTCACAATCAGGTCGATCTCGGTTGCACCGGCATCTACTGCATTTTCCATCAATTCTTTTACCAATGAAGCCGGACGTTGCACCACTTCGCCGGCGGCGATTTGATTGGCTACATGATCTGGCAATAATTGGATGATATCTCCTGTCGAAACCATAAGTTTACAAAGGTAGAATTTTGCGGTCGAATCTAAAAAGTAGAATATAGAAAGATTTGACGCTGACTAGATGTTTTTCTTGAATTCAGCCATGATAACAGCCGTTACACCGGCCTCGGTTCCTTTGTTTCCGTGTTTCCCGCCCGAACGGTCGAGGGATTGTTGTTCGGTATCATCGGTCAAAACACAGAAAATAACGGGAATATCTTGTTGGACGTTGAGGTCCTTGATGCCTTGGGTTACGCCCTGACAGACATAATCAAAATGCGCTGTTTCACCGCGGATGACGCTCCCGATGACGATCAAAGCATCGAAGTTTCCTTTTTTACACAATTGGCTTGCGCCATAAATCAATTCAAAACTTCCGGGAACTTTAAAGCTGGAAATGTTCTCTTCTTTTGCTCCTAAATCAATCAGCGCATCGATTGCACCTTTCTGCAAA
Organism: Moheibacter lacus; assembly: GCF_014042165.1. Taxonomy (GTDB): domain Bacteria; phylum Bacteroidota; class Bacteroidia; order Flavobacteriales; family Weeksellaceae; genus Moheibacter; species Moheibacter lacus. The sequence goes on from NZ_JACDZE010000001.1 coordinate 970,356, forward strand.
TTATGTGTGATATGGTTGTTCCACTGTGAAACAACAATGCCGAAACGATAAGCTTCGGCATTGGGTAAATTGTTTTTATCGTAAGCCGACAGATTTTTATTTTCCGTTGCCACCTGTTGCGTATTTAAGTCTTTCTAAGAATTTTTCTACTTCACCATTTCCGGCATTTGGATAATTGTCTGCCAGGATTTGGAAGTATTTCTGTGCATCAGCATTTTGTCCCAATTGGATCGCCAATTTCCCTGCTTTTGTGTAATATAGGGTTTGGATGGCTTCAACATTGGTTCCTTCAGCTGCTTTTACATAATAAGAAAGAGCTTCTTTTTCTTTTTTGGATTCAACCAAAGCATTTCCGATCATACCATTTTTCTGTGCAGTTAAAATTTCGTCATCAGAGGAAAATTTCTCCAACATCGAAACTGCAGATGCATAATCACCCAATTGATAATAAGCAATTCCGGCTTTGTAACGTGCGATGTTTCCGCCTTTTGTGCTTCCGTATTCATCTACGATTTGTTCATAACCTTGGAAACTTCCCGGACTTCCTTTTAGTGCCAAAAGGACAGAATCTTGTTTGAAAAACTCGTCTGCTTGTACCATTTCGGTAAATGCTTTTTCCGATTTCGGTTCCAAAACGGTTTTCAAATAAACGAAATAGCCGATGGCTACAAGAGCCAAAGCGCCTAGCACGCCTATGATGATTTTGGAATGTCTTTCAAAGAAATTTTCCGCTTTGTAAGCGGTTTCGTTCAAGCTATCCAAAACTTTTTCCGTAGTATATTCTTGTTTTTTTCTTGCTTTCGCCATGGTGATTTGAATTTCAAGTCTGCAAAAATAGGCTTTTTTACAAATCCACCCAAATTAGAAGTAAAAAATAAAAAACCCTCGATTTGGATTCTAACAAATTGAGGGTTAATTTTTTAAGTTGAAATCAAATTAAAAGAAATATCCGACCGATAAATTCAACAATTTTGAACGGTTTTCTGTTTCAAATCCCCAAGTATCTTGAACAAATTTGGAAGAATGTTTTCCAAACCCAAATTCGTATCGCAAATCAAAAACAAAGTTTTTTACGTTTAAACCTGTTCCCAATTGAAACCCGACGTTAAACTCATCTCTTTCAGCGTTTTGAACTCCGCTAAGCGAAATATCATCTTCGAAATAATAAGAAAATACCGGTCCTGCTTGAACATGAATCAATCCGGCAATAAAAGTTGTACCCAAATTGACCGGAACATCCATACGTCTTTTTCCTACTTCGAAAGAATTTCCATCTGGCGTGTCATATTCATTTTTAAATGAAGTATAGAGCAATTCTGGTTGGACAAAAAATCCACCGGCTTTGATCCTTACCATCGCTCCGGCTTGAAAACCAACCGAACCTTTCCCATGATCCTCATAGGTGTCATTTAGGGTTTTTACCACACCGTCATCTGCGTTAAAAACACCACCAACTTTGATTCCAAAAGAACTGTTTTGGGCATAGGTATTCAACGCCACCAGGGAGAACCCCAATAAAAATAACTTCTTCATATTTACTACATTTATTTTTTCAAATTTGCTTTTTCTTCCAATAGCACTTCACGCAATTTGGTAAAGAGCTTTGAAGAATAAACGAAATCTATGACCGCTTCATTGTCCGCCGTCAAAATTTCATTTTTATCACCTGACCATTCGAGGATTCCATTTTTAAGAAAAATGATGGTTTCGCCGATCTCCATCACGGAATTCATGTCGTGGGTATTGATGATGGTTGTGGTGTTATATTCGACCGTTAATTCATGCAAAAGTTGATCTATGACCATAGAAGTTTTTGGGTCTAGACCGGAGTTGGGTTCGTCCGCAAAAAGATATTTGGGTTTGTTGACGATGGCACGGGCGATTGCTACACGTTTTTGCATCCCACCGGAAATTTCGGATGGAAATTTTTTAAAAGACTCAGGTGTTAAATTGACCCGCGTCAAAACTTCTTCCGACCGATCGTTCATTTCTTTCATGTTCAAATTGGAGAACATCTCGAGCGGAAACCGAACATTTTCCAAAACCGTCATGGAGTCAAAAAGTGCACTTCCCTGGAAAACTGTTCCGATTTCGCCGCGTAATGCTTGGCGTTCTTCATAGCTGAATTTGGTTGTATCTCTTCCGTCAAACAGAATTTCGCCTGAAGTAGGCGTGATTAATCCGGTTAAACATTTTAGAAATACGGTTTTTCCTGAACCCGATTGTCCGATGATCAAATTGGTTTTTCCGGTTTCAAAAACGGTGGAAATCCCTTTGAGCACCTCAATGTCTTCAAACTGTTTTTTTAAATTCTTTACCTCTATCATCAGCTCAAAATCGTTTGGGTTAACACTAAGTTTAGGATAATCAAAATAACCGATGTCCAAACTACGGCCGATGTACTGGAACGGCCTACTTCAAGAGAACCTCCTTTTACGTGGTATCCATAAAAAGCCGGAACCGTTGCGATGACAAAAGCGAAACAAACGGTTTTTACAAATGTATAGACAAAAAGTCGCGTTGCCATCGGCATCTGTAGTCCGATGATATAATCGGATTGGGACCACATTTGAGTGACTTCTCCGATTAAATATCCGCCAACCAAACCCATAGCGATACTGATCATGATCAAAATCGGATTAAATAAAACGGCCGCCACGATTTTGGGCATTACCAAAAAGGAAGGAGAATTGATTCCCATGACATCCAGCGCATCGATTTGTTCGGTAACCCGCATGGTCCCGATGCTGGAAGCGATATACGAACCTACTTTACCAGCAAGGATTAGGGAAATAATCGTAGGAGAAAACTCCAAAATCAGTACAACTTTGGTCGCATAGGAAATGTAATAATCCGGAACCGGAATGTCGGCGCCCTGAAAATTTTGCGCCATCTGGATAGCGGTTACCGCACCCATAAAGAGAGAGATAAAAGCGACCAGACCCACGGAACTCATTCCTAAATCATAGACTTCCCGCATGATGAGTTTGCGAAATACTTTGGCTCCCTGTGGCTTTTTAAATACTTTTTTGAGGAACAAAAAATAGGCTCCTATAAATCCCAGCAGTTTTAACATACCGTGCAAAATTAGGATTTTTTTTGTCATCGGAGTTTTTTTAACTTTCGCAGATGAATTGGAAGCCACTTGAAAAATTTTTGCCGGAGGGAGGGCTTGATTTTGTTGAAATTTGGTTGAAGGACATTCCACTTAAGTTGATCGTTAAAAATGCAAGGCGGACGAAATTGGGTGATTATCGATTTGATCCACATTCAAAAAGACATCGAATCACCATTGATGGAACGTTAAAATCAGATGCGTTTTTTTTCGTTTTGACACATGAAATTGCGCATTTGTTGGTTCAAATAGAATTTGGATCAAAAGTAAAACCCCATGGAGAGGAGTGGAAATCAACATTTGGGAAAATGCTTCAAGATTCCTTATCCATTTATGAATCAGATTTGAGAAACAGCATCTTTCGACATGCTTTAAATCCGAAAGCGAGCGTGGGAGCGGATAAACAATTGTTTCAAAAACTGTTTTTAAAAGAAAACCAGTTGGGGAATTTGGTTGAAAATTTAGGGGAAAACCAAAAATTCAGAATTGGAACACGGGTTTTTCAAAGAGGAAATAAGCGAAAAATACGGTATATTTGCAAAGAGCTGAAAACAGGTCGTATGTTTTTGGTCAATGGGCAAGCAATAGTAGATGAAATAATCAACGAATGAACAAAAATTACTTTGGGGTCATTATGGCTGGAGGTGTAGGGTCGAGATTTTGGCCATTAAGCACATCTGAATTTCCGAAACAATTTCATGATATTTTAGGAACGGGTCGTACTTTTTTGCAAAGTACGTTTGACAGGATGAAAAAAATCATTCCTACAGATCAAATTTACATCGTGACACTTGGCGAATATGTAGATTTGACGCTTCAGCAATTGCCGGAAATAAATGAAAATCAGATTATTACAGAGCCTGTTGCGATGAATACTGCGCCTTGTAATCTTTATGCTGCCATATTGATCCATGAAATCAATCCGGAAGCCAACATTGTCGTTGCGCCTTCAGATCATTTGATTTTACAAGAAGATGTATTCATTGAAAAACTAAAATTAGCCTTACAAGAATCAGAAGAAAAGGAAGAGTTGATTACGCTTGGGATTCAACCGACTCGGCCAGATACCGGATATGGATACATTCAGTTTTTAGACAAAAAGAATTCGGAAGTAAAAAAAGTGAAAACTTTTACAGAAAAACCGGGAATAGAATTGGCGGAAGTGTTGTACAAATCGGGTGATTTTCTTTGGAACGCCGGGATTTTTATTTGGAAAGCATCCACGATTTTAAATTCTTTTCAAAAATATTTGCCTGAAATGTTTGAATCTTTTGAAAAAATCCAAAACCCATTGAATTCTGAAAAGGGCAAGAAAGAAATCAAGTCGATTTATTCGCGTGTACAGATGATTTCGATCGACAACGGGATTTTGGAAAGAGCAGAAAATGTGTATGTGATTCCATCATCTTTTGGCTGGTCAGATTTGGGAACCTGGAAATCCCTTTATGAAATTTCCCCAAAAAATGGTGGAAATAATGTCAAACATGGGAAATATATTTTGACGTATAATACTAATGATTCTTTGATTTATTCGACTCAAAGAAAAGCGATTATCGTGGATGGTTTGGAGGATTATATCGTGGTCAATACGCGTAGGGCATTGTTGATCTGTCCGAAGGACAAAGACCAAGCCATCAAAGCATTTGTCAGCGATTTAAAGTTGAATAAAGGCGAGAAGTTTACTTAATCGGTTTTAATTCCTAACTTTTTATGGGCTTTACGATACGCCCATTTTTCTTTAAAGTCAATCCATTTCTGACCACGGAATTTACGGATGTAATAATCCAAATGCCGCATAAAGAAAACATTGTACATCATACCCAGAAAACGCCTTGGATCCTGCGGTAAAGCGCGCAATGACATGGAAAATCCGCCGTTTATATAGGAAATATAATGCCACCATTCACCCGGAATATACAGCGCATCACCGTGGTGCATATTGGCTTCAAAACCCTGCGCATTTTTCAGTGCCGGGAATTTCTCAAAGTCGGGATTGTTCATATCGATGGTTTCGATGTTGCAAATGGACATGGGAACCTTATACAAATTTGTATTTTGCTCAGGCCCAAACAATAACACGCGTTTATGTCCTTCGAAATGGATATGCAGATTGTCTCCCAAATCGATATCATAATGCATAAAAGTATGCGCTTTGCTTCCTCCAAAAAACAAAGCCGGAATGCGTTTGAAATAATTCATCCCTATGTCCGGATATTCGAAATCCTTTTCCAGCTGAGGAAGATTGTCTTTGACCATATAGAAAAAAATGCGGAGATCGGTCGGTTCGTTGCGCAATTTATCGATGTATTCACTCATTTTCATGTGCGCAACCGGCTCATACGAACTTTTATTTCCTTTAGTTGGCTCGTTGTTATAAAGCGGAACAATTTGGTCGCCGGCGATTTCTTTCAGATAATCAAACCGCCATTTTTCATTCCAATCGTCCGTCAAACCTTCGATCAAAACAGGTCTTTTCTTTTTCAGATAATTTTTCACAAAATCCTCTTTTGATATTCCTTTTACGCGATCTACCGGTTGTAAATTGAACTTCCCCATGATGATAAAATTATGGATTTCTCTCCAAATTATAAGCCGAATTGATTTTATCGATCAAATGTTTTCGACCAATTAATTCCGAACAAGTCAAAATCGCACCGATTGTAACGCCTAAAATCCCGTGCATACTGATGCATTGGCCTGTTAGAAATAGATTAGGAATTTTGGTGCGTGGAGGTAAATAGTTTTTCAATGGAAAATCGGCGTCCTTTGTAAATCCATACATGCAACCGGAAGTACTTCCTATATAATCTCTGTAAGTAAGTGGCGTTGCGACATAGGTTGACTGAATACAATCGCGGATGTTTGGAAATTTTTTCTCTAATTCTTTAATTAAGACCTCCGTTTTTTCTTCCTTGAAACGTTCATATTCACTACCCCTTTCATCTTTTTCCGCTACGGTATTGAAAGTGTCCTTCCATTTCTCCACTTCCTCATAGCGCATATAGGTCAAAACACTGATTCCATCTGCCCATCCATCATTTTCCGATTTGGCACTGAAGGAAACCATATAACTTTCAGGCCAATTTTTTTCTTCATAATCGATACTTGACCAAACTTTTTCTTCATTTTTAAAATGATAATAATTGTGTTTCAAATAAGGAAAAGAATTGGTTTTCAGTGTGATATACAAACTAAATGACGAAATAGTGTCTTCTGATTCATTGATTCTCCGTTTATAGGATTTACGCAAAGGAAAGTTTTCTATGAGCTCAAGTGTCTTTTTTGGGTCGATGTTGGAAATAAATCGTTTGCCTTTATAAATAGAACCATCCGCTGTTTTCACAAATTCAACTAAACCATTTTCATTCACAGAAATCGAAGTAATTTTTTTGTGTTTCAAAACTTTTCCGCCTAAATTTCGAATTTCTTTGATCAATAATTTCGAAATCTGACTTCCACCGTTTACACATCGCCAAGCGCTTTCAATATAGGAGTTGATCGAGAGCGAATGGACATAAAAAGGCGTTTTATTCTGGATGCCGGCATAGAGAAAATTGGTGCCGGCGAGAACCGCTTTTAGTTTTTTATTTTCTGTCAATTCGTCGATGACTTCGCTTGCTTTTAGTAACATCAAATCCTCATTTGAGACCGGTTTTTCATCCAATTCGACTTTATACAACGGAAAACTTTCGCAGATCAAGTTCATTTTTTCGACATAGGTTTTGATCGCAGCTTCCTCATTTGGGAAAAATTGAGAAAGTTGTGCTACAAAGTTGTCAGCGCCTTGCGCAAAAGGATATTCGTTTGGATCATCATCAAAAGTTACAAAATCGTATCCGTCGATGTCCATACGCTGCATTTTCAATTTGTCTGAAATGCCGAGATAGTGAAAATATTTGTGCAGGTTTTGTCCTGGCAAAAGACCGCCGATGTAATGGACACCCGTATCAAAAATGATTTTGTCGCGAGAAAAAGTTTGTAGGTTTCCACCGAATTGTTGGTTTTTTTCCAGCACCAAAACACTCAAACCTTCGCGTGCGAGAATATTGGCGCAAACCAAACCGCCCAAACCACTGCCTATGATGATGATATCAAATTCTTCCTGCATGTTTGTTTTTAAAAATCGTCAAATTCTTTTCGGAAAAAAATAATTCCCATTCGTCTAAATTAACAGATTTTTTAAATCGGTTCCTTAATTGCTCATTGTGGACAATCACAAAATCCCCAACCGTAAACAAATCGGGAGATTTGGAGTGAAACTGTACCGGAAAACGGTTTACGCTAAATGTGTTTTGAGCAATTTGAATTTTTTCCGCATCTTCATCCCAAGCTTCTACTACTCTGAAAGCCGAATCATATACGAATAAAAAATCCAAAACACCATAACCACAACCCAAATGTAAAATTCGGGCACGAACCGGAAGGATAGAAAGGATCTTATGATACAATTTTTTATGGGTTTCATAGTCCGATTTGAATTCCTTTTGGATAAACTTTGGTTTGTATATATAGTTGAATTTCAATTTGTTTCGGAAATAATTTTCATCTTCGTCAACTCTTTTTAATTCGATGAATTTTTCTTTGAAATAGTGGCTGATTTTTTTCGTTCTTTCTGAATAATTCTTTCCCCAGCTATCATCGTCGTGGCGGATCACTGGAAGGAATTCCAAAGTCAGTTTTCCTGATTTGAGCAAATTATCATTTTTTGGCAATCGATCCGAATTTCCACGCACCAAAACAGGCTGAATATCCAATTTCAATTTCTCCGAAAGATAAAAAGCACCTTTGTGAAAACGCTGAATGGCAGAAGTCATCGAACGAGTTCCTTCCGGAAAAATAATGATGGAATAACCCTCTCTGATTTTTGCTTCCAATTCTTGGGTTTCTTCCTCCAAATTCTCTGAAGCCGAATAAAACCCAGCCATTTGGATGGCTTTTCCGAAGAATTTGGATTTTAAAACACGGTTGTTGACCATAAAAATCAACCGATTGTGCAACATACCCATCGTAGGCGTATCCAACTGAGAAGTATGGTTGGCGATGATGATTTTGGGCGAACTGAAATCCAAATTTTCCTTTCCGATTTTCCGAATCGGAATAAAAGGTGTTCCATACATCAAAATCCAAAAATAACGCTGCATCACACTATGAAATGCTCCGAATTTTTTCTTTTTACTCACCGGAATGATCGGCAGAAAAATTTGCGCCAATAGATTCAAAATAAATCCGGCGATAAAGAAATACCCAAACGTGAAAAAAGTATAAATCACCCCAAGAATCGTTCGCGGCGTATTGCCTTTGTCTTGCGGCTTTTGGATAAAAAATCGGAACAACCAAGGCTGAATCGTAAATGACATCAAGACCACCACCGTCAATCCGATGATTGGAATCCATGAAATCGAATAAATCGCCGGATGTTTGGCAAAAACCAAAACACCGAAACACAAAATCGTAGCGATTGCCGACATCAAAATGCCCGATTTAAAAGCAGGCATTTCATCGGTTCCGTAGGTATATTTTTCGATCAAACCGCGTGTAACGAAAATCGAATAATCCACACCCAAACCGAAAATCAAGGTGGTAATGATGATGTTGAAAGCATTAAAATTCAACCCAAAAACACCCATCATTCCGAGAGTCACCAGCCATCCGGCAAAAATTGGGATGTTGGTGATGAGCGTTAATTCCAGCGAACCAAAAAACAAAAACAGGATGACGAAAATGACGATCGACGAAATGAAGAATAATTTGTCAAAATCCGCTTCCAAATTGGATAAAAAAGTTTCGGACAACTGTTTTCTATCGATGACCAAAGTGTTTTGACTTGAAGAGAATTCGTTCAAAACCTTTTCCAAATCTTTATTGTCTGTCTTTAAAGAGGATGTAATTGTAACCAAACCTTCATCGGACTTTACGAATTCATTTAAAAACAAATCATTTAAAAGCTCATTTTCCGCTAAATTTTCAGGAACAAAATCTTCATTTAGCCTTGCATAAAACGGTGCAAATGTATTTTCTTTAAAACCGTATTTTCTGCCTTCCGAAATCAATTGATTTTGGAGTTTTTCTTTACGTTCTTCTGTCCAGAATGCATTCCATCGTTTGATTTTTTCTTCTTGTTGTTCGGAGGAAAGAAGAATTCCGCCGATGGATGAAAACGAAAGAATTTCGTTTTGGTTTTCGGCCTTTTCCAGTTTATTGAACAATTCAGAATTGGCTTGTAAAGCTTCTTCGAAATCTTTACCGTAAGCAGCGATGTAAATGGATTTAGAAGAATAATCATTGAGATTATCCAATTCACTTTCAGCGCTTTTTAAATCATCCGGCATATAATTCAGTTTGTTCAAATCGTTTTCAAAACCTACATTTTGATACGTAAACAAACTAATGATAATCAGTAAAATAGAAAAACCGAGAAAGAATTTATTTCGATCAAATTGATACGAAGCCAATTTATCAATAAACGTATTTTGTTTTACTTCCAATGTGTTTTTTGGCGAATAAACCTGCGGAACAAACAATAAGGCAAAAACCGCAGCCCCAAGCACACTGACCGCCGCAAAAACACCTAAATCTTTCAATACATCGGATTTCAAAAACAACAAAACCAAAAAATCGGCAGCCGTAAAAACCGCACAAATCAACAATGGTTTTACCGTGCTTTTGAACAATTTTGAAATGTCGCCCGTACTTCGGTAATGGCTTAAAATATGCAAGGAATAATCCAGCGTCAATCCCAATAGCACAGAACCAATTCCGATGGAAATCGCCGAAATTGTTCCTTTTAAAAAGTATAAAACCGCCATACCGAGCAAACTCCCAAAAATCGCCGGAACGATGATGATCAGCGGAATGTAGGGTTTTCGATAGAAATAAATAAACAAGGCAAACAGCAAAATAACCGAGATGGAAAGCGTCAAAATGATGTCGTTTTTGATGCGTTGGGCATTGGCAACAGAAACAGGCGTTGCACCGAAGTAATTGGCGCTAACTTCTTCTTTTTTGAATTCGGTATTTAATTTTTCAATTGAATTATTTAAATCATCAACGAGTTTTTCGTTTTGCGAAGTTTCATTGGCACCCGCTTTGGGCGTGATGAAAACGAATAGATTTTTTCCATTTTGATGTTGCAAATAACCGTTTTCGACAGAAAAGTTTTCGCCGGATTGAAGCCGTTGAAATTTTTTCAATGCCATAAAGTCCATCCCAAAAGGATCGGAACGCAACATTTGGGTCGTGACCATTCCCGATGGTGAAACGATGGAAGAATAAACCTCATCGACTTTTTCCGAAACCTTTTCCGGTTGGAGCAAAGAGTCGATTTGTGCATAATCGGTTTCGTCCAAATAAAGCGGAAGATGCGTCGACACAAAATCGAGCAATTCGCCCATTTTCTCGTCCTCAAAACGAACTTGAAGGTTTCCGATGGTGGGATTTTCCGAAAGTTGAGACGCTAAACTGTCCGCGTATGCTTGTAAATTGGATTGATTACCATTTGAGTTCGAAGCAATATTGACAATGATTTTATCGGCATAACTGACGTTTTTCAAGACTTGATTCACGGTTTCTGAATCCTCTCCGGAAGGAATCAATTTGGAAACGTCTTCTTCAAACGAAATGCGCGAAGCCCAGTACCCAAAAAGGATCAACAGCAAAAAACTGGACGTAAAAAACATCCATTTCCTTTTTTTAAACCTATGATAAGCCGAAATAAATAAATTGACCAAAACTTCCTGTATCCGATTAAGAAACAAATATATAAATTTGCAGCGGCAGATAAAGGAGTAGATTGAAAGATGAAAGGTTTATTTGTCCCTTGAAAAAAGTATAAAATGTTAAAAATTTCCCTTTTGGGATTTGGCCACATCGGCCGGGTTCATAAAAATGCAATTGACGAAACAGAAGGAGCAGAACTGGTTTCCATCATCGATATCAATTACCAGGACGAAGAATCGCCGATTCCGATTTATAAAACACTTGAAAGTTTTTTGACCGAAGACGAAGAAACGGATTTGGTCGTAATCGCTACGCCAAACGGATTGCATCGCGATCACGCCATCCGATGTTTGAAAGCCGGGAAACACGTTTTGATTGAAAAACCGATTGCTTTGACTACGCAACATGCGACCGAAATTCTTCAAGCGGCTGAAAAATACGACCGTCGTGTTTTTTCTTCCATGCAATTGCGGTTTTCGCCGCCGGTGAGTTATGTGAAAAAATTATTGGAAAATGATTGTTTGGGTCAAATTTATATGGTGAACATCAATTGTTATTGGAACCGAAATAAAAATTACTACATGACGCGCGAATGGCACGGCACGAACCTGATGGACGGCGGTGTTTTATTTACACAATTCTCGCATTTTATCGATATTTTGAATTTTTGGTTTGAAGATACGAAATGTACAAATGCGGCATTTTACAATTTTAACCATCAAGGAATTACAGAATTTGCTGATAGTGGGAAACTCGATTTTACAGCCAATGAAGCCGTTGGAAGCATGATTTTCACAACTTCTACATTTGAGAAAAATTACAAAAGCGGCATCACGATTATTGCGGAAAAAGGAACGATTGAAATCGGCGATCAATATTTAAACGAATTGAAATACAGCAATTTAAAAAATGTGGTTTGTTCGAAATCGATGTCCACAGAAGTCAAAAATTTTCATCCGAATTCCTACGTGGAAATCATCGAAGCTTTGTCTGAAAACCGACCTTCAGTTTTGGATGGTGAGCATGCGGTGCGGTTGGTGAGATTTATTGAGGAGGCGAATGAGATGGAGAATTAATCTTTAAAAGAAAATAAACAAATATAAATCCCGTTAAAATTAACTTTAACGGGATTATTTTTTGGTTTAAACTGAACTTTAACCCAACGCTTGCTCTAAATCTGCTAATAAATCTTCTATATCTTCAATCCCGACACTCAATCGCACCAAATCATCGGTAATACCAAGTTCCGCTCGTTTTTCCGCCGGAATAGAAGCATGAGTCATCGTGGTTGGATGGTTTGCCAGTGACTCCACACCACCCAGACTTTCCGCAAGGGTAAATACTTTTACGGTTTCCAAGAATTTTACCGCATCTTCTTTCTTTTCTGATTTAAACGTAAAAGTGACCATTCCGCCGAAATCCCGCATTTGTTTTTTGGCAACTTCATGGTTGGGATGATTTTCCAATCCCGGATAATAAACATTTTCCACTTTCGGATGATTGGAAAGAAACTCTGCTACTTTTTTTCCGTTTTCACAATGGCGTTGCATGCGCACATGCAAAGTTTTAATTCCTCTTAAAACCAAATAAGAATCTTGCGGTCCGAGAATTCCTCCTCCGGCAAACAATTGGAAATGCAATTTTTCAGCTAATTCTTTATTTTTCACGACCAATGCTCCTGCGACCACATCGGAATGTCCACCCAAATATTTCGTGGCGGAATGCATCACGATGTCCGCTCCCAAATCCAAAGGATTTTGCAAATAAGGCGATGCAAAGGTATTGTCCACCGCAACCAAAATGTCTTTTCCTTTTACCAATTCCACAACGGCTTGAATGTCCACGATTTTCATCAGAGGATTGGTCGGAGTTTCGATCCAAATCATTTTGGTTTTTTCATTGATTTTCTCCAAAACATTTTGCGGATTCGTCATATCGACAAAATGAAAATTCAATCCGTATTTGGCATAAATGCGGGTAAACATTCGGTAAGAACCACCGTACAAATCATCCATGGCGATGATTTCATCACCCGGATTTAAGGTTTTCATCACCGTATCAGTCGCCGCCAAACCGGAGCCAAAAGCAAAACCATGCGTTCCGTTTTCGATATTTGCTAGAGCCGCTTCCAGGGCAGATCTTGTAGGGTTTTCACCACGAGAATATTCGTAGCCCTTGTGAACTCCAGGACTGCTTTGCGCATAAGTGGAAGTTTGGTAAATCGGTGTCATCACCGCTCCAGTTGCAGGTTCTGGATGTTGGTTGCCGTGTATGGTTTTGGTATTGAATTTCATTTTTCTATGTTTGAATTGTTCTTGCAAACTTACTATGTTTTTCAGATTTGTTTAAATTTGGCGGCAGAATTATTATGCGTAAGTTTTTTAATTTATTGATTTTGTTGACTGTAGTGGGTTTTTCACAAGAAAACAAACCACAATATTCGGTTGATGTGAATTATTATTATGGAAGCATTTTACCGCATAGTGAAAAAATCAGCCATTTGATTACGGATCATCCGGAGGGTGTTTTTGTTTCGGCCAACCGAAAAACCTTTGGCGATAAAGAATGGGAATCGAGGTTCAATTATCCGGATTATGGTTTGACACTTCATTATCAGAACAATAAAAATGAGACTTTGGGCGATATGTATGGATTGTTCGCCCATTATAATTTTTATTTTCTCAAACGAAACTTACAGTTGCGCATCGGTCAGGGAATTGCCTACAACACCAATCCTTACGATAAAGAAACGAATTACAGAAATTCCGCTTATGGTTCGCATTTTATGCCGGCGAGTTTTTTTATGGCGAATTATCAAAAGGAAAACATCTGGAATGGGTTTGGAGTCCGAGCAGGCGGATTTTTAATTCATCATTCCAACGGAACCATTAAAACCCCAAACACCAGCGCAAATACCGTTGGAGCAAATGTTGGCGTTACCTATACAATCGATCATCAAAATGAACGAACGTATCATCCGCGAACCAACCGCGATTCGACATTTACGGAACCGATTCGCTATACATTCGCCTTCCGAACCGGTGTGCATGAAAGCCATGTCATAGGAAGTGGGCAATATCCATTTTATGTGTTTTCCGGCTATGCGGACAAGCGGATTTCGCGCTCCAGCGCTTTTCAAATTGGGTTGGATGTATTTCTATCGATGATGATGAAAAATGAAATCGAAATGATGGCGATTTCCTTTCCGGAAAAAGGAATCAGTGCTGATACGGATTACAAACGCGTGGGATTATTTGTGGGATACGAATTGTTTCTGAACCGATTGTCGTTTGAAGGGCAATTAGGAGGTTATTTGTATGACGATTATAAGTCGCATACAGCATTGTACCAGCATTTGCAATTGAAATATTATTTTTATAAGAATTTCTTTGTGGGAACGGGTTTAAAAACGCATTTTTCCAAAGCGGAAGCGATGGATTTTTCGTTGGGAATCCGTTTATAATTTGAAAATGAAAAATATAGTTTTTATCTTTTTGTCTTTTCTAATTCTGAATTGTAATTCAGAAGGAGGACCGGATTGTTTGAAAAGTCAGGGCGATTTGGAAACGCAAGAAATTTCGGTGGAAGAATTCTCCAAAATCAACATTTCCAAAGGAATTGAATTGGTGGTGAAAGAAGATTTGGAACAAACCGTAAAAGTCACGATGGGTGAAAATCTCATCAATGATATCCAATTCGAAGTCATCGATGGCGAACTTAAAATCACCAATGAAAATGGTTGTGAAATGCTCCGAAATTACCATTCGGCAAAAGTTTACATCACAACTCCGGTTTTGGAAAAGATTTATTCGGCTTCGCAATATTCCATCCAATCGGACGGCGTTTTGAGGTTTCCGGAATTGACATTGGAGTCGGGAATCATAGAGGATACGCCATCGAGCGTTTTTGAAATGCAGATTGAAAATGAAAGACTCATCGTGAATGACAATATTTCTTCGGTTTTTAAAATTTCCGGAAGTTCCGACAAATTGGAAATCAATTTCTGGGGCTCAAACGGGCGATTTGAAGGCGAGAACTATATCGTGGAAGATGTTTATATCAACCACAGAAGCACCAACGATATCATCGTTTTTCCGGTTCAGTCAGTCACGGGAGCTATCAGAAGCACCGGAAATTTGGTGTTGAAAAATCTTCCGCCGATAGTTGAAGTTGAACAATTGTACACAGGTCATATTGTGTATCCATAAATTGAATGAAAATGAAAAAAATCTACTACCTCCAAACCTGTGATACTTGTCGACGGATCATGAAAGAATTGGATTTTTCCGGATTTGAAAAACAAGAAATCAAAACAGAACCGATCACGGCCAAACAATTGGATGAAATGAAAAAGTTGAGCGGAAGTTATGAAGCACTTTTTTCTCGTCGCGCCAAAAAGTATAAGGAAATGGGTTTGAAAGATGAAAACCTTTCTGAGAAAGACTTTCAACATTATATCCTAAATGATTATACTTTTTTAAAACGTCCGGTTATCATTGACGGCAATCAAATTTTCATCGGCAACGAAAAGAAAAATTTAGCCGCTCTGGCGTTACATTTAGAGAAAAACTAATACAGATTGACTATAAAAAATTTAATATGAACAAATATATCATCGGATTAACGGCAATGTTTGGAACGGTCATTTTTGCGCAAAACAAAGAATTGACTATGAATGAAGCCGTTTTGGGCATTCGAGCTGAAGGAAAATATTACCAATGGTTACCTGAATCTGATCAGTTTTACGAAAAAGTAAAAACCGGTTATGGAAACGCTTTGGTGGCTTATGATGCGTCCAATTTAAAGGTCGATACGTTGCTTACTTCCAAATCATTTAAGGAGACAAATAATGTTCCAAATCTAAGTTGGTTTAACAAAAATGAAGCGTATTATAACGATGCGAATTCGTATAAATGGTTCAAATTTTCCGATAAAAAATCGACCAATTGGTTTGAATGTCCGGAAAATTTTGAAACCATAGAAATCGATGGAAAATCAAAACAAGCCGCCTACGTGGTGGATAATAATTTGTTTTTGGTAGACGCAAACGGAAAAACGTCCCAAATCACAAAAGACGGAAAATACGGAATCGTAAACGGGAAAACCGTTCACAGAGAGGAATTCGGAATTCACAAAGGAATTTTCTTTTCTCCCAACGGAAATTTCTTAGCATTTTACCGAATGGATGAAACGATGGTCGAGGACTATCCGATTCTCGACTGGTCAGCCGTTCCAGCCGTCAACAAAAACATCAAATATCCATTTGCCGGACGAACGATCCATCAAGTGAAAATCGGGGTTTACAATCCAAAAACCAAACAAACCATTTTTCTTCAAACCGGAGAACCCAAAGACCAATATTTGACTTGTGTTACTTGGTCGCCTGATGAAAAATCGATTTATGTTGCCGTTTTAAATCGGGATCAAAATCACATGAAATTGAACCAATACGATGCAAATTCAGGGAAATTGATCCAAACACTTTTTGAAGAAAAAGATGCCAAATATGTAGAGCCGCAAAATGAATTGCATTTTTTACCCAACGGAAAAGAATTCGTCTGGTGGAGTCAGCGCGATGGATTCATGCATTTGTATCGGTATGATTTGAATGGAAAATTGATCAATCCAATCACAAAAGGTAATTGGTTGGTAAACGAAATCGTCGGTCAAAATGAAAAGAAAAAAGAATTGTTGATCACGTCAACTAAAGACGGTGCGATGGAAAAACATTTGTACACCGTGAACTGGGAAACGGGAAAAATGGAGAGAGTCGATACCACTCCGGGCTATCATTTTTTCACAGCTAATGATGCCGGAACTTATGTGATCGACAATTGGTCCAATGAAACCACACCGAGAAAAATTGATCTACTTTCTACCGATAAAAAAATCAACAAAAACCTGTTTACGGCTGAAAATCCTTTGGCAGACTACCAAATGCCGAAAGTAGAAAACGTAACCTTAAAAGCTGATGACGGAACGGATTTGTATGGAAAATTGATTTATCCGACGAATTTTAATTCAGCAAAAAAATATCCGGTTATTGTCTATTTGTACAACGGACCGCATGCGCAATTGAACCTCAATCGTTTTCCGGCGAGTGGAAATCTTTGGTACGATTATATGGCACAAAACGGTTATGTGGTTTGGGTGATGGATGGGCGTGGAAGTTCCAATAGAGGGTTGAAATTTGAACAGGCGATTCATAGAAATCTCGGCGAAATCGAAATGAGCGATCAGATGAAAGGTGTGAATTATTTAAAATCCTTACCGTTTGTAGATGGAGATCGAATGGGAATTCACGGCTGGAGTTATGGGGGTTTTATGACGACTTCTTTTATGTTGCGCAAACCGGATGTGTTCAAAGTAGGCGTAGCGGGTGGTCCGGTTTTGGACTGGAGCATGTATGAAGCCATGTATGGTGAGCGTTACATGGGAACGCCGGAAAATAATGCCAATGGATATGCGACGAACTTGTTGATGGACAAAACCAAAAACTTGAAAGGCGAATTATTGATCATTCATGGGACGCAAGATCCGGTAGTGGTTTGGCAGCATTCGATTGATTTCTTAAGAAATGCTGTATCAAACGGTGTTCAAGTGGATTATTTTGTTTATCCGGGTTATGAGCATAATGTGAGAGGAATTGATCGGGTGCATTTGATGCAGAAGATTTCGGATTATTTTGATTTGTATTTGAAAAAGTAAATTAAGAGCCGGTTTAATTTTTATAAATAATTATTTTTATAGCAGTTTTTTGATTGAAGTTTTAGCAGGCTAAAACAAAATTAAAAAGGATAAAATATGGTAAAAAGAGCATAAAAAGATATTTAAGGATAAGATATTATTACCAAACGAAATTAATTCCGTTAAAATTTAAACAGGCTCTTAATAATCTTTGTACTTTTGCTAACCTGATTTTGAAAAATATGGCAACAAAAACTTTCAGAGAAGTCATTGCAGAGGCGATGAGTGAAGAAATGAGAAGAGATCCATCCGTTTATTTGATGGGTGAAGAAGTGGCAGAATACAACGGAGCGTACAAGGCTTCAAAAGGAATGCTAGATGAATTTGGTCCAGAACGCGTAATCGATACGCCGATTGCAGAAGGCGGATTTTCCGGAATAGCAGTGGGTTCTGCGATGACGGGTTGTCGCCCTATCGTGGAGTACATGACTTTTAACTTTTCATTGGTTGCCATCGACCAAATCATCAATAATGCTGCAAAAATGTACCAAATGTCAGGAGGACAATGGAACGTTCCGATCGTTTTCCGTGGGCCAACCGGTTCTGCAGGACAGTTGGGAGCGACTCACTCTCAGTCATTTGACAATTGGTATGCCAATACTCCGGGACTAAAAGTCGTAGTTCCTTCTAATCCTTACGACGCAAAAGGATTGTTGAAATCGGCGATTCGAGATAACGATCCAGTTATTTTTATGGAATCTGAACAGATGTATGGCGACAAAATGGAAATTCCTGATGAGGAATATTTGATCCCAATCGGCGTAGCCGACATCAAAAAAGAAGGGAAAGATTTGACCATCGTATCTTATGGAAAAATCATGAAGTCAGCTATGGCGGCTGCAGAGCAATTGGAAAAAGAAGGCATCAGTGCTGAGGTAATCGATTTGCGTACTTTGCGTCCATTGGATTATGATACGATCATCAATTCAGTTAAAAAGACCAATCGTTTGGTGATTTTGGAAGAATCTTGGCCGTATGGATCTATTTCAACTGAAATTACCTATATGGTACAACAAAAAGCATTTGACTATCTAGATGCACCCGTTAAAAGGATTACTGCGCCGGATATTTCTTCGCCATACTCTGCAGAATTATTCAAAGAATGGTTCCCAAGTGTAGAAGATGTAGTAGAAGCTTCCAAATCAGTTGCTTATAAAAAATAAAAACGATTAAAATTCGTTAAAGCTTAAAGCCTTCCAAATTTGGAAGGTTTTTTTATGGATATTTGTTCAACTATTTATGCTAAATAATCGACTCATTCTAATTTCATTGTTGCTGTTGGTTTCCCAAACCATCTCAGCACAAATCAAAGTATCCGGTAAAATTACCGATGCTAAATCCAAAAAGCCCATCTCCTACGCAGATGTAACCTTACCAAATGCAGGTATTTTTACCATCACCAACACCGATGGAAGTTTTTATTTGGAATCAGAAGAAAGCGATACGATACTGGAAGTCATGGCAGATGGATTTGAATTCATGGAAATTCCACTGACCTCAAAAGTCAATTATAATTTATCAATTGAATTAAATTTAGATGGTTCTCTAAAAGAAAATTCCACAGTTGAACTGGAAGAAGCCAACATTTCTACCAGAAAGAAAAAATACAAAAACAAAAAAGAAAACCCGGCTTATGCGATTTTAAGAGAAGTTTGGGCGAGAAAAAAACAAAATGGTCTGCGAAATGTTCCGCAATATGAATATGAAGAATATGAAAAACTTCAGTTTGACCTCAACAACGTGGACAGCGCCATGACGCAAAGCAGATTGTTCAAAGACATGGAATTTGTGTTTGATAAAATCGACACTTCCCAAGTCAGTGGAAAAGCCTATTTACCAGCTTTTTTAAACGAATCTATCTACAAAGTATACGGTAAAAATGATCCAAAACGAGAACGAAAAGATTTGATTGCCAATAAAAGTTCGGGGTTCGATGACAACGAAATCGTCAGCCAAACATTGAAAAATTTGTATAAAGAATTTGACATTTATGAAAACCGACTGAATTTCTTCAACATCAATTTTGCAAGTCCGATCGCTCGAGATGGTTTTTCTATTTACGAATACGAACTTTCCGACACCGTAAACATCGACGGAATAGATTGTTACCGAATTAAATACTTCCCCAAACGCGACGCAGGACACACCTTTAAAGGTGATTTTTATGTCAGCATGAATGAATTCGCCATCAAAGAAATCGCCATGCAAAGCACCAAAAATATCGACGTCAATTTCGTGCGGGATATTTTTGTCAGTCAGCAATTTGAAGTGAAAAACGATTCGGTTTTCTTGCCAAAACGCGATTATATCTTGTTGGACATGACCTTGTTCAACAAAAAAGACCAATCAAAAGGAATTTATGCGCATCGCACGGTTTCTTTTAAAGATTTTAACTTTGAAACACCGCACCCCGACAATTTTTATGATCCGAGAAACCATGATCCTTATGAATCGGGTGCTTTTGAAAAGGACAATTTATATTGGGCAAATGCGCGACATGAAAAACTTTCAGAAACGGAAGGCGGTATTTACGAAATGCTCGATAGTTTGCAGCAAGTGCCTCGTTTTAAGCGAATTGTAAAATCGGTTGAGATTTTAGGATCAGGCTATTGGAATGTTTTGAATGCCATTGACATCGGGGATTTGTATTCGACATTTGGGTACAACGAAATCGAAGGATTTCGTCTGCGCGCCGGAGCCAGAACCTATTTTTCACAAAATGACATGTGGCGATTGGGTGGTTATTTGGCGTATGGATTCAAAGACCATCAATTCAAATACGGAGCAGAAGCCCGATTTATGTTTAACAAATTCAATCGCTTCCAAATTGGCGCCGGAACCAAACGAGATGTAGAACAACTCGGCGTCCAGCTCACCACTTCCGACGGTATCATGACCAGAAGTTTTGCTTCTTCTTCCATCATTTCGCAAGGCGCAAACGATAAACTCAGCCATATCAATAAAACCAATGTATATGCGGCGATAGATCCATGGAAAAATGTGACGATTCGCCTCGATGGTAACTACCAAACTACACGTGCCGCAGATCCATATTTGTTTGACATCGGTTACATCAACGAAAAAGGACAGGAAGAAGAACATTTGATCGATACCAATGTGAGCTTGTCCGTCATTGCCCGCCCGGGTGCTAAATTCTCCCGATTTGGGATAGACCGGTATGAACATTCTACTTTGGCCCCCACCATTATGTTGCGCTATACCAAAGGATTTTCAGGATTATTCAACAGTCAATTCACTTACGATAAACTTCAAGCTTACTTTTACAAACCATTTTTGATTGGATCTTTGGGGCGAAGTGATGTAGTGATGGAAGCCGGAAAAATCTTTCAGCCCGTTCCACTTTCCTTGTTGAGCGTGATTCCGGGAAATGAAAGTTATGGACAGATTCCGGGTACTTTCTCGCAAATTGATTACTACGAATTTGTCACAGATTCTTATTTGACATTCATTTTAGACCAACATTTTAATGGTTGGATTTTCAATAAAGTTCCATTGTTGAAGAAATTAAAATTACGGGAGGTTGGCTTTATTCGAGCTGCTTGGGGAGATATTTCTGATGAAGCAATAGGAATGAATCGGTCTGATATTGAATACATTGCGCCAAGAGATAAAATTTATTTCGAATACGGATTTGGAATTGAAAACATAGGTTTAGGAAACTTCAGACCTTTCAGAGTAGATTTTAATTGGCGAGGAAATTACCTTGAATTACCGGATGCCAGAAAATTTGGTGTGACCGTAGGGATGAATTTTTCTTTTTAAATCAATTGATTTGAACCAAATACATTAGATAATTTTAGTCTAACTTATTTTAAATTCAACTAAATTTAGTCGTTGAAAACAAATCAAATTTTAAGATGAGCGAATATTCATTAGAATCATTTGTGGCCAAAAGAAGGCAAAATGATGCAGAACACGATTACTTCGAACTGGAAACCCCACAACTTCTCGAAATCAACCTGAACAATCAATTTGTCTGGGCCAAAAATGGTTCCATGGTCGGATATGTAGGCAATATTAAATTTGAACGAGAAGGCATGCTCTCCGGTGGAATTGGAAATTTCTTAAAAAAATCATTGACCGGTGAAGGCGCAAAATTGATGAAAGCTAAAGGAACAGGAAGGCTTTATGTCGCAGATGGAGGAAAAAAAGTCCAAATATTACAATTGAATAACGAATCTATTTGTGTCAATGGAAATGACATTCTCGCACATGATCAAACTGTCAATAACCAAATCACGATGTTGAAAAGCGTTGCCGGAATGATGTCGGGCGGGATTTTTCAGGTGAAATTATCCGGAACGGGTCATGTGGCGATTACGACACATGGAGATCCATTGGTGTTGATGGTTACTCCAGATAAACCGGTTTTTACAGATCCAAATGCAACAGTGGCTTGGTCAGGGAATTTATCACCTGAACTCAAATCCAATATGTCTTTCAAGTCCTTTATAGGAAGAGGAAGTGGAGAAGAATACCAAATGAAATTTTCAGGTGAAGGTTGGGTTTTGATTCAGCCGTATGAAGAAGTTTACTTTCAACAGAGTTAATTTTTTTATTTCAGAAAACCAATGCCTTAAAAATTAACGGATATTTATAGGGCTTTTCTAATTTATTGCTCAAATAAGTAAGATATAGCTTAAATTTCTTTTCTAATTATAGGATTATGCTATATTTGGAGATTGTTAAAATTTCAATAAAATATCATAAAAACTAATAAAAAAGTTAACAGATGAAAGAACTCTCTTTATGGATTCCGGTAATTCTCGCTATCGTGGGATTACTGATGATGATTTCCAAGTTCATTTGGGTAAAAAAACAAGATGCCGGAAATGAAAAAATGCAAGGCATCGCAAAAAATATTCAAGATGGCGCTTTGGCGTTTCTTTCTGCCGAATACCGCTTGTTGCTCATCTTTGTCGTAGTGGCATCATTGGCATTATTTGGTATTTCCAGAATCGTAGAAACAACCAGTTGGTTAATCGTTCCGGCATTTGTCATCGGTGCGGTATTTTCTGCATTGGCTGGAAACATCGGGATGCGTGTTGCAACTGCAGCCAACGTTAGAACAACTCAAGCCGCAAGAACCAGTTTACCAAAAGCATTGAACGTCTCCTTCTCAGGAGGAACTGTTATGGGATTGGGCGTTGCCGGATTGGCGGTTTTGGGTCTTTCCTTGTTTTTTATCTTTTTTACCAGTCATTTCGTAACGGGTGGAAAACCTTTTTACGAAGAAATGACCATCGCTTTGGAAGCATTGGCCGGATTCTCATTGGGAGCCGAATCCATCGCATTGTTTGCACGTGTGGGCGGAGGTATTTATACCAAAGCAGCTGACGTAGGAGCGGATTTGGTAGGAAAAGTAGAGGCCGGAATTCCGGAAGACGATCCTCGAAATCCTGCAACAATTGCTGATAACGTGGGAGATAACGTAGGAGACGTTGCCGGAATGGGAGCCGATTTATTTGGTTCGTATGTGGCAACCGTTTTGGCGTCGATGGTTTTGGGTAATTATATCATCAAAGATTATGTTACAGCCAACGGAACTGCATTTGCAGATGATTTCGGAGGAATGGGACCCATCATTTTACCTATTATGTTTGCTGGAATCGGAATCATTGCTTCGATCATCGGAACATTTTTAGTTCGCATCAATTCTAATGATGCAAAAGAAGCCAAAGTACAATCCGCTTTAAATTTAGGAAACTGGTCATCCATCATCATTACAGCGATCGCAGGATTCTTTTTGATCAACTGGATGTTGCCGGAAACTTTATATATGGACTTCTTTGGTGAAGGAATCAAAGAAATTTCGAGAATGAACGTTTTCTATGCTACGCTAATTGGTTTGGCAGTTGGAGGGCTGATTTCTGCATTTACAGAATATTACACCGGATTGGGTAAAAAACCGGTTTTAAACATTGTGAGAAACTCATCAACCGGAGCTGCAACGAACATTATTGCAGGTTTGGCAACGGGGATGATTTCAACCTTTTCATCGGTACTTTTATTTGCTGCGGCAATTTGGGGATCCTATGAATTGGCCGGATTTTATGGCGTTGCGATTGCCGCATCAGCGATGATGGCGACGACTGCGATGCAATTGGCAATTGATGCTTTCGGTCCGATTGCAGACAACGCAGGAGGAGTTGCAGAAATGAGTGAATTACCAAAAGAAGTTCGGGAAAGAACCGACATTTTGGATTCCGTAGGAAATACAACGGCAGCCGTCGGAAAAGGGTTTGCGATTGCATCAGCGGCATTGACAGCTTTGGCGTTATTTGCGGCTTATGTAACTTTTACTGGAATTGACGGAATCAATATTTTCAAAGCCAAAACATTGGCAGCCTTATTCATCGGAGGAATGATTCCGGTGGTATTCTCGGCTTTGGCCATGCAATCGGTAGGAAAAGCAGCGATGGCGATGGTACAAGAAGTACGTCGTCAATTCAAAGAAATTCCGGGCATCATGGAAGGAACCGGAACTCCTGAATATGGAAAATGTGTGGAGATTTCTACCAAAGCAGCGCTTCGTGAAATGATGTTGCCGGGTGCTTTGACCATCGTAACACCGATTCTGATCGGATTTTTGATGGGAGCAGAAGCTTTGGGAGCTTATATGGCCGGAGTTGCAGTATCGGGAGTGCTTTGGGCGATTTTCCAAAACAATGCAGGTGGAGCTTGGGACAATGCAAAAAAATCATTTGAAGCTGGTGTTGAAATCAACGGAGAAATGACTTACAAAGGTTCTGATGCGCACAAAGCAGCCGTAACCGGAGATACAGTTGGTGATCCTTTTAAAGATACTTCAGGACCATCGATGAATATTTTGATTAAGTTGACTTGTTTAGTTGGTTTGGTTATCGCGCCGATTTTGGGAGGACATGGTTCTTCTGATCAGGAAGTCGCAGACAACACTGAAATTATCGAGACGGAAGAATTGGTTTATGTAGAAGCAGTTGATGCTGACGGTAATTTTATTTATGAAACAGGTGAAATCAAAACCATCGATTTACCATCCGGTAAAATATTAGAAGTAGGACACAAATCATCTGAATTTAAAATCTTTGGTTCTTTAAACAATCCTGAGGTATTGGCAGAAAGTTCAAAAGACAAAAAATTGGGTTGGGTAAGTTTGGATCGCGTCCATTTTAAAACAGGATCTTCAGAATTATTGCCTACTTCAGAAGAACAATTAAAAAACATCGCAGTTTTGATGGAAGAATTTCCAAATGCAAAAGTGAAAATCGGTGGTTATACGGACAATACTGGCGCAGAAGAGGTGAATGTGAAAGTTTCTACTGAACGCGCCAATAAAGTGAAGAGTGTATTGACGAAATTGGGCGTGAATGAAAGCCGAATGCAGTCAGAAGGTTATGGAGCCCAGCATTTCATTTGTGAAGCCAACGACACCGACATCTGTAAGGCGAAAAATCGAAGAGTGGACATCAAAGTTGTTTCGAATTAATAAGAATAAAAAATAATCATTCGAAAAGCAGTCCTTAAAAAGGCTGCTTTTTTTCTTCAAATCATTGAAAAACTTGAGAATCCTCCAAATTTATATCAACTCATTTAAAAATCTTTCAGCCGAAAGTTGGATGCTGGCGGTAGTGATGCTCATCAACCGTACAGGGTCCATGGTTTTGCCTTTTCTCGGCGTTTATATGACCGATCATTTGGGATTTGGACTGAAGGAAACCGGAATCGTTTTGAGCTTTTTTGGGATTGGTTCCGTAGTTGGATCTTGGTTTGGAGGGATGATTACCGATAAAATAGGCGAATTTAAAGTCCAATCTTTCAGTTTATTGATCAGCGTACCTTTATTTTGCCTGATTCCATTGTTCAAAACAGAGGTGGGTCTAGCCTTCATCATCTTTTTGCAAAGTACGGTGAGTGAGGCATTTAGGCCGGCCAATTCGGTTGCGGTTACCAAATACGCCAAAAAAGGTAACATTACACGATCTTTTTCATTGAATAGGATGGCGGTAAATCTCGGATTTTCCATAGGTCCGGCTTTGGGCGGAATTCTATCTGCCATTTCCTATGATTTTTTATTTTATTCCAATGCTTTGGGAGCCTTATTGGCGGGATTGACTTATATCTGGTTTTTCCGAAACCGCATTCATCGAAATGAAAATTCAACCCAAACACATACAGATGAAAAGTCTATTTCTCCCTATCGCGACACCAAATTTTTATTGTTTTCAGGACTTTGTTTGGTCTTTACTGTTTGTTTCTTTCAATTGCTCAATACCTTGACCATTTTTTACAAGGAAGAAGCCAAATTGTCCCAGCAACTCATCGGATACATTTTAGGCTATAGCGGTCTGATCATCGTGATTCTGGAAATGTTATTGGTTCAGATAGCAGAAAAAAAGTTTAAACTGAGGTTTACCTTATTCATCGGAACTTTTCTTTGCGGAATTTCCTATGCGATGCTGGGATTTGATCACGGAATTCTCTATTTATTTGTGGCCATGACCATCCTTTGTGTGGGCGAAATTTGGACATTACCTTTTATGTCGACCGTTACGGCATTGCGTTCAGGTGTTAACAATAAAGGTGCGTACATGGGACTTTTGGGAATAGGATTTTCTGTGGCATTTATCATCACACCTACACTGGGAACCTATATTGCAGAGCAGTTTGGGTTTTCGGTTTTATGGATTGGAACGGGCATTTTGATGACCTTAACAGCAGTAGGATTTTATTTTATCATCCCTTGGATGTTGGGAGAAAAACAAAAAGAATCTGATTTTGAATAAGTTTTGACCCTATATTTTGATGTTGCGCAAAAATCAGGTCAATTAAGTTTGTAAATTCTAATTAAAAGAAATTCAATTCATTAGAAAACCGTTAAGAATATTCTAATCTGCATAGAAATTTAAAACATGTGTGGTTTTTTTGTAATTTTGCAAATTCAATTAAAAGAACATGACAAAAGACGGGAAATTAGAATTGATGGCGCCGGCCGGAAATTTTGAATCGCTTCAAGCGGCGTTGGACAACGGTGCAGATTCGGTTTATTTCGGAGTGGAACAATTGAACATGCGTGCGCGTGCTTCCATTAATTTTACCATGGATGACCTTCCGGAAATTTCTAAAAGATGTAAGGAATTGGGCGTTAGAACGTATTTGACGTTAAATACTATCATTTATGACCACGATCTTTCAGTCATCAAAACCTTAATTGACAAAGCAAAAGTGGCTGATATTACTGCAGTGATTGCGATGGACCAAGCGGTGATCGCTTACGCTAGACAAGTCGGGATGGAAGTTCATATTTCGACTCAAATCAACGTGACGAACATCGAAACAGTTCGTTTTTACGCGATGTTTGCCGATACGATTGTGCTTAGTCGTGAATTGAGTTTGAGTCAGGTGAAAAAAATCACCGAGCAAATCAAAAAAGAAAACATTTGTGGGCCTTCTGGAAATTTAGTTGAAATCGAAATTTTCGGTCATGGAGCGCTTTGCATGGCGGTTTCAGGAAAATGTTATTTGAGTTTGCATTCTCATAATTCCTCAGCTAACCGTGGTGCTTGTAAACAAAATTGTCGTAAAAAATATACGGTTATCGATCAGGAATCCGGATTTGAAATCGAATTAGACAACGAGTACATGATGTCGCCAAAAGATCTTTGTACCATCGATTTTCTGGATGAAATCGTCGATGCCGGAATCAAGGTTTTGAAAATCGAAGGACGAGGTCGTGCACCGGAATACGTGGCGACAGTAATTCGTAGTTATAGAGAAGCCATTGACGCAATCGCTGATGGAAGTTTCTCCAAAGAAAAAACCGATTATTGGATGACTTTGTTGCAAACCGTTTACAATAGAGGTTTCTGGAACGGATATTATTTGGGTCAAAAATTAGGCGAATGGTCTCCGGCAAACGGGTCCATGGCCACTCAGAAAAAAGTATACATCGGGAAAGGAAAACATTTTTATCCCAAAACGAATATTGGGCAATTTACCATTGAAGCCTATGACTTGAAAGTTGGCGATAAAATCCTGATTACAGGACCAACTACAGGCGCAAAAGAAGCAACAGTTTCCTCGATGATGGTGGAAGATTTGCTTTCCGATTTGGCTAAAAAAGGAGATGACATCACGATTCCGATTGATTTCAGAATTCGTCCTTCCGATAAATTATACAAATTAGTCAAAACCGAATTTGCAGAAGCATAATTCTAAATCTTTGTGTTCATTGTGCAAATCCTTGTGACCGTTGTGGTTAAATTCAAATTATGGTAATAATTACCTTACAAAGAGACAAATGCATCGGATGTAATTATTGTGCAGAATTGGCACCGGAAAAATTCCGAATGTCCAAAAAGGATGGAAAATCTGTACTTTTAAAATCGACCGATAAAAAAGGTTTTCATACTTTGAAAGATCCTGATCATAGCATTTTTGATGATTGCGAAAGAGCCGCAAAAGCCTGTCCGGTGAATATTATTTCAGTGAAGGAATCATGACCAAATCCGATCTCAGAAATATTTACAAAAAGAAAAGAAAAGAACTTTCATCTACTGAAATTCAGCTGCTTAGTTTGAAAATTTTGGAGAATCTGAAGAAAATGGACATTTGGGATTTCTCTGTTTTTCATATTTTTCTACCGATTGAATCTCAAAATGAAATCGATACTTTTCCGATTATCGACTACTTATTTGAACAAAACAAAAAAGTTGTTGTGCCTAAAGTTCAGGGCTTGAATTTAATCAATTGCGAAATTCAAAAAGGAGTGAATTTTGAAATAGGAAAATTCAACATCTCAGAGCCAAAGGGATTTCAAGAAATTGAAAATCAAGAAATTGAGGTGGTTTTTATGCCGATGTTAATTTCTGATAAAATCGGAAATCGGGTAGGTTATGGCGGTGGATTTTATGACCGTTGGTTGAACCAATTTAAAAAACAACCAATAAAAATAGGATTGAATTTCTTCGAACCAATTGATGAAATTTCAGATGCAAATGAAATGGATGTCCGTTTGGACTATTCTGCCACACCAGAAGAAATCGTGTCATTTGCAACTTCTTGAATGTCATTTAGTTCAGAGAAGTAGAAGATGAATTCATGCTTGAACTGTTTGGGTTCTTTTTTCAGAATATAAGTTGCTGTTTTCGGTTTTGAGTCGATGAGCTTTTTGTCTTTTGAGAAAAATTTCACATCAAATTGGACGATTTTGAGCGAATCAGGTCTAATCGAGTCCTTTTCCGATAATTTCAAATCGCCAACCTCAACATAATAAACCGCAAGCGAATCCAATTCATTTAAGATTTGAAATGGCGTAATGCTATCATTTTCAAGAAAGTAAGATTTAATTTGTGGAAATAAAATTTCTTGTAAGATACTATCTTCAGAATTGGAAGAATAAAGCGACGAAAGCTCATAAAGTTCTGTCAATTTCTGTTTGGTAATGAAATTTATAGAAGCAATGGAGTCCATTTTTGAAACAGGCGTCGAATGATTTCGATAGGTTTTGATCACATCAGGATCGTGTTTTCCCTGAAAAGTCGTCTCGTTTTTGCAAGACCAAATGACAAAAACAAATCCTAACACCAACTGTATGAATGATTTAATTTTCATCTGAATGGATTTTAAATTTAATTTTAACTATTTTCCCATTTTTTCTATCCGCCTCGATCAGCGTAAAGTTTTTCAGGGAACTCGTGGGTAAGGAGACTAAATTGATGTATTGTTTTTTATTCAATACTTCTACTCCAAAATACTCATTATCATATACTTGATAAATCAATGCGTCATTTGCAATCATTTCGTCGAGCATTTTTATCCGTTCTTTTACACTCTGTGAGGACTTGGAATAATGGCGAAGCATGACTTTATAATCATCCGGTTCAAGCCTGATGGTTTCCATCCCTTGGTATTGATGCAAATTTATCTTAAATGTGTCTTGTTTATAATAAGTTGAATTGATCGCCATCAACAAAGTATCTTCAGAAGAAGTAAACTCCACACAACCTTTTTCTGTAAAAAGTTCCAATGGGGTAAAACCTTTTCTGGCAATGGTGATTTCAATTGGTTCCGTTATGGTAGAATTGCGATCTGCATCTACAAAACAAAATTCATAGGTTTTTTGATAAATAAACCCAAAATATACCAAAGTAGCGGCAATGGCCAAACCCAAAATCAATAAAATCAAATAAATAAGGGTTCTAGGTCGTTTTTTTACTTCTGGTTGATATGCTAATTGTTTTGTTTTTATTGGCTCTAATTCATTTGGTTTTGAATCTGACTTTGATAAAGAAATCACTTCATCAACTTCTGGTATTTCTGAATTTGTTTCCGGAATAGGGTTTTCAACATGCTTCTGTTGATTGCGTAAAAACTCTGACCAACCTGAATATCCGGCATATTGAGCTAAAAGATTTAACATATCAATTCTCGGCAGTTTTTTAAACTCCGATTTGAAATAAGTATAAAACCATTTTTCACTGACAGTAGATTTTGTTTTTTCAAAAACATCTTCTTGAAAGTTCACAATATCCTGTCCTTTCCAGTCAGAAATGTCTTGGGAAGAAGCTGAATTGGACTCAAAAAAACGCTTTGAGACCTCTTTTTTTAGCAATTCAAATAATTCTATTTCAGAAATTTTCTCCAAAAAAATCAATTTAAGTATTTGATTATTAGCTTTTTGTAAATTGTAAATTAATTTACAAAATGATTACAACGCTTTTTCAGAACCACATGCACAAAGCTAATGTACTTTTGGAACAAATAAAAACCATTAAAAAATTATTAGTTATGAAAAAAGTATTTGTAAAAGGATTCGCTTTGTTAGCTGTTGTAGCTTTGTCTTTCACTAACATCGCTTGTGAGCAAAAAGCTGAAGAAAATGTAGAAGCTGCTGCTGAAGATGCTACTGAAGCTGCTGACGCTGCTGTTGAAGAAGCTGCAGAAGCTGTTGACGCTGCTGCTACTGCAACTCAAGAAGCTGCTGCTGAAGGAGTTGAGGCTGCTGCTGAAGGAGTTGAAGCTGCTGCTGACGCTACACAAGAGGCTGCTGCTGACGTAAAAGACGCTGCTGCTGAAGCTGCTCAATAATCCTTTATAGGTAAAGCAAAATAAAGAGCCCCGAATTTCGGGGCTCTTTTGTTTTATATCAAATTTCGCTTTAGTATTTTTGGCATCATAATGCGAGCGGTCAAAAGTACATTTGTCATTCTCTGGAAGTGTTGGTTTATTTTTTTAGCCACATTTTTTGTTTTAACCATCGGAATATTTTGGACTTTTCCATTGGCTTTTTCTTCTAAAACCTTTCCTTTGGCCTATAAAGGCATTCGACTTTGGGCTATTTTAATATTTTACGGATCCGGTTTCCGGTTGGATTTGCATCGGAATAAAGAATTAAACAAAAATCAACCCTATATTTTTATTTCCAACCATACCTCTCTCGTGGACATTATGTTGATGGCCATCATTCATAAACAGCATCCGATTGTATTTGTTGGCAAAGCCGAATTGGCCAAACTTCCGATTTTTGGCCCGATTTATAGAAGAATTTGTATAGTAGTGAACCGTTCCGATACGCGAAGCCGTACGCGGGTTTTTAAATTGGCCAAAGAAAAAATCAATCAAGGAAATAGCATCGTGATTTTTCCGGAAGGAGGAATTCCGGATGACGAAAGCATCGTTTTAGACCAATTTAAAGACGGACCGTTTTTAATTGCCATAGCAACCCAGGTTCCGATTGTTGTTTATTCGATAAAAGGTCTTAAAGAAATGTTTCCTTGGTCATGGTCGAGAGGTTTTCCTGGTGCGGTAAAAGTGAAATTGATCGATTTGATTCCAACTGAAAATCTATCTTTGCGGGACAAAGACAAAATCAAAGCAACTTGCTTCCATAAAATCCATGAGGATTTGATTGAGGCGTAAAAACGAATTCAAATTTGGCAATCATCGCATATACAGACGGCTCGTCACTCGGAAATCCAGGTCCGGGAGGTTATGGAACGATTTTAATGGATACTGAAAAGTTGGTAAAAAAAGAATGGTCACAAGGCTATCGATTGACCACCAATAACCGCATGGAATTGATGGCTGTTATCGTGGCTTTGGAGAAATTGAAAAAACCCAAAACCGAAATTAGGATTTATACCGACTCCAAATATGTTTGTGATGCTGTGGAAAAAAAATGGGTTTTTGGATGGGAGAAAAAAGGATTTAAAGGGAAAAAAAACCCTGATTTATGGCAGAAATTTCTCATACAGTACCGCAAACATAAGGTTTCTTTCCAATGGGTGAAAGGTCATGCCGGAAATGAGTTCAACGAACGCGCCGACCAAATTGCCGTTGCAGCAGCCAACTCCAATAACCTGATTATCGATCATGGATTTGAAAATAATTTAGCTGAGGATTCCGGTTTGTTCTAATTCTTTTCCTCTTCTTTTTTGAAAAATGCAATGGTTTTGGGATCAATGAAATCTTCGGCACAATTTTCCATGCTTGTCAATGGCGTGGTATCTTCAAATGAAATTTGATTCGGTTGAATATAAACCATCGTTGAATCAACATCCATTTTCATTTCACCAAAACCTCTGAAAAGCTGATTTCCTTTTTTCAAAAAATATACTTCTTGTTCAGAAAGCATTCCTTCAGATAAAAACGCATATTCCAACTTCAGCGTGTCTCCGGAAAATTCACCATCGATTTCACCAAAAGATCCGTCCTTTTCAAAGAAATTATAAACCATCCAACCTTTCACCTCATTTTCATGCAGGTCAAATTTTAATTGGATGCTGTCCTTTCCATTTTCAAATAAATAACACTGCGAAATATTTTCTTTTACCGAAACTGAATCTTGTTCCGGAAATTCTTTTTCAAGCGTGTTTTCTTGTTCTTTTTGGTTTTGACAACCCAAAAAAACACCGAAAAACAACAGTATGGATATGAACTTAAATTTTTTCATGTTTTACCTTTTTTCAAATATAATCCATAATTTTTCAATAAGTTTGATCTTTCCAAAATCAAATTAGTCTAAAAATGAAACCGAAATGATTAAAATAATCTTTAAAAACATGTCGAAATGACGATTTTAATCACCTAAGGTTACATCTGACAATAGAAAAATTATAAAATAAACACATGAAAAAAATAATCGTCCTTTTTACCGCAGCCATTTTATTTTCTTGTAGCAAAAAAGAAAAAGAATATGTAAGAATTGCCGGTAAAATTGAGAATGCTGATGCGGATAGCGTTTTTATCACAAAAGAAGGAATCCGTAAAGCGATCCCGATCGTAAACGGTGAATTTAACGACACTTTGAAACTGATTGAAAACAGCTATTTTGAATTTTATTCGGGAAGAGAACGCAGCCAGATTTTCTTGAATCCGGGAGATAGTTTGTTTATTTCGACTGATATGTTGGAGTTTGATGAGAAATTGAAATTCGGTGGGACTTCTGAAAAGGAAAACAATTATTTGGCTAAAAAACAATTAAAAGCAGAAGAAATATATTTGGACCCAAAAGGTTTTTTTGGAGTGGAAGCTGAGGCGTTCCAGTCCAAAATTGATCAATTGAAATCTGATCAAAAAACGGCGTTGAATGAAGGGGAATTAGGAAATGAATTCAAAACCATTGAAAACAAAAACATCGATTTTAACGCTTATATGTTGTTGGCTCAATATCCGCTTGCGTACAAACATTTCATGCAAAAGGAAGCGGTTTTACCTGCGGGATTTGAAGCGCAATTCAAAGATTTGGATTTGGAAAATGAAGCCGACTTTTTATCTGTTCCGGCTTATAGACAATTCGTTTTCTTCCAAATTTCCCAAAAAATAGAGGAAGCAAAATCGGCTGAAGAAACGGAAAAAATCATTTCTTCTATCCAATCTCCAAAGATCAAAGATGCCGTAATGAAAGACTTTTTGATTTATTTTGTAGGCGCTGGAGGAGCTGATGCTGAGCGATTTAATGATTTTATTCAAAAAAATGCAACAAATGAAAAGGTAAAAAAAGAATCGGCTGAGGCATTTGCCAAAGTTCAAAATCTTTTGCCTGGAAAACCATCACCGAAATTCAATTACCCGGACATCAATGGAAAGAATGTTTCTCTGGATGATTTAAAAGGAAATTTGGTTTATGTAGATGTTTGGGCGACTTGGTGTGGGCCTTGCATCAGAGAAATCCCATCTTTAAAACAGTTGGAAGCTGATTACCATGGAAAAAACATTGCGTTTGTCAGTATGTCGATTGATCCGCAAAAAGACAAAGGGAAATGGGAAGCGATGGTCAAAGAAAAAGATTTGAAAGGCATTCAGATATTTTCCGATAAGGATTGGAAATCCCAATTCGTTCAGGATTATGGCATCAAAGGCATTCCGAGATTTATCTTGATTGATGAAAATGGAAACATCATCACGGCCGATGCGCCGAGACCTTCAGATCCGCAGATCAGAACGTTATTTGAAGAGAATTTGAAATCCTAATTCAAGATTTTTTCAAAGGCTTTTCTGGCAGAACCTCTGAAATAGACTTCGCCACAATAGGTATAGCCGAGTTTTTCGAGGATTTTCAACATGGGAACATTGTCAAAATTGGTGTCGACCTTGATGCTAAAAATGTCATTTTCTTTGGCGAAATCTTCTAAAATCATGAATAATTTTTTGGCGAATCCTTTTCCGGCGACTTCATCTGAGACACCGACCCGATGAACGACCAGGAAATCACCATCGGACAACCATTTACCTTCGATTTCATCATAAGCCGGCTCGTAATTGAAAATCAATGCAGCAGTTGCGATGATTTTGTCGTCCTGAATTAAAACATAATTTTGAGCTTTTTCGATATCGTTTTTTACGGTTTCCAAATTGGGATATCCGTCTTGCCATTGTGTGCTTCCGTCTTTTTTTCTACGATTGATGGATTGTTGAAGAATTTCCCAAATCGGTGTGATATCGTTTATTTCTGCTTTTCGAAAGACTAAATTTTCCATTTTAAATGAATTGCAACCAAATATAAAAATTCTCTTTTTATGTTGATTTAGAATTTAACAATAAGAAATTCAAATGATTAAGATTAATTCAAAATTAATTTTGTAAATTTGCACCCACTTTGGCGGAATTTGAAACAAAGTACTGAAAAACAAAAGTTTAACGACTCTCAAAGCCTTATTTCCGCATCATTTTCGATAAGCGCATTTGAGATACAAATTTTTAGCATTATGTCTAAAGAAACAAAAACAGAAGAGTTGGAAGATCAAGTACTAGACTTAGGTACAACTTCGACTCAAAACAACGCAAACGTATCACCTGAAGATTTTGACTGGGAATCATTTGAATCCGGATTGGATGAAGCAGATCGTAAAGAAAAAGCTCAATTGGAGAAAATGTACGATGAAACTTTGGACGATTTGGATGAAAATGCCGTTTTCAAAGGAAAGGTAGTTCGTTTGACTGACAAAGAAGCGATCGTTGACATCAACTTCAAATCAGAAGGTGTTATTTCATTGAACGAATTCCGTTACAATCCAAACCTAGCTGTAGGTGACCAAGTGGAAGTAATGGTAGATACGCGTGAAGACAAAAACGGTCAATTGGTTCTTTCGCACAGAAAAGCGAGAACGTTGAACGCTTGGGATGCGGTAAACAACGCACACGATAGCCAAGAGATCGTAAACGGTTACATCAAAGCCCGTACAAAAGGTGGTATGATCGTAGACGTATTTGGAATCGAAGCTTTCTTGCCAGGTTCTCAAATCGATGTGAAACCAATCCGCGATTACGAACAATATGTAGGAAAAACAATGGAATTCAAGGTGGTGAAAATCAACCCAGAATTCAAAAACGTTGTCGTTTCTCACAAAGCATTGATCGAAGCAGACATCGAAGAACAGAAAAAAGAAATCGTTGCACAACTTGAAAAAGGACAAGTACTTGAAGGTGAAGTTAAAAACATCACTTCTTATGGTGTGTTCGTAGATTTAGGTGGTGTTGACGGATTGATCCATATCACAGACCTTTCTTGGTCAAGAATCAACCATCCATCTGAAATCCTTGAAGATGGTCAGAAAATCAATGTGGTAATCTTAGATTTCGACGAGGACAAAACAAGAATTCAATTGGGTATCAAACAATTGGAAAAACATCCATGGGAAGCTTTGGATTCCAACTTACAAGTAGGAGACAAAGTAAAAGGAAAAGTTGTGGTATTGGCTGACTACGGTGCATTTGTAGAAGTTGCTCCGGGAGTAGAAGGTTTGATCCACGTTTCTGAAATGTCTTGGTCTACGCATTTGCGTTCGGCTCAAGATTTCGTAAAAGTGGGTGATGAAGTAGAAGCGGTTATCTTGACTTTGGATCGTGACGAACGTAAAATGTCATTGGGTATCAAACAATTGACGCCAGATCCATGGACAGATATCACAACGAAATATCCTGTAGGTTCTGAACACAAAGGAAAAGTGAGAAACTTCACGAATTTCGGTGTGTTTGTAGAATTGGAAGAAGGAGTAGACGGATTGATCTATATTTCTGACCTTTCTTGGACCAAAAAGATCAAACATCCATCTGAATTTACAAATGTAGATGATGTATTGGACGTAGTGGTATTGGAATTGGATGTAGAAGCAAGACGATTGAGCTTGGGTCACAAACAATTGACAGAAAACCCTTGGGACAAATACGACAGCAAATACGGAGTAGGCACAAGACACACCGGAACAGCTGTTGACGTATTTGACAAAGGAGCGACTATCCAATTTGAAGATGCTGACGTAGAAGCTTTTGCTCCATCCAGAACTTTGGAAAAAGAAGACGGATCTCGAGTGAAAAAAGGCGATGAGTTAGAATTTGTTGTAATTGAATTCAACAAAGAATTCCGTCGTGTAGTGGTTTCTCACTCAGCGACTTTCCGTGAGGAAGAAGAAAAACAAGCGAAAAAAGCGATGGAAAACCAAACGACTGAAACTGCGACTTTGGGTGACATCGACGGACTAGCTGCGTTGAAAAAGAAAATGGAAGAAGGAGGAAACTAATTCTGAAGTTTAGCTTATAATAGAACCGTCTCGGCTTAGCTGAGACGGTTTTTTATTTTTCATAATTTTAAAGCAATAAACTAAATGATGAAAGATTTATTTTTTACAATTGGTAGAATTTTAGGAGTTGTTACAATTTTCCTTTGTATCAATTTTTACTACATAGTATTTTTCTCTATTACTTATTTCTTAAGTTTAATTTTCATTTGGATTTCAAATAGCACAATTAAGAATAAAATAGTTTGGACTATTCTTCCAATTGTTTTGGGTTTCCTTTACATGTTAATTATAGACAGAACACATCAGTTAATTTTAAAGTCGAAAAGCTTAAGTGTTGATTATATTTTGCCGTTAAATTTTACAGGAGAGATAATTGTTTTTGATAATGTAAATTGTGGACAAAATAAAGTTATAGAGAATGAAAGAATAGTAATTCAGGTTCCAGAAAATGGAATAGTATATTATTCAGGAAGTTTAAATAATGAAGGTTATATTGATAATGTTTTTAGATATGAAAAAGGAAATATGACTGTAAAAACCTTATATGAATCGATGTTTTGGGAAGGCACAAAAGAATATCATGAACAAAACTAATCTGAAAATACAATAGGAATTTTTCATGTAAATCATTATCAATTTTATAACAATAAAAATAAATTTAAAGAACTATTTATATTGACAAATAAAAACGGACTCGATTCAATAAATTGGTATGACAAAATTTCAAGAAAGTTAGAAAAAGTGGATCAAATCAATTGTAATTAAAAAACCCCCAAGCTTTCGACCACTTGGAGGTTTTTATTTTATTTAAAACGAATTTACTTCGTCACACCCATATTGTAAAGTGCAAAGGCAAATTTGTCTGTGGTTTCATTGATGATGGCTTCAGTTGATTTCCCCGCGCCATGACCTGCTTTGGTATCGATTCGGATCAAAGTCGGATTTTTACAACCTTGTTTGTCTTGTAATTCCGCTGCAAACTTATAACTATGCGCCGGAACCACTCGGTCATCGTGATCGCCTGTTGTGACCATCGTTGCCGGATAACAAACGCCTTTTTTCACATTGTGAACCGGCGAATATCCTTTCAGATAATCAAACATCTCTTTGTTGTCTTCGGCCGTTCCATAATCATAAGCCCAACCTGCTCCAGCCGTAAACGTATGGTAGCGCAACATATCCAGAACGCCAACTGCCGGCAAAGCAACTTTGGCAACATCAGGTTGGATGGTCATCGTCGCACCTACGAGAAGTCCGCCGTTTGAACCACCAGAAAGCGCTAAATATTCCGTTGAAGTATACTTTTCTTTTTTCAAATATTCGGCAGCAGCGATGAAATCATTGAACACATTTAATTTATTCAATTGACGACCGCCATCGTGCCATTTTTTTCCGTATTCGCCACCACCACGCAAGTTGGGAACGGCATAGATTCCGCCATTATCCATCCAAACCGCATTTGTAACACTAAAAGAAGGCGTTAGGCTGATGTTAAATCCGCCGTAACCATAAAGGATAGTTGGGTTTTTCCCGTCCAATTTGATGCCTTTTTTATAGGAAATCATCATCGGAACTTTGGTTCCGTCTTTTGAAGTGAAAAACACTTGTTTGGATTCGTAGTTTTCCGGATTGAATTTTATGGCCGGTTTTTTATACAAATTGGATTTTCCGGTTTTTACATCGTAGTCAAAAATGGTTGACGGCGTTACATAATTGCTAAAGCTATAATAAATTTTCGTTTCTTCTTTTTTTCCAGAGAATCCGCCAGCAGAACCACTTCCAGGAAGTTGGATGTCGCGTATTTTTTTACCGGAATGATCATATTGCTGTACCACATCCAATGCATCTTTCATATAATGTGCAAAAAGATAACCTCCGGCAGTAGAAATGCCCAATACATTTTCAGTCTCAGGAATCACATTTTTCCAATTTTCCGGTTTTGGATTTTTTACGTTTACGGTTACCAGTCGATTGTTCGGTGCATTTAAATTGGTCATCAGATACAATTGATCACCTACATTGTCTACAAAATCAGTTGAAGTATCAAAATTGTCTAGAATTTGGATGATCGGCGCATTGGCTTTTGTCAAATCCTGAATGTACAATTCATTTCCGGTTGTCGAAACAGAAGCCGAAATCACCAAAAACTTCTGGTCTTCCGTCACACCTGCGCCTACATATCTTCTCGGCGTTTTTTCGCCACCAAAAATCAAAACATCTTCTTTTTGAGGTGTATTGAGTTTATGGTAAAATAATTTGTGCTTGTCGGTCATTTGGGACAATTCACTACCTTTTGGTTTGTCATAACTCGAATAATAAAATCCGTCGTTTCCTTTCCAAGAAGTTCCGCTGAATTTCACATCGCGAAGCGTATCACCAACCTGTTTTTTATCGGCCGTTTTCATCACGATCACTTTTCTCCAGTCAGAACCACCTTCAGAAATCTGGTAGGCACAAAGCGAACCATCCTTTGAGAAACTAACTCCCGCAAGCGAAATAGAGCCATCTTTTGAAAAGGAATTCGGATCTAAAAAGACCTCTTCTCTTCCATTTTTTCCGTTTCTATACAATACAGAATGTTGCTGTAGACCGTCATTTTTATAGAAATACGTATAATCACCTTCTTTAAACGGAGCAGAAATTTTTTCATAATTCCATAAATCAGTCAACTGTTTGTTCAATTTGTCACGAAAAGGAATTTGATCCAAATACGCATACGTCGTTTTGTTTTGGGTTTCTACCCATTTTTTGGTGTCTGCTGCCAAATCGTCTTCCAGCCAGCGATAAGGATCGTTTACTTTTTCACCAAAATATTCGTCTACTTGTTTTCCCTTTGTCGTTTCGGGATATTTCCCTTTAAAATCTTGTGCCATCATCATGGTTCCCAGTCCCAGGCTTGTTAAAGTGATTAATGCTAATTTCATGTTCTGCGTGTATATTTATTTATAAAATCATTCGAATGAAAAATTAAAGATAATTATAATAACGAGCACCCAAAAGATTTGGGTTTTCATTTTCAATTTTTTCCAATTTGAATCCTGAAATTTCACCGACCGAATTTTTCAATTTTTTGCGGTGCAAATTTTCATAGGTTTCATAATCTATGGCTTTTCTTTTTTCCAATTCGCCTTTTAAATTTACTTTCTCCATCACGGATTTCCAACCCATTTCAATTCTTCCTTCAAAAACTTTGGATTTAGAACCACTTCCATAAGAAAGAAATCCAACTTTTTTTCCTTCCAAATCTTCTTCTGAAAGCGTCAATGCCGATAAAAAAGCTGTGAAAATGGAAGCTGTGTACATATTGCCGATTTCGGATGAAGCCCATTGCGTGGGTTTGATTTTTTGGTTCACCAATTCCAAATAGGCTTCTGATTTGGCCAAAACTTTTTGGTTTTCAGTTGAAGTATCTTCGCCATTTTCAATCGCAAAAATATCAGTGAACATTCTTTTTCCCTGAAAAGCATATGGAAGATGAAAAGCCATAAAATGCCAATTTCGGTACAAATTCTCAACATTTAATTCTGCTTTTAATTGAAAATAAGCATCGCGAAGTCGGTCTTTGTAGCATTCGTTCGAATATTGGCCATCAAAAACCGGTTCATCAGAAAAGATTTCAACTACATCATTTCCGGAATTTACTGCTTCTAGAACGGGAAAATCCTCTCGGTATCGGCGAGGTTTAAAAAAGTCAAATACGCTTTTGGTGGAAACGCCCCAATGGTTTTCAAAAGAAATCAAATTAGGCTCAGCCGAAATCAAAAGTGCAACTGCACCGGCGCCTTGGGTATATTCGCCAGGCGAATGAAGCGCATATTTTGCATAATCTGCTGCGATACAAATGGCTTTTTTTTCAGGATTTACCCGCACAAAATCCAAACAATTTTGTAAGGCATCTACGCCTCCGACACAAGCAAACGTCATGTCCAGCGCATCTATATGGTCAAATGCTTCTTCTCCAAATT
Organism: Moheibacter lacus; assembly: GCF_014042165.1. GTDB lineage: Bacteria > Bacteroidota > Bacteroidia > Flavobacteriales > Weeksellaceae > Moheibacter > Moheibacter lacus. Next base: position 1,010,918 of record NZ_JACDZE010000001.1, read on the forward strand.
TATTTTTTAAAGTTTCAGCAACCAATTGAATCGCATAAGTTGCAGTAGGTTTGGCGGCGTCCAAAGCACTTTCAGTTCCCAAATAAATACGGGAAATATCTTTTGGATGGAGGTCATAATCGAGGAATAATTTAAGCAGTGAATTTGCGGCAAGCGTCGCGGTGTCCTCATGGACATCTAAAACGGCCATTTTCTTCAAGCCTAGACCCAATTCTAATTTTTCCGGTTCGATGTTTCGTCGGATGGCTAATTCTTGAATGGGTAAATAAAGGTTGGGCAGGTAAATCGAGGCGGCATCTATTCCGAATTTCATTTTTTCAGATTTCAAATAATATCAAATTTATAAATTAAAAACTTACTTTTGGGAAATGAACGGGGAGAAAATTGCGGGGCACATAAAAATCAAAGAAAAATTAAGGAATTCGATTTCGGAAGGAAGAATTAGCCATGCGCAATTGATTTCCGGTAAAAACGGTTGGGGTTCTTTATCGTTTGCAGTTGATTATGCCGCCGAAATCCTTGCTTCTGAAAAGGGAGAAGCCGTAAAATCAAAAGTAAATGGTTTGCAACATCCTGATATCCATTTTACTTTTCCGGTTACTTCAACCGAAAAATTTAAAGCGCCAACGAGCAATCATTTCATCAAGGAATTTCGTGAATTCATCTTAGAAAACCCTTTTGGGAGTTTGTATGATTGGTTGGAATTTGTTGAAGTTGAAAAAAAACAAGGCGGAATCAACGTCCATGAAGCGCATGAAATCGTCAAGTTTCTTTCGCTCAACAGCTATGAAGGAAGTTATAAATTTGTGATCATTTGGTTACCGGAATTGATGAATGAAGCAGCGGCCAATAAACTTTTGAAAATCATAGAAGAGCCTCCTAAGAAAACCGTTTTTTTATTGGTAACAGAAAAGGAAGAAGAATTGTTGCCGACGATCGTTTCTCGTTGTCAATTGGTGAAATTGAACCGATTAAGCGATGATGAGGTTGCAGATTATTTAGAAAAAAACAAAGGATTATCTGCTCATGAAGCCAAAAGAATAGCGGTTTCGTCCAATGGAAACCTGAGAGATGCATTACAAAATCTGGATGCAGCAAATGAGGAGTTTGAAGCGTATTTTGTGAATTGGGTCAGAAATGCTTTTATGGCTGCCAAAAATCCTTCGGTTTTAAAAAATTTGGTCAAATGGGCCAATGAAATCAGTGCTTGGCCTAGAGAAAAGCAAAAGCAGTTTTTACAATACTGTTCAGAAATATTTCGCCAAGCCTTATTGAAAAATTACCAAACCGGTGAGTTGGTCTATATGCAATTGGGAGCGGAAGGCTTCAATTGGGAGAAATTCGCGCCGTTTATCCATGGAGCGAACATTGCCGATATTTTAGATGAATTGAATGAAACTTCTTATCACATCGAACGCAACGCCAATGCAAAAATCGTATTGCTCGATCTTTCTATCAAATTGACCCGGTTTCTTCATAAAAAACCGGCATAAAAAAACCTGTCGCGTTTCAAATGAGCCGGACAGGTTGTTTGGGAGTGATAAAAAGAGTTTAAATTGCTTTAAAATTCACTTTTATTTTAACGGGTTGGCCTTCCGCCGTAAGATCCATATTCATCGTTCCGTCTTTGGTCAATCCGCTGTTACGGTCTAGTTTATAACTTCCATCAAAAGTTCCGATTTTTGTACCGTTTTCATCGGTCATATCACCGGACGTTCCGATCATTAAATCATCTACTGTAATTTTCTCCACGGTCATGTTCATTTTCAAATTTCCGGTTCCGTCCATTTTCCGGTCAGCAGACCATTTGTCCCCAACTCCTACAGGTCCTTCCGGCATGGGAATAGACATAGATCCCATGTCACCCATTTGTTGGGCGGACATATTTCCCGGTAGTTTGAATTCGGTTACGTTTCCGCGTTCGTCCATTTTCATGGTCATCGGATTTTCAAAAAAGGATTTCATTTGCTCATGGATCATCGCGCCCATTCCGGTATGTTCTTTGGCTTCAGAATCATAGGACATATCCATCCCACCCGCATTCATATTCATTTTGATGGAATTGTATTTCATTTCATAGTCATAAACGTTTCCTTGTTTTCCTATGACTTTGAAATTCATTTTGGCATCCATATTCATTTTCATGGCTTGTGTTCCTGTGGATTCCATTTCCATGGTCATCAAAGTCTTTTGAACATCGCCAACTTTGGGTTTTAGGCGGATGAGGACTTTGTCTCCTACACCATCTTCAGATGATGAAACCGTTTCGATGGATTTTTCTTCTCCAGGTGTTCCTTCAGGAGCATTTTTACAGCTTTCAACTGAAATTAAGGCTGCACCGATCAGAACTAAAAATAATTTTCTCATGTGAATTGTATTGAATTAACATCGAACAATATACAACAAAGCATAAAAAGCCCCGAAATTAATTTCGGGGCTATAAGTTTTCAAGGATTATTTTTTGATCAATTTGTGTAAGGATTTTGATTTACCAACTTGAATTTGAATAAAATAGAGTCCTTTTTCCAAATTTGAAACATCGATAGCTTGATTGTTCTCAATGGAATTCGCAGAAACGATTTTTCCTGATGTATCCAAAATTTGGACTTCAGCTTTGTCATCAATTCCTATAAAAAACTGGTTTTTAGTCGGATTGGGATATATTTTCAGATGAGCCAATGATTCTTCTACAGTTCCCATCGTAAATTGGTTGATCACGCCCACCGCATCCAAATCAAATCCGCTACTCCAAAATGGTGTGGGATATGGTTCGTTTACGATGTTTCCAAAATCATCATAAGTTGCAAATTCCGGAGCTATCGTGCCAATTGCATCAATCAATTTCACATGTGTAATTTGGTTTTTATCCAACAAAGGATCGTCTTCAATTTCATCCAAATCAAACGGCGTCCCAAACTGAGCGCGGTATTTGCCTGCTAAATTATTGATATAAGTCGGATCCACAGAACCAAAACCGCCTACTTGCGTATCGGTTTGGGTTTCGCTATGCGCCGGGAAACGGAAATAGTTTTCACCATCTGAACTGACTTCCACAAACGCCAATTCCAGAAATGTGTCGTTAAAAGCATTTTCAAAAACGGCAAAATCAAAACCAGGACCATTGCCAATTGGCGTATCAAAAGTCAGAATAGCAATTCCTGCATCTCCCAGACTCACAACGTTATTGTCTGCTGAACCCAGAGCTACTTCAGGTTCGCCATAAGTAGCATAATTACTTCCTTGGTCTACTGCTTCAGGGTCGGCGATGTTGATCAATCCTCTTTCTATTTCGACTCCGGACGCCCAGTTTACAAACAAATCGCTGTCGTGTGCAATGGCTGTGGAGCCTGCTTGGCCAGCTGCTGGCGGATAAGATTGTGATATTGCGTTTATGGAAAGAATTCCAATTAAAATGAAATTTAGTTTTTTCATTTGATGATGATTTTTTTGGTGATGGTATTATTTCCGGATTGGATTTTCACGATATAAATTCCTTTTACTAAATCCTGAATATTGATGCCTGAAGTGACATTTTGCGTAGATTTCACCAATTTTCCGGTTAGATCAAAGATTTCAACATTCGAGATATTTTTTCCGTCGATGTAGAATTCGTGAGAAGTTGGGTTTGGGTAGATGGAAATTTGAGATAATGTTTGGTCAATTGTTCCCATTTCTCCTTCAGATTTGTAGAATCCGTTTGGAATTAATCCTACAGTATGCGTGTTTTCTAAAACTCCGTCTATCGAATACACAAAAGCACTTCCATTTGCAATATAGTCAACCGCATCTGCAACATAAATTTTATCATCAATTATGTTAAATCCGTAAGGAATTGCAGTGGTGGTTTGCACAACCAGAGTAGGCTCTGGTGTGGTTTCAGAAAAATCAATTTTATAAACACCTGAATTTAAAACATAATAAAGCAAAGCATCATCAACTGCCAAAAATCCCGGATGTTCACCCATTTCAAAATTAAATTGAGAAGAAACAGTATTGGTCAAAAAATCAATTTCGTAAATTCCTGCTTCAGTTTCATTTCCTGACCAAGCCGGAACTCCACTACAGATTACATAAAGTTTATCACCTATGATTTGCATCGTGTCCGGAACATCACCTACTTCTATTATTTCGACTTGCTCCGTTGCAGCATCAATAACCGAAATGCTGTTTCCAAAACCGTATCCACCTTTGTGCGCTACATAAAGTTTTCCGTCTTTGTTAATAATTCTTTCAGGACCTTCGGCTACAGCAATTGTAGATTCAACTTCGTTGGTTTCCAAATCTATTACCGCAACATAAGAAGTTTCAGGGTCGCCAGGATCACCCCAACAAGTTACATAACCTTTCCCATCATGGAACGCAATATGGCGAGGACTTGTAATGTCAGTAGAAATCGTTTCGGTGTATTGGAGCGTTAAGCGGTTGGCAACAATGACTTTGTTGGAACCGTTCATGACAAAATAAATATTATCGCCATTTATCCCGATGCCTTGTGCCAAATCACCTAAAGAAAGCCCTGGGTTTTCGTTGCTGTACACATCATTTTCCAAAACCCCATCTGCTGAAAGAAAAGAAAGCGATGCGTTGCTCGTTCCAAATTGACCTTCATTTAAAATGAAAATTCCGTTTGAATAATCCTGAGCAATCGAAAATCCTGAGAATAAAATCCCAAGAATTAAAAATTTAAAAAATCTGTAAATGTTTTTCATCTGTATAAATTTATTGTAATTACTTGTTAATCATTAAAATAAACCCCGTTTGGAATGATTCCTCCAATCGGATATTCGCCGTCTAAATTTCCACTCAACGAATAAACAAACAAAGCACCGTTGCTCTGATAGTCTTTCGCATCACACACATAAACCCAGTTATCGTCCACATTGAATCCGTATAGAATTTCCAAACCATCATCTGACGTAGAAATAAAAGGTGAGTTGGACGGTTCGATATTGGAAGTTTCGGTTCTGTAAATGTCATTTCCGATGGTATAATAAACTTTGTCGTTTTCGATTTGTAAAAAGGTCGGATGAACACCTTGCGCAAATTCAAATTCATCTACAATTTGGTTATTTTGCAGATTGATTTTGTACATCGCACCTGTGGTTTCTTCTCCCGTCCAACTTGCCTTTCCGGCACAAAGCACAAATAAAAATCCGTCTTCTTCCACCAATCCGGTTGGAACATCTGAAACCGAAATGCTTCCTGTGATAGAATTCGAGTTCAAATCCAAAATCGAAATGCTGTTTCCATAACCCCAACCACCTTGATGCGCGATGTAAAGTTTTCCATTTTCTTCTACCAACTTTTCCGGACCTTCCGGAACTGAAATCGTAGAAATCTGGGTATTGGAATTCAAATCTATCACCGCAATAAAATCATCTTCCGTATCGGTTCCGTCGCCCCAATTGCTCACATAACCCTTTCCGTTATGGAATTCGATGAAACGCGGATTATGCAATTGTCCTGCGATGGTTGCAACGCTTTCAAACGTATAACGGTTGACAACTTCAATCGCGTTGGAATTGTTTACCACGATGTACGCCAAATCGTTATCAAAACCGATGTTTTGCGCCACATCTCCCAAATTACGTCCATTCACGTCGCTGAAAATATGGTTTTGAATTTCACCCGAATTGGAAATGAAACTAACCGAAGCATTGGCATACGTATATCCGCCTTCATTTAAGACGATTACACCGTTTTGGAAATCGCCTTCTATGATTGGATTTTCACCGTTGTCATCGCTGCTACAGGAAATAACAAATGCTAAAAAGGAGATTGTAATTATTTTTTTCAAATTTTTCATAGTCTAAATTTTTATATTCAAATAAACCTGAAAACTCCGTCCGGGCATCGGTCGGGCTTCCACATTTTCATATTCATAATCCATCAGATTTAAAACCTCAAATCCGATTTTGTAGGTATTTTCTTTTCCGAAATCATAATCCAGTCCTAAATTGGTGACATAATAATGATCCAATCGGTGTTCCGGTTCGTTTTGGGTCGTGGTAAAAACTTTTCCGTTGAACAAAAACTGCGAATAAACCGAAACACCTTTCCATCCATAACTCAACGATGCCGTGGCTTTATGATAGGGAACATAAATCAATTGTTTGTTCAATTTCTGGTCTTCCGAAACCGTATAAGCATAAGTTGCAGCAAGCGAAATCTGATGTTGAGCAAATTTTTTGTTGGCCGATAAAATCGATTCGATTCCATAAATCTTGACATCTTCTACATTTTCCGGTCGCCAAAGAATTCCGCCGAGCGGATTGGCATTTGGAATCCAGCGAATTAAATTATCGACAGCATTGTAAAATGCGGTGATGGAAAATTTGAAGATTCGGTTCTGAAATTCATTTCCGATTTCGGCTTGGTAAGAAGTTTCCGGGTTCAAATCAGGGTTTCCGACTTCCGGCCAATATAAATCATTGTACGTTGGGATGCGGAAATTTTTTGAAGCGTTGAATTTCAGAGTATAAAAATCCGTTACCGACCAATTTCCTCCTAGCGAATACAGCAAAGGATTTCCGTAAATCTCGCTCAATTCTTGACGCAAACTGATTTCGTAGTAAAATTTCGGGAGAACTTGATGTTTGGTAGACAAACTGATGGCACCCAAATTCCGTATTTCGTTTTCCATTTCTTCTCCGCTGAAACCTTCATTTCGGGTGAATTCTAAATGGGATTGCAATTGAAAATTCGAAGTAAAACGATACCTTAAATCATATTTGGCAACCAAAGTGTTGACTTCACCTAAATCAAAAATTGCTTTTGAAACATTAGGAAAATACCGGTATTCTTCAGTCAAATAAGCTAATTTTAAATCGGAATCAAATTTCCCGAACCGACTTTCCCAATTCAGCAAACTTCTGACGTTGTAATTTTCATATTTGGATTTGGTGGCATATGGTGTGACAACAGCGAGATTTCGTCTTCCTTGAAAAAGATTTCCGTAGAACTTCAAAGTGTTTTTGGCATTGATTTTATAGGCTGCGCCGAGATTGATGTTGTTGTTGTAAAATTGTCCATTGGTATTTTTTCTGGATTCGTCTTCCGGAAATTCAAAATCGTTCTCAGAAGAAAATCGGGCATAATTGGTATAGAAACTCAGGTTTTCGGTAGAAAATTCGCTTTTGAAACTACCGTTAATCGTATTGAAACTTCCGTAACGCAAAAAGAGTTCGTTTGAAAAATCATTTTTAAATTTCAATTCGTTGATCAATTCCACGCTTCCCCCAACCGAACTGTTGACTTCGGCAACGTTTCCGGCTCCGCCTTTGATGTTGATTTGATCGTAACCGTTTATGGAAACGGTGTTAAAATCCGTTTGTCCGTTGGTTTGGGAATTGATGTTGATGCCGTTCCAGAGGACAAGGGTTTGCGAGGCAGTCGTTCCTCGGAATGAAGGAGAAGCGACCATTCCGGCGCCTGATTCTTTGAAATAAATGGGCGAATTAAATAGGAGAATTTGTGTGAGGGAAGGTTGACTTTTTTTCAGGATAGAGTCGTTGAGCGAAATTTCAGATTGGGTTTGGATTTGGGACAAATCATGTTGCGCTGAAATGGAAGTTCCACTCAACTGGATGGTATCTTGCTGTGCTTGAAGTTGAAGGAAACCTGTCAGTAAGCACAAAATAGGGAGTAATTTTCTCATCACAACTTTTGTTTTTCCTCCGAAAACAAATCATCATTTCATTACAACCGGCAGGTCTCCTGGCTTGCTCTTTTCCCTTCCCATACGCCTACGGCGCACAGTGGTTTGTAGATTGATTATGAGCTTACAGTTGCGGGGACAGCTCCGGGATTTCACCGGATTCCCTTTTCATCCGCCTGCGGCGGACACCGATTTGGCTGCAAATATAAAGTTTATAATTGGTTATTAACGAAATGTTTAAAACTAAAAACTTGCACAACTCCGAAATAATGTTAATTTTGTTAACATTAAAATCTTTATAATTATGGACGAAAAAACGACTGGAATTGTAAGTTATCTTACATGGGTTGGTCTTTTAATCGCATTTCTTACGCGAAAAGAAAAGACCGAATATACGAGTTTTCACTTAAGACAATCACTTGGGATTACGGTGTTTTCTTTTGCAATAGGGATTATTGTTTATATTCTTTCTGCTGTTTTAGGAAATTTTGGTGGAATGATGGGTTGGGCGCTTTATGTCCTTGTTATCATCATGTGGGTCATAGGTTTTATAGGTGCCGTCCAAGGTGAAAAGAAATTGGTACCAGTTCTAGGAGACAAATTCCAGGAGTGGTTCAAAGGCGTGTAAACAATTAATTCAATAAAAATGGAAGTACATTCAGAAAATCCTCAACCACAACCACAAAGCAGTGGAAATTCCGATAAAAAAATGATTGCCGGTATTTTAGGCATTTTATTGGGTGGTTTAGGCGTTCACAAATTTTATTTGGGTTACACCCAAACCGGAATCATTCAGTTGATCATCGGTGTTTTGACTTGTGGAATTGGAGGAATCATCGGTTTGATCGAAGGGATCATTTATCTGACCAAATCAGATGAGGAATTTGAAGAAACCTATGTGGTCAACCAAAAACAATGGTTTTAATTCAAATGAAACACATAAAAAAGCAACTCCGAAAAGAGTTGCTTTTTTTTTAATCTTAAATGTTGATTGGATTATTTCAGCAAGAATTTTTTCACGAAATTTTTTCCGTTGGCCGATTTAAATGAAACGACATAAACACCGGCAGGTAAAGAACTAATGTTGATTTTGCCGGATGTTTCCAAATTGGATTTGGAAATCAATTTACGTGCAGAACTATCGATAATCTGCATGGATTGAATCTTACCATTTAGGTTTCCTATTTCATAGATTAATTCGTCGTTGTTCACAACCAATTGAACGGTTGGTGCGTTTACTTCAGAAGTAGCAAGATTTTCTTTTTTGGCAACTTCTATGATAAATTCCAAACCTAATTTGGTGAATTTGGCAGCATGATTGGAGTTTCCACTTACGGAATATACGTCACCGGTGGTGTGGATTTGAGGGTTATGTTCGCCAAAATTAGACTCAAAAGGAAAAGAAGCCAAATATCCTCTCGCTTCCCAACTCGCGTGGTCAGAACAACCATAATTACAAGAAGAATTAGAATAGGTGAGAGGGTGCGCGCCGGAAGAATTGTAGTGTTCCAACAATTCTACTAAAAAAATATTCAAATCTCCACTGGTATAATTGTCTTCGATGATTGAAATATCAGCGTTTGAACCTTGGTAATTGGTCATGTCAAATTGGACATAAGCCACAACATTTTTCCCATCGTTGTAATAATCTTCTGCGATTTCGTCAGAACCAACCAATCCAATTTCTTCAGCTGCATACGCCATGAATTGAACGGTTTTTTGTGGTTTGTATCCGGTTTCAAGCAATACTCTGATGACTTCTGTGATGGTCCCGATTCCGGAAGCGTTGTCATCTGCGCCGGGCGCATTGCTTTCTGACCAAGTGATAGAGTCTGCATGTCCACCGATGATGACGTATTCGTCAGGGTCTGTTGCGCCTTCTATGGTCATGATCAGTGAAGGCATCGGGGTTCCAAAATGTTCAACGACTTCAAAAGACACATCTGTTCTACCTGCTGCGGTTGCCATGGCTTGCCATTTGTCGCGGATGGCGTAAATCGCTTGTTCGGCTTCCGGTCTTTCATGGTAACGCGTCCCGAAATCCTGAAGCATCAAGATGGTTTCTTCGATGTTTGATGCATTTACCAAATCCAAACATTGGTTTACAAAGGCATCTTCCGTAATGGTAAAATCCATCACATCATAATTTCGTTCAAATGAAGTTTGGATAAAAGAAACGGCATCTGCTTCTGATTTTTTGTAAATGAAACCTGGGCCATGCACGACGATGTTTCCATGCAATTGATGTGCGACTTCTTCTTGGATATAAACAGCGGATTGATCGCCTTGGGTGGTCAATATTTCAATTCCATTAGGGTTGGAATTTTTAAGTGCTTGGGCATGTTCTGCAAACATGGTGGCATAAAACCAATCCTGATGTTGTGCAAAAATGGAACTTGAAATCAATAAGATTATCAAGGAATAAAATTGTTTTTTCATGTGTGTCAATAATTTAATCGAAATCGAATGTACGTAATATTTTTATTTTCCTCCAGGAACTTTTTCTCGTAAAAGGTTTGTACCGAGGTCACTTCTTTTGGGATTTCATGGTTGTCCGGATTGTAAACATGATGGTTAGTGATCAGGACTTCATGGTTTTCTATCTGGATGACACCATGGGTATAACCATAGAGAAATTCACTATCGGTTTTCAGATGGACGATACCGTTTGGGTTCAATACGTGATGGTATTTCTTTAAGAATTCAGGGTGGGTCAAACGATGTTTGGTTCTTTTGAATTTGATCTGAGGATCTGGAAAAGTAATCCAAATTTCGCTCACTTCATTTTCTGCAAAGGCATAATCGATCAATTCGATTTGGGTGCGTAAAAATGCTGCATTTCTCATGCCGGATTCAATTGCGGTTTTTGCGCCTCTCCAAAATCGAGCTCCTTTGATATCGATGCCGATGAAATTTTTATCGGGGAATTTTTCAGCGAGCGCAACGGTATATTCGCCCTTACCACAACCCAGTTCCAATACGATTGGATTTTCATTTTGAAAGACTTCTTTGTTCCAATTTCCTTTCAGCTCAAATCCCGAAACCATTTCTGCCCGTGTGGGTTGGAATACGTTTTCAAATGTTTTGTTTTCAGAAAATCTTTTTAATTTATTTTTTCCCATAATCCTTTGTAAATCAGTCGGCGAATTTAGGTCTTAAAAATATTTTACCCAAATTTGAAAAAAATATTTGCAGAAATGAAAAACCTACTTATATTTGCAGTCCTCAAAAGAAGGGAGCATAGCTCAGTTGGTTCAGAGCATCTGCCTTACAAGCAGAGGGTCGGGGGTTCGAATCCCTCTGCTCCCACAAAACAAAATGCTTTACATGTTTCATGTGAAGCATTTTTTATTTTCGAATTAGTCAATGGTTTACTTTTGTAAAAATTTGGAAATAAAAAAGGATTCAAAAACAAGGTTTTAAAGCATTTTGTTTTAATTCAACTCTTAACGGGATCAAAGGAGTTAATCCCTCTGCTCCCACAACCCAAAACGCCTCGCACATCCGTGCGGGGCGTTTTTATTTTTAGAAAACGCAAAAACTTGTTTTTGTGTTTGAATGAAATAAAAAGGACAATGACGCAGTCTTGAGGCGTTTTGGGTTGCATAATCCTTTTTATTTTGGGATCAACGGCGTTAATCCCTCTGCTCCCACAAAGAAAACCTCAGATGAAAATCGGAGGCTTTTTTGTTTTAAATGGTTCTATAACCTCTAAGATAATGATGTGGAATCAGACCTCCGCTTTTTCCAATTCTTTCCCAATTATCCTTTTTCTGTGCTGAATGCCCCAATCTGCCAGCTGTTCGATTACTTTTTTTAAGGTTCTTCCGTATTCGGTCAACTCATATTCCACGCTGATGGGCTGGGTGCTTACGACGGTTCTGTTAACCAATTGGTTGATTTCTAAATCTTTTAACTCGCTGCTCAGCATTTTGGCAGAGATTCCTTCGATTTCTTTCTGTAAATCTGAAAACCGCATTTTATCATAACATAGTGCTGCGATGATGAAGATTTTCCATCGGCCTTTCAAGATGTCCATCGTATCTTGAACGGCCAATAAATTGGATTTTGAACATTTAATTTTCATCTTTTATAAATCTAATAAATTGATAATCAATTGGGTTACTTTTTTGTAACAATTACTTTTAGTTAGTAGGTTACAAAAATAAACTATTTATGTTTAACTTTGTGGCTTTAAATTGAAAAAGATATACAATGAGTTTATTAGAAGACTTAAATTGGCGATATGCAACCAAAAAAATGAATGGTGAAATCGTTCCTCAAGATAAAGTAGATTATATTTTGGAAGCGGCAAGATTGGCACCTTCTTCATCAGGATTACAGCCTTATCAACTATTGGTCATCACCGATAAAGCACTATTGGAAAAAATCCAATCGATTGCCAACAACCAATTCCAGATTACGGATGGTTCTCATCTTTTTGTTTGGGCGGCATGGGATGGTTATTCCCATCAAAATATATCTGAAGTTTTTGATAAGACCACTACAGAAAGAGGCATCCCAAAAGAAACCATGGACGATTATAAAACCAGGCTTTGGGGGATGTATGAACCACTTGGTGCGGAATGGCATGCTACACATGCCGCAAAACAAGCTTATATTTCTTTCGGATTGGCCATAGCAGCGGCGGCAGAGCAAAAAGTGGATGCAACACCCATGGAAGGATTTGACAGCGAGGCTTTGGATAAATTATTGGGATTGCCTGAAAAAGGTTTGAAAAGTGTTGTGATACTGCCTTTGGGTTATAGAGATGAGACAAATGATTGGTTGATCAATTTGAAAAAATACAGGACGCCTAAAGAAGTATTTATAACAGAAATTTAATGCTTGTCATATTTCAACTAAATAAAAAATCCGGAATCTGAAAAGGTTCCGGATTTTATTATTGTAAAGATTTCGAATTATTTAAAATCAGCATCAGAAACACCTTCGTTGAATTTGATGTCGATAACTTTAAAGGTCATGTCCATACCAACGTTCATGGTAAATTCTTCCGGGAATTTAATTCCGTCAAATTCTTTGTAGTTACCATAAGTTACGGTTTGAACCATTTTTTGACCTTGGGCTTCCAATTCGTTTGAAGTACCCAACATCAACCCAGATTTTGTATCAAAAAAGGATTTTTTCTTTCCGTCGATTACCACGTAAGCTTCTTTTCCGTTGAAATTCTCAATTCCTCCTAATTTGATTCCGGCTTTATTTGCCAAAGTCAATTCCGGGAAAGGTAATGCAGTATATTGATTGTCAGCGATTTCTTCTGCGGTCATGTCCTTTTTTTGACCTTGTTGTGCATGGTATCCTGTTTTTCCGTCAAATACGGTTTTGGAAAGTTCCATGCCCATTCCGGTTACCACGTTCATGGTTTTACCTTCAGTTGTAGAAGCCGTTTTTAGATTCAATTTCATTCCCTGAACCTCTCCTTCATAGTTGGCCAAAACCGTTTTTACAGCTTTCACTTTATCCGCTCCACCGATTGCGGAAATGTAATTGTCCAAAACAGATTTTACGGTAACATTGGCATCTACTTGTTTTTGTTCCGGTTTGGAAGTCGGTGCACCAAAACGGTCAAAATAATTGATTTTGTATGGTAATTTTTCCAATGCAGGCAATACTTCAGAAGCCTTTCCTACGACCAAAATTCTAGCATTGTCTTTGGAGAAATATTTCTGTGCTGCTTTTTGAACATCTTCTATCGTAACGGCATTTACGCTTTGAATGTAATTCTGATAGAAATTGGCAGGCAAATTTTGGGTTTTGGTCAACAAAGCCTGACGTGCGATTACTTCCGGTTTTTCTGCATCCATCACAAAATTTCCGATGAATGTTGCTTTAACAGTAGACAAAGCTTCAGCCGTAACTTTTTCCGTTCGGATTCGGTTCAATTCTTTGATAGTTTCTACTACGGCACTGTCCGTAACTTCATTTCTAACTTGAGCTCCCGCTTTAAATTTTCCCACATATTTGCTTCCTCTGATGCTTGATCTTGCACCATAAGTCCAGCCATGTGCTTCACGAAGATTCATGTTCAAATAACTGTTAAAATCACCTCCGAAAATTTGGTTGGCAAGTAAAACTGCGAAATAATCAGGATCTGTCATTTTTAAGTTTACAGAACTTAGTAGCGCAACTTCAGATTGAACAGCATTGGGCATATCGACAAAATTGATTTCCGTTTTGGCTACATTTTTTGGATCGGGAAAGCTCGTGGTTGGAATCGTTCCCGGTTTCCAATCCGCAAAATATTTTTTAACCAATTTTTTAACGTCTTTGAATTTCACATCACCCATCACGATAAGATAAGCGTTGTTTGGAGCGAAATAATTTTTATAATGTGACTTTACATCTGCCAAAGTCAAACCTTTTAATTTTTCTTCCGTTGTAAATTCTCCAGCCGGATGATTGGCACCGAATACCAAAACATTTTCCACTCTGGCAGCATTGGAAGCAACGCTCTTTTCTTCTGATTTCAATCCATCTACGAATCGGGCAACTTCTTTATCGAAATCATCTTGTGAGAAATTTGGGTCGATTGCACCTTCTGCCATCAACTCTAAAACCCTTGGAAAATAGCGCGAAAGCGTATTGGCGCTAGCTCCTGATGAATGAAAATTCAATCTCGCTCCCATGAAATCTACTTCTTCCTGAAAGGCGTCTTTTGAAATTTTACTCGTTCCATTCCCGATCAAAGATCCGGTTAAATCATCGATTCCTTTTTTGTTTCCCTCTACAAACGGAGGATTGTCTATGCTCAACGTCATGGAGACGCGAGGTAGTTTGTGGTTTTCTACCACCATTACTTTCAAACCGTTTTTAAGTTCGAAAGACTGGGGTTTCCCTACATTTACCTTTGGTGACGGTCCCGGTTTTGGCTGAGACCTGTCGACCTGTGCCTGTGTTCCGGCTGATAAGATTACCATAACGAATATGTATACTAATTTTTTCATTTTTCTAATGCTTGATTTTGCCGATTAATTTTTTTCTGGACCGTATTCTAAAACCAACCTTTGGTTCGGATTCAAATACTTTTTTGCTACATCTCTGATTTCTTCTCGCGTGATGGAACGGTAAAGATCCAATTCATTGTTGACCAAATTCACATCTTTGTACAACAAATAATAAGTAGCCAAACTATGGGCAACTCCTTCAACATTTGAATTAGAATTCACAAATTGGTTTTCAAATTTATTCAATAACTTTTCATATTCTCTCTCCGAAATCAATTCCGTTTGTAACTTTTTAATTTCGTCAGCAAAAGCATCAGATAAGTCTGTCAGTGGCGTTTCTCCTACTGGCAATGCATAGATGAAATAAGTTCCATAATCTTCTTGGCTGAAATTAAAAGCACCTACATCCAATGCTTTTTTCTCTGTATCAACCAATCTTTTGTACAATCTCGAACTTTTTCCATCACTCAACAATGTAGAAATCATGTCCAAAGCTCTTGCCTCCTTTGTTTTCATGGAAGGCGTTCTGTAAGCCGTAACCATCATCGGCAATTGGACGTTTGGATCTTCCCAATTGGCATGGATTTCTTGTGTAATTGGCGCTTCCTCAAATTGTTTTTTAGCAGGCGCTTCTTGTTTTGGAATCGCTCCGAAATAATCTGCAATCCATTTTTTGGCTTGTTCCGTTTGGAAATCTCCCGCAACTACCAGAACAGCGTTTGTCGTTACATAGAATTTTTTGAAAAAGGCTTGAAACTCATCCAATTTTGCTGCATCTAAATGTTCCATTTCACCGATGGTTGTCCAACGGTAAGGATGGTTTTTAAACATATGTTTTTTTACTGCTTTCAACAAATTTCCATAAGGTTGGTTGTCTACTCGCAATCTTTTTTCTTCTTTTACCACTTCATTTTGCGTATCCACACCGATTTGGTTGATCACAGGATGCATCAATCTTTCAGATTCCATCCAGAGACCCAATTCCAAATTATTGGAAGGAAATACTTCATAATAATAAGTGCGGTCATCACTGGTGTTGGCGTTGTTTTTACCACCGTTTGATGAAACGATTTTGAACCATTCGCCTCTATCTATATTTTCAGTTCCTTCAAATAATAGGTGTTCAAAAAAGTGTGCGAAACCAGTTCTGTCAGGTTGTTCATCTTTTGCTCCGACATGGTACATCACAGAGGTAACCACGACAGGAGCGGAATGATCTTGGTGCAATATCACATGCAAACCATTGGGAAGATCATATTCTTCAAATTCGATTTTTTGAGCCATAGTCGTTGATCCTAATATACCCAAAAATGCGAACGCAAGTCCAATTTTTTTCATAGAATTTATTTTTGTCCATTATTTGTGCGGTAATTTATCAATTCGTTACGAAATGGACATGAAATAATTCAAAAAGCTGTAAAAAGTCAGGAAATCAATTAGGTTTTACCAACCTAATTGGACTTCAAATTGAAAAGTTCCTCCCCATGGATTTTTCTGAGTAGGGTTTTCTGAAAGTATAACCTTTTGCATTCCTTTTTTTATGATTGGAATTTCTATTTTTTTTTCAAAAGGTCCAGTTGAGTTCCCTTCAGAATCAATGATTTGTGCAATTCTTAAGTTGGCAGAGCTGTCGGAAGGTGTGATTTTCAGCTTGAGTTTATTGGCCGTATCAGAATTAAAAACAAAAACCATTTTTTGTAACGGAAGTTTTGCGGTGTCCATTTTGGCTTTTCCATAAACGATTTTCATATGAACTGTGTCTGTTTTTTCTTTAAAAACCAATTTTTTAGGCGAAGCCTTTTGTGCAGAATCTGGTTGAGGAATTGATTTTTCTTTTTGGGTTTGAGGAGAATTCTTCTTTAAATCTTCTCGTTGTTTTTTCAAATCTATTGCATAAGCCTTTTTATCAAATTCTTTTGGAGAAACAATTGGCGTATCGGGCTCTAAATTTTTACAAGAAATAACGAGGAGAAAAGAAACCAGCCCAATATAAGTAAAACGCATACCCAAAACTTTCTGTAAATTTACAAGGATTCTCTTAATTTAAAAGAAATGTTACACCACGAAATCAAAGGAAAAGGAAGTCCGGTTGTTTTGCTGCACGGATATTTGGAAAATCTGAAAATGTGGAATATCATCGCTGAAGAATTGTCCGATTCGCATCAAGTCATTTTATTGGATTTGCCCGGTCATGGAAAGTCAAAAAATTTGACAGAAGTTCATAGCATGGAATTGATGGCGGAAGCGGTTCATGAAACCTTAAAAAAATTGGAGATTAAAAATCCGGTTTTTATAGGTCATTCCATGGGCGGTTATGTGATTTTGGCTTATGCTGATTTGTTTCCGGAAGAAATTTCCTCTTTTTTATTGTTGAATTCTTCTACACTGGCAGATTCGCCTGAGAAAAAAGAACAAAGGTTAAAAGCGGTTGAAACGGCAGGAAGGAATCTGGATACTTTGATCAAAATGAGCATTCCGACTTTATTTGCAGAAAAAAATTTGGAACAATTAAAAAAAGAAATGGAGTTCACAAAATCACTAGCGAGAGAAACTTCAATTGGTGGAGTTACAGCGGCATTAAAAGGAATGAGGTTGCGTCCTGATCGTAGTTTTTTATTGAATGAATTCAAAGGGAAAATAGGAATCCTTATCGGGAAATATGATAAATCGGTTGATCCTGAAGCTTTAAAAAATAAAATTCCGGAAAAGGAAAACATCTCGGTTTTAGAATTAGAAACGGCGCATATGGCACATTTAGAAGCGCCAAAAGAAACGCTCGAATTTATCAGAGAATTTTTAAATTAAATTAATTCAATTTTTATTTTCTTCTTTTTTCCTATCTTCCATCCTTTTATCTCGTTCTTTTTCCGGTAGTTTTTCTTCTAATCGATCCCTGACTCCAAGTAGGATTTCATTGTATTTTTCAGGATGAAGATAATAATAGCGATAACTCTCTCGGAAATCTTCTGCCGGGGTGTGGTGGTTGTATAAAATCTGAGCACTGACTTGGGAGAAATTGGATTTTTTCTGGTTGATTTCGGTAAGATAAGTGCCTTGTTGATGGAAGTATAAATCGACCAAAATTGCTGTCATTTTATCTTCATCCAATAAATTCTTTGGTTTTTCCACATTGCTCGTGCAACTGAATAAAGCGCTTAAAATCAAAATTATGGCGAAAAAATTTTTCATAAACGACCAAATATACTTCTAATTCTCAACATTAATATCCCAAAAACGGCTTCTCCCAAAATGTTTGAGTTGATTTTGGATTCGCCGGCGATTCGGTTGACAAAGACAATCGGCACTTCTATCAAATTAAATTTCTTGCGCCAAGCTTTGTATTTCATTTCGATTTGGAATCCATAACCTTTGAATTTGATTTGATTCAAATCCAAAGTTTCTAAAACAATTCTTTTGTATCCTACGAAACCTGCTGTTGCATCATGAACCGGTAATCCTGTCACAAATCTTGCATATTTGGAAGCGATAAAAGAAAGCAGGACGCGGCTCATGGGCCAGTTGACAACATTTACGCCATGCGAATAACGAGATCCGATGGCCAAATCAGCGCCGTTTTGAAGTGCTTCCAGAAGTTTGGGTAAATCTTTTGGGTTATGAGATAAATCGGCATCCATTTCAAAAATGAATTGGTAATCATGTTCCAAAGCCCATTTAAATCCATGTGTATAAGCTTTTCCCAAACCATCTTTTGCTTGTCTGATCTCTAAAAATACGGTTGGAATTTCGGCTTGAATTTTTTTTACAACTTCAGCAGTGCCGTCTGGCGAACTATCATCTACCACCAAAATATCAAAAGAAATCGGCAAAGCGGATACCTGTCGCAAAACAGCTTCTATGTTTTCTATTTCATTATAAGTAGGGATGATGACCAAATTTTCCGACATGGATGCGAAATATGGCGCTAATATAGTTTATATCTATGGACTGCTTTTGTATTTTTGCAAAGATTATGAAAATCTTGGCATCTGCATTTTTTCTGGAACGACCGATAGAAAACCTGGACTGGGTCATCGGTATTTTGGTATTGACACTTGTTTTTATCGCAATAGGTCGGGTATTATTTTCTAATAATTATGAAGCACTGACCAACATAGATCGGTTTCAGGAAATAAATGACAATCAAGCATTATTTGGGCTTGTTTTCCAAATTTCCTTTGCGGTTTTAAGTGGTGCGATATTGATTGATTATGTTGGGGCGGATTATGACTTTGTTTTAAATACCCCAACTATAAAATTGGTTACTATAGCATTTTTCATCTTGCTTTTTTTTGGGATTCGATTTGTTTTAGGTTCGACTGCAGCCTATGCATTTGGGATTACGCAGGATAGGAATTTTAACATGAAAGCGACCAATTATTTTCGGGTTTTTTCTGTAGGACTTCTTTGGTTGGCCGTTTTGCTTTTATATTTTTCAGAAATTTTGAAGCCAATTATTTTAGTTGCAACCATTGTGGGATTGGCGATCATCAGGTTCTTAACTTATCGCTATCTGTTCAATAATCAGCCCGATAAACAAACTAAAATTTGGTATTATAATATTTTGTATCTTTGCGCACTGGAAATATTACCCTTATTGGTCTTGTTAAAGTATCTAAATGTGTGGTAACCAAAACAACAAAATGAAAGTAAGATCTATCCTCGTATCTCAACCTCAACCTGTAAATGATTCTTCCCCTTACTTCGATTTAAGCAAGCGAAATAAAATCAAAATAGACTTTCGTTCTTTTATTCAAGTTGAAGGAGTTGACGCAAAAGATGTACGTCAACAAAAGATTGATTTTTCAAATTATACTGCAGTAATTTTTACCAGCCGAAATGTGATCGATCATTATTTTCGTTTGGCAGAAGAAATGCGTTTTCAAGTGCCGGATGACATGAAGTATTTTTGTCAGTCTGAGGCGATTGCATTTTATCTGCAGAAATACATCGTTTACCGTAAAAGAAAAACCTATATAGGAGAGAAAGAAATTCAAGATTTGGCACCTTTTATCAAAAAGAACAAAGATGAAAAGTTCTTATTGCCATCTTCAGATATCTTGAAACCGGACGTTCCTGAGTTTTTGAATCAAACAGGAATCAATTGGGAAAGAGGGATTCTTTGTCGAACTGTTTCCAGTGATTTGTCTGATTTAGAAGATGTGAAATATGACATTTTGGTTTTCTTTACACCTTCCGGAATCAAATCTTTATTTGAGAACTTTCCTCAATTCAAACAAGACAATACCCGGATTGCTGTTTTTGGGAAAACGACTGTGCAGGCTGCAAAAGAAATGGGTTTACGCATAGATATCGAAGTTCCAACGCCGGAATCACCGTCCATGACCATGGCATTGGAGAAATATTTGAAAGAAGCCAATAAAAAATAATTGGTAACTTAGTAGGGCAATAATAGCCTACCGGAAATGAAAAATCAATGGGTCATAAAGCCCAATCCCGCTGACCAAATTACGCAAGTTTTGATGGAAGAAGTAAAACTTCCACATCCAATTGCTAAAATTTTGGCGCAAAGAGGAATCGATTCTTTTGATTCTGCCAAAAACTTTTTCCGCCCAGATCTCACAGAATTACATGATCCTTTTTTGATGAAGGACATGGATAATGCCGTAAAGAGGATAGCGCAAGCTTTTGAAAATCAGGAAAATATATTAGTTTATGGTGATTATGATGTCGACGGAACGACTGCGGTTGCTTTGATGTATGATTTTTTAATTCACCGATATCCAAATGTTTCTTATTATATCCCGGATCGCTATTCAGAAGGATATGGCATTTCTTTTCAAGGGATCGATTTTGCTGAAGACAACGATTTTTCTTTGATCATTGCACTAGATTGTGGTATTAAAGCCATTGATAAGATCCAATACGCCAATGAAAAACAAATCGACTTTATCATTTGCGACCATCATTTACCGGGAGATAAATTGCCCGAAGCGATTGCTGTTTTGGATCCAAAAAGATCTGATTGTGAATATCCATTTAAAGAATTAAGTGGTTGTGGTGTAGGGTTTAAGCTCATCCAAGCTTTGCTTCATGAATTGGATGAAGATCCGGAAAAAGCCTTTGATTATTTGGATTTAGCGGTCGTGAGTATTGCGGCGGATATCGTACCCATTTCAGGAGAAAATAGAATTTTGGCCTATTATGGATTAAAAAAATTACAAAGTTCACCCAGACCCGGACTCGAAAGTTTGATAGGTGAAGCCCAAAAAGATAAATTGACCATTTCCAATATCGTTTTTTCTATCGCGCCCAAAATTAACGCAACAGGAAGACTAGAACACGCGTCTCAATCTGTTGAATTGTTGATTTCGGAGGACAAAGAAAAAATCGCAACATTTGCTTCACAAATAAATGATCTAAATACACAGCGCAAGGAAACCGATGGAAATGTTACGGTGGAAGCCATCCAAATGATCCGAAAAAAAGGAGAGGAAGATCGTTTTTCTACGGTGGTCTATGATCCAAATTGGCACAAAGGCGTTTTGGGCATTGTGGCGTCCCGATTGATCGATACTTTTTACAGACCAACTTTGGTTTTGACCCAAGGAAACGAAAATGAAATCACAGGTTCTGCTCGGTCCGTAAAGGATTTTGACATTTACGAAATCATCGATAATTGCTCCGAATTATTGACCAAATACGGTGGCCATCGATTTGCCGCCGGATTGACCATGCCGATTGAAAATTTGGAAGCGTTTAAAGAGAAATTTGAAGAATTGGTCAAAGAAAAAATTCGTCCTATACAACGAAAGCCTTCTATAGAAATCGATGCTGAAATCCAATTCTCTGAAGTGACGCCTTATTTTATAAAAGTCCTGAACCAAATGGAACCTTTCGGGCCCGAAAATATGACACCTATTTTCTTAACGAAAAATTTAATAGGAGGAGAGGTCAAAGAAATGGGAAAAAATAAAGAGCATTTGAGGTTGTCGCTTTGGGATGAAAATTCTGCTGTGAAATTGCCGGCAGTTGCATTTGGGATGGGCGAATTCTCCAAAGATTTTCAATACAGACGGTTTGATGCGGTGTATTCGATCGATGAAAACCACTGGAAAGGAAATACGTATTTGCAGCTGAATTTACGCGATGTGCGGTTTAAGGATTAAATCCTTCCACCACCAAAACCATTTCGCCTTTTAGATTTCTTGTTTCTGAGATTTTATGTAACTCTACCAATGTGCCGCGGATCGTTTCTTCGAATTTTTTGGTGATTTCTCTTGATAAACTTGCTTTTCTTTCTGCGCCAAATGTTTCAGCCAAATCTTTCAAAGTACGTGTGATTTTATGCGGCGATTCATAGAAAATCATCGTTCTTTTTTCCGATTTTAATTCGTTGAGTTTGGTTTGTCTTCCTTTTTTTACCGGCAGAAATCCCACAAAAATAAATTCATTTGAAATCAAACCCGAAACCGTTAAAGCCGGAACAAAAGCCGTTGCGCCGGGCAAAGCAAGGATTTCAATTCCATTTTCTACCGCCTCTCTGACTAACAAATAGCCTGGATCTGAAATGCCCGGAGAACCGGCATCTGTAATCAATGAAATGGTTTTTCCCGATTTGATTTGTTGGATGATTTCTTCCGTGACTTGATGTTCATTGTGCGCATGGTAACTTCTCATCGGTGTGGAAATTTCGAAGTGTTTTAGTAAAATTCCGCTGTTGCGCGTGTCTTCAGCCAAAATCAAATCTGAAGCTTTCAACGTTTCGATTGCTCTAAAAGTCATATCGCCTAAATTCCCAATGGGAGTTGGAACCAAATAGAGTTTGCCTTGCATCAATTATTTAATTTTCTCCGACAATTCCAACATTTTATTAATTGATTTCAATGCTTTTACGCGCAATGCTTCTTCGATTTGGATTTCCGGTAATTCGTACTTCATGCAGAGATAGAGTTTCTCCATTGTATTGCGTTTCATATAAAAACATTCGCTGCAATTGCAACTTTCATCTTGTGTCAATGCCGGAATCAGCTTTTTGTTCGGAGCCAATTTTTTCATTTCGTGGATGATACCCTCTTCCGTTGCTATGATAAACTCTTGGGCTTCATCATTTTGAACATAATCCAATAATCGTGAAGTCGAACCGATGAAATCCGCAACCTGCAAAACAGGTTCTTCCGATTCCGGATGCGCAATTAATTTCGCATTTGGATTTTCGGCCATTTGTTGGGCAATTCTTTCCAGTGAAAAGGCTTCGTGCACCATACAAGCTCCGTCCCAAAGAATCATATTTCGTCCGGTCACTTGATTCAAATAACGCCCCAAATTTTTATCGGGAGCAAAAATGATTTTTTGTTCCGGAGGCAAAGAATTGATGATGTGTTCTGCATTGGAAGAAGTTACGATGATATCGCTTTCAGCTTTCACGCCCGCATCACAATTGATATAACTCACGACGATAGAGCCCGGATGTTGATTTCTTAATGCTCGCAATCCTTCACCTGTACAAGAATCAGCAAGCGAACAACCCGCCAATAAATCCGGTAAAACCACTTTTTTGGTAGGATTGAGGATTTTTGCGGCTTCCGCCATAAAATGCACACCACAGAAAACAATCATATCGGCATCAGTATCAGCTGCGGCGCGAGCCAATTGCAAACTGTCACCGAGAAAATCCGAAATGTCCTGAATGTCGCCGGTTTGGTAATAATGCGCCAAAATGATGGCGTTTTTTTCTTTGCGCATTTTATTGATTTCTTCCACCAAATTGATTCCTTTTGGGATTTCCATGTCCAAATATCCTTTGATAGGAAGCGTTTGCGTTGCTTTTTCTAAGATTTCCATGTTATAGATTTGTTTGCGGTTTAGTTCAATTTTCATTCCGAAATTACTGGATTCTGTCTAAATGATTTGACATCAATTGATCCCTAATTTTTTCTTCAATTCCTTTGGCAATGCATCTTTGTGAACGGTATATGCGATGGATTTCATTTTAAAATACGGAATTGACATATAAATATGACCGCCATTTCCCAAATCTTTTGTTCCCCAAGAATTCTTCACGTCATAATATTGATTCCCGATTTGGTCTGTGACCATGCCGGTAATGTGCATCAAATGATCATCTGTGGTCGAATAATCCTCAAAAGCGGTTTGACGGATTTCAGCGTTCACAGAGGCTTCCGGAAGCAAAACTTTAAAATAATCTTTTTCATTTCTTTCACTTGGCCAAATTGCCATTCCGGCCTGACCTGAAAAGGTTTTTTCGCTTACATCTGCATCCAAAGCGACTGTAAATCCGTTGTGCAATGCATCATTTAAAACCTGCGTATATTCGTCCAAAGGCAAATTATAATAGCTTCCGTTGGAGAAGTTGTCCGGAATTTCCAAAATGAATTTGGAGTAAGCAGGATGGTGCGTAAAAGAAGTAAGGGTGACATAGTCTTTTGCGTTGATTTTCAATTCATCTGCAAACGATTTTGGAGTGTATTCTTTTCCTTCGAAATTAAATTTCTCCGGCGCTTTTCCCATGTATTGATCCAAAGTACTTTGCACATCATTCATCCAACCTGCTTTCAAATTATTTTTCGGGTCTTTGACAATTTTTTCCAATTGCGCAGTCAAATTTTTCTCCAATTCTGAATGATCAAACGATTCTTTCCCCGGCGTCATGCCCAGATAAACTTCTAGCGGCTCGATTCCATGTTTGGCGATCGCATTCATCACATCATGACTGAGTCCACCTTCACTGAATTGCGCCTTTCCTTGTCGGTAAACATAATTATAGGCTTTTTCAGGATAAGTCATGCGCACCGCATACATTTCAGAGAGATCGATGTCTTTTCCGGTGATTCTTTTTACTTCCGATTCCAGAAAAGAAACGGTAGAAAAACTCCAGCAAGTTCCTGTTTTTCCTTGGTTGATGACCGGGGTTGGAGTCAGGTCAATGAGTTTTGTGAATTGATATTCTGAATCTTGTGCAAAGGAAATCGCACTGATTAAAATGGTTATAAGAAATATTTTTTTCATCTTAGAATGAATTTTAAACCACGAAAATAAGCATTTCTGATGGGATGACGTCAAAATCTAAACTTGTGGAAAAATCATGTGAAGATTCATTTCAATTTTTCGGTCTCAACTGCCTAAATCGTTTAACTTTGCGCAAACCTTTTAGAAATGCAGCAACGCGAAGATTTTTTACTCAAAGCCTATGAATTAGGCATCATCAAATTTGGGAATTTCACATTGAAAAGCGGCATAGAATCGCCATTTTATGTCGATTTACGTCCACTTTCTTCCAGCCCTCAATTGTTAAAAACATTGGCCAATAATCTTTTGGAATTGGTGGAGAAATCTCCTTTTGAACTAATTTGTGGTGTGCCTTATGCTGCACTTCCAATGGGAACGACCATGAGTTTGGCAAGTGGAATTCCACTCATCATCAAACGAAAAGAAAACAAAGGATACGGAACCAAACGCATGGTAGAAGGCGTTTATGCCGACGGCCAAAATTGTTTGTTGGTAGAAGATGTGATTACAAGTGGGCAGAGTTTGCTCGAGACCATAGATGAAATCGAAAGAGAAGGATTAAAAGTAACGGACATCGTAGTTGTACTCGATCGGGAACAAGGCGGAATCCAAAAGTTAAAAGCAAAAGGATATACCGTTCATACGCTATTTACGATCAATGAAGCCGTGGATATTTTGCACAAATACCATCGTTTGAACGATGCAGAATTGGTTCGTATTAAAAACTTTTTAAACAATCCACCCGCTCCACCGGAAATCAAAAGACTTGCGTTGGAACAAAAGAAAATCAAACATCCGGTTGGAAAAAGATTGATCGAAATTGCCTTAAAAAAACAATCCAATTTGATAGCTTCGGCTGACGTGATTACGTCTGCTGAATTGTTGAAATTGGCGGAGGAAGTTGGGCCTCATATCGTCGCATTGAAATTGCACATGGACATCATTCAGGACTTTAGTTTTGAATTGATAGATGCCTTGAAAAAAATCGCCAGAGAAAAGGAATTTTTATTGTTTGAAGACCGTAAGTTTGGAGACATCGGCAATACCCAAGAATTACAATTCAAAGAAGGAATTTATAAAATTGCCAGCTGGGCTGACATGATCACTTCGCATGTGATTGCGGGTGAAGAAAGTTTGAAAGTATTTGAAAATGTGGGCGTTGTGGCGATTGTAGAAATGTCTTCCAAAGGAACTTTGACAGACGATTTTTACATCACAAAAGCCTTAAATGTTGCAGAAAATGCTTCAAACGTCATGGGCGCAGTTGCTCAACGAAAAATTTCGGACGATCTGTTGTTGTTTACGCCGGGTGTCAATATTAGTTCTGCCGGTGACGCAAAGGGACAACAATACAATACGCCGGAACGGGTTTGTAAAAATTATCATACCGATTTTATCATCGTAGGACGCGGGATTTATCAGTCAGCAGATGCAGCTGAATCTGCAAAAGAATACCAAACCAAAGGTTGGAATGCTTATTTGGAGAGTTTAGGATAATTTAGAATGCTAAATTTCTATTTCCCCGATTTCCAATTGTTGTATTCTTCTACGACTTGGATGATGTCGTCGTGTTTCAGATCTTTATCCTCTATTTTTTTGCTCAATTCAGGATAATCTTTGAAGTATTCGGTGGCATTTTTACGGAAAATATTGTTTTTGTTGACTTGGGTTTTAAACGTCCAAGAAACTATGGTAGCAATTTCTTCACCCGGACGCAAACAATACCAGAAGGTATCGCTGACATTTACATCACCGTATGTGACAAATCCACTTGGACTTCTCGAAAGTTCAGTTGTAATGTGACTTTCTGAATAATAAACATATAAAGAAATATGTGGTAATTCAAGAACTTTGTACGCTTTAACAGGTTTTTTTGCTTCCGTTTTGTTTGCAGCATTTTTATACGCTCTGATAGAAGATGTTTCTTGCGCATCAAGTGCATTAGGAATTGAAAGAAAGGCAACCAGTAATAAATAGTAAAAAATGTTTTTCATATAAAAGTTTTAGATTTTTTAAAAATAGAAAATACCTTCGAATAATAAAATTCAAATCCTAAATTTGTCAAATGGAGCAAATTATCTTAGGAATTGACCCGGGAACGACCGTGATGGGATTTGGATTGATCAAAGTCGAGAAAAAGAAAATGCAGTTTCTTTTGTTAGACGAACTTTTGCTTCATAAATATGATTCGCACGAATTGAAATTGAAAAAGATTTTTGAAAAAACACTTTCCATAATCGATACGTATCATCCGGACGAATTAGCCATCGAAGCGCCATTTTTTGGCAAAAATGTCCAATCCATGTTGAAACTAGGTCGTGCACAAGGTGTTGCGATGGCGGCAGGACTTTACAGAGAAATTCCGATTACGGAATATTCGCCCAAAAAAATCAAACAATCCATCACCGGAAACGGAAATGCATCAAAAGAACAAGTGGCAGGAATGCTGAAAAATCTTTTGGGATTAAAAGAATTGCCCAAACGGCTTGACTCGACAGATGGTTTGGCAGCGGCGGTTTGTCATTTTTTTAACAGCGGAAATGAAGTCCAAACTAAATCTTATTCGGGCTGGGGCTCGTTTTTAAAAGAGAATCCGGATCGAAAACGCTAATGTAAAATATTCAATTGATGAATTTTTCTTAAAATTTGTATGTTTACCCAAATGAATTTAAATATGAAGAATAGGTTTTGTTTTTTATTGTTGCAATTGCTTTGGATGCCGTTGTGGGCGCAAGAAAATAGTTGGCAGCAAAGAGTGGATTATGATATGGAAATTGATGTAGATCATGCTAAATTTCAGTACGATGGTAAAATGAAGTTGGAATACACCAATCATTCTCCAGATCAGTTGGACAAAGTGTATTTTCATTTGTATTACAATGCTTTTCAACCCGGAAGTGCGATGGATGCCCGATTGACCAATATCAAAGACCCTGATGGACGTATGGTCATCAAAGAAGCAGATGGAACGATCAAAAGCCGAATTGCTGCATTGACCGACGAGAACATCGGTTTTCAAAAAATAAGTTCACTCAAACAAAACGGAAAAAACCTTAGTTATAAAGTCAGCGGAACCATTTTGGAAGTTCAATTGGTGGATGCATTGAAGCCAGGAGCGAAAGCGACTTTCGATATGATTTGGAAGGCGCAAGTACCGGAGTTGATCAGAAGAGGTGGAAGAAATTCAAAAGAAGGCGTTGATTTTTCCATGACGCAATGGTACCCAAAAATGGCACAATATGATGCTTTTGGATGGCATTTGGACGAATATGTAGGTAGAGAATTCATCGCGCCGTTTGGTGATTTTGATATAAAAATTAAAATCCAAAAAGACTACGTGATCGGGGCTTCCGGTAAATTGATGAATCAAGATGCCGTAAAAGGCTATTCAGAAAAAGGAAATACAAAAACTGCAAGTTTAAAAAATTCGGACAAAGTCATTTGGCAATTTCATGCAGAGAACATCCATGACTTTGCATGGGCGGCTGATAAGGAATTTCTAGTCACCAAACAAAAAGCAGTGGATGGACCGGAAATTTATTTTGTACGAATGAATGATGAAACCACAGCCAAAAACTGGAAAGAAGCAGAAGTTCCGACCGTTCAGTTTTTTGAATACATGAGACGGAATTTTGGGAAATATCCTTGGGAAACCTACACCATCGTTCAGGGCGGAGATGGTGGAATGGAATATGGAACGGTAACTTTAATTACTGGAAAACGAAGTTTCGAAAGTTTGGTGGGTGTGATTTACCACGAAGCGGCACATTCTTGGTTCCAACATTTATTTGGGATCAATGAAACTGTAGACGAATGGATGGACGAGGGATTTACTTCTTATGCGGAACATTTGGCTTATTTGGAAATTTTCAAAAAACCGGTTGAACCCAATCCAAATTATGCTGCGTATGAAGGTTATTTTGCCTTGGCAAAATCAGGTTATGAAGAACCGATGAGTCTTCTGGCAGACTATTATGACACCAATTATGCTTATGGTGTTCAGGCTTATGTGAAAGGGCAGGTTTATTTGATCCAATTGGAATATATCATCGGAAAAGAAAATTTGAAAAAGACTTTTTCAGAATTTTATAAAAACTGGAAATTCAAACATCCGACGCCAAATGACTTCAGACGTACGGCTGAAAAAGTATCGGGTTTGAATTTGAAATGGTATGAAAATCTTTTTGTCAATACGACAAGAACAGTCGATTATTCCATTGAAAACCTGAGCGATACCACAATTGAGTTAAAAAATTTAAGCAATTTCCCGATGCCGATTGATCTTTTGGTCGAATATGCAGACGGAAGTAAGGAATTATTTTATATCCCAAATTTGGAGTTAAGAGGAGAAAAACCGGCAGAAGACTTTGAATTGTACAAAAATGCAAAACGAACGATTTTAGAACCTTGGATTTGGACCAATCCAAATTATACAGTAAAAATCTCAAAAGCAGTCAAAAGGGTGACGATTGATCCTACATTGCGATTGGCAGATTTGAATTATTCCAATAATATTTATTCGAAATAAAATGCTTTTAGCGGTAAACATAGGAAATTCAAACATTCGTTTTGGTGTTTTTAAACCAGAGGAAGAAATCATTTCCTGGACGATCAATACGAAACCTTATCGGACGGAAGATGAGTGCTTTGCGAAATTTAACAGCATGTATAGGCCATTTGGTTTAAAAAAAGAAGACATCACGGGAATTGTGATCGGATCTGTTGTTCCGCCGATGACTGCATCTGTTGTGAATTCTTTGGAGAGAATTCATCAAATTACACCCAAAGTAGTTGACCGAAATACACCATCTGAAGTGAAACACCAATCCAAACAAATGGGAACGGATCTCTATGCCAATGCTGTTGCAGCTCATGGATTATACGAAGGAAAAAAGATCGTCATTGATTTTGGGACGGCGCTCACTTTTACGGCTTTGGATGAAAATGGGCAGTCGTTGGGCGTTGTGATAGCGCCGGGAATCAATACCGCACTAAAATCTTTGATAGGAGAAACGGCTCAGCTTCCCGAAATCGAAATGAAAGCACCTGAAAAGGTTTTGGGCTTTGATACGGTAAGTTGTATGCAAAGTGGTATGGTTTATGGTTTTTTAAGTTTTGTTGAAGGGATGATCGATCGTATAAACGAAGAGGTAAATGCCAAATGTTTTGTGGTTGCAACCGGAGGAATGAGTTATGTGTATGCGCCATTGACAAAAAAAATAGATAGACAAGATGCTTTGCATACCATCAAAGGATTAAAAATATTGTACAATCAATAATTCAAACTAAAAAATTAAAATATGAAAAAGACGTTGGTTTTAGTTGCCATATCCGCTTTTTTAGCGATAGGATGTGAGTCAAAAAAGGAAGAGTCAGTCGTAGTTCAGCCGGAAGAAGTTGTGGATGAGCATACGGCCAGAAATTCGTTAGATTATTTGGGGACCTACAAAGGCGTTCTGCCTTGTGCGGATTGTGAAGGAATCGAAACGGAAATCACTTTAAATCAGGATGAAACCTATGTGATAAAGACCAAATATTTGGGTAAGGACGATAAGGTTTTTGAAGAGTTGGGAGATTTCACTTGGTTGGAAGACGGGAATAGAATGAGTTTAGAAGGAGTAGACTCTGAACCTATGTTGTATTTTGTTTCTGAAAATAAATTGACCCACTTGGACCAAGATGGAAATAAAATTCAAGGAAGTTTGGCCAAAAATTATGAATTATTAAAGTCGAATTGAGAGTTTGGCACGGGGATTGCTATTATTAAATAGGAATTTAGTAAAATAAATTGTCCTCATGTGTTAATTAAGATAAAAGCCCGTTCCTCAAACGGGCTTTTTCATTTTTAAGAATTTGCCATTAATTCTTCTGCTTTTTCCACCATATTTTTTGAGCCACAAAAGAAAGGAACTCTTTGGTGTAATTCTGTGGGCTGAATGTCCATGATTCTTTGGAATCCGTCTGTGGCTTTTCCGCCGGCTTGTTCGGCGATATAAGCCATAGGATTGCACTCGTACAACAAACGCAATTTTCCATTTGGACTTTTGGAACCTGAAGGATAAATGTAGATTCCGCCTTTCAGCATATTTCTATGGAAATCGGCACAAAGGGAACCGATGTATCTTGAGGTATAAGGTCTGTCTTCCTCAACTTTCTGACAATATTTCAAATAATCTTTCACTCCTTGTGGGAAATGCGCATAATTTCCTTCATTGATGCTGTAAATATTTCCGTCCTCGGGAATTCGCATATTGGGATGAGACAAATAAAAAGTCCCGATGGAAGGATTGAGCGTAAATCCATTCACACCATTTCCGGTCGTATAGATCAACATGGTTGAACTACCATAAATCACATAACCGGCGGCGACTTGTTGGTTTCCTTTTTGTAAAAAATCTTCTATTTGAACCGGTGTTCCTTCAGGTGTAACTCTTCTATAAATGGAAAAAATGGTTCCGACTGAAACATTGACATCGATGTTTGAAGAGCCGTCCAGAGGGTCAATGAGCACGACATATTTGCTTAGATGCGAATTGACAGTATTGGTGATTTGGATGAAATCATCGTTTTCTTCAGAAGCGATTCCACATACAACTTCTCGCTGGGAAAGGGTTTTGATAAAAGCTTCGTTGGCAAAAACATCCAGTTTTTGTTGTTCTTCTCCTTGAATGTTTTCTGATCCGAATTTCCCTAAAATATCTACCAATCCAGCTTGATTGACTTTGTGGTTGACTACTTTGGTTGCCAATTTTATCGAACTGATTAATCGGCTTAATTCACCAGATGAGTATTTAAAATCTTTTTGGTTCTCGATGATAAATTCACCTAAAGTTTGACCTGCTTCTAAATTCATGATTGATTTTATTTTTTTGCGTTGCACAAATATCGTAAAATTCTAAAACTACCGATTTAAATTGAAATCTAACATTACTATATTTGTCAGAATTTTATAGAGCTAATTAATTCAATGAAACCGACATGATTAAAATAGTCTTTAAACACATGGCGTAATGATTATTTTAATCATCTAAGGTTGCATGTGTCAATTGAAAAAATATAAAATAAATACATGAAAGTATACAAATTTGGGGGGGCATCTGTAAAGGATGCCGATGGGGTAAAAAACATAGCTTCCGTTTTAACATCTACTGGTTTTTCAGACACATTTATGGTCATTTCTGCAATGGGAAAGACGACTAACGCACTTGAGGAGGTCGTAAAATCCTATTTTGATAAAAAAGATTTCGAAGCAAAAATTGATGAAATTCTCCATCAACATTTGCGTATTTCGTCCAATTTATTTGAAAAACCGGAGCTTACCAATTCGGAAATTCAATTGTTTTTTGATGATTTAAAAGCCTTTTTACGTAGAAATAAATCTCCAAATTATGATTTCGTTTATGATCAAGTGGTTTGTTGTGGCGAGTTGATTTCAACTAAAATCGTCAGCAATTATTTGAATTCGATAGGAATCGACAACGTTTGGTTGGATGTGCGCGATTATATCAAAACGGACGAAACTTATAGAGAAGGAAAAGTTGATTTTAATTGGACCGAAAAGAATTTTGCAGCGTTAGAAAAAAATAAATTCTACATTACCCAAGGTTTTCTCGGTTCAGATCCCAATTATTTTACGACAACACTTGGGAGAGAAGGCTCTGACTATACAGCTGCTATCATCGCATATTGTTTAAATGCAGAAAACATGACAATTTGGAAAGATGTACCGGGTGTTTTAAACGCAGATCCACGTTATTTTGACGATACGAAATTGTTAAACAAAATTTCGTTTGAAGAAGCCATTGAATTGGCTTATTACGGCGCATCTGTGATTCATCCAAAAACCATGCAACCGCTTCGTCAGAAAGGAATTCCGTTTTTTGTCAAATCATTTATCAGCCCAAATGATCCCGGAACTGAAATCCAGAAAAAATTTCAATTGGAACCGCAGATTCCTTGTTTCATTGTTAAAAAAGAGCAAAATCTCGTCACTTTGACGACTGCTGATTTTTCGTTTATTTCCGAGGATAAAATCAGTAAAATATTTAAAGTTTTACATGCCTTAAAAATTAAGGTCAATATGATGCAGAATTCCGCCATCAGTTTGTCGCTTTGTTTGGAAGATAAATATGGAAAGTTGGATGAGTTTTTAAAAAGTCTGGAAGACAGCTATCAGGTTGAAATTGAAAAAAATGTATCTTTATACACCATTAGGCATTTCGAAGAAAGATCATCTTATTCTTTTTATAAAGGAGAAGAATTGCTTCGTCAGATCATTAAAAACACCTTGCAAATCATCGTAAAAGAAGCATGAAGCTCGTCAGCACAAAAGATATTTACCAAGCATCCGGGTTAAAAAAGATTTGGCCTGTAGGTTATCCTGTGGCCTGGCTTTATAAAAGCATCGGTGGAATAAATAAATTAAATGACCTTTATAACCGCGGATATAAAAAAAATGCACCGGACTTTTTAGACTATTTATTGGATGATTTAAATGTAACTTATGAATTGCATGAAGTCGATCTGAATCGGATTCCAAAAGAAGGACCTTTTGTGATCGTTTCCAACCATCCGCTCGGCGCACTGGATGGGATTTTGATGATGCACATCATCGGAAAAATACGCCCCGATTTTAAAGTCATGGGAAATTTCCTTTTGCATAAAATCAAACCGCTTGAACCGATGGTCATTGCGGTAAATCCTTTTGAAACGAGGAAAGAAGTGTACAGCAGTAGTTCCGGAATGCGTGAAGCCATGCGTCATGTATGGGATGGTGGATGTTTGGGGATTTTTCCGGCAGGCGAAGTTTCGACAAAAGATGAAGATGGAACTGTTACGGACAGAGCTTGGCAGGAATCGGCTATCAAATTGATTAAAAAATTAAATGTCCCGATTATTCCCATGTATTTCAGAGCGAGAAACAGTCCGCTTTTTTATAGAATGGCAGCTTTGAGTCCCAATTTGCAAACGGCCATGTTACCGTCCGAAATGGTTCGGCCGAGGACTAAACCCATTCAAATCCGAATAGGAAAGCCGATTTTGTTAAAACAACAAAATGAATTTGATGATATCGCTTCTTTTTCTGAATTTTTAAGAAAGAAAACCTATGCGCTTTCTACTTATTATACCCAGAAAAGATCTTTGTTGATGGAAACCTTAAAAATCCCATCGACGATTGCCATCAATTCGAAAAGTAAAAAACCAAAACCTATCGTTGGTGAAACCGATAAAGAATTAATTCTCAGCGAAATAAATGAGCTTCGGAAAGTAGAAGATCAATTGTTGTTTAAAAATAACAATTACGAATGTTATTTCACAAAAGCCCATGAAATTCCCAATATCTTACGTGAAATAGGGCGTTTGCGCGAATTGACCTTTCGTGAAATTGGTGAAGGAACCAATCAGGAAATCGATTTGGATCGGTATGATGTGCATTATCACCATATGTTTTTATGGGACGAAGACACCCAAAAAATAGTAGGTGCCTACCGAATGGCGCTTGGAAAAGAAGTCTACGAACAGTTTGGGGTGAATGGTTTTTATCTTCACGAATTGTTTCATATAGAACCGGAATTGCATCCGTTTTTCAAAAGATGTATAGAAATGGGACGCGCATTTGTGGTTCCCGAATACCAACAAAAACCCATGCCTTTGTTTTTGCTTTGGCGCGGAATTGTCCATGTGACACTTCGAAATCCGGAGGAAAAATACATCATAGGAAGTGTTTCTATTTCCAATCAATTTTCCGATTTCTCCAAATCCTTGATGATCGAATTCATGAAATCGCATTATTATGATCCATATGTGGCGCAATATGTACGACCGAAAAACGAATTCAAAATCAAACTCAAAGACGAGGATAAAGAATTCTTTTTTGACGAAGCGGAAGCCGATTTGAATAAATTTGATAAACTCATCGACGAAATCGAACCCAACGTTTTGCGTCTTCCGGTTTTGATCAAAAAATACATCAAACAAAATGCGAAATTAATCGGATTTAATGTCGATCCGAAATTCAACGATGCTATTGATGGACTGATGTACATCCGCATTTCTGATTTACCTGAAAGTACGGTAAAACCGGTACTGGAAGAATTTCAAGCGGAGTTGAATAAGAAATTGAACGGTGGTGGAAATGGTGGGGAAGAATCGGGAAAAATCTAAGTCGTTTTTTAATTTTTGCGTTGCAAACGATTTTAATTCTAGCGCGCGTTTGCAAACCAGCGCCAGACTCAAATGTTTAAAACCCCAAAAATTTTCTCTTTTTCGGGCGGGAATCATCATCGTAAAACTCTAACATCCAAACCAATGCGCATCCGGCGACATATGCCCAAATATCGTTAAGATCGAAAGTCGTTCCGATTACAGTGGAGAAAAATTTATTGTCTTGTAGATTTAGTTTTTCGATGATTTTGAAGGCTTGTGCAACTTCAACCAAAAGGGCAAAAATCCCTACACCGATGATGGTTTTCTTTTTATCCACCGCAAAAAAGGTTTGGATGAAACAATAAATCAAAATCACAACCAACACATCACCAATCGCACCTCTGATGATTTCGTTTTTTATAAAAAGAGCAATCAAAATTTCTACGATGAGTAAACCTAAAAAGTAAAGCGCGTATTTTTTATCAAATCTGAACATACCCAAAGATAATTATTCCTGAGAAAATGAGAATAGAAGATAGAACATCTTGGCTTGGATCGAAGTGACAAACTATTTTTGGAGTATTTCTATCAAAATTTCCGGCTCGTTTGTGGTGATGAAATCGGCTTTTTGGTCGATGAGCCATTGCATATCGGCTTTTTCATTGACCGTCCAAGCATTGATGGTCATTCCTAAATCATGTGCTTCACTTATCCATTTGGGATATTTTTTATAAACAGAAAAATGGTAATCCAAACCGTTGTATCCGGTAGCTTTCACTTCAGCAGGCGTTTTATCTCCTTCTAAGTAGGCAACATTTGCATTCGGACTTAATTTTGCGATTAATTTTCCTGCTTCGAAATCAAAACAGATGTAATCGACTTGATTTTGTAAGTTAAATTTTTGGACTAATTCGACTGATTTTCGGGCAGCTTCTAATGTTTTTTCCGTTTGTTTGGCTTTTTTGACTTCCAGTACCAAACGCATTTCGGGGAATTTTTTTCCGGCATTTAAATATTCTTCCAGCGCAGGAACTTTTTCACCATTGGAAAGTTGGTGTTTTCTTAAATCTTTGAAATTGGTTTCAGAAATGATCTGCCCATTGATATCAGCATCGTGGTTGACTATAATTTCGCCGTCTTTTGTGATGTGCACATCAAATTCGCTTGCAAAACAACCGATTCTTGCCGCTTCTTCTAGTGCTGCAATAGAATTTTCAGGCAAATTGTTATTCTGAAAAGCACCACGGTGTGCGATGACTTTGGTTTGAGAAAATGTGGAAATGGACATGATAAGGATGAGAATATGGATTAAAATTTTCATTTAAAGTTGGAATTAATGTTACAAATTAAGCATCAAAATTCAGACTTAAAATCGAATTGGATGTTAATTTAAAATAAAAAATCCCCTCACCGAAGCAAGAGGATCTGAGTACAAAGTATAAATGAATTTACGATCGAGCGTAAATGCTTATCGTTTGATTAATTTGTTGGTAAAAATTTCGAAATTATGAAGGGCTTTGATCACATAAATTCCGACAGGAAGTTCACGTATATCAAATGCTTTTCCTTTTTCAAATTTTCCGGTAAAGGTTTTCAGTTTTTTCCCGGTCATATCGTAAATCTCAACTGACTGAACTTCTTTGTTCAAATGAAATGAGCCGGAAGTCGGTGTCGGATAAACCTGAATTTTTTCTTGGGATGGATTTTCATCTGAAATGCCCATTTCAGGAAGTTGGTTTCCGTAAATATGGAACTCTCCAGGTTGTAAACTGATCGTGAAATTCTCGCTGGTTGAGGTCACATTGAGTGTTTCTTCGGTCAATAAATCATACCAAATTCCAGTATAAGGAAAATAAGGAATGATGTCTTTTTCAACCACATCAAAGTTGGCAACTACAACGACATTTTTCAATTCGGAAGGCTCGATTTCGTCGTTCCAAACATAAATTCTCGGCAGCAAATCACCAGACTGGATATCATAAGTTGTCGTATTGAAAACCTCTTGTGAAATGCGTAATTGGATGATGTCCGCCCAAGTATTGTAAACCGCCAAACGGTTTTCATCTGTCGTATAACCGATTTCAGATGGAATCGGCTTTGGATCTGTACGACAAGCATCGCTGATCGTTCCGTCTTGACAATGGTTGATGCTGAAATCATATCCCAATTCTCCAAACTGCCACAACATTTTCGGTCCGGGAATGGTAAACAAAATCGCTCCTAATGCTTGTTGGCGTTCTAAAGCGGTTTCGGTGTCTTTTACATCATAAGTTCCGCTTTCATTTCCCCATTGGGAGTTTTTGTACATCATGCGTTCTTCATCATGGCTTTCTGCGTAAGCGACGTTTCGTCTGCCCGGATAGCCTTGGGTTTCATGATCAATCCAACTGAAAGAACTATTTTCAACCCAACCCATCGTGTTTTGGTTGTAAGGTTCGGTCGCTTTGTTCCACAACATGATTCCTTTTCCTTCCGGGAATTTATAATTGGCCCATTCGATTTGTTCTTCATGCGAACCGCCATAGCCCAAATGTTCAAAAATGATGTAGAAATCATCATCCATCGCCCATTGGTAATCAGCATATTGTTTCAAAATCGCGACACGATCAGCTTGGTAATTATTGGTACATTCTTCGTCTGAAGCGCTACAGTTTTGGGTAAAACCTTTAGTCAAATCCCATCGGAATCCATCGATTTTGAATTCTTCCATCCAATATTCGACTGTTCTTCTGACGTAATTTTGTGTGGCAAAGGATTGATGGTTCAAATCATAACCGACGTTATAAGCATGACGCGCTTCAGTATTCAGGTAAGGATTTTCAGCTGTCGGATTTCCAAATCCGTCTCCATCGGGATCGTCCATCCACATTCTGACCAACGGCGATCGACCGAAAACATGGTTCAATGCAAGATCCAAAATCACAGCAATTCCGTTTTGGTGACATAAATCGATGAATGCTTTCATAGCATTTTTATCACCATAAGCTTTGTCGAGTGCCATATGGTAAGCGGTGTTGTAGCCCCAAGAAATATTGCCTTCAAATTCCATAACCGGCATGATTTCGATGGCGTTGACGTTGAGGTTTTTGAAATAATCGAAATCATCTATCAAGGAATTCCATGTTTTTTCCGAATTAAAATCACGAATCAACAATTCGTACACGACCAAATTTTCTTTTGCCGGACGGTTAAAGTTCTCAATTTGCCAATCGAATTCGGGTTGGTTCGTTTGCAAAACGGATACTTCAAATTCTTGTCCGTCAGGATATTCCGGTAAGTTTGGATACATTTCCGGCGTGATATAAGGATCGTCCCAAGGACTTAAAACCAATGTTGAAAAAGGATCGGCTGTTTTGATGCCGTCGCTGGTTCGGTATTGGAACGTATAGATTTGTCCAGGAGTTAAATCATTGATTTCGAGCCAATATAAATCAGGATTGGTCGTATCGCGTTTCATGAGATAATTATTTTGAATCGTCCAATCGTTAAAACTTCCGATCACGTGCACAAAACTTTTTCCGGGTGCGTACAAAGCCAGCGTAACCCGCGTTGTAGTTTGATTGTAGTTGATCCCTTGATCTACCCAATCCGGAATGGCCTGAGATTGTACGACTGGCGTAACGATTGCCGTAAATTCTATGGAAATGCTTTGTCCGCCGGAATGTGTAGCGGTCAATTCAAAATTGATGGTTTCGTTGATGGCATAGTTAAAAGCATAATTCGAAGTATTATTGGACGAATTGACAATCGTTCCATTGGCTTTTAATGACCAATTAGCATTTAAAGAAGTAGAAGCCGTGATGTTGAGGTTTTGCCCTTGATTAACGGTTACGGTTGCTCCGTTTGTAGGATTGGAAGCAATTAGTTGGAATCCGCCAACGGGAATGGTATAATCGGGATTGGTTTGTTGGGTGCCGTCTGCGCTTCTGAAAACCACGTTGATCGCAGAAATGTTGCTGGATTCCGGTGCGCCAAAGTAGGCAAATAGGGTAGGCGACATGGTCAAAGAATAAGTCGTTCCGGACACATGTGTCAAAGCAGGTTGAGCGCCATTATCTCCCCATTCTCCGATGACGTTTTGCCAGGCCTCTCCGTTTACCGTTACGCCCATATGCGCATAAATAGTTCCATTGTATCCGGCCAATCCAGTTCCGGCTTTATCAAAATACAAGATGACTTGTCCATCAGCTTCAGGTGGATTGGGGACAGTGGTTACTTGACCAAATGCAACTGAACCGAAAAGTAAAATAATGAAGTAAAATAATTTGTTCATGTGTAAATTTTAAAAAAAAGGCCGCTCATATTGGGCGACCTTTTTGATAATGATATTTATTCGCTTGGCGTTATGGAATAGGTATTGGTCGAAAGATCAAATACCACATCATAATTTCCATCTGCGGCTATTACGATATTTGCTCCCCCGTTTTCTAAGGTTCCATCCGCACCATCATCTCCATAATTCAATCCCCAATCGTTATCAGCTCTGAATTTGATTTCTCCGGCTACTAATTGAACACCATTGATGTACCAAATGCCTTGGCCTGATGCATATTCGCTTGAATAATCAATGTTCAAAGGAACGTCAGGACCGTCCCAACCATTTGGTGTAGCAGAACCGACTAGTCCCCAAATATTTGGAATGGACTCTAACTCATAAGTCATGTCGTTCATGTTGACCGTTACGACATATTTTCCTGCAGTTACCATGATGTTGTCTCCTCCTAAATCTAGGACACCATCATTACCAGTATCGCCCCAATTGGTTCCCCAATCGTTGTTCAATCTGAATTTCATTTCGCCTTCGGCCAATGCAACGATCGCTCTGAATTGGTCAGAAGAAGAATCAAAAACCATTTCCACATCTGGACCATCCCAACCGTTTGGTGTAGCGGAACCTACAATTCCCAACGACCAAGTTTCGATGGAATAAGTTAAAGCATTTAAGTCAATGGTAATTTTGTATTTTCCGGCTGTAACAGGGATATTTGGGCCATCCTGAACCAAACTTCCACTCGTACTGCTGTTTCCTCCATAGTTGATGTTAGGAGCATCCCATGAATTATTCATTCTGAATTTAATTTCTCCATCCGTTAATGTTGCATAAGCGACAATGATTCCATTGTTCTCGCTTCCTTGCTGTTTCCAGAAAGGAACATCCGGACCATTCCATCCATTTGGTGTAGCAGAACCGACCACTCCCCATGGAGTAGAAAGATCCAAAACGTCTGTATAAGGTGTAACTGTAATGGAAACGGTCTCGGAAATCAAATCATGATTATCTGTCGTTCCAATTCTGGCGATTACCCGAAAGTCGATCGTCCCTTGTGTTTCCGGTAAAATTCCGAAAGTAACCGCTCTTGAATTTAGCTGCCCAACGGTCATACTAAAGGAAGTTTCGGTTGAGTTCTGTAAAGTAGCCGGAGCTGCAAAATTGGTTCCGCCCAAAGCTGCTTCCAAAATGTAAGTAACGGGCGTGTTAACGTTTAGTGTGGTTTCGTTCCAAGAAAAAGCCAAAGCTTCCAAACTTGCATTCTCACTCAATAAAACTTGGGTAGTATCACCTGTTACGGATACAGTAGGCGCCTGTTCAGATCCGCTAAGCATCGTATAATCATCATCCGTACAGGAAGAAATCATTCCTGAGATGAACAGGATTCCGAATATATATTTTAATAATTTCATGTGTCTAATTTTTTAAAAATTAATAACCCGGATTTTGAGTCAGATTAGGGTTTGCTGATAAATCGGCAACCGGCAACGGGTAAATGTCGTATTTAGCATCGGTAGAAGTTCCTTCCGGTGATTGTCCTTTCCAAGGCCAAACATAAGTTCCGCCCGTAAATTTTCCGAAACGCACCAAATCCGTTCTTCTGGTTGCTTCCCAATACAATTCTCTTCCTCTTTCATCCAAGATGAATTGGTCGTTGATTTGTCCTGCTGTAACCGTCGAAGCATTGGCACGCGTTCTCAATAAGTTCACATAAGTCGCATCAGCTCCTCCCGTTCTCAATTTGGCTTCTGTCCACATCAAATACACATCACCCAATCTGAACAAAGGAAAATCTACGCTAACTTGGCTTGCATCGTTTGAACCGGTAGTACCGGCTGTTCCGTCAGCATTTAAGTTTTTAAATTTGAATACGCCAAATCCATTGCTGTATTGGGTTACATCTGCCATTTCCAATTGTTGTCCTTCAGTAAAGAAAGTTCCATTTCCACTTGAGTAGACTTTTCCACGTGTATCTACAACATTGTTAACATTTCCATCTGCAGCAAAAAGTTGCACCAAATTTTTGGTCGTACGGGTTCCGCCCCATCCACCACCTGGTACACCCAATTCAGATGGGCTTGCGTCTCCACCTATGGAAGCATTGATGATGAAGGTCATTCCACCAAAAGTCTGCATATAGTTTGCATCATAAGGAATTGCAAAAATGATTTCGTTTAAGGCATCACCTTGGTGATTGTCTGCTCGGAAAAGATTTTCATAATTGGCAGCTAAGGAATATCCGCCGTTCATGATTTTTTCACAATACGTGATACAATCTGCATAACGAGCTGTTCCGGTATAGACTTCAGCGTTCAAATACATTTTGGCCAAAAGCGCCCAAGCGGCAGCTCTGTCAGCGCGGCCATAATGTCCGGCGGTACGCGGAGCCACCATTTCGTTTTCGATGGCGATCAATTCAGATTCGATATAATTGAACAATTCCGTTCTGGAATATTGCGGTGGATAATAGCCTCCAACCGGATCGTTTTCCGTTTTGAATGGAACATTTGCAAACAAATCCATCGCATGGTAATAGCCCAAAGCTCTTAACCAACGGGCTTCTGCGCGGTATTGATGCACAACTGCTTTGTCAGCATCAGAAAGTCCGATTGCGTTCAATTGGTCATCGCCTGAATCGCGTAAAAATTGATTGGCCAATTCGACCTCATATAAAAATCGGCTGTATCCGGCATTGATGAATTCACTTGAACTGGACCAAGTTTGGAAATTGAACGTTTGTAAAGTTCCGTCGTTCCATGCGATTTTGGTTTCGTCTGTTGGCAATTGTTGCAATTGCCAATAAGCACGTAAATATTGTCCAAATCCTTCATCGATTCCTCCGATGTCGCCTTGTCCTGCAGATCCTTGTTGACCTGATAAAGCCAATCCGGCATAAACTTTTGCGATACCTGAAGTATAATCTTCCAAATTTTGGTAAGCATTTCCACCGATGATTTCGTCCGGATCTTCAATTTCTACATCTAAGTCATCTACACAGGCCGTTGTGAAAAACAAACTGGATAGAAAAACAAATAAGATTGAATATTTTATATTTTTCATTGCTGTTGATTTAATAAGTTAAAAGTTCACATTTACACCTAAGGTATAGATTCTTGGACGCGGATAAACATTGTTATCGATTCCACTTCCGATTTCTGGATCTAGTCCATCATATTCCGTAATGGTAAATACATTTTGAACGGTTCCGTAAAAACGCATATTGGTTTTGCCAAAGATTTTGTCAAACGTATAACCCAAAGTCATATAATCCATCTTCAAGAAAGAAGCGTTTTGGATATAATAATCTGAGAAATATTCGTTGTTCTCAAATTGTGAATTCAAAGCGTCAGCCTGAATGTTCGCCAAATATCCGTTGGTTCCGCGTGTTGCAGCATAAGTTCCGACGTTTGAAGCGACGTTGTTGTACAAATAATTTCCAATGTTGGCACGCATAGAGAATCCGAAATCCCAATTTTTATAATTCAAATTGGAGCTGAATCCCAACATCCAATCCGGTCTTCCACTATGGAAAATACGCAAATCCTGGTCGTTGATTTGACCGTCTCCGTTTTGGTCAACATAAGCCCCTTCGATAGGCGTTCCGTTTGCGTCATAAACTTGTTCATATACATAGAACGAATAAGAAGGCGCACCGACCATATTGGCCAATACCAAATTTCCAGTTCCTCCTGCAATAGCATCACCTGTTAAGTAAAATTCGTTGTTTCCGGCACCTGAAATTTTGGTGATTTCGTTTTCATTGAATGTTGCGTTTGCATTTACAGTCCAAGTGAAATCTGTTGATTTGATCAGATCTCCACCGAGTGCGATTTCCACACCTCTGTTTTCCATGGTTCCGATGTTGGTTGTGATTCTGTTGTTCAAATTCGGAAGTGGAGCAGCCACATTTTGGATCATGT
The DNA here is from genome assembly GCF_014042165.1 of Moheibacter lacus. GTDB lineage: Bacteria > Bacteroidota > Bacteroidia > Flavobacteriales > Weeksellaceae > Moheibacter > Moheibacter lacus. The sequence goes on from NZ_JACDZE010000001.1 coordinate 1,053,863, forward strand.
CTTCCGTTTCTTTTAGATAATATTCAACTGAACCCCACATTCTATTGTTAAAAAATCCGAAATCTAAACCGATGTTCCATGTCGTCGTTTCTTCCCATTTGATCAATGGATCATAAATGTTGGGACGCAAAGTCGGTACATAATTTCCACCGATTGGGTAATAAGCGTATTGGTTAACAGAGCTCAAATAGATCGGCAAATAAGGATAAGGTTGGTTGTTCAAATTCTCCTGACCTGTAATTCCCCATCCGGCACGTAGTTTTAAGTTAGAAACCGTTTTTGAATCTTTAAGAAATCCTTCTTCCGAAATATTCCAAGCCGCAGCCAATGAAGGGAACCATCCCCATCTTACGTCTTCCGCAAAACGAGAAGTTCCATCATAACGCAAAGTACCGGTTAACAAATACTTTTCGTTGAAGGTATAATTGAAACGTCCAAAAAACCCTAACAATACACGAGTGTTAATGTCCGAAATTTCACTGTTTAGTACTTCTCCGTTTTCGCTGGTGCTCAACTCATGGTTGTCATAATCAAAACTTTGGTAAGAATAACCAGCCGTTACATCAAATAAACTTTTGATGGAAGCAACTTCTTTGTTATAATTCAAATAAAAATCAAACAATTGATTTCTTCTGATTTGATCATAATCTCTCCTTAATCCTCCATTGTCAGGAACATCAGAATTATAATTCATGCGTGCAAAAGCAGGGACAGTCTCTGAACCGCTGGATTGTGAATAATCCAATCCTAAATTCATCACCGCTTTTAAATCTTCAAATCCATGGATTTTATAATCAAACTTCACGTTTCCAACCAATCGGTTGACATAAGAATGATTGTCTTTCAACATCAATAATGCAAGCGGATTTCTTGTTGCATTGGCATTTGGATTTCCATCCGCATTTAACCATTCCCAATAACCTCCAAAGTCAGAGTTCCCCGAATAAACCGGCTGCGTCGGATCCATCATGATCGCAGAACCGATGGCTCCTGTGTCAGCAAATTGGTTTTCTTCTACAGATCCTTTTGCATTGATGTCAATTTTCAAATGATCGTCCAATAAAGATGGCGACAAACTAACTGAAGCCGTAGTTCGTTCGAAGTTGCTGGTTTTCAACATACCATCTTGATTGGTGTATCCAAGTGATAAACGGAAAGGTAGGTTCGGAGTGATGTTTCCGGTCAAACCTACATTGGTATCATAACCCAATGCTTTTTTAAAGATTTCATCTTGCCAGTTGGTGTTAGCAGTACCCAATAAAGCAGCCACATCTTCATTGGCTCTTTCATTGATTACCTGACGGAATTGATCGCCCGATAAAACATCAACTTGATTGATACGGTCTTGAAGCGATACGGAACTGTTTAAAGTTACACCTAGTTTTTTGTTTTTATTTCCTCTTTTTGTAGTGATGATGATCACACCATTGGATGCTCTTGCGCCATAGATGGCCGTTGCAGAAGCATCTTTTAAAACACTGATGGACTCGATGTCCGCTGAATTGATGTAATTCAAAGGATTGGAGGAACCCGCAATCGAAGCCCCATTATCCATCGGAACACCATCTACGACAAATAACGGATCATTTACCGCATTGATGGAAGAACCACCTCTGATTCGGATCAGTGATCCGGTTCCAGGTTGTCCACCACCTGTGGTAATCGCCAAACCGGCTACTTTTCCGGTCAACAATTGCTCCGGTGCAGTTACGATTCCTTCGTTAAAATCTTTTTCCGTAACGGCGACCACAGAACCTGTTGCGTCTTTGTAAGTAGTTGTACCATATCCGATTACGACGACTTCATCCAATTGAAATGAAGAGGAAGTTCGCATGGTGATATTGAGCGAAGACTCATTGTTATAATTGATGGACATATCATCATAGCCATCCAATGAAAACAAGATGACGTCACCCTCACTGGCTTGGAGACTGAAAGCACCATCCAAATCTGTAAAGACTTCTTCCAGTGTGCTTTGGTTAGTGACAGTAACATCAGGAAGCGTAAATCCGGCTTCGTCCTCAGTTACCACTCCGGTCACTGTTGTTTGTGCGACTGCCCATATCGGGACAACCAAAAGGCAAACAACATAAATTTTGTTCAATAATTTCATCTGTTTAAATTTTATTGTTTTAAATAGTCAGATGGAATTCGCCATAAATCTGTTCAAATAGATTTCCAATTTTACGGCTCATTTCAACCCTCAGTTATTAATTAACGTTTTGAAAAAAATGTTATATTTTTACTTCTCGGTGTTAAAAATATGTAAATAGAACATATGTTGGTGTAGTCGCGACACTATAAAAAACTCCGAAAACGTTTTCGTGTTGATAAGTTTTTCAATTTCTTTAAGAATTCTAAGTAATTGAAAGATAAAAATTTAAAAAACTTGGAGAATTGAAGAAAAATGTAACCTTAAAACAAATTGCCAAAGAATTGGGCGTTTCCGTTTCTACCGTTTCTAAATCTCTTCGCGATAATGAAGAAATTGGTCTGGAAACTCGACAAAAAATTCAGGCATTTGCCAAAATGTACAATTACAAACCCAATAGTATTGCATTAAACCTTCGCAATAAATCCACAAATTCGATTGCGATCATCCTTCCCCAAATCGTGAACCACTTCTTTACCAACGTGGTACAAGGAATTGAGTCTGAGGCCAATCGTCGGAATTACAACGTCATCATCGCAGTCTCAAATGATTCTTTTGAAAAAGAAGTCCTCAATATGGAAACTTTGGTCAACGGAAGCATCGACGGTTTCATTCTTTCTGTCGCAAAAGAAACGATGAAAAGAGGTGATTATCATCATTTTAACGAAACCATTTCGCAAGGCGTTCCCATAGTTATGTTTGACCGGGAAGTCCAAGAGGTAAATTGTGATAAAGTGGTGATCGATGATGTTCAGGGAGCAAAAGAAGCCACACAGAAATTACTGAAAACCGGCTGTAAACGTATTGTATTTATTACAACAGAAGACTTTGTTTCGGTAGGAAATCTTCGATTAAAAGGATATAAGGAAGCTTTAATTGAAAGTCAGATTGAAATTGACGATGCATTAATTATCAAAGTGAAAGACCAATTTTCTTCGGACGAAATTGAAAAATTCATCTTTCAAGAATTGGAAAAACTAATCCAAATTTATCCGGATGTAGACGGACTCATCGGCGTAAACGAGTTCTATACCATTACAGCTGCCAATTATTTTAAAAAGAAAGGCTCTAAAATTCCGGGTGAGGTCTCCATCATCGCTTTTTCAGACGGAGATTTGCCCAAATATTCCTATCCGAGTTTAACGGCGGTTCGGCAACACGGCCGCGAAATGGGAGAAGCCGCAGCCAAACTTCTACTTGATAAATTGGAAGGCATCACACCGGAAGAAGAATACCAAACCATCGTCATCGAAACCGAATTAAAAGAAAGAGAATCTACTAAGTAGTGGCGTGGTTGAGTGGTTGAGTGGTTGAGTAAATGGGTGAGAGTTTATAGGATGGGGAAATTTTATTCTTTAAGAAAGCTGTTAAACGATAAATTGATCATTTTTGCTTGTATTTTTGATGTGCAACATTCAAAAATCATGACAAAATTTAACATTAAATCTTTTTCATAAATTATTCTAAATCAAATTATCCATTATATTTGCCTTGTCGAAACTTATATTTTTACTTCTCACATGATTATAGGTTTTGATAAGCTTTTAGCTTATCGTATTGTTTAACAATTAATTACGATAATGAAAAAGCGTAAATTAGGATTTCTCGAAATCTGGAATCTCAGTTTCGGTTATCTTGGTGTACAAATGGGATTTGCACTTCAAAATGCAAATGCCAGTAGAATTCTCAGCACTTTTGGTGCAGACATACATCAATTATCATGGTTTTGGATCGTGGCGCCATTGATGGGTTTGGTCGTTCAACCAATAATCGGTCATTATTCAGATAACACTTGGTCCAAATTCGGAAGAAGAAAGCCTTATTTCCTTTTGGGCGCGATGTTGGCTTCGATTGGATTAATTCTCATGCCGCAGGCAGGTGCTTTTACAGCAATTCTTCCGGCACTTTGGATGGGCGCAGGATTTCTGATGATCATGGACGCTTCTTTCAACATTGCGATGGAACCCATGCGCGCATTTGTTGCAGACATGTTGCCATCAGATCAGAGAACCTTGGGGTACTCTATTCAAACCGTTTTGATTGGTTTGGGAGCTGTGATCGGTTCTTGGTTGCCCTATGTTTTGAGCAATTGGTTTGGGGTTTCAAATGAAGCGGCAGTCGGAGAAATTCCTTTGCATTTGATTTTGTCATTTGGAATTGGAGCCGTTGCAATTGTCGTGACGGTATTGATAACGGTATTTACTACAAAAGAATATTCGCCTGAAGAACTGGAAGCCTTTGAGAAAGCTGAAGGAAAAACAATCCTAGTAGAAGAAAAAGCCAGTTTCTCCCAAATCTTCAAAGATTTTGGCCAAATGCCCAAAACGATGAAGCAATTGGGTCTGGTTCAATTTTTCACCTGGTTTGCGCTATTTGGCATGTGGGTTTTTTCCACACCTGCGATTGCGCATCATGTTTATGGACTTCCACTGGATGACAACCACTCTGCCACGTATCAAAAAGCAGGAGATTGGGTTGGGATTATTTTTGGGGTATACAATGCAGTTTCAGCTGTTTATGCCTTTTTCTTACCCGCCATTGCCAAAAAATTAGGAAGAAAAAAAACACATACGTTTTCTTTGATCGCAGGTGGTTTGGGTTTGATCTCCATTTATTTTATTCAAAATCCAAATTATTTGATTCTTTCTATGGTCGGTGTCGGAATAGCTTGGGCGAGTATTTTGGCGATGCCTTATGCGATTTTGGCAGGATCGATTCCAGCCAAAAAAATGGGGGTTTATATGGGAATTTTCAACTTTTTCATTTGTATGCCCCAAATTGTCAATGCAGTAATTGGTGGACCGATTGTAAAATATTTCTATGGTGGAAATCCGATTTATGCCATGATGACCAGTGGGATTGCTTTGATCATCGCCGCTCTTTTTGTGATGCGTGTACATGATGTGGACGAACCTTTAATCACCAATTAAAATGATAAACACCTACATATTTGATCTCGACGGCGTTATCGTCGACACGGCGAAATACCATTATTTGGCATGGAAAAATTTGGCTGATGAACTCGAAATCGATTTCACAAAAGAACACAACGAATTATTAAAAGGCGTAAGCCGAATTCGTTCACTCGAAATCATTTTGGATTTGGGTAATAAAACCATTTCCGATGCAGATTTTGATCGGTTTTTACACAAAAAAAACGAAGAATACCTTTCCTATATTGAAAAAATGAATGCTTCCGAAATTCTTCCAGGGGTTTTAAATGCATTGGATTTCATCAAGAAAATAGAAGGAAAAATCGTTTTGGGGTCGGCGAGTAAAAATGCCAAACCGATTTTGGAAAAAGTTGGGTTGTTGGATTATTTCGATGCGATAGTAGATGGAAATGATGTTTCCAAAGCCAAACCCGATCCGGAAGTATTTTTAATCGGTGCGGAAAAAGTCAAATCAAATCCAGTCAATTGTGTCGTTTTTGAAGATGCCGTTGCCGGAATTCAAGCTGCAAATAGTGCAGGGATGCTCAGCATTGGCATTGGAGAAAAAGAAATTTTGAAAGAAGCCGATTTTGTTTTTTCGGACTTTAATCAAATTTCAAATGAGTTTTTAGAAAAATTAGAAAACAACTAAAAGTACTTTGTACGTATTACATTATACTTATTACAATTAAAAATGAATCAAAATTATATCATACCGGATGCGTGGTCGATCATCGAAGAAGGATTTGACAAAGATCGCGTGATGTCATCCGAAAGTCTTTTCAGCATAGGAAATGGCGCAATGGGACAACGCGCCAATTTCGAAGAAATGTACACCGGAGAAACTTTTCAGGGGAGTTACATCGCCGGGGTTTATTATCCCGACAAAACCAAAGTGGGTTGGTGGAAAAACGGCTATCCTGAATATTTTGCCAAAGTTTTAAATGGGCCAAACTGGATCGGAATCGATATCGAAATCAATGACGAAATTCTAGATTTAAATCAAGTAGAAGTTTCCAACTTCCGTCGCGAATTGAATATGAAAGAAGGTTGGCTCGGGCGTTCTTATTCTGCAAAATTGAAAAATGGAACTGAAATAGAAGTCCATGTGAAACGATTTCTGTCTTTGGATTTAGACGAATTGGGAGCGATCAAGTATGAAATTAAACCTTTAAATAATTCCGCTAGAATTAATTTCAATCCTTATGTCGATTCAGGCGTAAAAAACCGCGATGCAAATTGGGAAGAAACTTTTTGGGAACCGATTATTTCCGGAATTGACAACGAATTTGGATTTGTGCAAGCCAAAACATTCAAAACCGGATTTAACGTCGTGACTTTCATGGAAAATTCCATTTTTATCAATGATCAAAAACAAAAAATTCATTCTTCCGAAAATATTCAATCCGAAACCAAAGTTCAGTTGAAATATGAAGTTGATGTCAACCAGAATGAAACCGCTTCTTTAGTAAAATTCGGCGGATATACCGTTTCGACGAATCATGATGAAAAAGAATTGGTAAAAGCTGCACAAAGTGTTTTGGCGAAAGCAAATGATTTAGGATTTGAGAAATTATTCCAAAATCAAAAAAAGGCTTGGGCCAAAATCTGGGAAATGGCAGATATCACCATCGATGGCGATGTCAAAGCCCAACAAGGCATTCGCTTCAATATATTTCAATTGAACCAAACTTATTTAGGTAAAGACGCCCGATTGAACATCGGCCCAAAAGGATTTACCGGAGAGAAATATGGTGGATCAACTTATTGGGATACAGAGGCTTATTGTCTTCCTTTTTATATGGCGACCAAAAATCAGGAAGTAGCACGAAATCTTTTGGTTTACCGATTTAATCATTTGGAAAAAGCCATCGAAAATGCAGAAAAATTAGGATTTAAAAACGGAGCAGCGCTGTATCCGATGGTCACGATGAACGGTGAAGAATGCCATAACGAATGGGAAATCACCTTTGAAGAAATCCACCGAAACGGTGCGATTGCATTTGCGATTTACAATTATGTTCGGTACACGGGCGATTTCAGTTACGTTCCGGAAATGGGATTGGAAGTTTTAATCGGGATTGCGCGTTTTTGGCACCAAAGAGTGAATTGGTCGGAAGCCAAACAAAAATTTGTAATGCTCGGTGTGACCGGCCCCAATGAATATGAAAACAACATCAATAATAATTTCTATACCAATTATTTAGCGAAATGGTGTATCGATTATACGATCGAAAACATAGAGAAATTGGAAAAGGAATTCAACTCGGATTACATCCGAATTTTAAACAAAGTTCGACTGTCCAAATCCGAAATCGCCGAATGGAAAAATGTTTCCGACAACATATATTTTCCTTTCTCGGAAGAACATGGCGTTTATTTACAACAAGACGGATTTTTGGATAAAGATTTAAAACCTGTTTCCCAATTGGACTCTTCGGAAAGACCGCTGAATCAGAAATGGTCTTGGGACCGGATTTTGCGTTCGCCTTATATCAAACAAGCTGATGTTTTACAAGGATTTTATTTTTTTGAAGATGATTTTTCGGTAGAAGAATTGGAAAAGCATTTTGATTTTTATGAACCTTTGACTGTTCATGAATCCTCGCTTTCGCCTTGTGTACACAGCATTCAAGCAGCGAAATTGGGACGAATGAATCAAGCTTACGAATTTTACTTAAGGACTTCACGTTTGGATTTGGATGATTACAACAAAGAAGTGGAAGAAGGTTTGCACATCACGTCGATGGCGGGAACTTGGATGAGTATCGTGGAAGGATTTGGGGGAATGCGTGTGAAAAACGGGAAATTGTATTTTGAACCTAAAATTCCTATTGAATGGAAAAGTTTTTCGTTTAAAGTCAATTTCAGAAACCAAATATTGAAAGTGAATGTTTCACACGAAGGAACAGAATTTTCGCTTGATGGAAATGATCATTTAGATGTGAATCTGAATGGAAAATCTGTAAGAATTGAACCTGGTAACTTTGTAAAAGTGTAAATTATAAACGACCTCCAAAATTATTTTCAGATTGTATATGACCTTGACGTAAATAAAAATGTAACCACATAGAAAAACTAGATAACTATCTGGTTAGTAGTTAAACTTTAAATTAATTAAAAATGAAAAATAATATTCTGAATCTAAGTATAATGCTGTTGATTGCGAGCCTTTCCTTTGGGCAGCAATTGAAGTCTCCCAACGGAAATTTCACAATGGAATTTGCTTTGTCTTCAAACGGAACCCCAACGTATCAATTGAATTACAAAGGAAAACCGGTCATCAAAACCAGCCAATTGGGATTTGAATTGAAATCCAAAAATATGGATATGGAGTTTGACTCGCAAAAATCGGTAGAAGCCGAAAAAGCTAGAGCCATGACCAATCTTCAATCAGGATTTAAAGTAAGTGATTTGAAAAATTCAACTTTTGATGAAACTTGGAAACCGGTTTGGGGCGAAGTTTCAGCAATAAGAAACCATTATAACGAATTGGCGGTAACGCTTCATCAAGACAAAACGGATCGAAATATTTTGATTCGTTTCCGCTTGTTTGATGATGGATTGGGATTCCGATATGAATTTCCGGAACAGAAAAACCTGACTTATTTCGTCATCAAAGAAGAAAAAACGCAGTTTGCAATGACCGGCGACCACACCGCTTGGTGGCTTCCGGGCGATTATGACTCACAAGAATACGATTATACCGAATCCAAACTTTCTGAAATCAGAGGATTGTTTGACACGGCGGTTACAAGCAATGCTTCGCAAAAACAATTTTCCAAAACCGGAGTTCAAACGGCTTTGATGATGAAATCAAGCGATGGAATTTACATCAATTTGCACGAAGCAGCTTTGATCAATTTTGCTTGTTTGAGTTTAGAATTGGACGATAAAAATTTGGTTTTCAATGCGCATCTCACACCCGATGTTTTGGGTGACAAAGGTTACATTCAAGCGCCGACCACAACACCTTGGCGTACGATCATCGTGAGCGATGATGCACGTGATATTTTGGCTTCAAAGATGACGTATAATTTAAATGAACCTTCCAAAATCGACGATACTTCTTGGATCAAACCGGTGAAATATGTCGGCGTTTGGTGGGAGATGATCACCGGAAAAAGTTCATGGGCATATACCACTGATTTTTCAACGGTTCAATTGGGTGTGACCGATTATTCAAAAGCCAAACAAAGTCCAAACCACGGCGCCAACAATGATCACGTAAAATCCTACATCGATTTTGCTTCGAAACATGGGTTTGATGCGGTTTTGGTAGAAGGATGGAACGAAGGATGGGAAGATTGGTTCGGCAACCACAAAGATTATGTTTTTGATTTCGTGACACCTTATCCCGATTTTGATGTGAAAATGTTGAATGCTTACGCAAAATCAAAAGGAGTTGAATTGATCATGCACCATGAAACTTCAAGTTCGGTTCGTAATTACGAGCGCCACATGGACAAAGCCTATCAATTTATGAAAGACAATGGTTACAATGCCGTGAAAAGTGGCTATGTTGGTGATATCATTCCGAGAGGCGAATACCATTACAGCCAAAATACAGTCAATCATTTTCAGTATGCCATTGAAAAAGCGGCAGATTATCAAATCATGGTCAATGCACACGAAGCGGTTCGTCCGACGGGTGTTGCGAGAACTTGGCCGAATTTAATCGGAAATGAATCTGCGCGGGGAACGGAATTCCAAGCTTTTGGTGGTTCAAAACCCAATCACACAACGATTTTACCTTTTACCAGATTGATCGGTGGGCCGATGGATTATACACCGGGAATTTTTGAAATGCACATCGAAAAAGTAAATCCAAACAACAAATCACATGGGAATTTCACAATCGCAAATCAATTGGGATTGTATTTGACCATGTACAGCCCATTACAAATGGCTGCGGATTTGATCGAAAATTACGAACGCTTTCCCGATGCGTTTCAATTCATCAAAGACGTTCCGGTGGACTGGCAGGACAGCAAGTATTTGGAAGCCGAACCGGGAAAATACATAACGGTAGCGCGAAAAGATAAAAACTCCAACAATTGGTTCATAGGTAATTCAAATGGTTTGGAAAAAAGAACTTCGAAATTGAAATTGGACTTTTTGGACAAAGGAAAAAAATATGAAGCAACCATTTATGCCGATGCTAAAGATGCGCATTATAAAACCAATCCACAGGCTTATGTGATTTCGAAACAAAAAGTAACTTCGAAATCGGAGTTGAGTTTGACATCCGCTCCGGGTGGTGGATTTGCAGTAAGTATTGTTGAAGTGAAATAAAAATCTGCGTTTATCTGTGCAATCTGTGGGCGATTTATTTCCCGCAGATCTCGTAGAGTTTCGCAGAAAAACTAAATTAAATATGAAGAAATTAACATCGATTTTATTCCTATTCATTCTAATCAATTCATTTGCCCAAATTCAAAAAATAGAACCAGAATTTTGGTGGAGCGGCATGAAAAACACCGAATTGCAATTGTTGGTGTATGGAAAAAATATCAACCATTTGGTGCCGGAATTTTCGAACGGAATTCAAATCAAAGAAGTCCTAAAAGTTGAAAATCCTAATTATCTTTTTGTAACGATCGACACCAAAGGTGTTCAACCTGGAAAAGTAAAATTGAACTTTAAAAAAGGAAAAAAAACAGTTCAATCCTTTGATTATGAATTCAAATCAAGAGAAAACAATTCCGCTCAGCGAAAAGGTTTCGACAGTTCAGATGTGTTTTATTTATTGATGCCGGATCGTTTTGCAAATGGAAATCCCAACAACGATAACACCAAAGAAACAGCCGAAATCGCCAATCGTTCTGACCTGAACGGTCGTCATGGAGGAGATTTGGAAGGAATCATCCAGAATCTTGATTATTTGGACGAACTAGGCATTACGACGATTTGGAGTACGCCGCTTTTGGAAGACAACGAACCGGCGTATTCCTATCACGGGTATGCGCAAAGCGATTATTATAAAATCGATCCGCGTTATGGAACCAATGCTGATTATAAACGATTGGCAGACGAATTGCACAAACGTGAAATGAAATTGGTGATGGATTATGTGACCAATCATTGGGGATCTAAACATTGGATCATTCAGGATTTACCTATGGAAGATTGGATTCATGTTTGGCACACGGAAGAAGCCCAAAAGCAAAATGGATTTCAGCGAAGCAATTACCGCATGACGACACAATTTGATCAAAATGCTGCGGAAATTGATGCTGAAGGCTGTATGGATGGTTGGTTTGATACAACGATGCCGGATATGAATCAGAGCAATCCTTTGGTGTTGAATTATATGGTGCAAAATGCGATTTGGTGGATAGAATTTGCCGGATTGGATGGATTGCGGGTGGATACGTATTCATATAATGATAAAAAAGGAATTGCCGAATGGACCAAACGCATCATGGACGAATACCCAAATTTCAACATCGTAGGCGAAATCTGGATGCATGACCAAGCCCAAATGGCTTATTGGCAAAAGGACAGTAAAATCGGAGCATTGGATAATTATAATTCCAATTTGCCTTCGGTGATGGATTTTACTTTGCACGATGCAATTGGTTTGGCGTTCAAAGAAAATCAAGGTTGGGACAGCGGAATGATGCGTGTTTATGAAAATTTCACAAATGATTTTTTATATCCGGAAATCGACAACATCATGGTATTTGCGGAGAATCATGACACCAACCGATTCAATGAAATTTATTCGAATATTGAAGACTACAAATTAGCGATGAGCTTAATTCTTACCATTCGCGGGATTCCGCAGCTATATTATGGTTCCGAAATCGGAATGAAAGGTGATAAAGGAAAAGGTGATGGCGACATCCGTCGTGATTTTCCTGGTGGTTGGGCTGGAGACAAAAACAATGCTTTTACGGAAGAAGGAAGAACAGCTGAACAAAAAGCTTATTTCAATTTCACCAAAAAATTATTGAACTGGAGAAAAGGAAAAGATGTGATTCATACTGGAAAGACTTTACATTTTATACCGCAAGAAAATGTGTATGTGTACTTTCGACATAACGAGAAAGAATCCGTTATGGTGGTTTTGAATAGTTCGGAGAAGGATCATAAGTTGGAATTAAAGCGATTTATGGAAGGAATTAAAGATTTTACAGCGGGAAAAGATGTGATGAGCGGAAATGAATTTAAATTAACCGATCAATTGAAAGTAAAAGCGAAATCTTCTTTGATTTTGGAGTTGAAATAAGTAATCCGATTAGCCCTGCCAGGGTTTCAAACCCTGGCAGGGCTGTTAAGAAAAAATACAATATGAAAAAATTAATCATAACAAGTCTAAGTTTATTCTTATTTGCTGTGGCTTGTAAAAAGGAAAAAACAGTAGAAGTAGACCAATTGGCGATGAAAGAATATTCGCCTGCGGAAATGGAAAATGCAGTGATTTATGAAGCGAATATCCGTCAATATTCGCCTGAAGGAACCTTTGAAGCCTTTACGAAAGACATTCCCGAACTGAAGAAATTGGGTGTAAAAGTGATTTGGGTGATGCCGATTCAACCGATTTCGATGAACCGAAGAAAGGCAACTGGCGATAAATCGATTGAAGATATCACCGACCCGGAAGAAAAGAAAAAATATTTAGGCAGTTATTATGCGATTTCCGATTATACGGCGGTTCATCCCGATTATGGAACGCTTGAAGATTTTAAGAAATTGGTTGATACAGCACATGAAAATGGAATGTATGTGATTCTGGATTGGGTGGCCAATCATACCGGATGGGACCATAAATGGATAAAAGAACATCCTGAATTCTATCAAAAAAATGCAAAAGGAGAAGTAACCGATCCGCTGAATCCAGAGACGGGCGAAACCTGGGGCTGGACGGACGTTGCGCATTTGAAATATGAAGACCGAGGGCTTTATGATGCGATGGCTGAGGAAATGGTGTATTGGATCAAAGAAGCGAACATCGACGGATTTCGTTGTGATGTGGCGGATAACGTGAAATACGATTATTGGGAATTTGTGTATCCGAAATTGAAAGAGCAGAAACCGGTTTTCATGTTGATGGAATCTAACAAACCTGAATTGCTAAAAGGTATTTTTGATATGGGATACAATTGGCCTGTGCATCATTTGATGAACGAAATCGCAAAAGGAGAGAAGAATGTTTCGGATTTTGACCAATTGATTTCGGAACAAGATTCGATGTATCAAAAACAAGATATCATGATGAATTTTACTTCCAATCACGATGAAAACGCATGGAACGGAACGGAATACGAGCGACTCGGCGATGCAGTGGAAACCTTTGCTGCTTTGACTTACGTGCTTCCGGGAATGCCGTTGATTTACAATGGGCAGGAATATGATTTGGATAAAAGGTTGAAGTTTTTTGAAAAAGATACGATTCCGCATGAAAAGGGAAAAATGTTTCCAGTATATGAGAAATTGGGGAAATTGAAAAAGGAAAATCCGGCGTTAAATGGTGGCGTGAACAAAGCTTCTTATGAACGAATTCAAACTTCGGACGATAAACATATTCTCGCATTTAAACGTGAAAAGGATGGAAAGAAAGTTTATTTCATTGCCAATTTATCTAAGGAAAGCAAAACCTTTACCTTACCGATTTCCGGAGAATTTGAAAATTATATGATGGGCGAAAAATTCAATTTAGAAAAAAGCCAGGAATTGGAGTTTCAACCCTGGCAATATTGGATTTTGGTAGATGAAATGGAATAGAAAACAGGAATTGAGTTGGTTTAATCAAAAATCATCATACGGGGTCCTCTTCCAGGCCCCCGTTCTTTTTTACCGCCAAATTTGTCCAATTTGAACCCAAGCGAGAACATCAAATAACGTTTCAAGACATCATTTTGAACATCAGAAATATAAGTGTCTGAAACCGTTCTTCTATCTCCGGTATTTTGATTCAAAATATCATAAACTTTGACTTTGAAAGTAAGTTTGTCTTTCCAGAAATTATACGCCAAACTTGTATTCCATAAAAAGAAATCTTTTTTAAATCCGTCGGCGATATTGGAATTATAGGTATAACTGAAATCGTTTCCAAACACGAAGTTTTTCGGCCAATAATTCGTCGTGGTCAATTTAGCTGTATGGACGATATTGGTTGAATTTTCGATTTGATAATTTTCATAATCTGTGAATTGGTACCGCAAATTATAGCTTGGATTTACGGTTAAAATTTCGCCTAAATCCCAATTGAAATTCACACGAGGGGAAAGACTGATGATTTTTGACAAATATTCTGCACCATCCACAAATCCTTTATTGGAAGAGTGGTTGACGCCGATTCCACCACCTAAACGAAACTTGCTTTTCCCTTTTGTAAAAGATTTGTTTCCGTTCACTCCAGCCCAGAGATTATAGTTTCCATGGACATTTCTATAAGTCGAAGTCGTCACGAAATCTTCATCGATTGAGCGGAAATTGGTGATGGCAACTTCGTTAAAATTCCCTCCGAAATAAACATTGTATCCTGTGCGGGTTTGAAAGTTGAAATTATTGTAGCCGAAATAAACATTATGCGTTTTAGTTGGATCTAAATCAGGATTTCCGATATAATAATTCAAAGGATTGTTACGGTTTTCAATCGGCAATAATTGTTGTGCCGAAGGCAAATCTACACTGTAACTATAATTGAAATAAAGCGAATTCCCTTTCCCAAACCGATAATTTCCATTGGCAGAAATAGAAGGAAGCGTATAGTCTTGTCTTTGGAAATAGGTTTCTGAAAGATAATTTCCGTTGTTTTTTTGTGATAAAAATTGAACACCACCATTTAGGGACAAATTGAATTTCTTTTTTCGCCATTTAAAGGCAGCATAAGGGTTGATGTTATAAAAATCAGACGCATACTCGAAACTTAAAAATTCGTTTTGCGTCACATAGTCCTGAAAAGTTTCATCATAATTAAAAGTATAGGTGTTGTCCGTCCTGTTTCTGATGGCATAATCTGAACCTAAAGCAAGATAAGCCGAATCCAGAACCGGAATTTCATATTCTAAATTGAATTCAAATTCATCAGACTGATTTCGGTCTTGTGTATATTGATTCCTGATGTCATCAGCATCGCCTGACTGATAGAAATAGGTGTTGGAAATATTGTAAGCATCGGCTTTATCACGTGAATTGGAGTTGGAGAACTCTAAGTTCAGTTTGGATTTATTTCGAAATGATTTGAAGAAATTGATGTTGTTGCTGAAAGTTTGTTTGGATTTTTCATCTTCCGTTGTTCCATTGCTTTCATTCAAAAGTTCTCCAGCTTCATTGACTGAATTCTTATCAAAAATACTGGAAGATTTGGTTTTATTGTACGCATAACCCGGTTCAAACCAAATGGTAGAAGTGGAGTCAATTTTCACTTCCAATTCGGTGGTAAAATTATGGTTGTAGGACTGATTGCGTGATTTCGTAACTGAAGTCGTCGTGTACAAATTGTCGGGCAATAAATTTTGTTGCACCGTTCGGTTGTTGTTTTTCGTGTCAGAATCGGTATAATAATAACTTCCGTTGAACTCGATATCTTCGTCTGCCCAACTATCCGAATAATTGATTCCACCGACGTTGGACTGTGTAATTCCGTTTCCAGAACCACCAAAATTGATCCCATTGATGCTGAAAGATCCGCTGTCATTCATCCATACAGAACGATTTCTCCCGCCGGACATATTGTCAAAAATATCATTCATAGAAAAACCTACGGAATTGATGTTATTGGACGAGCCTAAAATGCTCAGTCGGGTATTTCCTTTAAAATAATTGGCCATCAAACTCGATTCATAACGGTCATCCGTTCCGTATCCGCCCATCGCTTTGAGCATAAATCCTTTGTTTTTATCTTCATCTATGGTGAGGTTGATACTGGAATTGTTTCCACTGGCTTTGTCACCTGAAAGTTCTTCCTTTTTGGTTTTGGTGTCGGTGACTTGGACTTTATTGATGAGATTGGCCGGAAGATTTTGTAGTGCAATTTTTCCGTCTTTGTCAAAAAAGGGTTTTCCGTTGACCAGAATTTGATTGACTTCTTTTCCGTTGACCGTTATTTTTCCTTCTTCATCGATTTCTACGCCGGGTAATTGTTTGAGAAGCGTTTCCACATTGGCGTCCGGACGGACTTTGAACGAAGAAGCATTGAACTCCAAAGTATCGGTTTTGATGCGAATCGGTGGCGCACCTGAAATGACAACGCCTTCCAAATCGATGACCGTTTTGAGTTGTACTTCACCTAAATTTTTATTTTCGGTTAAAGATTCAAAATCAATTTGATAACTGCCTGACAAATCATCTGATACCGTAAAAAATACCGGTTTTTCTATTTTTTTTACTTCCAAATTGAAATTTCCTTCGGCATCGGTAATCGAATACTCCACAACAGTTGAATCTCTCTTCAACGAAAGATAGACGGTAGCGGCCTCAACGGGCGTTTGAAGGATTTCGTCAATGGCGGTTCCAGTGATATTTACTTTTTCTTGTGCAAAATTGTAGGAGAAAAATGCAAAAAATAGAATAAGGAGGAAAGGTCGAAACATGAAAATCAAATAAAATTCTTGCAAGTTTACAAGGAAATTGGGATGGGAGCGGTTAATGAAACGTTAATCTGATTAAAATCGTTTCAAATCCTCCACTATCAATTCCGCCGTTCGTCCGGAAGCACCTGCGCCGCCCAATTTTTCCCGAAGTTCTCTGTAATCGTTTAAAACCTGAGAACGTTTGGGTTCAGTCAGAATTTTAGTTAATTCTGTTTTTAGATTTTTCGTATTTAATTCGCTTTGAATCAATTCTTTGACGACTTCTTTGTCCATGATCAAATTGACCAATGAAATATAATCGATGTATTTCACCACTCTTTTTCCGATTTCATACGAAATCCGACTTCCTTTGTAGCAAACCACTTCCGGGATATTTAACAAAGCCGTTTCCAAGGTTGCCGTACCGGAAGTGACCAATGCCGCTTCCGAACTTCGAAGCAAATCATAGGTTTTCCCAAATACGATTTTCAAATCCTTTCCTCCGACTTCTTTGTAAAATCCGGCATCCTGAGATGGAGCGCCGGCTACTACAAATTGGAATTCCGGGAAATCTTTTTGAACCGAAAGCATGATGGGAAGTTTTACACTGATTTCCTGCTTGCGGCTTCCAGGAAGAAGCGCGATGACTTTTCGTTCGTCCAAATTATTTTCCGATTTAAATTTTTCCAAATCCAAATCGGGTAAATCTTTCATCGCATCCAGCAATGGATGCCCCACGAAATCCACTTCATAATCGTATTTGGCATAAAAATCCTTTTCAAACGGAAGAATGACAAACATACGGTCCACAAATTTTTTAATCGTATGAACCCGTCCGGATTTCCATGCCCAAATCTGTGGCGAAATATAATAATAAACCTTGATGCCGAGCGATTTTACAAATTCGGCAACTCGTAAATTGAACCCCGGATAATCGATCAAAATCACTGCATCGGGTTTCCAATTTTCGATGTCCTTTTTACAAAACTTGATATTTCCGAGAATGGTACGTAGATTCATCGCAACTTCGATAAATCCCATAAAAGCCAGATCCCGATAGTGTTTGACGGGTTTTCCGCCTTGTTCCGCCATCAAATCTCCACCCCAAAACCGAAATTCGGCAGATGCATCTTTTCGTTTGATTTCTTTCATCAAATTAGAACCGTGTAAATCTCCGGACGCTTCTCCTGCTATGATATAGTATTTCATCTATTTTCCAACTGTTTAAATTTCGGTCAAATTCCTATATCATGAATCGATTTGAAAAGAATTTTTAACCGAAAAAACAAAGGTAGCGTTTCTTACAAAAAAAATCAGGGAAACCAATTGGGTTCCCTGATTTCACAATTAAACTATAGAACAAATTTCTATTTTTTCACTATTTTTTTGGTTTCCGTTTTTCCATTTTCCAATTGGATTTGTAAAAGATAAATTCCTTTTGGAAGCGTAGAAATGTTCAATGTAGAGCCGGAAGGTTCACCCAATTTTCTTCCCGTCATATCCATTAAAACCATCTTTTGAATTGCAGATTTGGATTGAATTTGAAGGATGCCGGTAGTCGGATTGGGATAAAGTATGGTTTCGGCGGCATATGTTTCACCATCTGAAACACCCATCGTGGTTAAGTCCAAAGTATATTGAATCAAACCTAAATCGGAAACTTGAAAATATACATCAGCCGAATTTTCATCGGTAAAAATAATTTCCGTTGTCATGGTCCGCATAAATCCTAATTCGTCTGTGGAAATTTCGATCCAATTGTCTCCACCGTCTTTTGTATAAACCGTTTTTGAATCGGATGCCGGATAAAAGCTTCCATCCTCAAAACGTGCAGTAGCCACGATTTTCCCGTCAACAAAAGGAGAGAATTCCACCCGGTTCATAGGGCTTGTAATAGCCGTTTCTTCCCAGTTTTGACCGTTGTCGTTTGACATAAAAACACCTTTTGATGTTGCTATGGCCAATTGATCATTATTTACAGGATTTCGTTTTAAATCATAAATAAAATCGTTTCCGGTCAGGGATTCCAAACCCGTTGAAACATCTACCCAATTTTGACCGTCATCAGTGGTTTTATGTATTTTATTGAGTTGGGCGATAAAAAATTGATTTTCATTTTCATCAAACAACATAGTTTCCACAAATCCAACAGACGGAACGGTTAATTCCTGATGGGTTACATTTTCCAAATCACTTACATCAAATTTGAACAACATTTCGCCAAAAGCAATTAAAAGGATATCCGGATTGGAAGGTAAACTTCGCGTTGCGGTCAACAACAAATACGAGCCGTTATAAAAAGTCGTGAAACTGGCGCCGTGATCATTGCTTACATGAACTGCGGATTGTCCCATCATGGAAGAAGTTGAGAAAAAGAGACGTCCTTCCTCATTTAGGTCTGCATACACGCCACTATTGGAAGAATTGGAAAATCCACCCAAAGGTATCAGACCTACTTCATTTTCAGTTTGGGTTTGGAGATCTTTGTGGATAAATCCACCACGCAATCCATAATACACATGGTTATTTTCACCTTGAAAAGCAGCCATGCGCCCGGTGCTGTTGAGAAATGGCGATCTGAATTTTTCGATGGTGGCACCACCGTCATGGGAAATAAACGGATAATAATTGGCAGAAATGATAACTTGGTTTTCTACGAATGGATTATAGGATGCAGAAATTCCATAATAATATTCGGTTTCGAAATCCTCTCCGGAATAGACATGATTTTCCCATGTTTGGCCTCCGTCTTCCGAAAGAACGATTTCGTTTTCTTCCAAAATGATCAATTTATCTGAATTGGAAGGATTAAAAACGATAGAATGGATGCTATTGCTGGACATAGCGGTCCAATTTATCGGAACGATGTTCCAGTTTTCTCCTCCATCGTTCGATTTGTAGAGGTTTTCTTCCATATCACCACTCAAATAATAGGTTCCTAAATAGATTTCGTTTTCATTTTCCGGATGGAAAGTCAAAGCGGAATAAGTTGTATTGGGCAATTTCTCTTCCCAGGTAATTCCTCCGTCACCGGAAATTAAAAGGCCTCCTTGTGTGGGATTGGGAGAGCCTCCGCGCATGATAAATAAACGTTGAGAATCATAGGGAGAAATCATCACATTGTTCACATTTATATCTCCATAATCGGGGCCGAAATAAACCGAATCCCAATCCGTGCCTCCATTTACCGTATAAAATATTTCAGTAGTCAAACCCCAGTTGATCATGCGGGTCGTATGCAATAAAGCAACGTCAGCGTCATCGGATGCTAAGGAATACGACTGCACCAAACTTCCATTTTCCGCTCCGATCGGTGAAAACATTTGTTTTTCAACGGTTTCGGTAGAAAGATTTAGGATTTCCAATCGATTATAAATGGTTCCTTCCGCAACGCAGAGATAAGAAAGCGAATTCCCATCGGCAGTCAATCGAAGATCTTTTATGTTTATAAAATAATTTTCCTGTGGAACGGAATGAATCACTTCCCAGGTTTCGCCTAAATCGATCGATTTTACGATATGGTTGTTTACGGTACGTCCATAAACGGTATTTTGTTGGTTAACAGAATAGGTCACATCGAGAATTTGTCCAAACTCATCGGAACCGGCCAATTGAAATTGACCCTGTAGGTTCACAAGAATTCCGAAAAACAAACCAATAAATATTTTTTTCATTTTGTGGTGAATTTAGTTCTAAGGTAAATTTCCAAAATAGAAAGATGAAACCTGAAAAAATAGGTGCGACATTTTGTGACAAAACAGAATTCCGGTGTGACAAAAAATCTAAATACTTGATAAATAAGCAAATAAAGATTCTCCTTCCGTTAGATTTATTTTTTTACTCAGTCTTTCTTTGCGTTTACGCGTGGATTGTGGAGTGATGTTTAGAAGTGAAGCGATTTCTTTGTTGTTCAGATTCATATAGATATAGGTGATGAATCGGATTTCTCCCGGGATCAAATCGGGGTGTTTTTCAGAGAGTCTCTTTAAAAATCCCGGATTGGCTTCTTCAAAATGGGTAAAAAAGGAATCGAGTTGCCGGTCATTTTTTAATTGGAATTTTAATTCGGTCAAATATTTTTTTACAAATTCACTGTTGGCCGTTTGAGGATGAGCCGATAATTCTTTGATGACCTGTTCGATTATTTCATTTTTACTCGAAAGATGCAAGGCACGGGTCGCCAATTTCCGGTTTTTCTTTTCCAATTCGTTTTGAAGGCGTTCGTTTTCCAATAAATTTAAGGTTTCCTGCTCTTTCCATTGTTTTTCCAACAAAAGATTTTCATTTCGTTCTTTTTCCAATTCCAATTCGACGATTTTTTCTTTTTGTTTGTGTTTGATATGGTTGTTTCGGAAGGCTAATCCGATTAAAAGAATAATCAAAATCCCCGAAATCAAAAACGTCAACAACAATTCCCGGCTCGCTTCCAGTTTTCGCTGGCTTTCTTTGAGTTCGTATTGATAATTTTGAATTTCAAATTTTATTTTCCCGTTTTCATACAAAGCGGAATTGGTGAAATTGCTCAAAGAATCTTTTGTATAAATCACCGAATCCTTGTACAATAGAGATTTGTCGTATTGATTTTGTCGGGCATAAACCTTCGAAATCAATTGGTAAACTTCTATTTTATCCTGAATATTGAGGGGTTCGTTTTGGGATTTTTTTAAATAAAATAGGGCTTTATCGGTTTGGTTTGTTTGTTCATAAATCTGCGCCAACACCAGATAATTAAAAACCCTGTTTTCCTGTTGTTTATTTCCGGAAAGCTGAGGGATTATACCCAATGCAATTTTTTCTGCCAACGGATAATTTTTTCGAAACAATGCGTTTTCGGCTTTGGAAAGTTGGATCATGGGAAAGAAATCCGAATCTGCCGGAATGAGTTTTTCCGCCTCTTTTGTATAGGTTTCGGCTTCGTCCAGTTTTGATATTTTATTCAAAACCAAACTTAGATTTAATGCATAATATCCTTTTTTTTCCGATTGTTTTTTCTCGTCCGCCAAATCATAGGCTTTCAAAAAATATTCATAGGCTTTTGGATAATTTCGTTCTTGAAAATACAAAATGGCGATGTTATTTAAGACCGCCATGATGTTTCGTTTGTCGGCCGATTTTTCGGCTATTTCATAGGCTTCGAGATAAAATTTCAGTGCTTCTTCAAAATCCATCATCATGTAATAATTGGCCCCGATGTTTATGGTCGCTCTGAAATTTTGTCGGATCCAATTTTTATTTTCCGAAACCGATTTTGCCTGAACCAAAAGTTCCAACGAAGAAGCGTGTTCTTTCATGTACATTTTTTCAATTGCA
The DNA here is from genome assembly GCF_014042165.1 of Moheibacter lacus. Lineage (GTDB taxonomy): Bacteria > Bacteroidota > Bacteroidia > Flavobacteriales > Weeksellaceae > Moheibacter > Moheibacter lacus. Next base: position 1,075,780 of record NZ_JACDZE010000001.1, read on the forward strand.
TTTTCAATTTGAGCATCGCATTCTTTTTCATTTTTGGGCTGAGCCAAAAGAAAAAGGGGGAAAAGGATCCAAAACAGAAATTGATTCAGCTTTCTCAAAACCGGGATTTAAGGGGATAAAAAATCATGATTCTTTTGTAAATTTACAACCTGAACAAAGATAGAGAATTTAAAATGGAAGAGATCGTAAATAGAGTCGCCAAAAGTCCACTCATCACCATAGATTTAGAAGATTATTATCCGGAAGGAAAAAGAATTCAATTTGACCTAAAGGATTTTTTATATGAAGAATTGATTTTAAAAGAAAAAGACTTTCGTGAACAATTGAAAAATCATGATTGGAACATTTATCAGGATGCTTATGTGGCGATGAATTGTTCAACTGATGCGATCATTCCTTCCTGGGCTTTTCTATTGGTTGCAACTTATTTACAGCCGGTTGCTAGAAAAATCGTGAAAGGAAATTTGGTGGATTTGGAGACTTCAATTTACCAAGAAATCATTTTCAAATTGGACATAACGCCATTTGAAAACAAAAAAATCATCGTAAAAGGTTGTAGTAAAAAACCGGTTCCGGACGCAGCATATATCCAATTGATAGAAAAAATCCAACCGCATATTCAAACTTTGATGTTTGGCGAAGCTTGTAGTACGGTTCCACTTCTGAAAAAGAAATAATTTGAATAGTAATATAATCCGTTCACTGAGGTTCTCGAAGTGAACGGATTTTTATTTTATTTCAACTCTTTCAAAAGCACTGTGTACACCGGAAAATGGTCGCTGTATCCTTTTGCTCTAAAGGTGTCACCAGAAAACATACGATAAGGATAACCTTTGTATTGGCCGTCCGGTTGAACCAATTTTTCTGGAGAATAGATTTCTGTTTTATACACTTTATAAGAATCAAATTTTTTGTCTTTGTCCATTAATGTTCCCGTTACGAGAAATTGGTCAAAGAGATTCCAAGAGTCGCGGTAGGCCAGAGTTCCATTGCCATTTTTAAACATCGTATACATCAAATTGACGATGTCTCCATCTTTAATTTTCCCTTTAGTGGAAATGGCGCCCATCGTTTTGTCTAAACTTGGACTTACGGGATCATCATTAAAATCACCCATGGCGATGATTTTGGCATTGGGGTTTTCCGCTCTGATTTCGTCATAAATTCCTTTCATAACCTCAGCGGCTTTTTGTCTTCTGGGGCGGCTTGCTGCTTCACCACCACTTCTGGAAGGCCAGTGATTTACCAAAAAGGTGATTTCTTCACCATCTAAAAGCCCAGTTACACGTAAAATATCACGGGTATAATCACGGCTTCCATCGTTTTCAAAAATATCGATCACATAAGGTTTTGCTTTTGTTACTTGAAATCGGCTTTTCTGGTAAATCAAAGCGACATCAACGCCTCGAGCATCAAAAGAATTAAAATGGGCGATGCCATAATTATATTTTTTCAACAAAGGTTGGTTGATGAGGTCTTCAACGGTTTTGAAGTTTTCGATTTCACAAAGACCGACGATGACGGGCGCATCATTTGTGGTTTCTCTACCCAATTCAGAGATGACTTCAGCTAAATTTTTTAACTTTTGGTTGTATTTTTCTTCATTCCAAACCTTTTTTCCTGAGGGTGAGAATTCTTCTTTTTGTAAAATCAAAGGACGGATGACTTTCTTTCCTGCGACATTTTCATAGGTAAATTCACCTAAAAATTCTTCATGTTCATAATTGGAAATTTCATCTTCAGAAATTGAAATATGGTACATAGGGTCTTCTGGACTGCGGGTTCCGTCAATGTATCCGACAGAAATTCCCGTATCAAATAGGTTTTCAACATTATAGAAGCCGATTGTTGCTGCTTGGTAATTTTGTTGACCATTAACTGAAGAAACAATTAAAAGGAAAAAGAAGGTTAAATTCGTTAATGTTTTATTAATTTTATACATAATTATATTTGTTACATTTGTGCCCTCATAAAAAAATGAGCTGAGGCAAATTTGAATTGCAAAAATAGAGATTAAAATTCTTTGAATGGATAAATTATTATTAAGTATGGCGATAAGTGTGATGATGAGCGTTGCACTTTGGGGTCAAACGAGAATTTCAGGTGTTGTAAAAGACGCTTCGACTGAGAAGGAAGTCTACAATCTATCGGTAATCCTAGTGGAAACCGGTGAAGAGGTGAAAACCGACAGGATCGGTTATTTCCAATTTGTGGACGTTGAAACCGGAACGTACACAGTTCGCGTTTCTGGAGTGGGTTATTTGACTCATGAACAAGAAGTTGTGGTAAGCAATGAACCAAGAATCGATTTGGGAGAAATGAAAATCGTTTTCAATCCCAAAAATGAAGAAATTGGAATCATAACGTTAACTTCAGATGAACTTTCTGCAGACGAGTCTTCTTCTCAATCTGCTGCAGGTCTTTTACAATCCTCTCAGGATGTATTTGCCAGCACGGCTGCATTTGAATTGGGAGCTTATTGGTTCAAAGTTCGTGGCTACGACAACAAATACAACGATGTATTTTTCAACGGAGTTCGTATGAACAAAATCAACAATGACCGTGTGAACTTCGGTGATTGGGGAGGTTTAAATGATGTGACCCGAAGACCGGCTGAACAAACTTTAGGTATCGAGCCTTCTCAATATGTTTTTGGTGATGTAGGTGGTGTAACTTATTTTGACACACGTCCTTCCATGATGAGAAAAGGAACCAGTTTGGCTTATTCGTTTACCAACCGTTCGTATAACCAACGTGTTTTGGCAACTTACAACACCGGATTGATGGACAATGGATGGGCTTTTATGGCTTCTGGAGCGCGCAGATGGGCAGAAGAAGGAGTGATCGACGGAACTTTTTATGATTCTTGGGCGTATTTCTTTGCAGCGGAAAAGAAATTCAACGACCGACATTCCATCGTTTTATCAGGTTTTGGTTCGCCAACGCGTCGTTCTACCAACAGCCCCAACACACAGGAAGTTTATGATTTGATGGGGAAAGATTATAATGCTTATTGGGGATGGCAAGACGGAGAGAAACGCAGCGAAAGAATTCGTCAGTTCCACCAACCTTTGTTCATGTTGACGCATCATTTCAATATTTCAAATCGTACCAATTTGATTACAACACTTGGTTACCAATTCGGAAAAGACAGTAGAAGTCGTTTGGACTGGCATACGGCCAACAATCCTTCACCGACTTATTATCGAAACTTGCCGAGTTATTATGCGCAACTGGATGATGCCAATCCTGAAAATGTTGCGGAAATCACCCGACTTTGGCAAACCGACCAAACCGTTTCTCAAATAGATTGGACTGATATCTATAACCAAAATAGAAACCGTACCGGTGCTGCAGCTTATGTTTTGGCTGCCGATGTAAACGAAGACCAAATCATGACATTCTCTACGAGATTGCAATCACAAATCATGAGCAATTTCAAATTGACAGCGGGATTGAATTATCAAAATACCCGTTCAGAATATTATAGAGAAGTATTGGATTTGTTGGGTGGAAATTATTTCGTGAACAACAATGCTTTTCAAGATACACGCTACAACATGGACGAGGATGAAAACCGTCAAGTGATGGAAGGCGATAAATACCAATACAATTATATCATCAACCACCAAAGAGGAGATGCCTTCATTCAAGGGGAATATACCTCTACAAAATTTGATGTAACGCTTGGAATGAAAGCAGCATATACGTCTGTCAATAGAGATGGAAAATACCGTCACGAACAATATTTGGACCGATCTGCAGGAAAAAGTGAAACCTATGATTTTGTAGATTGGGGATCTAAACTACAAGTTCTTTATAAATTAAATGGTCGTAATTTCTTCCAGTTAAATGCGATGTATGCTTCTTATGCACCGACAGTGGATGAAATCTTCCCAAATGCACGTTCCAACGATTATACCATTGATAATTATGTAGCCGTAAAAAGAAATGGTGCGGTTGAAACGTTGGAGAATGGAAATAATTTAAAGAATTCAAAAATTTTGTCGACAGATTTAAGCTATATCCTAAGAGCGCCAAGAGTAAAAGGACGTTTGACCGGATTCTATACAAGGTTTTTTGACGAATACGAAAAGAATTTTGGGTACATTGACGTAACAGATGGTTCTGGTGGACAGGAAAACTTATTTGGAGCGGAGTATCTATACAACGTAGACAAATTATTTTTCGGTGGAGAATTTGCGTTAGAAGCGCAGTTGACCACAACATTGACTTTATCTGCTGTTGCTTCAGTTGGACAATACACTTACGACAACAACCCAACGTATCAACGTTTTTCAGATAGTAATTTCATCGATGGAGATGAAGGGACAGCAGGACAAATGGTAACTTTTGGATCAACGAGCCCGGAAACGGCATATATGGAAAATTACCGATTGGCAGTAGGACCACAACAAGGATTCTCTTTAGGATTGGAATACCGTGCACCGCAATATTGGTGGATTGGAGCAACCGGAAATTATTTGGCAGCCAACTATTTGGACATTGCACCTTTTAAAAGAACGAGTTCTTTCCTTACTTATGAAACAGCTTCCGGAACACAACCTTATCCACAATCTTCTGACGAAGCATTGGTAAGAAGTCTTTTGGAACAACAAGAATTGTCAAGTGAATTCATGTTGAACTTGAATGCCGGAAAAACATTCCGATTTGGGAAATACTATATGGGAATCAGCGCAAACGTGAACAACGTTTTGGATAACCGTGATTATGTAACCGGAGGTTTTGAACAAATCCGATTGGGTAACTTACCGGAAGCGATGGATGAAGGAAATCAATCCATGTTTGGACCAAAATACTGGTATGACAGAGGACGTTCCTATTTCATCAATGTTTTCTTTAGATTCTAATTTTTTACAAACGAATAATTATACTTACAATGAATACAATCAAAAAAATTAAATTATTGTTCTTGACCGTGAGCAGCTTGCTTATTGTGAACTCATGTGTGCAGGACGACGATTGGACAACGCCACCTGCAAACTGTACCGATAACTGGGTTGCAGATTTATCCATAGAAGAATTGTATGCTTTAGTGGATGCAGATGAAGACCATATCATCAGTTTTGAAACAGACAGAATCGTAGAAGGTTATGTCGTTTCAAGTGATAGCACCGGAAATTTCTTTAAGACGCTTTCCATTCAAAACAGTTTGACCAATCCTACCTTTGCACTTCAGGTAGAAATGGACAGAACGAATTTGTTCAACAACTTTCCTTTGGGCTCCAAAATCAAAATCAATTTGAACGGTTTGGATGCAGGTTATGACAGAGGAATGTTGAAAATCGGTGAAATTTATGACATCAACCGTGTAGGTCGTATGGCGGAATTCAAAATTGACCAAAAAGTGGTAAAAACTTGTGATGACATCGCTTATGCAACACCGGTCGTTTATCCAAATATCCAAGCCGTATACGACTCAGGTGTATTTAACACATTGGTTACCATCGAAAACGTTCAGTTTATTGCGGAAGAATTAGGAACAACTTATGCTGACGCACAAAACCAAACCACCGTTAACAAAACCCTAATCGACGTAAACGGAACTACCATAATTTTGAGAAATAGTGGTTATGCTAATTTCGCTGGCGAACTTTTACCGGAAGGAAGTGGAAATATCACAGTTGTGATAAGCGGATATGACGGAAACGTAAATGGAACGGTTTCACCAAGCGAATATCAATTGTTCATCCGTGATACAGATGATGTTCAGTTTAACGAACCTCGATTTGGTCCATTGTTTTCGGATGGATTTGACAATGGATTGGCCAATTGGACTACACAAAGCGTAGTGGGTGCACAGATTTGGGAAACCCGAAACTTCGGAAATCCTGCACCTTGTGCTTATATGAGTGGATTTGCTTCAGGTAACCAAGTGAATGAAGACTGGTTGGTAAGCAACGCCATTTCAGCACCTTCTACTTTGAGCAACCTTTATTTAAGCTTTGAAACCGATAGAGGATATAACGGAAATGCATTGGAAGTATTTTATACGACGAATTTTACCGGAGACGTAACCACAACAACTTGGACTTCACTTCCAGCAACTTTGGATACGCAAAACGACTGGAATACTTGGACGAATTCAGGTAATTTGGATGTTTCTGCTGCTATCGGTGGAGATTTGTATATTGCTTTTAAATATACTTCTACGACTTCAGCTGCTGCCACTTGGGAATTGGATAACGTGAAAGTATTTGAAGAATAATTGAATTCAAATTCAAATTTTTAAATTATCGAAACCCGCCATTGTGCGGGTTTTTTTTATCTTTATTCTAATTCTAATCCGATGTGTTTTCATACCAAATTGACCAAAAAGCCACGCGCAATCGAGCATCATTTTCAAGCCAAATTTGAGGCGCCTGAATTGTTCTCACCTGAAGAACACATCAACGGATTTACCTTTCCAAAAACACCAGTAATTTCCAATTGGGACCCATCAAAAATTCTCATGATGAATTGGGGACTGCTGCCGGAATGGGCAACGGAAGATTGGAACCGAACCTTTACGCTAAACGCCAAATGGGAAACAATTTCGGAAAAACCTGCTTTTCGGGATTATATCCAGAACCGATGTCTGATCATCGTGGATGGTTTCTACGAATGGCAACAACGCGGCAAAGAGAAAGTCAAGTATGAAATTGGTTTTGACGACGAAATCTTTGCTCTGGCCGGAATTTTTAACCGAAATACCTATTCGGTCGTGACAACGGAAGCCAAAGGCATCATGCGGGAAATTCACAACACCAAACAGCGGATGCCCATTGCGCTGAAAACCCGTGAAGAAATGGAAAATTGGATGGAAAACAAGGAAATTCAACCTCGATTTGATTTCACCACAAAATCGGAAGGCCCGATTCAGACTTCTTTATTCTAAACGGATTTTCAAGTTTATATGGTTTTATTTTTTCTATTTGAACACATTTCGACTTCGCTCAATGTGACATCTCGACATCTTCGCTCAATGTGACATCTCGACATCTTCGCTGGTAAGTAAGCCTATAGCTCATGCTCAATGTGACAGTAAACAAAAAAAGCGAACATTTCTGTCCGCTTTCTAATTACTCTTTACTAATTATTTAGAGAGAATTACATCATTCCCGGCATTCCGCCTCCCATTGGTGGCATCGCTGGTTCATCTTTTTTGATTTCGGTAATCACCGCTTCGGTCGTAATCAACATTCCGGAAACAGAAGCTGCATTTTCAAGCGCAACACGGGTTACTTTGGTTGGGTCAATGATTCCGGCTTCCAACATGTTTTCGTAAGTATCATTTTTCGCATTATAACCAAAATCAGCTTTTCCTTCTTTTACTTTGGCTACAACGACTGAACCTTCACCTCCTGCGTTCAATACGATTTGACGCAACGGCTCTTCGATTGCACGACGTACGATATTGATTCCGGTTGCTTCGTCAGCATTTTCTCCTTTTAATTTGTCCAAAGCAGTCAAAGCACGTACATAAGCAACACCTCCACCTGGAACGATTCCTTCTTCAACAGCAGCACGCGTTGCATGAAGCGCATCGTCGATTCGGTCTTTTTTCTCTTTCATTTCTACTTCAGAAGCAGCTCCTACATAAAGAACCGCAACTCCTCCGGCCAATTTAGCCAAACGCTCTTGTAACTTTTCTTTGTCATAATCAGAAGTCGTAGACTCAATTTGCGCTTTGATTTCGTTTACACGAGCTTTGATTTGTGTATCATCTCCTTTTCCGTTTACGATCGTCGTATTGTCTTTGTCGATTTGTACTTTTTCTGCCGTTCCCAACATATCCAAAGTCGCATTTTCCAAAGAATAACCTCTTTCTTCAGAAATTACCGTTCCACCAGTCAAAATCGCAATGTCTTCCAACATGGCTTTTCTTCTGTCTCCAAATCCTGGAGCCTTAACCGCAGCGATTTTCAAAGATCCTCTCAAACGGTTTACCACCAAAGTTGCCAAGGCTTGACCTTCTACTTCTTCAGAAATGATCATCAATGGACGGCCGGATTGTGCAACAGGCTCTAAAACAGGTAAAATATCTTGTAAGTTGGAAATCTTTTTATCGTACAATAAAATATATGGATTTTCCAATTCAGCTACCATCTTATCAGGATTGGTTACAAAATAAGGAGATTGATATCCTCTGTCGAATTGCATTCCTTCTACAACATCTACATACGTTTCCGTTCCTTTTGCTTCTTCTACGGTAATCACACCTTCTTTTCCAACTTTTCCGAATGCTTCAGAAATTAAAGTTCCGATGGTATCATCATTGTTAGCAGAAATAGAAGCTACTTGTTTGATTTTATCAGAACTATCGCCTACTTCTTGGGATTGTTTTTTCAAATTGGTCACAATCGCTGTAACGGCTTTGTCGATTCCTCTTTTTAGATCCATTGGGTTTGCACCCGCAGCAACGTTTTTCAAACCTTCACGTACGATGGCTTGCGCCAAAACTGTTGCAGTCGTTGTTCCGTCACCGGCTACATCATTGGTTTTAGAAGCGACTTCTTTCACCATTTGCGCTCCAAGGTTTTCGATTGGATCTTCCAATTCGATTTCTTTAGCGACAGAAACACCGTCTTTGGTTACGTGTGGAGCTCCAAATGATTTCTCCAAAACGACGTTACGACCTTTTGGTCCCAATGTTACTTTTACTGCATTTGCCAACGCATCGACGCCTCTTTTTAAAGCGTCTCTTGATTCGATATCAAATTTTATTTCTTTTGCCATTTTCTTTTGTTTAACGTTTAATGTTCAAAGTTTAATGTTAGGAACTCAGGTCAGGAAACTTTGAACGTGAAACCTGAAACCTGAAACATTTATTTTAAACAATCGCTAGGATGTCAGACTCTTTCATGATCAAATAATCCTTTCCTTCCCATTTCAATTCAGTTCCGGAATATTTTCCATAAAGGACTTTGTCTCCAACTTTTACGGTCAAAGGTTCGTCTTTTTTACCCGCACCCGCAGCTACAACTGTACCTTGTTGTGGTTTTTCTTTTGCAGTATCAGGGATGATAATTCCCGAAGCAGTTTGGGTTTCAGCCGGAGCCGGCTCAACAACTACTCTGTCTGCCAATGGTTGAATTGTAATTTTTGACATATTTCTAAATTTTTATTTGAAGATTAATGCTTTCTGTATTGTCGAAAAATATGCCAATCCCATGATTCTGACATTTTGAAATTATTAATTTTAAATGAAATGACAACTTGGCAGAATTAATCCAAATTACAATTGATGATAAGCCAACTTTGACAAAATTTGGAACTTTGTCAAAGTTATTTAGAATCAGAATTGGGATTCAAAAACTCATCTGTAAAATGAGTCTTCACTTTGGGTTTAGAAAATTTTTCTGAATTGTAAATTTGAGAATTTCCTTTTGGAATGGAAAGTGATTGCCAAGCATTTTCACTCAACATTTTACCAAAATAAACAATTTGTCCGACATGATAAGGATAATGCGCTAATTGTCTATTGATGGCTTCCATGACCGTATGACCTTGGTTTCGGATATAAATGATTTTGTATAAATCTTCTTCTTTTAAGGAATTCAAAGTATCAAATAAACAATTCCAGCCTTCTTCCCATTTGGAAATCATTTCTTGTTTGGACTGAATTGTATTTTCAAATTCCGAATCGCGATTTCTCCATTCTTTTTCTCCGTCGGAGTTCAAAAAATCCGTCCAACGCGAAAGCATATTACCCCAAAGGTGTTTGACAATCATCGAGATACTGTTGCTTTCTTCATTAAACTGATAAAATAATTTTTCGTCAGAAATCTGCGCAAAGGTTTTTTCACCTAACATTTTGTAATACTCAAATTGTTTGATGACACTTTCTAAGTAATTCGAATTCATACTAAATGAATTTATTATTAAAACTGAATTATTTAATCAAACAAACCGCCTTGCTGACTGGATTTAATTTTCCCCAAATGTTTATACGCTTTTTCGGTGGCTTCACGTCCGCGAGGAGTTCGCATCAAATAACCTTCTTGGATCAAATACGGCTCATAAACTTCTTCGAGTGTTCCGATGTTTTCGCCCACCGCAGTTGCAATCGTCGAAATCCCGACTGGCCCACCTTTGAATTTGTCGATGATGGTGGAAAGAATTTTATTGTCCATTTCGTCCAAACCGTTTTGATCGACTTTTAAAGCCGTCAAACTGAACTCCGATATCTTTTGATCGATTTTTCCTGTTCCTTTGATTTGTGCGAAATCACGGGTTCGGCGTAACAAAGCATTGGCAATTCTCGGTGTTCCACGACTTCGGCCGGCAATTTCGATGGCGGCTTCTTCGTCGATTTCCGTTCCGAGAATTCGGGAACTTCGTTGGATGATGGTGCTTAACAATTCTTGACCATAATATTCGAAACGGAAATTGATCCCAAATCGAGCTCGAAGTGGAGCAGTCAACAATCCGGAACGCGTCGTTGCGCCAATTAAGGTAAATGGATTTAATCCAATTTGTACCGAACGGGCATTGGGTCCTGATTCGATCATGATGTCGATTTTGTAATCTTCCATCGCCGAATACAAATATTCCTCTATCACCGGCGACATCCTGTGGATTTCGTCGATAAACAGTACGTCGTTTTCTTCCAGATTGGTCAGCAAACCCGCTAAATCTCCGGGTTTGTCTAAAACCGGTCCCGATGTGATTTTGATTCCGACGCCCAATTCATTTGCAATGATATGCGCCAAAGTCGTTTTTCCCAGACCCGGAGGTCCGTGCAACAAAACGTGATCCAAGGCTTCGCTGCGCAATTTCGCGGCTTTGACAAAGATTTCGAGATTGTCGAGTATGTGCATTTGTCCCGTAAAGTCGTGGAAACTCTGCGGACGGAATTGTTCTTCAATTCTCAATTCTTCATCTGAAAAATTCTCTCTATCTGGGTTGAGGATGTCTGACATTTTTATTTTTCCAGTTTACAAAATTAAGGAAACAATTCTCGTTTATTGATATTTATTCTATTTCCCAACTTCCCATCACGTTTCTTTCATCTAAATTATAAATAATAATTTTTCTATTGGTCTCAAACCACCCATGCCACCCATCAATATAAGATTTTAAAGCAATAGGTTGCAAGTTATAAGGGTCAGAAGAAAAATCCAATAATTGAATTGAGAGATATTTTTCGCCCTCCATTTGTCCACCAAAAATTTGAATAATTGTAGTTGGTTTACCTGCAATTTTTTCAAATTCTTCAATACTATATTTTTTTTCTTCTCTCAATTGCCTTTTAATCAATTTATCCATATCCTTATTTGGGCGATAAAACCAATTGTAATTTTCTTTCCACATTTTAAAATTTTTCCTTTCCACTCTTCCAAGTACTTTTTCCACAATTTCAAAGGTTGGAGTAAAAAATTGTATGGAATCTTCAAATTTACCTAAATCATATTCTTTTGGAAAAATCACAACTTTTGAATTTTTGTACGTATAGATTTTAATATTCTTTTCATGAATTGAGTCAAATTTTGGAAATACCCCAACACCAGATTGTGCAATGGTAATTGTTGCTAAAAGTGAAATTAGTATGGAAAAATAAATTGACATCGGATAAATGATAGATTAAAATTAATCTTTTCCTTGTCAAAAGAAAGGTTTCTACTAATTTTGTTATCAATTTCAAATAAATAGAATGAAAAAAGGAGTATTGTTGATCAATTTAGGTTCGCCCGATTCTACCAATGTTGAAGACGTAAGGAAGTATTTACGAGAATTTCTGATGGATCCTATGGTTTTGGACACTCCCTGGTTGGTGCGCAAAGCTGTTGTTGAATTGGCAATTCTACCGAAACGCCCTGTAGCTTCAGCCGAAGCTTATGAAAAAATTTGGTGGGAAGAAGGTTCTCCCTTGATTGTGATTTCCAAACGTGTTCAAGAAAAACTGCAAAAGAAATTGGACATTCCGGTGGCTTTGGGGATGCGCTATCAAAGTCCTTCCATTCAGTCGGCTATGCAAGAATTATACGATAAAGGAATCCGGGAAGTTTTGGTCATTCCTTTGTATCCGCAGTATACGATGAGTTCGACTTGGTCGGTGGTAGGAAAAACCAAAGAAGTTCAGAATAAACATTTTAAAGATCTGAATTTAACGTTTTTAAATTCGTTTTATGACCGACCGGATTATATCAAAGTTTTGGCGGAGCATATCAAAAATCAATTGCCGGAATCTTTTGATAAATTGCTTTTTTCTTATCATGGAATTCCGGAAAGACATGATCGAAAAGCAGTTGAAATCGGGAAAAAACATACCAATTCAAACATTAAAACCTATCGGGATCAATGTTATGAAACAACCGAATTGGTCAGAAAAGAATTGGGTTTACCAGAAGAAAAAGTGATGGTTTCTTTCCAATCAAGATTAGGAAAAGATCCTTGGATCAAACCTTATACTGATTTTGTGTTGAAAGATTTTCCGGCAGAAGGTGTAAAAAACATAGTGGTTGTAGCTCCTGCTTTTGTATCTGATTGTTTGGAAACTTTGGAAGAAATCGCTATGGGTTATGAAGAATTGTTTATGGAAAGTGGAGGTGAAAAATATGAATACCTGCCTTGTTTGAACGAGTCAGACGAATGGATCGATGTGCTTGCGAAATGGTCAAATGGTTGGGCCGCAAAAGAAGATTAGCATGAAAATAAAACAAATCATCGCATTAATTTCCTTGTTCATACTGACAGTTTCTTGTAGCAATGAAGTGAAAAATCTTTCCGATTTACAATCCAATTTTTATGAATTGCAACACAATGGACTTCGTTTGGGCGATAGTTTGAACGTGTATTTCTTTAAAAATCAAGAATTGGTGGATTCCGTTGAATTGACTTGGAATGGAAAATCAGTTTCCAACCATATGGTAATGGATAATGCCAACACCAATTTGGGTGTAAATGAATTGAAAATAAAAGTGCATCTCGGTAGTGAATTCATTACAGGTGAAACCCATGTTCCGATTTTAAATTCGACCAAAGAAACATCCATTTCATACGATGTCATCAATGAATATCCTCACCCGAAAGAGCTTTTTACACAAGGGTTTTTCTACCACGATGATAAAGTTTATGAAAGTTCCGGTCATTATGGAAAATCAAAAATTGTGACGTATCATCTTGGTACTACGAACTTTTTACAAGAAACCAAACAAGAAGCCAAGGTCTTTTCAGAGGGAATTTCCATCCTCAACGGGAAATTGTTTTTGTTGACTTACAAAGAGCGAAAAGTTTTGGTTTATGATGCGCAAACTTTTGAATTGAAAGAGGAAATTGCTTTGCCAAACATGGTAAAAGAAGGTTGGGGAATGACCACAAATGGTAAAGAACTCATCGTTTCTGATGGGACGCAAAATGTGTTTTTCTTCAATGAAAAATTTGAACTTCAAAGGAAAATTCAAATCGCAGGTTACCAATCCGTTTATACATACATCAACGAATTGGAATTTGTAAATGGAAAACTTTTTGCAAACGTTTGGACTACCAATTTCATTCTGGTCATTGACCCAAAAACAGGTGCTGTAGAACAATTTTATGATTTAACCGATCTTTCTGAGTCCAAAGGCTCTGATGATGTCCTGAATGGAATTGCAGTGAAGGGAAATCAACTTTTGGTGACAGGGAAAAATTGGGAAAAGATCTATGAACTACCTCTTCCCAATTGATTTTACATATCTTCTCTAGTTTTTTGTTCTCCATCAGCCCATTTCTCCAGCATCACGCGTTCAGAAGGAGAAGGATGGACGCCACCGGCCAATAATTCCATGAAAGAATCCCAAAGGTTTTGTGGTTTGAATTCTCGTTGAAACTCGCTTATCGCTTTGATATATTGGTTTTTATATTCGACCGGATTGGACCAGTCAATGTCTTTAGATGAATTTTCATGAACGATTTCAGAGATTTTATTGAGTTCATCTTTGTCGTACTTATAGACAAAATCGAGTATGAATTTTTCAAATTCGGATTTCATTTTTATTCGGGGCTCTATGTCTTTTTCAAAAACCACAAAATTGTCTTCCCATTCCACTTTTTTATCTTCAGGTAAAGCATTTTGACCTTTGCTTTCAAACTTTAAAGCAGCTTCTTTGAGATACTTATGATGGGTTTCAAATTCTTCCCAATTTTTGGAATAATTGGTTTTTTCTTTTCTTTCTAGAATTTGGTCGGCTGTTTTTTTCAGTTGGTGGTTCATTTGGTTGGCATGAACTCGGACTTCATTTAAAATTTCATCTGCTTCTTTTTTGAAATCCTCTTCTGCATATTCATATAAAAACCCAAGACCTTTTTCATAAGCTGAAATAAGATCTTGGGTCGCTTTTTCTATCTCTTGGGCATTGGTTGTAAAATCCTTTTGAAAATCACGGATTGACATCAAAAGTTTTAAGCGGGCATCAATGGTTCCGCTGATAAACGTGTTTTTTTCATTTGTTTCCATAATCTGTAGATTTAACCTAAAAGGAAACAAAAATCATGCGGTAAAAAGAGTTTTTTGTTTTTTTTAACAAATCTAAATTTACCTTTTTAACTTCTATTTATCTAAGATCCAATGATTTTTGGCCTATTTTCAAACCATTTTGATACAAATCGATTTTATACGTTCCTTTCGGGAAATCATATTCTTCCCAATCGAAAGTTACATTTTGTTTCGTTCCTTTTGTGTAGTCAAACGCTACTTTATCCGAATATTCTATCGTTCCCAAAGACCAAGTTTCCAATTGACCCGGTGAAGCATCTTGAAATTTACCCAAAGTTCCGTCAGGTTTATAAATAGCGATGTAGACTTCTTGTTCACCTGATTCAGCAAATTCATTTGGATCCAAATCAAAAGTCACACGCATTTTATCGATTCTTTTGGCTTTATCAGTCTCTACTTCTTTTCCGGAATTACGCACGCGGAGACCGGTGATTTTATAATTGGAAACAGAGAATGTCGAGCGCATTTTATTTTCAGTAGCAACCGCTTTTGCTTTTTCTGATTCTACTTTTCCGCTCATTTTGAATGAGTTGTACCGCAAAGTGTCATTGACGACCAATAGAGAATCGTTTTTTTGTTGTAAAACCGCGATTTCTTGTTTGAACCTTGCGATGTCAGCATTGAGCGCATTGATCATGCGTTTGGCCTGTTTCAATTCAGACTCAGAAATATTGTTTTTATTCAAAATGTTTTGAATCTCTTTTTGTTTGTCAAAAATTTCGATGTCCCGTTTGGATAATAATGAGTCTTTGACACCCAAATCCAATTTGGATTGTTCAAATTCTTCCGTCAATAAGTCTAATTGATTCTGTAAGAGTGTCTTAGCGTTTTCCGTGTCTTTTAGATCTATGGTCAGCAAGTCGGTTTCTGCTTTGTTTTGGGAATGCTGGTAAAAATTATAGCCCAAGCTTCCGAGCAGCAACGCCGCCAAAACGCCCATGATGATGTACTCTTTAGTTTTTGAAGGTGGTGTAGGTTGTTCGTAGTTTGTTTGGGTTTCATTTGTTTCCATAAACTCAATTATTAAAATATGTTATTTCTCTTTGAATGTTATAAATGGGGGTTTGGTTTCGCAAAATCTTGCATTTGGTCCAATTATTTTCACTATCCATTTCAAATTCAAATCGATACAAATCGAATTGCTGAGTAGTATGGTTGAACGCCTTTAGCTCTGAGAGTAATCCGTCTTCATCATAAATTTCCGTTCGCTGAATCTTTCCTACTTGATCCGAAAACTCAATTTGGTTCAGTTGACCATTATCGTATGTAAACGTTTGGATTGTTTTTTCATTGCCCAATGCTGCAACTTTTTTTAACAAATCACCATTTTTGTATTCATATTTTACCGACTTTCCCTTATTTCCATTGTTATAGAAATTGGTTTCATTTCGGATAAGCCCCTTTTCATATTCCATTTGGTCCACAGAAAAAATTTTATCCTCCATCCAAAATACTTTTTTGATGATCTCTCCATTTTCATAAGAAGCATTCATCACCCAAAACTGGTCAGAAGTCTTTCCTGAATTGAATTCATCCGTTCTTACCAATTGATTTTGAATGTAATAATAAATTTTTCGCTGCGAAATCTTTCTCGGTTCTTCTCCATTTTGAATGAGTGTCGTTTCTAGTTTTTCCAATTGATTGGAAGGATTGATCTGAAAAATCGTTCGGTCAAACAATCCCAATTTCCCCCTATAATCCAAATAATTTTCCCGCAAAACCAAATTCCGTCTCGAGTCAAATTTCAGGTAAACGGAATCAAATTGTTCGCTGTCCAAAAACCCGGAAACGCCCGTTTGATTTGGATTTGAAAAATGGGTTGTAATGGAAGAAACGCTTTCCACTTTTCCGAGCAACCGAAAGTCGGTCGTGCGAAATTGCCCCGACAAAATTCCGTTCAATAACAGAAAGAAAAGACTAATTTTTATGACGCATTTCTTTGTATGCATTGATCAATCCATTGGTTGAGGAATCATGTGATTCGATTTGATTTTCATTTTCCAATTCGGGTAAAATTTGGTTGGCCAATTGCTTGCCCAATTCTACGCCCCACTGATCATAACTAAAAATGTTCCAAATTACACCTTGTACAAATATTTTATGTTCGTACATCGCGATTAAACTGCCTAAAGTTTTAGGTGTCAATTCTTTGTAAATAAAAGAATTGCTCGGTCTGTTTCCTTCAAAGATTTTATATGGTTTTAAAAACTCAATTTCTTCCTCCGTTTTTCCTGCTTTTTTCAATTCTTCCACCACTATTTCTTCCGATTTCCCAAAAGCCAAAGCTTCTGTTTGCGCAAAAAAGTTGGACAATAATTTTATTTGATGATCACCGATCGGATTTAATGAATTCGCGCCGGCGAGGAAATCACAAGGAATCAATTTCGTCCCCTGATGGATCAATTGGTAAAAAGCATGTTGACCATTTGTTCCCGGTTCTCCCCAAATGATTGGTCCTGTTTGATAGTTCACCACTTTTCCGTTTCGGTCCACATATTTTCCATTGCTTTCCATATCACCTTGTTGGAAATAAGCCGCAAACCTTGATAAATACTGTTCATAGGGTAAAATCGCAATGCTTTCCGCACCAAAAAAATTATTGTACCAAATGCCCAACAAGGCCAAAATCACCGGAATATTTTCTTCGAAATCCGCTACTTTGAAATGCGTATCCATCGCAAATGCTCCTTCCAATAAATCTTCAAAATTTTCATATCCAACACCCAAACAAATACTCAAACCAATTGCACTCCAAAGCGAATAACGACCGCCGACCCAATCCCAAAATTGGAACATATTTTTCGTGTCGATTCCAAATTTTTCCACTTCAGATTGATTAGTAGATAATGCGACAAAATGTTTAGCCACATCGGATTCTTTTGCTTCCGAACTTAAAAACCAATTCCGAGCCGTATGTGCATTGGTCATCGTTTCCTGTGTCGTAAAGGTTTTGGAAGCGATAATAAACAAAGTCGTTTCGGGATTTACTTTTTTCAAAGTTTCGGCGATATGCGTTCCATCAACATTGGACACAAAATGGAGGTTTAGCCTCGTTTGATAATGTTTCAAAGCTTCGGTTACCATGACCGGCCCCAAATCGGAACCACCGATTCCGATGTTCACAACGTCGGTGATTTCTTTTCCGGAAAATCCTTTCCATTTTCCGGAAATTACCTTTTCCGAAAAGACTTTCATTTGTTCCAAAACCGCATTGACTTCCGGCATCACATCTTTGCCTTTTACAAAAACAGGTTGGTTATCCCGGTTTCGCAAAGCCGTATGCAAAACGGCTCTTCCTTCCGTTTCATTGATCAAATCTCCGGCAAATTGTTTTTCGATGGCATCTTTCAATTGGCATTCTTCCGCCAATTCGAGTAACAACTTTTTGGTTTCTTCGTTGATCCGGTTTTTCGAATAATCAAAAAGGATATCGTTGAATTTCAGATGAAATTTTTCAAACCGATTTTCGTCTTGAAACATTTGAAGAAGCGAATGATGATGTATTTCCGAATAATGTTTTTCTAACTTTCGCCAAGCAGAAGTTTGGGTGGGATTTATTTTTTCTAAGGACATATTTTCATTTCTATTCAAACAAAAATAACGGAATTCTCCTTCAACTTCAATTTCAAAATGTGAAAAATTGTTTAAATTTATATGCAATTAAAAGAAAGTAAAATTAGAAAATGCGCCAAATTGTCATAGAAACATTTTCGGTTTTGATTTTGCTTTAGGTAAAGAAAATTAAACTAAAAAATGGATTTTAATCAATATACAATCAAATCAAGAGAAGCGGTTCAAAAAGCACAACAAATTGCTTTGGGGAATAGCAATCAGGCAATTGAGCCTGCCCATCTTTTTAAAGGAATGATGGAAACGGAACAAGATGTTTTAGACTTTATCATCGAGAAACAAAGTGGAAATATTCAACATATCAACAACGAAATAGCTGACATAATTTCAGGTTTTTCAAAAGTTTCGGGCGGATCCGGAAATCATATTTCCAACGAAACCAATAAAATTTTGATTTCGGCGACGGAGGAAGCCAAAAAGATGAAAGACGAATTCATCAGTTTGGAACATTTGTTTTTGGGATTTTTGAAAAACAATTCCAATGTGTCTCAAATCCTGAAAGATCAAGGCATCAGCTATGACGCCACCATTCAAGTCATCAACGAACTCCGAAAAGGCCAACGCGTAACTTCTGAAAACGCAGAAGAAACCTATAATTCTTTAAATAAATACGCCAAGAATTTAACGGAATTGGCTTACGATGGAAAATTGGATCCGGTCATCGGACGAGACGATGAAATCCGTCGTGTATTGCAAATTCTATCCCGAAGAACCAAAAACAATCCAATTCTGATAGGAGAGCCGGGAGTAGGTAAAACGGCGATTGCGGAAGGAATTGCGCATCGGATCGTAAGCGGAGATATTCCAGAAAACCTTATCGGAAAACAGGTTTTCTCACTCGATATGGGTGCTTTGGTTGCCGGGGCCAAATACAAAGGAGAATTCGAAGAAAGACTCAAATCGGTTGTGAAAGAAGTGACTTCTTCCGACGGAAACATTATTTTGTTCATCGATGAAATTCACACATTGGTCGGTGCAGGAGGTGGTGGAGAAGGAGCAATGGATGCGGCCAATATTCTGAAACCCGCTTTGGCACGTGGTGAATTAAGAGCAATAGGTGCAACGACTTTGAGCGAATACCAAAAATATTTCGAAAAAGACAAAGCCCTGGAAAGACGTTTCCAAAAAGTGATGGTGGAAGAACCGGATGAAGAATCGGCGATTTCGATTTTGCGGGGAATTAAAGAAAAATATGAAGTTCACCATAAAATCAGAATAAAAGACGAAGCAATTATTTCGGCAGTTCAACTTTCAACCCGATATATTTCAGATCGATTTCTGCCCGATAAAGCCATCGATTTAATGGACGAAGCCGCTTCGAAATTGCGGATGGAAATGAATTCCAAACCGGAAGAAATTGACAATTTGGATCGGAAAATCATCCAATTGGAAATTGAAATTCAAGCAATTAAAAAAGAAGGCGACGAAAAGAAATTGAATTTGCTCAAAGAAGAATTGGCCAATTTACAGGAACAAAGAACCGAGTTAAATGCCAAATGGCTGGAAGAAAAAGGAAAAGCAGATCAGGTGCAGGAAGCCAAAAAGAAAATCGATGAATTGAAAATTCAAGCCGAACAAGCCGAGCGCGCCGGAGATTATGAAACCGTAGCCCGAATTCGATATGAAGCTTTGAAACAAGAAGAGGAAAAGCTGCAAGAATTGGAACAACAAGTGGCGGAAGAAGGCGCCGGAAAAATGGTAAAAGAAGCCGTAGATGCGGAAGATATTGCAGAAGTCGTTTCCAAATGGACAGGTATTCCGGTCAATAAAATGTTGCAAAGCGAACGCGAAAAATTATTGCATCTCGAAGATGAGTTGCACAAAAGAGTCATCGGTCAAGAAGAAGCCATTCAAGCGGTTTCCGATGCGATTCGTCGTAGTCGTGCCGGACTCAGCGACGAAGGAAAACCGATTGGTTCGTTTTTGTTTCTCGGTCCTACGGGAGTTGGAAAAACGGAGTTGGCCAAAGCGCTTGCAGAATTTTTATTTGACGACGAAAATTCGATGACGCGGATTGACATGAGCGAATACCAGGAACGCCATTCCGTAAGCCGTTTGGTGGGCGCGCCTCCGGGTTATGTCGGTTATGATGAAGGCGGACAATTGACCGAAGCCGTGCGCCGAAGACCTTATTCGGTGATTTTGTTGGACGAGGTGGAAAAAGCGCATCCGGACGTTTTCAATATTTTGTTACAGGTGTTGGATGATGGTCGTTTGACGGACAACAAAGGACGTGTGGTCAATTTTAAAAATTCGATTATCATTATGACTTCGAACTTTGGTTCGCATATCATTTTGGAGAATTTTGAAAATTTGAAAACGGAAAATGTTCAGGAAATTTATGGGAAAACGAAAGCTCAAGTTTTTGAAGAATTGAAACGAAATTTCCGTCCGGAATTCTTGAATCGAATCGACGAAACGATTTTGTTCAAACCGTTGAGCAATAGCCAAATTTCAGGAATTGTGAAAATCCAGATTGACGAATTGGCTAAAAAATTGGCGAAGCGAGACATTACATTGGACATCACAAATGAAGCGCTCGAATACATTTCGCAACGTGGTTATGATCCGCAATTTGGAGCAAGACCGTTGAAAAGAGTCGTGCAACACGATGTTTTAAATGAATTGTCCAAAGAGATTTTAAAAGGAAATGTTCACGACAACAGTGTGGTGTTGATCGATTATTTTCCTGAAAAAGAAGGCGATAACAAATTGGTATTCAATGTGAAATAAAATAGGCGATAGAAATAAGACATAAGATTTTAGAGAAATCCCGTTGGTGAAATCCGGCGGGATTTTTATTTTTGCCGGATGAAAAAATTTATTGTCTTCCTCTTTTTCGCAATTTCTTCCATAAGTTATGCTCAAGATTATTTTAAAGGAAAAAATTTGGTTTGCGAACCAAAAAATGAAAAAGCAAGGGAAACATTTGAGTCTGCTATAAAAATCCTTCATCTTAATAAACAATTGGAACCTAAATATTTGAGAGCAAATAGTGAATTGTTCTTCCGGGCCACAAAAGAGGACAGCACTTTTTGTGATGCGTATTTTTTTACCGGCTATACTTCAAGGTTATTGAATGAATTTGAAAATGCTTTGGTTTTTTATTATATGGCAGATTCTTTGGCAGTTAAACCATCTGTAGAGTTCAAGCAGAATCTGGCAATGAGTGCTATGATATTGGGCAGTGATGAAATTGCCAGAAAGAAATTTGACGAGCTTAAGGAAAACTTTCCAGAAAATCCGGAAGGATATTATGGGGTAGGCTTGACTTCGACTATAATTGGTGATTATGAAAATGGTATTAATAATCTAAACCAAGCTATTTCCCTTTATAAAAATTCATCAAATCCTTCTATAACAGACGCCTATTACATCAAAGCGATTTTACTCACTTTATCAGAAAAATATGAGGATGCAATTTCGTATTTTGAAAAGTCATCTAAATTTAAAAAAGAGCCAAATTACTACACTCATTATTCATTGGCATTACTTAAAACTGCACAGAAAAACAACGATGAGAAAATGCTTAAAACGGCTAAAAAAATGTACGGAAAAATAGAAGATAAAACCCAAATTCCAGCTTTTTTGGTTCCTTTGTTTGATTTTAATTAACGGTAGCGGTCCAGTCTTTTTAGTTCGGTGGAAATCGAATCCTGCCAGTGAATCAATCGCTCACGCGTATGATTTTCCACTCGCTTTCCATTGAAAATATAACCATAAGATTGGGTGTCAAAAAGCGCATCGGCTTTGTCATTTTCGGCACGATAAAATTCGATAATGTCAAAATATGACTGAAGTTTGTGCACCTTTTTTTGATTCAATTTCGCTAAATCCCTTCGAATTTTCCTGGTGTACAATTCTGCCAAATCAAAATGAAGTTTTTCGTGTTGAAGCGTATTGGAATCTTTCAAAATCATCCAAGATTGATCTTTCAAAAAATAGGTTTTCACCGTAAAAACCGGCGGATTTTTGTCTTTGATTTGGTAATGGTATTCGATGCGTATTCCCGATTTGGCCAATACATTTTTGACATTTCTGGGTGGTTTTTGTTCAAAATCAGCATAATTCAATTCCAAAGATTCTCTCCATAAAATCTTGTTATCATCTTTCACAAACGATAGACAAAAAAGTAAAATCAATAAAGTGAAAGCTTTAGATTTCAAATTCAAATTTTTAGTAAAACGAATTCTAAATCAACTTAGTATGAACGAATTGATATATTCACCCAACACCCAACACCCAACATCTGCCATCCACATCCATCATCTCAATACCCAAACCTCCTTAAATCCCCATCTTTTTTCCGCCAATCTTTTTTGACTTTCACAAAGAGTTTGAGGAAGATTTTTTTATTGAAAAACTTTTCCAAATCCTCTCGTGCTTCTTTTCCGACTTTGGAAAGGGATTCCCCTTTATGACCAATGATGATTCCTTTTTGGGTATCGCGTTCCACGTAGATTTCGGTTTCGATTTGGATCAATTCCAGCCCTTCTTTAAAAATTTGGGTGACAACTTCTACCGAATACGGAATTTCCTTTTTATAATTCATCAGAATTTTTTCCCTGATTACTTCATTTACGATGAATCGTTCCGATTTGTCGGTCAATTGGTCTTCCGGAAAATACATCGGACCTTCCGGTAAAACCGAAATGATTTTGGTTTTCAGCATATCCACATTTACATTTTCCAAAGCCGAAATCGGAAGAATTTCAGCGTTGGGCAACAATTGATGCCAATGTTCCACCGTTTCTTCCAATCGTTCTTGCGTCGTCGTGTCGATTTTATTGATCAAAACCAAAAGCGGCGTTGACGTTTTTTGCAATCGCTCAAAGAATTCTTCATTTTTCGGACGTTTTTCACCGGCTTCCACCACGTACAAAATCAAATCGGCATCGACCAAAGATTCTTTTACATAATCCATCATTTTGGATTGGAGTTCGTAAGCAGGTTCAAGAATTCCCGGTGTATCGGAAAACACGATTTGGTAATCTTCGCCTGTAAGAATTCCTTTAATGCGATGACGAGTCGTTTGCGCTTTGGGTGTTGCGATGACCAATTTTTCATCCATCAACAAATTGAGCAAAGTTGATTTACCTACATTTGGATTTCCAATGATGTTGACGAAACCCGATCTGAATTTTTTTTCTTCCGACATATTTTGCAAAGATAGTTAGGAAGTTGGGAAAGTCCGAAAGATTTCGTGTTTCGTAAAAATTCTCTGCCTGACTTATATGGAATAATAAGTTTCTACCTAAATTTGTATCATGAGCAGATTAGTAATTTTAAATAGCGATCGTGAAGAGCAATTAGACTTGTTGATAAAAGTAGCTCGCGAAATGGGTATACAGGTGTCTTTGCTCGATGAAGAAACCAATCCCGAATTTGAAGTACGTTGGGCAAACGCCATCAGTATTGAAGAAGCACGCCAAATCAGCTTAGAACATTTAAAAACGCTTAACTGGAAAAAATGATATCGGTAGAGCGAGTAGTAACGAATTATCTTAACGACCTTATTGATATTTTATTTGAAGAAGAATACTTCACAAGTTACGAAAGCGCTAAACAGTATGTAAATAAAATCTATGATTTCATACTAAATACGACATCTTATGAACGTTTTAGAATAACCAAAGTTGACCAAGCAAGTTTGGGAAAATTTTTTGTTGTTTACAAAGCGAATAAAAGAACGAGTTGGCTTATCTTTTTTGAAAAAAATAAAAATCGTATACTCGTAACCCATATCACAAATAACCACACAGAAGAATACTCGAGAATTTTGGATTAACTCAATAGAGTAAAATGAGAAAAAACTTTGCAAATTTAACATACAAAACGCCCTTTGTTTTAGTAAATAAAACGGCTGAAGAAACCGAATTGGACAGTTTGCTTGTAAAAGAAAATTACACGGAAAAAGATGCGGAATTAAATCCGTATCGGGACAATCTTCCGGGAATTGCACCTTTTTTACGTGGACCTTATACCACGATGTATGTGCGGAAACC
Source organism: Moheibacter lacus (assembly GCF_014042165.1). Classification (GTDB taxonomy): domain Bacteria; phylum Bacteroidota; class Bacteroidia; order Flavobacteriales; family Weeksellaceae; genus Moheibacter; species Moheibacter lacus. Next base: position 1,099,894 of record NZ_JACDZE010000001.1, read on the forward strand.
TTGGACCATACGTCAATACGCCGGATTTTCCACCGCCGAAGAGTCCAATGCTTTTTACCGCAGAAATCTCGCCGCCGGACAAAAAGGACTTTCCGTTGCTTTTGATTTGGCGACACATCGCGGTTACGATTCCGATCACGAACGTGTAGTGGGGGATGTAGGAAAAGCTGGGGTTGCGATCGATTCGGTTGAGGATATGAAAATTTTATTTGACCAAATTCCTTTGGATCAAATTTCCGTTTCCATGACGATGAACGGAGCGGTTTTGCCGATTTTGGCGTATTATATCGTGGCGGCGGAAGAACAAGGCGTTCAACAAAACCAATTGAGCGGAACGATTCAAAACGATATTTTAAAGGAATTTATGGTGCGAAATACGTATATCTATCCGCCGACGCCTTCCATGAAAATCATCGCCGACATATTCGAATACACTTCTCAAAACATCCCAAGATTTAATTCCATTTCGATTTCGGGCTATCATATGCAAGAAGCCGGAGCGACACCGGTTTTGGAAATGGCGTATACGCTGGCAGACGGATACGAATACGTGAAAACCGGATTGCAAGCGGGTTTAAATATTGATGATTTTGCTCCGAGATTGTCTTTTTTCTGGGCAATCGGGATGAATTATTATCAGGAAATTGCCAAAATGAGAGCAGCCAGAGTGATTTGGGCGGAAATGATGAAAGAATTCAATCCAAAAAGTCAAAAATCTTTGATGCTTAGAACGCATTGTCAAACTTCGGGTTGGAGTTTGACCGAACAAGAACCGTATAATAATATCACCCGAACAGCGATCGAAGCGATGGCGGCCGCATTGGGCGGAACACAATCTTTGCACACCAATGCTTTGGATGAAGCCATTGCACTTCCAACTGATTTCTCGGCTCGAATTGCCCGAAATACGCAATTGATCATCCAAGAAGAAACCCAAATTTGCCGAACGGCAGATCCAATGGCCGGAAGTTTTATGGTAGAATCTCTAACCGGACAGATGATGGAACAAGCTTGGAAATACATAGAAGAAGTAAAAGAATTGGGCGGAATGACCAAAGCCATCGAAGCGGGAATTCCGAAAATGCGCATCGAAGAAGCAGCAGCAAAAAAACAAGCCAAAATCGACATAGGAGAAGACGCTATCATCGGCGTGAATGCATACAAATCCAAATTGGAACAAGAAGAATTGGAGATTTTGGAAATCGACAATACGGCGGTTCGACTGAGTCAAATTGAACGTTTGAATAAAATCCGTTCGGAAAGAAATACCGAAAAAGTAGAAGAAATATTGGAACAACTGACCAAAGCAGCCAAAACCGGACAAGGAAATTTACTCGAATTGTCGATCGAGGCTGCACGAAGAAGAGTAACTTTGGGCGAAATTTCCGATGCCTTGGAAAGCGTATTCGGACGACACAAAGCCCAAACCAAATCCATTCAAGGCGTATATGCTATGGGAGCAAATCAAAATACATCGTTTACGGAAGCCCGAAAGTTGGCGGAAGAATTTTCAGAAAAATTTGGTCGCAGACCTCGAATTATGGTCGCCAAAATGGGACAAGACGGACACGATCGCGGCGCAAAAGTCGTAGCGACGAGCTATGCCGATATGGGATTTGACGTGGACATCGCACCCCTTTTTCAAACACCGGCCGAAGTCGCCAAACAAGCCATCGAAAACGATGTACATATTTTAGGGATTTCGTCTTTGGCAGCCGGACACAAAACTTTGGTTCCCGAAGTGGTGGAAGAACTTAAAAAATACGGTCGTGAAGATATGTTCATCGTGGTGGGAGGTGTAATTCCCCGACAAGATTATGATTTCCTTTACAAGCACGGTGCCCATGCGATTTTCGGGCCGGGAACCAATTTGGCCGATTCGGCGATTGAAGTTTTGAATAAATTTTTAAAAGATTGAGAGCTCTATGAATGAAGAGGTGAAAATACCAATGAGTATGAAAAAGTCAATACTATCAATTATCGGGTGCCTTATCTTTATTGGCTTTAGCATTTGGTTCATTATAGATCCTCAACAATTTCTGAATTTTAGACGTCAAAATGAAACGACTATATTTATTGTTGGAATTATTGGATTAATCACATTTTCAATTTTTTTAATTTCTATTACTTACAAATTATTCCAAAAAAACACTGGAATTCATTTCAAAAAGGATGGTTTTTTCGATAATTCAAATGCCACTTCTGCTGGTTTTGTAAAATGGGAAGATGTTTTGAAAATTGATGAAGCAAAAGTCGCTAATCAAAAATTTGTCTTGGTAATGGTTAAAAACCCGGATGATTATGTAAAAAGGCAAAAATCATTGGTAAAACGTAAATTGATGGCGTCTAATATGTCTTTTTATGAATCTCCAATTATGATATCAGCAAATCATTTACAGATAAATTATGATAAACTGTTGGAACTAATGAAAAGTCAGTTTGAAAAATATAATTTAATAACCACTTAAATTATCGGAATTTGTTTAGATTATTTACTAATACCCTAAAATTTTTCTGCATCGCATTCATCATTTGGTTTGCAGTATATTTCCTATTGGGCGATCGATTTTCCATCTATTTTACAGACCGGGTTTTTGCGTCTTATTTTCCAGAGATTTTGGTGTTTTTGACCGCCGCTTCGATTTATGGATTGTTTATTTTAGCCATCAAATCTTCCTACAAAAAATGGCAAAACATTTTACTTTTCATCGGCGGATTTCTATTTGCATTAACTCCATTTTTGGCTTACCATGGCTATTTTCAATATCAATGTGATTTTTGGAATCAGGAAATCAAAGAAGAAAAGACGATTTATTTCAATTCTCAAAACAAGTTTGAAACTGTAAAAGTGATCCAATCTGTTTGTGGTACTGATAATTCGGAAATCAAATTGGATACGGTTTTTTCGAAACAATTCACACCTTATTTCGAAATGCAAAATCCGGTAAAAATTCAGAAAGTTGAAAATGCGGATTGGACAGTAGTGAAATAGAAGGCGTTTATAAAAATCCTTCCTTTCCCTACAAGATTTCCAAAATCTTGGAGATTTTTCATTAATTCATTTCTTTTTATCTTTAGAATTCAAATCGTCAAAATGTCCACCCAAAAAGAAAAATTATTGCGCAAACACAAAGCCATTGCCACCGGTTTGTTTTTTCTGATGGCGTTGGTGTATGGTTTGATGGTGTATTTTCAGCATCATTCGCCAGCAGCTTGGATGGGTTATGTGGAAGCTTTTTCGGAAGCAGCGATGGTCGGTGCATTGGCGGATTGGTTCGCGGTGACGGCATTGTTCAAACATCCACTCGGAATTCCGATTCCGCATACCAATTTGATCGAAAACAAGAAAAACGATCTTGGTCGGAACCTCGGTTCATTTGTTCGAAATAACTTTTTGACTCCAAAAAACATTCGCCCATATATTGAAAAATTGGATGTAGTAAAATTTGCGTCGGGTTGGTTGGACAAACCGAGTAGTAGGGAAATTCTAGGTCAGGAAATTTTGCATTTGATTCAGAAAATCATCCATGATTTAGATGATGAAGAAGTTCGGAATTTCATTGCCAATAAAGGTTCGGAAATCTTAAAAACCATTGATTACCAAAAAATTACTTCTTCCGGAATTCATTATATGGTGGAAAAAGGCGAACATGTCAAATTGCTCGAAACGCTATTGCCGCAATTGAAAGCATATGTAGAGGAAAGTCAGGAATTGATCCGTGAACGAATTTCTGAAAACAAACCTTTTATTGCATTTCTGGCCGGTAAAAGGATTTCGAGAGAAATGACGGATGGAATCATGAAATTTATCGAAGAAGTTGAATTGGACAAAGAACATTTCGTCCGAAATAAATTGACCGAGAATTTAGAGTCTTTTGCGGAAGAGTTGTTGGTTTCGGAAAGTTGGAATGAAAAGTTCGACCAATTGAAAACGGATTTGATTTCGCCTGAAAATTTAAGTCAATATGCGGATGACGCTTGGGAATCAATCAAGGCAATGTTGGATGAAAACATCGAAAATCCGGATTCAGGACTGAATCAATACCTCCATAAAAACATCAGAAAGCTCTCTGAATCGTTACAAAACGATGAAGAATTAAAATTACGCATCAACAAATGGATCCGTCATTTTTTGTATCGGATGATTTTAAAAAACAGCGAAGAGGTTCAAACATTAATCAGCAAAACGGTTGAAAGTTGGGAAGGTAAAGAGTTGAGTAACAAGTTGGAACTAGAAGTTGGGAAAGATCTGCAATTTATTCGGATCAACGGAACTTTGGTCGGTGGACTGGTAGGATTGGTGATTTATACGATTACCCATTTTTTTGTTTCTTCATAAATTATGGGCTGAAAACTTGCTTATATGCTTGTAAATGCTATTTTTGTATGCCTTAAAATTAATTTATAAATAAAATAATTATGAAAAATTTAGTTGACAAAATTCACGAAGAATTCGAATCATTTAAAAATGAAGCTGCGGCTCAAGTAGAAAAAGGAAACAAAGCGGCTGGAACAAGAGCCCGTAAATCTGCATTGGAATTGAGCAAAATGTTCAAAGAATTCAGAAAAGCATCTGTAGAAGCTTCAAAAAAATAAGAATTCAGAAAAATTAAACGCTGCGTTCTGTGAAATTTCATAGCACGCGGCGTTTTCTTTTGCGATGCACGCAACCTTTCTCGCTCTCTTCTCTTTATCGTATCTTTATCGCTTCATTATCAAAAGAGTGTCGGGAATTAAAACCATATTTTGCTGGACTTTTCTGTTCGTTTTGTCATTTTTAAATGCACAAACCGTTGAAGAATGCGATAAAATCTTGGTCGAAGCGGTTCAGGAAATGAACCGGAAAAACCATGCTCGTTCGTTGGAATTGCTTACGGAAGTCAAATCCATGGCGGAGACCAATAATTGGAACAAACAACTTTTTCTTGCCATTAATAACATCGGTGCAAATTATTATTTGATGCTTGATTACGGTGAAGCACTCGATAATTACCTTGAAGCTTATAAAATTGCGCTCAAAGATTTAGACGCAAAACATGAAATGATTGTCTTGAATAACATTGCGATTTTGTATTCCAAAGACGCCAAAAATGACAAAGCCGAAGAATATTTTCTCAAAGCCTATGAAATCGCCAAAGACAACAATGACAGTTTAAAAATAGGTTTGTACGCTACGAATCTGGCGACCGTTGCCAACGCCAAAGAAGAAATTCAAAAGGCGGAATCTTACATTAAAATTGCACTTCCTTTATTAAAAGACACACCACCGATTTTGGCGCAGGCACAAATCACCAATGCGCAGAATTTAGTTTTGAAGAAGAAATTTCCGGAAGCAAAAGAGATTGCTTTGGAGCTTTTACCAAATTTGAAAACGTCTGAACTGAGTGAACATCGCATTTCGGTTTTGATGATTTTAGCAAAAGTGTATGAGAGTGAAAAAAACATTCCCTTGGCAATCGACTATATAAAACGAGCAGGAACTGATCCCAATGTAAGTCTGGAAAACAAGATAGATGTATTTGATCGTTTGACGGAATTGTATCGGAAACGGAACGAGAATTCTACCGCATTTGCCTATAAAGATTCTGTAATTTTTGCCAAAGATTCATTGAACCAAATCAAGAACGGAAAGCTTTTCGAAAACAGTAGAATTAAATTCGAATTACAGAATTATCAAAAAGAATTGTCCGAAAGCCAGGAAAAATTAATTTCGGAACGTCGGTTATTTTATTTCATTTTAGGTGGAATTTTAATTTTCATTGTCCTGATTCTTTGGGCAATATGGAATTATTCCTCCCGATTGAAACAGAAGAAAATCATCGCAGAAAGCAATCAGAAAATAGCTGAACTCGAATTGGAAAACCAGAAAAACGACAAAATCCTTTTGGAGCAACAACTCAATGAAAAAGAAGTGCTTACGCTTTTGGAACAGGAAAAATTCAAAAACGAAATTGAATCCAAAAACCGCCAGCTCGCTTCTAAAGCTTTATCCATTTCTACGCGTAACGAACTGATTGAAGACATCATGGAAGCCCTTTCGAAAGAGTCAGAAATTCGAGGAAACGAACGACTGAAGCGCAGGATTTTTGAATTGCGAAATCATTTGAAAAAGGATTCGGAATGGGACGAATTTTTTACGCATTTTGAAGAAACAAACCATGGTTTTCTGTCTTCACTTCGGGAAAAACATCCGGAACTGACTTCCAACGACGTACGCTTTCTTTCTTATATCTACATGAATTTGTCCACCAAAGAAATTTCGTCTCTTTTGAACATTACCGTAGAGGCTTGTCGTAAACGAAAAGAAAGAATTACCAAGAAAATGAATTTGTCAGAAGAAACAGATTTATATAAGTATATTTCAATCATTTAGAAAAAATGTCACGCTTTTTCTAATAGTCAGTCGTGTTATTTCTTTTAAAAATTTTTGGATTGAAAATCTTTGTGGCGAATTTGCGATATAAAATTTTACATCCACATTCACATGAGAAAAATTACTTTATTACTTCTATTGAACTGTTGTTGTTTCAGTCTTTTATTTGGACAAGTTGAGGCAATTGGTTCGAACGAGTACGGCAGAATCTTCGGCGTGACTTACGACAAAACAACAGAGAACAAATTATACGCCATCACATTGGGAAATCATATTTTGAGTTCTACGGATAACGGACAGAACTGGGATATTTTTTATTCCATTCAAGATGGATATTTTAACAAATTAGAAAATAATTTAAAGAATTACGGAGACGATCAATTAACCTTTTCGATGCGTTCCGTTACAGACGTTGCCCGAACGGTATTTCTATTGAATACGACCACTCGTCAGATTGATCATCAATATACTGCTCCCAGCCCAAATCCCGGAGGTGATACTTGGGTTTCTTCTTACAGTATTTCTGCATCGGATGAAAACTATGCATTGCTTTCTATAGGTTATCCGCTTGGTTTCGGAGCAGCAGAGACCACCTATTATACAGCCGACGGAGGAAGTACTTGGACTGTGGTTTATGATTCCACTCAAAACATGGACATCATCCCTGGACAGGTTGCGATTCACCCTGAAATCCCAGAAAAACTTTACATTGCTCGTGGAAACGGAAACACAGACGTAGATGGAGGTTTATTGATTTCAGAAGATGGAGGAGCGAGTTGGGAAGAAAAGTTAGCAGGAATCGTTTTGAATCCGATTACTTTTAATCCTTCTAATGCTGACGAAATCTGGGTAGGAACCGGAATCAGTTTTGGGGAATATCCGGAAGGTTTATATAAATCAACAGATGGTGGAGATACGTGGAATGAAGTTGAAATTGCTTGGACAGATTATTTATTGGATTGCATCAACGTAATTCAATTCAATCCATCTGATCCGATGAATATAATTGTTTTGGAAGATAACGAAGTAGCCATTTCAAATGATGGAGGAGCGAGTTGGGATGTTCATGTGTATGAAAATGCGGCCGATATGCCAGAGGAATATTATTATGGACTTGATGCTTCATTTAATCCTTTTGCAGAAAATGAAGTTTTTATCTCTGCAAATTATTATCCGATGTTTTCAACCAATCAAGGAGAAACGATGACCAGAGTAAAAACCAAATATTTTGCGGGAGGTGGAAATGTTCATTATTTTAACAACGGAACGGAAGAACATCTTTATTACGGTGCACAATTCGGATATGCTCACAGGAACATTCAAACTTCCACAGAAAACGGATATGACATCATGCCGTTGAATTTTGTGACCAATAATTCAGGAACTGGAGTAATGATTGATTCGAACATGGCAGGAAGGGTTTATACTTTTGCGGGCGGATTTATGGGATCCAGTTTAAAAATGAGCAATAATCATGGAGAAAATCCGACAGAAATTTTCAGTACTTTTTCAGGTAGTTTGCACGATGTAAAATCTGTTCCTGGCAATGAAAACAAAGTTTGGGCTTCTTTCTCATCTTTCGGAGAAAATGCAGAAATCTATGAAATTGACTTTTCGGACATCAATAGTATTCAGTCAAACAGCATTTCACTTCCTAATTCTTCCGGAGTTGTGATGGGATTTCTTTTCGGAGAAAATGATGAAACTGTCATTGCTGTAAGAGGAAGCCGTGTGCATAAAACAATGGACGGAGGAAGTTCATGGATGGAAATCAGTTCGGGATTGGAAACTTTGAACATCGATAATGACATTATTTTCAAGATTGTTCAAAATCCATTGGATGTCAATCAAATGACGATTACTTCCAACAAAGGAATTTTTACAACAACGGACGGTGGCGAAAACTGGACAAGAATCCATAATTCTTTTGTACACAATGTGAAACATTCCACTGTTACAAACGGACAAATCATCGCAGCAACGCATGATTCCAATGATTCTCAATTTGGTTTGAGATATTCAAAAGATAGTGGAGCAACTTGGACAGAAATACCGGATGAAGACTTGAACTATTTAAGTTCTACCAATGTTTTTGGATCAACTGATTTTGATTTTCATGAAGATTTAGTGGATGTTTACGTTTCGACTTCAGGATTGGGACTGATCAAATACACCATCAATTTGGAAACCATGAGCGTTATCGATTCCGACTTGTTGGCAAATAAATCAACGGTTATTTATCCGAATCCGGCTACGGATGTTGTCAACATCGAAAGCAAAGAAAACATTAATTCAGTAGAAATCATTGGATTAACAGGTCAGAAGTTATTGAACTCAACTGCGAAACAAATCAATGTTTCTCATCTGAACAAAGGAATCTACATCGTAAAAGTACTTCTTGAAAATGGAAAAACAGAAACGCATAAATTGATTAAAAAATAAAATTTATTAAATAATTCTTCATGAAAAGGCAACTCTGTATGGGTTGCCTTTTCTTTTAACATTCCTGCTAAAGTACACGGATTATTCGGCGAAATTTTTTAATATTAGTATTTGGAATGAGGAATTTTTTTAGAATTTTCATAAAAACCATTATTGTATTTCTGATTTTACATTCATTTGCTCGTGCTTCTACGCCCGAAAAATGCGATGAAATCATCAATGCAGCCATAGAAGAACGCCAGAACCGAGACTTTACCAAATCACTCGAATTGCTTTCGCAAGCAAAAAACATAGCGGAAGAAAACAATTGGCAGGAACAGCGTTTCAGAGCGATTAACAATATCGGGGCGGCTTATTATGTCATGTCGGATTTCGGGGAAGCGATTTCATACTATCTGGAAGCATACTCAATTGCAATCGAACACCTCACGTTCAAGCAGGAAATTACGGCTTTGAACAACATTGCCATTCTGTATTTTGACGAAGGCGATTTCAATAGAGCGGAAGAATATTTTCAAAAAGCATACACCATCGCAAAAAATGAAAACATTGAAGCTAAAATCCCTTTATATGCCGTAAATCTTGGGAATTCGCTCAACCGTCAAAAAAGATATGAGGAAGCACTGAATTACTATGAAGAAGCAATTTCTTCAGCCGGGGAGGACAAAATTGTTTTAACACACGCTTTTCTTGGAAAAGGCGAAATCTTCTTTTTACAAAAAAAATATACAGAAGCTGAAACCGTCCTCAATGAACTTTCCAAAAAAACTTCTGAAATAGCACTCAGGCAAGTACATATCACAAGTCTGACCATGCTTTCTCAAATCTATCAACAAAAAGGGCTTTGGAGAGAATCTTTAAATTATGCGTTGGAAGCCCAACGAAAAAGTTTATCGCTGGAACAGAAAATCCAAAGCTACGAACAGCTTTTTTCGATTTATAAACATCAGAACGACCTGGACAATTCTATTCTTTATAAAGATTCGGTTATTTGGGCAAAAGACAGTTTGAATGTGCTGAAAAACAGTGCTTTGTTTGAAAATAACAAAGTGAAATTTGAAATTCAGAATTACCAGAAAGAACTTTCAGAAAGTCAGCAAAAATTAGAATCGGAAAGAAAAATCTTTCTGACAACAATCGCTTTAAGTTCGGTTGCTTTAATTCTTCTGATTTGGGCTTTGTGGAACAATTCAATCAAATACAAACAGAAAAAAATCATTTCGGAACGTAATCAGAAAATTATCCAATTGGAATTGGAAAAGGAAATTGAATCCAAAAACCGAAAACTGACCGCAAAAGCGATTCATCTTTCTTCCAAAAACGAATTGATTCAAGATTTGATTGATACGTTTTCCAACGAACCGGAAATTTTACAATCCGCTTCCGTCCGCGGAAAAATAAATTCTATTCAAAATCATTTGAAAAAAGAAAACGAACTGGATGATTTTTTTACGCATTTCGAAGAAGCCAATCATGGATTCATTTCTTCAGTCAAATCCAGTCATCCTGATTTGAATTCAAATGACCTTCGATTCATCGCTTACATCTACATGGATCTCAGTATCAAAGAAATTTCTTCACTTTTGAACATCACGATGGATGCTTGTCGCAAAAGAAAAGAGAGAATCAGCCGGAAAATGGGAATTGAAGATACTTCTTTGTTATACAATCACTTACATTCTTTTGTAAAATAGCGTCCGATTATATTTAGAGGATGTCCGATTAATTCGTGTCTGATTTTTTGTGCTGAAATTCATTTTTCGGAACATTGAACTATCAATCACAAAAAGAAAGATATGAAGAGACATTTTATTTTATTTTTCATTGTTGCGCTTTATGGTCTTACAAACCTGAAAGCCCAATTTGAAACCAGCGGTACAGAAGATTTCGGTAGATTATTTGACATTACCTATGATTTAAATGTGGAAGACAAACTTTACGCTTCCACCTTGAAAAACCATTTATTGGTTTCGTACGACAAAGGAGAAAATTGGGAAATTCTTTTTTCGTTTCCCATTACGGAAGCCATCGAAATTCATGATCTGAAACAAATGGGAGACAATACCTTGAGTTTCATTATGTATAATTTAGATTCTAATAACAATAAATTGGTCTTTTATGACATGGAAACCAATGAGTTGACAAAAGAAATTTATCCTCCGTATGAAGCAGATTTTAATCGGATCAAATCCTATTCTGTTTATGGGCCCAATCCCAATATCATTCTTTTACATGCTAGTTTTGACTGGGAAAACACAGAGAAAGTATTTTACACAACCGATGGCGGAGAAAACTGGTCGGAAGTTTATGATCATGCACAAAACAATGGCGTTACGGTTAACAATGCTGTCATCAGTCCGTTTGATCCCGATAAACTATTTTTAGCAAGAGGTGTCGGGAATTTTGAAGAAGATGGCGGATTGTGGGTTTCGGAAAATGCCGGAGCTGACTGGACGGAAGTGATCAGTGGAGCCAATTTTGACGCAATTGAATTCAATGCCATGAACCCGCAAGATATTTTGGTGGGAACCAGCATGAATTTCAACGAACAAACTCAAAATGTTTTCCGTTCTTCTGACGGTGGAAACACTTGGGTAGAAATGCCGATTTCCTGGACAGACGGAGTGTTGAATCATATCAACATCATCAAATTCAATCCATTTAATTTTGACAATATCATCGTTTTAGAAGAAAACGAAATCGTAATTTCTCAAGACAGAGGAAATACGTGGGAAAACTATCCTTATACCAATGATGATCCGTTTGAATACTATGCAGGACTCAATATGAGTTTCAATCCTTTTGTAGAAGACGAACTGATCATCACCGGAAATTTTTATCCGTTTTATTCCAACGATGGAGCTGTTACGCTTTCTCAGATGAAAAATCCTTATTTTGAAGTGACGGGCAGTTTGGATGTTTTCTCACAAGATGCACAACACCTTTATTATGGTGTTCAAGGTGGATACATTCATCTCAACCTTACAACGATGGAACAACAAAGCACGGAAATCCCACCGATTGGAAGTTATTCTGTTTCGTCGGCCGATAAAATTTTTGCTGATCAAAATGTGGAAGGAAGGGTTTACAATTTCAAAGGTGGTTTCATGGGAGCTGAAGTAACGCTCAGTGAAGACCATGGTCAAACGAAACTAACGTTGATGAATACATTTATGAATTATCTAGATGTTGCAGTTTCCGATCCAAATGATGTTAATTTGATCTGGGTTGCGGTTTCTGACATAGTTACTGAAAATGAATTGTATAAAATAGACGTTTCCAATCAGGAGAACATCAGCAGTACGATGATGAATTTACCACAGCCCGGCGCCTTGAGTGGTTTATACATCAACCCTTCAAACAGTCAGGAAATGATAGCGGCAATTGGTGCAGGCATATTCAAATCGATGGATGGCGCCAACACTTGGACGTCTTGGGGAAGCGGGCTGGAAATGTCTTTAGACCCTTCAGTAGATGTAATTCTTAAATTTACTCAAAACCCGGCAAACCCTAATATTTTTTCCATTGCCACCAGTCAGGGGATTTTTGTATCAACGGATGCCGGAGAGAATTGGGTCAAAAAATACGACGGAGTCATCCAAAACGTTTCACTTTCTGCTTATAACGAAAATCACATAGTAGGCGTGATTCAAACTTCAGAATTTACAAGCCCCAAAATAATTTTCTCAACTGATCTTGGAGAATCTTGGGAAGAAATCACAAGCGAAGAGCTATTTGATGTAGCTACTTACAAAAGCACCGTTCGGTTTTTGGAAGACTCGGCAGAAATTTATTTGGGAACTTTTGATTTGGGATTAATTAAAATAACCGTTGATTTGGAAACCATGGATGTCAGCGAACCTGAATTCATCTCACACAACACGATTTATCCCAATCCAACCCGTGATTTCTTAAACATACAAATCCGTGAAGAAATAAATTCTGTTGAAATATATTCCCTTTCCGGACAGAGACTAATGATTTCTTCTGGTTCTAAAATAAATGTTTCGCATTTAAATAAAGGGATTTACATCATTCAAATTCATTCAAAAAACGGAAAAACAGAAAGTCAAAAGTTCATAATAAATTAATGTGTGTTAAACTGATAAGTCCTGAAAATTAAAATTTCAGGGCTTATTTTAATTTTATAATTCACTCATTTTTAAACAAATAAATCAGTTGTCACAAAATGTCTTGTATCATTTTTCCGATTTTAAAAATATATTTTTCAAATTCACCATTCAAAAAAAACACATGATGAAACAATTTTTACAACCTTTCAAAACTCTCATAACCTTATTATTTTTCGGTATCATGTTTACCGGAAACGCACAATTTGAAGAACAGGCAAAATTAGTCGGCGATTTCAGGGAATCCCGTGCCGAGTTCGGTACTTCAGTTGATTTCAATGATGATTTCATCGCTGTGGGTGCATCGAGAGAGTCTATCGCCGCAGGAGCAGTTTACATTTACAAAACACAAGGCGAAAACATCGAATTCCATCAAAAACTGACGGCTTTTGATGCAGCGGAAGGAGCCGAATTCGGTGGAATTGTCCGGTTTATGGATGATTATCTGGTTGTTGCATCAGGAAGAGCTAATGTAGAAGAAGCCTGGATGGCGGGTGCACTTTACATTTATAAATTGGATGCCAATGACGAATGGACTTTCCACGCAAAATTGGTCGCTTCTGATTATCAGGATACGGCCTTGCTGGGAGCAAATCCTACTTGTCTGGACACAAACGGGAACATCCTCGCAGTCGGTGCGATGGCTTATGACAATTGGACGGGTGCAGTCTATATTTTTGAAAATAATGACGGCGTATGGACTGAAACTCAAAAAGTAGAAGTGCCTGATGGAGTACAAAATGAAAATTTCGGCATTGGAGTTTCAATCTCTGATGATTATTTAATCGTGGGAGCAAGCGGTGCCAATAATGGTCAAGGAAAAGCCTACGTTTTCAAGAAAAATGCAAACAATGCTTGGGAATTAGAACAGGTTGTGATGGCTTCCGATGCTCAGAATAATATTTATTTCGGTACCTCTGTGAGCGTGGACGGAAACCAATTTGTGGTAGGAGCTTATGCAGAAGGGGCTATGTCAAGTGACGTTCCGGCTGCTTATGTTTTTGAACAGAATGTTTCCGGACAGTGGGATGAAGTTCAGAGAATTGCAAGCCATGAATCCGGCGAAGACACTTACTTTGGCTGGCATTGTGAGATGAAAGACGATATGCTTTTTGTCGCTGCACCTCACGTTTTCGGGTTGGAAGAATCACGTGTGAACGTTTACAAAAAAAATGAAAATGGCAGTTGGGATGAATTTTTTACGGTGACACCATCCGATAATTTCAATGCTTTTTTCGGTTGGCATTTTGCTTACCATGGTGATAAACTTTTAGTGGGCGCTCCGAGAAATGATTTTGACGAAAATGGAGAAGACGAAATGATGGATGCCGGAGCCGCTTTTATGTTTAAACAAACCAATTTAGGTTTTGAAGAAATGAATGCAAATCAAAATTCAATTTCTGTTTATCCAAATCCGGTTGAAAATCAATTGAATATTGTAAGCAAAGAAGAAATCAAATCCGTAGAAATTTATAGTTTATCAGGACAGAAAATTAGTTCTAAAAAACAAAATTCTGTAAACGTATCTCATTTGCCAAAAGGAACTTACATCATTAAAACAACCACAATTTCCGGAAAAGTAAATACTCAAAAGTTCATTAAAATTTAAATAAACTATAGAGAAGCTTTGACAAAGTTCAGAACTTTGTCAAAGTTTTTTACAATTCAATTTCTACATAAAAACCTTCATGTCCACGGACGTTCCAAACTGTTCCGTCTTCAAAAATCCAGTATTGACCTTTGATTCCTGTTAGAACTCCTTCAAATTCCCGCTGTTTTTTTAGGTTAAGCGATTTGACTTTTTTAGGAAATTCCAAAACCGGATATTCAAACGTATAAACGGAATCATCAGACAAATAAAATTTTGATTCCTCCTCCGGAATATACATTTTAAACAAATCTTTTTGTTGGATCAAATCCAATTCTGGCACATCGTTTTTCAGCATTTTCTGCCAATTGGTTTTATCAGAAGCATGGTTTTTTAAGGCAACTTCTATCATTCCGGCTTCGTATCTGTTATCCGTTTTGGCGAAAATCGTTGCATAAGAAGCGCCTTGATCGATCCATCTTGTTGGAATCTGAGCCGCACGCGTGACACCGACTTTTAAATCGGAAGAAACCGCCAAATAAACAATATGCGGCTGCAATTCAAACTTCTTTTCCCATTCTAAATCTCTTTGTTCAATTCCCAGATGAGCCGTCGATAATTCCGGTCTGATGATGCTTTCGTTCGCTTCAGGCAAAGAGAAAAAACAGGTTTGACAATAACCCATTCTATAAATCTCTTTGTCCAATCCACAACCCAAACATTCATTGTGCAAATGTTTGATTCTGATTTTTTTCTCCAATTGTTGGTTTACATCGAGATAATCATCCTTGAAATTCAAATAATAACGGATCGGTTTTCCATTTTCTGTGATCATCTTGCGAATCTGTCCCTCAAAAGTCATCGTCTTTGATTATTTTTGTGATTAAACTGAAATATATGCCTGCACAAGGTTTGGTAAACAAAGTTATGGAATTGCTGATGAGCAAACGCATGCGTCAGATAGAAAGTTTCATGCAGAGTCCCATCGAAACACAAGAAAACGTCTTGTTTGATATTTTATCGCACGCCCGAAATACCGAATATGGAAAGTTGTACGGTTTCAATGATATCAACCATTATGAAACCTTTCAAAATCAAGTACCCATCGTAACTTATGAAGAATTTGAACCTTTTATCGAAAAAGCGAGAAAAGGAGGAGAGAACATCAGTTGGCATGGGAAAATCAAATGGTTTGCCAAATCTTCCGGTACTACAAATGCCAAAAGCAAATTCATCCCGATCAGCGAAGAATCGTTAGAGAACGGTCATTATGCAGCAGGGAAAATGATGTTTGCCTTGTATCTGAACAACCATCCGGAAACCCAAATTTTTAAAAATAAAAATCTCCGATTGGGAGGAAGTAGTGAGATTTATCAGAAATATGAAACTTTATTTGGGGATTTATCGGCGATTTTGATCGATAACCTTCCTTTTTATGCAGAACTCCGAAACACACCCAACAAACAGATTTCGCTGATGAGCGAATGGGAAACCAAAATGAAAGCCATTGCAGATGCGGTTATCAAAGAAGACATCGGCTGTTTGACCGGCGTTCCGTCCTGGATGTTGGTTTTGCTGAATTATGTTTTGAACCAAACCGGAAAAACCCATTTGGATGAAATTTGGACTGACTTGGAAGTGTTTTTTCATGGCGGAATCAGTTTCAAACCCTATGAAGAAAACTACCGATTGTTGACTCAGAAACCATTGAATTTCTACGAAATTTACAATGCTTCAGAAGGTTTTTTTGGGATTCAAGACCAGAAAGACTCAAAAGATTTGTTGTTGTTGTTGGACAATGGAATTTACTACGAATTTATTCCGATGAGTGAATTTGGAAGTTCAAATGCCAAAGCCATTCCATTACAAGAAGTAGAAATCGGAAAAAACTATGCGATGGTGATTTCGACTAATGGCGGACTTTGGCGTTATTTGATCGGTGATACCGTTAAATTTACTTCGAAATCTCCTTATCGGATTCTCGTTACGGGTCGTACCAAACATTATATCAATGCATTTGGAGAAGAATTGATAATCGAAAACGCAGAAGAAGGACTGAAACGCGCTTGTCAGAAAACCGGAGCGATCATCAAAGAATTTACAGCAGCGCCGATTTTCATGTCAGGAAATGAAAAAGGAGCGCACGAATGGTTAATTGAATTTGAAAAAAGACCGGAAAACCCAGAAGAATTCGCAGAAATATTGGACAAAACGCTTCAAGAATTGAATTCGGATTATGAAGCCAAACGCTATAAAAACATTACCTTAAACAGATTGAAATTGAATATCGCCAAAGAAAATTTATTTTTCAATTGGATGAAAGAGCGCGGGAAGCTCGGTGGACAAAATAAAGTCCCTCGACTTGCCAATACCAGAGAATTTTTAGAGCCATTACTTCAAATGAACCAATGATATGAGTCCGGAAAAAGCCACCCAAAAATACCATCAAATCGTAGAAAACAAATACCAGATTTACAACAGTCTTTTCATGAATTTGCCTTATGATAAGATGCTAAATATAGGTGCGCTGATTCCATTTTTGTATCAGGAAAGTCATTCCGGATTCCCAACCGGAAAAACACCCATCGAAATCATTCAATCTTTTTTTGAGAAATATACCGAAATCAGCGATGAAAATGAGCAAATCGATTTGTTGTTCAGAATCGTACAATACATTGAACGCCAGGTAGTATTATTTGACAGTATCGAAGATGCAGCTTTTGGGAGTATGTATGGAAATTCCGAAGAAGGAACGCTTGAAAACCTTTTTCAGTTGGCCAAACAGCAAGACAAAGTCGATGAGGTTAAAAATAAATTGGCGGACTACGCCGTTCGGATTGTTTTTACGGCGCATCCTACACAGTTTTATCCAAATAATGTGCTGCATATCATTCAAGATTTGAGAAATGCCGTTCAAGATGATTCAGTGAGTAAAATCGATTTGTTGTTACAGCAATTGGGGAAAACGCCATTTATTAACGAAGAAAAACCGACACCTTATGACGAGGCAATGAGCATCATTTATTATTTGCGAAATGTTTATTATGATGCCGTTGGCGAATTGGCTTCGCAAATCAATTCGACGTTTTTTGAAAAAGAAGGAGCAGCGGTTGAAAACCCTTTTATCCAATTGGGTTTCTGGCCGGGAGGTGATCGTGACGGAAATCCATTTGTGACGGCAGAAATCACCCGAAAAGTAGCTTCTGAACTGCGTATTGCGATTTTGAAGAGTTATTATAAACATTTAAAAGAAGTGCGCAGAAGGTTGACTTTCAAATTCATTTCTGAACCGCTGAAAACACTTCATGATGCGATTTACAACGAAATGTTTGTCAACGAAGGTCAATTGACTGAAACCGAAATTTTGAATTCTCTATTGCGCATCAGAACGGTTTTGGTAGAAAGACACAATGGGATTTTTCTCGATGTTTTGGATGGATTGATTCATCGGGTGAGGATTTTCGGATTGCATTTCGCTTCGTTGGACATTCGCCAAAATGCCAAAATTCATGATCGCATCATCCGTGAAATCGTTGAAAAAGAATTCAATTTGGATTTTGACCAACTTTCTGAAGCAGAACAAATTCAAATTTTGACCGAAAGAGAATTGAACATCAATGAAGAAGATTTTGAAGATGAATTGACCCGAGATACCATCCGAAATGTAAAGCAACTCAAAGAAATACAGCGATTTAACGGCGAGCGAGGCGTGCATCGGTACATCATTTCAGATAGTGAAACGATCTTTGATGTGTTGAATGTTTATGCGTTGTTCAAATTTTGCGGATACCAAGACGAAGAAATCAAATTTGACATCGTTCCGCTTTTTGAAACCATCGTAGGACTAGATGAAGCGGAAAGTACCATGCAGAAATTGTATGATCTTCCGATTTATAAAAATCATTTGGCCAGAAGAAAAAACCAACAAACGATCATGCTTGGCTTTTCTGACGGAACTAAAGATGGCGGTTATCTGAAGGCGAATTGGGAGATTTACCATACCAAAGAAACCCTGACCCGTGTTTCAAATGAAAACGACATCAAAGTGGTCTTTTTTGACGGTCGAGGAGGTCCTCCGGCACGTGGAGGTGGAAAAACACACCAATTCTATGCTTCTCAAGGAAGAACAATTGCCAACAACCAAATCGAATTGACCATTCAGGGACAGACGATTACGAGTATGTTTGGTGCGAAACCGCAAGCGAAATATAATTTCGAACAATTGCTCACAGCCGGAATTCGCTCCACGGTTATCGATGATCCAAAAGCCAAATTGGAAGCAAATGAAAGAAAGGTTTTGGATGAATTATCAGAAATCAGTTTGCAGAAATATCTGGATCTGAAGGCGCATCCACTTTTTATTCCGTATTTGGAAAACAGAAGTACGTTGAAATACTATGGCATGACCAACATAGGCAGCCGTCCGAGCAAAAGAAACAGCGGTTCTCGGTTGAAATTTGGTGATTTGCGTGCGATTCCATTTGTGGGAAGTTGGAGCCAGTTGAAACAAAATGTTCCGGGATATTTCGGCGTAGGAACGGCTTTGCAAAGTTTTAAGGACAAAGGGAAATTGGAAGAAGTAAAAGCATTGTTTCATCATTCTTCTTTTTTCAAAACACTGATTTTGAATAGTATGATGTCCATGCAAAAGACCTATTTCCCATTGACCTATTATTTAAAAAACGATGTTGAATATGCGCCTTTCTGGCAGATTTTGTATGACGAATATATTTTGTCGAGGGATTTGACTTTGGAGATTTCGGGATATGAATCATTGATGGAGTATGAAAACATAAGCAAAGCTTCGGTTTTGATGCGGGAAAAAATCGTTTTGCCGCTTTTGGCGATTCAGCAATATGCTTTGGAGAAAATTCAGAAGGATTCAGATAAAAAAGAAGTCTATGAGCGATTGGTGATGCGATCGCTTTTTGGGAATATCAATGCGAGCCGGAATTCGGCGTAATGGAAAAACGTAGAAAACAAAGGCAGAAACCCGCGTTACAAACGCTTTGCAAATTCTGACACTCGTTACAGTTATCGCTCAAACGAGCGCCAGTGAAATTTAAAGCACGGATTAAAATTTGCGTTATCGGCGTTAGAAACAGCAGTATCTAATCCATAATTTTTTCATGTGCTAATGGGAGAATTGCTGGCCAAATATTGTTAATTTTGAGCCTTTATTTAGAAAATCACATCAATAAATGTTAGATTATATCATTGTCGGACAGGGAGTTGCTGGAAGTTGTTTTGCTTTAAAATTATTAAAAGAAAACAAATCATTTATCGTCATTGACGAAAACAAAAATAAAGCTTCTTCCGTTGCGGTTGGGATTTATAATCCGGTGGTTTTGAAGCGGTTTTCGCTGATTTGGAATGCGGAAGAACAATTGAAATGGATGTTGGATTATTTCAGTTCTTTTGAAAAACTCTTAGGTGAAAAATTCATCCATGAAATTCCAACTTATCGGATTTTTAAGAACGAAGATGAAATCAAAACTTGGCAGAAAAAAGCCAAGCAACCGGAACTGATTCCTTTTTTAAACGACGAAATTTTTCAGTCTAATTCACCTGAGATTAAGGCTCCATTTGGATTTGCTGAAGTGAAACAAACCGGAAGAATTGATTTGGAAAATTGTATGAAATTGTTTCAAATGTATTTATCAGAACATGATTTGATTCGAAATGAAAAATTCGATCATCTTAAAATTCAATTTCATGAAAATCATGTGGAGTATGAAGGAATTCTAGCCAAACGCATCGTTTTTTGTGAAGGATTTGGTGTAAAAGAAAATCCGTTTTTTAAAGATTTGCCGGTAATCGGAGTGAAGGGAGAAGTTTTAAAAATCAAAACCGAAACCGAGATTCCCAAAGGGATCTGGAAGGCGTATAATTTTTTATTGCCGTTGGAAGATCAATTGGCTTTGACTGCTTCGACTTATGATCGGGATGATTTGACGTATGAACCGACGGAAAAGGGAAGGGCGGAAATCCAAAATTATTTAGAAGAAATTTATACCGGAAATTATGAAATAGCGAAACAAAATGCTGGAATAAGACCGACGATCATCGATAGAAGACCGATTTTAGGGCATCATCCTAAGTTTGAAAATCTTTGGATTTTAAACGGGATGGGAACGCGAGGGACATTGCTTGGGCCGCAGATGACAGAGTTTTTATATGACCAAATAGAAAAAGGTGTGGAATTGCCTAAAGAAACGGATGTAAAAAGGTTTGAAAAGTATTGGAATTAAATTATACTTGTAAAAATTATCTTATGAACTCTTTTTTAAATCCAATTGATTTATCAATTGCTTCTAAAGCACTTCGCCTTGCCAATTATTTGATTGATGTCATTGCATTTTTGATTTTCTTTATCATCATTTTTATTGTGGTTACGCTTTTTGGTGTAGATATGGAATTGTTTTTTGCTGAAAACCCTTTTATAGATAGAATTTTATCGGCTGTCATGTATTTTTTATTCATGAGTTTGCAGGAAATTATCTTTAAAGGAAGAAGTTTGGGGAAGTTTTTGACCGGAACCGTCGCAGTAAATGAAAATGGTGAGCCAATGGATGTGCAAAAGACCTTCATCCGAAATTTATGTCGTCTTATACCTTTTGACGGATTTTCTTTTTTGGGGACTTTGGGATGGCATGATAAAGTTTCGAAGACACGTGTTGTGATGAAAAAGGAATTTGAAAAACACCAATTAGATACAAATTCCATAGACCAAATCGGAGTAGAGCCAAGGCTTCATGATTAAAATTTAACAAATCAAGGGAATTTATTAACAGTCTTATTTCCTTAAAAATAAGTGATTTGTCTTTAAATTTGTAAGCTTCAAAATTAGGGTTAGCAATTCAGTGTTTTTGAGCAGATGAAGAAGGGTATAGTATTAGGTGTCGCAGGATTACTTTTTTTGGGAATCGTTCAGGGTAAATCCCATTATTTTGGGTCTATTTTACCTATTTTTCAGTCGGACAACAAAGAAATTGACTCTTTAATTGTGGTAGGAGATGATTTATATGCAGAAGAAAAATACGATGCTTCTCTTGCCGTTTATAATCAAATCATCCAAAAATCACTGAAAGAAAACTATTCTAAAGGTTTGGTCAAAGCATATATCGGGAGTTCCTTTATTTATTTTAACAAGGGTCAACTCGATGTTTCATCTCGTTATTTGGTAAAGGCAAAAAACGAATCTTATGTGAAAACTAGTCCAGAAGATTTGTATTTGATCAGTTTTCAGGAGGCATTGAATCTCCATTCTTTGGGCATCCACAGGGAAGCGATCAAAAAATACCTAGAAGCCATTGCGATAACTGAGCGGATCAAGGATGAAAAGGAGCAAATCAACATGGAAATTGGGGCTTATGTGAATATCGGTGATATTTATGAAACCCATGAAATGATGGATTCGGCTTTGTATTATTATAAAATTGCATTTGAAACACCGGAAGCGGATGATTTGAACCAATTTATCAGTTCTGTGAGTATAGCCGAGGTATTTACGGATTTAAAGGAGTTGGATTCTGCAAAATATTATTTAGATGTTGCGAGAGAAATTCTTCCCAAGATCAATTCCACTTATACTTCATCTGTCTTTGGTCGCATCAAAGGTAAATTCCATGTAGCGGAGGGAGAGAATGAAAAAGGGATTTTGGCTTATAAACAATCATTGGTGTTGGCAGATCGGCTAAAAATACCGAAGCCGGAACTCTACAAACTATTGTCCGAGGCATATCAAAACAATGGTGAAATGGATTTGTCCATTCAGTATTTGAAACGCTATGTAGAAGTCAATGATAGTTTGAATTGGGTGGCAAAAAGAAATCTGAAAGGACCGTTGCTGATGATACAAACGGACAATGAAAAAGAATTGGCCAAAGCCACTTCCAACACTTGGTACATCATTGTGATAGCTGTTTTGTCGATTTCTTTGATCGTTCTGGTGATGTACAGGTTGCTTAAGAAGCAAAAGCTAAAAAATCTAAAAGGAAAAAAAGAAAAAATTCAATTAGAGAAAAAATTGAACAATGCATTTGAAGAAGTCGCTGAATTGGCAAAATCCAATTCACCCAATTTCATGTCGAGGTTTGTCGAGGTTTATCCGGAGTTTTATAACCAATTGAATATAGAATTTCCTGACTTGACTGCGGCAGATTTAAAGTTATGTGCTTTGATGAAATTGGATTTTTCTACCAAAGAAATTGCCGAAATAACCTTTAGTTCCATCCGTACCATCCAGAACC
Source organism: Moheibacter lacus (assembly GCF_014042165.1). Classification (GTDB taxonomy): domain Bacteria; phylum Bacteroidota; class Bacteroidia; order Flavobacteriales; family Weeksellaceae; genus Moheibacter; species Moheibacter lacus. Next base: position 1,122,679 of record NZ_JACDZE010000001.1, read on the forward strand.
GGAAATACAAATTGCGTAAAAAATTTGAGTTAAGTTCAGAAGAGAACTTACAGATTTGGATTCAGAATTTCCATTTGGAAGCGATAGGGCAGATTTGATTTACCATTTTTCGAATTTTCCAAAATCGGTTTAACGTATTTTTTTTATTTAACTTCAGTTCAATTTAAGGGATTAGCCTAGTTGAATTATTTTGAACCCATTACATTTAACAAAGAAATCAGTTGAAACAAATAGATGAATCGAACTTAGGTTAAAAGGGATCATAGATGATTCAAGTCTAAATAATTAGATGAAATTTAAACAGGCTCTTAATTCTTAAAAGAATTGATAATGTTTACGGATTGATTGAATTATTAAATATTGACAAAATCAAAAAGCCGCACTTTCGTACGGCTTTTCTCATAAAACATTAAATTCTCCTAACTGATTTTTTTCTTAATAATTAGGATTTTGTTGCCCTGCCAAAGCCGGGTTTGTGTTCATTTCGTTTAATGGAATAGGGAACACACGACGGTAATCTGAGAAAGGCATTTCGCAGTTAGCCGTACAGTTTCCATTTTTGTTGATATCCAATTGGTATCGGTTCATATCGAAATATCTGTGTCCTTCAAAAGCCAATTCGATTCTTCTTTGGTTCAAAATCTCATCCAACAGAGCTTGACCTGAACCAGCGAATGTATAAGCCGGATCTCTGTAAGTAGAAACATAATCAACCAATTCGTTCAAAGCTGAAGTTGGATCGGTAAAATAAAGGGCTTCGATTTTATTCAAGATCACCTCAGAACCTCTGATCACGATGATGTCATCATCTACAGATTGGTATTTTAAAACACCGTATGGTTGAGGAACGTCATTAGTGTCCCAAAGTTCGTATAATCCAGTTCTGGCATCTGTTGCAGACATCAAATTGTAAAATTCTGTTGTAGCAGCAGTATCACCGTAACGGTTGGTCGACCATGTCGCAAAAATCGCATCGTTTGCTCCTGGGTTATCCAATTCTGTAAAATCGATTCCGAAAAGAGTTTCAGCACTCAATGGGTTTCTGTAAAAAGAAGACAAATCATCACCAGAAACGATTTCTACACTAGGAATAGCCATATCTGCATATTGACTTGCTTTTACATAATCTTTTTTGTACAAATACACTCTGGAAAGCAATGCATAAACCGCTTCTTTAGAGATTCTAGATCGCTCATTAAGATTTGGCAATAAATTCGCAGCCAATTCTAATTGAGTAGTGATCTCATCATAAACCTCAGCTACAGAACTGCGCGCAATAGGTTGATCGCTTTCAAAAGCCATTGGAATTGGAATACCCAAATCCTGATCTGTCGTGCCATAAGGTCTTGCATAGTAATTCACCAAATTGAATAAAGTCAAAGCTCTCAAAGCCCGGGCTTCAGCAAAATATGCTGCTGAGGCATCTCCTTGTATTTTTCCTTCATATGAAAGAACGAAATTGGCTCTTGCTATGACTCTATAACCAATTGTCCACATATTGGCGATGGAACCTCCAGTTACACTAGCATGTTCGTATCGGTAGAAATCTGTAAATCGGTTTGAGTTTTCAAAAATTACAAATCCATTGTCTGTCAATAACTCTTGAGAAGTTATATAATAGTTTCCATAGGCAAAGTTGCTTTGTAGACCATCATAAACACCAAGAAGAGCAGTTTGAAGTTGTTCTTCATTTGTAATGGTACCTTCATTAACTTGTGCTGAACTTGAAGGTTCGTAGTTTAAAAATTCGTCTTCCGAGCAAGACTGGAATCCCAGTAACCCGATTAGACCTAAACTCATTATTATTTTTTTCATTTTATTCGAATTTTAAAATTTAGAAATCGATTTTTACACCAAAGATGAATTGTCTCAAGTTCGGCTGAGTCAAGTTAAATAATCCCATGTTCTCGATTCCATTGTAATCGACATCATTGGTCGCTACTTCAGGATCAAACCAAAGGTCATCATCAAAAGTCCAAACAACCAAGTTGTATCCTTTTACGTACACATAAACATTGTTTAAGAATAAATTCTCACCCAAGATATCTTTACCAAATCGGTATCCGATTTCAGCAGATCTCCAACGGATGTTGTCAGCGTCATATAAATAACGGGTAGAAGCAGAGTTACTTTGGTTATTTCCTCCATAAACAACCTGAGGTAAAGTTGCACTACCTGCATTATCAGGAGTCCAAGCTCCATTTGCCCAATCTTCTCTTGTATTTAACTGACCATATGTTCCATCACTGTTGTAAACAAATCCCCAAGTATCATATACAGAGTGTCCTCCTGCATAAGAGAATTGAGAGCTTAATACAAATCCTTTGTAAGTTAAGGAAGTTGATAAACCTGCGTTATGAACCGGCAATGCTTGTTTTCCGGTAAATACTTGTGCCGCTTGGTTTAGTTCACTTGTCGTTGTCGTACGGGTTTCGTCCGTGTACCAAAGAGGTAAACCATTTTCTTGATTTACACCTGCCCAAAGTCTAGTGTAAAACTCAGTTGGGTTATGTCCATTCATCCATGCTTTACGTCCGTTTCTGATAGAAATGTTTCCATCATTCAAATTTTGAATTTCAGAATCATTGTAGGAATAATTTCCGGAAATAGACCATTCAAAATCATCCGTTCTTACCGGAACTACAGTCAAACTTGCTTCGATACCACGGCTTTGTAATTCTCCATCGTTTGTCCAATAGCTTGTGAAACCTGAAGATGAGGCATTTGTAGGAACTGTATACAATAAGTCTTCTACATTTTTCACATAATAATCAACAGTTGCTCTTAAACGGTTTTCGAAAATTCCGAAATCCAAACCAACGTTCAATTGTTTGGTCGTTTCCCATTTCAAATCATTATTACCCAATTGTGTAATGGCACCCGCAGCTTGTCCTAAATATGCACCATTTGCAGCTCTATATAAGTTCATCCAAGCATAGTTACCAATCTCACCGTTACCAACTGTACCATAAGAACCTCTTAATTTCAATTCATTGATAGAAGAACTGCTCAAAAATGCTTCACGGTTGATGTTCCATGCAGCACCTACGCCCCAGAAAGTTCCCCATTTATTATCTGTACCAAATCGAGATGAACCATCTCTACGGATGTTTGCCGTCAAGGAGTATCGATTGTCGAAACTATACGCCAAACGTCCAAAATAACTCATAAATGAATAATCTGATCCGGAAGAACTAGCATCAGATGGATTAGCCGCATTGTCCAAAGTTGGTTTAGTATTTCCCGCTGGATAACCTTTTCTTTCAGCAAAAACTACACTATAATTGTATTTGATAGCTTCCGTACCTGCAGTTAAGGTCAAATCATGAACATCTGCAAATGTTTTTTGGTATTTCAAGGCATTGGACCAGTTCCAAGTGTTGAAATTTCTTTGAGAAGCATAACCATAACCATCACCTAGCGGATCTGCACCATCAGAGTTTCCATCTCCAAAATCAGGATTCCAATACAGTAATTCATCGTAGAAATTGTAATCAACCCCAAATTTTGTAGCAAAATTCAAGTTGTTTGTGATATCATAATCTCCACCTAAATTGACGATCGCTTTGTAAAAATCTGAATCTGATCTGTTGGCTTCTTGTAAAGCCAATGGGTTGAACTCTGGATTCAAAAAATATAAATCCAAATTATAAGATCCATCAGGATTGTAAAAAGACTGTGTCGGAGACATCACATATCCGGCAAATATCGGATTTGAGAAAGCTGAACCATCTGTAGGTCCTGTTTGCTTGGCTTTACTTAAAGTAACATCAAAGTTCAAATTCAATTTTTCTTTTACTTTCCAGTCTGCACCTAAATATCCGGAAATACGGTTATAATCTGAATTGCTTGCGATACCTTCCTGATCATTGTAGCTTAAGGAAGAAAATAATCTCATTTTATCAGAACCTCCCGAATAATTGAAAATGTATTTCTGAGAGCTGATGGAATTTTGGCGTACTGCATCCTTCCAGTCATAAGAAGAAACACCATCCCATCCTAACGCATCAACGATTACCGGATATAGATCGTCAAAAGATCCTCCAGTAGCATTGGCATAAGCTGTTGTAAAATAGTTCGCATGTCCTTGCGCATCTAACCAATCATTTTTCTCAAAAGCGACATCACCTACACCAAATTCCGTGTTAAATGAAAATTTATCTGTTCCGTAAGCTCCTTTTTTCAAAGTAACCAAAATTACTCCGTTTGCACCACGTGAACCATATAGGGAAGTTCCCATCGCATCTTTTAAAACAGTAACATTCTCAATCGTTGATGGATCGATGTTCGCCAAAGGATTGGATGTTGCAGCAATTCCGGATAAATCTTCCGTAGTTACAGGAACACCGTTGATCACTACCAAAGGCTGCGAGCTTCCTGTTAATGAAGTTATACCTCGGATGTTGATAGGAGTATATGAACCAGGCTGACCACTTCCTGCACCTATGTTCACACCAGCTACCTGACCTTGTAATGCTTGGTCAAACGAAAGTGTACCTACTTTTTCGATATCTTCCGATTTTACAGTTGTATAAGCTCCTGTTTTTTGTTCGTCCGTTTCCGAAATACCATAACCTAAAATTACAACTTCAGTTAAGACTTCAGCACTCATCGAAAGTGTACCCATATCTTCCGCATTTACTGCAAAATCTTTTGAAGAACCCAACATATCGGTAACAACCAATACATCACCAACTTTTGCATCGATCTCAAACGCTCCATTTTCATCAGTAAAAGAAGTAGCTTCACCACCTCTTACTTGAATCTCTGCGTCAGAAACCGCAAAACCATCTTGGTCTTGAATTACTCCTTTTACCTGAGCATCCACCAATTGGAAAACTGCAAATAAAAAGAGAAAACTTAATAAGACATTTCTCCTCATTTTCTTTAATTTTTAAATTTTATGAACGCAAATGAAACAAAGAAATGTGAAAAGTTTATGTACGTAATGTTAATTGAGTATATAATAAGTTGATACAAATGCTATACTCACAAACTACTCAATAACGATTTAAAATACTGATAGATAGCCGTATAAGAAGTTTTGTTAGAAATTCTTTGTTTTGAAATGGTTATTGATATGTTAAGGTTAGACTCAGAAATATCTATTGATTTTGGACAAAAAAAATTGAAATATTAGAATGAGTATTTTCTAAGTAATTCAAATTTTGGTAGCTTCTTCATTCTTGAATTTCTTTGCACCATAAATCAAAGAGTAGATAGATTTTTTCATAATTTTTCCTCAACGGCTTATTGATTTATTAGCATTATTAATTTAGTTAAAAAAGGGAGGGATTTATTTCTCCCTTTTTTTATGCCCTAAATTTCCTATTCCTAAATATCAACTTATTTTTGCAAAATGTTACTCGTTCAAAATTTAGGCGTTCATTTCGCCGGAAATTATCTATTTGACAATGTTTCCTTTCGTATCAACAAAGGCAATCGCGTAGGATTGGCCGGAAAAAACGGCGCCGGAAAATCTACCCTTTTAAAAATCCTAGCCAAAAAACAAATTGCAGACGAAGGAGATGTCGTGCATGAAGGTGAAGTCAGCGTTGGGTTTTTAACTCAGGACATCGATTTTGAAAAAGGAAGAACCGTTTGGGAAGAAGCCGGACGTGCATTTCAACAATTGAACGAAATCCAACAGAAAATTGATTTTACAAACGATCAACTTTCCACTCGTATAGACTATGAAAGCGATGCCTACGGAAAGTTAATTGAAGACATCACCCATTTGACCGATCGATTTAACCTACTCGGCGGATACACCAAAGACGCTGAAATGGAAAAAATCCTGTTTGGGCTAGGTTTTAAAGCCGAAGATTTCCATCGACAAACAGAAGAGTTTTCCGGTGGCTGGCGCATGCGGATCGAACTCGCAAAGTTGTTGCTTCAAAAACACGATGTTTTATTATTAGACGAACCAACCAACCACTTGGACATCGATTCCATTCTTTGGTTGGAAGATTTTTTACAGGATTACCCCGGTGCTGTGGTTTTGGTTTCGCACGACAAACAATTTCTGGACAATGTGACCAACAGAACACTCGAAATCGCCAACAAACAAGTTCATGATTACAAAGCCAATTATTCCAAATACATAGAACTCCGTCAGGAAAGACGTGAAAAGATGGAACAAGCGCAAAAAAATCAGGAACAATACATCAAACATACAGAACAACTCATCAATAAATTCCGCGCCAAGGCTTCAAAAGCCGCAACTGCTCAATCTTTGATCAAAAAGTTGGACAAAATTGATAGAATTGAAGTCGAAAATGAAGATGTACACAAAATGAACATCCGATTTGCATCTGCAGTTGTTCCCGGCAAAATCATATTTGAATTAGAAAAAGTTGGAAAAAAATATGGTGAAAAACAGATTTTTGATGACGTCAATTTTTATGTAAATCGTGGGGAGAAAATAGCATTTGTCGGACAAAATGGACAAGGTAAAACAACGCTTGCACGTGTGATGGTAGATGGACTGGAACACAGTGGTATTATCAAACTCGGACATAATGTGGAAGTTGGCTATTTCGCCCAAAATCAAGCGGAAGTACTAAATGAAAAATGGTCCGTACTGGAAGAAGCTGAATATGCCTCAACTGAAGAAACCCGTAAACAAGTTCGGGACGTTTTAGGGGCTTTTTTATTCAGCGGTGAAACCGTAGAGAAAAAAGTTTCCGTACTCTCAGGAGGTGAACGAAATCGTTTGGCGTTAGCCAAATTATTATTGAAACCCTTTAATGTTTTGGTAATGGATGAGCCTACGAACCATTTGGACATTCAATCCAAAGAAATTTTAAAACAAGCCTTAAAAAACTTTGATGGAACGTTGATATTGGTTTCGCATGACAGGGAATTTTTAGATGGTTTGGCCAATAAAGTATTTGAATTCCGCGATGGAAAAGTAAATGAATTTTTAGGTGGAATTACGGAATATCTGGCAGAAAGAAAAGCACAAGGCTTCCGTGAAATCGAAAAAGTAGAGACGCAAAGCATTGCGTCTGTACAATCTGAATTGAAAAAGGAAAAAGTCCAATTGTCTCAAGAAGAAATCAAAGAGCAAAAACGCATCAAAAATAAAATCACCAAATTGGAAGAAGAAATCGCAGATTTAGAATCAAAGATTGCGGATTTGGAAAAGAAATTTGAGACTTCTCATGCTGACGAAGATTTGAAAAAATATGACGAATTGAAATTGAATCTGGAAGATAAAATGCAGGAGTGGGAAGAGTTGATGATGTTGATTTAATCTAAAGAATTCCTCTAGGCTTGACTCGAGGTTTCCGCTGAAATTGTCATCCCGAACTTGTTTCGGGATTTAAATAAAGAATTTCGTTTCAAGAAATTCTTTATTTATTCTTTAAAAAACACCAATTCTCCTTTTGCTTTTTGAATTTCATGAATTTCGGTCAGTCCGATTGCGGTTTGGGTTTTTTCCATCAAATCAGCTATCATTTTCTTTTTATTGGTGATTTTCCGATTCATCATTTCTTTGTAGAATTCTCGCCCAACTTCGTTATTATGCAAGTCCATCTCTCGATCAAAATCCTCATTGGGAAAACATTCTTCATGTAAATCCGTAATGTATTTGGCCCAAACGATGGCTTTTCTATTAGAGGTGAAAATTGAACAATTTTTGGCAATCAACAAATTCCATGCAGCATGACGAAAAGCATTTGGTATACCTCTTCCACTATGAGATTCCTCAAAATTTAATTCAGAAAATAAAACCGATTCTATCGTTGCCCAAATTGTCGGCAATAAAAGCAATGGTTTGGAAATCAGTGCAATGAACATTTTCCAGGTAAACCCGATTGATAGTTTTTTTACGGTTTTGAAAATTCGTTTCAAAGGATGGAAATTTGAAAAACATTATTCACTCTCTTTCTTTTTTTTCTGTTCAGCCCTTTTTTGTTTTTCCATTTTTCTTTTTTTCTGTTGCTCACTTAAGATATAAGAATCATTCGGTTCGCTCAGTAAAAAGCCATAAGCTGAAGTCTCTGGGAGTGCATCGAAAATGACTTTTAACATCGCCAAAATGGGCAAAGCCAAAATCATCCCTAAAATCCCAAACAACATTCCACCGAGGAAGAAAGATAAAAGTGAAACCAAAGGATTTAAACTGGCTTTGCCTCCGACTATTTTTGGTGTGATGAAATTTCCTTCAAGCGTTTGGACCAATTGAAACCATAAAATGACACCACCGGCATACCAAGCACTGTCTTTTGTAGCCAATGCAAATAGCGCTGGAATCAGGGAACCAATAAATATCCCAACATAAGGAAAAATTGTCAACATGGCCGCCAAAACGCCAAAAAATACCGCATGTTCTATGCCCAAAATCGTCAATCCAATTGTGTTCAATATGGCCACAATTCCCATTACGGTAATGAGTCCCACCAAATAATTTCGCAGAACATCATAAATTTTACGGATGACTTCTTCGATTTCTTTTTTTGGTTTGGAAACAAAAATTCGGAAGAAAAATTCTTTGAAAAACTCACGGTAATACAAAAAGAAAAAAATCATCACCGGAATGAGGATGAAATAGGTAAGCGAACTTCCTATGGAATTTAGTCCTGTCGAAATGAACTGACCCATCGTTGAAAAGCTATTTCCAAGTTCTTTCTCTACTCTTGACATAATTTCGGCAGATGAAACATGGAATTGATCTGATGCCCAGTCCAACATAGATTTTAAGAGCGATTGGATTTTATTGAGAATTTCAGATGTGTCTTGACTGATCGTTAAGGTTTGGGAGACGACCAGGTAAGCGATTCCCAAAACGATCAAAATGGCAAAAATCAACGAAATAATAGAGGCAAAAGCCCTTCCGACTCCCCATTTTTCCAATCTTTCACAAATCGGTAGCAGCAAAACGGAAAGAATCAATGCAAATAAAATGGGTACAACGATGCTCTGTAAAGTATAACAAATCAACACGATCAAAACCAAAATCAATAGTCTTGATGCAATTTTTATACTGGTTTCTTTTTGAAATTCTTGCATTTTTCAATTCATTTTGGATTAAAGATAAATCATTTTAAATAATGAAATTGGAAAATGAAAAATCGATCAGGATAGTCTTGCTATGATGGATTTGATCCGATTCAACACTTCTTCTTTTCCTAAAAATTCCATGATTACAGGTACATCCGGTCCTTGTAAACTGCCGACCAATGCCAAACGAACCGGCATCATCAATTTTCCAAAACCAATTTCTTTTTTCTGTACGAAACTTTGAATTTGGTCATGCAGTGTGGTGTGATTGAAGTCCTGAATGGAAGAAAGTTCAGTTGAGAATTCCTCAAGCAAACCAGCTGTGTCCTCTTTCCAAGCTTTTCCAACTGCCTTTTCATCATAATTCTCCGGTGATTGATAGAAAAATGCACCTTGTGTATAAATATCTTGGATGAAATTGGCGCGTTCTTTTAACAATTCTATGATGTTTAAATTGAATGTATCATCAGCTTGAATTCCTGCTTTAGCCAATATTTTTGAGTATTCAGGCAAAATTTCTTCAGCTGATTTTTGTTGGATGTATTGATGGTTGAACCAAATCGTTTTTTCCGGATTAAATCTTGCACCTGATTTGCTTACTTTTTCCAGTGAGAAATTGGAAATCAATTCTTCCATCGTGAAAATTTCCTGTTCCGTTCCCGGATTCCAACCCAAGAGCGCCAACATATTGACAACCGCATCCGACAAATACCCTTCTTCTCTGTATCCTTTTGAAATTCCTTCTGCTGTCATCCATTCTAGTGGAAAAACAGGGAAACCATGTTTGTCACCATCTCTTTTGCTCAATTTTCCTTTTCCTTCCGGTTTCAAAATCAAAGGCAAATGCGCAAATCGAGGCGCAGTCCAGCCAAATGCTTGGTAAAGCAATTCATGCAAAGCCATGGATGGCAACCATTCTTCTCCTCTGATCACATGGGTGATTTCCATCAAATGATCATCGACAATATTGGCCAAATGATAAGTAGGCATACCGTCAGATTTGTATAAAACTTTATCATCCAGCGTGTTGGAGTCAATTGAAATTTTACCACGGATCAAATCGTCCAATAAAACGGTTTGGTTTTCCGGAATTTTAAATCGGATCACATAAGGAACGCCGGCATTGATTTTTTCTTGAACTTCTTCTTTTGATAAATTCAAAGAATTGTTCAATTGATTTCGGTTTTGAGAATTGTAAATAAAGGTTTCGCCTTTGGACTCTGCCTCAGAACGGAGTTTATCCAATTCTTCTGCTGTATCAAAAGCATAATAGCCGCTGCCGGAATCGATCAATTCCTGAGCATATTTGGCATAAATTTCTTTGCGTTCAGATTGTCGATAAGATGCATGCGTTCCGCCAAATCCTACGCCTTCATCCGGCAATATATTCAACCATTTTAGGGATTCGATGATGTAATCTTCTGCACCCGGAACATATCGGTTTTGGTCTGTATCTTCTATGCGCAATAAAAATTTGCCTCCATGGTGTTTGGCAAATAAATAGTTGAACAATGCTGTGCGTACACCGCCGATGTGCAAAGGACCAGTTGGGCTTGGCGCAAATCGTACTCTAACTTCTGACATTCTGATTTTTTTTGCGAAGATAAAAACTTTGAACGTTGAACTTTAAACTTTGAATCAAGTTTTTGGCTGAATTTTTGTAATTTCATTTCGGTTTTAAAAAAATAAGAATGAAAAAGTACATGTCTATATTTTTAGTTCTGTTATTTCTAGGGAATTCTTTTGCGCAAGAAGTACCAACTGAAGTGAAAACAGAATTTGATGAGACGGCTTTGGGGCAAAAAGTTCAGGATTTGGAAGGGAATTTACTGACGGTAGGTGAAGTTTTTAAAAAGTATGAAGGAAAGGTGGTTTTGGTAGATGTTTGGGCTTCATGGTGTTCAGATTGTATCAAAGGACTTCCAAAGCTAAAAGCAGTTCAAAGCCAATTTCCGGAAGTGGTTTATCTCTTTTTGTCTTTGGATAGAATTGGGAAAGAGGAAGCTTGGAAAAATGGAATTGAAAAATTTGGAATTGAAGGTGAACATTATTGGTTCAATGCGGATTGGAAAAATGATTTCACCAATTACATAGGGTTGAACTGGATTCCGAGGTATATGTTGATTGACCGTGAAGGGAAAATAGCCCATTATTATGCGATTCATGCAGATGATGCTCAAATGATGGAACGGTTGGTCGAATTGATGCAGATTCCGAAGAATTAAAATTAGAAATAAACCTATAGTTCATTTTGTTTATCAATAGCTTAATCAAAAGCAAGCTCCGTAGGAGCTAAATGTTAGTAGCCTTCGGTAATGCCCAAGGTGATTTGAATAGGTGAAATGGACATTTTGGCGTATATTTTTGATGTGAAACAATCAAAATATCATGACAAAATTCTATTTTAATAATGCACTATGAGTAGAAAATAAAAAACCACCCGAAATGAGTGGTTTTTTTATGAATTCAAATTGAGTTTTACTGATTGAAATTAATGGTGTCGTTGCCTGAATTTGCATTGCTGTTGACACCTTGGAGCGGATCTACGTATTCAACTGCATCTGAATAATCATAATCAAATGTTCCGCCCATGCTACCATAGCTATGGAATCCGGTAAGAGATGAACAGTCCCACTTCTCGTCGAGGTCTTTTGGTTTTTCAAATTTATCGGCAGTCGTCACCCCAAATTCTTTACCGTTTTTATACACACCTTGCATATAATATGCCCAAATCGGCAATGCTGTTGCTGCACCCTGCCCGCGGCCAGTGCTTTGGAAATGCGCAAAACGGTCTTCACAACCCACCCAAACGCCGGTCACCAAATTGGGTGTAATTCCGATGAACCAACCGTCCGAATTATCATTGGTTGTTCCGGTTTTGGAAGCAACTTCACTGTTGATGCCATATTTGGTTCTTACCCATCTACCGGTACCTTTATTGGTTACACCCTGCATCAAATCGATCATGGCATAAGCGACATATTCGTTGACTACTTCTCTGGTTTCCGGTCGATAATCTTTGATGACACGACCAGTTTTGTCTTCGATTCTGACGATCAATTCCGGTTTGATATAGATTCCACCGTTGGCAAATGTACTCATGGCGCCCACCATTTCATAAACGGTTAAATCAGCAGATCCAAGTGCAATGGTATAATCTTTAGGGATTTTACTTTCTACACCTAATTCTTTTGCGATTTGGATAACAGGTTCAACTCCGGTTTGGGCAATTAATCTAGCCGTCACTACGTTGGTTGACCAAGCAAGCGCGGTGCGTAAATCTTGACTTCCACCATATTTTCCATTTGCATTTCGCGGTTTCCAGTTCCCGATGGAAAAGGGAGCGTTTGAAACGGTATTACAAGGTGTGTAGTTCATTTGGTTAATCGCAGTCACATAGACAAATGGTTTGAATACTGATCCGACTTGTCTACGAGCTTGTTTGACATGGTCATATTTAAAATAATCCCAATTGATCCCACCGACCCAAGCTTTTATGGTCCCGTCTTTTGGGTCCATGGACATCATTCCCGCTTGTAAAATATGTTTATGGTACTGGATCGAGTCCATTAGCGACATGTTTTTTCTATACTCCACACCATCCCAAGTAAAGATTTTGACAGAGTCTTTTGGTTTTTTAAATTCGGCTAGTATTTCTTCTTCAGATTTCCCTAAATTTTTCCAGTGTTTGTAAACATGCGTATTTTTCATCGCTCGCTGGAAAATACGCTGTCTTTTTTCCTCTGAAAGTCCATAGAAAGGTGCTTTTTTATTGTTTTTATGTTCAGCGAAAAAGGTTTTTTGGATCGTTTTTAAGTGTTTGGCAACTGCATCTTCTGCCATTTTTTGCATGCGCGAGTCAAGTGTGACATAGATTTTCAGTCCGTCTTTGTACAAATTGTATTTTTTTCCGGTTTCTTTTTCTAAATTTTTAAAATATTCCTGAATTTCTCTTCTTAATTCATGTTTATAATAAGCCGAATAAGATTCACTGATCGTATTGATTTCTTGTTTGTCTATTTTGATCGGTTTGGCTTTGGCATTTGTTGCTTCTTCTTTTGTCAGGAAGTTGTATTTGACCATTTGGTTTAAAACGACATCGCGTTCATGTTTGGCATCATTTGGGTTTCGGATAGGATTAAATGCCACCGGATTTTTTAGCATGGCGATCAACATAGCCGATTCTTCCAAAGTCAATTTACTTGTGGTCGTATTAAAATAAACTTTTGAGGCCAACTCAATTCCATTTGCATTATAAACGAAATCAAATTTGTTCAAATACATGACGATGATTTCTTCCTTTGTGTATCGTTTTTCTAGTTCTACCGCAACAACCCATTCTTTTAATTTTTGAATTCCTCTTTCAAAGGTATTGGTCGAACTATTTACAGTAAACAATTGTTTGGCCAATTGTTGTGTGATCGTACTCGCACCTCCGGAACCTCCTCCGGATGTAATCGCACGCAACGTACTTCTCGGGTCTATACCCGAATGTTCCTCAAAACGGATGTCTTCTCTCGCTAAAAGTGCATCGACTAAATATTGGGGAAGATCTTTATAAGTGACGGGAATCCTTTTTTCTGTTTCAAATCGATCCAATAAGACTCCGTCGGACGAATAAATTTCTGAAGAAACATAAATGTCCGGATTTTCCAAAGCTTGTACATCTGGCATTTCACCCAGAATTCCATGAGAAGTTCCCCAAAATAAAAGGAATACACCTAAAATTCCTGCGATAAAAAGTCCCCAAAGAATGAATAGCATCCTTTTTATGGAAAAGGTTTTGCTTGGTTTTTTTGTTTTTTGAGTGTTTTTGTTTTGTGTACTCATTTTGAATTATTTTTTGTCCACAATTAAACTGATGTCTTCAATTCCAGATAAATTCTCTTCACGCATACCGTGCCAAACTGAAAGTTGATAATTTCCGGTATCTTTTAGTGAAACGTTTTCTCTGTATAAAAGGTATAATTCTTTTAAACTATTTCCTTTCCCAACCCATTCGCCGTCTTGAAACGCCAAATAGTATTGCAAAGTATCGGTAAAAGTTTCCCCTTTTGGGGTAGTGAGTTTTGTAAATAAATAAAGATTGCTGTAGGGATATTCGTTGTTATTTCTGCTTAACAAATAGAAATCATATTTCCCGATGCTGTCTTTTACTTCGAAATTAAATGTAACAGCGGCATCTTTGTTCCAATTGTTTTGGGTAGCAACTTGTTCCTGATAAAAGTGGGGAGAATCACATTGTACAACCAATACAAAGCAAATCAAAACCATCAGCCAACTCTTAATTTTCATCTTTGTTCGGGTTATCACGGTTGTTTCTTTTTTTATTACGTGGTTGTCGAGACTGATTTTGTTTGTTTGGATTGGGCTTGCTTGAACTCGGTTTGTTTGGATTGGGTTTTGTCTCCTGATTTTGATTTTTGGGTTGCTTCTTTGTTGGATTTTGTTGTTTGTTTACTGGTTTGTTTTTTTGTTCAGTTTTTCGGTTTTCGTTTTTTGGCTTTTCAGTTCGACGATTTCGATTCGGACGGTTTTGTTTTTCCTTGTTATCGCCTGCTTTTTCCGTTTTTTGGTTTCTTTCCGGGCGATTGTTGTTGGATTTTAAATTGGTATTGGGTTTTTGCTTTTGTTTGTCTTGACGATTCCGGCTTTTATTTCGGTTGCGATTTTTTCGTTCAAATCTTTCAAGAGAATTCTCCTCAATTACATCCACAAAATCATTTTTGACTTCTACTATGTTGTCCTTTTCTAAATCTTCTAAAGTTGCCGTTTTTCCACCTTTTTTACTGATTGCGATATAGTCTTTGATTTGATCCAAAGAAAATTTGTACCAATTAAAACCACCATCAGTATATGCAAACCACATTTCTTTTTTGAAAACATCGATTTTCATGCAACCGGCAGTTCCTTTTTCAGTTTCAAACGTAGTTTCCATCGAGGGAAATTCATCCAAAGCGTCTAAATAAGAATCCAGTTCGTAGTTCAAACAACATTTTAATTTACCGCATTGACCGGCCAATTTCTGAGGATTGATGGACAATTGCTGGTAACGTGCTGCTGCAGTATTGACAGAACGGAAATCTGTCAACCAAGTGGAACAACAAAGTTCACGACCACAAGAACCGATTCCGCCTACTTTTGCTGCTTCTTGACGATAACCTATTTGTTTCATTTCGATGCGGACTGAAAAAGCAGCCGCATATTGTTTGATCAATTCACGGAAATCTACACGTCCTTCAGCGGTGTAATAAAAAATGGCTTTGGTACCATCACCTTGGTATTCGACATCGGTAATTTTCATTTCCAACCCCAAATTCACTGCGATTCTTCTAGCGCGCATTTTGGTTTCCTGTTCCTTTGCACGAAAGGCTTGCCAGGTTTCGATGTCTTTTTCGTTGGCTTTGCGGTATATTTTTTTTACTTCTTCTGAATTTTCGGTTAGCTTTCTTTTTTTCATTTGAATTCTAACCAATTCACCGGTAAGTGTAACCACACCGATATCATGTCCGGATTGGGCTTCCACAGCAACAACGTCGCCTATGCCCAATGGGAGATTATGACTATTTATATAGTATTGTTTTCTATCGTTTTTAAATCGGACTTCTACACAATTGAACGCCAATTGACCATTTGGTAAACGCATATTGGACAACCAGTCAAAAACGGGCAATTTCCCGCATCCTGTATCTACGCCACATGCACCGTTGTTCTTACAGCCTTTTGGCAATCCGCTTGATGAAGATCCACAGCTTCCACAACTCATATATCTACATTAATTCTAACGTACAAAGATAGAAATTTTTAACGGTTGCAATTGGAAATAATTATTTTCCGAAAACTTCAGAAAATGAAAAAGTCGAGTCCAGCAATATTCCTTTTTCTGTTTTGGTTACGGTAGCCAATTCTCTGTAGGGATCATGTTCGAAGAAAAAGATATATTCTTCTTCTACCGCTTTTTCTAAAAATGCTCCTTTTTCCTCTAAAGTCAAAAGTGGCCTTGTGTCATAGCCCATGACATAAACGAGTGGAACATGTCCTGCAGTAGCAATTAAATCTGCAGTAAATACGATGGTTTTTCCTTTGTATTTGATCATCGGAAGCATTTGTTTGTCTGTATGACCGTTAACAAAGAGGATGTCAAATCCCAGTGGGGAATTTCTCAATCGATTTCCTTCAGTTGGAACATCGATGAAATTTAAATTTCCTGATTCTTTGATGGAAAGAAAATTCTCCGGTAAAAAGGAAGCTTTTTCTCTAGGGTTAGGTTTTGTCGCCCATTCCCAATGATCTGCATTGCTCCAATATTTGGCGTTTTTAAAGGTCAATTCATAGCCGCCATTGGTCAAATCCATCTGTACTGCACCACCACAGTGGTCAAAATGCAAATGGGTCAAAAACACATCGGTCACATCCTCTTTTGAGAACCCATATTGCGCCAAAGAAGTTTCCAAATCATAATCTCCCCAAAGGTCATAATACCCAAAAAATTTGTCAGACTGTTTGTTCCCAATTCCGCAATCGATCAAAATCAAACGGTTTCCATCCTCGATGAGCAATGCACGCATGGCCAATTCGATTTTGTTCTGGCTGTCCGCGGGATTGGTTTTTTGCCAAATGCTTTTTGGGATCGTTCCAAACATGGCACCACCGTCCAATTTAAAATTTCCTGTTTCGATCGGGTAAAGTTTCATTTCTAATTTGTGAATTGGTTTGAATTACAATTATACGAAATAAGAAACGGGAAGTTCCAAGTTCGAAGAAAATACTTCTAAATTTGCCGTATGCAAAAATATTTAATCGTAGGACTGGGAAACATCGGTGAAAAATACAAATACACGCGCCATAACATCGGGTTTTTGGCAGTAGAAGAATTGGTGAGAAAAATGGATGCGAAATTTACTCCTTCCAATTTTGGTGAAATTGCACAATTCAAATACAAAGCCCGTCCCGTGACGGTTTTGAAGCCGAATACTTACATGAATTTAAGCGGAGACGCCGTGCGTTTCTGGATGCAAAAAGAAGGAATTCCGATTGAAAATATTTTTGTGGTGACAGATGATTTGAATTTGCCATTTGGGACGATAAGGATGCGCGGAAAAGGCAGCGATGGCGGACATAATGGACTGAAAGACATTCAAAATAAATTGCAAAATCAAAATTATCCAAGGTTGAGATTTGGGGTAGGAAATGAGTTTGAGCAAGGACGACAAGTGGATTATGTGCTGGGAAATTGGTCAGAAGAAGAAGTGGAGAAACTGCCGGAAAGGTTAAATTTTGTGGCGGATGCGGTTTTAAGTTTTATCTTTAGTGGATTGAACAATACGATGAATGCTTTTAATGGGAAGTGACCCTTCGACTCCGCTCAGGGTGATGGAAGATGGAAGATGGAAGATGGAGGATGGAAGATGGAGGATGGAAGAAATTTCCCACCCTTTGGGGCAGGGAAATTTTAGGATGGAAGTAAGTCGAATTAGAAAATTAACAAAATGAGATATATATTATTAATAATTAGTTTTTTGATGATTTTGACGAGTTGTCAAACTAAAATGGAAACCCAAGAAATCAGTTCAGTCAATGAAATTGCTCAAATTGATTTTGCAGATGAAAACAAGGTTTTATTGGACGTGCGAACTCCGGAAGAATTCAATGCCGGAAATATTCCCAATTCTGTCAATATTGATTTTAATTCGGATGAATTTGATGCGATGATTCAGGATTTGGACAAGGAGAAAACTTATTATGTGTATTGCAAATCGGGCAATCGAAGCACAAAGGCAAGTCAAAAAATGCAGGAAGCCGGATTTCAACATGTGGTGAATCTGAAAGACGGGTATTCGGCTTATCAAAAATGATGGATCAACCCAACCCCGAAATACTTAAAGAACTAGTTGTTCACACCATGCCGTTTGGAAAATACAAAGGCAGGAAATTATGCGATTTACCGGTTTTTTACCTCGAATGGTTTGCGTCGAAAGGTTTTCCGCAAGGGAAATTGGGAATGCAACTGGCCACTGTTTATGAAATCAAAACCAATGGATTGGAAGAGATTTTGGAGGGATTGAAGCGATTGAAGTAAT
The DNA here is from genome assembly GCF_014042165.1 of Moheibacter lacus. Classification (GTDB taxonomy): domain Bacteria; phylum Bacteroidota; class Bacteroidia; order Flavobacteriales; family Weeksellaceae; genus Moheibacter; species Moheibacter lacus. The sequence continues at coordinate 1,140,768 of NZ_JACDZE010000001.1, forward strand.
TTTTATATTTTAGCCGAAATTTATCCCTATGAGACTTAATTTATTCTTTTTAACCCTTTTATTTTCTTTTACATTTTCTAAATCAAATGCGCAATGTCCTGAAGGAGACGTTCAGCTACTGTCTCAAGCTGATGTAGATAATTTTGTTTCCACATACCCCAATTGTACCAATATATCAGGAATTCTAACATTTGGAGAATTTAATTCTGGTTTCAATGACATATCTGATATCTCCGGATTAAATAATATGACTACAGTAGATGGGGAACTTAGAATATTTGGAACCCAATTAACTAACCTAAATGGTTTAAATAATTTAATCGAAATTGGTGGGTTAAACATATTAGATAACAATCAATTAATAGCTTTAAGTGAATTGGGGAACATTTCAGAATTAAATAATGGACAATTACAAATTGCTTTCAATTACAATTTACAGTCTTTGGAAGGCTTGGACAATATACAATCCATTAGTGGAAGATTGTACTTTGGTAAAAATGATAGTTTGTATTCATTCTCAAATTTAAGTAGTTTAAATTCGGTTGGAGAATTAGTCTTTATTGCAGGCACTAATGTGACCACATTAGGAGGATTGGAAAATCTGCAATACATAGGTTCTCGAATAATCATTGGAGACAACCAAAACCTTGAAAATATTACTTCACTAAATTCCGTAAATTATGTAGGCGGCAATGTATATATTAGCGAAAACCCTCAACTAACCTCATTGGAAGGAATCCAGAACATGGTAATTTCTACTGAAGGAGAAACTATCGGATTAATATTCAATGATAATCCTAATTTATCAACTTGCAACTTCCCAAATATTTGTGAATATTTAAGCTGGAATTCTACAGAATACCCACGTGAAATTTCAGGAAACACCGGAAATTGTCTAGATGAGCAAGCCGTTTTGGCAGCTTGTGGTTTAGGTATATCAGATGTAGAAAATAATACGACAAACTGGAATGTTGCTTATCAGAAAAACAAAGGGTCTTTTTTAATTCAATCGAACGGATTTCAATTAGCTGAAATAGAAGTGTATGATTTGACCGGAAAATTAATTAAAAGCGTTCAAAATCTTAATTCAAACCAAGAGGAATTAAGGGTTTTCACTCCTGAAAATGTATTGATAATAAAAGTCAAATCAAAGGAAGGAAAAGTATTGGCCAAGAAAGTTTTGATGAAATAAAAAAATACCGGAAGCTTAACTTCCGGTACAAGTTTCTGAACAAATCGAATTTACTTGAGAATTATTTTTTTTGTGAGAGAGGTTCCCTTTTCCGGGGAAATTTTCATCAGGTAAACTCCTTTGTTCAGGTTAGAAAGGTTCAGTTCATAGGTTGAGTATTCTTTTTTCAGCAATTGGCCGGTCAAACTATAAATTTCAATTTTTTCAATTGGCGCATCGGACTGAATATGCAGGATTCCGGAAGTTGGATTGGGATATACAGAAACAGAGCTCGACACCAAATCATTTGTGTTCATTTCCGGTTCTACCACAAAGTTCTGCGCAAAAGCTTGGGAAGTTCCGCCACGGTTTTCCGTCCAAACCGCCACACTTTGTCCTTCCGCATTTTGGGTAAAATCAAATCGACCTTTGTTACCTGCGCTAGTTGCGATCATTTGGTATTCTTCTTCCCAAACGAATTCTCCGTTTTCATCCAAATGAACAACGCCCAATTGAATCGGATTTACACCATCACTGATGTTGTTGGAAAATAAAAACAAAGGTTTGTCATTGGCCAATTGTAATTCACCTACATAAATCCAATTTTGCGGATCTACCGGAAAAATCGTTTGACCAAACATATCCAACTCAACGGCTCCGGTTTCTTTGTTGAACCTTTGTACAGAAACGCCATATTGTGACTGTGCCGGCGTGGTGATATTTGAAATGGCCCAAACATAATCCAACTCTGGATCATTTGCGATGCTCATATCCATTTCGAAGTAATTATCATCCGTTCCGAAATCAATTCCGTTTTCACCCCATGGTAATGTTCCGTCTGCATTTATCCGTTGTAAATAAGCATCAAATCGGTTGTTTTCTACACCCGAATACCCAAAATATACCACATCATTTTCTTGTGAAATTGAATACCTACGATTGCTTCTCATCAATTTATTGGATACCGAAACGGGATTTTCCCACACCGCATTTCCATCCCCATCATATCGCTGCGCCCAGAAATAGGCATCTACGGTCCAAGCCGTTGCACTGTTGGTGATCATTTGAACAAAAGATCCGTCGGAAAGTGCGACCATATCTCCAATTCCGGTAAAGGGATTGGAAGCGTCCGGTTTGTCAATGATAATTTCAGTATCCCAAGCCGGGTTTCCTGTCGCATCGTATTTCATCAAATGACCATAACTATCTGGTTCCCAGCCAACCACAACGCCACCATCGCTTAAAGGCAAAACGTTCATATTCCATCCGTCCGCAAACTCAATTCCGCTTGCGCCAAATATTTGTTCGCCTTCCGGTGAAATCTTATTTAGATAACCGGAACTGGAATTGGTCGCCGTAAAAACGATATACAAATTTCCTGCTTCGTCTACAGCTTGGGATCGGATAGCCGTCCAAGTTCCATTATCGGCAACATCGTTGGCCAATATTCCATTTGTTCCAAATAATTGGGTGCCGTCAACGTCCAAAAGTTGAACTCTTAATTCGTATCCGTCAGATTCATCCCAAAAAATAACATAGGTTTTTCCGTCATTTGTTCCGATGGATTGAATATCTCCAGTAGGTGCATCTGCGACCAAGGTGTTCACTCCATACTCATCTGTCCATTGTCCATAACATGTAAATGCCATCAAAATAATTAGAAATGTAAATTTTTTCATGTGTTTGATAAATTTTTCTCAAAATTCACCATTCAATTCTGATATTCAAAAAATCTACACCATGAAACACCACTCATTCCAAATTCTCCCACCACTCATTTACCACTCATTTAAGTTTTTAAGTAGTTGAAAATAAATGATTTGATTATTAGCATTATAGTTCGTCTAAATATTTGCTTAATTCTATTTTTCGATTGGTCAAACCCAATTTTTTTCGCAATCTCGTTCGGGTATTTTCGACAGATTTGACAGAAGTTTTGGAAATATTGGAGATTTCCTTGGTTGACAAATTGAGTTTGATGAGTGCGCAAATTCGTTTGTCATAAGCGCTTAAATTGGGATGAAATTGGTTTAGTTTTTCATAAAATGAATCGTAAACATGGGAAAATCTCAAATCAAATTCTTCCCAATTATTTTGTGAAGAATTGGACTTTATTTTATTGACCAATTGATTTAAGGCCTTTTTGGTTTCGGACTGAATCGCCATCGATTGGATTTCTTTCAGGTCTTTGCGTACGATATTGATCAACTCAGACTGTTCTGTTTCTTTGATAGTTTTGGATGCCAATTCTTTATTTTTCAGTTCCAAAGCCAATTTCAACTCGTTTTCTTTCACTTCTTTTAATTCATTTTCCAATTTGGCTTTTACCAAACGGTTTTTATATCGGATCATAAATAAAATCAAGACCAATAATAAAATGGCTAACCCAAAAATAGCAACCAGAAATTTTAATTGTTTGCGGTTGTTTTTAATTTCCGCTTCTTGTTCTTTTATTTTATAATCATATCCGATTTTAAACTTTTCGATGTTGACGGCCTTTTCTTCTATGTTCAAACTATCACGCACTTGATCATATTTTTGAAAATACCGACCTGCATTTTTATAATCTTCATTGCCCAAATACGCTTGATACAGCGTTTTAAATATGTCTCTTTGGCTAAATCCGCCGATCGCAGGTTCCGCTTTTTCGGCCAATTTGGAAAAATGAATCGCCTTTTCAAATTCCTTGTTTTGAAGATAATGATCGGCCGTTGCTTGATAAACAAAACTAACTAGATTTGGTTCAGTAGCATCATTGATGAGGTTTAGTGCATTATTTAAATAAGTTTCGGCGATTTCGCCTTGGTTTAACTCATCATAACTACGCGCCAAATTGGTGTTAAGGTAGATTTCCAATTTGGGATTGGGGCTTTTCTTTAAATTTCCTAAAGAATAATTGAAAAAAATCAAAGCCGAATCGGTCTTTCCACTTGTCAAATATAGATTTCCAATGTTGTTCTCGATGCGAGCCAATTGATCAAATTGCTTAGTTGTCGCATAGCGTTTCCTTAGATTGTTAAAATAAAACAAGGCTTTTTCTTGGTTGTTCATTCGTGCATAAATGATTCCCAATTGACTTTCTATTTCCAGCTTGCGTTCATGATCCGTTTTTTCATAATAAGCCAATTCTTTTAACAAATAATCAATGGCGACATCAAAAGCATCCAAATCATAATAGATCAAAGAACCTTCTCTGTAGAAGGTTTTCCAATTCTCTTCTTGATCCATTTCTTCCGCTTTTTTTCGGGCGAGTTCTAAGTATTGTATGGCGCGAGAAGTATTGGAATACTTTAATTCGTCGGCGATTTTTAGGCTGATGTCAAACGAATTTTGATCCGTTTTTATCATGGCCAAACTGTCGAACAAAATATCGATGCGCTCTTGGCCTTGTGTTATCTGAATAGATAACAATTGAGATACAAAGAAAAAGGCTATATATAAGGCTGATTTTTTCAATTCACCTGAAATTCAAAATATAAATGTACGGCTTATTTATACATCGAACTCCCATCCAAATATTCCCAAACTTCATCAGGCAACATCGGTTGTATGTTTTTCTTTTCTTTTAAAGCTTGTCGGATAAAAGTGGAAGAAATTTCCATGATCGGTGCATCTATAAAATGAAACTTTTCATGATTTTCCCATTGCCCAGGTTCAGAACCGATTCTCGGATATACATATACCGAATAATTCTTCAAAATCTGTTCATGATTTTTCCATTTATGAAAGGATTTCAAATTGTCCATTCCCATAATCAAACTAAAATCATGCTCCGGATGTTTTTCCTTTAAAACTACAAGCGTATCGATTGTATAAGAAGGAATTGGTAAGTTAAATTCTATATTTGAAGCCATCAAATGAGGATAATTCTCAATCGCCAAATTCACCAAATGAAGCCTGTCATAATCATTGGCCAGACTGGCTTTTTCCTTAAATGGATTTTGAGGCGAAACCACAAACCAAACTTGATCCAAATCAGAAAATTGTTGCAAATGATTGGCAATCACCAAATGTCCGATGTGAATCGGGTTAAACGAACCAAAATATAAACCGATTTTCATACTGCGAATTTAGAAAAACTTCCATCACCTATCATCCAACTTCCATCATAATTTGGGTATCGCCTCTATCAATTCTTTCGTATAATTGGTTTTGGGATTGGCATAAATTTCATCAGCATCGCCCAATTCTTTTTGTTCGCCATGTTGCATCACTAGAAGTTGATCGCTCATGTATTTTACCACTGCCAAATCATGCGAAATGAAAATATAAGTCAATCCAAATTCTTCCTTCAAATCGTTCAATAAATTCAAAACCTGCGCCTGAACCGAAACATCCAAAGCCGAAACGCTTTCATCACAAATGATAAATTTTGGATTGACCGCCAATGCTCTTGCGATGCCGATTCGCTGACGTTGCCCACCGGAAAATTCGTGCGGATATTTCTTTAAATCATTTGAATTTAATCCAACTTTTACCAATAGTTCTGCCGCTTTTCCTAAACGCTCTTTTTTAGTCGTTCCGATTCCATGAACAACCATCGGAGTGATTAATATTTCGCCGATGTTCATTCTCGGATTTAAACTCGAATAAGGATCTTGAAAGATGATTTGAATTTCTTTTCTGAGTTTTCTGACTTCAGCTTTGGACAATTTGACGATGTCCTTTCCACGGTAGAAAATCTCCCCGGCTGTTGGTTTTTCGAGCAATAAAACCGTGCGGCTCAATGTCGTTTTTCCACTTCCGGACTCACCAACTAGTCCCAGAGTTTCACCCGGAAATACTTTGAAACTCACATCATCAACCGCTTTGACCGAAATTTCCTCCTTGCCGAAAAGAGAAGGTTTAGCATAAAAATATTTCGAAAGATTTTTTACTTCAAGAATCGGGGTTTGGTTGTAAATTTTTTCATGAAAAGCTTTTCTTTCTTTTTCCGAATAAATTTCAGATAGATGGTTTTCATCTTTCAAGAAATCCGAAATGGTCGGTAATTCATGATAGCGGACGTCCAATCTCGGTCGGCAAGCGATCAGTCCTTTTGTATAATTCTGTTTTGGATTTTCAAAAATCTCCAGAACACTGCCTTTTTCTACGATTTCACCTTTGTACATCACCACGACTTCATCGCAAACTTCCGAAATAACGCCCAAATCATGCGAAATGAATATGCAACTCAAACCGATTTCAACTTGCAATTTTTTGATCAACTCCAAAATCGTACGTTGCACCGTAACATCCAGCGCAGTTGTAGGTTCATCTGCAATCAGGATTTTTGGGTTGCAGGAAATCGCCATTGCGATCATCACCCTTTGGCGTTGTCCGCCGGAAAGCTCGTGTGGATAAGCACTGTACATCCTCTCGGGATTGGGTAAAAGCACCGTGTTAAAAAGTTCTATGACACGTTTTTTTGCCAAATTTTTATCCAATTTTAAATGCAATCGGATGGCTTCTTCCACTTGTTCTCCACAACGGATGCTCGGATTGAGTGAAGTCATCGGTTCTTGAAAAATCATGCCGATTTCATTTCCCCTGAATTTTCTTTTTTCTTCTGAATTTAATTTCAATAAATCGATGGTTTCAGAATCCGATTGGAATAAGATTTTGCTTTTATCCGAAATCTGGGCGGATTTGGGTAAAAGCCCCATCACTGCGAGTGAAGTGATGGATTTTCCTGAGCCGGATTCTCCTACAACACCGATTATTTTTCCCTTCGGTACGGCAAATGAAATGTTTTTTAAAATTTCATTCTCACCAAAAGAGAGCGATAGATTTTGTATGTCGAGAACATTTGGATTCAAAAGGAATATTTTTTACAAATTAAAACAAAATATAGGTATTTGGAAATCAGTGAAAAAATTTTATTTTTGCTTGAAAGGTTTTTGACAATTATTTCGAAATTATTTTTCGAGTCAAAAGTAAACAAATGTTTATAAGTTCCTTAAAACAAATAGATTGGATCTTGCCTTGTAATATTTTTTAAATGGACTCAGACCCGTTACTTTCTTTTATTTTTGCCACCGGTGTTCCCGGAGGTGGACTTGTTTCACATGATATTTCTATTTGGAAATTAATTCTTACGATCTTTTTGGTTTTACTCAACGGCTTTTTTGTAGCTGCAGAATTCGCCATTGTAAAAGTTCGGACTTCACAGATTGATGTTCGCACGGACTTGAGTCCGGTTGTGGCTAAAATGGCCAAAATGATTGTCAATAATTTGGATTCTTACCTCGCAGCAACTCAGCTGGGGATTACACTTGCTTCGCTTGGACTAGGTTTCGTGGGCGAAGGCGCCATTGCGCCTGTCATCGTCAAAATTTTTGATGGTTTTGGTTGGACTGGACCAGAGTGGGTAACCATTGCAAATAATACCGCCGTTTGGGGTGCTTTTGCAGTCATTACGGTGTTGCATATCGTTTTTGGTGAATTGGCACCCAAATCTTTGGCGATTCAGTTTCCTGCAAAAACGACCTTTTCAGTGGCTTGGCCGTTAAGGATTTTTTATGTGGTTTTTGGGCCGGTGATCTGGATGATGAATGGTTTGGCCAACTTTATTCTCAAAATTTTTGGTATACGTGCGATCCATGGATCAGAAATTCATTCGGAAGAAGAATTGAAAATGATTATTTCGGAAAGTCAGGAAGGTGGCGCCATCGAACAAACAGAACGTGATTTAATTCAGAATGTATTTGAATTTGATGACAGAAGAGTAAGTAATATTCAGACCTTGCGTAAAAATGTTTCAGCTGTGGAATTGGGAACGAGCGTAAGAGAAGCGATAGATTTTGCGATCAACGAAGGTTATTCGAGGTATCCGGTTTATGAAGAATCACTGGACAACATCAAAGGAATTCTCTATACCAAAGATTTGGTGAAATTAACGTTGGACAAACCAGAAGAGACGAGTTTTGCGGGGATTTTACGTAAGCCTTTATTTATTTCGGAGAGTTCTAAGATTAAAAATTTGTTGAAACAATTCCAGAAAAAACGTATCCAGTTAGCAATTGTGACTAACGAAATCGGTGAATTGACCGGAATCGTCAGTATGGAAGATATCCTAGAGGAATTGGTGGGTGAAATTCAGGACGAATATGACAACGAAGATCCAATTGTCGTAAATGTGGGCGAAGGCGTTTACTCGGTCGATGCACATAGTAATCTTTCTGATATCAACAGATATTTGCCGTATCGATTTGAGGAAAGCGAGCATTATGACACACTTTCCGGATTGTTGGCTGAACAATTTCCTGATAAAGAAATAAAAGCAGGCGATGTTTTGGACTTGAAAGATTATCAAGTGAAAATTATCAAAATGTACCGAAATTCAGTTGAGCGAGCGGAATTGACATTGACACATTTGACTGAGGAAGAAGAAGAGAATACCTAAATTAGAAATTAATCTATTTTCTTTCCAATAAATTTTCTCCTCTGAACTTTCTGAAAATCTGTGCAACGGTCAAAACATCCTTTTCACAATAAGTTTTAATTCTTCCCAAATCATGGTCGTCATAATAAACCGATGCGACTTGTGAGCCATCGATGTCGTCTTTGGGTGTAGGAATTCCGAGAACGGCGGCCAATAAGTTGAGCGAGGTATAATGTTTATAATCCCCAAATTTCCACAATTCCATCGTGTCCAAATGTGGAATTTCCCATGGTTTTTTTCCTTGTAAATCCAGTGCTGGAGGTAATTCTATTTCGTTGATGATCATGCGCCTTGCCATATAAGGAAAATCGAATTCTTTTCCGTTGTGCGCACAAAAAATAACGTTGGAATCAAAATATTTACCGTTGATCAATTCATTGAAATCTTTTAAAATCTGGCTTTCATTGTCACCATAAAAACTTTTGAGGTGAATTTTATCGTTTTCTACTATGATGCCGCATGAAATACAGATGATTTTTCCAAATTCAGCCAGAATCCCGGCGCGTTTTCCATAAAATTCTTCAGCGGTTTCATCTTCAGTCAATTGTTTGTCGATCTTTTTAGCCCATAAATCTTTCCATTCATCGGAAAGTTCTGACCAATTTCCAACTTCCGGAACTGTTTCAATGTCCAGAAATAGGACTTTCTGTGAGGGAATCTTTTTTAACATCTGTTTGTTGGTTTAAGAGGTTGTTTTCTTTGAGCATTTTCATGACTTCGTCTACAAAATAATAGGTGTCTGTGTCCAGAAATCCTTTGCCCAAATTGCGTTTGTCTTTTTCGTGTCCCAATCGTACGATCACCAAATTCTCACTTGGAATGACGATCACACGTTGCCCCAAATGTCCCATCAAACCATAAAAATTGGGTTGATGTTCGTAGTCTGTCCATATGGAATAGCCGTATCGAGCCGGTTCATTCTTTTTAAATGCTTTATAATTGGGTGTGACCATTTTCTCTACAAAAGCGGAATCGAGAATTTGTCTGCCGTTCCAGTTGCCTTTTTGCAACAGCAATTGTCCAAATTTGGCGAAATCCCGTACATTGGAATTCAAACAACAATAGGCTTTTTCCATCCCGTCTTTTCGGTCTTTGGACCAATAAGCATCTTGTTCCATGCCCATCGGTTGCCAGAATTCTTCTTGTAGATATTGTGACATACTGATGCCAACAGCTCTCTCCAAAACGATTCCGAGCAATTGCGTCGTTCCAGAAGTATAATCAAAATGTTTTCCCGGTGCTTTACTAAAGCCTTTTCCAAGCATTTGTTTTTCGATGTTGTCGCCATAATAGGCTTTGGCCGTATCGTCAAAAGGATGGTAATAGTCTTCAATCCAATCAAATCCTGATGTCATCGCAGATAAATCTCCGATCGTACATTTCTGCGCAAATTGATCGTCTTTGAATTCAGGTAAAAAGTCGGTAATCGATTGATCAAGTGATTGGATATACCCTTGTTCTATTGCCTTTCCAAGCAACATGGTCACGACAGATTTCGCCATGGAAAAAGAATTGGTGTGGCTTTCTGCTGAATATCCGTCCCAATAGTATTCCCAGAGCGCTTTTCCATCTTTCGCCACAAAAAAACCGATGGATTTGAATCGTTCCAATTCAGTTGTTAACGTATCTGTTAGTGGAATTTTATTGTAGAATTCATGTTCAAACCAAGGCTGAGGTTGTTTGGAAAGTACTATGTTGTAATCAAAATCTTTGAAATCATCGATGTTTGCTGTTTTTTTCCCTTGAAAATAAACCAATTGAACGCCTTTGATGACATGTTGGTTGCCGGTCAGATACAATAAACCAACTGCCAAAATGATCAAACCGCCGATGATTTGTAAAGTTCTTGTGAAAATTTTCCTAAATCTTGTCATAATGATGAATTCAACTGCAATTTAGAAAATTTATAGACGAATCAGAAGTTTTAATTTAATCTTCACATTATTTGAGAAAATGAGCCTTATATTTGGATTGAACATATTTAATAACAATTTAAAAAACCAAAATCATGGCATTTGAATTACCAAATTTACCCTATGCATTTGATGCGTTGGAACCTCACATAGATGCAAGAACGATGGAAATCCATCACGACAGACACCATAAAGGTTATACAGACAATCTGAACAAAGCGATTGAAGGAACAGATCTTGAAGGCGCTTCCATTGAAGAAATCTTGAAAAACGGTGTAGGAAATCCAGCCGTTCGTAACAATGGCGGCGGATATTACAACCACAATTTGTTTTGGGAAGTGATGAGTCCAAATGGAGGAGGAGCACCAACTGGAGCATTGGCAGAAGCAATTGATACTGCTTTTGGTTCATTTGATGCCTTTAAAGAAGAATTCTCCAAAGCTGCTGCAACACGTTTTGGATCGGGTTGGGCTTGGTTGGTCAAAAAAGATGGAAAATTGGCTGTTACTTCAACCCCAAATCAGGACAATCCTTTGATGCCGGTTGCTGAAGTTCAGGGAACGCCACTTTTAGGATTAGACGTATGGGAACATGCGTATTATTTGAACTACCAAAACAAACGTCCGGACTATATCGCTGCATTTTTCAATGTGGTGAATTGGGACAAAGTAGCGGAATTGTTTGCAAAATAATTAGATAGAAAGTAAAGCGTAAAAAGTAGAAGGAAATATTCTTTCTACTTTTTTGTTTAGATGTATATGAATAAAAGTTTAGCGCTATTGATCATCCTGATTTTTTGTAATGCTTGTCAAAATGAATCGGCTTCAAAAGAAGAAGTTCAAAATGTGTTGGCAGAAAATTTAAAATCAAATTTTATTACAGATGGATTTGATTTTCCGGTCGGAAAACCGGAGGGTGAAGGTTATTATGATGCGCAACATTTTGGAGAGAATGGTCATTTGGGTGAGGACTGGAATGGAAATGGTGGGGGAGATACGGATTTAGGTGATCCGGTTTATGCTGTCGCCAACGGAAAAGTGAGTTTCGCTGAAGATTTAAAAGGAGGTTGGGGAAAAGTGGTTCGGATCATTCATACATTGCCTTCAGGCGAACAAGTGGAGTCACTTTATGCACATTTTGACGAAATTTTTGTTCAATTGGATGAAGAAATTAAAAAAGGACAAAAAATAGGAACGATCGGAACGGCTGATGGTCAATACAAAGCACATCTGCATTTTGAAATCAGGGAAAAAATAGGGATGCCGTTAGGTAAGGGATATTCGGAGAAAATAGACGGTTATGTAAATCCTTCCAAATTTATTTATCGAAACAGAAATTAGTCGATATTTCAAAAAATACAGTTTACTTTGTACCTCATACATTGTACTTTGGAATATGGGAAAAATCATATTAGAAAACATCAGGATTTATTCTAATCACGGTTGTTTGGATGAAGAAGCGTTGATCGGTTCAGATTATGTAGTGGATTTGGAAATCGAGGCCGATTTGTCAAAATCTGCAGAAACAGACGAATTGGGTGATACGGTAGATTATGTTCATTTAAACAGAATCGTTAAAGAAGAAGTTTCCATCCGCTCCAAATTATTGGAAAAAGTAGCCGATAGGGTTTTGCAAAGAATTGGAAAAGAGATTTTTATGGTGCGTTTTGCCAGGGTGAAATTGTCCAAAATGAATCCGCCGATTGGAGGAAATGTTGAAAAAGTGAGCATCATCCTCGAAAAGAAATTTTCAGTTTAACCGAATTTTATATCTTTGCAGTCCTGAATAAGGAAAAGGGTTCCGTGGCCGAGTGGCTAGGCACCGGTCTGCAAAACCGTATACAGCGGTTCGAATCCGCTCGGAACCTCTTGATTTAAAAGCAATTAACTTTTTAGTTAGTTGCTTTTTTGTTACCCTTAAACCCCACAAGCGATCGTCATCACGCTGATTTTTACCTTTGGGAATTTAGCATGAATGAGGTTGACACAAGTCGAAATCGTCGCACCCGTCGTCAGCACATCATCCATGATGATAAAATGTCCTTCTAAATTTTGATTTGTCAATCCAAATGCGTTTTGGATAGAGTTCAGGCGTTTTTCACGGTTTTTGAAAACTTGGGAAGGATTATTTTCTACACGAATCAAAATGTCTTCTCGAACAGGAATTTGAAAATGTTCAGCCAAAGTTATGGCGTAGGGAAGGATTTGGTTGTAGCCTCGTTTTTTTAATTTTTTCGGATGAATGGGAATCGGAATGATTCCATCGAATTTTTTTAAATCTACATCAAAAATGGTCTTTTCGGCCAATAAATATCCGATTTCAGGATGATTGAGGTATTTGAGATGATGCAAGAGTTTTTGGGTGACGTTTTCATGTCGGAAAAACAACAAACTATGGGCAGATTGGATTTTACAAAAGGGTTTCAATTTCTCAAAAGCCAAATTATATTGGTCCATATTCCAATGTGTTAAAGGCAAATCGGCAGCACAAGTAACACAAAGTGGATTTCGCTGCGAAATGACCGAATCACAATTCAGACATCGTATCGGGAAAAATAAATCGAAAATAGACCGTCCTATTGCCAGTATTTCCATTAAATTTGTAATTGTTTTTGACAATTAAGTTAATGAATAAAGTTCGCGTCACCAAGTCTTTTACTTTTGAAACTGCTCATGCATTGTATGGGTATAATGGAAAGTGCAAAAATATCCATGGTCATTCCTACAAATTATATGTGACCGTAAAAGGCACACCGATTCAGGATCCAACCAACCCAAAATTTGGGATGGTCATCGATTTTGGTGACATCAAAAAAATAGTGAGAGCGGAAGTGGTGGATCAATTTGACCATACCATTTTGTTGAATATCAATTCACCTCATAAAGAATTGGGAGAGCATTTGTTGGCAGAAGGACATAAAGTGATATTTACGGAGTATCAACCTTCTTGTGAAAACATGCTTTTGGATATGGTGCAATTGATTCGTCCTCAGTTAGATGCTTCTATAGAGTTGATCTCTATGCGGCTTCATGAAACCGAAACATCTTATGCTGAATGGCTGGCGGAGGACAACAGATAAATATCCAACTTCAAGAAGGAAAAAAAGTATATTTTGCTTCAGACCAACATTTGGGAGCGCCAAATGATGAAGAAAGCCGAATCAGAGAATTAAGATTTGTCAATTGGTTGAACCAAATCAAGCCGGATTGTCAGGTATTATTTCTACTCGGGGATTTATTTGATTTTTGGTTTGAATACAAACAAGTTGTACCGCGTGGATTTGTGCGGATTTTGGGGAAATTGGCAGAATTATCAGATTCCGGAATCAAAATTTATTTTTTTACCGGCAACCATGATTTATGGATGCGGGATTATTTGGAAAAAGAAATCGGAATGGAAGTATTTCATGACCGAAAGCAATTTCAAATTAATCAAACCAAATTTTTCATCGCGCATGGAGATGGTTTAGGACCCGGAGACAAAGGATATAAACGCATGAAAAAGTTGTTCCGAAATAAAGTTGCCCAGTTTTTCTTTTACCTTTTGCATCCTGATTTCGCCGTTTGGTTGGGCATCAATATGTCGCTTAAAAACAAATTGATTTCAGGTGACGAAGATGTGAAATTCCTCGGTGAAGAAAAGGAATGGTTGGCGCAATATGCCCGTAGAAAGTTAGAAAAGGAACATTTTGACTATTTCGTATTTGGTCATCGGCATATGCCGATGGAAATTCAAGTAGGTGAAAATTCTTTTTACATGAATTTAGGTGATTGGGTGAATCACTTTACTTATGCGGTTTTTGATGGCGCAGAACTAAAATTAGAACGCGACGTTGCCCAATAAATCTTCGTAGATTTCTAATAAATTCTCCCAAAAATAAAATCCTAAGATCGTGGCTAAATAAAGCCAAAGTAGAACTTCTTTTACCGTATTGGATTTTTGGTATTGGGTAAATCTAGTGAGGAAAATAGCGAGTGGAAGACCTAAAAACGCCAAAGCATCAGTATTTTCTCCGGCAAATAAAATCAAGATAATGACCCAATTGGTGAAATAAAGAAAATTCAGAAAATATTTCTGGCGTTTGTTGATGTCTTGAGTTGCAGATTGAGCTAAATGATCCAACCAACTCAAAATGATAAGCAAACCGATGGGAATCAAACCCCAAATGGGGAAATCCCAAAAATCCATGCAAAATGCAGATTGATAGGAATTTATCCATTCGATTTGGCCGATTAAATACAGCAATTGGACGCCGACTATCAACGGTAAACTGATGCCGATTAGAAATAAAATAAATCCTTTTAAAGTTACGGACCGCATATATATGAAAAGGAACAATAGGAATCCGAAGAGCAAAAAACCAGGTGGAAAAAAGAAGCCTGAAATGCTTAAAAGGATGCCGACATCAAATAGAAATTTGGTATTTTCCGGACTTTGATCGGCTACAATCAGTCTCCAGAAAAGCAATGTGCTCATCAAAAGAGCAGCGGATAGTTTAAAATCGAGGGAAATTTCTGAAAAACAAAGCATCCAAATCAGAAAATACCAAAAGACCAATCCCTGGTGTTTAATCAGGGGTGAATTTTGATATAATAATAAGCTGACGAAGATGGAAATAAAAAACAAGAATATACCCGTAATGGATTGCCAATCAAAGGATAAGGTTTGTGTTTTGATGAAAAACAAAAGGATAAAAAGAATACCAAGAATAATTTGAGCGAAAAAAGACTTTCCAGAGAGTAATTTTACCAACATTTTTATAACTTTGTCCTCACTTATAGAAACAAAGATATGGGATTAATTACAGATTTTTGGTTTGGGTTTGCGAATTTATGCAGATGGTTTTTTGAAAACACTTTGGTGCCAATCGGACATGCTTTTGACTGGATTTTATTCATCGTCGGAATGGTGTTGATGGGATGGTGGTTAGTCAAACTGAAACAGTTCGGAAACGACAACGAGAAGGATTACGAAGGCTGGTAAGCCTTAATAAACGACCTAATTATTTTTATATAATTTGAATTCCTGTGAAGCGTAAATGACGGTTTGCAGGAATTTTTTATGGATGAAAGTTTCGTCAGATGGCGTTTTTATCTCCGAAAATCATCAATTTTCCGGTTTTATAAATGATAAACAAATCCAAAAGGAAAGACCAATTCCGGACATAGTAAATATCAGTTCTGATACGCATTTCCATGTCTTTGTCTGAATCCACCGCTCCTCGATATCCTTTTACCTGAGCCAATCCTGTAATACCGGGTTTTACATAGTGACGTAATGAATACTTCTTAATGATTTCAGCATAGACTTCATTTTCAGAGACCATATGCGGTCGAGGCCCTACGATGGACATTTCACCTTTTAGGACATTGATGAATTGCGGGAGTTCGTCCAGGCTGGTTTTTCTCAAGATTTTCCCAAGTTTGGTCACACGCGGGTCATTTCGCTCGGTTGGTTTTTTATTGTTGTCTTTGTCGTCACGCATGGTGCGGAATTTCAAACAATCGAATTCTTTTCCGTTCAGGCCATTTCGTTTTTGTTTGAAAAGAATGGGACTCCCTTGGGAAAAATAAACCATGATGGAAAGTAGTGGCAATAACCATGATAATAGGAAGAGAAAGACAATAAATGTAAAAGCAATGTCAAAAACTCTTTTGATGAATTGATTTAGGATGTTGTCGAGCGGATATTTTTTATAGGTTAAAATAGGGAAACTGTCGAGGTAATTGATTTCCAAACTCTGTTTGATCTCTAATGAAGAACTTGGGATGAAGCCAATTGGGATGTATTTGTTTTCCAATATATCGGTTACTTTACCGACCATTTTTTCATCCATTCCGTTGCCGAGCGAGATGTAGGCAAAATCGATTTCCTGGGTTTGCAAATATTGATTTAAAGAATTGAGATCCAATAAACTTTGATTTTCCTTTGGATTTTTAACGACAAAGATGTCTTTGATTTTTAATCCAAATTCGGCTTTTTTAACAAGTAAATCTTCCAAACCTTGGGAATTGTCATTGAACCCGAGCAAGATGACATTACGGAGGTTAAAGCCTTTTTTTCGATAGTATTTTAAGATGTTTTGAATGAGTAATCTACTGAAAAATAGGTAAATAAAAAGGATGCTTAAGAAATAAAATGATTCTATACTTGTATATAAACTCTCTTTTTTTCCTCCTGAAATAGCAAAAAGGATAATGGCAAATATGACCATTTGGAAAACAATTCTCCTCAAAATATCTAAAAACCGAGAAAACCGGAACCTATTGTATAATCCAACTTGTCCAGCGACTAAAAGCCAAAAGAGGATGATAAGGACTAAGGATTTATAATGAACTTTTGCGAATACTAAAAGACCGTGCAAAGATCTTTCCCAGCCTGAATCGTGAATAAAAAGGAATAGGAAAAAGAGTCCGATTAAAAATATTAGATCAATAAATGCTAAAAGTAAAATAGAATAAGGAGAATACCTTTTTTTTGACATTTTTTAAGAATTACAAATTATATTCACCTTTTCGCCCTTCACTTAAGGACAAAGATATTAAAAGCATTTCATTTAACTGTTAAGTAAAATCCTGATATTTTCTTTCTACATATGATTTAAACTTTTTCTCGAAATTATTTTTTGAAAATTTCAGGACATTTTCTCTGATTAACTCAGGGTCAAAAGACAATGACTCAAAATACAGAATTGCTTCTTTTATTTCATTTGAAACCGGATTTTTAAAATGGACCCCCGTTTTTTCATTTATAACCGTTTCTTTTGTTCCGCCTTTTCCAAGGCAGATTACCGGAGTTCCGCAAGCTTGGGCTTCAACCGGAACAATGCCAAAATCCTCGAGTGCTGCGAAAACAAATGCTTTCGCATTTTTTAAATAGGATTTTAGTTCATCATTTGAAATAAAGCCTACAAATTCAATATTGGGTTTGGCAATTTTTTTTATTTTTTCCAATTCAGGACCATCACCTGCCACAACTAATTTTTTATTAGGTATCTCATTAAATGCTTGAACAATTTGTTTGGTGTTTTTATAGGGAACCATGCGAGAAGCGGTAAAGTAAAATTCATCTTTTTCTTTTTGGAATTCAAAAAATGAAACGTCAACGGGAGGATATATTACTTCTGATTCTCTTCTGTATACTTTGTGTATTCTTTCAGCAATATAATTTGAGTTTGCTACAAAATGATCTACTCGGTTTGAGCTGATGATGTCCCAAGCACGTATTTTGTTTAACACGTATTTTGCATAAATTCCTTTTAATCCTTTGTTGAGATTAGCTGATTTTAAATAATCGTGGTACAAATCCCAAGCATAGCGCATAGGGGAATGACAATAACATATGTGTAATTGATCTTGATGAGTCAAAACACCTTTAGCAATTGACGAAGATGAGCTTATAACCAATTCAAATTCTGATAGATCAAATTGTTCAATTCCATATGGGAATAATTGTAAGAACTTTCGATGATTAGATTTTGCAGTAGGAAGTTTTTGAATAAAACTTGTGTGAACATTTGCTCCATTAAGAATATAGTCCCTGTCTGAATTTGTTAAAAAATCAGTAAGCGCATAATGTTCAAAATCATCCCACATAGAATTAATAGAACGAATTACTTTTTCGGCTCCTCCATTTACATAATACCAATCATGTACCAATGCTTTTTTCATAAAAATGGTGTTTTAAAAATGGTGTATTTTATAGATTAATAATCGATTGCTTCGATAATTTTCTTACGAAATACATCCGTTGAGAACTGATTTGCCTTTTCAGAAATATAGTGGGGGGGGGGGAGCTTTAGCGTTTCAAATGTACGTACAGCATTCGTAATCTCTTCAATCGATTGTTTGTTGTATAAATATCCGGTTACGCCATGTTTAATTGTTTCACCAGTTCCTCCGACTTTATAAGCAATTACGGGAGTTCCGGCAGATTGAGATTCCACTGCTGCAATTCCAAAATCTTCTATTCCTACATAAACAGAGGCTTTTGCCTTTTTCACATATTCGTATACTTTATCAGAAGATAGAAAACCGGGAAATTCAATATTGGTTTTTGCCATGGATTTAAATTGAGGCATCAACTCTCCATCGCCGATTAATATCAATTTTTTCTCTGGCATTTGATTAAAAGCTTTAATCAATAAATCAAATCGTTTCATTTTGGCAAAACGACCAACGGCTACATAATAGTTTTCTTTTTCAGGATAAAGCTGGAACAAAGATAAATTTACAGGAGGGTAAACGACAATAGAATCACGGTTATAATGTTTCTTAATCCATTCTTTTTGGAAATTAGAATTAGCGATTAATACATCAGGTTTTTGTGCACTTTTCACATCGTAAGCCCTTAAATAATTTACGAAAGGCTGAATCAAAAAACGAAAATTCCCAAAATAAATTTTCAATTGTTCTTCATCCCAAATGTATTTTAAATTTCGGGATTGGATATAAGAAATGTGTTTTTGATGAAAATTTGATTTATTTACTCCTTTGGCAATATTATGCGAAGAACTGATGATAACTTCTGCATTTTTGTCAATTCTAATTTGATTTACAAAATAGGGAAAAAACGGTAGCAAGTACCTAAAGTATTTACCGAAAAACTGTAATTGAGTAGTAATGATTTTAGGATTGTTTTTAAAGAATTTATGTTTTTCTTCCTCTTTTCTTATATCTGTTAAGGCATAATATTTTTCAAAATCAAAGATTTTGTCAATTTCTGTTATTACTTTTTCAGCACCTCCATATAAATCTAACCAATCGACAACTAAAACGTTTTTGCTCATAAAATAACCAGTTTCTTATAAAGGAAATCTACTAAATATTATCCTTTCTGAATTTAGTGAATTTTCAATCAAGTTTAAATCTTTAAAGTATCCAATGCAATTTTTCATATTTCTTTTGATCTTTTTAGACTCATAAACGAATCTTAGTAAAATTCAGACGAGCCCGCTCAATGGTTTCCTGTATATTGGATGGATAACGATAATTTCCTGCCAGTATGGACAGAATACCATCCGTAACTTCTCCTGCCGGTTTTTGAGCATCATAAACTCTTCGGTTCTCGTCATATCCGATGTCCATTAAAAAGTCTGCACATTTCCTATGGTACTCTATCAAAACAAATGGCACATTGGCGTAACATGCAAAAACCGAAGCGTGTAATCGTGTAGAAATGATAAAGTCACAGTTTTTAATTTCTTGCCATACTGATTTTACATTATTCATATAAGGAATAACAGAAATATTTTGTTGAGGCAGCTGCGAGATAATTTCTTTTGTAAGTTGTTCATCGCCTATTTTTTTATTACCATTGAAAATAAAGAATTTAAAATGAATTTCCGGATTTTCAGAGAGGAGTTTCAAGACATCTTTTACAAACTGATTTCTCCTATTTTCATTTTCTAAATCGCCATTGTGAAAACGCTCATAATTACATACACTGACACCGATCGTTTTCTTTTTAACCAATGGTTCTAAGGTGATTTTTTCCATATCACCAAAACATTCGGAAAGCAAAGCAGCTAGATCGAACGCCCGTATGGGTTCGTAATTTAAATCAAGTGACTTTGCATACTCAAAAGATTCTGAATCTCTTAAAGAAAGAAAACTTGACTTTTTCAGGTATTCAATCACTTTTTTTTCATCTTCTACGGATTGAAATGGTCCCAAAGAGACTCCGATGCTACCATGTTTTAAACTTTTATTCAAGATTCCCGCTTTTTCGGCAAAAATAATATCACTGAGAGGAGTGATTTTACTGAAAACGGAACCGCCGGCATTGATGAAATAATCAGCCGAAAGAGACTCTTTAAAAACTGAGAGTTTTTGAATAAGTCTGTTTGTATTATTTGTTGGATAAACATTTTTTATAGGTGTTAAAGAAATCGGTAAAGGATTTCCCGTAAAAAGGGCCGGGTTTTGATTATGCCAATAATATTGATTTCCCCACGAAGATATTTCTACAAAGGCATCGTCTCCTGTATTTTGGTATCCATAAAAACCGTTAAATATGATTTTCTTCATTTCTTGTAATCTTTTTCCTTTTTTGTAGATTAAGTATTTTTTATGAATTTCCTATAATAATAAACTAAGATTGCATTTGAACTTAAAAAAGAAATAAAAATGGCCAATGCTAACCCGATATCTCCTAAAAAAATAATCGCCATAGAGCCTATTATGATTAAGGCCAATGAGGCAAATAGATGTGTATAAAATAAGGGCGAAGTTATTTCTTTTGCTTTTAATGCCATAGCTAATGGCCTAGAATATACAGTAATAATTTGAGATACCCATATAATAAATATGATCCAAAAACCATTTCCATATTTTTCTTCATACACAAAATAATATACTCCGTAAACCAATGGTAGAGAAATGAAGAATAAACCTATAAGTGGTATGTTGAGATTTTTATAAAATTGATGAACCGTATCAGAGAGATTTTCAGTTTTTTGCGAAAATAATGGAATATAATAACTCTCCATAGCAGCGAGAAGAATGGTAAATAAGCCTAATAAGTTTTGAATGCTTCTCACCTTAGCTGTTCCCAACTCGTCTACTCCCAATGCATCTCCCAATATAAAAACACCTTGGCTGTAAACCCAGAATAGTATACCTCCTGCTATAATCCACTTAGAGTAAACGTAATGTTCTTTAAAAATTTTAGCAAAGGTTTTGATTTTGTTGTTATTTGGCTGCTTTGGATGATTGACAACTCCTCCCCATTTAATAAGACTAAATGCCGTAATGCAGATGGCTCCTAAATAACTGATGGAATATAAAGTCAAAATAAGATTTAAGGATAATTCATTTGAAAAATAAAAAGTTAAAGCGAAAAATGACCCAACTAAAAAAATGGATGAAACAACGTTCGCATGAAAACAAATGACCTTACTTGCGAAAATTGTCTTTTTCAGTAAGTCGTTTACAATCATCCCCAAACTGAGGCCTAAGAATGCCCATAAATTTACATTTTTCACCTGAATATTAATAAAATAGCGACAAATAAAGTTTATCGCAAAAGTTCCAATTATGGCTAAAATAAGTAATGAAATTATATAAATTAATAGATTGGATTTCCATTTTTTAGGGATAAA
Source organism: Moheibacter lacus (assembly GCF_014042165.1). Lineage (GTDB taxonomy): Bacteria > Bacteroidota > Bacteroidia > Flavobacteriales > Weeksellaceae > Moheibacter > Moheibacter lacus. Next base: position 1,162,376 of record NZ_JACDZE010000001.1, read on the forward strand.
AACTAAAACTGGAGAAGAAATGAAATAGGAAATAAAGATAAATACAAAACTTGCATAGCTGTAAACCAGTACAAAATCAGCAAATACTGAAACCGAAGCCAATTTGGATAGCAAAAATACGGCTCCAAAACTTAACAATGAAACGAGCGATTGATCAATTAGTATTAAAAATTTATCTTGAAATAGATCATTTACTTTCACAGAAATAAATTTATGCTTGTCCAGAGTTTTTTTATTCGGGCTAAGGTAAATAAATTTGGAGACTTATAGGAGTTTAGACTTTTTATATGCGAAAAATCAAAATTCTTTTTTTTAACCTCATTTTGCTTTTTTTCACCAATTGTGTGGGGCTTTTACCGTATTCCCAAAATTCGATGAAAGAAAAATCAAATATTTTAAACCCTAATGAACCCATTATTTGGGGCATAAATGGTCATCCGGTAACCTCAAAAGATTATTTAAAAATAAGTATAGATCAACAACTTCAAATTCTTCAACAACATCAGATAAGTTATTATAGATTTGATGTACGACTTGATTTAGAAGGAAATGTTGTATGGTATGAAAATGAGTTTGAGGAGTTGTTAAAAAAGTCCCAATCCTATCAAATTGAATTAATGCCGGTAATCCTTATTAATTTGTTTTTTGATGATTACCAAATAACAGAAGAAGAGGCTTTTCTAAGAGGTCAAAGGCAAATGAAAGGATTTGTCAGTAAATATGGTCAAAATATCGATGTTTATGCTTTAGGGAATGAACAGGATCTCCGCTTGCTTAAAAATGATAGCACAGGGCTTTACCCATCAGATTATGAGGTTGATAAATTTAAAATTGTAGCTGCCTATTTTAAAGGGATGATAAGTGGAATCAAACAGGTAAATCCAAATTCAAAAACTATCATCAACAGCTCTAATGGGCTATATTTCGGTTATTATCAGCTTTTAGAAGATTATCAAATAGATTACGATATCATCGGCTATCAATGGTATTCCTTTTCTTATGGATCTGAAAAAATTTTTGCAGATGCTATAATGGATTTATACAGTCAATTCAAAAAACCGATTTGGGTAACCGAAATCAATCGAACTCATGGGAGTTTAGAGGATGATAACAATGATCAGTCTTATTTGATGGATTCGTTTATGCGGACTTTAAATTTAATTCCGGAAATAAAAGCTTTTTTTATTTACGAATTATTTGATGAGCCGTCACTTAAGGGTTTACATAAAGAGTTTGAACAGTCTCAATATGGAATTTTCAAGTGGAATGGTTCAAATAAAATTGAACCTAAACCAGTGTCTGATGTTGTCAAACTTAATATTGAAGAAAAGAAAAATGGTTCTGAAAATTATGTTTTTTCCGTTTTTCAAAAATTGCTTTTGAAAGAACCTTCAAAGGATGAATTGGATTTTTGGAGCAAGCAATTTGAGTCTGCCAATTCAATGGAATCATTTTTAGAACTTTTTTTATCGGAACAACAAGTTTATTTTGAAAAAGTACTATCTCTTAATCGATCAGCAAAAGAAAGAAAAGAAATCAGTGGAGTAAAAACGGACCAAGTTTATGAACAATATTTAAACCGTTTGCCCAATCCCGTTGAAAAAAGGTTTTGGGTGAGTAAGCTGTCAACGAAAAGCCCTATTTTTGATATTCATCGGACAATTTTATTGTCAGAAGAATTTTGGGTAAACGCCATGCGAAATGGTTATGAAAGAAATTCGGGGTTTAAATTTAATAACTAGATAATTCTTGGTCAGAGGGTGTTTTAATCATACTCAGAATAGATAGAACGACTCCAAACATCATGGCTCCGAGCTGACGGCTCAGAACATTTTCAAAAATACAAAATAAAAACAAGGCTAAAACCAAAGCAAAGGAAACATAATTTTTATATTGGCTTTTGAAAAGCATGACAAATATGATCAAAAAAACGATTAAGGAAAAAATCCCACTGCTTAAATAGAAATTTATAAATTGATTGTGGGAATTAAACCGACTTTTCACAAAAAACTTTCGATGTTCTTCATTTAAGAAGTTTTCATGGGTTAAGTAACAATCTTCAAGTTGGTTGATTGAGTTTTTGAAACCTAAGCCCATCCAAGTTGCTGAATTAGATTTCACAATTTTAGCTGAACACTGCCAAATATGGGATCTGGGTTCCAGTAAGATTATTTTCTGAATTTCGAGTTTGTCCTGTTCAAATCCTGCTGTTAAACGACTGATAAAATTAGGGTTGAGAACTCCCGCAAAAGCCATAACAACAATTCCTCCTAAAGAAATCAAAAGCGTCCGTTTTTTATTTTTGGCATAAAAAACAGCAACACCTATTATGATGAGTAGAGATAAAATTGAAAGCCTTGCGGAAATAAATAAAATGAATATGCAGAAAATGAGACACAATAAGTAATGGAAGATTTTTATCCTTTTTTTTCGTTGATATCTGACCAAATACAGACATACACAAAAGGAAACCAAATAGATGAAACCCAAATAAGGTCTTTCACCCATCAGTAATTCATTGACTTTTGCGCCAACATCCAGATTCAGGTTTTGATAGGAATTATAGTGAAGTCCTAATTTTATAACAGAAAGTAACAATAAACTCGTAGAGCCGATTAGAAATGCATATAGGGGAGGCATATTGTTTTTAATAGGAATTGAAAGAAATAAAATAACGGGAATTGTAATTATTTTAGTTAAAAATGAAAAATCTTCCCATCTATTCCAAACAAGAATTCCGATTAAAATTATTAAAATCAACCCTGTAAATAAAAAGATAATTTTATTGTTCTCCTTTTTCCAATCTTCTTTTTTAACGACAAATGGAAAGCAAGCAAGTAGTATTCCCAATATTATATTGGGTGCTGCTTGAAAATGTTCCGTAAATGGAATCACAGCAAAGAAAAGAGAAAATATGAAATTGTATATTTTGTTTAATTGTTTCAATGGTTACTCAAGTTAAGAGTTATAATAAAATTAATTTAAATAGGGAGGATTTTTCAGATTGAATTCTTTTTTTGATTTAATTTCAAAATAAATTGCGTTTGGTTACGATCAAAAATCTTCTGAAAAATTTCAGCAAAGAGAAAGAAGAAAAAGCCAGATATTCCCAAAAATTTATGTCCTTATCTTTATATAGTATTTTAAAATTGCTCAATTCTCCTTTTTCCATTTTCCAAATATTTTGAGAAAGTCCAGATTCACCATAAGGATTCTTATCCAATACACAAAAAGCTAATATTTCATTTAAGCAAATAGCTTTATAGTTTTTAGTTATTTTCAGCCAAACCATATAATCTTCTGAATGTTTCTGATCTGGATTAAAGGGAAATTCCTCAAGAACTTTTTTCTCAGCAAATACAGTTGGTGTTTCAAAATAATTTTTAATAAAGCTTTGTTTGAAGTTAATTTCTTGATAAGGAACTGAATCAGGCAGTTTCTTTTTTTTATATGCGCAGGAAATCAATTTTACATTTTTTTCCTTGTGAAAAATAGCAACTTGTTTTTCTAATTTGGTTTTATCCCAATAATCATCTGAGTCTAAAAATGCAATCCAATTGGTATTGGCCATTTTGACACCGATATTTCTTGCGACTGAAGGCCCAGAATTTTTACCGGTACTCGTAAGTTTTATTTCAATTAAATGATTATTATATTTTTGGATATCTTTTAAAACTTCCCAAGTATTATCTGTAGAACAATCATCGATAAGAATAATTTCGTCTGCTTTGTAGGTTTGATTAATTACGGATTCAATACACTTATTAATTGTTTTAGATGCATTGTAACATGGTATAACAACAGTTATTTTTAACTCTGTAGTTTGTGTCATTTGATTTGATTTGAAATATCTTTTCTGAAATCTAATCTACATTTTATTAATAATATAAGACAAAGCCAAAATCCATATTGTTTAAAGTGGTCAACTTGTAACCAATTTATTGATAGTCCAATAAATGAAAGTAGTAAAATTACACCTATGAATCGATATTGATTAGAAGAAAATTTCCAGTATAGGAGAGAGTAGTATATCGTTAAGAATAAGAGGCTTAACCAAATAATTATTCCAATTAGACCTAATTCTGCTATTACACGTATGTGAAAATTATAGATTGGAGGAAAGGATTTGAGATTTTGATTTTTGTAAAATAGATCATATTCATAATTATTTACAGTAGCCCAATAGGGGTAATGATCTCTTGAATGATAGGTTAGCTGCCCTATTCCTACTCCGGTGATTGGATTTTCTTTAAATACCTGTATAGCAGCGTATTGCATGCCGAATCTTGACTTGTTTGATACATTTTTTGTTAGGTTTTTGGAGAAATTTATGCGATCTGTTTTTTCATAAAAGGTATTAATTATTTGCTCAGACTTAAACAATGTAAGGAGGAAGATCAAAACTACTCCATATTTTAAAATTCTGATCGTGCCTGCTCTAAACCTAATATCATATATGAAAAGGAATAATAGTACTAATAATTGCACTGATATAATAATTAGTGCCGACCTAGAATCTGAAAAGAATAATAAAACTAAGATGACCCCTAAAGGGATATATTTATATACCTTTTTTTCAGTAAATATATAACTAACCATCCATGGCAGGATTGTGAGTAAATATGTGCCCAAAGCAGGGATTTCAAATGTAATTGATGAAATTCCAAGTCTTCTTCCTATGCTTAAACTGGTGTTAACAAAAGGGAATATATCAAATGATTCTAATACAGGAATTAGGAAACTCATTCCAAAGAAAACAATGGCTATTTCTATAAAACCATATACTGATACAAAAATGAAACTAAAGAGAAAAATTTTCCGAATGAAAAGAAATATATTCATGACAGAGTAGTTCTTTATCACATTCCAAAATAATATCGTGAAGATTACAGCAGAAATTAACATGGAAATACTCTGTCTTATATATCTGCTTATCCCGGAAGTGTGTTTGAAATAACTGGTAGAAATCGTCTCGAAATTGATTAATGCTGATAAAACCGTCCAGAGAATAAAACAAATTAATAGGATAGACAAAGAGTTTCTGTATGGAAAACTAAATTTTCCCTTTATGCCACTTTCTATAATTACAAAAACAAATCCTATCAAAAAGAAATAAGTTGCCGACTCATCGCTATATTCACCCAGAAAAGACATTCCTTCAAATTCATTAAAAGGAATAAAAAACACCCCTAGTGCAAATAATATTGTATATATTTTACGAAGTGACAAATCAGGTGAATTTATGACATATAGAGAATTTATTTAAGCATCTTTAGTTTTATGCTTTTTGGTATTCCTTCGTCTTGTATTTAATAAAAAGGACCTTAAGTAAAGCTACAAATAGGAAAATTCCAAATAAAATAATTGGTAATAAAATGGTTTTAGGAAGTTTATTTACTTCAATATTTGGAAAAATAGCCGCATCATAAATGACCTTAGTTTGTTCTAGTTTTTGAAGATTTAATTTTCCTAAATCTCTTATTAATATTTTTTTACCAGTTATCAAATCATTTAAATCAGCATACATCTCTATATTCATATCAGAGCTGTTTACAGATGGAGAACTTATTTTTTGTAAAATCCTATTCACTTCAGTAACAGAAGAATCTATCTCTGCAATTTCTTTTTCTATGTTTTTCTGTTCAACTTTCTGACGTTCTATGTAATATTTTTCCTGATTGATGTTGGTAATAAAATCATTTACGATTTTACGATCCAAATCTTTGCCTTTTGTAGTTAATGTAATTAAATGATATTTATATAATTTCTCAACATTTGAACCTTCTTCATAATTTTTTAATTCAATATTGTTTTCACTCAAATATTTGGCAATTTCCAAATTATTATTGCCATCATTTATGAATTGGTATATATCAACAACCGGCTTGATCTCTACAGTAGAAATTGGACCTTCTTCAAATTTCTTGTTTTCAATCTCACTATACAAATAATTTAAACTACCAAAATTAGGAATTACGATTATCTCTTGCTTATAGGTTTTTTCCATGATTTTATCTAAAAAGTAACCTGAAATAGCTCCAAGAATAATTAAAATAGAAATTATGATGATGTTTCTTGTTAAAAATCTAAAAAATTTATAAATCGAATATCCTAAATGGTCAATAAAATGGATAGACTTTTTAGTTAAATATGATAAATCTATTTCTTGAGAATCTGAGTTTTGGTGAGAATTTGTAGTCATCTTAATTAATATTACAAGTTGGGCAAATATAACAGAATTATCATTATCAAAAAAAAGAGGGAATTCCTTTGATAGCCTAATCCCCCAGCACACTCCACATCGGCCTTCTAGCCGGTGTCGGATATTCAGATGTAGGAATTGGGTTGATTTGGGTGGTGAAGCCGTTTTCTTTGGCGATTTTTTGTGCAAATTCAAACCAAGACATTTGGTCAGGGCCTGAAAAATGATGGATGCCGTAGTTATGATTTTCCGATACAATCAAGTCATATAGGTATTGCGCCAAATCACGTGCATCTGTCGGTTTTCCGATTTGATCGGCTACGATGTTGAGTTCATCTTTTTCCGCCATCAATCGGAGCATGGTTGTATAAAAATTTTTGCCATAAGGCGAATACACCCAAGAAGTCCTGATGACAAAAGTTCTGGGGTTTAATTCTAGTGCCCATCGTTCTCCTTCCAATTTTGATTTGCCATAAACGTTAATCGGATTCGGTTTATCTTCTGGTAAATAAGGTTCTCGGCTTTTTCCGTCAAAGACATAATCGGTCGAAATATGGAAAAGTGTAGCACCTTGTTCGGCACATTCTTCTGCCAAGTATTTCACCGCATCAGCATTGGCTTTAAAAGCCAATTCGGCTTCATTTTCTGCCAAATCCACAGCCGTATAAGCTGCACAATTCACACAAAAATCGATTTGATTGGAAAAGAAAAAAGTTTCGACCAATTCTTTTCTGGAAACATCCAATTGGCTTCGATCCAAAAATAGAAATTGATAGTTAGAGGTAGGATTTTCTGTTACAACATCCTGAAGACATTTTGCCAATTGACCATTGGCACCCGTTACCAAAACCTTTTTCATAGAGATACAGGCGTTAGTTCACGAAATGATTTGGCATGTCGGTCTTTTTCCGAAAGAAGCATATCCGAACTCGGAATTTGCCAATCGATTTGTAAATCCATGTCCAAAGGATTTACACCATCTTCTGAGGCTTTGTTATAAAAAGCATCACATTTATAATAAACGACCGCTTCATCGCTTAAAACGGAGAAGCCATGTAGGAATCCGGTTGGGATGAAGAGTTGTTTTTTATTTTCATCGCTGAGTTCAACCGCAATGGATTGACCATAAGTAGGTGAATCTTTTCTGACGTCCACCGCTATGTCCAAAATCTTTCCGGAAAGGACACGGACGAGTTTGGCTTGTGCAAATTCTCCTCTTTGCAAATGAAGACCACGCACGACACCATATTTGGATTTGGACTCGTTGTCTTGTACAAATTGGATGTCGATTCCGGTGTTTTCTTGAAACTTTTTTAAGTGGTAACTTTCGTAGAAATATCCACGTTCATCAGCAAAAAGTTGAGGTTCTATCTCAAAACAGCCTTTTAATATGGTTTCTTTAAACTTCATTTTTTGATTTAAAGTTCGAATTTAAAAAGAAAAAGCCGTTTTGTAGATACAAAAACGGCTTTTTAAGTTTGAATTAAAATGAATTTATTTAATTCCTAAATCTTTTTTCACATCTGCAGTGATATCGGTTCCGTTTGAATAAAGCAAGATGGATTTTTCCATTACATATTTTAAACCTTTTGCAGCAGCAACTTTGTTAATAGAAGCTTTTACTTTGTCTTCAATTGGTTTTAATAATGTGTTTTCTTTTTCGCCCAATTCTTTTGCAGCAGCTTGCTGATAAGTAACCAATGCTTGTTGCTTAGTCATGTAATCTTTTTGTTTGGCTTCCAATTCTGTCATCATTCCTTGAATCTCAGCTTGAGATTTTCCTTCTGTTTTAGACTGAACTTCAGTTTCGATTGCTAGAAGCGCATCTTGCTGTTTTTTGATTTCAGCTTGGTGCTTTTGTACCAAAGCATCTAACTGCGCATCAGCAGAAGTTTTTTCAGGGAAAGAGGAAAGTACTTCTTCTACGTTTACTACGCCGAAATCCTGTGCAGAAACTGCAAAGCTTCCCAATAATATAAAGCTAAATGCTACAAATAATTTCAAATTTTTCATTTCAGTTATTATTAATTTTAAGTGTTTATTTTTTTAAATTGTTTGAATTGCTTTTTGAACTTCCAGATCGGGAAGTGCTTTTTCCAGACGAATTTGATTTTTTAGTCGAATTACTTGTCCTACCGTTTGAACTATTTGAACTGTTTCCTTTGCTTGGCTTTTCAACTGCATTTGGGTTCAATAATAATAGTACTTCGCGGCTGATGTCAAATTTTGGGTCTGTATATACCATGATCAAATCACTTCCTTTGTCAAAAATGAAACCATAGTTTCTTTTTTTTGCAACTTCATCAACAGCAACATAGATTTGATCCTGAATCGGTTTTACGAGTGATTTTCTCAATTTGATCAAATCGCCATCTTGACCATATCTTTTTTCTTGAATTTGTTTGATCTCACGAAATTCACGGTCTATTTCTTCTTGTTCTTTTCTGATTTGATCTTCTGTCAAAAGGACTTTTTCATTCAAGAAATCAGCTTGTCTTTTGTTGGCATTGTTCTGACGATTTTGAATTTCTTTGTTCCATTGTTCAGTTTGCGTTTTCAGCATTTGTTGTGCATCATTATAAGATGGAAGATTTTCCAAAATATAATCCGTGTCCACATATCCAAATCGTTGCGCCGACAAAGAAACTGTTGCTCCAAAAATTAAAATTGTCAATAATAAATTTTTCATCGTGTTGTCGTTTTATCGAAAATTATGCCATAACAGATTTGGCAAAAATACGTTTTTTAAAATTGTTGTCCAATAATAAAGTGGGTTTGCCATCCTGACGGTTCGTTGGAGTACATGGTGTTATCAAATCCATATCCAAAGTCAAATCCTAACATCCCAAATGCTGACATGAATATACGGACACCTACTCCCGCAGACCTTTTTAACTCAAATGGTTTGAAATCTTTGGTGTCTAACCAAGTGTTTCCGGCCTCAGCAAATCCGAGTGCAAAGATTTTGGCTTGTTGACCCATCGTGATCGGATAACGCAATTCCAAAGTAAATTTGTCATAAACACTACCACCACCGGTCGGTGTGATGTCGTCTGCGGTTCCTCCGGACTGAGTCGAATCATCGTATCCACGCAATGGCACGATTTCACGACCATCAAATCGGTTCCCCATCAAACCTGTTCCACCTAAATAAAATCTCTCAAATGGAATGGTTCCGACTTCACTGTTGTAACTTCCTAAATACCCAAATTCACCTCCGATTTTTAAGACCATTTTACCGGCCAATTCTTTGTACCAATAAGCGCGTGCTTTAACTTTGTAATATTCCAACCACTCAAATTTTTCTACATCTTCCAAAGTCGAATAATCTTTCCCATTCAATAAAGAATAAGGAGGTGTTACGGTCAAGGAAACACTCATGTCCGATCCGTTTTGTGGGAAAATCGGATCTGGTCCGGAAGAATTTCGGGTCAAACCTATAGTGTAATTAAAGTTATTGGAAGATCCGTTTTCATATTGCAAATCACCTACGGTCAATGCATAATTGTCAAAATTATAACGTTGATAAGAAAGAGAATGTGAAAGTCTGAACCAGTCGTCCGGCCAGGTCAATAATTTGCTTAAACCTACCGTCGCACCGATGATATTCAGCGCTGCTTCTTGACCATAAACATCACGATAATTGTATCGAGAATAATAAACTGAGGTAGAAAGTGCAGTAGGTCTTTTTCCTCCGATCCATGGTTCTGTAAAGGAAACACTAAAGTTTTGGTAACCACGTCCGGCTTGTGCTCTTAGAGACAAGGACTGTCCATCTCCCATAGGAACTGGCTTCCAAGCGTCTTTATTGAAGAGATTTCGTACCGAGAAATTCCCAAATGTTAATCCGAGTGTACCCAAAAAGGTTCCGGCTCCATAACCTCCTTGTAGTTCTACTTGACTGGAACTTTTATGTACCAACTCCCAATTTAAGTTAACAGAATTGGTTTCTGGGTCTGGCTGGATATCAGGATTGATTTGAGTTGGCTCAAAATAGCCTAAAGCTGCCAATTCATATAAAGTCCTTTTGATTTCGGTTTTGGAAAATAAATCACCCGGTTTTGTTCTTAATTCTCTTGCGATAACATGGTCATAAGTCACATCGTTTCCGCTAAATGTAACACGGTTATAAGAAGCAGGTTCACCTTCTATGATTTTGATTTCCAAATCGATGGTGTCATTTTTTACGTTTTTCTCTATCGGAATCATTTGTGAGAACAAATATCCGCGGTCCATGTACATCGTAGAAATATCATCATCTTTTTCAGATCCACTGATTTTTTTCTGAATCCCAACCGCATCATATCGATCTCCTTTTTGGTAAGCAAATTTTCTTTCCAAAATCTCCGTTGGGAAAACGGAATTTCCGGTAAAAGTTACATCACCCAAATAGTAAGGCTTTCCTTCTTCCACTTCTATTTTGATGGCGATATTATTGGGGTCAACTTTAATCACGGTATCAGAGATGATTTTGGCATCACGGAATCCGATGGATTTGTATTCCTCGATGACATTTTTTAAATCTTCGCGGTATTTGGTAGGATTGAATTTCGAACTTTTGAAGAAATTGATGGATTTTTTCTTGGTACCTTTCATCGCTTTTCTTCTCAATTGACCATCACGAAGCTCATTGTTTCCTTCAAAATCGATGCTTTTGATTCTAACTCTTTCGCCTTTGTCTACATTGATTTCCAAATCAATTTTGGAGGCATCTTCTTCTTTTTTCTTTTCGATAAAATCTACTTTGGCCTCAGGATATCCTTTTTCCAGATAATGACCTTTGATGGAATTCCTGATTTGATTTTTCAAATTACTGGTGATTTTCACACCCGGATCCAACTTATGTTCTTTGGTAAAATCTTCTCTTTTTCCTTTTTTGATGCCGTTAAATTTGGCTTCGACCAACTCAGGAAGCCCTACTAAATGTAAACGTAGATAGATTTTATCACTTTCGGTTTTGGAAACGTATAGATCCACATCAGAAAAAAGATTGGATTTCCATAGTTTCTTTAAGGCATTGTTGATTTTTGTCCCTGGAATCTCCAGTTTCTCACCCAAACGCAAACCTGTAAAACGCATGATTTGGTTTTTGGTGAATTTACTTTCTCCACTGATCTCTAAATCGGCTAACATATATGTCTGCGGATTGGTATATCCGGCCTGTGAAATATCCTGACTGGGCACGGTAGGAAGTACCGGCATGGTTTCAGTTAATATAGAATCTTTTTCTACTGTCAAGGAATCTTCCTGGGCATACAATATTCCACTCAAACTCAAAAGGATGATTGCATATAAGTTCCTCATAATCACTTCTTTTCGCATAATTCTATTACTCTGTTTTGATCTGTTCGCCAGTTTTACCAAATCGCCTTTCTCTTTTAGAAAAATTGGAAATGGCATCTAAGAAATGCTCTTTTCGGAAGTCGGGCCATAAAACGTCCGTAAAATACAATTCAGCATAAGCAATTTGCCACAAAAGGAAATTACTGATTCTGAATTCTCCGCTGGTGCGGATGAGCAAGTCTACTTGGGGTATGTTGTAGGTATATAAATTTTCTTCAAAAATACTGAAGTTGATGTCATTTGGGCTGAGTTCACCATCTTGAACTTTTTGTGCAATTTTTTGGGTTGCACGTAAAATTTCCGCTTGGGAACCATAATTTAAAGCAATGTTTAAAGTTGCTTTTTTATTGTCCTTGGTTAGATCTATTGCTTTTTGCAATGGTTTTTTTACATAGTCAGGCAAAGGTTCGGTTTCGCCAATGACCATCAATCTGATTCCTTTTTCATGCAATTCTTGGATTTCAGATGCAATGGTTTTGGAAAGCAATTTCATCAAAAAAGCAACTTCCAGTTTGGGACGGTTCCAGTTTTCAGTTGAAAAAGCAAATAAAGTCAAATAGGGAATGCCTAAATCTCCACAGCTTTCGATCGCCGAACGCACCGATTTGATCGCATTTTGATGACCAAAAGTTCTTTCCAACCCTTGATTTTTCGCCCAACGTCCGTTTCCATCCATAATGATGGCGACATGTTGAGGTAAGTTATGGAGATCAATAGTATCTGTAATGGTTTGATTCATGTAGAGGATTAATCACAATAACATGGAGGGCGTCCAAATGTGTAGGTTAGTGTAAGTCCGGTAAAGACATACCAGTCAGTATTGGACATGTTTCCAACTTGTCGGGATTTGATGATATTTGAATTTAAATCAGTCACTTCCTGTTCATTTAGTCCTGGTTCTGAATTAAATGTAAAATCTTCAGTACTTGCAAAACTATGATCGAGATTGTCCGTTGAAGTATAGCGGAATCCTACTTCTGCAGATACGACAAATTGACGGTATTTGTATTTGTAACCTGCTCCAAAAGGAAAGGTAAATTTCGTTTCTTTTTCTGTTCTGGTAGAGATATCAGTTGCCAAAGTTGGTGGGTCTAAAATCACACCGTTTTCATCTCTGGCAAATGTGTTTTCTACTGTGTAAAGTGCTTTGTCATAAAGAAATGCACCTACTCCTGCAAAAATATAGGGCGAATGTTTCTTTCCATGCTCATCGTTGATGTCAAAGAAATTGTATTCAAACACTAGTGAACCCTCGATTATATTGTTTTTGTAGGCGTAATCTCGCTGTTTTTTATATTGTTCCGGAGCGCTGGCATCTGCCCCAACTACGCGGCTGTAGATTCCATTAAAGCGCACACCCATATAAGGGTTGAAATTAAAACGGTATAACGCTCCTACTGCAAAAGGAATTCTGTCGGCTAAAGATTCTGAACCATATGAAACCGGCATGGGATTGATATAATTGGATTTACCAATGTCTCCGATCACATTTGCTCCTCCTGCAAATATTCCGATTTCATGTCTCTGTGCAATTGACAAAGAAAAAAATAGCCCGAGTGTTAAAATAAGTAGATTCTTCATATTTTAATTAAGAATAGATGTGCAAAAATTGAACGGAAAAATAACAAATTTGTTGCACATTTTTTCTAATAAGCGACAAATATAATCAAATATGCTCGGCAGCTATATGCTTTAACAAAAATTATGAAAAAATTCTAATTTTAATTTCTTCTGTCTGAGCCCCAAAACATCTTTTCCCGCAATGTCATCAAATAGGTTTTGTCGTTAGGCTCCACAATTTTTATTTTAAATTTCGCTTTTTTTAACTGTAATTTCACATCTGTAGACAATGGCTTGTTCCGCGCATCTAGCGATAAGAAATATTCGCCAACTCGACTGTGAATTTTTAAATCTAAAATCGAATGGTCTGAAATCATGTACGGCCGAACATTCAGGTTGTGCGGTGCTATTGCTGTGATGATAAACGTATTGTTCTCCGGATGAACGATTGGGCCACCACAACTTAAGGAATATCCGGTTGAGCCCGTCGGAGTTGAAATGATCAAACCATCTGCCCAATAAGAATTTAGAAATTCCCCATTGACATAAGCGTCTACCGTGATCATACTGGTCGTTTCTCTTCGCGTGACCGTAATTTCATTTAATGCAAATGGAAATTCGATTTCAGTATCTTCAGAATGGACTTCTATCAGCGAACGACTGCTGATTTTGTAATTGCCTGAAAATATGTTTTCTAGGCTTTCCAATAAAAATTCCAAATTGATCGTGGCCAAAAATCCCAACCTCCCGGTATTTACACCTACCACCGGAATGTTTTTGTCTTGTATAATGGTCGCAGCACTTAAGATGGTTCCGTCACCGCCAAATGTGAAAAACAATTCGACAGATTTTTGTAAATCTTCATAAGAGGAAAATGTCTCTGAATCCAAATGGATGGAAAGTTCTTCTTTCAGTATTTTTTGGAATTCTTTTTCGACAGTATAACTGATGTTTCTACGGTGAAGTTCAGCGAAAAATGCTGAAAATGAGTTTTTCTGCTCTACCGAAGCCTTCAAGCCATAAATCGCTACTTTCATCAATTGAAATTAAATATCTAAATATTTCATCAACATATCAAATCGGTCTTTCATCAAATCCTCTTTTTCATCATTGAAGAACTTATATAAAACCGAATAATTAAATCGTTCAAAAGTTTCACTTACCGAAACCAAATTATCAGAAATCAATTTGATCGCAATTTGGATTTTATCTTCCTGATAGCCAGTGATGAAAAGTCCTATGATTCTTGCGTTATTGCTTTCCGCAATTTTTGCTATTTCGCTGATGGAAAATTGTTTCTGCGAAACCTCTACGATCATAATTGCGCCGGGTTCAAAAATAAAAGGCAATGTTGACAATCCTGAGATCACATCTTCCATCATCAAAAGACCCAAATATTGAAGTTCTGTGTTCAATACCACCAAAACATTGGCAGTATGATTGTGAAAGTTTTGAACTGCATCTAGTAAAGAACCGGTTTCTGTCATATAAAAGAATTCGGCGAAATCTTTTAATTCGGAAAGTTTTATTTCAACTTCAGAATCTTCCAGAGTCTCTCTTGAAAGCATGCCCACAAAACCCAATCCTTCGAAAACCGGAACATGCGTTAACCCAAATTCTCTCATCAATTCCAAACCATGCCCAACGGTTTGGTTGAGTTTGGGTGGAATAAAGTCTTTACTGATGTAGTCTGTTACGATCATCTTTTACAAAGATAGGAATTAAGAGAATAGTAAAAAGGAATTAGTGATTAACTGAAAATTTATTTCCATTGACTTAAAAAAATACCCTCTCCATCGGAGAGGGTTAGGGTTATTTTTTCTTCAATTCCACTGTAAAATGTCTCAAAATCGGAGATTCCCATACGATTTCATATCCGGAAGTGATATCATTTCTTCTATCGTAAATATTTTTCAGCGCAACAGCGATGTAATCCATGTGGTTGTACGAATAGGTTTTTCTCGGAATCGCCAATCGAAGAAGTTCCAATTTAGGAAAACGATCCAATCGGGTTTCAGGATCTCGGTCAGCCAATAAAGTTCCGATTTCTACACCCCGTACACCGGCTTCTTTGTACAATTCGATTCCCAAAGTTTGGGCTGTATATTGTTCGCGAGGTACATTGGGTAAAAAACTCAAAGCATCCACAAAAACTGCATGACCACCTATGGGCTTCTGAACCGGAATGCCAAATTCGATCAATTTATTGCCCAAATATTCCACTTGACTGATACGCGCTTTTAGATAAGGATGTTCCGTAGATTCCATCAATCCTTGCGCCAGCGCTCCCAAATCGCGTCCCGCCAATCCGCCATAAGTCAAATAACCTTCGTAAATGATCCCGAAATTTCCACAAGTTCTGTAAAGACTTTCATCACGCAGACAAAGCAATCCTCCGATATTTACCAATCCGTCTTTTTTTGCAGACATCGTAAATCCTTCTCCATAAGAAAACATTTCCTTCACGATTTCTTTGATGGTTTTGTTTTGATAGCCGGCTTCTCTTTCTTTAATGAAATAAGCGTTTTCTGCAAAACGCGCCGCATCGAAATAAACCGGAATTCCGTATTGATCTGACAAAGCCTTCACCGCTTTGATGTTTTCCATAGAAACCGGTTGCCCGCCAGAAGTATTACAAGTAACGGTGACCAAACAGAAAGGAATATGCTCTTTCGGATGCGATTTATAAACCTCTTCCAATTTATTCAAATCGATATTTCCTTTAAATGGATGCAAATCATGGATGTCAAAAGCTTCGTCGATCGTACAATCCACCGCATGTGCTTTTCTGAATTCAATATGCCCTTTGGTCGTGTCAAAATGAGAATTTCCCGGAACAACCATTCCTTCTTTCACCAAAACACTGAACAAAACATTTTCCGCCGCACGTCCTTGATGCGTTGGTAAAACATGGGGCAATCCCAATATTTCATTCACCACTTTTTTAAGTTTCAAAAAGGACTGTGAACCGGCATAACTTTCGTCTCCTACCATCATTTCAGCCCATTGTCTATCGGACATTGCGCCCGTTCCACTATCGGTAAGTAGATCTACAAAAACTTTATCACTCGTCAGGTTAAACAAATTATAACCGGCTTCTTCGATCCATTTCTCACGTTCTTCGCGCGTTGAAATGTAAATATCTTCAGTCATTTTGATTTTATAGGGTTCTACCCAAGGTAATTCCATATGGTTTGTTTTTTTGTGTGCGGTTAAAATTAGGGATTCTTTGTTGAATGTTTCAGGTTTGGAGTTTAAAGTTTTTTAGGTCCAGCCACAAATTCCTTCAAATAAAAAGGTTCAAAGTAAGCTACGTCTTCAAATGTTTTTTGGGCGAATTTATTTTCGGCTATTCGAATCATATTTTTTGCAGAAGGATGAATGCCTTCGATGAAGGAAGCATTCGGTAAATTCAAAATTTCTTTGCTCTTTTCAACGCCATCACCTATGAAAACAATTTTTTTATCAGCCCATTCTCGAAAAGAACTTTCATCTAGGATTTTGGCTTCGATTTGAGAAATTTGATTTCCACTTCCATCAAATTTAGCCGTATAAACTTCCATACGCCGCGCATCGATCATCGGGATGATTAAATCAAAACCTTTGTCAATTTGACTTTGTGCCAGAATTTCCAACGAATTTAATGAAAGCAAAGGAATGTTCAGTCCAAAACAAAATCCCTTTGCCGCCGAAACGCCTATTCGCAATCCGGTATAACTTCCAGGTCCTCTGGATACACAAACCGCATCTATTTCGTTTAATGAAATTTCTGCACCTTCCAGAGCCCAATTCACAAACTGGTGCAACTTTTCAGCATGTCCGTAGTTGTTGTCATATTCCTCACAAAGGCAAAGCAATTCGCTGTTTCGGGAAATGGATACCGAACAGTTTTTGGTGGAAGTTTCCAAATGAAGGATTGTCATTTGTTTTGAATTTATTGCAAAGTTAATCGAAATAAACGGCTTATTACAAACCTTCCGTCAATGGAATTCCGGCATAGAAATCAAGCACTTTCATGCGGAAAATGAAATTGTATTTGGCTTGAGCCATTTGAGATTGCGCTACCACCAAATTATTTCTGGCGATGTTCAGATCATAAATATTCAACACGCCGGCATCAAAGCTTCGCTGCGCAAAATCAGCCGAAATTTCAGATGATCTTACGCTTTCTTTGGCGGTTTCAAAAGCGATGGAAGAAGCATTGGCATTGAAATATGCTTCTTGTACATTTTCTCTGATGGTTTGTTTTTGTTGTTCCAAATTATTTTGCGCAAGTGATTCACTGATTTGGGCTTTTTGAACGTTGAGTTTGTTGTTGAATTTTTCAAAAATCGGAATGTTGACTTGAACCCCAAAAACGTTTGTCAGGTTATCGTGCCATTGGCTGAGCCAAGCATCTGCCACCAAACCTTTGTTAAAATAATCGGCATAACTGGTCCCGAAATTATAAGATCCTGTGATCGTTGGTAAAAATCCGGTTTTGGCAATTTCGATGTCTTTTCCGGCGGTTTCCAAATCTACTTCTGCTTTTTTAACAGCCGGTTGCTCTGCGTACGCCGTAGCCAAAACTTGGTTCAAATCATAAAGCCCCATCTTTATATCATCAGAAATGTTGACGGTTTCGATGTCAAATTCTCGGTAATCAGGCAATTGCAATAAAACGGAAAGGTTAAATAAAGCGCGATCGACTTCGATTTTTGCATCGGCAACAGTTTTTTTATCCTGGGCGACATTGGCTTCCGCTTGAACCAAATCAGCTCGGGCGATGCGTCCGTTGTCAAATAATTTCTGTGAGCGATCCAATTGTTGTTCTGTAACAGCTAAATTTCCTTCAGCAATCATCAATAATTCTCTGTTCAAAACGATGTTGAGGTAATAATTGATGACCAAAAGTGAAATATCATTGATAGCAGTTTCGGTTTGGAACTGATAGGAATCCACGACCAAATTGGCTTTTTCTTTGTTTAAATTTAAAAGTCCACCGTTGTAAATCGTGATTTGCGAATTAATACCGAGACTATTGGTATATTGTTGATAACCTTTGTCGATGCTGGGATGATTGGTTCCCAGCGTCAAAGAGTTGTCAAAATAACCGTTTGCTGTAGGAAGCCATTGGTTGTTGGCGTATTGCAAATCATTTTCAGAAATTTCTTCATTGATCCGATTTTGGATAATCGTCAAATTATTTTCTGTAGCATGATTCACACAAGCTTCTAAACTCCATTTTTCTTGCGCAGAAAGGCTGATAAAGCAAATAAAAATTGGGACAAAAAGGATTTTCTTCATAATTCGATCAACTGAACAATTGGTATAAAACTAATCTAAATTGTTACAAAATTGACAAAGATTTCATTGGGTTAATCTTATTTTCTAATTCTTCAATTATATTCGTATTAAATTTAAAACTGATATGAACGACAAAATGGTGGCTGGAAGTGAAGAATGGGTTTCTCTTCCCGGATTGGGGCTTCCGACTATAAAAGTACGTGTAGACAGCGGTGCCAAAACTTCGGCTTTGCATGCGGTCAACATCCAACCATTTCAAAGAAATGGCGAAAGTTGGGTGTCCTTTGATGTTTATCCTTTACAATTTGACGGAAAACGAGTGGTGCATTGTGAAGCACCTGTTGTGGATAAACGCATCATCAAAAGTTCGACCGGGAACAGAGAGTCTCGGTACGTCGTCAAAACGATTTTGAGAGTAGGAGAGGAGAGTTGGGAGATTGAGGTTTCGCTTACGGACAGAGATTCTATGGGATATAGGATGCTTTTGGGAAGAGAAGCCATGATGGGAAAAATGATGGTCGACCCTGAGAGTAGTTTTTTGTTTGGGCAATTGGCCAAAGAAGATGCAGAAAAGTTTTATACAAAAGGAGATGAGAATGTCCAAGGGTTAAGAATCGGTTTGCTGGCCAGTAACCCTGAATTGTACAGCAACCAACGCATCATCGAAGCTGGTGAGCAATTGGGGCATCATATTGAGTTTTTTAACATCAGCCAATGTTATATAAAATTGGACGCCAAAACGCCTGAGGTTCATTATCGCGGAGGTCGTATTTTAAATGATTTTCATGCGGTGATTCCAAGAATCAGACCGAGCATGACCTATTATGGATGTGCGTTGACACGGCAATTTGAGTCTTTGGGTGTTTATGCTTTGAATAATTCTTCGGCCATTACGCATTCGCGTGACAAATTGTATTCTTTACAATTATTGTTGAACAATGGATTGGACATACCGATTACGGGTTTTGCCAATTCCCCTTTGGACACCAATGATTTGATCAAAATGGTCGGCGGTTCGCCTTTGATCGTGAAACTTTTGGAAGGAACACAAGGAAAAGGAGTCGTTCTCGCTGAAACCAAAAAAGCAGCAGAATCGGTTATCAACGCTTTTAAAAGTCTGAATGCCAATATTTTGGTTCAAGAATTCATCAAGGAAGCAAACGGGAAAGATTTGCGATGTTTCGTGATCAACGGTAAAGTAGTGGCCGCGATGCAAAGAGAAGCGCCTCCGGGGGAATTTCGTGCCAACATTCATTTGGGTGGAACGGGATCTGTGGTGAAAATCACAAAAGAAGAAAAAAGATTGGCGATTCAAGCAGCAAAAGCCATGGGACTGGATGTGGCGGGTGTAGACATGATCCGTTCAGCAAAAGGACCATTGTTGTTGGAAGTGAATTCTTCTCCGGGACTGGAAGGAATAGAAGGAGCGACCGGAAAGGATATAGCCGTCGACATGATCAAAGCCATCGAGAATAATGTAGCCAAACGTTATGTGAAGAAAAATAGAGTAAGGTAGAAATCCGCCTGATCAGCTGCATAAAAAAAGGAGCTTAAAAAAGCTCCTTTTGTACCCCAAACCGAACCAATGTCGAACCACTTCATTGAAGATTTAGTATATTTTTCCGATTCAGAAATCGGTATTTCCACTCCAAAAATAGATTGTCAGAACATCAATCATGATAATTAAACTTTTAGAAAAACAAATGGTTCTGCGGTTGAGTCTTTTCAAATGAGTTCGTAGATTTAAATTCATACGCTCAATGTGATTGGTTTCAAACCGATTTGTTTTATGAATTTCTTTAGGAATTAATGTTTTGTAATTCTTAAGTCCATCTGTATAGATTTGCTTAGCCTCTGATAAAATCAATGTTTGGATAACTCCGTTAAGTGTTTTGTTTGACCGAGAGCCAATTCTGAAATCTGCAATTTGTTTTGAAATTCTCTATGGCATAACAAATCCAAATTTGTCGTGAATTTCGTTGTATAAAAGTACAGAGTTCATCCATTTTATATTGCTTTGCAAATGAAACCATAGGCTTCTTAATTGTTCGGGCTATTTCAATTATTCTTCTGATAATTGTTGTCGTAGAGACTTTCAAATACCGAGACAGACTTCTGATGCCTAGACCTTCTTTGGTCAGAGAAATAATATCAACGTTAAGATCGACACGATAGGCATTGGATTTGTAATTGCTCAATTGCCTTCTCCCACACGACTTGCATTTGAAACGCTGTCACCCATTGGAGTGAAAACCATTTTTAACACAGTGGTTTTCACAATATTTACAATTCAATTTTTCCATGTCCCAATCTGATACATTAGATTCGATAATTACGATTTTAAAGCTATTTAAGCAATTATAAATGACAAAACCAACCCGAAGGCTGGCTTTGTTTCTCTAAATCATTTTCTGAAATATACTGAAAATGAATTCTTTATGTTTTGGTTTTTGGCAAATGTCCCAATGTGGAACACTACCACCAAATTAACTGAAAATGAGTTTCTTATGTTTTGAGTTTTGGTAAATGTCCCAATGTGGAACACTACCCCATGTGGGACATTACCCTATGGTTTAAAATATAGGATATTATAAATCTTATTATTATTTTTTTCTATTTGTATTCCATAAAAATCAATATACTGATTTTTAGACTTCATTATAATAATACTTTCATTAGGGTATGAAATAATGTAGTCTCTGCCGAAATAATTTTGTAATGAGTCTGTTTTATTTATGTACAAAAAATTAACGATTTTTTGATATTCATACATTTTAATCTCGTCATTATTAACTTTATTTTTCAAATTATTGTTTTTATATATCACTAATACTAACGCAATGATATTGAGTATTAAAGATAATGTTATAAATAATCTTTTCATAGTTATGGGTATTGACGGTATATCGGAGTCGCCCTAATTAGGGGTTTGATAAAATAACTTATCATATCTTTTAACAATATCACTTATTATAAATTCTCTTCCTTGTTCAAATGGAATTTTTTGTACTTCACGCAAGTAAATATTATACATAGAGTCGTTGGGATTTCTTTGTTGGAAATCCTTAATGACTTTTTCAAGTTGAATTTTAAAATTCGCATTATTATTTTCAATCAAATATTTAGTGAAAGCATAATCCATAGGAATTTTATCCTTAGTTTTTTCAATAATATCTAATGCTTTTCTATAATGAAGATTTGCACTATCTCCCATATCAATCTTTTCATAACCAATTCCAGTAAGAGATTCAAAAGCGTAGTTAAAATCATGGTCTATTGGAGTAGGGGTATTCTTCATTGAGTAAATTAATGAATCATATTCTTTTAATATGAAATAAGTTTTAGCTTGCCAAATGTAATTTTCATAATTATCGGGAGATAGTCTAATCATACAGTTGATATATATTTTAGCAGAGTCCGGCATATTTAAAGGTATATTGTTGTATTTATCGTATGAATAGCTAGGCATTGTTGACAATGTAAAATAACTTGCAAAAAATTTTTCTCTACATATTTGTTCATTTTGTCTCTTTTGACAAGAACTAACTATTAAAAATAAACCAAAACACACAAATTGAATTGCTTTTACTATCCTCATAATTAAGAGTATTAATAATTTTATTAAAAGGAGAAATAACTGGTACAAGATAATTAGCTCCCATCAAATCATTGCCTGCCGCTGCTTTATTGTCCATACCTACATTAATATTAATATATGAGTTGAGCGGATACATAGGAGTAATAATTCTCCGATGGCGCGGATTTGCAATCCGTGCCTAAACTCATTTTCAAACATACTCAAAAATACAATTATAAATCAAATCCGTATGTATTATCGAGAAGGCGTAATTAGAAAAGAATTGAATAACAATGAATTACATCCAAAAAGAAAAAGGACAAACAATCAATTTGATCATTTGTCCTTTTTAGTACCCGAGGCCGGAGCCCATTAATAATTTTCTATTCTTAATTCAATTTTAATCATCTAATAATCACTATATTTGAATATTAGCAGAGATTACAGAAATAAAATTAAGCTATATTTAGCTACTTTAAATTTATAATTAACCACCTTTTTAGCCACCCTTTAATTTTGTTTAATCAAGTTGAATTCTGATGAAAGTAAGTTTTGAATTAAGAAAGGAAAAAATAAACGTAAATGGATTAATTCCCATACAGGTAGTTGTAAGATCTGATGGAAAGCGTTTGCGCAAAAATATAGGAGAATCCGTAGTAGAAAAATATTGGAATGGCACCCGAGTTGTTCCCAATTCAAAAAAAGAATCTTATAATCGATTTCAGGAAATAAATGATAAATTAGTTGAGGTAGAAGAAAGGATTAGGAAAATTTCGCTTTATTTTACTTTGAACAAAATAAAATTTTCTAAAGAACTGTTTCTTGAAAAGTTTGAAGCTAAAGAAGAAATCGCAGTAGAAGTATTTGACTTTTTTAAATGCTTTGATGAATTTATTGAAGTTGGAAAATTATCTAAATCATACAATACTACAAAGGCTCAAACAACGGTAATGAATTTTCTAAAACTATTTAGAGATGAAAAAAATATCAAGATTGACTTCGAATCTATAGATAGTCAATTTTTTGAAGAACTCTCAAGATTTTGCTTTTTTGAGAAGGAAATTAAAAATAATTATTTTGCGAAAATCATTTCTGTACTCAAAACATTTTTTAGATGGGCAATTAAAAAAAATTATACAAATAATCGAAATTTTGAAGAATTTAAAGCATCAGAACATGACATTGACATTGTTTATTTGACATTTGAAGAACTAATGACGCTATATGAGAAGGAGTTCGATACAGACCGATTATCTCACGTCCGTGATTTCTATTGCATGGGCTGTTTTACCGGATTACGATTTTCTGACTTATCTAAACTGCATTTAGCCAATATTTCAGAAGACCACATTGTGCTTTCCATTCAAAAAACAAAGACACAAAACCATGCCATAAAACTTAATAAATATGCAAAGGCTATCCTGGAAAAATATAAGGGAACAATCTATGAGCCATTACCTGTAATTTCTTCTCAAAAATTCAATGAATACATTAAAAATTGTTGCGAAATTGCTGAAATTAATCAACCATTCACTACCCATTGGTATGTCGGAAATAAGAAAAAGACACTAACCCAGCCTAAACATAAATTCATAACCAGCCATACAGCTAGAAAGACATTCATTACCAACTCCTTATTGTTAGGAATGGAACCTAAGGCAATTAAGAAAATTGCTAATATTAAGAAAGATGCTGTGTTGGACAAGTACATGAAAGTAACGGAAGCATTCACGGACGAACAAATGGACAAAGCATGGGGGTAGGGAATTTTGATTTAATTTTCTATGCACTTATTTTGGTGCTGATAGCTTTGGCAGTTTGCTATAAGTTCTTTGCCTACGTCATTAGAAGTTACTTTTTAAATGAGTCCACTTGGTTTGTTCAACAAACAATCTTAAGCTCTTATTTTGTTTTTAAATATTTAACTTCAGCTATTATCATTTCTTACTTGATTATTGGAGTTTATTTTTCAGTTTTCACCCTGTACTGGTATTATGGGCTGATTTTATTGGGGTTAACATCCTATTTGATTTATCGAATATTAAAAGACATAAGAGATGGAAAGTTCAATCTTAGAGATGATTTTGAATTTAATAAATATAGTACCGCAGTAAGTTTTTATAATAATCAGTCTGAACAATACCGAAAAAAGAGTTTTCAGGCAGTAATTGACAAAATAAAAAGAACCGAAATAAACGGGCTAGGTAAGGAAGATTATGCAGAGTTTCTAAATAGAAATGTCCTATCAAAAATAGAAAATGTCTTAACATTCGAATATTACGATTCTAAATTAAATCATTCCATTTCTGATCATTATACTGGTAATCTTTTTTATAGAAAATTTCTGAAAAATTTAAAGGAAGTATTAAGTCGTATTGATAAACGAACAAATGATTTGAAACTTTTAAATTCCGATTATCAAGTAATTGTTAATTTACTTCTCAATATCAAACTTTTAAACTTCGATGACATTCAAGGCTATCACTACAAAATTGATTTATTGGATGAAGAGTTGGATGTGGTTTTAAAGGAAAGAAATGACTATTCACTGGAACAATATAAAGACTTATTAAAATTTAATGGCGATTCAAAAAAGATCTATAGCCTTTTTGAAAAATATTTGGAATTCAAATACAACAATAGTAATCATCTAAAAGAACTAAAAATTCAATTTATATCTTTTGTGAACTTTTTTGGCGATGGAAAATATTATGAACCACCATATATAAAAAGTTTTGAAACAAAAGATATTAAACATCTGATAGGATTTTTTTCATACTTATCCGGTAAAGGACTTGTAAAATACAATGTTCAAGATTTAGTCTTTCTCGTTTTAAAGATAACCGGACATGAAGAAGAAGTCAATAACACATCTTTTGAACAAGCGCACCGGAACATTAAATTCAAATTATCAGAAATTGAAGAAAAAGCACTAAACGCTCGTTACAATAAGTTATTTAATTCATTAAAATAAATATCTCTTTTTCAAACATATACATTTAGTAAAAATTACTTAATTCACCGTAAATTTTTCCATTGGCATTAATGCTTAGAAATTTGGTTTCAGTTAAACCAATAAAAAAGAATTAAAATGTCAGTACAATTGTATTCCCATTCCAAATCAGATTTGGAAAAAGCGGTTGAAATTATTCTTAAAAAAGCAACCGAATTCTCATCGCCTCTTAAAAAAGAGGAAGAACAACCCGAAGACCTCATTCCACAAATTGAAGCAGCAAAATTCCTGCATGTTTCCATTCCTACCATTATTGAATGGAGAAAGAATAAAAACTTACCATTTTATAACTTCAGTGGGAGGTATTACTATTCCAAGAAAGAACTTTTAGAATATGGAAAAAACAGAAGAAGGTAATAATTACAACTTCTGTTTACAAGTAATTAGTTTTTGTGTATGGCTTCCGTACTAATCATACAAACTAAAAAAAACATTTGAAATGAGCGAAAAAATCCCATACCTGAGAGTAGGCACAACCTATTATAAAACCATTGAAAAACCTTTAATTTCCGGAGACAAAATTTCTATTTTGGTGCGATGGAATAGAGAAACCATTGTAAGCGATCATGGAAAAACCTATGTTTCACAAGTCCCTAAATATGACGGTTTCTGCTGTATTCCAAGCCATCTGAATTATCAGCAAATCATTGATGGTTTTTATAATATCTATAACGAAATTCCTTATTTACCTGATAAGGTTAAAAATGAGAAAAGAAAAGGGACAGAAGAAATTCCGTTTTCTATCGGTTTTATGAAACATATCTTCGGAGAACAATTGGAACTAGGATTAGACTACCTGAAAATTTTGCTCGAATCTCCTACTCAAATGCTACCAATTCTCTGTCTGGTTTCAAAAGAAAGAGCGACCGGAAAATCAACTTTCATCAAATGGCTGAAAGAGATTTTCGGACTGAATATGACCTATATCAAAGGCGATTCTTTCAGCAGCCAGTTTAACGCCGATTGGGCAGCTATGCTTATAGTAGCAATTGATGAAGTCTTCTTTGATAAAAAAGAGATTACGGAACGGTTAAAATACCTTTCAACCACTAATAAAGATAAAGTAGAAGCCAAAGGAAAAGACAGAGAAGAAATCGACTTCTTTGCAAAATTCATTCTTTGTTCCAATAATGAAGATAATTTCATTCAGATTGATGAAAACGAAATTCGTTTCTGGATTATCAAAGTAAAACCAATTCAGACTGAAAATACAGAATTCCTGCATAATTTGATTAAAGAAATCCCCCACTTCCTAAGCTACTTGATTAAAAGACCTTTCCATACTCAAAAACAAACCCGAATGTGGTTTTCGCATTCTGAGATCAGAACCAAGGCTTTACAAAAACTTGTCTGGAAAAACAATAATAAATTGGAATCTAAAATCATTGAACTCTTATATGAATTCTTTGAAAGCACCGAAGATGATGCAATACAATTCATCCCGCAGGATGTTTTCAGCATGTTGGGAAAAATGTTCAGGAATCACTATTGGACGGTTAATGATGTCAGAAAACTCCTGAAAGAAAACTGGAAGTTAGAACCACAAAAAAATTCATTGTCCTACACCAAATACGATATTGATTATAGCGGAAGCTTTTACGGGCAAAGCAAAACAGGACGATACTTTACACTGGAAAGAAATTTCATTCTTCAAAAATTTGATGAAATGATGAATTAACTGCTAATGAAAAGAAAATCAATTATTTACTTTTCATCAAAAGCCTCATCAAATTTATAACCCCTCAATTTTGATGAGAGACTGATGAGAATAAAACTTCGGATTTGATGAGATGATGAGCATTTGATGAGTCTATAAAATAATGTAAAACAGAAACATACAGCGTCCCCTCATCAATTCATCAAAAATTTAAGTTTGCAAAAGCCGGACTTTAATTAACTCCTAAAATTTTATTAACTACAAACAAATTAAAAATGAACTGCAAACAATTTAACAATATACCGTTGGAAGAAGTCCTCCAAAATCTCGGACACCTTCCAACGAAACAAAACGAAAAAGAAGCCTGGTATCTAAATCCTTTTTCCAACGAATCTCAGGCATCTTTTAAACTAGATAAACGTCAGAACCTTTGGTATCTGTTCTCGGAAGGAATCGGAGGAAACAATACCGATTTTATGATGAAATACCTGAATGCTTCAGTCAAAGAAGTATTAGTCTGGGTTAAAGAACAGTATTTTTCTTCTTTTCATCAGCAAAATCAAAATTATACTCAAGGTTCAGACAAAACGAATTACCAAATTACTGAAATTAAGGAATTGCAAAATCCAAATCTGATAAAATATCTTCAGGAAAGAGGACTCTCTTCAAATGTTTACCCTTTGATCAAAGAAGTCCATTTCACAATCGGAGATAAAAAACTCTATGCGATTGGATTTAAAAATGAGTCCGGAGGATGGGAGCTTAGAAATCAATATTATAAAGGCGCTGTTTTGAAAAAGGATATTTCTATGATCTATCTCAATCAGAACAATCAATTAAAAAACAAAAATGTAGTCGTTTTTGAGGGATTTATAGATGCATTATCTTTTGTTGAAATAAAGAGGTTTTTCAAGGGAGATTTATTGGTAATGAATTCAATTGCATTATTGAGCAAAACCAAAGAACAATTAAAAAATTATTCGAAAATCCATTTGTTTTTGGATAATGACCGATCTGGAGAAAAATGTAAAATAGAACTTTTAAGCAGTTTCCCTCAAGCAAAAGAATGTTCCAAAATTTATTCTGATCATAAGGATTTAAATGAATATCTGCTACACAGAATCAGAAATGAAAACAAGAATCAACATAGTGAGAAAAAACAGCAGGAACAAGATAAACAAAAACATTTTCGAGGGCATAAACGTGGAAGATAAAATAGGAAAATGGAAATACTTCCGGCTATAAAAACAGTACTTGGACTATATATTTTACCAAACTACCCGCAGAAGTTAGGAGCGCATTCGCAACTTTGAAAGTCGTCCCTCCTAACAAAGTTTCTTCTGCGTTCTGCGAAGCTTTATAAAAACGTGTAAAACGCAAATATTTTTAGTTGATGGTATAATCTAAATTTTCAGTGATAATGAAAACATCCATTAATTTCAAAGCTGCAAAATCTGATTCTGAAACTCATAATTTCAGAAAGAAAACTTTGGATTACATCTGCAAAGAACTTACTCCAAAAAATGAATACTGGATGGAGGAAAAAATTGCAGACAGAATTCAGAAAATCGAAGTTTATTGTAAAGAAAAATCAGGAAGGAAATTACAGAAAAATGCTATGCCGGTACGTGAAGCGGTAGTTGTAATTAAAGAAGATACAAATTTGCAGGATCTTCATCAGCTCGCTAAAAGATTAGAAGATGAATTGATGATCAGAATATTTCAGATTGCCATTCATAAGGATGAAGGACATTATGATAAAGACACCAAAGAATGGAAGCCTAATTATCATGCGCATTTGGTTGCTGACTGGCAGGATTTGAAGACCGGAAAAACCTTAAAGCACCAATCTTTTCATTATTCTAAAATGCAGGATCTGGCAGCAGAATGTTTGGGCATGGAAAGAGGAATCTCAGGCTCTAAATCACGATTGGAAGCCATAGAATTTAAAATTCAGAAAAAAGAGGAAGATTTTAAGGCTCTGGAAGAAAAGTATAACGAAATGAAATCAGCAATCAATTCTAAAAATTTTGAAGAATTAATTGTTAAGGAATCAGACTTCTTAGGGTTTAAGCATATCAAAACCGATAAAACTATTGAGAATTACGAAAAAACGTTCAAGGTCTACAATCATAGACTATTGAAAAACAAGACAGAATTAGAATCCAAAACCAAACAGATAACTGAACTTCAAGTACAAAATAAAGAACTCAAAAAGGAAGTATCTTTTCTCAAGTACAAAACAAATTCCATATTGACAAACAGCAATATATATTCCGTTCAAAAAGATAAATATCTGAAAATGGTCATCAATGCCCTTGAAAGAACAATTAAATTTGAACGCTTTAGAAATCCACATTTTAAGCATTTATCTGACTCTCAGGAAATGATCAAAGAAATGTCCGGAATCTGTAAAAAATTATCCAAAGAAAATAATATTCCAGTGTCTGCATTTGAAGAAATTTTCAAGGATTCAGAAAATAGTGTCAGGTTTTTATCTTTATTGCGATTTGGGAATGAAAATCTCAATTATAATGATGAAGATATTCCAATTAAGAAGAGAAAGAGAGGGAGAAGATTGTAGCTGTCAGATTGGATATTGACAAGTTCAATTTAATTGAATTAGCACTACCTGCTTTTGACGTAAAAAAGAGCCCACGCCGTTGTATATACTTTTAAGTATTTAGTGAGTGTTCATGACCTCACCCTGCGGGTTTACAAGCACCCTCGTTATTTTTAAGCTATCCAATGATCAATTCGATGCCTGCCTTTTCTGCTTTGTATTTTATTTTGGTCTGCAATTCATAATAACTCCAGTTGCGAAGCACAAATTCCTGTTCTTTTGCAATTCCTATCTTGTCTTCCTGATTTTTAAGAATAAGCGTGCCTGCTTTTTGCTGGATGCAAAAATCAATAAGCTTCCGGCTATACAGATGAAGTCTATGACTTACATAATGGCTTTCCAGATTTTCTGTTTTATACAATGCCTTTTGTTTCCGTTTCGCTCCTTTTCCGGAACGAGAATAGGTGATACCAGTCTGAATTCTCTTTTGTTTTGCCTGAATCGCAAGTCTGCGATATAAAAATTCCTCTTTCGAGCCAATATTAATACGTACGTTGTTAGCTTTTACTACAATAGGATGTTCCAGAGAAAGGGAAGCTTCTGCGATGATTTCGGGTTTTAGCAAGTGCTCTTCTTTTTCAAACTCAAAAACTGCAAGCCAATAAATTTTTCCCGATTTCAGCTGAATCTGGGATGTGCAAAGTTTTATTTCTCCCTTTAAAAGTCTTTCCATTATCAGGCGTTTATCAGAAAAGTCTTTCCCTAAATACGTTTTAACCGGAATAGCAAACATATTGAAACAAAACGCTTTCTTTTGGGAATCATACTTCATTTTGCTGATACATCTAACCGGAAGCGGAATGGGAATATCTCTTCTATAGTTTTGCAAAGATTTTACCCCCTGCCAATAATCGGCTTTATTTTTAGAAAAGGTTGATTGAATAGTATTATTCAAGCTTCCCAGAATGTCAGTGGGAATCTCACCTTTAAATCGGTCGCAAACCATTCGTGCAGTGGTGCTTGTTTTCGAACGTGTAAATATTCCCATTTCATTTTTGTTTACATCAGCCAGCTTGTATTGAATTTCTTCTGTGAAGTAAAAGAAATCCTTGATCATTTCCTGAACATAAAGATGGGAAACAATAAAATTTGCTGCACGAAAGCAGCGGTTCTGATAACGGTAGAGTCTCTCCCACATTTCTTTTTTTTCATCGAACGGAACGTCGATTAACAGCTGAATTTTTCGGGTAAGTGTAATCGTAGATTTTTCCATTTCAAATAGATTTTGAAAATGTGTTCTCCTTCTGTAAATACTGATATGCATGGAGGAAATCCCGATGAACTTCCTTTTCAGAAAGTTTGAGTTCTTGTGCAATAACCATGAAAGAGGATTTTTGTTCAAATCTTCTCTTCATAATCTCGAGTTGTTGACTGGTTAGTTTGCTTGGCTGTTCTTCATTTTCGGAGGTTCTCTGCTTTGGCTGTTCAAAAGAACTCCTATTAAGAATTTTCCGAAGATCATTTATGGCTCTGCTTACCTCATTACTTATACCTGTCACACTGCTTCCCATTGCTTCTGAAATTAATTTGTACTGAAAACCATATTCAAGGCAAAGTTCAATCAGGTATTTTCTTTTGGGATCAAGTACGCTTAAGACTTTATTAACTTCGTCAAAATTTCTTTGATCAGATTCCTGACGGAGAAGATGTTCCTTATCTTGCAAAGGATCGTAACCGACAAGATAATCCTGATAATTCTCAAAACGTTCAAGTGAATTAATTAATCGATGAAATTTATTCCTTGGAGCAGTGACATACGATATACAATCTCTTTTCATAACAAACCGTAAAAAGCCAAGAATATGATTAGGCGTTTCAATGGTGTCGCGGTGTAGCCAAAGTTTGAGGAATGTATCCTGAAGAATAGTTTCCACTAAAAAATCATCCTCAAGCACTTGCCTTCCAACCCAGAAAAGAAGTCTTTTATAGCGTAAATGAATATGTTCCAGAGCGATTGGATTGCCTTTTTTCAACAGTTCGTACAATTGAAGATCATTCATTGTTCGAGGCAAAGAGTTTGTTCTTTTCATAAGCAGTGTATTTTAGCCAATTATAGCTCGAAGAACTGCTTTGATCAATAAGGTAAATTCTCTACATAAAAACGCTAACTCTACATCTTGTACAATAGAAAAAGCGTGGAACTCAACTTACTGCATTAGAGGCACTGGTATGCCCGTGTACGATAAGAGAGCCCACGCCGCGGTCGTGAGCTAATTTACTTATCTTCTCGTACACATAAAAATTACCAGTTTTCTAATGCGAGATTCTAAGCAATTGCTTCAATATTTTATTAGAATAATTGCATTTACATTATTGCAAATATACTAAAACTTTCATGTAATCCATTTGGATTACATGAAAGTTTTGATTTTTTCACAAAATTGCATTATGGCTGGGCTCAACGAGAAAGATATATTGCTAAAAAACAAAATTGCTGATAGGATTAAGTTTCTAAGAACTAATACTGGCTTGTCACAATCTGAATTTGCTAAAAAATATGAAATTGACAGACAAATATTAAATCGTTGGGAAAGTAAAAGCAATAAAAGAGGGTTGACAATCTATACTATAGCGAAATTTTGTGATCTTGTAGGTATTTCTCTAAAGGATTTTTTTGATTTCGACGCATAAGAGAATAGAAAAATTACTCTTGAAAAATTTTTAAACAGAGTTTAATAAAAAAGACAGTTGAGGTGTTAATCTATTTGACCTTCGGAATACCAATTCAACAATACAGAATTCATATAAAAAGTATATTTGGCAATGAGATTGTCAGACTCAACCTGAAGAAGATTGTTTTTCGCAGTCAGGTATTCATAAATGTTAATCATCCCAAACTCAAATTTATCATTGGTCTTTTCAAAGGAGAGTTGGTGGGCATTGAGATTGGTCTCTGAAGATTGCCATTGGTTGTATGAATTATTTGTTTTCAGATAGGCTTCACTCAGTAAATTATAATACTCCTGCTCATACTGTCTTATCTGGAGTTGAGAACGTTCCAATTCTATTTTGGACTGTTCTACTGATTTTTTTGTTTGTAGCTTATTGAATATTGGGATGTTCAACGATAAACGTATGAAATGGCTTCTATTATCTGCAATCTGGTCACTGAACGCTCCGACTCTCGAATCTGTGTAAAAGGAGGAAAGAGAATAACCTGCACTTAAGGTTGGATAATATAAGCTCTTTTGCTCATCTATTTGTTTCTGGGCTATTTCCTCATCTTTTTGAGCAAGTTTGATTTCAGGTCTTGTGGACAATCCGTTTTCGTAAAGGTTTTGAATTTCTTCCGACGGTTGTGAGACCAACAATTCATTTTCAAACAAATAATTGCTTGAATCTTTCCTATTCAATAAATTCTGCAAAGAAAGATAGGCTTGCTGACAGACAGATTCCGCATTGGTCTTTCTCTGATAATCGGAAGTCAGATTGGCTTTCATTTCCAATAGATCGCTTTCCGATTTATTACCTAAATCGACTTCTTCTTCAATTCTTGAGAGATGTGTTTTTGTATTTTCAATTTGGGATTCTACCAGCTTTAACTGTTCTTTGCTAAACTGTAGCTGATAAAATGCTTGAACTACCTGAATCAGAATATCATTTTTGGTAATCTTGATATTGTATCGAACTTTTTCCTTTTCAAGTTTAGCAATTTTAATCCTTTCAAAATTCTGCCAGTTAAACAGATCCACATTAGAACTCAAAGCGATATTGGAAGATTGAATGTCCAATGTTTCTCGGCTGTTGGTTGCAGGATTAATGACTGATCCAAATTCAAAGTTCTGCCCTGCCGAAATTCCCAATGTTGGAAGTAAATTACTACGTGTTTTTTCTACTTCTTTTGCGGAAATTTGCTCCTGTAATTGCTGATCTTTGATAGTTAGATTATTTTCCCAAGCATAGTTTATCGCTTGTTCCAATGTAAAGGATTGTTCCTGCCCTGCAACCACTATACAGTAGAATAAAAAAATGATTGTCAGTTTATTCATCTGTTAAAATTAAAATCAACTTTGTTTTTCCGCAACGAAAAACCAGTTTTTATACACTTGATGAGACATAAAGTTAGAATCCTCAAGATGAGGGGTCTCCACTACAGAATCAATTAATGTAGTATAATTATTCTTTTCAAAATATGCCCTTATTTCTTCTGCGGTAAACATTTCCGTTTCATCGCTAAAAAAATAATCCAACGGACCAAAATGTATAAACAATCCTTTCTTCTTTAAGACCTGATCTATTTTGCCGAACCAAAGTTTTAAGGCTATGACATCTGTAAAATAAATTGAAAAGACACAATCTATTTCATTATCATCAAAAGGTAAGTTGAAAATATCAGCAACAAAAAAGTCAACTTTGGACTGAATTATTCTTTTTCGTTCTTCATCTATATAGGCAGAATGCTTTTGAGCAACATTGTCCAAAGTCAATACATTCTTATTTCTTGGTTGATAGAATTCGTATTGCTCTCTTTTCATCAACTCTTTGATATGCCAAATCATCGAATACGACTTATCTAAAGAATAAACTTTTTCAAACAAATCCGCAAGATCAACCGAGAGCCTACCGGTTCCACAACCTAAGAATAAAGACTTCTTATAAGCATTTTCAGAAATAACTTCCTTTATAGAATTAACTATCGTACTAATTTGTTCCTCCCCTTCCTTATAATAGCACCAATCCCTCCTTAAATACCAAAAGTCTTTTAATGTTGTATTCAGATTATCATTGGGATTAATTCTCAAATCCAACAAAGGAGTGACAGAAATTTCTTGCATAATTGCATTTAAGATTTCTCTGACATTATTATAATTATGCAGATAACCTTCGACCAGTCTGTTAATAAATTGCTTTCTATCTCCATCATAATTAGATAATTGAAAAATTTTATTTCCCATCAATTTATTATGGTTATAAAGCAAATAAAATGTTTCAGCTATGTATGGCGGTATATTATCTATGTAAATTTTTACGTCATCAATTTGAGTGAAATTATCTTTCATGTTGGTTATTTAATTGCTAAAAATCCTTCAAAACAGACATACTTCATTATAGTAGTAATATCAGTAAATCCGGCTCTTTCTAATAAGTCTAAGTTACCTTGAGTTGAAAACGGTTCTAAAATACCTTTCAAACTTCTCGTTTTATCTAAAATTTCTTCTTTACTAAATCCTTGTTCCAGTTTATAATCGGTATAAAGTGCTGTCGATATATCCTGAAAGCGTGCGTCTGCACCTCTTACTTTTTCAAAAAGTAAAAAAGCCCCTCCCCAATTAAGAGAATTGTATATTTTATCAAAAATTAGTTGTCTTACTCTCGGTTTTATAAATTGAATAGTGTAATAAGAAATTATCAAATCAGATTTTTCCAATTCCAAGTTGAGAATATCATCACAGAGCACATCAACATTTGAATAAGAAGATAGCTTACTTTTGGCACAATTTACCATATCTTCTTCTATTTCTATCCCGATTATTTTAATTGACTTTGCTTTATTATGTTCTGCCAGACTTTCAAGTAAAGTTCCGGTACTGCATCCTATTTCATAACAGATAGATTGATTGGAAAGGAAAAAGTCGGATAATCGACAAATTAGATCATGTCCTTCCTTATATAATGGAACGGACTTTAGAATATGGTTGTCAAATTTTTTGGCATTCTCGCCTGAAAAAGACCAGTTGGCATTTTTTAAATTCATATTATAAAACTAAGATGCATTTATTTAAACAACTCTTGAAAAGAAGAAGTCTCACAATTTCCGTAATTGAACCATTACAGAAATTGTTTCAGAAAATAGCCTGAGTTAAAGAAAAAGAGGCTGTTTTCACGAGTTGTGTACAGCCTCTTTTCTAAATTTTTCGAATTTTTTAATTGATTAGGTATAAATCCACACTTGATTTTTAGCATCCCATATTCTTCTAGGCATTTTATCATGGCAGTCACCTAAAATACCACCTGTTAATTTTTCAAGCTCGTTTGAACTCTCATCAACAAATGAATTTTTAAATTCTTCTAATGATAATTTTTTCATAATTACTATATTTTTTAAGTTGTTAAACATTGGCAATTTAAAAATATTTTTTGATTTAACAAATTATTATATAATTTAGTCATCTAATCATAATTTAAATTTAAAAGATGGATTTAGAGATTATATCAAAACTCTTTTATGAGGGACAAACAAGTCTTGTTGATGCAATAAAAAGACTTCTATATAAAAATGACCAATCCATTTTTGAAAAAATAGACTTTTATAACGACCAAATCTATTTAGATCCGCTTTTGTATTCTTATTTTACTTTAGGAAGCGATGGATTAAATATGACCCTTGAACAAATATTATATTCATTTCTTCCTGACACATCTACATTAAATGTTATTAGTGACAAAAATGGCATTATATATTTACCAAATTTTGGATATTTATCAAATGTAGAAAGAACTTCGGTTTTTGCTTTTGATAAAAGCAATCGCCAATTATTTTTGAAAACCGATTTAAATTCAGTCATTTCGTATGTATATGAGCCTATCAATAACATAGAAAAACATCAAATAGAGTTATGTATATACAATAATCCATATTTTGATAAACTCATGCAAACTTCATGGGTAGAATCTGGTGATAATTTTTCACAAACTGAGCATAAGGATTTAGTAAATAATAACAAGGAAAGTATAGAAAAAGCTCTGGAAATCATTAGAAAAAATATTCCAAGCTTTTATCAACTAATTATAGACTCAACGAAAAAAATATTTCTATACGAAAACTCGGAAATTAGAAGTTTTGTTACTAAGCAGTGTCACGGTGCTATTTTTTTAAGCGTAGATCAACATTCAAATATTAATTACTTCTTAGAAGAGCTTTTGCATCAATGTGGGCATAATATATTTAATGCTGTCACATTTGATGTAAGTGAATTTCTTCAGGTATCAGAGAATACAAATCTTGGAGCACTAATCGGCAATAACGACTCAAGAACAATTTACGGAGCACTGCATGGTGTATTTACAGTAAGTTCAGGTACTCAAGGATTATATGAAATATATAAAAATGTCGATTTAGAAAATGATGTGTTAAACGAGGAATTAATGGCTAGATTAGCAATAAAATCGAGTCGATTTAGGTCTGGTATTGAAAAAATAGACTTCCAAAGTATATTTACAGAGAAGGGAAAGTACATATACGATTTGTTAGATCAAAAATGTGAGCAAATAATAAATGATAATCCAGATATATTTAACAAGTTCGATTTTTCAAACCAACCACATGTTTTTTCGTATGAGAAATTCAAACAGATTAATTAGGATAATGAAAAATTTTATTTATATACTTCTCCCATTTTACCTTGTTTCTTGTCTAAACAAGTCACAACCAAAACAAAATTTGAAATCACCTGATTACTACTTTGCTCTTGCAAAAAAATATGGGTCCCAACAACAAGGAAGTGAGATACAGCAGATATATTATGACAGTGTACTTTATGTAGATCCTAACAATGCGAATACTTGGTGGGAAAAATCAACTTGGGAAATAAAAATTGGAAATTATATCAAATATTTTGAATACATGAACAAGGCTGTGGAGCTAGACCCCGGAGCTCACTTAGGTTGGAGAGGTGCTGTGAAGTTATATTACCTGCATGACTATGACGGAGCCTTAAAAGACTTTTTTGACCTAAAGAAATTATATCCTAATGCTACAAGTCTTGCTGCCAGAGGAGAAGATTTGGATTTCCTTATTGGAAGTGCTTATTGGCAAAAGAACGACTTTGAGGAAGCCATCAAATATTTCAACAAATCTATTTCAGAAAATAAGAATGGGGAAGAATGGGCTGATGTTTATACGTTTGTTTACTTAGGAATTTGTTATAATGAAACCGGAGAAAAAGATTCTGCAAAAATCCAATTTGAAAAGGCATTAAAATATTACAAACAATGCGTTGATGCTTACTACTATTTATCTAAAATCTATTTAGAAGAAGGTAATAAGGTAGTTGCTTTGAATCATATCAACAATGCTATAGATTATGCCGATAAGGGTTTTATCAAACAAGATTCTTATCGTGATGTACTCGGGCAAATTTACTATTCGGATTTAACAGATTTAAGAAACTCCATCAGATCTGATAAATAGTAATTAGTGTTCTAAATTTTAGTGCAATTATGTTTGACAGATAAAGAAATAGAAATATACCATCATTTTTAGACAGCTCATGCCAAAAAATAGTAGAATTTAATCCTCAAATATTGTAGAAATATGATTTTTCTAATCAATCAAATGTCTTCTCTTATAAGAAAATCAATCCTTTATAGATTAGGGTTTATTGTCTTATTCATTAATCTTTGTTCTTGCGATTTATATCCACCCCAAAATAAGAATAATATATGGATTGGTCAATTTACTAATAAGGTGTATAAAATTTCCAATCCCTATCTGTATGATTATAATGATTCCATCATTATTTCTGTTTTTAATCAGGCTCAAAAATTGTCAGATAGTTCTCAAGTATTTACAAGAGATTCTGTACTACTTATTGAAAGAGATGCAGATACTCTTTATTTTAAGAAAGCTAAAGAGGTAAAACCAATCAACTACTTTCATTATCTAACGGATAAAAATTGGCTGATCAAAGAGAAAAATGAAAATGAATCCTTGATAAAGGAAAAAATATATCAATTCAAGAAAGACAGTACAGTCAATATTTTAACGAAGTACAAATTAGATAATTCCATTCTTTATAGTGAGTCGGAAGCATATAATTACAAAATAGTTTCTAGAAGTGATGTGACCATACTAGCCATATTTAATGATTATTTTGTAATCCAAGGACAAATAACAACATTAGAACAAGACAAACTAATTGTAGATTTTGTAAATAATATCCTACCAAAAACCTATGAATTTATTGGATATGAAAATAAATCTATAAATTTAGATAACCCGTTTCAAACCTGTTATGAATCTTCAATTGGACAATACTTTTATTATGAGTTAGGAGCTAAGTATAATGGCGGATTAAGAAAAATTAAAGAAATATTTGCAGAGCAATATAAGTATTCTTCTGAAACAAAAAATCAAGATGGATACATAAGAATCAGGTTTGTTGTGAATTGTGAAGGGCAAATCGGTCGCTTCAGTATAATGGAAACGGATGATAACTACCAACCATATTTATTTGACAGAGAGATTGTGAAGAATCTTTTTTTTATTATAACAAAATATCTAAAAGATTGGACTCCAGGTGTTGTTGACAAAGATAATTCAACTCAGTTTGATTACTATAAACACCTTACTTTTAAAATAAAGGAAGGTAAATTAATAGATATATTACCATAATATAGGAATTATTTTAATTTTTAAAATTCTTCGTCAATAGATGTAAAAACCTTTCTGTTAATCTTAAATCATCCGTAATTATTTCCGCTGTACCTATAAGATTTTTGGGTTCAATCTCTTTTTTGTAAGTTGTTTTTAATCCATTAGGTAATGAGGCCTCTACAAAATAATAGTCTTCATTTACCACTTCTGAAATAGCTTTAACTTTCCCTTGTAATACGCCAAATTCCTCGTAAGGATAGTTATTGAGTTTTATGTTAACTAATTGTCCCTCCTTTACTTTACCTGAGTTATTGGTCGGCATTTTTAGAGTGACTCTGTAGGTATGCTTATCCTCACTTTCATTTATAATTGATAAAAGATTGGAGTCTATGTTTATAAATTTATTTTGATATATATCATCCAGATATTGAATCTTTCCATCCCTTGACGCTCGCAAGGCATAGGTATTTGCCCAATCTTCAAAAGATTTAGTCATCTCTTTTATGCTATTTGCTATATCAATATCATAATCCTGATGCGTATCTTTATCTGTTTGTTTCAATGTTTGAAGATTACTTCGAATCAGTTCTATATCTTGTTGAATTTGAAAAATTTGATTATCATACTGCTGAACCTGCCTTTGATACTGTAAATACTGGCTTTGTGAAATTTCATAATCAGCTTTGGTTACAATTCCTTTTTCAAGCATTTTCTTTTGCCTGTCCAAATTCAATTTACTGACTTGCATTTCTTCAAACGCAATTTCCTTTTGATTTCTCAAATTAGAAATTGAACTCATCAAATTACTTATCCTTGATTGATTTATGGAAGACTGATTACCATAGTTATTGTCAGTTGAATAGCTTCTGTACTTTTTAATCAACCGAAGAAAATTATTATATGAAGGCTGTAATTCTCCAACGTCAAGATAATTGAAGTCTACACTAAAGACTTTATCGACATCACTAATATTTTCGTTTAGATATTTTAGTTTTTTTTCCAGTTCGAGAATATCCGGAATTGATGCCTTCGTATTTATAATTAATAACCAATCTCCCTTTTTGACCAAAGAATTATTTTTTAGAAAAATAGAATCAATTTTACCTGTTGTCCTGGAAACCAGCTTTATAGGAGGTGCTTCCGATGTGACTTCTGCTTCACACCTAACTACGTCCGGATACTTTATAAACCATGTTAAAAAGATCAGTAATAGTAAAAAGATCAGAAAAAAAGTATTTCCCCAGGACAGTATCCAGCTAGGGGTTTTATTCAGAATATCATTTACAAAATCACTTCTTTTCCTTATATCGTAAACTTTTGAAGATTCTTCCATCATTATCTACTTATTTCAAGTTGATTTTTTACGAGTGTATAGTATTTCCCTTTCTGATCAATTAGGTCTTGGTGTTTTCCTATTTCGGCTACTTCTCCTCCGTCTAAGACAACAATCTGGTCAGCGTCCCTAACTGTACTTAATCTGTGAGCAACTATAATAACTGTTTTATTCTCATAGAATGCCTTCAGATTCTGCATTATGGTCATTTCATTATTCGCATCCAAAGCCGATGTTGCCTCATCTAGAAATATATATTTTGGATCTTTATATATGGCTCTCGCAAGCAATATTCTTTGAGCCTGCCCTCCACTTAAACTTCTGCCACTAGAACCCGGCGGACCAATTCTTGCATTATAACCGGAAGGATGTTCTTCGATAAAATCATAAATATTGGCAATTTTAACGGCCTGCAATATTCTTTCCTCATCGTAATCTCCGAATGTATTGGATTCAGTAATATTTCGAGCAACAGTATCTGAAAATATATACCCATCCTGCATTACATTTCCACATAATTGACGCCAGGAATGTGTGTCAATCAAATTCAAGTTTACATTATCAATATAAATTCCGCCCTCTGTTGGTAAATATAATTTTAGAAGTAATTTTAATAAAGTAGTTTTACCTCCTCCGCTCATACCCACTATAGCCGTCACTTTACCTTTGGGGATAGTTAAACTAATGTTTTTTAGAATCATAGGACTCCTATTGCCTCCATAACGAAAGGATAAATTTTCTAATCGAATATCTTGTGGTTCACTCTTGGCTCTGATAAGATCTTTCTGATTCAAAATCTTCTCTTCGTCTGTTTGAAAATCAATGTCCGTAAATCTTTCGACGCTTAAGCGGGCATCCTGTAAATCCCTTAAAAACTGAATAAAAGAGTTTAACGGAACATTAATCTGACCAACGATGTACTGAATGGCCAACATCATACCCAATGTAATATTCCCGTCAATTACACCTTTTGCTGCTAAAAATGTTATAAGAATATTCTTTGACTCATTTATAGTATTACCACCTATTGTTTGAAATTGAGCTAATTTCAGATTTGAAATTGATGTTTTATAAAGCCTTATTCTTATTTCCTCCCAAGACCAAATTCTTCTTAACTCTGAATTATTGACTTTTACCTCTTGTATACCATTGACGATTTGCATAAGAGAGGTGTTAGTCCCTGCATTTTCTTCAAATCTTTTATAGTCAAGCTCCTCTCTTCTTTTCATAAAATATTGCACCCACACAATATACAGGATAATGCCTGCGAGAAATACTAAGAATATAGTTGTATCATAATACAAAAGGATGAAAAGAAAAACTATGGCATTTAAATAGGAAAAAATCGTACTCGGAGCTGTTGATATTAGTCTTTCAATACGAGAAGAGTCATTAATTCTTTGAAGAATATCGCCCGAAGTCTTAGAATCAAAGAAAGACAATGATTTACTTAAAAGTTTACGTAAGTAGTCGGTTGCTATTAATATACTTGCTCTTGTACCAACAAATAACAATAACCAGCTTTGAATTAAAGAAAATATTGTACTGCTCAGAAATAAAGTAATTTGAGCTATCAGAATAACAAGAATAAAACTTAAATCCTGATTAGCGATCCCTTTATCTACTACTGCCTGCGTTAAAAAAGGAAAAGCCAATTGAATAATCGTGCCCCCTAACAATCCTAACACAATTTGAAAAATATATCTCTTGTCTTTACTTACATAAGAGCTTAACATGCTTAAACCACCTTTCCCTTTTTTATCTCCTTCTTGGTGATAAAAATCGGGAGTTGGCTCAAGCAATATTATAATCCCTTTTTGGTTAACATCATCATCTTTTCTATTTTGCCAACGACGAATATAATCTTCATGAGAATATCTTACAAGGCCATGTAGTGAGTCTGCTACATATACCCATTTATTTGTAATTCTATATACAATTAAAAAATGTCGATCTCGCCAATATGTAATGCATGGCAATGGTGCTTCATTCTTTAATGTCTCAAAATCTACAAGTGCAGGTAGTGCCTGAATTCCTATTGCTTCGGCTCCCTCAACAATTCCCCTTGCGGACACACCTTCCATCGTGATACTGCAAACGGTTCTTAGCCGCTCGATATCAAAAGTCTTCCCATAATATTTTGCGATCATTCTAAGGCAGGTTGGGCCACAATCATATTGATCATGTTGTCGGTAAAAAGGAAATGCTTTTCTTTTCTTAAGCATAAGTAAGTTTAAGATTTGATTATATTTAAACAAAAGTATTAAAAATGATCCAAAATGTGAGCTACCCAAAATCAGGACTTGAATCATATAGAAAATGGTTTTAGCAGGTATATTTAAAAACATGAGTTTTATTATGTAATAGAAAAATCATTAAATCTGCTATATATTAGATTCAAATTATAAAAGAGTTATTCTAACAACTTATCTTAATAAATTATGAAAAAAATTAAATTACTCAACGCAGTTTTTCTAGTTAGTTTATTTTTAACAATTAGTGTTAGTATTTGGCTTTATTTCCAACTTTCAAGAGAAATAGGTAATATTTCATTTCAGAAAGAACATAGTGACAGTCCTCATTTCAGATTATGCCCAGATAATAAGATATATCAATATTATTCGGTAAATACCTCGTTTGTTGGAGGAAGAAACGCAATTAGAGAAGAAATATATAAATTTCTAAAAGTTTTAGATGATAAAGATCATTCTTTCTCTGGTTATGTAACCACAAGATTTATAGTTAATTGTAATGGTGAAATTGATAGAATTAGAATAAAAAGTGTTAATTCTCACTTTCAAGATTATTCAATTAATGCCGCCAGCAGTAATTTAATTATTCAAGCTATTAGAAGATTAAAAAATTTCATTCCCGGACAATCTTCAAATGGACAGTCAGTAAATTCTTATTTTCAGCTTAATTTCAAAATTGAAGCAGGCGAAATAATTGATATATTCTAACCCCTAAAGTTTTTTTATGAAGATTTTTTTCAAAATAATAAAATTATTATTATCAACAGTATTTTTATTTTACACAATACTCATAGCTTATTTTTTATTTTTTTCTCCAAAAGAAAAACGATTTGAAATTGGAGAGACACTTCAAGGAACTTATTTATCTCAAACTATATTTGATATATTAATATGGCAATATCCTAATTACTCAAATGCCTATATGGAAAAATCAGTAGCTTTTAATAAACGAGGCGAATACTCTAAGGGATTTTCTCTTCTAAACAAAGCAGTAGACATAGACCCTTCCAATCATCTTGGATATAGAGGATGGCTTCGCTTGGTGAAATTAAAGGATTACAAAGGTGCAATTGGTGATTTAGAAAGATTAGACTCTCTTACTCCAAATTTTGAAGATTATCCTTGGGGTGAAAATATTCATTATTTATTAGGAATTTGTTATAATGGACTTGGGGATTTTAAGCGAGCAAAATATGAATATAATATCTATTTTAACTCTGAAAAGGACTCAACGTATTTGAATTCAATGGCATTTGTTTATTATGGGAATATTTTATTGGAACAAGATAGTTTAAATAAGGCTAACGATTTATTTAATATTGCAATCAAGATTGATAAATATAGAACCGAAGCCTATTACCTCAAAGGAATATATTATAAAAAAATCAACGAATTAGATTCTTCCAATATTAATTTAAAAAAAGCATTAAAACTTTATGATGATGGTTATAAGAATCAAGATTCCTATAATGAGGTTTTTCAAGAAATTTACAGAAACGATATAGAAATTGAAATTTTAAATTTATCGGAATAACTACTATATATGGATTCAGAATTAATTTAATAAACTAACACATGATAAATTTAGAAAATCTCTCTAAGATTGGGATTGGGACTTACAGAATGTCAATTGAGAATAATAATCACAGAGAAGCTTTAGAGTACGCTATAGATAATGGAATAAATTTAATCGACACAGCTTCAAACTATCAAAATGGGAATTCAGAAAAACTTATCGGAAAACTTATTGATAGCTCCCTTCGTGAAAATGTCTTTATTATTACAAAGGCAGGATATATTCAAGGCGATGATATTAATAAACTATCATCAATAAATAAAAACAAAATAGTTCACATTAATGAACGATTTTATTATTCGATAGACAAATCATTTATAGAGCTTCAAATCAAGCAGTCTTTGGAAAGAATAAATACGGAGTATATTGATTGCTTCTTAATTCATAATCCTGAACATTATTTTGATGTGCCCAATGAGATTCAAAAGGATATTGATCAGCATATCATTGAGACTTTTCAATATTTAGAAGGATTGGTTAATACCGGAATAATTAGGTATTATGGGATTAGTTCAAATCATTTACCTGATCCTTCTTTAAAGAATTTTG
Source organism: Moheibacter lacus (assembly GCF_014042165.1). Lineage (GTDB taxonomy): Bacteria > Bacteroidota > Bacteroidia > Flavobacteriales > Weeksellaceae > Moheibacter > Moheibacter lacus. Next base: position 1,206,663 of record NZ_JACDZE010000001.1, read on the forward strand.
GATTTGAAAACCTATTGAAACTGAGAAACCAATTTCCTCATTTTAAGATCGTTCAGTTCCCGTTTAATCTTGTTGAGTCAAATGCCTCATTAAAATTGTATAACTCAAATTCGTTAATTGATGTTTGCAAACAGTATGATATAAAATGTATCTCAAATCGTCCGTTTAATACAATTTATGAAGGAAAAACTTTACAATTGATAGATCATTCCTTTGAGCTTAACAATATTAATGAAGAGAAGGAAATCGAACTCTTCCATAAAATGCTTAATCTTGTGCAAAATAGATTACATGAAATAGGGGAAAATACTCCTATTGAAGAATTTACCCCTATTAAATATTTGATTAAAAATAGAAAATTAATAGCAAATGAAGCTGCATTAAATGAAGTTATTAGAAGGTATTTATTTCCTTTTCTGAACCAAATTGAATTGGCAGATGAGAATACTTTTAAAATAATTTCTCTATTGCAGAATGAATGGAGATTATTCATCAAACAGAACAACAAATTAAGGCTAACAAGCCTAAAAGAAAAAATGGGTATAAATGAAAACGAAGATTTAATGAAATATTTATATGACCTATACTTAACTCAAGGAGTTGATCATGTACTTATGGGATTGAGAAATAAAAAATATGTTGATAATATACTTCACTTATTATAAGTGATTAAGTATATTTAACCACCCATTTAGCCACCTATAAAAATAAAAACTCTCTATCAATCGAAATCGTAGAGAGTTTTATGTACCCGAGGCCGGAATCGAACCGGCACGTCCTTGCGAACACAGGATTTTGAATCCAGCGCGTCTACCAGTTCCGCCACTCGGGCTGGTAATTGGACGGCAAATATAGGATGTTTTTTTCCATACTACCAAATTAAATTTCAATTTCTAATCCATCAAATGCTAAAAATCGATTTTTCGGCAATTCATCTTGTATATCTTCATGAAAGCCAAGCGTTAAGCTGATGTGCGTGAAATAAGCACTTTTTGCCTCAACTTGATTTGAAATCTCTAGCGCTTGTTCCAAAGTGAAATGAGAATGGTGTATTTCCGTTTTTCGCAAAGCATTTAGCACCAAAATTTCAACGTTTTTAATTTTTTTTAAGGTCGTTTCAGGTAAAAAACTGGCATCCGTAATGTAAGCGAATTTTTGATCGATTAAAAAACCGATTATGGGTAAATTCCCATGTTCAACCGCCAACGGCTCTATTTTATATCCTGCAACTTCAAAAGCAGTATTTCCTAAATAATTTAAATTTAAATTCGGAGCGCCTGGATATTTTTCTTCGGCAAATGCATAGGGAAACCGATTTTTTATTTCATCGAGTGTTCTTTCTAACCCATAAATTTCCATAGGCTTTCCAGCAAAATGACTTAAAGATCGCGTATCATCAATCCCCAAAACATGGTCATTGTGCTCATGGGTAAATAAAATAGCTTCCAGTGTACGGGCATTGGCACGCAGCATTTGTTGCCGGAAGTCCGGTCCGCAATCGATGAGGATGTTTTGACCGTTTTTGGTCAATAAAACAGAGGAGCGAAGCCGTTTGTCTTTTGGGTCGGTGGAAAAGTTAACCGGATGGTCGCTGCCGATCACCGGAATGCCTTGAGATGTTCCCGTTCCCAAAAACTGAATTTTAAGCATTGAATTCGGTTTAATTGTGGTAAATTTACGCCATAAAAATAAAAATGAAAATATGAGCTTTGACCAGGTTTTATCGGCCAAACAAAAAGCGTTGGAAATCAATTTAGATCCCAATATTTATGGAACTTTTGCAGAAATCGGAGCAGGGCAGGAAACGGTTCGGTTTTTTTATAGAGCGGGTGGTGCTTCAGGAACATTGGCAAAAGCCATGAGTGCTTACGATAAAGATTTCTCAGATGCTATTTATGGAAAGGAAGAAGACGGTCGATATGTGACGGAAGAACGTTTGAAAAAGATGTTGGATCATGAAATGGAATTGATTGAACAAAGATTGAATAATGAAACCCATAAGGAAAAACTCTTTTTTACTTATGCCAATACCGTAACGACCATCGATTTTACGAAGACCTACAAAGGTCATGGCTGGGTCGGTATACGATTTCGAAATGATCCCAATCAAGTAGAATATAACGAGATCATATTTCATGTAAGATTTAAAGAAACAAGCGCCCAACTTCAACAGGAAACGCTGGGTGTGATGGGTGTTAACTTGATTTATGGTGCGTATTTTTATAATGACAACCCACGTAGACTATTGCGTTCACTTTATGACGGACTAGATAAAGACCAAGTGGAGATTGATATGGTTAATTTCAGTGGGCCAAGGTTTGCTTATGTGGACAATCGTTTGATGAGTTTGCAATTGGTGAAAAACGGCATGACTGATGCAGTAATTTTTGGGCCAAATGGGAAGAATTTTTTACCCGCAGCACTATTGTATAAAAAGAACATCTTTGCGATGCGTGGAAGTTTTCGTCCGGTAACGCATGTGAATTTAGACATGCTGCAGTCGAGTTTGGATTTGTTTATGAACGAAGAGGAAGTAGGCAAAGAAGATACTGAAATTCTTTTTGAAATTACTTTGAGTAACCTTTCATCTGATGGTGAAATAGACGAACGCGATTTTCTGGACCGAGCGGATATCATCGGGAGTTTGGGGTACAATGTGATCATTTCCAATTTTTCTGAATATTATAAACTCGTGCATTATTTTACCGAATTTACACGAAATACGACCCAGATAGGACTTGGGATGGGTGTGAACAATTTATTGGAAGTCTTTAATCCAAATTATTATGAAAATCTTCCGGGTGGTATCATGGAAGCTTTTGGGAAATTGTTCAAGAAAAATGTCATGGTTTATCTCTATCCATATCTAAATAAAGAAACCAATCAGTTATTAAATTCAGACAATTTGAAGGTAAATGAAAACCTGAAAGAATTGTACAAATTCTTTAAATTTAACCAAAGAATCAAGGATATAGAAGACTATAACCCAGCTTATTTGGATATTTATTCGCGAAAAATATTGGAGCAAATAGGCAAAGGAGAAGAAGGTTGGGAAAATCATGTTCCGGTAGGTGTTGCAGAATTGATCAAAGAAAGAGGGATGTTTGGTTACACCAACACTTATGCCTTGAATTGACTGACAGAAGAAATGATGATTTAAAATTGAAAATTCTTTCCACTCGGGAGGAGTTTTTTATGATATAGAGGCTGGCTTTTCGTGAAAGTTCTGAAAAGATTTAGATATATAGCTAAATCAACATAAAATAACATGAATCTTTAGCGTAAAAAACCGAATTTCTTCGTTAAAAACACTCGCCGTAACTAGGCTATGTCTGCGTTTTTTGCCTTAAACTTCAATTTTTTATTTCAAAATATTCTATGCCATTCTTTATCGACTTAGCTATATTTGCAAAAAATTTAAAAATGGTTTGGGAGATATTCATTGGGGTTGTCATCATTTTATTGGCATTGGATTTAGGCGTTTTTAATCGCAAAGCCCACATTATTTCTCATAAAGAAGCGGCCAAATGGACGACATTTTGGGTAGGATTGGCACTTCTTTTTTCCGGATGTATATATTGGTTTTATGCAGACGGACTGGTAGCCAATCATTTGAATTATTCGCCCAGAACAGCAGTTTCAAAATATTTACAAGGTTATTTGTTGGAATTATCGCTATCGGTTGACAATATTTTTGTGATAGCCGTTATCTTCCGTTCATTCAGCATTCCGCAGAAATACCAGCATAGAGTATTGTTTTGGGGGATAATCGGAGCAATTGTATTCCGTGCATTGATGATTTTCTTTGGGATTTGGTTGATCAATAAGATAGACTGGATTACGTATGTGTTTGGCGCATTTTTAATTTATACTGCCTATAATATGGTTTTCTCTAGTGAAGAAGCAGAGTTTAATCCTAAACAAAGCCGGGTTTTCAAAATGGTTAGGAAAATCATGCCGGTTACCAAAGGAATCCAAGGGCAAAAATTATTTGTTAAAAAAATGGGTATTTGGGCGGCAACTCCTTTGTTTTTGGCATTGGTAATCATAGAGTTTACGGACATCCTTTTTGCTTTGGACAGCATCCCGGCTATTTTGGCAATTACGGAAGATCCTTTTATCGTTTTTTCTTCTAACATCATGGCGATTTTAGGACTTAGATCCATGTATTTCTTTTTGGCCAATATCATTGACAAGTTTTCTTATCTAAAATTCAGTTTAGCTGTAATTTTAATTTATGTCGGTATAAAAATGATATTGCACCATTATTTAAAAGCCAATGGCTTAGAAATTCCTGAATGGCTCTCTCTTACAGTCATTGTGGTATCCCTCGGTGGAGGTATTTTGTACTCTTTGTACAAGAATCGTCAAGAATAATTTGTTAAAAACCATCTTTTCTAAAAATCTTGTTGGATTAATGTGAATTTTTCGTTAAAATTGAATTACTTTTAAAAAAACAAATTAACACAGGTTTTTAAAATAATTATTTTACGTATGAGAAAAACTTTACTCGTAATTTTTTTTCTTCAATTTTTAGTTTTGAGTAATGCGCAAAGTATCGTTGTAAATGGCGCAACGGATGCTGAAACTAATTATGGAGCAGAACAATTACTTACCGACGTGTTGTTAGACGGAGGGCTATGTTCGTCTACTTCTAATTTCCAACTTAGAGAAAACACAGAATTCCCATTTCCAAATGCAAACAGAAGTTGGGGTTTTTTTAAAAAAGGAAGCTCAACTTTTCCGTTTGAAAGAGGAATTGTCCTCACTTCCGGATATGCAAAAGATGCAGAAGGTCCGGATTCTGGTACGATGAGTATGGGTACTAGTGCATGGACTGGAGATTCTGATGCAGATGTATTGGCCGGAATATCTACTAGAAATGCTACTGTTTTTGAGTTTGATTTTGTTCCTCAAGGAAATGAAATCTCTTTCAACTATATTTTTGCATCAGAGGAATATCCGGAATGGGCTTGTTCAGACTACAATGATGTTTTTGGATTTATCATCAGTGGTCCAGGGATTACAAATGACCCAGGATTAAGTGGTAAAAACATTGCATTATTGCCCAACGGAGATCCGGTAACCATAAACAATGTAAACAATCAAAATTGTGGAGACGATACTTATTATGTTCATGGGCCTTTTACGACCATTGAGTACGGAGGGAGAACCACACCTTTGACTGCTTATTCTGAAGTGACTCCGGGTGAAACTTACCATATCCGTCTTTTGATCGCTGATGCAAGTGATACCAATTTCGATTCCGCTGTATTTCTGGAAGCAGGATCTTTTAACTTAGGATCAACCATTGTTGATGATGGTGGGGTAGATATAGGTGACGATTTGATGGTTTGTGGTCAGGACGAATATACACTTTATGTAAACGTTGACGACCCTGCTGTAGACTTACAATGGTATAAAAATGGTGAAATCATCGATGGAGCGACGACGAATTCTTTGGTGATCAATGAATCTGCAATTTATAGTATCGAAGTGACCAGTGGAGATTGTTCTGCAACAGATGAAGTCAACGTCGTATTTGGTGATTTGCAAACAAATGGTACCAATTTTTATTTAGAATTAACAGACGATAATAATGATGGATCTGAAATATTTAACCTAACTTTGGTTGAACCTCAAATTGTAGACACACCTGCTGATTATACTTTTGGATATTTCTTAACCCAAAATGAAGCAGATAACAATACCAACCCAATTGACAATCCAAATGCCCATCCGGGACAACATGGCGATGTCGTTTATGTTAGAGTAGAAAATGCAGATGGTTGCTACGCCGTAGTCAATCTTAATTTAAGACTAGAGGCCAATGATAATCCATGTGATTTCATTCCGATTTGTTCAAATGAAGACATCTTTGATGAACCAGAGCCTCATGATCCGATCCAATTAATTTCAAGCTGTGTTGATTTTACTGCTGATGAAACACTTTGGTATTATCTCGTGATAGAAGAAGGATCGACGTTTACATTTACCATTTCGCCTGATACAGCAAATGATTATGATTTTATGTTATGGCAAAATGTAGAAGATTGTAACCTCATACCGCAAATCAGCGGTGTTCAGCCCGGTATTGAGGCAACTAGAGCTTCTTATGATGCACCGGGTGCTGGTGAATATGACACTGGATTGATGATGGATGAAACAGATTTATGTGAAGGAGCGGTTCCAGCAGGAGGTTCGGTTGATGGATTTGTACGCCATTTAGATGTTCAACCTGGTGACCAGATCATTATCGCAATTTATAAATTTAGTTCAGGTGGTGGATTTACACTTTCATTTGGTGGAGATGCTGTGCTGGATTGTACCATAGTTGGAGAACTAGATTATGCCGAGTGTGACAATGATGGAGATGGACAAGTCCAATTTGATTTAGCAGAAATTGCAGAAGAAATAACAAATGGTGATACATTTTTGAACGTTACTTATTATGCAACGGAAGAAGATGCAACAAACGACACAGGATTAAACACTATCCCAACTGAACCTTATACGGTTACGACAGCAACTTCGCCAGATGTGATCTATGCGCAAGTGAAAAATGACGCAGGTGAAGTAGAAGAAATTTTAACGCTTACACTTTCAATTAGCGAAGGAGTTACAGGTGCTCAAAACGCTTCTTATTTTGCATGTGATTTAGGTGAAGACGGTACTGAGATAATTGATTTAACAGAAATTGAAGTCATTTCCAATCCTGAAAATTATACCATACGTTATTATGAGGAAGAACAAGATGCCATAGATGGAAATGCAACGTTTATTTCCAATCCATCTGCGTATGAAGCTTCAACTTCGACGATTTATGTGAGAATTGAAAACGAAAACGGATGTTTTGTCATCGTTGAAATCAGTTTGGACATCAGTAGTTTGGCAGTAGATTTAGGAGAAGGATTCTCGATGTGTGAAGGCGAATTTGATTTGACCGCCAACGGTGATTTCTCCGGATTTACAAATGTTACTTTCACTTGGACTTTAAACGGAAATGTCATCGAGGGTGCGACTACCCAAACCATTACCATTTCAGAGCCAGGAACTTATGGTGTAACCGTTGATACAGACGAAGGTTGTTCTGGGTCAGATACGGTGACCGTAACACCGGGTGAATCTCCTACCATTACCAATGTAACTGTTGGGCCGGATTATGTAATCGTTGAAGCAACAGGTGGAGTAACGCCTTATCAATATTCGATCACCGGATATGTTTGGCAAGACAGCAACCAATTCAACTATTTACAGCCGGGAATTCATACGGTATATGTAAGATCTGCAGAAGGATGTATCGTTTCTCAAGAATTCGCAGTATTCTTCATCCCTACGATGTTTACACCAAATGGTGACGGAATTAATGACACTTGGAACATTCCGGGACTAGAAATCTATCCGGGATCAAATGTCACGATTTACGATAGAAATGGAAGATTGGTACACCAAGCCAATTTAGAGTCCAATGTTATTTGGAACGGATTCTTTGTAAATGGTCAAAAAGCGCCTACGCAAGACTATTGGTACGTAATCAACGTTTCAGACGGACGCCAATTTACCGGTCATATCACTGTGAAAAGTAGAGGTGAGAAACAATAAAAAAAGAAATGATGAAAAAACAAAATATAATTTTAACATTGGCAATTGGACTCATTTCCTTTTGCGGCTTCGCCCAGTCAAGTTTACCTTTTGATGAACAATATTTCATAATGGATAAATTTCTTGTCAATCCTTCCTTTACCGGAGCTACTGATGATATCGTTTTTAGAGCTTCCCATAGAAGACAATGGGACAATATGCCTAACGGGCCTGTAACGACGATTGCCAGTGCGCATGCAAACATCGTAGACAGAGTAGGTCTTGGAGTTTATTTCATGAATGACCATAACGGAAATACCAAAACCAATAGTTTTAACCTTTCTGCCGGATACCATATCCCGATTGGAGATGGGAATAAAAAACATCCGGAACAGAAAAACCAATTCTCTTTTGGTACCTCCCTAAGCTTTGCAGGAATGCACTTTAGTGGAATTACGGAAAATCCAAATGACCCGATTTATAACGATTTGGAGACGAGAGTTTATGTTCCCTATATCAATTTTGGGGCTTCTGCAACCTATCAAGGTTGGATGCTAGGTTTGTCCGTTTTGGATATCCCATTGAGTTACAATGATCCGATTGTGAATCAATATGAACCAAGTCCGATTTTTTATTATGGAATGTTAGGGAAAACGATCAATGCTTCTTCTCAAATCGAAATCGAACCCATGGTTGCTTACCGTTCCAATTTTGATGAAGACAGTCGATTGGACGTCAACTTACGGGCAAAAGCCAAATTTGAAGACAATGCAGTTTGGTTAGGAGCAAATTATCGTATGGATTTCTTCAACGGAGAAAGCCAGTCTTTGAGCGTCTCTCCTATGCTGGGAGCAGAAATAGGAAGACTAAACCTTGGTTTTTCTTATAACATCGGATTGAGCGATATCGCATTTGATGGAAGCAACGGATTTACAGCAGTTTTGGGTTATGATATCGAAAACTTTTTCAAACCGGCTCCCGAAGTAGATTAAATGATTAATCTCCTCATCATAAAAAGGACAGTTTTTGCTGTCCTTTTTTTATGCTTTTCATTTCCGTTTACTCATCCTAAAATTGTAATTTTGGAGGATGTTTCTCCAATCCATTCAACTTAGTAATTTTAAAAATTTCAATGAAATTCAATTTGAACTTTCTCCAAAAATCAATGCATTTGTTGGAAGAAACGGTGTAGGGAAAACCAATGTGCTGGATGCCGTTCACTATTTGGCATTGACCAAAAGTTATTTAAACTTTTCTGATGTTCAAAACATTAACTTTGAGGAAGATTATTTTTCAATCGAAGGAAATTTCATGAAAAATGAACTGGAGGAAATCGTTTTTTGTGGTGTCCAAAAAGAAAAAGCAAAGGTTTTTAAACGAAATGCCAAACAATATGAGAGAATTTCTGATCATATCGGTCTTTTTCCCGTCGTCATGATTTCTCCTTATGATTTGGATTTGATTAAAGAAGGAAGTGATGTGCGTAGAAAGTTTATGGACAATATCATTTCCCAATCCAATAAAGAATATTTACAAAATTTAATTCGGTACAATCGTGTTTTGAATCAACGAAATTCCTTGTTGAAATTTTTTTTCCAGAACCAAACATTTGATAAAATTTCTCTTGAAATCTATGACGATGAAATGGCTGAATTGGGGAAATTCATTTTTCAACAACGCAAAGAATTCATCGAAGCATTTTTACCCATATTTAGCCATTATTATCAAATTCTTTCTCAAGGAAATGAATCTGTACAAATCCGTTATGAGTCAGATTTGGAAGAAATTCCTATGGATATTTTGTTGAAAGAAAGTTTACCAAAAGATAAGGTTGCACAGTTTACGACCAAGGGCATTCATAAAGATGATTTGAAATTTACATTGATGAATTATCCGGTTAAGAAATTTGGATCTCAGGGTCAACAGAAATCTTATTTGATCGCTTTGAAATTGGCTCAATTTGAATTGATGAAAAACTATCTGAAGATTACTCCGCTTTTGTTGTTGGATGATATTTTTGATAAATTGGACGAAGTCAGGGTGGAACAATTGATCAATTTGGTCAATGAAGAAAAATTTGGACAAATTTTTATTTCGGATACCCATCCGGAACGAACAGAAAATGTGGTCCAGCAAATCAATTCAGAAAGTAAGATATTTCGATTATGAGGAGGAAAGACAATAAACAAACACTTGGAGAAGCGATCAGTGGTTTGATTTCAGATTTTGGGATGAAAGAAAAGTTAGACTCCATTCAGGTTGAGGAACTTTTTGCAGAAATGATGAAAGGCGTAATCATGAAATATGTGGAAAAGACACAGGTTAGGAATAGAGTTTTATATGTGAAAATGAATTCTCCAGAACTGAAAAATGAATTGCAGTATGGAAAAGGAAAAATCATCAGCCATATCAATGAAGAAATGGGTTCAGACTATCTCAAAGACGTAAAATTTATATAATGCCTATCATAAAAAACTCTGCTTATGAAGTTCCTTGGTTAATTTATAAAAATCCGCATATTTCTACCATACACATCGGTCGTTTTAAAAAGACCTATCCTCCTGAATATGAGCGTGAAAGATTGGAGTTGTGCGATGGTGATTTTTTGGATATAGATTTTTCCCTGCAAAACAAAGATAGAGCCGTGGTGCTTTGTCATGGGCTGGAAGGTGGCTCAACTCGAACCTATAATAATACGAGTGCAAAGTATTTCTTGGAAAATGATTTTTCTGTTTTTGCATGGAACAATCGGAGTTGTAGCGGAGAAATGAATCGACTTCCCAAATTGTACCATCACGGTGTGATCGATGATTTTGATGAAATGATCAATTTTGTTTTGGGCAAGGGATTGAAGGAAATCTATTTGTTGGGATTTTCCATGGGTGGAGCTCAAATCATGAATTATTTAGGTTCAAAAAAACGGGATGATAGGATAAAAGCTGCAGTTGTTGTTTCTACACCTATTCAATTAAAATCAAGTGCGGAAACTTTAAAAAATGGATTTAACCGGGTTTATCTTAAAAATTTCACCTATAAAATTGCTAAAAAACTGAGAGCGAAATCCGTTCAATTTCCTGAGGCTTTGGATTGGTCTCGTTTGAATTCGATTAAAACTTTTGATGAAATAGATGAATATTTCACTGCGCCATTGCATGGATTCAAAGACAAAGAAGATTATTATAAAAAGGCTTCACCTGGGTTTGTAATGGAGAATATTAAGGTGCCGACCCTGATTCTCAATTCACTAGATGATCCCTTTTTGGGAAAAGAATGTTATCCGATTTCCTTTGCAGAAAATCATGAGTTTGTGTATTTGGAAATACCTAAACATGGTGGACATTGTGCTTTTCCCATGAAAAATTCCAATTATTCATTTTCAGAAATTCGTGCTTTGGAGTTTTATTTGGAACAAAAAAGCCATAGGTAAATAAATACTACTATGGCTCCAGTTGGGTCAATTATAGAAAGGTTAATTTATTGCTCCATCAGGTGCTGGGGTTGTTCCGGTAGCACTTCCACTCATATCGACCATTCTTGTTGAATTGGTTTTGGTTAAGAATGCATTATAGTAAACAGAAACATTTAAATAGATATCGACATTGTGTTCAAACTGTCGGTTGTTATTCAAATCAAATTTTAAATGCCAAGTTCCGTTCTGCACAAAGGCTCGAGCAGAATATAAAGGAAATTGACTTGCACTTCCATCTACAAATATTGAAGTTCCCCCACTATCGGTTAAAACGAAAAAACCACCAATCGTTAGATAAAAATTAGTCGCACTAATTCCGGTGTCATAGTCATGCAAACCATGTGGGCTCACATTGTCAAAATGGTAAGGAACAAAAGTTATCGCTGAAAAAGGCATAACTTCTGGGTCAAATTTATTTAAAGTATTGGTAGTTAGGTTTTTTACCATTAGTAAAGAATTTCCAGAAGTTCCGGTATATGCACCTATGTTTTCAAAGTACAATTCGTTATCTGGATGAAGTTGGAATGTTCCGTTGACTTCAAGGGATTCCGTTGGTGTATAGTTTGTAGGGAGTCCAATACCGACTTGGGAGAAGAGGATACCTCCTATTATGCTAAAAACAGCAAATAATAAATTTTTCATAAGAATAGGGTTTAGATAGGTTTTTTATATTCCAGTCGGTGCTGATGGGGCAGCTCCGGTATTGGAACCATTTAAGTTATAAGGGATTGTGCCTAGGTTTCTAAAGAATCTTTTTGGAAAAAGTACGACGTCAAAATTGTACTGATATGAACCGGTTTGAGGATTGGCGTCTCTGGCTCTGATTTCTACGTGCCAGGTGCCACTATTTTCAAAAGTTCTGATGACAAAATTATCGTATACATAATTTCCTCCACTTGCGCTTTTTCTATAGATTCCTTGCGCTCCTCCAACAGGTATAGCTTCAAAATTGGAAAGGGAAATAACATATTTTGAAGTAGAAATATTGAGGTTGAGATCGGTCAGGTTATCAGCATCTAAATTGCTTACATTATAAGCCTGAATGATAATCGGCATGATTTCTTGGTTGCCGACGAATTCCATCAGGCGACCGTCAACTGGCGAGCCATTAGCATGGCTGTCAGCGTCTACTGCAACAATTCTGAAACTGCCCGGGCCTAGTGTGTGACCGTCATATGCAGGAAGGTTGTCTACATAAAATTTGTCTGTGATATAAACATCGCCATTGTCAACTTCCAACATATTGGAAGGGCTAGATACACCTATTCCAACCTGTCCATAAACAGATATATAGCCGACAAAGAATAAGCTAAAAATTAAATTTGCTTTCATAATGAGTTAGGTTAATTATGGGTAATTAGTAGGTGATAATCGGTGTGCCAACCGCAGTAGTTCCTCCTTGCATGTTTACAACTTGTAAGGGGTAAATTTTCGCATAAGTTTTTGGATAGACCACGCATGTGATATTCCAAGTTCCATTATTGTCGGAAGCGACTGCTGAATAGTCTGCCTCTAAATGCCAAGTACCGCCAATTTCTTTTGTTCTAGCAACAGGAGGAGCCGGATTGTCTCCCTCCAAATCCTCGTTGAACCAGGCAGAAAGAATGACTAGTGCATAATTGGTCGAGTTTATTTTGGTGTCAAAATCCAAAACCCAATCACCATTTACATTTTGTAGTTGATAGGTTAAAATGGAAGAAATTCCTCCTGTTCCGGATGCTGATAAGTCCAAAAGCTCAATAGCGTCAGTGTTTTGATCCTGAACCAGATATACAAAAGACTCTCGTTCCGTAATGGAAACTGCTGGTAGATTGGCAGGTAGTAGTACATTGGTAGATTTCATCGATCCGTTAATGTCAATAGCAGATCCTGCCCTTGGTGAGTCGGTGTTTATCCCAACTTGAGCAAATAATGAAATAGCCGAAAATAGTGAAAGTAGGGTTAATAGACCTTTCATAGTGAGTTTAGTTTAGTAGTTGGGACGAAATTACAAACATTTGGTTGATTACCAAAATTATTTAGAAAATCCGTTAAATTTATCTATAAAATAGGATCTATTGAAGAAAGGATTTTTAGTTCTTCATCATTTCTCGGATGACATCCAACGGATTTGCTGCGCTAAACACAGCATTGCCTGCTACCAGTACATCTGCACCCAATTGAGAAAGTTGCGCTGCATTTCCCGGCCCAACTCCACCATCTACTTCAATTAAAACTTCAGCATTTTTTTTGTCGATTAGTTCTGCAGCTTGAACGATCTTTTCATAAGTATGTTGGATAAATTTTTGTCCTCCAAAACCAGGATTGACACTCATGATTAATAGCAAGTCTATTTCTTTGATGATGTCTTCTAGTACATGAACTGGTGTGTGTGGATTTAAAGCTACCCCAGCTTTCATTCCTTCATTTTTGATCGCTTGAATTGTTCTATGGAGATGGGTTGAAGCTTCGTAGTGTACCGTTAAAACATCTGCTCCAACTTCTTTGAAGGTAGAAATATACCTTTCAGGTTGTACGATCATCAAATGAACATCCAAAACCTTTTCGGTTAAATCATCAATGGTTTTAATGATAGGCATTCCATAAGAAATATTCGGAACGAAAACACCATCCATCACATCGAGATGTATCCATTCTGCTGCACTTTCATTGAGCATTTCGATATCTCTTTGAAGGTTTCCAAAGTCTGCTGCAAGAACGGATGGTGCGATGATTGGCATGATGTAGAATTTTCAAATTATCGGTAAAGATACTATTCTCGTAAAAGAAAATAGATCTTTCAAACATAAAAAAAGCCCGAATTTTCGGGCTTCCTATATTTTTTTATGATTTATCGTCCTATGTAGGATTTTAATATTTTACTTCTCGAAGTATGTTTTAATCTTCTGATCGCCTTTTCTTTGATTTGTCGCACGCGTTCACGTGTTAAATCAAAAGTCTCACCGATTTCTTCTAGCGTCATCGGGTGCGCACCATTTAAACCGAAATACAATCGGATCAAATCCGCTTCTCTTGGCGTCAAAGTTTGTAAAGCGCGTTCGATTTCAATTCGCAAAGATTCGGTCATTAAACTTCCATCAGGACTTGGAGATTCTCCAGTGTTCAATACATCATATAAATTGGAATCTTCACCTTCAACCAACGGTGCATCCATCGATACATGACGACCTGAATTTTTCATCGATTCTTTTACGTCGCTTTCTGACATGTCCAATAACTCCGAAATTTCTTCTGCCGAAGGAGCTCTTTCGTGTTCTTGTTCAAGGGTAGCGTAAGCTTTGTTGATTTTATTGATCGAACCGATTTTGTTCAAAGGCAAGCGTACGATCCTTGATTGTTCAGCCAACGCCTGCAAAATAGATTGTCTGATCCACCAAACCGCATAAGAAATGAATTTAAAACCACGCGTTTCATCAAATCTTTGTGCAGCTTTAATCAGTCCTAAATTTCCTTCATTGATCAAATCCGGTAAACTCAACCCTTGATTTTGATACTGTTTAGCAACTGAAACCACAAAACGAAGATTGGCTTTGGTTAATTTTTCCAAAGCAACTCGATCTCCGGCCTTGATTCTTTGTGCTAATTCCACCTCCTCGTCTGCAGTGATGAGGTCTACTTTCCCGATTTCTTGTAAATATTTGTCAAGTGACGCAGTTTCCCGATTGGTTACCTGCTTGGTAATTTTCAGCTGTCGCATTCTCTTTCTCTGTTCTTTTTAATTGAATAATGTGTGGTTGTTTTAAGTATACGTAAATTTGTTGTAAAAGGTTACAGTTTCTAAAATGAATTATTGTAATTTGTTCTGATTTAATCAATTGAGAAAAAAGAATTTATGGATATTGAAGCATTTAGGACTTATTGTTTAGGGAAGAATGAAGTAACAGAAGAATTTCCATTTGGTCCGGAAACATTGGTATTTAAGGTAGCAGGAAAAATGTTTGCGCTTACAGGTCTTGATCGTCCTGAGTTTTCAGTTAATTTAAAATGCGATCCCAATTATGCGATGGAACTTCGCGAAAACTTTGTGGAAGTTCAACCCGGGTACCACATGAATAAAATCCACTGGAATACCGTCCATTTCGAAGGAAGTTTACCAGAAAATCTTTTAATTGAGTTGATAGATCATTCCTATCATCTTGTGGTAGATTCATTTTCTAAATCAAAAAGAAAAGAATTGGGCATTTAATTAATAAGAATTCCTCGATGTATCCACTGAAATTGTCATTCCTGAACTTAATTCGATTCCAATTTGAATTTCAATAAAACATTGTCTTTTAAAACCTGAATCGTATCGCTTTCAGCATGTTTCCAAATTAAATACGGTTTTTCTAAATCTTTTAAGGAGGCAATTTCTACTATATTTAAATTCGAGTCCAATAAAGTAGAATCCTGTGATTCTGCTATCAATTCCAAATCGGTATTTAAAAAATAAGGCTCATTGATGCGAAGTGATCCATCTCTTTCCAAACCCCATTCGACCAGCATTGGATAGATTTCAATTTCATTGTCGACAAAAACTTTGGAACTGTTCAATACGAAACGCACCATAAAAACCAATGCCACAAAGATGGAAATTACCATGAACCAATAATAGTATTTCCACCTTGATTTGTATTTTTTCTTCTTTGCCAATTTAGTTTTTCATTAGGTTGATAAAGCAAAAATAAAGAATTTAATTTTTTCAATTTCAATGGTTTTTTGAATTTGAAATTCTAAAATCATTTAAAAGCGCAATTCCTTTAAAATTGGCTAAATTTGCAGCTTCAAAATCGAATCAAATGCAATACCACCACAAAGAAATTGAACAAAAATGGCAAAAATTTTGGGCTGAAAACAAAACCTTTAAAGCTGAAAATCACTCTTCGAAACCAAAATTTTATGTGCTGGACATGTTTCCCTATCCTTCTGGAGCGGGTTTGCATGTGGGACATCCACTCGGATACATTGCATCTGATATTTTTTCGCGATACAAACGCTTAAAAGGATTTAATGTCTTGCATCCCATGGGCTATGATTCCTTTGGGCTTCCGGCGGAGCAATATGCCATTCAAACCGGACAACATCCGGCGATTACAACCAAAGTGAACATAGAAGGTGGCGTGGACAAACAAGGAAACGAAATCGAAGGTTATCGAAAACAATTGGACAGAATTGGTTTTTCCTATGATTGGGACAGAGAAGTTCGGACTTCAAATCCCGATTATTACAAATGGACCCAATGGATTTTTATCCAATTGTTCAATTCTTATTACGATAAAGATGCGGACAAAGCCTTACCGATTGCTGATTTGATTCAAGAATTTGAAAAAGATGGAAATCTGAAAGCCAATGCAGTTTGCGATGAGGATACCCCGAAATTTACAGCAGAAAACTGGAATCAATTCTCTGAAAAACAACAACAAGAAATTTTGTTGAAATACAGATTGACCTATTTGGCTGAAGCCGAAGTCAATTGGTGTCCTGCGCTGGGAACCGTTTTGGCAAACGATGAAGTCGTAAATGGCGTTTCTGAGCGAGGAGGTCATCCGGTCATCCGTAAAAAAATGACCCAATGGATGATGCGCATCACAGCTTATGCAGAAAGATTGTTAAACGATTTGGAAAAAATCGATTGGCCACAGCCGATCAAAGACGCCCAAACCTATTGGATAGGAAAAAGCAATGGTGCTTCTGTGAAATTCGAAGTAAAAAATCACGACCTACCGATTGAAGTTTTTACCACCCGACCCGATACGATTTTTGGGGTTTCCTATGTGACACTTGCGCCTGAACATCCTTATGTTTTGAAAATCGTAACGGAAGATAGAAAACAAGCGGTTACCGACTATATCGAAAAAACGTCCAAACGTTCAGAACGTGAGCGGATGGCTGACGTTACGACGATTTCAGGTGAATTTACCGGTGCTTATGCCATTCATCCTTTGACCGGAAAAGAATTGCCGATTTGGATAGGGGATTATGTGCTTTCCGGATATGGAACAGGCGCTGTGATGGCAGTTCCGGCGGGAGATGAACGCGATCATAAATTTGCCAAACATTTCAACTTACCAATTATAGACATATTTAAAGACATTGATGTAACGGAAAATGCATTTGTGGAAAAAGAAGGATTTGTTTTCCAGAATTCTGAAATGCTCGATGGTTTAAATTATAAAGAAGCTACTCAAAAAATCATACAAATTCTCGAAGAAAACCATTTCGGAAAAGGAAAAGTCAATTATCGTTTGCGCGATGCTGTATTTTCCAGACAAAGGTATTGGGGTGAACCTGTCCCTGCGTATTATAAAGATGATGTTCCTTATATGATCGATGAAAAACATCTGCCGTTGGTTTTGCCCGAAGTGGACGAATATCTTCCCACCGAAACCGGCGAACCACCTTTGGGAAGAGCCAAAGAATGGGCTTGGGATATTTCCAAAAATGAAATTGTAAATGTGGATCAAATCGACGAACAAACCGTTTTCCCATTGGAATTGAATACGATGCCGGGCTGGGCGGGAAGTTCCTGGTATTTTTTGCGGTATATGGATGCAAAAAACGAGGAAGAATTTGCCTCAAAAGAAGCGATGGATTACTGGAAAGAAGTGGATTTGTACATGGGCGGAAGCGAACATGCGACCGGGCATTTGTTGTATGCACGTTTCTGGCAGAAATTCTTGTTTGATTTGAATTTAGTTCCAACCGATGAATTTGCTAAAAAACTCATCAACCAAGGGATGATTTTGGGGATGAGTGCGTTTGTTTATAGGATTGATTTTGATTTTCATTGGTCAACTTCGACTAGAAATTTTCCACAACCTAAATTAGCTAATGATTATTTTATAAGTTATGGATTGTTTAAACAACTAAACAATTTACAAAATAAAATTTTAAACTCGGATAAACTTTCTCTTGAGGAAAAAAATACATTCGTTAATGGAAATGGATTTGGAAAAAGACTTTCAATAGTAGGGGAAGGTTCTGAGTTTTGGAAAATTTTATCAGATAATGATAAAATACTAATTTCAAACTACAAAGAAATAGAGAGAAGAATCATTAGTGACTTGAAAGAAGGGAATTTTGGAATTATTGTAGAGGCTTTGAAATTTAATCCCATCCACGTCGACGTAAACCTACTTAAAGACGGCGACGAATTAGACATTGAAAAATTCAAAGCTTGGCGAGAAGAATATGCTGATGCTGAATTTATATATGAATCTGATGGAAATTTCTTGACTTCCCGCGAAGTAGAAAAAATGTCCAAATCCAAATACAATGTCATCAATCCCGATGATATTTGTAAGCAATACGGAGCGGACACACTTCGACTTTATGAAATGTTTTTGGGTCCGATTGAACAAGCCAAACCTTGGAATACACAAGGATTAAGCGGCGTTTATTCGTTTTTGAAGAAATTCTGGCGTTTGTACCATTCGGGAGAAAATGAGGCTTTCTTTGTTTCAGATGAAGAGCCGACCAAAGCGGAAATGAAGGCTTTGCATCAAACGATCAAAAAAGTGGATGAAGACGTAAACAATTTCTCGTTTAACACATCGGTTTCCAATTTTATGATTGCCGTAAATGAATTGACCAAGATGAATTCCAACAAACGTGCGGTTTTGGAGCCGTTGGCGGTTTTGATTTCGCCGTATGCGCCGCATATTGCAGAAGAAATTTGGGAGAAATTGGGACACAAAGAAAGTATCACATTTGCCGAATTCCCTGAATTTGATGCGAAATGGTTGGTGGAAGATGCAAAGGAATATCCGGTTTCGTTTAATGGAAAGATGCGTTTCAAATTGGAATTGCCGATGGATTTGAGCAAAGACCAAATCCAAGAAGCGGTGATGGCAGACGAAAGAACCATTAAACAATTGGAAGGAAGAACGCCAAAAAACATCATTATTGTTCCGGGGAAAATCATCAATATCGTGGGATAGAGCAGTTTAAGTTGGGAAGAAAATAATTTTTGAATTCTCTTTTAAGTTGGATTAAAATTTGCTTAAATTTAGACTAATAAAGGTAGTTATGGAAACAGCAGAATTAATCGAAAAAGAAGAAGTAATCAATTATCACTTCGTTCCGGTGGATCAAAAAGAGTCTAATATCACCCAAGCAAAATTGGAAAGAGCATTGCGTTTGGGAAATGAATATAAATCAAAGACTTATATCACTTTCCTGACTGATCAGGGACCTAAAAAAATTGAAACAACGGTTTGGTCTTGGACAGAAGATTACATCCAAATCAAAGGAAGTGTTTCAATTCCATTGAAATCCTTGATTGACATCGCATAAAGAGGATCGATTTTAGATTTGAGATAAGATTTTTTCCAATTTGATTTGAAGCAATTGATCTTGTTTGACGCGCTCGGCAATGGCTTTGTAATCTTGTTTGCTCAAATCATGTTTGGAGTAAGCCTTTTCAACTTCTTGCTCCAATTTGTTTTGAACCTTTTCAATTTCAGGTTGAATTTCTTCGTATTTGGTAAATTCAGATTTCGGAACATCAGGCTCATAATCAGAATTTTTGCTTTCATTGATGGCATGGTAAACTTCTAAATCCATTCCTTCTTTTGAAATAATTTGCGCCATTTCTTTTTGTGCTTTATTGTTCAATTGAAGCATTTCTTTATAAGCCCGAGCGAAATTCTGTAAATCATAATCGGTTACTTCCTGCGCATTGATTTGGGAAAATGCAAAAATTCCCAACAGCACTACCAAACTTTTTATTGTCTTCATTATGATTGATTTTAATTCAAACGTAAGCTTTTCAAATATATTGCCAAAATAAATTTCTTAAATCCTATCTAAACAACTGAAAAGCAGACTTTAAAGAATTTGGCACAATTGTTTCATAAATTCTGACGTTAATTATTTAAAAAATCAGTTTATGAAAGTTAAAGGAAAAATGTTAGGGTTATTGTTTGCGATGTTGTTTGCATCTTCATGGATGATTTCATGTAGTGATGATGATAGTCCGGCCGACAGTGATGTTTTTGTAGGAAGGTATGAAGGTTTTGTTTCCTATTCAAATGGTGAGAGCAATACAACGGACGAAAATGGATATGTTCAAGTTGTAAAAGTAGGTGAGCATTATAATTTTTTATTTTCCAATGGGATTCCGGATTTAACGGGTGTTCAATTTGAGTCAGATGGAGAAGTTTTGATTAACATCGGTGCGACTGAAACTCAGTTGATCCGTGTTACCGCCAATTCTCTTCAGATTGCCTATGCAGAAAATGGGAATGATGTTTGGACAGCCAATTGTACGAGATAGAAATTCCACAATTAATAACGAAAAGCACCCGATGAATTGTTCAAAGGGTGCTTTTTTTTTGTCTAATTTAAGAGCCTGTTTAAATTTTAACGGAATTAAATTCATATAGTAATACTATATTTCCCTTAAATATCTTTTTATGCTCTTTTTACCGTATTTTATCCTTTTTAATTTTGTTTTAGCCCGCTAAAACTACAATCAAAAAGAACAAAATTCATCTAAAAACTGCTATAAAAATAATTATTTATAAAATTTAACAGGCTCTTAATTTTATTTCGAAACTAAGCAATTGAAAAGCATTTTCAATAAATCCGGATAAACACCTAGAGCAAAAGTCAAAAGCGTTCCTAAAATCAAAAGGATTTGAGTTGTCAAAGACAGCTTGATTTTCTTTTTAGACGAATTTCGGAAATACATCGCGATCACAACTTTGATGTAATAATAAATACTCAAAACCGCCAGAACCAAAGCAGCGATCACCAAAATCAAATTGGAAGGCTCTTTCATTGCGGAACTCAATATGAAGAATTTCGCTAGAAATCCGGACGTAAATGGAATTCCCGATAGGGATAACAAAGCTACAGTCGAGACAAATGCCAAAAGTGGTGATCTTTTTGAAAGTCCGTTAAATCCTTTGTAAGAAACATTTTTTACCTGAGTCAAAGTATAGAATAGGACGATACTCGCCAAACCATAACTCACGGTATAAAACAACAAAGCATATTTTGATTCTTCGTTAATTTCAAAAAACGCAAACATCATAAATCCGGCTTGAACAACAGACGAATAAGCCAACATCCGTTTGACACTACTCTGTTTTAAAGCTGAAAAATTACCCAAAATCAATGTTAGAATGATGATGAAACTGAGTAAATACTGATAATTCTGCGCAACGATTTCAGAAGTGATTTTAAATGCAGACATCACCGTTATGAAGGTCATGAATCCTGCTCCTTTTACGATGGTTATCATAAAGGAAGAGAAAACCGTCGGTGTCCCATCGTATACATCCGGCGCCCAAAAATGCATAGGCGCAACTGATACTTTGAAACAAAAAGATAAAACCAATAATACCCAACCTGAATAATAAATGGACTGGAAATCAAAAGCATAAGCCACGATGTTTTTCATCATAAACGTTCCGGTAGCACCATAAATTAACGTAATCCCAAGCAACATAATTCCAGTAGAAAAAGCGCCCATCAAAAAATATTTTACTGCAGCTTCTGTACTTTTCATCTTATGTTTGGCAGAGCCGGCAAGTGCATACAGTGGAATTGAAAGAATTTCGATTCCTAGAAACATTAGCAAAAGGTTGTTGAACGTAGCCAAGACCGCAATTCCTACAAACGATATGAAGATTAAGGCAAAATAATCTGAAACCTGACTTCCCGGTTTGGTGAAATTATATCGATTGACTAATGTGTAGTAAAGTCCGATCAAACACAACAAAATGAAAAATGAAATCCGATAAGGATCGGTCTCAATCATATTGGAATACTTTCCTTGAAAAACCTCAAAACCTTGTAATTGAATAACCCCGGAAACGATCATCACAATAAACAATAGAACCGCCAAAATGTTGAGTTGGCGTTTGTCTTTTAAAACAAAACCACTGAACATAAATAAGATTCCTGAAAGTGCCGATGTCAATATAATATTCATGAATGCGCTTGTTTAATTTTGAAAAAGATTAAATAAAACAGTTGGATATACACCTAAAACCAATATGATGATGGAAATCAAACCAAATAATATCCATAGTGTTTTAGGGAATTTTTGTCTCTTTTCCGGTATATTTTCTGGCTCGCCAAATAACAAAGCAGTTGATAATCTCAATGTATAGGCCGCAGAAAGAATGACACCTGTACAACCGATGATACAAAGAATCGGATTATATGTATACAATGCGTTTAACATCATAAATTCACCGATGAAACTACTAGTAAGCGGCAAGGCGACGTTTGCCAAACCAAAGAAAGTAAAGAAAATCGCAATCCATGGATCTATTTGTGCCAATCCACCGATGGATTTGATGGTTTTGATTTTATATTTTCTTTGCATATAATCTACACTTAACCATAGTCCCAAAACCACAATTCCATGACTGAACATTTGAAAATAAGCACCTTTGATTCCGATTTCGGATTGAGAAAATAAACTCATGAAAATAAGTGCCAAATGCGCTATAGACGAAAAAGCAATGATTTTCTTGACATTATTTGTCGTCAAGGCTATGAGCGAAGCATAGATCAATCCAAATCCGATGACGTACAGTAAATTATCATAGACTTCGCAAGAAAAAGGAAACATATTGATGTACCAATTTACTACTGCAAAAAGTCCCATCTTCGCCATCAAAGCACTCAAAACAACGGTTACCGGAGTAGGAGAAGTCTTATAAACCGCCGGTTGCCAACTATGTAACGGAAACAAAGGAATTTTTATAGCAAATGCGATCAAAAACAACCAAGCCAGCGTCTGTAGATTTCCAAATTCTGCTGTTACTTTCATCACGTCTTCCAGCAAGAAACTGTCTGGACGCAAATGAAATCCGATGTAAATGATGCCTGCCAACATCAAAAATGACCCTAAAATTGTATAGATAAAAAAGGTTGTATTGGCCGAAATCCTCGTGTTTTTTGCACCCCAAATTCCTATCAAGAAATAAATCGGAATCAAAACGATTTCCCAAAAGAAATAGAATAACAATAGATCTTGTGCTAAGAACACTCCGTTTAGCCCGGCAAATGCAATCAATAATAAGCCATAAAAAGAGTTAGAATAATTCTTTTTAATCGTATAGAAATACAAAAATAAAACAGTGTAGACCAGCGTGGTCAATAAAACCATGGCTGCGCCTAGTCCTGTCAAACTTAGTGCAATATTGGCTTGAACATCCGCCAATTTGAACCATGGAAAAATCACGGTCAAATCTACAGCTGTGTTAGAAAACAATAAAAATAAAGTGTAGACAAAACAGTAAATGCTGACAGCCGTTCCAACAAATCCCAGTGGTCTGTTGTGTTTGATAACCGTTAAAATCAGTCCGGCAATAAGTGGCAATAAAATCAGTAACGATAATAACATTCCTTCTATATGTTTTTAAGTATCAGGTGATTGAATTCAATTGACCTAAACTTTTTTAATTTTTAATTCTAATTCTAAATTTCTCCGAAAATTAATTGATCACTCAATCAAATTATTCCAAAAAAGAAAATCCCCAATCCGGCAACAATTCCGATGACCATCAATAAAATGTACATGCCTATGTTTCCGGTTTGAACCGTTTTTATATTTTTTGAAATGACATAAGATAAATCTCCCGTACCATCGACTAAGCGAACAATTCCAGATTTTTCTACGTATTTTTTAAAGAAATTTCCTAATCCAATCAATGGCGAAACAATGGCTGCTTGATAGATTTCGTCTATGTACCATTTGTTTTCCAATACTTTTGCCAAACCTGTCGCTTCCTTGTCCACTTTTCCGTTGTACCATTTGTTGGCAAGTAATATAGCCACCGCAACACAACTCAGCAAAGCGCCGATCAACATCCATTCGGTTGCATGTGAAATATGGTGAGGTTCTCCATGAGGAATTACAACTCCGGAAAGGAATTCGTTCAAACGATGTGCATTTTTCATGAACAATTCAGGAATTCCAACCCAACCACCTACGATGGAAAGAACCGCTAAAATGATCAAAGGAATCGTCATCGCTTTTGGACTTTCATGTGGATGAACACTTTCATCTCTTAATTTTCCACTGAATGTCATAAAATACAGTCGGAACATATAAAACGAAGTCAATACCGAAACGATAAATCCAATGGCGTAAATCGCTTTGTTACCTAGAAACATGCTCAAAAGCATTTCATCTTTGGAGAAAAATCCACTTAGTGGCGGAATTCCGGCAATCGCGATACATCCAATTAACATCGTGATATGTGTCGTGGGCATGTATTTTTTCAGACCGCCCATTTTGGTCATGTCTTGTTCGTGGTGCATTCCATGGATCACAGAACCAGCTCCGAGGAATAACAAAGCTTTAAAGAAAGCATGTGTCATCACATGGAAAACCGCAGCGACATAAGCACCCATTCCCAAAGCGGCAAACATTAAACCCAACTGTGATACAGTCGAATAAGCCAATACTTTTTTGATATCGTTCTGTCTCATCGCAATGGTTGCGGTAGTCAAGGATGTGATGATTCCGATCCAAGCGATGATTTCTTTTGTGTAAGGTGCCAATTCAAATAATTCATTGCAACGCGTGATCAAGAAAATACCTGCCGTTACCATCGTTGCAGCGTGAATCAACGCCGAGACAGGAGTTGGTCCGGCCATCGCATCAGGCAACCAAGTAAACAAAGGTACTTGAGCTGACTTCCCGGTTGCTGCAAGGAATAGTAATAAGGTGATTCCTCCGATTGCAAAAGTTGAAATATGGGTGGTAGAAAGCAATCCAAATACTTCTGTGTATTGTAGCGTTCCAAATTCTCTGTATATCCAAAACATCGCCAATAAAAAGCCTACGTCACCAATTCGGTTCATGATAAAAGCTTTTTTGGCTGCGCCAACGAAATCTCTGTTTTTGAACCAAAATCCGATGAGCAAGAAGGAACAAAGTCCAACGCCTTCCCATCCGATGAACATCATGAAGAAATTACTTCCCATGACCAGGATTAGCATAAAGAAAATAAACAAATTCAGGTAAGCAAAGAACTTCCCAAATCCTTCATCGTCATGCATATATGCTGAACTGTATACATGAATCAAAAACCCAATTCCTGTAATGACTAATAAAAACAAACTCGTCAAGGCATCGATTTGGAATGAAAAAGGAATTTGAATTGACTTAAAATTGATAATATCAAATGCATGAAAAATCATCGGTTGCGCTCCCGCTCCAGATGGTACATTCATGAATACCAATACCGACAAAATAAAACTAACGAAAACCAATCCTGAACCGATCGTACCGATCATCGATTTGGAAAATGTGTTTCTTCCTAAACCATTGATGAAAAACCCTAAAAGTGGCAACAAAGGAATGAACCAAATATACTTCTCCATAAATTTAGTGTTTTAATCGGTTTAGGGATTTCACATCTACGTTGTACGCTTTTCTATAAAATAAAATCATGATGGATAGACCGACTGCAACTTCTGCTGCGGCTACAACCATGATAAAAAGAACGAGCATTTGGCCGTCAATTCCGGCTTCTGTTCCTATGTTTTTGGCTTGATGCATTTTTGAAAACGCAACCAACAACAAGTTGACAGAATTTAACATCAATTCCACACACATCAACACGATGATGATATTTCTACGCGTCATCACACCGATCATCCCGATGGAGAACAGCGTAAGCGATAGAAATAAATAGTAACTTATCGGTATCATTCTTTTATTTTATTTATAGAAAGTTGAATGTAAAAAGTAAAGTCTATATTTTCAAATTCTAATTTCAAATCTTCAATTATTTTATTTTCAAATTAATCTTTCACATGTAAATCTTCCGTTCTTTTGGATAGTAAAACCGCACCGATCATCGCACCCATAAACAGGATACTCGCCAATTCAAATGGAATGACGTAATCTGAATACAAAGCAGTTCCTATACTTTCTGTTAGACCTATATCGCTTTTTGCCAATAAAGTTTGGTTGTTTTCTTTTATGTCCGATTTCAAGAAAATGCCCACTGTGAGTGCAAAAAACAAGATAGAAACGATCGTTCCGGATAAGATGATAAACGGTTTGCTAAAGTTTTTGTCTTCTTTGTTCAAATTCATCAACATCACGACAAATAAAAATAAAACCATGATGGCACCTGCATAAACGATGATGTTGACTACCGCTAGAAATTGAGCATTGAGCAAAACATAATGTCCGCTGATGCTGAAAAATGTGATGATCAGATACAAAATCGAATAAACAGGATTTTTGGTCGTAACCGTCAAAAGTCCACTTAAAATGGTCAAACTCGCCAAAACAAAAAATAAAATCTCCGCTGTTTCCATTTAGTCGTTGGTGTTTTTTGGATAAGGAATCAATAAATCTTCTTTTCCGTAAATGAAATTTTTACGTTTATAACTTGCCGGAGGAACTGTTTGCGAAAGATAAACAGCATCTTTTGGGCAGGCTTCTTCACAAAATCCGCAGAAAATACATCGCAACATATTGATTTCGTATTTCGCTGCATATTTTTCTTCACGGTACAAATGTTCTTCACCCGGTAATCGTTCCGCAGCTTCCATCGTGATGGCTTCCGCAGGACAAGCCAGCGCACAAAGCCCACAAGCTGTACAATTTTCTCGTCCTTCTTCATCACGGTTTAACACATGCAATCCACGGAAAACTTGACTGAAAGGACGTGTTTTCTCAGGATAATTGATGGTCGCTTTTTTCATGAAGAAATGTTTCAGCGTGATCCACATTCCTTGAAAAATTGAAATCAAATAGAGTTTCTCCCAGAAATTCATCGGGCGTCTGTCTACTTGTTTTGCTCTGTTTGTTAGAAGTTCCATTCTTCTATTTTATTATTAATTGTTAAAAAAATACAACATTACAAATCCGGTGATCAGCATATTGGCCAATGCCAACGGCAACAGTCTTTTCCATCCCAAATCCATTAATTGGTCATAACGGAAACGCGGTATGGTCCATCTCACCCACATAAAAACAAAGATGAAAAAACATGCTTTTAAGAACAAACTCAAAAAGTGTAAAACCGCCATCGTATTCATCCCCAAACTTTCCGTCAACTCCGCATCGTTCACAAACGGAATATCATATCCTCCGAAATATAATGTCGATAAGATTACTGAACTGATGAAAATGTTGATGTATTCGGCAAATAAGAAAAATCCTAATTTCATGGACGAATATTCAGAATGGTATCCACCGATCAACTCGTTTTCCGCTTCCGGTAAATCAAACGGTGTTCGGTTGGTTTCTGCAAAAGAACAAACCAAAAAGATGATAAACCCGATGGGTTGTAATATGATGTTCCAATAACCGTCCATTTGTTGTTCCACAATTCCTCCGAGTCGTAGCGTTCCGCTGATCATCAAAATCGTTATCAATGCGATACCCATTGGCAATTCGTAGGAAATGATTTGCGAAGCAGCACGAAGTCCTCCCATCAACGACCATTTGTTATTGGACGCCCAAGACCCCAACATGATTCCGTAAACACCCAAACTCAAAACACCCAAAATGTAAAGAAATCCAACGTTGATGTCTGCGATTTGTGGAACGATGATACTGTCGCCAATTTCTATCGGCGTAGACCATGGAATCACGGCTCCGGTCATACAAGCGAGAATCATCGCAATCGTCGGTCCTAAAACGAATAGGAATTTTTCTGCATGACGAGGTGTGATTTCTTCTTTAAAAAATAATTTTCCACCGTCTGCAAGTGGTTGTAGTAATCCTCCCCAACCGGCACGGTTTGGTCCGCGACGGTCTTGTATATAAGCCGCCACTTTTCGTTCCGCCCAAGTCGAATACATCGCAACTACCAACGAGAATCCTATCATGATTCCTGCCAGCGTTGCTTTTTCACCAATTAAACTCCAAAATTCCGGGTTCATATTTTTCTTTCTATATTAAATTTTGATTTGGAAATTAATTTCCATTTTCATCCGCCGCGGCGGACAAATTCACAAATTAATTTACTCCTTAAAATCTTTACTCGTTGCTGGGCCGTCAATTTTGCTTAAATCTCGTTCCGGTTCATTGACTTCACTTACATCGTGGATGTTCAACAATAATTTCGGATCACGACCTTTCATCACTCGTTTAAACGTTTCATGCGGTTTAACCATTCCCACTTTTCCGGCATAATGTCCTTGACGAATTACCGAGTCTTTTGCTACTACACTCGGTTGCTCAATGACCCAATCCTGGGTTTCTTTTTTATCAAATCGGCAAGTATTGCAAATCCAGTCTTCCACTTCGTTCCATTCGTTTTTACGAGCGGTTACACGGAAAACTTCGTCACCTCTGTACCACAACTGAACTTTTCCGGAACAAGTCGGGCAGTCTCTATGCGCATCCACCGGATTTAAAAACCAAACACGATTTTTGAATCGGAAAGTTTTATCGGTCAACGCACCAACCGGACAAACATCGATGATGTTTCCGATGAATTCGTTGTCCAATGATTTCTCCAAATAAGTTGAAATCTCCGCATGATCTCCTCTGAACATCACGCCATGCTCACGACATCCAGTAATTTGGTCGGCCGTTTTTACACAACGGTAACACAGGATGCAACGGTTCATGTGCAATTGGATTTTGTCTCCTAAATCCTCAGTTTCAAATGTTCTGCGTTTGAATTCGTATCTTGTTTCTTCTTTACCGTGCTCGTAACTCAAATCTTGCAATTTACATTCGCCAGCTTGGTCACAAACCGGACAATCCAAAGGATGGTTGATCAATAAAAATTCGACCACACCTTCTCTTGCAGTTACAGCACGTTCAGATGATTTGTTACCGACAACCATTCCGTCCATCACAGTCGTTCTACAAGAAGCTACCAATTTTGGCATCGGTCGGGGATCGGCTTCACTTCCTTTGGTCACTTCGACCATACAAGTTCTACAGTTTCCTCCTGTATTTTCCAATTTTCCGTAATAACACATCGCCGGTGGAGCCACTTCTTTCCCTATCATTCTGGCTGCTTGAAGAATCGTCGTTCCAGCAGGCACTTGAATGGTTTGCCCATCAATGGTTACGGTAAATAAGGGTGTTTCTTTTATTTCTGACATTTTAAGCCTGTTCTTTAATTTCCAATGGATCTGCATAGTGCGCCAATCCATAATTTCTCGTCAGGCATTCTTCCGGATTTAGGACATGCCATTCAAACTCATCTCTGAAATGTCGAATGGCTGCTGCAACTGGCCAAGCCGCCGCATCACCCAAAGGACAAATCGTGTTTCCTTCTATTTTTCGTTGGATGTCCCACAGCAAATCGATGTCGGACATTTTTCCTTGTCCTTCGTCAATTCGTTTCAGAATTTTTTCCATCCAACCCGTTCCTTCACGACAAGGTGAACATTGTCCACAACTTTCATGTCGGTAAAATCTTGCCAATGTATACGTATGATAAACGATATCTTGATCTTCATCCAGAACGATAAATCCGCCCGAACCCATCATGGTTCCGGTTGCAAATCCACCGTCAGCCAAACTTTCATAATTCATCAAACGCGGCTGTCCGGTTGCGGTGGTTAACAATAAATTCGCCGGTAAAATCGGAACGGAACTTCCGCCCGGAATACAAGCTTTCAATCGTTTTCCGTTGGATATACCACCACAAAATTCGTCTGAAAATATAAATTCTTCCACCGTTTGGGTCATGTCGATTTCATAAACGCCCGGTTTGTTGATGTTTCCGCATGCGGAAATTAATTTGGTTCCGGTGGAACGACCGACTCCGATTTTGGCATATTCGGCACCCGTCATCATGATGATCGGAACGACTGCCGCAATGGATTCAACATTATTTACCACCGTTGGTCTTCCCCAAGCTCCTTTTACAGCGGGGAATGGTGGTTTGATTCGAGGGTTTCCTCTTTTTCCTTCTAAAGATTCTAACAAAGCGGTTTCTTCCCCACAGATATATGCTCCACCACCTCGTTGTACATATATTTCTAAATCAAATCCGCTTCCTTTTATGTCTTTTCCGAGCCAGCCGTTGGCTTTGGCTTCGGCAATGGCTTCTTCTAGAATTTCTGCTATCCAAGCATATTCTCCACGGATGTAAATGTAAGAAGCATTGGCTCCCAAACAAAAAGACGAAACGATCATTCCTTCGATCAATAAATGCGGAATGAATTCCATCAAATACCGGTCTTTGAAGGTTCCGGGTTCGGATTCGTCTGCATTCACTACCAAATGTCTTGGAACGCCTTCCGGTTTCGCCAAAAAGCTCCACTTCATACCCGTTGGAAAACCCGCTCCACCACGTCCACGTAGCCCGGAAGTTTTTACTTCTTCCAGGATTTGTTCAGGGGTCATCGTAAATGCTTTTTCTACCGATTTATAGCCGTCATGTTCGCGGTAAGCGTCATAATGACGAATCCCGGGAACTTCAGCGTGTTTCAATAATAATCTTGTTTCTCCCATTTCCTACTTGATTTCGGATTTATTGGTTAATTCATTTTTTATCTTTTCAGCTTCTGAAATTGTGAAATTACCTGAAATATTTAATTTTCCTCCGGTAATTTTTTCATTAACAAAAGGGGCTGAAATAATTTTTCCATTACTTAAAATGGCTAATTTTTTTCCTATGCTTTTTTCAGTCGCTTCACTAAATTTATTAGTACCCTCTTGGGTTAATTCTATATAAATTGTAACGTGATTTTTTGAATAACCCGAAATATCAACATTTATCTTTTTAAAATCTTTTTGTTCACAAACAGCAACAGTATCTATATTTAGAATAGAAATTAAATTGTTATAGTCTTTATACTCTAACTGAACAGTTGAAGATTCACGACTATCTTTCACATAATAAATTCCTGTTTCCAATTTCTTTTCGGGAACAAAAAGAATGGAAGTAGAAAAAAATGTTATGAATAGCAATTTTATCATTTACGCCAACTTTCTTAATTCTTCCAACAATTCATCGACCTTTTCTATGGTCAAATTCTCTCTGTACGTTTTTCCCAATTGCATCATCGGGGCATATCCGCAAGCGCCCAAACATTCAGCAGGTTTCAATGTAAACAATCCGTCTGGAGTCGTTTCACCTGCTTTGATGTTCAATTTTTCTTTGATATGGTTGATGATTTTATCCGAACCGCTCAACATACATGGCCCTGTTTGGCATACTTCCAAAACATATTTCCCAACCGGATTCAAATTGAACATCGAATAAAAAGAAGCAACTTCATACACTTCCACCGGTAAAATACCCAAGGTTTCCGCTACATGATCCATCACCGGAACATCCAACCATCCGTTGGATTCGGCTTGGGCAATATGCAAAACAGGAATCAAGGCGCTTTTTTGTTTTCCTTCCGGATAATGCGTCATGATTTCCTTTATCTTATTATAGGTTTCTTCTGAAAATTTTACTGCTGTTTCCATATTATGCATCTAATTCTCCTGCAATTAAATTTAAGCTACTCATCGTCAAAATCGCATCACTTAACATCGACCCTTCTACCAATTCCGGAAATGCTTGATAATAAATAAAGCAAGGTCTTCTGAAATGCAAACGATAAGCGGAACGACCTCCATCACTGATGAAATAATAGCCTAATTCTCCATTGGCGCCTTCTACTGCGTTGTACAATTCACCTGCTGGAATATCGACTTCACCCATGATGATTTTAAAATGGTAAATCAAAGCTTCCATTTTGGTGTACACATCTTTTTTCAACGGTAAATAAAAATCTGGAGCGTCTGCATGGTATTTGGTTGCTTCTTCTCCTTCCAAATTATTTATTTTTTCAATGGCTTGTTTGATCAAACTGATCGATTGCCACATTTCTTCATTTCGAACCAAATAGCGGTCGTAACAATCTCCAGTTGTTCCTACCGGAACTTTAAAGTCAAATTCTTCGTATCGACAATATGGTTTTTGAATCCGAACATCATAGTCGACTCCGGCAGCTCTTAAATTTGGACCTGTAAATCCATACGCCAAAGCTCTTTCAGCACTGATTCCACCTACGCCTTGTGTGCGTTCCATGAAAATTCGGTTTCGATTGAATAAATCTTCAAATTCTTTTAAAACTTTTGGGTATTCATCTAAAAATTTATGGATTTTCTCCCAAGCGGTTTCTGTAAAATCGCGTTCAAATCCTCCAATTCGACCGATGTTGGTCGTTAAACGGCTTCCGCAGATTTCTTCATAAATTTCATAAATCAATTCGCGGTATTTGAAAACGTATAAAAATCCGGTAAATGCTCCGGAGTCAACGCCTAGAATTGAATTACAGATCAAATGGTCTGCAATTCGAGCCAATTCCATGATGATCACACGCAAATATTGTGCTCTAGCCGGAACTTCAATCCCGACAAATTTTTCAACCGTTAAATGCCAGCCGATGTTATTAATCGGAGCTGAACAATAGTTCAATCTGTCTGTCAACGGAGTGATTTGGTACAAAGGTTTCCGCTCCGCAATTTTTTCAAATGCTCTGTGGATATACCCTACAGTAGGTGTGGCCTGGATAATTCGTTCACCATCGATTTCCAAAATATTTTGGAAAACACCATGAGTTGCAGGGTGCGTAGGGCCAAGGTTAATCGTTTGGGTTGTTTTTTCAAGCGATTCCTTGGGTAATTTTATGTTTTGTTTTACTTCAGCCATTTTCCAAATTCTTTAAACGGAAAAATTTCCATAATTAAAATGTCCACCGCGTCCAAACATCTCGTCATCTTTATCGGTTCGGGTTTGGTCTTCCAGCGGGAATTCTTTACGCATCGGGAAATAGTCCATTTCGTCTACGTTCATCACACGGATTAAATTGGGATGACCTATGAAATTCACACCAAAGAAATCATAGCATTCTCTTTCCAGCCAATTGGCTGTTGCATGAAGTTTTGAAGCGGTATAAATGTTGGGCTCATTGATGTCCAAAGTAAATTTCAAACGGATATGAAAATTTTTAGGCATATTGTAAAGCAAATAAGTAACCACCAATTCTTCTCCAACATTATTTGGATAATGGATGGCGGTTAAATCGGTCATGAATCGAAAGCCTAATTCTTCTTCATCGTATAAAAATTGAAGAATTTTTAAGTTCAATTCTTTATCGGCATAAATTGCCATCATATCAAACTGTTCTTCATAACCAAAGACAGCTTCCCCAAATTTCTCGATTAGTTTGTCTAAAACAAATTTGCTGTTCAACATAATTTTCGCTTATGAAATCCCGTAACTTTTTAATAATTCTACATATTCTGGGCTGGATCTTCTACGCAAACTTTCATTTTCTACCAAATCCTGAATGCGCATTACACCGTCTATGATGGCTTCGGGTCTTGGAGGACAGCCGGGTACGTAAACGTCTACCGGGATGACTTGATCGATTCCTTGTAAAACCGAATACGTATCAAATATTCCACCGCTACTCGCACAAGCTCCAACCGCAACTACCCAACGCGGTTCAGCCATTTGAATGTAAACTTGTCTTAAAACCGGTGCCATTTTTTTTGAAATGGTTCCCATCACCATTAACAAATCACATTGACGCGGTGTAAAGGCCAGTCGCTCACTCCCAAATCTTGAAAGATCGTAGGTGGAGCCCATGGTCGCCATGAATTCAATTCCGCAACAACTCGTTGCAAATGGCAATGGCCAAATGGAATTTTTGCGCGCCAAACCAATCACTTTGGATAGTTGCATGGCCATGAATCCTTCTCCCTGATATCCTTCCGGCATGTCCACAATTTTCACGTTCGTGTTGTGGGTTACCGGTCTTTTATTGTGAATCATTTTTTTTTCTTTTTAATTTCCAACATTCAGCACTTTATTTCTCCCAATTTAAAGCGCCTTTTTTCCTAACATAAAGATACATGATTAAAAATAAACCGATAAATGTGCTAACCGCCGCAAATCCTTCCCATCCCAATTCTTTAAAATTAACGGCATAAGGATAGAAAAAGATGACTTCTACATCAAATAACACAAATAATATCGCTACCAAATAATATTTGATGGAGAATGGTTTTCTTGCATTTCCTACCTGCTCAATTCCACTTTCAAAATTGTCCAGCTTTTCATCAGTTTCGCGCTTCGGTCCTAGAAAATGCGTCATGATGATGGTCGATACGACAAAACCCGCAGCCAGTAAGAAAAGCACTAAAATCGGTATATAATCAAAAGTTGTATCCATTTCTTTCTCCTAAAAAATCAGCGGGTAAAAATACGAACTAATAACTGCAAGCAAAAATTAGAAAAATTTAATTTCTCAAAATCCATTGAAATTGCGTAATTTATACTGATTATAAATAGAGAGAATTCTTAGATAAAGATTAATAAATAACGCTAAGCTTTGAATAAAATTTAATCTTTTCCCATTATTAATTGTGAGATTCGCAACGGAATGGAATTGGGGAATTCGATGAAATTGGTTGATTGGATTGACTTTTCCATTCATAGGTTCTCATTGGAAATCAATACATTTGAGGGTATGGTTTAATCAAAAAATGAAATAGTATGAAAAGAAGTTTATTTTTAATGGTTTCACTTGGTGTTATCAGATTTGCTTCAGGGCAGTTAATAGAAGGAATCCAAACAGATGAAAATGGGAAAATTTATTTTCAAAAGAACATTGTTTCCCATCCTTTGCTCAACCATAGTTTATTTGGCTCCAATGAGCTGAACTTGGATTGGAGTCATCCTGATTTTAATTTGTCTGATAATCCGGGTGAAGATTCTTGGGATGTGCGTTTGGCAACTGAAGGCAATGATGTTTATGTTGTTTACAATGACAACCACACCAATGGTCTTCAGAAAATCATGTACCGAAAAAAAATCAATGATGACGAGTGGTCAGAGGCTATTTTTGTAGATGCTGGTGGTGAAATCGGCGCTAGAAACAATCATTTTCCTGCCATTGATGCAGCGCCAAATGGAGATCTTCATGTGGCTTATAACGTTTGGGCTTTTGAAAATACACGAAACTATATCGGTTATTCTCATTACGACGCTGGAACGGATACTTGGGCAGATGGTGTGAAAATATCCGATTTGGGTGGAACGGTGGATCATTTTAATTCCTATAAAGATGTGTATGTAACTGACGATAACCTTCCGGTGGTAGTTTGGGGATATGATTTTAGAGAAAATCAGACGAATGAAGAAATTTACATGACGTATTTTGATGGAAGCAATTGGTCAGCAGATATTGCAGTTTCTGACGTTACCGATGGTCAAAACGCAGGAGTGCCTTTTATGAGAGGAATAGGGAATGGAAAGGCGATGATCGTTTATTCGGAATACAATTCCGGTGGGACGATGGATTTGAAATACAGGATTTATGATGAAGCAACTCATGTTCTAAGTGATCCTGAAATCATAGTTAATGAGGCTGTTATGAATTCAAATTATGCCATAACTTCTAAAAACGGCCAAACCAAAGTCATGCATTATTTTAAAATGACAAGTCCTGATAGAGACGCCGTTAATTTGTATGAATATGATGCTGAAAACGATGTTTTCAGTATTTCGCCAAATACATTTGAAATTGCGGCTAATGCTGGTGGCTTGTTAAAAAGAATGGATATGGACTGTACGGTGGATGGAGATTGTGGAGTGGTTTTTACTGACTTTTTGGCTCAGACCATTTCTTTTTTGGAATATGATGCTTCGGTCGGATTTGGGACTCCACATGTCATTTGTGAAGAAGATCCGCAGTTGGATTTTCCTTCTGTGAAATTTGATGTTTCTGGGAATTTTCATGTTGCTTGGTCAGATATGCGCAATGATCCCGGGACTGGTTGGTCAACGCGCGAGACCATTTATAAAATGGGTAGGAATGAAAATATGGGTACAGCAGAAATTCTGCAGGAAGAAATTACGATTTATCCCAATCCTTCCAATGGTCGATTTACAATTCATACAAAAGACAGTTATAAAGTAGAAATTTTCAATGTTGCAGGAAAGTTGGTTTACACAAGGATGGTTTCAGGTGTGACGCTATTTCAAAAATCATTTCCGGCTGGTGTTTATTTCGTGAAATTTTCCAATGAAAAAGGAACAATTATCAAGAAATTGATCATTCGATAAAGGCGGAGAAAAGGTTTATGAAAATTTATGAGCTAAATTATTCAAATGCAATAAAATAAGTTAGCATAAATAATTAAAGGAAAGAGTTGGAAGTAAAAGAATAATTCCTATATTTGCCGTCCGAAAAATTATTTAAAAAGTATAACTAATGTATGCAATTGTAGAAATAGCAGGGCTTCAGTACAAAGTTGAGCAAGACCAGCAGTTGTATGTTAACCGTTTGCAAGGCGATGCGGGAGTTGAAGTTTCTTTCGACCGCGTATTGTTGACTGACAACGGTTCCGTACAAGTTGGCGCCCCGGTTATAGACGGAGTTTCCGTTGTAGCAAAAATCGTAGAACACGTAAAGGGTGACAAAGTAATCGTCTTCAAAAAGAAAAGAAGAAAAGGTTACAAAAAGAAAAACGGTCACCGTCAGCAATTCACAAAAATCGAAATTGTTTCAATTGGAGGTGGTAAAGCAAAAGCTGCCAAAAAAGAAACTAAAGTAGAAGAGAAAGCTGAAAAAGCACCAGTGAAAAAAGCCGCTAAAAAAACTGATGACCTTACGTTAATCGAAGGAATCGGTCCAAAAGCAGCCGAAACTTTGGTAGCAGCAAAAATTGATACTTTCGCAAAATTGTCCAAAAAATCAGTTGAGGATATCAAAGCTGTTTTGGAAGCGGGAGAGAATTTAGCGCATTTGGATCCAGAAACTTGGGCTAAACAAGCAGCGCTTGCAGCCGAAGGAAAATTTGACGAATTGAAAGCTTGGCAGGACGAACTTGACGGAGGGAAAACTGCATAATCATAATCTGAAAAAATAAACTAAAATGGCACATAAGAAAGGAGTTGGTAGTTCCAAAAACGGTCGTGAGTCGCATTCCAAAAGATTGGGTGTGAAGATCTTCGGTGGACAGTCTGCAATCGCAGGAAACATCATCGTTCGCCAAAGAGGTACAAAACATCATCCGGGTGACGGAGTGGGAATCGGTAAAGATCACACTTTGTTTGCACTAGTTGACGGGACAGTTGTTTTCCGTAAAAAGAGAGACAACAGATCTTACGTTTCTATCGATCCGGTAGTAGAGTAAAATCCTCTTTAGTTGAAAAAATCAAACAGCTTCCAGTTTCTGGAGGCTGTTTTTATATGTTTATACAATGAAGAATCAAAAAAGCTTTATTCAAATATTAGAAAGTTGGTTTAGATGAAGTCATATTTTAAATTATTAACCTTATTAGGAATTTTCATTTTGTTTCTAAGTATTGGTTTTATTGTCTTTTTTGTTTCAGTTGCTGTGAAAAAACAAAATAAAATAGATGCTTATTATCAAAACTCTCAAGTTTATTTTAGTGGAGAAGTGATAGATTATGAGCAAATTAGAACCGTAGAATATGCAATTATTATTAGGTATGACTCTATTCAATTTGACTCAAAATTGAAAAACCAAAATGAAATTTATTTAGGGGTAGTAGATACCGCAAACAAAAAAATTGCTTTTATTGCTTTCGTACGTCCCCCCCCCTATGAATTTAATTCACATAAAGAAATTAGCCCTTCAAAGTTTCCTGACTATGTAAGTTATGATGGGAAAAATAAGAGGTTAAAATACTATAAAGAGACTAAAATATACAATACTACAAATGAGATATCAACATTAGGTAGCTATGCTCATAGTGAAAATAAATTTAAGGAATTTTGTTCAAAGAATAATATTGAAGAAAATATGAAGTTATGATAAAGCAAAAGTGGTAGTGTATCAAAGTTAGTGATAGCGTAATTTCAAAACCTCAACTATCTGATAATAAGAATTCTTTACTTGAAAAAATATAAATAAGAAGAGCTAGGTTTTCCTGCTCTTCTTATTTTTGACACATACTGGCACTAGTTTGAGCAATCGCGGAAACGAGCGTCAAGATTAGCAATGCGTTTGATGCGCAAATTCAACTCCAATTATTTTATTTATTCCAATTTATATTTGGAAGGATCTTGCCTTACATCAAACACCATTAAAATTCTAATCGTTTTATTATCAGAAATTCTATAAATAACTTTGTAATGGCGAACAACAATTCTTCGATAAGGCTCGCCTAAAATTTCATCTTTTTGCCATTGCTTTAAAAAGACGATATTCCCTACAACTTCATAAATTTCTATGTTTATTTTTTGAGCAAATTCATTCGAAAATTTCGATTTATTAAATTCAAAAATTAACCTTAAATCTTCTTTGGCAGAATGATCCCAAATGATATCATAAGATGGATTATTGCCTTCAATCATTACCAGTTTTTCATTTCTTCTAACAATTCTTCGTGTGAAGTAAATCTACCCTCATCAATATCTTTTTCAGCTTTTTTTATTCGTTTAACCAATAAAGATTTTGTAAGCGGTCTTCCATCTGCAGTATGTCCAATGATTGCTTCATCTTCAACTCTCTGATAGCTTTCAAAAATACTTTTAATGATATTCAATAATTTGTCATCAGCATTTTCTATGTAAGTATGTATCAGATTTTTAAGCTCTAATGATTGCATAAGTAATATATTATATAACAAATGTAGGAAATAATTGGTTTATATTATTTAGTCAATGAAAATGATTTGATTATGCGGAAAGTCAATCTGTTTTATAAATTAAGCCATTTGAAAATTTTCACTACCCATTTGAAAATTTCCAAACTATTTTTATATTCGCTGAACGTTAAGATTTTTATACTCCAATGAAAACGATCCAATTCTTCCATCCGGAAGAAACTTTTACCTACCACATCGAAAAATGTTTCTGCAAAGTGGTGTACTCAGGGAATCAACATCAGCTATTAATTGAAATTTATTCGACGGATGGTCTCGATCACGTGGAGGATGATTCACTTCAAAATGATTTTGCCCAAGTCATCCTATCCGTAGATGATTTTCCCGTAAATGTCATTTCGCCGGACGAATTAGCCGGAAAGAACTTCGAGATTCCTGAATGTTACATGGAAATAGAAGATGAAGAAGGCGAAATCGAAGAAATCTATTATACCAACGTCAATTTTTCCGATGAGAATTTCGAAGCCGATGAAAACCAGCTTTCTTTTTTCAAGGACAATTCCGGAACGTTATGTTTAAAATGGAAAGGAAAAGTGCAGGATTTTACCGAAGAATCTGACGAATTGATTCCATTTAAACTGGAATGCGCCTTCAGTCCTGCTTCTTTTGAAGATCGAGATTAATTCCAAAAATCTTTAGATTTCTGTTGTTGATTTCCGTAGTTTTGTGCTCTTGTCTAATTTAGAATTAAGCCAAAAAAGATGAAAACGGAAAAAGATGACAAACTAAGGATTGATGCTTTACGTTACCATGAGTCTGGTCGCAAAGGGAAGATAGAAGTCGTTCCCACAAAACCACATGATACCCAGAGAGATTTGGCTTTGGCTTATTCGCCAGGCGTAGCAGAGCCTTGTTTAGAGATAGAAAAAACGCCACAAGACGTTTATAAATATACCGCCAAAGGAAATTTGGTGGCAGTCATTTCAAATGGAACTGCAGTTTTGGGACTAGGTGACATCGGTCCACTTGCGTCCAAACCCGTGATGGAAGGAAAAGGACTTTTGTTCAAAATATTTGCAGACATCGATGTGTTTGACATTGAAATCAACGAAAAAGATCCTGAAAAATTCATCGAAACCGTCAAAGCGATTTCTCCGACTTTTGGCGGAATC
Organism: Moheibacter lacus; assembly: GCF_014042165.1. Lineage (GTDB taxonomy): Bacteria > Bacteroidota > Bacteroidia > Flavobacteriales > Weeksellaceae > Moheibacter > Moheibacter lacus. The sequence continues at coordinate 1,246,412 of NZ_JACDZE010000001.1, forward strand.
AATTTGGAAGACATCAAAGCGCCTGAAGCTTTTGAAATAGAGCGAAGGTTAAAAGAAGAATTGGACATCCCAGTGATGCACGATGACCAACATGGGACAGCGATTATTTCTGCTGCTGCGCTTTTAAATGCGTTAGAATTGGCCGATAAAAAAATTGAAGAAGTTTCTTTTGTCGTCAATGGAGCAGGGGCTGCTGCGATTGCTTGCACCAAATTATATGTCGCTTTGGGAGCAGATCCTGATAAAATCTTCATGTGCGATAGCAAAGGTGTGATCAACCAAAGACGTACTGATTTGAACGAAGAAAAATTACCATTTGTACGAAATACAAATTTCGATACTCTGAAAGAAGCAATGGTCGGTTCTGATGTATTTATCGGTCTTTCAAAAGCTGATGTGGTTTCACCAGAAATGTTGTTGTCGATGAATGAGAATCCGATTGTATTTGCGATGGCCAATCCGGTTCCTGAAATCAATTATGATTTGGCAGTAGAAACCCGATCAGATGTGATCATGGCAACTGGACGTTCAGATTATCCCAATCAAGTGAATAACGTTTTGGGATTCCCATTTATTTTCCGTGGCGCTCTGGATACACAAGCTTCCAAAATCAACGAAGAAATGAAATTGGCGGCGGTTCATGCCTTAGCTGATTTGGCCAAAGAACCTGTGCCTGAAATGGTTCAGATGGCTTATAAAAGTGGAAATTTGAGTTTCGGTAGAGATTATATCATCCCGAAACCATTTGATAATCGATTGATTACCAACGTTTCTATGGCGGTTGCAAAAGCAGCGATGGAATCTGGTGTGGCAAGAAAGCAAATCAACAATTGGGCGGTTTATGAAGAAGAATTGCTCAATCGTATGGACAGCGATCAGAAATTAATCCGAATGCTTCAGAATCGTGCGAAACAGAATCCGAAAACGATTGTGTTTAGTAATGCTGCTGAATACAATGTTTTGAAAGCTGCGCAGATTGTTCATGACGAAGGTATAGCCAAACCGATTTTATTGGGGAACAAAGAAAAAGTAGAAGAAATCAAAAAAGAATTCGATATCGAATTGGATGTTCCGATCATTGATCCCAAATCAAAGGAAGCAGAAGAACAAGTCAACCGACTAGCTGAAATGCTTTGGAAAAAGCGTCAGAGAAAGGGAATGACTTTGTACAATGCCAAACGTTTTGTGACCAATCGGGATTATTTTGGCTCCATGATGGTTGAGGCAGGAGAAGCAGATGCTTTTTTAACCGGTTCTACGAGAAGCTATGCGAGTTCGTTGAAGCCTGTTTTGGAGGTGATTGGTCCTGCAAAAGGTGTTTCAAAAGTAGCCGGATTGATGATGATTTTGTCCAAAAAAGGCCCCTTGTTTTTTGCCGATACGACGATCAATGATAATCCAACCGCAAAAGAATTGGTGAAAATCGCTCGAATGACGGAATATGTAGTTCGGGGAATTGGAATCAGACCACGTACGGCGATGCTTTCTTTTGAGAATTTTTCTGCGCGAACGGAAACTTCCAAAAAAGTGAGTGAGGCCGTTTCTATTTTACATCGATTGTATCCGGACATGGTCGTGGATGGTGAAATCCAACCGGATTTTGCTTTGGATGAGGAATTGATTTCCAAAACATTTCCGTTCTCAAAATTGAATGGAAAACGCGCCAATGTGCTGATTTTCCCCAATTTAGCTGCAGGAAATTTATCCTATAAAATTTTAAGAGGAATTGAAAATTCGCAAGTAATCGGACCTATTTTGATGGGATTGAACAAACCGGTTCATATTTTACAAATGCGTTCGACGATCGACGAAATTGTCAATCTAGCCACCATTGCCGTTCTCGACGCTCAACAACGACAAAAATGATTGCACATTTAAATGGGAAACTTACTGAAATTTATCCGACGCATCTCGTTTTGGAATGTCACGGCGTGGGATATCATGTGATCATCAGTTTGAATTCTTATTCGAAATTTGGAAAAGAAGAAAACCTGAAAATCTTTACACATTTGATCGTAAGAGAAGATGCTCAGATTTTGTATGGATTTCATTCGGAGCAAGAAAGAGAAGTGTTTTTAAAGTTGATTTCGGTCAATGGCGTAGGGCCTTCGTCAGCTATGATGATGCTTTCTTCATTGGAAATTGACGAAATCAGAATGGCGATCGAGTCGGCCGACGTAAAAACGCTTCAAAGTGTTAAAGGAATCGGTGCGAAAACGGCACAAAGAATCATTATCGATTTGAAAGACAAATTGGAAGGAGATATATTTAATTTTAACATTAATTCCGATAATTCTAAAAATAAATCTAAATTTGAAGCGTTATCAGCATTAGGTGTCCTTGGTATACCAACTAAAACCGCAGAAAAAGTATTGGAAATTGTTTCAAAAGACTTTCCAGACGCGGAAGCAGACGTTTTGGTGAAAGAGGTACTTAAAAGAATTTAGTTTATTTGAAACAGCTTTATTTACACATGAGGAGGATGAAAAGCTTGTTTCCGATAATTTTTTTATTATTAATTGTCGGGATAGCAAATGGTCAGGAGCCTGAAGAATCAGATACGTTAAAATACCCTTTTAATAATCAGGAAGGAGGATTGTATTTAGATGATCAAATTACGTATGATATCGTCTACGACCCAGTTCGTGATATGTATGTGCTTTGGCCAAAGATTGGGGAACTTCAAGTAGGACAGCCTATTTATTTGTCTAGCCAAGACTATTTGGATATCATACTCAATAGAGATATCGATTCTTATTACCGAGATAAATCCCGTGCTTACGATGAAATGTACAGAACCAATGCTTTTGGGGATGAAGAAGGCGAGTCCGGAAATATACTTCCCAGTTTAAAAATCAAATCAAGAGCATTTGAAACCATATTTGGAGGAAATGAAATCCAGTTGATTCCACAAGGATCGGCGCAATTGGATTTGGGTGTTTTCATTCAAAAAATTGACAATCCACAATTATTACCACAAAACCGAAATACGTTAACCGTTGATTTACAGCAACGTATCCAAATGAGCGTGCTCGGTAAAGTAGGCGAAAATCTACAATTAAAAGCCAATTATGATACCCAAGCAGGGTTTGGATTTGAAAACCAAATGAAGCTCCAATGGAAAAACATGAAAGAAGGCGGCGAGGATGACATCGTCCAAAACATAGAAGTCGGAAACATTTCGATGCCTTTGAACACTTCTTTGATTACAGGAGCGCAATCTTTATTTGGGGTTCGAACAGATCTGCGGTTCGGAAATACAGATGTTTCCATGGTGTTCTCAGAACAACGTTCCGAAACAAAAAATATTACGGTTCAAGGTGGTGGTGTCTTGACCGATTATCGCATTTATGCCGAGGACTATGACTACAACCGTCACTTCTTTTTAGGACAATTCTTTAGAAATGAATATGACGATGCACTTGTCAATTATCCGCAAATTTCAAGTGATATCGTCATCACGCGATTGGAAGTTTGGCGAATCGATAACGGTGGAGCCAATCAAGAACAGAGAAGAACGATTTTGGCACTTCGGGATTTAGCGGACAATGGCAACAACGCACCAACTAACGAAGGAACGCAATCTCCATATAATGCTGTTTTAAGTTTATTGGGAGGTAACCGACAGCCTAGCTTTGTTCGTTCAACCATGAATGGTCAATTGATTGGAGGTCAAACTTATCAAGAAGGCGAACATTATTTGGTCAATGAAAACGTTCGGAAATTAGATGCTTCTGAATATACCTTCTATCCATCTCTTGGTTATTTCTCGTTAAATCAACCACTCGTAGATGGTGAAGATTTATTGGCCGTTTCCTTTCAATATACCCGAAACAGTACGCCGGGTGTTTTGTACAAAGTCGGGGAAATGTCGGACGAGCAAAACGAACTCTTAATCGGAAAATTAATCAAACCCAACACAACGGTAAACACGGCTTCACCTATGTGGGATTTGATGATGAAAAATATTTATTCGCTAAATGCATTGACGATTTCATCGGAAGATTTTATCATGAATGTCGAATTCAAAGACAACAGTGCCAATTCTTCTGGAGTGATCAATTATTTACCAAACACATCGGTTCAAGACCAAACTTTATTACAAGTCATGAACATGGACCGTTTGAATCTGAATGGAAATCTTCAGATGAGTGGAAATGGAAATTATGGAGATGGAATATTTGACTTTGTCAATGGTGTAACCGTCAATCCAAATCAAGGAACGATCATCTTTACAACTGTTGAGCCATTTGGTGAACATCTGGCAGGCGTTCTCGGTGATCCGAACTCTCAATTTGTATTCAACGAATTGTACAACCAATTGCCTAACACTTTGGACGCCGAGCGATTGGCGCAACGATATAGTTTAGCAGGTCGATACAAAGGTGAAGTTGGCGGTGGAATTCCGTTGGGTGCATTCAATGTTCCGGAAGGATCTGTTACCGTTACAGCAAATGGAATGGAATTGGTAGAAGGTGTAGATTATACCGTTGATTATCAATTAGGACAAGTGACCATCATCAATGATCAATTGAAAAATTCAGGTGTTCCGATCAACATCAGTTTGGAAAACCAATCCACTTTCAACATGCAGAAAAAACGATTCATGGGATTGAACGTGGACCATCACTTTTCCGATAATTTCTTAGTTGGTGGTACAATTGTGAATTACCAAGAAAGACCATTGACCCAAAAAGTACAGTTCGGAGCAGAACCGGTGAGCAATACCATTTTTGGATTGCATACAGAATATACAGGAGAATCTGAATGGTTAACCCGTTTGACCAACAAAATTCCGGGAATCAAAACCGATCAAATTTCCCAAATCAACTTCAGTGCAGAAGGCGCATATTTGATGCCAGGGCAGAACAAAGCTGCTGGTGGAGATTCTTATATCGACGATTTTGAAGATGCACAAAATAGAATCAGTTTATTGGATGCCGCTTCATGGCGCATGGCAAGTGTACCTGGAAGCCCTGCCGGATTAACCGGAAATACCCACCCATTCTTTCCAAATGGAGCCAATAACGATGACCTTTCCTATGGAAACGGACGAAAGTTGATGTCATGGTACAGCATTGACCCGAGATTCTACGGAATCGGTGGAAATGCACCAACCGGCATCAGTGATGCGGAACTTTCCCAACACAGAGTACGTAGAGTTGAGCTTCGCGAATTATTTGATCAACGCGATGTCATGGCGGGAACAGCTTCCTATATCAATACTTTTGACATGACGTTCTATCCGGGAATCAACGGACCTTATAACGTCAATCCAAATGCTGTCGATACAGAAGGTTGGGGTGGTACGATGCGTCCGATTTCAGTTACGAATTTTATCGATTCAAACGTCGAATATTTAGAGTTCTGGATGATGGACCCTTATGCCGATGGTGTCGGTGGAAATGGTGATTTATTGATCCAATTGGGTAACGTTTCAGAAGATATTTTGAAAGACGGTCAAATGTTGTATGAAAACGGAATGCCACATTCTGGGAACGGAGAAGCTACTTCCACTTCACTTTGGGGTAAACAACCGGAGAATTATCCGATCATTTATGCCTATGATACAGAAGGCGCCGCTCGAAAAGAACAAGATTTAGGGTACAATGGATTGAATGACGCAGAAGAAATTGCTGCTTATCCAAATGCAACTGGAAATATCAATCCGATTACAGGTGAAAATGACCCTGCAGCAGATAACTATGTTTTCTATCTGGATGATAGATGGGGACAATCCAACGATGCAGGTTCGATTACCGGCCGATATAAATATTTCCAAGGACCACAAGGAAATAACTCTACCGATGATTTGCTAGATGCATATAGCATGCAACCTGACGCAGAGGATATTAATTTGGATTATAATTTGGATCAAACCGAAATGTACAACCAGTACACGGTGAAAATTAGTCCTTCCGATTTACAAAATAATACCAACAACTTTATCGTAGCCACAAAAGATGCCGAAGTAACCCTTCCAAATGGTCAAACCGAAAGCGTTACTTGGTACCAAATGAGAATTCCGGTGGACAATTTTGATACCGATATCGATGGAGATGGTGTGCCGGATTTGGTGACAGATGAGCAATTGTCTTCAGCAAAAAGTGTATTGACTTCCGCTCGTTTCATGCGGGTTTTGATGCGCGGATTTAACGAAGAAACCACTTTGCGTTTTGCAACCATGGATTTGGTACGAAGCAATTGGAGAAGATACCCAAAAACTTTATTCCCGATTCCAGGTCAATCAGGACCGGAAGAAGGAGTGGAACAAGATGAATTCTTATCCAATTTGGAAATCGGTCAAGTAACGCTTGAAGAGAACTCTACAAACGTTCCGCCTTATGTATTGCCTCCGGGAATTCAACGAGAAGAAATGCAAGGAACGACAGGTTACCAAAGCCAAAATGAAGCTTCCATGTTGTTAAAAGCGAAATTAAGCGCCAATAGTCCGACCAAAGCCGTATTTAAAAATACCAATTTGGACTTGAGACGATACAAACGATTGGAAATGTTTGTCCATGCAGAAAACCTTTTGGATGTCACCAGTCAAGCTGTGGACGAAACGACCAAATTGTTCATCCGTTTGGGTAGTGATTATTCGGACAACTATTACGAATATGAAATTCCGCTAAAATATACCGCCAAAACACCGGATACCAATCCATCTAGAATTTGGCCAGACGAAAACATGATCGACATTTTAACCGATTATTTCGTAGATGCAAAAAAAGCCAGAGATTTGGATGGAGCAATTACCACATTGGAGCGATATGCTTTCGTTCCCGATGAGGAAAATCCGCTGAAAACCATTTATGTAAAAGGTCGTCCATCATTAGGAGGTGTAACTTCTGTGATGGTCGGTTTGCGATCTACCAATACACAAGACAAAGAAGTACTCGTTTGGATAAATGAATTGCGCTTAAGCGAAATCGACAATGAAAGCGGTTATGCAGCGATGGGAAGTTTAGGATTTACATTGGGTGATTTTGCACAAGTTCAGGTTTCAGGAAGTGTAAGTTCTGCCGGATTTGGCGCAATTGATCAAGGTCCAAGCCAGCGTAGCCAAGAAGATACAAGAGACTACGCCTTAAATGCACAAGTGAAATTGGACAAATTCATGCCGAAAGAATGGGGAATGGAAATTCCGTTTAACGTCTCCTTAAGCGAACAATTTGCAGATCCGAAATACAATCCGCTTGACAATGATGTCCTTTTTGATGAAGATCCGAGAAAAGAAGAATTGAAAGATGTTGTAAGAACTTATTCGCAACAAAAATCATTTACTTTCAGCAACATCAGAAAAATAAAAACCAACAACAAACCGGCGAGGTTCTATGATGTTTCCAATTTTGCTTTGTCCTTTATGTATGCTGATATGTACAACCGAGATGTGTACACAGCTTATAATTTGACCAAAAATGTAAAAGCATCCTTGAATTATAATTATGGATTCCCGGTAAAAAGCATCAGACCATTAAAAGATTGGAGAGCCGTTCAAGACACAGCGAAATCAGCCAAATATTTAAAATTCTTAAAAGAATTCAATGTCAATCCATTGCCAACCAGATTGTCCTTCAGAACCGACATCGATCGTGTGTATACCGAAAGACAATACCGTGATTTGAACCAATTCTTTGGAGGAACTTCTTCTTATCTATTCCCGGTTGCTTTTAGTAATAATTTCTTGTTCTCATGGCAATATAACGTCGGATTTGATTTGACCAAATCTTTGCGACTAGATTATACTTCCGCTACGCGAACTCTTAACGACGGAGCAGCTTTTGAATATGCAGACAAAGCTTTGATTTGGAATAATTTATTCAAAATCGGTCGTCCGGTGAATTATGATCATCAGATCCAGTTGAATTGGAAAACGCCAATCCATATGTTCCCATACATGAGTTGGGCCAATTTAGAATTGGGAGTGACCAATAGTTACAACTGGCAAGCTAGATCAACCGTATTTTTAAATGCACCAAATACGGACGGACAAGGTCTTGGTAACATCGCCCAAAACGCAAGTAACTTTACGATGATTGGTGATTTTGACATGACCAAATTGTATCCGGAATTCAGAGGGTATACAAAGATGGATTCGGTCAAACGTGGAAGAAAGAGAGAATTGGATTCCTTAAATAGAGCCTACGAAGGCATGACCTTTAAAGCGCTTCGCAAAATCAAAAAACCATACAAATTCAAATCCAAATTCCGTGGTCAGGATTATATGTGGATGGTCGTTTCCAGTATCAAACGTTTCCAGTTCAACTACAACCAAACCAACGGCGCTGTGATTCCGGGGATTTTAGCTGAACCTAATTTCTTTGGGTTTGGGAAAGATGGCGGTCCCAATGCCGGATTTATTTACGGAACCGAATTTGACATCAAACGAAAATTCATCGAGTCCGGAAATGATTGGGTGACGCGAAGTGATCAATTGCTCGAACCTTATATCATCACCCGCGGAACAAACTTTACAGCCAGTTCCATGGTAGAGCCGTTCCCGGAATTGAGAATTGACTTAAATGCCAAACGTTCTTCTTCTTTTAGAAGTTCTGAAAATGCATACAATTTGAGGACGTATGAAAATCCAAATATCAATACTTATGTGGATAGACAACAGACTTTAAATAGCAGTAATATAGCCATTTCAACAGCATTTATGGATCCGGATGAAATGTACCAAACATTTCTCGATAATACACAGGTGATTTCAGAGCGTCTAGGTATGGCCAATGGTATGGCGCCACTCGGAGATGGATATTATGATGGTTATGGTTTGGCCAATTATGATGTATTGGTACCCGCATTTGTGTCGGCAGTGGAAGGTAGAAATGCAAAGAAAACTTCACTTGGATACAACCGTAAAGTGCCACTTCCAAACTGGTCGATCACCTATACCGGAATGAAAAATATTCCATTGATCAAACGTTATTTCGAAGTATTTGAATTGTCACATGCCTATTTATCTTCCTACACCGTAAATGGAATTCAGTCCAATCCGAATTTCTTTGTCAATCCAGATACCAGAGATTTGAACAATAATTTCTATTCGGAAAACATCTATGGAACCGTCAATATGATTGAATCTTTCTCTCCGCTGATCGGAGTAGACATGACTTTCAGAAACAGTTTCCAGTTCAGAGCCCAGTACAACCGTGACCGTTTGATGACCATGAGTTTGAGCAATTATACATTGACAGAAGATTATGGAACTGAATATGTCTTTGGGATGGGATATGTGATCAAAGATTTGAAATTTAAAATGCGCTATCAGGGAAGAAATAAAACTTTTAAAGGAGACATGAATTTCCGTGCAGATATTCGCATGAGAGATAGTGAAACCAGAATCAGAAGGATTTTGGATGGAGATTCACAAGTTACGGGCGGACAGAAATTGACTTCTATCCAATTTTCAGCAGACTATGATTTCAGCAAAAACTTTAATTTGCGTTTCTTCTGGGATCAAATGTTGACCGAATATAAAATCTCAACGGCTTATCCGATCTCGACCATCAGAGCCGGATTGAGTTTAACCTTGTCCTTTGGAAATTAATTAAAATTTGATAAATAAAAAGCTATGAACGTTCCACAAGAATTAAAGTACAGCCAGGATCACGAGTGGATCAGAGTTGAAGGAAATACCGCTTACATCGGTATTACGGAATATGCTCAAGACCAATTGGGTGATATTGTTTATGTCGATATTGCAGCTCAAGAAGGTGATGAAGTGGCTTCAGGTGAAGCATTTGGTTCTGTTGAAGCTGTAAAAACGGTTTCCGATTTGTTAATGCCGGTTTCAGGCAAATTATTGGAATTCAACGAAGATTTAAATTCAGAACCTGAAAAAATCAATTCTGACCCTTATGGCGCAGGATGGATCATCAAAATCGAACTAAGCGATGCTTCTGAATTAGATGCTTTATTAGATGCAGCAGCTTATCAGGAAATTACAGGATAATTTCGGAAAACCACCTAGCCGATTCCTCTTTGGGATATATACGCTGATTTTATTGGCCATGACTTTGTTGCCGATGAGCGTCATTCCTTCTGATGGAGAAAGCTGGTTATCACAATTGAAAATAGAAAATGGAGACAAAGCGGTACATTTCGCTTTGTTCTTCATTTTTACTTTTTTGGGTTTTGCTGCCAAATTTTTCTCTAAAAATCTTCAAATCCTTTGGGTTCCCATTCTTTTTGGACTCATCATCGAAATCCTCCAACATTTCATCGGTTGGGGAAGATCTTTTGACCTTTGGGATTTATTGGCCAATTCTTTGGGTATTTTAACGGCTTATTTCATGATTCAAAGGATATTTCAACCCAATTATTTGAATTAGAATTTTGGAAATTTGCATCTTTGTTTTCTAATTTCGATTTGAGAAATACGCCCTACCAATTGAATTGGTTTTTTTTGCTGGCGAATTTCGAATTTCGATAGACCAAATTCGATATAAAATGGCAATCCAAAAACCGTCTATCCCAAAGGGAACCAGAGATTTTTCACCTGAAGAAGTAAGCAAACGACAATTCATTTTTGACACCATCCGTCATCAATTCCAATTGTTTGGTTATGCACCAATCGAAACGCCTTCTTTTGAAAATCTATCTACCCTGACCGGAAAATACGGTGAAGAAGGTGATCGCTTGATTTTTAAAATTCTGAATTCAGGGGATTATTTGGCGAAAGCCGATGATGCAATTTTGCAAGAAAAAAACAGCCAGAAACTCATTTCGACCATTTCCGAAAAAGCATTGCGCTACGATTTGACCGTTCCTTTTGCACGTTACGTCGTTCAACACCAAAACGAAATTACCTTTCCGTTCAAACGCTATCAGATGCAACCCGTTTGGCGTGCAGATCGTCCGCAGAAAGGACGTTTCCGCGAATTTTATCAATGCGATGCTGATGTAGTGGGAAGCGATTCACTTTTACAAGAAGTGGATTTGATTTCATTATACGACGCTGTATTTACGGATTTAAATGTTCCGGTAGAAATTCATTTTAACAACCGGAAAGTACTCAGCGGATTGGCTGAAGTGGCCGATATTTCTGATAAATTGATTGACTTTACTGTTGCGCTTGACAAATTGGACAAAATCGGCGAAGAAAAGGTCAAAGAAGAAATGCGTGAAAAAGGAATTCCGCAAACTTCGATTGATATACTGTCTCCATTGTTTTCGATGAAAGGTGATTTCCGATCACAGTTGGCTTCCTTAAAAGCTATTTTGAATACTTCAGAAATTGGATTAAAAGGAATTGAAGAGTTGGAATTTGTCTTTGCCAAAATCGAAAAATTAGGATTGAAATCGGCGGATTTGGTGTTGAATCTGACACTAGCTCGTGGTCTCGATTATTATACAGGCGCCATTTTTGAAGTCAAAGCCAAAGGCGTTCAAATGGGCTCAATAGGCGGCGGAGGCCGATACGATGATTTAACCGGAATCTTTGGACTAAATGGGATTTCAGGTGTGGGAATATCGTTTGGTTTAGATCGTATTTATTTGGTTTTGGACGAATTGAATTTATTTCCCGATTCGGTTGACCATTCACTCGAAGTATTGTTTATCAATTTCGGGGAAGCCGAAGCTGAAAAAGCCATGGATCTCGCAAAAGAATTACGAGACAATGGAGTCCGCTGTGAAGTCTACCCGGAATCTGCCAAAATGAAAAAACAAATGCAATATGCCGACAAAAAAGCGGTGAAATTTGTGGCCATTATAGGCGAGGAGGAATTGAAAACAGGAAATCTTACGCTGAAAAATATGCTAACTGGCGAGCAGAAATCAATTGCTTTTGACGAATTAAAAAATGCCATCCCTTAAGCCTGGGTTTTCAGTGAATCGCCTCGTATTTTTCAAAGTTGAGTTTCGTATTTTTCAAAGTTAGGTTTCATATTTTTCAAAATGGAGATTCACCGCCATACGTTAAATAAAACCTAAACTTTCCCAAATTTTTCTATCTTTGAGTTTACTCAGAAAGCGAAACACAGAGGATGAGAAAACTAATTTTATTGATTTGCGCAGTTAATGTGCTCATTGTCAATGCGCAACAAATTACACTTGAAAACATTTGGGGAGGGAAATACTATGCACCCGGACTTTGGGGCATCAATCCCATGAACGACGGTAAACACTATTCCATCAACGAACAAACGGGTATTTACCAATATTCGTACGAATCTTTTCTCAACAAATCCAATTCCCAATCCTTGATTCTTTCGGGAAGTTTTGATGATTATGCTTTCAGTTCTGACGAAAAATATATGCTCGTTGCTACAGGATCCCAACCGATTTATCGGCATTCTTTTACCGCCAAATGGCAGGTTTACGATCTAAATGCGAAATCTTTCAAATCTATTTTTGACGGAAAACCCGTTCAGGAACCCACTTTCTCGCCAGATGCGACAAAAGTCGGATTTGTGTTTGAAAACAATTTGTATTACCAGGATTTGACCAATGGAAAAGTTACACAAATCACAAACGACGGAAAGAAAAACGAAATCATCAACGGAATTTGCGATTGGGTATATGAAGAAGAATTCGGATTTGTGCGGCATTTTGATTGGAATGCAGACGGTTCGGCTTTGGCTTTTGTGAAATTTGACGAAAGCAAAGTGCGCGAATTTTATATTCCGGTTTATGAAAACAACCTTTATCCCTACGAAATGCGGTTCAAATATCCGAAAGCGGGTGAAGACAATTCAAAAGTGAGTTTGCATATTTTTGAATTGAAATCAGGAAAAACTGCTGATGTGAATTTGAATTCTGTGGAGAATTATTATATCCCGAAAATCAAATTTACAAACGATAAAAATACATTGGCGGTTCTAACTTCCAACCGTCATCAAAACAAAGTCGATGTGAATTTTTTAGAGATTCATTCACAGAAAGTATCCAAATTATTTTCAGAAACCGATGCAAAATGGATTGATACCGATAATTTTACGATGGAATTTTTAGCGAACAATGGATTTCTTTGGACTTCAGAACGCGATGGAAATCGTCATATTTACCATTATGACAAATCGGGAAAATTGGTCAACCAAATTACCAAAGGCGATTGGGAAGTAACGGATTTTTATGGATTCAACTCAAAAGACAATTCGATTTATTTTCAATCCAATTCAAAAGACGGAAAAAGAAATTCGATTGAAACACAGGTTCAGAAAGTGAGTTTGGACGGAAAAAACATGACTTATTTGACCGATAAAAACGGTACAAATTCAGCCGAGTTTAGCAAAACATTTGAATATTTTATCAATTCGTATTCGTCTAATTCACAGCCGACTACTTATTATTTGCGAGATGGAAATGAAGAAAAAGAATTGGCAGTGATCAAAGAAAATTCGGCCATGACTTCCAAACTTTCAGCAGATGGAATCGGTACCAAAGAATTTTTCACGATGAAAGTAAACGGCGCCGAATTGAATGCGTATATCATCAAACCAAAAGATTTTGACAAAAAGAAAAAATATCCGGTTTTGATGTACCAATATTCAGGTCCCGGTTCACAAACGGTTTCCAATTCTTGGTACAATTCAAATGATTATTGGCATTTCATGCTCGCACAAAATGGCTATTTGGTAGTTTGTGTAGATGGTCGGGGAACAGGTGGCAAAGGTGCAGCTTTCAAAAAACAAACTTATATGGATTTGGGTAAAATGGAAGTAGAAGACCAAATCGAAGCGGCAAGAATCATTTCTAAATATGAATTTGTAGATGCTTCGCGAATCGGGATTTGGGGATGGAGTTATGGCGGTTATATGTCAAGCAATTGTATTTTCAGAGGAGGTGATGTTTTCAAAATGGCGATAGCGGTGGCTCCGGTGACCAATTGGCGGTATTACGATACGGTTTATACCGAACGATTCATGCGGACTCCACAGGAAAATCCGAATGGATACGATAAAAATTCACCGATTACGTATGCCAATCAGTTCAACGATAAAGAAGATAAATTTTTGTTGATTCATGGAACAGCAGACGACAACGTTCATGTGCAAAATGCAATGGATTTGGCGACGGCTTTGATTTCGAACAATAAACAATTTGATATGATGATGTATCCCGACAAAAACCACGGGATTTATGGAGGGAAAACGAGAATTCAATTGTATACTTTAATGACCAACTATATCTTGCAAAACTTATAAACTCAAAACCTATGTGGAACAAACATCCGAAAGCACTACCTTATCTTTTTCTCTCCGAAATGTGGGAAAGATTTGGATACTATTTGATGATCGGGATTTTTACATTGTATCTCAAAGACGTCGAAACCGGATTTGCGATGACCGAAAAACAAGCTTCGGATTTATACGGAACTTTTATTGCATTGGTTTTCTTGACGCCTTTCATCGGTGGATTGGTAGCGGACCGTTATTGGGGTTACCGGAAATCGATTATCATCGGTGGTGTTTTGATGGGAATTGGTTACATGATGATGGGGATTCACAACATTACGGCACTTTATGTTGCGATGACATTGGTAATTCTCGGAAATGGATTCTTTAAACCCAATATTTCAACTTTATTGGGTAATTTTTATTCGGAAGAAAAATTCAAAGACAAAAAAGACGAAGGTTACAATATTTTCTACATGGGAATCAATATCGGCGCCTTTATCTGTAACTTTTTTGGCGCTGCGCTTCAAATTCTTTTGGGTTGGCAATGGGCATTTATGGCTGCCGGCGTCGGAATGTTCATCGGTGTGATCATCTTTTTCATGGGAACAAAATTCTACAAAGGACATGACCATAAAAAAGGAGTACAACCGGGCGATATGCCATTTTGGAAAATCGTGATGTTCATTTTGGTGCCATCAGCGGTTTTTGGGGTTATCGGATGGTTGCTAAAAGGAGTCGAATCGGCTTCCAATGCCAACAGCGCCATATTTGGTTCGGACAGTACAGATGCTTTTATTTTTGCTTGTATTCCGGTGGTTTTCTTTTATGGGAATTTGTATTTCCGAGCGAAAAAAGATGACAAAAGACCGATCGGCGCATTGTTAGCGATTTTCATGGTGGTGATTTTGTTTTGGGCGGTTTTCAAATTAAACGGTTCGGCATTGAATACTTGGGCGGATCGCTATACGGATAGAGAAGTTACAGGAGTCACCGGAGAAATATTCGGTACACTAAAATTGGCACAAGAAGTTGAATTCAAAAAAGATTCGGTAGCACTTTATGATGACGCATTTCGCATCCAAAAAGAAGGCGACATTGTTTTAAAAGAAGTCAATTATCCGGTGTATTTCCGAAACGATAATCCGGACGAATTTAGGGCTGAAGGCTCAAAAGTTTCGCTCTGGGCAACCAATTTAAGCCAATCCATAAACCCGGGTTGGGTAATCATCCTCACACCGTTAATCGTAGCCTTTTTTACTTGGCTTCGCCAACGAAACAAAGAACCGACGACACCGACCAAAATTGCGTTTGGATTGTTGATTTCGGCGCTTTCCGTACTCGTGATGGTCGCAGCGGTAAAAGCCGGAGCAAACGGAACGGAAAAAGTAAGTGTCTGGTGGTTAGTTGCCAATTATGGCATCATTACCATCGGTGAATTATTCCTCAGTCCCATGGGACTTTCCGTTGTTTCCAAACTCAGTCCGACTAACATTACCTCACTCATGATGGGCGGATGGTTTTTATCGACCTCCATCGGGAACAAAATGTCCGGAGTTTTGGCGAGTTTATGGGATACTTATGATGACAAAGCCAATTTCTTCTGGATCAATTTCGGACTGTTGATGTTTGCAACTTTGTTGATGTTTGCTTTGCTGAAACAATTGAACAAGGTGATGAAAGAAAAAAATATTCATTAATTATATACTAATTTTAACTATTACACATGACGACGAATGCAGATATTAGTGTAGATCAACCACAGAATTCCAGACATCCAAAAGGGCTTTGGGTGTTGTTTGGGACTGAAATGTGGGAGCGATTCAATTTTTATGGAATGCGCGCCTTGCTGACCTTATTTATGGTCAATGCTTTGATGATGAAGGAAGCTGATGCTTCGATTATTTACGGAGGTTTTTTGGCGCTTTGTTATTTGACACCTCTTTTAGGAGGTTTTGTAGCTGACCGATTTTTAGGTAACCGCTATTGTATCATTTTGGGGGGAGTTTTAATGGCTTTAGGGCAAATCCTTCTCTTTTTCAGCGCATCTATTTTTAGCGAGAATTTAGGAATGTCCAATACTTTGTTGTGGATTGGATTAGGGGTTATCATATTTGGAAATGGTTTTTTTAAGCCAAACATATCTTCCATGGTGGGAAGTTTGTATCCGAAACAAGAAAAAAGCAAATTGGATTCGGCATTTACCATTTTCTATATGGGAATCAACATCGGGGCATTTTTAGGTCAATTCATCTGTCCGTTTTTGGGGGATGTAAAAGTAGATGGTGTTCGAGATATATTTGCTTTTAAATGGGGATTCTTGGCAGCATCTATTGCCATGGTCATCGGAACTTTGACTTTTGTTTTATTGAAAAATAGATATGTTGTAACACCGGAAGGAAGAGCAATTGGTGGTTTGCCTAAAAACAATACAAAAGATGATTTCGAAGAAGGAGAAGCTACTTCTGCCAAATTTACTGCTAAATCTTTAGGGATTGTTGTCGCGCTATTTGTAGGGTTATTTTTTATTTTCCAATATTTATTGGTTGACAAAATCGGATTTACCGGAATGGATGCAGCCGGGATGATCAAAGGTGTGATTTATCCGATTATTTATGCGTCGGGGATTTCATTGGCAGTGTTGATAGTTTCTGATTCGGCTTTGACCAAAATAGAACGCGACCGAATTTTCGTTATTTATATCATTTCCTTTTTCGTCATCTTTTTCTGGGCCGCTTTTGAACAAGCAGGATCGTCCTTGACCTTCATTGCAGACAACCAAACCGACCGAAATATTTTTGGTTGGGAAATGCCACCGTCCATGGTGCAAATTTTTAATGGAATGTTTGTCGTGCTTTTGGCAGTTCCATTCAGTATGTTGTGGGACAAATTGAGAGCAAAAGGAAAAGAACCGGTTTCACCATTCAAACAAGCCATCGGTTTGGCAGTGATGGCATTGAGTTATTTTATCATTGCGTATAACGTAAAAGATTTAGGAAGCTCGGGCATGTTGGCGATAAAATGGTTGATTTTATTGTATTTCATCCAAACTTGTGGAGAATTATGTTTGTCTCCGATTGGATTATCCTTGGTAGGAAAACTTTCTCCGAAACGTTTTTCGTCTTTGTTGTATGGCGTGTTCTTTATTTCAAATGCAGCCGGATATGCATTGGCAGGAACATTGGGAGCATTATTACCGGCGACGGGAGATAAATTCCAAAAGGCAAGCGAATTGGGAATTAATTTACAAGGGGTTTTGGACAAATCAGTTGCTTTGACACCTCAAATGGAAAAGGTTTTGACCGATAATCAGTTGCCGACACATAATCCGGTTTTCGCCGGATTTGAAATCGGGAATTTATTTGAATTCTTTATGGTTTTTGTGGTTTTATGTGGAATCGCGGCGGTAATCCTTGCTGCCATCACCCCATTTTTGAAAAAAATGATGCACGGAGTGAGATAATTCTTGTCAAAGACCAATTAATTTATAATTTAGCGAGGATGTTTTGAAAAAGGCATCCTCTTTTATATTTATACATGAACACACTTGAACAAATCCAGAATTTTAAGGGTAAATACCCTAAACAAATCTGGTCTTTATTTTTCTCCGAAATGTGGGAACGCTTCTGTTTTTACGGAATGCGCGGGATGTTGGTTTTCTTTATGATCGACCAATTAAATTTTGAAGAAACAGCAGCAAATCTTCAATACGGAGCAACGCAAGCCTTTGTTTATGCCTTTACTTTTGTAGGCGGACTTTTTGCCGATAAAATCCTCGGATTCCGGAAATCGCTCTTCTGGGGCGGAATTTTGATGATCGTAGGAAGTTTGATTCTGGCCACAGATCCTCATCAGTTTTTCTTTTTGGGAATCGCATTTACCGTCGTTGGTACTGGATTTTTCAAACCGAATATTTCCACCATGGTCGGAAAATTATACAAATCGGACGATTCTCGTCGAGACGCCGGATTTTCGCTTTTTTATGCCGGAATCAATTTAGGTGCGCTTTTGGGTGGATATCTTTGTATTGCCATAGGGAAAGGTGAAATGCTCTCATCGGTGATTGCTGAAGGAGCAAGGTGGAATGTAGCTTTTGGATTGGCAGCCATCGTAATGGTCATCAGTCTGATTAATTTTGTTTTCACTCAAAGAAGTTTAGGTCCGATTGGTTTACAGCCTCAAATGATGAGATTAGACGGTACATACTATCCAATTGAAAAATGGAAAGAATACGGGGTGTATATTTTATCGTTGGTATTTGTGCCGTTGATTATGGTTATGGTAGCCAAAACGGAGTATACTGATTATTTCATGTGGACCATAGGGCCACTGGTTTTAATCTATTTGTTTTATGAAATGTCCAAAGTGAATGCGGCTGAAAGAAAAAAACTCTGGGCAGCTTTGATTTTCATCCTATTTTCTATTTTGTTCTGGGGAATTTATGAGCAAAGTGGAGGTTCACTGAGCATTTTTGCCGCCAAAAATCTGAACAAAGATTTATTTGGATTGGATCCAAATGGCGTCAATAATTCGGCCGGAGCATTTTTCATCATTTTTCTGGCACCTTTGATCGGATTGCTGTGGATTTGGTTGAGTAAAAGAAAAATTGAACCCAATACCGTCATCAAATTCGGATTGGGATTTATATTCCTAGGATTGGGCTATTATGTTTTATTTGCCACAAGATTATTTGCAGATTTACAGGGAGTTACATCTTTAAATATTTTCACGATTGCCTTATTGGTGATAACATTGGGAGAACTTTGTCTTTCCCCAATCGGTCTTTCCATCATGACTAAATTGTCCACCGAAAAATTACAGGGAATGATGATGGGGCTTTGGTTTCTGGCCAGTGCTTATGGCCAATATGTAGCCGGAATCATCGGAGCAAATTTGGCTACCGCCAAAGAGGGCTCCACCAATTATGATGCTTTAATCGCTTATACAGACGGCTATAAACAATTGGGAATTTACGCTGTCATAGCCGGTGTATTACTGATTCTCATTTCCCCAATCGTAAAAAAATTAATGCAAGACGTTAAATAAATAATCGTTCAACCTTGTCAAGGTAATTCTTCATTACGAAAATAACCTTGACAAGGTTTTTTTATAATATTATACACTATGACAGAAAACAACAAAACCTTCTTCCAAACCATCGGATCGCTGAATAAAAACTTTTGGATTGCCAGTAATATGGAGCTCTTTGAAAGATGGGCTTGGTATGGAATGTTCAATATTTTAGGATTGTATTTGGTAGGTTCTACTGATGATGGAGGACTCGGTTTCAACCATATTCAGAAAGGAAGCATCATGGGAAATATCACAGCAATTCTTTATTTGTTGCCTGTGTTTTTTGGTGTGATTGCAGACCGAATTGGTTATAAATTATCCTTAACCATTGCCTACATCATCATGATTGCAGGCTATTATCTCATGGGTGAAGTCAATACCTACTGGAGTGTTTACATGATTTTTCTTTTTGTGGCAATAGGTGCTGCATTTTTCAAACCTGTGGCTTCGGCAATTGTCGCAAGAAATACAGACGAATCGACCGGAACGCTCGGATTTGGGATTTTCTATATGATGGTAAACATCGGTGGTTTTGTAGGTCCATTTATGTCATCTACGTTGCGAAACGCTTATGGATACAAAATCATCTTTATACAAGCCGCAATCGTGATCGGAATCAATTTGCTGATTTTATTGTTTTTCTACAAAGAACCAAAGGTAGAACGTCCAAAAGATTCGATTGGGAAAGCGATTGGAGATTCTTTGAAAGGAATTTTTGAAGCCTTAAAAGACATCCGATTAAGCATTTTATTGTTGTTGATGATTTGTTTCTGGGTGATGTTCAATCAATTGTTCTACACCTTGCCTAACTTTATTGATGATTGGGTGGATTCAAGTGCGATCAGTCATTGGATCATCGAAAATGTTCCCTTTCTGAAACAATCCTTTGTAGACAAAGATACTGGATTGATCAAACCGGAACAATTCTCCAATTTGGATGCTTTGATGATCATCATGTTACAAATTCCGATTTCCTATTTCGTCACCAAAATGCGTCATATCAATGCCGTAATTCGCGGTGCAATTGTAGCGACAATTGGTGTTGGATTGACTTTTTATACGCATAGTGTTTGGTTTACAATTTTAGGAACGATGATTTTTGCCATCGGAGAAATGATGTCAAGCCCTACAGTTTCTTCGTTTATCGCCTTGATTACGCCAAAAGGAAAAGAAGGATTGTACCAAGGAACGTATTTTTTACCAGTTGCAGCGGGTAATTTCTTTACCGGATTCATCGCCGGAAATTTATACCAATCTTGGTCAGACAAACTCTCCTTATTGCAAAAAGAAATGGGAAAACGCAATATCGAAATGCCGGAAGTGGTCACCCATGAACAATTCATAGAATCAGGTTCAAAAGCGCTGAAAATGCCGATTTCGGATTTTGAGAGACAATTTGATCTGAAAGCAGAAAAAGTGGATTGGGCAACGGTGGAAACTTCTTTCCGTGAATTTGCCACCACAAAAGGTGTCGATATTTCCAACGTTCATTTGCCATTTTCCAAAAACGAATATTTCGCATTGGCGGAACAGAAATTGGGAATGGATCATTGGCAGATGGTTGAAATGCTTTGGAATACGTATAATCCCAATAAAATCTGGTACGTCATCGTCGGAATCGGATTGTTTTCTATCGTGACTTTGTGGATTTATGACCGAATGATCATTCGTCCTAGAGAAAAAAATATGAAAGAGATTTAAATCTAAATTTTAAATAAAATGAATTACAGCCTGCATAGATTTCTTTGCAGGCTGTTTCATTTAAAAAAATCTTAGTACTTTGCGAGCTCTTAAAAAATATTATGCAGCAAACAGCTACAACTTCAGATTCTTTTTTTAATAGCAAAGTCTTTGGACATCCATCTGGATTATTTGTTTTGTTTTTCACTGAAATGTGGGAAAGATTTTCCTTTTATGGAATGCGTGTTTTATTGATCCAATTCTTAACCGCAGCTGTTCTGGGGCAGAATCCGGGTTGGGGTTGGTCGGCTGAAAATGCAGCTGCACTGTACGGAACATACGCCATGTTGTTGTACATCACACCGATTTTTGGAGGGATGATTGCCGATAAATACATCGGTTATCGCTGGGCGGTTGTAGTAGGAGCAGCTATCATGACGTTGGGCCATGCATTTATGGCATTGGATACACCGTTGTTTCTTTATTTAGGGTTGGGTTCTTTGGTCATCGGGACAGGATTTTTTAAGCCTAATATGACTTCGATTTTATCTGAAATGTATAAGAAATTCCCTGAAAAGAAAGATGGTGCATACACAATTTTCTATATGGGAGTAAATGCCGGAGCCTTTTTTGGGATGATGCTTTGTGGTTATTTGGCAGAGAAAATAGGATGGCACTGGGGATTTGGTTTAGCCGGGATTTTCATGTTTTTGGGAACTTTACAATTTTGGTTAGCGAAACCTTTGTTTGGTTCAATTGGAGATATTCCTTCAAAAAGAGAAAAAGAAGATTTAGGAAGTGATGAAATCGAAACTATCGGAGGCGTTCCAACTCCTAAATCTACTTCGACACCGGCCGATAAATTGAATCCTTTTACGGTTTTTGATTATATCATGATTGCCATTACAATTTGTTTGGGATTGGGTTATGCTTTCAATGATCCACTTTCAAAAATCGGAGGAATCAATCTTTTTCCATTTAGCATTGGCAATGTTGCGGGTCAAAATGTAATGGCACTTTTAGCACTGGTCATGTTTTTAACGGTGGTCGTAAAAAGATTGATGAATTATACAAAAGTGGTGCGTGATCGGATGATTGCAGTGATCATTTTCGCTTTTTTTGTGGTTTTCTTTTGGATGTCTTTTGAGCAAGGTGCTTCTTCACTTGTGATTTTTGCCAGAGATAATATTGACAGAAGTCTAGAAGGGACTACGCAGACGATTTTTAACATAGTCAATACGTTATTGACCATCGTTCCATTATTGGTGATTTCTTATGTTTTGTACTTATTAGGAAAACAAACTTGGAAGAAAATTCCGGTATCCAATATCGTCTTGATCATTTGTTTTTTAGGCGTTTGGGGAATTGCGATTTGGATGTTGAACAGAGAATTACGCGCTGAATCTTCTGAAATTACCGTGTCTTTTTTCAGTACATTAAATTCGTTTTTTATCATCACTTTAGGTTCATCAGTATCAAGAATTTGGGATAGTAAATACAATCCACCTGCAGCTGTAAAATATGGTTTGGGTCTGATCATTATGGCGATTGGGTTTGGATTTTTATTTTTAGGAACTAATGGTGTAGCAGATGGTGTAAGGATCAGTTTCATTTGGCTAGTTTTGGCATATTTATTCCATACGCTTGGCGAACTTTGTTTATCACCTGTTGGCCTTTCTTATGTGAGTAAATTGGTGCCGGCAAGGATGATCGCTTTTATGTTTGGGATGTGGTATCTCGCCATTGCAATTGGTCAGAAATTAGCAGCCATTTTAGGAGGAGAAATTGAAAATATCACCAAAGAATATTCACTTTCGACCTTTTTCTTGATCTTTACCATCGTTCCGATTATCGCTGGACTTTTAGTCATGGCTTTACATCCGGTATTGAAAAAATTAATGCACGGAATCAAATAAGTTGTAGCTTTGTTATACCAATTTAGGAATGAATGCGTTCAATATCAATATGAAAAAGTACGTTTATATCAGTCTGTTTTTTATCTCACTTTCGCTTTCAGCCCAGGATATCAACTGGATGTCGCTGGAAGAGGCCGAAGTTGAAATGAAAAATTCGCCCGAAAAACCATTGTTCATTGATTTTTATACCGATTGGTGCGGTTGGTGCAAAAAAATGGACGCTTCTACTTTTAAAGAAGGTGAAGTCGTGCAACATATCAATGAAAATTATATTCCGGTGAAATTTGATGCGGAGATGAAAAACGATGTGAAATTCAGAGGAAAAACCTACAAATATGTCAAACCCCAAACCGGCGGTCGCGGCGTGCATTCCTTTGCGTATTTTTCACTTAGAGGAAAACTATCCTATCCTGCCTATGCGGTGATCAATCAGGAAGGACGTTTGGAGAAATTATTATTAGGCTTCATGCCAAAATCCCAATTGCTCGAAAATCTTAATCAAACCCAATAATTCGGGCGCCTTTTTCACGGGTTTTCCAAATGGGAATTTCTACATCTTTTAAGTGATTTGGATAATTGCTTCCGTCGATGATGATTTCGGTTTTAGATGAAATGGAATCCAAATTTATTTCCGAATTGTTTTGAATCAACACATAATCAGCGTGAATGGTTCTATGGACGAATTCTCCATGGGTTAAAACCAAATGTTTTTCTTCGAAATAAATGGAATGATTTGATTTATAATAATTTGAATGATGACTTTTTTCTAAATCTCTAAGTTCAACTTTCCGAATTCCTTCGTTGATTACATAAGGTTTCACCAAGTATTTTTTCAAATTGACCGAATCTGAAATATTTTGAACATACACATCCAACTGAAATCCATCCCGAACGCCAACTACCGAATTTCTGGTTTGATGAAATACGATGATTTCTTTTTTCTTCTCGAATTGATACGAACGAATCATTCGCTGGACTTGAAAAATTAGAATGACAGAAAGCCCTGTAATTATCCATTTGAAATTTGGTTTCTTCCAAATAATTTTAATCAAAATGATGCCAACCAAAATCAGAAGTACTTCGAAAGAATTGAATGAAATATTCTCAAAAACAAAAGCATCAAAACTTGATAGCCAAGCAATATATTCATTGCAAAACGCAATAAATCCGTTAAAAAGATGGATGAAAAAGTTGAATTTGATGCCAAATTCGACCAAAAGCAAAGCAAACATCCCACCCCAAATCATTGCATAAGATGCCAAAATCATCACAAGATTTCCTGCGAGAAATAGACCGGAAGTTTGGTGAAAATAATAAGCCGCAAATGGAAATGTTCCCAATTGTGCCGAGATGCTTGTGCCCAGAAAGGATACGAAATATTGGGAGAATTTGGATTTAGGGCGAAATATTTTTTGATAAATCGGGTGCAGATAAACGATAAAGAAAACGGCAGAAAAGCTGAGTTGAAAACCGATGTCAAACAGGAAATTGGGATTGATCAACAATAGAATCATCGCAGAAACCGCTAACGTATGGTAAACATTGGGTTTTCGTCTGAAGGTAATTGTGATATAATACACCGAAATCATTACAGCCGAGCGCAAAACTGGAGGTTGAAATCCCACAAAAACCACAAAACTCCAGATAAGCGTTAAGCTCAAAAGGATGCGAATCGTCTTTCCGTTTCGCAAATAAATCAAAGGATAGAGTAAAATCATGAAAATGGAAAATACCATCATCACATGCAGTCCCGAAATCGAAAGGATATGAACTACGCCGGCTTTTCGGTAATTTTCTTCGGTTTGTGGATTCATTTCTGTACGGTCGCCGAGTAACATGGCGCCGATGAGGTCAGCAGAAGATTTGGAATAACCGGAATCCAATAACTTTTGGTAAATCCTTCGTTTGTATTTGGCAAATTGGAAATAAGCGGATTTAGAATTGGTTTGATGAAAAATAGTATCTGAAAATATCGTGTAGTGAATATTTTGCCTCCGCAACCATTTGGCATAATCAAATTGATGAGGATTGAGCGGCTTTTGCGTTGGAAGAATTTTGGTTTTCAGCCAGATTTCATCCCCAGGATATATTTCTTGATTTTCTTTTTTCCAATACAGCAAAGCAAAATTGGAAGTTGAAGTAGAGTCGATTTGAAGGATTTCAGCTTTGTATTTTCTAAATTTTGCAGAAGGTTTGTAGATTTCTTTGATTTTGAGTTGAATGAACAGTTCTTTGTCCAGTTGGGTTAGATTTAGACCGGAAAAAGAATTGAATTGAGAAGAATAGAAAAATCCAATTGCAATAAAAATGAAGAAAACCGCAAGTATTTTGTGTCTAAACCAAAAACCTAAACCACAGAAAAGGATGATGCCGATCAGACTCCATTTGAGTGCAATGGATAATTTGGAATCGAAAAAGAAATCGACTATGAAAATTCCGAGCATCAGCCCGAAAACTGGAGCGATGAAAGGTTGGTTTTTCATTTCAATGGGTTAGGTGTACTAAATGTACAAAAAAAACGCCTCGACTAAGCCGAGACGTTTTTGAATATAAGATTTACAACTATCTTTAAGGAATGACAACTCCCGGATAATTGTTTGGATTGACATTTCTTAAAGTTGATCCAAATTTCAAATTGATTGCATCGATGAAATAATTGGCAACCACCGCATAACCCTTTGCAGAAAGGTGAACACCGTCCAATGAGAAAGCACCTCCGCTCACATAAGTCGCGGTATAGGTATTCCCAAAATAGGTGATTCCGGATTCTGTATTCAATTGTTCCAAAGCACGGTTAGCATCCACAAACGCCAATCCATAATTATTGGCCAATTGTTGGATAGCAGCATTGTATGCATCAGTTGCTGCATTGATCGCTTGGATTTCAGAAGGGATTAATACCCAATTGTCAGTCAATGGATACGTGATTCCATTTACAGAAAGTTGAGCGGCTTGTTCTTGGGGAACGCCCATTGCCATTAATTCAGCTACTCGGTCAGTATTTATTTGACCGATTACCGTTTGAGAAGTAAAAATCATCAATTCATCAGAAGTAGCTTGTCTTGATTGTTTGTAAGTGTCTGCTAAAATAGTTGCAGTTCCCATATCCATACCTTGAGAAACAAGAACAGATCTGATTTGATCAAATAAATTGGGCAAAGTTTCATCCTCGATAACCACAGCACTTGCTGCATCTGTGTTGAAAACAACTTTTCTTTCCGGAACACCCAAATAATCAAACACTGCATTCAATTGCCCGAATTGCGCGTTCAAAGCAGGGATCATAGCACCAAAAGAAGGATTACTCGGATCCAAAGGCGCATAAGGAACGGTTGTAAAGAAAGGAATATTGGTAATTCCCGGAACATTTGCAATTGCTCCTTTTGCTCCACCTTGATTGATTAAAGTTTCCAGAATCATTTGGATAGAACCGGCGACAACTTGTGGATGCGAAATATCATTGCTTCCATAAGTGGTAACATCTGTATTGTTTGCAGCCATTTGGTTCGTACCTACACCACCACTGGTTGCATAAGAAAGAACGTCATTAGAACCAATCCATAGCGAAACAAAAGTTGGCGCTTGAGCCGCAGCATCTGCCAAAACAGTTGTCGTTGAAGAAGAAGCAAATCTCACGAAATAAGGATTGGCATAAGTTCCAATTCCGGCAGGATCACCATAATTTGGGGCTAATAAATGATAGGATTTTGCTCCAGGAACACCCATATTGCCAAAAGGACCTCCCGAGGCTGGTGTCAAAGGAGATTGTGCAGGTGTTGAAACAGGCGTCAAACTTCCATCTACCAACTGTAAAGTCATCCTTCCTGCAACACCTAGATTGGTAAATCCACCGATGTCATCCGGCATCAAAGGTTGAGCAAAACTTCCTCCACCGGCCATAGCCATTTGCGTAGCCAACATGTTTGGATAAGAGTTTACCTGACCGCTTGAAAAAAGTGCATTGTCAGAATATCCAGAAGTCAAAGAATTTCCCAAAGCGATATATTTGCTGAAATCAGCTTCACCGGAAGTTACGACAAAGTCTTCTACCGGTTCGTCAAAATCGGGTTCACAACTTGCAAAGGCTACCAATGAAGTTGCAATTAATATTTTTGATAAATTTTTCATGTTTCTCATTAATTAAAGTTATAAGAAAGACCCAAACCAAATGAAGCAGCACGTAATGAAACATCTCCTTCAAATCCGGTTTCTACATTGTGAACATAGCGTTCTTTTCCTATGTTATATTGTCCGTACAAATCCACATTCAATCCGCCAAAAGTCAATCCCAAACCACCGTTTAGTGAATGACGGGTCGTTTCAGGCGTTTCAGGTGACCAGTGTTCTGAAGGTGACACAAATTCGTCGAAATAATATCCCAAACGAACCGCCAATAAATCGGTTGCTTGGTATTCGCCACCTACTTTCCAAACCGCACGGTCGATAAAGTTTTTGGTCGCATAAGAATCATAAGTTTCGCCGGTAGAAGTATTGTTCAACTGAATGTCCAAACTTCTGTATCTTCCCCAACCATGAACTGAAACCTCACCTGCCAACATCAATTTGGAAGTGGCTTGGTAAGAAAATCCTGCTAAAAATTCCGAAACCAAAGGTAACATCGCTGAGAATTCATCAGATGCAAAAGGCATTGTAGAGCCCAATGCTGTAGGGACATCTGTCCAAGTAACTTCACCGTAATTCGCTTTCATATCAACCGGAGATCGATAAGCCAAACCGATGTTCAATCTTTCTGTCGGTCTGAA
Organism: Moheibacter lacus; assembly: GCF_014042165.1. GTDB lineage: Bacteria > Bacteroidota > Bacteroidia > Flavobacteriales > Weeksellaceae > Moheibacter > Moheibacter lacus. Next base: position 1,273,970 of record NZ_JACDZE010000001.1, read on the forward strand.
ATAAGCTCCGATGTTAAATCCTAAACCATGCGCATCTGTATCATCAATTTCCAATCCTATGTCATTTCCGGCAACACTCATCGTTCTTTGCAGATTTACAGAACCCATCGCATAGATAAATCCGGCACCCGCACTGAACCATTCGTTAAATTTCACCGCAACCGTAGGTTGTATGAAATAAGATTTAAGTGAAATTTCAGTAATATTTGCTTTTCCTGCCCAGTCTTCCGGCCATTTCACTGAACTACCAAATGGTGTAGTGAAACTCAAACCAACGGTGACATCTTCAATAGGACGATAGGACGCCGCAAAGTAAATAGGCGTTCCCAATGGGCTGTCCGTCTCTGCAGATTCCAGTGTTTTGGGGTTTTGCCAACTCACATTGTTGATGATTCCAAAACCACCTGCTGCAATGCTCAATTTACTTTCTACAAAAGCAAGACCCGCAGGATTGTAAAATGCAATACTCGCATCTCGGGCATGCATGACACTGGTAAGTCCCATAGATGCCTGTCTGACACCTTGAAAGGAAACGCGGTATCCACCTGCAAAAGCTGTAGTACCTAACCCAAACAAGAGTGCAATTAAAAAAACTCTTCTCATGTATTGATTCAATTTAAATGTTAATGTATCGTTAACAAATGTAAATAAAATTATTGAATTGTTATGCGTACATAGTAAAATTTCCTATTTCGCTACTGTTAAATAAATTAGCTGAATTTGAATTGGTGTACATTTTACACTTTGGGCGTCTCCGCCTGACGGACGGACAGGCGGTCGGGCTCTTCCGGGGTTCCGTATGCCGCCAAAGAAAATCAGAACGTAATAGGCGGCACACCAAGCCCTCCGATCCCTGACGCAAACCCGTTATCTAATTCAAAATATTTTTTTAAATATTAAAATCCGTTAGGATTTAGATATGGGTAAAAAAACAAAAGAACCGCATTTGCCCCATTCGGGGTCGCAACTGAGGTATCCATTAATTTCTACACACATTCGATTTCTCCGAAGTCATTTCATTTATACTAAAAAACGAAAGGTTTGGCCTTAATAACGATTGCTGTTTCCATTTCTAACTATAAAAATTCATTTTTTAAAGTCTCAGAAATGATAAAACCTTCGCTCCAACAAGCTTGAAAATTAAATCCACCCGTGATGGCGTCAATATTTAATATTTCTCCGGCGATGAACAAATTGGGGACAATTTTGCTTTCCATCTTTTTGAAATTGATTTCTTTCAAATCCACACCGCCCGCCGTTACAAATTCTTCTTTGAACGTACTTTTTCCTTTTACTTGGTAAATTCCTTTAGTTAATTCTGAAGCTATTTTTTCCAATTGATTTTTGGTCAAATGGGAGTAAGTTAAATCCGTCGGAATGGGAGTGATCTCTAAAATCCTTTGCCAAAATCGTTTGGGGAAACCAAAGGGATTGATTTTATAAACGGACTTTTTTCCGTTTTCCAATTTGAATTCATTTAAAAATTCACAACATGCTTCATATTCTTTTTGGACGAAATTGATTTTGATTTCAAATTCATAATTCAAACGATTCAATTCAATCGCTCCCCAAGCTGAAAGCCGTAAAATTCCCGGTCCACTCAGCCCCCAATGCGTGATCAACATCGGTCCTTCTGCTTCCATTTTGATTTGTGGAATCGAGATTTCTGCCCATTCGAAACTGATACCCATCAAATCCTTCAATCGTTTATCTTTGATGTTAAACGTAAAAAGCGAAGGAATGGGTTTGACAATGCCATGACCTAAATTTCGAAGTATTTCCATCGATTTATTGCTGCTTCCCGGCGTGAAAATGACGGTTTCAAATTTATAAGAACCTGATTTCGTTTCAATTAAAAACGAATGCTCTTTCTTAGAAATTTTTTGAACCGTTTCGCTCAATTTGATTTCCACCAGATTTTTTTCTGTTTCATTCATCAAACATTCGATAATGCTCATGGAATTATCCGAAACCGGAAAAATACGGTTGTCATCTTCTATTTTCAATGGAACTTTACGGCTTTCAAACCACTCCATCGTGTCTCCTGGTTGGAATTGATGGAAAACACTCCGCAGTTCTTTTTTGCCACGGGGATAAAATTCTACCAATTCTTTAGGGTCAAAACAAGCATGCGTCACATTGCACCGACCGCCTCCGGAAACACTGACTTTCTGAAGAGGAGCAGAAGACTGTTCAAACAAAACCGTTTGACTTCCCAATTCCTTTCCCAAATTGGCTGCAGTGAAAAATCCGGCGGCACCTCCGCCGATGATGGCTATTTTTTTCATTTTTTCGAAGTTCGAATTTCGTTTTGCGAATTTCGCTTAAAATTTGAATCTATAAAAATGTGTTTAGTACACGACAAAAATTGTATATGGTTGATGAAAATAACTTTAACCACATAGGGACAGAGTCTTTTTTGAAGATTAAGTTTTTATAGTATCCGCCTTTGGCGGTATAGGGTTATATAATTCATTTTCATGATTCTATGTTCCACGAAAAGTGGAAACTATTTTAACTAATGCGCACTGATAAATAAGAAAAAACTATGTGTCTATGTGGTTGCATTACAATTTATTATATTTTTTGTCGTGTACTGAAAAAAATGTGAATAAATCTGTGGTGTATTTTGAGAACTTATGATTTAAGTTTTCTCTCCTTAAATCAACTTATTGATTCCTGAAAAAAAAACTTAACAAATTGAATTGTAGGTAAATGTGTGGTTGGTTTAATTCACGTCAACTTTAAATCTTAATTTTTTTATATCGAACTCCTATGTTAATTTAAATAGGCACTTATGGTTTATTTTGAATTAAAAATTTATGTAGACTAATCCTCAACATTAAACCTTAAACTTTGAACTTTAAACTTGAAAGATTCGTATTTTTACGCAAAATTATTTCGGTATGCAAATTTTAGACGGTATCAAGTTGGCCAAAGAAATCAAACAAGAAATTAAAAGTTCTGTTGAAGAAGCTGTGAGTCAAGGGAAAAGACCACCTCATTTGGCGGCTGTTTTGGTCGGGAATGATGGTGCGAGTCAAACTTATGTGAACAATAAAATCAAGGATTGTGAATTTGTTGGTTTTAAATCTTCATTGGTGAAATTGCCCAATACCGTTTCCCAAACCGAATTGATCGAAGAAATCGAAAAATTGAACAATCAAGAAGATTTGGATGGTTTCATCGTCCAACTTCCGCTTCCTTCTCAAATCGACCAAGAAGAAATCATCGAAGCCATCGATCCTAAAAAAGATGTAGACGGATTTCATCCGGAAAATTTTGGGAAAATGGCGTTGGATATGAGTACTTTTTTACCGGCAACACCTTTTGGGATTTTAGAAATGCTAGAACGCTACGAAATCCCGACCAAAGGAAAACATGCCGTGATCATCGGTAGAAGTAGAATCGTAGGTCGTCCGATGAGTATTTTGATGGGAAGAAAAGATTTTCCGGGAAACAGTACCGTTACCTTAACTCACAGTAATACCGAAAATTTAGCCGAATATACTCAACACGCCGATATCGTCATCACAGCACTCGGTGTTCCCGGGTTTTTAAAGGCCGACATGATCAAAGAAGGCGCTGTGGTCATCGACGTTGGAATCACCAGAGTCGATGATGATTCTGAAAAAGGATATTCACTAGTGGGTGATGTGGATTTTGAAAATGTTAAAAATAAAGCTTCCTGGATCACGCCTGTGCCGGGTGGAGTAGGCCCTATGACTCGGGCTATGTTGTTGAAAAACACACTTTTAGCCTATAAGAGCAATATTCGATAAGCTTCTTGCGTTGTAGTTTAGAACTAATCTTACAAATTTTTTACCTAAATTGAGTTTGTTCTAATTACATTTTTATGAAAAGAAGGAATTTTATCAAAAAAGCAGGTCAACTTCTTTTGTTGACTTCCGCAGTTTCAGTTACAGGAATGTCAGTAATTAGCTGTTCAGACGATGATGATTCGTTTGGAGATGGATACTATGGTGATGGTTATTATGGAGATGGATATTATGACGATGGATATTATGACGATGGTTACTATGATGATGGTTACTATGATGATGGTTACTATGATGATGGTTACTATGATGATGGTTACTATGATGATGATGACGATTAAATGTTAACCCTAAAAAGTAGAAATGGACATTGCCTTTTAATGGGAATGTCCGTTTTTCATTTCTTTCCAAATTGAAAAAAATACTATTCCTTCATGATACGCGTTTGGATACGCCTCGTGGCGCCGAGTTGACCATTTTACAATTGATGAAATTGGGCGAAGAAAAAGGTTTGGATACAAAAGCCGATTTGTTGCGCAATTTTGAACAAACCAAAATGTCCATTGCTGCAGCTGATTTGGTGATTGTTAACTCAACTTCTCGATGTCCTTATGAAATCGAATTGATTCAATTTTTGGTTGATCACAACATCAATTACATCAAAATTGAATTTGACTATAATTTCTGTGTCAGACGAAATATTTATTGCACCATCACCAAATCGGTTTCCAAATGTTGTCACAACGATAAGTTTCATCATTTCAGAGAATTGTTCAAACATGCTTTTCGAAATATTTTTCAGTCCCCCGCACATTTTAAAGCACATAAAGAATTTTATGGCGAAGCTATTCAAAACCCAATCATCATGCCGCCGACTGTGGAAGTGGAACGGCTCCAGATTTCGGAAAAAAAACTTGAAAACATCATTCCATTTTTTGGGAGCTTGAACAATTTAAAAGGGGGAAATGCTTATTTGGATTATGCAGAAAACCATCCCGAAATGGAATTTCATGTGTATGGCAACAATCAATTGGAACGGGAAATTCCGGAAAACGTTCAATTTTTCTCACCCATTTCAAACGATGAAGTTTTGAAAATTTTGGGTCAAACCAAAACCTTTATTTGTCAGCCCGTTTGGCCGGAACCCAGTGGAAGATTGGCTGCAGAAGCATTTCTCTCAGGCTGTGAAATCATTTCAAATAACAGAGTTGGAACCTTTTCTTTTGATTTTTATCCAAATGATCCATCTCGCGCTTATCAAGAAATGAAAGAAAGTCCGGATTTGTTTTTTCAAGCGGTAGGGGATTTCTTTTCAGAAAAGGAATTGGAAATCCATCCAAAATGGAAGAATGTATTGATTTACAAATCTTATGGCGGTCTCGGAGATATTTTTTTCTGTATTCCGTCTCTACTTTTGTTTCAAAACGTTGCAGAAAAATTGAGTTTTGCCGTTGAATCCAGATTGATTCCTTTTTTTGAAAAATATTTCCCTCAACTCAAAGTCGTGGATGCCGTAGAGGTGAAAGAAAGAGAATCGGATTTTGATTGTATCATTGATCTCGGAAACTGTCCGGCTTTTGGCGGATATGCCATTCCGCATGTCATTCGTTATCCAACTCATAAGAAGTTAAAACAACATGTCATTCATCATTATATAGACGGTTTGGCGCGTTTGCATAAAGAAGTACAACCGGAAATCTATCAACGGTATCCTTATATTTCTTCGAAACCAAAGGAATTAGCGTATACAATTCATCCCGGTGCGGGATTTCTATTGAAAATTTGGCCGACTAAAAAATATGCAGAGTTGATAGAGAAAATTCATGCTCTTTTTCCTGAATTAAAATGCAGAATCATCATTGGTCCAAACGATCCCAATCCTGTCGATTTTATGAAAATTCCAACCGATTTCATCGAACTCGTAACGGGTGATTTATTGGCGGTTGGAGAAGCGATGGAAACAGCGCTTTTTCATATAGGCAATGACGCCGGAATCACGCATGTTGCGGGTGGATTCAATTTGCCGACTTTGGCGATTTATGGCCCGACCGGTCCCGGAGCTTGGGGAAGTTTCTCCGAAATCAACGAAATCGTTTGGGGAAAGAAAGGCGTTTGTAATCTGCGATGCAATTATGAAGTGATCTTGAATTGTGAGCACCGGATTTGTTTGAATTCCATAACATCCGATCGGGTTTTGAACCATTTGTTTCAATTGTTTAACAAAATGGAGAATTTGGAAGCCGGGAATCAAATTCTTTTTGGGCAAAATAATTCGTGGAAACGAGAGAAAAACGATTTTATCCTCCAAAAATATGATGATGAATTTTTAGTTGAATTTCATAATCAATCAGAAGCCGATTATTTCGAAACCTTATTAAAACAGCCATTTGATTTCTCAGAAGAATTTCCCGATTCGATTTACCAAGTTTTAGAAGTATTGATCGAAAAAGAAATTTTCTTCGAACTGCCCGATTTTTCAAATTGGAAATCAGAGAATTCCTAAAAGATTTAGTTTTACCTTTGCCAGATGCAAATGATAGGTGAAGAAAAAGAAGTTTTGAAGCGAGAAGGAAAATTTCTTCCTTTGATGGAGCATTTCTATACGTTGCAAGGCGAAGGAATGCATGCCGGAAAAGCGGCGTATTTCATCAGACTTGCAGGCTGTGATGTGGGGTGTCATTGGTGCGATGTAAAAGACAGTTGGGATGAAAATACGCATCCGCTGACCGATATGAAAGCACTCGCCAAAGAAGCGACTGATTTGTCCAAAACCATTGTGATCACCGGAGGAGAGCCTTTGATGTGGAATTTGGATTTTCTCACTTCAAAATTAAAAGAATTTGGTGCAACTATTCACATCGAAACTTCTGGTGCTTATTCGCTTTCTGGTCAATTGGACTGGATCACGCTTTCTCCCAAAAAAAGAGCAGAAGTAAAACCCGACGTTTTGGAAAAAGCTTCAGAGTTGAAATGCATCATTTTTAACAATGATGATTTCAGGTTTGCAGAAAAACATGCGGCTTTGGTTTCGCCAGATTGTAAGCTGTATTTACAAGTTGAATGGAGCAAAAAGGAGAAAATGTCACCTTTGGTGGTTGAATATGTGAAGCAAAATCCACAATGGCAGGTTTCCGTCCAAACTCATAAATATTTGGATATTCCCTAAGTGCCGTAAAGTTCGATTTCCGAAGTTTCTGCTTGAAAAAACCGTATCTTTCATCCTAAATTCTAAAAAACAATTATGAAATTTTCAATTCTAATTTTAATGATGATGATTTCGTTTGGACTTCATGCCCAAACTAAAAAGATTGACACAGCCAAAAGTTCCATTCATTGGGTAGGTAAAAAAATAACCGGGAAACACGATGGAACGATTAACTTTAAGGAAGGATCATTGGTTTTTGATAAAAACAAATTGAAGGGAGGAAGTTTTACGGTTGATATGACTACGATTAACGCTACGGATGTTTCAGGTGGAGCAAAAGAGAAGTTGGATGCACATTTAAAAGCCGATGATTTTTTTGGGGTAGAAAAATACCCGACTTCTACGTTGAAAATCACAAATATTACCGATAAAGGAAATGGGGTTTATACAGTAACGGCCGATTTGACCATCAAAGCAAAATCCAATCCGGTGACATTTGATATGAATGTTTCTGGTAAATCAGCATCTGCAAAATTATCCGTTGACAGAACGAAATACGATATTACCTACAAATCAGGTTCTGTATTTGACGGTTTGGGTGACAAAGCCATTTCGGACGAATTTGATTTGGAAGTGAAATTGGTTTTTTAAATTAAATTGAAAAATTAAGCTAACGCTGAGAATCGTCATTTTATAGTTCGGTTTTCAGCGTTAACTTTATAGAAAAGCAAACAAATGAAACACCCATGATTAAACTTAAATCATACAGCAGAATCTTATTTGGGTGTTCCATGTATCCGATAAAAACAATAAATATTTATACATGAAAAATTTATTTTTAGCCTTAACTTTTGTATTTACAATTGTATCATGTGGTTCAGATCAAAAAGATTCCACAACTGAAAAACCAAGCACAACGGCATCTGAAGCGCCTAAAACTTCCAATGTTTTGGATATTAAGGGAACGGACGACATGAAGTTCGACAAAACTTCGTTTACCGTAAAATCTGGAGAAGAAATTACTTTGAATTTCACCAATGCCGGCGTTTTACCACTTGAAACCATGGGACATAACGTAGTGGTTTTGGAAAAAGGTGCTGATGTTCAAACTTTTGCTACAGCTTCTGCCAAAGCAAAAGAAACAAATTATATTTCAGACCTGTACATCACCGACATCATCGCCCAAACCAAACTTTTGGGACCAGGTGAGTCTGAAACCATCAAATTTACCTTAAAAGAACCAGGAGAATATACCTTTATTTGTACGTTTCCCGGGCATTGGATCCAGATGAAAGGAATCATAACCGCTATTTAATTTTAAAACATAAAGAGCCTGTTTAAAATTTATATTTTCAAAATCATTTTTTAGCATGGTTAAGGATCAACAAATTGATTAAGAGTTTCTTCAATCATATGATAACTTAACTCATCTTGATTTATGAATTTCTAAATGACTTAATGTTGAATTTTATTTAATCATATTCTAAACTTTGGCAGAATTTGAAGTTTTGCCAAAGTTATTTCTAACTTCGCAATTCTAATTTCTAATTTCGAAATGTCAGACGTAAAAATTACGGTAATCGACCGCGAGGGAATTTCCCATGAAGTAGACGCACCGACCGACATGGCGATGAATGTCATGGAACTCGTTCGTGCATACGAATTGGCGCCGGAAGGAACCATCGGAATCTGTGGCGGAATGGCGATGTGTGCTTCGTGCCAATGCTATGTTCTTTCTGATGACGTCGAACTTCCACCTATGCAAGATGATGAAGAAGCCATGCTCTCTGAAGCCTTTAACGTGAAGGAAAACAGCCGTTTAGGTTGTCAGATCAATATCACGGAAGAATTAGAAGGATTGGTGGTGGAATTGGCGCCTGAGTCTTAATCAAATTGAGAAGCATAAACCATTAAATCCCTATAAATGGGATCGTTAGAGCTGTAAAATTCTTTGATTAATTCTCGTAAATGATTGGCGTCTCTCACCATAATTTGATCTAAATCAGAAAACTCCACATTTTCTTGTTCTAGTGCATTGTGGTCAGCAGTTACGCCACTCAAATAATTCCCATCCCAATCATAAGTCAATAAAAAATTGTCTGGCGTATAACTTCCGCTTCCGGTAATAAACGCGGCATCATCACCACCCATAAAATAAAGTTCAAAATATTGATCATAAGATTCAAAAGAAGCCAGTGCATCAAATTCAACCATTTTGGTTAAACCATCCAAATTGTATTTCACCCGAACCGTTGCCAAACCTTCACCCGCTTCGATGAAATTTTCAGAAACCACAACTGTGTTATAATGAACATCCTGATTGGACCATTTGTAAAAATCGATCATTTCAACTTTTTCAAGTTGAGCTTGTGCTACAAAAAAGAACAATGTAAAAATAAGAGAGAGAGTAGTTTTCATGGGGTTTTAAATTTCTCAAATATAAAATTTCAATTTCAAATTTGAAATAGGTAAATAAAAATTTATAGAAGAAATCTGCAATTTCAGGTTTCTTAATTTTCATACCTTTACCTTCTATGAATACAGAAGACAAACGCTTATTTTTATTGGACGCATATGCGCTCATTTTTCGTGGCTATTATGCTTTTATTAAAAACCCAAGAATCAATTCAAAAGGTCTAAATACCTCAGCCATTTTAGGTTTTACTAACTCCTTATTGGATGTCATAAAAAGAGAAAAACCGACACATATCGCTGTGGTTTTTGATGTTGGACAAGCCACCGTCCGTACCGTGGATTATGACCAATACAAGGCAAACCGCGACGAAACGCCGGAAGCCATCAAAATAGCCGTTCCTTACATTCAAGAAATCATCCGCGCCATGTGTATTCCGGTTTTATTTGCAGAAGGATATGAAGCAGATGATGTCATCGGCACTTTGGCCAAAAAAGCGGAAAAAGAAGGTTATACGACTTATATGGTCACGCCCGATAAAGACTTTGCCCAATTGGTTTCCGATAAAATTAAGATGTATCGGCCGCCGGCTTTTGGAAAAGGAATCGAGATTTGGGGCGTGGAAGAAGTCAAAGAGAAATTTGGTGTTCAGGATCCAATTCAAGTCATCGATTTTCTCGGGATGATGGGCGATAGTGTGGACAATATTCCCGGACTTCCCGGAGTTGGTGAAAAAACGGCGAAAAAGTTTCTAGCGGAATACGGTTCACTAGAAAATCTTTTGGAAAATACCGACAAATTGAAGGGGAAAATGAAAGAAAACATTGAAGCCAACAAAGAGTTGGGAATTCTTTCTAAAAAATTGGCGACGATAATAATCGATGCCCCGGTCGATTTTGACGAAGAAGATTTGACCATGTGCGCACCAGATGTAGATAAAGTCAAAGAAATTTTTAACGAATTGGAATTCAGGCAATTATTAGAAAATTTCTATAGGACATTCAATTTGGAATCAGATGTAGTAGAAAAAACCAAATCTGTTTCTGAATCTGCTGTGCAACAATCCTTGTTTGGTGGTGGAGATGCAGATTCTGGCGAAATTCCTTCAACTGCATTTTTTACGGAAATCGACACCTATGATCATTTGTACCAATTGACCGAAGGAAAAATGGGACGTAAACTTTTAATCGACAAATTGCTCCAGCAAAAGGAAGTTTGTTTCGATACTGAAACGACCGGACTCGATGCTCTGACTGCAGAACTAGTAGGGATTTCCTTCAGTTTTGAGGCCGGAAAAGGCTATTATGTTCCGTTTCCTCAAGATTTTAATGAGGCCAAAGCAATCATCGAGGAATTTCGTCCGTTTTTTGAATCGGAATCGGTTTTGAAAATCGGGCATAATTTGAAATACGATTATAAAGTCTTGTTCAAATATGGAATTGTCCCAAAAGGAAAATTCTTTGACACGATGATTGCGCATTATCTTTTGAATCCCGATATGCGGCATGGAATGGATGTTTTGTCCGAAACTTATTTGAATTATAAACCGATTTCCATAGAGACCTTAATTGGTAAAAAAGGGAAAAACCAAAAACAATTCAATGAAGTAGATTTGGAACAACAAAAAGAATATGCGGTGGAAGATGCCGATGTTACGTTCCAACTCAAAACATTTTTCGCACCACAATTGCCGGAAGTCAATGCCGAAAAATTGTTCCATGAAATCGAAATGCCACTCATGGAAGTGCTTTCCGATATGGAAATCGAAGGAATCCGTTTGGATACTGAAGTTCTAGCAGAACAATCGGTAAAAATTACAGCAGAAATTCTCGAATTAGAGAAAAAAATATTTGAAAAAGCAGGAGAAGCATTCAATTTAAATTCACCCAAACAATTGGGCGATATTTTATTTGAGAAATTAGAATTGGACAAAAAAGCCAAAAAAACCAAAACGGGTCAATACGCAACAGGCGAGGAGGTTTTGACCAAATTGGTCGATAAACATCCGATTATTTCCGACATTTTGGACTATCGTCAATTGCAAAAATTGAAATCGACTTATGTGGATGCTTTGCCCAAAGAAGTTAGTTCGGAAACCCAAAGAATCCATACGACGTTCAGTCAAACGGTTGCTGCAACAGGACGTTTGGCGTCGGTTGGACCCAATTTGCAAAATATTCCGATTCGTTCCGAGCAAGGACGTGAAATCAGAAAAGCCTTCGTGGCCAGAGATGAAAATTATGTGTTGGTTTCTGCAGATTATTCACAAATCGAATTGCGCATCATTGCCGAATTGAGCCAAGATCCGATCATGATGGAAGCTTTCCAAAAAGGAGAGGACATTCACCGAACCACGGCTGCCAAAGTGTTCAAAGTAGCTCTTGATGAAGTAACGCGCGAACAAAGAAGCCAAGCCAAAACCGTGAATTTCGGGATTGTGTATGGAGTTTCTGCATTTGGTCTTTCGGAACAAACCGGACTTTCCCGTGCGGAATCCAAACAATTGATCGATGCGTATTATGAAACCTATCCGACCTTGAAAAAATTCATGGAAGAGCAAATTCATCAGGCGAGAGAAAAAGGCTATGTCGAAACGATTTTGGGAAGAAGAAGGTATTTAAAAGACATCAATTCACGGAATCATGTCGTAAGAAGTTTTGCAGAACGAATTGCTGTAAATGCTCCGATTCAGGGAAGTGCGGCCGATATTATCAAAATTGCGATGATCAATCTACAAAAGGTTTTAAAAGAAAATTACCAAACCAAAATGCTGCTACAGGTTCATGATGAATTGGTATTTGATGTGCCGAAATCTGAATTGGAAACGATAAAACCTATTATCAAAGAAACGATGGAAAATGCGGTGAAAATGCAGGTGCCACTCGAAGTAGAAATCGGCGTGGGACAGAATTGGTTGGAGGCGCATTAGAAGTGCGATTTACGAAATTAGAAGTATGAATTAATATACCATCTATGAAAATAAATCTTTTTATTTTTTCATTTGTAATTTTTTTGGTTTCCTTACTGGTACACTTATTAGCTGTTTTTCAAATTACTGAAATAAGCCGTCTTCCTGTTTTTATTTTACACTTTTTGACAATTGGTATTTCAGCTGTTGCTTTTTTTGACTTACGTTCAAAAGAAGGAAGTAAGATAAACTTTGAGAATTATTTTAAATCTAAATTTTCTGGTAACCTTTTTTGGATTCCCGTAGTGTTACTGATTTTTTTTATTTACAATTTCATTAATTTTTTTGTTGGAATATTTTATAGTGTTGGAACCCCAGATGTTTGGGATAGTAAATATGTTTTACATGATCATGGTAAATTGATTAAAGAAATAACTGAAAATGAATATTTATTAGAAAGAACAAAAGAAGTTAAAATGTTTTCTTCTTTTTGGATAATGTTTTCCGGTCTTGCAATAGCAATTCTCTATGATAAAGAATATTTTATGATTAAATAGATTCTTAAAAGTGCGATTTACGTAGGAGAGACGATTTAATCTCTATAATTCCGTAATTATGGTTCTACGGATGTTGTTCAAATTATAATCGTCATTATCACAATTAATTCGGATGGTAGAATTTTGTCTTTCAAAGTGTTCGTTGAAGTTTTTACAATTCTTTATCGTATGAAATTCCTTTTTAGAAAAATACATAATGATCGGGCGGTAATCTGCAGGTGAATTCGTAGAAACTACTCCTGCCAATGCTCCACCAATTGCTCCTCCTATTCCAACGCCGACTGCAGTTGTGGCAATCAAATTTCCCATGGTTTGTAATGGCATTTCAAAATAAAGGAAATCATCGCCCATATATTTTACGCGAACAAATGTATGTACACCATGTTTTAACACAAAACTTCCTTTTTCATCTTTGCTTTCATGATCAGACGCATGTTTTACACTTACATACACATATCCATTTAACAATACTCCGGCAATGTCTTTGATTTTTTTTGTTTCATAATCCACTACATCGATCAGATCATTTGTGTATTCGTAAAGTCCAAGTCCGATTGATTTTGATCGAAAAGGCATTTCCGTAAGATTTCCATTGATAAGGTCATCAATAGTTAAATAAACCCCACGTCCTTCTCTTTTTTCCGAAAAAGTTTCATTTAATTTAGGTGCGTTTTGATGGAATTGTGTAGAATCGAATTCAAATTTTTCCAGTTTTTTTAATTTCGCATAACTTAAAACATAAGGATAATTGGTATTTCGAAACTGAATCAGCTTATCATTTACATAAACCACATCTTTTGCAGAAACGGTTTCATCAAGTTTCTCAAATTTTAATGTGGCATTCTCAATATATTGTCCAAATGCAATTGAACTCAAAACCAATTGAAATGCAAATAGAATTTTTTTCATTCGAATAGATTTAAGTGTGCAAATCTAAATAAATATGGTTTTAAACCTAAAACTTTAACAAAGAAGGAAAATTCAAAAATGCCATTTTGTCACACTTCCCTTCAATGGTATTTTTTTTGACCAATTGGATGAAAAAAGTACAAAATGACAAAAGGAAGTATCAATGTTTCAGTGGAAAACATTTTTCCACTCATCAAGAAATTTTTATACAGCGACCACGAAATATTTTTAAGAGAACTTATCTCCAATGCGACCGATGCGACTTTGAAGCTCAAACATTTGACCAACATCGGTGAGGCTAAAGTCGAATACGGAAATCCGAAAATCGAAGTAAAAATCGATAAAGATGCCGGAACGCTTCACATCATCGACCAAGGAATCGGGATGACAGCGGAAGAAGTAGAAAAATACATCAACCAAGTGGCTTTTTCAGGTGCAGAAGAATTTCTAAACCAATACAAAGATTCGGCAAAAGATTCAGGAATCATCGGACATTTCGGTCTTGGGTTTTATTCTGCTTTTATGGTAGCCGACCAAGTCGAAATCATCACAAAATCCTTTAAGGATGAACCGGCGGTAAAATGGAGTTGTGACGGAAGCCCCGAATTTACACTCGAAGAAACGAAAAAAGCAGAGCGAGGAACGGAAATCATTTTGCATATAGCGGAAGATTCAAAAGAATTTTTGGACGAACATAAAATCCGTGAACTCTTGTTGAAATACAACAAATTCATGCCGATTCCGATTCAGTTCGGGATGAAAACGGAAACTTTGCCGTTACCGGAAGATGCGGCAGAAGATGCAAAACCGGAAACGATTGAAGTTGAAAATATCATCAACAATCCAACTCCGGCTTGGACAAAAGCGCCTTCAGAATTGACAGATGAAGATTACTTGAATTTCTACCGAGAACTCTATCCGATGCAATTTGAAGAACCGTTGTTTTGGATTCATTTGAATGTGGATTATCCGTTTAATCTTTCCGGAATTTTGTTTTTCCCAAGAATCGGAAACAACGTCAATATCGAAAAGGATAAAATTCAACTCTATCAAAATCAAGTATTTGTAACAGATGAGGTAAAAGGAATCGTTCCTGACTTTTTGATGTTACTTAGAGGTGTGATCGATTCGCCGGACATTCCATTGAACGTTTCAAGATCTTATCTACAGGCTGATGGAGCGGTGAAGAAAATTTCGCAGTACATCACAAAAAAAGTGGCCGATAAAATGGCTTCTTTGGCTAAAAATGAAAGAGAGGAATTCGAGAAAAAATGGAACGACATCAAAGTCGTTTTGGAATACGGTGTGGTTTCAGAAGAAAAATTTGCAGAGAAATCGGAGAAGTTCATGTTGTTTCCAACTGTTGACGGAAAATATTTCACTTGGGAAGAATTGAACGAAAAAATAAAAGACCATCAAACCAATAAAGACGGGAAATTGGTGGTGTTGTATGCGTCACATCAAGATCAGCAAGATGCCTACATTCAAGCGGCGCAGGAAAAAGGCTATGAAGTTTTGTTGTTAGATTCGCCAATTGCTTCACATTTCATTCAGAAATTGGAACAAGAAAAAGAGAATGTAACTTTTGCGAGAGTTGATGCTGATCATGTTCAAAATTTGATCAAAAAGGACGAACCGATACTTTCAAAATTGTCAGATGAACAGAAAGAATCTTTGAAAACTTCAATTGAAAATTCGATCAACAAACAAACTTATACGGTTCAATTGGAAGATTTGAGTTTGAGTGATGCTCCGTTTGTCATCACCCAGCCGGAATTTATGCGTCGCATGAAAGAAATGCAGCAAATGGGCGGCGGTGGAATGTTTGGAATGGGAAATTTCCCGGAAATGTACAATTTGGTGGTCAATACAAATAGTGAATTGGCAAACGAAATCTTAAATAAGCCTGAGGAAGAAAAAGCGCCGCTTATCAACCAAGCATTGGATTTAGCGAAATTGTCTCAGAATTTATTGAAAGGAAAAGAATTGACAGATTTCGTGAAACGAAGTTTCGAAATGTTAAAATAATTCTTTGAATTCATATAAAAAAAACCTCTCTTGTCATTTGAACTTGAGAGGTTTTTGGTTTTATAAATTCTTCAAAATCTCATGAAAAACCGTTTGTGTCGAATAAATGCGATTGGTCGCTTCGGGAATGACGATGGAATGCTCAGAATCCAAAACATCATCGCTCACCACCACATTTCTACGAACCGGTAAACAGTGCATGAATTTTCCGTTATTGGTCAATTTCATTTTGTCGAGTGTCACTTGCCAATCCACTTCAGGCGTTAAAGTTTGTCCATAATTTTTATAACTACTCCAGTTTTTTGCATAGACAATATCTGCACCTTCAAATGCTTTTTCTTGGTCGAATTCGATTTTGGCTCCTTCTGTAAAATCGGGATTTAACTCATTTCCTTTGGGCTGAACGATGGTCAAATCGACCCAATCCACTTTAGAAAACCATTGCGCAAAAGAGTTCGGAACTGCTTGTGGCAAACGTCTCGGATGTGGTGCCCAAGTCATCACTACCTTTATTTTTTTGTCGAAATTTTGATGAGGTTTGTAACCGGAATACTCGGCAACCGTAATCAAATCAGCAAAAGATTGAAGCGGATGCAAAGTCGCACTTTCCAAACTCACAACCGGAACCGAAGAAAGTTCTCTTACTTTATTGAACATCAATTCGTTATAATCTTCATCACGTTCTTCCAACTTTGGAAAAGTCCGCACACCCAAAATATCACAATACGCACTCATCACACCGATGGCTTCTTTGATATGTTCCTGCGTATCGCCGTTCATCACCGTTCCGTCTGCCATCTCCAACGTCCAAGAATCGGCTCCTGCATTTAAAACCCAACAATTTGCACCGAGATTATAAGCGGCTTTAACAGAACTTAATCGTGTTCGTAAACTTGGATTGAAAAATAACAATCCGATGGTTTTGTTTTTCCCTAAATCCTGCTGTCCAAAAGGATTGGCTTTTATTTCCAATGCCGTATTTAAAAGTTGGGTGTAATCTTTAACATCGTTAAAAGAAATGAAATTTTGCATCTTTATTTAATTTTGATTTGAATTTTGGTTTCGATATTCATTCCAACTTTTGATTTCTAAATCTTCAAGACTCAAAGTCGTAAATGCATTGATGTAAGCCGCTGCTAATCTTGCATTGGTAACCAAAGGAATGTTAAAATCCACAGCCGTACGACGGATTTTATAATCATTGTCCAATTCTGCTTTGGTCAAATTCTTAGGAATATTGATGACCATGTCGATTTTCTTGTTTTGTAAATACGAAATTACGTTTGGTTCTTTTTCATCATTTGGCCAATAAACCAAAGTCGAATACACATTATTTTCCATGAAAAATTTATGGGTTCCTTCCGTAGCATAAATTTTATAACCTTTTTCGATCAATTTTTTGGCAGGACTTAGCAAAGCCACTTTGGATTCAATCGGTCCTCCTGAAATCAAAACCGTTTTTTCAGGAATTTTATATCCAACGGAAAGCAATGATTTCAGCAAAGCGTCTTCTGCAGTCGTTCCGATGCAACCCACCTCTCCGGTCGATGACATATCAACAGAAAGCACAGGATCGGCTCCGGCCAATCTCGTAAAGGAGAATTGCGAAGCTTTTACTCCGACATAATCCAAGTCGTAAACAATTTCAGACTTTCCTTTTTCCACTTCTAAACCTAAAAGAACTTTCGTTGCTTTTTCAATTAAATTATTTCCGGAAACTTTGGATACAAAAGGGAAGGATCGTGAAGCTCTGATGTTACATTCGATCACACGAACAGCATTGTTTTTAGACAAAAACTGAATGTTCATCGGACCCGAAATCTCAAAACGTTTGGCAATTTTTTCTGCTACTTTTCTGATTTGTCGGATGGTTTCGATGTACACTTTTTGTGGCGGATAATACATCGTTGCATCACCCGAATGCACGCCTGCAAATTCTACGTGTTCTGAAATCGCATAGTCTACAATGTCTCCATTTTTAACAACCGCATCCAACTCAATTTCTTTGGCGCCTTGGACAAATTCGGAAACCACAATCGGATAATCAGGCGAAACTTCTTTGGCCAATTTTAAAAATGAATTCAATTCGTCTTTGTTGGAAACTACATTCATTGCCGCACCGGAAAGTACATAGGAAGGACGAATCAACACCGGAAAACCAACTTCTCCTACAAATTCATGTACCGCTTCAAGCGAAGACAGTTCCTTCCATCTGGGTTGGTCAATGTTCAATTCATCTAAAATTTCAGAGAATTTATGCCGATTTTCCGCATCGTCAATTCGAAGTGGAGAAGTTCCCAGAATCGGAATATTTTCATCGTATAATTTGATGGCCAAATTATTTGGGATTTGACCTCCGGTCGAAATAATTGTTCCCGATGGGTTTTCAAAATCCAAAATGTCCATCACACGCTCAAAGGACAATTCTTCAAAATACAATCGATCCGACAAATCATAATCCGTCGAAACGGTTTCTGGATTGTAATTGATAATGACCGTTTTAAAACCTTCTTTGGCAGCGGTTTGAGCAGCATTGACACCACACCAGTCAAATTCTACCGAAGAACCGATTCTGTAAACACCCGAGCCCAAAATACAAACTGCTTTTTCGGTTTCAGGTTGCAAATCGTTTTCAGTTCCGTGATAAGTCAGGTACAAATAATTGGTTTGTGCGGGGAATTCAGCTGCCAGCGTGTCGATTTGTTTCGTCACGGGAATGATTCCATAATTTTTTCTTAATTGACGTACAGTCAATTCATTTCGGTGTATTCCCGAATTTCCCTTGATTAAAACGCCGATTTGCTGATCCGAAAACCCCATTTTTTTTGCTTTTGAAAGCAATTCAGGCTGTAATTGTTCAAATCGGATCAATTCTTCCAATTCAACTGAAGTAGAATAAATTTTCTCCAATCGTTGTAAAAACCATAAATCTATTTTAGTTAAATCATGAATTTTTTCAATTGAATATCCGGCTTTAAATGCTTCTGTAATGGCATAAAGTCGCTCATCATTGGGTTCAGACAACCAAGTATCCAATTCTTCACCTTCCGGAATTGTAAAATTATTGGCAACAAAACCACGATGTCCGATGTCCAACATTCTGATTCCTTTTTGGATCGCTTCTTCAAATGAACGTCCGATCGCCATAACTTCTCCGACCGATTTCATGGCAGATCCGATGTTTCTTTTTACACCATAAAATTTATTCAAATCCCAACGCGGCAATTTTACCACACAATAATCCAATGCCGGTTCAAACATCGCCGAAGTAGTTTGGGTAACGCTATTTTTCAATTCAGACAAATTATAACCCAATGCCAGTTTCGCAGCAACGAAAGCCAATGGATAACCAGTTGCTTTGGATGCCAGTGCGGACGAACGTGACAATCTTGCGTTGACTTCTATCACACGGTATTCTTCATTTTTAGGATTGAGTGCGTACTGAATGTTACATTCACCAATCACGCCCAAATGGCGAATGGTGCGGATGGCAACTTCACGTAATTTATGGTATTCGGAATTGCTCAAAGTTTGTGAGGGTGCAACTACGATTGATTCTCCGGTGTGAATCCCGATCGGGTCGAAATTTTCCATGTTACAAACCGTAATACAATTGTCTTCCGCATCACGAACGACTTCATACTCAACTTCTTTCCAGCCTTTTAGGGATTCTTCGACCAAAATTTGGCTGGAATACGTAAATGCTTTTTCGGCCAATTCTTTTAATTCTTCTTCATTATTGGCAAAGCCGGAACCCAATCCACCCAAAGCATAAGCCGCACGGACGATCAGCGGAAATCCGATTTCATTTCCAGCACGAATTGCGTCAGAAACGGTTTCGACCGCTTCACTTCTAGCGGTAAAAACATTGATTTGGTTTAGTTTTTCGATAAAAATATCGCGATCTTCGGTTGCTTCGATTACGGAAATCGGTGTTCCTAGGACTTTGACGTTGTATTTATCGAAGATTTTATTTTTGTTCAATTCTACGGCACAATTCAAAGCGGTTTGTCCACCAAAAGCCACCAAAACACCATCCGGTTTTTCTTTTTGGATGACTTTTTCTACAAAATAAGGCGTAACCGGAAGGAAATAAACTTCGTCGGCAATGTTCTCCGAAGTCTGAACAGTAGCGATATTGGGATTGATAAGTATGGTTTGGATTCCTTCTTCTTTCAAAGCTTTGAGAGCCTGCGAACCTGAATAATCAAATTCTCCAGCTTCTCCGATTTTCAAAGCTCCTGAACCTAAAACCAATACTTTTTTGATGTTTTTGATCATTTTTTTTTGTGTATTTTAACTTCCAAGGTTTTTAAAACCTTGGAAGTTTGGATTTTTATAATATTTTATGGTAAATGTCAAATGAAGGCCAAAGAGAGAACATTTGTCCTTTTA
This sequence comes from Moheibacter lacus, assembly GCF_014042165.1. Classification (GTDB taxonomy): domain Bacteria; phylum Bacteroidota; class Bacteroidia; order Flavobacteriales; family Weeksellaceae; genus Moheibacter; species Moheibacter lacus. The sequence continues at coordinate 1,294,104 of NZ_JACDZE010000001.1, forward strand.
CAAAATCGTTGCAATCCATAGTTTTATAGTTTCTAATAAAACTATTTCTGATTTTTTTTCTCGCACTTTCATCTAATCCTTCAAAATTAAAATCTAATTGGTCAGATTTGGAATAATGTTTAATTTGTTCTTTTCTAAATTTTTTACAATCTTTTAATTCTTCTTTGAACTTTTTAGTTTTTTTGAATTTTAAAAATTGCTCTGTTTTGAAATTTTCTAGTTCTATTAAGTTAAATTTAAAGCTTTGTGCGACTAAATTATTTTCTATTCCAAATACAAAATAATCTGCTTCTTCTGGAGTTTTTTCATCCCAGTAATTATCATTATAATCCGAAAAAATTAAAACCTCATTGAGTAGGATTGAGTTAATTTTCTCTTTAATATTATCATTGATGACACTTTTTAGATAAGATAAGCTATCGTTTTCGTTGAAAACAAATGATTTCAGATCTTTGAGCTGTAATTTATTATTTTCAACCTCCCAGACTGCCATGTAGCCTCGCCATAAAGCTGTGTAAAAATACTCATCAGTGATGTAGCCTTCATCTATTACAAATTGATTTAAAATTTCTTCGTGTAAAAATTTATTTTCGATGTAATAACCTTTTCCATTGTAAACCAAACTGTCTTTGATTTGTTCAGTAGCAGATACGTTTGAACAAAAAATAAAACTGATTATTAGAAAAATGAACTTTGACATATTTATACCAATTCTCCTTTATACTTTTTAATTTCATTGATGAATTCATCAAATAAAAATTCTGTATCCACAGGTCCACCCATCGCTTCCGGGTGAAATTGAACTGTGAAAAACGGTTTTTCTTTGTGACGAATTCCTTCACAAGTTCCATCATTCAGATTGCTGAAATAAGTTTCCCAACCGTCCGGCAATTTGGAATCGTCCAATGCAAATCCATGGTTTTGAGAAGTGATGAAACATCTTTTGGTTCCCGCCATGACAACGGGCTGGTTGTGCGAACGGTGTCCGTATTTTAGTTTGAAGGTCGAAGCACCTGCTGCTAACCCAACCAATTGATTTCCCAGACAAATTCCGAAAATCGGTTTGTCTTCGGTCAATGATTTTTTCAAGTTTTCAATGGTCACATCGCACAAAGTCGGATCGCCAGGCCCATTTGAGATAAATAATCCGTCGTATGCCAAAGTCGAATAATCATAATTCCAAGGAACTCTGATGACTTCCACGCCACGTTTCACGAAACAACGAACGATGTTGTTTTTCACACCGCAATCGATCAGAATAATTTTGATTTCGGCGCCTTCGTTGTAGCGTTTTACTTCTTTTAAACTTACTTGATCAACCAGATTATCCAAATTTGGATCGTAAAATTCGATGTCGTTTTCTGCGATGATTTTACCCAAAGTCGAACCTTCTTCACGCAATTTTTTGGTAATGGCGCGCGTATCGACTCCGTAAATTCCGGGAATGTTTTGTTTTTCCAGCCATTCGCCCAATTTCTGAAAACCGTTCCAATGGCTGAATTCATCTGAATAATAGGAAACAACCAATCCGGTCACCTGAATTTGATTGGATTCCATGAAAGCTTCGATTTGGTCAATTATTTCTGTTTCGCTCGGAACGCCATAATTTCCGACAATCGGAAACGTCATGACCATGATCTGACCTTTGTAAGAAGGATCAGTCAAACTATCCGGATAACCCACCATCGCCGTGTTGAAAACGACTTCCCCGGCAGCCGAAATATAGGCTCCGAAAGAATTTCCTTCGATTGTTTGTCCGTCTTGAAATACGAGTTTTACTTTTTTCATTCTTATGTTTTGGGTTTTGAGTCTTGAGTTTTGAGTTTTGAGTTCTATTTTAAAGTGACTCGTAACGCAAAACGCTCAACACATAATTATTTATGATTTAGAATTTCTTCTTCTAGTGCGTTGATGAATTTATCTGCAAATCCTTTGTTCATCGTTAATGGCGGTAAAAGTCGGATAATGTTAGTCTTTGCGTTTCCGACAAATATTTTATGTTTTTGCAATAAATTATTTTTGATTTCGGCGATTGAAAAATCCAGTTCAATTCCAATCATCAAACCTCGTCCGCGGATTTCTTTCACTCTAGGCAAACGGTTCAAAGTTCTTGAAATATAAAATCCGATTTCATCAGCATTTTGGATTAAATTTTCTTTTACAATCACTTCCAAAACCGCTAACGCAGCTGCACATCCCAAATGATTTCCGCCGAAAGTCGTTCCCAAAAGTCCGTGTGAAGCTTTGAATTCCGGAGAGATCAAAACACCTCCGATTGGGAATCCGTTGCCCATTCCTTTCGCAATCGTAATCAAATCGGCTTTGATTCCAGAGTGTTGATGCGCAAAGAATTTCCCTGTTCGTCCGTAGCCAGATTGGATTTCATCTGCAATTAAAATCACTCCGTTTTCTGTGCATAGTTTTCTCAGTCCTTGTACAAATTCATCTGTTGGTAAAATAATTCCGCCCACACCTTGAATCGGTTCGTAAATGACTGCGGCAACTTCTTTCGAATTAATTATTTCCTGAATTTGATTCAAATCATAATCAACAAAAGAAACCGAATGTCCTGCATTGAAAGGTGAGACGATTTTTGGATTGTCTGTCAAAGCAACTGCGCCCGAAGTTCTTCCGTGAAAAGCGCCTTTGAAGGCAATGATGTGATTTTTTCCGGTGTGGAAAGAGGCGAGTTTCAGCGCATTTTCATTGGCTTCCGCTCCTGAATTGCATAAAAAAAGGCTAAAATCCGGATAACCCGACAACTGCCCTAATTTTTCTGCCAATCTTTCCTGAATGGGATTCTGAACGGAATTGGAATAAAAAGCCAATTTTTTCAATTGTTCTTCGATGCTCTTGACATAATGCGGATGGCTGTGTCCGATAGAAATCACGGCATGACCGCCGTAAAGATCTAAATATTCCGTGCCGTTTTCATCCCAAAGAATACAATCTTTGGCTTTGACCGGAGTTACGTTTAGGAGTGGATATACGTCGAATAATTTCATTTTCTAAAAATTTTGTTTCAAGTTTAAGGTTCAAAGTTTCATGTTAGTTTAAAATCCTACAGGTTTTAGATTCAATCCCAAATTTTCTTCCCATCCGAACATCAAATTCATATTCTGAATTGCTTGTCCTGATGCACCTTTGGTCAAATTATCGATGATCGATGTGATCAATAAAACATCATCGTGTTTCTGAATTTGGAGCAAACATTTGTTGGTGTTGACAACTTGTTTCAGTGCGATTTCTGTTTCGGAAACGATGGTAAACGGATGATTTTTGTAATAATTTTTATAAATTTCATTCGCTTCTTTTTCCGTCAAATCTGATTTCACGTATATGCCAGCGAGAATTCCTCTTGTGAAATCGCCACGCATGGGTAAGAAATAAATTTTATGGTCAAATGAATTTTCTAATTGATGAATAGATTGATAAATTTCTGCTTCATGTTGGTGCGAAAATTCTTTATAAAATGAAACGTTGTTATTTCTCCAGCTGAAATGTGTGGTTTCTGAAAGGCTTTGTCCGGCGCCAGTTGAACCGGTTACAGCATTGATGTGAATGTCGTTTTTGATTAAATTCTTTTCTGCCAAAGGCAAAATTGCCAATTGAATTGCCGTTGCAAAACAGCCCGGATTGGCAATGTTTTGAGCGGAAATGATTTGTTCTTTGTTCAATTCAGGCAAACCATAAACGAAATTTCGATTTTCAAAATTTTGATTCGGAGCCAGTCTGAAATCATTGCTCAAATCGATGATTTTAGTCGTTTCCGAATATTTATTTTTGGCTAAAAATTCAGTCGATTTTCCGTGTCCAAGACATAAAAAAACGACATCCGATTCCGCATCAATTTCATCTGAAAAAATCAAATCCGTTTCGCCCAATAAATCATCGTGAACTTTCGAAACAGGATTTCCAGCGTTTGAAGTGCTGAAAATCGAAGTGATTTCGACATGAGGGTGGTTGATGAGAATTCTCAGTAATTCTCCCGCTGTATAGCCTGCTCCGCCAACGATGCTGGTTTTTATATTTTGTTTCAAGTTTAATGTTTCAGGTTTCATGTCAACTCTTGAATGAATGATAAATTTTCAATTGATTTCCAAAGATTTTGATAAATCCTCTCGCATCACGTCCGTCCCAAGCGTCCATGTCTTCGCCGTAAGTGGCAACTTTGGACTGCAACATGTCAAATGGAGATTCAACTCCAACCAAATCAAATCGATACGGATGCAATTCCAAAATGACTTTTCCGGTTACATGATTTTGGGAAGATTCCAAAAATGCTTCGATGTCACGCATCACCGGGTCCAAATATTGTGCTTCATGCAACAATGTTCCGTACCAGTTTGCCAAAGAATCTTTGTGCAACAATTGCCAGCGAGTCAAAGTATGTTTTTCTAATAAATGGTGTGCTTTGATGATCAAATTCGCCGCAGGCGCCTCAAATCCGACACGTCCTTTGATTCCCAAAATCGTATCTCCTACGTGTGTATCTCGTCCGATGGCATAGCTTCCTCCGATTTCATTTAATTTTTGAATCAAATCCACAGGACTCAAACTTTCTCCATTTAATTTCGCAGGAATTCCTTTTTCAAATTCGATTTCGATGGTTTGAGGTTCAGTCTGTGAAAGTTGCGTCGGATAAGCATCTTCGGGAAGTGATTGGTGTGAAGTTAATGTTTCCACACCACCGACAGAAGTCCCCCAAATTCCGACATTGATCGAATATTTCGCTTTTTCCCAACTATATTCTACACCTTGACTTTGTAAATAGTTTACTTCTTGTTGACGCGTCAAACGTTCGTCACGAATCGGCGTGATGATTTCAGATTTCGGAGAAATGACCGCAAAAGCAACATCAAATCGGATTTGGTCATTTCCCGCGCCAGTCGAACCATGGACGATGTATTCGGCATCAACTTGTTTGGCATATTCAGCAATTGCGATCGACTGAAACATGCGTTCAGCACTCACGGAAAGCGGATAAGTATTGTTTTTCAATACATTTCCATAAATCAGAAAGCGCAGACAGTCTTGAAAATATTTCTCCGTAATGTCAATCGTTTCGTGGTGAGAAGAACCCAATTCATAAGCTCTTCTTTCAATTGATTCTAATTCTTCTTTGGTGAAACCACCTGTGTTTACGATGACCGTATGTACTTCAAAACCTTGTTCTTTAGTAAGGTTGACGAGGCAATAAGAAGTGTCCAATCCGCCGCTATAGGCCAATACAGCTTTTTTACTCATGTTGTGATTTTAATATTGGGAATTAAATTTTCGATTTGATGGATGAGGGTTTTTTGGTTGAAATTGACTTGGACGGCAATGAAAATTGTATCGTCGCCGGCAATGGTACCCAGTATTTCTTCAGATTTAAATTGGTCGATTTCGATGGCAATTCGGTTCGCAAATCCAGGACGCGTTTTCAAAACGGCTAAATTTCCGGTGAATGCTAAGGTTTCGGTGTCAGTAGAAATATCTTGAGGTTCGATTTCGGTCAATTGGTAGATATAATTTCCTTTGGAATTGGGTAATTTAGAAACTTTCAATTCTCGCAAATCTCTTGATAAAGTGGCTTGTGTCACGGAAACTTCTTGCGCCAAAAGTTGTTTGATCAATTCTTCTTGATTGCTGATTTCTTGTTTGGAAATCAAATCTTTAATTAAATCTTGTCTGTATAATTTTTCACTCATTTTTGAATAATTATTTAATATTTTGGCTTTTTCTTTGATTTTTTAGTAAAAAAATTTAGTAATGATGAATATTTATTCATCGTTATATTTTCTCTAAAGGATTGTAATTCGAGTTCGATTTGTTTGGATTTGGGTTGCGCAAATTGGTCATTTAAATTATCATAAACCAAACCTGTACACAAACACATTTTCCGTTCGTTTTCCATCAAAATATCATAGTTTTTACAACCTTGACAACCTTTCCAGAAATCATCACTTTGGGTGATTTCGGAGAAAGTAACCGGTTTATAGCCTAAATTATAGTTCATTTTCATCACAGCCAAACTGGTTGTGATGCTGAAAATTTTGGCATTTGGAAATTTTGTTCTTGATAATTTGAAAATCGCCATTTTGATTTTTCTTCCGATTCCCGAATCGCGCATATCGGGACGGACGATCAATCCGGAGTTGACCACAAATTTTTCTTCTTCGTAGGTTTCGATATAGCTGAATCCGGCAAGAAGTCCATCATTATCAAAAGCGATGATAGCGTTTTCAGTTTCCATCTTTTTTTGGATATAAGACGGATCGCGTTTGGCAATACCGGTTTTTCTTTGTTTCGCAGAATCCTCATACCAAATACAAAGTTCATCTGCGTATTGGGTATCGGTGCTATTTGCTGTCCTAACGTACATTTTAAATGAAAGGAGAATTGTTGATTAATAAAAAAAAGGAAAAAAGGAAAGAAATTGGAGAACCCAAATCCTTAAAAAAAGGAATACAAATACTAAAGCCCGACCGGGCGGAACCCTCGGGATAAATTAAATTTGCTATTTTGTGCATGAATCAACATTCAGTGTGTGTACTGAGATGCAAAGGTATAAAAACTTTATTTTTGTAAAGTTAAAAATTTTATAATTCGTGAAAAAAGAGGTTAACGCATTGAAAATCATCAAAATAGGAGGTGGTGTTATAGATGATGAAATGCAATTGAATCAATTTCTCGAAGACTTTTCTAAAGTTGAAGGTGCTAAAATTTTGGTTCATGGCGGCGGAAGAGGAGCGAGTGAGCAACTTAAAAGAATGGGAATCGAGCCGAAAATGATCGATGGTCGTCGCATCACAGATGCAGAAACTTTGGAAGTTGTGGTCGGATTTTATGCGGGAGTAACGAATAAATCTATCGTTTCCAGTTTACAGAAATTGGGCGTAAATGCAATGGGGATTTCTGGTTCAGATGGAAATGCGATTTCGGGTGTGAAACGTCCGGTGAAAACGGTAGATTTTGGTTTTGTAGGTGATTTACATGAAAATTCGGTCAATGGAAAACTGTTTCAAATTCTTTTAAAAAACGAATTGATTCCGGTTGTCTGCGCGATCACGCATGATGGAAATGGACAGTTGTTGAATACCAATGCGGACACGATTGCGTCTGCAATTGCCAAAGAATTGGCGAAAATTAAAGAATGGAATGTCGAACTTTATTTTTGTTTTGATAAAAATGGTGTAATGAAAGATGTCAATGACGAATCTTCTTTGATTTCCGAAATTGATTTTGAATTTTATCAGGAATTAAAAGCAGATGGAATCATCAATGAAGGCATGATCCCAAAATTGGATAATGCTTTTGAAGTGATCAAATCAGGCGTGAAAAGCGTTTACATTAAACATGCTTCAAATGTGAATATGGAAATTGGAACGAAACTAATTTAAAGTATATCTCGCCAAAACTATTAAATTTAATGAATTTTGGCGGATTATAATTATTCGGCATACAAATCTTTCAAGGTCAAATCATTTTGAATGAGTTCGTTAAATTGATGGAATTTAATAAATCAATAAATTAAATATGAATCAAGAATTAAAAAACAAAGCCATCAATTTGTTGAAACAATTAATTGAAACCCAATCTTTTTCTGGCGAAGAAGACAAAACCGCGGATTTGATTTTTGAATTTCTCGAGTCCAATGGAGCAAAAGCGCAAAGACAAGACAACAATGTTTGGAGCATCCACCCGAATTATGATGTTTCCAAAAAGACAATTTTGCTAAATTCTCATCACGACACGGTGAAATTCGGGTCGAATTGGACGTATGATCCACTTATTGCAACGGTGGAAGAAGATAAATTAATTGGTTTAGGGAGCAATGATGCAGGCGCTTCGGCGGTGAGTTTATTGGCATCGTTTCTTTATTTTTTGGACAAAGAATTGGATTTTAATTTGATAATTGCCATTTCGGCGGAAGAGGAAAATTCCGGTCAGAAGAACATTGCGAGTATTTTACCGAAATTAGGGAAAATAGATTTGGGAATTGTAGGCGAACCTACCCAAATGAATATGGCGATTGCCGAACGTGGATTGGTGGTTTTGGAAGTAGAAGCCAAAGGGAAAACGGGTCATGCAGCAAGAAATGAAGGAATGAATGCGATTTATGAAGCTTTGCAAGATATCCATTGGTTTCAAAATTTTCAATTTGAAAAAGTTTCTGACTTTCTCGGCCCGGTAAAAATGACTTTAACACAAATAGAAGCCGGAAAACAACACAATGTAGTTCCTGATTTCTGTAAAATGGTGATCGATGTGCGTGTTAACGAATTGTATTCCAATGCAGAAGTGGTGGAAATTGTCCAAAAAAATGTGAAATCTAAAGTGAAAGCCCGTTCATTGCGTTTGAATTCTTCTCGCATCGATAAAAATCACCCGATCGTACAAAAAGGAATTTCAATTGGCTGTACAACTTATGGATCTCCAACGTTGTCTGATATGGCGATGATGGATTTCGATACGGTGAAAATCGGTCCGGGTGATTCTGCTAGATCACATACTCCAAACGAATTCATCTACTTATCAGAAATTGAAAATGGAATCGATCGTTACATCGATTTGTTGGATGGATTTAGATTTTGAAATCAGGAATTTTCCTCATTAAATTTGAGGAAATCACCTTGAAATTAAATGAATTGCTGGTGGTAGATTTGTAAAAGAAAACAAAACAACTCTCTCTACATAACTTCCCTATTAACTATGAAAAACCCTGTGATTTTTGAAACCACAGGGTCTTTTTTATAATTCAATTTGATTGAAAATCAAAGCATTTTTAAGAAAGAAACTTCTTTTTCATCTAATTTTCTCCAATCGCCACGTTTCAAATTCTTTTTGGTCAATCCGCCAAATGATACACGATCAAGTGCTTCTACTTCATAACCCATTTTCTCAAATATCCTTCTCACCACACGGTTCCAACCGATGTGAATTTCGATTCCGACTTCTGTATGCGGTTTTCCTTCGATAAAGGAAACATTGTCGACTTCAGCGATTCCTTCGGGAATCAATCGAATTCCTTTTTTGATTTCATCTAAATCAGCATGGGTCAGTTTTTTGTTCAACTTCACATGGTAGATTTTCCGCACTGTATGACTCGGATGGGTCAATTTTTTGGTCAAATAACCATCGTTGGTAAACAACAACAATCCAGTTGTGGCTCTATCCAAACGCCCTACCGGAAAAACACGTGCCGTAGTAGCATTGGCGATCAAATCCATCACCGTTTTGCGGTCTTTTTCATCTTTTGTCGTAGTGATAAATCCTTTGGGTTTGTTGAGAAGTATGTAGACATTTTTCTCGGCAGAAATGGTTTTTCCGTCAAATTTCACGACGTCCCCGGGCTGGACTTTATAGCCCATTTCGGTAACGACTTTTCCATTTACTTGCGCCAATCCTGTTTTGATGAATTCGTCTGCCTCGCGTCGGGAACAGATTCCGGCGTTGGCGATGTATTTGTTGAGTCGGATGGTTCCGTCATCAACGGGTGCTTTTTTTAACCGGGGTTTGAAGGGTTTGCCGGTGTTTCTAAAATTGGGCTTTGAGTTTCCCGCCGGTCTTTTTGGGGAAGCGTCTCGCCTTTCCTGTCTTTTTTTCATTTTATATTTTTTTTATTTACCACATAGTTTTTTAAAAAAATATCGTTTAGTTGACATAGAACGCCATTGGCGTGATAGAATTTGTATTTCTAAAAGATATTTTTATTTGTCTTTTCCTTGCGTGAGGGATGGAGGCTCTGTTTGAGCTCTTTTTGTCGTCTGAGGTTCTCGAAGACAACAAAAAAGCGAGTGCCGACAGCCCGACTTCGTTGCGGCATTATTTTGAATGGATTCTGATTTTTGAATCGCTACGAAGGCACGCCCTTGTTTAAATAATTTTTTGCAAATCTAAGGGATTTAAATCAATGAACACCATGTTGAAGATCCCAAATCCGATTAAAAGTTTGAAAATCAGGTGTAAAATTTTGTAGGTCGTTTTGGAATTTGAGCCCCAAAGCGGGAAAATCATCAATAAATTGAGTATGGCGCTGAAGAGAAAAAAGTATTTCATGTAACCGGTAGCCGTGTCGGTCCACATAAAAACGGACCAAACCGCAGTAAATATCATCAAAACGGTGAGGATGTATTTTGTGGTTTTATCACCGTAAATGATGGGCAATGTGCTGTAATGGTAGATTGCGTCTGCTGTGGAGGTGGTGAGGTCTTTTAAGATGTCCGTTACGAGCAACAATAAAAGTAAATAGGCGGCGTGGAAAAATATGATTTGGGTAAAATTTTCATAATACAGAAACAACGCAAAAAACGGAAATACCATGAGGATGACCGAATATAAATTGTTCAGCCACACGATTTTATTGGCCTTGTGCGAATAAAACCAAACCAAAAATTGGTACACCAGAAAGAATAAAGCTACCCGCCAGGAGACCAAAAATGCAATTCCTAGCGCAAGAAAATTAAGGGCGAGATATGTGTTGAGTTTAAAATTTTGGGAGACGAATCGTTCGATATAATTTTGCAGTGGACGGCTGATGCTATCTCGCTCCAAATCGTAAAAATTATTGATGATGTATCCGGCTGCCGCACTGAGCGCCGAAGCGATGATGATAAAGTTGAGGTTTTTATCGAGGAGGATTTCGAGATGGTTTTTACCTTCGTTGAAAATGAAAAGACTCGCCATGTATTGGGCGAGAATGAGCATCGCAATGTTGTATCCCCTGATGACTGTAAAAAGTGCAAGTGTTTTGACAAATAGCTTTCGAGGGCTCAATCCGTTCATCATTCGTAGGATTGGATCACCTTTTCGGCAAACCAACAGGTTGCAGAAACACTCAAATCATTTTCTTTTGCAAATTCCAGAACTTTGTCGACTAGTTTTTTTCCATAACCTTTTCCTTCGAATTCTTTTTTTACATAGGTATGGTTGATGGAGATCGCGTTTTGAATTCTTTTTCTGTAAGTGACTTCTCCAATTTTTGTTTCGTCTTCAAACAAATCAAATTTCCCGATTTGGTCATCTTCTTCAAATTTGAATTTTTCCATAAAAATTAGAATTTGTAGATGATTTCGGTGTCAAAATCTTGTAAATGTGTTTTTGCTTTTTCGTAATCTTTGGTGAACCCAAGGATGTATCCGCCGCCGCCTGAACCGCAAAGTTTCAGGTAATAGGAATTGGTTTGAATTCCATATTGCCAAGCGTCTAAAAGTCGTTGTGGAATCATGGGTTTGAAATGCAAAAACGCCCAAGTGGACAATTTTTTCAAATTGGAAAACAATGGATTTACATCGCCTTTTACAAAAGCATCGATGCAAGCATTGTTGTATTTGATGAATTCTTCTTTCAGTGTTTTACGGAAACCGTCTTGTTTCAATTTTTCAAAGAAAATCTGAACCATAGGAGCGGTTTCACCGGGAGCACCGGAATTGACTAAAAATATAGCACCTTTTCCTTCTTTTTGAGCCGGAATTCCGATGGTGGAAATGTCGGTTTTGGAATTGATAAGCAACGGTAGATTCAAATAACAAATCAAAGGATCAATTCCTGAACTTTTTCCGTGAAAGAAAGATTCCATTTTGGAGAAAGTTTCTTTGAGTTGGGCGATGATTTCTTTTGAGATTCCTTGTTCGGTTTCGATTTTATTTGCCGCATAGCGTTCGTAAATCGCAGCCACCAAAGCACCTGAACTTCCTACACCATAGCCTTGTGGTATGGTGGAGTCGAAATGCATTCCCTCTTCGATGTCTGATTTCATTTGGTCGAAATCGAATTCGCCCGGAAAATTTTCTTCCAAATACGCCGCAAACTTTCGGATGCTTTCGTTGGAAATTTTTCCTTGCGAATTTTCATCAAATGTCAAAGTTCCTTTGTAAGAGTTATAAGGAATGGTCAATCCTTTGGAATCTTCGATGATTCCATACTCTCCAAACAAAAGGATTTTTGCATAAAACAAAGGGTTTCTCATCGGTTGTAATTACAGGGCAAAGATACGAAATATTTGGTTGGGAAATTCGATAAAGTTTGATAAGTAATTACCACTTAATGAAAAGTGAAATAATTAATTTATTCCGTATCTATTTCTGAATTCATTGCTTCTATTTTTTTCTTATAATCCGAAAATAATGTATCAAACCTTTCTCTACTCATTACTTTTTTAGGTTTTTCTTTTTTAAAGTCAAATTCGATTTCATCATTTATTTCAGTAGCTGTATAATGATGGAAATGTTTTGCGCCTTTCTTAGTAGAAATTTTTGCTTCCAAAATTAAATTTTCGTTGCCTGAATAATTTAATGGACCATTTGGAATATGAATTTCAATTGCACACCAAATTTCTATAAATTGATTTTCATCTTCATAAAAATATTTTTGTGTTTGATAGCCTAACAATTCTTTTTGTTCATTTGTTTTTCGCCAAATTAGCTTTTGTAAAGAATCCCTAACAAAGTAATTTTTGTCGAACTGAATCAAATTTACAGTATAATTTTCTTTCAAATTTTTATATGCCCATTTCAAATCGGGCTCAATCTCAATGGCTAATACATTTTGTGAATTTATAAGTTTCGGCAATAATTTAAAGACTGATTCTGAACTATTTGTATACAATGAAAACGCATAAGTCACATTACTCGCATCCTTAATTTGTTGTAAAATTTCAGGAGGATATGACCTTCGGGTATTTTCATCAATTTCTAATGATTGAGTGTAATGATAATCAACCTTATAAAGTTCTTTTTCAAGTTGAGGAAACCAGAAATTAAAAAAAATCAATAAGGCTTCTATTACGTACATAATTCATTTTTTTTATTCAAAGAAACAAAAAACCTATTTTACAGATTAATCAAGATAATTAAAAATTGTAAGTAATTACAGTTTTTAAGGAACCCTCACCTCAATCAGTGTAGCATTCCTTTCCGGAATAATTTTATAGGAATCTACTTCCGCAGGTATCAACAAAGTTTCATACATTTTCAATTTCGTTCCGCCGTTTTGGGTTTGGAATTTCGCACTACCTTCCGTACAGATGTAAATACGCATTTCGTTGTTTTCCGTCATGGAAATTTCTTGGTCTCCGGTAAAAATTTGGGTTTTAAAAAAAGGCGAATCGATTAAAGTTTCGAATTGATTTTCTGTCGAATTGTATTTCGTTTTAACATTTTCAATCGGGCTAAAATCAATCGCTTCCAACGCCAAATCGGTATGTAATTCGCGTTTATTGCCGTCTTTGTCGATTCGGTTGTAATCGTAAATCCTGTAGGTAACATCGGAAGTTTGTTGGATTTCTGCCAATACAATTCCGGCGCCGATGGCATGAACTCTTCCTGCCGGAATATACACCGCATCACCTTTTGTTACCGAAACTCTCCCAAGGATTTCTTCCAGAGTTTCAGACTTTAAATGTTTTTCATAATCTAATTTCTCAACGCCATCTTGAAATCCGATGATGAGTTCAGCATCCTTTTCGGCATCCATGATGTACCACATTTCAGACTTTCCGAAGGAATTGTGCAGACGTTTGGCTTGTTCATCGTTTGGATGGACTTGAACGGAAAGCGGCTGTGCCGCATCGATGAATTTGATCAAAAGGGGGAATTCATTTCCAAATTTTTCCCAAACCTTTTTTCCGACCAATTTTTCTTGGTAAGTCGAAATCAATTCGTTCAGGTTTTGACCTTTTAAAAAACCATTTTCAACTTCACTGATATTTCCTTCGACTCCAGAAATACTCCAGATTTCACCTAGATTTTCAATTTTTAAATCATCGGAAACAGCTTGGTTCAGTTTATTTCCACCCCAAATTCGGTATTGAGTGATGGGTTTGAATTTTATGGGGTATAATTTATTCATCGTAAGGTAAATTCTTGAATAAAATGAGCCGCTAATTTAGCGGTATGATTATCTTGATCCAGTTCTGGATTTAATTCGACGACATCAAAAAGCTTGACTTTTTTTGTTTCAATGATTTTTTGGAGAATGGATTTAACCTGAAAAGGTGTCAATCCATTGACCGAAGGCGCACTCACGCCCGGCGCAAATGCTCCGTCCAGCACATCCAAATCCAAACTCAAATAAAGCGCATCAAAATGTACGGCAAAGTCTTCTATTTGACGAAGCACAAAATTCAAATCGACATGTACTTCATCGACCAAAATTGTTTTTACTTCCAATTCCTCAGCTCGCTGAAACAAAGCTTGCGTATTTCCGTTGGACTGGATGCCGATGCATAAATAATGAAATTCCCGATCGTTATTTTGGCAAAATTGCGCCATCTCAAAAAAAGGTGTTCCTGAAGTACTGTTCTCAACCGGAATCCTTAAATCAAAATGTGCATCGATATTGATAATTCCTATTTTTTTAAATTGGGAAGTCATCCCTAGATAATCTCCCAAAGCCGTTTCATGACCGCCGCCGAGGATGATAGGGAAAAAATTGTTTCGAAGTAAAGTGGAAACACATTCTATTTGTTCTTCTCGAGCAGATTCCAAATTTTCATTGACCAAAAGAATATTCCCAAAATCAAAGATTTGTTTTTGATTTTCTTTGTTAAAAGGAAGATTGGCGAGTGATTTTCGGATTTGATCGGGCGCATTTCTTGCACCGATTCTTCCTTTATTTCTTCTGACGCCTTCGTCCGAACAAAACCCCAAAAGCGCAATATTTTCTTCTGAGTTGAATGCTATTTCAGAAAAATTTTTGGTTTGAATTGCTTGATGCCAACGCAACCCAAGTGTGCCGTCCTCATCGTCCAAACGCCCTGTCCATATTGTTTTATCGGTAAATTCTAACATGATTATCTAAATTTTGGGATGCTCCATTTGAAATAAACTGCCAAAACCCTGATGAAGATGATCAAGAGTCCGGAAATGATGAAATTCAGTGTTCTGTCTACTTCAAATCGGTATAAAATTAAAAATAAAGTTGCACCTGCCAAACAAGCTGTGGCATAGACTTCTTTTCTGAAAATGACCGGAGTCGTATTGGTAAGCGTATCACGAATTACACCGCCCATGACGGCAGAAAACATTCCCATGATAGCTGCGATGACCGGATGAACGCCAAATTCCAAAGCTTTTTCGGTACCTAAAACTGTGAAAAGCGCAATTCCCATAGTGTCAAAAAGTGAGAGTTCTCTTCGGTACCTGTCCAAAGACGAATAAAAAAAGCGCATGATTAGGATGCCTACAAATATGGCGTACATAAAATTGACATCATTTATCCAAACCAAAGGATAACTGCCAAGGAGCATGTCCCGCAAACTTCCTCCTCCGATTGCCGTGATAAAACCAATAAATGTCACCCCAAACCAGTCTTGTTCTTCAGATTTTTCTCCTGCTGCCAATGCACCCGAGATGGCAAAAACGATGGTTCCAAGGATTTCAAAAATGTACTGGATGGACATAGTTGTGCATTCAAATATTCAGGATGTAAAAGTAAAGAAAGAATTGTAAATCCTCTTTTGTAAAAGGTTTTTTCTATTTTTAAATTTTAAATAGAACGCATGAGTTTAGGAAGCATCGCTTTTTACAATACAGAAAATTTTTTTGATGTCATAGATGATCCGGAAAAATTTGAAAATGAATATTCGCCTGAAGGAAGCCGGAAATGGACGCAAAAAAGGTATGAAAATAAGGTTTGGAAAATCGGCAGTGTGATCAGTGAATTGGGGTTAAAAGAAACAGGTAATCCTCCATTGATCGTAGGTTTGGCTGAAGTTGAGAATGATTCTGTTTTGCGAGATTTGGTGCGTTCAGAGCATTTGGTTGAGCATAATTATGGATTTATTCATTTCGAATCCCGTGATGAACGCGGGATTGACAATGCGATTTTGTATCGGAAAGATTGGGTGAAAGTGATACATGCTGAACCATTGGCATTTTCTTATTTAAAACCACCAGATTTTATCGCAAAAGATTTTTCAAGAGATGTCTTGTATGTTCAATTCCAATTGGGAAACCATCTGTTTCATAGTTTTGTATTGCACCTTCCTTCTCGTAGAGATTTGGATGTGAATCGGGAATTTCGCAATATTATTTTAAAAGAAATCAAATCAAAAGTCAATGAGATTTTGGGTTCGGACCCTGAAGCTCAAATTATTTTGATGGGCGATTTTAATGGAAATCCAAATGATGTTGATGCGTTGGAAATCTTAAAATCCAGTCGTGAAAAGGAATTGGGGATTGATCAATTGTTTAATCCGATGTTGGAAATGTTTCCCAAAAAAGGCAGTTTGAAACACAATGGCCGATGGATTTTATTTGACCAATTATTATTTTCGAAATCATTTTTGGATCAAATTAATCATAAGATTCGGTTTGAGTCTGCGCATATTTACAACGATAGATCTGTTCAGGATTGGGACAGGAGATTCAAAGGATCGCCCTTCCGGACTTTTGCCGGAAGCAAATATTTGGGTGGTTACAGTGATCATTTTCCGGTTTTTGCCATAATTAATTATTAATTTTGTGTCCTAATTATTTTCGAAATGCAGTTAGGTGATTATTTGGATTCTACCTATTTAAAGACTCCCAAACAAAGTGGACTTTCTGATTCACAGACTTTAGAAGAAGTACATAAATTGACGCGTGAGGCGACAGAACATGGTTTTTTTGCGGTCATGGTACGACCGGATTATGTACGTTCCTTGCGAATGTTGATTGATGAGTTGAATTCTGAAGTGAAATTGGGGACGGTCATTGATTTTCCGGAAGGAAATGGAGGGTTGGATGCAAAAGTTTCTGAAGCACAAAGAGCGATAGGAGATGGGGCGGACGAATTGGATTTCGTAGTAGATTATCGGGCATTTAAAAACGGTCAAGTTGAAAAGGTTTCAGAAGAAATCGAAGTTTGTTCAGCCATAGCTTTGAAAAATGATAAAATTGTAAAATGGATCATCGAAACTGCTGCGCTAACAGATCATGAAATCCAGCGATTGACAAAATTGATACGAGAGATCATCGAAATGAAATTGGCAGAATTTCCACCGGAAAATGTCTTTGTAAAATCCTCGACCGGTTTTTTTCAAACTCCAAATGCTGAACCAAACGGCGCAAATGAACACGTCATCCGATTGATGGTTGAAAATGCAGGCGATTTGTCAGTAAAAGCTTCGGGCGGAGTTCGGACAAAAAAGGAAGCGGAAAAAATGATTGAATTGGGTGTGAAAAGAATCGGAACTTCCTCTGCCAAACAAATCATTTCTGACGCAACTGGAAGTACAGATTATTGATACAATACTTTTTCCTAAATTGCGTTGGATTATTTTGAAGTTATTTCTCTAATTTTAGCAAAAAATTAAAAAATGAATAAATATTTGTTGTTCTCATTTCTATTGCTCGGTTTTTTATGGAGCTGTTCAGACAGTGAATTACTAACGCCGGGTGATGAATTCCAGAACGTCATAGATCAGGGAACTTATACTTTTGAGTTGAACGGTGTTTTTATGGATTATAGCGTAGGAACGACAGCGACATCTTCGACGGATGGCAGCCAAATCCGTGGTGGAAGCGGAGCAAGCCAAACCATCGTATTGTCTATCCTACAAGTTCTGGAAGTCGGTGCTTTTTCTCAAGCGGATGGAGCAACTGTGATCCTCAATCTTGGTGCTGAAGGCATATTTACAAATGTCGATGCAAACAACGAATTGTTGCCATTAACAGTTGGTATTTCTGCGGTAAACAATAGCGCAGGTTTGGTGACAGGAACTTTTTCAGGGACTGTTTATAATGCTGCTTCTGACGAAACCAGAGTTATTACCAATGGTATTTTTCATGAAATCCAATTTGAGCCTGAAGTTCAGGAAGATCGCATTTTAAAAGCCAATTTTAATGATCAAGAATTTGATTTCAGTACCAATGCAGTTGCGCAAGGTATCCAAACTGCAGCCGTGATTCAGGGAATTAATACCAATCAAATCCAAACTTTATCGATTACTATCCCGGGCGGAATCGCAGTTGGCTCTTATACCGAAGCTAATCAAGTGGTTTACCAAGTAAATTTGGGAACTTCAGGAAATCCAAATGATGTTTATTCCAATTATGATGCGACCACCGACACCTATCTTCCGGTAACACTAAACATAACGGGGATTACCGCTGAACGAGTAATCGGATCTTTTACCGGAACCATTACCAAATTTACCAACGGTGTGCCGGGTGAGGAAATTGTCGTTACCTCAGGCCAAATTAATGTGCCGATCATGCCGTAAACAAGAACAATAAATAAAAAAGGACAACGAAAGTTGTCCTTTTTTTATGCTGAAATTTTCGAATTAGTCTTTGGAAACAGAAGAGGAGTCATCACATCCACATCCTTTGGAACAGGATTTTTTCTTGGAGCCAAAAGATTCTTTGGAAATCTTAATCACATACCAAACCGCTATCACAAAGACAACGGCAATAAAAATATATTGGATGATGGTGTAAAACATGCTGCAAATTTAGGGGAATTATTTTAAAATCTGATAAGCAATCAATGCTGCAAAATAAGCCATTCCGGTCATGAAGATCATTTGTACAAATGTCCATTTCCAAGAATCCGTTTCCTTTCTCACAATCGCAATGGTTGCCATACATTGCATGGCAAAGGCATAAAAAAGCAAAAGCGAAATTCCCGAAGCCAGATTATACGCCGGTTTTCCGGTGTTGGGATTGATTTCTTTGGCCATGCGTTCCCGTATAGTCAGCTCATCATCCGTATCGCCCAAACTATAAACCGTCGCCATCGTTCCGACAAAGACTTCGCGCGCAGCAAAAGAGGAAATCAATCCTATTCCCATCTTCCAATCATAACCCAATGGTTCTACCAACGGCTCGATAGCTTGACCCATATAGCCCAAAAACGAATATTCCAATTTATAAGCCGTGATTTCATTTTCCAATTCCTCATCGCTCAAATTCGGTTTTTCGGTTTTCACAATTTTCTCTGCATTGTTGAATCTTTCACCCATTCCAAAGGTTCCCAAAACCCAAAGGATGATGCTGATTGCCAAAATGATTTTTCCTGCTCCCAACACAAATCCGGTCGATTTTTCCCAAACTGTCAGCAAAACATTTCGCCAAACCGGCATTCTATAAGTCGGCAATTCGAGAACCAAATAACTTTTAAATTTGGATTTGATTAATTTCTTCAAAATCCAAGCACTTCCCAGAGCGCCCAAAATCCCCAAAACATACATGCCCAGAAGTGCAAGTCCTTGTAAATTAAAACCATATATTTTTTCTTCCGGAATGATCAATCCGATGATGACCACATAAATGGGCAATCGCGCAGCACAAGTCATAAATGGTGTAACCAAAATGGTAATCAAACGTTCTTTGTCGTTTTCAATGTTTCGGGCAGACATCACCGCAGGAATCGCACAAGCCGCTCCGGACATCAGCGGAACAGCACTTTTTCCACTCAACCCAAATGGTTTTAACCACCTATCCATTAAATATACTACACGACTCATGTAGCCCGATTCTTCCATGATCGAAATAAATAGAAATAAAATCACAATCTGTGGAACAAAAATGACAATTCCACCGATTCCTGAAATGATCCCATCTGTAATTAATCCACTTACCGGACCTTCCGGTAGCCAATTTGCTACCTTCTGCGAAAGCCATGCAAAACCTTCATCTATACCATCCATAAAAGGACCTGACCATGCGAAAATGGCTTGGAAAATCAACAATAACAATCCAAAAAATAGGAGGTATCCCAAAATTGGGTGAATCAATATTTGGTCTATTTTTTCAGAAAATGAAGAGGTTTTTTTAGTTGTTTTTGCAATCGTTTGATCCAAAATTTCATCGATGGTTTCGTAGCGGTTTAAGATTTCTTTGACTTGAAGTCGTTTGGAAATGATTTTGTTTTCTGATTTTAAACCGTCTAATTCTAATTTCTGTTTTTCAGAAAGATGTTTCATTTCTTTCTGAGTCAGCATTTGCCAAGCTTGGTAATCTCTGTCTGTCCCAGAAATTTCTTTGGTTTTTTCAACAATGGAAACAAATTCTCGAGGAATTGAAAAAGATTTTTCAACCAAAGGAATGGGATTTTCTAAAGCATTTTTTAAGGCTGCTACTCCTTTTCCAGTCCGGGCATCTGTCAGTAAGATTTTGGTTTGAAGTTTTTCTTCTAATTTTTCCAAATGGATTTTAATTCCTTGTTTTTCCGCCTCATCCATCATGTTCACCACAAACAAAGTCGGAATGCCTAAATCCCGGACTTGCTGTTGCAACAAAAGCGCTCGCTTGAGATTGGAAGGTTCAGCCACAACGATTGCCAAATCTGGATGTTGAGGATGATTGGGGTTGTTTAAAACATCTGTAACGACTTGTTCATCAAGTGAGTTGGCGTAAAGTCCATAGGTTCCAGGAAGGTCTACAAGGTCATATTTTTTTCCTTCATGGGAGAAACTTCCGGTCTTTTTTTCAACGGTCATGCCCGGATAGTTTCCGATTTTTTGACGCAAACCTGTTAGCAAATTAAAAAGCGTGGACTTTCCGACATTGGGATTGCCAATTAATGCAATTTTTTTAGGTTTCATAAGAATTTTTCAATTAGGATGGAATTGGCTTCGGTATCACGTAATGCGATTAACTGAACAGAATCCATGATTTGAACACAAACTGGGCCACCAAATGGAAGTCGTTTTTTCAATGTGACAAATGAGCCGGGCGTTAATCCCAGTTCATAAAATTTCATGGGAATGTCTTCAGATGAAAATCCTGAAATCCTCCCTGAATCTCCAATTTTTAAATCAAAAATCGTTTGATTGTCACTCATTTTTTTGAATTTCGACAAAGATATTAATTAAATTTAATCTAAATAAGGACTGATAAGTTTCATGAACTTTTCAATAGATTTTTGTAATATCTTTAGAAAAAATTTGAGAATGAAACAATTGGTATTGATTTTCGGGACTTTGTACGGGGCATCTTCTGTTATTTTGGGTGCATTTGGGGCACATGCGTTTAAGAAATTCCTATCTCCTGAAAAGCTCGCCAGTTTTGAAACCGGTGTGAAATACCAAATGTATCACGCACTTTTATTGGTCATCATCGGATTGTTTTTGCAGTTCCAATCCGGATTGGAAAAAGGCGCCGGATGGAGCATCATCATCGGTACGTTTCTTTTTTCGGTCAGTATTTACTTTTTGTCGTTTGCCGACCATTGGGGAGTAAATTTGAAATGGTTGGGACCGATTACGCCGCTTGGTGGATTGTTGATGATCGTCGGATGGTTTTTGTTGTTGTTTTATTTTCTGAAACGAAATTAATTCGTCACCGCATTTTCTAAAATATAAGTTTCGGTTTCTTTTTCATCCAACCAACCTTCGATTAATAGTGAGTCCGAATCATAATTGGTCAACCAAATTTCGATGATTTGGATGATGCTAGGGTATTTCGATTTGAATGATTGAAAGGTTTTGATTTTCAATAAATCCAAATCTGAGTTCGCCGGAACGGCAATGATTTTATAATCGTTTTCGCCCTGGTCCATCAATTTTACCGTTCCCAACGGAATGACCGGAAGCAGCGTTCCTTGTGACAAAGATTCAGAAATCACGATGATGTCTAACGGGTCACCATCGCCGCCTTCTGCTTTGTTGGAAAGGGTGGAGGGAATGAATCCATAATTTCCGAAATAAGGAAGATACCGAATGACGCGATCTTTTCCATCGCGTTGATCGATTTCGTAGGAAATACTTTCCGGACTGAACTCATACTTTTTATTGGTTCCCGCCGGAATTTCCACGACAGCATGAAAATGACCATCTTCAGATTTTAACGGATAATTTTCAGCGTTTTTGCTTTCACATGAAGCCATGAAAATTATGATTAGAATGAATAGAACGTTTTTCATAATGGATGTAGATTAATTCCTTAGCATTTCCATGTGCGGCAATCCGTCTTCTAGATATTCTTCAGAAGTTTGCTCAAATCCATATTGCGCATAAAAATTTTTCAAATAAGTTTGCGCACTGATTTTAATTTGAGAAGTCTGAAAATGATTTTGGATGATTTCAATCGCATTTCGCATCAATTGATGTCCCAATTTCAAATGCCGAGCTTCGGGATGACTCACTACGCGACCGAAGGATGGGACTTCGTAGGAAACACCCGGTGGAACGATGCGGCAATAAGCCAAAATTTTCCCATCCATCGTACACCAAAGGTGTGAACATTTCGGGTCTTTTCCATCGACTTCGTTGTACAAACAATCTTGTTCGACCATGAAAACCGTCACGCGCAAACTCAATATTTCATAGAGTTCCGCAGAGGTCAGTTCATCAAATTCTTTATAATGCCAGAGGAGGTTCATTTTTTTAATCTAATTTTTATTTTTTACCATAATTCAAAAATTTCTAATATTCCAATTAGAATAAAGACGATTCCGCCACCAATGAAAAAAAATAAATTGTTCAAGTTGGATGGTGAGTCTTCCATATTTCTATTTGTTTGTTTATAAGCCCATCGGATGTATAAACCCAAAGCCAGCATAATTACTCCACAACTTATTATGAACATCACTCCAACTTAGAATACCTTGCCAACATTTTTTCAAAAACCCTTTGTCCCAAAACCCTTTTCAGCGTTACAGAAAATTTCTGGATTCCTTTTCCTATATTGTAATGTGGTTTTAGATTTCTTTTGTTGATGAGTCGCTCGATGACTGGAATCAATTGTTCCGGTTCCAATCCATGATCGACCTCTTCGTCGATGAGCTGGACTAATTTCTCATAGCTTTTTTTATAATAATTGGAAACGGTGCTTTGGATACGGCTTTCAGCAATCGGTGTTTTGATGTCACCAAAATTGACAGTTGTGATTTCGATTCCGGTATTTTGATTTTCCAATCGGACAGATTCTGTAATTCGGTCTATTGCTGATTTCGAAGCCGAATAATACCCACGGAACGGTAAACCATGATTACTCGCGATGGAAGAAACATTCAAAATATGTCCCGATTTCTGACCGCGCATCAAAGGTAAAACGGCTTGCATCAGATAAATCACACCATAAATATTCACATTCACCAATTTATCAAAATCCTCTTTCCGAACATCTTCGATACTTCCAAGCATCCCTACTCCTGCATTGTTGATGAGGACATCGATGCGGCCAGCTTCGTTGATGATCGTTTGGATGGATGAAAAGACGTTTTCTTTATCGGTCACGTCGGTGGCGATATGGTGAAAAGCGAGTTTTTCCTTTTTGGAACGGGAAAGTCCATAAACGGTATGACCTTGTTTTACAAAATGGTTGGCGAGTGTTTCACCAATTCCAGATGAACTTCCCGTGATGACGATTATTTTTTTATTCATTTCTGTATATGAAATCTCTGCGAAGATAAGTTAGGC
Organism: Moheibacter lacus; assembly: GCF_014042165.1. GTDB lineage: Bacteria > Bacteroidota > Bacteroidia > Flavobacteriales > Weeksellaceae > Moheibacter > Moheibacter lacus. The sequence continues at coordinate 1,317,436 of NZ_JACDZE010000001.1, forward strand.
AAGGTTTTTATAAAATTATTTCAATCGAAAAATTATGATCGTATAATTTTCGAACAAAGCTTTTTGGTGCAAAACCACTTCAGTTGGGACATCTTTCCATTCGGATTCATAAAATTTTTCTTTGGTGATAACGATTGCGTCCGGATTTTCTTTTAAGAATTTTAAAACTTCATCTTTGGTTTCTGCAAACGGAAAAGTTCGCTTATAATTGAATAGAAATGCGGGGTCATACCCTTTGTACAATATGGTTTTGGAATCAGAACTGATGTCATTTTTCGCCAAAACCAAAGGACTTTGTGCTACCAAAGCCGGATACACAAATTGGAACATTTGTAAACTTAAAAACATCGATCCCATGCCGATTACGATGATGCTTTCTTTGATTTTTCCTCGGTATAAATAGATGAGCGACGCAATCATGGCACAAGGTAATATTGCCAAAGTGAAACTGGTATAACGGACACTGTACAATTGGGTTTCGATTTGGGAGAGTGCGATGTAGCCGGCAATCGGCATCGCAATTGTGATCACAAGCAAAACCCATAAACTGATTTTGTAGCCTTTTAAGGAAATCGATTTTTTGAGGATTTCGTTTAGGTAAACTGAAATGAGAATTCCGATGAATGGATAACTCGGCATCGGATAATTGGGTAATTTGGTCATGGAAACACTGAAAAAGACGACAAAAACAATAGCAACCACAAACGAAAACAAAATGAAATCATGGGTTTTTCGTTGTTTCCAACCTTGAATAAATCCTTGAATGATGAAAAACGAATAAGGCAAAAGTCCCAACAATACAAATGCCCAAGTTACAAAAGGCAATCCGCCGTGACCTTCCATTTCACCACTGAACCTTTGGATATTATGTTGCAGGAAAAAGCCTTCTGTAAAAGCGCCATCTGTGGCTTGATGAACCAGATAAAAATAAGGAACACAGATCGATAAGGTTAAAATTCCGCCGAGAAAGGGTTGGGTTTTTTTAATGGTTTTCCAATTGAATTCTTTTTTCATCAAAAGAAAAATCAAAATGATCAATCCCGGAAGTGCAATTGCAACCGGTCCTTTGGCTAAAACAGCCAATCCAATTGAAATATAAAAAAGCAAACCACTGCTTTTCTTGCCAAATTTGTAAAAATCATAAAACGTAAAAAGTCCGAAACTGAGAAAGAAAATCAAATAAGGATCCGGTACCGCCAAATGAAATTCCTGCATAAAAAAGATCGCCGAACAAAGAATGAAAGCCGTGATGGCGGCTACTTTTTTATTGATGAATTTTTTGGTGAAATGATAAGTGGAAATGATCGTCAATACACCAAATAAAGCGGAAAAAAACCTAGCGGCAAAAGCATCAACGCCAAATAATTTGTAAGCAAGCATCATGAACCAATAATGGAGTGGTGGTTTGTCGGTTCGCAATTCGCCATTAAAAGTTGGGACAATCCAATTCCCATTGACAAACATTTCACGGGCGGCTTCTGCATTTTTGGCTTCGTCCAAAATATAAATCGGATGACTTCCAAGATTGGCAAAACATAAAAATCCTGCAGCCATTAAAATCAGGAAATAAAAGAAAAATTCGTTTTGAGAATACTGCCTCATTGATTTTTAAGTATATTCGCTTTCAATATTGATTTGGGCTAAATTAAGCATTAAAAATGATTCAAAATCCGCTTTCAGAAAACTTATCGGTCGTCGTTCCGGTTTATAACGAAGAAGAAAATGTTGCGCTTTTGGTTGAGCGGATAGAAGGTGCTTTGAAAGGAAATCATTTTGAAATCATTTTGGTGGATGATGGTTCTACAGACCAAACCCGACAAGCGATCAAAAAGCTCGATAATCCAAATGTAGTCCTGATCGAACTTAAAAAAAATTATGGTCAGAGTTTGGCACTTGCAGCTGGAATTGACTATGCAAAAGGCGATTATATCATCACGATGGATGGAGATCTGCAAAATGATCCGGACGATATTTTGATGATGTACAACAAAGCCAAATCGGAAGATTGGGATGTAGTGACCGGAATTCGTCAGAAAAGAAAGGACAATTTGGTGCGTACTTTTCCATCAAAAATAGCCAATTGGATCATCCGAAAAACGACCAAACTCAATATCAAAGACCATGGATGTGCGTTGAAAGTTTTCAGTAGAGAAACTGCAAAAGATTTGAATTTATATGGTGAAATGCATCGTTACATCAATCTTCTTGCGTTTTTCAATGGCGCAAGAATCACGGAAGTAAATGTCAAACATCATCAGCGTCAGTTTGGGAAATCCAAATATGGATTAGGGAGAACCACAAAAGTTGTCAATGATTTGATTTTACTGCTTTTTCAAAGGAAATATTTACAAAAACCGATTCATCTTTTTGGGAATTTCGGGATGTTTTCTTTTACGATTGGCGGTTTGATTTTGTTGTATTTGATGATTGTCAAATTCGGATTGGGAGAGGACATCGGGAATCGTCCTTTGTTGATTTTGGGAATTTTATTGTTATTTGTCGGTATTCAATTTTTCACAACGGGAATTATCATAGATTTGCAGATGCGGACTTATTTTGAAGCACAGCAAAAGCGTCCGTATAAAGTCAGAAAAATATTTATCGGTGAAACCGAAACGCAAAAAACAACTCACAACCTTTCTTAAAATTGCAATTAGCTTTTCTCTAATTGCTTTGGTTTTCAGTGAATTAGATTGGAAAGAAATTGGTGATTTATTGAAAATAGCCAATCCTTTTTATTTTGCCGGTGCGGTAATCCTTTTTTTGATTTCCCAGGTAATTTCTGTTTTCCGGTTCAATATTTTCATCCGTAAAATAGGCGTCAGATTAAGTTTTGAAGCCAATTCCAAATTGTATTTGCTCGGGATGTTTTACAATTTTTTCTTGCCGGGCGGAGTAGGCGGAGATGCTTATAAAGCTTTTGCACTGAGTAAATCCCATCAAAAATCCTTGAAAAAAGTAGGTCAAATCGTTTTTGTTGAAAGGTTTTTGGGAATCGTGGCGATTGGGTTTATGTTTTGTGTTTTGATTCTTTTCGTTCAAACACCTTATGCAATTTATTGGAATTTTGGGATTTCAATTTTGGGAATGATTTCGACTTTGGTGGTTTTGAAGTTGATCATTCGGTTTTTGCATACCTATAAAAAGAGAATTTATATCGGATTTTTTTATTCGATTTTGATTCAGTTGTCACAACTGATATCTGTTTATTTTTTATTGAAATCCTTTCAGATTGAAGGAGGTTATTTGATTTATTTGCTTTTATTTTTGGTATCCAGCGTACTTTCTGTGATTTCTTTTGCAGGGTTAGGAATTCGCGAAGCGGTATTTTATTATGGAGCGCAATGGTTTCAATTTAACGGAGATATTTCTGCTGCGGTTGCACTGTCTTTTTCATTGATTACTGCTGCAGTTTCATTCATGGGAATCCTTTATTTATTCCAAAAAATACCATTGAAAAAAAAATAATTTAATTTTTCACGCAACCTTTTTCAATTTCTCCATCTATACATTAAAACCAAAACCCATAATTGAAACTAGATAATTGTTTTGATTAGTTTTTCGCTTTTTGCTACCCTTTATTAGAAAGTTGCTTCTTCCCAAATACGGAGCAACTTTTTTTTATTTTCTTCCGAAATCTTTCTCAAATTTGCGTGATGAAATTTTGGGCAAATAAATGGGTCATATTGTTGATCTTGTCGCTTACTTGGGGAAGTTCCTTTATCTTGATCAAACAAGGGATTTCCGTTTATACGCCATATCAAGTTGGAGCGCTTCGGTTGGCAATCGCAGGATTAGTTCTGGTGTTTTTCGGAATTAGAAACTTCAAAGACATCCCGAAAAAGTTATTTCCATGGGTGATCATCGGGGGTTGTATGGGGAATTTCATCCCGATGTTTTTGTTTCCGTTGGCGCAGGAAAAGGTGAGTAGTTCCATGGCGGGGATTTTGGATTCATTGGTCCCGATTTTCATTTTGCTATTTGGGTTTTTGTTTTTTGGAATGAAAAGCAAATGGTCACAGATTTTAGGCGCTTTGGTTGGATTTGGTGGTGCCGCAATTTTGATGAGTAATGAAGGAACGGAAGGAGAAAACGATTTGTTTCATTCGTTCTTAATCGTTTTGGCGACGGCTTTTTATGGAATGAATAGTTTGATCATCAGTCGATATTTAGCGGGAATCAAATCCTTTAGTTTGTCATCTGTGATGTTTACGATTTGGCTTGGGCCGGCTTTAATCATTTTGGGTTTTACCGGATTTTTTAACGAATTTAAAGGAACGCCTGAACAATGGGAAGGTTTGGGTTATGTGGCGATTTTGGCAATTGTGGGAACGGCTTTGGCGATGATTTTATTTTATAAATTGATCCAACAAACTTCGGCTATTTTTGCTTCAGTCGTGACTTATTTGATGCCGGTGGTTGCGGTCATTTGGGGAATAATAGACGGTGAAAGGTTGACGATGGTTCATGCTGTTGGTGGAATTTTGATTTTGCTAGGTGTTTATTTGATTCAGATGAATTCAAAAAAAGTAAGGAAAGAATTGGATTGAACCCAAAAAAAAAACCTTATCTCATCAGACAAGGATTCTATATTTTGTATTCATTTTTGAATTTTAATCCAACTCAATATCAAAGTTGGTCAAACTTTTAAAGATATCCAGACGTTCCACCAAATCCTCATCGGTCAATTCAGCCAAACGATCTGTTCCAAATTTCTCAACGGTAAATGAAGCCAACGCACTTCCATAAATGATGGCGCGTTTCATGTTTTCAAACGAATAGTTTTTCGTTTTGGCCAGAAATCCTGAAAATCCTCCGGCAAATGTGTCTCCCGCTCCTGTCGGGTCAAAAACATCTTCCAGCGGTAATGCCGGCGCAAAAAACACATTGTTTTCATGAAACAAAAGTGCACCGTGTTCACCTTTTTTGATGATGAGCGTATGTGGTCCCATCTCGAGGATCTTTTTGGCAGCTTTTACCAAACTATATTCTTTGCTCATTTGGCGTGCTTCTTCATCGTTGATGGTCAACACATCCACGTCTTTTAAAACATCCATCAGCTCGTCCCAAGTCAAATCCATCCAGAAATTCATCGTGTCAAGAATGACCAATTTAGGACGTTCTTCCAATTGATTTAAAACAGATTTTTGTACCAAAGGGTGTAGATTTCCTAGCATCAAAACTTCAGGTTTTCTCCATCCGACTGGAACTTCCGGTTGGAAATTCTCCAAAACATTTAATTCAGTAACCAAGGTATCACGAGAATTCATGTCGTTATGGTAGCGACCGGACCAATAAAAAGTTTTTCCACCTTCTACTTTTTCAACTCCCGCAAGATCCAAATTTTTGGATTCCATTAAATCGATGTGTTCGTCCGGGAAATCATCACCAATGACTGAAACAATTCCGGTTTTAACGTCCAACATCGATGCGGCCATTCCGATAAAGGTAGCGGCACCGCCGAGGATTTTATCGGTTTTTCCAAAAGGTGTTTCGATTTTATCAAATGCGACAGTTCCGACAACTAATAGACTCATAATGGTTAATTTTTGGGCAAAGATATGTTTTTTGATGTATGATGGGTGTTGTATGCTGAAAGAAATTAACGTCTTCCTTTCTGCTTCCAACCTAATCAATTGATTTCACCACTGCTTTTTCTGCTTCTTTTCGTGAACCGTCAAATCCGTCAACACCGGAAACGGTTGTGTATTTTAAGATGAATTTTTTACCGGGATTCAAACGTTGGTAAATGCTCTGAACGGCCATAGTTGCTTCATGGAAACCACATAGGATTAATTTTAATTTCCCCGGATAAGTGTTGATATCGCCGATGGCATATATCCCATCCACATTGGTTTGATAATCAAGTGCATTGTTGACTTTGATGGCATTTTTTTCAATTTCCAATCCCCAATCGGCGATAGGACCCAGTTTCGGCGAAAGCCCAAAAAGTGGAATCAAATAATCGGTTTCCAAAGTTTGGAATTCACCATCTTTTTCGATGGTAATTCCGGTCAGTCGTTCATCACCATGCAAGGCTCGTACTTCTGCAGGTGTGATCAAATTGACTTTGCCTTGGTTTTTTAGTTCTTGAAGTTTCTCAACAGAATCAAGTGCGCCTCGGAATTCATTTCTTCTATGGATCAAGGTAACTTCAGAAGCCACATCGGCTAGAAAGATACTCCAATCCAAGGCTGAGTCGCCACCACCGGCGATGATGATTTTTTTATCACTAAATAATTCTGGGTCCCGAACGAAGTATTCGATTCCTTTTTCTTCAAATTGCGCTAAATTTTCTAAATCCGGTTTTCTCGGCTCAAAACTTCCCAATCCACCTGCAATGGCGATGGCTTTGGTTTGGTGTTGCGTTCCTTTGTTTGTTGTGACGATAAAACTTCCGTCTTCTTGTTTTTCGATGGTTTGGGCAACTTCATTGAGCGTAAATCCAGGTTCAAATTGCTTGATTTGTTCCATCAAATTGTCCACCAGAACGCCCGCGTCTACACTTGGGAACCCCGGAATATCGAAAATGGGTTTTTTAGGATACAATTCTGCCAATTGTCCTCCGGGTTGAGGAAGTGCATCGATGATATGACAACGAAGTTTTAATAATCCGGCTTCAAAAACGGTAAACAATCCGGTTGGTCCGGCTCCGATGATCAATATATCTGTTTGAATCATAATCTTATTAGTTTGGATTGAAGAATTCTTTTTTGAATTGCTTCATGCAAAAATACGTTGGAAATCAATGTTGTAATGCTGATTTCTGTCAGAATTTGGATTTAACTTAAAACAGTTTTAATTCGTTTCATGGCTTCTTCCAATTGATCCAGAGAAGCAGCATACGAAAATCGCAAACAATTATTTAAACCAAATGCGCTTCCTGCAACAGTTGAGACATAGACTTCTTCGAGTAAAAAGTTCGCCAAATCATCTGAATTCTGAATGGTTTTTCCTTTTATGGTTTTTCCAAACCAATCAGAAACGTCCGGAAACATATAAAATGCTCCTTTTGGTTCTTTGATTTTAAATCCGGGGATTTCATTGATCCACTCCAAAACTTTTTCCCGTCTTTTGGCAAAAGCATCGATCATGTATTGGATCTCACTTAAATCCGAATTCAGCGCAGCAATTGCGGCACGTTGTGCGATGGAATTGGTTCCTGAAGTGACTTGGCTTTGCATGTTGTCACATGCTTTTGCGATCCACTCGGGCGCTCCGATAAATCCTATCCGCCAACCGGTCATGGCATAGGCTTTTGATAGGCCGTTTATGGTAACGGTTCGGTCAAAAGCTTCTGGGAAACTCGCAATACTGATGGCTTTTTCCTCGTAAACGATGTGTTCGTAAATTTCGTCTGAAAGGATAATCAGGTCGTGTTTTGCTGCAAATTTTGCGATTTCGTGTAGCTCAGATTTAGAATAAACGCTTCCACTTGGATTACAAGGCGAACTGAAAATCATCGCTTTTGATTTGGCAGAAATTGCATTTTCTAAACTTTCAAGAGTAGGTTTGAAATCATTTTCGATGGTTGTTTCTACCAAAACGGGTTTTCCACCTGATAGTTTTACGATATCTGCATATGTTATCCAATAAGGAACAGGGATAATGACTTCATCGCCTTCATTGATGATGGATTGAAAAACATTGTAAATCGATTGTTTGGCTCCGGTAGAAACCACGATTTGAGATGGTTTGTAGTCTAAATTATTGTCGCGTTTGAATTTGTTTACAATGGCTTCTTTTAATTCGGGATAACCGGAAACCGGTGTGTAATGCGAATAATTTTCATGAATCGCTTGAATTGCAGCTTCTTTAATGAAATCAGGCGTGTCAAAATCCGGTTCACCGATGCTGAGGCTGATGACATCTTTTCCTTGTTGTCTCAGTTCACGTGCTTTTTGGGTCATGGCGATGGTTGCCGGTTGTTCGATATTTTGAATCCTGGTGGATAGTTTCATCTGAGCAAAATTTGCTGCGAAGTTAATTAAATTGAAGCGAAATATTGGGAATCAGAATCGATAATCCTACTATTGCTATAATTCTATTTGATACAAAATCAATTCTTCGTCGTCATTTGGAATTCTGATCAATCCGGATTTTTTCAAGCCCAATTTTTCCAAGAGTTTTTGTGAATCATAATTGTCTTTGGTTGTGAAAGCGTCTAGATGATTGATTTTGAAAGTGTTTTTTGCTTCATATAATAGTTTGGAAGCGGCTTCAAAGGCAAAACCTTTTTTTTCAAATTCGGGAAGAAAAGCAAATCCGATGTCTATATTTTCCATGCCTTCCCGGCTGTACAAACCACAAGTTCCTATTTTGGTTTGGTCTTCCTTTTGGATTACTGTATAATTTGAAAAACCACATTTTTCTAATTGGGGAAGCATGCGATTTTGGATATAAATTTTGGCATCATCAGAAGTTCGGACATTTCGGTCACCTATGAATTGGATCCATTTCGGAGAATTGAGTAATTGGAAAATAAATTCTGTGTCTTCAATTCCTGTTGGTTTTAAAATCAATCTTTCAGTTTCAAATGAATGGTAGTCCATTTCATGAAAAGTTTAAACGAATTTAGGAATTATTTATGAGGAAGATTGGGTGAATCCATGTAAATTGCAAAGAAAAAACAATGGCAAATATTACACTAAAAGGCAATCCGATTCATACCAAAGGAAATCTTCCAAATGTGGGTTCTAAAGCACCGGATTTCAAATTGACCAATGGTGAATTAGGAGAAAGGACTTTAAACGATTATAAAGGGAAAAGATTGGTTTTAAACGTTTTTCCAAGTGTGGATACGGGAACATGTGCGGCTTCTGTAAGGAAGTTTAATGAAGAAGCGTCCAATTTAGAAAACACGGTTGTGCTTTGTGTTTCACGTGATTTACCGTTTGCGATGAACCGTTTTTGCGCAGCGGAAGGTTTGAAAAATGTAGAAACTTTATCAGAGTTTAGGGATCAGAATTTTTCTGAGGCATATCAATTGCAAATCACGGATGGTCCATTACAAGGTTTGATGAGTCGGGCTGTGGTGGTTGTGAATGAAGAGGGGAATGTGATTTATACAGAACAGGTTCCCGAAATCGTAAATGAACCAAATTATGGAGAAGCTTTGGCTAGTTTGAAATAATACAACCATGGTTTAAAAATAAGTTCCCGTTTTGAAAGAAACGGGAATTTTTAGTAAAGAAAAAGGCGGGAATTCCCGCCTTTTTTTGTTCTATAAAGTTGATTAATATCTTTCTAATACAACTACGCGTCGGTTACAAGCTCTGCCTTCCGGAGTCTCGTTTGGACATTTTGGATACTGTTCTCCAAATCCTCTTACTTCCAATCGATTTCCGTCTACACCTTCTTTTACCAAAGCATCTTTAACAGCTTGCGCACGGTTTTTAGATAAATTCATGTTATAAGATTCTGCACCAGTACTGTCTGCAAATCCATCTACGAAATAGTTTCCTTCTTGGCTATTGATGATCGTTGCAGCTTCTTTAACTTTTACGGCACCATCTGTAGTTAATGTATAACTGTCGAATTCAAATAATACATCTTCAAAAGAGATTTCCTTGATTGGTTCAGGTTGAACTATCTCAACAGGTTCCTCTTCTACTTTTTCTTTCATGACCTTACAACCGTTTACACAATCGTATTCGTCTGTACTTTCACCATTTGGACAAGGTTCCAAAGGACATTCGTCTTGACGATCCTCGATTTTATCACCGTCGGTATCAGGACAACCGTTGTATTCCTTCAGCCCCGGAACATCTGGACATTCGTCTTCCTCATCCACGATTCCATCTTTATCTCTGTCGTTTTTACCAAATCTAAATGCAATTCCGGCTTTGGCTTGAAAGAAATCGATGTAATCAGATTTTACAGCAGGAACTGCTACATATTGGGCTTCCAAATTTAAACCTACTTTTGGCCAAATCCAGAAGTTCATGCCCAATCCACCTGACAATGCAAAATGATCGTTCTCTACAATGGCGCCATTTTCCAAAACATCGCCGTCATTGTCAACGATTCCTGAAATCATGTTTCCATCTCCGTCGTAAACGGCAGGTGCAAATTCGAGACCGCGATAAGGCATACGATGGTAATTGGCTCCAAATCTTAAGTACGGATCAAACCAAGAAGTTTCTTTTAAAATGTATCCGTTTGCAAAACGGTAACGAAGTCCCATTCCAACTAAAACCATAAATTCATTATCAATCATCAATCGTTGATTGTCAATTTCGCCAATTGAAGCTTGTAAATCCACAGCAAATGATCGATTTAAGGTTCTGGCGACTGAAATTTGAGAAAGAGGTGGTACAAATGACCAATTGTCTCCCTCAAAAAGACCTTCTCCAAATCCTCTAGCACTTGGATGATTCACTGCATGAACACCGCCACTTATGTACCATTTTTTTAAAGTGTTTTGGGCAAATGAGTCTGTAGATAAAAGGAAAAGGAAGAGAGTGAAAAGGATAGAAATTTTTTTCATATAGAATGACTTAGTAAAATTTGACTCACTAATATATAAACAATTTTATTAAATCTTAAAATTATTAACAATATTATCCTTTATTGGAAACTTGCCGATACTTTTTCAGCTTTTTTAGAAGCGGAATAATCATAAAATCCTTCGCCTGACTTTATTCCTAATTTCCCTGCTGCAACCATATTGACAAGCAATGGACAAGGAGCGTATTTAGGATTTTTAAATCCTTCGTACATTACATTGAGGATGGATAAACAAACATCCAAACCGATAAAATCAGCCAATTGCAATGGTCCCATAGGATGGGCCATACCCAATTTCATTACTTGGTCGATTTCCTGAACACCTGCTTCACCATTGTAAAGGGTTTCGATGGACTCATTGATCATCGGCATCAAGATACGGTTGGCAACAAATCCGGGATAATCATTTACTTCAACTGGAATTTTCCCTAAAGTTTCAGATAAATCCATAATGGTTTTGGTCACTTCAATAGAAGTACTGTATCCGCGTATGATTTCTACCAATTTCATGATGGGAACCGGATTCATAAAATGCATACCGATGACTTTGTCAGCACGGTTGGTAGCGGCAGCAATTTTTGTGATGGAAATAGAAGAGGTATTGGTTGCCAAAATGGTTTCTGGCGCAGTCAATTCGTCCAATTCCTTGAAAATTTTGAGTTTTAAATCGATGTTTTCTGTTGCAGCTTCCACGACCAATTCTACATTTTTCACACCTTCAGCAGTTGCTGTAAATGTTGAAATATTGGATAGTGTTTTGGATTTATCTTCTTCCGCGATACTTCCTTTTGTGACCATTCGATCCAAATTGGAAGCGATAGTACCCATTCCTTTTTCCAATGATTTTTCGGAAATATCAATTAAGTTGACTTGAAATCCTGACTGTGCAAAAACATGAGCAATTCCATTTCCCATCGTTCCTGCGCCTATTACAGCAATATTTTTCATTTTATTTATTTGTTTGTTTTTTGATTTATTTTGAAAATGCTTCGATGATCTGATAGGCAATTCGAAGGGCATTTGTACCGTCTTCTAGTGTTACAAGAGTTTCCGTGTCGTTTTCAATTGCTTCGGCAAAGCTTTCCAATTCGTCTAAAATTGCATTATTGGTTTTCACATCTGGATTGTCAAAATAGATTTGTTTTTTGACGCCCTCCGCATTTTGTAAGATCATATCCCATTCGCCGGGAACTTCAGGCGCATCTTTCATTTTTACGACTTCACAAGATTTCTCTAAATAGTCGACAGAAATATAGGCATCACGCTGGAAAAATCTAGATTTCCGCATATTTTTAAGAGAAATACGACTTGAAGTTATGTTGGCAACACAGCCATTTTCAAAAACCAATCGGGCATTTGCAATGTCGGGCGAATCACTAATGACGGCAACTCCACTCGAATGAACTTCTTTTACTTTCGATTTCACAACGCTTAAAATCGCATCGATATCATGGATCATCAGATCCAAAACCACTGGAACATCAGTTCCTCTAGGATTGAATTCTGCTAAACGATGGGTTTCGATGAACATAGGATTTTCGATCAAATCTTTGACCGCTATAAAGGCAGGATTGAATCTTTCCACATGGCCAACTTGACCTTTGACATTGTGTTTTTTGGCTAATGAAATGATTTCTTCTGCTTCTGCTACCGAATTGGCAATGGGTTTTTCAAGAAAGATGTGTTTTCCCGCCTCTATAGCCAATTTTGCACATTCATAGTGCGAAAGAGTTGGTGTGACGATGTCTACAATATCTGAATTTTCAATTAATTCTTCGATGGTACCAAAAGCACGGTAGCCTAATTCTGCAGATAGTTTTTTTGCATTTTCAGGATTTGGATCGTAAAATCCTATTAAGTCTAACTTTTCTGATTGATGGGCGAGTTTTAAATGTATTTTTCCTAAGTGACCGGCGCCCAAAACACCAATTTTCAACATATGTAAAAATTTGAGTCTAAAATACAGAGATTCCCTTTAAAATTGCCCAATTTTGTGAAAAATTATATAAGAAGTGATAGATGGATTTAAGCACAAAGGGAAAAGAGAGCAATTGGTTCAATTATTAAGGGATAAAGGGATTGAAGATGAATTAGTTCTAAATGCGATCAATCAAGTTCCCAGACATTTATTTATGGACAGTGCATTTGAGGAATTTGCGTATAAAGACCAAGCCTTTCCTATAGCTGCGGGTCAAACGATTTCACATCCATTTACGGTAGCCAAACAATCTTCTTTATTGCATGTCATGAAAGGTGACAAGGTATTGGAAGTTGGGACTGGAAGTGGCTATCAAGCAGCTGTCTTGGTTGAGATGGGAGCAGAGGTGTATACGATAGAAAGACAAAAGGAATTGTTTGATTTTTCACAACGTATATTCAAAAAAATTAAAATTAGACCTAAATATTCAACCTACGGTGATGGTTATAAAGGATTGCCCTCATTTGCTCCATTTGATAGAATCATCGTTACAGCTGGTTCGTCAACTATTCCAAAAACGTTATTGAAACAATTAAAAATAGGTGGTATCATGGTCATTCCGATTGGGAATGAGAACCAGATGATGACGACTTTTATGAGAATAGGGGAGCGTGACTTTGAGAAAATGGAATTTGGAGATTGTCAGTTTGTGCCTATGTTGGAGAGAAGAGAAAAGTAATTGCTTGAATATATAAAACTAAAAATGACCTTAAACTAAGGTCATTTTTTATGGGTATAAAATAGAAAAGCCACTAAAGATAGTGGCTTTTCTGTTAAATATTTGAATACGAAATTATTGTTTTACAATTTCAATTCTTCTATTCTGAGCTCTTCCGTCTGCAGTTTTGTTGTCGTATTTCGGTTGTGCTTCACCGTAACCAACAGCTTTCAATCTGCTTCCGTTTACTCCTTTTGATACTAAATAATCAAATACAGTTTGAGCACGTTTTTGAGAAAGTGTCAAGTTGTTTGCATCAGTACCTACGTCATCAGTATGACCTTGGATTTCGTAGTTTCCTTCAGTTGCTTTCAAATACTGGGCGATTACATCCAAGCTTTGCGTTGAAGCAGGAACTAATTTGTCAGATCCAGTTTGGAAGTAAATCATTTTAGCCAAGTCAGTGATTTGTACGTTAGCACAATCTCCTGTTACTTCGATTGCAGCTGGTTGGAAATTAGCGTCAGCAAATTTCAATTCAACACGTCTGTTTCTAGCTCTACCTTCATCTGTATCATTTGTAGTGATTGGTAAAGATTCACCAAATCCAACTGATTTCAAGATTGAAGCAGGAACTCCTTTGCTAGTCAAATAAGCTTCAACAGATGCAGCACGTTTCTGAGAAAGTGTCATGTTGTATTTGTCGCTACCTTTAGAGTCAGTGTGTCCTTCAACTAACCAACGAGCATTTTTGATTTTATCTGAAGTCAAGATTGGAGCAATTTGATCCAATGTAGCCATAGAAGTTGCCGTTAATTTGTCAGAGTCATACTCGAACAATACGTTTTTCAATGCATCTTTAATCGCTTGGATATCTGTACAGTTATCTACGATTTCTGGACATCCGTTGTTTGCAACTGTTCCGAATTCGTTAGGACACTGATCTTTGCTATCACAAACACCATCTCCGTCAGAGTCAGGACATCCGTTACATCCTTCGATTGAAGAAGCAACACCTGGAGTGTCAGGACAATCGTCATCTACATCAAGGATACCATCACCATCTCTATCAAGGATAGGACATCCGTTGTTTTCAGCTGGACCAGCTTCTTCTGGACAAGCATCTACGTTGTCACATAGACCGTCGCCATCTGTGTCAGGACATCCATTACATCCAGCAACATCAGAAGGTACACCTGGAGTGTCTGGACAATCGTCAACATCATCCTCGATACCATCACCATCTCTATCTTTGTTTCCAAAACGGAAAGTAACACCTACTGTGTGTTGGAAGAAGTCAAAATAATCGGTTTTTGTAGCAGGAATCCAGTTGTAATCTGAAGCGATGTTCAAACCGAAGTTTTTAGTGAACCAGAAGTTGATTCCGGCACCACCAGAAAGACCGAAATGATCTTTTGTAGCTTCAGGTTGAGCCCATAATTCATCTACAACTTCTTCAGTAGCATCTCCACCATCATTTCCAAATACTTGGTAACCAGCTGGAATGTTTCCATCTGCGTCAGCAATACTTGTGAAATCGTAACGGTTGTAGTTTGCACCAATTCTCAAATATGGGTCAAACCAATGGTTTCCACCCAATATTTTGAAACGCAAACCTAAACCTGCATTTACAAAAAACTCATCAGAAATACGTAGTCTATCGTTGTCGATTTCACCAACTGAAGCGGTTAAGTCAACGTCGAAGAAACGACCTAAGTTTCTGATTACGGACAATTTAGACAAAGGTGGAACAATGCTGTAGTTGTTGTAGTTAAAAAACTCATTACCAACACCACGAACAGACGTATAGTCTACTGCATGTGCACCAACTGTAATAGCCCAAGGATCTCTTTGATTCTGGGCATTCAAAACAGTACTGCTTAAAAACAGCACCATCAGAGCGGTTAATAATAGATTAAACTTTTTCATTATCAAATATTTAGTGTTTTACTTTATTAATTTATAACACAATCCAAAGGCAAATTTAAGAATTCTTTATGATTCTATCCAAATCTCTTTTTAAATCTTTTCCTTTTATCGTTTCGCGTTTGTCATATAACTTCTTTCCTTTGGCTAAATAAATTTTCACTTTAGCCAGTCCTTTCTTGTTGATATACAGGTTTGTAGCTATAATTGTGTTTCCGGTTTCTTTTGTTTTTCGCTCTAATTTTTTGAGCTCATTTTTTTTTAATAATAGTTTTCTGTCTCTTCTTGTTTTATGGTTAAAGTGTGTTCCCCAATCATATTCGTCAATATACATATTGATAATGTAGAGTTCACTTTCTTTAAATTGACAAAAACTTTCGGTGATACTCGCCTTTCCCATACGTATGGATTTGATCTCTGTGCCAAATAATTGAATTCCCGCATCATAACTATCTAACAACTCATATTCAAATCTGGCTTTTTTGTTTTTAATGTTGATCTCTCCTTGCTGCATACATCGATTAAAATGATTACCTTTGCGCCGATTTTTAATTTAATACAGACTTATAAATGTTAACAGTATCAAACCTTTCGTTACAATTCGGAAAACGCGTTTTGTTCGACGAAGTTAATATAAAATTTACAAATGGCAACTGTTATGGAATAATTGGTGCAAATGGTGCCGGAAAATCCACTTTCTTGAAAATTCTTTCCGGTGATATCGATCCTACTTCAGGTCAGGTTTCACTTGAAAAAGGAAAGCGCATGTCCGTTTTGGAGCAAAATCACTTTAAATACGATGAGTTTACTGTTTTAGATACCGTTTTACGTGGTAATGAAACTTTATATAATATCAAAGAAGAAATGGATGCGCTTTATGCCAAACCTGATTTCTCTGAAGAAGATGGAATCAAAGCCGGCGAATTGGGCGTTCAATATGAAGAAATGGGTGGATGGAATGCTGAATCTGACGCATCTACTTTGTTGTCCAACGTAGGGATTGAGCCAGATATGCATTATACATTGATGGGTGATTTGGATAACAAAGCCAAAGTCAGAATCCTTTTGGCGCAGGCGCTTTTTGGTAATCCTGATGTATTGATTCTCGATGAGCCTACTAACGAATTGGACGTATATACTATCTCTTGGTTGGAAGATTTTTTGGCAGATTATGAAAATACCGTCATCGTCGTTTCCCACGACCGTCACTTCTTAGATGCGGTTTGTACGCATATTTGTGATTTGGATTTTGGGAAAATGAATATGTATTCCGGGAATTATAGTTTCTGGTACCAATCTTCCCAATTGGCAGCCAAACAACGTGCGCAACAAAACAAAAAAGCCGAAGAGAAAAAGAAAGAATTACAAGAGTTCATCGCTCGATTTAGTTCCAACGTAGCAAAAGCCAAACAAGCTACTGCACGTAAAAAGATGATTGACAAATTAAATATTGAAGAAATCAAACCATCATCACGCCGTTATCCAGCACTGATCTGGGAACAATCCAGAGAAGCAGGTGATCAAATCCTTGAAGTAAAAGATTTGTCTGCTTCTGTAGATGGTGAAGTTTTATTTAAAGATGCCAATTTGAATTTGAAAAAAGGGGATAAAATCGGTGTGTTTTCCAAAAACTCCAAAGCTGTTACCCAATTCTTCGAAATCCTTGCGGGGAATGCACAACCGGATTCCGGTAGTGTGAACTGGGGAATTACCACTACACAAGCATATTTACCGCTAGACAATACCAATTTCTTTCAGGAAGACATTAATTTGGTAGATTGGTTACGGCAATATACCGAATCGGATGAAGAACGTCACGAAGAATACATGCGCGGATTCCTTGGGAAAATGTTATTTTCCGGTGAAGAAGCTTTGAAGAAATCGTCGGTACTTTCCGGAGGAGAAAAAATGCGTTGCATGTTTTCGCGTATGATGTTGTTGAGAGCCAATGTGTTGTTGATGGATGAGCCGACCGGGCATTTGGATTTGGAGTCGATTACGGCATTGAACAACTCTTTGCAAAACTTCAAAGGAACGATTTTGATGGCTTCTCATGACCACGAATTAATTGAGACTGTTTGTAACCGAATCGTGGAATTGACCCCAAAAGGAATCATCGACCGCTATATGACCTACGATGAATTTTTGGACGATAAAAAAGTGAAAGAATTAAAAACGGAAATGTATTCCTAAATTAAAAGATTAACTCGCCGCGGCGAATACTCATAAAAGGGCACAATTTTGTGCCCTTTTTTATTTGGAACAATGGCATTTGAAGTTGCCTTGAATCAAAAAAGGGTGAATTAGCCCTTGAAAAAAAGAGGATTTAATCCTTCTATTTAGGGTTATAGGGAGTATAATAATGTGTCGGTCATGCTTGAATTTTGTCTTATCTAATTTGATTTAGAATAAGCGGAAACCGAAAAGCTTTAAACAGAGTAGGTAAAAAATTCAAACTATTAAGTCATGAAAACGATTTATTCCTTTAATTTCCCCTCTATGTTTTTGATTTTGAGCTTTTTTCTTTTTGGAGAAATAATGGCTCAAAAAGGCTATAATGCTCCCCCTGACCAGAATTGTGAAATATTTGATAACGGTATCGGAACTTGGCAACGAAGCAATGTTTTTGGAAGTATTAACACCATTTTTAATCCGACCAATACAACACCCGGACCTTCTGGGGCGCCGGGCGATTTAGCTTTGGATGGTTTTGACAGTTCAGGAAGCGATATCCTTTTTAATCAGGTTGATTATCGAGGTGATTTACGAAAAAAAGGGGATTGTCTTTGTTACGATTTTTTGGTAATTAACAACCAACAGACTCAAACTTCACAGCCCCGTGTTACATTTTACATAGGAGATATGACCACTATGCCGAGAACCTATGTCCTTTGGGCAACCTTTACATTTAATCAAGCCATCGATGAAAATGATGGTTGGGTGAGGATTTGTATGCCGATTGGCCCTACCCAAAATGGAAATTTACCCACAAGTCCAGAAGGGGTTTGGACAATGCCCGCCGGACAAACTGCAGCTGATTTTGATACCATTATGACCAGTGCGAGCGGATTGTATTTTAATTTGGATCTGAATAGTAGCCCGGTTGAACGATATGCGGTAGATAATATTTGTTTTGACGATTGCCCAATTAGTGACGAACCTACCAACGAAGGCGCCTTTTGTTGTGATGAATCTGAAAATTTGGTTCAAAATGGAAACTTCGAATTTGGAAATACTGGATTCAATAGCCAATACACCCAATCATCCTCTACCTTACCCGGACAATATGATGTAACCAATTCGGCTGCAAATTTTGGCGCAAACATTACCGACCATTCCTATTGTGTAGATCCCACAGCTTATGCCAATAATGATCAATATCTGTTGGTCAACGGTTTGACCAATCAACCCAGTGGTACATCATCCATTATTTATAGCCAAAATTTACCGTTGGAGAAGGAAAAAGAATACAAATTCTGTATCAACTTTAAAAATATGCCGCAATGTACATTTGATATAATTCCCGAAGTTCAAATCGAAGTCAACGGCCAAATTGTTATTCCTTACACCCAAATCAATACCGATTCAACGGATCCATGTGATTGGATGCTTCTTTCAGGTTGTTTCATAGGAAGTGGAGGAAAAAACCAAATCCGAATTCGTTTAAAAGAAGACGGTTTGGGCGACGGAAATGATTTGGCGATAGATGATATTTCCGTTCAGGAAAAAATTGATCCCGACTATAATTTGACGGTAACACATGACGGTGGAAATAATACCATTTCGGCAACCGTTAGTCCGTTTCCATTTATGAACGAAGCTTGTGAGTCTGACTATAATTACGCTTGGTTTGTGTATGAAACAACCAATCCGACGAGTCCATTATTTGGTTCAGTTGTTCCGGGGACATTTGCTTGGAGTGATAGTTCAGGTAGTTACGGTGCCGTTTCTTCCGGTACGCCTTGGGCAACGCCGACCACCAATTTCCCAAATTATACCAGCTTCCAAAACAATAAATTCTATGTTGTCGGAATGTATGTGCCAAGCTGTTGCGAAAGCTGTTATACAGATGGATGGACTTATCAAATCACTTACAATTGGTCAAACAAAGGTATTCAACAATTGGAAATGTCAAATGAATTAAAAGAAGAAATCAAATCCCTTTTTGTGAAAACAAAAATCCAAAACCAAGAACAACCAATTTCCGATTTGATTCAAATTTATCCCAACCCAAGCCAAGGTGTGTTTCAAATGAAAACCCAAAATATCACGGATGGAAAATTGGAAATATTTGATATGAATAGAAAGCCGGTTTATGCAGAAAACTTTAGCAACAAATCAAATTTCCAACTCAATATTTCCAATCAACCCAAAGGAATTTATGTGATGAAACTAACTTCAGCTGACAATCGAACCTTTACGGAAAACATTATTTTAAAGTAACATCCAATCTTAAAAATAAATTTTTCCTACTTCCTAAGGCGCAATTATTTGCGCCTTTTTTTATTATATTTCTGAAATGAAAATTAGCGTTATTATTTTACTATATGGACTTATTTTTTTGAATTGCAATTCTAAAGAAAAAACCATTTCTGAAAAGGAAGAAAATCCAACTTCAAGGATTTTGAATCAGGATTTAAAGGAATTTCTGCCAATTTTAATTCAAATTCATAACCAAACCTATCAAAATATTTCCCATCATGATTTGAATTTTAGATTTCTTATAAGTGAAAATTTTTTATATGCTTTTGTTTCAAAAATTGATTGTGAGAAATTTTCTTCGGTATATACATTTGATGAAAAAATCGGTAATTATGAAACCCGATTTTATGTATATGAAAATAGTTTTGAGTCAGAAAGATATTTTGATTTAAAAAATCTTCATGCTTTACAAAATGAATTTAAGGCCATAATTTGTGATGATTTCTACTATCTAAATGCAAAGTTCAGAAAAGCTAATGGTGAATTGAAATTGGAAAAAATCAATACAATTTATGCAAATGATATTGAGTTTTTAGATCAATCAGATTTAATTTTTTTAAAAGAAATAGGATTTATTATTGAAGAGCCAGAGCCAACTACCGAATAATTTTCCTCACCACCGGCAAAATCTCGTTTTTCTCCAAAACAGTGTTCTCACAAAAACTTCGGAATCGGGCTATGATTATTGGTAATATACGTAATCAAATAAGTATTTTGATTTCTTTCAAAGAAAATGTACCAAGTTGTTCTTTGGTTGGACTTATAAAACAGATAATTCGAACCTAATTTACGTAATAAGAAGGGAGTGGATTTATATGGAAAAGTAGAAATATTTTCTTCTATGAAATCAATGATTTTGTCTTAGTATTCAATCGCGGATTCGAGAAAACCAAAATATTCATCTAAATAAAGAAGGTAAACCAATTCGTTGATGAATTCTTCAACTTCAGGTTTGTAATATATTTTTATTTCGTCCAATCCAATTTTTTGAGAAATTCAGTTGTCCGTTTTTTCAATTCATTAGCAGTAATGGCATTTTGAATTTCATTTTCAAAATCAAAAGGCTCTTCCTTACTGAAACGTTCAATTTCTTCCAAAATCTTAGGATCGTTCACAGAATCAATCCATTGAATCAATTTCTTTTTTTGAGCAGTTAAGTTCATATAGAAGAATTTAGACAATCAAATTTATGAAATTTATTTGATTTTCCTCACCACCGGTAAAATCTCGTTTTTCTCCAATGCAAATCGACTAATTTCTTCGTTCGATAATTTTTCGGAAAGATTTACTTTTTCTACTTCAAATCCGGTGTTTTTCAGCGTTTCATAATAATCCATTCCGTACACTCGAACGTGGTCATATTGCCCGAATTTTTCGATGCGTTCTTTGCGATCTGTAATCGTTGGGTCTTCAAAGGTTTCGTTTAACTGGTAGCGAATTGGAACTTGGAAAATTCCCCAACCGCCGGGTTTCATCACACGAAATAATTCACTTAAAGCTTTTTTATCATCGTCCACGTGTTCCAAAACATGATTGCAAAATACCACATCAAAGGAATTGTCTTTAAAAGGTAGATTTTGAATATCCGCTTTTACATCGGCAATCGGCGAATCCAAATCACAAGTCGTATAATCAAGGTTTTCCAACTTCCGAAAACGTTTGTAAAAAGATTGTTCCGGTGCCATGTGCAGCACTTTTAAATTCGAAGTAAAAAAATCGGTTTCCTTTTGCAAATACAACCACATCAGCCGATGTCTTTCCAGTGATAAAGTCCCCGGAGAAAGTACATTTTCCCGTTGTTTTTCATAGCCATAAGGCAGAAATTTCCGATAAGATTTTCCGTCAATCGGATCAGTGAAATTTTCGCCTTTGAAATACCAAACCAAAAAAGGTCTTGCCCAAAGACTCATCCTGATGAGCCAAGGTCGGGGAATAAGGTTGATGATATTTTTTAAGAGTGAACTCAAAAGTTAAAAATTAAGCTAATTTCATAGTGTTTTTGCGTCCCGTATCTTCGGGACTTCGTGCCTATTGTGGTTATTTCCACCACAAAGTTCGCAAAGATTTGCACGAAGGGCACAAAGATACCTTTAATGAAAAAATCGTTCTAAAATTTTTGGAATAAAAATATACATACATGTCAGAAAAGCTCCGGTCGAACAAATAAACGTAGCACCTGCTGAAATATCTTTTACATTTTTGATTTGATCATCATGTTCGGTCGTAACTCGGTCTGCTAATTTTTCAATTGCCGTATTCAAATATTCGGAAGTCCCAATTCCGCACATCCAAATCGAAATGATCATAAATTCAAATTCCGAGATTTTTAATAAAAATCCAATTAGAAAAGTGATGAACATAACACCCAGCCAAATCTGTACATTTCGTTCGGTTTTCAGGGCATAAAAAATTCCGTCCAATGCATATTTCATCGATTTGAGAAATCGAAACATTTAGGCAAAAGTTTTATACAAAAAAGGTTCTTCTTCATCAGATTCAATTCCCAATGCTTCGTAAATAAATTTATACGTGGAAAGCAAAGTCGGTTTTCCATCGATAATTGCCGCATCATGTTCAAAGTGCGCCGAATATTGGTTGTCACGTGTCGTCACCGTCCAGCCGTCTTTATGGAAACGAACTTTATCGGTTCCCAAATTGATCATCGGTTCGATGGCCAAAGTGATTCCTTCTTTCAACACTTTTCCGGTTCCTTTTCTGCCGTAATTCGGTACTTGCGGATCTTCATGCATCGTTCTTCCTACACCGTGTCCGACCAATTCTTTTACCACGCCAAATCCTTCTTTCTCACAATAGGTTTGGATAGCGTTTGAAATATCACCGACACGATTTCCGGGCAACATTTGTTCGATGCCTTTATAGAGTGATTCTTTGGTAATTTTTAATAATTTTTTGACTTTCGGTGCAACTTCTCCGATTTCAAAAGTATAAGCATGGTCTCCAACAAAACCGTTCATGAAAACGCCACAATCCACCGAAAGAATATCGCCTTCTTCCAAATAATCTTCGTTTGGAAAACCGTGAACGACTTGTTCGTTTGGCGAAATACAAAGCGAATAAGGAAATCCGCCATAACCCAAAAAAGCAGGTTCGGCGCCATGGTCTTTAATGAAATCATGCGCCAATTTATCCAATGTAATGGTTTGGATCCCCGGTTTGATTTCCTTTGCGAGCATACCCAAGGTTTTGGAAACCAATTGGGCGCTTTGCCGCATTAATTCTAATTCTTCTTTGTTTTTATAATGAATCATAATCCAAAAAATCCTCTTTTTTTCTTTTTTCTTTCTTTTACTTTACCGTGTTCGCCGAGTGAAAATTCAATTCTTTTTTCGATGATTTGAACGACTTCACCCCATCCCGGAAATCCGCCTAAATTACGGTCGTCGATAAACATATCGGCATGAATTTTTCGGCTTTGGGTTGTTTTATCAAAATTTTCTTCTTCAAAACTGGAATTAACCGCATAGAATTCGATACCGTTTTCACGACAGAAAGTTACTGCTTCTTCCAAAGCTTTGCCATGTCTATAGGTCCAAAGCACCAATCGATGACCTTGGGCTTGTAGTTGTTTCAAGGAATCAAATGCAAAAAGCATCGGTTTCCCAATTTTTGGATAAGCGTCCTCTACAATGGTTCCGTCAAAATCCACGGCAATAATATAACTTTTCATTGTTTCAACTTCATTTGTCAAATGGGTTTGCAAAGGTATTAATTATTTCGAAGTAAAATATTTCCGGTCATTTCAACAGGGATTTTTACATCCATTAATTTTAAAATAGTAGGTGCAATATCACCTAATTTTCCATCGTTGATTTCGAATTCTTTTTCATTTTGAATTAAAATCACAGGAACTAAATTGGTGCTGTGTTGGGTGTTGGGAGATCCATCCGGATTGACCATCATATCTGCGTTCCCATGGTCTGCCAAAATGATAACCGTATATTCATTTTCCAATGCGGTTTTCACGATCGATTCCGTGCACTGGTCTACTGTTTCTGCAGCTTTTACGGCAGCTTGGAAAACACCTGTATGTCCCACCATATCTGTGTTGGCAAAATTCAAACAAATAAAATCGGCTGATTGATTTTTGATTTCAGGAAGGATATTTTTCGTGATTTCAAAGGCGGACATTTCCGGTTTCAAATCATAGGTCGGAACTTCTTTTGGACTAGGGCAGAGGATCCTTCTTTCTCCCTCAAATGGTTTCTCCCGCCCGCCTGAAAAGAAAAAGGTCACGTGCGGATATTTTTCAGTTTCAGCTATTCTGATTTGGGTTTTTCCTGCTTTTTCCAATACTTCTCCGAGCGTATTTGGAATTTCGTTTTCATCATAAACGACTTCGATTCCTTGAAAGGTTTTATCGTAATTTGTCAACGTAATATAACGTAATGATAACTTTTGCATTCCAAATTCAGGGAAATCATCTTGGGTCAAAACTTGCGTGATTTCGCGACCACGGTCTGTTCTGAAGTTGAAATTGATGACAATGTCTCCTTCTTCAATTAACCCGTTTTTATCAAGGATGATGGGTTTTAAAAATTCATCGGTAATTCCATCTTCATAAGATTCTTCTATTGTTTTTACAACGTTTTCAGCGTTTTTTCCAATTCCTTTGACCAATAAATCATACGCCAATTTTACTCTTTCCCAACGTTTGTCGCGGTCCATCGCATAATAACGTCCTATCACAGAAGCCAATTTCCCGGTGGTATGAGTCATTTGTTCTTCTAAATCCTCGAGGAATTTTTTTCCGCTTTGTGGATCACAATCCCTCCCGTCTGTAAAAGCATGAACATAAACATTGTCTGTCAATCCATACTCAGCAGCAGCTTCCAGCAATCCATACAGATGATTGATGTGCGAATGAACGCCGCCATTTGAGGTAAGACCGATGAAATGGACTTTTTTGTTGTTGTCTCTTGCGAATTGGAATTGCGAATTCAAAACATTTTCTTTTAAAAAAGATTTGTCTTGAACCGCCATATTGATTCTAACTAAATTCTGATAGACCACTCGTCCCGCACCTAGGTTCATGTGTCCAACTTCAGAGTTGCCCATTTGACCTTCCGGCAAACCAACATCCAAACCATAAGTAGTTAAAGTTGCATTTGGATATTTAGCAAAACAAGAATCAATAAAAGGTGTGTCGGCTGCAGCTATGGCTGAAACTTTGGGATTTGGATTGATGCCCCATCCGTCAAGGATCATCAGCATGACTTTGTT
This sequence comes from Moheibacter lacus, assembly GCF_014042165.1. Lineage (GTDB taxonomy): Bacteria > Bacteroidota > Bacteroidia > Flavobacteriales > Weeksellaceae > Moheibacter > Moheibacter lacus. The sequence continues at coordinate 1,342,230 of NZ_JACDZE010000001.1, forward strand.
ATTCATATTTTTTAATTTGAAAAGTGCAAATTTGAAAATGATTGATTGATGATTCAAACGTCATTATCCTTCTTCTCTCCATTTTTTTGTTTTGGAATTGTAAATCATAGAATCAAATCCTATTGCATACCAAATTTCAAACTCAGCATTCGTTTTTTTAAGATAAAATGCTTTTGAATTTTCATTTTCAGTGATTCCCAATTCAGAGGAATCATTTGGTAAACGATTATTTGTGTTTTTAAATTTTTCCACTTTTTGAATCAATTCATGAGCATAATTTTCTCTTTCGCCAAATGTATCACAACAAGATAGAATTGAAAAAGATAGAATTAGAAGAAAAATTAGTACGACAATTTTTTTCATTTTCAAATTCTCAAATTAACTCATTTCCAAATTAATTCGCAACATCATTGATGAATTTAATCCGCATCAATCTTAATTCTTCTTCTTCATAATCATCTCCAAATTCTTTCAACAAATTGGACATGGAGTCATTTTCTGCATCCATTAAAAAGTCATGGATTTCTTCCTGTTGGTCTTCATCAAGTATATCGTTGATATAGTAATTGATGTTCAATTTAGTGCCTTGGTAAACAATGCTTTCCATTTCTGACAAAAGTTCTTCCATGGAAAGATTTTTCCCTGAAGCCATGGCTTCCAAATCCAATTTTCTGTCTACGCTTTGGATGATGTAAACTTTAAAGTTGGATTTATCGGCCACAGATTTGATGACCATTTCGTCGGGACGTACGATATCGTTTTCTTCTACATATTTAGCAATAAAATCGACAAATGGTTGTCCAAATTTATTGGCTTTTCCTTCTCCAACCCCAAAAACATTGGTCAATGCTTTGATGGTTGTCGGATACTGCATGGTCATGTCATCCAAACTTGGGTCTTGAAAGACCGCAAATGGAGGAATTTCATGTTGTTTGGCAATTCTTTTACGTAAATCCTTTAAGTGCATCAAAAGCTTGTCGTCAAAAGCTGCAGGAGCTTGTTGTAATGTTTCTGAAGAGGACTCTGAAAGGAGTCGTTTGAAATCTACATCTTCGGCAATAAGGAATTCAGATGGTTTTTTGATGAATTCTTTTCCTTTTTCAGTTAATTTTAAAATTCCGTAAGATTCAATTTCTTTTTCCAGATAATCTCTGACGATCAATTGTCTCGCAATGCTTTTCCAATAATAATCCTCATGGTCTTTTCCTTTTCCAAAAAAGGATTCCGAACTCAAATTATAGGATTTGATGATGGAACTTTCCTTTCCGGTCAGCACATTTACCAGGTCATAGATTTTCAGGATTTCTTTGGTTTTTTGAACTATTTTTAAAGCCAAATGCGCATCATCTTTTGCGTCAATCATCTTTTTTGGATTTCGCATATTGTCATCCATATTGGCGCCCAAACCATTTATTTCATCAAATTCTTCCCCGAAATAATGTAATAAAAATTTCCTTCTGGACATGGAGGTTTCAGCATAAGAAACGACTTCGCTTAAAAGTTGTAAGCCAACTTCTCTTTCTGCCACCATTTTGTTGGCTAGAAATTTCTCCAATTTTTCGATGTCCTTATAATCATAAAAAGCCAAGCAATAACCTTCACCGCCGTCTCGTCCTGCACGACCGGTTTCTTGGTAATAGCTCTCCAAACTTTTTGGCATATCATAGTGGATCACAAATCGGACATCGGGTTTGTCGATTCCCATTCCAAAGGCGATAGTAGCAACAACGACATCGGCCTCTTCCATCAAAAACATATCCTGATGTTTAGAGCGCGTTTTTGAATCTAAACCAGCATGGTAAGGAATGGCTTTGATGCCATTGACCTGAAGGGTTTGCGCAAAATCTTCTACTTTTTTTCGACTCAAACAATAAACTACACCTGATTTTCCGGCGTATTGGGAAATGAATTTCACGATTTCTTTGTCCTGATTGATTTTTGGACGGATTTCATAAAATAAATTGGGTCTATTAAAAGAAGCCTTGTACACTTTAGCATTTTGCATGCCCAAAGTTTTTTGGATATCTTCTTGAACTTTTGGTGTGGCTGTAGCTGTTAAAGCAATGACTGGCGCATCTCCGATTTTATTGATGATGTTTTTTAAATTCCTGTATTCCGGACGAAAATCGTGTCCCCATTCAGAAATACAATGCGCTTCATCTATGGCGAAAAATGAAATAGGAACCGTTTTAAAAAAATCGGTATACTCTTCTTTTGTAAGAGATTCCGGAGCGACATATAGCATTTTGGTAGTGCCGTTACGTATGTCGTCCATTACTTTTTTCGTTTGGGTTTTATTTAATGATGAATTTAAAACATGGGCAACATCGTTATCGGAAGAAATCCCTCTAACGGCATCAACTTGGTTTTTCATCAAGGCAATCAGCGGTGAAACGATGATGGCGACACCATCAGAAATCAAGGCTGGTAACTGGTAGCAGAGTGACTTTCCTCCTCCAGTTGGCATAAGCACAAAAACATCTTCTTTATTCAGAAGACTGCTGATAATCTCTTCCTGTTGTCCTTTAAATTGGCTGAAGCCAAAATATTTTTTCAAATGGGAAGATAATTCTGTTGAACTACTCATCTTAACAAAAAGACTAATTTTAATTTTTTCTACTTTTCAAATTCCTATATTTGACCATTCAATTCTATGAGTTGAAAATCAAATTTTGGTCGAAAGACCTAAAGTACAAAATTAAACTTTATAGTCAAAATCTTTTGGATTTGAAAAATCAAGAAATTTGCGAATTTGGAAAAGTTGTTTTTCAGGACGAAATTACAGAACTTTTATCCATTGCTCAAAATTTAGGAGATGAATTTGCTCATGCAGTTACTTTATTGCATGAAATTACAGGAAAAGTAGTGGTAGTGGGTATTGGGAAAAGTGCGCATATCGCCAATAAAATGGTGGCAACTTTTAATTCTACAGGTACTAAGAGTCAATTTTTACATGCAGCTGAAGCCATCCATGGTGATTTGGGATTATTGGACAAAGAAGACGTGGTGATTTGTGTGTCAAAAAGTGGAAATAGCCAAGAAATTAAAGATTTGGCACCTATATTAAAAAAGAATGCATCTGCTCTGATTGCTATGACCGGAAATTTGGAATCAGATTTGGCCAAACATGCAGATGTGATTTTAAATATTTCAGTATCTAAAGAAGCCTGTCCCAATAATTTAGCGCCGACTTCCAGTACAACTGCGCAATTGGTCATGGGTGATGCGCTAGCAGTTGCTTTGATGAGATGGAACCATTTCGGCAGTGATGATTTTGCGAAATTTCATCCAGGAGGTGCACTTGGGAAAAGATTGCTCTGGAGTGTTGAAGATGTGATGGATACTTTCCAGCGTCCTTTTGTCAATCCTAATTCTACCGTTTTTGAAGTAATCGACTCCTTGACTTCCGGTCGAAATGGTATCACGGTCGTTCTAGAAGAGAGCGAAATCCTCGGTGTAATTACGGATGGAGATTTGCGAAGGATGCTCCAAAAGCATAAGGAATACCAGCACTTACTGGCCAAAGATATGTTGACGGCTCATCCAAAAATTGTGTATAAAGATGAAAAAGCAGTCGATGCTTTCCATAAGTTAAGGGATTTTAATATCGGTCAATTGGTGGTAGTGAACAGAGATGAACAATATTTTGGGATATTGGATTTACATGCATTGATCAAACACGGAATCGAAATATAATGGCAGAAAATACTGAAGAAAAAGAACTGACCTTTTTAGGCCATATTTATGAATTAAGAGGGCATTTGATTCGATGTTTCATAGCCATATTGGTTGGGGCAGTGTTGTGTGCTGTTTTTTGGAGTTACATCACGGATAACTTTATCATGGCGCCGCTGACATCGGATTTTTTCACTTATCAATTGTTGAATTCATTGGCAGAAAAAATTGGGATGGATCCCATTTATCCTGAAGCATTTAATTATACGAAAGAATTAAAAAATCTAGATCCTTCAGGTCAAATTACGTCCCAGATTTATACCATCTTACTTTGTGGATTGATTTTGGCAATCCCTTATGTGGTATGGGAAGTATGGCGCTTCATCAGGCCTGCCTTAACAGAAAGCGAACAAAGCCATGCCAACGGAACTGTGATCGCTGTCAGTTTTTTCTTTTTAATCGGTGTGCTTTTTAGCTATTTTTTTATGTTGCCTTTTTCCGTCCAATTTCTTTATTCGTACAATCCATTTGGGATTTCGAACGAATGGAGACTTTCAGGGTATACTTCGATGTTTGTGCAAACCTTATTGGGCATGGGATTGGTGTTTTTGTTTCCGGTATTTGCCTACTTTTTAGCAAAAATAGGTGTATTAACGCCCCATTTTTTAAGAACTTATCGCAAACATGCTTTGGTGGTTATATTCGTTTTGGCAGCGGTAATCACGCCTTCCGACATTATGAGTATGATGATCGCTGCAATTCCATTGCTATTCCTTTATGAATTCAGCATTTATATCACTCAATATGTTTTCAATAAACAAATTGAGAGAGACAAAAGAGAGTTGATGAAAAACTGATAAAAATCTTATATATACTATGCGTGCATAATATATTTTTTTCATTATATTTACGACTTATTAAATTTAATGGAAAGAAAATGAATTGCTTAATTTGGATTGGGCAATGAATTGAAACAAAAAAACTTAAATAACATATATAATGAAAATCTTAGTTTGTATCAGTAGTGTTCCCGATACTACTGCAAAAATAAATTTCACAGCTGACGGAAAAGAATTCGATAAAAATGGAGTTCAATTCGTCATCAATCCGCATGATGAATTTAGCTTAACAAAAGCAGTTCAGCTTCAAGAAACTCAAGGCGCAACTGTTACAGTTGTAACTGTTGGTGATGTTTCAGTAGAGCCGGTGATGAGAAAAGCTTTAGCGATCGGAGCAAATGATGCTATCCGTGTAAATGCTGATGCCCGAGACGGATTTTTTGTTGCGACGCAAATTGCAAAAGTAGCCAAAGAAGGTGGTTATGATATCGTTCTTACCGGAAAAGAGTCTATTGATTACAATGGTGGAGAAGTTCCCGGATTTGTAGCCGGAATTTTGGATTATGGATTTGTTAACGGCTGTGTAGGATTGAAAGTTGAAGGAAATGCTGTGGAAGCAATTCGTGAAATCGATGGAGGAAAAGAAACCGTTTCTGTTCAATTTCCTGTCGTAATTGCAGGTCAAAAAGGATTGGTTGAAGAAACAGAACTTCGGATCCCAAATATGCGTGGAATTATGGCAGCGCGTACCAAACCATTGAGTGTAGTAGAAGCTGAACAAACTTCTTCTAACTTAAAAGTAGTAGGTTATGAGAAGCCGGCTTCCAGAGGGAATGTAACGCTGATCGATAAAGACAATGTAGGTGAATTGGTGCGATTGTTACACGAAGAAGCAAAAGTAATTTAATGATTAACTGATTAACGTTTCAAGTTCACCCGCCACGGCGGACAAGGGTTTTTAAGTTCGAAGTTACCCAGCTTGATGAAAAAATAACGTTAAACTTTGAACCTTAAACTTTAAACAAATTTTAAAATGTCAATTTTAGTATACGCAGAATCCGCAGCAGACGGACACTTTAAAAAAGCCGCATTGGAAGCCGTTTCCTATGCAAAATCAATCGCCGATAAAGCAGGTGATACGGTTACAGCAGTAGCTATTAACGCAACCGAATCTTCAGATGCTTTGTACAAATACGGAGCTAATAAAGTATTGAAAATTACAAATGATGCTTTGAAAAACTTTTCACCCAATGCTTATGCTAAAGTTTTAAACGAATTAAAAGACGGTGATACCATCGTGCTGCCGGCAACCAATGATGCATCTAGTTTTGCACCATTGTTGGCGTTGAAATCTTCTTCTACATTGGTGACCAATTTGATTGCTGCACCGAGCAATGTTTCTCCGTTTACAGCTGAAAGAAAAGCTTTTTCCGGAAAAGGAATCGAAACCATCGAAGTTACGGAAGGAGCAAAAGTATTGACCGTTTTGCAAAACGCATTCGGACTAAAAGAAAATCCGGTTTCAGGAAGTGAAGAAGCGGTAAATGTTTCAGTAAGTGAAGCCGATGCAAAAGAAAAAGTAACACAAGTTCAACAAGCCTCTTCTGACAAAATCGATTTGAAAGAAGCAGAAATTGTGGTTTCAGGTGGTCGTGGGATGAAAGGACCTGAGAATTGGGGAATGATTGAAGAATTAGCCAAATTATTGGGCGCTGCAACGGCAAGTTCAAAACCGGTTGCCGACATCGGATGGAGACCGCATAGCGAACACGTAGGCCAAACCGGAAAAGCGATTTCACCGAAATTGTATATCGCCATCGGGATTTCTGGAGCGATCCAGCATTTGGCAGGAGTGAATTCATCCAAAACCATTGTCGTAATCAATTCTGACGCAGAAGCACCGTTCTTTAAATCAGCAGATTATGGAATCGTAGGCGATGCGTTTGAAGTCGTTCCGAAATTGATCGAAGAAGTAAAAAAATACAAAGGCGTTTAATTTTCTGTAGAAAGTTATCCGTGCGATATTGAATTTATCCAAACCTCTCTGGTTTTCAAAACCTGGGAGGTTTTTATTTTTTTCCCTTATAAAAATTTCCCTAAATTGTAGATTTTATTAGCTTTACAGACTGATGGAGAATTTAGTAAAACTAAACATAAAAGGCATTTCGTATAGTCAAACCCAAACCGGTGCTTATGCCCTGATTTTAGAGGAAGAATTGGGGATGAGGAAGTTGCCGATTATCATAGGAAGTTTTGAGGCGCAGTCCATTGCATTGGCTTTGGAAAAAGACATCCGAACGCCAAGACCCTTGACGCATGATTTATTTGTTTCGATGGGGCAGGCTTTTAATTTTTTCGTGAAAGGCGTCTTTATCCATAAACTCGAAGATGGCGTTTTTTATTCGAACATTTTGATGGAAGACAAAGACGGAAAGGAAGAGGAGATCGATTCCCGAACTTCAGATGCTATCGCGCTTGCGATCCGATTTGATGCGCCGATTTTCGCTTTGGAGAAGGTGATGGAAAAAGCCGGAATTCATCTGGAGGTACAAGAAAAAGAAGAAAAAAGCATCGCTAGCGCCATTCGTGAAATCGAAAAAGAAGTTGCCAAACAAGAAAAAAGATTTGATTTTTCTTCCAAATCCAAAGAGGAATTGGAAGCCGAAATGAAAGAAGCCGTGAAAAAAGAAGACTACGAACTAGCGGCACGTCTTCGCGACGAACTCGATAAACGCTAATTAACACAGATTTTTTATGTCAATAAAATTAAGATTGATCATCCTGAACTTTTTTCAATTTTTTGTTTGGGGTGCATGGTTGATAACGATTGCCAACTATTGGTTTGGAACCAAACAATGGGATGGGACACAGTTTGGGATCATCTTTTCTACCATGGGGATTGCTTCTTTATTTGTACCAACTCTAACGGGAATCATCGCTGACCGATGGGTAAATGCTGAAAAACTCTATGCGATTTTGCAAATCGGATACGCCATTTCGCTCTATTTTTTAACAACGGTTGATGATCCAACGACCTTTTTCTGGGTCATGCTTTTGGCGATGTGTTTTTATATGCCAACGATTGCTTTAAACAATTCGATTTCTTATTCCTTATTGAAACAAAATAGTTTTGAAGTAGTAAAAGACTTTCCACCCATTCGGGTTTGGGGAACGATTGGATTCATCGCTGCGATGTGGTTGACCAATTTGACCGGAAATAAAGCATCTGAATTTCAGTTTTACATCGCCGGCATTGCGGCGTTGGGAATCGGTTTATTTGCTTTTTTCTTGCCAGCGGTTCCGCCTCAAAATGTAGCCAAAGAAGAAAATTCGAGTTGGGTACAAGTTTGGGGATTGGATGCTTTTAAATTATTTAAGAATTATAAAATGGCATTGTTCTTTATTTTCTCCATGTTTTTAGGTGGAGCATTACAATTGACCAATGCCTATGGAGATGTATTTCTGGATGAATTCAAATTCTTTCCCAAATATGCCGATTCTTTTGTGGTGAAATATTCGACCATCATCATGTCCATTTCCCAAATTTCCGAAACCGTATTCATCCTGGCGATTCCTTTCTTTTTAAAACGATATGGTATCAAAAAAGTGATGCTGATGTCGATGATCGCATGGTTTTTACGATTTGGATTGTTTGCGTATGGAAATCCGATGGATGGACTTTGGATGATCATTCTTTCCTGTATCGTATATGGGATGGCGTTTGATTTTTTCAATATCTCAGGGTCATTATTTGTAGAAACCAATACCAATGCAAAAATTCGTTCTTCCGCTCAAGGTCTTTTTATGATGATGACCAATGGTGTAGGCGCCATATTTGGAAGTGTCGTTTCCGGTTGGCTTATCGATAAATTTTTCACGAAATCTTTTACGAATTCAACTGATTTGGCGAGTTTTTTAGAAACCAATCCGGAAGATGGTTTATTGGCCAAATTTATAACAGATCATGGATCAACTGTGGATGTAAATGGGATTTTGAGTCAAACCATCCAACTCAAAGACTGGCACCAAATCTGGTTGGTTTTTGCAATTTATGCCTTGGTCATCGCTGTGCTTTTTGCATTGTTGTTTAAACACAAACACAATCCGGAAGAAATAAATACCGTCCATTAATTTGATTTTAAAAATCATTACATTCGTATAAATTTAAACTTAAAAACTTTTCAATATGGAAAATCAAGACAATATCAGACCGGGTGATGTACAGTCTCCGCCGGACAATAATTTGGTTTGGGCAATCGTATCAACTATTTTGTGTTGCTGGCCGATCGGTATTTTTGCGATCATAAAATCTACGAGTGTCAACAAACTTTGGGCACAAGGTGATTATGCAGGGGCACAAAAAGCAGCAGATGATGCAAAGAAATATTCGATTTGGGGAGCAGCAGCTGGTTTAATTTTGGTTGTATTGTACCTTATTTTTGTCGTTGCATTAGGCGTTGGTGGAAGTGTTTTAGACGGTTCTGGATATTAAAATGAAATATGTAAAAATAGGCCTCATCATGCTATTTGGTGGGGCTTTTTTGTTTTATTATTACAACTTCAATCCATCTGATCATTCAGAGCCATTTCTTTCTTGTCCTTCCAAATCCATTTTTGGTCTGAATTGTCCGGGTTGTGGTTCTCAGCGGTTGATTCATAATTTATTGCATCTGAATTTTTCAGAAGCCTTTCGGTACAATCCTTTGCTTTTTATTCTTTTACCTTTTGTAGCTTATATTTCTTGGACGATGGTTTCCAATTTGTTTTTTGGAACCAAAATCCGTGTGAAAATCTTGTACCAGAATTGGTTTGTTTATCTGCTTTTTGGGACGATTATTTTGTACGGAATCTTAAGAAATCTCCCTTGGTATCCGTTTACTTTATTGGCACCGCCGGATTGAGTGGTTGAGTGGGAGAGTGATTGAGAAAAATCGTACTTTTGACTTCGTATATCAACTTTTAATTTCTTCTTTCGTAGCGCACAAACGAATAATCAAATTCATTTTTCTCATCCTTTTCAAATCTTTCTCTCGAAACTTCCTTCCAAATCTTTTCATCGATTTCAGGAAATCTTGTGTCGCCTTCAAATTCCTGATGAACTTCTGTAATTTCAAGAAAATCAGCGAATTTCATCGATTGTTTATAAATGTTTCCACCACCAAGGATAAAGATTTCATCGTCAAATTCTTTTGCTTTTTTGATGGCTTCTTCTAAAGAATTCGAAGTAAAAACACCTACTTCTTTCCATTCCTCGTTTCTGGTAATCACGATATTGGTTCTATTTGGAAGCGGTTTTCCAATCGATTCATAGGTTTTTCTTCCCATCAAAATCGGATGTCCGGAAGTGAGCGATTTGAACCGTTTTAAATCGGATGACAAATGCCAAATCAATTGATTTTCATTTCCGATGACGTTATTCTCTGCTTTGGCGACGATAATGGTAATCACGAATTTTAATATTTGAAAGTGAAGCCCCTCCAAAGGAGAGGCTTGAAAAGTTTATTTTAATGCATCTTTTGTGTCGGTCAACAATTGGATTTGCTCTTCCAAACCTTTTGATGGCGCAGTTTGATTGGCTTTGACTTTGAGTGAAATAGCTTGGTCCAATAAATTTCTGAACATCATCCCCAAACTTGGATTTTCTTTTCCATAATATTTATAAACCTGTTTGTAAAGCGAAGCTACTTTTTGTGTTGATTTCATATCGTCAGAACCCAAAACCCAAGCAAATCCAGGTTCCAATTTCGTGCCCAACGCTGGATCTTCATATTTCGTAAACAAATAAAAGGCAACGGATTCTGCCGCAACATTTAATTTGGAAGTATCATTGTTGGCCATCCAAATCGGTAAAAGTTCTGCAATCAATTCAGGATTGGTCGCCAAAACTTCATCTGAAAGTTTGGCCAATTCTTGCGTTTTTGTTGGGTCTAAACGTAAAACTCCAGATGCTGAAGCAGCTTGAACACTGAAAGATTGGCTTTTTAGTCCATTTTGGAAAACACCTAAATCCGATTCACCCATTTCGTTTAATTTGTTCAAAGCAGCTGCCTGCACTTTGGTTTTCGGATCAGCATTTGCCAATTTTTTTAAGATTGAATTCGCTTTGCTTTTCACTTTCGCATCTTTACCATCCAATTTGTTGATCGCAAAAATCCGAATGCCTTCATAAGAATCATTCAATGCTGAAACCAAAGTGTTCAATGCAGTTTCATTGGTTGCTTGTGCATTTGCCAAGTTCTCCAATGCCAAAAGTCTTGAGGTAAATTCATCTTTTGCAACTTTATATTGAGCGGCAAAAGCTTCAGTCGATTTGGTTTCCTTGATATCGCACAGAATGTCTTGGTTAGCATTTGGAATCACAACGTCCGGTGATTTGGAAGCATCAAATTCAAAACTATTTTCTTTCTTTTTGGCTACCCAAACGTTTTGACGACTTGCTTTTCCGTCAATCACAACATCGATTGCAAATGGGAATTCAAATAATTTGGATTGAGTTTGAACGAGCGTAACTTTTACCTTTTTGGTCGAAGCATTATAATCATAGGCAATGTTCAACTGCGGATGCCCGTTTCCGAAATACCATTGGTCAAAAAACCAATTCAAATCACGTCCACTCACAGCTTCCATCGCCAATCGGATTTGGACTGCTTCTGCTGTTCCGTATTCGTAATCATGTAAATATTTGCTCAATCCACCAAAAAATGCTTCGTCACCCAAATAACTTCTCAACATATGCAAAACGCCCTTTCCACCTTTGTTGTATGAAACGCCATCAAACATATCTTCTCTGGCTTCATAATGTACACGAACTAAATTTTTGTTGAAATTATTGGGATCCATTTTATAGCCTTGAAGGTCATCATATCGATCTTCTTCGGCTTTGTCTTTTCCGAATTTATGTTCAAACCAAAGGTATTCGGAGTAATTGGCAAGTGATTCATTTACAGTCAAATTTCCCCAACTTTCGGTCGTCACCAAATCTCCAAACCAATGGTGAAACAATTCGTGTGCAATGGTTCCTTCCCAAGTATTTTCATCGATGAGTTGTCCGGGTTTTTGTTGAACCCCTTCTGCAAAAATCACGGCAGTAGTGTTTTCCATCGCACCACTCACATAGTCTCTGGCAGAAATTTGATGGTATTTGTTCCATGGAAATTCATATTTCAACAAATCTGAAAAGAAACCGATCATTTCTGGCGTATTCCCAAAAATTTGTTTGGCATAAGGTTCATATTCGTGTTCTACATAATAATTTACTTCCAAATTTTTCCATTTGTCTTTTACGATCGCATAATCACCAATTCCTACAAAAAACAAATATGGCGCATGTTTTTGTTTGAAATTCCAATAGTCGGTTCTCGTTCCGTCGGAATTTTTGGTTTGTTTTTCCAATTTCCCGTTGGAAAGCGTGATGTATTTATCTGGAACGGTCAGGTACATTTCCTGCGAAGTTTTCTGGTTGGGTTTGTCTATGGTCGGAAACCAACAAGAAGAAGATTCGGTTTCGCCTTGTGTCCAAACTTGAGTTGGTTTGTCCGGATCGGTTCCTTGCGCATTGATGAAATACATTCCTTTTGCATCGGTAATCGCCGCACTTCCGGCTTGTTTCACTTCATTGGGACGAGCGGTATATTTGATGTAAAGGGTATATTCTTCGTTTCTTTTGTAGGTTTTATCGAGGTCGATGAATAGTTGTTGATCGTCGTTGGTAAATTTTAATTTGGATTTTGCATTTCCTTTTACCAATTCCACGTCGTGAATCAACATTGCTTTCGCGTCCAAAGTCAATTTATTGGTTGAATAAAAATGTGGTTTTAAGGTAATCCAGGCTTCGCCGTTTACTTGCTCTTTTTCCCAGTCAAATTTCAAATCCAATTTGGTGTGAACCAAATCATGAATTTTTTCCGCTTCCGCCCGGTAGACTTCCGATTTGTTGGATTGATTTTCTTTGTAACTCGGTGGCAAAGCGTCTTTGACTTGCGCTAATGAAATAGTTGAAATAAAAAGAAGGGAGGCAAGGCCGAATAATTGGTTTTTCATCGAATAAAAAATTGAATTGAAATAAATGGGTCGAAAGATAAAGAGAATTGTTACAATAAGAGGTTAAAGGAATATTAAAGCCATAACCTTGTCAAGGTTTGGAACCTTGACAAGGCTTATTGAAACAATTGAATTGTATAATCCAACAATTCCATTCCGCCGCGTTTTCCGTGTCCGGGAATGACGATTTTCAGATTGGGGTATTTGACCTTGATTTTTTGAACGGTTTCGGACCAAGCATTTTCATTGGCATCGCCGAGATAGCCTTTGGTGGCGTTCATTTCTTTTATCAAACATCCGCCAAACAAAACTTCCTCTTCCGGAAAATAAACCACAATGTTGTCTCGCGTATGACCTTCGCCGAAATAATTCAGATATACTTTTTTATTGCCGACTTTTAGCGTGAATTCTTTGTCAATGCCATTTTGAGGAATGTTTTTAGTTTCGTTTTTCAACAAATCAATCGTCATTTTGTTGGCATAAGACGGAACACCGATTTTATGAAATTCGTCCAATCCGCCGATGCAATCTTCATGGAAATGTGTCGCAGTCACAGATTTGATTTTGAAATTTAGAGCTTGCAAAAATTCAATCAATTCTTTGGAACTTTCTCTATCCGTCGGCGTATCGAAAACCGCCGCTTCGCCATTGTCCACGACAATCATTCCGTTGCAAGGAACTTTACCAAAATCATCGGTTTGCAAATAGGAAATGTGCTGGTAAACGTTTTCTGAAAGTTTGATGACGGTTAAATTTTTAGATTCATAAATCGTGTATTGTTTTGTGCTGGGTTGAATTTGTTTGGTGCAAGAAAAAATAGTAATCAGCAATAATATGAGTGAAATTGGTTTCATTTAAAACTCAAAATTTATAATTTAAAATAAAAGAAACTAAACCGCCACTTCTCCTTTGATATGCGGATGTGGATCATAGTCTTCTAACGTAAAATCTTCAAATTTAAAACTGAAAATATCCTTTACTTCCGGATTGATTTTCATCGTCGGTAATTTCCTTGGTTCGCGAGTCAACTGCAGATTAATCTGATCGAAGTGATTCGAATAAATATGCGCATCGCCAAACGTATGCACAAAATCACCTTCTTGTAAACCACAAACCTGCGCCATCATTTTCAGCAAAAGCGCATAGGAAGCGATGTTGAACGGAACGCCGAGAAAGATGTCCGCACTTCGTTGGTACAATTGCAAAGACAATTTTCCATCGGCTACATAAAATTGGAAAAAAGCATGACAAGGCGCCAAAGCCATTTGGTCGAGTTCACCTACATTCCAGGCTGAAACAATTATACGCCTTGAATCGGGGTTGCTTTTGATTTGTTCAACGGCTTGTTTGATTTGGTCAATGGTTTCGCCGTTTGGTTTCCCCCAGCTGCGCCATTGGTGCCCGTAAACCGGTCCGAGATTTCCGTTTTCATCGGCCCATTCGTTCCAAATGCGCACACCGTTTTCTTGCAAATATTGGACATTTGTATCGCCATTTAAAAACCAAAGCAATTCGTGAACGATGGATTTCAAATGCAATTTTTTGGTCGTCACCATCGGAAATCCTTCCTGCATATCGAAACGCATTTGGTATCCGAAAACACTCTTGGTTCCCGTTCCGGTGCGGTCTTCCTTAAAACTTCCGTGATCCATCACGTGACGACATAAATCCAAATATTGCTGCATATTTTATGAATTAAATAAGTTGTTTTTAATTTTTAATGAAGTTTTCAAAGTTCCGATTTTTCATTTGAACTGGCTAATTTAGATATTCACAAATGTTGAAAATTATAGATTTAGGAATTGGGATTCCGGTTGATGGTTGTTAATTATTTTTCTAACAACGAATTTATCTTGCTTGATTTCAAAAAATATTTACCAAGTTGTCGCTGTGTTTGCTTTGTAAAATGTGTAGAAACTTCCATGTTGGATTAAATTCTGAGGTGATTTCTTACGAGGGGTATCAGGTAAATCGTTTAGTATGAAATCTAAAATTCGCCCCACATAATCCAAAGAAAAATCTACAAAACTGAAATATTCTTCTTCAAAAAGTTTAAATATTAAATCATCAAAATAATCCATTACAGATTTTTCAATAATTACTTTTTCCATGGATAAGCTTTGATTCTGTTGAAAATTTCTTCTTTAAATTCAGCCACTGTATAACCTTCAGCAAAAGCTTTATCAAAATCAAATTCAACATTATCTTCTTGATTCAGGATTTTTTCGATTTCATCCAAAACAATTTCGTTTTCTACATTAGAAAGCCTTTCAATTAACTTTGATCTTTTTTCTTGAAATTCCATAACGATTTGTTTTGAACAAATTTAAGGATTTAATATTTAGATTTTTGGAACATTTTATAACATCAATCATCCCAACACCCTACATCCAACCATTTCCTTACCTTTGCCCCATGGAAAGAGAAAAAGAATCAGGGATTTTCGGATTGCGTCCGGTGATCGAAGCCATCGAAGCCGGAAAAACAATCGACAAATTATTTGTTCAAAAAGGATTACAAGGTGAAATTTTTTCCGAACTCCGGAAATTGATTTCACTGTACGAAATCCCGACACAATACGTTCCGGTGGAAAAGTTAAACCGCCTGACCCGCAAAAACCACCAAGGCGTTTTTGCTTTTCTTTCTCCTATAGAATTTGATTCGATCGAAAACGTTTTGCCGCAAATTTACGAACAAGGAAAAACGCCTTTTCTTTTGATTCTCGACCGCGTGAGTGATGTTCGGAACTTCGGAGCGATTGCCCGAACGGCAGAATGTGTAGGCGTGGACGCGATTATTATTCCACAAAAAGGTTCGGCTTCCGTAAATGCTGATGCGGTGAAAACTTCAACCGGTGCTTTGTACAACATTCCGGTTTGTAAAGAACCCAATCTTCGGAAGGTTTTTCAGTATTTAAAACAATCGGGAATTCAAATCGTGAGTGCAACAGAAAAAGCAAGTGATTTCATTTACGATGCCGATTATACGGTTCCTACAGCCATTGTGATGGGAAGTGAAGAAGACGGAATCTCAGATGATTTAATCAAAATTTCCGATCACATTGTCAAATTACCAATGTTCGGAAAAACTTCTTCTTTGAATGTCTCAGTTGCCTGTGGCGTGTTTTTGTATGAAGTCGTGAGGCAAAGAACGGAATTCAAATAAAATAACTAATTTTGCCATTGTGAAAAAATCATTTCAGATACTCACTATTTTGTTGGCGATGCTCGTTTTTCTGTCGCCGATGCTTTCATTTGCATCGGTTTTGACTGTGGAAGAGCATCCGTCTGAAATGAGTTGCTGTATGGTGGACGATTCAAAAAACAGTGAACAGGATTGTTGTCATGCTGATCAACCCATTTCTACAAAAAATAAATGCGGTGACAATGGTTGTCCTTCTAATGATTGTCATTTTCATCAGGTAACGGTTTTTCATATTTATTTCCCTGATAATTTAGAGGAAAAAGAATCTCATTTAATTTCTTCCGAAAAATTAAAATCTGAAAACAATAAATCTTTGTTGATTGAAGATTTAAGTTATTCTTTTTGGAATCCTCCGAAATACATTTCTTGATTTTGCGAATCTCGAACTTCGATTCCGACGATTCGGAACGTAGTTCGAAAAATTTAGTTTAAATTTTAATCAAATGAAATGTATAAATTCAAAATATTTACATTCTTGTTGCTTTTGGGAATCAGTCTTTCAGCACAAGAAATAACAGAAGAAATCAAAGTCAGAGGGAATTGTGGGATGTGTAAAGACCGGATAGAGTCTACGGTGAACACTTTTCCATCTGCAAATGGAAGTTGGAATATCAATTCTAAAATCTTAACGTTAAGTTTTGATCCAAAGAAAACTTCTAAAGACCAAATCATGAAAAAAGTGGCGGAAGTAGGGCACGATAATGAACTGTATTTGGCAGATGATAAGGTTTATCAATCGCTTCCGGGATGTTGTCAATTTGACAGAGAAATCTCTTGGGATCAAGTCGCAAACAGTGAAGGGACTCATGGAGGAGAAGAAGTAGTAGTAGAGGAAACGGTAGATGAACACGGACATGTTCATGATGGAGAAACTCAAGCGCATGAAACAACCGAAGATTTGACACAAGAAGAGGATTGGTCAGACGAAGCGGTAGACTTAACAGCCTTAACCATCACGGGAAGCAAAGCGGCGCATGCTTTTGATAAAAATGCAGCCGGATTGGTGGAGAACATCAGTGATCAAGAATTGTTGAAGGCCGCTTGTTGTAATTTGTCTGAGAGTTTTGAAACCAACGCTACGGTGGATGTTTCTTATGCCAATGCCGTTTCCGGCACCAAACAATTGAAAATGCTCGGTCTGGATCAGAAATATATATTGCTGACCAAAGAACTTCTGCCAGAAATCAGAGGGATTTCTTCGGCTTATGGGATGAATTTCATTCCCGGAAGATGGATCCAGGGCATCCAGTTGGCAAAAGGTGGAGGTTCAGTTACGAACGGTTATGAAGCCATCGCCGGACATATCAATACCGAATTGTACAAATCACACGATAAAGCCAAAACTTCTTTGAATTTCTTTGGTGATATCAATACGCGATTTGAAGGGAATTTCGTTCATAATGATGCCATAACAGATAAATGGACGCAGTCTATTTTGTTGCACGGAAATGCTACGACCAGTCGCCAAGATCATAATGATGATGGATTTATGGATCAACCGATCGGGCGAAACATCAATGTTGCTTATTTGTTGAATTTTGCCGATTTGGAAAATTCGGGATTCATGACGCATTTCGGAGTGAATTATGTGAATGACCATCGTTTGGGCGGTCAAACGCATTTCCGAGAGGATTCCGATAAAGGAACGACCAATGCGTATGGAATTGGGCTCGATATCCAAAGATTTCAAGTTTGGAATAAAACGGGTTATATTTTTCCCGGAAAACCGTATCAAAGCATCGGTTGGATGAACCAATTCAATTACAATGAACAGAAAAGTTATTTCGGATTGAGAACTTATGATGCCGAACAGCGAACTTATTATTCGAATTTAATTTTTGAAAGCATTTTAGGCAATACCGCTCATAAATACAAAGCAGGATTGAGTTTTTTATTTGATCACTATGATGAAATTTATAACCTAATGAATTTCAAACGCGATGAAACCGTTCCGGGAGCATTTGCCGAATATACCTATTCGGGTGATAAACTAACTGTTGTAGCAGGAGCGAGATTGGATATGCATAATTTGGCAGGAACTCAGTTTACGCCGAGATTGAATGTGAAATATGACATCGCACCGAAAACCATTTTGCGCGCTTCGGCAGGAAAAGGATTTAGGACAGCCAATGTTTTTGCGGAAAGCCAAGCTTATTTGGCTTCCAATCGTATGATTGAAATTATTCCAAATGAAAACGGTGAAATCTATGGTTTGGAGCCGGAAATTGCATGGAATTATGGTGTCAGTTTGCAACAAGAATTCAAATTATTTGGAAGAAAAAGTACGGTTGTAGCAGATTTGTTCCGAACAGATTTTGAGAATCAAGTCGTGTTGGATTTGGACAATTCTCCTCAAACTTTGTTGTTCTATAATTTAGACGGTAAATCTTATGCCAATAGTTTGCAGATCCAATGGGATTTCGAGCCGGTTAGACGTTTAGAAGCCCGATTGGCGTATAAATATTATGATACAAAATCTGATTATTTATCCGGAGAAAAAGAATTGCCTTTTACACCGAAACACAGAGGATTTGTCAATTTAGCATACGGAACCATGAAGAAATTTAATGGTGCGCAATGGAATTTTGATACGACTTTACAATGGGTAGGTGAGCAGCGTATTCCTTCCACAGCTAGCAATCCGGTGGAATTTCAAAAACCGGAATATGGTGAATCTTACTTTTTGTTGAATGCGCAGATTTCGAGAAATTTCAACAAAGTATTGCGCGTTTATGTCGGTGCGGAAAATTTGTTGAGCTATACACAAGATGATGCGATAATCGACGCGGAAAATCCATTTGGAAATTATTTTGATGGCGGAATGGTCTATGCGCCTGTAATGCCTGCGAATTTCTACATCGGAATCGATATTGATTTTTAAAATTAATTTCAAATATTTATTTCAAACCTGACGAGTTTTGAAACCTGTCAGGTTTTTTTATGATTTATTTCGAAATGACTAATTTTGATTGAAATTAAATCCAAAATCTATTCGTATGAAATACACAACGATTATCGGAATTTTGCTCATCGCCATCGGTTTGGTGGCTTCATTTGTAGGGAAAATCAATTTTAGCGAATTGATCACAGAGCCTGAATTTTCTTTGGGAATTCTTTTCGGCGGCGGAATCGGCATTCTGTTTGGTGGATTTATAGGTTGGTTGTATAAAAAGCCTTATGCACCTAAATCTACCAAGTCAGACTCAAATACGCCTACTGAAACAGCTTCGAAATAAAGAATTTCTTGAAACAAACTATCCCCGTCGCAGAGTGTCGAGGAATTCTTTTTGATTAAATTTCCTTTGTTTTCTGTTGATGGTAAAAAAAAGCCGGAATCAAAAGCAGAAGCAGAACCGGTTGAATCAGAAATCTTCTGACATAAAACCCATAATTTACACCTAAACTAAATTGGGTTTCAAGGAAAAATAGATACAATGGAAGAAAGATGATCAGAAATCCTACGCCAATAAGGATCGTATATTTTACATAATCTTTGCGCCAAAAAATCAAACCTACGATCCATACGGAAAGCAAAAGATTTAGAAAATAACGAAAAAGATGGTTTAAAATCAATTTTCCTAAATCGTAATCTGGAAATTTTCCGGAATAGAAATCAGTTTTAAAATAAAGAAGAAAAGGATCATAAAACAATTCCGTCTCATATTTCCGAACCAAAATTAATCCGAAAATGAGTACAGCAGCCAGAAAATACCTAAGCCATTTGTTCATCTGAATTTTGAATTGGTTTTTTCAATGCAAAGTATTTCACCCAAATGATCCAAAGCAAAACGATCGTTCCGTATAAAATTGCCGGAAATAGATAGTCATGCGCCATTTTTCCGTATTCGTGGTGATAAGCAAATATATAATTGAGCAAGACGATTCTGGCGACATTCATGATTTGGATGATGATGAGTCCACCCAAAATGTACAAAATGGTTTGTTTCCATGTGGTTGAAAAAGCAACAATAAAAGCAACGAAAATCAACATGATCGAAATGGCATTACAGCCTTCGTTGATGTAAGATGGCCATTTTTCATTGACCCCAATCCAAATCCAAGGACGTGTTTTATCAACCAGTTGTCTGGATTCAATTCCGAGCGAATTGAGTGATGAAACCGTGCAATCTGCAATGAATCCGCTGTATGGATCCGGTTTGTTTTCACTGTGGTATTGATCGAGATAAAGATTGTAAAGAATTAAAAGTATTCCCCAAACGACTATGAATTTCAAAACAAAAATCAAAATGGGTTTAAAATCTTTCATTTATCTAGGATGAAAGGCAAAGTTATCCAAAATTGACAAATAAATCTTTTAAATTTGCCGGTACAATTACAAGAATATGGAACCATTTAAACTGAGAATCGATACAATTTTTAATTCCAATCACTCTACTGAGGAAAAGCTTCAAAAAGTTTGTCAATTATTACATGACGAAGTTGAGCATTATAATTGGGTAGGATTTTATTTTAAAAATGGAGACAAAGACGAATTGAAATTGAGTTCTTATGTAGGAGCAGAAACAGATCATACGATCATTCCGTTTGGGAAAGGAATTTGTGGTCAAGTTGCTGTTTCAAACGAAACTTTTGTTGTTCCTGACGTTTCAGCGCAAGATAATTATCTATCATGCAGCATCGAAACGAAATCTGAAATCGTCGTGCCGATTTTTAAAAACGGTGAAAATATAGGTCAAATTGACATCGATAGTCACGTTATCAATCCTTTTACAAAAAAAGATGAAGAATTATTGAATTATGTTTGTGAAAAAGTTTCGGATATAATTTAAAAATTCACGTTGCTAAAAAATAAATTCAAATACCAAATTTTCGCTTCCATCTTTTTATTGTTGGCGATTACATTTGCATTTTATTGGGAAATGTGGATTGGAAAATGGTTTTTCATCGTAATGCCAATTCTGATTTTGAATTACCTGATTTTGATATTTGTATTTTTTTATCAATTAATAAAATCTATCCAAAATAAATTTCAAGAGAAAAGCAGAAATATTCAAATTATCGTTTTAGTTTTTGTTTTAACCATTGTGACAATCAAGCCATTCGGGGTGATTAATTTCGATAAATTTTATGGAAATGATGTTTTAGTTTCTAATTCAGAGGGAGTCGCGGGTTGTGGTGGTACATTCAAAATAAAAGATAAAAATTGGTTTATCTACAGGAGTGTTTGTTTCAGTATAGAAAAATATATGGGTAAATATGAAATAAAAAATGACACTATTTTTTTCTTGGAAAAGAATAGAAAATTCAAGTATAATTATGCAATTATTAAAGGGAAAAATATAATGCTAATAAGTAATGAGTTTTACGTGAAACCAAAAACGTTTGAAGTTACTTCAAACAAGATTAAGTGATTTTTTATGAACGAAATCCTCAAATATTTTCCCGATTTATCTTCCGAGCAAATTGAACAATTTTCCGCTTTAGGAGAATTGTACAAAGAATGGAATGAAAAAATCAATGTGATTTCGCGGAAAGACATCGAAGATTTGTACATCAAACATGTTTTGCATTCGTTAGCGATAGCCAAAGTCATGGAATTCAAATCAGGCTCAAAAGTGCTGGATGTGGGGACAGGAGGAGGTTTTCCGGGAATTCCATTGGCGATTTTATTTCCTGATGTTGAATTTCATTTGGTGGATTCGATTGCTAAAAAAATTCTAGTGGTTAACGAAGTAACTTCAGCTTTGGGTTTGAAAAATGTAAAAGCAGAAACCCAAAGAGTCGAAAAGTTAAAATCCAAATATGATTTTGTCATAAGTCGAGCTGTCACGCAAATGCCGAAATTTGTGAATTGGATTAAAAATAAATTCGAAAAAGAAAATAAAAATCCGCTTCCAAACGGGATTTTGTATTTGAAAGGTGGTGATTTATCGGAAGAGTTAAGTGAATTTCCGACAGTGATCATTCATCCAATTCCTAAATATTTTTCCGAAGACTTTTTTGAAACCAAAAAAGTGGTCTATCTCGCTGCAAAACAACTCTAAATATTGTTGAAAACTATCGGTCTTTGTTGATTGTTCATACCTAAAAAACGGGTATTTTATTGTATCTTTGTTAGGTTTTAAAAGAAGTAAGAGAAATATGAGTCAGAATACATATACGGCTGACAGCATTCAGGCGTTAGAGGGAATAGAGCACGTAAGGATGCGTCCGTCGATGTACATCGGTGACGTAGGAGCGCGTGGTTTACATCATTTGGTTTACGAAGTTGTAGATAACTCCATTGACGAAGCACTTGCAGGGCATTGTGATACGATTTCAGTTACCATTCACGAAGGGAATTCGATTACCGTTAGAGACAATGGTCGTGGTATTCCGGTCGATATGCACAAAAAAGAAGGAAAATCGGCTTTGGAAGTCGTGATGACCAAAATCGGTGCCGGTGGTAAATTTGATAAAGACAGTTATAAAGTTTCCGGTGGTCTTCATGGTGTGGGTGTTTCTTGTGTGAATGCGCTTTCAACCGATATGATCACCAAAGTGTATAGAAACGGGAAGGTTTACAAACAGCATTACCAAAAAGGTCATGCGCTTGCAGATGTCGAAATCATTGGCGAGAGTGAAGAAAGAGGAACCGAACAGTTTTTCCAACCAGATGAAACGATTTTCAATGAATTGGTTTATAACTACAATACATTGGCTTTGCGTTTGCGCGAATTGTCCTTTCTAAACAGAGGGCTTACCATCATCATTACAGACGAAAGACAGAAAAATGAAGATGGAAGTTTTCTTTCAGAAACTTTTTATTCAGAAAGAGGATTAAAAGAATTTGTAGAGTTCGTAGATGGAAACCGTGAGGCACTCATGCAGGAAATCATCTATATGGAAGGTGAGCGCGATGACATTCCTGTTGAAGTGGCGATGCGATACAATACTTCTTACAATGAGAATTTACATTCGTATGTCAACAATATCAACACGCATGAAGGAGGAACGCATTTGGCAGGATTCCGTCGTGCGTTGACGCGGACTTTGAAAAAATATGCCGATGAGAATTTCAATTTGGCGAAAGAAAAAGTAGAAATCGTAGGAGATGACTTCCGTGAGGGATTGACTGCGATTATTTCCGTTAAAGTAATGGAGCCTCAATTTGAAGGGCAGACCAAGACGAAATTAGGAAACTCTGAAGTCAGTGGTGCGGTAGATAAAATCGTAGGAGAAATGTTGTCCAATTATTTGGAAGAACATCCGAATGAAGCCAAAACCATCGTGGAAAAAGTAATTCTTGCGGCAAAAGCAAGACAGGCAGCTAAAAAAGCCCGTGAAATGGTGCAGCGCAAAAACCCAATGGGTGGAAGCGGATTGCCCGGGAAATTGGCAGACTGTTCTTCAAAAGATCCGGCAGAAAGCGAAATCTATTTGGTGGAGGGAGATTCCGCAGGTGGAACTGCCAAACAAGGACGTGACCGTCATTTCCAGGCGATTCTTCCTTTGCGTGGTAAAATCCTCAATGTGGAAAAAGCCATGGCTCATAAAGTATTTGAAAACGAAGAAATCCGAAATATTTTTACAGCTCTAGGTGTTTCCATCGGTACAGAGGAAGACAGTAAAGCATTGAACATGGAGAAATTACGATACCATAAAATCGTCATCATGACCGATGCCGATGTGGATGGTAGCCATATTTCTACGTTGATTTTGACTTTCTTTTTCCGTTACATGAAAGAATTGATCGAGAACGGATACATCTACATCGCTGCGCCACCTTTGTATTTGGTGAAAAAAGGAGCGAAACAAGAATATGCTTGGGGAGAAGCAGATCGTGAGCGATTGGTCAGAGAATGGTCAGATGGAACCGGAAAAGGTGTTTCTATCCAGCGATATAAAGGTTTGGGAGAGATGAATGCGGAACAGTTATGGGAAACAACATTGAATCCTGAACACCGTACTTTCCGTCAAGTTACGATCGATAATGCTGCGGAAGCAGACCGGATTTTCTCTATGTTGATGGGAGATGATGTTCCGCCACGTAGAGAATTCATTGAGAGAAATGCAGTTTATGCAAAAATTGATGTGTAACAAACATCCAATTAAAATATAAAGCCCGGAATTGATTTCGGGCTTTTTTTGTGCAATGAGATTTTATTAAAACTCGATCAATTCTCTGTATAATTTCCTTAACGGTAACCCCATGACATTATAATAACAACCGTTGATGTTTGAGATTTTGGCATAACCTAACCAATCCTGAATTCCATAAGCTCCGGCTTTGTCAAAAGGTTTGAAATTCTGGATATAATAGCGAATTTCTTCATGAGTAAATTCGTCCAAATGAACTTGGGTGGTTTCAGAAAAGGTGATGTTTTTTTCAGTGGATTTTAAAGTGACAGAAGTGAAAACTTCATGGGTTTTTCCCGCCATTCGCTGGATCATCTGAAATGCATCTTCTTCATCTACCGGTTTACCCAAAACCAAATTGTCCAACCAAACTAGAGTGTCTGCCGTAATTAAAACTTCGTTTGGTTGCAGATTAATATAGGCTTCTGCTTTGTTTTTGGATATATGTTCCGTGATTTCTTCACGAACCAAATCATGTGGATAAGTTTCGTCCGATTCTATTTTGACAACGGAAAATTCCAATCCCAATCCTTTGAGTAATTCCAGTCTTCGAGGAGATTGAGAACCCAAAAGAATGTTTTTGTTTTTGAATTTTTCGTGAAGCATTTGTTAAATTCTAAATTGAAAAAATTGATCAAATTTATATCAGAAATCAAATGGCTTGTGTGCGATCCGTTTCATCATGCCATTTTCCTTGGACTTTCAAGGCTTGTTCGATGATGTCTCGGACACAACCTTTACCGCCATCAATTAATGAAATGTATTCTGAAATAGCGCGAACGTCAGTAACAGCGTCATTTGGACAACAGGCGATCCCTACATCTTTCATGATTTGAATGTCGGGTATGTCATCTCCCATGTATAGGATTTCTTCGGGTTTCAGCGCATAGCTGAAAAGCAAATCCTGATAGGCGTCCCATTTATCATGAACCCCAAGGTAAATATCGATTAATCCTAAATATTTTAAACGTTCTTCCACCATTTTGTCTCGACCTCCTGTGATGACAGCGATTTTGAGTCCTTTTTTGATGGCGAGTTGCATGGCATATCCGTCTTTTGTATGCATGGTTCTGGTCATTTCGCCGCTTGGCATTAAAATAACAGTTCCATCGGTGAGAACGCCGTCTACATCAAGTATAATCGTCGTGATATTTTTTAGTTTTTGTTTGTAACTAATCATGGGAATAGGTTCTTTTGATCGAATCTGATAATAATTGATAAAGTTGTTGTTGTCTCGAATCAATTAATAATTCCAAATGTTTTTGAATGATGAGGTCATCACCTCTTTTAGCTGGACCGGTTTGTGCCTCAAAAGGTTCTAAATCTTGTACTTTTAATGCAGTTTCTTCAATTAATGGGCGAAGTACATCAAAAGGCACGTCAGCTTCTTTACAGATAGACTGAGCGATATAATACATGTGGTTGACAAAATTACTGGCCCAAACACCTGACATATGGATTTTCCTTCTTTTTTCACTGTTCACACGATGAACTTCATTGGATATTTTATCGGCCAATTTAAACAAAGCATCTTCATCTTCTTTGTTTTCTGCTTCCACAAAAAAAGGAACTTCTTCGTACCTTAGAGTTTTTCTTTTTGTAAAAGTTTGGAACGGATAAAAAACACCTTTTCTGTAATCTCCCTTTAAAACTTCAGTGCCTAGTGAACCGGAAGTGTGCACGACCAATGTGTCATCATAAGGAATATAATGAGATAATTCTTCAACCGCAGAGTCAGAGGCTGCGATGATATACAGTTCCGCTTTTTCTACTTCAGAAATTTTGTCGGTGTAATTGATATGGTTGGCTTCGCCTAATTCTTGGGCTTTTGAAAGCGTTCGGTTAAAGACTTGGCGGACGTTTACGGTGTTTTGAATCAAGGCACGCGTCAAATGAAACGCTACATTTCCGGCACCTATAATGACAACTGATCTCATAGGAAACAAATATAAAGGAATTCGGTAAATACTTTATTTAGAATATTAGAATAAATGCGAATCATCTATTTTTTCAATTTTTTTTAATTTGAAGTGTAACATTCCAAAAAATACATCGTCTTATATGTAAAAATGCGGTGAATTGCATTTATGAATTATGTATAAC
Organism: Moheibacter lacus; assembly: GCF_014042165.1. Lineage (GTDB taxonomy): Bacteria > Bacteroidota > Bacteroidia > Flavobacteriales > Weeksellaceae > Moheibacter > Moheibacter lacus. The sequence goes on from NZ_JACDZE010000001.1 coordinate 1,368,170, forward strand.
AAAGTAGCATGTATAACAATTTAAAATTAATCAATATGAAAACGAAAGCATTCTTTACGGTAGTTGTCTTATTAATCGCTTCATTATTTATGGTGGCAGGCAACAAGTCAGATCTAAAAGGAAAAATCCAAGACTATTCAGGAGTTGGGATTTTATTCAGCACTTTGGAAGTGTACAAACTAGGTGGAGTGGAAGGGCAATTGATCTGTAAAGCGATAACCAATATCAACGGAGAATTTGAGTTGCCAGATTTAGGTGCCGGCGAATACAAATTGGTCATCAAAGCAGAAGGGTTTGAAGACAAAGTTCAGTTTGTGAAACTAAGCGGAAAGGATGAAAATATCGGTTCTATACGACTGGAAGGAGATGTAATCACGTTGAATCCTGCGATAATATATGGAAAAGAAGCCTAAGAATTAGGTCATTAAAATTGAAAAGTACAAATATGAAAAGTTTACGAAATGTGTTGGCTGTTGTGTTTTTATTGACAACAGCATGGGTTTGGGCAAATAACGATCGAAACGGTCAAATAGCAGGAACAGTTCAGGACGCTGCGGGGCATGGACTTCCATTTGTGTCCATCGAAATTTATTCAAAAGGAGAAGTTCAAGATTTGATTTCAGGCGGAATGACTGACGAAAGTGGAAATTTCTTGATAGATCAAATTCCTTATGGTCAGTACGAATTGGTATTGATGGCGGTTGGTTTTGCAGACAAGGTTCAAGACATCACTATAGATAAATCAAAAGTAGATTTAGGAAAAATCATTTTGGGAACTGAAGTGATTGCGCTTGAAGGAGTAAATATCGTAGGAGAAGTCTCCCAGTACCGCACAGAAATCGACAAACGCGTCGTAGATGTCGGAAAGGATTTGATCAGCGCGGGAGCCGATGCTGCTGCGGTTTTGAACAATATTCCTTCAGTAAGCGTAGACCAACAAACCGGCGAACTTTCCTTACGCGGAAACGAAAATGTAAAAGTCATGGTCGACGGAAAACCTTCAAATGTTCCTGCTTCACAATTATTGAAACAATTGCCTTCTAACTCCATTGCAAAAGTGGAGATCATTACCAATCCATCTGCGAAATACGATCCAGAAGGAAATTCAGGAATCATCAACATCATCACCCATAAAAACAAAAGACAAGGCTATAACATAGGACTAGATTTAGGATTTACGCAAGGCGATAATTCCCGTCACAACGGTTCTGTAAATGCCAATGTGAACACCGGTAGTTTTAACTTTTTTGGGAATTACAATGCCAATTTAGGAGAAAATAGATTTCATGGCAAAGTAGAGAACTTTGAAACCGGTCTCGACCAAGCTTTTGATGTGCTGAATGACAATACATCTCAAGTTTTTAAAGTCGGATTTGACTGGTTTATCAGCGATAAAACCGCATTGACTTTGTATACCAACCAATTCTTTTATAAAGGAGATGGCTATGCGACGGCCAATGTTTTTGATCATTCGACCGACACATTATATGAAAATTTTAACGACTCAAAAGGCGATTACCAAAACGGAGATTATAGTTTGAACTTTAAACAAGATTTTGCAAAAGAAGACCACAACATCGTTTTGGATGCGATTTATTCCAAATCCAATTCATCTGATACACGAAATTATTGGAACAACTTTCCGGTAGATGTTTATGATGAATTCAGAGATGGAGGAAATGAAAACACAAGGCTCAATTTGGATTATACCAACCAATTGGTAAACGCAGGAAAAATAGAAGCCGGAATCCAATTCCGTCAGGAAGAAAGCCAAAGCGAAATCGCATCCACACAATCCTTACAAACATTTGACGACCCACCTATCGCTTATTCACCAAATGCTGATTTTGATTATACCCGAAACATCTATTCGGCCTATGGAAATTATGGGCAGAAATTTGGCAAATTTGCGATGCAATTAGGTGTTCGGGTAGAACAAGTGGACGAGAAAGCCGATTATTTTGTAGAACCAACTGGAAACGGAATTTATGAAACCGACTATGTCGAATTCTATCCTTCTGCTTTTTTTACTTACGAAATCACAGAAAAAGGCCAAATCTCCTTGAATTACAGCAGACGAGTGGATCGACCAAGCATCGGTCAAATCACTCCAGTACCAGAATGGCGAACTTCCACGATGTTGAGCATAGGAAACCCTGAGTTGAAACCTCAATTTACCAATTCCTACGAAATGGGTTATCTACAGAGATTCAAAGGCGGAAGTTTAAACGCGACCGTTTTTTATAGACGCGTAAATGACATGATTTTCCGTTATTTAGAACGAGATGAAAATGACCCCAATTTGATCAACCAACGTTACATCAATTATGACGGGTCTGATAGTTATGGACTAGAATTAAGTGCCAATTATAAACCGGTGAAATGGTGGAGTTTCAATGCGAGTTTTGATGTGTTTTCAAACAAATTTTATTTGAACAACACAGATTTGGAAGTAAAAGAAGTCACCGGAACGCCTTGGAATTTCCGAATCAACAACAATATTACTTTGCTGAAAAATTTGAGCCTACAAAACTTCTTTATGTACCGCGGGAAATTCAAATTTGTACAAGGCGAAATGCAGCCGATGTGGCGATTTGATCTCGGTGCACGCTATAGTTTTATGGATGGCAAAGCCACTTTAAGCGCAAGAGTAAGCGATATTTTCAAAACCTTTAACGCAGAAGCGCACATCGACAATCCGACTCCGGGAATCGGAAAATTTTATTGGGAATCTCAAACCTTATATGTTGGATTTTCATACAATTTCGGTGGAGATGTCCGCAAACGAAACATACAACAAGAATCCAATCAATCTGCACCTAGCGGCTCCATTGGGTTTTAATCCTTTTTTCATTTTTTATAATTTTTTATCAAGCAAAAATCCTTTTGAAATTCAAAGGATTTTTGGTTTTTTTTAGAAAATTCAAAAAATTCTTATGCCAAGAATCATAGGCCAATAAGGTGGAAATAAGTATATTTACAACCCTAAAAATTATTCTTTTAACAATAAAACAAATAGAGATGAAAGTAACTGTCGTAGGAGCAGGAGCAGTAGGTGCAAGTTGTGCCGAATATATCGCAATGAAAAATTTCGCTTCAGAAGTGGTTTTGGTTGATATCAAAGAAGGATTTGCAGAAGGTAAAGCCATGGATTTGATGCAATGTGCCTCTTTAAATGCGTTTGACACCAAAATTACGGGTACCACTGGAGATTACAGCAAAACCGCAGGTTCAAAAGTAGCAGTCATCACATCTGGGATTCCAAGAAAACCGGGCATGACACGCGAAGAATTAATCGGGATCAATGCCGGAATCGTTAAAGAAGTTACCGCCAATTTGGTGAAACATTCGCCAGATGTCATCATCATTGTGGTTTCCAATCCGATGGATACGATGGCGTATTTGGTGCATAAAACTTCCGGTTTACCAAAAGAAAGAATTATAGGGATGGGTGGAGCACTTGACTCGGCTCGTTTTAAATACCGTTTGGCTGAAGCACTTGAATGTCCGATTTCTGACGTAGACGGAATGGTCGTTGCTGCTCACTCAGACACCGGAATGTTGCCTTTGATTACCAAAGCAACAAGAAACGGTGTTCCGGTTTCGGAATTTTTAAGTGAAGAAAAACAAAATTATGTCGTAGAAGAAACCAAAGTTGGAGGTGCAACCCTGACCAAACTTTTAGGAACCTCAGCGTGGTATGCACCTGGTGCTGCGGTTTCGGTTTTGGTTCAATCCATTTTGTGTGACCAGAAAAAAATGATTCCTTGTTCTTTGATGTTGGATGGTGAATATGGTCAAAGCGATATTTGTTTAGGAGTTCCGGCAATCATCGGGAAAAACGGTGTGGAGAAAATCGTTGACATTTCTTTAACCGATGCCGAAAAAGAAAAATTTGCGACCGCTGCAGCTGCAGTTCGTGAAGTAAACGGCGATTTGAAATTCTAAATTGAATTAAAAACAATACATTTGAAGGTGGCTTTTTTAGGTCACCTTTTTTAATTTGAAAAAAAATGAAAAGACCAGAATATGTTAGCAATGAGCGATTGAAGCATTTTATTTCCGAAGCTTTTAAAGAAGATGTTGGCGATGGAGACCATTCCACATTGGGAAGCGTACCGGAAGATTTACAGGATGATGCGCAATTGATTGTGAAAGAGGACTGTGTGCTTGCAGGAGTCGAATTGGCCAAAGAAATTTTTCATTTTTATGATACCAAATTGGAAATGGAAATTTTAATGAAAGATGGAGACCAAGCAAAAGTGGGTGACATCGCTTTTCGGGTGAAAGGTTCTGCCCGATCGATTTTGACTTCGGAGCGATTGGTGTTGAATTGTATGCAACGCATGAGTGGAATTGCAACTTTGGCAAGAGAAATGGTCAAAAAAGTGGAAGGAACAAATGTCAAAATTCTCGATACCCGCAAAACGACACCCAATTTCCGCATTTGTGAAAAATGGGCAGTGGCCATAGGGGGCGCTGAAAATCACCGATATGGACTTTATGATATGGTGATGTTGAAAGACAACCACAATGATTATGCAGGCGGAATAACGAAATCGGTTCAATCGGTTAAAAATTATCTAAATCAAATCGGTGAAAATTTAAAAATAGAAGTTGAAACAAGGAATTTGGATGAAGTCAAAGAAGCTTTATCCACAAATTTGGTGGATGTGATCATGCTAGACAATATGTCTTTGGAAGAAATGAAAGAAGCGGTGAAAATCATCGGAAATAGATGCAAAACGGAAGCATCAGGTGGAATTACGCTGGAAACCATCCGTTCAGTTGCCGAAACCGGAGTAGATTTTATTTCATCTGGAGCGATCATTCATTCCGCTCCCAATAAGGATTTAAGCTTAAAAGCTACCTAAAAACCTGATTTAATTCATGTAATTGGTTGATAAAGGTGTTAAAAAAATTAACGTCAAGATAACAATTAGATTTAATAGAGTTTGCACCTTTGCAGCGTAATTATAAAAAGTATTGTTATGAGGCTAAACTCTACACTATTAAAAGCTACATTCTTCGTTGCGATGGGTGGTGCTACTTTCACTTATGCGCAAGTGGATCCGGAGGTTCAGGATTCGGTTGCGATAGATTCTGCTGATTATGAGCAGGATATTTTACTATCAGAAACGGTAATCATCGGTAAAGGGATTATCGACTTGGAAGAAAATCGTAAAACTCCGGTTGCTGTGTCAACTATCAGAAGAGAAGAAATCCAAGATAAAGCTGTAGGTAATGTTGAATTTCCAGAGATTTTAAAAAACACACCATCTGTTTATGTAGCAGGGCAGTCAGGTGGTTTTGGGGATTCTAAAATGTTTTTGCGTGGATTTGACCAATCCAACACCGCTTTCTTATTGAACGGTCAGCCGATCAATGGTATGGAAGACGGAAATATGTATTGGTCCAACTGGAGTTCCATGACTGATGTTGCCAATGCTATTCAGGTACAACGTGGTTTAGGTGCTTCCAAATTGGCGATTTCTTCCGTAGGAGGAACAGTTAACATCGTAACCAAAGCAACTGAGCGAAACCAAGGAGGTATGGCACGATTCGTTATGGGTAACGATAGTTATTTCAAAGGAACAGTTGCTTATGATACCGGTTTGAAAGGAAAATGGGGATTCTCCATGTTGTTGGATTACTGGCAAGGTCATAGAAAATATGCACGTGGTACAGCTGGTCAAGGTCAGAGTTACTTTTTCTCTGTTGGTTATAAACCAAACGACCACCACAACTTCAATTTGATGATCTTTGGTGCGCCTCAGTGGCATGATCAAAATTATTCAAAAGGAATGGATGAGTATGCCATGTATGGTGATAAATACAACGACAACTATGGTTTTTACAATGGAGAAGGAACAACTTGGAGAAAAAATTATTACCATAAACCGGTAATGAACTTGAACTGGGATTGGAACATAAACAGCCAAGCCTCGCTTTCCACTGTATTGTATGCATCACTCGGTAGAGGAGGAGGAACCGGGAATTTTGGTAGTAGCTCACAATCTACCAATGTTTTGACCGATTCAGGGTATGCCAATTTTGATTTGGTAGCAGCCAACAACATGGCGAATTCCATGTCCATAGGTGGAATTGATAACGTAGGATCTTACGGTTCTACTGGGGCCATCCGTGCATCTGTAAACAACCATTTCTGGTACGGTGCCGTTTCCAACTTTAACTACGATCTAAACGATTACTGGTCTTTCAATTTAGGAGCTGATTTGCGTTTCTATAAAGGAGATCACTTCAGACAATTCAGCGATTTGTTGGGTCTTAACGGATGGAATGAAACCAATATCAACCGGTCAGAAGACTATGTTGTAACCGAAACTTTTGATGCAAATCCTTGGGCTTCTTTGTTCAATTTTGCGGACGAAGACCAAAGAATTGGATATGACAATTCAGAAAAAATCAATTACCAAGGTGGTTTTGGTCAAATCGAATTCACAAAAGGAGGTTTCTCTGCATTTGTTCAAGGAGCTGTTTCCAATCAGTCTTATCAGAAATTTGACCGTTGGAACTATCAAGGTGAAGCCGAGTCTGATAAAGTAAACAAATTGGGTTACAACATCAAAGGAGGTTTGGGATATAACTTCGTAGATGCGCACACCGTATTTGCAAACGCTGGTTTCTATTCTCGTCAACCTTTCTTGGACAACATCTTTGTAGCCAACACCGTAGATCTTTATGTTCCAGAAGTAGACAATGAGGAAATTACAGGATTTGAAGTAGGATACCGTTACGATACCCGAAAGTTGAAAGTAAACGTAAACCTTTACCATACAGAATGGGCAAACCGTTTCGTTTCTATCTCAGGAGAAGACATCTCAACCTTGTTGACAGACATTACCCAAATTCACAAAGGAATCGAATTGGATTTCTTCGCAAAACTATCCCGCAAGTGGTCATTGAGAGGTTATACGTCATTGGGTGACTGGAAATATGATGGAACCACACCAACACGAACACGTGACGACGAAACTTTCGAAACCATAGACGGTGAAGATCTGGATCTTACCGGAACCTATGTTGGAGATGCTGCTCAGTTTACATTTGGTTTGGGAACGCAATTTGAGGTTGCTAGAGGTCTATCATTTGACTTTGACATGAACTATTTTGCACGTCTATACGGTACAGTAGACGTAGATGACGTTATCGAATCTGCACAAGCAGGTGAAGTATACCAAGCAGAAGAATTAGCTCCGTATGCACTTGTAGACGGTGGTATGACGTATGAATTCCGATTGGGTGCACAGAAAATTCGTTTCAGAGCCAACGTGAAAAACCTTTTCAATACGCGTCACGTAGCACAATTTGATGGATACGGATATGTATTGGGACTTGGAAGAACCTACAACGCAGGACTTCAAATCAACTTCTAATTTAGTATCAGTATAAAATACAGAAAGCCCTTCAGAGATGAAGGGCTTTTTCTATTTTTGTATTTTAAAATCAAATTATGTACAAAATTTTACAACATTTCCATAGCGGTTGGGCTTATTTGACGCTTACCATGGGCGTTTTGTTTTTTGTTTTGGTAGGTTATTACGCCATCAACAAAAAAGCCCGAAACAATTTCATCAGTAAAATCAGTTTCTTTACGACTTTGACTTTTCATCTTCAATTGGTGATAGGCGTGGTCCTCTATTTTGTCTCTCCTTATGCCAAATGGACAGAAAACACCATGAAGGACGAAACCAATCGTTTGTATGCCATGGAGCATCCTTTGATGATGTTTGCCGCAGTGGTTTTGATTACAATTGCCAATTCGAAATTAAAAAAATCGGAAGTCGTAAAAATGACACCGGCTATTTTGGGTCTTTTGGCGCTGGCTTGTGTGGTTTCGAGAATTCCTTGGGACGCTTGGTTGTCATAAATTCAAAGACAATTAAAAAATATAGCTTCAAATTCATGGAATCTGAAGCTTTTTTTATGAGAATTCATTGTGAACTTACTTCGTAAAATGAAGCGTGTATTTGGTGTTTTTATAACTATGCAAATCCGCTTTTAATGAACCAACGGTCAACTCAGCTTTGATCTGAATCGGCACATGGTTTTTATCATCTGTCACCCACATCGTGACGCTTTCAGATTCTTTAAAAATTCGTCCCGACTGTACATAAGGACGGATCTTGATGGTTTTGATTTTTCCAAATTTAGTATTCATCGTTTCGCGTCCTAGAATCTTCAATTTGAATTTATAGGTTTCATCGGCCATCAAGATGTTGACATTGATAAAGTCTCCCGTAGCCAATTTATCGGTGTCATAATTTCGTAGATAATAAAATGCAGAAAGTAAATCCTGAACACTTCCTTCAAAATCACGGTAGGTTACTTTCTGATTTCTTTTATCATTGATTTTAACGATTTTTTTGCCGTGGTCAAAAGTAAAAACTTGATCCCTTTCATATCCGCCTTCACTTATTTTACGCACAAATTTGGATGGTTTGTCCGTTTCTTGGTTGATGTAACTCTCATAGCGGTCATCGACTTTATAAAAAGCCCTTACAGCACCTGAAGAAGAGCCCTCACCGATTACATGAAAATGAGGTTTACCGTCCAAAGTCGTGTTTTTCACTTCCAAAGTCGCAAATCCGGCATTTAAAAGACCATAATGAATCCTGTACTTTAAGAATTCACCATCTTTATAGTTTTGTGATTCACTTCCTACAAATGAAAGTAGCAATAGGGAGGCAAAAGCAATTAAGAAAGTTTTTTTCATCGAGTCGGTTTAGAGAGAATTAAAACAAACAGTTTGCCAAAATTTAAATTGAGGTTTTATCTGTTTGTAAATTAACCCATTATAGGTTTTGTGGAGTCTAGGTTGACTACTTTACTTATTTCCGGTGCATATTTTTTTATGGTCATTTCTACGCCTGATTTTAGCGTCATTTGATTGATCGTACATTCTGTACAAGTTCCTAACAAACGCACATTGACCACATCATTTTCTACCGATACCAATTCGATATCTCCACCATCATTGTTCAAAAAAGGCCGAATCTCCGAAAGTGCTTTTTCAATTCTTTGAATTAAAGTCTGATTTTCCATAATGACAAATTTAATTATTTTTTAACCGCAGCACAACCTGCCATATTTGTAATTCTTACAGCTTCAGTTGGAGGCAAAGTATCGTTTCGCTCCACCAAACTAACTACTATGTTTTGGGTGATTTTTTCATAAACAGCTGAAACAGCAGAGTTTTCTTGTAAAGCTGCCGGTCTTCCGACATCTGCTGCTTCTCTTATGCTCTGAACCAAAGGGATTTCTCCTAAGAAAGGTACGTCCAGTTTCTCTGACAATTCTTTAGCACCGTTTTGTCCAAAAATATAATATTTATTTTCCGGTAATTCAGCCGGAGTGAAATACGCCATGTTTTCGATGATACCCAAAACCGGAACATTGATCGCGTCCATTTTAAACATGGACACACCTTTACGTGCATCAGCCAGAGCGATGTGTTGAGGCGTACTTACGATTACTGCGCCTGTGATTGGAATTTGTTGTACGATGGATAAATGAATATCACCTGTTCCCGGAGGTAAATCGACCAATAAAAAATCCAATTCGCCCCAGTGCGCATCTCGGATCATTTGTTGCAAAGCTTTTGAAGCCATCGGACCACGCCAAACCACGGCTTGATCTGTTCCTGCAAAAAATCCGATGGACAATAGTTTCACACCATAACTTTCGATGGGTTTCATTTTTGATTTTCCATCCACCTGAACTGAGTGTGGCTGTGCACCTTCCACATCAAACATCGTCGGCATAGACGGGCCGTAAATATCGGCATCCAAAAGTCCGACTTTGAAGCCCATTTTTTGTAAACTGATCGCCAAATTAGCCGAAACAGTAGATTTTCCTACACCTCCTTTTCCGGAAGAAATTGCGATGATATTTTTTACACCCGGAATATCATTTCCACGTATTTGGTTTGGATCTTGAGGTTTTGGTGCTTCTGCAGAAATATTTAGTTTCAAATTTACCTGGGGAAGTTGTTCCGCAAATGCAGCTTTTAAAGCTTGTTCCAGCCTTTTTCTTTCATGCATAGCCGGCGAATGCGAAACGATATCCAGAATCACTTCGTCTCCCATGACTTGGATGTTTTTCATCCATTTCTCTATTCCTAGTTCTTCTAATAAAGCGATTGCTTGATTTTTTAACGTGCTCATTTCATTTAAATAAGCTACAAATTTAAGGATTAAACATGGGTTGTGGAAATGGAACCAACTGATTTTCCTTATGAACTGCTTGATTCTGATTATCGTTTTTATATTTTTGTGAAACAAGGATTTGAACCTATGGAAAAACATTTTGAAGATTTAGCCACCATCCGAAAACATTTCGTCAATTATCTGCATGCGTATGATTTGAAGCGATTGACTTTTATTCCCATGGGATTTAAAAATCATGTTTTTTGGAATTGTGCTCACGCACTCGTTACCCAACAATTGATGACGTATTATCTGTCGGACAACGAAATGTTGGTCGAAACAGACTGGGTTCATCGGTTTAAAAAAGGAACCTTTGGCGACCAAAATGTAACAGAAGAAGACGTAAGAACTTTAATTAAATTATTACAAACCACACAAGTTCGTCTACGCAAAGATTATTTCGCAGAAGATCTTTCTTATTTCCGTCCTTATGAAACGAGTTTTGGTATTAAATTGGAAACCATAGAAGATGCCATCCGGTTCAATAATCTTCATGAATCCCTTCATTTGGGATATGTGATGGCTTTGAGCAAAAATATTCTATAAAAAAAAATCCTGATAAATCAGGATTCTCAATGTAATTATAAAAGAGTTAGAGAGTGCTGTATTCAAATTTCGGATATCCACGCATATTGTTTTCGTCCAACATGCTGATGAATCGCAATTTATACAGAATTCCGTCGGGGTCTTTTACGACATAAAATCGGTCAGCATATACCACGGGTGTAGAGGTGGTTCCGGAAACTGTGGAACGCCAGGTCGCACCTATGGCGCGTTGATCGTTATAGACAAATAGTGTTTCGTTCACATCGTCGATGGTGAAATTGACGTAATCGGTTTCAACCGTTAAAGGATCGGTGGTGATTTGGTAACTTCCTACGCCATCCATCGTATTATTTAGGATGAAATCGGAATAAGTATAGGTTCCAAATCCTTCAATTTCATTGTTCCAAATCGTAAAACAAATGTCCCAATTCTTTTTTTCCGGCTGGATTTCCACTACATTTTCCGTATCAAAACTGAAAAAAGTAAAATGATGGGAATTGTTTTTTTCCACGATAAATTCCTCATGGGTGGTTGCGTTTAATTCGGCATATTGGATTTTATACGAATTCTCGTCGTTTCGTAAAATTCTAATTTTCAAATAACCTCTTGAATCACCAATTGTATAAGCGGAATAAGGAGGGATGTCTGTTCCTTGATAGGTTTCATAACCCAATTTTACTAAATACACTTTGTTTTCCAAATCGTTGGAACTAATTTCAGCAATTGCGGTACCACCTTCTTCCAAATAATTTCCGGCAACATCATCGATATATTCCACCGGAAATCCGGCCGAAGGCATCAAGTTGTTAATCAGATTGGTGAAATCCGATTCAGAAACAGCATCGATATTATCGGAATCAATTGCGTCAGCTGCCATCAAGATAGAATTATTGAGGATTACTTTAAATTGATCTCCCGTATAAAATCCCAAATCCCAAGCCGTTCTATGTGTAGTGATCGATCCATTTTCAGGATTGGACAAATCGATCCAAACTTGATTGGGTTGGCTTGCGCCGCCGACTTCCGGAGTCAATGTCGCTCCTGTTAAGGGTGGAATCGTATAGGAATCCTCATCTTCCTTTAAACAACTTGTCGTAAGAATTAGCAAAAATAAAACGCTTAATTTGAGTATATTTTTCATCTGTAATGAATTAGAATTCTAATTTGTAGTTTAATTTTAAGAAATAGGAACGTCCATAAAAAAGATTCATCGTTCCGTCTGAACCTCCATGTCCATCGCTGGTGTTGGAAAATGCAGTGTTTCGGAGGTTGGTAACATCCAAAATATTTCTTGCACCAACAGTAACCTCAAATCTGTTTTTATAAAAACCTTTGCGTATGGAAGCATCCAGCATGCTAAACCCTTCTCTCTCCGCCAAACGAAATACGGTTTGATCTGTATTGCTGTTTTCGGTGTCCAATACATATTCGGTTGTTTTTCCGGTTTGTTTGTAATACATGGAAACTGTGGTTGCCCATTTGGGAATGGTATAATTTATCGACATATTGGATTGGAAAGTATAACGGAATTCATCTTCGATCCTATCATCTACCTCGTAACTGTAACTGTAAAGGGATTTGGATACGCCAAATAAAGAGGCGCCAATCCTAAAGTTCAGTTGTTTCCATTTAAATTGGTGATCGGTGGAAAGACCCCAGGACTGAAATTCATCAATGTTCAAATATTTAAATGTAGCATTGGTGGGGTTTAAATTTACCAGCTCAATTCGGTCATCTACATTCATATAAATGGTTGAAATATTTGCCTCCCATTTTATTTGCCCCAATTTGAAACGAGAATTCCATTGAATAGAGGAGGAATATCCGTTTTCCGGATTTAAATTTTCATCTCCGCGTATGTCGTGATTGCTGTCCACGACGTGAGTGTAAAGTTCCGTGAAATTTGGATAGCGGTTTGCGGTTCCAATTACGGCACGCAGATTTGAATTTCGATTCAAGTCAAATTTAGAATTTAAGGAAAAACTGTATTGTGGATTAAAACGGTTGTTAAAACTCGCCCTGAACCCGGGTCTAAGTGATAAACCTGCATGGGTGTTTATTTCTGCCGAAGCAAATCCGGCGTAAGTGCCCAATTCTCTGTCGATATTTCCTTGATTTTCAAAACCAAATTCGGTTGCAGCATTATTGGCAAATCCATTGGCATGATCCAATTCATAACCTACTTGGAAATCAAATAGTTTTCGGTTTAGAAAATTACTAAACGTTCCTCTCGAATAATAAGTTTTGGTGGACAAATACACATTTTCATCATCCCGTGAAATTTCATTACGTGCCGGAACATCATAGACATAACTTTCAAATTTACGCTCCTGCGTTTGGTAGGAAAAGTCTCCGTTATAGCGGATTTTATCAAATAATTTGGCGTCGATATTTAGATGGTGACTCCACCGGGAAGTATAATAATCGACATCAGAAGCATAAAGAGTTCGCTCTCCGCCCGGGAAGAGCTGTGGATTTAGCAAAGGATTATAATAATGGATTTCCTCAAATAAATAGCTCGCTTTGTAAAAAATACTGAAATTTTTTGAATGATAACGAAGGATTGCGTTTGCATTCCATTGTTCTTTTGGTAACCATTCATATCCTCTTAAACCATCCTGTTCAAAATGTTTTCTTCCTTTTTTCTCGCCCCAAAATCCTTGAAAATCATTTCGGTTCAGACCTACGGAAGCATACCAATTATCGTTTATTTTTTTACCAACTTCCAAAGCTTGAATATGTCTTCCCTTTCCTTTTGAAACACCACTGTTCTCGTACCAATCGTATTCATTCCCCACAGTTTCTTCCTGTACCATCATGCTGATTTTCCAATCGGTTTTGATGTTCTTTTTTGTGACGATGTTGATGACTCCTGCCAGAGCATTATCGCCATAATCTACGCCCATTGCACCTTTCACGATTTCGATTCGCTCTACATTATCCAAATTTATTTTGGTCAAATCGATGTTGTTTCCCATTCCGGAATCCCCAACCAACGGAATATTGTCGACCAATACTTTTACATAAGCACCATCTAAACCAATCATTTCGACGGTCGAATCCCCCGAATCGGCACTTGGCGTAATCTGGATATTGAGATTTTGATTCAAAACGTCGGCAACGGTATTTCCAGCTTGATTTTTTATGTCTTCTGCCGAAATCACTTCCACATGATACAGCGATTTATTTACGGATTGAGCCGAGTATTGACCCGTAATCACCACATCCGTTAAATCTACCACTTGGGTCGTATCAATCACTTCTGCTTCCTGTGCCAATCCAAATTGGGTAAACGAAATTATGAAGATTAAACACCATCCGAACTTTTTCATCGCTTTGAAATTTATTTTAAAAATCGGACGGAAATGCTTCTGTCCCGAAATATGATTTTTATTAGAAATCGATGCAAAAATAAAAATTAATTTAGACTTAATCCAAATTAAAATTATATTTGCAGCGTGATTTATATCAAGTGTTTAATTAATAAAATAAAATAATGAAAAAAGGTTTATTGTCTCTGGTAATGATTTTTGTAGCGGTTTTTGCATCGGCACAATGCGATCCTGTATCGGCTATCAACGAAAATTTTGACACATGGGAAGGAGATCCGTTTAGTGGAGTGATGGGAATTGGTGAGTGTTGGTCGACGATTGGAAATGGTGGAATGATCTATGGTGATCATAACGTAACTTTTTATAGTTTCAGCAGCCCAAACATCAATATGTTTTTGATTTCTCCAGAAGTCGTAGCAGGTGATTGCAACTTAACCTTTGATGCGATGACAATTTCTATGGACGGTTCGCAAACAGAAGGTGTTGCGGTAGAAGTCGGAACCTTGACGTCTGCAACTGATGCCTCTACATATGTTGCGATTAGCGAGCCGGTTGCATTGACAAATGATGCGCAATCGATTCAATTGCCTATTTCGTTAACTGCTGATGCTAAATTTATCGCTGTAAAAATTTCAACCACTGCTCCTCATAGCGCAGCCGGAATTGATAATTTTGTTTTGGTACCGGAAACTGCAGGCGTAAACGATTTGAATCAGGTGAAAGTTCAAGTTTATCCAAATCCGATTGTCAACCAAATGCATATTTCGGCTGATGCAAACATCCAAGAAGTGAAAATCTTTAGTGTTTCCGGACAATTGGTTCAAAATATTAAATTGAATTCAAAATCAACAACCCTAAATGTGTCGGCATTAAAAGCTGGAGTTTATATCGCACAAATTAAAACAGAAAAAGGGATGCAAACCGTGAAAGTGGTGAAGAAATAATCTCTTTTGTTTAATAATTATAAAATTTCAACTCCTCGTTTATAGAACGAGGAGTTTTTTTGAAAAATGGAATTTGGATTAATCTTCTAAAAAAATCAAATGTTTTCTTTTTACTTCCAATTCATTTTCCAATAATTGGATTCGTTTCATCAGATTAAAAATCACATCAATTCCTTCCATATTCACATTCAAATCCTGGTGCAGATGGATAATTTTCTCCCAATTTTTTAACTGTTTTGGATGCACGTATTTTTCATTTGAAATAATCACAATCTTTATAAGTCCATAACTTTCGACTTGCTCAAAAAAAGAGCTTTCTACCTCATAGAATTTACAAAGATCATGTATGTGTATTAATTTTTCGATTTTCATTTGTTACGGAGTTTTGAGAGTTCTTTAATCAATTCTTTTTCTTTTTCACTAAGGTTTTTTGGCATTTTAACATTTAATGTCAAAATCAAATTCCCAAATTCACCTTCCTTTTTATAAACAGGGAAACCTTTCCCTTTTAGTCTGACTTTTGTTCCATTTTCCGATTCCGGTTTTATCGGTAGTTTGGCTTTTCCATCAAATGTATCGATGATCAGTTCACCACCAAGTAAGGCTGTATACAAATCGACATCTACCGTTTTATACAAATCATCTCCCAAACGTTTAAAATCTGTTGAATTTATTATAGAGAATTTAATATACAAATCCCCATTTGGCCCACCGTTTACACCTTGACCACCATAGCCTTTCAACTTTATTTCTTTTCCATCTGTAATTCCTGCTGGAATGGTTATGCGAATGTCCTTACCTTTAAAATGGAATGTTTTTTTATGGGTTGAAAAGGCTTCACGAATGTCGATTTGCATTTCGGCATAGAAATCTTCTCCCTTGTATTTGGTTGTTCTGCTACGTCTTCCATACGATTGAGCACTGCCAAACATTGATTCAAAAAAGTCCGAATAATCCCCGCCTTCAAAACCACCAAAATCTCCGCTTTGATTGGAGTAAGATTGTCTCTCAGATTGCTGTTGGTATTGTTGGGTTCGGGCTTTTTCAAAGGCTTCTGCATGTTGCCAATCTTTTCCATACTGGTCATATTTTTTTCGATTTTCAGGATGGCTAAGCACTTCGTTGGCTTCGTTGATCTCTTTGAATTTCTTTTCCGCTTCTTTATCGTTGGGATTCAAATCGGGATGATACTTTCGCGCCAATTTCCGATAAGCTTTTTTGATGTCGTCCGGACTTGAAGATTTATCAACCCCTAAGGTTTTGTAATAATCAATAAAATCCATAAATGCAAATAATTTAGAATTCTAATGTATGAATTTTGGAAGTAAGATATGTAAGATGAAGAAAAATTATAAAAAAAAAAGCAGTAAAGAAACTTACTGCTTTTAAGTGCGGGCGGGGAGACTCGAACTCCCACACCTTGCGGCACCAGATCCTAAGTCTGGCGTGTCTACCAATTCCACCACGCCCGCAGGTATTTGTTGAATCGGGTTGCAAATATACATTAAAATCTTTGTTGACAAATTTTATTTTTCTGTTTTTTCCCTTCCCTTTTATTCCCTTACTTTTGTAAAAAATACGAACAATGGAACTAAGCGGAAGAATTAAAAAGATTTTTGACGAACAGACCTTTAGCAGCGGATTTCGTAAAAAAGAAATCGTAATTACAACTCAGGAACAATATCCTCAAGATATTTTGATCGAATTTACACAAGACAAAATTGACCTTTTAAGTCAGGTGACACCAGGTGATGAAGTGAAAATCTCTATCAACATCAGAGGAAGAGAATGGATCAACCCGGAAGGTGTTGCCAAATATTTTAATAGCATTTCTGGATGGCGTTTGGAAAAGGCCGGAGCAGCTGCACCTGCCATGAACCAATACGCAGATTTACCTCCTGTGACTAATGATGTTTCTTCATCCTCAGAGCCGGATGATTTACCATTCTAAATGAATATCTTTCAAGAATTAGAAAGAACCCATAGCAAAGAAAATTCTCTGAAAATAATCGCCTATATAGGTGATGATAAAGAAAAATTCAGTGAATTGATGGATTGCTTTTTTATGGAAACCAAAGACTATCGTGTGCCGCAAAGAGCGGCACATGTTGTTTCCCTGAGTTTTGATCAGAATCTGGAATTCATTCAACCTTATATCCCAAAATTGATCAAGCATCTTTTCATTCCCGATTTAAAAGGTGCTTTGAAACGAAATATCTTGCGTATATTTCAATTTACGGAAGTACCGAAAAAGGAAAGAGGAAAAGTTTACGATAAGGTCTGCGAATTTCTAAGTGATCCTAAAGAGGAAATTGCTATTCGCGCATTTGCCATGACCGTTTTATATAAAATCACCACGCATCATCCGGAACTCAAACCGGAATTGTTTACTACTATCCAATTTGTATTGGAAAAGCCCAATTCTTCTCCAGCAATCAGATCTAGAGGTAAGCATGTTTTAAGTCAATTGATTAAAGACGGAATCGGCAACAAGTTTTTAACACCATAAAAATTTTCAATATATTGCGGTAATTTAGGATTTAACAATTCTTTAAATGATTTGGCATTGACTTTGTAAAACGTTTGGATACGTAAATTATATATTATGAAAAATTTAAAGTTCATACTGGTATTGTTTGCTACTGCTTTAATTTCAACTGCTTTCATGCAGGACTTTCATGCTTCAACAACAAAAGTAGAGTATGAGAACAATTCGTTGAAACTTACTGCAAAATTTTTTACCGCTGATTTGGAAACAGCAGTAGGAGCAAGTGTTAGCAACAAAGCCAGTTTTGACAGTAAAGCAAAATCCTATACCAATTCAAATTTGGTCGTGAAAGTGAACGGAAGCCCTGTTGCTTTAACTTATGTAGGCTCTCAAACCAACGATAAATCAACTCGTTTGTATTTAAAAGCGGATAATGTAAACAATATCAATGAGATAGAGATTAGAAATTCCATGCTGATCAATAGTTTTTCAGATCAACAAAACTTGGTTACTTTTGATGTAAATGGTGTGCGTAAAAGCTTTACCGCCAAAAAAGGAGGTGATACCGGAAAAGTGACATTCTGATAAGCATCATATTAGAAATAAACCTTAGGCGAAATCCTAAGGTTTTTTTATTTAGCTATAGAAGTAATTCCGATTTTTTCAATGTCTTTCCAAAAATCAGGGTAAGATTTTACCACAACTTCCGGATTTTCAATTTCTAAATTTTGTACCATCGCAAAAGCCGCAAAACTCATCGCCATCCGATGGTCATTGTAAGTTTTGATTTTGGGGAGTTTTTCCGGAGGAATAAAGTAAATGATTTCTAACGAATTTTCCGTTATTTCCGTAACCGCACCTATTTTGAACAATTCATTTTGTAAAGCAACCAAACGGTCAGTTTCTTTTACTTTTAAAGTTTCCAATCCTGTCAATTTGCATTTAACTTTCAGTCCGGCACAGGTTACAGCAATGGTTTGGGCGATGTCCGGCGTATCGTTTAAATTTATTTCGAAATGCTCGGGATTGAATTTTTCGATTTTTTTAAGTCGAATTTGATTTTGACTAAAATCGGTTGCTACACCGAAATGATTCCGGTATATTTCTATCAATTTCGCATCGCCTTGTAAACTTTCCGTTTTAAAAGAATTGATTTTTAAATCTGCCGAATTTGAAAGTGCAGCAATCGAATAAAAATAAGAAACAGAACTCCAATCTGACTCTACCGTAAATTCCTGATTTTTGATGTTTTCAACAGGGTAAATTTGAATCTCATTTTCTATCCTTTCCGCTTTCAAACCAACTTGATTCATCATCTGAATCGTCATTTCCAAATAGGGAAGAGAAGTGATTTTTCCGTTCAATTTGATTTTTAAACCATTGGACAACTTAGGCGCGATGAGCATGAGCGCCGTGATGAATTGGCTGCTGACGTTTGCATTTAATTCGACAAAATCTTTTTCAAGTTTTTTCCCAACTATTTTCAACGGTGGAAATCCTTCCTTTTCTACAAAATAAATGTCAGCTCCTAAAGACCGCAAAGCTTCCACCAAAACACCGATAGGACGTTCTTTCATCCTTTCAGAACCGGTTAACAAAACTTCTTTTCCTTCTTGAATAGAATAAAAAGCCGTCAAAAAACGCATCGCTGTTCCGGCATGATGAATGTCGATGGTCTCGGAAGTTGATTTTAAGGCTTTTTGCAACAATTCCGAATCTTCTGAATTGGATAGGTTTTTCAGTTGAATTGGGTTTCCAAATAGCGCATTTAAAATCAACAAACGATTGTTTTCGCTTTTGGAACCGCTGATCGATATTTCTCCTGAAATATCCTTTTTATTGTTATTTAATACTAAACTACCCAATTTTTATGACTTCAATTTATCATTGTTCTGATGACGATCGTGGTCGCGTTTGGTTTTGATTTCCAATTTTTTTTGAAAAGCAGTCTCCAAATCTACGCCTGTTTGGTTGGCCAAACACAAAACGACAAAAAGCACATCGGCGAGTTCTTCTCCCAAATCTTTCTGTTTATCGGACTCTTTTTCTGATTGTTCACCATATCGGCGTGCGATTATCCTGGCAACTTCACCTACTTCTTCGGTAAGTTGGGCCATATTGGTCAATTCGTTAAAATAACGAACGCCATGGTTTTGGATCCAATCATCTACTTCTTTTTGTGCTGCTTTTATACTCATTTTATTATATTTTGACCAATACGATTTCCTGACTTTCGGCATTGATTTGTTTGCTTTCAAAATCTTTCATCAGTCCATAATAATTGGCAGGTAAAACACTGTGCGCAATTTCATAAACGGAATTTAAAATGATATGTCCGTCTTTTTCTTCGATTTTATACACATATCCGGCTACATTTCCATCCACTACAAATTGTTTTTCTGAAGGTAAGGATTCTACTTTATAACCTTCTGGAATTTTGATTTTGATGATTTTCGATTTAGAAATTAAAGAACCAAACTCCAAAGGATAATTCCTGTTGTCTTGGGTAAATGAACTTTCTTTTAATTGGGTGAAAAGCATAGGGTTGAGGATCAGTTTGTTGGAGATGGATTCTCCAACAGGAATGTCTGTGAATTTGAAAGAATAGCGTAAAAGGCCTTTCTCAGCATTTTCATCAATTTTGTATTGCTCAACATCGAAATTAAATTGTTCCAAATAATTTTTATCAAATCCTTTCGGGTCTTCTACTTGACTCATTTTATCGGTCATCGCAAAATACTTGTCTTTCGTTTCAGTAAATACGCCCGAAACTTTTCCATCTTCAGACAAAGAAACATTGATTACTTCTTTTTCTGTACTTAGTGCATAATTGGTCAATTGAATTTCCTGAACTGTTCCGTTGTCCATGATTCGGAAGCCACGATGATTGAGGTCGCGTAATGGTAACATATTGATATCGCTGTACTTTTCAGTTGCATCCATCAGATACAATCCATTGTTGATTTCAACAGCGGCAATTACGAAATCCAAACTGGTAACTGAAGGGAAGGTATAGTTGACCATTAAATTCTGAACGGTACTTAAGACGACAGGATTGGCGTTTAGTCCAGCTTTTTGTAACATGGAGACGAGCATGAGATTTAGATCGGCTACATTTCCGGTTTTGTCTTTAAAAGTACTTTTTACTCCGGTGTCACTGCCCAATCCCGAATAATTGTTCCATGAATAATTGGATTTTACAAAATTGAAAATCGCTTGCATTTTTTCTTTTGGAGAAGTCAATCCGGAAGTGATGTTTTCTACGGTTTCATCTAGAAAACCATTGCCTTTTAATTGTCCACCAAATTCACTGTGATTCATCAAATCTTTCCCAATTGCTACCCAAGTGGTCGAATAATTCTCTGTGAGGAATCCCGGGTGTTCAAATTTCATCAATTCAAACCTGATGGAGGATTTTAAATTATTTAAATTGAAAACAAAAGGTTCTTTTCTAAGTGGTTTTACATTTTGAAATACATATTCCGTAATCGTATTATGGAAATTCATCCCCATAGCAGCCTTTCGAGTTTGGTTTACTTTTCCTCGTAAACCTCCTCTTTCATCTGGACTGTACACAAAGAACTCCGGTCTGATGAAAGTGAATTCACTATATTCAATCGGAATTTCTTGTTGGAAATACCATCTGTCGATTTCTTGATAAAAAGGAGAAACCACGGTGTATTTGTATTCGAGGACAGATCCATTTTGGACATTTGGAAATGCAAATTTTTCTGATTCGTAGTATTTGTTTTCCTTTTCTTTGAATATATCTGATCCTTTTACTTTGGTTTCTACAGCTTTTCCGTTTTCGAGATTATAAGTTGAACCTTTGAAACTGGTGATTTTTTCACGAGTAGAATTAGGAGAATATACCCGAACTTTTTTATTTAAAAATCGGCTGCTCAAATTGTCTTTATCGTAAACTTTTATACGACCTTCCACTTCTTCTGTGATGTAAAATCGATTTTCAGTTGTGGAAAGCTCAAGCCTTATCTCAGCTTTTTCATACAGAATTTCTCCTGCCGCATCAGCGTCGATCATGCTTTTTTCTTTTTTTAATTCTTCGACACTTACTTTCCCATATTTAAAATCTTGGGAAAAGCCATGAATGGTAAAAATGGAGAGGAGAAAAATAAATGTAGTTTTCATTTGTGGTATTGGGTTTTATATTTTTTCTATTAAAATTTTCGCATTATCAAATGACGATATTTTTCTTCGAAATTCTACGTAATCATTGAATTTTTCTTTTGGATAAGTTCCGTCTTTGATGATCAATTTCCGATTGACAGATAGTTTTCCGTTTTCTTTTTCTTCGGCCGATAAGAGATAGGTGCCAAATTCGTCCGCAAATAAAATGGGTTGAAATTTTTCGCTCATTTTGTATCCGGAAGGAAGTTGAAATTCAAATTCACTTTGGTCTGTATACCCAAATCTGATCTCAAAAGGATGTTGGCGGTCATTCATTTTTTTGAGATTGGTCGCCATTCCACCGATTGGTAAAATATTTAAAGTCATGCTGTTGCCGTAGTTTTTAGCAAATTGTCCCGATTCCAAATTGACCTTCATTTTAAATCTTGCATTTTCCCAATCATTTTCTATCTTATGTTGGTTGATGGTCAAATTTGGAAGGTTATTCCAAATATTTTGCAGAATTTTCTTTTGTTCTTTTTCCGTTTCAAAATGAAGTCGGTAAATATTGTCGTATTGCAAACCGGAAACTTCATATTGTATATCTGTTTTCAATTTCCCATCAGCTGAAATAATCCCCACACCTTTTATCAATTCTAAGTTTTGTTCGGTAGGAAAGGCTTGGGTTTTTTTGATTTCGGCACCGTCTGGTGTGATGATCAACGCCATTCTATTATCCGTAAATTTCCCCAAATAATTAAAAGCAGTAGTTTGGCTCGTTGCTTCCAACCAAATTTCTTCTTCTTCCAGCGGAACGTAGAGGATGACGTGGTTTCCTTGTTCGAGACTTGCGAAATCTGTAAAGAAATCCTCTCTTGGTCCAGATTCTATAACGGTGTAATAGGATGGAATTCCGACGGCTTCCAGCATGGATTGTAAATAATTGGTCAGCGCTTTGCAGTCGCCATAACTTTTGTTCTCTACATAAGAAGCCGGATAGGGTTTGAGTCCTCCTATCCCGAGTTGTACGCCGATGTACCTCGTTTTATTTTGTAGAAATTTATACACAATCTGCACTTTTTCTTTGTCAGAGGTTGCGTCTTTCACCAAATCTTGAAAAAATGCTTTTTGAGCAGGTTTTAAATCATTTGTTCCTTTTAGCAAAGTATTGTACCAAATGCCCAATTCATTCCAATTGGTGAAACTGCCTTTCACACCGTCGATTACAAATTCGGAAGTTGAAAATGCGACATAAGGAAAAAGATATTTTAAGCTCGGCATCAATTCTTCTTCCTGAAACGCTATTTCATTATTGATTTCATAGGTGATGATTGACTGTTCGTTGTTTTGAGTAGGGATTTTAAATGCTTCCAAATTCAATTCTTTTGAGAGCACTTTCACATTGGCGTTGTTCTCTAGTGTAAAAGAAGATTTTTCGATGGCAAGATTTGGATGTTTAATCGGCATCCATGTTTCCAAATAAGTGTCAGAATTGGTGTAATTGGATTTAAAATGCAGCGTGTATGGATAAGTTACCGGAGTGTAGTTCAGGTATTTGACCCTTGTGTCTGTGTACATTTGTCCATTGGAAATATAAGACTGATCAGAGAAATCTTTGGTTTTGAACTTTTTGATTTCTTTTCCATTGGCATTGTAATAAACTGCTTCAAGCGAATGAATCTTCAGACTCGGTTCATACATTTGATAGGCAGTCGCAAAGGCGTCTCCGGCTTTGTTAAATACGGTTATGACCAATTCTTTTGAATAAACGATTTTATGGATGGATTCAAATCGGATATGAATTGATTCATTTCGGATGACTGCATAAGCGTCTTTTTTTAATTCATCTGAAATGTTTTGCGCTGAAAAGTTTTGGGCATTGAGAATTGGAAAAACGCAAATGAAAATTAGTAGGAGGAAACGGTTCACGTTGTAAAAGTTTGATTCTAAGTGTTATGCTTTATTTTTTGAGTCCATACAGATGGTAACCGGGCCGTCGTTGATCAATTCAACTTTCATGTCGGCACCAAATTCACCTGTTTGAATTGGACTAATATATTTATTTTGCAAAATTTTAACAAAATTTTCATACTGATTTTTGGCCAAATCAGGTGGAGAAGAAAGGATGTATGATGGCCGATTTCCTTTTTTGGTCAATGCATGAAGTGTAAATTGACTCACCACCAAAATTTGGCCGTTGATGTCCTGAACCGAAACATTCATTACGCCATCTTCATCGTGGAAAATCCTAAGCTGGATCAATTTGTTAGCCATCCATTCAAAATCATCCTCAGCATCAGCTTGTTCAAATCCAACTAAAACCAACAACCCAACGCCTATTTCTCCGACGATTTTTTTATCAACCGTCACATTTGCGTGTTTCACTCTTTGGATGACAACTCTCATTTGGTTTACGAATTACTATTTGGTGGTTATTTTAATATTCTTCTTCTTCAATTTCTTCTAGAAAGCCGAGGTAATTATCATATCGGCTCGGTGCGATTTCTCCATTTTCAACAGCTTCGATGATTGCGCATTTGGGTTCGTTCAGATGCAAACAATTGTCAAATTTGCATTCGCCCTTTCGTTCAAATATTTCCGGAAAATACTGCTGGATTTCTTCTTTTTCCATTTCCACCAAACCAAATTCTTTGATGCCCGGCGTGTCGATGCAGTATCCGCCAAACGGCCATTCATACATTTCGGCAAAAGTGGTTGTATGTTGGCCTTTTTGGTTAAAATCAGAAACGACGGAAGTTTTTAAATTCAATTCCGGATTCAAAACATTCATCAATGTGGATTTCCCAACACCGGAATGACCGGCAATCAAGCTGGTGATGTCCTTGAGTTCTGATTGTAATTCGTCCAAACCTAAACCCGTTTTAGAGGAAATCTCCATCGTTTTATAACCGATCGCTTCATATAAATACCGATAATATTTCACTTCTTCTTTTAAATCTTCATCATAAGCATCCATTTTGTTGATCAACAAAACAACAGGAATATGGTAAGCTTCTGCTGTAACCAAAAATCTGTCGATGAAGCCAAAAGAGGTTTTTGGATTGTCAATTGTGACTACCAAAAATGCTTTGTCGATGTTGGATGCGATGATGTGTGATTTTTTAGATAAATTCACGGAACGACGAATGATGTAATTTTTCCGCTCATGGATTTTGGTAATGATTCCCAAACAGTCTTTGTCGGTCTCAAAGTCGACAAAATCACCGACAGCAACCGGATTGGTATGTCGGATGTTGTCCAACCTGAACTTTCCCCTGATCCGTGCTTTCACTATTTCGCCCGATTCGGTTTGTAAAATGTACCAACTTCCCGTTGATTTGATCACGCGTCCGTTCATGGAAATTAATTCGAATTTTCTTTGTTCATGATTTGATTTTGATGTGAAATGGATTCTTGATGGATGGCACGTACCAATTTGTCGATGAATTCTTCTGATAATCCAAGTTTTTCTCCTTGTTGGACTGAATTGTCTTTAATTTGTTTCCATCTATCCGGTTGAAAAACCGCTACGTTATGCTCTTTTTTTAATTCACCGATTTGGGATGCAATTTTCATGCGCTGCGCAATGGTTTCTAGAATTCCCTGATCGGTTTCATCGATTTCATTTCTAAGGTGATTGATTTTGGAATGGTAGAAGGCATCTTCGTCATCGCTTTTGCGCAATTCTATTTTTCGAAGAATTTCCAATAATCTATCTGGTGTGATTTGTTGTTTGGCATCGCTCCAAGCTTCGTCAGGTTGATGATGGGATTCGATCATCAAACCATCGTATTCAAAATTATAGGCCTGTTGAGAAACATCAAAAATCCCTTCTCTGTTTCCGCAAATATGAGATGGATCACAAACCATAGGGATTTCCGGCATTTTATTCATAAAGTCGAGAGCGATTTGCCATTGTGGGTTGTTACGGTATTTTGTTTTTTTATAAGTTGAAAACCCACGATGGATGGCGCCGAGGTTTTGGATATTTTGTTGTTGAAGCCGTTCGATGGCTCCCATCCAGAGTTCCAAATCGGGATTGACCGGATTTTTAACCAAAACTACTTTTTTGGTATCTCGTAAGGCTTCTGCAATTTCCTGAACGGTAAATGGATTTACCGTAGAACGCGCCCCGATCCATAGATAATCAACATCATATTCCAGTGCCAATTTCACATGACTGGCATTGGCAACTTCAGTTGCGATTTTAAATCCGAATTCGTCTTTGACTTTTTTTAACCAATTTAGTCCGATGGCTCCTACGCCTTCAAAACAATTGGGTTTGGTGCGTGGTTTCCAGATCCCGGCGCGGAAAACTTGAACATAATCTTTGTTCAATTGTTCTGCGATTTCCATCATCTGCTTTTCGCTTTCGGCACTACAAGGACCAGCGATGGCAAGTGGTTTGTCGAATTCTTTTATCCAGTTTAATTTCTGACTCATGAGTTTACAAATTTACGATTTTATTCAATTAATTAATGGTTTCAAGGCTGGTGGGGTAGGCTTTAACATCCACGATTGGGTCGACAGCATTTTGATAGCATCCTAAAATTTCAAGGGATGTGGTTTTGGGTCGAATTCTTTCAAGTAATAATTCCAATTTTCGATCAAAATCCAATTCTAAATCGACATGAAAAGCGTATTGCCAAGGTTCGTCCACGATAGGTACGGATTGAATTTTTTTCATGTTGATGTCCAAATTGGAAATTTCATTTAAAACATTGACCAAAGCTCCTTTTTCATGAGAAGTGGAAAATTTGAGTGAGACTTTTGAAAAGGAATCGGGTGCTGAAGCATTTTTTTTCAACACAAAGAATCGGGTGGAATTCTTGTAAATATTTTGGATATCGGGTTGTAGGATTTTTAATCCATATATTTCAGCTGAAAGTTTGGAGGCGATTGCGCCGATGTTTTTTAAATTTTTATCAGCAATCAATTTAGCAGTAGAAGCGGTGTCAGAGGATTCAAATATTTTGAAATGGCTGTTTTTCTCTAAAAATTTGTCACACTGTAAAAGCGCCATGGGATGCGAATGAACTTCTGTAATGCTTTCCCAATCAGCTTCTGGATGCACCATGAATTGATGGTGAATGGGCAAATATACTTCACCTACGATTTTCAAATTGTATCGGGTGATCAAGCGGTAATTGGGCAATAGCGTTCCAGCGATGGAGTTTTCTATGGCCATAATCCCGAATTCTGACTCTTCTGTATGAATCGATTTGGCTACTTTTGAGAAGCTGTCCAATTTGTTTAAGTCCAAGTTTTGATTGGTGAAAAATTCAATTGCAGCTTGATGGTGGTAAGATCCTAAAGTTCCTTGAATGGCTATTTTCATGCGTTTTAAGTATAAAAAAAGTCCCGCCTTTTGAGCGGGACTGTGATTTCGTTTATGGTTTTGATTTATTTCATCACATAGATTACCCGCTTCTGAACGCTTGTCCAAAAGAAGTAATAAAAAAATGTGTTAAATAAATTGTTCATTTCCTGATGATTGTTAGGCAAATGTAATTAATTCTTGAAAAAAACGAAATTTTTTAAAAGAAAATTTGAAATATAAAAAAAGCCGATTTAAAAATCGACTTCCTAATTTGTATGTATAGAATGATTTATTCGAATTTTAAGGAGAAGAAAACGCCTCTTGTAGAAAGCGATTTAAGCGATCCTGCCCATTGTGGAGGTGTGTCGGGATTGTCCTGAACCAATTCGTTGTTGAATAGGAAAATTCCTTTTAAAGCCGGCGTTAATTTGAACTTTTTGAAATAGATTTCAACACCTAACTCTGCTTGCCAGTTGACGTTATGGGTTTTCATCCGGAACATGGCATCTTGGTTGTCTTCCTCTTTCTTTTCATTGGATTGAAGATTGACCATGTATCCGACACCAGCTTGTAGATAAGGTCTTGTGTTGACCCAACGATCACCATGGACTTTCAAAAGCAAAGGAATGTCGATGTAGGTAGATTTTACTTCACGAACGCTATCGACTTCAGAGGAAATGTTACCGAAATATAAATTTCTTTCAGCAAAATGAACACCTGGTTCTAATTTTAGATCCAAATATTCATGCAATTTCATTTTTCCCATTAAACCGACAGAAAATCCCATTTTATTTTCTTGTCGCAAATAAATCATCCCTTGTTGGTTCAGACCATTGTCGCCCGGCGTTACTTTGAAGGACATCAAATTGGTTCCCAAAAAGTATCCCCAGCTAAAAGGTTTTTCATCAAAATCCTCGCGATGCCAAGTTTTATCGTTGTTGGGACGAAATTGGCCAAATGAATTGACCATCAATGAAAAAAGGAGTATTGCCAAAAAATTTCTCATCTGTTCTGTTCTAGTTTTTTCATTTAGGTCAGTTTGATTTGCGGTTGAAAATGGATTTTTCAAAACTGCTGAATTCTTACCCTTTCCTTAACGAAAATTTCTGTGTTTTATTTTAAGCTCTCGTAAATGCTTGCGATTCCAAAAGTAAGTTTTTTATCGTAAGGTTCTACAAAATTTGAATTTTTTAAAATTTTCTTCATTTCATCTCCATATGGAAATGCTTTTACAGAGTCAGGTAGATAGGTGTATGCGCTTTGGTCTTTGGATATTTTTTTACCGATTTTTGGCAGGACATATCGCGAATAAAATGTGTACAATTGTTTCATGGGAACGGCTTCCGGCTGTGAGAATTCTAAGATGATGAATTTTCCGCCCGGTTTTAAAACCCTGTAAATGTCGTCCAATCCCTTTTTTAAATTCTCAAAATTCCGAACGCCAAATGCAACCGTAATTACATCAAAGGAATTGTCTGCAAATGGCATTTTCTCTGCGTCTCCTTGGATCATTTCGATGCGGTTTTCCAGATTTTGCTCTTTCACTTTTTTACGACCGACTTCCAACATACCAGCAGAAAGATCAAATCCGGTGATTTTGGCATCGGTTGCTTTTGCCATCGCAATCGCCAAATCTCCCGTTCCGGTGGCGATATCCAAAATGGTTTTTGGGTTTTCTTTTTTGACCGATTTTACCACTTTTTTGCGCCAACTTACGTCAATTCCCATCGATAAAATGCGGTTCAACAAGTCATATTTTCCTGAAATATTGTCAAACATCTGTTCGACTTGTTGCTTTTTGGTTAAATCTGAATCCGAATAGGGTTTTACATTACTCATAAGTTTGCAAAGTTAAATATTTTGTGCGAAGTTGGGTGTGGGATGTAGGAAGTAATTTTTTTGATTATTTTCTCCATTTGACTGATTTATGTAGATGATAATTTACGTGAATTCACTATCTGTTGTTAGTCATCCATCATCCATCATCCAACATTACTCATAATTCTCAAAATAAAATTGTTTGAAATCGTCTTTGGAAAATATTTTGGATAAATCGGTCGGAACGCCTTTTTTCAAAAAGATTTTAGGGTAATTCTGATCCAGATTATAATAGAAATCTTGGATGTAAATTTCGTTGAAATGTTTGATGTTTCCATGATAAATTTTTTCATCGATGGTGATCGTTTGGGAAGTAAACAAGGAATCTCGGTTTCTTCCGGCGCCATAAGGCCGTAGAAATACATAATAATCTGCGCGAGTTGGATTGATAATCGCATTGAAACGGGTTACGTTAATGATGGTATCGACGCTTTTTCCATTGTAATTGAACTTTAAACTATGTTTTCCGCCGTCCATTTGGATTTCCGTAGTTTGTTTGGGTGCGATAGAATACGTCTTTTCATCCAATTGGACTTTTAATATTTCGTCAGAAGGATTGGTGATCAGATAACTGTCTTTTTTTTCCAAAAAGAATTTGTAAATACCAAAGGAAAGGATAATAATTCCGATGGTCACCAATAAACCGATCATCGCAGGATTCTTTTTCATTTTATTCTTTTTAAATAAATTTTGTATCCGTTTTCAAGTATTTTATTAAAATTATCCACAAATTCATCATGTTGATTAGGGTCATATTCAATATTCATTACGACAGGATTAGGAGTATTGTGACTTATAAAATAAATAGAGTCATCACTAATTTTATGTATATTATAACTATAATAGTAATCGTAATCTAAAAATTCAATTATCGAATCCGATTTAAGTTTGTATGCTTGTTCATTTAAACAATCAGAAAGACCATTTTTATATGGATAAATTTTTAATTTTTCATTTGATTTAAATTCAAATACAGAATTTATTCTTAATGTGTCGGTACACATAGAACCATGTGAAAATGGATTAATTTCACAGTCATAAATTTGCCATTTACCAATAATCCAATCGGACTTATTTTTTTTACAATTAATCAGTACTAGAATAATACTAATAAATAGGATTCGCCTAAATAAATTCATTTAGCAAAATTACCCAATCGAAACCGAAATAATTCAAAACACCACAAAGTTTTTCTACTTTGCGAAATAATTGTACATTTGCAGCCGCATACATAATAATCATTTAAAACAATATTGGAATGTATTTGACAACAGAAAAAAAACAAGAAATTTTTGCAAAACACGGTAAATCTACAACAGATACCGGTTCTGCCGAAGGCCAAGTTGCCTTATTTACCTTCAGAATCAACCATTTGACGGAGCATTTGAAAAGAAATCGTAAAGATTTTGCTACGGAAAAAGCATTGGTTGCGCTCGTAGGTAAAAGAAAAAGTTTATTGGATTATTTGAAAAACAAAGACATCGAAAGATATCGTGCGATCATCGCCGAGCTTGGTCTTCGTAAATAATTCAAAACAACAACAGAAAAAAGGGCAATTGCAAGATTGCCTTTTTTGTTTTTTAGAAGTTTCAATTTCAAACTTGAAACCTTGAACTTGAAACCTGAAATGAAAATTATAGAAAGACTATAAATAACCGTGAAGCAAACGGCTTCACACAGACGAATTAAAAACATTAGACGATGATTCCACAAGCAATCACAGAAACGATTACACTGGCAGATGGCCGGGAAATCACGATTGAAACGGGAAAGTTAGCCAAACAAGCTGACGGTTCCGTTGTTGTAAAAATGGGCGGTACGATGCTTCTTGCCACCGTAGTTGCCAACAAAGAAGCCAACCCTGGTGTTGACTTTTTACCTTTGACAGTAGATTATAGAGAGAAATTTTATGCAGGAGGAAAGATTCCGGGGAATTTTTTCCGTAGAGAAGCAAGACCTTCTGACCAAGAAATTTTGACCATGCGTTTGGTAGACCGCGTTTTGAGACCTTTGTTTCCGGAGGATTTTCATGCGGAAGTTCAAGTGATGATTTCACTTATTTCTTATGACGGACAGTCTATTCCGGACGATTTAGCCGGACTTGCTGCTTCTGCGGCAATCGCCATTACTGACATTCCGTTTAACGGACCGATGTCTGAAGTACGTGTCGTGCGTATCAATGGAGAATTGTCCATCAATCCCAACTACAAACAATTGGCAGAAGTCGAATTGGATATCGTGGTCGGTGCTACGAAATCTTCTATCGTGATGGTAGAAGGTGAAATGAAAGAGATCACGGAAGAGGAAATGCTCGAAGCGATCAGTTTTGCACACGAAGAAATCAAAAAACAAATAGAAGCGCAAGAAAGATTGGCCGAGAAAGTCGGGAAATCTGCGCCGAAAAGAGAATATAGCCATGAAGATCACGATGAAATAATCCGTGAAAAAGTATGGGCAGAATGTTACCAAAAAGTATATGACGTTGCCAAATCTCCTTCTGCAAAAGAAGAAAGAGGAGAGAAATTCAAAGCCGTTTTGGATGAATTTTTAGCACAATATGAAGGTGATGAAGAAGAATTGGCCCGCGTTACGCCATTTGTAAAAGTATATTACCACGATGTGGAAAAAGAAGCGATGCGTCAGATGATTTTGAACGAACAAGTTCGTCTAGATGGTCGTAACCCGAAAGAAATCAGACCGATTTGGTGTGAAGTGGACTATCTGCCAGGAACACATGGTTCTGCAGTATTTACACGAGGAGAAACCCAGTCATTGACTGCTTTGACGCTTGGTTCTTCCAAAGATGCCAATATGGTAGACAGCGTGATTTCACAATACGATGAAAAATTCTTCTTACATTATAATTTCCCACCATTTTCAACCGGTGAAGCGCGTCCATTAAGAGGAACTTCTCGTCGTGAGGTTGGTCATGGAAATTTGGCACAAAGAGCATTGACTTGGACCTTGCCAGAGGAATATCCTTATACAGTCCGTATCGTTTCAGATATTTTGGAATCCAACGGATCCTCTTCCATGGCGACGGTTTGTGCCGGAACTTTGGCGTTGATGGACGGTGGTGTGCCAATTAAAAAACCGGTTTCCGGAATCGCAATGGGATTGATAACCGATCAGAAATCAGGGAAATTTACCGTTCTTTCAGACATCTTAGGAGACGAAGATCATTTGGGAGATATGGACTTTAAAGTTACCGGAACCAAAGACGGAATCACAGCTTGTCAGATGGACATCAAAATTCAAGGTTTGACCATGGACATCATGAAACAAGCGTTGGAACAAGCACGTGAAGGTCGTATTCATATTTTAGGCGAAATGATGAAAACAATCACCGAATCTCGTGAGCAATTGAAACCAAATGCACCGAAATTGATCGTAGTTGAAATCCCTAAAGAATTCATCGGTGCGGTAATCGGACCAGGTGGAAAAGTAATTCAAGAGTTACAAAAAGAAACCGAAACGGTTATTGCAATCGAAGAAACCGAAACTTCAGGACGCGTAGAAATTGCAGGTGTAGATCAAGCGAAAATCGATGCAGCCATCGCTCGCATCAAACAAATTGCATTTGTACCGGAAGTAGGTGAGACCTACAATGCCGTTGTAAAATCCATCAAACCATTTGGAGCTTTTGTTGAGATTTCAAAAGGCGTAGAAGGATTGGTTCATATTTCCGAAATCGAGCACAGACGTTTGAATACGGTTGAAGAAGTATTGAACTTGAACGATAAAGTGAAAGTGAAATTCTTAGGTTATGATGATAAAAAGAAAATGAAACTTTCCATCAAAGCTTTGTTACCAAAGCCGGAAAAAGCCGAAAAGCCGGCTCAAAACAATAATTCTGCTGAATAATTTGACTTTGTCGAATCTTCGATTTCAGTTGTTATACTCGAAAAACGCCTCCATTTGGGGGCGTTTTTTTATTTCAATTCAACTCAACTTCAAAACTCTCACCCAAACTCAAACTTCCTTCCGACTTATTTTCCGGATGCGATTTAAATCCTTTCAACTTTGAAGTTTTTCCTTTTTGTATCAAATCTTGTATTTGTTTCTCAGTCAGCTTTTTACCAAAAATTTCAAATGGAATTTTAAACCCACATTTCTTAAAATTCGTACAACCAACAGCCGTTTTCCCTTTGACCAATTTAGCGGATTTGCATTTCGGACAATCCATTTCTTCCCAAATGATTTTCGATTTTTTGCGTGATGCTTTTTCTTTTTTGACTTCAGGTTTTACTTCGTGCAGTTCTATGGTTTTGCCTCTTCCTGTTTTTACTTTTTGTGTCAATTCCCAAACCATTTTGATCAATTCTTGTTTGAATTGATTTGCTTCATATTCACCACTTTCTATCTTTCGGAGTTTTGATTCCCATTCGCCCGTCAATTCCGGACTTTTTAACAATTCATCTTCGATCGTATCGATGAGTTCCATTCCGGTTGAAGTCGCAACTAGGTTTTTGCGTTTTTTTTCAATGTATTTTCTTCGAAACAAAGTTTCGATGATGTTCGCTCGGGTGGAAGGTCTTCCGATCCCATTGTTTTTCATCATTTCCCGCAATTCCTCATCTTCTACTTGCTTTCCGGCAGTCTCCATCGCACGGAGTAAAGTCGCTTCTGTAAAGTGTTTAGGAGGGGAAGTTCTTCCTTGATGGACAAATGGTTCATGTGGTCCGGTTTCGCCAACTTTAAATTCGGGAATGGATTGTTCTTCGTTTTTTTCTTCCTCAGATTCGTCCTTTTTGTCTTTAACATAAACTTCGCGCCAGCCCAATTCTAAGATTTGTTTTCCGGTTGCTTTGAAAGGAATTTCGCCTACTTTACCTTCAACGAGCGTATTGGAAATTTTACACTCCGGATAAAAAACCGCAATAAACCGACGCGCAATCAGATCATAAATTAATTTTTCTTCTCTCACCAAACTAGCGCTCGGCGGAATGTCGGTTGGGATGATCGCATGGTGATCGGTCACCTTTTTATCGTCAAAAACCGCTTTGGATTTCTGAATCGGTTTTTCCAGAAGAGGCGCAATTAAATGGGTGTAAAAATGCATTTTCTGAAGAATTCCGGGAACTTTCGGATGCAAACTTTCCGACAAATAAGTCGTGTCTACCCGCGGATAAGTCACATGTTTTTTCTCGTATAAACTTTGGACATATTTCAACGTATTTTCAGCTGAAAAACCAAATTTTTTATTTGCCTCAACTTGCAAAGCCGTCAAATCAAACAACCGCGGATTTTTTTCTTTTCCTTCTTTGATTTCAAATGAAAGGATTTCAAAAAGGTGTTGTTTCAAATAATCCAAACCTTTTTCCGCTCTTTCTTGGGAATTCAACCGATCTATATCCGCATTGAACACAACTTCTCGGTATTTGGTTTTCAATTCCCAATAATCTTCCGTTTGGAATGCATCGATTTCTTTTTGTCGCTGAACAATCATCGCCAAAGTCGGCGTTTGAACTCTTCCAATCGACAAAACCGCTTTTCCACCACCAAATTTTTTGGTAAATAATCTCGTTGCATTGATGCCTAGAAGCCAATCCCCAACAGCTCTTGCGTTGCCGGCGAGATAAAGATTCAGGTATTCTTCAGCAGGTTTCAGATTTTCAAAACCTTCCTTGATCGCTTCTTCCGTCAAAGACGAAATCCAAAGCCTTTTGGTCGGTTTGTCACAACCTGCTTTTTGTAAAACCCAACCTTGGATGACTTCTCCTTCCTGTCCGGCATCACCACAATTGATCACTTCTTCACAATCTTGAACCAATTTTTCAATGGTTTTGAATTGTTTTTCAACGCCTTTGTTGGTCAGTAATTTGATGCCAAATCGCTGTGGAATAATCGGTAAAGTATTTAAATCCCAGTACTTTAAACTCGGATCATAATCATGAGGTTCTTTCAGCGTGCACAAATGCCCAAAGGTCCAAGTTACACAATAGCCATTCCCTTCCAAATAACCATCCCGAGCCGTTGTAGCGCCCAGGACTTTGGCGATATCTCGTGCTACACTTGGTTTTTCTGCGATGCAAAGTTTCATGAATGGAAATTTGGACTACAAAAATCTGTAAATTTTTTGACTTCGAATTAGCCTTAAGACGAAAGCTGAATTGAATTAGCTAAATCATTGATCGACTGTGTGAAATTCGTAAAAACAAAAAATAGAAATTAAAAACAAAGTTGCAGCTCCGCCAATTCCTCTGATCAATCTTGCAGCAGCTAAATGGGATTTTTCTTTTTGATCTTTAATCCAATCTCTGTACAAATAAACCGAATAATAGATTCCCAAAATCCCAAATGAAATTCCTCCGATCAATTGAATGTTCATCCTTTTACCAATTCTATCGACTCCAAATCGCTGAAATCTTCACTTAAATCTTTTGACAAATGGAAAATCTTTTCATTCTCAAATAATTCAATTGGACTGAAAACCACCAAAACATCTTGACGTTCATCGTTGACCAATAAAAAGAAATCTAACAAATCTTCGTTAACATCTGTATCATTTTTGCGAAGAAATTCCTTCAAATTTTGATCAATAATCGTTTTATCAATTGCCGCAATTTCAAAAATTTTTGTACTTCCTAAATAATATATCTCATCAAATTCTGCTAAAACTTCTTTCTCCAATAAAGTCTGTAAAGAATCCAACCAAACATTCATAAATCTTTCTTTTTAATTAATTTTCACTTTTTTTATCAAAAACCGCATCCAAACTAAATCTTCCTGCTCCTTCAAAAATCAACAACAAACTCCCAAAAAACATCGCCAAAGCCGGTGTCATTTCTTCCAAACTCAAATGTCTGTCCACAACAAAAAACGCAACCAGAAAATTGATCAACATCAGAAAAGCCACAAACCTTGTTTGGAGGCCGAGTACGATCAAAAGTCCGCAAATCATCTGTGCATAAACCGAGAGTGGCGCTGATAAAGTCGGATAAGGAACGCCATAACTATCGAGAAATTGAGCAAATTCAGCCATTTTCTCTGAACTGACCACATTGTCCCAAACGCCTAAAAATATCCGACCTCCCATGAAAAATCGAAATAGTAAAAGTCCTAAACCTTTTAATGCTTCCATAGTTTTTGAATTAGTTGCACTAAATTAACGAAAATCAATCAATTCATCGAAATATTTAGCTTTTGACAAACAGAATGGATTTGAAATGCTGAATAAAAATCCATTATATTTGTTTCGACAACAAACACACAAATGAATTATCTTTCGGCGAACAGCCTTTCCAAATCCTACGGGATCAGGACGCTATTTCGTGAAGTTTCCTTTCACGTAAATGAAGGAGACCAAATCGCATTGGTGGCCAAAAACGGCAGTGGAAAATCTACATTGTTGAAAATTCTGGCTGGTAAAGAAACTTCAGATTCCGGTGAAATTCTATTCAACAAAGACGTTAAAGTTCTCTTGTTTGAACAAACCGATGATTTTAACGAAGCTTTAAATGCAAGCGATTATATTTTTAATCATTCGAATTCGGTTTTGGATGTCATCCGAAAGTATGAAGAATTGATGCTGAAAAATCCATTTGATCCTAAACTTATGGACCTGATGGAAAAAATGAACCAATTGGATGCTTGGAAAGTGGAATCAACGATTCAGGAAATTCTTTCCAAACTCAAAATTGATTTTCTTCATCAAAAAATTGGCGAACTTTCCGGTGGTCAACGCAAAAGGATTTCTTTAGCTAAATTCTTGATTGACATCAGTTTAGAGTCTGGTCATTTGTTGTTGATACTGGATGAGCCGACCAACCATCTCGACATCGAAATGGTCGAATGGCTCGAATTCTTTTTGAACAAAGAAAATAAAACCATGATTTTGGTGACGCATGATCGCTATTTTCTCGATGCGATTTGTACCAAAATCATCGAACTGGAAGGTGGACAAACTTACGTACACAATGGTGATTATGAAACTTATGTGAACAACAAAGCCATCCGCATTGAAAACCAAACTGCAGAAATCGGAAAAGCCCAAAACCTTTACAGAAAAGAATTGGAGTGGATGCGTCGCCAACCCAAAGCCAGAACGACAAAATCCAAAAGTCGGATCGACGATTTTTACGATACCAAAGAAAAAGCCCATCAGAAAATCGATAAATCGGAAGTGAAACTCGATATGCAGATGACGCGATTGGGTAAAAAGATTATCGAAATGAAAGAAGTTTCCAAACGATTTGGAGAGAAAATCATTTTGGACAATTTTTCCCATTTTTTCGGACGTGGCAATAAAATCGGGATCATCGGGAAAAATGGCGTTGGAAAAACGACTTTTTTAAAAATAATTGAAGGAATCGAAACCGTTGATTCGGGTGAAATCGAAATTGGTGAAACGCTGAAAATCGGCCATTTCAAACAAGATGGAATCGACTTTAAAGAAGACCAGCGCGCCATCGATTTTGTAAAAGATTTAGC
Source organism: Moheibacter lacus (assembly GCF_014042165.1). GTDB lineage: Bacteria > Bacteroidota > Bacteroidia > Flavobacteriales > Weeksellaceae > Moheibacter > Moheibacter lacus. The sequence continues at coordinate 1,405,468 of NZ_JACDZE010000001.1, forward strand.
TGAGTCTTTTCCGCTTTCAAATGGAAAACAACTTTCGGCTTCGCAATTCATGGAATTGTTTCTTTTCAGTCCGGAACAGCAATACACGCCGATTCAGAAATTGAGTGGAGGTGAAAAAAAACGTTTGCAATTGCTGGCGGTTTTGTTTCAAAATCCAAATTTTTTAATACTCGATGAGCCGACCAATGATTTGGATTTACCGACTTTGACGGTTTTGGAGAATTTCTTACGGGATTTTCAAGGTTGTTTGCTCATCGTGAGTCACGACCGCTATTTCATGGACAAAGTTGTGGATGAAATGATGGTTTTTGAAGGGGATGGTAAAATCAATTGGTTTTTGGGAAATTATACCGAATATTTTTTGATCCAAAAGGAATTGGAAGAAACCAAAAAGATTCAAGAAAAACCAAAAGAAAAAATCCAAGAGACTTCAAAAGCAAATGCTAAAAAAGTGAGTTTTAAGGAAAAACGAGAATTTGAAACGCTTGAAAAAGAAATTCCAAAACTTCAAGAATTAAAAGAAAATTTAACCGATAAATTATCCCAACCCGATTTAGATTTCGAAGAATTACAGAAAATCAGTTTAGAATTGGAAAAAACCATAGAAAAGCTGGATGAAAAAGAAATGCGTTGGTTGGAATTGTCCTTATTAACAGAAGATTAATGGGTTGCGAAGAAGTCATAGGGTATTTTGGAGCACTTTTTATAGGGCTCATCATGGGATTGACCGGAAGCGGTGGTTCCATTCTTTCGATTCCTATTTTGGCTTATTTGTTCCATTTGGATGAAAAAACGGCAACGGCTTATTCGCTTTTTATCGTAGGTACGACGGCATTGTTTGGAGCAGTTCAGTCTGTTTGCAAAGGATTGGTCAATTATAAATCGGTTTGGATTTTTGGGATTCCGGCAGTTGTTGGCGTTTTATTGATCAGAAGAATCGTCTTACCGGTTCTACCCGAAGTATTGTTTCATGTACTCGGATTTGAAGTCACGCGTCGGATGTTTATATTTGGGCTTTTCGGGCTTTTGATGTTATTGGCAGCCTATACGATGTTGCATAAATCCAAAATAAATTTGTCCGAAATTGACAAAAAATCATTTGAGTTTAATCCCTTAATGTTGAGTGAAGGATTTTTCTTAGGCGTTTTTATGGGTTTAATCGGTGCTGGAGGTGGATTTTTAATCGTTCCGGCTTTGATGCTCATTGCCAAATTGCCGATCAAAGAAGCCATCGGAACTTCATTGGTAATCGTTTGTTTGAATTGTTTGATCGGATTCTTTTTGGGTGATTTTTTCACATTGGAGATCGATTGGTATTTCTTGTTAAAATTTGTGGTCATCTCCTTGATCGGTATTTTTATTGGCGGGATTCTAACTCAATTTGTCAACAATCAAAAACTGAAAGTACTATTTGGATACTTTATAGTAGGAATGGCGGTATTCATTTTTATGATTGAATTCTTTATAAAACCCAATTGAACTTAAGGATGAATGATATCATATTAAAATTTAAAACCAACTAAAATTCATAAATTTACACTTTAAATTCTTTAAAATGAAAATCGAACAAATCTATACTAAATGTCTGGCTCATGCGGCTTATTATGTTGAAAGTGAAGGAGAAGCAGTTGTAATTGATCCCTTGCGTGAAATAGACTCTTATTTTGAAATGGCCCAAAAAAATGGCGCAAAAATCAAATATATTTTTGAAACGCATTTTCATGCTGATTTCGTTTCAGGACATTTGGAATTGGCTAAAAAATCCGGCGCTCAAATCGTTTATGGACCAACTGCTGAAGCCGATTTTGACTTTCACATTGCAAAAGATGGTGAAATTTTTCAAGTAGGAAAATTAACCTTTGAATTGTTGCATACACCAGGACATACCATGGAATCTTCTTGTTTTTTGCTGCGAGATGAAAATGGAAAAGAAATCGCGTTGTTTTCAGGAGATACACTGTTCATCGGTGATGTAGGTCGTCCGGATTTGGCGCAGCGCGTTTTTTCCGATTTGACACAAGATAAATTGGCGGGGCATATGTTTGATTCGCTTCGAAATAAAATCATGCCTCTTTCCGACGAAATCGTCGTGTATCCCGGTCATGGAGCAGGTTCGGCTTGTGGAAAAAACATGAGCAAAGAAACCTTTGACACACTTGGAAACCAGAAAAAAGTGAATTATGCGTTGAATCCCGATTTGTCCAAAGATGAATTCATCAAAGAATTGACCACCGGATTAACGCCTTCTCCGGCTTATTTCCCAAACAATGCTGTGATGAACCGCAAAGAATCTTTGGGATTTGATGACGTCTTGAAAAAGAATTTAAAACCATTGTCGGTAGAAGAATTTGAAACGTTGGCTGCTGAACCGGATGTGTTGGTTTTGGATACGCGTCATCAAAATGATTTCGTAAAAGGATTTGTTCCAAATTCTTATTTCATCGGTGTTCAAGGTGATTTTGCACCATGGGTGGGAACGGTAATCGAGAACATCAACCAGAAAATAATTTTTATCTCCGAAATCGGTAAAGAAGAAGAAGTGATCATGCGTCTGTCCCGAATCGGATATGACAACGTTTTAGGTTTTCTAAATCGTGGATTTGACGAATGGAAAAATGAAGGAAAACCGGTTGAAACTTTGGAAAGCATTGATATTTCCGAATTTGAAAAACAATACACATCCAATCCTGAAATCAACATTTTAGATGTAAGACGTGCAGGCGAATTTGACTCAGAACACGTAAAATCGGCTCAGAATCTTCCGGTGGATTATATCCATAAAAATTTACATGAAGCTTCGGCCGATAAAACTTATTTCGTGCATTGTGCCGGTGGATATCGTTCTGTGATTTTCGCATCTATCGCGAAATCCAAAGGTTATGATAAATTGATCAATGTAGAAGGTGGATTTGGGAAAATCAAAACTTCAGATGTTTTTCCAAAAACTGAATTCGTTTGTCCGACGACGATGTTGTAAATTACAGTGTAAAAATATAGAATGTATCAACCTCGCAGGTTTCTGAAATCGGCGAGGTTTTTTATATATACTTAAATCATTTTTTAGCAGACTTCTTAGTTTTCAAAAAAGCAAACGTCAGCATCACGCCTATAAAAGCCATTCCCACACCGACCAAAACCGGCGTATCATACGCTAATCCCATCGTTATCGGAATTCCACCCAAATAAGCACCTAAAGTATTTCCCATATTAAAGCTGGCTTGTCCGGCAGAAGCAGCAAAGGTTTCTGCGCCTTTGGCATCTCGGATGAGCATCATCTGAATCGGTGAACCCACCGAGAAAGAAATCACACCCGTGATAAAAGCCATCACATACGCCATTTCATGAATATGTGCTGTAAAATGAACGACCAATAAACAGAGAACCATCGATGAAAAACAAATGATGGTCGCTTTAGTCGGATTGACCGCATCGGCCAATTTTCCACCCAAAATATTTCCAAAAAACATCCCGAGACCTACCAGAATCATGATCATCGGAACACGTCCTTCGGGCACATTGGAAACTTCGGTTACCATCGGAGCGATATAGCTGATCCAAGCAAATAACCCTCCGGTTCCGATGGAAATGATCGCAATCAAAAGCCAAGAACGGCCTTTTTTAAAATAGGAGAGTTGACCAAAAAGATTTTTATTGGAACCTTGAATCTTAGGCAACCAAAACCATAAAGCTAAGAAAGTAACCAAACCCAAAAAGGCGATTATTCCATAGGTAATTCGCCAAGAATAATGATGGCCAATGTAGGTTCCGAGCGGAACACCGATCAAATTGGCAAGTGTCATTCCGGTGAACATCGTCGCAATCGCTTGGGCTTCTTTTCCCTTTTTTGCCAAATGAGTAGCTACGACAGAACCTACGCCGAAAAATGCGCCATGCGGCAGTCCGGCTGCAAATCGGGAGACTTCAAGTAAGAAAAATCCAGGAGCGATGGCAAATAATCCATTGAACACAAAAAAGACCAACATTAACACCATCAATACGGTTTTGGGTGGATATTTCCCTGAAAACAACACCAAAGTCGGTGCGCCAACTACAACACCAAGCGCATACAAAGCAATCAAATGAGCTGCTTTTGGGATTTCGATTTCGAGGTCTTTTGCGATGTCGGGAAGAATTCCCATCATCGTAAATTCAGTCATTCCTATCGCCATTCCCCCAAATGCGAGGGCTATCAATCCTTTGTTCATCTGAATTTTCATAAGCGCACAAATGTCGAGCTGATTTCAATAAGAAAAAATGGAAATGAGCATTATTTTTTTATGGCGAAATTAAATTTGGTTATGATGTTTATTTGTATCTGTAAATCAATATTTTAGGTAAATTTGATGAATTGATTTTAAGAAATAAAAAGAATTAAACATCCATTTCTTTCAATTCTTTGATCAAATCCCGAAATTTCGCAGCTTCGATAAAATCCAAATTGGCAGCTGCTTTTTCCATTTTCTTTTGAAATTCTTCGATTTTATTGTTTAAATCATCGGCCGACATATTACCATATTTCGCTTTTTCCTCTGCAGCAATATTGTTCAAAGGTTTTCTTTCATAAGGATTCAATTCAAATTGTTCCGCAGAATTTTTGATCAAATTGATTTTTTTGTTCAGCGGTTGCGGGGTTTTATTGTTATCTGCATTGTATTTCATTTGAATTTCGCGACGTCGATTGGTCTCATCGATGGTCATTTGCATGCTTCCGGTAATTTTATCGGCATACATGATCACACGTCCGTTTACATTTCGCGCAGCTCGACCTGAAGTTTGCGTCAACGAACGATGGTTCCTTAAAAAACCTTCTTTGTCCGCGTCTAAAATCGCTACCAACGAGACTTCCGGTAAATCCAAACCTTCTCTCAATAAATTCACACCCACCAAAACATCAAACAAACCAATTCGTAAATCCTGCATGATTTGTACACGCTCCAAAGTGTCCACATCCGAATGAATGTACCTTGTTCGCACACCAAATTTGGTTAAATATTTGGTCAATTCTTCTGCCATTCGTTTGGTCAAAGTCGTTACCAAAGTACGTTCGTCTATTTCCGCTCGTTTTTGGATTTCTTCCATTAAATCGTCCATTTGGTTTAAAGAAGGACGTACTTCGATGATCGGATCGAGTAATCCGGTCGGGCGGATGATTTGTTCCACCACCACACCTTCTGATTTCTCCAATTCGTAATTTGCCGGCGTAGCCGACACATAAATCACCTGATTTTGCATCGCTTCGAATTCTTCAAATTTCAATGGTCTGTTGTCCATCGCCGCCGGAAGTCGAAACCCGAATTCCACCAAATTTTCCTTACGGCTTCTGTCGCCACCGTACATCGCATGAACTTGAGGAATCGTTACGTGGGATTCGTCCACTACCATCAAATAATCTTTTGGAAAATAATCGAGCAAACAGAAAGGTCGCGTTCCGGGAAGTCGACCGTCGAGATAGCGCGAATAATTCTCAATTCCTGAACAATAGCCCAATTCTTTCATCATCTCCAAATCAAATTCGGTGCGTTCTTGTAATCGTTTCGCTTCCAAATGTTTCCCGATTTCCTGAAAATAAGCGACTTGTTTTCCCATATCCAATTGGATGGATTTGATGGCACCGTTTAGCGTATCTTGTGAAGTCACAAACAAATTCGCCGGATAAATATTGATTTTGTCTAAAGTCGAAATCGTCCGTCCTGAAGCCGGATCAAATGTGGAGATTTCTTCGATTTCATCGCCAAAGAAATGAATCCGAACCGCTTGGTCAGAATACGCCGGAAAAATATCCGTTACATCACCACGAACCCGGAAATTTCCACGTTGAAATTCCACTTCCGAACGCGAATACAACGAACTCACCAACTTTTGTAAAAATTGTGTTCGGGAAATTGTATCACCTGCATTTATGTTGATGATGTTTTTATGAAATTCAGTCGGATTTCCGATACCGTACAAACAGGAAACGGATGCAACTACCAATACATCTCGTCTTCCGGAAAGGAGAGAAGAAGTTGTGCTCAATCGTAATTTTTCGATTTCTTCGTTAATTGACAAATCTTTTTCGATGTACAATCCCGTCGTCGGAATATACGCCTCAGGCTGGTAATAATCATAATAGGAAACGAAATATTCAACCGCATTTTCCGGAAAAAATTCCTTGAATTCCATATACAATTGCGCCGCTAAAGTTTTGTTATGCGCCAAAACCAAAGTCGGTCGTTGTGTTTCCTGAACGACATTTGCAACTGTAAAAGTCTTTCCCGATCCGGTTACACCCAAAAGTGTCTGGTATTTATCACCGGAAAGAATTCCATCCGACAAAGATTGAATCGCTTTCGGCTGGTCGCCCGTAGGCTCAAATTCAGAATTGATTTTAAATGACATATTCGGATTTGGAATGAGAATGCAAAGGTACGTTAAAAATGATGGAAGCTGGATGTTGGAAGCTGGATGATAGAAAAAGAAAAGTTAATTTTCACGCGCCGCAGCGGACAAATTAACTCATTTTCAAATTAGCTTCGCCTTTTCCCACAACTCATCTTGTTCTTTCAGCGAAAGTTCTGCGATGTTTTTCCCTTGTTGCTTCGCTAAATCCTCAATTTTTTGAAATCGTGAAATGAATTTTTTATTGGTGCGTTCGAGTGCATCCTCAGGATTGATTCCGGTGAAACGCGCATAATTGATGAGTGAAAACAAAACATCCCCAAATTCTTGTTCGCGTTTGGTTGCTTCTGTTTCTGCTTTGAATTCGTTGATTTCTTCCTGCACTTTTGCCCAAGTGTCTTCCGAATTCTCAAATTCAAATCCTACACCTTTTACTTTTTCCTGAATCCGATAGGCTTTTACCATTGCCGGAAGGGATTTGGGAACGCCTTCAAGAACGGATTTTTTTCCCTCTTTCAGCTTGAGTTTTTCCCAATTTTGTTTGACTTCCTCTTCGTTGGCAACTTCTACATCGCCATAAATATGCGGATGACGGTGAATCAATTTCTCCGAAATGCCATTCAGCACATCGGCCACATCAAAATCATTAGTTTCGGAAGCAATTTTCGAATAAAAAATCAAATGAAGGAAAAGGTCGCCCAATTCCTTCTTGATTTCATCTGTATCCTTTTCCAGAATCGCATCGGAAAGTTCATACATTTCCTCGATGGTCAAAATACGAAGCGATTCCAAGGTTTGTTTTTTGTCCCAAGGACATTTTTCACGCAAATCGTCCATAATGTCTAACAGACGGTTAAAAGCTTCTAATTTATCTTTGCGTGAATTCATATTCGTTTAAAGTTCAAGGTTTAAAGTTTAATGTTTTTTAAATCATCCAACATCAAACATCCCTCATCCAACATTTATTCTTCTTTCTTCGCTTTCGCAGCTTTTTTCTTCGGTTTTTCTTCCGTTGCAACTTCCTCTGTAGCAACTTCTGCAACTGGTTCCGGCGTCACCAAACCTTTGGCTTGAAGGATGTTGTACCATTGGAATAACTTTTTCAAATCGGAATCATAAACTCTGGATTCGTCGTATTCCGGTAAAACTTCTTCAATGTATTTTCTTAAAGTAGCACCTGATTCTTTATGGTTGATTGTCGGTCCACCGTTTTCTTTTTCATAGATTTTGGTGAAAACGTCTTTCAATGGAAATTCTTCCGAAACCCCATAAATCGCTACATTTTCGAGCAAACTCACGTTGTTATGTGCTGAAATAGAAGTCTTTTTTCCTTTGTCTAAATCTTCTACGATAAAACTTCCTTTGGCTTGAGAAACCAATTTGAACAATCCCGGTTTTCCGGAAATTGAAATAATCTTTGTTAAATCCATAATTCTTCTTCAGTCAATTTTTAGTTGGGAAATTGCATCTGATAATCTGCTTTCACTTTCCCTTTTGATATATTTTTTAATTTGTTTTGAACCAATTTTTTCTTGAATGGCGATAAATAATCCGTAAACAAAATGCCTTCGATGTGATCGTATTCATGTTGAATCACGCGGGCACGAATGTCGGAAATTTCTTCTTTGTGTTTTTTAAAATTTTCATCTAAATATTCGATGACTATGGTTTCCGGTCTGGAAACGTCTTCCCGCACACCCGGAATGCTCAAACAGCCTTCGTTAAACTTCCATTCTTCTCCTTTTTTCTCGATGATTTTTGGGTTGATGAATACTTTTTTGAAAGATTTTAATTCTTCAGAAATATCCTCATATTCTTCATCATCTGCAAAAGGCGTCAAATCTACTATAAAAAGTCGGATTGCCAAACCGATTTGAGGTGCTGCCAAACCTACGCCGTAAGCATCTGCCATCGTCTCAAACATGTTTTCAATCAATGGTTTGAGGTTTTTGTAGTTTGGGTCGATGTCAACTGCTTTTTGTCTTAAAACTGGATCACCAAATGCACGAATGGGTAAAATCATGTTGAAAATTTGATGCAAAGATAAAACTATGTAGAAAGTAAAAAATAGAAAGTAAAAAGAATTTAACGCAAAACACTCAACTCAGAACCTACAACTTAGATTCCATATATGATTGCAAAATAATCGTTGCACTGACTTTGTCAATTAAGGATTTGTCTTGGCGTTTTTTCTTTTTGGCTCCGGATTGAAAAATTGCTTGAGAAGCCATTTTGGAGGTGAAAGATTCATCTTGCCGGAAAATCGGAATGAGTGGAAATTTCTCTTTTAATTTCAATATGAATTTTTGGATTTCCGTTTCCAGTTGACCAACTTCACCATACATACGCATCGGAAGCCCAATCACGATTTCCTGAATATTATTTTCACTGAAATATTTTTCCAGAAAAGGAATCAATTTAGAAGTTTCGATGGTGTCAAGTGCAGTGGCGATGATTTGCAATTCGTCGGTGACGGCAATTCCCGTTCGTTTCATTCCGTAGTCGATGGCAATGATTCTTGGCATAGAGCAAATTTAGAATATAGAAATTAGAAGTCAGAAGTTTCGTGAGATATTTTAAAATCAAATTGAAATAAAAAGCGAAATTCGATTTTCGAAGTTCGAATTTCGTTTGAAAAATGTAGTTTTGTAGCCAACTGAATTATTAAAATGGAAAATTTACAATCGATCATAGAAGCGGCTTGGGAAAACCGAGAATTATTGAATCAAACTGAAACCCAAAATGCCGTACGAAAAGTTATTGACTTATTGGACGAAGGAAGTTTACGCGTGGCAGAACCAGTAGAATCAGGTTGGAAAGTGAATGAGTGGGTGAAAAAAGCGGTAGTGATGTATTTTCCAATCCAGAAAATGGAAACGATTGAAGTTGGGATTTTTGAATTTCACGATAAAATTCCATTGAAAAGAAATTATGCTGAAAAAGGTGTTCGTGTCGTTCCACATGCAATCGCACGACATGGTTCTTATGTTTCAAAAGGTGTGATCATGATGCCTTCTTATGTTAACATCGGCGCTTATGTAGATGAAGGAACGATGGTCGATACTTGGGCGACGGTAGGAAGTTGCGCTCAAATCGGGAAAAATGTTCATCTAAGTGGTGGAGTAGGAATTGGAGGGGTTTTGGAGCCATTGCAAGCTGCGCCGGTTATCATTGAGGACAATGCATTTATCGGTTCGCGTTGCATCGTAGTAGAAGGCGTACGCGTAGGGAAGGAAGCGGTTCTAGGCGCAAATGTCGTGTTGACGGCTTCGACCAAAATCATCGATGTAACGGGTGAGACTCCGGTTGAGGTAAAAGGTTCCGTTCCACCGAGATCGGTAGTGATTCCGGGAAGTTATACCAAAAAGTTTCCAGCAGGAGAGTTCCAAGTGCCATGTGCCTTGATCATAGGAAAAAGAAAAGAAAGCACCGATTTAAAAACCTCATTAAATGATGCTTTGAGAGAGCATAATGTTGCGGTTTAAGGAAATTCTGCTTAAATTCATTTTGAGGAAAAGGTATGCTGGAATTTCAAAAAAATAATCAGATCGATTCAAAATTCGTTTCGGGTAGAACAAAAGCTTTGATTTTGCAAAACAAATACATCGGCGATGTGTTGACTTCTTCGGTCATCGCTGAAAATTTGAAACAAATTGATCCTGAAATTGAGGTACATTATTTTTGTTATAAACCTGCAGTTTCAGTGTTGGAGAACAATCCTTTTATCGATCAAATCATTTCATTTGATGAGAAAAAACTTAAAAAGATTTTGGTTTTAAACCAATATGCCAACCAAATCAAACAGGAGAATTATGACATCGTTCTAGATCCTTATGCCAAATTGCAAAGTCGGTTCATCGTCTTAAAATCCAGAGCCAAACGTCGCATCAGTTACGACAAACCCTTTTTTAAACACATTTATACGGATGTGGTCAAGAAAACGATGATTCCTTCTGTAGAGACTTCTTGTACGGCCATTGATAACCGAGTTTCACTTGCTAGTCCTTTGATGAAAGGACAAATAGAACTAGCACTTCACCCCAAAATTTATTTAACGGAAGAAGAAATTCAGGAAGGAAAGGATATTTTGCAAAAAGCCAAATTGGATTTTGATCGTAAAACCTTGATGGTCGGAATTTTAGGAAGCAGTGAAGAAAAGTCATGGCCGATTGAATACATGATCAAATTGATTTCTCATCTCCAGAAATATTATGATTTCAATTTGTTGTTCAATTATATTCCGAGCCAACAAAGTACCGTCGATAAAATATTAGCAGGATTGAGTTCGACTGATAAAATTTATCCGGAAGTGATGGGGAAATCGGTTCGAGAATTTTTAAAAATTCTTTACCATTGTGATGCGTTTGTTGGAAATGAAGGTGGAGCGGTAAATATGTCCAAAGCTTTGGATATTCCGACTTTTAGCATTTATTCGCCGCATAAATTTCCTTCTGACTGGGGCTGTTTTGAAGATGGATTTCATCATGTGAGCGTTCATTTCCAAGATTTGGATAAAAAAACGGTAGACAATTCAACTGCTAAACAACTATTAAGAAATACTCACAAATACTATAGAAAATTGAACTATCCTTACGTAAGGACGGAAACCGACAAATTTTTGCAAGATAATTTTGGTGCGATTGATTTGCCTGTTGAATTCAAAAAGGAAACGCCAAAAATTTCTGCTTTGTTGATTACGTATAACGAAGAGCGCAACATTCAGAAATTTCTGGATGAAGCTTGGTATGCGGACGAAATCATCATTGTGGATTCTGAAAGTACAGACCGAACAGCAGAAATTGCCAAAAAGCATCCGAAAGTCACTTTCATCACGCGGAAATTTGACAACTTTACAGCGCAAAAAAACTTTGCCATCGATCAAGCTCAGAACGAATGGGTCACTTTTTTCGATGCAGATGAGCGGATTTCAAAAGCCTTAATTTTTGAAATGATGGATGAAATTAACAAAGCAGAAGCCGATGCTTTTTTTGTTTACCGCCGATTCTATTTCATGGAAAAATACATCAAGCGATCTGGTTGGCAAAACGACAAAGCCATTCGTCTATTTAGGAAATCCAAAAATCGATATGGTGAAGGAAGATTGGTTCATGAACTCATCGATAGCAAGGGAAAGGTGAAGTTTTTACAAAATAAATTGGACCATTATTCTTATTATTCAGTTGAAGAATACGACCGAAAATTGACCCAATACTCCATTTTACGCGCCAAAGAATTGTTCTCTAAGCGATTGAAACCCAATGTTTTTCATTTTTGGGTAAAACCATGGTTCCGATTTGTGCACCATTATGTTTTGAGGATGGGGATTTTAGATGGAGGAGAAGGATACATCATTTCCAAACTGCATGCGCACCACGTTTTTAAACGATATCTTTTCCTTTCCAAAATGTGGGAAAGTGAAAAAGAGAAAAAAGCAAAATAATTTTTTTACATTTATTTTTTAATTAGAACAAATCACATGAAACACCCATGATTAAACTTAAATCACACTGCGGAATGTTAATTTGGGTGTTCCATGTGACCATAGAAATCAATAAATAATAACAAATGAAAGCATACGTATTTCCGGGACAAGGTGCCCAATTTACTGGCATGGGAAAAAATCTTTATGATACTTCCGATTTGGCCCGAAATCTTTTCAATCAAGCTGATGCACAATTGGGTTTTGAAATCTCAAAAATCATGTTTGAAGGAACCGCAGACGAACTCAAACAAACCAAAGTAACCCAACCTGCGGTTTTTTTACATTCGGTTATTTTAGCCAAAACTTTGGAGAATTTCAAACCGGATATGGTGGCCGGTCATTCCTTAGGAGAAATTTCAGCTTTGGTTGCCAACGGAACTTTGGATTTTGAATCCGGATTGAATTTGGTATTTAAAAGAGCGATGGCGATGCAGAAAGCCTGTGAAATGCAACCTTCTACTATGGCTGCCATTCTCGGATTGGAAGACGAAATCGTCGAGAAAATATGTGCGGAAATTGATGGCGTTGTTGTTCCTGCTAACTATAATTGTCCGGGGCAATTGGTGATTTCAGGTGAAGTTCCGTCGGTAGAATTGGCTTGTGAAAAACTAAAAGAAGCCGGAGCCAAACGTGCTTTGTTATTGCCTGTCGGTGGTGCTTTCCATTCGCCACTCATGAAACCTGCCGAAGATGAATTGGCAGAAGCAATCAATCAAACAAAATTTAATACACCTATTTGTCCCGTTTACCAAAATGTAACGACAACGGCTGTGACTGATCCGGAAGAAATCAAGAAAAACCTGATTGCGCAGTTGACTGCTCCTGTAAAATGGACACAATCGGTTCAAAATATGGTCAAAGACGGAGCGGCGGAATTCATCGAAGTCGGTCCGGGAAATACTTTACAAGGATTGATCAGAAAAATTGATGGAACTGCTGTGACGAGTTCGGCAACTGCTACTTAACCTAAAGGCCTCAAACTCCAAACATGAAACCTGAAACACCTGTCCGCCGTGGCGGATTAAACGTTTTTAGAGCCAACGGAAAACTATTGATCGCTGGCGAATACACGGTTCTCGATGGCGGGCTTTCATTTGCGGTCCCTACAAATTTAGGTCAAACGTTAGAAGTGAAATATTTGGAGGTTTCTGAAAATCCTAAATTAATTTGGGAGGCTTTTTTAGAGGATGGTTCGCTTTGGTTTTCAGTTGAATTTGAACTCAATCCATTGATGATACTTCGAAGTTCTGATGCTAAATTGGCTTCCAAATTATTGGATATTTTTCAGGCAATTGAAAACTTAAACCCCAATTTTTTTCAAAGTCAAAATCGAAACATTCATTGCAAAACCCAATTGGAATTTCCAAATAATTGGGGATTGGGAAGCAGTTCGACTTTGATTTATTTATTGGCTCAATTTTCCGGTGTGGATGAGTTTGAATTGAACAAATTGACTTTTAATACAAGCGGGTATGATATTGCTTGCGCCGAAGAAAATCAACCTATTTTATATCAAATTGAAGAAAATCAAAGACAATTTGAGCCAATTCATTTTCAACCTAAATTTTTGGACAAACTTCATTTTGTTTATTTGAATCAAAAACAAGACACGCAAATCAGCGTTTCAAAAATCTATAAGTCCAAACTAAAAAATGAGAAATTGGTTCGGGAAATTTCTGAAATTGTTTCTAAAATGATTCAAGTTGAAGAATTGAATGAATTTGAAAATTTAGTGAATCAACACGAAAATCTGCTTTCCGCACATTTAGAAATTCCGAAAGTGAAAGATTTGTATTTCTCAGATTACGAAGGAACGGTAAAAAGCTTAGGTGCTTGGGGCGGCGATTTTGTGATGGTTACGGAACGTGAAAATTTCCGAAATTATTTTTTTGAAAAAGGATTCAAAACGATTTTCAGTTTTCGGGAAATGGTTTTATGTTATTAAATCTTTCAAAGCAGCGTCCGAGTTCTTGAACTTAAAATCGAATCCGGTTTTTTGAATTTTTTCGGAAGAAATCGCACTTCCTTTCAATAAAATAGTTGACATTTCTCCTAAAATTAATTTCAACATAAAACTTGGAACATTTGGAAAAATAACTTTTTTGTCCATTGCTTTTGTCAATTTTTGGACGAATTCTTTTTGGGTTATAAATTCGGGCGCGGAAGCATTGTAAGCGCCATTTAAATTTTCATTTTCTAAAATTTGAATATAAATATCGGTTAAATCGTCAATGTGAATCCAAGGTAAAATTTGTTTTCCCGAACCCAAAGCCGATAATAAATTCCATTTTGCTATCGGCATTAATTCTTTCAACATTCCGCCTTTTTTGGATAAAACAGCTGCAGTTCTCACCATCGAAACACTTGCACCGATTTCCTCAAATTTTTGGGCGGAATTTTCTAAATCGAAACAAAGTTTTCCTAAAAAATCATTTGCATGTTTGTCGTTTTCAGTGAAAATTTTATCAGTCGTTTGGGTTCCGTAATAATTGGTTCCGGAAGCGGTGATGAATTTTTTGACAGGAGAATTTAATTTTTTAGCAAATTCAAAAAGCAAATCTGCAGATTCGACTCTGCTGTCATACACTTCTTTTTTATAGGATTTGGTCCATCTTTTCGAAATAGGAGCACCCGCCAAATGGATGATGGCATCCAGATTTTCAAAAGCGGCTTCATCTATCTTTTTTTCATCAGGATCCCAATGGAATTGTCCAGGTTTTTTTAATTCTAGATAGCTTTCGGACCTCATATCCTTTTTCTTCTAATTTTTTGGAAATTGGTTTGCCAATTAATCCGGTTGCTCCGCTGATTAATACAGTTTTCATTTATAATGTGTACATTCGTTTTACAAATTTAGTTGAAATGAATTTGATTGATAGGCTGTTTTTTCCCAAAATGGAGAAAACAAAACTGAATCGTCGCAAAGACCGAATTTTTGAAATCATTTTTGAAGCAGACACTTATTATGGGAAGTTGTTTGATATCCTTCTTTTGGTTGTAATTATGATCAGTGTGGGGTTGGTTATGTTGGAATCAGTTCCGATGATCAACGCCAAGCACCATAAATTATTGGTCATACTGGAATGGATCGTTACCGCCATTTTTACCGTTGAATATGGATTTAGACTTTATTGTGTACGCAAACCTTGGCGGTATTTTTTCAGCTTTTATGGCATCATCGATTTGTTGAGTATTTTACCCACTTATTTGGGTATCATATATCCGCAAACCAAATATTTATCCAGTATCCGCATTTTAAGGCTCTTCCGTATCTTCCGTATTTTTGGTTTGACCCAATTTAATCGCGGCGGATATACCATGCTGATTGCTTTACGGAAAAGTCGTGCGAAAATTGTCGTTTTTCTGGCTTTTGTGATATTAATTGTCGTGGTGATAGGTTCTATCATGTATGTGGTGGAGGGAAAACATCCCGAATCCGGATTTACCAGCATCCCGATCAGTATTTATTGGGCAATTGTAACGCTTACGACGGTTGGTTATGGTGATATAGCTCCAGTCACATCAGTTGGAAAATTTTTAGCCTCTGTTGTAATGATCATAGGTTATGGTGTGATTGCGGTGCCAACCGGAATTGTGTCTGCTGAGGCAATGAGCGCCAATTTAGGGGAATCCAAACGAACCACTCAGGTTTGCCAAAATTGTCATGATCAAAACCATGAAGAAGCTGCCAACTATTGTAAAACCTGTGGAAATCCTTTAAAATAAAAAATCCCGACCTAAGCCGGGATTTCAATATCTCAATATTTAAATCCTAATTAATTTCCTGATCCATCTACCGGTGGTGTAGCAGGAGCGTCTGTTGCAGGTGTTTGAACCGGTGGTAATTCTACCGGAACGCTTTCTACATTTGTACTCGTAGTATATGGGTTTTCCATCAGAACGTTTGCGGTAATGATCAGAATTACGATGATTCCAGCGAGTGTCCAAGTTGCTTTGTCAAGGAATTCGTTGGTGCGTTGTACACCGAACATTTGTCCTCCTCCAGAACCACCAAATGTAGAAGAAAGTCCTCCTCCTTTAGGGTTTTGGGATAAAATAACCAAAGCCAATATGACACAAACCGCAATGATGATGATCATTAAAAATAAAAACGTCTGCATTTTAATCTTATTTTTTCAAATTTTAGTCTGCAAAGAAACTAAATTTTCGTATAATATTCAAAATTATTTACTTGAACTTATTTGGAATCGATCAGATTTTCGATTTCTTCAATTTTGTCTTCAAAAATTTCTTTTTTATCCGGATACTTTAAACTTAAAATTTTATAAGCACGGATGGCTTTGTCATACTTTTTTTGTTCTGCATAAATTTGCGCCAAAGTCTCCGTCATCAAATCTGAAAATTCAGTCGAAATCTCTGATTTTTTTAGGACCGGATTCGGCTCATGGGTCTTGTTGACCGGAGAAATTTTGGGTGATTTTTCGATAAATTCATCGATCAATTGGTATTTAATATCCTTTTCACTCGGTGTTTTTTCCGGTTCTTCCGAATTGGATTTTGAAAGCGAAAGCCATTCAGAAAAAGTATGTTCAGATGAGGTTGTATTGATTTCTTCTTGAACTTCCTCTTCTTTTTCCACTTGATTTTCAATCCTTTCTTCTGGCTGAATCAATTCAGTTTCTTCTTTTTGAATTTCTTTTTCAACTTCAACCTTTTCAATTACTGAAGTTGCTGTTTCTTCAATATTTGCCGTTTTATTATCGACAGTAGATGTTTGTTTTTCACGTTGGAGATAATGGTAAAGCGCAACACGACTCGGGCTGTGGATGCTCGTTTTCTTTAATTCTTCTTGATAAGTATCATGATCCAATTCCTTTAAACCAAATAACAAAAGCGTGCGCAAAGTCGCGAAATAGGGATATTTTTCGATTTCGTCTTGTAACAAAGCGATGTCTTCGTTTCCTACTTCAAATGGATTTTGTAAAAGGTGTGAAATTCTTGTATTCATTTTCAAAGCTTCAAATTAACTCATTTTCAAATTAGCCTTACCAATCCATTGCGATCGCATTAAAAATTTGCGTGGTCAATTGTTCCAAAATACTGTCAAGTAGTGCTCCTTCCGCTTGTTGCAAAGTCAAATTCGAAGCAAAATCTTCATAAGCAGAAAAAGACCGGTCAAAACTCTTGGTCTCGTCTTGGTTGTTTTGGTAGCGTACTCTCACGGTCATGGTCAAACGGTTTTGGCCGGCAACTTCGTTGGATTGAATTGCAACAGAACTTTGTTGGTATCCCGTGATTTCACCATCGATTAACAAGTCTGCCGTTTCATCTGTGGTCAGCGCCAATTTCGTTCGATTATTGAAAATGTCTTGCAGTTGATTAGTGAACTCTTGACTGAGATTGGGGTTTTGGTATTGCGGCGCATAATTGGGGAAAGTCGAAATATTGATCGTTTGCCATTCCGGTTTGATGGAGGAGCCCGAAAGCGTATAACAACTATTTAAAACCAAGATGCCCAAAATGAGAAGCAATATTTTTAAAGTTCGCATTTTAAAGTTTGATTTCAATTCTTTCATTTTTATATAGATCATTCTAAATCAAATTGTTTGATTTTTCTATAAAGCGTCCGTTCTGAAATGCCCAATTCGTCTGCAGCAGATTTTCTTCTTCCTTTGTATTTTTCCAAAGCTTTTTTGATCATTTCTTTTTCTTTATCCTGAAGCGAAAGCGGTTCTTCCAAATCGTTCACTTCTTCAAATTCATGATCGTCAAAATCATAATTTTGGACGATGGAACTCGGTTTTTCCTCTTTTGGGATGATTTTTAAAGGAGAGAAATCATTTTCAGCTTCATCATTGTCCTGAATGACACGTTTTAAAACATCCAGATTTTGAGACGAAATATTTTCTTTATTATGAATCAAATCCAAAGTCAATGAACGCAAATCATTCAAGTCTTGTTTCATTTCCAATAAGAATTTGAACAAAATTTCACGCTCCAAATGGTCTGCACTCCCAGTTGATTTTTCTGAATTGACCAATACAGGAACTGAATTTTGATAAGGAAGATAAGCTTGGATTTTTTCCAAAGAAATCAGCCTGTCTTTTTCCACAACCGAAATTTCTTCAGCTACATTTCGCAATTGGCGTATATTTCCAGGCCATGGGAAATTGACGATGTATTGGGCTGCTTCTGGGCTTAAATCCAACGGAGGCATACGGTATTTTGCAGCGAAATCAGCCGAGAATTTTCTGAACAAAAGCGGAATGTCTTGTTTGCGGTTGCGTAGGGCCGGCATGTCAATTTGAACGGTATTCAGCCTATAATACAAATCTTCTCTGAATTTTCCTTTTTCGATGGCCTGCATCATGTTGACATTGGTCGCAGCGACAACCCGGACGTCTGTTTTTTGGATTTCAGAAGAACCCACTTTCATGAATTCGCCACTTTCCAAAACCCGGAGTAAACGAACCTGGGTAGGTAAAGGCAATTCACCGACTTCGTCTAGGAAAATCGTTCCTTTATCTGCCACCTCAAAATAACCTTTTCTAGTGGTTGTAGCTCCTGTAAAAGCACCTTTTTCATGCCCAAATAATTCAGAATCAATCGTTCCTTCAGGTATGGCTCCACAGTTAACAGCGATGTAATTATTGTGTTTTCGGGCGGATTGCGAATGGATGATTTTTGGGATGAATTCTTTCCCTACGCCACTTTCTCCACTCACCAAAACGGAAATGTCAGTCGGCGCAACTTGAATGGCTTTCTCCAAAGCACGATTGAGCCCGGCATCATTACCTATGATTGAAAATCTTTGTTTTATCGTTTGTAAGTTGTCCATTAATTTGTTTAATGTTTCAGGTTTTAAGTTTCGGATTTCAAGTTTCAGGTTTAAAAATTAAACTTGAAGCCAACTTAGTTTATCATCTCTCCCAAAAGGGTTGCCGAAGTACAATCATTTGCTTTGACCATCACAAAATCACCTACTTTGGTTCCTTCTGTTTTTGGGAAAACCATTACAGCATTTTGTGAAATTCTTCCAAACCAATAGTTCTCATCGCGCTTGCTGTTTCCTTCGATCAAAACTTCATGTACTTTTCCGACATAAGCTTCCATTCTTTCTTTTCCGTGTTTTTGTTGAAGATTGATGATTTCGGTCAATCTTCTTTTTTTGATTTCTTCCGGAACATCATCTTCCATTTTTTTATGGGCCGGGGTTCCCGGGCGGTCAGAATACGCAAACATAAATCCGAAATCGTATTTCACATATTCCATCAAAGAAAGCGTGTCTTGGTGTTCTTCTTCTGTTTCTCCACAGAAACCTGCAATCATATCATGTGAAAGCGCCAAATCCGGAACGATTTCACGGATTTTATCGATTAATTCAATGTATTCTTCTCTGGTATGTTGACGATTCATTCTTTCTAGGACAGTCGTGCTTCCTGACTGAACCGGAAGGTGGATGTATTTACAGATATTATCGTATTTTGCAATCATCCGTAAAACATTTTCGTGCATATCTTGAGGGTTGGAAGTAGAGAATCTGATTCTCATTCCGGGTAATGTTTCAGCAACTAAAGAAAGCAATTGAGCAAAATCAACTGCAGTGGCTTTTTGCATTTCAGAAGCTTTTTTGAAATCTTTTTTCATACCGCCTCCAAACCATAAATAAGAATCTACATTTTGACCCAAAAGCGTGACTTCTTTGTAACCTTCTTTCCATAGATTTTTACATTCTTCAACGATCGAATAAGGATCTCGGCTTCTTTCACGTCCACGTGTAAATGGTACCACACAGAAAGTACACATATTGTCACAGCCTCTGGTGATCGTCACAAATGCAGTTACGCCATTTCCGCCTAAACGAACCGGATTTAAATCCGCATAAGTTTCATCTTTTGATAGAATGACATTGATCGCTTGTCGACCATCATCTACATCTTCTAACAAATTAGGCAAATCCCGATAAGCATCAGGCCCAACTACTAAATCTACGATTTTTTCTTCTTCGAGAAATTTAGATTTCAAACGTTCTGCCATACAACCGAGAACACCCACTTTCATCGTTGGATTGGTCCTTTTCAACGCATTGAATTCACCCAATCTTTTACGTACCGTTTGTTCGGCTTTTTCACGGATGGAACAAGTATTGACCAAAATCAAATCAGCTTCCTCCATCTTATTGGTCGTATTGTATCCGTTTTCAGATAAAATAGAAGCCACGATTTCAGAATCAGAAAAATTCATCTGACAACCATAGCTTTCGAGAAAAAGCTTTTTGGAATTGGTTTTATTATCCTGTAACAACAAAGATTCGCCTTGTCTGCTCTCGTTTATTTCTTTTGTTTCGGTATGCATTTTTTGAAATCAAATAGTTTGCAAAGGTACAAATTTCACTGACAATATGGCAGTTTTTTTGATCTTTGCATATTTTTAACTTTTCCCTATTTTTGAGGCAGAAACAAATTGACATGAATTCAGAAATAGAAAAAATTCAGAATAAAGAATATTCGATTAAATATGGAGTCGTATTTAACGAGTCTTGGAATCTTTTTACAAAATTAATTGGTGTAGGAGCTTTGGCGGTAATATTATATAGTTTTGCTTCTTTTTTGGTCAATTTTTTATTGGAAAGCCTCACGGGTTTTCGAAATGTCACCAACGAATTCATGATGGACATACAAGGCATCCAAGATCCAAATGTTCTTTTGTATGAAGTCCAGGATTTTTACATGGAACATATGAATACCTTATTAATTACCCGATTGGGAACGGAATTCGTCATGTTACTTGCTTTTCCATTAGCCGGCGGATTTATGATGGTTTGTCGAGAATTGGATAAAAATGGTGCTTTCAATATAGGGACGTTATTTGAAGGATTTAAGCCGCAATATTGGAGCCGATTGATGGTTCTGGCCGTGATTTATTTCTTTATTTCCAAAATTGCAACAGTTTTTTTCGTGCTTCCTGGAATTTATATTTGGGTAGCAGCTGTGATTGCTTGTCCGATCGTGATGTTCACTAACGCAAGTGGTGTTCAGGCTTTTACAACCAGTATCAAATTGGTCAATAAAAATTGGTTCACTGTATTTCAAATTCTTTTTGTGGCTTCACTCATAGGAATAGCCGGATATTTATTGTGTTTGGTAGGGAGAATCGTAACCTATCCATTGGTTCTGGTAACGGTTTATATGTTGTACAAACACATCGTAGGATTTCAAGAAAACGAAATCGAAGAAATAGGGCATTCTTAGTAGTTTTTGGTTGCTTCAAAAATTTGTTTCTATTTTTGCGGAAAAATTAACAAATGCCCAAGAACCTCGTCATAGTCGAATCACCTGCAAAAGCCAAAACCATTCAAAACTACTTGGGGAGCGATTTTACAGTCGAATCCAGTTATGGTCATATCGTCGATTTACCGAAAAAAGGAATGGGAATCGAAATCGAAAATAATTTCAAACCGATTTATGAAGTTTCAGCCGAAAAGAAAGAAGTTGTCAAAAAACTCAAAGACTTAACAAAAAAAGCAGAAATCATTTGGTTGGCATCCGATGAAGACCGTGAGGGAGAAGCAATTGCTTGGCATTTGTACAATGTTTTAGGTTTAGAAAAAAAGGATACACATCGAATTGTTTTCAATGAAATTACAAAAAAAGCAATTCAAAAAGCGGTTGATAATCCAAGAAAGATTGATGAAAATTTAGTCGATGCGCAACAAGCAAGACGCGTTTTAGACCGATTGGTTGGATTTGAAGTTTCACCTATTTTGTGGAAAAAAATCAAACCGGGACTTTCAGCCGGACGTGTTCAGTCTGTGGCTGTTCGGTTGATCGTAGAAAGAGAAAAGGAAATTCAGAATTTCAAACCGGTATCGAGTTTTAAGTTTACGGCGCAATTTCTGACCAAAGAAAAAAAATCTTTGAAAGCCGTTTTGACCAAAGAATTCAAATCACTAGAAGAAGCGCAGTCTTTTATCAATTCTTGTGTAGATGCTGATTTTAAAGTCAAAGAATTGCAGAAAAAACCTGCAAAACGTTCTTCTTCCGCACCATTCACTACTTCCACTTTGCAACAAGAAGCATCGTTGAAATTAGGTTTTCCGGTTTCCAGAACCATGCGCGTTGCGCAACAATTATACGAATCGGGTTTGATCACTTATATGCGAACTGATAGTGTGAATTTGTCACAAGATGCGATTGCAGCAGCTGAAAATGCGATTACCAAGGAATTTGGTTCGAAATACAGTTCCCCAAAAAATTATACCAACAAAAATAAATCGGCACAAGAAGCGCACGAAGCCATCCGTCCGACCAATTTCGAAGTGAAATCGGCGGGTGGAGATGACGCTCAAAGACGTTTGTATGATTTGATTTGGAAAAGAGCCATTGCAAGTCAGATGACCGATGCGGAATTGGAACGAACGATTATCGACATCGACAATACAAAAAACAAAGAAATCTTTCAAGCAAAAGGCGAAATCATCGTATTTGACGGGTTTTTAAAAGTTTACCAAGATACAATTGCTGACGATGAAGATGCGGAAAATGATACTTCGACAAGCTCAGCGCCTATTTTACCTGATGTTAAAAAAGGAGAGGATTTGAACGCAGAAGAAATATTTGGAACCCAAAAATTCACCAAATCACCACCGAGATATACAGAAGCTTCGTTGGTAAAGAAATTAGAAGAATTGAACATCGGTCGTCCTTCCACTTATGCACCTACGATTTCGACGATTCAAAACCGAGATTATGTAATCGTAGGGAATTTGGATGGTGAACAAAGAAAACTACAAACCTTGTCTTTGAAAAAAGGAAAAATTTCTGAGAAATTGGAAACCGAAACTTATGGTGCAGACAGAAGGAAGTTGATGCCAACGGATATAGGAATTGTGGTAAATGACTTTTTGGTGGATTATTTCCAAACCATTTTGGATTATGATTTCACGGCAAAAGTGGAAGAAAGTTTTGATGATATCGCGGAAGGAAAAGAGAAATGGACTTCGATGATTGATGGATTTTATAGCAAGTTCCATTCCAATGTTGAAAAGGTCGAAGAAACGGCAGAACGTGCTACGGGAGAGCGAGAGTTGGGAAAAGATCCGAAGTCAGGGAAACCGGTTTTTGCGCGCATCGGTCGATTTGGGCCGATGATCCAAATTGGTGAAGCAGAAGACGAAGAGAAACCGAGATTTGCGAGTTTGTTGAAAACGCAATCCATTCATAATATTACGCTTGAAGAGGCTTTGAAACTTTTTGAATTGCCAAGGAATTTAGGTGAATTTAAAGGTGAAACGCTAGAAGCCAATGTGGGAAGATTTGGTCCTTATATCAAATTTAAAGATACATTTGTTTCCATTCCAAAGGGAGAAGATTTGATGGAGATTACACTGGAAAGAGCCGTTGAATTGGTAGAAGAAAAATTAAAAGCCGATGCGCCGATTGCGACTTATGATGGCCTAGATGTGACGAAAGGAAAAGGGAGGTTTGGGCCATTTATCAAATGGAATGATTTGTATATCAATGTCAATAAGAAATATGATTTTGACCATCTTTCTCAATCAGATATCAACGAATTGATCGAAGCGAAACTGAAAAAAGAAGCGGAAAAAGTTGTACAGAATTGGGAAGCGGAAGGAATCCGAATCGAGAAAGCAAGATGGGGAAGGCATAATTTGATCAAAGGAAAAATGAAGATCGAATTGACAAAAGAAGTAGATGTGACCAAAATGACATTGGCGGAAGCCCAAAAATTATTGGATGCTAAAAAACCTGCTAAAAAATCTACTAAGAAAAAATAATGGTAAACGAATTTTTAACGCCGGTTTCAGATGAATTAAGAGGCTTGGCTGCTGAATTGGATCAATTTTCAATCGGAAGTTCATTGAGGTTTGATACAGAGATTGCTGAGAATGCTTTGGTGATTTTGGGTGTAAGAGATACCCGAGGTGGGAAGGAGAGTTTTAATGATGAATTGGAATTTGATTCGATCCGAAAAGCTTTTTATCAATTAAAAAAAGGAGGCTGGAATCTAGAGATGTATGATCTGGGTGATTTACACGCAGGCGCAACTAGGGAAGATACCCATTTTGCATTTTTAAAGATTCAAGAAGAATTGTTAAAGAAAAGATCTATTCTAATCATTTTAGGAGGTGCTCCTGAATTGGTTTATACACAGTTTAGGGCTTTTGATGTGATTCAACATACGGTGAATTTAAGTTGTGTGGACAATCGGTTTCGGTTGGGAAATGATGGTCAGGAATTGCATTCCCAAAATTATTTCAGCAAAATCATCACAAATGAGCCGCATACGCTTTTTGAATACCATCATTTGGGATACCAGACTTATTTTGTAGCCCAAGAAGAATTGGATTTGATGGAGCATTTGAATTTTGATGTGAAGCGGTTAGGGAAATTGACCGATAACGTCAAGGAAGCAGAGCCTGAATTGCGAAATTCGGATGTGGTGGTTTTGAATTTGGAGGCCATTCAATCCTCTGATTTTCGTTCTACAGTTGAATTGTCGCCCAATGGATTTAACTCCAGAGAGATTTGTTCTATCGCAAGATATGCAGGGATAAACAATAAAGTGCGGTCTTTTGGCGTTTATAATTTCAAAGCGAAAAACATTCCGTCAGATGAATTATTGGTGGCGGAGATTCTTTGGTATTTTATAGAAGGGAAAAACCACGTGCCAGAGCAAATAAATTTTGAAAAAGGGGAATCACTGGAAACATTTTTTGTGCAGATTCCGGAGCAGGATTTGGTTTTTTACAGAGATACAAAAGCAGATCAATGGTGGATGGAATTAGGAGAGATGAATGATGCGGAGCCGTTAGGGAAGCAAGTAATTCCTTGTTCATTAAAAGATTATGAAGATTCGCTGAAAGGAAAGGTTCCGGATAGATGGTGGAAATCTTTCAAAAAATTGTATTAATAACAATAAAATATAGAATTATTCGTTTAGCTAAATGCCAACGAAATAATATTTTGGAGAATCGTAAAATTATAATAGATTTACACGCTTAAAAAAAAATGAGGATGAATAAAGCATTGGTAGCAGTTATCATTTTATCCTTTTCACTTTCTTCTTGTAACATGTTAAAAAAGGGAAGAAATGGAGGGAAAGACGATGGTCAGATTGTAGGATCTAAATCGTCATCTTGGACGCCACAACGCCCAAAGGGGATGGTGCCGGTTCCAAGTGGTTCGTTTGTATTGGGACAGACCGACTACGACTTTACGTTTGACAATTATGCCCCGGTTCGTACGGTGTCGGTATCCGGTTTTTACATGGATGATACCGAAACTACGAACTCCGAATACCGCGTGTTTGTCGATTATGTAAAAGATTCTATCGCTCGAACCATGTTAGCTGAAAAGGCTGCTGAATTAGGATTTGATCCTACAAACGGCGGTTCTGGCGATGCAACTGGGATTGCAGCATTTCGATATGTTTCAGGAGGTGAGGACGGAGAGTCTACACCATGGGATGAATATGTAGCTTCAAAGGCTACAGGTCGAGAAGGTGATTTGCCAGTAGATCAAAGAAAATTAAATTGGAACCAAGAATTGTTTTGGGACAAATACGAATATCCGGACATCGATTATGCAGAAGCAATTGATGCACTTTATTATCCGCCGGAAGAGCGATTCAACAACGAACGATTGGTTGATGTACGAAAATTGAAATTCAAATATGTTTGGGTTGACCAAGAAGGAGCAGCAAGAGAAGGAAAAGATGGAGAGTCATTCCGCATCGATTTCCGTCATGAAGAAGAGGTGAACGTTTATCCAGATACGACAGTTTGGGTAAGAGATTTCAACTATTCACATAACGACCCGATGCATGAAAATTATTTCTGGCATGAAGCTTATTCGGACTATCCGGTAGTAGGTGTTTCATGGGATCAAGCGATGGCTTTCTGTGCTTATAAATCAAAGAAACACAATGATTTCCTTTCTACAAAAAAGAAAAAGAGAGGAGCGTCCAATAAAGTAATCGACTATCGATTGCCTACTGAAATCGAATGGGAATATGCTGCAAGAGGTGGTCTACAAGATGCGCCGTATCCATGGGGAGGTCCTTATTTGACAGATGACAGAGGATGTTATTTGGCGAACTTCAAACCAAAAAGAGGAGATTATGTTGAGGAACAAGGAAAAGGATATATGTACACAGGTCCGGTAAAAACTTTCCATGCAAACGGATATGGACTATATGATATGGCCGGAAACGTTGCGGAATGGACAAGTTCGGCTTATGACAAATCTTTTTACCAAATGACTTCTACATTAAATCCAACCATGTCACGTGATCATAGTGAGAACAAAACAATTAGAGGTGGTTCATGGAAAGACATCGGATATCTATTGATGGTAAGTGCAAGGGATTGGGAACATTCTGACTCTGCAAGAAGTTACATCGGATTCCGTACCGTTCAATCTTTCCCTGAAGGGTCAAAAATTAAATTTAGAAAGAAAAGATAAAAACTTAGAATTAAAACAATTATTCACTAATTAATTAACACAAATTCAAATTAAATTATGGCATTAAAAGCGAGCAAAAAGGATGTTAACTTAAACTTCTTTTACAGTATTGGGGCGGCTATCGTAATTTTGGGGGCTCTTTGTAAGATTAACCACTATTCACTTGGTCCATTGGATGGTTCTATCATCTTATTGATTGGTATGGGAATGGAGGTTGTCGTATTTACGATTTTTGCATTTGACAAACCAAAAGGTGAGTATGAGTGGGAAAAAGCTTATCCTGAATTGTTAGATGGAACACCGGTAGTAAAAAAAGCACAAAAAGTTGTAGAAGAATCAGACAATATGTCTCTTTCTCAGAAATTAGATAAAATGTTGGGTGAGGCTAAATTGGATGTTTCCTTGATGGAAAGATTGCGTTCTGGAATTGAGAACTTCGGATCTGCAGTAAACGAAATCAACAAAACAACCAGTGCTGCTGCTGCAACACAACAATATGGTGATCAATTAGCCCTTGCCGCTAACCATATGGAATCATTGAACGCACTTTACCAAGTTCAATTGGAAAGTGGTCAAAAACAAGTAGAATTAAACAAACAATTCATTTCGGAAATGGAAGCATCAGCAGGTGGTTCTCAGAAATTCCAGCAAGAATTGGAGTCATTGACACAAAGCATCAACAGCTTGAACAAAGTTTACGGTGGTATGTTGTCGGCGATGAAAGGAAGTTAATTACGGATTTTGTATTAACTAAAAAATTTAACTAAATGTTTAACAATCTACTTATTAAATAAAAATGGCAGGTAAACAGACACCACGTCAGAAGATGATTAACTTGATGTACCTTGTGTTCATCGCTATGATGGCCATGCAGGTCGATCGTCAAGTCTTAAGATCTTTTGAAGGGATAACAGTTACTTTGGATGATTCATCCAAACTAACAGCAGAAAATAACGCAACGTTTTACGAGCAAATCGTAAACAAAGCCGCAGATGATCCTGATTATGCAGCGATCAAAGGAAAAGCAGATCAAGTAAAATCAGAGTCCAATAAAGTATTTGATGTAATTGAGGGCATCAAAAAAACAATTATGGATGAACAGGAATATCAACTTCCTGAATGGGGAGCAGGTGATGAAGTAGAGACCAACTACAACTCTTTACAGAATGTAGATGTGATCACTAAATTATTATTTGCTAAACAAGATACACCAACAGCTAAAGGAGCTGAGTTGAAGAAAGCGATCGATGACTATAAAACATTTATGGCAACACAATACGCAACTTCAGCACGAGATAAAGAGCGTGTAGAACATATCTTCAGCACGGAAGACCGTGGTAGAAAATCTTGGTTAAATGACCAATTCTATGACCAACCAATGGTTGCCGGTTTGGCGAATTTGACTAAAATTCAATCCGATATCCGTACGGAAGAAGGAAACTTGGTAAGAACATTATTGGCCAACAAACTTCAAGACGAAATCGAATTGAAAGCTTTCCAACCTATCGTAATGGTTCCACCATTTGTTAGAGTGGGTGAGAAAGTTGAAGGTAAAATTGCTTTTGGAGCATTTGACAATACTTTGCAAGGTACAGTTTCAGTAAATGGAGCAAACGTTACTTTGACAGACGGCGTTGCCCAATTCAATTTAGATGCTGGTTCACCAGGGAAAAGAACCGTTTCCGGTACGATGACTTATAAAGGTCCTGATGGAAAAGATGTTTCTATTCCTTATTCTCAAGAATATGAAGTAGTATCAGAAACCATCGTTAAGCCACCAAGTGGTGCGGTAATTACTGCAGATAAGATGAATGTGGTTTACCGTAACTTAGATAACCCTATCACAGCAACAGTAAATGGAGCAAATGGCGCCATTAGCTTGAGTGCTTCTTCAGGAAGTTTAAGTGGATCAAATGGTAAATATGTATTCAGACCAGGTTCTGGAAATACAGTAACATTTACTGCTTCTGCAACCACTTCAACAGGTAAAAAAGTTTCAGGAACGCAAGAATTCCGTATCAAACCAGTTCCACCAGCACGTGGTGTAATCTTAGGGAAAACACATATTACAGTTCCTGCAAATGGTATTGCAGCCCAAACAGTACGTGTAGACTGGCCAGACTTCTTGTTTGACATGACCGCTACAGTAACTTCATTTAAAGTGAAAGTTCCGGGTCAACCTACAACTTCTGTGAATGGTACAACCATAGGTTCTGCTGCTAGCAAAGCCAAAAAAGGAGATGCCGTATTCATATTTAACATTAAGTATAAGAGCTCAACAGGAATTACGGGTGAAGCATCACCAATTACAATTGAAGTAAGATAATTAAATAAATATTTTCATCATGAAATGTCTTTTTTTCGGAATTATGAGTATGGTAACATCACTGGGTTTTGCTCAGAATGTTTTGAACTCCATGTCTCCTGACGAACTCAGAGAACAACGAGCCAACAAAACAAAAGTTACCGAAGCAGGAGATACAGTGAGTACAGTGGCTGAGCCACTCGAATACGGTTTTATTGAAGATAAAGACGTCATTTGGTCAAAAGTAGTTTGGGAAGTCATCGATTTGAACGAACGTTTGAATCAACCCTACTACCGTGCATCTGATGGATTGATCACCGAATCTGCATCTTTATTTGATGCATTGGTAGAAGGTGTAGAATCCGGTAAGATCCAGCAAGTGTATGATGATGAGTATTTTACGAATAAAATGACCTATCAGCAAATCGTTGATCGTACCAATCGTATCGATACGCAACAGTATTATTACGATATGATCGATGCCGGTGAAGAACCAGATCCGGCTGCTATCTTTAAATTTGAGATGGACTCTCAAGACATCGAAATGATCAAATTGAAAGGGATGTGGTACATAGACCGTCGTTTAGGTGAAATGAAATACCGTCTTTTGGGATTGTGTATCATGGGACCGGACGCGCAAACCATCGGAACTGAATTTGATGATGGCGTGTTTGTAGAAATGTTCTGGATCTGGTATCCGGACGCCCGTGAAGTGCTAAACAACTATACGGTATTCAACCCAAACAACTCATCTTCCAGTATCACCTTTGATGATTTGCTCAATGCAAGACGATTCTCATCGGTCATTTATAAGGCACAAACCATGTATGGTATCACGCCGATAGAAGAATACATCCCGAAAAACTCTAAAGGTCAGCTTGAAGAAAGTGACCGAATCAGGGAAAGTATCCTACAGTCGGAAGCCGATATGTGGAGTTATTAAAATTCAATTTGAATGAAATATAAATCCGTCAGTTTTTACTGGCGGATTTTTTTTGGTGGCTGAGGCTCTCGAAGCCACCAATCAAAGACTTTCATTATCTTCATTTCGAAGATCTCGATAAGCTAAAGCTAAATTTGGAAGCAATTCGGGAATGCCATTGATAAGAGCTTTTTTTTTCTCCTACTCCAGCCTTGTATTTGTTTTTCTCTGTAAAAAGCATCCTCAATTCTCAAATATTCCTCCACATAAATCAATTGAATGGGTAATCTTTTTTTTGTGTAATTGGCGCCTTGTCCGGATTGGTGTTGTAGTATTCTTTGTTCCAAATTATTTGTACTTCCGGTGTAATAACTACCATCAGAACATAAAAGTATATAAACCCAGCCTTTCATAAGTTGGAATTTTAGTGAAATTAAATTTACAAAATTCTTTCAATTGTTCCCTTCGAGAACCTCAGGGATTAATTTGACCAATTTTAACAAACCTACTTTATCAACAATGACATGAATTGACGTTTTCAATTTGTAATTTTAAATATGATTTCAAAAGCAACAAAAGGACAAGGTGCGATTCAAAATATTCAAAATCATTTTGAACGAAATCAGCTCGTTTCTACCTTTTATGAAGACGAAATCGAAGAATCTACTGTAAAAACCGAATTTCTCGAAGTATTTCCAAAATCGATCTTAAACGTTATAAAACGAAAAGATATGCCAATTGAATATTCCATCAATCCCTATCAAGGTTGTGAACACGGATGTGCCTATTGTTATGCCCGTCCTACACATGAATATTGGGGTTATAGTGCAGGAGTAGAATTTGAAAGAAAGATTATGGTAAAAAAAACTGCGCCAGTATTATTGGAGAAATTATTTCAAAAGAAAAACTATCAGCCGCATTCTTTTATGTTATCCGGCAATACAGATTGCTACCAACCGATAGAAAGAAAATTGGAGATCACACGGAAGATTTTAAAGATTTGTTTGAAATACAAGCATCCTGTTTCGATTATTTCCAAAAACGCATTGGTTCTTCGTGATTTGGATATTTTAAAGCAATTGGCAGAAATGAATTTGGTAAATGTTGCTATCAGTATTCCGACGATCAATGAAGATTTGCGCAAAAAATTAGAGCCCCGAACTTCTGCGATTACCAATAAACTAAGCGCAATTGAAATTCTTTCCCAAAACCAGATTCCAGTAATTGCGATGGTCGCACCGATCATTCCCGGCTTAAACAGCGACGAAATCCTCCAAATTCTTAAGAAAGTCTCAGCGTTGGGAGCGGTTGATTTCGGGTATACATTGGTTCGTTTAAATGATACAGTAGAGCCTGTGTTTATTCATTGGTTAGAAGCGCATTTTCCGGATAGAAAAGAGAAAATTCTTAACCAAATCCGTTCCATCCATAGTGGAAATTTAAATGAGAGATGGGCAAAAAAACGATATGTTGGAAATGGAAATTATGCAGAAATGATTCACCAAACGTTTAAAATCGGAAGACAAAAATATTTTAAAGATCAACCCAAACGGGAAAAATTAAGTACTGATTTATTTGTGGGCTCAAATGCAGATCAACTTTCTTTGTTTTAAGACTATTTTACAAACAAGTGTATTCCACGATTTCGATATCAAATCCACCCACATTTTGTTGAGTTTTTTTAGGATTTCGGGTGATCAAATTGATTTTTTTAATGCCTAAATCTTGGATGATCTGTGCTCCGATTCCATAGTCCTTCATGTCGTTTGGAATGATTCCTTTCTCCGCTTTTCCTTCCACCCATTGACGGAATTGATTCATTTTACTCATGAGCAATTCAGATTCAGAAACATTATTGATAAAAATCATCGCACCTTTTCCATATTCATTGATGATTTTACTGGTGGTTTCGAGTTGTGGCGTTTCCCCAAATTCTAATGCTGAAAAAAGATCATAATAACTATTGGACGAAATCACTCTAAGTGGAACGGTTTCTTCTTTTTCCCATTCACCTTTTGTCAAAACGAAATGAATTTGGTTATTGGTCGTTTGTTTATAAGAAATCAATTGAAAATCGCCATAAATAGTTTTTACCGGAAAACTATCAATTTGTTCAATCAACGAATCATACTGCAAACGATAGGCAATCAAATCTTGAATCGAAATGATCTTCAAATCAAATTTTTCTGCGATTTGGATCAATTGCGGCAAACGGGCCATGCTTCCATCTTCATTGAGAATTTCTACTAAAATTCCAGCCGGCTGAAAACCTGCCAATCGCGCCAAATCAACCGCAGCTTCCGTATGTCCGGCTCTTCGAAGTACACCGCCATTTTTGGCTTGAAGCGGAAAAATATGTCCGGGACGACCCAAATCTTCCGGTTGGGTGTTGGGATCAACGAGAGCTTCTATGGTATTGGAACGGTCTTGAACCGAAATTCCAGTCGTATTGCCCTTTCCTTTGAAATCGACGGAAACTGTAAATTGGGTTTCATGCAAAACCGTATTATGCGAAACCATCAATTGTAAATCCAATTCTTTACATCTATCGATGGTCAACGGCGCACAAATCAAACCTCGGCCATGCTGCGCCATGAAATTGATCATTTCGGGAGTTACGGTTTCGGCTGCAGCGATAAAATCTCCTTCATTTTCACGGTCTTCATCATCGACAACGATGATGACTTTTCCATTTTGGATTTCTTCTAGCGCTTCTGCGATTGTGTTCAATTGAATTTTGTCTGCTATTGTTTCCATCATTGATAACGGCTATGTTCTGTTTCTTTTTGTTTGCGGAATCTCGTGAAAAATTTGGCAATTGGATCCCAATAATTGCTGAAATTGAATAGTCCCGAATCGTTATTGGCTTTGTAAAATAGCACCAATGCGATGGGGAAAAATATCAAATTTGCCGACCATGCAGCAAAGGTAGGATGTAAAATCCCATTTTTGGTCATGTTTTCAGAAGAAAAATTGATGATGTAATAAAGCACAAAAATCACGATCGATATCACAACTGGCATCCCAATTCCTCCTTTTTTAACAATCGCGCCAAGCGGTGCTCCGATTAAAAAAAAGACGATACAGGTAAATGCATAAGAGAAATTTCGGTGAAAATGTAATTTTTGTTTGGCCTGTAATTTTACTTTTCCGGTGATTTCATCACCTTGGTATTTGTAATTGTCAATTTCTCGATCGATGAATTCCAGCGCCTCTTTGATGATTTGATTTTGTTTGGGTTGGGATAATTTATCCAGTGAATGAGGTAATTTGTCCGTTTCCGAAATTTTTATCGTATCCATTCCGCCTGAACCATAAATGTTCTTTGAAATATTGTTGGTGTAAATTCGGTCATAATATTTTTGATAATCCAACTGCATGGAATCAATTCTCTTGGCCAATTGATTGGAATTCAAAAATTTATAATGATCCTGTATGTTTTCTTCATCCATGGCTTTTTGAAGGATTTCAGAAATATCGATGTACTGGGTCAAAGTATCAAACTTGATGGCTTGGTTGGGTTGGTTTTTCCTTTCTTGTCCATTTTTTCCTTTGATTTGGTCCACATAAATATTGCCATCTACCAACACCATTTTTAACAAACGGATGTCATCTTTATCGCGATTTAAAGTTCCGTGATCAGCGACGATGGTTCTTTTGTCCTCATCAAACTTTCCATCTTGGAAAATGAAAACATCTTTCAACTGATCTTTTTCTTCACCCGAAACCTGACTGATTTTCATGCTGAATCCGGGAATGTTTTCAATAAAAGCGCCTTCCACTAATTGTAGTGTAGGATTGGCTTTGACGATGTTATAAGCCAAATTTTTTGCTTTGCGTTGCGAATAAGGCATCACGTGATCCCCAAAAAAATAGAGACCAATCGACATCAAACTCACTATCGTGAATAGTGGAAGAAGAATTCTTGCCAATGAAATTCCGGAAGCCTTCATCGCTGCCAATTCATATCGCTCACCTAGTCCACCAAAGGTCATAATAGAACCCAATAAAATCGCCAATGGAAGCACCAACTGGATAACGTTGATGCCTAAATACAATAAAAGTTCACCGATGGTAATCCAACTCAATCCTTTTCCGGCAAATTTTTCCATTTCTTGCCAGGCAAACTGGACGATGAAAATGAAAAACAATATGCTGAAAATAAAGAAAAAAGGTCCTAAAAATGTTTTAACCGTGTACCAATCAAGCTTTCTGAACATTTAGATAGAGGTTACGACGTAGCCGTCTTTTTCATATTTTGATTGGTCAAATTTAAACAAAGCACGTGGAATAATTAAATTTTCTAAATAATCTTTTACGGTCAATGTTCTCGTATGACCATTTTGGTATGTTTCTTTGTACGTATATAATGAATTGGATTTGGTCTTGATGCCAACTTGAACCATTTTGATTTCCGATTTGGAAGTTGGTGTCAGTTTCACAAATTGAACTTTTTCACCTTTGATGGTTTCCGTTTTTTCAAGTTCCAATTTGAAACCAGTTTTGTACATTTTCAAAACTTTGGTCGGTGTCAATAAATCATCACTATCAGCCGCCGGAGTAGAAATCGTGACTTCTTTGTCCTCTTTTGAAACGGTATAGAGTGTTTTTCCATCATACATTTGTTTGATGTCCATCACATCTAGACTATAACGTTCTTTCGCCGCAAAGATTTCTCCTTTGTGTACCGCAGAACTTCCAGTTTCTACCAAATCAAATTGGATATAATAAGTCGGAATATTTTGATAAGTATGACTCAATTTCTCCATCCATTCTTGTGCGGTTTGCGCTTGAATTGAAACAGAAATAAATAACGTTGTCAATAGGGAAAATACAAATTTTTGCATCGAATTAATTTTGGTTCAAATTATCCAACAACTGTTCCAAACTCATATCATCCTGAATCAGCACCTGTCTGGCTTTACTTCCTTCAAATGGTCCAACGATTCCGGCTGCTTCCAATTGGTCAATCAACCTTCCGGCACGGTTGTATCCCAACTTTAATTTGCGTTGCAATAAAGAAGCAGATCCTTGTTGCGCCATAACGATGACGCGAGCCGCATCTTCAAATAATGCATCTCTCTCGCTCAAGTCGATATCTAGTGGACTTCCACCATCTTCGCCCACATATTCCGGCAACAAGAAAGCATCTGAAAATCCGGCTTGAGAACCGATGTAATCCGTAATGTCATCTACTTCTGGTGTGTCGACAAAGGCACATTGTAACCTTACCAATTCATTTCCGGTCGTAAACAACATGTCTCCTTTCCCGATCAATTGGTCTGCGCCTGCCGAATCCAAAATCGTTCTTGAATCAATTTTGGACGTGACACGGAAGGCAACCCTCGCCGGGAAATTGGCTTTGATCGTTCCGGTAATGACATTTACGGAAGGTCGCTGTGTTGCGATGATCAAATGAATCCCAACTGCACGTGCCAATTGTGCCAATCTCGCAATCGGTGTTTCCACTTCTTTTCCTGCCGTCATGATCAAATCGGCAAATTCGTCCACGATCAAAACGATATAAGGCAAATATCGATGTCCATGTTCCGGATTCAGTTTGCGGTTTTTGAATTTTTCGTTGTATTCTTTTAAATTTCTGACGTAAGCGTTCTTTAGCAATTCATAACGTTCATCCATTTCGATACAAAGCGAATTCAATGTGTTGATTACCTTGGTGTTATCGGTTATGATTGCATCTTCGCTATCCGGTAATTTGGCTAAATAATGGCGTTCTATTTTTGAATAAAGGGTTAATTCCACTTTTTTGGGATCGACCATCACAAATTTTAATTCGGTCGGGTGTTTTTTATAAAGCAATGAAGCAATGATGGCATTCAAACCAACTGATTTTCCTTGTCCTGTAGCTCCTGCCATCAAAAGGTGAGGCATTTTGGCCAGGTCGGCGACAAAAGTTTCATTTTCGATGGTTTTCCCAAATGCAATTGGAAGATCCATTTTGGATTGTTGGAATTTGTTTGACGCGATCACCGAACGCATAGAAACGATCGTCGGATTGCTGTTTGGTACCTCGATTCCAATGGTTCCTTTTCCCGGAATTGGTGCGATGATACGGATTCCGAGCGCACTTAAACTCAAAGCGATGTCATCTTCCAGATTTTTGATTTTCGAAATTCTGATTCCCGCTTCTGGAACGATTTCGTATAAAGTTACCGTTGGACCTATGGTCGCTTTGATTTGGGAAATACCAATTCCATAGTTAGCAAGCGTTTCGACAATTCTGTTTTTATTTTGTTCCAATTCTTGTTGGTTCACCGTCACATTGTCTCCCGTTTCGTATTTGCGGAGCAAATCCAAAGTGGGGAATTTAAATTTCGGTAAATCCAAACGATGATCGTATTCGCCATGTTTTTGAACCAAATCGGCGGCAATTTTTTCGACTTCATCTTCATGTTGGACTTTTTCGATGGTGAGCGCCACATCGTTTTCGTCTTTGGCAGGAATGATTTCAGGTGTTGGCTCCGGTTGTACGATCGTTGGTTTTTTTTCTTCCAAAACGATTTTCTCAACCGGTTTTATGGCTTCATCTAGAAAATTTTCCGTGATTTTTTTATCGGTTGGATTTTCTTTTTCTTCTGTTAGTTTGGGTTCAACCGTTTTTTCTTTTAATTCGATGTCCAATTCATCTTTGTCTAAATTTTTTGATTTCTTTTCAATAGTTGAAGCAATTTGATCAGGAGTAATCCGCCAATTGATTACGATGTACAAAATCAAACTTACCAAAAGTGTAATTCCAACTCCGATTTTCCCGATGAGCATATCCAGGAAATCGTTGATTTCAAAACCCATGACACCATGTAAAATGCCAATTTTTGTGGCAAATCCAAGTGCAATTGGCAACCAAATCAAAAAGAACAAACAATTGTATAAAAGTTTAAAAGGTTTGATTTGTCGGAACCTGAAAATGATTTTTAAACCCAATAAAATCAGGAAGATAGGCAAGAAAAATGCGGTAACGCCAATTCCATGGTAAATGAACAATTCACCCATATACGCCCCAACTTTCCCCATCATATTGTCCGCTACGATTTCTCGATTCCAAAAATCTCCGAGTTGGCTTTGGTCGTTTTGAAAATTGAGCAGATAGGAAACAAAGGAAATCAATAAAAAAAGTCCGATAGCAGTAAATAGTACGCCCAGTATCGTTTTGGCTACATTTTTCCTTGAATTGGTTTGAGTAATCAGCGTTGGTTCGTCCATTTTTTTGGTTAAAATTTCAACTGACAAAATTAAGAAAAAATCGGTTAGTAGGTTGGACGGAAATCGGTTCTTTCAATTTCTGATATCTCAAATTACTTTTGTGTTTGAAAAAGTCAAAGAATTGACCCAAGCCAATCCGAAATATAAAACAGAAAGCCCATATAAAGAAATGGTAATTCATGTTTTGGAATTAGCTAAGCGAAATGGTTGGACGATCATCGATATGGAAAAAGATTGGAAATCGGTTTTTCCGGAGTGATCAATTACATCCAATTCATGAGTAGTAAATTTCATTCTAACTTTCCCATCTTAAAAATTCGTTTACCTTTGTATTCCTTATGCAAAATTTCGTTGTTTCTGCTCGTAAATACCGTCCGCTACAGTTTGAAGATGTAGTGGGGCAATCTACCATTACAGAAACACTCGAGCATGCAATTTCGAGTAATCATCTGGCTCAGGCTTTGCTTTTTTGTGGGCCGAGAGGAGTTGGGAAAACGACTTGTGCACGGATTTTGGCACGAAAAATCAATGAAGAAAACGGAGCGGAAGGTGGAGAAGATCAGGATTTTGCTTTTAATATATTTGAGCTTGATGCTGCTTCAAACAATTCCGTGGACGACATCCGAAATCTGATTGACCAAGTTCGGTTTGCGCCTCAAGTCGGGAAATACAAAGTTTATATCATCGATGAGGTTCACATGCTTTCTACACAGGCTTTCAATGCATTTTTGAAAACACTGGAAGAGCCACCTGCGCATGCGATTTTCATTTTGGCTACGACGGAAAAGCACAAAATCATACCTACGATTTTATCGCGATGTCAGATTTATGATTTCAAAAGAATTTCTATTCAGGACATTCAAAGTCATTTGGCTAAAATCGCAAAAGAAGAAAACATCAGCTATGAAGAGGATGCTTTGCATCTGATTGCTTTAAAGGCAGATGGAGCACTTCGCGATGCGCTTTCGACTTTTGATCGGATGGTGACTTTTACATCAGGTAATCTGACTCTGGAAAAGGTGGCGGAAAACTTGAATGTATTGGATTACGAATATTATTTCCGAATTACAGATGCAGCACTGAAAAACCAAATTCCGGAATTGCTCTTAGAATTCAACGGAATTTTAAACAAAGGATTTGATGCGCATATTTTTATCAATGGACTAGGTGGTCATTTCAGAGATTTATTGGTAGCAAAAATTCCTCAAACCGTAGATTTACTTGAAGTAGGCGAGAAGACCAAATTGAAATATCTGGACCAAGCGCAACATTGTGATGTGAAATTTTTGACAGATGCCATTGAAATCTGCAATACGACGGATATTCAATATAAATCCAGTAAAAATCAGCGTTTGACAGTTGAAATTGCTTTGATGCAAATCGGTTCTTTAACTGCTGTTGGAAATTCTGCTGATAAAAAAAAAAGTTTAGGATAATTCCACCGGTAATTGCTGAAAAGGAAAATTCAACACCAGCTTTACCTACTTCTAATTCAACTCCAAAAGAAAATAAAACTGAAGAAGTTGTCGAATCAACTCTTGCAAAAGTTCCGCAAGTAGAAACTTCAAATCGTTCAGAAAAACCGGTTTCAAATGTTTCCCGAGGTTCTTTTTCACTCAAAAATATATTTGATAAAAAAGAGGAAGAAAAGCCGATTGTTGAAAATCTGGAAGACAGACCGAAGACTGATTTTACAGAAGAACGGCTTTTAGAATTATGGAATGAATTTGTTGGGAATTTGTTGAAAATGAATAAAATTCCGGCTTATAATGCGCTTCATACTGGAAAAGTTCAATTAAAAGAAAATTTTCAGATCGAATTTGAATTCACCTCGGCTTCGCTTGCCAACGAATTTGATTTGGAAAAAGACAATTTGATGCGATTTTTACGTGAAAAATTGAACAATCATTTGATTGAATTTCAAACCAAAATCATCGAAGATTTCACCAAAAAATATGTAAAAACCAATCAGGATAAATTCAAAGATATGGTGGATCAAAATCCGATTCTTTTGAAAATGAAGGATGAATTTGGGTTAGATTATAATTCGAACGAATAATCCTACTGAGATTTTATTGGTCTGAATTCGAATTCAATAAAAATTCATCAGTCTCTAAATAATTTCGTAAACTTGCCGAAAATTTATAAACAAATGAAATGAGCCTAACTTTATTGAGTTTCTGTTAACTGAAATTTATAATGGCGAATTCCATTTGGCAACTGAAAAACAATTAAAAATAAACAAATGAAAAAAATCATTACGACTGTAATTTTAGCGG
The DNA here is from genome assembly GCF_014042165.1 of Moheibacter lacus. Classification (GTDB taxonomy): domain Bacteria; phylum Bacteroidota; class Bacteroidia; order Flavobacteriales; family Weeksellaceae; genus Moheibacter; species Moheibacter lacus. The sequence goes on from NZ_JACDZE010000001.1 coordinate 1,444,502, forward strand.
CGGTTGTGGTTTCCTGTAATAAATCTGGAGGAAGCTTAGGTACCGTAGATAAGTTGGAAAACAATGACCAAAAAGCGGGTTATGCCTATGGGATGAACATAGGTGAGCAAGTGATGGGATATTCTGAATCCTTGAAAGAAGATAGTTTGAACTATGATGAATTGCAAAAAGGATTGAATGATTATTTAAGTGGTAATGTTAAAACCAGAGATTCTTACACAAGCGGTATGCAAATCGGTAAAACGATTCAAGATTTCTTGAAAATGCAAAAGTTGGAAGGTGTTGTGGATCAAAAATACATCGTTCAAGGTTTGATGGATGTTTTGAAAAAGAAAAAAGATCCTTTGTTTGCAAAAGATTCTATCGATACTTTCATGCGTCAATACATGCAGGATAATGTGACTAAAATCCAAACTACGAATAAAGAAAAAGGAACGAAATTCTTAGAAGAAAAGAAAAAAGACAGCAAAGTAAAAGCGACAGAATCCGGATTGCTTTATGAAGTGGTAACAGAAGGAACTGGTGCAATGCCAACTGAAAACAGCATCGTTGAGGTCAACTATACCGGAAAAACGGCTGATGGAAAAGAGTTTGATGCTTCTAAAAAAGGAGAACCTGCAAAATTCCCATTGCGCAACGTAATCGCGGGTTGGAAAGAAGGACTTCAGTTGATGAAAATTGGCTCCAAATATAAATTCTACATTCCATCTGAATTGGCGTATGGAGAATATGGAGATCAGTCCGGTAAAATCGGTCCAAACGAAGTTTTGGTATTTGATGTAGAATTGATTTCTGCTGAAGATGCGCCGGCTCAAAGCCAACAACAACCGCAATTGACTCCGGAACAAATGCAACAATTGCAACAACAAATGCAAGCGCAAGGACAATAAATCGTTCTTGAAATCATAAAGAAAGCCACCCGATTGAGGTGGCTTTTTTACTTTATGCTCAATTGATTTTGTCAATTGGAGGCTGAGAACCTTCGTCCGCAGAAGGAAGATTGAAGCCTACTTGTTCATCGAAATCAGAAACTCTTCATTGGAACGCGTTCCTTTGATATGACTGATCAAGAATTCCATAGCTTCCAGCGGATTCATGTCCGCCAAATGATTGCGCATGATCCACATACGTTGCATGGTCGGGTCGTCTAACAATAAATCATCGCGACGCGTACTGGAAGAAACCAAATCAATGGCAGGGAAAATACGTTTGTTGGCGATTTTTCTGTCCAATTGCAATTCCATGTTACCCGTTCCTTTGAATTCTTCAAAGATCACTTCGTCCATTTTGGATCCGGTATCGATCAAAGCGGTTGCAATGATGGTCAGTGAGCCACCACCTTCAATGTTTCTTGCGGCGCCAAAGAATCGTTTTGGTTTGTGAAGTGCATTGGCATCCACACCACCGGACAATACTTTTCCGGAAGCCGGAGCAACTGTATTATAAGCTCTTGCCAAACGGGTAATGGAATCCAAAAGGATTACGACATCATGACCGCACTCGACCATTCTTTTGGCTTTGGATAAAACCAAATTGGCAACTTTTACGTGCTCAGAAGCTTCTTTGTCAAAAGTAGAAGCGACCACTTCGCCATTTACACTTCGTTTCATATCGGTCACCTCTTCCGGACGCTCGTCGATCAATAAAACGATCAAATAAGCTTCAGGATGATTGGCGGCGATTGCGTTTGCAACTTCTTTTAGTAAAACGGTTTTACCGGTTTTGGGTTGTGCGACGATCATACCGCGCTGTCCCTTACCGATGGGTGCAAAAAGGTCCAAAATTCTTGTGGACATGGTTGAATTATTTTCTGCCAATTTGAATTTCTCATCCGGAAATAAAGGAGTCAAATGCTCAAAAGCCACTCGATCTCTCACGAAATCCGGAGTTCGACCATTGATTTCTTTGATTTTGATCAATGGGAAATATTTTTCTCCTTCTTTTGGAGGTCTAACTTCCCCTGTGATGGTATCTCCGGTTTTTAGTCCAAATAATCGGATTTGAGATTGTGAAACATATACATCATCTGGAGAAGAAAGATAGTTAAAGTCAGAAGAACGTAAAAAACCATAATTGTCTGGCATGATTTCGAGAACACCTTCAGTATCGATTATCCCTTCAAACTCATAGTTGGCAGCACGGTATTTGTTTTTTTCCGTGGTTTCCTGGTTTTGGTTGCCGTTATTTTGATTCGCTTGATTGGGGTTGTTGGGTTTGTGTTGGAAGTTTTTATTTTGGTTCTTTTTGTAGTTGGGGTTGTTGGGGTTGTTTTGGTTGGCGTTTGCGTTGTTGTTTCGCGGGTTGTTGGGGTTGTTTTGTTTAGGAGGATTGGGTTTTGGGTTTTGTTTTTCCTTTTCTTTGTTTTCAGGAGTTTTATTTTCTGAAGATTCATTCTTGGGTGGAATGGCTTCTTTTTTATCTTCTTTTTCTTCAGGTTTTGAAATTTCCGTTTTTGCGGTTTCTGTTGCATTTGAACTTTTTCGAGGCCGTTTCTTTTTGGGCTCTTCTTTCATTCCCGGCTCATTTTTTTGCAAGGCAGAATTGTCTGCTTGATGATCCAGTATGCTGTAAATCAGATCCATTTTCTTTTGTTGTTTGGCTTTTTTTATGTCCAAATTACCAGCGATTTCCTGAAGTTCATCAACTTTTTTAGTCTTGAGTTCGTTTAAATCAAACATATGAGTATGTAATTTTTGCTAATTATAAGAATGTAGTGTGTACTATAGGATTAATCCTAACAATTCTGAGTTGAAAAACATCCAATAAATGTTATGTGAAGTAAGGTTGTTAGGAACAACCCTGCAATGTTACGAATAAATTTTAAATTGAAAGAAAAAAAATATTCATAATTTTGTAGCTGAATTTTGAAAAATGATACAGAGAAAACAGAGTATTTATTTGTTTTTTGCGGCTTTGGTTTCCGGAATTTCCACTTGGGTAGCAGATTTATGGAAGTTGACCAATGAGTGGATTCAACCGGAAGATAACATAGAAACCATATTGTTTTTTGGAATTTCAGCTCTTTTATCGTTGACTACTATTTTTTTGTATAAAAGCAGAAAATTACAAATGCGACTAAATGGACTGAATGTAATATTGAACATTTTGTTAATTGGATATTTGGCTTATGGTTTATCAAATTTACCCGGAGGGTTTTCGGACTCAGAGAAGGGTATTGGGCTTTTGGTTCCTTTCATATCGATTGTTTTGCTGTTTATAGCTAATCGATTTATCAAGAAAGATGAAAAGCTTGTAAAATCGGTAGACAGGTTCAGGTAGACTTAACAACTTTTTATATGAGCGCGAAAGCAGTCCATTTGGGCTGCTTTTTTTATGGTGAATTTTTAGATTTAAATTATAAATTATAAAAAAAAATCACAAGTACCCCTAAAAAAAATAGGGGTGTGTATTAAAATATCATATAAATTTGCAGCATAAACTTTAAAAACAAGACTTAGATGTCAAAATTAAGATTTCATGCTTTAAAAGAAGTGTTCAAAAGAGAGCCGGTAGATGTAGAAATTCCGGAGCAATTGTCCAGATTATATAATTCAAATGTATTTTCGATCGATACGATGCAAGAGTATTTGACGCAAAGTGCATTTAAGTATATAGTGGCGGCAAAAGAAAAAGGAGAAAAAATTCCTCGCGATGTGGCTGATCAAATTGCGGCGGCGATGAAAGAATGGGCGCTTTCAAAAGGCGCTACGCATTATACGCATTGGTTTCAACCCTTGACTGGGACTACTGCTGAAAAACATGATGCGTTTTTTAATACGGTAGGAAATGGAAAAGCAATTGAACAATTTAACGGTTCGCTTTTGGTTCAACAAGAGCCGGACGCTTCCAGCTTTCCAAACGGTGGGATTCGAAATACGTTTGAAGCTAGAGGTTATACAGCTTGGGACCCAACTTCCAGTGCTTTTGTGATCGATACGACATTGTGTATTCCTTCTGTATTTATTTCTTATACCGGAGAAACTTTAGATTATAAAACACCACTTTTACGTGCGCTTCAAGCGGTAGATGAAGCGGCAACCGATGTGGCGCGTTATTTTGATCGAAATGTAAATAAAGTACAATCAACACTAGGTTGGGAGCAGGAATACTTTTTAGTAGATTCTGCTTTGTTCAATACCCGTCCGGATTTGCAATTGACCGGAAGGACGCTTTTGGGGCATTCGCCTGCAAAAGGGCAACAATTGGAAGACCATTATTTTGGATCCATTCCACTTCGAATCATCCGTTTCATGCAAGAATTGGAAGTTGAATGTATGAAATTGGGGATTCCGATCAAAACACGTCATAATGAAGTGGCACCCAATCAATTTGAATGTGCGCCGATTTTTGAGGAAGCTAACCAAGCGGTGGACCATAATTCACTTTTGATGGATTTAATGACCAGAGTTGCAAGACGACATAATTTTAAAGTTTTGCTTCATGAAAAACCATTTGCAGGAGTGAATGGTTCAGGAAAACACAACAACTGGTCTTTGAGTACAGATACCGGAGAAAATTTATTGAGTCCCGGAAAAAATCCAAAAAAGAATTTACAGTTTTTGACCTTTTTTATCAATACGATTAAAGCGGTTCATGATTATGGTGATATCTTGAGAAGTGCGATTGCTTCTGCAAGTAATGACCATAGGTTGGGGGCCAACGAAGCACCGCCTGCGATTATTTCGATTTTCATCGGGTCTCAATTGTCAGCTGTTTTGGACGAATTGGAAAAAGTGACCAAAGGGAAACTTTCTCCGGACGAAAAGACCGATTTGAAATTAAACATCGTAGGGAAAATCCCTGAAATCCTTTTGGACAATACAGACCGAAACAGGACTTCACCTTTTGCATTTACCGGAAATAAATTTGAATTCCGTGCGGTAGGTTCGACTGCCAACTGTGCAGAGCCGATGATGGTGATCAACACCATCGTTGCACATCAATTGAAAAAATTTAAGGCAGAAGTAGATGTGTTGATAGAGAAAGGTTTGAAGAAGGACGAGGCGATTTTTAATGTTCTACGTGATTATATCAAAACTTCAAAAAGCATTTTATTTGAAGGAGACGGATACAGTAAGGAATGGGAAAAAGAAGCTGCCAAACGTAAATTGAACAATTTGAAAACAACTCCAGAAGCCTTGAAGGTGGAAATGCTTCCTAAATTCATGGAATTGTTTGTAGAAAATGCGGTTTTAAGCGAAACGGAAATTGAAGCGAGAAATGAAATCAAATTGGAGAAATATTCGACTTTAATTGACATTGAAGCGCAGGTTTTGGCAGATTTGGCTAGAAATCACATCATCCCAACTGCGATCCGCTACCAAAATAAATTGATTGAAAACGTACAAGGATTGAAAGAAATCTTTAACTCTTCTGAGTATAAATCGATTTCGAAAGAACAAGTTGATTTGATCAAAATGATTTCGGAAAAAATTTCTAAAATCAAGGTAGGAGTAGATCAATTGTTATCTGAAATGGAAAAATCACATGCTATTGAAGATTCACAAAAAAGAGCAGAAGCTTTTGCCAATAAAGTGAAACCTTTCTTTGATTCGATTCGTGAAGATGTAGATGATTTGGAGATGTTGGTTGATGATGAGATCTGGCCATTGACCAAATACCGTGAGTTATTGTTCACAAAATAAATTCATCAAAAATCAATGAAAATGAAAAAGCCACCTCAACTGAGAGGTGGTTTTTTGTGATATAAATCATGTATATAGTGATTTTAACATCTATTATTGTGTTTGTTATACTGTTAAAATTATTTTTGGAAAACAAACTTAATTTAATAAAAATGAAGAAAATTTTATTCTCTTTGGCTATGGTAGCCGGATTGATGGCAGTAAATGCACAAACGGTAATTTGGTCTGATAATTTCGATGATGAAGATATTTCGGATTGGACGATTTATGACGAAGACGGTGATGGAAATACTTGGGGAGATATGTTTCAAGTAACTGATGGAACGACTGGTGAGCCAGTTAGCCCTGTTTCACTTATTTCTAGATCATGGCAAGGAGGTGCTTTGACACCAGATAACTGGGTAGTTTCACCGGCAATTGATTTAACAGGAAGTACAGGGACAATTGCGTTGAACTGGAAAGTACAAGCTGCAGCCGCATCTTGGGATTTAGAAAATTACTCTATTTATGTTGCAACTGAAAGTGATTTGGTAAGTTTAGAAGCTTCTGATGTCAGTTTTTCAGAAACTTATGATGATCCTGATGGAAATGGAACTCAATATGAAAGAACTTTGGATGTAAGTAGTTTTGCAGGTCAAACCATTTATATCGCGGTTAGACATCATGATTGTGAGGATCAAGACTGGTTGTCTATAGATGATTTGGAAGTCGTAGTTGAAGGCGGCGGCGGTGAAGATTATTGTATGCCTTTACCATTGGATTGTTCAGATGGTGACATCATTATGAATGTAACATTTGCCGGAATTGATCATGATTCAGATTGTGGTGTTGATGGGTATTCAGATTATACAACTGAAGTTGCAGCAGCACAAGTAATAGCTGGAGAAACTTATGATGTCGAAATGGAAATCGGAGCAGGATGGTATGAAAAAGTATCCATGTGGATTGATTTTGATAACAGTTTAACGTTTGATGAAAGTGAAAGATTTGAATTAGTAGAAGGTGACACCGGAGGTATTATGACTAGCTCTATTACAATTCCTGCTGATGCTACTGAAGGAATTTATAGAATGAGATTCTTCTTGGGAGCAGTTGGTAGTGACAATCCTTATCCTGCAGATCCTTGTAATGGAGATGACCAAGGATATGGTGAAATCGAGGACTACATGGTTGAAGTTGGAACTTTGGGCATGGGAGATCTAGATGCTTCAGTAGTTGCAATTTATCCAAACCCAGTCGTTGATAGTTTCCAAGTGAATTTATCTTCTAAATTCAATGCAAACCAAGTTTCAGTGACCGTTACGGATTTGTCTGGAAAAACGGTTAAAACTTTTGGAAACCAAACTTCTTATAACGTTTCTGAATTACCAAAAGGTGTTTACATCGTAAAAATCACAGACGGTAAAAACGTTGAAACGAAAAAATTGATCAAAAAATAATTTTTGAAATTTTAAAATTTTATAGCCTCGTGGGAGTTTGTTGCCCATGAGGCTTTTTTTATTTGTGCCAACGCCAACCAATAAAAATCTTATTGGTTTCTACTATTTACTTTTTACTTATGTTTTATCTTTGCATTCCAAATTTGAATTATGGCAGACAGCGGATTATTGGAAAAATTAAGAGCGATCAAACAAAGATTTGATGAAGTTGCAGACCTTATTATCCAGCCTGATGTGATTTCAGATCAATCTCGCTATGCCAAATTGAACAAAGAATATTCAGATTTGAAAGATTTGGTTGAGGTTCAGCAAAATTATGAAGCATTGCTAAATGTGATTGCTGAAGCAGATGAAATCATCGCTGATGGCTCAGATCCTGAAATGACCGAATTGGCCAAAGAAGAAAAAGACGAAGCCATCCATAAAATCCCAGAATTAGAAGAAGAAATCAAATTTTTATTGATCCCAAAAGATCCGGAAGATGAAAAAAACATCATCGTCGAACTTCGCGCCGGAACAGGTGGAGATGAGGCAGCTATCTTTGTGGAAGACATTTTCCGCATGTATTCTATGTATTTTAAAAACAGAGGTTGGAAGTTTGAAGTGCTCAATACCAGTGAAGGAGCTGTAAAAGGCTATAAGGAACTCATCATGGAAGTTCAGGGAAATGCGGTTTTTGGGACGATGAAATATGAGAGTGGTGTCCATCGTGTGCAACGCGTTCCTGAAACCGAATCTCAAGGACGAGTGCATACATCAGCGATTACCGTTGCGGTTTTACCGGAAGCAGAGGAAGTGGATGTTGAAATCAATCCGGCCGATTTGGAATACCAAACCGCCCGATCCAGCGGAGCAGGAGGTCAGAATGTCAACAAAGTGGAAACCAAAGTTCAGTTGACCCACAAACCTTCCGGAATTGTGATTGTCTGTCAGGAAGCGCGTTCTCAGCACGCTAACCGTGAAAGAGCATTGCAATTATTAAGAACCAAATTATACGAAATCGAATACGAAAAAGCGCATTCCGAACGTTCGGCGCAGCGAAAATCCTTGGTTTCTACAGGTGACCGTTCTGCGAAAATCCGTACCTATAACTATCCGCAAGGGCGTGTGACAGATCACCGTATCAACAAATCCATTTATAACCTGGATAATTTTATGAATGGTGATATTCAGGAAATGATCGACGCTTTAAAATTGGCAGAAAACGCCGAAAAATTAAAAGGTTCGGAAGAAATCTAATTAATTTCTGTAACTTTCATCTGTTTATTTTAATTTGTTTTTCATTAGTCAGATGGAATGCCTTCATCGCCTTGGATAGCTGTACAGAATTTTATTGATGGGCATTTCATAACCTTAAACCTTTAAGTTGTGAAAGAGAAATTTCTTCATTTTTTATGGCGGTTTCAATTGTTTCAAAACTTTCCGCTCCATTCAATAGATGGAAAACCCATCCAAATTCTAGAAAAAGGACTTTGGAATAAGATAGACGCAGGGCCGGATTTTTCTATGTCAAAAATCAGAATCGGAGATGAAATTTGGGTAGGAAATGTAGAGATTCATGTAAAAAGTTCTGATTGGAATTTGCACAAACATTCTGATGATCCAACTTATAAAAACGTGATTTTGCATGTGGTTTTTGAACATGATAAAGCAATCGAATTCCTTCAAAACCAAAAAATTCCTACGCTGGAGTTGAAATCCTATGTACCTAAAGAAGTTTTAAGAAATTATGATCAACTTCTCGAGTCCGGTCAAAACTTTATTCCATGTGAAAAAAGCATTCATTTGATCCAAGATACATCGGCCAAATTTTGGTTGGAGCGATTGATGATAGAGCGTTTGGAGCGGAAAACAGAAGAAATTGAAAAGGAATTTGAACGTTCCAATAAAAATTGGGAAGAATTATTGTTCAAAAAATTGGCGTATGCATTTGGTTTAAAAATAAATGCCGATGCTTTTTTGAGTTGGGCAGATTCTTTTGACTTTCAATTGATCAAAAAAAATCAATCCCATCCAGAAAGGATTTATGCTTTGTTTTTTGGTCAGGCCGGTTTTTTGGATTTTAAATCTGAGGAATCTTATATTCAAAATTTACAGAAAGAATACGGTTTTTTAAAAACCAAATATGATTTAGAGCCGATTGATAGATCCATTTTTAAGTTTTTCAGACTTCGTCCTGTCAGTTTTCCTACAGTGCGTATGATGCAATTGGCGAGCCTATTTGTACATTATCAAAACCTTTTTGCTTTTTTAATGGGAACCGGGGATTTGAAGAGGTTGTCTGCGGTTTTTCGCGATCTCAGCTACCCCAAATTTTGGCAAAATCATTTTACGATGGAAAAAGAAAGTCCGGTCAAGTCTGAGAAAAAGATTTCAGAAGAATTGATCGAAAGAATGATCATAAACGTTGTGCTTCCCATCAAATATGTGTACTTCAAACAAAGAGGGAAAGACCTTTCTGATGAAATCATCGAAGCCTTTCGAAATCTTCCACCAGAAAAAAACACGACGATTCAGGGTTTTTCAGATTTAGGTTTAAAAGCGGAAAATGCATTTGAATCCCAAGCTTATTTGGAGTTGAAAAAGCATTTTTGCAACGAAAAAAAATGTTTAAATTGCGCCTTGGGATTGCAATTGCTTAAACATGTTTGACCGACTACGAAATTTTTTAGAATTCAATGGATTTAATGTGATTTCTAGAATGGCAGATCGATTTGGAGTACGTGCTTCACGACTTCGATTGCTTTTTATTTATTTATCCTTTGTTACACTCGGCGTAACTTTTGCATTTTATTTGATCATGGCTTTCTTTTTATGGGTCAAAGATGGCGTAGTAATCAGACGGAAATCAGTTTTTGATTTATAATTTTTAGAAATTATTATGATTATTATCATAATATTTATATATTCGTTAAATATTTCAAAAAAACATCAGATGGATCAGCTTGCTTAAGCTTAAAAATAAACACATGAGGACTTTTGCAAAATCCCAAATTCGTTATAGCAAATCGCAACGAATGGGGATTTTTGCTTTTTTAGGCATTATACTAAGTATTTTATTGGTTCAATTTTTTTTCTATCAACAAAAGATTGAGAATTCACCCATAGAAATTCCAAATCATGTTTTGCTTTTAGATAAAGAATTGGAACAGTCGTCCAACCCCGCATCTCAGTCCAATTTTCTTCAAAACTTTGATCCAAATGAATTGTCAGAAGAAGGTTGGCGTCAATTGGGTTTCTCACAAAAGCAGGTTTCGACCATCATGAAATACAAATATTCGCTAGGTGGACGATTTTCCAATAAAGAAGAAATCAAAAAATGTTTTGTGATCAGCGAAAAGAAATTCAACCAAATTGAACCCTATATTCAATTCAGTTCGATTCAAACATTTCAGGGAAACAAAAATGTTAAAAGTCCAAAGAAAAGAATTCATTACCGGAAATTTAATCCAAATGCTTATTCAGTGAAAGATTGGGAGAGCATCGGGTTTTCAATAAAACAAGCTGAAAATATTTTGAAATACAAAAATATGCTGGGAGGGAAATTTACTTCACTGGATCAAATCAAAAAATGCTACATGATTTCTGAAGAAAAATTTCAAGAAATGAAACCTTTTATTGTTTTGCCTAAAGAAAAACCCAAACCTCAAGGGACGATAGAGCTAATTGAAGAAAACTCTAGACCTGAATCCCAATCCCAATCCCAATCAGAAAATGTCGGAACTATAGAAATTTTGGAATAATAAATAAGGAATGAATAGTATTATTTCGCTGTTTTGATTTAACAACTTGAAGTTTTAATATTTTCTTATTTTTGGAAACGAACAAAACAAACAGTCTATGAACTTTGAAATAAACGAAAATCAAAAATTTATCGCAGAATCGGCACGTGATTTTGCAAAACAATTTATAGAACCACAAATGATGGAATGGGACGAGTCCCAACATTTTCCGGTTGAGGTTTTTAAAAAAGCCGGAGAAATGGGCTTTATGGGCATTTTGGTTCCGGAAGAATTGGGTGGAAGTGGTTTGTCCTATTTTGAATACGTATCTATTATTGATGAAATTTCACAAGTAGATCCATCGATTGGGCTCTCGATCGCTGCACATAATTCTTTGTGTACTAACCATATTTTGACCTTTGGAAATGAAGCCCAAAAGCAAAAATGGATCCCGAAATTGGCGACCGGAGAAGTCATCGGTGCTTGGGGTTTGACTGAGCACAATACCGGATCAGATGCAGGTGGGATGAACACTACAGCCAAAAGAAATGGTGACGAATGGATCATCAACGGTGCTAAAAACTTTATCACACACGCTATCAGCGGAGATATCGCAGTGGTGATGACCAGAACGGGAGAAAAAGGAGCACCCAATAACACAACTGCATTTGTTCTTGAAAAGGGGATGGAAGGGTTTACCTCCGGTAAAAAGGAAAATAAATTGGGGATGCGTGCTTCAGAAACAGCGGAATTGATTTTTGACAATGTATGTGTTCCGGATGCCAATCGATTAGGAGAAGTCGGAAGTGGCTTCAAACAAGCCTTGAAAATTTTGGATGGTGGACGGATTTCGATTGCAGCGCTAAGTTTAGGGATAGCAAAAGGGGCTTACAAATCAGCCTTGAAATATGCAAAAGAGCGGCATCAATTTGGACAAGCGATTGCCAATTTTCAGGCCATCAATTTCAAATTGGCTGAAATGGCAACAGAAATCGAAGCATCTGAGTTGTTAATCCAAAAAGCTTCTTATTTGAAAAACAATAATCTTCCGATGTCTACAGAAGGTGCTATGGCTAAATATTATGCTTCTGAGGCTTGTGTGCGTATTGCCAATGATGCAGTGCAGATTTTCGGCGGATATGGTTACACAAAAGATTTTCCGGCAGAGAAATATTACAGAGATTCTAAACTTTGTACAATTGGAGAAGGAACGACTGAAATCCAGAAATTGGTGATTGGAAGAAATATTTTAAAAGATTAAATAAATATTTGCTTGGATAAGAAAGTTTCTTATCTTTGCAACCTCAAAAATAGATGTAAATATGTTAATCATTCCAGTAAAAGACGGAGAATCAATCGATAAAGCGTTGAAAAAATACAAACGTAAATTTGATAGAACAGGAGTTGTTCGTCAATTGAGAAGTCGTCAGCAATTTACAAAACCGTCGGTTATAAAAAGACAACAACTTCAAAGAGCTGCTTACAAACAACAATTGTTGAGCCAAGAAGAAGCTTAAGATAGTTTTTGCTAAAATATACACCTGTTCATGAAAGTTGATTAACTTTGGTGAACAGGTTTTTTTATGTCTATATCTAAATTTATACAATACCTCAAGATAGAGAAAAAATACTCGTCCCATACTTTAAAAAGTTATGAAGATGATTTGTATGGGTTTGAAAATTTCCTAGAAATTGAAAATGGAAAATTCCGGTTGGAGGAAGCTTCAAAGACGGATATTCGAAATTTTTTATCTCAGCTTTCTGAATCTTCTTTGTCGGAAAGAAGCATCAACCGTAAATTGAGTTCGATAAAATCCTATTATAAATTCTTATTGAAGATTGGCGAAATTGATCAGTCGCCAACTGCGGGAATAAAATCCCTAAAGCAATATCCAAAAGTTCAGGTGCCTTTTTCTGAGGGGGAAATGCAAAGCTTGTTTGAGTTGGAAGGTGTTTTTTCTGATGACTTCGTGGGGAATCGTGATAAATTGGTCATGGAATTATTTTATCAGACGGGTATGCGTAGGAGTGAATTGATCAATTTGAGAGTTGGTGACGTAGATTTTGAGCAGAAACAAATCAAGGTGAAAGGAAAAAGGAACAAAGAGCGATTGATTCCGTTGAGTGATGGGTTGTTGAATTCAATTGAGAAATATATGGGTGGTAGATCGCATCATTTTTCCGATGTCGGAGAAAATTTATTTTTAACGGAAAGAGGTAAACCTTTTTATGATAAACTTGTTTATGATTTGGTAAATAGTTACCTTAGTATCATCAGTACGAAGCAGAAAAAAAGTCCTCATATGTTGAGGCATAGTTTTGCTACCCATCTGTTAAATCGTGGAGCGGATTTAAATGCAGTCAAAACGCTTTTGGGGCATTCAAATTTGGCAGCCACACAGGTTTACACACATGGAAGTATAGATCAACTAAAAAAAGTGTTTAACCAAGCTCATCCAAGAGAGCGAAAAACGAATTAAATTATGACAATTAATCTTCAGACAGTTAATTTCAACGCAAAAGAAGGATTAGAGGAATACGTTGAAAGAAAATTAAACAAATTGGAACAGTATTATGATAAAATCATAGCTGTACAAGTGGCGATGCGAGTTGAGAACATTTCGGAGAAAGAGAACAAATTTGTAGATATAAAATTGGAAGTGCCGGGAGACGACATCGTGGTAAAAAAATCAGGCCAATCATTTGAAGAATGCATTGATTTATCGGTAGATACATTAAAAAAATTAATCATCAGAAAAAAGGAAAAAATCACAGATAGATAAGCGCGAAAAATATTTTTTTCCAAAAATTTGGAGAATTCGTAAAACTTCGTACATTTGCAGTCCGTTACAGAAAAACGGACTGTTCTTTTACATAAAAATGAAGATTTTGATGCCTCCATAGCTCAGTTGGCCAGAGCACGTGATTTGTAATCTCGGGGTCGTGGGTTCGAATCCCTCTGGAGGCTCATTGAAATTTTAAAAATAAGGCGGGGAGATACTCAAGCGGCCAACGAGGGCAGACTGTAAATCTGCTGACTATGTCTTCGCAGGTTCGAATCCTGCTCTCCCCACAGATCTTCATTTTGAAGAAATAGAACAAGACCAACCAAGTTGGTCAGTTAAGTACAAGCGGGAGTAGCTCAATTGGTAGAGCTTCAGCCTTCCAAGCTGAATGTTGCGGGTTCGAGTCCCGTCTCCCGCTCCACTTTTTGGCCGATGTAGCTCAGGGGTAGAGCGCTTCCTTGGTAAGGACGAGGTCACGGGTTCAAATCCCGTCATTGGCTCTAAGGAAGAGCGTAAAGCTCAAGAGATGGAAGAAGAAAATGAAGTTGGTTTTGATGGTGATGGGTTGGGAAGCTCACCACTTTTTGTGTTGAAAATTATTTAGAATTACGTATAACATAGAAATTATTTAAAATGGCAAAGGAAACCTTTAATCGTAATAAGCCGCATTTGAATATTGGAACTATCGGTCACGTTGACCATGGTAAAACTACTTTGACTGCAGCTATTACAAAAGTATTAGCTGATGCTGGGTTCTCAGAAGCAAAAGCTTTCGATCAAATCGATAACGCTCCAGAAGAAAAAGAAAGAGGGATTACAATCAACACCTCTCACGTGGAGTATGAAACAGCAAACCGTCACTATGCGCACGTTGACTGTCCAGGTCACGCGGATTACGTTAAAAACATGGTTACGGGTGCTGCACAAATGGATGGTGCTATCTTGGTAGTTGCGGCTACAGATGGACCTATGCCTCAAACTCGTGAGCACATCTTGCTTTGTCGTCAGGTAAACGTACCTCGTATCGTTGTTTTCTTGAACAAAGTCGATATGGTTGACGATGCTGAGTTGTTGGAATTAGTAGAAATGGAAGTAAGAGATTTGTTGTCTACGTATGAGTACGATGGTGACAATACTCCTGTAATCCAGGGTTCTGCTTTAGGAGCATTGAACGGTGAGCCAAAATGGACTGAAACTGTATTGAACTTAATGAATGCAGTAGATGAGTGGATCGAACAACCAGTTCGTGAATCTGACAAATCTTTCTTGATGCCAATCGAAGACGTTTTCTCTATCACAGGTCGTGGTACTGTAGCTACAGGTCGTATCGAAGCTGGGGTTATCAACTCTGGAGATCCGGTAGATATCGTAGGTATGGGTGAAGAAAAATTGACTTCAACTGTAACTGGTGTTGAGATGTTCCGTAAGATCCTTGATAGAGGTGAAGCTGGAGACAACGTAGGTTTGTTGTTGAGAGGTATCGAGAAATCTGACATCCGTCGTGGTATGGTAATCGCAAAACAAGGTTCTGTGAAGCCACACAAAAAATTCAAAGCTGAGGTGTATATCTTGACTAAAGAAGAAGGAGGTCGTCACACGCCATTCCATAACAAATACCGTCCACAGTTCTACGTACGTACAACTGACGTAACTGGGGAGATCCAATTGCCAGAAGGAGTTGAGATGGTATTGCCAGGAGATAACTTGACAATTACAGTAGAATTGTTGCAACCAATCGCATTGAACGAAGGTCTTCGTTTTGCAATCCGTGAAGGAGGTAGAACAGTTGGTGCTGGTCAGGTAACTGAAATCCTTGATTAATCTCAAAGATTAAATAAAAGAAAGGTGTTTTCGGTTTTCGAATTCGAGAACACCTTCTTACATACGGGCATAGTATAATGGTTAGTATCGCGGTCTCCAAAACCGCTGGTCAGGGTTCGAATCCTTGTGCCCGTGCAACAATAGAAGAAAATAATTGGGTCCATATTTGATGCGAATTGTTTTCAGACATTTATAAAATATTAGGAAAAGATGAAAGTAATAGATTACGTAAAAGATTCCTTTACAGAGTTTAAGGATCATGTAACTTGGCCTACTTGGGCTTCACTTCAACAAGATACCGTTATCGTTGCCATTGCAACTGCAATTCTTGCTTTGTTTCTTTATGCTGTAGATTCACTATTTGGTAATGTCGTTATCAAAAATTTATTTGAATTACTTAGATAAGAATTAGAAACTGAAAAAGAAAGTTATGAGCGATAAGAAATGGTACGTATTGAAAACCGTAAGTGGACAAGAAATCAAAGTTAGAACTTACATCGAAAACGAAATTCAGTACCATAAATTACAAGATTTCGTAGGACAAATCGTGGTGCCTATGGAAAAAGTAATTCAAATCAAAAACGGAAAAAAAGTCCAAAAAGAAAAAGTTCACTATCCAGGTTATGTGATGGTTGAAGCCGATTTAGTAGGTGAAGTTCCGCATATCATTAAAAATATTCCGGGCGTAATTAGTTTCTTAAGTGCAACAAAAGGTGGAGATCCGGTTCCGATGCGTCAAGCTGAAGTTAACCGTATGCTTGGTAGAGTAGATGAATTAGCAGATTCAGATGAAAACTTGGTTAATATTCCATACATCGTCGGTGAAACTGTAAAAGTAATCGACGGTCCTTTCAATGGATTTAACGGAACCATCGAGAAAATTAATGAAGACAAGCGTAAATTGGAAGTAATGGTATTGATTTTTGGTCGTAAGACACCATTGGAACTTTCCTTTATGCAAGTGGAAAAGGTTTAGAAACCAATTTTTTTAAAATACAGAAACCGTTCTTCTCAGGACGGTTTTTTATTTGGGCTAAATCGAGAAAAACTTTCTAAAAATCAACCATTTACTTTTGTGGAATTCAAATTATTTTATACTTTTGCAATCCGAAAAGTGAAAATAGGGAATTGTGAGCTCCTTAATTCGCTGAATAATAAATGCTTCCAAATTCATTTAGTATTCAAATTATTAAAAAACAAAAATGGCAAAAAAAGTCGAAAAAGTTGTAAAGCTTCAAGTGAAAGGAGGCGCTGCAAATCCTTCGCCACCGGTAGGTCCGGCGTTAGGTGCTGCGGGTGTCAACATCATGGAGTTTTGTAAACAGTTTAACGGACGTACACAAGAGAAGCAAGGTCAGGTTTTGCCGGTAGTGATTACGGTTTATCAAGATAAATCGTTTGACTTTATCGTGAAAACTCCTCCTGTAGCAATTCAGTTAATGGATGCTGCGAAATTAAAAAAAGCTTCAGGTGAACCAAACCGTGTGAAGGTAGCAAACGTTTCTTGGGATCAAATCCGAACGATTGCAGAAGATAAGTTGCAAGATATGAATTGCTTTACTGTTGAGTCTGCGATGAAAATGGTAGCAGGTACAGCTCGTTCTATGGGTATAACCGTGAAAGGAGGAAACGCTCCTGCATAACATTTAAATTTTAAGAAAATGGCACAGTTAACAAAAAAGCAAAAGGAAGCGCAAGCTAAAGTAGATAAAAACAAATTATATTCAATCGACGAAGCTTCTTCTCTAGTAAAAGAAGTGAATACAGCGAAATTTGACGCATCTGTTGATATTGCGGTAAGATTGGGAGTAGATCCGAAAAAAGCCAACCAAATGGTTCGTGGGGTAGTTTCTTTACCACATGGAACAGGGAAAGATGTAAAAGTTTTGGCTTTGGTTACACCAGATAAAGAAGCAGAAGCAAAAGAAGCAGGAGCTGATTTCGTAGGATTGGATGAATATTTGGATAAAATTAAAAATGGTTGGACAGATGTTGACGTTATCGTTACCATGCCGGCTGTTATGGGTAAATTAGGACCTTTGGGACGTGTGTTAGGACCAAGAGGTTTGATGCCAAACCCAAAAGCAGGTACCGTTACCGTTGAAGTTGGTAAAGCAGTTGCTGATGTGAAAGCGGGTAAAATTGACTTTAAAGTAGACCGTTATGGAATCATCCATGCAGCGATCGGGAAAGTCTCATTTACACCTGAGAAAATAAAAGAAAATGCAGCAGAATTGGTTTCTACTTTAGTAAAACTAAAACCAACCGCAGCAAAAGGAATTTATATGAAAAGCATTACACTTTCAAGCACGATGAGCCCAGGTGTACATGTTGATCCAAAAAGTTTAAACGCATAAATTAGGGAATTATGGCAATGACAAAAGAACAAAAAGCGCAGATGATCGATGAATTGACTGCGGTGTTAGCAGAGTCAAACATAGTTTACCTTGCTGATATATCAGGATTAGATGCAACCAATACTACCGAATTAAGAAGAGCTTGTCACAAAAGTGATATCTCTTTGCGTGTAGTAAAAAATACATTGCTTAAAAAAGCAATGGAACGTAGCGAGGATAAGGATTTTTCAGGACTATTTGATGCGATGGCAGGGAATACAGCGATGATGATTGCTGAAAAAGGAAATGCTCCTGCTAAAGTAATCGAAACGTTTAGAAAAAAATCGGACAAACCTGTTTTAAAAGGTGCTTGGATCGAGGACAATGTATATGTAGGTGATGATAAATTGTCTACATTATCAGCTTTGAAATCTCGCGAAGAGATGATCGCAGATATCGTGGCATTGTTGAAATCTCCAATCCAGTCTTTGGTTTCTCAATTGCAGAACAAAGAAAACGCATCAAAAGAAGAAACTACCGAAGAAGTAGCAGAAGAAACTCCAGTTGTTGAAACAACTGAAGCGACTGAAACTCCAGCTCCGGAAGCTTCTGAATCAGCAGACGAAGCGCCTGCTACTGAATAAGCGCACTCATAAATTAAATATCGTTTCAAGTTCCAAGTCAAAGGTGTCAAGTTGAAAAACTTTAAACCTGAAACTGCAAAGCTGAAACAAACTAAAAAAAAGTTGTAAAACCAAAAAACATTTTAAAAAATGGCAGATGTTAAAAAATTAGCTGAAGAGTTAGTAAACTTGACAGTTTTAGAAGTAAATGAATTATCAACAATCTTGAAAGACGAATACGGAATCGAACCTGCTGCTGCAGCTGTTGTAGTCGCTGGTGGTGGTGGAGAAGCTGCTGCTGAAGAAAAATCTGAATTCGACGTAATCTTGAAAGCAGGTGGAGCAAACAAACTTGCTGTAGTTAAATTGGTAAAAGATTTGACTGGAAAAGGATTGAAAGAAGCAAAAGATTTAGTTGATACTGCTCCTCAAGCATTGAAAGAAGGAGTTTCTAAAGACGAAGCTGAAGCATTGAAAAAACAATTGGAAGAAGCTGGAGCTGAAGTAGAAGTAAAATAATTATTTTCTTCAATATACAAAGCCATCGCCTAGCGGTGGCTTTTTTTTTGGAATTATTTTAATAAAAAAGAATAATTCATTATATTTGCAGTCCTTTTGAGAAAGATAAATAGTTATATTTGAGTAACTTACTGTAAATCAACTCTTCCGAATTTCGGGAGGGCAATTTTTGTTTGTACCTATATCAACTTTTTAGAAATTCTTGAAAGAAATAAAAAATATTTTGCACTACGCTGTGAAAAGATATACCAGTGTTGCAGTTAGAACGAGAAGTTAGAAGTTTGAAATCAGAATCTTAGAAGTTAGATGGTTAAATCATCCATCTTTTTTCTATTTTCTAAGCTCTATTTCTCTTTCTGATATTTTTTTGTGAAACAAAATATTTTTTTAACCCGTTTCTTAACATTTTTATGAGTAAAAAAGACACAAAAACTCAGGAAAATCAGAGAATTAGTTTTTCGTCAACAAAAGTTCAATCCCAATTTCCGGACTTTTTGGACATCCAGATCAAATCTTTTGAAGATTTTTTCCAATTGGAGACCCGTCCAGATCAGAGAGGTAGTGAAGGATTGTACCGAACCTTTGCCGAAAACTTTCCAATTTCCGACACGAGAAATCAATTCGTATTAGAATTTTTAGACTATTTCGTAGATCCACCAAGGTATTCGATTGACGAATGCATCGAGAGAGGATTGACCTATAGTGTTCCTTTAAAAGCAAGGATGAAACTATTCTGTACAGATCCGGAACACGAGGATTTTGAAACTGTAGTACAGGATGTTTATTTAGGGACAATTCCTTATATGACTGCTTCAGGTTCTTTCATCATCAACGGAGCTGAGCGTGTGATCGTTTCGCAGTTGCACCGTTCACCAGGGGTTTTCTTTGGACAATCTTACCACGCAAACGGAACGAAATTGTATTCGTCTCGTATCATTCCTTTCAAAGGTTCTTGGATTGAATTTGCAACGGATATTAACTCCGTTATGTATGCGTACATTGACCGAAAAAAGAAATTGCCTTTGACGACTTTGCTTCGTGCAATCGGATATGAAAAAGATAAAGACATTTTGGAAATCTTTGATTTGGCAGAAGAAATCAAAGTAAGCAAAACCACCATTAAGAAAGCCATCGGTAAAAAATTGGCAGCGCGTGTTTTGAATACTTGGCATGAGGATTTTGTAGATGAAGATACGGGTGAAGTAGTTTCTATCGAACGAAACGAAATCATTTTGGATCGTGAAACCATCATCGAAAAAGATCATTTGGATCAAATCGTGGATTCCGGTGTGAAATCGATTTTGGTGCATAAAGAAGACAACAAATCTGCAGATTACGCGATTATCCACAATACGCTTCAAAAAGACCCGACCAACTCGGAAAAAGAAGCAGTGGAATATATTTACCGTCAGTTGAGAAATGCAGAGCCACCAGATGAGGAAACTGCAAGAGGTATCATCGATAAATTGTTCTTCTCTGACCAGCGTTATTCTCTTGGAGAAGTAGGTCGATACAGATTGAACAAAAAATTAGGCTTGAGTATTTCTGAAGAAATTCAAGTTTTGACCAAAGAAGATATCATTTCCATCATCAAATATTTGATCGAATTGGTGAACTCAAAAGCAGAGGTGGATGACATCGACCACTTGTCTAACCGTCGTGTAAGAACAGTTGGGGAGCAGATGGCAGCGCAATTCGGTGTAGGTTTAGCACGTATGGCGAGAACCATCCGTGAGCGTATGAACGTACGTGATAACGAGGTGTTTACACCAATTGATTTGATCAATGCGAAAACCCTTTCGTCTGTGATCAATTCATTTTTCGGGACGAACCAGTTATCTCAGTTCATGGACCAAACCAATCCACTTTCAGAGATTACACATAAACGTCGTTTGTCCGCATTAGGGCCTGGTGGTCTTTCCCGTGAAAGAGCAGGTTTCGAGGTGCGTGACGTACACTATACACACTACGGACGTCTTTGTCCGATTGAAACACCGGAGGGGCCAAACATTGGACTTATTTCCTCATTATGTGTGTTTGCAAAAGTGAACAATTTAGGTTTCATCGAAACACCTTATCGTAAAGTTGAAAACGGTAAAGTTGAATTAAGCGATGAACCAATTTATTTATCAGCTGAAGAAGAAGAATCAAAAGTTATCGCACAGGCCAATGCACCGATTAACGAAAATGGTGAATTTGTAAATGAGCGCGTAACTGCTAGAGAAGATGGAGACTTCCCAGTTGTAGAGCCAGGTCAAGTTGAATTGATGGATATTGCTCCTAACCAAATCGCTTCGATCTCTGCATCTTTGATTCCTTTCTTGGAGCATGATGATGCGAACCGTGCTTTGATGGGATCCAACATGATGCGTCAAGCCGTTCCACTATTGAAGCCACAAGCACCAATCGTAGGAACCGGTTTGGAAAAACAAGTTGCAAAAGATTCTCGAATTTTAATCAATGCTGAAGGAAATGGTACTGTAATTTATGTAGATGCAGATATCATTACCATCAATTACGATAGAACGGAAGACCAAGAAATGGTAAGTTTTGATTCGTCAGAAAAGACCTACAATTTGACTAAATTCCGTAAAACCAACCAAGGAACGACCATTACGTTGAAACCGATTGTAAAGGTTGGAGACAGAGTGGAAAAAGGTCAGGTTCTTTGTGATGGATATGCGACTGAAGATGGTGAATTGGCCATCGGACGTAACTTAGTGGTTGCCTTCATGCCTTGGAAAGGTTATAACTTTGAGGATGCGATCGTGATCAACGAAAAAGTAGTGCGTGAAGACTGGTTTACTTCCATTCATATTGACGAATATTCATTGGACGTTCGTGATACCAAATTGGGTATGGAAGAATTGACCGCTGACATTCCAAACGTTTCAGAAGAAGCGACCAAAGATTTGGATGAAAACGGAATGATCCGTATCGGTGCGGAAGTAAAACCTGGTGATATTTTGATTGGTAAAATCACACCAAAAGGTGAATCAGATCCGACGCCGGAAGAGAAATTATTGCGTGCTATCTTTGGTGACAAAGCCGGTGATGTAAAAGATGCTTCATTAAAAGCTTCGCCATCACTTCGCGGAGTTGTTATCGACAAGAAATTATTCTCAAGAAGTATAAAAGACAAACGCAGAAGATCTCAGGATAAAGCGATTATCGACAGCATCGAAGCAGAATTCCAAAAGAAATTTGACGAGTTGCGCGATCAATTATTGGACAAATTATTTGTTCTTCTAGATGGTAAAACTTCACAGGGTGTATTCAACGACCTGAACGAAGAAGTCATCAAAAAAGGAACAAAATATTCCAAAAAAGCCCTTTCATCTGTTGAGGATTATTTGAATTTAACTGGAGCAGAAAGTGTTTGGGTAGTGGATGAAGACAAAAACGACCAAATCAAAGAATTGCTTCACAACTACAAAATCAAGTATAATGATTTGATGGGAGCATTGAACCGCGAGCGTTTTACGATTTCAGTTGGGGACGAATTACCGGCAGGAATTGTAAAATTGGCCAAAATCTACATCGCCAAAAAACGTAAGTTGAAAGTTGGTGATAAGATGGCAGGTCGTCACGGTAACAAAGGGATCGTTTCGAGAATCGTTCGTGATGAAGATATGCCGTTCTTGGAAGATGGAACACCGGTAGATATCGTATTGAATCCACTTGGGGTACCTTCTCGTATGAATATCGGTCAGATTTACGAAACCGTTTTAGGATGGGCCGGTTTGAAATTAGGTAAAACCTATGCTACGCCAATTTTTGACGGAGCACACATCGACCAAATCAACGATTTGACTGATCAAGCAGGTTTGCCAAGATTTGGGACAACTTATCTATATGACGGTGGAACAGGAGAGCGTTTCGCACAGAAAGCTACAGTTGGTGTAATTTACATGTTGAAATTAGGCCACATGGTTGACGATAAAATGCACTCAAGATCCATCGGGCCTTACTCTTTGATTACGCAACAACCTTTGGGTGGTAAAGCCCAGTTTGGTGGACAGCGTTTTGGAGAGATGGAGGTTTGGGCATTGGAAGCATTTGGTGCGTCCAATATCTTACGTGAAATTCTAACCGTGAAGTCTGATGACGTGATCGGAAGAGCCAAAACGTATGAATCGATTGTAAAAGGAGAACCAATGCCGGAACCAGGTATTCCGGAATCGTTCAATGTATTGTTGCATGAATTACAGGGTCTTGGATTAGACATAAATTTAGAAGAATAATCAAATAATTGTTTAAAGTTTAAAGTTCAATGTTTAACGTTAATTGCTTCGCAATTTTCTCATCATAAAAACTTGAAACTTTAAACCTTAAACTTTAAACGATATAGAATATGTCAACAAAAAATAAAACAAGTAAATTTTCAAAAATCCGTATCGGGTTAGCTTCCCCAGAATCGATTCTTTCCGAATCAAGAGGTGAGGTTTTAAAGCCTGAAACGATTAATTATAGAACCCACAAGCCAGAGCGTGATGGTCTATTCTGTGAGCGAATTTTCGGTCCGGTAAAAGACTACGAATGTGCCTGTGGAAAATACAAACGCATCCGATACAAAGGAATCGTTTGTGACCGTTGTGGTGTAGAAGTTACCGAGAAAAAAGTGCGTCGTGAAAGAATCGGACACATCAATTTGGTGGTGCCGGTTGCGCACATCTGGTATTTCCGTTCTTTACCAAATAAAATCGGATACGTTCTAGGTATGCCATCCAAAAAATTGGATATGGTGATCTACTACGAACGCTATGTGGTCATCCAACCAGGTCTTGCACAAGCGCCGGAAGGAGGAGAATTGGAGAGATTGGATTTCTTGACAGAAGAAGAATATCTGGATATTTTAGAAACACTTCCTGCAAATAACCAATATCTAGAAGATACAGATCCAAACAAATTCATCGCCAAAATGGGTGCTGAAGCTTTGGAAGATTTGTTGAAACGTATTGATTTGGATGAATTGTCTTACGAATTGCGTCACAAAGCACACCATGAAACTTCTAAACAAAGAAGAACCGAAGCTTTAAAAAGATTGCAAGTTGTAGAATCTTTGCGTGAGTCCAACACCAAACACGTGAACCGTCCGGAATGGATGGTGATGCGTGTGATTCCGGTGATTCCACCAGAATTGCGTCCGTTGGTTCCACTAGATGGTGGGCGTTTTGCGACTTCCGATTTGAACGATTTGTATCGTCGTGTGATCATCCGTAACAACCGTTTGAAACGATTGATGGAAATCAAAGCACCGGAAGTAATCTTGCGTAATGAAAAACGTATGTTGCAAGAATCAGTAGATTCATTGTTTGACAACACGCGTAAAGCTTCTGCTGTAAAAGCTGATGGTAATCGTCCGTTGAAATCTCTTTCCGATTCATTGAAAGGAAAACAAGGTCGTTTCCGTCAAAACTTGTTAGGAAAACGTGTGGATTATTCGGCTCGTTCGGTAAT
Source organism: Moheibacter lacus (assembly GCF_014042165.1). Classification (GTDB taxonomy): domain Bacteria; phylum Bacteroidota; class Bacteroidia; order Flavobacteriales; family Weeksellaceae; genus Moheibacter; species Moheibacter lacus. The sequence goes on from NZ_JACDZE010000001.1 coordinate 1,468,853, forward strand.
CGTCGTTGGACCAAGCTTGAAATTATACGAATGTGGTTTGCCAAAAGACATGGCAGCCGAATTATACAAACCGTTTATCGTTCGAAAATTAATCGAAAGAGGAATTGTGAAAACGGTAAAATCAGCCAAAAAGATCATCGACAGAAAAGAGCCTGTTGTTTGGGATATTTTGGAAAATGTATTGAAAGGACATCCGGTATTGTTAAACCGTGCTCCAACTTTGCACCGTTTAGGAATCCAGGCTTTCCAACCGAAATTGATTGAAGGAAAAGCAATCCAATTGCACCCGTTAGTTTGTACGGCATTTAACGCTGACTTTGACGGTGACCAGATGGCGGTTCACTTGCCGTTAGGTCCGGAAGCGATTTTGGAAGCACAATTGTTGATGTTGGCTTCTCAAAACATTTTGAATCCGGCAAACGGATCTCCGATTACCGTACCTTCTCAGGACATGGTTTTGGGTCTTTATTATATGACCAAAGCTAGAAAAACCGCAAAAGGATCAGGTATTGCTTTCTATTCGGCTGAAGAAGTTGAAATCGCATTCAACGAGAAAAGCGTTGACTTAAATGCGGTGATCAAAGTAAAAGCAACAGTACGTGAAGGAGAAGAATTGGTTCAAAAAATGATCGAAACCACAGTAGGTCGTGTTTTGTTCAACCAAATCGTTCCTAAACAAGTTGGATTTGTTAATGATGTATTGACCAAAAAGTCATTGCGTAACATCATCAATAACATTTTGAAAATCACTGACTTCCCTACAACTGCAGATTTCTTGGATAAAATGAAAGATCTAGGATTTAAAAATGCATTTGAAGGAGGATTGTCCTTTAGTTTGGGTGATATTTTGATTCCGGAACAGAAAAAAGAATTGATTGCAGGCGCGATCGAGCAAGTGGAAGGAATAAAGATGAACTATAACATGGGTCTTATCACCAATAACGAGCGTTACAACCAGGTGATCGACGTTTGGACCAATACCAATGCGACTTTGACTGAAATTGTAATGAAACGTATGACGGAAGACCAAGAAGGATTTAACTCCGTTTATATGATGTTGGATTCAGGAGCTCGGGGATCGAAAGAGCAGATCAGACAGTTGTCTGGTATGCGTGGGTTGATGGCGAAACCGCAAAAAGCAGGTTCGTCAGGAGGGGAGATCATCGAGAATCCGATTGTATCCAATTTCCGTGAAGGACTTTCCATTTTGGAATACTTTATCTCAACGCACGGTGCACGTAAAGGTTTGGCGGATACCGCTTTGAAAACGGCCGATGCGGGTTATTTGACCCGTCGTTTGGTGGACGTTGCACAAGACGTGATCGTGATGGAAGAAGATTGTGGAACGTTAAGAGGAATCGAAGCTACCGCTTTGAAGAAAAACGAAGAAATCGTAGAAACTTTAGCTTCGCGAATTTTGGGTAGAACCTCATTGCACGATGTTTACAACCATGATACCGGAGAGAAATTGGTTGCTTCAGATCAAATCATCACAGAAGAAATCGCTGACGCAATCGAGAAAGCCGGAATCGAAATGGTGGAAGTTCGTTCGCCGTTAACCTGTGAAGCAAAAACAGGTATCTGTACTTCATGTTATGGTCGAAATCTTTCAACCGGTAAAAAAGTACAAAAAGGAGAAGCCGTAGGTGTTGTGGCAGCACAATCCATCGGTGAGCCAGGAACACAGTTGACGCTTCGTACATTCCACGTGGGGGGTACGGCAGGTAACGTTTCCGAGCAATCTTCCATCGTTGCAAAAGCGACTGGTAAAGTCGAGTTCGAAGATTTGAGAACGGTAAAAAGTGAGGACGAATCCGGAAATCCAGCAGATGTTGTGGTTTCCCGTTCGACTGAGATGAAATTGATCGATGCAGACGGAAACGTCCGTATGACCAATAATATTTCTTATGGTTCCATTTTAAGAATTAAAGATGGTGCTCAAGTAACCAAAGGTGACGTGATCGCAAGTTGGGACCCGTATAACGGGGTAATCATTGCAGAAACTACCGGTAAAGTAGAATACGAAAACATCGAACAAGGTTCCACTTTCCAATTGGAAATCGACGAACAAACCGGATTCCAGGAAAAAGTAATTTCTGAATCCCGTAATAAAAAGTTGATTCCTACCTTGAAGGTAATGACCAGCGACGGTGAAGAGAAAAACTACAACTTACCTGTAGGCGCTCACTTGATTGTCAATGACGGAGAGAAAATTAAAGCGGGTAAAGTTTTGGTGAAAATCCCTCGTCGTTCTGCAAAAGCAGGAGATATCACAGGTGGTTTACCACGTGTAACCGAGTTGTTTGAAGCACGTAACCCTTCCAATCCTGCTGTTGTAGCAGAGATCGATGGAGTGGTTTCATTTGGTAAAATCAAAAGAGGTAACCGTGAAATCATCGTAGAGTCTAAAACCGGTGAAGTTTCTAAATATTTGGTGAAATTATCCAACCAGATTTTGGTTCAGGAAAATGACTTCATCCGTGCGGGTATGCCACTTTCAGATGGTGCGATTACGCCGGAAGATATTTTGAGCATCAAAGGACCAACTGCGGTTCAAGAATATTTGGTAAATGAAATCCAAGAGGTTTACCGTCTACAAGGTGTGAAAATTGATGACAAACACTTCGAAATCATCGTACGCCAGATGATGCGTAAAGTTAGAATCGTCGATTCAGGTGATACACGTTTCTTAGAAGATTCATTGGAACACAAAGATGATTTCTTGAATGAAAACGATAGAATTTTCGGAATGAAAGTAGTGGAAGAAGCTGGAGACAGCGATTCCATGAAACCGGGTCAGATCGTATCGGCTCGTGATTTACGTGATGAGAATTCACGTTTGAAAAGAGAAGATAAAAACCTTGTGGAGGCAAGAGATGCGATGCCGGCTACGGCAGAACCGATTTTGCAAGGTATCACAAGAGCTTCACTTCAGACGAAATCTTTCATGTCGGCTGCGTCTTTCCAGGAAACAACCAAAGTACTAAACGAAGCTGCGGTAGCCGGAAAAGAAGACGATTTGAACGGTTTGAAAGAAAACGTAATCGTTGGACATTTGATTCCTGCGGGAACCGGATTGAAAGAATACCAAAGCATCATCGTGGGTTCAAACAAGGAATATGAAGAATTAGTAAGTGCAAAATCTGTAATGTAATGTCAGAAAACAAAAAGAACATCGATATTGAAATCAACGACCAGACGGCGGAAGGAATTTATTCCAATTTGGCGGTAATCAACCATTCGCCTTCTGAATTCATCGTCGATTTCATCCAAATGATGCCGGGAGTACCCAAAGCGCGTGTGAAGTCAAGAATCATTTTGACGCCGCAACACGCAAAACGATTGGCCAATGCATTGGCGGAAAATGTAAACCGATTTGAATCCCAATTCGGCGAAATCAAAGACCACCATCAACCTGCTATGCCGTTGAACTTTGGCCCTCCGGGTGAAGCCTAATGCAAGTATAATGGTATGATGTAGAAAGTATATTGTACAAAATTGCGAAATAGAAGAAGCCGTCTCACAACTGAGGCGGTTTTTTTTGTTATTTTTGATTCATGAATGAAATGAGTTTAGGCACGGATTGCAAATCCGCGCCATCGGAAGATGGCTTCTCAATATGAGAAAGAACTTAATTTAAATCTATCAAAATAATTCATATGAGACTCTTCATTTTAATAACCTGTTTCTATTTCTGCAGTTGTAAATCTAATCCAAATTCAACTTTAGAGATAAAAATTAATTCAAGTTCAAATGATTCTTTAAAATTGAATATAAAAAATATGTCGGAATCTCAAATTTTTTACTTTTTTCTTAAAGCTAACAAGTTATCTTACTTGAATAATAAAAATACTTTTAAACCATTATATTACTCTGTAAAAGACTCTGTTATAAATTATAATACAGCAGAACTTCCGAGCTTTGAATTTGAAACTCCTCCAAGTGAATTTGAAAGTGCATCGATTCCAGAAACTGAAATCGAAAAGCCACTGGATAGTATTTATAAAGTTATTACTAAAACCCTAAACCCTAACGAAGAAATTCAATTACAAATTCTATTTAATGATTTTGATAGAAACGAAGTAGAGCCATATGGTGGGCTTGGAATTGAATTTGATTATACGCTAAAAAAAATGCAAATAGCTTACACATCCGACAGTACATTTGTAAAACAAAATATTTCAAAAGAACTTTTAGACTCATTAAGAAAAAACAACATCAAAATCTTCCATGGTACAATTTACAGCAATAAAGTCCCGTTGAAGTTTGAGGAATAAAAGAATAATATGCACGGTTTCACACAAGGCGTAATCACGGGTGTCTCCGGCGGTGATTTTTATCAGGGATTCTGGGCGGCTTCTGTTAGTAGTGTAGTGAGTAGTGCCGTTCCTGCTCTCGGGAATAAAGTTAATTTTATGGCTAAAAACGAAACGATGTCTACATTATTTTTCGGAACAGCAAGCGGTGGGCTTTCAGCTAAGTTAACCAGACGGAAACTTCTGGCAGGGCGCAGCGACGGGGTTGGTGGTGTCTGGGTTAAATCATGTGGCTAACAGAATGGCTTTTCCCACCAATAGACCAAGTAAATCTAATCGAAGGCTTGAAAGACTTGAGAGACAAGGCAAAGTTAGGTCTTTGACTGAAAATGAAATGGCATTAGCAAAATCGATATTTGGTGAAAAATTGACTATCAAAGCGTAAAAATAGTTAGAGCCAAATATGTTTTCTTTCAGGGCTTGTTTTATGCAAAGCCCCTAATGGAAGCACAGGCGCTACTTTTCAATTGGGAATTAGATCCTGGTAATATGTCTTGGTTCAACAAGGCAAATAATGAGATGATTCATCACTTTAATTATTACGCAAAATGAAACAGATGATTATTTTCGCTTTTTTATTAAGCACAACTTTTTGTACTCAAAAAGAAGACAAAAAAAATGTTCAAAAAAAAGAATTGACAATTGAAAACGAATCCATAAAGGTTCATGATACATTACATTATGAAATAGAAAACTTGAGTAGCAAACCTTATTTCTACCTTGTTTTACGGATGAATAAATTTTCATATCAGCCACCTTATCAAGATAAAAATTCTTTAGCGCCTGCTATTAATAGAATTGTTAGTCATATTTATAAAGGAAAGGATAGTTTACATGTAAATCAAATCATTACTTCTACATCACCATTTTTTGTATACGACGAGGATGAAGAAGAATATAATTCTTATGTTGATAGTTTGAAGCAACAAATCGTTAGAACAACAACTTCACAGAGAATTTTAAAGCCAAACGAATCGGTAAAAATAAAAACCGTTTTCCGAAATTATGAAATAGATGAGATAACGGATAATGAATATAGGATGTTATTAGACAATACAGAAAGTTATCATATCCAACTCTCTTACACATCCGACAGCACATTTGTAAAACAAAATATTTCAAAAGAACTTTTAGACTCATTAAGAAAAAACAACATCAAAATCTTCCATGGTACAATTTACAGCAATAAAGTACCGTTGAAGTTTGAAAAATAATTAAACGAAGATAAAAAATAAATTATAACACCAATGAAAAAACTAATGTTATTAACGGCCTCTTCCCTTCTAACCCCTCTGGCGCTCGTTTGCGCGAAGCGGTAACGAGTGTCAAACCTAACTATGCGTTTGTAACGCACAAAAAAATCCCGTTGGATCAGAGGAAGTGATTCATTTCAAATAAAAATGCTGCGTTTCAAACGCTTTTAATTTAGGCACGCGTTGCAAACGCGCACCAGTTTAAATCACTACAAATCTCCCCATTCCATTTTAGGATTCGGTTCAAAATAATTAGCTTTGCAAACAAATAAAAAGCTATGGCTGACTACAAATTGATTTTGCCTGCAATGGGCGAAGGAGTAATGGAAGCGACCGTCATCAATTGGTTAAAAAACATTGGAGACGATATTGCAGAGGATGAATCTGTAGTGGAAATCGCTACCGATAAAGTGGATTCAGATGTTCCTTCACCGGTAGCCGGAAAGTTAAAAGAAATATTGGTCAATGTCGATGGAATTGCCAAAATCGGTGAAGCCATTGCCATTCTCGAAGTAGAAGGTGAGGTTTCAACTGTTGAAGAAACAGTTGCTGCTCCGGCAGAAACTCCAACTGAAACTCAGCCTGAACAAGCCGTAGTCGCCGAATTGGAAAAACCTTTGCAAACTTCAGGATCTATCGACACTTCCTCTTCCGATAAATTTTATTCGCCACTCGTGAAATCCATTGCGCAACAAGAAGGAGTTTCTGTTGCCGAATTGGATGGAATTTCCGGTTCCGGAAAAGAAGGTCGGGTAACGAAAGAGGATATTTTAAAATTTGTAGAAAATAAAAAATCCGGTAAAGTTGCTGCTCCTGCGGTTTCTACTCCAACTCCGGTTGCTGAACCCAAACAACAAGCGGATCCGGTTCAGATTTTGGGTGGTGATGAAATCATCGAAATGGACAGAATGCGCAAAATCATTGCGCAAAACATGGTACAAGCCAAACAAATTGCGCCGCACGTTACTTCTTTCATTGAAGCTGATGTAACGAATATCGTGCTTTGGAGAAACAAACACAAAGACGATTTCCAAAAGAAAAACGGAGAGAAAATTACCTTCATGCCGATTTTCATCGAGGCTATCGCAAAAGCGATCAAAGATTTCCCGATGATCAATGTTTCGGTAAACGGAGATCAAATCATCAAAAAGAAAAATATCAACATCGGGATGGCAGCGGCACTTCCAAGTGGAAATCTGATCGTTCCGGTGATCAAAAATGCAGACCAATTGAGTCTTTCAGGATTGGCAGCCAAAGTAAATGATTTGGCCAATCGCTCTCGTCAAAACAAATTGAAACCAGACGAAATCCAAGGCGGAACTTATACGATTACAAACATCGGAAGTTTTGGAAATACGTTGGGAACACCGATTATTCCTCAGCCTCAGGTTGCGATTTTAGCAGTAGGTGCCATCATTAAAAAGCCTGCTGTAGTGGAAACGCCTCAAGGCGATGTGATTGCGATCCGTCATAAAATGTATTTGTCACATGCCTATGACCATAGAGTAGTGGATGGTGCGCTTGGCGGAATGTTCGTTCAGCGTGTTGCGCAGTATTTAGAAGATTTTGATTTGAATACGCCTGTTTAGAAATTGAAAAATTAGAAATACAAAAAGCCGAATTCAAATGAGTTCGGCTTTTAATTTTTAGTTGAAATTCAGTTAGGATTAATAACTTAGATTCAAACCTACACCAAATCCCATATCGCTATCGTAATGCGTACGAATGGCGAAGTTTTTTGTGAGGATATAGCGCAATTCACCCATGTACTCCAAATCGGTATTGACCATGAATCCTGCTCTGATTCTTCTCGAAAAAGGGATATCTTCCCGCATCAAAGCCAATCGGACAATCCCGTCGTGATAAACTTCCGCTTGGAAATTGACCAGAAAAGGTAAAGTGTACATGAACCCGAGGCTGAATGCACTTCGGCTGTCTTTTTTATTGGTTTGTCCAAACAAGTTTTTTTCCTGTTCATCATGACCCATTTTTCGGTAGCGCCAATCAAATCCAATAAAAGGCATCAGCCATTGCATTTTTCCTATATAGCGTCCCAAATGGGTTTCTACTTCATAGCCATGTGCGTCTTCATAACCCAAACGCCATTCTGAACCCAAACTCCAACGGGCATTTTGGATCATAGCTTCACCGTCGTTTCCGTTGGTCGCAAAATCGTTGCTCGCCATGAAATGAAGCATATTGCTCTCGCGTTGAAGTGTTTTATAGGCTTTAGCTTTGTCGGGAAGCAATGGGTTTTGATAATCCCCAACCGTAAAAACCCGATTCATTCCCGCCATCATGTGATACAAAATATGACAATGAAAAAACCAATCGCCTTCTGTATTGGCTTCAAATTCTATAACATTGGTTTCCATCGGCATGATGTCCATGACGTTTTTTAAAGGAGAATATTCCCCTTTTTCATTGATTAACCGAAAATCAAATCCATGTAGGTGCATTGGATGTCGCATCATCGAATTGTTATACAAAGTGATGCGTAGGATTTCGCCTTTTTTTACCGGAATTTTATCGACCTCAGAAAGCACTTTATTGTCCATGCTCCAAACATATCGGTTCATGTTTCCAGTGAGTTCAAACCGCAATTCTTTTACAGGAGCACTAGGATTTAATGTGGTTTTATGAGGAGATTGAAGCATATTGTAATTGAGTGTGGTGATGCTTGCAGGAGGCATGGAATGGTTCATGTCGTGTTGCGAATGATCCATAGACTCCATCGATTGGTCATTTTCTAATTCCGGATACATGACAGCATTCATATCCATCGTTTGCAAACTCATTTTCATTCCCATATCATGCATATCTCCATTCATTTTCATCATTTCATTCATCATTTTCATTCCTTCGAAATATTTGAGTTTGGGCAATCGGTTGACCAATTGTTTTACGCCTTCACCAACAAATAATGACGCATTTCCGGAACGGTCTTCCGGTGTTGCCAGAAGCTCGTAGGAAACTTCCGAATCAGGAATGGTCAGTATGATGTCATAATTCTCCGAAACACCTACGATCAAACGATCTACTTCTATAGGTTCGACGTCATTTCCATCGTTTCCGACGACGGTAATTTTGCCTCCGGCATAGGTCAGCCAGAAATAAGAAGATGCACCGGCATTTGAAATTCGCAGCCGAACTTTATCGCCGGCTTTGAATTGACTCAATTGATTCTCTTCTTGACCATTGATGAGAAATTTTTCATAGTAAACATCGCTGACATCCATGGCTTCCATCCGTTTCCATTCGTTGACCAATTTGGTTTTGAAGTGTCCTTCTTTTATGGCTTCGGCATAACTTTGAACTGCATTTTTTTTGATGGCGGCATAATCATTTCCCGTACTTAGCATGCGTTGAATTTGATGTGGATTTAGATTGGTCCATTCGCTCAGCGTAATGGAAATACTCGGTAAATCATCGATCCCTTTTCTAAAAGTCGGATCATCTTTTTTCTTTAAAAACACAATCGACCCATACATCCCGATTTGTTCCTGAAATCCGGAATGACTATGGTACCAATAGGTTCCGTTCTGTTTGACCGGAAATCGGTAGACATGGGTTTCACCTGGCATGACCGGCATTTGTGTGAGAAAGGGAACACCATCTTCTTTGTTGGGCAATTGTACACCGTGCCAATGCAGAGAAGTCGATTCCTTTTTCAATTGGTTGTGTAGCACAATTTCAGCAGTATCACCTTCCGTAAAAGTCAATGTAGGCATCGGAATTTGTCCGTTTACAGCGATGGCTCTTTTTGATTTTCCCGCATAATTTACCATCGTATCTTTTGCATACAATTCGTAGCGAACTGTTTTTTGTGCCAAAAGAGAATTGGAAAATAAAAGAATAAAACTGACCAAAACTGTTTTTATAAATATGTTTTTGCGAATGCTCATCGTATTCATTTAGGAATTAAAGGATCATTGAATCGTTTCAACCGTACTTCCACAACTCATCATTTTTGAGCCATAATAGGGATTTTTGATTGGATTTTCTTTGCTTAACCAATTGGCGCCTTTTCCACCATTGTACATCGGACAATTTTGATAATGAATCGGATATTGCATGTCAGATGCTTTTGCCAAATCGTAAAAGTTTGTCGATAAGCTTGAAAAATGTTTGCGTTGGGTTTCAAGGTCTTTTGAATTTGAAATTGATTTCACATCAGAATTGATTTCTTTTAAAATTTTCATCCAAACCATATGTTCTTTATGTTCCAATTTTTCCATTTTCACGTTTTCGATGGCTTTGACTAAATTGGAAGCGGCTATGGAAGCGGATTTTGCGTCTGAAAGCACCAAAGCATCTTTGAGTGAAAAATAGGTTTCAAAAACCGTATTCAGTTCATGGTTTTCCGATTTTGAAGTTGTGTTTTCATTTGAAGATTGTTCCATTTTATGGGATTGATGAGCCATGTTGTTTGAATGGTTTTCATGCTTCATTTCTGTTGAATGGTTTTCATGTTTCATCGTTGCATCAGAATGATCGCGTTCGTACTGACAACAGCCTGGCAATGCTGCATAGACTTCGTCTGGAGCCAAATAGGCATCATTATCATAGCCGGACAATGCGATTCGTTTTAAGATTTCGTCTTTATTGGTTTGAAGGCTATCGAAACTGATAGTGGCTGTTTTGGATTTTTGGTCCCAATTTACTTCAGCTACTTTTTTAAGGTTACCGGCTTTTTCGATGGTGGTTTTGCACATTCCGCAATTTCCTTTGATGTTTTCGGAAATCGTTTTGGTGTTTTTGATTTGAGATTGGCAAGTGATAAATAATAAGAATGCCAAAGAAGTCAGGGTATATTTAATTGTTAATTGCATAATGGATTTTTTATTCGGATAGTTCCGATGGTTAAATAATTTGAACGATTTATTCAGGGACTTTTCGTCCCGAATGGATATAATTTAGGCTGTCAAAATTAAAATTAACCTATTTTGGGCGGTTGCCAAATGAATTGATAATCAGTAGAGTATAACGTAGAGATGTAATTGATTTCCTCTATAAAATTTTTGAAATCAATCCCTAAATCTATATTTGAAACCTGTAAAAAGAAGAAACTAAAAGAAACGGATGAGCAAGTGCAGGAAGAATGACCGCAATTTCCATTACAATCATTGTCTGTTTTTTTGTCCGTATTTTCTTTTTTGCAACAATCCTTTTTTTCTTTTTCAGAACTGGATTTGGAACAGCAGGTTTTTTCTGTTTTGGATGCACTGCATGCAAAACTTGTATTGGGAATCAATAGGATCCCAAATAGAAAGAAGCAGTATATGAAAAAACGATTTCTCATCCTTTAAGAACCAAATATATACATTTTTATTGGAAGGGAATTTGTAGAATATTGGTTAAGCTTTATAGAATTTGGTAAAAAACTGAACTTTTCTTACCGAAAAGTTCAGTTTATTTAAAATTTAGTTTTTAAAAACAATCTTCTTCAAACGAGTTGATCCAATTGGTAATCAAAGTTACAGATTCTTCATGAACGATGGTTCTACCTACCACTGGCATTTTAAAACTATCGTCGACAGATATCATACGGTAATAAAGCACTGATTTTTCATGATTTCCGGGAAATACCACATGATGGACACCATCCGGAATTTCCGGATGTCCGCCCAGGTTGGGTTCGACACAGAATCCCATTGCCTGATAATCAGGAGTAGGTGTATAATTCAATCGCAAAGGATAGAATTCGGCGTAGCCTTGGTCTTTATGGCAATGTCCGCAATTGATTTCAAAATAGGATCTTGCCCGCATATCCAATGATTGGGAAGCGTCGTTATAATCTACAATCGAATTGATATTGGCCGGAACTTCGTTGCTGATATAACCAAATTCCTTTAATTTTTGCAATTGGTTCATTTGACCATCTTCATATTGGATGGCAAAATTGAGGTTCTGAGGCTTAGGTCCGAGCGGGTGGTTGGCTCCGCTATTATAGTGACACATGAAGCACTGAGAACTACTTGGGATTTGGTATTGAATGTCGCGTTGTACGCCATTATGCATCCAACTAATCGGAACAAAAATCAAGTCTTCAGAGAGAAAGGCCTCGGTTTGTTCTTCGTTCCAAACATAATTGGCAAAAATCCATCCTTCCGATTTCATGATCATCAAGCGGGTTTCGATGATTTTTTTAGTGTTTCCCGGAATTACATTTTCATAGTAAAAACTCTTGATTAAAATGGTTCCAACCGGGAAATTTATAGGTTCATTATCTTGTCCTATGCTTGCACTGGAATTTTCCGGCATCCAGACAAATCGTTCTTTTTTGGCATAATCCGTAAAAAGTTGCGAAGCTGGTTGAAATGGAAGTACGCCATAAACCGGGTCTTGGTCTGACATGGGAGATTTGAAAAAATTATAGTCCGATAATTTGGGATGAGGATCTGCATTGATTTCATAAACTACCGGAGAAACTTCAATCGGATCATCATCGTCATCTATGATGATAGGAGCATCATCTCCGGAACAATTGATGAGCCAAACTGAAAGAAATAAATAAGTAAATAAGGTCTTAAATTTTAATTGCATGTGCTGTGTTAATTGGGAGAAATTATCCTTTTGCATATCACAAAAGGATAATTTGATTAATGATTAAATTATTGTTTTATGAATTTCAGCGTTGAAATTTTTCCTTCAGATTTAACGGATATGATGTAAATACCTTTGGCTAAGTGTTTTACATTTATTTTTCCATTATTGACTTTTCCGTTCATCATTTTTGCACCTGTAATGTGGAAGATTTCAAAATTTGAATTTTCAATAGAAGTTCCTTGTATGTTTAGGATGTCTTTTACCGGGTTGGGATAAATGCTAAATAGTTTGCTTTCCAAATCTGAAACACTCATTTGATGGTCTCCTTCTACGATTACCAAAGTGGAATTGATATCAGGGTTTTCAATTACATCTACGATTCCAGATGGCCAACGTACGATTACTTGTTGAATTTCATGATCAGAACCTATTCCAAAATGGGTATTTAATGTGTTCATTTCACTAAATCCTTCGCCACTTCTTACATCGCGAATTTGTTTGCCCATTGCCGTATAAATTTCAACTCTTGCTCCGATTCCGTTGAGGTTACTTTCTGTTCCAATTGTGTTGATTGTTAGCCAGTTGTTTAAATTCCCATTGTTCAAATAAATTTCCCCAAATGTAAATGCATCTAAAAATCCATCGTTATTTAAATCTCCAATACTAGCGGTCGAAAAAGGTACATTTACTGGAGAAAAAGTCATGTCTCCATTGTTGATCATCACTTTGTCTCCACTTCCGTACACATCAACCCATCCGTCGTTATTAAAATCCGCCAGAGCATAAATCCAACTGGTATGATTGAAATTATCAAAGCCTGAACCGGAAGTTACATCAGTAAAAGTTCCGTCACCATTGTTACGCATCAATTTTTGTCCACCGGTACTGAAAGAACTTACGCCCACCATCGCATCCATAAAGCCGTCATTGTTAAAATCAGCCCAGGCAGTTGACCAGGTTTGGGTTGTAAGATCCATATTGGCCATAGAAGCGACATCAGTAAAAGTTCCATCACCATTGTTTCGGAATAAATTGTCAGTATAACGTTCTTCTTCACCACCACATTTGGACATGTGCATATCGATCAGACCATCGTTGTTATAATCCACCCAAAGCGAACCGTAATGACCTCCGTCCGGATAATCTCCAATTCCTCCCTGATGATAATCCAAATTGTTTTCTCCATCATTGAGGTAATAAACATTGGGTGCAACATCATGACATACAAAAGCATCCAAATGTCCATCATTGTTGATGTCCACAAAATTAGTGCGTTGAGAGAAAATGTATTGTCCGGGAGAGTTTTCTACAAAGCCATTTCCGGTTCCGTCTGAAAACATAAAAGTAGCTCCATTATGCCCACCATAAAGTAGATCATTGTAACCATCTGCGTTGAAATCACCGGCAGCCAATGTCCATCCCGGATTATTATCAGCCGGAGAAGTCGGGAAGTTTTGAGCATCAAACCCTGATTCTGACTGAAAAAGGATATTGATATTGGTACTGCTTACCGATACGATATCATCCAAAAAGTCACCGTTCATATCGACTACACAACGCTGGTAACTCCCTTGAGAAGGTACTTCTATTGTCGTGAAATTGAGCTGTGCATCTAGAGATATACATGCTAAAACAGCAGTTAAGAGTAAAATATTCCTTTTCATGTGCGTATTAATTTAGTTTATAGTTTATTCGCAGTTTTCTACTTGTGAATCAATCCATTCGCTGATCATTTCAACAGCTTCATCATGGATCAATGTTCTGCCTCGTAAAGGCATTCGGTAACTTTCTTCTACAGTATTCAATCGATAATAAATCACCGATTTTTCATGATCTCCCGGATAAATGATATGCGTAGGTTCACCGACTTCCGGCCAATGCGTGATGTCCTCATCGGGTGTTATGCATATTCCCATTTTATCATGTTCATGCGTCCTTTCAAATCCAAACCGCATGTATCGATAATTACAAAATCCGTTGTCAGAGTGGCAATGTGCGCAATTGATGTCCAAATAAGACCTAACTCTTAATTCTAAATCTTGGTTTTCATCATGATAATCCACCAAAGTATTAATCTGGTTTGGGAAATCAGTTAAATACCCAAATTCTTTCCATTTCGCTAATTGATTTTTTGTTTCACCATCATAAGTGTAATTTTTATTCAAATGTTGGGGTTTGGTACCAATAGGAAGTGGAATCTCACTCGAATTATGACAAGTGACGCACTCAGCGCCATGTGGAATTCTATAATTGACTTCTTTCGTTTGGCCGTTTTCTGACCAAATAACCGGAACAAAACCTCCATCCATATTATAAAAAGCCTCCGTTTGATCTTCATTCCAAACGTAATTCGCAAAAATCCATTCGCCTGCAATTTTAATCATCAATCGGGTTTCAAGGATTTGGGTTAAATTTCCGGGTTGCACTTTTTCATAGTAAAAATTCTTGATCAAAGCTGTACCATTAGGAAAATTCAGCGTTTTAGCATCACCATCAAAACTGGCTGAGACGTTTTCCGGCATCCATACAAATCTTTTCTTTTTTGCATAATCAGAAAACAAACTTGAAATCGGCTCATAAGGAAGGACGCCATAAACTGGTTCTAAATCAGAGAGCGGTAATTTGAAAAAATGATAATCCGATAATTTTGGATAGGGAACCGCATCTAAATCCATCACAACAGGAGAAACTTCCTCTGCTTCTTCCTCAGGAATGCCTTCATTATCAGAAGAACATGACTGCAAAAGAATCAGGAAAATCCATAAAATTCCATAGAATGGATGGGTAATTTTCAAAGGTGTATGTGTTAATAATTTGTCAAATTTAGTTTTTTTATGATATTTCTCATGATAATAGCATAGAGAATTCTATTTATTTCACAGTTTATTTTCATTCTATATCTTTGATTATGTTTAAAATAGGGGATAAAGTAAAAGTAATCGATGATGACCAAAAAGGCATTGTCAAACAGATTCATCAAAATCGAATTACAATTGAAAATGAATTTGGTTTTGAAGAAATTTACCTTTCACATGAAATCTTACTTGATGAGAGTTTGGAAATCAGTCATGTAGAAATGGATTTCTCAGAGAAATCCAAATCAAAACCCAGAGGAAATCCTTTATCAGAAATCAAAGAAATCGATCTGCACATCGGTCAATTGGTAGATTCTTATAAAAATTTATCCAACTACGAAATGCTCCAAATCCAACTTCAAACCATCGAAAACGAAGTCGAATTGGCCAGAACAGAAAGAAGAAACCGATTGGTTTTTATTCATGGTCATGGCTCGGGAAAATTAAAAGAAGAAATGATGAATCTTTTAAACCGATACAAAGGAATCGAAATTTATGATGCTTCTTATCGGAAATTCAGAGGAGGCGCAACGGAAGTAAAATTCAGGTGAATTTTGTTAAAAAAATTGGTTTTCAATAAAAATTAAAACAATTTTACCATTCGCTTTCCGGGACAAATGAGGAATTTTTATTTTTTAATGTGGTTGAATTTGATATGTTTTGGATTTTCCTTTGCCCAACAAACCGATTCTATTTTCCTGAAAGTCAAATTGGACACCGCTCGTCATGAGATGCATGTCGAACAAGAATTTGTCCTCATCAACCAATCTCCCAAAACACTCAATGAACTTTATCTCCATAATTGGGCAAATGCTTATTCGGGAAAACTCACAGTTTTAAACAAAATCAAACTCCAAGACCGAAAAGGTGCACTTCATTTTTCAGAACGCGAAGACAGAGGAGGAGCTGGAAATCTGATAATTCGAAATGTTGAAAATGACAGCCTTTCTTATCAAATTCAAGAAAGAGAATTCATCAAAATTAGCCTCCCAACTTTTTGGCGAAGAGGTGAAAAAATCCGTTTGAGAGCCAATTATACCGTGAGAATTCCAAGCGATGCTTTTACACGTTATGGCCGGTCTGAAAATGGAAATTATCTTTTGAAATATTTCTTTTTACAACCCGCTACGGTAAACGAATTCGGGCATTGGGTTTTGCAGCATTATAAAGACTTTGAAGAATTAACGGCTTATCCTTCTTATTATGAATTGGAATTGGAGCATCCTGAAAATTATCAGATGACCAGTGATTTGGAGTGGGATGGAGAGCGTTGGACTGCAGAAAATATGGAACATTTTCGAGTGTATTTGACCCAAAATGAATTGGAAAAACACAGTTTTCTTTTAAAAGAATCGGGTATCAATGTGGATTTCGGATTTTCTTATGATACCATTGAAAAACCAATTGTCGATTCACTTTTGCCGCATCAGCTCCGCTTTCTGGAAGATCATCTCGGACATTTACCGACCAATCAATTGTTTGTTTCCTATAAAACCAAAAAAGAACAGGAATATTTCGGAGTCGATGATCTCGATGCTTGGTTGTTTGAAGTCAAATTGTTTAGTGAAGAAGAAAAAAATGCACTCAAACTTTTTCAGATTTTGAGTTACGAATATGTCGACCGACTTTTTTCCATCAATAAAATTGAGGATCATTGGCTGAAAAATGGTTTGCAATTTTATTTGACAATGAAATATGTGGACGAAACTTTCCCCGATTTGAAACTCGTTGGTCATTTACCTGATAAAATAAAAGTACTGGGAATCAAACCTTTGAACTTTTTTCATGCTGCGAAATTGAAGATGAACGACCGATACAAATTGCTTTATCTCTATTTGGTTCGTCAAAATTATGATCAAGCGATCAATACGCCGCTGGACGAGTTGAGCAACATGAACCAAATCGCCATGAGTGGATTCAAAACGGGTTTGACTTTTTATTACATGGATCAATACCTAGAAAATGGAACTTTTTATGAATTGGTCAAAAGATTTAGTGAAGAAAATCGAGGGAAACTCGTTTCCCAAATGGATTTCCGAAATTATTTGATCGAGAATTCACCTAAAGATTTGTCTTGGTTTTTTGATGATTACATCGATAAAAAAGACAAAATCAATTTCAAATTGGTCAATTCTGAAGCAACCGAAACCGATTTGAAAATTATGGTTAAAAACCAAACCCAATTTTCCGGACCTTTTCAAGTCGTCGCTTCAAAAGCCGGAATTCCTGTGGAAGAAGAATGGTATAATTCTACCGATAAAATCACCGAAGTTTCTTTTCCAAAAGGCGAATACGATAAAATCGAATTGAATCCCGGTTATCTTTTTCCCGAATTCAATGACCGCGACAATTATATGCGCACTCGAGGTTTGTTTAAAAATGGAAAGAAATTGCAATTTAAATTGTATTCGGACATTGAAAATCCCGAATATGCGCAGATTTTCATGAATCCGCAGATCCGTTGGAACAATTATGACAAATTCCTCATCGGGATGCGTTTTCATAACCAATCTCTTTTGACACGTCCGTTCAAATGGAATATCACACCCAAAATTTCTACCGGAACCGGAAAAATTGCCGGAAGTGGCGGTGTTCAAAATACGTTTACGCCTCAAAACACAATTTTCAGATCGATTACAATTGGCGGAAGTGCAAAATATGAACATTATGACGCGGATTTAACCTATCTGAAATGGTCGGTTTATGCTTCGACAAACTTTGAAAAAGATCCGCGAGAAACGCTTTCGCATGGATTTATGTTCAGTTATGATAATTTGGATAAGGAAGTTCCTAAATTTGATGTGCAAACCGATGAAGACAAATACGGACTTTGGAATTTGACGTATTATTATTCGAAACCGGATTACATCAACGAATCTTATGGTTCAGTTACGTTTCAGACCACCGAAGTTTTCCAAAAAGTCATGGGCGAAATTTATTATCGATGGCGTTTTGCACCGAAAAAGCAATTGGGAATCAGACTCTTTGCCGGAAGTTTCATTTCCAATGAATCGGATACGGATTATTTTAATTTCGGAGTGAGCAAAGTGTCGGATTATGCATTCAATATCAATTTGTTAGGACGGTCAGAAAGCTCCGGAATCCTGAGTCAACAATACGTCATGGCGGAATCCGGATTCAAATCCCAATTTGATTTTACAGTAAATCAATGGGTGGTTGCGACCAATTTTGAATTGCCCATTTGGAAAATATTTGATGTTTATGCTGATGCGGGTGTGTACAAAAATAAATTCCAAACCGCCGAATTCATTTACGATACCGGAATCCGAGTGAAATTCATCCCAGACTTTTTGGAGTTTTATCTTCCGGTGCAGTCCTCGCTTGGGTTTGAACCGGCGATGGATAAATATTGGGAAAGGATCAGGTTTACGTTTAATTTTAATTTGAGTAGTATTATTAATTATTTAAGGCGAGGTTGGTATTGAGAAGTGGGAAGTTTGATTTATGAAGTATAATGATAATTCACCCATTCCTCGGATTAAATTTCAACACCGCATCGCGTATCATTCGATCATCTAAATGCGTATAAATCTCCGTCGTCGTGATGCTTTCATGACCGAGCATCATCTGAATGGATCGCAAATCCGCACCGTTTTTTAACAAATGCGTCGCAAAGGAATGCCGAAAGGTATGCGGACTGATGTTTTTGCGGATTCCGGCTTTTTCCGCCAATTGTTTCACAATCGTGAAAATCATCACACGCGTCAGTTTTTTTCCTCTTCGGTTCAAAAAAACAAAATCTTCAAATCCTTTTTGGATGGGAAGATGAACACGAATTTCGTTTTTGTAGATGTTGATGAATTTGACGGTGTACTCTGAAATCGGAATTAGGCGTTGTTTGTTTCCTTTTCCTATGACACGGATGAAATTCTCCTCAAAAAACAAATCGGACAATTTCAATTCCGTCAACTCCGAAACCCGTAAGCCGCATCCGTAAAGGGTTTCAAGGATAGCTCGATTGCGTTCGCCTTCCGGTAAACTGAGGTCGATTTGGGCGATGAGTTGGTCGATTTCAAATTCCGAAAGCGTATCGGGCAATTTCATCCCGAGTTTAGGCGATTCGAGTAATTCAGCCGGATTGTCTTCTCGCCATTCTTCCCATTGGAGATAAAGGAAAAAGCTTTTGATAGAAGAAATGAGTCTGGCTTGGGAACGCGCTGCGAAATTTTCTTTGGCGTATTGATAAACGAATTCTTCCAAATCGGACTGCGAAATTTTCAAAGGTTCGTTTTTAGAAAATTTCTCCAACTTTTTCAAATCCCGCAAATAAGCATCGATCGTGTTTTGGGAAAGGCTTTTTTCCAATTTTAAATAAGATTTGTACTCAGAAAAAGCTTCTTTCCAGTCCATGTATTTTTGTTATTTTCTTTGAATTCCTGTTTCAGGATTGCGTTTGGAGTGTAAAACAGCATGAACAAAAATGGTACTTTCTTCAATCGTATAATAGATTCCGTACATAAGTTTTTGTGTAAACGCAATTCTTAAATGATCATATCTTTTTTGGAAATGTTCAGGATTCTCTCTGATGATTTCTAAACTTATGTCGATGTCGTTTAGAAATTCTTTTGGTAAATTTTCAGATTGTTGATGTAACCACTCAATTGCTTCGGTAATGTCTTTTTCGGCTAAAGTTTTTACGATTACATTATATGCCATATTGCACTTTTAGGGCATCTTTTATTTCCTCCCAAGATTTCCCGTCATTTGGGTTTTCTTGGTGAAATTTTAGTCTTTGATCCAGAATGTTCTTTTCCTCATCCGACAATTGAAAGCCTGAATTTGTTTGAGAATCGATGATGGCATTGAAAATTTTGAGCATTTGATCGTCAGCCGTATCGATGTATTTTTTGATTCTGTTTTTTAATTCTAAATTGGTTTCCATGATTTTTGGATTTTAATCAAAGTTACAAATTGTACAAATATTATTTGTTTTCTAATTCTAAAACCCGCTGTATCATACTGTCTTCCGGCCACCAAGCTTTGTACAGCGCATTGGTGCCAAAAAGTTCTTCAGCGATGGATGAGCGAATGAAATTTTTCAATAATTCCGCTTCTTCTTCATTGACACGATCATTTCGGATGCCCAAAACGCCTAAATAATCTTCATAAATCGGTGTGATGTCAAAATGATTTAAAAACCAATTTTCGTTCATCCAAAAAGGATTGTATCGGTTTTCCATGATTTTTTGATAAAAGAAATTCAAATTGTTTTCTGAATAGGCATTTTGTAAAATCCAACCTTTCAATTGCAAAGTATCAACGGCGACAAATTCGTCCGGAAGTATTCCTCCACCGCCATAGACAATTTTGCCGGAAGGCGTTTTATAAGCCAATTCAGTATTGATCTTGATGCTGTCTTTTGAAAGCAATTCTCCGCTTTTGATGCGTCTGTACAATTCTTCCGAATAAACTTTTTTTCCTTCCTCATAAGGACGTTGGATGGAACGACCGGATGGTGTATAATAATGCGCAACGGTCAGCCGAACTCTGGAACCGTCTCCCAGACTGATTTCGCGTTGGACCAATCCTTTTCCAAATGAGCG
This sequence comes from Moheibacter lacus, assembly GCF_014042165.1. Taxonomy (GTDB): domain Bacteria; phylum Bacteroidota; class Bacteroidia; order Flavobacteriales; family Weeksellaceae; genus Moheibacter; species Moheibacter lacus. The sequence goes on from NZ_JACDZE010000001.1 coordinate 1,489,390, forward strand.
ACGGCCTATGATGGTTGCTCGTCCATATTCTTGCAAAGCACCGGCTACGATTTCGCTGGCGGAAGCAGAACCTTCATCGATCAAAACATAGATTTTTCCGTTTTCAAAAAGACCTTTGCTGGTCGCATAAATGTATTTTCGTTTTTCTTCTTTGTCTTGGGTATAGACGATGAGTTCATCTTTTTTGAGGAATTCATCGGCGATTTGCTCTGCAACTTTCATGATGCCACCCGGGTTTCCACGTAAATCCAACACCAAAGATTTCATGCCTTGTTTTTTCAAATCTTTTAAGGCTTCATGTACTTCTTCTGCCGAATGTTCTGCAAATCGTACCAATTTGATGTACCCTAAATCTTGATCGATTTTAAAATGCGAAATCATACTTGGAATGGGTATGTCTCCTTTTTTTGCTTGAATAATCGTGTCGGATTTTTCTCGGATGAGATGCAAATTGATTTTATTGGAATTGATTTCACGGAATAATTTCTGCGCATTATCCGAACTCATTTCACCTAAATCAATTGAGTCGATTTTTAAAATTTTATCACCGATTCTCAATTTTTGATAATTCGGACTTTGGGGCAAAACTTGTGTGATGGTCAGCGTATCGTCTATTTTTCGGATTTGGACGCCTATGCCTTGGTAGCTTCCACTCATTTCTTGTGTGACTTTTTTCAAAGCTTCTACATTGAGATAAGTACTATGAGGGTCAAGTTGTCCTATGATTTGATTGATGGCATTGTCCACCAAACTATCGGTGTTGACTTCTTCCATATATTGATCATCAATGAGCGAAACGAGTCGTCTGATTTTCTGCTCGTTAGCGCTGTATTCGAGGCCGACTAGATTATCGTTTTCGTCAATGGCGATATCGTATTTTCTGCCCAACATGAATCCGATGATCAAAACCATCAGTGCAATTAAAACAACATTTAGGATTTTCAAAAAAGTTCTCATTTTACAATTCTTCTGCTTGTAAATGAACCAATTGAACTTGGGCCTTTTCTAAGAACTTTATACCCGAATTGTCTTTGTATTCTTCCAAATAAACCACGCGTGTAATCCCTGCTTGATGAATGAGTTTACTGCATTCTTTACATGGAGAAAGCGTGATGTACAGTGTCGCACCTTTACAGCTTTGGGTAGTGTTGGCCACTTTTAAAATCGCATTGGCTTCGGCATGAAGTACATACCATTTGGTGTAGCCTTCATCGTCCTCACAAGGGTTTTCAAAACCACTTGGTGTACCGTTGTACCCGTCCGAAATGATCATCCGGTCTTTGACGATGATGGCACCAACTTTCCGACGGTGACAATGTGATAATTTTCCCCATTCCAACGCCATCCGCAGGTAGGCTTTGTCGTATTTGAGCTGTTTGGCTTCCTTCATAGCCGCAAGTTAGAAAAAGAAAGGAAATGAAAAATTGATTTAAGAAAAATTTAAAGGTTCAAATCGACTTTTTCAATTTGAAATTGGCATAGCGTTTCACATCATTTGTTCCTCGGGTATAGACAATTTCTATTGCTCTGCCTTCATCACTTTTAAAGAGATCGATGATTTCCGGAAGAGAAATAGGGTCTCGTTTTTTTCCTTCTATCAGGATCACATCCGTTTTTTGTGGATCGTATTTTTCTTCAAATGAATTGACCTTAAAAACAGAAATTCGTTTGTCGTTGACCAATCGTATGGCGTCTCCTTTTTTCAATCCGGCGAGATCTGCAGGAGAGCCTTTTCTGATGTAGGCAACTTCCAAATAGGGCAAATCTGCATAAGGTTGGTAAAGTTCCAGCCCGGCTAAATTATAATGAAATTCTTCTTTAAAAAATCGGTTTTTTTTGATCCATAATTTTTTTTCTTGGTAGTCATAAATCGTATTGAATCTGCGTAAAACTTCCGAGCCTACGGTTCCGTTTCGGTTGTTACGGATCACATTTGAAACGGAAATGCTATCAGGGAAAGATGTGGTGAGATTTTTTAATTCGTATGCACCCAATTTCAAATTTGAAATTCTGGTTTTTTTGCCGTGAATTTCTCCGTTTAAGCCGTAACCGAGATAATCCTCGATGTGATTGTTTGGGATTTGGACTTTTTCTTTTTCAAATAGCCAAAGCGCATCGGTGCTTCCGGTATCCACCAGAAGTTGGAGGTCTACTTCATTTCCGGCAATTTGCGCATTGAGTTGGAGAAAGGGTTTTTTACCTTTAATTTCGATAGGAAGCGCATTATATTTTCTTAATTCCTTTTTTTTATGGAAGAAATTGGGTTCGTAGAAAATTACTTTATGTTTACCATAATTGATTTCGACTATAAAATCTTTTAAGATGTCATATCCGATGATACCATAAATAGGAATCCCAAATCGACCGCTTAAATCAAATCCTTCTTCGAAAATCAAAACGATGTCTGTGTGGTTGGAAACGGCTTTTCCCAATTGGATCGTGTTTTCTTTTGACGAATAAGCCTCAATTGTCTGGATGTCGCGTCCCAGACCGGAAACGCTGATTCTTTTGCCTTTTCTTAATTGAAAATGTTGGATGGCATTTAGGTTGGTGATGATGGTGTAGGGAGAGCCGGTGTCCAAAACAAAATTTAATGGAATGGAACCGTTGATGGAGATGGGCAGAATGACCAAATTTCCCACATGCTGAAACGGAATGGAAAACTTGTTCTTGCTCTTTTCGATTTCGAAATCTTGTCCGTGTAAATTTGTTAGGAAAAGAATTGAATTAAAAATCAATAAAATGAATTTCCTGTACATCAAATCTAATTTACAAATTTTCAGTTGGTTTGGGTAAAAATATTGCTTCTGTTTGAGCAGTTGGGAATTTGATACAGCAATCCTTTTCCTTGATGTGAAAACAAATTATTTTGAAATTAAATCAAACTTTGTTTGTCTTTGTAATTGAGGATAAGTAAGATGGTGATGAGCGTAATAAAGGCCCAAAGCGAACTTCCTCCATAACTGAAAAATGGAAGTGGAATCCCGACGGTTGGGAAAAGTCCCATGACCATGGCGATGTTGATGAAATAATGAATGAGAAAAATCGTGGCTACGGAATAACCAAAAAACCGGGAAAAAACGCTGCGTTGGTTTTCGGCGAGGTAATAAATTCGAAGGATGAAAAGTCCGTAAAAAATGACCAATAAAGTACTTCCTACAAACCCCCATTCTTCCCCAACTGTACAAAAAATATAGTCGGTAGATTGTTCCGGAACGAATTTTCCCATTTTTACCGTTCCTTGTAAATAGCCTTTACCGAGTAGATCTCCTGAGCCAATTGCGGTTTTGGAGTACAATAAATTATAACCGGAAGTGTCACGGAATTTTTTTTCGCCTTCAAAAAGCACCATGATCCTTTCTTGTTGATGTTTAGGGAGTTCTGAATAGATTTTGGAGGATGAAAGTGAAATGCCCGAAACGATAAAAAAGATGACAGTTGAGATGATTGCCGCTTCATAAGATTGGTTAGAACCAAACTCCGCACTCAGCATTTTATAAGGTGATTCTGCATTGTCGCGCAATATAAAATAGGAAACGGATAATGCGGAAAGGATAGCGATGACCAGACCAAGACCGGAATAGAAATACACATTGAAAGCCAGAACATCTGGTTTTACATATTGTTTGGCAGTCGGGTCTTCTATGGCGCCCAATTCAGGAAAAAACGTCTGGAGTAAAATCAAAAGGATGAAAAATGCCACCAATCCCATTTGGATACCCATGACATTTTTTAAAAGTTTACGGTTGTAGGTAAATCCAATGGTAATCAAACAAATGATCGAGGTTAAAAATCCGATTCCGGTGAGCACATAATAAGTAGGATAAGAGATAGAAAGCAAAAAAAGCGTTCCTCCGATAACCGGAATGAAAATGTACCAAGCTGAAAAACCTTCTCGATAAAGTGCTACAATAAAGGCGCTGAAAACCAGGACAGAACCCAAATCGGGCTGCATCAAGATCAGTCCAACCGGAATGGCGATGATTCCAAAAGCGGTTAATATGGTTTTTCGGGAATTGATTTCGACCGATGGTGAACTGATGAAATTGGCCAAAACCAGTCCGGTAGCGAGTTTGGCGACTTCAGCTGGTTGGAAACTGACGAATCCGAAATTGAACCAAGCTTTGGCTCCGTTGATTTCTTTTCCAAAAATGAGGACGGCTACCAATAAAATCAATGCGCCGAGGTAAAGAATAGGACTATAAACTTCAAAAAAATTGGAAGTAATCGATGATAAGGAAAGCAATCCGATGATGACGATAAAGCTTAGTCCGAAAAATAAAAGTTGTCTTTCTCCTTTATCAGGTTCCACAGAATAAATGTTCATAATCCCGAAGGCTATGAGCATCAGGCACATGATAATCACCGTCCAATCAATTCCTCTTAATGATCTGTTTTGGCTCAACTTTATTCTTTTTTATTTTTTTCCAATTTGGTACTATCCGGTTTCTCAGGTTCTACATACCAACCTTTACGTTTCATATAAGCGATGAACTGTTTTCTGTATTCGCCTTCCAAACTTCCATTTACCATCCTCGTTTCCAAATAGGTCCGTTTGATGGTATCCGTAATATATTTTTCAGCAACCAGTGTTGCCATAGGGCCTGCCCAACGCGCTCCCCAATATCCGTTTTCAACGATCACGGCTACCACAATTTTTGGATCTTCCACCGGTGCGATCAATGTAAACAACGAATGGTCTTGTCCATGCGGATTTTGGGCGGTTCCTGTTTTACCGGCTTGTGTGAAATCTTTGGAACGAAAGGATCGGGCGGTTCCGTTGGTGAAAACCATTTCCATTCCTTCCAAAACCGGAGTAAAATACCGGGCATCCACCAGAGTTTTTTTCATTTCGGTAAAACGTTTATCCGATTGGGGTTTTCCATCGATTTCTTTGACGATATGCGGAGTGTAAAAAGAACCTCGGTTGGCGATAATGGCAGTAAAATTGGCCATTTGGAGGGGAGTTGTCGTGATGTCTCCTTGCCCCATTCCGTTAAAAATCATTTGGTAGGGTGTCCATTTTCCTTCTCCAAATCGATTGTTGTAAAATTTTCCGGAGGGAATTAATCCTGAACTTCCCACTGCCAAATCATTGTTCAAATAAACCCCCAAACCGAAACTGCTCATGATTTCTTTCCATTCGTTCATTCCTTTGGCATAATCAGACGGATATTTCTGGACGATGTCGCGGTAGGCTTCGGAGAAATAATTGTTACAGGATTTAGCGATGGCAAGTCTTAGATGAAGTGGGCGGTAATATTGGCCACAGTGACAGCCTATCCGCATACGGCCATACCGAAAACCATGTTTGCAGACATAACCCGTAGAGTCTGCATCAACTACGCCCATTTGCATTGCAGCAAGTGCGGTGATCATTTTAAAAGTAGATCCCGGCGGATAAGTTCCTTGTGTTGCGCGGTCATAGTTGGGCATGGAAATCGTATCACGTAAAATCGCATTTCGGGAATCGGATTTCAAGTATAAATTGGGGTCAACGGTTGGCGCAGTAGCCATGGCCAAAATTTCACCTGTTTTGGGGTCGAGTGCAACGATGGCACCTCTTTTATTTTGTAATAATTTTTCGGCGTAAGATTGTAATTCGTAGTCGATGGTCAGGGTGATGGTGTTGCCACTTTTTGCAGCTTGGTCGTATTCGCCATCTTTATAAGGGCCCACTGATTTCATCAATCGGTCTGCAACATAATTTTTCACCCCTTTTACACCACGTAATTCCTTTTCATAAGATTTTTCAACTCCCGAAATCCCGACCAAATCTCCCGGTTTATAATAAATAGAATCTTTTTTTATGTAGGCTTCGTTTGCTTCGTTGATGTATCCTAATATGTTTCCGGCGGTATTGACCATGTATTTTCGTTCCGGTCTTTTTACGATGGACATAGAAGGGTAGAGGTAGAGTTGCTCTTGAATTCGGGCATAATTCTCTCGCGAAATATTTTTGATCAATGGATAAGGGGAAAGACCTCGGTAGTGTTTTTCATTTTTGATTTGAATCATTCGCTTATGAAAATCTTTCACGTTTATTCCCGCCATTTCACAAAAAGCAGCTGTGTCAAATTCTTCAGTAATTAAAGCCGGTGTGACATCTACTTCATAATTATAGGCATTACTTACGAGAAGTACGCCGTTTCGATCGAGAATATCTCCTCGGTTGGGAAAAATGATTTCTTGTTTGATCGAGGTATTGATGGCGTTGAGTTTGTATCGGTCTGTAGAGAGTTGAAGGTAATACAACCGCCAAACAAACAAACCAATAATCATCAAAACAATAGCTGAGATTACATAAATCTTTTTCATCTTTCCGCCCTCTTTCTAAACAAAATTAAATAGAAATATGCAAATAAGAGGGTAAATCCTACACTGGAAATCGTTCGGATCATGATACCGCCAAAGTTGGCGAAGGACAGACTTTCTACAAAAAAGAGCAGAAAATGGTGGATGAAAACCATCAAAAAAGTATAGATGATCCATTGGCCAACACTAAAATCGGAATAGCGAAATTCTTCCAATTCAAAAAATTTGGTACCCGAAACCATACGTATGATGTATTTGCTAAGAAATCCGATGGTCAAACAGGCAAAAGCATGGATGCCGCCCGTGTCTTCAAATATATCTACTCCCCAACCCAATAAAAAACAAAGAATTAGAAATAAATATCGATTTTGATTGGCCGGGTACAATAAAATGAAAAGGACATAGATGTAAGGTGTTGCAATTTGATTAAAATTGAGTTTACTGAAAAGAAAGCTTTGCAATAAAACCAAAATAATAATGAGTATAATATTTCCTAATAGTCTAAGGGTTAGCATTTTGTGTTATACTGTCTGTTTTTTCTACTTCTATGATTTCTTGTTTTTCCAAATTGACTACTACTTGCGCATATCGTAGCCTGGCAAAATTTTCTTTTAATTTTATGCGAATATCCAATTCTCCCGTCACTTCGTCTATTTTTGAACTGAATACTGTCCCGATCATGATTCCACCGGGAATTACACCCGATTTCCCATCGGTCTCGATGGTATCACCTTTTGCAACCTCGATGTATTTTGGGATTTCTTGTAATTTGGCAAATCGAGGATCTTTTCCGTCCCAAGATAGCATTCCGAAATATTGATTCTTTTTGAGCTGTACAGTAGTTTTGGCATTTGGATTTAAAAGGGACATCACACGTGCATAATTGTTGGAAGTATTATACACATAACCGATGACACCATTTCCTGAAATGACACCCATGCCTTTTTCAATCCCATGCCGAGCTCCTTTGTTGATGGTCAGCATATTGTATTTTTTCATCACAGAATTATTGATGATCTGCACAGGGACAAATCGATAGGTTTGATGAAAAGCGGCATTGTTGATTGGGCTGCTTTTGAGTTTGGATTCGGAAATTTCTCCTTTTAATAATTCCAATTCTCTACGCAAATCGGCATTTTCATTTTGCAATTCTTTGTTGTCATCTTTTAAATGGATGAATTGCGTAGCGCCGGAAATTCGTTGGTCTACATAGCCGCTAAATTGCGTACTTGCTTTATCCATTACTGATTTATGGTAAACTTTTTGTCGAAATGTGAACAAAAATGCCAACAAGGATAGCAAGACGTAAAATAGTAACAATCCATTCTTGATGATGGGGTTAAGGATGAATTGCATAGGCTAAATTATTTCATTAAGAAAGTGAACTTGTCGATGTTTTTCAGCGCAATTCCCGTTCCGCGTACTACCGCTCTTAAAGGGTCATCTGCTAGAAAAACTGGCAAACCGGTCTTTTTTGAAATCCTTTGATCCAATCCGCGGAGCATAGATCCACCACCTGCCATATAAATTCCGGTATTGTAAATATCGGCTGCCAATTCAGGTGGAGTTTGGGATAAAGTTTCCATAACAGCGTCTTCGATGCGTAAAATGGATTTATCCAAAGCTCTGGCAATTTCTTTATAATTTACCGTGATTTCTTTTGGTTTTCCAGTGATCAAATCACGTCCTTGAACCGCCATGTCTTCTGGCTCATGCTCCAAATCTTCTATGGCTGCTCCAACTTCGATTTTCACACGCTCTGCAGTTCGTTCACCTATATAAAGATTATGATGACTTCGTAAATAATAAGCGATATCATTGGTAAAAACATCCCCTGCAATTTTAACGGATTTGTCACAAACAATTCCTCCCAATGCGATCACTGCAATTTCTGAAGTTCCTCCTCCTATGTCGATGATCATGTTTCCTTTTGGTAATTGGACATCGATTCCAACTCCTATTGCTGCAGCCATCGGCTCATAAATCAGTCGGACATCTTTTGCATTTACATGCGCCGCCGAATCTTTCACCGCACGCTTTTCAACTTCTGTAATTCCGGAAGGAATACAAATCACGATACGCAATGAAGGAGAGAAAAACTTACCACGAATCCCCGGGATTTGTTTGATGAATTCACGAATCATAAATTCAGAGGCCTCAAAATCCGCAATTACACCGTCTTTTAACGGGCGTATGGTTTTGATATCGTCATGGGTCTTCCCTTGCATATGCTTGGCTTTTTCCCCAACGGCGATTACTTTATTGGTTCGTCTGTCTATCGCCACTATGGACGGACTGTCTATAACTACCTTGTTGTTGTGTATGATAAGTGTGTTGGCAGTACCTAAATCGATAGCTACCTCTTGCGTGAAAAAATTAAATAACTTCATCTAAAATCTAAAACTTTTATTCGTTTGGTAAGTGCTTACAAAAATAGATAATTTATAACGAGATAAAGAAAGGAAAAATTGTCTTTTTTCTGAAAAATTTACGATTTGTCAACAGTTTGGAAAATGAAGAAATAAAAAAAGACTAATAATTTGATTTTCAGATTCATAAAATTTGCTTGATCACACGAAGTTTATGAGAGTACATTTGGGAGTCTGTATTGAAAATTCCGGTAGAATCCATAGGGTCAATCCTCACTTTTCCATGCGCATGGATGATTTTGTTTTCTTCCAAAATGATCCCGACATGGATGATTTTTCCTTCCGGATTGTCAAAAAATGCCAAATCTCCTGGTTCAGCTTCTTCCACAAAGCTAAGTGCATGGCCTATTTCAGCTTGTTGATAAGCATCTCTTGGTAATTTAATCCCAGAAAACTTATACACTTGCTGCACAAGTCCGGAACAATCGATACCGAAAACCGATTTACCACCCCACAAATATGGCGTGTTTAAAAACAGTAAAGCCAAATCTGGGATGGTCGATTTCTCTAATTTCCCACTAAAAAATTCTCCTAAATATTCCATTTCCAAACTCCCAAACTTGATTTTTCCATTTTCAAGATTTGGAAGAGAAACCGCCATCGGAAGCGTTACTGGATTGTCTTTTTCTACTGCCAAATTGAAACTTTCTGATGCGTATTTTTCAATTCGAATCGAATTGAATTCTTCTTCCGAAATCTCCAGAAACTGTTTGCTATCTGCCCAACCTTCATAACCATCAAATTCGGCTTTTATTTTGACCCAATTTTTTTTGGATTCGAGGATGTTAACTTTTTCTCCAAATAAAATTTGGCTGACCATCTCAGATTGATCAGAACTTTCAGCCCGCAAAGGCGCAACACTTACTTGACAAATCGCAAATTTCATTTTTTTCTAATTAAACTAATTCCATCACGGATCGGCAAAATGATGGTTTCTACCCGATCGTCATTTGCAACTAAATCATTGAATTCTTTTAAAACGATGGTGTCTTTGTCTTTGGGTTTTGATTCTTCCAGCACTTTTCCGTACCATAAAACATTGTCCGCCAAAATCACACCACCGGAATTCATTTTTTCAATTACTTTGTTGAAATAATTGATGTAATTCGATTTGTCGGCGTCGATAAAAACCAAATCAAAACTTTCATCTAATTCGTCCAAAACATCCAGCGCATTTCCGATTTGGATTTCGATTTGCTCCGCAAATTCAGATTCGGCAAAATATTTTTTGGGAAGATACATCAATTCTTCATTTCGGTCAATGGTGATGATTTTTCCTGTTTTTTGTAATCCTTCCGCCAAACAAAGTGTTGCATAACCTGTAAAAGTACCAATTTCCAAAATTCGGTTTGGGCGAATCATTTTCGAAATCAAACTCAACATTCGACCTTGATAAGCGCCGGAAAGCATTTGGGGTTGGGTAGTTTTTTGAAAAGTTTCTTTCTCTAAACGATTTAGTAAATCCGAAACCGGAGTCGTGTTTTGATTCAGATAATTTTCGAGTTCATTTGATAGAAATTCCATCCAAAATCCTTTTAATTCCTACAAAAATACATTTTTAGATTCAATATTTTGTATTTTTATCCGCAATCAAAACAAACGACAAATGATCAATAAAAAAGTAGCAAACGTTCAAGTTGCACTCGAAGGTGTTAAAGACGGTATGACCTTTATGCTCGGTGGATTCGGGCTTTGCGGAATTCCAGAAAATATCATCGCAGAGCTCGTTCGTTTGAACATAAAAGACATTACTTGTATTTCCAATAATGCCGGAGTGGATGATTTCGGTTTAGGGTTATTGTTGCAAAAAAAACAAATCAAAAAAATGGTTTCGTCTTATGTTGGCGAAAACGCAGAATTTGAACGCCAAATGCTCAGCGGCGAAATGGAAGTTGAATTGACGCCGCAAGGAACTTTGGCCGAGAAATGCCGCGCTGCACAACACGGATTTCCGGCAGTTTGGACACCGGCTGGATTTGGGACGGAAGTAGCGGAAGGAAAAGAAACCCGTGAGTTTGAGGGAAAAATGTATGTGTTGGAACACGCTTTTAATGCTGATTTTTCTTTTGTGAAAGCTTGGAAAGGCGATGAAGCCGGAAATTTGATTTTCAAAGGAACAGCACGAAATTTCAATGCGCCGATGGCAGGTGCCGGGAAAATTACGGTTGCAGAAGTAGAAGAATTGGTTCCGGCAGGCGAATTGGATCCCAATCAAATCCACATTCCCGGAATTTTTGTCCAAAGGATTTTCCAAGGAGAAAAATACGAGAAACGGATTGAGCAAAGGACAGTAAGACATAGAAGCTAATTAATTTTGATGGAAGATGGAAGCAGGAAGATGGATGATTTCAAAACATCCAGCCCCCATCATCCAACATCCAACAATAAAAAATATGTTAACAAAAGAGCAAATAGCACAACGCATCGCAAAAGAATTAAAAGATAAATATTTCGTGAACCTCGGGATCGGGATTCCGACTTTGGTGGCGAATTACATTCCCGATGGAATCGAAGTCGAATTCCAAAGTGAAAATGGCGTTCTCGGTATGGGACCGTTTCCGTTTGAAGGCGAAGAAGATGCCGACATCATCAATGCCGGAAAACAAACCATCACGACGATGGCAGGCGCTTCCTTTTTTGATTCGGCGATGAGTTTTGGGATGATACGTGGAAAACACGTGGATTTAACCGTTCTCGGTGCGATGGAAGTTGATCAAAACGGTGACATTGCCAACTGGAAAATTCCGGGAAAAATGGTGAAAGGAATGGGTGGCGCGATGGATTTGGTGGCTTCAGCAGAAAATATCATCGTGGCGATGATGCATACCAATAAAGTAGGCGAATCTAAAATTCTCAAAAAATGTACACTTCCCTTGACAGGCGTAAATTGTGTAACAAAAGTCGTGACCGATTTATGTGTGATGTCGGTTGAAGATGGAAAATTCAGATTATTGGAAAAAGCACCGGGCGTTTCGGTAGAGCAGATTCAAAATGCGACGGAAGCCGATTTGGTAGTGGAAGGAGAAATTCCGGAGATGGTTTTTTGATTAATTTGAAAATGAAAATTCCTTTAATATTAATCTTTTTATTGTTTGGTACTAATTCTTTAATAGCTCAGGAATGTATTTTTCTTCCTGACGGAAAATATAAGGTCTTACCAAATAAAGAATTTCCTCATTATAATGAATATTTAATGGAAATTAGAGGAGATGAATTTATTTCCCATCAAGACAGCTTACAAGTTTTTAAAATAGTTAAAAATTATTGCTTTTTTAAATTAGAAAATACAGATTTAGAGGAAGATGATTTTACAGAATTAGATAAAATGTTGAATGAACAATCTCTCGGTTATAAAATTCTTCGATCAGAAAAAGGAATATATGATTTTGTTTTATATTCTATTAGCTTAAAAGGTCAAGTATATTCAGGTAAATTCATCAGAATTGAAGATGAAAATTAGAATTCAACATTCAAAATTTAGAATTAATAATGTTTGAGCATTTTTTTACTTGTCCGCATTGTTGGGAAAGGATTTCGATGTTGGTCGATACTTCGGTTCCGTATCAGAAATATGTGGAAGATTGTGAAGTTTGTTGTAATCCGTTGGAAATTACAGTGAATTCTGAGGAAGGAGAAATTGTCGGATTTGAGGTGAATGAATTATAAATTAAAAGACCTCGGGTTACGAGGTCTTTTGATGTTAAAATGTTGTCAATTAGGGAGGCGGTAAATTTCCAAACTTACTTGGTTATCGGTTAAAAGGCTAAGGTTAACTCCTCCGGTTTCTACTGCAAATGTCAGTGTTTCGCCGGCGTTTAATTCAACGAGTGATGACATAGAGGTTGAGGTGACCGGAACTGCCAATAATGGTACAATTAACTCAACTCTTACGGCGTCAAATAATTTTTCTTCCCATATTTCCGTTCCATTTTTAATCAACCCTAATCTTTTGTTTCCTAAAACACTTAAATCAACTCCACCTTCTAGTTGAACTTCATAATTTACTACATAAATACCAGATTCTTGCGCGGTAAAAACTCCTTCTACAAACAAATCTTCATCTCCAATTCGGGTATCATCTGCTCCGGTCAAATTGATTTTATACCAATTGGAGCCTGTGATTCCGAGATTTAGAAGTGACCACCCACCATCTTTACTCGCAGAGTATGCAGATGAATTGCCAGTAAATAAAATGGCTGGATTGATGGCGAGAACTTCGTTGTCACCTGTTGCGGATTTGTCAATCAATAAAATCGATTGATCTGGAGTTAAAGAAGTTGCTTGAGAGGTTGCGCGAACTTTTAAATTTCCATTAATGTCCAAAGTAGCTTGTGGATCATCAGTCCCAATTCCAACCTGTGCGGTTGAGAATGTCATAATAGATAATCCTAGAGTAAGAGAGAATAGATTTTTCATATTATAAAAATTAGTAATTAGCATAATTATTATAATAGGCTCAAAGAAATGGGCAGAGAGTCCTAACAGATGATTGTTAAGATTATAGGATAGATAGGTAGGGTAAATATAAGGGTAATTTCCCCAAAAAAAAAATCAATAGAGGGGAAATAGGAAAAACCCTATTTTACATCAAAAGCATCGCGCAACACATTTCCAAAAACATTAAAAGCCAAAACCAAAAGCATAATTGCGATTCCGGGAAATAATGCCAAATGCGCTTCGCCGATGATAATGTGCGAATAATTTTCTTTAATGAGATTTCCCCAAGAAGGCGTTGGTGGCTGTGCTCCGATTCCCAAAAAACTCAATCCGCTTTCTACTAAAATCGCCGCTGCAAAATTCGCAGCAGAAATCACAATGACAGGTGCGAGAATATTCGGTAAAATTTCTTTGAAAATAATTCTTAAATCAGAAAAACCCAAAGCACGAGCGGCTTCTACAAATTCACGTTCGCGGTAGCTGATGAATTGTCCACGAACCACACGTGCGACTTCTACCCACATTGTTAAACCAACTGCAATAAAAATCTGCCAAAATCCTTTTCCGATGGCCAAAGTAATCGCGATGACCAAAAGCAAAGTGGGAATTGACCAAACGACATTGATGAGCCACATAATGAAATCGTCAACTTTCCCACGATAATATCCGCCGATGGCGCCAATGGGAATTCCGACAAAAAGAGAAATGAAAACCGCGATAAACCCAATCAAAAAAGAAATCCGTGTTCCTATGACCAACCGCGAATAAAAATCACGACCATAGGCATCGGTTCCGAAAATGAATTTCTTTTTATAGATAAAATCATTTTCGACCTCCGATTTGGGAATGCCTTTGTCGGTCCATTCTTTCAAAGAAATCTTAGTCAATTCTCCTGTTAAACCTTGTCCCAAATAAGGGATGTAGGAAACGGAATCGGCTTCAATTTTATAGGAGTCAATTGCAACTTGCTCGGTTTCTATATCTTTTCCAAAAAAGAAATCTGAAATAGAATTGGTCTTTGTGTAATTGTCCAATGGGATTTCCAGCAACAATTGTTTAAACCCCATGGGTTGATGCGCAATGATTACATTTTGTTGATTGGCATTTTTGACTTTGTCACCTGAAAAAAAATAGGCGAAAATGGTGATGAATGCTGCCAAACAAATTAAAAGAAACGAAGCCACACCCAATAGATTTTTTTTAATCTTTCGGATAGCGGCTTTGTTAAATGATTCGGCAGATTGGGTCATTAATTTTTATGAAATGTCTTTCAAAATATTGACAGATTCTTCTAAATAGAAATCATCTGATAGGTTTTTATGCCAATTTTTTCTTCGTTCTTGTAAGACTGTATCTTGTTTAAATTTAGGTAGTTCGAAGGCTGGTGAACTCACTTTAAGACGGGATTTGTAAACGTCTATGGAGTCAAATTTTTTGGCTTGTTTTTCACGATTCTCACGAACGGCTTTGTATTGCTCTAAATTCAATGAAATTCGGTCAATTTTTTCCAATTCTTGGTAATGTCGAGCTGCGTCATCAATTAATTTCAAATAGGAATTATTTTTAAGGCGTTCAGCGCTTTTTGATTTTACCATTTCCATATTAAAAGTTGAGGCCCAAGGAGTGAAATTGATCGCTTTGATTTGGTCCCAAGGAAGAGCATCGTGAGAATTAGATTCGCTGATATCCGAATACATCAAGAAATCACTCATTACTACATCAGGTGTTACACCTCTAAGTTGGGTTGAACCTCCGTTCACTCTATAAAATTTCTGAATGGTCAGCTTTAAAGAACCGTATTCGTCCGGATTATAGGTGCGTTGATCTAGTGGAATAAAGGTTTGAACCGTTCCTTTTCCAAAAGTTTTGTTACTTCCAACGATTACTGCGCGTTGGTAGTCCTGCATGGCAGCAGCGAGGATTTCAGAGGCAGAAGCGGAAAGTTCGTTGACCATGATCACAAGAGGACCGTCGTATAATACAGAAGGATCTTTGTCTTCATGTATGCTCATCTGACCATCGCTTCTACGGACTTGAACGATCGGGCCTTTCGGAATAAATAAACCTGCGATTTCGACTACTTCTTCTAGAGATCCACCACCATTGAATCTTAAATCGAAAACCAATCCTTTGATGTTTTCTTTTTTCAATTCAATGATTTCTTTTGTGATGTCTTCTGAAGGATCGCGTCCATTTCGGTCATTAAAATTGGTGTAAAATTCAGGTAAATAAATGATCCCATATTTTTCGCCACCATCTTCTATGATCGCACTTCTGGCAAAAACTTCATCTTGTTCGATTACATCACGGATCAATTTGATGTCTTTGATGGAACCATCTTTCTTTTTTACGGTCAAAGTAACTTCTGAACCTTTTTTACCGCGGATGTGTTTGATCGCCTCGTCCAACAGCATGCCTACGATGTTAACCGGATCTTCGCCTTTTTGTTTTACATGGGTAATTTGATCACCAACTTCTAATTGACCGTCTTTCCATGCAGGTCCACCAATCACCAATTCCATGATAGTGGCATGACCTTTTTTGTCTTGGAGACGAGCGCCGATTCCTTCTAATTGTCCCGAAATGGAAACGTCAAATTCATCTTTATCATCAGGTGAAAAATAACTGGTATGTGGGTCATATTTCTCCGTAAATGAATTGACATAATGGGTCAGATACCGTTCTTTTTTTAATTGCAATTGTCTTCTGAAGAAATCAGAAATATTGTCCGCAACAACTTCTCTTGCTTCTTTTTCTAGTTCTACAAATGATTTATCGACATTGGTAGAGTCTTCTTGAAGTCTGATTAATTCAGTCAGCGTATTGTATTTTAGAAATTTTCGCCACAACTCTTTGGATTCTTCTTTGTTTTTAGCGTATTGAATGACTTCGTCTCCAATTAAGAAATCTTCATCTTTTGAGAAATCAAAAGGTTTTTTTAAAATTTCTTCCGAATAAACCTTTGTTTCAGCAAATCTTTTGAAAAGCGTATCGATTGTGGCGTGGAAAAATTTTAAATCTTGGTTGTTAAAATAATCATCGAGATGATGATAGTCTTTTTTGAATTCATCATAATCGGACTGTAACAAATAGCGTTTGTTGCCATCGATTTTTTCAAAATACATATTGAAAACATCTTCTGAAAAATTGTCGTTTATAATCTGCGGACGATAATGCATATAGGTCAGCGTGTTACGGACATTTTTCAAAATGGTTTTTATCTTCGAATCATCTGTTGCAGAGCCTCCGGGAGTACAAAAGCAAAAAGCCAAAAAACACATAGAAAGAAATGACAACAGCACAAAAGTTTTTCTCATCAGCATATAGAATCCTTGTTAGGTAATGATTAAATTTAGAATCAAATATAAAGCCAAAAAATAGATTGCCTACATTTGACAAATAAACTTTCAAATATAAATGAAATCTGAGCAAAAACCATTAATTCTAGTCACAAATGATGATGGGATTACTGCGCCGGGAGTTCGGGCGTTGATCAAAATGATGAATGAAATTGGCGAAGTCTATGTAATAGCGCCCGATAGTCCGCAAAGTGGAATGGGACATGCCATTACCATCAATTCCACATTATTCTGCGAGAAAATGAAAATCGACGATGGCGAACAGTCCGAGAGGGAATGGGCTTGTTCCGGAACACCGGTCGATTGTGTGAAATTGGCGATTACCAAAATTTTACCTCGAAAACCGGATTTATGTGTTTCCGGAATCAACCATGGTTCCAATTCTTCGATCAATGTGATTTATTCGGGGACGATGTCTGCGGCGGTAGAAGCCGGAATAGAAGGCATTCCTGCGATCGGATTCTCTTTATGTGATTTTTCTTATAGTGCCGATTTTTTAGCAGCCAAAAAGTTCATTCAAAAAATCGTCAGAGAATCCATCAAAAACCAAATGCCAAAAGGAATGGTGCTGAACGTGAATATCCCAAAACTTCCGGAGGAAAAGCTGAAAGGAATCAAAGTTTGCCGACAAGCAAAAGCAGTCTGGGTGGAGGACTATGTGGAAAGAAAGGATCCAAGAGGTAGAACTTATTATTGGATGACCGGCGAGTTTAAAAATTTGGACAAAGGCAAAGACACAGACGAATCTGCATTAGAAGAAGGATATCTGTCAGTTGTTCCAATCCAATATGACATGACTGCCCACCATTTTATTTCTGATTTGAATCGGTGGGATTTTTAATTAGCTACCAATAAAAAAAGAGCCAAGTGGCTCTTTTTTAAGGTCAATTCGTTTTAAGGGATTGATCTAATTTCCGCAAAATAAATTCATTAAAATTAAACATGAATTTGATTTAGAAAAAAGTTGAATCAAAAAGTCTTCTATTCTTAAATCAACTTGTTAATTTCTTAAAATATCTTAACACATTGAATTGTAGATATATAAAAGTTTTGGTTTAGATCGAATCCACCTTAAATCTTAATGTTTTTTTTTATTCTTTCTCTCCGATTTTTTTGATTTCGTCGCCTGCTTTTTCGAATCCTTCTTTCACTTCGCTTGAGGCTTTTTTTACGCCTTCTTTGGTGTCTTGATAAGCTTCTTTTGTAGCGTCGCCGACATCATTTGCGACATTTTTAGCGCCTTCAAAGGCGTCATTTGCGCCTTTCTCGACAGCATCAGCAGTTTGATTGGACTTTTCTTTTATATTTTCCCAAGCTTTTTTTGCATCATCTCTTGTTTTTTGGGCTGCGGCTTCAGCTGCTTTGTCGCCGCTTTCTATGGCTCTTTTTAAATTTTCCTCCGCCTCTTTCCAATTGGCTTCAGCTGTGTTTAGTTCTTCTGACGAATAGCTTTCGATGACAACAGAGTCATTTGCGGTGCTGTCCGTGATGATGATTTCATTTTCAACTGTTTTTTCTTTAGGTTCACAAGAAAAAAATACGATAGATCCTGTCGAAAGTAATGCGATTAAAAGTGATTTTGAATTTTTCATAATTTAAGATTTTGGATATTATAGAAAACAATTTCAGTGCCAATTTATTTTCAGTATGAAATTAAACCGGAAAGAATTTTATTTTTTCTACCTTTAAAAACTAAACTTTAATCCGAATGATTCAGATTCAAATCATCAATGGTCCGAACTTAAATTTACTAGGAAAAAGAGAACCGGAAATTTATGGTTCTACTTCTTTTGAAGATTATTACAATCGTTTGCGCAAAGATTTCCCAAATGTTTCTCTCCATTATTTTCAATCCAATCATGAAGGAGATTTGATCGATAAATTACATGAAGTCGGGTTTGTTTATGATGGAATTGTACTCAATCCGGGTGCTTATACGCATTATTCTTATGCGATAGCTGATGCGATAAAAGCGATTTCTGTTCCGGTTGTTGAGGTGCATATTTCTGATATTAATGCACGGGAAGATTTCAGGAAAGTTTCTGTTACCGGTGACAATTGTAAAAGAATTATTTCCGGAAAAGGTTTAGAAGGTTATAAATTGGCGGTGGAAGATTTACTTCAATAAATCAGAATTTACCTTTTAATTCTTCGTTTAAGTGCGTGATGTAATTCAGTAGTTCCATGCGACCGATTCTTCCAGATGCAGAAGTCGTAAAAATTTGAGGCATAGATTCCCAGGTTTTTAGCATTTCTTTTCTGTAATTCAACAATGCTTTTTGCAATGCTGTACTGCTGATTTTATCGATTTTTGTAAATACCATGGAAAAAGGGATTTGGTTTTCACCTAACCATTCCATGAATTCTAAATCAATTTTTTGAGGTGGAATTCTACAATCGATGAGTACGAAGGTATTGATCAAATTGGGGCGTTGGGTCAGATAATTGGTAATCATTTTTTCAAATTGACCTCTTTTGACTTTCGAGACTTTTGCGTAACCATAGCCTGGAAGGTCAGTTAAATACCAACTTTCATCCATCGAAAAAATATTGAGAAGCTGGGTTTTTCCAGGTGTTCCTGATGTTTTTGCTAAATCTTTGCGTTGCGCCAACATATTGATCAACGAAGATTTGCCGACGTTTGAACGACCGATAAATGCGTATTCGGGTTTATTCGGCTCCGGGCAATCTGACCATTTGGGGGCGCTTTTTATAAATTCAGGATTTAAATTCATTTAACCGGAGCAAGTTGTTTCTCAATTAACCATTTTTCCAATAATTCATTGAATAATTCAGGATGTTCCATCATCGGAGCATGCCCACATTTGTCTATCCAATATAGACTAGCATTGGGTAGTCCTTCATTAAATTCTACCGCAACTTCTGGAGGTGTAACATTGTCTTGTTTCCCCCAAATTAAACAAACAGGAGTGAAAATGTCTTTGAGGTCATTTTTCATATTGTGTTTGATGGCGCTTCTTGCGATGTATAAAGTTTTAATGGCTTTTTTGCGATCGTTTACCGTTTCAAATACATCATCCACGATTTCTTTTGTTGCTACCGCAGGGTCGTAAAAAACTTCTTGTGTTTTTTTAAGGACGTAATCATAGTTTCCACGTTTTGGGAAAGTTTCACCAAATGATTTTTCATATAAACCGGAACTTCCCGTTAAACACAATCCTTTTACCAATTCAGGATGTTTGTGTGTGACAACCAATCCTAGATGACCTCCAAGTGAATTTCCTACTAAAATAGCCGGCTCTTGAACGATTTCCTTAATAAATCTGGCGACAAATTTCGCGATACTGGAAACGTTTGTGTTCAATAATGGGTAACTGTAAATAGGCAATTCCGGAGCAAAAATCTTATAACCTTGTTTGGAAAAAAATTGCATTAGTGACCCGAAATTACTCAATTCTCCCATCAATCCATGCAGCAAAACGATGGGCGTTCCCTCGCCCTCTTCTATATAGGAGAATTTTTTTGACTTCTTAAGTTTTAAAAGCATTCCACTTTTGTGTTTGAAACAAAAGTACATAATTCTAAATAAAATTCTAAAAAATTAATTTTTCACCTGACTAAACCTCCAAAACAAAAAGATTAACCAATTGATTTTCCACTCTATACTTCTGCATTTATTTTTTATGGCGGATTGGCTTTGAGGTGGTAAAAGTTTTCAACAAAGTGGTATTTAGTGGTAAATAATGGTAAAAAGTTTTATACTTTTGATAAAAATTTCAATTTGAAGCCATTGATAGGGACACATGAATGCAAAGTTGACGCAAAAGGTCGTCTTCCGCTTCCTTCCGGTTTGAAAAAACAACTGGCTGGGGTATTGGAAGATGGGTTTGTGTTGAAGCGTTCTGTGTTTCAAAAATGTTTGGAATTGCATCCGATGGGTGAGTGGAATAAAGTGATGGAGGATGTCAATAAATTGAATCGATTTGTAAAGAAGAACAATGATTTTGTCCGGCTTTTTACGGCAGGATTAAAAGTAGTGGAAGTAGATGGAAATGGAAGAATTCAAATCGCCAAAGATTTGATTTCTTATGCCGGAATAGATAAGGAAGTGGTCTTGTCTCCCAATGCGATGGTGTTGGAGATTTGGGATAAAGACAGTTATGAAAAGGTGGTGGATATTGAAGAATTGGACTTTGCGTCTTTGGCGGAAGAAGTGATGGGTAATGTGAAAAATGAGGAAGATGGAGTATCATAAGCCGGTTTTGTTGATGGAAAGTATAGATGCACTCGTGGAGAGCTCTTCCGGAGTTTATGTGGATTGTACCTTTGGAGGTGGTGGGCATTCAAAAGAGATTTTGAGTCGTTTGGATGAGCGTGGGAAATTGATTGCTTTTGATCAAGATGAGGATGCTTGGGATAATGCCATTCAAGATGATCGTTTTGAGTTGGTCAAACAAAATTTCCGATTTCTGAAAAACAACCTTCGTTATTTAGGAATAAAGAAAGTGTCCGGAGTTTTGGCGGATTTGGGTGTGTCTTCTCATCAATTCGATACTGCTGAGCGCGGGTTTTCCATCCGCTTTGATGGAGATTTGGATATGCGGATGAATCAAAATCAAAAATTGACTGCGGCTAAAATTCTCAATTCTTACGAAGAGGAAAAATTGGCTGATGTGTTTTTTTATTACGGAGAATTAAAATCAGCCAGAAGGATGGCGCGTGAAATAGTTTCTGAAAGAAAATTGAATCCAATTCGCACCATCGGACAATTGAAACAAATATTTCATTATATCCCCAAAAACAAAGAGAATAAAATACTTGCACAGCTTTTTCAGTCCCTCAGGATTGAGGTGAATGATGAAATGGCGGCTCTTCGAGAGCTTTTGATTCAGTGTGGAGAAATAATTGAGCCTGGAGGGAAATTGGTGATGATTTCTTACCATTCACTCGAGGATAGGCTAGTGAAACGCTATATGAAAACGGGACTTTTTGAAGGCGAACCGGAGCGTGATATTTATGGAAATTGGGAAGCACCTTTTAAAGTAGTGCAATCCAAAGTGATCATTCCTGATGGTAATGAAATCGAAGAAAATCCAAGAGCGCGTAGTGCTAAAATGCGTGTCGCAATAAAAAATTAACCGATGGCTAAAAACAAAAAAAGTAACATCAATTTTAAGGATATCTTAAAAGGGAAATTTTTGGTTGACGACGGTTCTTTGCAGAATTGGCGATTTGTGATGTACCTGGTTTTTTTGGCATTCATCAGTATTTCCAGTTCACATTGGGTTGATAAAAAAGTAGTGAAAATCAATAAGTTGGATGAAGATGTTTCCAATCTTAAAGCGCAGTTTACAGATGCGCATCGATTGCTTATGAAAATGCAGTTGGAGCCTGAGATAATGAAAAAATCGGAAGCCATCGGTATAAAGTTAACAGATGAACAGCCGTATGTGCTAATTAAAAAAGTGTATGATCAAGAACCGTAAAAATTTATTGGTTAGAGGTTATGTGGTTGGCTTCGGGCTTTTGCTGATTGCCATTGGGGTTTTGTATTCCATGGTGAAAATTCAAATTGCGGAAGGTCAAAAGCTAGATGATTTCGCACAGCAAAACTTTCGATTGTCTACAGAATCAGCTGAAAGAGGAAATCTCTATGCTTCAGATGGAGATTTGCTGGCAACAACTGTTACCATTCACAATATTTATTTAGATTTAACTGTAGTCAAAGACGAATTATTTGAAGCAGAAGTTGGGGTGTTATCAGATTCACTTTCTCGTATGTTTCAAAAGCCGGCAGCTTATTTCGAACAAAAATTAAGAGCAGAAAGAAAAAAGAAAAATAGATACATGACCTTGATAAAAGGGTTGGATTATCAAGATTATTTACGGATCAAATCATTTCCAATTTTTAGAGAAGGACAAAACAAAGGCGGATTTATCCATGAAACCAAACCCAAAAGGGAATTGGTGTTGGAAGATGTCGGGGCAAGGACGATAGGGTACGATGATAGTCGCGGAAAAACAGGTTTGGAAGGTGCTTATTCGCATGAATTAGCAGGAAGAGAAGGTAAGCGATGGGAACAGTTTATGGGGCGTGGACAATGGAAGCCATTTAAGTCTTGGGAACAAGAACCGGTAAATGGTTCAAATGTTTATACCACTATAGATGCTGGAATGCAGATTGCGGCTTATGCAGCATTGCAAGAGCAATTGATTGAATTTCAAGCGGAATATGGTTGCGTAGCTGTGATGGAAGTGGAAACCGGGAAGATTAGGGCAATCGTTAATTTGAAAAGAATTACAGATTCGGTTTATTCGGATGTTTACAACTATGTGGTGGGAGAAGGTTCAGAGCCTGGCTCAACTTTTAAAACGGTTTCGATATTGGCAGGGTTAGAAAATGAAAAATTCACACCTGAAACCACTGTAAATACCGGTAATGGATCCTATCGATTGTACAATAGAACCATCAGAGACACACATGGTTATGGGACTATTGATGTTGAAAAGATTTTAGTAAAATCTTCAAACATCGGAACGGCTAAATTGATCAATGCCGGATATGGAAGTGATCCGCAAGAATATTTTGATCAATTGGAAAAATGGAATTTAACGAAACCATTGGGGATCGATATTCAAGGTGAAGCCACGCCTCAATTCCACAAGCCAACTGACCCCAACTGGAGCAATATTACACTTCCTGTCATGTCCTATGGTTATGGATTTAAATTGACGCCTCTCCAAATTTTGACTTTTTACAATGGGATTGCCAATGGTGGAAAGTTGTTAAAGCCATTGTTCATAGATAAAATTGAGAAAAGCGATGGACAAGTAATCGAATACAAACCAAAAGTTTTGGTGAAACGCATGTCCTCTGAAGAAAATATAAAAGCTGTAACTGAAATGTTGAGAAAAGCGGTAGCTGAAGGAACTGCCAAAAATATATTTACTGAACATTACGAAATCGCAGGTAAAACCGGAACGGCTCGTGTCGAATACTGGATCAAAGACCAAAAAATGCGCTATCGGGCTTCATTTGCAGGATTTTTTCCGGCCGATAAACCCAAATATACTTGTGTCGTAATTGTTCATAAACCGACCAATAACAAAGGCTATTATGGCGGAACAGTAACTGCGCCTGTTTTTAAAAAAATTGCGGATTGGGTGTATTCACGTACGCCAAAAGAAACGCCGGAACTCCCAAAATTGGTCAATGTTGAGAAAATTTTAAATAGCACGCCTGCATTCAAAGCAAATTTTGAAAGTCAAAAAATACCAAATGTAATCGGGAAAAGTGGCGAATCTGTAATTCCGGCTTTGGAGAATTTAGGTTTGGAAGTAAGGTATACCGGAATAGGAAAGGTGGTCAATCAGTCTTTGCCAGCTGGTGTGAAATTTAGAAAAGGAGAAACAATTTATTTGGTTTTGGAAGGATGAAATTAAAGGATTTATTACATGGCGTTAAAATAATTGAAACCATAGGTTCCACTGATTTGGAGATTTCGGCTGTGCAATTTGATTCGAGAAAAATTGAATCCGATTCTCTTTTTGTTGCACAAAGCGGAACACAAGTGGATGGTCATGATTTTATCCAAAAAGCAATTGAATTAGGCGCTGTAGCAGTCGTTTGTGAAAGAATTCCGGCTGATTTGAATCCAAATATAGCGTATATTTTGGTTGAGAATTCCGCGATCGCACTTGGTTTCATCGCTTCGAATTTATATGGAAATCCAACGCAGAAATTAAAGCTCATCGGCATTACAGGTACTAATGGAAAGACCACAACGGCAACATTGACTTATAATTTGTTGGAGGCTTTAGGTTATCCGACGATTTTGGTTTCGACCATCCGAATTTTAATCCATGGAAAAGAAATTCCTTCTTCCCATACGACGCCTGATATTTTGACTTTGAACAAAATTTTCAGTGAAGCTGTAAGTGCAGGTTGCGAATTTGCAGTGATGGAAGTGAGCTCGCATGGCATTCATCAAAATAGAATTGCTGGTTTGCATTTCCAAATGGGTGTTTTTTCCAATATTTCGCATGATCATTTGGATTACCATAAAACCTTTGCCCAATACATCAAAGCAAAAAAGCAATTCTTCGATCATTTGCCAAAGTCAGCTGATGCATTGACCAATATCGACGATAAAAACGGAATCGTGATGTTGCAAAATTCGGCTGCAAAAAGATATTCGTACGCATTAAAAACCGACGCCGATTTCAAAGCCAAAATTCTCGAAAATCAATTTGAAGGAATGTTGCTTTTATTGGATGGGAAAGAATTCTGGACGCCTTTGATCGGACAATTTAATGCTTACAATTTATTGGCGGTTTATTCCATTGCAAGATTATTGGGATTTGAGCAAGAAGAAATTTTGACACAACTCAGCACTTTGAAAAATGTAGACGGACGGTTCCAATCTTTTATAACAGAAAGCGGAATTGTAATCATCGTGGATTATGCACATACACCAGACGCTTTGGAAAATGTATTGAACACCATTCAAAATATCCGTACCAGAAACGAAAAGTTAATAACGGTTGTCGGTTGCGGCGGTGATCGCGATAAAACCAAACGACCGGAAATGGCAAGAATTGCATCGGCAGAATCAGATTTGGCAATTTTCACCTCTGACAATCCAAGAACGGAAGATCCTGAAATCATTTTAACAGAAATGGAAGCAGGAGTTGAACCACAAAATTTCAAAAAAACACTCAAAATAACCGATCGCAAAGAAGCCATCAAAACGGCTTTGAAGTTGGCGGAGAAAAACGATATCCTTTTGATCGCCGGAAAAGGCCATGAAACCTATCAGGAAATCCAAGGAGTAAAACATCATTTTGATGATATGGAAATCACGAAAGAATTAAGCAATCAACTCAATAAATAACTATGTTGTACTATTTATTTGACTTTTTGGACAAACAATTTAACATACCGGGATCGGGGATGTTTCAGTATACTTCATTCCGAGCTGGAATGGCGGTTTTGACGGCTTTGTTGATCGCATTGTTTTTTGGGAAGAAAATCATCAATTATTTGCGTCGTGAACAATTGGGTGAAACGGTTCGCGATTTAGGATTGGAAGGTCAAAAAGAGAAATCAGGAACACCTACGATGGGTGGAATCATCATCATTTTGGCAACGATCATTCCTACTTTGTTGTTTGCAAAATTGGAAAATATTTACATCATCATTTTGTTGGTTTCAACACTTTGGTTGGGGGCCATCGGATTTCTAGATGATTACATCAAAGTATTTCGAAAAAACAAAAAAGGATTGGCCGGGAAGTTTAAAGTTTTAGGTCAATTGGGGTTGGGATTATTTGTAGGAACCATGATTTACTTCAGTCCGGATGTAACGGTTAAACACCAAGTTCCGGTAGAGCAGGCACAAGTTATGGGTCAAAATATCGTCAAATTTAGTGATGAAGAAAAAAGTCTGGACACGACGGTTCCATTTTTGAAAAACAATGAATTCAATTATGGTCAATTGCTTTTTTGGATGGACGAATCCGGAAAATTAAAATACGAATGGATCGTTTTTCTAATTGCTGTAATTTTCATCATCACTGCAGTTTCAAACGGAGCGAATTTAACCGATGGAATTGATGGCTTGGCGGCAGGATCTTCTGTTATCATTGTGGCGGCATTGGCGTTGTTTGCCTTTGTTTCGGGGAATATCATTTTTTCAGATTATCTCAATATCGTATTTATTCCACGAACAGAAGAAGTGGTGATTTTCTGTACGGCATTTATCGGAGGATTGATTGGATTTCTCTGGTACAATACTTATCCGGCTCAAGTTTTCATGGGCGATACGGGCAGTTTGACCATCGGTGGACTGATCGCTGTAATTGCCATCATCATCCGTAAAGAACTTATGTTACCGGTGCTTTGTGGGATTTTCTTTGCAGAGAGTTTGTCGGTGATGTTACAGGTTTCTTATTTCAAATATACCAAAAGGAAATTTGGAGAAGGACGCAGGATTTTCCTGATGTCGCCACTTCACCATCATTTTCAGAAAGAAGGTTTTCACGAGAGTAAAATCGTGAATAGAATGTTGATCGTCGGATTTATTTTGGCAGTAGTAACCATCATCACCTTAAAAATGAGATAAGATGCAAGAGAAGTTGGTCATATTAGGAGGAGGAGAAAGTGGTGTAGGAGCTGCATTATTAGGAAAAAAAGAAGGATTTCGGGTGTTTCTTTCGGACAGAGGAAAGTTGAAAGAAGAATACCGAACGAAATTGATGGATAACGGAATTGAATTCGAAGAAGAAAAACATACCGATTCTAAAATATTCAATGCTGATCTGGTGATAAAAAGTCCGGGGATTCCAAAAAAGTCAGAATTGATTCAGAAATTAAAAGAAAAACAAATTCCTGTTGTTTCTGAGATCGAATTCGCATCGCGGTATACTTTGGCAAAAATCATTGCCGTAACCGGAAGTAATGGAAAGACGACCACGACATCGCTGATTCATCATATTTTGACCGAAGCAGGACTGAATGTAGGAATGGGTGGAAATATCGGGAAGAGTTTTGCAGAACTAGTGGTGAATGATGAATACGATTTTTATGTATTGGAAATCAGTAGTTTTCAGTTGGACGATGTGGTTTCATTCAAACCTTATATCGCAATTTTATTGAACATCACACCAGACCATTTGGATCAATACGATTACAAATTAGAATTATATGCACAGTCAAAATTTAAAATAACGGAAAACCAATCACATGAAGATTATTTCGTATACAATTTTGATGACGACAACATAACAGAATTATTAAAAGAAATCAACACAGAAGCACAAAAAGTACCATATTCTATGAACAAAGAATTAAATGACGGAACCTTTCAGGAGGGAGAAAATGTAGTAGTAAATTTTCCGGATCGTTTGGAATTAAACGCCTCAGAATTTGCATTGAGAGGAAGACATAATGTTTCCAATACGATGGCAGCAGCGACAGCAGCCAATATTTTAAAAATCAGAAAAGAAACGATCAAAAGAAGTTTGTTTGACTTTAAGGCAGTAGAGCACCGTTTGGAATCAGTTTTAAAAATTGGTGGAATCGAATTCATCAATGATTCAAAAGCAACAAACGTCAATGCTACCTACTATGCGCTTGAGAGTATGAATGCGCCCACGGTCTGGATCGTAGGCGGAACCGATAAAGGAAATGATTATGCAGAATTAATTCCTTTGGTGAAAAAGAAAGTAAAAGCCATTGTTTGTTTGGGGTTGGATAACTCAAAGATTTTGGCAGCATTTGATGGCTTGGTGGACAATATGATCGAAACCAAATCCATGCAAGATGCAGTTCGATCTGCTTATATGTACGGTGGAAAAGGTGATGCAGTTTTGTTGTCTCCGGCTTGTGCCAGTTTTGATTTGTTCAAAAATTATGAAGATCGTGGAGATCAATTTAAAAAAGAAGTAAAAAATCTATAATCGATGAATTTGGGATTTCTGAAAAATTATATCAAAGGAGACAAATACCTATGGGCATTCATTGTCATATTGGCTATTTTTTCCTTTCTTCCGGTTTATTCGGCAAGTTCCAATTTGGTGTACACGGTTGGTTCAGGTTCGGTTTTTTCCCACATGGGAAAACACGCGGCCTTTTTGATCGTGGGACTTATCATTATCATCGGGTTGCAACGTGTTGATTATAAATATTTTGGCGGTTTGGCGTTATTGGGCTTACCGATTGTATTCATTTTGCTCGTCGTAACCCTTGTTCAGGGAACGACGATCGAAGGAGCCAATGCCGCACGATGGTTAAAACTCCCCGGAACCTCCATCACGATTCAAACATCCACGTTTGCTTCCATGGTTTTATTGGTATACATCGCTCGGTACCTGACCAAAATTCGGGACAAAGAAGTAACTTTTGTACAGTCCTTCTTTCCTTTGTTTTTTCCAATGTTCGTCGTCATCGGATTGATATTTCCGGCCAATGGATCAACCGCGGTTATCCTTTTTGCCATGTGTATGACGCTCTTATTTATAGGAGGATTTCCATGGAAAATATTGGCGGGAATCTTTGGGTTTGGGGTGATTGCCGGCGGAATATTTATTTTCGTTGCACTCAATTATGGAGATTTGATTCCCAACTCTCGTGTGCATACTTGGAAGTCGAGGATCGAAAATTTCTCTAAAGATGACGGAATCGAATCCTATCAAGTTCACCATGCCAAAGCAGCGATCAATCGAGGTGGTATCAGTGGAGTAGGACCAGGGAAAAGCGTTTTCAAACAAACATTGCCTCAGTCTTCATCTGACTTTATTTTCGCCATAATTGTGGAAGAATACGGTATTGCTGGAGCAACGGTATTGATTTTTGTCTTTGTACTAATTCTCCTGAGAATCATGGTAGTTGCGACGAAAATCCATACATTTTTTGGGACACTGCTCGTTTTTGCGGTTGGCGTTCCGGTTATATTCCAAGCCATGGTCAATATGGGCGTTGCCGTAAATCTTTTTCCGGTAACGGGACAGCCATTGCCCATGATCAGCTATGGTGGAACTTCCCTTTGGGTAACTTGTATAGCCTTGGGGATTATTTTGAGTGTGAGTCGAGCGATCAAATCGCCTGAAGAAATACAATTAGAAGAAAAAAGAAACACAGATGCAGTCATCCAAGACATCGCCTAAAATCATCATCAGCGGAGGAGGAACTGGTGGACATATTTATCCTGCAATTGCGATTGCGGATGAAATCAAATCCCGTTTGCCCAAAGCCGAAATTCTATTTGTAGGCGCATTGGGGAAAATGGAAATGGAAAAAGTACCAAAAGCGGGTTACCAAATCAAAGGTCTACCCATCGTAGGACTGGATCGTGGGAATTTATTGTCCAATTTTTCTTTTCCTTCGAAACTCTTGAAAAGTTTGAGTTTGGCGAAACAAATCATCAAAGAATTCAAACCGGATGTCGCTATTGGAACCGGCGGATACGCCAGTGGGCCGCTTTTATGGCAAGCCTCCAAAATGAAAATTCCGGTCGTCATTCAAGAGCAGAATTCTTTTCCTGGTATCACCAATAAATTATTGAAAAACAAAGCTGCAGCGATTTGCGTAGCTTATGAAGGAATCGAACAATTCCCTAAAAATAAAACCCATCATACCGGAAATCCAATTCGGGCAGCCATCTTTCAAAATTTGACGTCCAAAGATGTTGCTTTGAAATCCTATGGTTTGGATCCAAATAAAAAAACCATTTTGTCTATCGGTGGAAGTCAGGGGTCACGTACATTGAACAATGCTTGGAAAGCCGATTTGCAGAAAATTCAAGACGCCGGAGTTCAATTGATTTGGCAAACGGGGAAATTGGATTACGAAAAAATTAAAAATGAAGTTTCGGATGAATTCAATGGAATTCACATCACCGAATTTATTTACGATATGAAAACGGCATTTGCGGCGGCAGATGTAATCGTTTCACGCGCTGGGGCTATGGCGATTTCAGAATTATCATTGGTTGGAAAACCTGTGATTTTGGTGCCGTTTCCATTTGCGGCAGAAGACCATCAAACCAAAAATGCAGATGCACTGGTCAAAGAAAATGCTGCCATAAAGTATGCAGATACTGAGGTTCCGGCGCATTTGCTGGATGCAGCATTGGAGTTGGTTCAAAATGAAGAAAAGCAATTGTCTTTGTCCACCAATTTGAAAAAATTGGGAAAGCCAAATGCGACTAAAGAAATCGTGGATATTTTGTTAAGTCAAATTAAATGAGCGTTTTAGATAAAACATATTATTATTTCATAGGAGCCGGAGGAATCGGGATGAGTGCGCTTGCGCGTTATTTTAAATTTTTGGACAAAGTCGTTTTGGGCTATGATAAAACCCACACTGAATTGACCGCTGAATTGCAAAAGGAAGGAATCGATCTGCATTTTGACGATGATGTTGCCAAAATTCCCAATTTTCTTACGCCTGAAAATACTTTGGTCGTTTTCACTCCGGCAGTACCGAAGAATCATACCGAATATTTGTATTTTACTGAAAATGGATTTCAAGTGATGAAACGCTCGGAAGTTCTCGGTGAAA
Source organism: Moheibacter lacus (assembly GCF_014042165.1). Classification (GTDB taxonomy): domain Bacteria; phylum Bacteroidota; class Bacteroidia; order Flavobacteriales; family Weeksellaceae; genus Moheibacter; species Moheibacter lacus. The sequence continues at coordinate 1,519,952 of NZ_JACDZE010000001.1, forward strand.
TTACGCGTTCCACTTATGGAATTGCAGTCGCCGGAACACATGGAAAAACGACGACTTCTTCTATTTTAGGGCATATTTTACACGAAGCCAAATTGGAAAGCACTTCTTTTCTCGGCGGTGTTTTGGAGAATTATAATTCTAATTTTCTGATCAATGGAAACAAATATACCGTTTCGGAAGCGGATGAATTTGATCGTTCTTTTTTGCGACTTTCTCCCAAAATCGGGATCATCACATCGATGGACGCCGACCATTTGGATATTTATGGAAACAAAGAAGAATTTGAACAAACTTTTATCGAATTCAGTCAAAAGATCACAGAAAAATTATTTGTCCGAAAAGGATTGCCCATTGCAAATGCCACGACCTACGGTGTAGAGTCGGGAGCTGAAGTGGATGCTGTGAATATCAGAATTGAAGATGGAATTTATCATTTCGATTTGAAAATCAAAGGTGAATTGATTGAAAATTTCGAATTGAAATTACCAGGAAAACACAATGTTGAAAATGCAACAGCTGCCATTGCAGTTGCACTTTATTTAAAAGTTCCGGTTGAAGAAATTAAAAAAGCATTGTCCAAATTCATCGGAGTAAAAAGAAGATTCAACCGTTGGGACATCAATGGAAAAGTGTACATCGATGATTATGCGCACCATCCCACGGAATTAAATGCAGTGATCAGTTCTGTAAAAGAAATGTTCCCCGGAAAAAAGGTTTTGGGTGTTTTTCAGCCGCATCTTTTTTCTCGAACACGTGATTTTATGGATGGTTTTGCGGAGAGTTTAGGGTATTTTGACGAACTGGTTTTATTGGACATTTATCCCGCTCGTGAGCTGCCGATTGAAGGCATTACTTCAACAGTTTTGGCAGATAGGATTTCGAATAAACAAGTAGAGGTGACTGAACTTTCAGATGCATTGGAGAAAATCAAAACCAAGGATTTTGATGTTTTGGTTACGGTGGGCGCAGGGAACATTGATACATTGGTTAAACCTATAAAAAATTGGTTGAATGAGCACTAAATGGACATTGGTAAAAACCGTTTTGGGAATTGTGGTCCTGATTTTTCTAGTCAGTTTCTCCGCCAAAAGACATGGTTGTAAACCGGTGACAGATGTGAAAATAAAAGTGGACCATGAGTCCGGAAAATTTTTTGTGAACGATAGTTTGGTGAGAAAAGTACTGGAAGGAAAACAATTTAAAGTTTCAGAAGTAGCGCTTGGCAATATGGAAGTTGATCAAGTTGAAAGCCTTCTGGACCGAAATTCATTTATAAAAAAATCAGAAGTTTTTCAAGATGTCAATGGAGAATTGAATGTGAAAATATACCAAGAAACGCCTATAGCTCGTATTAACACTGGCGTGGATGAGTTTTATCTTTCTGAAGATTTGAACAAAATGCCGCTTTCAACCTTGCATTCGGCAGAAGTTTTAATCGTCGGAGGCAGAATAGAAGAGGAGGATTTTGAAGGGCTGAAAGACTTGACAGAATACATTTCGGCTGATAAGTTGTTGAAAAAACACATCATTGCTGTTAAAAAAGAAAAGCCAAATTCATTTATTTTGTTAGTGAACAAAGGTGATTATATCATTGAATTTGGTGAATTAAAAAATTTCGACTCAAAATTTGAGAAATTAAAGTTGTTTTATGATCAATTTCTCGGAAAAGTCGGACTCAATTATTACGAACGAATCAATCTAAGATATAATAACCAAATTGTTGCAACCAAAAGAATTAACGATGATAAACAGTAGAGGAATAGCCGTAGGCTTGGATATAGGAACCACCAAAATAGTCGCGATGGTGGGACGCAAAAACGAACACGGAAAAATAGAAATATTAGGTGTTGGAAAAGCAAAAAGTTTGGGTGTCCACAGAGGTGTGGTCAACAACATTACCCAAACGGTTAATTCCATCAAAGAAGCGGTTGCAGAAGCTGAAGCAGCTTCCGGATACAAAATCACGGATGTTACAGTTGGAATTGCGGGGCAACATATCCGTTCTCTTCAACACAGCGATTATATCACGCGACCAAATTATGAAGATGTCATCGATGAAAATGATTTGAAAAAACTGGTGAACCAAGTTTATAAATTGGTGATGTTACCGGGCGAAGAAATCATCCATGTTTTACCACAGGAATTCAAAGTAGACAGCGAAGGCGAAATCACGGAACCTGTAGGGATGTATGGAAGCCGTTTGGAAGCCAATTTCCATGTGGTTGTCGGACAAGTAACTTCGATTAAAAATATCGCACGCTGTGTGAAAAATGCCGGATTGAATTTGGCAGGAATCACATTGGAGCCGATTGCTTCATCAGACGCAGCGTTAAGCAAAGAAGAAAAAGAAGCAGGTGTTGCGCTTATCGACATAGGAGGTGGAACGACTGATATTGCGATTTTTAAGGACAATATGATCCGTCATACGTCTGTCATTCCATTTGGAGGAAATGTGATTACGGAAGATATCAAAGTAGGATGTTCCATCATCGAGCGACAAGCGGAATTGTTAAAAGAGAAATTCGGTTCAGCTTGGCCGGGTGAGAACAAAGAATCTGAAATCGTTTCGATTCCGGGACTTAGAGGTCGTGATCCTAAAGAGATTTCTTTGAAACGTCTTTCTCAAATCATCCATGCAAGAGTACAGGAGATTTTGGATCAAAGTTATTTGGAATTGAAACATTATGGTTGCGACGATCAAAAAAGAAGATTGATCGCCGGGATTGTGATGACCGGAGGTGGTTCTAAATTGAAACACATCAGACAATTGACCGAATATTTAACTGCGATGGATGTACGCATCGGGTTTTCAAACGAACACATCGTTGGTGATATGGTAGACGAACTTTCAGGTCCGGAATATGCCACTTCAGTCGGTTTGTTGATGAAAGGTTTGGAGAAATTGGAAGAAAACATGGATGAAATCTATGAAGAAGAAGTCATGCAAGTGATGAATGGTGGAGATGAAACCATCCAAGAATCGGCTCAAGAGAAAGTTGAAGTCGAATCTTTATTGGAAAATGACAAACCGGAAATACCAAAAAAACAAACGGTACAAAAAGTGAAAAAACCAAAAGGACCATCGGTTTTTTCAAAATGGACGGATAAATTTATCCAAATGATCAATGAAACTGAATAATTAAAACTGAACCAAAAAATTATAGATATGAGTAGCGGAGATTTTATGTTTGACTTACCCAAACAACGTTCATCATCCATCAAGGTGATCGGCGTAGGAGGTGGCGGAAGCAACGCGGTCAATCACATGTATCAGCAAGGAATAGAAGGAGTGGATTTTGTGGTTTGCAATACAGATGCGCAAGCTTTAAACAATAGTCCAGTTCCAAATCGCATCCAATTGGGGCAATCCACAACTGAAGGAATGGGCGCCGGAGCCAATCCTGAAGTAGGTGAACAAGCCGCTCTTGAAAGCATAGATGACATCAAAAAGTTTTTGGATGCCAACACCAAAATGGTTTTCATCACAGCCGGAATGGGCGGTGGAACCGGAACAGGTGCAGCTCCAATTATCGCGGGAATATCCAAAGAAATGGGCATTTTAACGGTGGGAATCGTGACAGCTCCTTTTTATTTTGAAGGAAATATGCGATTGGAACAGGCGGAAAGAGGAATTGAAAAATTGCAAAAAAATGTCGATTCCTTGATCGTCATTAACAATGATAAGCTTCGCGAATTATATGGAAACCTTGGTTACAAAGCGAGTTTTGCAAAAGCCGACGAGGTTTTGACAACAGCCGCAAAAGGAATTGCCGAAGTGATTTCCAAACACTATGCGACCAATATCGATTTACGTGATGCCAGAACTGTTTTGGCAGATTCGGGAACTGCCATCATGGGAACCGGAACTGCAAGTGGCGAAAGCAAAGCGAAAGAAGCGATCAATTCAGCATTAGATTCTCCATTGTTGAACAATAATAAAATTACCGGTGCTCAAAATGTTTTGTTGCTCATCGTTTCCGGTGAAAATGAAGTGACAATGGACGAAATCGGAATCATCAACGAACATATCCAATCTGAAGCCGGAAACCATGCCAACATCATCATGGGAGTAGGGGAAGATTTATCACTTGGTGATAAAATCAGCGTTACGGTTGTGGCAACGGGTTTTCCGATGGAAGATCAGGTTTTTACCGGTCGTGAAGAAGAAAAAGTATTTCATCGACTAGAAGAAGAACAACCTTTGGTTCAAAAACTTTCCAGCGAAACACCTTTTCCAGTTCGCGTAAAGAAAATGGTGGAGGAAGAAATTCCCGAAAAAAAAGTAAAAGTTGAAGAAAAACCCCAAGAAATCAAATTCTTTCTTGAAGATACAGAGGAGAAACCTCAAGTGAAAGAAGTGGAAGAAAGTTGGGAACCTCAATTGAAAAAAGATGTTCAACAGCCTTTGTTTACGGAGGAAATTGAAAAAAAGGAGGAGCGAATCCAATATCAATTTGAAGAAGAAAAAGTTGAATTTCAAGCTGAGGAAATCGAAGAAGAAGATGAAACTCCTCAAACCATGATGTTTACTTTGGATGATGATTTTGAGGAGGAAACAATTCAGTTTCAAAAACCGATGACATCCACCCAAACGGCTCAACCTGAGGTGAAAAAGGAAGTGGTAAAAGAAGTGGAAGAAAATGATCCTTTTGACGCACCTATTTCTCAATCTCTTTCTCAAGCGATCGAAGAACGCAGAGCGAGATTGAAACAATTCAACTATAAATTCAAAAATACGTTGCAAAATAAATCCCTGGACGAAGTGGAAAACATTCCGGCTTATAAAAGACAAGGATTGAATTTGAGTGAAAGGGAGGACAATGCACCTTCAGATTTCATCATTACAAAAGACAGCAACAACGAAACGAAAATAAGACCGAACAATTTCCTACATGATAATGTTGATTAATTTGATTGGTTGAAAGGTTGGTTAAATTTTGCCCTTGGAAACAAGGGCAATTTTTTATGTAATTTTTGGTTTATCTCTCCAAAATCCCCTTTAAATCCGCAGGCGAATAATCCACCGACTTCAACGTCTTATCATCACCTTTACGGAAAACCAAAAACAGTCCATCGACTTCTTTGAAATAACTTTTTGTTCCGTCTTTTTCCAGATAGTGTTTCATCGTGGCTTCTGCTTCTTCAACAGTATTGCAGGCTTTGCTCATGTTGGAACGCTGGACTTCGTCAAAGAGTTCGGAGAATTTATCTTTTAATCCAAATTCGAGAATCGCACCGGACAAAACGTATTGGATATCACAAAGCGCATCGGCAATTTCCACGATGTCTTTGTCTTTGATCGCTTGTTCCAATTCTTCTAATTCTTCTGCGATTAAAGACACACGCAATTTGCATCTTGCTTCGGATGGAATTTGAGGCGATTCTAAAATTGGATGTTGAAAGGTTTTGTGGAATTCGGCTACTGAAGTTAAACTTTTTGGGTCTTGCATTTTTATAAAATTGAAGTACAAAAATAATTGGATTTACCATTTTACAAACCACAAAGTTCACAAAGATTTACACAAAGAGCACAAAGTTATCCAACAAAAAAGAGGACTCAAACTGAATCCTCTTGCTTTATATTTTTTACATTGTACTTTATACAATTTTTACGCGACTACTTCTTTTACACGATCAGCTGCCTCTTGTAAAGTAATGGCTGAAAGTACTTTCAATCCTGAATCGTCGATCATTTGTTTGGCGATTTCAGCATTGGTTCCTTGAAGTCTTACGATGATCGGAACTTGGATCGCATCGCCCATGTTTTTATATGCATCCAGGATACCTTGTGCCACACGGTCACAACGAACGATTCCACCAAAAATATTCACCAAAATCGCTTTTACATTTTGGTCTTTTAAGATGATTCTAAATGCTTTTTCAACGCGTTCTGCGTCAGCCGTTCCTCCTACATCTAAGAAGTTTGCTGGGTTTCCACCTGACAATTTGATGATGTCCATCGTCGCCATCGCTAATCCGGCTCCGTTTACCATACATCCTACGTTTCCGTCCAATTTCACGAAATTCAAACCTGCATCTCCTGCTTCTACTTCCGTAGCATCTTCTTCTCTTGTATCTCTTAAAGCAGCCAAATCCGGATGACGGAAAAGCGCATTGTCGTCAAGCGTTACTTTGGCGTCAACCGCCATGATTTGGTTATCTGAAGTTTTCAAAACCGGATTGATTTCAAACAAAGAAGCATCGATTCCTACAAAAGCTTTGTAAAGTGCATCGATGAATTTCACACCATCTTTAAAAGCCGCACCGCTCAATCCCAGATTGAAAGCGATTTTACGGGCTTGGAATCCTTGTAATCCAACTGCTGGATCTACTTCTTCCAAAAATATTTTTTCCGGAGTTTCTTCTGCAACGGTCTCGATGTCCATTCCACCTTCAGTTGAATACATGATCATGTTCACACCTTTTGCACGGTTTAGCAAAACCGAAACATAGAATTCTTCCGTTTCTGTTTCTCCTGGATAATATACATCCTCTGCGATCAAAACCTGGTGTACTTTTTTACCTTCAGCAGAAGTCTGAGGTGTTACCAACTGCATCCCGATGATGTTCTGGGCATTTTCTTTCAGTTTGTCCAAGTTGGGAGAGAATTTTACTCCGCCTCCTTTTCCACGGCCTCCGGCATGAACTTGGGCTTTTACGACCCAACCTTCATTTCCGTTCAATTCCGTCATTTTTTTGGCAGCCTCAACTGCTTCGTCAGGCGTGGAAGCGACGATTCCTCTTTGGATTTTAACACCGTATTTACTTAAGATTTCTTTTCCTTGGTATTCGTGAAGATTCATTTGAAAAAATTTTGTTGTAGGCAAAAGTAAGCATTCTGCCGAATTTTATCGTCTTAATTTGAATTGATTTTGGTCAGGGAAAATTTATTCGAAATATTCAATCTCTCTTTCATAAATCATGTTTAATTTCCCGTTGGTCGAACTCTTTTGTGTAATCCAATTTCCATGTGCGTCATAGACATAGTTGTAAATGGTTTCATTTACATTACCGGTCTTCTCATTAATATATTTGGCTAAAATGACATTGTTATTTTCATCATATTGACTTTCTATTTTTTGGGATATCGTATCTCTACGAATCTTTATGACCTCCATTTGATTTTTTTTATTGTATTCAAAGTTTCTTATTTCATTTCCTTTGATTACGTATCTCTTCATTTTTGAAAGTTGATTTTTAGCATTATAATTGAATTGAATCCAAATCAGGGTATCGCCAGATATTGATTTTTTAAACTTTTCGATTTCATTTCCTCTAGCATCATATCGTATTGTTTCCGTTGCGGTCAATTCATCTTTATCATTAAAATATTGGTTTTCTATTTGTCTTCTTTTATGCTTAGAAACCCAATATTCATTCCGAACAGGATTGTCCCAAAAATCAAAACCTTTTATTGGTGAATTGTTTCCGTCAAATTGATATATAGACTTTTTGGATAATTTTCCTTCGGTGTCATAATGCTGTTTTTCAATCAAAGAACCAAATCGGTTGTAAATTTCAATGTTAAAAAGATAATTAGTTAGAATTTCTTCACGGTTTAATTCCTCACGGTTTCCTTGAACATAAAGGGCTGTTGTTATTTTTTTGATTTTGGGTGAATTAGCATTCAAATCCTTTTTTAAAGCGGAACAAGAATGAATTGAAATGAGCACTATAAATAAGTATAGAAAATTAATGTTTTTCATGAAATTATATATTATTTGAGAAAATTATCCTTACATCTTTTCAACTTTTTCATCTATTTTTTGAAACCATTTCATCATGAAGTCCAATCCAAACCCCATGAGGATCGCAAGTATTAGCCCTGTTATGATAAAATCAAATACCATATCCTTTTTTCTGATGGTCATCCAAATGATTTCAATTAGAATAAAAAATAGGAAATACACAATCGATGAATGGATTTGAAACTTTGGAAATTTAGCGTAAAACCAAATGTAAAAAATACAAAGAATAATGGAAGGAACTACAAATACTGATAAATACAAATAAACATAACCATAAAAAATGATAGAAATTCCTTCGCCGAAAATTATCATCAATTGAACAAGAAGGAATATAAATGAATAAATGATAACAGCAAAGTATTTAAGTATGCCCATTATTGAATTAATTCTAAGGATTTTAAGTTTTAGAATCAAAAGATATAAAATTCCTAACAATGCATTTTTTATTTAGACAAACCCACCAAAAACCGAAACCCTACGCCTCGTATACTTTCGATCTGTACCGCATCATCTTCCACCAAATATTTCCTGAGTCGGCTGATGAATACATCCAAACTCCGGCCGGAAAAGAAATCGGATTCTTCCCAAAGATGGTTCAGCACTTCTTCGCGTTTGATGATCCTGTCCCGGTGTTGATAAAGAAAACTAAGAAGTTGTGCTTCTTTTTCGGTGAGGTTTCGTTCCGACTTTTCGGTTTTAAGCAACAAATTTTCCGGTTCAAATCGGAATTTACCAAAAGAATAGGTAGTCAATTTGGGCGATTCAACTTTTGACTTGCGTTTCAATATATTTTGAATACGAAGGATCAATTCATCCGCATCAAAAGGTTTTGTGATATAATCATCTGCTCCTAGCTTCAATCCGGTTAAAACATCCTCTTTCATCTTTCTGGCAGTTACAAAAAGAAAAGGCAAATCGGGATGCGACTTTTGGAGTTTTTCTGCCAATGTAAATCCGTCTTCCTGTGGCATCATCACATCGAGAATTAACAAATCATATGTATTTTGTTTCAATTCTTCTCGGGCTTCGACGCCATTGAAAACCCGATGCGCTTGAAATTGATTCAAAACCAAATACTGTTGGAGCAAATTCCCCAAATCCAAATCGTCCTCGACTATCAGAATTTTTATCATTTTTTTATTCGTTTTGCGAAGTTCGAAGCTCGAAATTCGTAAATCTAACTTCGTAAATCGTCTTTCGTAAATCGTACATCAACTCACCGGAATTTTCAAAATAAAAGTACTTCCTTTTTTCAACGAACTTTGCACCAAAATATTTCCACCCAAACCCTTCATGATCTGCTTGCAGAGATACAATCCGAGACCCAAACCTTTTGCATCGTGTCGGTTTCCTTCTGAAACTCTATAAAATTTCTCAAAAATCTTTTCCTGTTCTGAAGCCGGAATGCCCATTCCCGAATCTTGGATTTCGATGATGTAATCTGAATGGTTTTGAAATCCATTGATGAGAATTTCAGATCCTTTTGGGCTGTATTTTTCAGCATTTTGCAAAAGATTTTGAAGTACACGACCCAGTTGATACGTATCGGTTTCTAGAAAAAGTTCTTTTGGTTCGATTGCTAAAATGATTTGATGGTTTTCCGAATGATAATCAGCCAAAAATTCGTTTAGAAATTGAACGATTTCCACTTTTTTTAGCTGAATTTTTTGTTCATCTACGGAACTTTCCAAAACCCTGTCCACGATGTTCTGGATCCGATTATTTTGTCGCTCCATGGATTGGATCATCTGGTCCAAAATTTCAGGATTCTCGATGACTTCTTTTTTTTGTAAGGATTGGATAATCAAGTTCAATGAAGCGAGTGGTGTTTTTAGTTCATGTGTAATATTATTGGCAAAATCGGTTTTGATTTCTGCAATTTTCTTTTGTTTGATGAAAGACCGAAAAATATGGTAAAAGAGATAGATCACTGCCAATATCAAACAAAATGCACCGATGAGCATCCATTTCATTTTATTCCAAATTTTCTGCTGGAAATTGGAAATATCCATGTTCACGGTTGATGAATGTTTGTAAAAAAAATCAGTTGAAAGGTTTTCATCTTCCAAATCCAAATCTTCAGATGTTTGGGTAATTCCGCTGCTGAGGTGGAAACCATTTCCATCAAACCTTTGTCCGATGTAAACCAGCGGAGGATCGACCAAACGAAGGATGGTATCCTGGGCGAATTCTGTGATGAAAACGATTTGTTTCAATTGAAATTTGAGTTGGACTTCCTTTAAAATAGGATAATCTTTCCATTGACTTTTCAAATATTTTTGGCTTAAATTACGGATAGAATCCGACAAACTTTGCGCTTGAAGGTGAAACTGGATTTCATTGATCGAATCTTGGGCTTTTAACCAAGCAATTTTTTTAATTTCTGATACAAATTGATCTTCCAATGAATCCAATTCTGGTGATTCGATGACGGGTGCAATTTCTTTTTTAACTTCATTGACATAGGTTTCTGAAATCAATTGGTAGGTGTTTTGAATCAAATAATATTGAATTGAAATCAAGCCTCCGAGGATCACCAAGCAGGAAATGATCAGGATTTTGATTTGGTTTTTTGGCTTCATGGCTTCACAAAAATACTCAAGTCAAATTATATTTAAACTTGAATTTCGTACATTAACCCTTCATTAACCTTGGATTAACCATTTTATCTTTTTGATTTTCTGAATTTTGTAGAAAGAATTTAAAACTATAGATCATGAAAAAAGTATTATTCGGTTTGGCGATGGTTTTATTAAGCATCCAAACCTTTTCTCAAAACAACTCTAGCGTTTCATCCAATTCAAACGTTTCCATTTCCGTGAGCAGTGATGACGATGATTATACTTATTTTGCCAAATTTGACACGGAAAAAACCGCTGCCGCAAAATCGCTCATCATTAAATCGCTTGGAAATCCAACTACTGAATCCGGGAAATCATCCATTTGGGAAGGAAAAGGTTATGAGATTTCCATCAAAGAAGGAAAGGTAGAAATGGAATTGGACAAAGAAGCAGTCACCAAATCTTTTCAATTGAAAATTGAAGATTTAGGCAAACAAATATCTGAGACCGTCGGAAGTAAAAAATCGCCTAGAACTCCTAAAACACCCAGAACTTCTCGAAAATAATTGACACATCAAATAAATTTATAAATTTTTGTAACAATTAGAAATCTCGCTCGTCTCTTAAAGAAACAACTACCTTATGTCTTTTATCATACGAATCATAGTTTTTATTATATCATTATTTATCGGTTTTTATGTACAAGGTCAGGAGAACGATACCATTTCGAGAAAGAAAATTCATCTGGTTAAGGTATCGGAATCTCCTAAAATAGATGGAGTTTTAGATGACGTTGTTTGGCAAAATGCACCGATTGCGACCGACTTTGTTGAGCGACAACCCAACAACGGTAAACCGATTCCTGATAGTTTAAGGACTGAAGTAAAAGTCGTTTATGATGACCGTGGAATTTATTTCGGTGCGTTTATGGCTGATCCTGAGCCAAATAAGATCTTGAAAGAATTGACCGAACGAGATGGAATTGGCAATGATGATTTCTTTTTTGTTTTGCTAAATGGTTACAATGACCGCCAACAGAGTTTACAATTCATCGTGACAGCAGCTGGTGTTCAATATGACGCCAAAATGACCAATGGAAATGAGGACAGCTCCTGGAACGGCGTTTGGTACAGCGATGTGCAAATCACTTCAGAGGGCTGGATCGCCGAAATATTTATTCCTTATTCGGAAATCCGTTTTCCGGATGGAGATCAGCAAATCTGGGGATTGCAGATGGAACGCGAATTCAGACGCGACCGGAAAAGATTTAGCTGGAATTTTGTGGACAATACAAAAGGTGCATTTTCCATTTACGATGGCGAAATTCATGGCATTGAAAACATCGATCCGCCGACTCGGCTTTCATTTCAACCTTATTTGTCGGGTTATTTGAACAATTATGATGGCGAATCAGAATTTGTGTTCAACGGCGGAATGGATCTGAAATATGGGATCAATGATGCTTTTACGCTTGACATGATTTTGATTCCCGATTTCGGTCAAACCAAATTTGATCCGACGGTTTTGAATCTCACTGCTTTTGAAGTGCAATATGCAGAACAACGTCCATTTTTTACAGAAGGAACAGAATTGTTCAACAAAGGAAATCTTTTTTATTCGCGTAGAGTCGGTGGTTTTCCAAGTTTGTATCCGGAATTGGCAGAGGATGAGGTGGTTTTAGAATTTCCCGCAAGAGTAGATTTGATCAATGCGATGAAAATTTCAGGTCGCACCAAAAAGAATTTGGGGATCGGATTTTTTAATGGATTGACAGAAAGAACGTATGCAAAAGTAAAAAATGAATCAACGTTGGAAGAGCGAAAAGAATTGGTAGAACCCTTGACCAATTACAATGTTCTCGTGCTGGACCAACGGTTTGGAGAAAATAATTCGGTTTCATTTGTCAACACCAACACTTTTCGGGAAGGAAATCACCGCGATGCCAACGTTTCGGGTTTGTATTATAATTTGACCAACAAAAAAAATACTTGGAATTATTGGGGAGACGTCGAGGCCAGTTGGGTGAATCTTGAGGATGATTTATGGGGTTTTGAAGCCACTTCCGGTCTTGCCAAAATCAGTGGAAAACACCGCTATCAAGCGAGTTTTTTCTTGAGAACAAAAGATTATAACATCGATGATTTGGGGTATACAGGTCAGACGAATTACATCAATTATTTTGGGTATTATGGTTATCGGTATTTGCAACCCAAAGGGAATTTCAACAATTTGAATTTGAATTTCAATCTGAATTTGAGCCGACGTTTGGATCCTGATTTGTACAATTATTTCATGTTCAATTTCAATTCGAGTTTCACGACCAAATCCTTTTTCACCTTTGGTGGCGGATTTGAAACCACGCCATTTGGGACTTATGATATTTATGAACCGAGAACGGAAAATCGGCATTTAAAAATTCCGGATTATTATGATACTTGGGCTTGGATTTCTACGGATTATCGAAAGAAACTGGCGCTGGATGCGACGTTGGATTGGTACAAATATGCAGAACGCGGCATGGGAAGATTGATCATCAATTTTTCACCTCGCTTCAGAGTTTCAGACAAATGGAAATTGTACCTAAATACCCAAACCACGCTTTCTGACAAAGAATATGGATTTGTCAACAAAGATGCAAACGAAATTTATTTCGGGAAACGCGATAGAAATACAGTAGAAACTTCGCTCGAATCCCAATACATTTTCAACGAAAAAATGGCGCTGAACCTCGCTTTCCGTCATTATTTTACCGACGTAACTTATGAAGAATTCTATACACTGGAAGAAAACGGAGATTTGACTGAAACAACTGCTTATTCCAATAATCATGATGCGACCTATAACAGTTGGAACATCGATTTGCGATTCAGTTGGTGGTTTGCGCCGGGAAGTCAGTTGAGCTTGCTGTATAGAAACGCAATTGAAGGTTATGATGAGGTTTCAGAAACCAGTTTCCGGGACAATTTTGATTATTTGTTTGACCAACCGCAATTGAATAGTTTTTCCATCCGAATTTCCTATTTCCTCGATTATAATCGAATGAAAAATTGGTTCAAAAAGAAACCGGAGATAGAGGAAACGGCTCGCCGAAACGCATATCACGAAAGAAAGAGTTATGCGTATAAACGGAATTCGACTAACTTTGGAATGATGTAATTCTCATTTTTATGCTAAAATCCATCTGCCCAAAACTTCCGATGCGCGATAAAGCCGCAACGAAAAATTATTATTTGAACCAATTGGGATTTGAACAATTTGGAAGCGATGAATATCTGGATTATTTAATGGTGAAAAAAGACGAAATCGAAATTCATTTTTTTCTTTTCAAAGATTTAAACCCAAAAGAAAATTATGGTCAAATCTATATCAGAGTAGAAAAAATAGAAGATTTGTACGAATCATTTTTAACCCAAAAAATCGAAATTCATCCCAACGGAAAACTGAAAGCTACACCTTGGGGCATGAAAGAATTTCATTTGCTCGATCCGGATAATAATTTATTGACCTTTGGTCAAGTCATTTAAAATTCAAAATTTATAATTTTAAATAATTTAAGATTGCGCATCTTTTAATAATTTCCTCGCCAAGTCTTTTCCCAGAAAGGAATCAACCAAATAGTGAATCACATACAAAATCGGCGTCAACAAAACCGCAACCGTAAACTTATAGATATATCCCACCAGACAAATTGCTAAAACCGTTTGCCAAGTCCAGTCATAAGCGGGATTTAGATAAAATGCGATAAAGGCCACGACAAAGGAATCGATGAGTTGAGAAACGACTGTTGATCCGGTTGCACGCAACCAAAGCGCTTTTTCGCCGGTCCATTTTTTGATGCGGTGGAAAATGGAAACATCCAAAATCTGCCCCAAAAGGAAAGCGGTCAATGATCCAAAAATGATCCACATTCCTTGTCCGAAAACCTTATTATAAGCCAAATCCATTTTGATGTTTTCGCCATTTACTTCTTGAATCAACCAAAAATCAGATGGCGTAACTTGAATCGAAATCCAGGTCATTCCAAAAAGAAATAACACCAAAATAGCGGTCAAAATTGACAAAAACCGAACTTGTTTCACACCGAAATATTCGTTGATGATGTCGGTCATGATGAACACCAAAGGCCAGGTTAAACTTCCAGCTGACATATCAAGAGAAAGATTTTCTACGCCAAATAATTTCCAATTGACCGGTTCGAAACCGAGGGTTTTCTCGACTGAAAAGATTTTCACACCGATGAACTCAGACAAAACCGTGTTGGCGACAAAAAATGCGGCCAAAACGATGAGCAGTCGGCTTTCTTTGGTTTTAAATGTCATTTTTCAAAATTAGAAAATTTGGATTTAATTTGTAGCAAATTCAAACTGTGCCGGACAAACGACTCATTTACGGAATCCTGATTTTATTTCTTGTCAATTTGGCACAAGCTTTTTTTACGCCGATTTCAGAAGATGAAGCTTATTATTGGTTATGGTCGCAAAATTTGGATTGGGGTTATTTTGATCATCCGCCGATGGTCGCTTGGTGGATTTCAGTCGGATATGAATTTTTTCAAAACGAATTGGGTGTCAGGTTGTTAACGGTTATTTTTAATAGCTTAAGTTTGTTTTTTCTTTGGAAAATACTGAATCCTAAAACCCAAAGTCAAATCAGATTATTTTACGGAATTATCGCTTCAGTTTTGGTTTTTCAAGTTTTCGGATTTCTTACAACGCCCGATGCACCTTTGTTGTTTTTTACAATTTTCTATTTGTTTTCGCTGAAAAAGTTTTTGGAAAAAAACTCGACACTTTCAACAATTTTATTGGCGATTTCCTTTGCAGGATTGATGTACAGCAAATACCACGGCGTTTTAGTAATCGTATTTACGTTGCTTCCGATTATTAAAATCTGGTGGCGAAATCCGAAGTTTTATCTCGCAGTTTTGGGAAGTTTGGTTTTGTATGCACCGCATATTTTCTGGTTGTTTGAGAATGATTGGATACCGATTCAGTATCACTTTTTGGAAAGAAGTTCGGATGAACATTTTGAGTTCCGAAAGTTTTTCAATTATCTGGGGATTTATTTTCTGGGTGCAGCTCCTCTATTGACTTATTTTATTTGGAAATCCATTTTTCAATTCAAATCGGAGAATTCGTTTCAAAAAAGCATTTGGTGGCTTGCGATTTTACCGGGGATTTTCTTTTTCTTTTCCATTTTTAAGGACAATGTCCAGCCGCAATGGTTGCTCATCAGTTTCATAGCGATGGCATTGGTTCTTTATTTTCATTATCAAAATCGGGTAAATTTAAAATGGATTTTGAATTTAAGTTACATCGGAATTTTATTGATGCTAATATTGCGCACGCTTTTAATTCTTCCGGAAATTTCCCCTTTTGAAAAAAACAAAAATTTTGCTGAAGCAGCTGCGAAATTCAATCCCGAATTCGCCATTTTTGAGAAATACCAGGAAGCATCCATTTACAAATTTTACAATCCACAAACCTCGGTAGCGGTGCATAGAACGCTTGGAAACCGTAAAAGTCAATTTACGCTTTGGGGTTGGGAAGATGATTTTTATGGCAAAACGATTACTTATATTTCGCCATGGGTGAAATCGGAAAATTCATTTAAAGGCTATAAAAACCGGAATTATTATTTAAAAGAAATTTCCAATTATCAACCGTTTGACGGAATTGAAATTGAAACAATTGATCAACTAAAAGTTCAACTTGGAGAAGAAATCGAATTGGAAGTTAAAATTATCAATCATCAGAAGCATCCAATTTCAATTGCTGGAAAGTCAGATTTTCAGTTGAATATCAATTATTACAAAGATTTACAATATGAAATCGAATATGCTGTTCAAATTCCATTGAGTGAATTTATTTTGAAACCCAATGAATCAAAAGAATTGAAAATCAAATTCAAAAACATTGAAAAAAAGGGTGAATTCAAAGCTTGTTTGGGGTTGAATTACCAACCAATTGGGACTTCTTATTTATCTAAACCGATTTTGATTTCGACTAAATGAACTATTTAATTCCTCTTTCTTCCAGCCATTTCCGGTATTTCGCAGCATTTCTCTCGTGTTCAGCAAAATCATTGGTAAAACTATGGTAGCCGGGACGATCGGGGTCGGCACAGAAATAGACAAACTCATGTCCATCCGGATTCAAAACCGCATCCACAGCCGTCATGTTGGGCAAACAAATCGGTGCCGGCGGCAAACCTTTTACCCGATACGTATTATAATCCGACGGAACCGCCAAATGCCCATAATAGACGCGTTGGATTTTCTGGTTAAAACCATTTTGGAGTTTGAAGGCATAGATGGAAGTGGGATCTGCTTCCAGACGCATATTTTTTGCCAAACGATTTAGATAAGCCTGTGCGACTTTGGGTTGCTCGTCGGTTTTTGAAGCTTCCATTTGGACGATAGAAGCTAAGGTGAAAACTTGCAACGGCGTAAATTTCATGGTTTCAGCTTTTTGAGCACGTTCTTCATTCCAAACTTTATCAAATTCACCGATCATTTTTTCGACGAATTTATCTCCTGACGTGGCCCAATAATAATTATACGTATTCGGTACGAAATACATTTTCACGGTTTCTGCTGTCAAATTCGGGTCTTTTTGTTTCGCCCAATTGACAATTGCATTCACAATCTGAGCAGAATCAGCTTCAATTTTTTTCGAAACCGAACCTGCGAGATGAAAAATCGTAGGTTCGTTTCGGATCATCAAACTCACTTCTTCTTGGTTTCCGATGATCAGTTTATTTACCAGAGATTTATTGGTCTCCCCCTCATTCAATTTGTATTTTCCGGGTTTTAAAAGAGAAGGCAAATCTTTTGATTCAGCATAATTTTTAAAACTTTCTTGATTTTCCAATTTGCTTGAGAGTGAATCCAAAACTTCGTTGAAATCAGCTCCCGTTCTTACATAGAGAAAACCATCTTCTTTGATATTTTTCTTTGAACCTTCAAAAAAAGTACAATTGATCAAAATCGAACTGCATATAAAACTGACGCATAAAATTTGAAATATCTTCTTCATTTTGATTCAAATAAATTTATATTTTCATTTCAATTTCCCCTCCAAAAACGTATTCTGCCGGACCGATTAACCAAATATTTTCATATCCACCGGAGAGATTTTTTTCAAATTTCACTTTCAATTCACCACCCATTGCTGAAACGTTTACTTCTGAGGTCGAAATTTTACCTGCTTCAAAAGCTGCGATGACAGCCGCTGTAATTCCCGTTCCGCAAGCGAGGGTTTCATCTTCAACGCCTCGTTCATAGGTTCTGATTTTGAGCGAATTTTCAGAAGTAATCTCGACGAAATTCACGTTGGAGCCATCTTCAAAATAAGGTGCGCCATAGCGGATTTGTTTTCCATGATTTTTCACGTCAACATCTTCAACTTTTTGTACAAATTCGATGTGGTGTGGCGATCCGGTGTTGAGAAACAAATGATTTTCAAAGTTCTGGACTTCTGGAACATTGGACATTTTCAATTCTACACCATTTTCATTTAAGATGGCTTCATGTTCACCATCGATGGCTTGAAAAACGGTCTTGTCCTGAATCAGATCTAAATCATGTGCAAAACGAACGATGCATCTACCACCGTTTCCGCACATGGTGCTCTGTCTTCCGTCAGAATTGAAATAAACCATTTTAAAATCGGAAATATCATCATTTTGCAATAAAATCAATCCATCAGCACCTACACCGAAATGTCGGTCACAGATCATTTCAATTTGTTTTTCGTCCTGAGGAAAGGTTTCGGTGCGATCATCCACCATCACAAAATCATTTCCGGCGCCTTGGTATTTAAAAAAGGGAATTTTCAAAAGAATTATTTTGCACAAATTTAGAAAAAAATCAAAGAGATCATTAAATTGGAATATGCTTTGAGGCAATAGGGATTAAAGGATTGATAATTTTTGTTAAAGCAGCGTTAAACCGCTTGTATAGCATATTTTAATCTCTCAAATTTGAATCGTTTTTGAAACTAACGTAAATTAATAATCAAGTTAAATACAGATGAAAAAATATTTAGGATATGTGATAGTTGGACTTTTAAGTGCAACTTTTGCTTTGGTTGGAATGAAATTTTTGAGTTCTGATGCAGATGGGGAAATTGTAACTTCTGCAAGAGGTGATCAAAACAATGGTGCTTTTGATTTTGTAGATTATAAAGGGAATTATGCTTTTTCTGCACCTGATTTTGTAGATGCTTCGCAAAAAACGGTCAATGCGGTGGTAAGCATCAATAATTTTTCAAACCAAACCCAAAACCAAAGGATGAGTGATCCTTTTGAGTTTTTCTTTGGATATCCACAACAACAGAGAGATCCTGATTTGCCAACCGGACAAGGTTCTGGTGTGATCATTTCGGAAGACGGCTATATCGTGACCAATAATCACGTGATCAAAGGTTCGCAAAAGATTGAAGTGATCTTAAATAATCAGAAATCTTATTCGGCTGAATTAATCGGAACTGATCCCAACACGGATATTGCTTTGATTAAAATCGAAGATAAGGGATTACCGTTTATCAAATTTGTAGATTCAGACGGAATCAATGTTGGAGATTGGGTTTTGGCGGTTGGAAATCCGTTTGGGTTGAATTCTACTGTAACAGCCGGAATCGTTTCTGCAAAAGGAAGAAGCATCGATATTTTACGTCGAAATGCAACGAATCCAATCGAATCATTTATCCAAACAGACGCAGCCATTAATCCGGGAAATAGCGGAGGAGCTTTGGTCAATCCAAACGGAGATTTGGTAGGAATCAATACCGCAATTTCTTCTCAAACCGGAAGTTATGTCGGATATGGATTTGCAGTTCCTTCCAATTTGGTGAAAAAAGTAGTAGAAGACATCAAAAAATATGGTTTGGTTCAACGCGGATATTTGGGAATCGAAGGAATGGATTTGAATGACGAATACAGAGTCAAACAGTACAACAAAGAAAGAGGGACAGACCTGAAATCTCAACAAGGAATTTTAGTGCAAACTGTTACCGATAATGGCGGAGCGCAGGATGCCGGGATCCGTAAAGGAGATATCATCACAGAAATTGATGGTCAAAAAGTGACGAGTTTCGGGAAATTGTCTTTTGCCATCGGAAGCAAATATCCGGGTGATAAAGTACAAGTAAAAGTAAAGCGCGATGGAAAAGAAAAAGAGTATACGGTTACCCTTCGCGACCAAAAAGGAAATACGAGCAAACGTTCGATTTCAGATTTGACAGTAACGGAAAAATTGGGAGCAGAATTTGAGCCATTGACTGATCGTCAGAAAGTAAGTTTCGGGATTGATTATGGTGTGATGGTGAAAAATTTGGAACCCAATAGCAAATTAAGCGGTGTAGGAATCGGTGAGAACTTTATCATTTTGAAAGTGAACGATAAAGAAGTAAGCGATCAAAATGATATAGAAAAAATCCTCAAATCCCATAAAGGGAAAGTTTCCATCAGTTATGTGGATCCTTATGGAAGAATCTATACGAGAGGATTTACACTGGACTAGACCGATTTAAGTTTTCATAGTTTTAGGTTCGGCACAACTCGAAAGGTTGTGCCGTTTTTTATATATTTGATTTGTGAAAAAATTATTAGGAATATTGATCATAGTTTGTGTTTTTGGAAACTCAAAAGCGCAAGAAAAGGGAGGTTTGATGAGCCATTTACTCGTCAATGTCGGTTATGCCAATTTAAATGGAAACTATTTCAAACTGGGACCGGAAGTGTATTTGACACAGACTAACGGAAATTTAATCGACCTTAGCGCAACCGCCAACATGGCCTACTTTGATAAACAATTTGTAGTCGTTCCCGAATTGGGCATCGGTTATCAATTCAACGCCAAAAAAGTCAAAAACCGAATCGATCCTTATCGCGAATATGTGAACAGTACGTTTTATTCGGCTCGTGTAAATGTTTCGCCATGGAATGTTACACCTGAAATCGGAATCGCAATGGCCGGAATCGTAGAAGCCAATGTCGGATATTCCTTTCAATTTGCCGACCATGACCATACATCTTTTGACGGAATCAAATTTGGTTTGACGATTCATATTCCGACGATTTATTTTGTGAGCGAAGCAGGACTTTATTAAACTAAAATGAATAAGAAATTATCCAAACGCGAATTTCTCAAACTTGCCGGAATGAGTAGTTTGGGTCTAATCTTCTGGCAATGTTATGATGCCAAAAAAGAAGAAACGAAAAATGAAGTTGCAGAAGATTTGGAGAACAATTCCAATCCTGCGCACATTGAAAAACTTGAATTCTCCGATCAAGATGTTCAATTTCTAACACGAAACGATGAGAAATTTGACGAATTAAGAAAAGGATTCAACAAACGATTTGATAATTTACCCAAAATAGTGGCGCTTTGTTTTACGACCAAAGGTGTTCAAGCCGCAGTTCAAAAAGCAAAAGAAGAGAAACTGAAAATCTCGGTAAAAAGTGGTGGGCATAGTTTTGAAGCTTTTTCCAGTTCGTCTGATAGTTTGCTGATTAATCTATCCCAAATGAACCAAATCAATTGGCTTGATGATGAAAAAGTCGTTTTGCAACCCGCTTGTTTGCTGCAAGAAATTTATGCCGATTTTCTACCGAAAAAGAGAATTATCCCTGCCGGATCCTGTGGGACAGTCGGCATTGCCGGTTTAGCTTTGGGCGGCGGATATGGATTTTTTAGTCGGAAATATGGTTTGACTTGTGATAATTTGACCCGAATTCAGCTGGTGGATGGAAATGGGGAAATTCAGAATTCCGATGAAAATCCGGAATTGCTTTGGGCGTGTAGAGGAGGAGGGAATGGGAATTTTGGTGTGGTCACCGAATTGGAATTTAAAACCCATCCAGCGCCTGATTCCTTTAGTTCTTATCGGTTGAAATACCGGAATTTGAATGTTGACAGATTTATGGAATTGATCCGCGCTTGGTTTTCTTATACTTCCGATTTGCGCAAAGAAGCCTTTTCGGCATTCGTTTTAAACGGAAAAACCTTAACGGTTTTGATTACGAATTATCAAAAAAATTCGAGGGAATTTGAATCGAGTTTTGCTGAATTGAGAAATTTGGCAGACGAATACAAACCTACTTACAATCAAAATTTGGCGGCAGCCTTAAAAAGATATTACGGTCGCAGAGAACCTCTCTATTTCAAAAATGCTTCGGCCGGTTTGTACAAAGGAATTCAAGATATAGAAGAAATTCTTCCTCAAGTTTTTGAAAAGGTAATCTCCAAATCAGGCATGATTTACCAAATTAACACACTCGGAGGTGAAATCAATAATCTAGAATTTGAAAAAAATTCTGCTTATCCACACAGAAGTTTTCCGTATCTGAGTGAATTGCAATCCTATTGGGACAACGCATCACAGGGAAAATCTTTCTTAGAGAAATTTGAAGAAATCCAGCAATTGTTTCACAACGCCGGAATTTCTGCCCAATACCGAAATTATCCCGATATCAATTTCCCAAATTGGGAAACGGCTTATTTTGGGAAGAATTACGGAAAATTACAGCAAATCAAATCACAACTGGATCCGGAAGATTTGTTTCATTTCGAACAAAGCGTTCGGAAGAGCTAAATGCTAGAATCTGGCGGACGATTTTCTCAGATTGGTCGACATAGTCGACTTCGATTTTCTGTTCTGCATCTATCCATTCCTGGATTTTTCTTAAGTCAAATGCGCGATTGGATTCTACACCCAATTTTTCAAGCGCAACGGCATTGCATTCTTGTTCGTACTGATTTTTAATAGGAATCACAAAGAGTTTCTTTTTGAGAAAAAGCGCTTCGGCAGGCGTTTCAAACCCGGCGTTGCAAAGGATTCCATCACAGTTTTCAAAAGATCGTAAATATTCGGTTTGGTCGATCGGGAAAACAAAAACATTTCCTTTTACATAGATTTCCGTCGCTGTTTTGGAAAAAATCCGCCAATCGACATGGGTTTCATTTAGTTTTTCAATTAAAAATTCGTCCGAAAAACTCGGCAAATATGTCATGTAATATCCTTTGTTTTGAGGATTTAGATTTCGGATCGCGGATCGGATGATGGGTTTGAAAATTTTGGGGTGATAATTTTCAAAATGAAAGCCAAAATGTTCTTGAGTTGGCGCATAATGTTTTAGAACCAATTCGCCTAAAAGATTTTTATTTTTTGGTTTAGGTGTTTGGTCAAAAAGCATGGAAGCTTGATGGCTCACGCCCACAATATTGGGATATTTGGATAATTTACAAGCCCAAGCAGAAATCGGTTCAAAATCATTCAACACCAAATCATATTCCTTTACCGGAACAGATTTGATGTCTTTCATTGCTTTGAAAAAATTATTTTTTAAAGCTGTTTTTGTATAAGAAAGTCCGCCTTTTGCATCATACAAAAGGGAAATGCCTTTGAACTGAAATTTGGGTTCTTGTGGAAGCACTATTTGGGATTGATGCCCACTTACGAGTAGATCAACTTCTGCATATTTGTTGAATAAGGGAAGTAATTCTTGGGCTCTGGCGATATGTCCGTTTCCGGTGCACTGAAGTGCATATAATACTTTCATTTTTAAATTTTTATAAAAATAGATGTTCAGCCAAATCCTTTATTTATTAAACGGATAAGTGCTAAATCAAATAGCATACCTAAAATTTAATTTGGACTGGTTACGGAAGAAATGAGTTGTTCCAAACTCAATTCAAAAATTTCTTCTTCTTCTTTTTGGTTCAATTTTTCTTTGTTTTCTTCATAAGAAAAAATACTCCATTTTCCTTTGTGGTATTCAAGTGCGCTCAAATTTTCGATCCAATCTCCTGAATTCAAATACATACAGTTCCCTTTTTTAGAAACGATTTTGCGGATTTGAGGTTGATGGATATGTCCGCAAATTACAAAGTCAAATCCTTTTTCTATGGCCAACTCTGAAGCTGTATTTTCAAAATCGGAAATATATTTGACCGCTTTTTTGACGCTGTTTTTTATCTTTTTTGAAAGTGAATATTTTTCACGTCCCATCTTCGCCAGTCCCCAATTGATCAAATTGTTCAATTGAATCAACAAATCATAACCCACTCCACCGAGGCGGGCTATCCATTTGGAATGCTGAACGGAGGCGTCAAAAACATCACCATGGAAAATCCAAGCTTTTTTACCATCCAGATCGATGATTTCCTTATTGGTCAATTTTATTTTTCCCAAATGCAAATCGGTAAACTTGCGCAGCATTTCATCATGATTTCCCGTGATATAGATCACTTCGGTTCCTTTTACCGCAAATCCGATGATTTTTTTCAATACGCTCAAATGTTTTTTGGGGAAATACCTTTTCTTGAATTGCCAAATGTCGATGATGTCGCCATTTAAAATCAGGGTTTTGGGTTGGATAGAATTTAAATAGTTTAACAATTCTTTCGCTCTACATCCATAAGTCCCGAGATGGATGTCTGAAATAACGACTAAATCAACCTTTCTTTTCATCTGTTTATTTTTTTGTATTAATCGTCAGATGGAACCTTTTATGTTTAAAATAGTTATTCCGCAGTGTGTTTAAAGACTATTTTAAACATATCGGTTTCATGAAGTGTTTCTGCAAATTAACAGCAGCCATTTAAATTGAATTTTAGGGAATTGTTAGAATTGGATTAAATATTCAACTATTTTCGACAGGTCTAATGTCAATTTTCTTAATTTAGCCTCATGATTTTGGCCAATAATATTCACAAGCGTTTTGGAGATTTAGAAGTATTAAAAGGCGTTTCACTGGATGTCAGTGAAGGCGAAATTGTTTCGATCGTAGGTGCTTCCGGTGCAGGGAAAACGACTTTGCTTCAGATTTTAAGCAGTTTGGAAAAAAGCACAGATCCGCAAACTTATTTTACCCAAATTCTGATCAAAAGAGAAGATATTACCCAAATGTCCGATGCTAAATTATCCAAATTTCGAAATGAAAACATCGGATTTATTTTTCAGTCCCATCAATTGCTGCCCGAATTTTCAGCGATCGAAAACGTTTGTATTCCGGGTTTTATAGGTAAAACCAAACCGAATTTGGTTCAGAATAAAGCCAAAGAACTTTTGGAATTCTTAGGGCTAGGAAATCGTTTGGAACATAAACCATCTCAACTTTCCGGTGGTGAACAGCAACGCGTGGCAGTTGCCCGCGCATTGATCAACCAACCGGCCGTTATTTTTGCGGACGAACCTTCCGGTAATTTGGATTCAAAAAACGCTGAAGAATTGCACCAACTCTTTTTCCGATTGAGAGAAGAATTTGGGCAAACCTTTGTGATCGTGACACATAACGAGGAGTTGGCAGATATGGCTGACCGGAAATTGGTGATGGCGGACGGGAAGTTTGAGATTTGAGTTCTTGCTTTTAAATAGAATGGATCTTGTAGATTCATTTCAAAAAATTATTCCCCAAAAACTGAATCATTATGGTTTTGAAATTTCTGAATTGGATGTACATTTTTTGGATATGCCTCGGGATGGGAATGCTGATTCAGCCCTTTGTTCAGAAAAACTCCAACCTATTTTTTGTTCTACTTTTTGGGCTTTTTGGAGAAATGATGTTGATTCATTTTTTTGCCATTTGGCTTCCCATAAACGAAATTTTTTACGGAGCTAATTTTTTGTTTGCTTCTTTTATAATTCTCATTCGTTTTCAAACCATTAAAACGCAACTGAAATCTTGTTTCGCAGAGTGGGAATCATGGAAAATCCCAATTCAAATTCTGGGAGTTTTGTTGACCACTTTGATTCTGATGCAATCCGCCACCAAGCCTTTTATCGTTGACAATGAAACGTATTATATACAGACCATCAAATGGTTAAATGAATTTGGTTTGGTAAAAGGATTGGCCAATCTTCATTTCTTTTTTGGTCAAATGTCAGGATGGCATTTGTTGCAAAGCGGATTTAATTTTGGTTTTATTTCTAATTCTCTCAATGATTTGAACGGATTTATGATGCTGATTTTCACCTTTTTTTCATTGCATCATCTCAATCGATTTTTTCAAAGCAGAATCACGATGGATCTTTTTTTGGGACTGATTCCGGTAGGTAATTTGTTTTTCTTCCAATTTTTGAGTGCTCCATCTCCAGATCTGCCTGTTTTTTTAATTTCTCAACTCATTTTTTATCTTTTTTATAAAAATTTCATCGACTATCAAGGAGAGTTCAAACTCCTTTTGCTGTTGGTGATTTTCTTGATTTTCATAAAAATAACTGTTTTGCCGCTCTTAATTTTACCATTGGTTTTATTGATCCGACATCAACTTTTTAAAATAGAATGGCGATTTATGATGCTGATAGCGCTGATGTCAATTTCTTTGTATTTCTTGAAGAATTATATTATTTCCGGATATTTGATTTATCCGATTTCCATATTCAGTTCATTGCTAAATCCGGACTGGAAATTGTCTCCTGAAATGGCGAAATTTATGATGCAAAACATGAAAGTCGACTCTTTGACCGGTTTGGATTTTGAAGAAATTCAGCGCCAAAGTTTTTTTGAATATTTTAAAAATTGGTTGTTAGAACCGGGTTTGCGAAGTGTTTTCAATAAATTGATCATCTTGCTTTTATTGATTTTCCCTATTTGGATCAGAAAAAACAAAACCTTGTTTTGGTTGTATATTTATGCTTTGGTTCAGTTTGGTGTTTTGTATTTTACTTCTCCCCAATACCGGTTTTTCATGCCATTGATTACCGGTATGAGCCTGTATATTTTGGCGAAATTATTATTAAACAACTCAAAATTTGTTTTACCGATTTTTGGGTTTTTCGGTTTAATTGCATTAATTCCTTTGCTGTTTTCCATTAACGTTTCTAACATCAAAAACAGTAATTTTATGCCTGATAAATTGGAACCTTATCGATTGAGAAATGTAATAGTTCCGGCAAATATTTCTCTTCATCAATTCGAATATGAAAAAGTAAGAGAAGGAAATTTTGAATACAATTCTCCAATTGGTGAAACTGAATTTTTCTGGATCACCGGCGATGGCGAATTGCCTTGTGTGAACCAATCGATGCTGGAATATTTTAAAAAATGGTACCATGTACGGCCGCAGTTGCGAACCGGAAATCTGGAAGACGGTTTCTATGCCGAAAAGATAAATAAATGAATCACAGCGAATTAAAATCATTTCTGGACGAAAAAGTCCAATTGTACAACCAATTACATTTCATCGATTCTGACCCTATTCAGATTCCACATCGGTTTTCAATGAAAGAAGACATCGAAATTTCAGGATTTCTTGCAGCGACTTTTGCTTGGGGGAATCGTAAAATGATCATCAATAAACTCGATGATTTGATGAATCGAATGGGGAATTCACCTTATGATTTTGTGATGAATTATTCGGATAATGAATTTGAAAAAATAGAAGATTTCAAACATAGGACGATCAATTCAATCGATTTGGATTTTTATTTCAAATCGCTACGGAATATTTATGAAAATCACGGCGGACTGGAAAATTCTTTTCAATTTGATAAATCTGATCAAGACAGTTTTCATGCAATAGAAAAATTTCGCAGTATTTTTCTTCAAATTCCACATCAAATTCGCTCCGAAAAACATCTTTCTAGTCCTTCTAAAAATTCCGCTGCCAAACGGTTGAATATGTTTTTGCGGTGGATGGTGCGAGATGACAATCAAGGCGTAGATTTTGGGATATGGAAGTCCATTTCTACCGCACAATTGGTTTGTCCGTTAGATGTGCATTCAGGAAATGTCGCAAGAAAATTGGGGATTTTAACTCGAAAACAAAACGATTGGAAAGCTGCTTCTGAATTGCAAATGAGGTTAAAAGAATTTGCCCCAAAAGATCCGGTCAAATACGATTTTGCACTTTTTGGTTTGGGTGTTTTTGAAGGTTTTTCAAAACTTTGATTACATTTGAAATCCGATGACGATTCTCCAACTATTTAAAAACCTTTGGCCCTATGTGAAACCTTACCGGTTTTTGGTTTTTGCGGCTTTATTTCTGACGTTAATCGGTTCGTTTACGGCGCAGGTAAATGCATTGACGCTTCAGTATACGGTTGATGAGGTCAATAAATTGGTCGAATCTGGAAAAGGTTTGAATTCAGGTTTAAACATTTTGGTGACGATTTCCTTGATTTTGTTGGGAAAAGAAATCCTAAATGTCATCATCACGTTTGGACAGAAATTTTACGCTGAAAA
The DNA here is from genome assembly GCF_014042165.1 of Moheibacter lacus. Taxonomy (GTDB): domain Bacteria; phylum Bacteroidota; class Bacteroidia; order Flavobacteriales; family Weeksellaceae; genus Moheibacter; species Moheibacter lacus. Next base: position 1,547,451 of record NZ_JACDZE010000001.1, read on the forward strand.
ATTACGGATCTATGTTTCGCGTGATTTAGCACAGGCCGTTGTCGATAAAATTTTAACGTATCGGATGGCTTTTTATACAGCGACGGATAACGAATCGGGTAAGCTGCAAACAAGGATTGACAGAGGAATTGAGAGTTTAACGCGATTGGTTCAAAATTTTTTCATCAATATTTTACCGCTATTTGCGAATTCTTTTATCGCCTTGATTTTAATGTTCAATGCCAATTTTTGGGTAGGATTTGTAGGATTGATGATCGTTCCGGTGTATATTTTTATAACGATCAAACAAGCGAAAACACTAAGTGGCTGGCGCCGAAATATGCGAAATTTCCGTGAAAGCAAAAGCCAGGGAATCGTCAATATCATTCAGTCTATAACGGTTATCAAGTCTTTTAATCGCGAAGAAATCGAGTCGGACAAACAAAATCAAATCCAATACGATTTGACCGAAAATCAATTGAAAACGCAAAAAACAGGCTTTTTATTTAACGGTGCCAAAACGTTCATCGAACAAATCGGAGTCGTGATCATCATCATTTTGACAGCTTATTTGGTTTTGGATGGCCAAATGAGCATCGGGATGATCATGTTTCACATTTTGTTGTTTGGCAATGTAACGGCGCCAATCGGTCAATTGCATCGGATTTTTGATGAAATGAACGATGCGATGATTTATTCGGAAAGTTTCTTCGAAATCTTAAATGCGGACCATGAATCTGAACATTCAGGAACCTATAAGCCGGAAAAATTTGAAGGAAAATTTGAGTTAAAAAATGTAGATTTCGTTTATCCAAACGGAACGCAGGCGCTTTATGATGTGAACATGGAAATTCTGCCCAATAAAATCACTGCGCTCGTAGGGCTAAGTGGGGCAGGGAAGAGTACGATTGTAAATTTGCTCGATAAATTCTACGAACCGACATCTGGCGAAATTTTACTCGATGGAATACCGCTTCGGGATTATGATACCCAATTTTTACGCAACAACATCGGTTTAGTGCTTCAAAAAAACCATATTTTTAGTGGGACGATTGAAGAAAACATCCGTTATGGTAACCCAAATGCTTCAGTAGAATTGGTTCATGAAGCAGCCAAACAAGCTTACATTTATGACCAAGTCATGGATTTGCCAAATCAGTTTGAAAGCAACGCACTTTTGCTTTCCGGCGGGCAACAACAAAGAATTGCTATAGCGCGGATGTTTTTGAAAAATCCTCCGATTATCTTTCTGGATGAGCCCACGGCGAGTTTGGATGCCATCGCAACGGAGCAAATTAAGAACAGTTTGGATGCGATCAAAAAGAACCGAACGGTTGTGATCATTTCGCATAGCATTTCCCAAATCATCGATTCCGATCGGATTTTTGCGATGGAGCATGGAAAGGTGGTGGAGTCTGGTTCACATGAAGAGATTTATAATCAAAATGGCGTATATAAAGGGATATTTGATGCGATGGCGAGAAGTTTAAACATCGATAAAATCGCTAAAACCTTTGATGAAGAAGAAGAAAATTTTTAAAAAATGAAAGAACTAAAAGGAATCCAATATTTGGAAAGGAAACCAAGGATTCAACTGGAGAGAAATCCATTGATTGTATTGATCCATGGTTATGGGAGCAATGAAGCGGATTTGTTCAGTTTTGCAGAAGATTTGCCGGACGAATTTCATGTGGTCAGCGTTCAAGGGATTCATGCATTAGCACCAGATATGTATGCTTGGTACGAAATTGATTTTGTGAACATGGAGAAATTTAACAATGTTCCGCAGGGAATAGAATCGAGGAATCAATTGGTGGAATTTATCGATGGATTTACGACTGAAAATCAATTGGACAAAGAAAATGTTTGGTTGTGTGGATTCAGTCAAGGGGCGATTTTGAGTTATGCTATTGCGCTCAATTTCCCTGAAAAAGTAAAACACATCGCTTGTTTAAGTGGTTATCCAGAGCCAAATTTCATCGGTGAATTTAATTTGGAATTGGATTATTCGCAATTGGATTTTTTCATTTCGCATGGTGTTGACGATATGGTGATTCCGGTGGAATGGGGCAGAAAAGGCAATCCAATTTTGGACGAATTGGGTATCAAAAATGAATATCATGAATACAGAAGTGGACATGGAATTGTTCCGCAAAATTATTGGGATCTGATGTCATGGATGAAGAAAAGTTGAAAGAATTCTAAATTTTAAATTTTGAATTTTGAATGATTCCCAATTCGATTCTTAACTTTGTAAATTATTATTAGAATACATGAATCCACAAGAACAAAAACCCAAAGTAGCGATTTCAGTAGGCGATATCAATGGAATTGGTTACGAAGTAATCGTAAAGGCTTTGGCTGATAAAAATATATTGGATTTTTTCACGCCGGTTATCTTTGGTTCGACCAAACATTTGAATTTCTTTCGAAATCAATTGAAAGATGAAACCATACAGTTTTTTGGGATCAATTCTGCCGATAAGGCCGTCGAAAAGAAAATCAATGTGGTGAATTTATGGAAAGAACCAGCGCAAATGGAGTTTGGGAATGCGACGGAGACTTCCGGTCAAATGGCTTTTGAATCGCTAGAAGCAGCAGCAGCTTCCGTAAAAAATGGAGACTGTGATGTGCTGGTTACCGCGCCAATCAATAAAAAGAATATCCAGTCTAAAGCCTTTAATTTCCCCGGTCATACCGAATATTTAGGAGAAGTCTGGGGTGGAAAACCTTTGATGTTTTTGGTGACGGAGTCCTTAAAAGTCAGTCTGGTGACCCAACATATTCCACTCAAAGATGTGGCTCAAAAAATTTCCAAAGAAGCGATCGTAGAAAAGGTAAATGCTTTGAATGATTCGTTGAAAATGGATTTTGGAGTGCGGAAGCCTAAAATTGCCGTTTTGGGATTGAATCCTCATTCGGGAGACAATGGCTTACTAGGGCAAGAAGAGCAAGAAATCATCATTCCGGCGATCCAATCGCTTTATGAAAAAGGGATGTTGGTGTTTGGACCGTATGCAGCCGATAGTTTTTTCACCCCGTCTAACATAGGATCTTTTGATGCTGTACTTGGGATGTACCATGATCAAGCCTTGATTCCGTTTAAAACTTTGTGTTTTGAAGAAGGCGTGAATTATACCGCTTCTCTTCCTTATGTGCGAACTTCACCGGATCATGGCGTTGCTTATGATATTGCAGGTAAAGGCATAGCTGACGAAACTTCTTTCCGAGAAGCGATTTATATGGCGGTTAATGTTTTCCAAAAACGAGCCGAATACAAAGAATTGACTTCAAATGTTCTTAAAACCAGAGAATTAAAGCCGGAAAGAGAACGATGAATTTAAAAATTCGATTGAATTAAATTTTTAATGAAAAACCTCTTGTTTTTCAACAAGATGTAGTATATTTGCCACCCGTTTGCGTTATGGAGAAGTTGAGGTATTATAGTGTTTCCTTTGCAGGTTTGAGTTTGGGAGTGCATGACTTTGAATTTCAAATAGCGCAGCCGTTCTTTGATTTGTTTGAATTTGAGCAAGATTTTGAGCATCCTGAATTGAAACTTCAGTTGAAATTGGACAAAAAGAACAATTTTTTGGAATTGTTTTTTGATCTGTCCGGAACCATTGAAGTAAATTGCGATTTGACCAATGAGCCTTATCGTGAAGAAATTCAGGGAGCGTCTGAAGTTATCGTAAAGTTTGGAGAAGAATTTGACGATTCAGATGATGAAGTTTGGGTGATCCCGAGAGGAGAGCATCAAATCAATATCGCTCAAATGGTCTATGAAATGACGATTTTGGCTTTGCCCAATAAACGCATTCATCCAGATGTAGCATCAGGAAAAAGCCATTCTGAAATGTTAGAATTGCTTGAGCAATATGGTTTACAAGAGGATGGAGAGACAGCAATCGATTTAAACGAAGAAGAAAATGACCCGAGATGGGAAGCATTGAAAAAATTAAAAAACAATAATAACTGATAATAATTTAAGTTATGGCACATCCTAAGAGACGTCAGTCCACAACCAGAAGAGATAAACGTAGAACGCACTACAAAATTGAAGCTCCACAAATTGCTGTAGACAAAGCAACAGGTGAAGCACACCTTTACCACAGAGCTTACTGGCTAGACGGTAAAATGTACTACAGAGGGAAAGTGGTTATGGAAAAAAACCAAAGTGAAGAAGTAGAATAATTACTTCTTGAAGAAAATTGAAAAGCTGTTTCTGAAAATTTGGGGGCAGCTTTTTCAATTTTTTTATACATTTGATACTTACACCCAAATTTTTTGCAAAAAAAAAGAATTCATTATGGACATTAGAGAAATACAAAACCTAATCAAATTTGTTTCAAAATCAGACGTTGCAGAAGTCAATTTGAAACTGAAAGATATCGAAATCAAAATTAAAAACGTGGGTAGCCAAACGGTAACCTATGCTGCTCAACCTATGATGCAACCTCAAATGCCGGTTGCTGCTCCTGCTGCACAAGCTGCTGCTCCAGCTACTACTTCGGCTGATAAGCCAGTAGAAACCGCAGAGGACAATTCTAAATATGTAACGGTAAAATCACCTATGATCGGAACTTTCTATAGGTCATCTGGACCTGGAAAAGATCCGTTTGTTGCTGTTGGTGATACTGTTTCTTCAGGAAGTGTTTTATGTATAGTTGAAGCGATGAAGTTGTTCAATGAAATCGAATCTGAAGTTTCCGGTAAAATCGTGAAAATTTTGGTAGATGATGCAACACCGATTGAGTACGACCAACCATTGTTCTTAATCGATCCATCTTAATAAATTATGAATTTTGAATTCAATTCAATTCATAAAAATTATTCATTCATAATTTAGAAAACGATGTTTAAAAAAATACTAATTGCCAACCGGGGAGAGATTGCCATGCGCGTGATCAGAACTGCAAAAGAAATGGGAATCAAAACCGTTGCGGTTTATTCGACCGCTGATCGTGATTCTTTACATGTTCGATTTGCAGATGAAGCCGTTTGTATAGGACCTCCGGCCAGTTCAGAGTCCTATTTGAAGATTGCCAATATCATCGCAGCAGCTGAAATCACAGATGCAGATGCCATCCATCCCGGATATGGATTTCTTTCAGAGAACGCCAAATTTTCCAAAACTTGTAAAGACAACGGAATTAAATTCATAGGCGCTTCACCTGAACATATCGACAAAATGGGTGATAAAGCAACTGCCAAAGCTACCATGATCCAAGCAGGCGTTCCAGTTGTTCCGGGCTCAGAAGGGATTTTGAAAGATTATGCTGATGCAAAGAAAATCGCCAAAAAAATAGGCTATCCTGTGATGATCAAAGCCACAGCTGGTGGTGGAGGAAAAGGGATGCGTGCGGTTTGGTCTGAAAAAGAATTGGAAAAACACTTCGAATCTGCCGTTCAAGAAGCGACTGCAGCATTTGGAAACGGTGGGATGTACATGGAGAAATTGATCGAAGAACCCCGCCATATCGAAATCCAAATCGCCGGAGACTCAAGAGGAAAGGCTTGTCATTTGTCTGAAAGAGATTGTTCTGTACAGCGCCGTCATCAGAAATTGGTAGAAGAAACACCTTCACCGTTTATGACACCGGAATTGCGTGAGAAAATGGGTGATGCAGCTGTGAAAGCAGCAGAATTCATCGGATATGAAGGAGTCGGTACTGTGGAGTTTCTTGTAGATAAAAATGGAGATTTCTACTTCATGGAAATGAATACCCGTATCCAAGTTGAACATCCAATCACCGAACAAGTAATCGACTATGATTTGATCAAAGAACAAATTCTTTTGGCTGCAGGTCAACCGATTACAGGAAAAAATTATTTCCCGAAATTGCACTCGATCGAATGTCGAATCAATGCAGAAGATCCTTACAATGGATTCCGTCCTTCTCCGGGTATGATTACCAATATCAATATTCCGGGAGGTCATGGAGTGCGTGTAGATACGCATGTTTATGCAGGTTACCAAATTCCGCCTTATTATGATTCTATGATTGCGAAATTGATCGTGACTTCTCAATCGCGTGAAGAATCTTTGGCCAAAATGAAAAGAGCTTTGGATGAATTCTATATCGAAGGCATCAAAACAACAGTTCCATTTCATCGTCAATTGATGGATGACCCTGAATTTCAGAAAGGAAATTATACCACGAAATTTATGGAAACATTTGAATTGGATCCAAGCTATGCGGATTCCTTTTCAGAATTATAAATAGTAAAAAATTAGCAAAAGCCGGATGAGTAAATCGTCCGGCTTTTTTATTTTGATTTTAACTTATTCTAAATATAAATAATTGAAATACAATTATTTAAAATTAATCTTTCTAAGTTTTGCCTTACATTTGAATTACAAAAATGAAACGCCATGAAAGTAAAATTAGCCCAATGCTGCGGAAATTGTGAACATTTTATCAATGGACAACTTTGTGCCGTACAAGAGATCGTTGTAAGTGAAAATCAAGTGTGTGAAGCCTATACGTTCAAACCGGTGTTGCATCGCGAAGATGATTGTTTGAAATGCTCAAAATTCCAAACGACCAACTGTGCCCATCCTGCAAAAGCAAGTGAAGGTATCATGTGTACCGTTTGGCTTCCAAGAATGGGACAGGTTTAAACTCCTAATTGTTTTTATTTACATGGAAAGGGAAATCAAAAAGGTTTCCCTTTTTTGTTGTTCTAGACTTTCACTTTTTTCCATTTTCCTTTTCTAAATAAAATTATTCCGGCAATGGAAATAGCGGTTTCTGCAATCGGGATGGCTAAAAACACACCCATTTCATCTAGGTCAAAATACTGAGCCAAAACGTATGCGAGCGGAATTTGTAAAAACCAAAATCCAAATAGATTGATCCAAGTTGGTGTCCAAGTATCACCTGAACCGTTAAAAGCATTGACCATCACCATCCCGATTCCATAGAAAACGTATCCGCAACTCATGATGAAGATCGCTTGTTTGGCAACCTGTACCACTTCCAAATCATTGGTGAAATACGGCATGATATTTCCGGCAAATAAAAAGGTGAGTATCATGATGATGCTCATGTAAACAACATTAAATCTCGCCGTTAGGAAAACCGACTTTGTTGCTCTTTCTAATTGGTTTGCGCCCATGTTTTGTCCAACTAGAGTTGCAGCTGCATTACTCAGTCCCCAAGCCGGAAGCATGAAAAACATCATGATCCTTAAAGCGGTTTGGTAGCCTGCAGATGCTTCGTCTCCACCGGACTCTGCAACCAATTTGGCAAGTACGATCCAACTACAAGAAGCAATCACAAACTGCATCACAGCCGGTGCAGCTATTTTGATGATCGATCTAATTTGTTCCCAATCCGGTAAGAATTGATGGAGTTTGATTTGTAAAGATTTGGAATTAAAAAACAAATGATAGCACTGATAAATGACACCGATGCTTCTTCCAGTTGTGGTTGCAATAGCTGCTCCGGTCAAACCCCAACCTTCAAAATTCCCAATTCCCATCACAAAAATTGGTGCGAGGATGATGTTGCATAAATTGGCAATCCAAAGACTTTTCATAGCAATCGCAGCATTTCCTGTTCCTCGGAAAATTCCATTGATCAGAAAAAGCAATACGATGCTGATGCTTCCGCCCATCATGATTTGGACAAATGTTTTTCCATATTCGGCCGAAGCCTCTGAAGAACCCATCAATAATAGGATTTCCTTTGCGTAAATCACGCCCAAAATGCTTAATAACAAATTAATGCAAAACGAAATCAATAAGGTTTGGGCGCCGGCTTTGGCGGCGGCTTCCGGATTCTTTTCACCAATTCGTCTCGCCACAATAGCCGTTACAGCCATACTTAGTCCGATGCATAGCGAATAGATGATTGTCAATACGGATTCCGTAAGTCCGACCGTTTGAACAGCAAAACTGCTGTTTTCCAAATGTCCGACGAGATAAAGGTCGACCAATGCAAATACCGATTCCAATACCATTTCCAACATCATCGGGATAGCCAATAAAATCACGGCTTTGTTGAGATTTCCTTTGGTATAATCAAATTCTGCTTCTCCTTTTAAAGATTGGAGAATCAATTTGAAATAATGGGTGAATTTTTCTTTTTGATAAATGGATGACATAAAAAATAGCTTAAATTGAAAAATGAAATTGGTTTTCCTAGGTATAATTCTTACGCAAAGAATCCTATAGCTATTATTTCCATGATATTGATTTGAAAAAGCAAATTTAGAATAAAATGTAAAAAGTAGATTGACTTTTAAGAAAATAAAAAAGATCCTTATTTCTAAGAATCTTTTACGTTTTATAGTTTACATTATACAATTGTATCACTTTCCTTTATACGGACTTGCGTTATAATATTCCATCGCTTTTGGCATGATGGCTTGGATTTGAGCGATGCGGTTGCCCGGACTTGGGTGCGTACTCAAAAACTCCGGTGGTGTTTGTTGGCCAGATGAAGCTTGTTGCATTCTTTCCCAGAAAGCAGTTGCTTCCTGTGGGTTATATCCAGCCATCGCCATTAAATATAGTCCGGCTTCGTCAGCATCCAACTCCATGCTTCTTCCATATTTTAACATCCCCAATTGAGCACCCATTGGGTACAATTGATTGAAAATTCCATTCCATTGTTCGTTAGAAATTGCCATATTTCCACCAACCATGATTCCTTGAGCGACCATTGCGTTTGAAACTTGTTCTGCGCTATGTCCAGCCAAAGCATGCGAAACTTCGTGACCCATCACGACCGCTACACCGGTTTCATTTTTACAAACCGGTAAAATTCCGGTATAAAATGCTACTTTACCGCCCGGCATACACCAAGCGTTCAATTGTTCGTTTTTGATTAAATTAAATTCCCATTCGTAGCCTTGAAGAGCACTTCCATGACCATTTTCCGCATAAAATTTCTCAGCAGCATATTTGATTCTTTGCCCTACGTTTTTGATCATTTTGGCGTCAGCAGAGGTATTGTCAACTTGACTTTGGTCCAGTACTTCATCGTATTGCGCAAATGCTTGTGGAAATAATTCCGCGTTTGAAACCAAAGCAAGGGATTGTCTTCCGGTTAATGGATTGGTAGCACATGACCAAAACATAAGTACGACGATCGGTAATGCAATATATTTTTTCATTTTTTAGGATTTTAGAAATTCAATTTACAACTATTATTCCAAAACTATTTTCCCAATTTTCTTTTGATTTCATTTAATTTCATCAAAGCTTCAACGGGCGTTAAGGTGTTGATGTCCAAACCGATTAATTCTTCCCGGATGGATTCTAAAATAGGGTCATCCAATTGGAAGAAACTCAACTGCATATTTTCTTCTGTAATTTTTTTCGTTTTATCCGCTATCTTTTCATTTACTTGCGAATTTTCCAGCGTTTTCAACACTTCATTCGCTCTTTTCAAAACCCAATGTGGCATCCCGGCCATTTTTGCGACATGAATCCCGAAACTATGTTCACTACCTCCAGCAACCAATTTCCGCATAAACAATATTGTGTCGTTTGCTTCTTTGACGCTGACATTGAAGTTTCGAATTCGTGGGAATGATTTGGTCATTTCATTCAATTCATGGTAATGGGTAGCAAATAAGGTTTTAGGACGAATTTTTCCTTCGTGCAAAAATTCTGAAATTGCCCAAGCAATCGAAATCCCATCATACGTACTCGTACCACGCCCGATTTCATCCAGAAGAATTAAACTTCTCTCCGACAAATTATTTAGTATGCTCGCTGTTTCATTCATTTCGACCATAAAAGTGGATTCACCGGAAGAAATATTGTCCGAAGCCCCTACTCGGGTGAAAATTTTATCAACGATTCCGATTTCAGCTGATTTGGCCGATACGAAACATCCGATTTGCGCCATGATGACGATCAAAGCCGTTTGACGTAAAAGAGCTGATTTACCCGACATATTGGGTCCCGTAATCATGATGATTTGTTGTTCTTTTGGAGCCAAAGCTACACTGTTGGCAATATAATTCTCGCCCGGTTTCAATAGTTTTTCGATCACCGGATGTCTTCCATCTTCGATCAATAAATCCAATTTATCGGTCATTTTTGGGCGGACATAATGGTTTTGCATCGCCAATTCTGCAAAATTGGAAAGCACATCCAATTGAGCCAAAATTTGTGCGGAATTTTGAATTGAGGTCAGATGATCAGATAGATATTCTAAAAGTGCTGAGAATAGATTGGTTTCCAGCGCAAGAATTCTTTCCTCTGCTCCGAGAATCTGGTTTTCGTATTCTTTTAACTCTGCGGTGATGTAACGTTCTGCATTGACCAGCGTTTGTTTACGGATCCAGTCCTGCGGAACTTTGTCTTTATGGGTATTTCGAACTTCGATATAATAGCCGAAAACATTGTTAAAGGAGACTTTCAAATTAGGGATTCCGCTTTTTTCAGACTCTCTGATGCGCAATTCTTCCAAATAATTTTTACCCTTATTTTGAAGTCCTCTTAAATGATCCAATTCTTCAGAAATTCCTTCTGCGATCACATTTCCTTTCCCGATTTGGTGAGGCGGATCTTCTGAAAGTTGAGTCAACAAATGGGTGTAAACTTTGGTCCAATCATCCAATTGATCAATTAAAAAAGAAATGGATTTTTCTTTTTCTAAATTTTCTTTGATTTCAGAAGTGGTTTGTAGACTTTGTGCCAGAGATAGCAATTGTCTGGGCGTGATTCTTCCTGTCGAAATCTTTCCCGCCATCCTTTCTAAATCACTGATGGAAGAAATTTTTTCTCGAAGAAATATTCTTTTTTCGTCTTTTTTTAGAAAATAATCGACGACTTCATGTCTGGCTTTGATTTTTTCAATATCCTTTAAAGGCATGACTATCCAACGGTTGAGCAATCGCGCACCCATTGCGGAACTGGTTTTGTCTAAAATGTTTAAAAGCGTGACCGAATCAGGATGAGGCGAATGAATCAATTCTAAATTCCGGATGGTAAATGGATCCATCCACACAAAACTATTTTCATCCAATCTTTGGATTTGAGTAATGTGTTGTATATCAAAATGATGCGTTTCATCTAAATAAGAAAACACAGCACCTGCAGCGATTGTTCCCAATCGTAGATTTTCTATTCCAAACCCTTTCAAAGATTTCACTTTAAAGTGTTGGGTCAATTTGTCCATGGCATAATCCAGTTGAAATGCCCAATCCTCTATTTGGAATAGGCTTTTCACTTCCGGAAGGTCTAATTTTTTTCTTTTTTGGTAAATGATTTCGCTCGGGCGAAAGGATTGAACCAATTTATGAAAATGGTTTTTATTTCCTTCAGAAACTAGAAATTCACCGGTTGAAATATCCAAAAGCGCAATCCCATACTGGTTTTCTGATTCATGAACGGCCATCAGGAAATTATTGGTTTTGGAAGAAAGTACTTCGTCGTTGAGTGCAACCCCCGGCGTAACCAATTCCGTTACGCCACGTTTTACGATGGTTTTGGTTAGTTTAGGATCTTCCAGTTGATCACAAATCGCGACTCTTAAACCGGCTCTGACGAGTTTGGGTAAATAGGTGTCCAAAGCGTGATGTGGAAATCCTGCCAATTCGATGTGCGAAGCAGAACCGTTGGCACGTTTGGTTAAAACGATATCGAGGATTTTAGAACAACGGATCGCATCATCACCAAATGTTTCATAAAAGTCACCCACACGAAACAGCAATAAAGCATCAGGATATTTGGCTTTGATGCTATTGTATTGTTGCATGAGGGGAGTTTCTTTTTTTGCCAATTTCTTTTGTTTTAAGGAGTGCTAAGTTAACGAAATTGTCTGTTTCAGAAATGAATGTTGAAAAATTGGGGAGTAGGGATTTTATGAAATCCAATTGTATTTCATCTATGAATTATCGAATTTTGCGTCATGAGAAAATTGAAATTAGAAGAATTGGGAAGAATATCGGTTGAAGAATTCAAAGAAACCGATAAAATTCCGGTGGTTGTTATCATGGACAATGTTCGTTCTGCCCATAATATTGGCTCTGTTTTTCGGACAGCCGATGCTTTTTTAATTGAAAAAGTTTTTCTCTGTGGTATTTCTCCGACGCCTCCCAATAAAGAAATCAGGAAAACGGCTTTGGGAGCGACGGAAAGTGTGGATTGGGAACAAGTGGATGAGATTGGTGAATTGATCGAGAGGTTAAAAGGAGATGGTTATAAAATTCTATCCATAGAACAAGCAGAAGGAAGTACGAATTTGTCTGATTTAGAATTGGATGTAAAAGAAAAATGTGCTGTTGTGTTTGGTAATGAAGTAGATGGCGTTCAACAATCTGTTATCAATCAAAGTGATATTTGTGTTGAAATTCCGCAAGGAGGGACCAAACATTCCTTGAACGTAAGTGTTTGTGCAGGAGTATTGTTATGGGAATTTTATAAGAAATTCGAAATTTCTTGATTATATAATTATTTTTGTTTTTCTAAATGAATTCGTTTCAAAAAATCATCATTTTTCCATTTGTTGTTTTGGTTAGGTTTTACCAAATGGCGATTTCTCCTTGGTTGGGAAACAATTGCCGATTTACACCAACTTGTTCGCACTATATGTTGGAGGCTTTACGAACCCATGGATTGATAAAAGGTTTATATTTGGGGACGAAAAGAATTTTTAAATGCCACCCATGGGGTGGAAGCGGGTATGATCCCGTTCCTAAAAAAGAAAAAATATGACAAATTTATTTTTGGCGATTACCTGGAACATCGATCCGGTTTTATTTGATTTTGGATTTATCAAGATTCATTATTATAGTTTGATGTGGATTTTGGCGTTTATGATGGGATGGTTTGTGATGAAAAAAATCATGGAGATCGATAAAGTTGACGTTAGATTATTGGATCCTTTGTTTTTATATGCATTTCTAGGCGTAATCATCGGTGCGAGATTGGGTGAATTGTTTTATAATTTCGATACTTATATGGGTATGCCTTTAGGGCAATCTTTACTTGAAGTTTTTCTTCCTGTTCAGCGAAATCCGGAAGCTTCCTCCTTTTTTGGATTGTTGCAGGGATATGAGTTTTCAGGATTCAGGGGATTGGCGAGTCATGGGGCGACATTAGGTTTTTTGACTACGGCTTATTTGTTTAACCGTAAGTATTTAAAACGAAATCTTTTGTGGTTATTGGATAGAGTTGCGATAACAGTTCCATTGGGTGGAGCAGCGATCCGAGTTGGGAATTTCATCAATTCTGAAATAGTTGGTAAGGAAACAGATCTTCCATGGGCGGTAAAATTTGTGCAACAAAGTGCTGGATATGGTGAGGTCGTTGCAAGACATCCAGCTCAATTGTACGAAGCGATTTGTTATGTGATCATTTTCTTTATCATTTGGCACATCTATAGAAAAACGGATAAAAAATATTTTCAAGGTTATATTTTCGGATTGTTTTTCGTGCTTTTATGGTGTGTGCGCTTTTTTGTCGAATTCTTCAAAGAAGACCAGGGTGATGAATTTGTAGCAGAAGCTTTGAATATAGGATTAAATAACGGTCAGATTTTGAGTATTCCATTTATCATCATTGGATTAGTCGTAATGATTACTTCAAAAAATAGACAATATAAAGATCAATAGTTATGAAAAAGGACCTTATAGCCATTTTACTCTTGACTATAGTTTTGGGATGTGAAAAAAGCAATTCATCTACGGTTTCAGAAGCAGAAGATGTTCAAGTTGAAATTGAATATACCAAAAACGGAGAATTGGAATTTCTGAATGAAAATGCGGAACCTATTAAAAAAATCGATATTGAAATTGCTGATACGCCCAATAAAAGAGCCAGAGGATTGATGGACCGATCTAAACTGGGAGAAACTCAAGGCATGATATTCATTTTCAATGATGACGAAATCCGTCCACATACTTTTTATATGAAAGACACACGTATTCCGTTGGATATCATGTATTTTGATAAAGATTCGGTGTTGATCAACATCGCGAGAAATGCGCAGCCCGGAGCAGATTCAAAATTGGCCGGTGGAACGGTAGATGGCGCGGCTTCTGACTCAAAATTTGTAGTGGAAGTCAATGGTGGATTGGCAGATCAATGGGGTATAAAAGAAGGTATTACAAAAATCCGTTGGAATCAAAATTAATTTTTTATATTTATTCTAACTTAAAATTTTTGAAATATGGGAATGATCAAAGAATTCAAAGAATTTGCTTTTAAAGGCAATGTTATAGACCTCGCAGTCGGTGTCATCATTGGAGCTGCATTTGGGGCAATCATCAGTTCGGCTGTTGATGACGTCATTACGCCATTGATTTTAACTCCGGTAATGGAGGCGTCAGGAGTGGCTAATTTAGAACAGTTGGCATGGAATGGTGTGAAATATGGTAATTTTATTTCAGCAATAATTAAATTCATTTTAATTGCAATAGTACTTTTCTTCTTAATCAAAGGTGCTAATAAGTTGAATAAAAAAGAAGAAGCAGCACCCGCAGGGCCTTCAAATGAGGAAGTTTTATTAACGGAAATTCGCGACATCCTTAAAAACAAATAATTAATATTTTCAATATATAGCCGGTTTGATGACCGGCTTTTTTTATGTTCAATTTTTTGTGAGATTTTTTTGAGAGTATATTTCATAAAATGATATCATTCAAGTTATATTCAAATATCATTTTGTTAAAATACTTGATGGTTGTACATCAACAAAACACGCCAAGTTGTTTAAAATAATTCTGGACTTTGCTCAAGGCTCTCAACCTACAACTCCTTTGAAGTTATAAACAGTCAGCATATAGGCTTAGGTTCTATAACGCACCACGTATAGTTTCTATTTTTTGATAAGAGCTCATTTTTAGAAATGCACACAGTTTGATTTTACTTTAAATATAATTAGAAAGTGAATGGATTTGTTTTGGAGATTTGTCAAAATAAAAAAGGATGCCTTTGGAGCATCCTTTTTTTATATTTTAATTTATTAGATTACTGTTGGTACTCAACACCATCTATAGATTCACCATAAGGTTTGAAGATCACGCGACGGTTTTCTAAATTTTTCCAAGCTGGACAGTTAGAAACTGGATCGCATTCTTTGTGTTTCAAATCAGATTCACCTTTTCCTACAGGGACCATTTGGTCTGAAGATACACCTTTGTTTACTAAATAACGTACTACAGAAGCGGCTCTTCTTTCAGATAGATTTTGGTTGTAAGTTACACTTCCTGCAGCATCAGTATGTCCTTCTACATAGAATTTATAAGTTGGATGTGCCTGAAGGATATCAAAAGCGGCATTTAATTTTGGATAAGAAACTTCTCGGATGACATCTTTATCATAATCGAACTCAATTCCTTGTAATAAGTCAGAAATACTTGATGCGATCGTTCCTATACTAACTTCAACGATAGGTTTTGGACAACCGTTATTGGTCGGAGGGCCAGGGATTGTCGGACATTCGTCGATAGAGTCAAATACACCGTCGTTATCAGTATCCAAAGGACAACCTGCTCCATCAACTTTGATTCCTTCCGGTGTGTCTGGACATTTGTCATATAGGTTACAAACTCCATCATTGTCATCATCTGCACAAGGAACATTGGCAGCAGCCGGAATAGCTGAAATAGAGGTCAAAGGATCATGCCACTGTAAAGATTCTTCGTGTTTGCCTAATTTGAAATGGGCACCGATTGATAAGGTCAACATATTATCATCACGACCTTCTTCTATATCGGCCAATGTAAATACTCCTGGAATTGGAGCGCCTGATGCGTCAAATTCTTCGTCACCAGTCATGACATACATGGCTTTCATCTCTAAATCAAATCTTCTGCTTAATTTGTAACGGAGTCCGGTTCCGACTTGTGCATAAAAAGATCTGTCATCTAAATCTATATCGTCGATGGTTCTCCATTGGTTATGACGACTTCCGTCACCATAGTTATACCTGGCTTTTCTTTCTGCTTCATAGCCTATTAATCCTGCACCAGCGTAAACATGCCAAGCCCATCTGTAAGGAGAATCATTGTCAATTCTTCTAAATAGATTGCTTAAGTTTAAATCACCAATTAAACTAATACCATAATACTCGGTTTTTCCATCCCAAGCATTGATATAGTTTTGTTGATTTCCTTCACCATATTGACGAGTTTTTCCGTATTGTCCCATAAGGGCAATGCCAAAAGCATGTGTTACTTCTTTGGTAACGGACAATTGGAAATCATATCCAGGGATAAATTTACCATCCCCCCAAGAAACCAAATCAGAATTTTGTAGAGCATTGGCTCCTACAAATGCAGAAATGTACCAATCGTTGAAATCTTTTTCAGCGTTGGTGAATTTTGTGGTTTCAGGTTTTTGAGCTAAAGAGTCGGTTGTTTGTTGTGCTTTTATAAACACAAAACATAACAATGTTAAAGAGAGTAAATAAATTTTTCTCATAGATTGTTGTTTGGGTCGGTTAAAACAATTTTTCAATTAATATTGAGGCAAATTTAATAAAATAATCCGTTAAAAAACTATATCCTAATCTTTTTTACGAAGTTTCTGGAAAATAGTTGGTGATGTGGAACCATTAAATTTTTACTTTCAAATACAATTTGATTGAAAACCAATAAATCTATATCGATGATTCGGTCTTGGTATTTTTGATCCGTTTTTTCATAAGTTCGTCCCATCTTTTTTTCTATTGATTTGATTGTTTTCAGGATTGACATGGGCGATAAGACGGTGTTCAATTGGATGATTTGATTAAGAAAATCATATTTAGATTCAAATCCTTCTGGCGCGGTTTCGATGATTTTAGAACATTTTTCAATTGTCCCAATTTCTTTCTCAATGCATAGCCGAGCAGTTTTTAAATTCGATTCCCGGTCATTTAAATTCGAACCGAGTAACAATTGTATAGTGTTTTGCGACATATGTCACAAAGTAATTAAATTTAGTTTTAAATGAAAAAATTTTTTGGAAATGTATTTGCAGTAATCGTCGGTAACGTCCTAACATTCACATTGATAGGGTTGGTTGTTGGTGGGATTGCATTATTTTCTTTGGCTAGTACTTGGTTTGAGTCGAGTGGGCCGAGAGAGGGTTCTGTGTTAGAAATTACCTTAGAAGCTCCGGTAAAAGAAAGTACCATGGACAACGAAGTCAGTTTATTTTCGCCACCTCCTGGGTCTGAAGTTTATTTTAGAGAAATTTTAAGATCCATAGAAGCTGCAAAAGAAGATGATAAAATTAAAGGAATTAGCCTAAAAGTGCAGCACTTTCAAGGTGGTACAACCCAGTTGACCGATATCCGAAATGCTTTGTTGGATTTTAAAACCTCCGGTAAATTCATATATGCATATTCGCACAACGCCACACAAGGTGCTTATTATTTGAATTCGGTAGCAGATTCTATTTTTCAAAATCCTATGGGGATGGTTTTGGTTCAAGGTCTAAGTGCGGAAGTCATGTTCTTTAAAAATTTTGGAGACAAATATGGTGTAAACTTTCAAGTGATCCGTCATGGAGCTTATAAATCTGCTGTTGAGCCTTATTTACGTGAAGATTTGTCACCGGAAAACCGCGAGCAACTTTCTGTTTTGTTGAATGATATTTGGGGGAATTTCTCTACGGATATGGCAAAATCCAGAAAGATGTCTGATGAAGATTTTAAAATGGTAGTCGATAGTCTGTACAGTTTCAATCCTGCAAAAGCATTGTCATTTAAATTGGTCGATAAAATTTCGCATGAAGCGGTGTATAAAAAAGCATTGGCAGATCGATTGGAATTAGAAACAGAAAAAGATAAAACCATAGAAGAAGTTTTGGACAAACATACCATTGCTTTGACCAAATATGCTACTACGCTTAAGCCTGAAAAGGGGAGAGATCAAGTTGCGGTTTTGTATGCTTCTGGAACCATTATGCCGGGCGAATCATATTCCGGAATTCAGTCTGAGGTTTACAAAAAAACCATTCGGGATTTAAAGGAAGATAAAAATGTAAAAGCAGTTGTTTTGCGTGTCAATTCTCCGGGAGGAAGTGCAGATGCTTCAGAAGAAATTCTATATGAATTAAGAGAATTGCGTAAGGAAAAACCGTTGATCGTATCATTTGGAGATGTGGCTGCTTCTGGTGGATATTATATCGCGATGGAAGCAGATTCGATTTTTGCAAATCCCAATACGATTACAGGGTCAATTGGTGTGCTTGGCATGATTCCATCTGTGAAAAAATTGGTGAATAATGTTGGGATAACCACAGATTATGTTAATACGAACCAAAATTCAGATTTCTTAAAAACACCATTCAAACCGTTATCAGATTCCGGAATTCAAACCATGACGCTTATGACAGAAAGTGTTTATGAAATCTTTGTTAAACATGTGATGAAAGCCAGAGGGATGACTTTTGAGCAAGTGGATGCGATCGGTGGTGGTAGAGTTTGGTCTGGGGAGCAAGCTGTGAAACTGGGCTTGGTTGATAGAATTGGGTCGTTGGAAGATGCGATCAGTTCAGCTGCTGATTTGGCTGAATTGGAAAATTATTCCGTGATGAGTTATCCGTTCCGCAAAGGAGGTTTTGAAGAGTTTTTACAAGAATATCAGACCACAAAAGCCGAAACCATGGTTCGGGAAGAATTAGGTCAAGAATACTTTCAACTTTATCAAGAATTAAAATTCATGCGAGAATTTAAAGGAATTCAGTTGAGAATGGAATTTGATATCAATTTGAATTAATTCAAATTCAATAAAATTCATAAAAAAAGGGTCTCTTAAACTAAGGACCCTTTTTTTTATGGTTAAATTAAATTTATTCTCCTCCTTGCATTTCAAAGTCTCCTGAAACTTCACCTTGTTCTCTTCTTTGGTCTTTTTTGGATTGGTTAAATCTATACGTGAAAGTCAGATTGATGGATCTTACATTCCATCTGTTTCTGCTTTCCATATAGAAATCATCTCCAAAAGATTCAATTTCAAATGCACGTGAGTTGAACAAATCCCGAACGCTTAAAGAAAGGGTTGCATTGTCATTCCAAAAATCTTTGTTGACAGAAAGATCTGCTGAATACATGGGTTTTCTTTCGCTTTGCGCCGATTTCATACCGGCTCTATAATTACCTGAAAGCTGAACTGAAAATTTAGCCGGTAGAGTGAAAACGTTGTTCAATCGGCCAAACCAGCTGAATCCTTCACCATCAAAATTGGTCGTAGTCGAAACGCTTGCTCCACTTTGATTGATATAAGTATCTGTATATTCTCCTTCTGTTTTGTATCCAAATAGATTGACGTTCCCCATCATGTTCCACCATTTTACCGGTTTGTAAGTAAAGGTCAATTCTCCACCATATCTGGATTCCGTCCCGACATTTATAGGACGTGTAACGATCGCTCCGGTTGCATTAATCGCCTGATAGCGTTGGATATTATCTTGGGTGTTGGAATAATAAACGTTTGGTGTAATCATTAATTTCCCAATTTTGGCTACGTAGGACAATTCATAAGAATCTGTGTACTGCGGATCCAAATCCGGATTTCCCATGAAAAGATTTCGGTTGTTTGAATAAGAAGTAAATGGAATCAAATCCCAACCTCTTGGACGACGAATTCTTCTCGAGTAGCTAATTTGCAATTGGTTGTCATTTTCAAATTCGTAGTTTAAAAATAAACTTGGAAAGAAATCGACATAATTTTTACGTGTAGTATTTTCGTTCAAAATGGATTTGACCGTAATGTCCGAATTCTCCATACGCAATCCTGCAAAAAAGGAAAATTGCCCAAATCCTTGACCATATTGAGCATAAGCCGCATATACATTTTGTCTGTAGTCCGTTCTGTTGGCAAATTCAGGTTTTGAAACCCAACCATCTGTAGACAAACTGTCTACTGAAAAATCGGTTAAAGTTCCTTCTGATTCTCCTCTTGCACCTATTTCCAGTCTGCCTTTTTCTCCAAATGGATACACATAATCAGCTGAAATGATGAACCGATTTTGGTATTCTGAACTAAATGATCTCTCCGTAGAATTGACCGCATTTCCTGTCTCCCGCAAATCCCCAATTTCTGTTTCTTCAGAATAAGTTCCTCGGGCATCAATAGTGAATTCATGTCCCGGATCTAAAAATTCGTGTTTATAATTGAAATTTCCTTCAGCGCTATAATCATCTTCTTTCTCTCTTTCGGTTCTTAAAGAATTGGCAACGTTAAATAAATTTTCATCATAATCAGCATAATGAAGGTCTGATTGATTTTCGTTTTTTCCATATCGATAATTTCCGGAAACCGTAAAAGTATTTCGATCGTCTAAATAATATTCGGTTCCCAGCATGATGTTGTAGCCATCATTGATCCGAGTCGACTCTCTATTCATGTCTTCATATCTTGGCACACCTAGTGAATCAAATCGGGTTGTATAAGAACTTCCTTCACGGTCTCTTTCTGCATAGCGATAACTCAGGTTGCTAAATAAATTCCACTTTCCGGTTCTATAATTTAAATTTGCAGAAGCACCGACTGTAGTTGGGATGCCTCCGTTGATATTAATAGAACCATTAAAACCTTGAAGTTTCCCTTTTTTCAAAATGATGTTTATGATTCCGGCGCTTCCTTCGGCCTCAAATCGGGCAGAAGGATTGGTTACCACTTCGATTCTTTCCACGACATCTGCCGGCAAACTTTGGAGTGCAGTTGCCGGATCTGAAATTCCAACCAATGAGGAAGGTTTTCCATCGATCAGAATGCGAACTCCTTCATTGCCGCGCAAACTTACGTTTCCTTCGCCATCAACCTGAACGGACGGTACGTTTTGTAAAGCATCAGAAACAGAGCTTCCTTTTGCCATTTGGTCTTGTGAAAGGTCATAAACTTTTTTGTCCAACTCCATTTTGTAAATAGGATTGGAACCGGTAATGGTCGCTCCTTCCAAACTCACTACTGAATTTTCAGCCATTTTAAAACTCCCCAAATTTTTATTTTGGGTAACTTCTATGGGTTGTTCATAAGTGTTTCCGGTAAAGGATTCGATATACAAAATATAATTTCCGGCGGGTGATTCAATGGTGAAATTTCCAGCTGCATCTGTAACAGTTCCGGCAATTTCCATAAAGGTTTCTACTTCTTGAATAGAAATAGTCGCATATTCAAGCGGTTGATTTTCTGTGTTGGTAACTTTTCCGGTTAATGTGAATTCTTGTCCGAAGCTGATCAGGCAGCATAATAGAATGGGGATAGAAAAAAGTTTTTTGGCTAACATTGTCTAACTAAATATAATTACAATAAAAATGCCTCCGGTTGAAGAAGGCATTTACTCGGTTTAAAATTCAAGATTATTTTACCGCCGTTTTAATTGCGGCTTTTTCTTGCTTTTCTTTTTCTTTAATTGCATCAAATTGTTCTGATTTTTTTATTTGTTCCGGCGTCAATACTGCGTTTATTTCTTGCTTTTGTTTGTCGTTAAGATTTTTGAAGTCTGCAGCAGTTCCAGATTTGCGCAAAGTGGATTTCTCGGTTTTGTACTTTTCTTGAATGTCCGAAATTTGCTGTTTCTGCGTGCTGTTTAAATTTAAATATGCACTCCATTCATCAAAATTGTTTTTCTTTTCAACTTTGACGGAAGTAGATGACATGCTTTTTTCTTGTGCAAATGAAAAACCTGCAAAAGCAAAAACCATCATGACTAGTAAGATTTTTTTCATAATTTTTTGTTTTTAATTATCCAATAATAAGCCAAATGAATAACGAAAATAATAATTTTTTGTTAAACTTTAATAAGCTTTTGCATACAAGACTTTGAATTTTGCAGGATTTCCCGAATAAAAATCAACTTTTCCTTCTAAATCTACCTCTGAAAAAGGAATACAGCGAATTGTGGCTTTTGTTTCTGCTTTGATTTTTTCTTCTGTTTCGGACTCTCCATCCCAATAAGCAGAAATAAATCCGGTTTTATTCTCCAAAACATCTTTGAATTCTTCAAAATTGGAAACCTCAGTGGTGTGATTGGCTCGGAAATCTTTTGCTTTGTTGAAAATATTTTCCTGAATTTCATCTAATTTCTGTTCAATGGTTTCAGCTAGACCTTCTAATTTTTCAAAGGATTTTTCCAGCGTGTCTCTTCTGGCCATTTCCACTTGACCATTTTCTAAATCACGTGGTCCTATGGCGATTCTTAACGGAACACCTTTTAACTCATATTCATTGAATTTCCATCCCGGTTTAACATTGTCATCATCATCAAATTTTACCGAAATTCCCTTTTGTTTCAATTCGTTGGACAATTTTAAAGCGACTTCAGCAATCGCATTTTTCTGTTCGTCATTTCGATGAATCGGAACGATTACAACTTGAATTGGTGCCAATTTTGGAGGTAAGACAAGTCCATTGTCATCAGAATGCGTCATGATAAGTGCCCCAATGAGTCGGGTAGAAACACCCCATGAAGTTGCCCAGACATAATCAAGTGTACCTTCTTTTGAAGCGAATTTCACATCAAAAGCTTTGGCGAAATTTTGTCCTAAAAAGTGAGAAGTTCCTGCTTGGAGCGCTTTTCCATCTTGCATGAGTGCTTCGATGCATAAAGTTTCTTCCGCTCCCGCAAATCTTTCATTTGGGGTTTTGGTGCCTTTTATCACCGGAATCCCCATGAATTCTTCTACAAATTCAGCATAGACATCCAGCATTTTTTTTGTTTCGTCCCAAGCTTCCTCTTTGTTTGCATGGGCAGTATGTCCTTCTTGCCATAAAAATTCGGCGGTACGCAAAAACAAACGGGTACGCATTTCCCATCGTACGACGTTTGCCCATTGGTTAATTAAAATCGGTAAATCCCGATAAGACTGGATCCAATTTTTATAAGTGCTCCAAATAATGGCTTCAGAAGTAGGTCGAACTACTAATTCTTCTTCCAATTTTGCTTCAGGGTCGACGATGAGTTTTCCCGGATTTTCCACATCATTTTTCAGGCGATAATGTGTCACTACAGCACATTCTTTTGCAAATCCTTCTGCGTTTTTTTCTTCGGCTTCAAATAAACTTTTTGGAACAAATAATGGGAAATAGGCATTTTGATGACCTGTTTCTTTGAACATTTTGTCCAATTGTTGTTGCATTTTTTCCCAAATAGCATAACCATATGGTTTGATGACCATACAACCTCTTACTTTTGAGTTTTCTGCCAATCCGGTTTGTGTTACTAACTCATTGTACCACTTAGAGTAATCTTCATTTCTTGGTGTAAGTTTTGCCATCTTTAAAATTTAACAGTTATGAACTTTAACATATGTTTTATTGGCATAGTAATTGCCGTTTTATTAATAATGCGTATTTTTAGGGTTAAATCCTAAAATAGCACGCAAATTTAAAGAATACTAATTGGTAAAAATATAAAAATGAACAAAGTTTACTTATATCCTCAAAAATTCTTCAAATATTTGACTGCTTTGGTCATTGTGTTTGGAGTAGTTTCTTGTGCTTCTTCACAGTCTACAGCTGCGACAAGCGGGGAAACCGATGGTGTCTATTACAGCCCGTCAAAAGACGGTCGGGTAGAATCTGGTTATGATCAAACAGAAGCCGCTGCGTACGATATTCAAGTTGGAAGTCCTTATTTTGATGCCAATGGAAATGGTGCGGAAGACTTTTATTATGATGAACAAGTAGCTGAAAATACTTCAGACGATGTAAATATTTACACCGGAGGAAGCAATGTTTATGTAGCGTCTGGAGCAACCACGGACTGGGGAAGATACGATGGACTTGATATTACCGTAAATAACTACGGATGGAACGATCCTTGGTGGGGTTGGGGTTACAACTCATGGGGTTGGGGCTGGGGAGCCAGTTTTAGATATGGTTGGGGTTGGAACTCACCTTACTATGGTTGGGGTGGTGGCTGGTACGGCTATAATCCTTATTGGGGGAATCCTTACTATGGTTGGGGTGGTGGCTGGTACGGCTATAATCCTTATTGGGGGAATCCTTACTATGGTTGGGGTGGTGGTTGGTATGGCTACAATCCTTATTGGGGAGGTGGTTACTATGGGAATGGCTACTATCACAGAGGAACGCTGGTAAACCCTGGAGTTCGTCCGGGAAGTTATTTATCACATGGAACACCTTATAGAAATTATTCTACTTATAGAAATCAAAATAACCATAGAATAACTGATTCCAATCGACCGGTTCGAAATGGGAATTCAACTATTAGAAATGGAAACTTTTCATCAGAACACAACTCATCCGTTCGTCCGGTTCGAGAAACCACAAGAGATAATTCACGAAATCATATGGATGCTACCAATTCACCAGTTAGAAATACCAGAAATAGCAATATGACTTCTACTTCTAGAGAAAATGTTCGTCCGGTGAGACAAACTGCGCCAGCAAATGTAAGACCAAATACACCGAATCGAAACAACAGTAACATCCGCAGTAATTCCAATATCAGATCCAACTCAAATATGCGCTCCAATTCCAATATGCGCTCTAATTCAAATATGAGATCTAACTCCAACATGAGATCCAATTCAAATACGCGCTCTTCATCACCATCTATCAGAAGTGGAAGTTCTTCAGGTGGAATGAGTAGCGGTGGATCTTCAGGAGGTGGAATCAGAAGCGGAAGTAGAAGATAATCAAGATTTAGAAAATTAGTATGAAACCGACATGGTTAAATTAATCTTTAAACATCAGCTTATTGATTATTTTTATCATCTAAGGTTGCATGTTCCAATTGAAAAAAATATAAAATAAACGCATGAAAAAAATTACAGCAATTATAACCCTGATTGCGGGTGTTGTTCACGCTCAAACTGTGCAAGATATCAATTCAGTTTCTGCCTATTCAAATGAAATAAACGCCGGAAGTGCAAGGTACATAGGGATGGGGGGCTCTATGGGGGCTTTAGGTGGAGATATTTCATCTATTGAACAAAACCCTGCAGGTTTGGCTTTGGCCATAGCATCTGATGTGAATGTTACTTTAGGCGTTAATAATTATAAAAACGACACGAAATTTGGAAATTCATTTGATGCGGATGATACCTCCGTTTTATTCCAAAACGTAGGTGGGACTTTCGTGTTTAATACCAATCAAACAGGATTCAATCGGTTTTCAATCGGTGTCAAATATTCACAGCAATCTTTGGACAATTGGGTGAGAATGGGACGGAACGAAAACATTCAAGCCACTTATTTATCCAGTGAGGATCCTGAGGAATATACCACTTATACCATGAATGGATACCATGATGAAGTCGTAGGGTATAAAACCAAAATGTCATTGGACTTTGGAGCAAGTTATAGTGATAAAATTTATCTAGGATTAGGTTTTAATTTTCATGATGTACAATATGATAATTATGTGGTTTTTGATGAACAAACCGTTGGAGAAGACGGGACTTCTAATGTTTTTCGTTATGATTTAAATGGCACACCTTATACTGCTTCTGGTCAAGGATTTTCTTTAAGTGCTGGTGTGATTGGAAAAGTGAATGATAATGTCAGATTGGGACTGGCTTACCATAGCCCAGTTTGGTACAGAAATATTCAAGAAAGTTATTATGCAGATTTATTGTTCGGAGAAAATTACCGATATGATTTGTATTATAGTGAATATGATCGTAATGCAAATGGTCGATTGGTAGCGAGTGCAGGAGCAGTTTTTGCAAAATCATTGGCGCTTAATCTAGATTATACCTTGCACATGAATGGTTCAACCAAAATGATGCCTTCAGCAGATTTTGCTGGAACCAATACATTTTTTGATGATTATATGAAATCCAGTAGTGAGGTGAGAGCCGGGTTGGAATATAGAATCAATAATTTCAGAATTCGTGGTGGATACAATTATGTTCAAAGTCCTTTTGAGGAAATCACTTTGGACGCTGATTTAGGAAATGGAACTGTTGTAACCCAAAATTTCGACAAAGCTTTTAGAGGTGATACCAATCGATTTAGTTTGGGTGCAGGATATGATTTTGGCGGGTTCTATTTGGACGCTGCTTATCAATTCCAGAACCAAAAATACGATTATGTATTTGGAAATGGAGAATATGTAGATTATGATTTGGGAGAAGTTTATTTGGCAGCACTTCCATTAAATGCAGACCATAATTATATTGCAGAAGTTAAAAACCAAACCGGAATGTTCTTGTTGACAGCAGGTTGGCAATTCTAGAAGTTGGAAAATAAAAATAAGAAAGGTGACTGAAATTTTTTCAGTCACCTTTTTTTATGAATTGAATTCTAATTTTAATTCGAATAATTCGGTGCTTCTTTTGTGATCATCACATCATGTGGGTGACTTTCTGCCAAACCGGCATTTGAAATCTTTACAAATTTTCCGTTTTTAATTAGCGTTTCGATGTCAGCGGTTCCACAATATCCCATTCCGGCGCGTAATCCACCACAAAGTTGGTAAACCACATCTGCTAAACGACCTTTATATGGAACTCTACCTTCGATTCCTTCCGGTACCAATTTATTGGCATCTGACTGGAAATACCGGTCTTTACTTCCGCGTTTCATAGCAGAAAGTGAGCCCATTCCTTGATAAGCTTTGAATTTTCTTCCTTGGTAAATGATTTCCTCTCCGGGCGCTTCGTCTGTTCCGGCAAATAAACTTCCGATCATAACCGTACTAGCCCCAGAAGCGATAGCTTTTACGATGTCTCCTGAGAGTTTGATTCCGCCATCGGCTATAATTGAAATGTTTTTTGTGTGCGCATATTCATATACATCATAAATCGCAGAAAGCTGTGGGACACCCACTCCGGCAACCACTCTAGTCGTACAAATAGAACCTGGTCCAACTCCTACTTTTAGCACATTTGCTCCGGCATCTATCAAATCTTTTGCCGCCATTCCCGTAACGATATTTCCACCTACGATATCCAATTCAGGGAAAGCATTTCGTACTTCCCGTACCTTGTCGATTACTCCTTTTGAATGACCATGAGCAGAATCAAGCGCGATGATGTCTACGCCTTTGTTTACCAAAGCTTGAACTCTGTCCATCGTTTCGATTCCAACACCTACTCCGGCACCTACACGAAGTCGACCTTGGCTGTCTTTACAAGCATTGGGGAATTCGGAAAGGTTGTCGATATCTTTTATGGTAATTAATCCAATTAATTTTAGATTTTCATCGACGATTGGAAGTTTTTCTACCCGATTTTTTAATAAAATATCTTTTGCCTTAAATAAATCGGTTGTGATGTCAGATGTAATAAGATTTTCTTTGGTCATCACATCTTCAACACTTTGGTCCATATCGGTTTGATAGCGGATGTCGCGGTTGGTGATGATTCCGACTAAAGTTCGGTCTTCTTCTATTACAGGTAGACCAGAAATTCGGTAGTGACGCATCAATTCTTCAGCATCTTTCAATTTATGATGACGACTAAGCGTAATCGGATCTGTAATCATACCATTTTCAGATCGTTTTACCGCATCGATTTCGTTGGCCTGTTCCTGAATGGACATATTTTTATGAACAAAGGAAAGTCCACCTTCTCGAGCCAAAGCTATTGCCAATTTGGACTCAGAAACCGTATCCATAGCTGCTGAAACAAGTGGGATGTTCAATTGTATTTTGTCTGTCAATCGGGTTTGCAACGAAACTTGATTGGGAAGAATTTCAGAATAAGAAGGAACTAAAAGGACATCATCAAAGGTAATTGCGTCCTGAATAATTTTATCAGATAAAGGCATTGCTTTTTGCCAAGCAAATTTAAACATTTTTTGAAACCAAAATTTTATTTTTTCATGATTAATATTTTTTTAACCAAATTTTGAACAGTAAATTCTTCACATTTACATTTCATTAACCGTTTAAAGAGCAAAATAGTTCTTATTTTCGCAAGATAAATTTTAGAAAATGAATATTCCTTTCAAAAAATGGAACAATTTAATCGGTTTTGCACTTTTCATTCTTGCATCATTTGTTTATTTGATGACGATGGAGCGAAAGCTAAGCTTTTGGGATTGTGGTGAATACATCGTTTCTTCAGCGAAATTGGGTGTTACGCATGCTCCCGGAGCGGCACTTTTTCAACTGATTGGATCGGTTTGGGCTGGATTGGCTTTTGGGGATGGAAGTAAATATGCTTTGGTCATCAATTCCATGTCGGCGATTTGTAGTGCACTCACGATTATGTTTCTTTTTTGGACCATTACACATTTTGTGCGTCGCATGTTTTTTGTAACCAAACAAAACGAATTGGTTGAAAATGCTTTCCAGACTTCACTTTCCAAATCTCAAGCTTTGATTACGCTCGGTAGTGGATTGGTGGGAGCGATGGTTTTTATGTTCAGTGATTCATTTTGGTTTTCTGCTGCGGAAGGTGAAGTTTACGCCATGGCATCTTTGTTTACAGCGATTCTGATTTGGTTAGGATGTAAATGGGAAGAGGAATCTGACGAACAGCGAGGAAACAAATGGTTTTTATTGATTTGTTTGACCATCGGTTTGGCTACAGGTGTCCATTTGATGGCGATACTGGCGATTCCGGCGGTTTGTTATATGTACTATGCCAAAAATTATAAATTGACCATCAAGAGTTTTTTATTGGCCAATTTATTTACCGCAATCTTTTTAGGATTTGTATTCAAATACCTTTTCAAATGGGTAATGACCATATTTGGGAAAACAGAAATTTATGTGGTCAATAATTTTGGATTGCCTTTTAATTCGGGTACAGTTGTAGCCGGAATACTCTTGGCTTTGGTCTTCTTTCTAGCATTCAAATACACAAAAAAATACAATTGGAAGTTAGGAAATACATTGGTATTATCCATTGCTTTTATGATCATCGGATTTTCCTGTTGGTTGGTCATTCCGATTCGCGC
Source organism: Moheibacter lacus (assembly GCF_014042165.1). Lineage (GTDB taxonomy): Bacteria > Bacteroidota > Bacteroidia > Flavobacteriales > Weeksellaceae > Moheibacter > Moheibacter lacus. The sequence continues at coordinate 1,576,212 of NZ_JACDZE010000001.1, forward strand.
CAATGCCAATCCGCACATGAACTTAAACGATCCGGACACGGCTTTGGGCATGTTGGATTATTTTAATCGTGAACAATACGGCGATTGGCCAACGATTTATGGCCAAACTTATACTGCCAATTTTGCTGCTGATGGAATTGCTGTAAGTCCTGATGGCAATTACCAAACGAAAATTACCGGTGAGAATTATGTAAAGGACAATCGAACTGAAAAGTATATAAAAGTTTCTGATAGAAAGGATTATGTGTACAATGACAAACACATCAAGTTCTTTCCAAAAATGTACAATAATCTACCGGATGTCATGGAAAATTATGCAGCCATGTATGGATTTCCGGAATTTACGATAAACGCGGCCTTCTTTAATGATATGGAAGATCATCCTGAAGTACGTGCTCAAAAACGCCAAATGGCTGAAGCGAGGTTCAACGAATTACTTCAGAAAAAACATGATGGAACGTTGAAAATTGCTGATTTACAGAAAAATGCAGAATTATTGGACATTCAACCGCCTACATTTGGGCAACAAATCAATTATTTTTTGGATTATCAATTGGATTATATGTTTTTCCGCTATTTCATGTGGAATTTTTCAGGGAAACAAAACGATTGGGAAGGAAATATGCAGGTTACAAAAGGGAATTGGATTACTGGAATTCCATTTTTTGATAATGCCCGACTGGGTGATCAATCCAAACTCCCTGCGGTTTATAAAGAAAATAAAGGGCATAATGTCTATTTCATGCTGCCGTTGATTTTAGGATTGATTGGTTTCTTTGTTCAATATAATCGAAATGTTACGCATTGGTGGGCGATTCTTTCTTTGTTTTTATTGACTAGTGTCGGAATCATTTTCTATACCAGTGTGAAGCCATTTGAACCGAGAGAAAGAGATTATGCTTTGGTGAGTTCATTTTATGCTTTTTCGATTTGGGTTGGTTTAGGTGTACAAGGAATTTATATTTTGATCAAAAAATTCAAAAAAAGAGAATTGACACCATCCGTTTCCATCGTGATTTCGGCATTCTGTTTGGCAATTCCATTGTTGATGGGCTTCCAGAATTGGGATGATCATGATCGTTCCAAACGTGAAGGTGCTTATGCGTTAGCCTATAATTATTTGAATAATTTAGACGAAAACTCCATTCTCTTTGTATATGGAGACAATGATACTTATCCGCTTTGGGGATTGCAAGAAACCGAATTGTTCAGAGATGATGTGAAAATTGTAAATTACACGCTTTTGGGTTCACCTTGGAACATAGAACAATCCTTACGCAAAACGTATGATGCACCAGCACTTCCATCCAAATTGCAATACAAAGATTTCCAATTGAACACGAACGATAACATCATGGTCGTTGCCGGAAATATCAAATCTATCTTTGGCGAATTGCACAGCATCATCAAACCGGATGCTGGATTGAGCGTTGCTGAAATCATGAGTTTGCCTGCAGATCAAATCACCCAGTATTTGGTAGATCCGGGTTATGATCCTGCCGGAATTCAGCAATTGTACAATTCTGTGAAACCACTTGAACAATATTTGGTGAAGGATAGCATGACGGCAAAAGAAGCTTTTGAATTTATCATGGACAATAAAAATCCGGCAAAAGCCGCATTGGCAGATTATTTCGGTTATCCGGTAGGAGCTGTGAATTATCTTCCTGTGGATAAAATCATCATTCCGGTCAACAAAGCCAATGCAATTAAATCGGGAATTGTGGACGCAAAAGATGCTGATAAAATAGTAGATCAAATTACGGTTACACTTGGAAAAAGACAGCTGTACAAATCCGAATTGTTGATGATTTCCATGTTTGCGGAGTACAATTGGGATAGAAGTATTTATTTCAGCGGAGGTGGTGTTTCAGATCCGGGAAATATTTTCTGGTTGAGTGATTATTTGGAAAACAATGGTTTCTCTTATAAATTGGTGCCGATTTATACCCGATTTGGTGAAGGAGGAAAATTAGGAAGAAGCAATACGGATCAGATGTATACCAACTTCAAAGATTTCAAATGGGCCAATTTCAATTTGGATGATGCTTCATTCTCCAATACCGACCGAAATTACACCAATACATACAGAAACATCGCTGTTCGTCTGGCAGATGACTTTACGGAAAGAGGCGATAAAGTAAAAGCCAAAGAAGTGCTGGATAAAGTGATGGAAATGATTCCGGATCAACCGCGATACGATTATGGTTTGAGCACAGAGCGAATTGCGCAAGCATATAATAAAATTGGTGAAACTAAAAAAGCAGAGGCGTTATTGAAAACCGCAAAACAACGTTTGATAGAAAAGATGAATTTTTATGAATCCTTGCCAGATAACATCCGTTATACGGTTTCAGGTGATATGAACGATGCTCGAAGTGATTATTCGCTGATGGTTTATGGGCGAGTAAGTGAATTGTTAAGTAAAAAAGACACAATTCAAGCGATGCAATACTTTAAACAAGAATTTAAACCGGTGCGTGATAAATTGGTTCAATCTTATCAAACATACAACAAAGACGGCAATGTAGACGTTAGAGAACAAAACAACATCGATGGACAGTTCCGATTTGTGAGCGAATTTTTAGGAATCGCAGAATTGATCGATACGACCTATGCCAAAAAAGAAACAAACGAATTGTATAACATTTTAACAAACGAAAAATAAATTTAGAAACATATGAAAAAGTTGATTTTCAGTGCTGCACTAGCAGTAATCGGGTTGGTGTCAGTAAATGCGCAGGAAGGTTTAAAAGCAGGTGCGCACATAGGTGTTCCGGTAGGTGATGCGACCAATTATTTTGGAGTTAATTTTGGAGCTGAAGTTTCTTATCTGTATCCGGTAATGGAGAATTTTCATGTAGGAGGGATAGCCGGAGTTGAATTATTTCCGGGAAAAGAAATTACAGGGACAGGAACCAAATTAAAGGGATTGACTTTGGTGCCAATCGCTGCAAGTGCGCAATATGACTTTTTGGAACAATTTTTTGGTGCTGTAGATTTGGGATATGCATTTAGTTTAAATAAGGACTATAACGGAGGTTTTTACTTTCAACCAAAAGGAGGTTGGCAAAACGAATATTTCCAAGCATTTGCTTTTGTGAAAGTCATTTCATCTGATGTAGATGTTGCAAGTCCGGTTTATGGAAATTATTCTGCCATCACAACTGTTGGTGTCGGAGCAGCCTATAAATTTTAAGTAAAAGATTTATTTACCACATAAAAATACCCGCCAATTCCGGTGGGTATTTTTATTTCTTTAATTTTTCTACTTTTTACTTTCTACCAACTACCATTTTCTCTTAAAACAACCCGTTGATTTCCGCATCGACTTTGTCATAAATAAAACTCAAATCTTCCGGATTATTTACAAAATCCAAATTGTCCACATCGATGATGAGCAGTTTTCCCTCGTCGTAAGTTTTCACCCATTCTTCGTACTTATCGTTCAGACGACTGAGGTATTCGATGCTGATGGAGCTCTCGTATTCGCGACCTCTGAGTTGAATTTGTTTGACCAACGTTGGAATGGAAGCCCGTAAATAAATCAACAAATCGGGTGCTTGCACAAAGGAATTCATCAAATCAAAAACCGTCAGATAATTTTCATAATCTCTGGTCATCAAAAGACCCATATCATGTAAATTGCTCGCAAAAATATGCGCATCTTCATGGATGGTTCTATCCTGAATGATGTTCTCACCGCTTTCTCTGATTTCTTTGATTTGGTTGAAACGACTTCCTAGAAAATAGATTTGAAGATTAAACGCCCATTTTTCCATGTCGTTGTAAAAATCGTCGAGGTATGGGTTTTCATCAACACTCTCAAACTGAGGTTTCCAACGAAAGTTTTTGGCCAATAATTGTGTCAATGTTGTTTTTCCGGCTCCTATGTTTCCAGCGATGGCGATGTGCATTTTTAATGGTTTTTTTGGAATTCGTAAAGATAAACAACCCGACCTTTTAAGGCAAACAGAAAACGATTATTTACCGAAAAATAATCAAAAGAGCGATGGATAGAGATTTCTTTGGTTTCTTTTGATTTTAAATCCAATTGAAATAATTTCCCTTTATCTGAGTAATAAAAGACATCATTCTGAAGATAAATTTGATCAAATTTTTGAAAGGGAATCACCGACTCCAAATTGGCATATTCGTCAAAACGAAGAATTTTTGTGAACCCAATCAGGTAAATTTTATTTTGATGATAAATCAAATCCGAATAAAATTCGTCACCCGTTTTTTCTGTCAAAATCACTGATTGCCTTATGGCCTTTTTATCTCTGTAATTCCAAAGCACCAAACGCTGCAAAACCGGATCGTAGCCCCAGAGAAAATTATTGTCCACAAGCGCAGAAAGCGTAGGAGTGAAGTTGGTTTCGATCGGGAATTCGATCAAATCCTGTACTTGATTCAATTGATTGTCCAGCACCAAAAGATTGAACAAAGCTGATTTTAACGTGATTTGTAAAATATTTTGGGTGTTGAGGTTTTCTAGGACGGTTTGATTGGAATAGATTTTTCGTTTTCGGGTTTGGTAATCGATTTTATTGAGTTCGGTAAAATTTCGGATATAATACACATTGTGAAAATCATCCGCTTCAAAATCGGTAATGGAATCACGGCTTTCGATGGAAATAGAGTCCACGAGTTGGAAGCGCTGCCCAAAACCGAGCGAAACAGCGAGGAAAATCAACCCGATGCCAATTGCTATTTTCATTTGGTCTAAAGTAAAAAAAAATATTGGGAATCCCGTTGAAAATCGTCTGTGGGGCAAAAGATATTTTGGGTATAAAAACCCGTAGTACATTTTGGTTTAATGTGGTAATTCTTTGAATTTATGCGAATGAATAGAAAGAACTCCGTAGGAGTTAAATGTTTGTAGTCTTGGAAGTTGTTCAAGGTTTTATAGAAATGGAATTGATTTATTTTGTCATGATTTTTGATGTGCAACAATCAAAAATCATGACAAAATTCTATTTGAATTATCATTACTGCTTATAAATTAAATCTTTTGATTCTTTTCTATTGTCGTTTTCAGCGCCTGAATTTCCCTGTACAATACCGAGAAATCGGAAACAGGTTCGGGAAAATTTTGGCTGGAAAAGGAATGAAACTCCCAAATTTCCAGTACGTCTGTTGCCAATACGGTGTAAGGCTGATAAGTTGGGTTTAAGGATTTTAGTGTCAAAGTTTTATCTTTTTGGAATGTCAGCAGTTTGAAAACAAAGTCCTGTTGGTCTTTTAAAATGATGATGCAAGGTGTATTTGGTTTGATGTTATGCCAATTCTCTACATATTTTCCTGTTACATCACTGTTTTCGGGAATAGGAAGCATAGAGTCTCCTACCGTTGGGAAAATCCTATATGTTCCTTGTTTGGGTACGTTCGGCAAAGAATATTTCGGTAATTTGGCAATGTATTCAGGATCATTATAACCAGACCGATAGCCTGCTTTGGTTTTGATAGGAACATACTCGACGTTCTCATTGTTTTCTTTGTCAACTGTAATGGCCAAGACCCTTAAATTTCCGCCTTTTATATAGACATCGTTTCCGGCTTCGAGTTCGCGAAGCTTTAATTCACCCAATTTGGATAAATCAATTTTGATCAAAGTATCCAAACTCATTTTAAAGTGAGCGGAAAATTTTAACAGATCCTCCACAGAGGGAGATTTGGTTTGTCCCGTTTCGATGCAATTCAGTTTGGAGCGCGTCATGGAAAGGCTTTCCGCTAAATTTTCTTGGGTGCGTTTTTGTCGGACACGGAGAAATTTAACATTGTTTCCAAAAAAAATATGCGTTTTCATATGATCTAATTGTTTAAATTGTAGTCGTCATATTGACTATAATTTAGTCAAAAATACTAAAAATATTGATATGGAGCGGCACATCGTGCATTGTGATTTAGATTCTTTTTTTGTAAGTGTGGAGCGTTTGCAGAACAGCAGCCTGATAGGCAAGCCGGTTTTGATCGGTGGGAAAAGCGATAGGGCGGTGGTAGCTTCCTGCAGTTATGAAGCGCGGAAGTTTGGGGTGCACTCGGCCATGCCCATGAAACTGGCATTGCGTCTATGTCCGGAAGCCATCGTGGTGCAAGGCGATCACGATTCCTATTCTTATCATTCCAACATCGTGACGGAAATCATCAAAGAAAATGTGCCCTTATTTGAAAAAGCGAGCATCGACGAACATTATTTTGATTTGACGGGAATGGATCGGTTTTTTGGTTGTTGGAGCTGGACGCGTGAACTCCGTCAGCGCATCATCACAGAAACGGGTTTGCCCATTTCCTTTGGTTTGTCGGCCAATAAAACCACTTCCAAAATTGCGACAGGACAAGCCAAGCCTTGTGGCGAACTCAAAGTAGACTGCGGAACGGAAAAGCATTTTCTGGCACCGCTTTCCATCCGTAAAATTCCCATGGTCGGCGATAAAACCTACACCCAACTGCGCAACATGGGCATTTCGAAATGTTTGACTTTGCAGCAAATGGAAGTCTTTACGCTGCGCAGGGTTCTAGGCGAGAACGGCATCAGCATTTGGAAAAAGGCAAACGGCCTGGACGAGAGTCCGGTGGTCTCGTTTCAACAACAAAAAAGCATGAGCAAAGAAACGACCTATCAAAACGACACCATCGACATGGAAGTCTTGCGGAAAACATTGGCCAAAATGGTGAACGAATTGGCCTTTGATCTCAGGAAAGAGCAAAAGTTGACCGGTTGTATCACGCTGAAAATCCGGTACAGCAATTTTGATACGCATACCAAACAAATCCGCATTCCTTATACCAATTCGGACAGGGTGATCGATGAAAAAATAAAAGAATTATTCACCAAACTCTACAGTCGGCGTATGCTCATACGGCTCATAGGGGTGAAATTCAGCCATTTGATCAGCGGAAATTACCAAACCGATTTGTTCAATGACCGGGAAAAAGACCTGCAACTCGCTTTGGCGATGGACAGGATTAGGCTTAGACATGGTTTTAAATCGGTAACCCGAGGCGGTTTGTTCATCCAGTAATTCTCAGAAATGTTATTGAATCTGCACAGTTATTATAGTTTGCGGCATGGTACGCTCAGCTTGGAAAGTCTCATCGGGGAAATGCAGAAGAGAGGCTATGAAACAGCGGTTTTGACCGATGTGAACAACAGTTCAGGGGTATTGGATTTTATCAAGTTGGGGCAGGAAGCGGGAATAAATCCGCTGGCGGGAATGGAATTCAGAAACGGTGATCGATTGCTGTACATCGGCATTGCCCGGAATGAATTGGGTTTCAAAGAACTCAACGAATGGATGACCTTGCATAACCGGGAGAAACGATTGTTGCCGGAAATCGCACCTGAATTCGCCCATGTTTTTCTAATCTATCCCTATGGTAGTCAAAAATTGAATCAATTACGGGATAATGAATTCATCGGAATTCGACCTTCTGAATTGAATAAAATCCGCCTGGAACCGGCTGTGAATTTTGAGCGTTATGTCGTGCTGGCTCCTGTTACATTTGGGCAGGAAGATTATCAATTGCACCGTCAGCTCAGAGCCATTGATCATAATATTTTGATTTCCCAATTGGAGCCTTTTCAAATGGCCGGAGCGGATGAATTCTTTTTAAATAAATCTGAATTAATGGAAATCTATCGCTCTTTTCCTCAATTGATCCAAAACACAAACCAACTGTTGTCGGCCTGCCGATTTGATTTCGATTTTAAAACCGTAAAAAACAAAAAGCACTTTACAGAAAGTCGTTACGAAGACAAAGAATTGCTTTACCAATATGCGTTTGAAGGATTTAAAAACCGATACGACGAAAAGAATGAAATCGCCAAAGCGCGGATTTTAAAAGAATTGGAAGTCATCGATAACCTGAATTTTTCGAGTTATTTTTTGATTACCGATGACATCTGTCGTTATGCGCGCAGCCGGAAGTTTGAGTATGTAGGCAGAGGAAGCGGCGCAAATAGCGTGGTAGCTTATTGTCTGGGGATTACAGATGTTTGCCCGATCGAGTTGGATTTGTATTTTGAACGTTTTTTAAACCCCAAACGCAAATCGCCTCCTGACTTTGATGTCGATTTTTCATGGAAAGAACGGGATGAAATCTATGCGTATATTTTCAATCGATATGGAACAGATCATGTAGCGTTAATGGGAACAATGAGTACGTTTCGTTCGCGAAGCATCTTACGGGAATTGGGGAAAATTTATGGTTTGCCCAAAGCTGAAATTGACCGACTCGTACGCGAACCGGAAAATAGACTCAATCAAAATGAAGTCACCCAGATGATTTTAAATGTTTACAACCAAATGACCGATTTTCCTAACCAGCGCTCCATCCACGCCAGTGGTGTTTTGATTTCAGAATTGCCGCTTACACAATATTGTGCACTGGATTTTCCACCCAAAGGTTTGGCGACGGCTCAGATCGATATGTACACAGCCGAAGACATCGGATTTGAAAAAATTGATATCCTCAGTCAACGGGGAATCGGGCATATCAAAGATTGCAAAGAAATCATCAAGTACAACAGGGGCGAGGAAATCAGCACAGAAAATCCGCATCGGTTTTTTGAAGATAAAAAAATCGCCGCCCAACTCAAATCGGCTAACACGATTGGTTGTTTCTATATCGAAAGCCCTGCGATGCGTCAACTTTTAACCAAACTCAAATGCGATACTTATCTGACGCTGGTAGCAGCCAGCTCCATCATCCGTCCCGGCGTGTCTTCTTCAGGGATGATGGGCGCCTACATCGAGCGGCATCATGATCCGTCCAAAGTGGTGTATCCGCATCCGGTTTTTGAACAACAATTAAAAGAAACCTATGGTGTGATGGTGTATCAGGAAGATGTGATGAAAATAGGGCATCACTATGGCGGATTGGATTTGGCAGATGCCGATGTTTTGCGGCGAATGATGAGCGGGAAATACCGGCATGTCGGTCATTTGGTCGAAATCAAAGACAAATTTTTTGACCATTGCAAAGCGATGAACTATCCGGAGGCTTCGTCCAAAGAGGTTTGGCGACAGATGGAGAGTTTTGCGGGTTATTCTTTTAACAAAGCGCACAGCGCCAGTTTCGCAGTAGAGAGTTACCAAAGTTTGTTTCTGAAAACCTATTTCCCAAAAGAATTTATGGTAGCGGTTTTGAACAATTACGGCGGATTTTACAGCCGCAAAGTCTATGTCAACGAAGCGCGAAAGTCGGGAGCGGAGATTTGTTTGCCATGTGTCAACAAAAGTATGTATGAAACGGTAATTTATGGAGAAGAAATCTATTTAGGGTTTGATGGAATTTTGAATTTCGAAGCCCAATTGGGGCATAGAATCGTAGCGGAAAGAACGCGAAATGGTGCGTATTTGGGCATTGAGAATTTCGTGCTGCGAACCGGCGCTGGATTGGAACAAATCGTCATATTGATCCGATGTAATGCTTTTCGGTTTTTGGGAATTGGTAAAAAAGAGTTGTTATGGGAAGCGCATTTTTTATTGAGCGAACATGTTGAAAAACAGCATAATTTTTCACTTTTTGAAACAGATTCTGAAAAACCTGTCTTACCTTCATTGGAATATTCGGTATTGGAAGATATTTACGATGAAATCGAATTGATCGGTTTTCCGGTTTCGGCTTCTTTGTTTGATTTGGCCAAATCAAAATTCAGAGGCGATGTGATGGTTGCTGATCTAAATCAATTTGAAGGAAAAATCATACGGATGGTGGGCGATTTTGTGACCGATAAACTCGTGCGAACGCGAATTGGAATCATGAAGTTTGGGACATTTTTTGATGAACAAGGTGTGTTTTTTGACACCATACATTTCCCGCATTCTCTGGCCAAATATCCGCTCAGAGGTTCGGGGTTGTATTTGCTGGAAGGTAGAGTGGTTGTGGATTTTGGATGTCCTTCACTGGAAATAATAAGATGCGGTAAAATGCCGTTACAAAAAGACCCAAGAAGTGAGTAAAAAGAAAAATAATAGAGAATATGCCATCGTGGACATCGAAACCACAGGCGGATATGCGTCCGGAAGTAAGATTACGGAAGTGGCCATCATCGTGTTTGACGGCGAAAAAATCACAGACCGTTTTGAAACACTTGTCAATCCTGAGAGGGATATTCCATTGCCCATTTTTGCCTTGACCGGAATCAACAATGAAATGGTGGCGCATGCGCCGAAATTTGAGATGATAGCGGAAAAGGTATTTGGAATGCTTGAGAATCGGGTTTTTGTAGCGCACAATGTGAATTTTGATTATTCCTTTATCAAACAACAGCTCAGCGCGGAAGGTTATCCTTTTTCTGCTCCCAAATTATGTACAGTACGCATGAGCCGTAAAATCAAACCTGGATTGTATTCTTATAGTTTGGGGAATTTATGTCAAAGTTTGGAAATTCCTATTCAAAATCGGCATAGGGCGGGAGGCGATGCAGAAGCTACGGCGATTTTATTTTCAAAATTGATGGAATGGGACGAAGAAGGCATCATCCCGGAAATGCTGAAACGCAATTCAAAAGAACAACAATTGCCGCCCAATTTGCAAAAATCGGATTTTGAGAATTTGCCCAATTGTCCTGGCGTGTATTATTTTCGAAACAAAGCCGGAAAAGTGGTGTATGTCGGAAAAGCTATCAACATCAAAAAGCGGGTTTCATCCCATTTTACAGGACATAATCCGAATCCCCAGCGGCAAAATTTCCTGAAAGACATTTACCATATTTCCTATGAAATCTGTGGAACCGAACTCATGGCTTTTTTGCTGGAATGCGTCGAAATCAAAAAACTCTACCCGATTTATAACCGTGCGCTGAAACGATTTGAACCTAAATTTGGATTGTTTCAATACAAAGATATTTCGGGTTATCAACGATTGGCTGTTGGGAAACTCAGTAAAAATCAGACAAGTATCCGGGTTTTTCATCAACTTTTTGAAGGAATTAATGTGTTATTGAATTTGATTGAACAACATGATTTGGATATACGACTTTGTTATCTGGGTCAGGAAACCGATCGATTTCAACCCAATGAAATTCCCTATCCGCCTGCTGAAGCATACAATCTCAAAGTGGAAAAAGCGCTGGAAGAACTCGATTCCAAACAACCTAGTTTTGCCATTTTGGGCAAAGGAAGAAATGAAGAAGAAAAAAGTTGTATTTGGGTGGAAAATGGGAGGTTTTATGCGATGGGCTATTTGGATAAAGCCATTGACTTTTCCGATTTTGAAGCGGTAAAAGAAAGTTTGGAACGATTTCCGGACAATTATTATATGAATCAATTGATCCATTCCTTTGCTGAAAAAAATCCGCAGAGCGTTTATGTGATAGATGATGAATTTAAATTGGAAACAATTCAAAAATCATTTTGAAATTATAAATGAGCAGTAGGCGTTGCAAACGCAAATAGATCAGACAGGTTGCAAATGCGCGCCAGGCAAAGACAAAAAAAAGGATAGTATAAACTATCCTTTTTGTGACCACGGAGGCCCCGATACTTCGGGGGAACCCCCAACTTTTCTTTTTGTGACCGCGGAGGGATTCGAACCCCCAACCCTCAGAGCCGAAATCTGATATTCTATCCAGTTGAACTACGCAGCCATTGGGAGTGCAAAAGTAATTAAATCTAATTTACAATCCCAAAACTTTTACACCTTGTTCAAAAATGATGTCGTCCGGAATCCCTGCGGCTTTCAATTTGTCCAAATCTTTTTGCAATTCTTTGGAAATATGTCCTTTTTGTTCGGTTAATTTTTTTACACCTTCATAATCACCATTTCCTTGAAGTGTTAAAATCAATTCGGATAATCCGTTCATCGCAGCTTCCATCTTTGGGAAATCCACGATGTATTTTCCTTCTTTGGTTCGTTTAAAAGCCCCTCTTTCTTTAAAATAATTGAAACAAATCATATTGGCCGATCCGTGAGCGCTTTCTCCAAATCGTACCGAACGGAAAATTCCGGCGAGAAATGTCACCATAAAATCTTCTTTTTGTCCTTCCAATTCGCCTTTTTCAAGCAATTGGTTGACCATGTACAATCCCAAAATATCGGCTTTCCCTTCTTCCAAATGGGATTGTTGTTCTTTCAAGGCTTCTCGGACGGTTCCTTTGTCGTTGATCGTGTTTTTAATCCCCAATCCATGCGCAACTTCGTGAAACATCACATTGGCAAAAAACGCATCAAATTTTACGTGTTGGCGTTGGGAATCGTCGATCAGGACATCGGCAATCGGTACCATGATTTTGTCAAATTTGGCACGCATGGCGTTTTTCAATTGTAATCGACGTGTTCCTTTTTCCAATTGTACACGTTCGTCGTTGGGTAAATTGATTGCGATGGTTTTTCCTCCGGCGTTGCAATCTCCTGCATAATACACCACATCATAGGCGTTCAAGTCGGAATCGGTTCCGGGAGATTCGGTTTTGTACTTGTCCGGCACGGGTAAATTTCGTTGCAATTCAGGCAAGAATTTGGCATATTTTTCCAGTTTTTTGGACCATTCCATGTCTTTTACCAAGACATAAGCTTCGTGTGCTGCTTTATATCCAAATAATTGATCTTCATAGGTTTCGATCGGTCCGACGACAAAATCCAATCGGTTGGTTTTCATGTTCATCCATGCGATATCGCTTTCGAAATACTTATCGGTTTCCAACGCTGTTGCTCTCGTTTCCAAATAGATTTTCAGTCCTTCATCATCCGCAAAAGTGGCGGCTTTGCGTAAAAGTCCGGCAGCATTGGCGATTTGGTCTTTGAATTGGACATGGTAGGGAACGGTATAGAGTCCGCCGTCTTCATTTCTTCTGACGAAAGTGTATTGGCTTTTTCCTTCCGGTAAATTGGCATTTTCAAATTCTTCAACGGTCATGTCCAAAGGATAGAAATTGGCGCCGAGCGGTTTCGGTCCAAATCCTTTGACGAAAGATTGCATATTGTCCAAACGGTCCCAAGGGCCATAATTGATTTCTACATAATTTCGAGTGTTTCCAGCAACTTTAGAAAGCAATTCTTCTTTGTCACCATAGGCTTCGTACCAGAACAATTCGTCCATAATTTGAGAAGCTTCGATCATGATGACGAGCATCGCTTTTTCTTTGTCGCTCAAATGACTCAAATCGGTTTCCAGTCGAACGGTCGCATAGGATTTTAAAGAATCGAGTTGTACGATTTCTTGTTTTTCACCATCAACGATATTGGGTGCTGTTGGTTCTTTTTTACAATTTATCAGAACAAGACATAGGGTTAGGAAACTGATTCCAATTATAGATTTCATATTTGCGATGCGTTTAATGCTCAAAAATAGGAAAAAAAGAAGCCGAATCCTAATGATTCGACTCCTTAAATTAACACACATGAGGACAAAATTTCACAGCGCAAATTTGAGGAGGAAATTTAAGTTAAAGGTTAAGTCAATGCTAAATAATGGGAAACAAAAAAGCCCTTAAATTAAGGGCTTTCTGGGTGGATGACCGGTCTCGAACCGGCGACCTTCGGAACCACAATCCGACGCTCTAACCAACTGAGCTACAACCACCATTTTTCAATTGGATTGCAAATATATAAATTATTTGAATGCCAACATTCAAAATTTAAATTTTATCATGTAAAATTTAAAGAATACCTTCAAAATCCTTTAATCCCAAATAACCTTTTAGCATAAAACCTTCACCTGCTTGCGTGCCGATTAGCATACCTAAGTCTTTGGCCCTGTTCTCGATGCTGTCTTGAAAGAGTTTGGAAGAGATGGGTGTGTCAGGCTCTTGATTGTTTGGGTCATGAAATTGCGTGGTGTAGGCAAAACAGGCTGCTTTTTTCTTTTCCACATATCCGCTGACATCCAGAACGAAGTCAGGTTTCAAAGGAAACCATTGGATATAATGAAAAATATTTTTCGGTCGCCAAGCTTCCTGACCTGTTTCTATTTTTTTCAACCCCGATAAAAAACAGGATTCCTCTACCAATTCTGCTCCTTTTCCATGATCGATATGACGGTCTTCCACTGCATTGCAAAGGACAATTTCCGGCTGGTATTTGCGGATGATTTCGATGATTTTCATTTGATGTGCTTCATCATTTTTGAAAAATCCATCTCTGAATCCGAGGTTTTCTCTCACCGCAACACCCAAAATTTGGGCAGCATCGGCTGCTTCTTTTTTGCGCGTTTCGGCCGTTCCTCTTGTTCCCAATTCACCTTGTGTCAAATCGATGATGCCGACTGTTTTTCCGGCAGCAACCATTTTTGCAACGGTTGCACCTGCGCCCAATTCTACATCATCAGGATGTGCTCCAAAAGCAAGTATGTCTAGTTTCATGTTATTTAGTGATTAGTGAATGGTAATTAGTAATTAGAGAAAAAGCTATTTACTAATCACTTGTTACTATTTACTTCTTTTCTATCCATTTGGTGATTTTCTTGCTGTCCGGTTTGGTGATCGAATAAAAATAATCTTCCAGCGTTCCATCTTCATTGATGATGTATTTTTGGAAATTCCATTTTACGGACGAATTTTTCTTTCCGTTCAATTCCTTTTGCGTCAAGAATTGGTAAATAGGCGCGATGCTGTCTCCTTTGACGGAAATTTTGCTCATCATAGGGAAAGTTACACCATAATTTATTTTACAGAATTCAGCAATTTCTTTATTGCTACCCGGATCTTGCTGCCCAAAATCATTAGAAGGAAATCCGACAATCACAAAATTATCGTCTTTGTATTTTTGGTAAAGGGCTTCCAAACCTTCAAATTGTGGTGTGAAACCACATTCAGAAGCGGTATTGACCACCAATATTTTTTTGCCTTTTAGCGTTGCGAAATCAAATGTTTCGCCACTGATGTCTTCCACTTTATAATCGTAAATTGTTTGCATTGTTTTATCATTTTGAGCTTTGCATGAAATCATGAAGATAGACAAAGCAATTAGACTGAAGATTTTCATTTTTTTACCGTTTTATAATTTCTTTTTCGGTTAAATTTCCGATCTCTAATGTACGAAATTACAGTGAGCAATAGCATTGAGCTAGAAGCTATGTAAATCCAATTTGGAATTGGAATCGCGTCGCCTGCTGCATAGGAATGTAATCCCGATAAATAATAATTCACTCCGAAATAAGTCATGATGATGGACCAAATCGCCCACATACTCGCCATGTTAAATGCCCATTTTCCACGTAATCCCGGAACTAATCTTAGGTGCAAAACGATGGCGTAAACGATTACGGATATAAAAGCCCAAGTTTCCTTAGGATCCCAACTCCAGTATCTTCCCCAACTTTCATTGGCCCACATTCCACCGAGAAATGTTCCAACGGTTAACGTAAATAGACCAATAGTGGAAGCCATTTCGCTAACTATGGTGATTTCTTGAATGGATTGTTTGATTTTTTTCGTTGGTTTGAAACAAAGAAGGATCAATGTAATTACCCCAATTACAGCCGATAAACCAAAGAATCCATAACTCGAAGTAATGATCCCTACGTGAACCATCAACCAATAAGATTTAAGAACCGGAACCAAAGGCGTGATTTGAGGGTCGAGTAAACCTCCTCCGTGCGCAAATCCCATCATGATCATTGCAACAATGGCTCCTGATGCCGGAATGAAAGCATTCCTGTTTCGGTACAAAATCAATCCTGCCAAAACGCCTATCGACGAAATGAATACAATCGCTTCATATCCATTGCTCCAAGGAGCATGTCCCGACAAGTACCATCTTACCGCCAGTCCCAAAACATGGATGATGTAACTTGTGAGCATTAAGCCTAAAAAGAACAGCGTCAGTTTATGAATGATTTTTCTAAATCTATTCTCAGAAGATAGCACTTCTAAAAAGGCAAGTAACAGCAAAATAGAACCAATCATGGTGTAGGCGATCATCAGCCATAGGAAAATGTTCGTTTTGTTATACAAAACTTCCAAATGAACTTTTGAGTCTGAAGGAATGACATTTTTCCCCCATTCATGTTGGTAATCATGGATTGCTTTTAGTGAAGCATCTGCTTTTTTCCAGTCACCTGTTTGGAATCCACTTTTTAAATCATTGAAATAATTGGTGATGAAATCATAAGCAGTTTTGTCAATTTCGATTGGATTTTCATCTGTACTGTAAATCCAGCTTGTCCAAGTTTCGCCCGGGTCATTTTTTACCGGGATGATTTTGGTGTAATAGCCATAGACGATGTTGTTGAAAACATTGAAACGTTCTGTTACATTGAGGATTTCATTGTCTCTTTTGGATCTGTCAGCAGCACGTTTACTAAAAGCAGCATTGTATTGACTTTCTAATTTGAATTGACCTGTCTCTGGATTGACCAACTTCATATAAGTCGTATATCCATTTTCATCGACCTCTAATTCTGCATTAAGTTCCTCGCTGACATTCATGACCCTGATCAAAGGTTCATTGGCCCATGAAGAAGGATCTATTTGCAAAGAGAGAAACCATTGATCAGAAGTTAAATCTTCATATTTGTCTTTTTTGTAAATTTTTCGAAGCAATTCCAATGTGTGCGTATTCATCGGTTTGATCCGTCCTTCAAAATCCTGAACCAATAAATGGGAGAATTTCTCAATATGTTCCGGGTCTACGATGAATTTTTTTCCTAATTCGTCAGGATGAGCAAATTGAGCCGATGGTTGCACTTGTTTATGTTCGGCAGGAATGGAATCGACATGTTGGTGGTTATGTTCTGCATGAGCAGAATCTTGAGCGTTTCCAGTTCCGATAAATAATAGAAATGGCAATAATACCAATCCTTTTTTATGCAAATTGGTCAATTGTTGGTTCAATTTCCAAAAATGAGTTCCCTTCCAAAAAAGAGAGGCAAATAATCCGAAAAACAATAAGAAATAACCTACATAAGTGATGTTTGTTCCCCACCAGTCCGCATTGACTGACAGAATTGTTCCGCCTTCATCAGGAAAATAGCTGGCTTGAAAGAACCGATAGCCTCTGTAGTCCATGACATTGTTCATGTAAACATGATGAGGAGTTTCTTCGCCTTTGTCGATTACGGTAATTTCGCTTTCAAATGAAGAAGGGCTTGCTGAACCGGGATAGCGATCTAGAATGAAATCATCACAACGGATGGAAAAAGGCGTGTGGATAATCTTAGAACCAAATCCAACCGATATACCCAAACCGTTAATTGTCGTGTTTTTACTAAAGGAAGTAATGCCTCTTCCGCCTATGATGGTTAAAGTGTCTTTTTCAGCGCCGGAGGCTAATTCTACGATGATTGCTCCGGGCAATTCCTTGTCCATCGCATTGGTTTTATCGCCTTTGTAATAAACGACTTTTCCTTGAAATGCCGGAGTCGGAATGATAAAATTGGTGTTGTTAATCGTGTATAAAGTCCTGTAATTGAGGAGTTGGGGTTGGTTGATTTCAATTTTCCCGGATTGTTCCGCCAATAAAGCTGAATCCGTTACCACTCCGACTTGTTGCCCGGTCATGGTCATGAATTGTCCATCAAATGGAGAGTTGATCATCAATTTCCCTTCTTGGTCTATTAACTGGACAGAACCTTCAATCGGGTTGTTGTAGCTGACCATAGTTCCAGCTACATTTTTAATTTCGCCTTCGGCGATAAATTCAGATTCTCGTCCACTTTGTCCCATCGTTACGATTTCGAGCATTTTTTTACCGGAATTGGTTTTTTGAATGGAATCTTTGGCAAGAGGAATGTAGTCTAATGTCTTTAAAGTTACTATTTTATCTCCAAAGCTATAGTCTTTCTCATAAGTTCTTTTAAATGGCCAAGGCGTATCTTTTCCGTTAAAATGCGACATCATGTACGCATTTTTATCATATCTTAATGCGCGTTCTTTGTCGTTGATTTCCAATTTGAAATAGGTGCGGTCGCTGATGATTTCGTTTGTGGTCTCCCCTTCACGTATGGGCATTTGACCTTCAAAACTGATGTATCTTGTGATGGCTCCACCGATGAAAATAAAAACAAATGATAAGTGGAAAATCAAAACCGGCCATTTTTCTCTGCGTAATAAACGATAGCGTTTGATGTTTCCGATGAAAAGTATGATCAACCATAACATCAATATTTCAAACCATTTGGATTCGTAAATTAAGGTTTTTGCAGTTGGGGTGTCGTAATCATTCTCTATAAAAGTTGCAACTCCCATGGAAATGGCAAACAAAAACAGAAGAACCGTCATGGTTCGGGTGGAGAAAAACATTTTTTCGATGCGCGTCATTTTATCAATCCTAAATTAACTCACAAAAATACATCATGGTCAGTGATATAGCACTTTGGACTTTGTGATTTTTGTTAGATTTAACGCTTCGGTTATAATTTAAATTAAATCTAAATAATTAGTTTCGCATCAATTAAAATGATGTGTGAGATCAAAGTATTAATTTAGTATATGAATTGGTGATGAGGTATTTTCGTTTTTATTTACTGATATTTTTAATTGGAATGCTGCTTTTTCCTATGGTAGGAGTGAGTCAACAACAGCTTACTCCTTATGTGAAAAATTATTCCAAATTAAATTATGAAGGTGAAGCTTTGGTTTGGGGCATCACCCAAACTGCTGATCGTCAGCTGTATTTTGCCAACAATAAAATTCTGCTTCAGTTTGATGGGAATCGTTGGCAACACCATTGGCTTCCTGAAAAAACGATCATTCGTTCCGTTTTTGCTGTAGAAAATAAAGTTTTCACAGGTTCATATATGGAGTTTGGATATTGGGAAATGATGGATGGGCATTTGACCTATACCTCACTTTCTAAAAAGTTTAAATTATTTGAAGAAAAGGGAAATGATGAAGTTTGGAATATTTTTTCATTTCAAAATAAAATTTATTTCCAAACTTTTTTCTCCATCTACATTTATGATGGGAAAACAATCAAAACTGTCAAAACGCCGAGCCAAATCACCTATGCTTTTCCGGTTAAAAATCAGATTTACGTTGCTTCGATTACAGAAGGAATTTATCGTTTTGAAAATGGAGCATTCTATCCCGATAAGAGGATTGATCAGCTGAAAAATAAAGTGATTCATTCCATTTTGCCGTATAGAAATGGATTGATGATTTTTACGCAAAAGGAAGGTGTTTTTATATTTGAGAACGATGAGATAAGCAGTTGGAAAAATGATTTGAACAAAACATTTCAACTAGAAATGATCAACTCTGCTTTGAGAATTTCGGATTCGAAATATGCAGTTGGAACTTCAGGCGATGGCTTGTACTTGGTTGATATCGAATCTGGTAACTACACGAATTTGCATAAAAATAATGGAAGTCTTCAAAATAATTCTGTTTTAAGCATTTTTCAGGACAAAGAATCCAATCTTTGGTTGGGGCTTGATAATGGAATTTCATTTGTTCAAAATGATGCCAATTCGTTTGTATATCAGGATTTTACTGGTAAACTAGGAAGTGTAAATGCCATTCAAAAAACGGAAAATGGATTTCTATTGGGGTCCAACCATGGTTTATATGCATTAGAAAATGGAAAACTTCAGTTGATTCCTGGAACACAAGGTCCTGTTTGGAGCATTGCCAAAGTTGGGAGTCAATTCATCATCGGTCATAATAATGCGACGATGATTTATGAAGGCGGGAATTTACAGAAAATCAATGCTTTACCGGGTGGTTACCGTTTTGAAAAACAAGAAGATAATTTGTATTATCAAGCCAATTATGTAGGACTTTACCAATATCAATTCATAAATGGAAATTGGGTGCATGAAAAATTAGCACCGAAATTAATAAAACCCATCAACCAGTTTTTCAAAAAAGAAGAATTTGTATTGGCAACTGACATGTACAGAGGGGTTTATAAAATTAATTTGGAAAACAATGAATTTGTTGAAGTTCAAGCAGAAGACAAGTCCCATTTGTACAATTCAAAAATGGTTGAAATCAATCAACAACTTTATTTCTTGTCCAATCGGATTTGGTATGAATTAGACAATTGGTCCAATCAACTTAAAAAATCTGATCGACTGAACGAACTTTTACCGACAGTTAATAACATATTGCCACTTGGGAAAGATATATTTTTGGTAGAATCCAATTCCATTTTATCGGTTGTGAAAATTGAAAATCAAAAGATGACATGGGTGAATATTCCTGATAAATATTACAAGGGTAGAGTGGTAAATGATTGGATATCAGGGTACTTAAAAAATAATTATTTGTATTTAAATCTGGACAATGGTTTTTTGGTACATAAAGTTTCATTTGAAGATACAGCCGATGCAAAGGTTTTTATCAACGCTGAAGGAAATGGAAAACAGTTCATAAGAGGAGAGAAATTAGGTTATTATAATAATGCCATAGACTTTTTTATTTCTACCCGAAAATATGGATATGCTGATATCAACTTATATTACAAATTGTCTCCTTCAGATCAAAAATTTCAGCCTATCAAAAATGGTAAAATAAGTTATACGCATCTCCCAAATGATAGTTATAGTTTGGTAATTGCCAGCAAATCAGGAAAAGAATTTACGGTCATCGACACTTTTGATTTTACAGTAAAGAAGCCTTGGTTTATTTCTAATCTGATGATTTTGATCTATTTGGTATTGGTTTTTCTGGTTTATTTCCTTTACCATAGTTTCATCCAAAGACAGAACAAACAGAAATTGGCGCAATTGCAACATGAGATTGAATTACAAAAAGAATTGGTCTGCATAAAAACGGAAGCAGAAAGAAAAGAAGCAGAGCACTGGGTGGAAATGCAGAAATTAGAACAAGACATCAAATCAAAAACCAGTGAATTGGCATCTAAAACACTTTCTGTAGCATCTCAGAGTGAATTGTTAAAAGAATTGGAATCCATACAGAAAGGGATAGAAGAAAACACACCGACTTCAACTATTAAAAAAGACATCAGTAAAATCTTACGCGATTATAATTATAACCAAAACGAATGGAAGGTTTTTGACACCAATTTAAATGAGTTGCATGAGGACTTTGTTTCCAGATTGGTCAAATCCTACCCAAACCTTACACCAAAGGACATCCGATTGGCCATTTTATTGCGCATGAATATGTCCTCAAAAGAGATCGCTCCACTGATGAGGAAAAGTTTCAGAAGTGTGGAACTACAACGTTATAGATTGCGAAAGAAATTGAAGCTTTCCTCCAAAACGAACCTATCAAAGTTCTTTATCGAGTTTTAGGTTATACATCAAATTTTAAATCAGACTACATCATTACTACATCATTTTAATATTGTTTCATATACAGTAAATGACCCCAAACCCTTTTCTATAAAGGATATTGAACGAAGTGTATTTTTTACACCCTTTGATGTTTCTTTTATGTGTTTTTAACATTTTGATAACACATCATCCTCTTTTAACTTTGAGACAAACATTAAATAGTATGAGGAAAATAGTAATTACAGCAATTCTCTTGTTCTTTACCTGTTCGGTTTGGGCACAAGAAGATTCCATCCAGATTGATGATTATTATGTAGAGGATTTAGATTCTATAGGTGATGATTTTGGATTGGAATTGGAAGAAACCGTAGTCATCGGTTACGGTACACAGAAACGGGGTGATTTGACATCCTCTGTTTCATCTGTAAAAGCAGAAGACATCATGACACAGCCTGCCACAACTGCGATGCAATCTTTGCAAGGAAAATTGGCCGGGGTGAACATTGTCAATACAGATCAGCCAGGTGCGACGCCAAGTGTTGTCATCAGAGGTTTGGGAACCGCTCTTGGTGGAAGAAATCCGCTCTATGTAGTCGATGGTTTGATCGTTCCAAACATTACCAATATCAACCCAAATGACATCGAAACCATCGATGTAATGAAAGATGCTGCTTCATCTGCCATATATGGAGTTCGTGGCGCAAATGGTGTGGTAATCGTAACGACCAAAAGAGGGAAAAAAGGAAAACCAAGAATCAATTACGATGCTTATATGGGCTTTAGAACCATTTTGAATAAAGTGGATATGGCCAATTCTGATCAATATGTAACTTATTTTAATGAAGAACAAACGATTCTGGGTTCTACCAATTTTTTGTCTACAGATCAGCCTTATGATACAGATTGGTATGATGAATTGTTGAAAACAGGATTTATCAATAACAATAGCATTTCGATTGCCGGTGGAGGTGATGATGTCAATTACTTTTTTGCATTGGATCACTTTGATGAAAAAGGAATTTTGGATGGTCAAAACTTTAACAGAACCACCCTCAGAAACAACAATGATTACAAATTATTTGATGATCGAATTACCATCAAACAAAATATCAATGTGACGTTTACAAACGAAACGCCAAAACCAATGGGCGCTTTCAATACAGCATTTAGACAAGCGCCAATCGTTCCGGTGAAATATGATACGGGACAGTGGGGTATGTCTTATTGGAATCAAACAACAGGAGTCGCCGGATTTACCGGAAATGAAGGAGATGTCATCGGTTCATTAAACAATGCAGGAAACCCTGTTTCACAAGTGTATTTCAACAATGTGAACAACAAAACCACAACTTTACAAGGGAATTTGGAAATCGGATATGAAATCATTGAGGATTTTACTTTTACTTCCCGTGCAGGCGGAACCAAATATTGGTACACAAGCGAAACTTTCACACCAACCCGAGATTTATGGTTGGCAGCAGATCCGAGAAGAACGATGGATGAATTTATTGCAGGTCAAACTGCAAATCCAAACAATACTTCTTGGGCCAATAATTCATTCTCTCGAGAAGAAATCAATACGACTAGATGGCAATGGGAAAATTTCATCACCTATGATTTGGATTTTGGCAACCATAATTTGACATTAGTTGGAGGAATGTCTTCAGAAGAAATCGGTGTCGGAGGTAGATTTTATGGAGTAGGTTACGGTGTTCCGGATCAAAATAATTATTGGAGCATCGACCATGCAGATGGAACTTATGATAAAGTAGTAGAACAAGTCAATTATACACCATTGCGTTTCCTTTCTTATTTCGGGAGAGTACAGTATGATTTTGATAACCGGTATTATATTTCCGGAGTATTTAGAAGAGATGGAACCAGTACATTTAGAACCAATAATGAATATTGGGGAAATTTCCCATCCTTCAGTGCAGGTTGGAACATATCCAATGAAGAATTCTTGAGTGGAAACAATACCATTAATTTCTTGAAATTAAGAGGAGGTTGGGGTAGATTGGGGAATGCAGATGTTCCTTTTAATGTAACCAACACACTGACAGATCCAGGAAGTGCCAATATGAACTATGTTTTTGGGCCAGGTCAAGATTTAATTTTTGGGGCTTATACTGGCACACCTGCTCTTCCAATTAGTTGGGAAATCGTAGAAGAATGGGGGGGAGGTATTGACTTCACCTTATTTGGGAATAAACTCTCTGGTTCATTTGATTATTATAACAAAACTACTGAAAATACTATTTTAAATATTAGAACTATTGGTACTTCTCCATATTCAGGTGAATTTTACGATCATGCAGCTGAAGTAGTCAACAAGGGTTGGGAAGCAGCGCTTGGTTGGAAAGACACTTCCAATTCCGGTGACTTTTCTTATGAAATCAATGTGAATTTCAACATGAATGACAATCAAGTTACACATGTAGAAGATGGTTATGGCGGAATGATCGGAGGTTCCCTAGGGAATGGTTCTATCACCAAACGTTTGGAAGAAGGACATGCCATCGGATCTTGGTGGATGTTTGAAACAGAAGGCGTTTGGCAAACACAAGAAGAAATCGATGCCAATGCGCATCTTTCAGGTGCAAGACCGGGTCATTTAAGATATGTGGATCAAAACGGAGATGGACTGATCGATGATCGCGATAAAAAATTCTTCGATTCGTATTTGCCTGATTATAATTATGGTGTAAACATCACTTTAACTTATAAAAGAATTGACTTAAATGTTTCAGGTTATGGAGTTGGTGGAAACCAAATCTACAATGGTTTGATGAATACAAGATGGGGTGGTGAGAACATTACAGCAGATACTTTCAACGATCGTTGGACAGGAGCTGGTTCTACAAACGAACATCCGGGTGCCAACCGTGATTATGAAGCTTCAAACTATTATTTGGAAGATGGAGATTTCTTCAGAATCAATAACATCACCTTGGGATACAATTTCAAAGACATGATCAATGGTGTTCGAAACCTAAGATTGTATGTAACCGCTCAAAATCCATTTATTTTCACAAAATACAGTGGATTCTCGCCTGAGTTGAACGGTACGGGAACAGATGCAGGAAATCCTTACCGATTGACCGGTGTTGAATTGGATGCTTATCCAACTACCAGAACCTTTTTGATGGGCGTTAATGTTGAATTTTAATTGAATTGAATTATGAAAAATATTACGAAATATTTATTGCTAATTGGAATTTTCGTTCTAAGCGGATGTTCTGACGACTTTTTGGAAGTAGACCCGGAAGAAGATGTATTGGAATCAGACAGTGGTGAAGTCTATACACCTGAAATGTATGTCAATGGCGTTTATGGTTATTTGACGGATTGGACCTATGCATTTTCTTGGTTAGGCGTAACCGAAATCATTTCAGATAACGCTGACAAAGGAAGTTCTCCTTCTGATACCGGTGGAGACAAACATCTATTGGATGCCCTGGAACATACCAGTACAACAGGATCTATTGAAGCTTGTTGGACAACTTTTTACAAAACAATTGGTAGAGCCAATATTGCGATCCAATACACCGAAGAATACGGTTTAACAGATGAAACCTATAAAAATCGTTTGATCGGTGAAGCCAAATTTCTACGTGCGCTTCATTATTTCTGGTTGGTCAGAATGTTTGGTGATGTGCCGATTCAGGTTGTAGATGATCCGGCATCTTGGGAAACAAGAGTTGCAAAAGCCGAAGTTTATGCCTACATCGAACAAGATTTATTGGACGCCATCTCCACATTACCCAATAAAAGTGATTATCCATCGATGGATTTAGGTCGCGCTACAAAAGGTGCAGCACAAGGACTTTTAGCCAAAGTTTATTTGTACCAAGAAAAATGGCAAGACGCTTATGATATGGCCGGAACTGTGATGAGTTCAGGACAATATGGTTTGGAAGCTGACTACGGAACAATTTGGAGAGCATCTACTGAAAATGGAACAGAATCATTATTTGAAGTTCAAGCTCGTGGTGAATCCATCAACCACGGTGTGAATCAATATTCCCAAACTCAAGGCGCACGTGGTTCCGGAGGTTGGGGTTGGGGCTTTAATGTTCCTTCCGAAAATCTTTTAAATGCGTTTAACAATGCGAGTGATACTATTCGTCGTGATGGAACCATCATCTTCAGAGGGGAAACTTTATGGGATGGAAGAGAAGTTCCAGAAACTGTTGAAAACCCGATGTATAACGAAAAAGCTTATTCAAGCGCTAACTTAGGCGATAGTGATACTGACAAAAATATCAGAATCCTCCGTTATGCAGAAATCCTTTTGATTCGTGCAGAAGCCGCAATTCACGCTGGAGGAGATGTTGCCACACCATTGAATATGGTGAGAAATCGTGCAGGGTTAACCTCCATTGCCAATCCAACCGTTGAACAAATTTGGTTAGAAAGAAGATTGGAATTGGCATTTGAACATGACCGTTGGTTTGATTTGGTTAGAACCGGACAAGCAGAATCTGCCATGGCAGCTGACGGGAAAACTTTTGTAGTTGGAAAACATGAATTGTTCCCTATTCCAAATTCACAATTGATTCAAACTCCAGCCATGACCCAAAATCCGGGTTGGTAATTGATTAAATAATGAAAAAGAACTTCATTTTATTTATATGTTTTATAGCAGCGATGGGTTGTAATCGACCGGCTTCTGAAGCCTCAGCAGATGCCGGTTCGATTACAAATAATGATGAAGAAATGTTGATGAATCAGGTTCAGCAAGATGTGTTGAAATATTTTTGGGATTTTGCTGAACCCAATTCATTATTGGCCAGAGAAAGATACCATCCGGACGGAAATTACCCTGAAAACGATGCAAATGTCGTTACCTCTGGTGGCTCCGGGTTTGGTTTGATGACTTTGATAGTTGGAATTGACAGAAATTTTATTCCCAGAGAAGAAGCGGTGTTGCGCTTGCATCATATGATGGATTTTTTAGAGAAAGCTGATCGTTTTCATGGAGCTTGGCCGCATTGGATGAATGGAGAAACCGGAAAAGTAAAATCGTTTGGAAAAAAAGACAATGGTGGTGATTTAGTAGAAACGGCATTTCTTGTCCAAGGACTGATTTGTATCAAAGAATATTTCAAAGACGGAAATGAATCTGAAAAACAATTGGCTGAAAAAGCAGATCAACTTTGGAAAGGTGTAGAATGGAATTGGTACACAAAAGGAGAAGAGGTTTTGTATTGGCATTGGTCTCCCGAATATGAATGGGAAATGAATTTTCCGCTCGAAGGATACAACGAATGTTTGATCACTTATGTTCTTGCAGCTGCTTCGCCTGATTATTCGATTGAAAAAGAAGTATTTACAAAAGGTTGGAGTCGTTCAGGCGAAATCAAATCAGAAGCAAAAAAATTTGAAATTCCTGTAATCGTCAACCACAATGGCGCAGTAGGATCAGTCGGTCCTCTGTTTTGGTCGCAATATTCTTATTTGGGTTTAAATCCTAAAGGTTTATCAGACGAATTTGTCAATTATTGGGATCTAAATGTCAATCATTCAAAAATTATGTATGAATATGCTTTAGAAAATCCTAAAAAATTCAAAGGTTACGGAAAAGATTTTTGGGGTTTAACCGCAAGTTATACCCTGAAAGAAAATGGAGAAACAGGCTATACAGCGCATTCTCCACAAAATGATAACGGCGTGATCACACCGACTGCTGCTTTGTCGTCTTTTCCTTATACACCCAATGAATCCATGGATTTTTTAAAATTCATTTACAACAAAGAAAACAAAGATAAATTCATAGGACCTGCAGGGCCTTATGATGCTTTTTCGATAGAGGACGATTGGGTAGCGAAGCGTTTTTTGGCGATTGACCAAGGAACGATTGCGCCCATGATTGAAAATCACCGTACAGGTTTGATTTGGAAATTGTTTATGCAAAACGATGACGTGCAAAGAGGATTGGCGAAATTAGGTTTTAAAGTAAATCCATAATCCAAAACGCTGTAGGATTTTCATAAAGATAGAAAGAATGTAGGTAGGAATAATAATTTGTGAAATTGTTTGGGTGTGTGTTTTTGAATAAAAACCATGACAAAACATCAAAGAGAAATAGATGAAAATTTCACAATTAAATCAAATTCTTATGCTAGTTCCGTAGGAACAAAACATGGGTAGAACAGAAAAAAAATAAATTCAAATTAAAGTTCCGTAGGAACGAAACGTAGAAAGAAATTTTTACATGTACAAAAAGATAATTTATATATTCTTTGGTTTAATGCTGATCAATTGTAGTTCGTCTGATGATTCCATTCCGGTAACGGATGATGGAGACGGAACTGGCGAACCTGATCCAATAACCGAAATTGAATTTGATCCAATTGACAACAATGAATTGATGGACATCGTTCAGAGAGAAACTTTCAAATATTTCTGGGACTATGCAGAATCCAATTCCGGAGCTGCGCGTGAACGTTACCATCCAGATGATTCCGGAAATAGTGCGAATGTAGTTGCAACGGGAGGTTCAGGTTTTGGGTTGATGGCGATTTTGGTCGGAATAGAAAGAGGATTTATTTCTCGAGAGCAAGGTTTTCAACGCATCCGTACGATTTTAAACTTTTTTGAAAATGCAGATCGTTTTCATGGAGCTTGGCCGCATTGGCTCAATGGAAATTCGGGGGCAGTTATTCCATTCAGCACAGTTGATGACGGTGGCGACATCGTCGAAACTTCCTTTTTTGCAATGGGACTCATTTCAGTTAGAGAATATTTTAATAATGGAAATTCGGAAGAAATCAATTTGGCAACTCAAGCCGATGAATTATGGAAGGGAATCGAATGGAATTGGTATACAAATAATGGAAATCAATTGATTTGGCATTGGTCGCCTGATCACGGTTTCGCTATCAATTTAGCCTTAAAAGGATATAACGAGACTTTGATTACTTATGTTTTAGCCGCAAGTTCACCTACTTATCCGATTTCACCGGAAACCTATCATTTCGGTTGGGCAAGTGGTGGCGGATTTCTAAATTCCAATGTTCAATTTGAAATTCCAATACTGGTAAAACATGGTGGTAGTTCTTCCCATGTTGGCCCTCTGTTTCTTTCGCATTATTCTTTCTTGGGATTAGATCCTAGAAATTTAATAGATCAATATGTAAATTATTGGGACGTCGCCAAAAATCATGCTTTGATCAATTATCGATATGCAATTGAAAATCCAAACGAACATGATCATTATGGACGATATGTTTGGGGGCTAACGGCTAGTTATACCTATCAATCAGGAGGTGGAATGGGCTATGCAACACATAGTCCCGGAAATGATTTGGGTGTGATTGCGCCAACGGCAGCAGTGAGTTCTATCGTTTTTACTCCGGAACAATCCCTAGATGCCATGCAATATTTTTATCATAAAAGAGAAATTTTGATGGGTCCAGCCGGATTTTACGATGCCTTTAGTCCTGAAAGAAATTATTGGGTAGCAAATGGATATTTAGCCATAGATCAAGGACCTATGATGATCATGATCGAAAATTATAGAACCCAAATGATGTGGAATTTATTTACGGGAGCAAATGATGTTCAGCAAGGTCTTGTGGATTTGGGATTCAGTTATGAATGATATTCTTTGCTTTATAGTAAAGTGAGGGAGGTTTGGTAAAGATATCGTCAGGTCAATTCTTATTCATAGTTAGGTTGACCTGTACGGTATCTTAAAAATTAAAAATGATGACAAAAAAAATATACATATTCATTCTAATTTTACTGTCGAATTTGAATTTCGCCCAGCAAACCACAGGCAAATTCAAAGACAAAGTTTCGATTCAATTTGAAATCAATTACTTGCTTCGTTTACCCGAAAATTCGCAAGGAAAATATCCATTATTGGTTTTCCTTCATGGCGCAGGCGAACGTGGAACCGATATCAACAAGGTCATAGCAAATGGACCGCTTCAGGAGAAATACAAAGAATTCACCAAACATTTTGCAATCCTTGCGCCGCAATGTCCAGAAGGTCAATATTGGGATGTGGAAACGGTTTATCAATTGATTCAAAAAATAATTAAGGACAATAAAAACATCGATACCAACAGAATTTACCTCACCGGACTCAGTATGGGCGGTTGGGGAAGTTGGCGATTGGCAGAAAAACACCCTGAACTTTTTGCTGCATTGGTACCGGTTTGCGGACCTGCAGGACTTCCTGAAAAACGCGAAGCGCATTTGGTCAAAAATATTCCGACCAGAATTTTTCACGGTGCTTTGGATGATATCGTTCCGGTAGAGAATTCGATCATGATGTATCAGGAATTGAAAAGTTTTGGGGCAGATGTGGATTTGATAATTTTCAAGGACGACAACCACAACAGTTGGGATTCCACTTATTCCAATCCGGAATTGTACAAATGGATTTTAGAGCAAAAAAAGAAATAATAAGAAAACACGAATTTATGACACAGAAACTGATTGTATTATGTACGCTTTTCGGATTTGCATTTGGTTTTGGCCAGAAAGTAAAATTTGACAAGAATAAACCGAAAGACCAATTCATCAATGAGATCATTTCCAAAATGACTTTGGAAGAAAAAATCGGACAATTGAACCTTCCGAGTTCAGGAGATTTCACAACCGGACAAACCAAAAGTTCCAACATCGGGAAAAACATCGAAGCCGGAAAAGTAGGTGGATTGTTTAACATCAAAGGTGTAGAGAGAATCAGAGACGTACAGAAAGTTGCGGTCGAAAACAGTCGTTTAGGGATTCCACTGATTTTCGGGATGGACATTATCCATGGATATGAAACCGCATTCCCTATTCCACTTGGATTAGCTGCGAGTTGGGATGTGTCAGTTTATGAAAAAATGGCGAGAATTTCAGCTCAAGAAGGAACGGCTGATGGGATCAATTGGACTTTTTCGCCTATGGTAGACATTTCCCGTGATCCGCGTTGGGGCAGGATTTCAGAAGGTGGAGGTGAAGATACTTTCCTCGTAAGCCAAATGTCCAAATACATGGTCAAAGGTTACCAAGGAGATGATTTAGCTGCAAAAAATACCATGATGGCTTGTGTGAAACACTTTGCACTTTATGGTGCACCGACTGCAGGCCGAGATTACAACCATGTCGATATGAGCCGTTGGACAATGTTCAATACGTATTTTCCTCCTTACAAAGCGGGAGTTGATGCGGGAGTTGGTTCTGTCATGATGTCTTTCAATGATGTCGATGGGGTTCCTGCAACTGGAAACAAATGGTTGATCGATGATGTATTACGTAAACAATGGGGATTTGATGGGTTTGTGGTAACGGATTATACCGGAATCAACGAAATGATCGCACATGGAATGGGTGATTTGCAACAAGTTTCTGCAATGGCGATGAATGCCGGAGTGGATATGGACATGGTCGGAGAAGGTTTTTTAACAACGCTTGAAAAATCTTTGAACGAAGGAAAAGTAAACATCGCTCAAATCGATGCCGCCGTCAGAAGAATTTTAGAAGCCAAATATGATTTGGGTTTATTTGAAGATCCTTATCGGTACATCGACTCCAAACGCGCTAAAAAAGAGGTTTTCGCAAAAGAACACGTAGCCGAAGCCAGACGAATTGCAACCGAATCTTTCGTTTTGTTGAAAAATGAAAATCAGGTTTTACCATTGAAACCCGACGCCAAAATTGCTTTGGTTGGTCCGATGGCAGATGCAGCGGACAATATGCCCGGAACTTGGTCGGTAGCAGCGAGATTTGAAGCTTCGGTTTCACTCAAAATGGGATTGAAAGATAAAAATGTAGTTTACGCGCACGGAGCGAATTTGGTAGATGATAAAGTGTTGTTTGACAATGCAACGATTTTTGGGAAAAAACCAAAATGGGACGAAAGAAGCGCCGATGAATTGATCAAAGAAGCGATTGAAGCCACTAAAAATGTAGATGTGATCATAGCAGCCGTCGGAGAATCTTCCGAAATGAGCGGTGAAAGTAGCAGCATGGTCAATTTGGATATTCCGGTGGCGCAGAAAAGATTGTTACAAGCGATGTACGATACCGGAAAACCGGTTGTCGTAGTACTTTTTACAGGTAGAGCCAAAACCTTGATGGAAGAAAATGAAAAGGCCGATGCGATTTTAAATACTTGGTTTGGTGGAACGGAGTCCGGAAATGCAATAGCAGACGTTTTATTTGGAAAGGTAAATCCAAGTGGTAAATTGCCTTTGACTTTTCCGAGAAGCGTTGGGCAAGTACCGATTTATTATGCGCATTTCAGTACAGGTCGACCTTTGAGTGATGAAAAATCCGATGGTTGTACATTTGAGAAATTCAGATCGAATTATTTGGACGAATGCAATACGCCTTTGTATGAATTCGGATATGGACTTTCCTACACAACTTTTGATATTTCGAATTTAAAGTTGGACAAAACAACATTGAATCAAGGAGGTTCTTTAAAAGTTACGGTTCAGGTAAAAAATACCGGAAATTATGATGGAGCAGAAGTAGTGCAATTGTACACCCGAGATATGGTAGGTTCTATTTCACGTCCCGTAAAAGAATTAAAAGGTTTCCAAAAAGTTTTCTTGAAAAAAGGAGAATCCAAAACCGTTGAATTTAATTTGACAACCGAAGATTTGAAATTCTACAATGCTGAAATGAAATTTGTTGCAGAACCGGGAGAATTTGAAGTTTTCGTAGGGAATTCATCAAATGCCAAATTAAAATCCAAATTCGAGTTAAAATAATTATCTTGCCTCGATTTAGTTTTAATTAACACAAACATTAAATATGAGTAATGAATTTCAGACGACAAGATGGGGGCAATTTATTTCCTTGGTCATTGTATTTTTCTTTTGGGGATTTGTAGCAGCGAGTAATGATATTTTAATTCCTGTTTTTAAAGAAGCCTTTCATTTAAGCCAAGGTCAAAGCCAATTGGTTTCTGTGGCTTTTTATGTCGCTTATACCGTTGGGTCTATTATTTATATGATCATTTCGCTTGCGATCGGTAAAGATTTGATCAACAAAATAGGATATAAAAATGCTTTGATCATCGGATTGGTCGTATCGGCTTTGGGAACTTTGCTGTTCTATCCGGCGGCCAATTCAGAGTCTTTTCCCTTGATGCTTTCCGGTCTTTTCATCGTAGGTTTAGGATTTTCCTTACAACAAACTGTAGCGAATCCGCTTGCAATTGCACTGGGACCTGTCAATACCGGTTCTCAGCGATTGACATTGGCTGGAGGAATCAATAATTTCGGAACGACGATCGGTCCCTTGATCGTGAGTTTTGCCATTTTTGGCTCAGCAACCGGGTCCAACACAGATGCGAGCATAGAAAGTGTGAAAATCCCTTATTTGTGTTTGGGATTGGCCTTTATATTGGTTGCGGTATTTTTGAAATTTTCAAAAGTTCCCAACAAACCTCAGATCGAAGAATCCGTCGAAGAAGTGGAAGAATTAGGTGTTGATGCTATTTCACATCCAGAATCAAACCTCGAAACCAAATTTGTGAAAAACACGAGTAGAAAATCTGCTTTGAGTTATCCGCAATTATTGTTGGGAATGTTGGCAATATTCATCTATGTTGGGGTTGAAGTTTCGACAGCGAGTAATTTGCCCGCTTATATGGAAAAAGATTTAGGATTTTTGGTAAAGGACGTTGCGCCTTATATTTCTTTGTATTGGGCGAGTTTGATGATTGGACGTTGGTCTGGAGCTGTTGAAGCATTTAATTTGAGCAAGTCAAAAGAGAAATTTGCCAAAATTCTAGCGCCTTATTTGGCATTTGGTGTTTTTTTATTGGTGAATTTAATAGCAGGACATGATTTAGGACCATTTTATATTTATGGAGTGGTCATTTTGGTTTTAATTGCTGCCGACTATTTGAGTAAAGGGAATCCAGTTCGTATGTTGTTGATTTTCTCTATTTTAGGAATCACGGCGACCGGAATCGGGATGGCGACCTCAGGAATGATCAGCGTTTATGCTTTTACGAGTGTAGGATTATTTTGTAGTACACTTTGGCCTTGTATCTTTACATTGGCTGTTGCAGGTTTGGGGAAACATACCAGTCAGGGCAGTTCTTTCTTGATCATGATGATCATGGGAGGTGGAATAGTGAGTTGGATCCAAGGTATGATTGCGGATGCAACTACCATTCATTTCAGTTATATCGTGGGCATCATTTGTTTTGCTTATTTGGCGTTTTATGCTTGGAGAGTAAAAGGAATTTTGAAAGCTCAAGGTATCGATTATGATAAAATAGTAGGTGGTGGACACTAAATTGAAAAGTATAAATTAAATTAAAATCAACCTCACAGGTAGTCTTGTGAGGTTTTTATTTGAGAAAAATGAAAAAAATCATCCAAATATTGATCCTCTTAATTGGAATTCAAACCATTGGACAAGAAAATTATTCCATTATGAGTTACAACATCCGCCTCGGTTCTGTGGACGATGGTGAAAATCATTGGGATTTACGCAAACAGCATTTGGTAGATTTGATTCAATATTATGAGCCCGATTTTCTCGGTACGCAAGAAGGTCAAAGTCCACAATTGAAATTCATTCAAGCAAATTTAAAGGGATATGAATTCATCGGAAAACCCAGAACCCTAGACGAAAACGGAGAGTTCACTGCCATTTTTTACAAAAAAGATCAATTTGAAATCCTTGAACAAAATACATTTTGGCTTTCGCAAACGCCCGATAAAATTTCAAAAGGTTGGGACGCCGATTACGAACGAATTGCAACTTATGTTTTGTTCAAACACAAATCAAATGGAAAACAAATTTGGGTAATCAATACGCATTTCGACCACATCGGAAAAGAAGCCAGAAGAAATTCTGCTTTGATGATTTTGGAAAAAGTCAAAGAATTGAAATCAAAAAAAGATGTTCCGGTTTTTGTAATGGGTGATTTTAATGCTGTTTCGACAGATGAGCCGATTCAGATTTTGACAAAAGAATTGAAAGATACGCGCGGGATTTCCAAATCAAAACCTTATGGTCCAGAATATACTTTTACCGGATTCAGGTTTCCAAAAGATGAAAATCTTTTATTGGATTATATATTTCTAAATGAAAATTCAAAAGTAGAAATCCAGAAACATTTAGTGATTGATGATTTTTACGGTGATGGAAAATATCCCTCAGATCATCTTCCGGTTTTAGTGAATTTTAAATATTAATTAGAATTAGTCAATCAAACCTCACAGGTTTTAAAAACCTGTGAGGTTTTAAAATCACATAAATGAAAAATTTATTTTCAATAATTATTTTAATATTATCAGCTCAACTGTTCTCCCAACAGAAAACCTTCTGTAATCCGATTAATATCGATTATGGTTACACGCCATTTGAAAGTTTTTCAACTCAGGGAAAGCATCGTGCAACAGCCGATCCTGTGATTGTGAATTTCAAAGACCAATTGTTTTTGTTTTCCACCAACCAGGAAGGATATTGGTACAGCGACGATATGCTTGACTGGAAATTTGTGTATAGAAAATTCCTTCGTGATGATAAATACATCCATGATTTAAATGCACCTGCAGCTTGGGTCATGAAAGACACATTGTACGTTTACGGCTCAACATGGGAACAGGATTTTCCAATTTATAAAAGTACAAATCCCACCAAAGACGAATGGGAAATCGCAGTCGATACACTCAAAGTCGGTGCTTGGGATCCGGCTTTTCATTATGACGAAGACAAAAACAAATTGTATCTCTATTGGGGTTCAAGCAACGAATGGCCGCTTTTAGGAACGGAAGTCAAAACCAAGACCATGCAATCCGAAGGTTTCGTCAAACCGATTTTGAAATTGCATCCGGAAGACCACGGATGGGAAAGATTTGGGGAATACAATGACAATACATTTCTGCAACCCTTTGTAGAAGGCGCTTGGGTAACCAAACACAACGGAAAATATTATATGCAGTACGGTGCGCCTGGAACGGAATTCAGCGGATATGCCGATGGCGTTTATGTCAGTGAAAATCCTTTGGAAGGTTATGCTTACCAAAAACACAATCCTTTTTCCTATAAACCGGGCGGATTTGCGCGCGGTGCCGGACACGGTTCCACTTATCAGGACAAGTATGGGAATTATTGGCATGTTTCGACGATTTTTATTTCGACTAAAAATAATTTTGAACGTCGATTGGGTATCTGGCCTGCCGGATTTGATCAAGATGATGTGATGTATTGCAACACGGCTTATGGCGATTATCCGACCTATATACCGGAATTTGCGCAGGGAAAGGATTTTTCCAAAGGACTATTTTCCGGATGGATGCTTTTGAATTATAACAAACCGGTTCAAGTTTCTTCGACTTTGGGTGGTTTCCAACCGAATTTTGCGGTGGACGAAGATATTAAGACTTATTGGTCTGCTAAAACCGGAGACAAAGGCGAATGGTTCCAAACTGATTTAGGAGAAACTTCTACCATTCATGCCATTCAAATCAATTATGCGGATCAGGACGCAGAATTTATGGGGAAAACTTTGGGAAAACTTCATCAATACAAAATTTACGGTTCTGATGATGGTAAAAAATGGAAAGTAATCGTGGACAAAAGCCAGAATAAAAAAGACGTTCCGCATGATTACATCGAATTGGAAAAACCAGCCAAAGCGCGTTTTCTGAAAATGGAAAACCTGAAAATGCCAACAGGGAAATTTGCATTGAGTGGGTTTAGAGTTTTTGGAAAAGGAGCAGGGAAAGCGCCTGAGAAAGTGCGGAATTTTGTTCCACTTCGAGCCAGTCCTGAAAAATATGGCGAACGAAGAAGTGTTTGGTTCAAATGGCAACAAAACCCTGATGCGGACGGTTATGTGATTTATTGGGGGAAATCGCCTGATAAAATGTATGGAAGCATTATGGTGTATGGAAAAAACGAATATTATTTCACCGGAGCGGACAGAACGGATGAATATTATTTCCAGATCGAAGCATTTAATGCAAATGGGATTTCGGAGAGAACAGAAATTTTGAAATCAGAATAGGAAAAAACCTTGTCAAGGTTTTTTCCGGTTTTTAATTGAACCTTGACAAGGTTGAATTTATTTAATTTATTTTTGATGATAAAAACAACAAATTATGAAACAATTCTACCTACTTATTTTAATTGTGATTTCTCAATATGTAATTTCTCAAGATAAAATTCATTTTATAGAAGGTGATTCAATTGAAGTTAAAGTGTTAGAAATAAATGAAACTGAAATTAAGTATAAAAAATTTTCAAACTTAGAAGGACCATTATATACGGTCGATAAAAGTAGTGTTTACGAAATATATTTTTCAAATGGAGAAGTTGAAAAATTAAATAAAAATATTACAGATATAGACAATCAATACCTTGAACTTGAAAGTAGCAATATAGATGTGATTTTTTCACGAGGCAAAAAAGTTTTTGTAGATAATCCAAATCTTGCAAAACCCAAGGCAATTATGTATTTAAGGGAGCACTTAGAACAATGGGGTTATTGGGAAGTAACAGAAAATATTTATGAAGCAGATTTTATAATTGATTATTACTTTTCTAAAAAAGCCATGGCAGACAAATCAGCTAAAGTTATATTGAAAACGAGAAATGGAATAATTTACAAAGAATCTCGTGAATATTATGCAAAAGGAAGACATAACCATGGTTTTAATCCTTCAAGTTGGGTTGCTAATAAAATTGTTGAACAATATTTGAAAGTGGAGTTTAAATAAATTTTCTATTTCTATTTTCAATTACTTAATGTTTTAAATTCAACTTAACAATAATTAAAAAGCCATGAAATCTATAATTAAAACATTATTCATTTCGATTTTAATTCTTTCCTGTAACAAAAAATCAGTTGAGGTCACGCAAAAACGTCCCAACATCATTTTCATCATGGCGGACGACCATGCGATCCAAGCCATCAGCGCTTACGGTCATCCCGTTTCAAAGTTGGCACCGACGCCTAATTTGGATCGAATTGCAAAAGATGGTGCGATTTTCAAAAAAAATTATGTAACCAATTCCATTTGTGGCCCCAGTCGTGCGGTGATTTTGACCGGAAAACACAGCCACATCAACGGATTTCGGATGAATGGAAATGTTTTCGATGGAAGTCAACCAACCTTTCCCAAAATGTTCCAAAAAGCAGGATACCAAACCGCAATTATCGGAAAATGGCATTTGCATGGCTATCCGCAAGGGTTTGATCATTGGGAAATTTTGAATGACCAAGGAAATTATTACAATCCTCAATTTATTCAAATTCAAGATTCCATTCATTTGGACAAAAATAAAATTGATTCTACGGCACATTGGTCAACCCAAAATTTGCCGGATACTTTGACGATAGAAGGTTATGCGACCGATTTGATCACCGAAAAAGCACTTGATTTCATCCGAAAAAATAAAGATAAAAATGAACCTTTCATGATGATGGTTCACCACAAAGCGCCGCACCGAAACTGGATGCCTGCGATTCGTCATTTGAATAAATATGACGCGGTGAAATTTCCGATTCCGGATTCTTATTTCACAAATCACGAAGGTTCGACCGCTTCAAAAGAGCAACTGCAAACCATTTATGAGGATATGTACGAAGGACATGATTTGAAAATGACCCAAGAAAAAGGAAAACCAGATCTGGCGCACAATCCCTGGACGACCGATTTTGATCGGATGACGCCCGAGCAACGAAAAATTTGGGATAAAGCTTATCAAAAGAAAAACGACGATTTCCATGATTTGAATTTGTCGGGAAAAGCATTGGCGGAATGGAAGTTTCAACGGTATATGCAGGATTATTTGGCGACGATTGGTGCAATAGATGAAGGTGTTGGGAAGATTTTGGATTATTTGGAAGAATCGGGTTTGGATCAAAATACATTGATCGTTTATACATCCGATCAAGGATTTTATCTGGGTGAAAAAGGATTTTTTGACAAAAGATTTATGTACGAAGAATCTTTTGGAATGCCTTTGTTGATGAAATATCCAAAAGAAATTCAACCCGGAACGGTGGTGGAAGATTTAACCCAAAATTTGGATTTCGCCCAAACGTTTTTGGATTTTGCGGGAATTGAAATTCCGGATGATATGCAAGGAAAATCTTTGAAACCTTTGTTGGTAGGTGAAAAAGCTGAGGGAAAATTCCGCGAAGCACTTTATTATCATTATTACGACTTTCCGGCTTTTCACATGGTCAAAAAAATGTATGGAATCCGTACGGAGCGTTATAAATTATTCCATGTTTACGACGATATAGACCAATGGGAATAGTACGATTTGGAAAAAGATCCGCAGGAATTGCATAATTTGATCGAGGATCCTAATTATTTGGAAATCAAAAAAGATTTAGAAAAGGAATTAAAAGAATTGCAACGACAATACCAAGTTACCGAGAAGGAATTTGAAAAAGCCAGTCCTGAATCGGTCGAAAAAGCCTACAAAAATTTTGGAAAACTAAGAGGACATGCACACCATTAAACAAACTATGATTTTCGGGTTCTTGCTGATACTTTCCATCGGCTATTCTCAAACGAAACAAACCCATACCTATGGTGTCAAAGACGGAGAAGAATTAAAATTAGACATTTATTTTCCGGATAATTTTGATCAAAATACATCTTTTCCTACGATCGTTTGGATGCATGGTGGAGGATTTTCGGGTGGAAGTCGGGATGCGCCCGATGAAACTCAACTTTGTCAAGAAATCACCAATAGAAATTACATCGCAGTTTCGATTTCTTATCGATTGACAAGGAAAGGAACGAAAGAAGGATTTGGATGTGATTGTCCGAAAGAGGTGAAATTGGAAACTTTTCAAAAGGCATCGGAAGACTATTTGGATGCGGTTCAGTTTTTAATTCGAAACCGAGGGAAATTTAAAATTGATCCGGAAAAAGTCATCGCAGGAGGAAGTAGTGCAGGAGCAGAGGGAATTCTAAATGCGATTTTTATGAAAGAAAATTGGTTTGATTCGAAATATGAAGATGTGAACTTTGCGGGATTGATTTCGCTAGCTGGTGCTGCAGTTCCAGAAATAAAAATCGATAAGATTAATTCTATTCCGGCGGTATTTTTTCATGGGGCTGAAGATAAAACAGTTCCTTATGAAACCAATCCCCATCATTTTTGTGAAAAAAATAAAGCAGGTTATCTTGTTCTAAAAGGTTCCAGATCCATTGTTGAAGAATATGAGAATCTGAATCAATCTTATTTTTTATTTACTTCATTGAATGGAAAACACGAATGGTCAGGAATTCCTTTTGAATATCTAAATCAGATTTTTGAGTTTTTAAGATTGACGTTAGAAAAGAAAAAATTTCTGACAATTGAAATTAACATAGATTAGGCACTTATTCAATACCCATACTTCCCTCTCCACTTTTTCTTGAGCGATTCTTTGTCGGCTTGCTCGCGCGAATTCATTCCGGGTTCATAAAAAGTAGTTCCTTTGATTTCTTCCGGTAGAAATTCTTGGTCGATGAAATTATTTTCGCCGGAATGCGAATATTGATAATCTTTCCCATAATCCAAATCTTTCATCAATTTCGTAGGTGCATTTCGAAGATGAAGCGGAACCGATAAATCACCAGTTTGTCGAACCAATTGTTGGGCTTTTCCGATGGCTTCATACGTCGAATTGCTTTTAGGAGAATTTGCCAAATAAACCGCACATTGACTCAAAATAATTCTGGCTTCGGGATAGCCGATGGTATTGACTGCCTGAAAAGTATTGTTGGCAATCACCAAAGCTGTTGGATTGGCATTTCCGATGTCTTCTGATGATAATATCAACAGCCGTCTTGCGATGAACTTCAAATCTTCTCCGCCTTCCAGCATTCGTGCAAGCCAATAAACCGCAGCATTTGGATCAGAACCTCTGATGGATTTGATAAAAGCTGAAATGATGTCATAATGCATTTCGCCGGATTTATCATACATCGCCAGATTTTGTTGAATGGATTTCGTTACGGACTCATTGGTCAAAATGATTTTATCTTTTTCAAAACTATTGATGACCAATTCCAATCCGTTCAATAATT
This sequence comes from Moheibacter lacus, assembly GCF_014042165.1. Classification (GTDB taxonomy): domain Bacteria; phylum Bacteroidota; class Bacteroidia; order Flavobacteriales; family Weeksellaceae; genus Moheibacter; species Moheibacter lacus. The sequence continues at coordinate 1,616,358 of NZ_JACDZE010000001.1, forward strand.
TCCTTGCGTCACCACCGGAATAGCGAAGCAAAGCATCTGTTTCTTTTACCGTAATTTTTTTCTTTTTCAATTCATCGTCTGACTGAATTGCGTTTTGGATCAATTCTTCTAAATCCGATTTTTCCAGGGAATTCAATGTGTAAACCTGACAACGGGAAAGCAAAGCCGGAACGACTTCAAAACTTGGGTTTTCAGTCGTAGCTCCAATCAAAACAATCCAACCTTTTTCCACTGCACCGAGCAAACTATCTTGTTGGGATTTATTGAAGCGATGGATTTCGTCGATGAATAGAATAGGGGCGCTTTCACCTGAAAAAAGGTTCTGATTTTTGGCTTTTTCGATGACTTCACGAACTTCTTTTACGCCGGAATTGATGGCGCTGAGTTCAAAAAAGGAACGTTTTGAAAGTTCGGAAATGATTTTGGCCAATGTCGTTTTTCCGGTTCCCGGTGGTCCCCAAAAAATCATGGAAGCGATATGCCCGGACTTTAACATCATTTGGATGGGGGAGTTTTTCCCTACCAAATGGTTTTGGCTGATGAATTCATTCAGCGATTTTGGGCGTAATCGTTCTGCGAGTGGTGGAATCATGTTTCCAAAGTTACGGAAGAATTGGGCAAATAAAAACCCCGCTTTCGCAGGGTTCTTATTAAATTCTATAAACGAGATGATTAGTTAACGTCCCAGAATAGTTTGGTATTTAGGTCATCACCACCGATTGCAGATGCAGCGGCATTGTAATTCTCTACATTAAGACTCGCCTCAGATAGGGGATATGTGTAACGAGTTGGAACTGGGTCACCACTCTGTGCGGCAACATTTAAAGTTGGAGCATCTAATCTTCTCCATACGTTCCAACCTTCAAAACCTCTGTTGAACATTGCCAACCAAAATTGTTTGGCCACTTTTTGTTTTGCTGTTCCAGGTGCGGATGAATAAGCAACATCTGCTCTTCCCATATAAGTCGTAATGTCTGCTTCACTTACTTCCCAGTATTCCATAGAGGCCATAATTCCTGCATTGTAGTGAGACTCGATCGTACCAGGTACACTTAGTCCTTTTGCTAAAGCTTCGGCCATTAAGAATTCAATTTCAGCATAATCAATCAATACGCCAGGTGTTGTCGCAGTATGTAATTTCTCACCTAGATGGGTGTATGTGTCATAGCTATTGGATGTACCATAAATTCCACCAGAATAAACATTATCCCCTAAATTTTGATCGAAATACATTGGTCTTCTTGGGTCACTTAGTTCATTCATGTAATCAACAATGGTATTGGCTGCAAGAAAGTCTTGTCTACCACTCAGCACCAAATCATCATAAACTGGGTTTGAATAAGGCGTTGCAGATAGATAGTTGATGATAAAGCTGTCCGCGTTTGAGGTAAATACCCCTGAAGAAATTGCTTGAGAGATAGTCGTTTGAGCCAATGAAGGATTTACATCGCTTAATTGCATTCCCAAACGAAGTTTCAATGAGGCAGCTGCCTTTTTCCAAGCACTCATATTATCTCCATAAATGATGTCATCACTACCAAATCCACCTTCTGAAGTATTGAACATATTGATGGCAGTGGAAATTCTTGTGATTAAATCTGAATAGATGGTTGCGGCATCATCATAAACAGGGAAAGTGTTATCCAATCCTTGTAATGCTTCAGTGTATGGGACATTACCAAAAGTATCTACCAAAATTTGCCAAGCATATACTTCCAAAGTTTCAATTACAGCCAATTGGTTGTTTCTTTGCGCCTCTGTAATGTTTGCATCGTTTTGAACTTTTATTTTGGCATCTTTTAAATCGTACAATACGTCTGTGTAAAGTTCATTCCAATGGTTTCCGTTAATATTTCGAGTATTCAAATCATAATTGGGTTCGTCCAAATATGTTGTTGTAGTAAAATACTGAGAAAAGAAGCGGAATACATTTGTATTAACATTTGTACTTGTCATTTGGTCAAATAAACTAGTCGTTGCACTTGTGACCAAAAAACTTGCTGGAACATCAGATGGATTGTCTTGATCCACATTTAGGGAATCATAATAATCATCAGAACAGGACATAATTCCTGTAGCTATTCCTATTGCTATTATGTATTTTTTCATTTGTTCTTTATTTTAAAATTCAACTTTTATACTAGCTCCTATTTCACGAATTGTAGGGTATGCACCTGATTGATATCCTCTAAAGTTACCTGCACTCAATCCAGCTTCTGGGTCAGAGTAAGGAACGTTTTTGTGGATGATCCAAAGGTTTCTTCCGATTGCAGAAATGGTGAACTTTTGGATAAAAGTATTTTTTATTAAACTTTCTGGAAGATCGTAAGATAGGGTTACATTTCTCAATTTCACAAAAGAGGCATCATAAACGTGAGCTGCTCTTGGTGCACCACCGTAACCAAATGGATTGGTATCGTCAGAAGCTCCTACGCGGATGTCATTTGTAGAGCCATCTTCTTTTACACCAGGAAGGATAACTCCACCACCATTTTCAAGACTATTTCTGATTGGATTTCCTAAATCATTTAGACCAGCGGAGAAATCATAAATACCTGTTTGGTAACCGTACCATGTATCCAATGAGAAAACATCTCCACCTTGTTGTACGTCAATCAAAAAGCTCAAGGTTAAATTTTTATAAGAAAGTCTATTTTTCAAACCTCCTGTCCATTCAGGATTGGTGTCTCCGATGATTTGACCTGCTTCAGTTAGGTAGAATCCGTCTTCACCTACTACTTTATTTCCGTTTTCATCATAAACGTAGTTGGTTCCAACTAGTACACCCAGTGGTTGATTTAACCAAGCACCGTATTCAACTCCACCTTGGAAAGATGTCAATGGGTAATACTCACTATCCCCTGCAAGTTGTGTTACTTCACTTGTATTTTTGGCAAAGTTCGCAATGATGTCCCATGTGAAACTGTTGGATCTTATTGGAGTTAGGGTTAAACTTGCTTCAATACCTTTGTTTCTCACACTTCCAACATTTGCCCAAGCACCTGTAGCGCCTATTGCACCTGTTGTGACTATTTGGGTCAACAAATCCTCTGTTTCATTGTCATAATAGGAAACATCAAAACTCACACGATTTTTGAACATGGCCATTTCTAAACCTAATTCATATCCACCAGTAGTTTCAGGTAATAAATTTGGATTGTTGGAAACAGCTGGATTTGATCCAGAAGAAATTGAACCAAAGGATGTGTTCAAGTTGTAAATGTTATAAACATTTAATGGATCTAAATCATTGGCAACTTTAGCGTAATTTCCTCTTAATTTACCGAAGTTTAACCAATCACCATCTATCAGTTCAGAGAACACAAAACTTCCGGAAGCAGACCAGTATGAATAACGATTGTCATTTTTAGGTAATGCAGATGATCTGTCGGTTCTTATCGATCCCTCAACAAAGAAAGTTCTGTAAAAACCTACACTTGCTCTTGCAAACATACCATCAACCATCTTTCTCCATCGATATTGTTGCATATCACTGGCCCCAAGTGGATTGATAGAATTGTCCAAAGTATATAGTCCTGGAACTTGTAAACCACCATTTGTTGTGCCGATAAATCCATTTCTATCAGTTACTCTTAAGTTCCATCCGGCATTTGCATCCAAATTAATGTTATCTGTAAGGTCTTTGTTGATATTTAAGATCAAATCATAGTTGTTTTCACTTACAGTTTGTTTGAAAAGAGAATATTCTCCAACATATGCGGTAGCTCCTCCAGCTGAACCTACAGCAATACGCTCTTCGCGGGTTTCATCATAGTTGTCAAATGCAAAACGCCCTAGCAAACTGATCCAGTCATTGAATTCATAATTAACTCCAACATTACCAAAATATCTGTTTCGATCATCAGTTTGGTAATTATTTGCTCTGTTCCAAAAATAGTTGTCAGTATAAATTGGTCTTAAATCAGTAGCAGATCTAGGATTCCAAGTGATGTTCTGGCCAGTTAGTAAAAATGCAGCTTCTTGCTGTCTCATGTCTACGTTGGTTTGCCACCACTGACGGAATGATTGCATCGGGTTATTTCCTTCGTAGCCTGTCCCAACTCTACCTTTTCCAGAGTTGTTTACATAGGAAATGTTTGCACTCACTGTTAACTCATCTGTAAAAGAGTAATCTCCACTAAAGTCCAAAGAGTTTCTTAATAATTTGCTGTTGACCAAGTTTCCATTTTGCGTAAAGTTGGTAAAGCCTAATCGAAATGCACCTTTGTCATTCCCTCCACTAAAAGCAACGGAGTTAGTGTATGTTTCAGAAATATTCCAAATATAGTTTGGATCTTCTTGACCTGCCACCCAAGGAGAGGCTTGTCTGTAAGTTGGCAATTGTGGATAAATGGAATTCCATTGATAAATCATCAAATTTGGATCAAAAGCAGCTCCATAAGAAGCATCTTCTGTAAATGGTGTCGTTAAATCTAGTACACCATCTCCATTTACATCAGAAAGCCCAAAGTATCCATTGTCACTTGCGTAATAAGGACCATATCCAGCCCCATATTGTTTCTGGTATTTTGGTAAAGTTTCTTTATCAGCTGCACCAACAAAAACACTTGAGTTAACCTCAACTCCTATGCCCTTGTTTCTTTTACCTGATTTTGTCGTAATCATCACGACACCATTAGCACCGCGAGAGCCATATAAGGCAGTTGCTGCAGCGCCTTTCAATACATTGACACTTTCAATGTCATTTGGATTGATGTCAGATGCAGCATTGGAATAATCATAACCTCCACGTCCTCTTTGTTGATCTACAGGGTTATAAGTGTTGTTGTTGATCGGTGTACCATCAACTACAATCAATGCCTGGTTGTTTCCTGTAATGGATTTGTAACCTCTGACGATGATATTGGTTGATCCACCCATCGTTCCAGATGATGTGATGTCCAATCCTGCAATTTCTCCAGATAATGCATCTGCAAAATTCGAAACTGGTGTTTTGGAAATTTCTTCCCCACTGATTTCCTGCGTCGCATAACCCAAAGATTTTTTGTCTCTTGTAATACCTAAAGCCGTTACTACAGCTCCTTCTAACTCAATGGCTCCACTTTCTCTTAGTGTAGCATTGTAAATGTCACTTGCTCCAACCGTAACAGTTGAAACATCTAAACCTAATGCCTCGATGGTTAAGACATCACCTTCATTTGCCGTTATGGAATAGTTCCCGTCCATGTCGGTAAAAACTTCTTGTCCTGAAGAAGATGTTACACTAGCGTCCGGAACGCCAAAACCATAAGCATCAGTCACAGTACCTGTAACTGTTTTCTCTTGTGCAAATAAAATTCCTCCGAGAAGGATTCCACATAGCACAAGTAAACCTCTTAACTTTGTACTCATTTGTTAAAGAATTTAATGTTTTATAAGGCTAATTTAACAATTATTTAATTAAACGGTAAAAAAAATCGTTGTTAAAGTTTGAAATATTCCTATGAAGAATCAATTTATCGAAGCCATTTTAGAAGCAGGATGCGATGAAGCAGGACGTGGGTGTTTGGCAGGTCCGGTTTTTGCTGCAGCAGTAATTTTGGGAGAATCATTTGACAATCAATTTGTTAATGACTCCAAACAATTGACCATGAAAAATAGGAAAGAATTAAGGTTGTATATCGAACAAAATGCGCTTGCATTTTCTGTGGCATTTGTAGAACCAAAGCAAATTGATGAAATCAATATTCTAAATGCCAGTATTCTCGCCATGCATTTGGCTTTAGAAGGATTGAAAATTCAACCGGAACATATCATCGTAGATGGAAACCGTTTTAAACCTTATCAGAATATCCCGCACCAATGCATCGTAAAAGGTGATGCGAAATACAGAAATATCGCTGCAGCTTCTATTTTAGCCAAAACCTATCGAGATGAATTCATGGAAGAACTTCATGAAGAATTTCCGGTTTACAATTGGAAGAAAAACAAAGGATATCCCACTATGGTACACAGGGAGGCTATAAAAGAATACGGAATTACGGAACATCACAGAAAATCATTTAAACTCTTACCGACTCAATTGAGTTTGGATTTATAAATTAAGAAGTGCATTATTAGGCCCTGATTTAATAATTTAAACAAGAAAAAACTCTATAGGAGTTTTATGTTGGTAGCCTTGGGCATTGCCCAAGGTAATTTGAATTTGTATTATAAACATATTGGCGTATATTTTTGATGTGGAACCATCAAAAATCATGACAAAATTCTAATTTAAGGATGCACCACGGGTTAAATCAGATGCGAACTTCTTTCGGAACCAGAATTTCATAATTACCTCCGTTTCTTAAAACATCCCGGACGATGCTCGAACTGATGTAGGATTTTCCGGAAGAGGTTAATAAAAATACGGTTTCGATGTCTTTTTTTGTAATCGCCCTATTGGTGTGTGCGATGGCTTTTTCAAACTCAAAGTCTGCGGGGTTTCGCAAGCCTCTCAAAATGAAATTCGCACCCATTTTCTTACAATAATCCACAGTCAGACCTTCATAAATGTCAACTCGGACATTTGGAAAGGGTTTGAAGGAGTCTTCGAGCCATTTTTTTCGTTGTTCCAATGAAAACATATAGTTTTTTTGTGCATTTTGACCAATTGCTACGATGATCTGATCAAAAAGCGGAACAGCTCTTTCAACGATATCGTAATGTCCTAAAGTAATCGGGTCAAAAGATCCCGGGAAAACGGCTATTCGTTCCATAAATTTTTACGGTTAAGTGCAATTTCTATTTCGCTGTCAAATAAATCTTCTAATTCAAGTCCTGCATGTCGGGCTTGTTGCGGAAAAATACTTGCCGGTGAAAACCCCGGAAGCGTATTCATTTCCAAAAAATGAGGAATTCCGTTAACGATGATGAATTCAGAACGGGAAATTCCGGTCATTTGCAAACTTTCGTAGGCTTTTGCGGCAATTTCCTCGATTTGCTTTGTGGTAACAGCATCCAATCTGGCTGGTGTGATCTCCTCAGAAGCGCCTTCATATTTGGCTTCGTAATCAAAAAATTCATTGTGACTCACGATTTCTGTAATGCCGACAACTTTGGTTTTGTTTTGGTGCCGGATCACGCCGACCGAAACTTCCATGCCATCTAAAAAGGATTCGACCAATACTTCTTTATCTTCTTTAAAAGCTTTTTTTAATGCCGGTTCAAATTCTTCGATGGTTTTTACTTTTGAAATCCCCAAACTCGATCCAGATTGGTTGGGTTTTACAAAACAAGGTAGTCCGACTGTTTTTATGATTTCATCTATAAAATAAGGTGTATTTTCATTTATGTAGACCGATTTGGCATGCGGAATTCCATATTTTTCCAAAACGGCGATACAGTCTTTTTTGTTGAATGTCAGCGCAGACTGATAAAAATTACAACCGGTATAAGGAAGTCCGATCAATTCCCAATAAGCCTGCATGTAACCATCTTCGCCGGGCGTTCCATGGATGATATTGACAACGCAATCAAAATTTACTTTTTCTCCTTCTCTTGTAAAACTGAAATCTTTTTTGTCAATCAGAAACTTTTCACCATCGATTTCAGCATACCATCCTTCTTTTAATATTCTAACCCGGGTTTTTTTGTACTTTTCAGGATTCAGACTTTGGTAAACCAACTCGCAACTTTTAAGAGAAACGATCCATTCGTCTGAATATCCACCAGCTACAACCGCAACATTTAACATAAATTAAAACTTAAGAATTCAAAGATAAGTTGAAATTGGAAAACTGAAACCAGAATTTTTTTTTTCTAAAACAGAAATAGGGCGGTTGAGGGATTTCAAATATAATTTGGAACAATTTTTTCTAATTGAAATCCGTTCCGGTAAGAGGGATTAAAAAAATATGTAAGTTTGTGACTTGAATTTGTAATAGAAATCCATTTGATTTTACAAATTAATTTATAAAAAAAGAACCGCGTGAAATTCTTCAAAACATTCACCAAATGGCAATTCTGGGTAAGTATCCTTTTGATGGGAGTTGCTTGTTTTGGTTTGTATCATTTCATATTTAAAGTTTGGTTAAATACCTATACCAATCATGATGAGGAAATTGAAATCCCCGATTTATCCGTCATGAATATTCAAGAAGCGATGAAAACACTCGATAGTTTGGATTTAACTTATGAAATAGACAGTGTCAAATTTGATTCGGCCAAAGCGCCATTGGCAGTACTGGATTTTTATCCTCAAAAAGGTTTTAGAGTAAAAGAAGGTAGAAAAATCTTCATTAAATCCAATCCAAAAGGCTGGAGGTCAACTAGTTTGCCGGATATTATTGGAAAATCCAAACGTTTAGCTTTTACGCAATTAAAATTAGCCGGATTGGAGGTAGGCGATACGATTTACGAGCCAGATATAGCCAAAGATGCAGTTCTGCGCGTGATGTTTCAAGGAAAACAAATCTCAAAAGATGCAGCATTGCCGAGGTTTACAAAAGTAGATTTGGTGCTGGGGAAAGGATTGGAATATGGAATCGATATGGCCAATTTAATCGGGATGACACTGGATCAAGGTCGCTCATCGATCGAAGCCAATCGTTTTGAAGTCGGTCGACTTAATGTAGATGGTATCGTATCAGACAGTGCTTTGCTTCGCATTTATTATCAATATCCACTTCCGGGAGACAATTATGACCAAGGACTTCCAGTAGATTTATGGGTTTCGGAAAAAGATCCGAAAGACTTACAATCCGTGGTAAGGGTGCTCGACAAACAGTACCGTAACTTTGAAAATGATTCCATTGCGGCGGCTCAATATGCAGATGATCTGAGGTTAAAAGAAAAATCAGTAGAGCAATCAACATCAGATGCCGGAACGCCTCAAGCTCCACCTGTAAAGGTAACTGAAGCACAACCCGAAGGAGTTGAAATAGATTGATATGAGTGAAAATCAATTTGGGTTTGAACAATTTTCCATCAATGTCGAAAAAGGACAAAGTCCTTTGCGGATCGATAAGTATTTGATGAATTTTATCGAAGCTACCACCCGAAGCAAAATCCAAACCGCAGCCGACAACGGTCAAATTCTGGTCAACGGAATTCCCGTAAAATCCAATTATAAAGTAAAACCCGGTGACGAAATCAAGGTCATGCTGGAAGAACCGCCGAGAGTGGTTGATATCATCGCGGAAGATTTGCCGATCAATATCGTTTATGAAGACGATTCGGTAGTGGTCATCAACAAAGAACCCGGAATGGTCGTGCATCCCGGACATGGGAATTACAAAGGAACGCTCGTCAATGCTCTAAAATTTCATTTTGAGAACTTACCATCAATGTCAGCAGAATTGGAACGCCCCGGATTGGTGCATCGAATCGACAAAGATACAAGCGGACTTTTGGTCATCGCTAAAACCGAACAAGCCATGCAAAGTTTGACTTCTCAATTCAAAGCCAGAACCACAGATCGGCTCTATGATGCATTGGTTTGGGGGAATTTGGAAGAAGAAAAAGGGACGATCGAAGGTCATATAGGACGACATTTAAAAGACCGAATGCAAATGGCTGTTTTTGAAGATGGAAGTCAAGGGAAACCGGCGATTACCCATTTTAAAACGTTGGAAAAATTTCTCTATGTGACTTTTGTCGAATGTAAATTGGAAACTGGACGTACTCATCAGATCCGTGCGCATTTCAAACACATCGGTCATCCGCTTTTTAATGATGATCGCTATGGCGGAAACCAAATCCTGAAAGGAACGACTTTTACCAAATACAAACAATTCGTAGAAAATTGTTTTCAAATCTGTCCAAGACAAGCACTTCACGCCAAAACCTTAGGATTTGATCATCCGGTTACAGGTGAACGCATGTTTTTTGAAGCACCGATGCCGGAAGATATGGTACAGCTTTTTGAAAAGTGGCGGAATTATACACAGTTTTCAAGAGAAGAAATTTGATTTTATTACTTTTAAAGAAAACTTCAAAATGAGAATTCTGATTATTCTATTCATTTTCACTTTATTTAGTTGCGGAAAAAAGGAAAAAATTGCTTCAAAAACAAATTCCAAAATCTTTGAATTTCAACCAAAAATTCTTACCAAAATCGATAGTATTCAATCAGAGAAAGACGCAGAACATTTGATCAATAGTTTGATTAAAGATAAAGATAGAAATTTTGTTGTTAAAAAGTATTCTGATTATAAAAATGATGTTATTTATAACTATGAGATACCTCAAAAAATTGCCGATTCTTTGGGGATTGATAAATCCTTTTACAAGGCGGATTTTGATGGAAATCAATTGACGGATCTGTTGGTAATAGGTGAGTACTATGATTTTAGTATTTATGTAGTTATGAGTTTTGAAAATGACTTATTGGAATTGAAAAAATTAACCCAAGATTATAATGCTTTTGTTTTTCCTAGATTAAAAAATCATTCAATTATTGAATTATATGGAGGCTTTAATAATGATGAGAAATTGGACAAGAAATTATTGACTTATAAATTCAATGATTTTGTCGAATTGAATGAAAATCGGATTGAACATCAAATTACTCAAATCGAATTTGAAACGAGTGGTTGTTTTGGTACTTGTCCAGTTTTTAAACTTACACTTCTTCAAAATAAAAAATCAGAATTTAAAGCACTTGCCTATAATTTTAATGATGAATTGAGGATAAACTCCAACGATGAAGAAGGAAATTTCCTAACAATTTTAAGACAAGAAAATTGGAATGAATTAATTGATATCCTAAATTATATAGACTTTGAAAATCTGGAAGAAAACTATGCGGTTAATTGGACTGATGACCAAACAGCGATTTTGAAAATTCATTATGACAACGGAAAAATCAAAGAAATTCGAGATTATGGTTTAATCGGAACTTATGGTTTATCAATTTTATACGATAAACTTTATGAAATCAGGAAGAATCAAGATTGGAAGAAATTATAAGAAGAATCAATCGCTTTTTCCCAATTTATTCAACACAATTCTTTGAATTTTTGTACATTCGCAAACCTTTAAAAATTAAGGTTGTAAGATTGATCTATGAGCAAGAATTTCAAAGAATACAAACAGTTAGATTTAGTACAAATTGCCGAAGACGTTCTCCAAGATTGGAACCAAAACCAAATCTTTGAAAAAAGTGTTTCCACGCGCGAAGGTCAGGAAAACTTTGTGTTTTATGAAGGGCCACCTTCCGCAAATGGAATGCCCGGGATTCACCACGTCATGGCGAGAGCGATCAAAGATATTTTTTGTCGTTACCAAACGCTGAAAGGAAAACAAGTTCACCGTAAAGCCGGTTGGGATACGCATGGGCTTCCAATCGAGTTAGGCGTGGAAAAAGAATTGGGCATAACCAAAGAAGACATCGGGAAGAAAATTTCGGTAGAAGATTATAACAAAGCCTGTCGGGAAGCGGTCATGCGCTATACAGATGTTTGGAATGATTTGACGCAAAAAATGGGTTATTGGGTCGATTTACAAGATCCCTATATCACTTACGAACCCAAATACATGGAGTCGGTTTGGTGGTTGTTGAAACAGATTTACGACAAAGGTTTGATTTACAAAGGCTATACGATTCAACCTTATTCGCCAAAAGCCGGGACTGGGCTTTCTTCTCACGAATTGAACCAACCTGGAACTTATCGGGATGTGACCGATACGACCATAGTTGCCCAATTCAAAGCCGATAAAGAAACTTCTGATTTCTTGAAAGGAATCGATGGTGATGTTTATTTTCTGGCTTGGACGACCACTCCTTGGACTTTGCCTTCCAACACCGCTTTGACCGTCGGACCGAAAATCGAATATGTATTGGTCGAAACATTTAACCAATACACCTTTCGTCCACAGAAAGTGATTTTAGGAAAACCTTTATTGAATTCGGTTTTTGGGAAAAATTATGTTGAATCCAATGAATCTTCCGATTTTGAGAATTTCAAAGAAGGAGACAAAAAATTCCCTTATAGAATCTTGGAAACTTTCAAAGGATCCGATTTGGTCGGAATCAAATACGAACAACTTTTGCCATGGGCAACTCCTTTTGAAGATGCGGATAAAGCTTTTCAAGTGATTTCGGGTGATTTCGTTACAACAGAAGATGGAACCGGAATCGTACACACGGCACCGACTTTTGGAGCAGATGATGCCAAAGTTGCCAAAGAACACGGCGTTCCACCGATGTTGGTTTTGGATGAAAATGGAAACCCAGTTCCGCTTGTCAATTTGCAAGGGAAATTCATTGATCAACTACCGGAAGGTTACGGTGGGAAATATGTGAAGAACGAATATTACAATGATGGCGAAGCGCCGGAAAAATCGGTAGATGTTGAAATCGCTATTCAACTAAAAGAAGAAAACAAGGCTTTTAAAGTCGAAAAATACAAACACAATTATCCGCATTGTTGGCGGACGGACAAACCAATTTTATATTATCCACTCGATTCTTGGTTCATCAAAATCACTTCCGTTCGGGAACGAATGGCAGAATTGAACAAAACCATCAACTGGAAACCAAAAGCGACGGGAGAAGGACGATTTGGGAATTGGTTGGAAAATGCAAACGATTGGAATTTGTCTCGATCAAGATATTGGGGAATTCCTTTGCCGATTTGGCGTTCAGAAGATAAATCGGAAGAAATCATCATCGGTTCGGTAGAAGAATTGATGCATGAAATCCAAAAATCAATCGATGTAGGCTTCATGACTTCCAACCCTTTTGAAGGATTTGAAGTTGGGAATATGTCGGAAGAGAATTATGCAAAAATTGACCTGCATAAAAATATCGTCGACGAAATCATTTTGGTTTCTGATTCCGGCAAAGCGATGAAAAGAGAGTCGGATTTGATCGATGTTTGGTTTGATTCAGGATCGATGCCTTACAGTCAATTTCATTACCCTTTCGAAAATAAAGATTGGATTGAAAATGGTGGGGCTTTCCCGGCTGATTTCATCGCTGAAGGTGTGGACCAAACCCGCGGATGGTTCTATACTTTGCATGCGATCGGAACTTTGGTTTTTGATAGTGTGGCGTATAAAAATGTGGTTTCCAATGGATTGGTGCTCGATAAAAATGGTCAGAAAATGTCCAAACGACTCGGTAATGCGGTAGATCCTTTTGAAACTTTGGCGGTTTACGGGCCGGATGCGACGCGTTGGTACATGATTTCCAATGCGCAACCTTGGGAAAATTTGAAATTTGATATTGCAGGAGTGGATGAAGTTCGTCGTAAATTTTTCGGAACGCTTTACAACACTTATTCGTTCTTTGCGCTTTATGCCAATGTGGACGGATTTAAGTATGCAGAAACAGAAATTCCGGTAGCAGAAAGAACGGAATTAGACCGATGGATTTTGTCGGAATTGAATTCACTGATCAAAAAAGTAGATGAATTTTATACCGATTATGAACCAACTCGTGCGGCGAGAGCGATACAAGAATTTGTCATCGACAATTTGAGCAATTGGCATGTGCGTTTGAGTAGAAGACGTTTCTGGAAAGGCGAATATGAAAAAGACAAAATTTCTGCTTACCAAACTTTGTATACTGTTTTGGAAAATGTAGCGATTTTAATCGCACCGATTGCGCCGTTTTTTGCGGAAAAATTGTACAAAGATTTAAATGAAGCCACCGGGAAAAATGATTTTGAATCCGTTCATTTGGCTTATTTCCCTAAGGCTGATGTATCCATGATCAACAATGAGTTGGAAGCGAGAACGCATTTGGCGCAATTGGCGACTACGATGATTTTGTCGCTAAGAAAAGGAGCGGACATCAAAGTGCGTCAGCCTTTGCAGAAAGTGATCATTCCGGTTTTGGATGAAACGATGAAGAGCCGTTTGGAATCGGTTTCCGAATTGTTGAAACAAGAGGTGAATGTGAAAGAAATCCAGTTGTTGACCAACGAAGAAGCTTCGCATTTGTTGGTGAAAAGCATCAAACCGAATTTCAAGACTTTAGGGCCGAAATACGGAAAGGATATGAAAGCGATTTCGCAAGCGACAGCAGGATTGAAAAACGAAGACATCCTTGAATTGGAGAAAAATGGAAAAATCCAATTGAACATAGGAGCTTCTACTTTGGAATTAGAATTAGAAGACTTTGAAATTTCGACTTCAGATATTCCGGGCTGGACGGTTGCTTCGAATTCAAATCTGACGGTAGCGCTTGATATTCAGTTAAATGAAGATTTGATTTCTGAGGGGATTGCAAGAGAATTGGTCAACCGAATTCAGAATTTACGTAAGGACACCGGTTTGGAGCTGACAGATCGCATCAAATTGGTTGTTAAAAAAGAGGATAAATTAGAAAATGCAATAATTCAAAATAAAGATTATATTTGCTCGGAAACCCTGACCGATGAGTTGGAAATTGCAGCTGAAATACAGGGTGGAACGCAGATAGAAATAGATGATTTAGTAACGGAAATTTCGATTTCAAAAACGTAAAGCTATGACAGAAGAAAAAACAAGATATTCTGATGCGGAATTAAAAGAATTTCGTGATATCATTCAAGATAAATTGGATAAAGCAGAGCGCGATTATGAATTGATCAAAGAAACTTTTATGAATGGTTTGGATAACGGGACCGATGATACATCGCCGACTTTCAAAGCGTTTGAGGAAGGTTCTGAAACGATGAGCAAAGAGCAAAACGCTCAGTTAGCAGCTCGTCAGGAGAAATTCATCCGCGATTTAAAAAATGCTTTGGTCCGCATCGAAAACAAAACCTACGGCATTTGTCGTGTGACCGGAAAATTGATCAACAAAGAACGATTGAAACTGGTTCCGCATGCAACTTTAAGCATAGAAGCCAAAAATATGCAACGTTAATCCGGAGGTTTGAAGAAAGTAGGCATCATTGTGCTGGTCGTGTTGATGATCGACCAGCTTTTAAAATTTTACATCAAAACAAATTTCCATCTCGGCGAAGGAGTGGAGGTTTTTCCATGGTTTCAATTGAAATTTGTGGAAAATCCGGGAATGGCGTATGGCGCTGAGTTTGGTGGACTGACCGGGAAAATTGTTTTGTCGATATTGAGAATTTTGCTGATCGGCGGAATCGGTTGGTTCATCTGGAAAAACATCAAACTTCGCAACAACAATTATTTCAAAATCGGAATGGCATTGGTTTTTGCCGGAGCGATTGGGAATCTCATCGACGGACTTTTTTACGGGATGATTTTCGATACGGGAATGACTTGGAACGAACAAATGGCTGCTTGGGATGGTTATGCCGGAATTTCAAAAGCCGATTTCTCAGGTTATTCAGGATTTCTTCAGGGAAGTGTAGTCGACATGTTTTATTTTCCGCTTTTTGACTGGCCGGAATGGGTTCCAATTGTAGGCGGAAAAGAATTTTTCTCTTATATTTTCAATGTGGCAGATGCTTCTATTACGGTTGGAGGAGCCATTGTGATATTATTTCGAAATAAAGTGTTCAATTAAATTATTGGAACAATATATTTAAACCTCGAAGGAATTCAATCCCTTCGAGGTTTTTTTCTGCCAATTCCTTATTTTTGGGTTCAATTATTCGACCATGTCCCATCACCAACTTCGTAAGGAAAAGAACTGTTTGAACTGTGGAGAAACTGTTGAACAACGTTTCTGCCCCAAATGTGGACAGGAAAATTCTATCAATCGGCCTTCTTTTCATTATTTATTTACTCATTTTGCGGAAGATTTTGTACACTATGACAGCGGATTTTGGAAAACGATGAAAACTTTGTTTTTCCGTCCCGGGAAAATCATCAGAGACTATCTCGATGGAAAACGGAAAACCTATATGCCGCCTGTGAAACTCTATATTTTTGTGAGTTTTGCTGCTTTTTTTCTTCCCTATTTATTGCCCGATTTCGAACATGAAAATACGGAGAATTATATTCAAAATGCCATTACACAAGAGGATGAATTTGAAGGAATTGAAGTGAAAACGGGTGTTTTTGCAAAATCTGTCAAAGAATTGGATTCCATCCAAAATAGTTTGCCTCCCAATCAAAAAATTCCCGAACTCGAATACGATATTTTTAAAGGAACTTTGGCAGGAATTGGCCTAAATGAAAATCAGACAGATTCAGTTGCTGTTCTTGTCGGAAAAAGTGTGGATGACCGTTTGTTTTCAAAAAACGGAATCAACATAGGTCCTTATAAAAACGTTCGGACGGTAGAGCAGCTTGATTCTATCGATAATAACTTGTCCGAAAAAAACAAACCGGGATGGGCTTCTAAAAAATTGATGAGGAAAATAGTAGAAATCCGTCATCGTCATTATGAAGAAAATGAAAATTTATGGAAAAAAGGATGGGAAACCTTTGTTCAAAATCTGCCCAAAGCATTATTTTTCTATCTGCCGATTTTTGCTTTTTTACTTTGGTTGATACACGGCAAAAAGAAATGGTTGTATTATGATCACGGTGTTTTTACGTTGTATTATTTTTCATTTTTACTCTTCTTGATTACTTTGAATATAATTTTGGATTGGATATTTGGAGGAATTTCAATGCTAATTCCTTCATGGTCGGTTTTCTTTGACTTTATAATCATTTCGTTGTTTGTTATTTCAGCTATCTATTCTTTCTTCTATTTTTTCAGAGCACACAGTAAAGTATATCTGGAAAACAAGGCAGTTTCAAGAATGAAAGGATTTGTATTGTTTGGGATGAATTTTTTCTTATTTATTATGGTCCTGATGATTTATTCTTTGATAACTTTTTTGATTGTTTGATATGAAAGAATTAAAATTGAAATCATGCATTATTTTTATTTTAATAGGAATTTCTTTACAAATTTCTGCACAGGATTATTCGCCAATTGATACAGCAGATGCTGATTTTCGTTCGGAGTTAAAATCGAGTTATGAGTCCATATTTGATCATTATAATGCAGATTTAAAAAACAATTATCAAGGAAAAAAGAAGAGTGAATTGTTAAATGCTTTTCAAAGTTTTCAAGACGATTTTATAAAAGAAATTGAAGATGGAATTTATGTGAAAGATGCCAAATTTCAAGACCTTTTGGAAGAAATCGTTCAAGAGCTTCAAGCCCAAAATCCGGAAATCCCAAAAGACATCAAAATTTTGATTTCAAAACATCCAAACGTGAATGCATATGCACTTCCGGACGGAACTTTGGTGATGAATATGGGAAGTTTTAAATTTCTTGAAAATGAAGACCAAATCGCTTCTATCATCGCACATGAAATCGCGCATCATGTTTTGAAACATGTCCTAAACAGCCAAATCAAACAAATAGATGACGATATTTCAGGGAAATACAAATCCAAAATAAAATCGATCAAACAAGTAAAAGTTGGACAAAATTCACAAGCATTTCAGCTGATGCAAAACCTTTTGTATGAAGAAGGAGCCAACCGCAGAATTCAGGAAAAAGAAGCCGATTCACTTGGGTTTGTTTATTTTCAAAAAGCGAAATTCAAAAGCGATGAATTTATCAATGCATTTAAACTTTTACAACGCTATGATACGATAAAACCTGCAGGTTTACCAAAGGAAATTTATTTGAAATATTTTGATTTGCCCGAACAAACTTTTCAGGAAAGCTGGTTGGAAATGGAAGATTTTTCTCAATATGATTATTCTAAATTCGAAGAAAAAATAGACAAAGACTCCATTTCTTCTCATCCTGAAGCGATGGAAAGAATCACCGCTTTGCAAAAGAATTTCCCTGAGTTGAAAACCATTTCTCCACCTAAAAACCCAAGTGAAAATTTTGTGGAATTGCAAAACACCGCCAATTGGGAAGAAGTGCCCAATCTGTTTTTTCTCAAACAATATGGTATGGCCATTTTTATTTCACTGCTTCGGCTGGAAGAAGGATTGGACGAAAGGTTCTATAAATATTGGTTGGCAAAGAGTTTTGAAAAAGTCTATGAAGCCCGCAAACAATACCGTTTGAATCGCTATTTGGAAACCGTAAATCCTCCAGAACAGTCTGAAAGTTATCAGCAATTCCTCAGTTTTATGTGGAATTTAAATTTGGATGAACTGAAAACGATTGCCGATTTTTATTCGAAAACCGAAATCTAATAATTCAAACGTTCCAATCGCAATTGGTCAAATTCACTTTTTTTGTTGAATTCGCGAAGCAAAATATACCCTTCTTTTGCAGGAATGGGTTGGATGAAAAAATCATCAGATGACATGGGGACCAACTCTTGTTTGAACTCAGTATTGATGACGGTATTGATACCCAAAACCCAATTTTTATCTTTCGTTTCACCATCCTTTTTATGGTCGCGGAAAAAGAAAACCACGCCCGAATTGTCTTTGATGTATTGATGAAACAAATAATCGTTTTGCGCCCATTTCGTTTTGTCTTTTTCTATGGTATGATTTTCTTTGAAATTCCCTTCATTGTCAAAGTTAAATAACACGAAATCAAGTGTTTTGGTAGAAGTGTAGTTAGAGTTGACACCTTTAAATTTCTCCGCCAAATAAACAAATGAACCGTCTTTCATGATGAAAAATTTCTTCGGTGACAGATAGTATCCTTTTTCTACTACACCATACTTATTGGCTTCCATATTTTTTGCAATTTCAGACCAAGGATGGTATTTTCTAGTAATTTCGTTTCCATTTTGATCCAAAACAACTTGGTAAATACCCAAATTTTTCATCCAATTAAAATCATCTTTAGAGTAGGGGCTATAATTCCCGACGATGTAGATTTTATCACCAAAATAGCGGATGTTTACAGAATGGCTATAAGCAGCGTTTTTATTTTCCAATTCATATTTGAACCGTTTTTGACCTGTTTCCATTTCCAGTCCGACTATTTTAAAACTGTCGATCCAAGTTTCATTGGCAAAATGAGAAAGTCCACCTAAGATCAGACCTTCATTCATGTTCAACACCCGAAATGCATTCCAGTCTTTTTTGCTTCCATTTTCGTTGTAGACATATGCCCATTTCAGGTTTTTGTCTGAATCGTAAATCTTCAAATCTTTGTCCTGATAAAAATGTTTCCGTTTTTTATTGTTTTCAGATACAAAAAATCCGTTCAGGTCTTTATGGTTAAAAGCATACGTAATGTTGATAGATTCCGCATTTTTATAATCTTTCAATTGGTTTGCGGTAATGTTCAAATCACGAAATTCATTGTTTTCAAAGATGAATTCTTTCGAAACCGATTTGTCTTTCAGCGAAATGATCCGATTGAAAGTCAAAAGCACTTCATATTTCCGTATGTAATATTTGGAAAAAATGATGTGCTCGCCCATGAAAGTACAATCAAAAAAGTCGGAAGAAATTCCATCATAGTTTTTTTCTTGATAAGTTCCATTGGCAACTTTATTGAGGTTTCGGTCCAGTAAAATATACTCAAACTGTTTGTTTTCAGCATCAATTTTTCCTTGGTCAAAAAAGTAAATATAGCCGTAAAGATTATGGTCAGAGTCATATAAAATATCAGCATAGACCATTTCTCCATCAGCTAAATTTTCTAAATCTTGGGTTTGAGAAGAAGAGAAGATTGATAATAAAAAAACAAGTATAGTAAAAAATGAAACTCTCATATGGTTTATATTTCAAAAATTTGACAAATATAAGATTTAATGATGGGGTAGAAATCTAAGGAGAAACTTATCTTTGCGCCAAATTTTTAACATGAACGAACAATCTTTGAAAAAATATTTCAAGTTTTTCTGTATTTTAGAATTCATCAGTTGTATCTTGCTTTTTTGTATCGCCATGCCGGTAAAATACGGTGTAGATCCTGAAACTCCTTTGATGTTTCCCATCGGGCTATTTCATGGCGTTGCCTTTATGGGGTATGTATTGTTTGCCTTTTTGGTAAAAAAATATTACAAATGGGACTGGGAAGAAATGGCCTTTGTGTTGATGTTTGCGTTCGTTCCGTTCATGACCATTTTGGTACATAAAAAAGTGAATAAATTTGACCGTGAAAATGCGGTTTAATAGTAAATTCAAAAATTCAACATTCAAAATTTAAAATGATGCCAAGAGTTTTAACCGGCGTTCAAGCCACGGGAACACCACATTTAGGAAATATTTTGGGAGCGATTGCTCCGGCGATTGAGATGGCGAATTCCGCAAACGACAATTCCTTTATCTTCATCGCAGATCTTCATGCTTTGACTCAAATCAAAGATCCTGAAGTGTTGAAACAAAACACCTATGAAGTAGCAGCAACTTGGTTGGCGCTGGGACTCGATACGGAAAAAGCGGTTTTTTACCGTCAATCAGACGTGGCTCAGGTTTCAGAATTGATGTGGTATTTGCTGAATTTCTTTCCTTTTCAGCGATTGACATTGGCGCATTCATTTAAAGACAAACAGGATTATTTGTCCGACGTAAATGCGGGACTTTTTACCTATCCGATTTTGATGGCGGCCGATATATTACTCTACGATGCAGACATCGTTCCGGTAGGAAAAGACCAACTCCAACATCTCGAAATCACGCGCGATGTAGCCGAAAGATTTAACCACCAAATGGGCGAAACTTTTGTATTGCCCCAAGCCAAAATCGATGAAAATGTAATGCTCGTTCCCGGTGTGGATGGTCAGAAAATGAGCAAATCCCGAAATAATTTTATCAATATTTTCTTGCCTGAAAAACAATTGAAAAAGCAAGTGATGTCCATCCAGACCGACAGCACACCGCTGGAAGATCCCAAAAATCCCGATACTGATAACGTTTTTGCTTTGTATAAATTGGTGGCAACGCCTGAACAAACCGAAGAAATGCGTCAGAATTACCTGAATGGCGGTTATGGTTATGGCCACGCGAAAAATGCTTTGCTGGAAGTTTTATTGGACAATTATGCGACAGCTCGTGCGAAATTCAACGAATTATTGAATGATAAATCTTCACTCGACGCTTATTTGGACAATGGCGCCATTCGCGCATCGGTTGTGGCAGATGAAGTTTTGCGCCGTGTGAGGGGAAAATTGGGGTTGAAAATTTAAATTTTATATTTGTGAATTAACCAATTTTAGATTATGAAATCATTTATTCTACTTTTTAGCATTTTTTCTTTTTCGATATTGTTTGCACAACAAGCTCCTGAAATTGAGTGGTCTCGAAATTATGGAGGTTCAGATTTTGAAGAGGCGTATGATATAAAACAAACGCCAGACGGTGGATATATTGTAGTTGGTTATACTATGTCTATTGATGGTGATGTAAGTGAAAATAAAGGTGAATCTGATTATTGGTTGCTCAAATTGAATTCAATGGGAAATATTGAATGGGAGAAATCCTATGGTGGGTCCAATGAAGATTATGCATATTCAGTAGTGTTAACACAAGATGGTGGTTATTTAGTTGCCGGACAAAGTTTTTCAAATGATGGTGATGTTGGAGAGAATTACGGTTCAGAATTTACTTCAGATATTTGGTTAATTAAAATAAGTGGTAGCGGTGAACTTATATCAAAAAAGAATTTAGGAGGGTCTTTTTCTGAACGTTTCCCTACAATAATAAAAACAAGTGATGGTTTTGCTCTAATTTCAATTACGGAATCTTCTGATTTTGATGTGTCGAATAATTATGGTGGTTCAGACTATTGGTTGGTAAAATTAAGCGAAGACCTAGAGATTCAATGGGAGAAATCATACGGAGGGAGTCTTTTCGAAGGAATGATGGCTTATAACCCACCTAAGGTAATTCAACTTGAAGATGGTGGTTTTATAATTTCCGGAGAAAGTGAATCAAATAATGGCGACTTAACGGAAAATTATGGAAATAATGATTTTTGGATTTTTCAGACGAATAATGTCGGTGAATTAGTTTGGCAAAAGTCCTATGGTGGAAATGGTTATGATTTTGCTCAATCAATTATTAAGTTATCAAACGGGAATTATTTTATTACAGGTTTTAGCACATCTATTGACGGTAATATATCTAATCCTTTTGGTGAAAATCCTATGGATATTTGGACTATAATGATAGATGAATCAGGTGAATTAATTTGGGAGAAGTCCTATGGTGGTTTTAGTTCAGATTACGGTTCCACTATTGTTGAAGCAACAGACGGAAGTATTATAATGGGAAGTGTTTCTTTATCTGATGACGGAAATGTTTCCAATAATTATGGGGCATTTGATGTTTGGGTTGCAAAAATAAACTTAAATGGAGAAATTATTTGGGAAAAGAATTACGGTGGAAGTGCGGTTGAATTGATTGATAACACAATACTTTCCTCCGATGGGAAAATTATTTTTGCAGGTCTTTCAAGGTCAGAAGATTTCGATTTAGAAATGAATAACGGTGAAACCGATTTCTGGATAGTGAAACTCGGTTCAGAACAAATGTCCACTTCCGAAATCAATTCATCTCAAATTTCTATTTACCCCAATCCAGTAAAAAACATCTTGAATTTCTCTGAAGAATTAAACGACATTAAAATCTTCAATTTGGCAGGGCAAAAAGTTTTAGAAAGTTCAGATAAAAACAAAATCAATGTGAGTCATTTGAATTCAGGAACATTTGTGTTGAAAGCCAAAAACCAAAAAGGCAAATCTGTCCAACTAAAATTCATCAAAAACTAAATTCGAAGTTCGAAACTCGAAGTTCGAAATTCGCTCAACCCAAACCGCAAAACCAACAACTCAAAACGCACAACCCAAAACCCAAATCGCTCAATTGTTATAATTTATTAAAAATGAAGGAAAATCCCGCTTTCGGTTGTATCTTTGTGGATTCAAAAATTGAATAGAAAATGATACAAGTTTCAGATACAGCAAAAACAAAAGTAATCTCTTTGATGAGCGAGGATGGAACGAATCTGGAAGAGAGTTTCGTGCGGGTTGGTGTAGAAAGCGGTGGTTGTTCCGGTTTGTCTTATAAACTTTCTTTTGACAAAGACCGAAATGATGAAGATAAACTTTTTGAACACAATGGTGTACGGATTTTGGTCGATAAAAAATCCTTTTTGTATTTGATCGGGACGACTTTAGAGTATTCTGGTGGTTTGAACGGAAAAGGATTTGTGTTCAACAACCCAAACGCACAACGCACTTGTGGTTGTGGAGAAAGTTTCGCCGTTTAATTCTAATGCATTGATTTTGAGTCGATTCATATTCATTCTTCCCTTTTTTGTTTTGAGTTTGTTGGCACAAGCCCAAATGAGTGTAGATAAACTATTGGTTTTTAGTCCGGATGAGCATTCGGTGAAATACAATGAAGTTTATACTGATAATTTTTTCTTTGGGAATTTCGGGATTAAATATTTGGTGAATGCGGTTCCTATTTCGACTAAAAATATAAAAACCGTTAAAATTTCAACCGAAACAGAAGGAAATAAAACACCGGATGTTTTTGAATTGAAGTATGACGAAGAAGGAAAATTGATCCAAATGAAAGTTTCTGAAATGCTTTCTGGTAAAGCCATGACGGTGGATTATGTTTACAAAGACGGATTGATTCAAGAAGAAATTTTCAAAGACAGCGAAGGGACTCGTTCCAATAAATTCCATTATGCCGAAGGAAAAATGATCGTGGAAAATCTCAAAGGAATGATCGACGTTTACCAATTGAAAGGAAAATTGTTATTTAAAGAATCTTACCTAAACGGAAAACCGGTTTTTAAAGATAGAATCGAAGGTAAATGTAGAATCACTTCTTACCAACGAGACGATATCGATAAAACTTGTTACAGTAATTTTACAGGTGAAATGCCTGTTTCAGTAGAAGAATTTTCTACTTCGGAAAATGTGAAAACCAATAAAATTTCTCTGGTTTCTGAAAGCATTTGGAAAGTAGAGGAAAATGCAAATGGAACCTATAGCTTTTTAAACGGAAAAACAGAATTGTACCGTTTAGAATTAGATAAAAATGGAACGGTTAAAAATTTTGAATTTATGGGAATCAAATCGGAATTTAAAAAACCGATTCATTTTTCATTTAGTTATACATACTATTAAATAGGAGTTGAATTTTTGAAATCAAATTTCATCCGCCGCGGCGGACAAATTTTCAAATTGAAATGAGCAATACAAAATATACAGAAGACGATTTAAGACAGGATTTGTCTACGAAAAAGGAATATGAATTCGGATTTACGACGGATGTCGAATACGAAGAATTTCCAATCGGCCTGAACGAAGACATCGTCCGTGAAATTTCCAAACGCAAAGAAGAGCCGGAATGGATGACCGAATGGCGTTTGGATGCATTTCGTGAATGGCAGAAAATGGAAGAACCGGAATGGGCCAATGTTAATTATCAAAAGCCTAATTTTCAGGATATTACTTATTATGCTGCGCCGAAAAAGAAACCGGAATTGGCAAGTTTGGATGAAGTCGATCCCGAATTATTGAAAACCTTTGAAAAATTGGGGATTTCGATTGACGAACAAAAACGTTTGACCGGTGTTGCGGTGGACATCGTGATGGATTCCGTTTCGGTTGCTACGACTTTTAAAGATACGTTAAATGATCTGGGCATTATTTTCTGTTCGATTTCAGAAGCGATCAAAGAACACCCTGAATTAGTGAAAAAATACATCGGGAAAGTCGTTCCGAAAACCGATAATTTCTATGCAGCTTTGAATTCGGCAGTATTTTCTGACGGATCCTTTTGTTATATCCCAAAAGGCGTTCGTTGTCCCATGGAGCTTTCCACTTATTTCCGAATTAATCAAGCCGGAACAGGTCAGTTTGAAAGAACATTGTTGATCGCGGACGAAGGCGCGTATGTTTCGTATTTGGAAGGTTGTACCGCACCGATGCGAGATGAAAACCAATTGCATGCGGCAGTGGTTGAATTGATAGCGATGGACGATGCCGAAATCAAATATTCCACGGTTCAGAATTGGTATCCGGGAGATGAAGAGGGAAAAGGAGGTGTTTTCAATTTTGTGACGAAAAGAGGATTGGCCGAAAAAAATGCAAAAATCAGTTGGACACAAGTCGAAACCGGATCAGCAGTGACTTGGAAATATCCGAGTTGTATTTTGAAAGGTGATAATTCGACAGGAGAGTTTTATTCGATTGCGGTTACCAATCATTTCCAACAAGCCGATACCGGAACGAAGATGATTCACATCGGAAAAAATTCCAAATCGACGATTATTTCCAAAGGAATTTCGGCCGGAAAATCACAAAACAGTTATCGAGGTTTGGTAAAAGTGATGGCCAATGCTGAAGGAGCGAGAAATTTCTCACAGTGCGATTCACTTTTGATGGGAAATGAATGTGGAGCGCATACGTTTCCATACATCGAAATCAAGAACAAATCCGCCAAACTGGAGCACGAAGCCACAACCTCCAAAATCGGAGAAGATCAATTGTTTTATTGTAACCAAAGAGGAATCGATACAGAAAAAGCAATTGCATTGATTGTAAACGGATTTAGCCGTGAGGTTTTGGACAAATTACCAATGGAATTTGCAGTAGAAGCGAAGAAGTTATTGGAGATCAGTTTGGAAGGTTCAGTAGGGTAAATAAGTTCAAAGTTTAAAGTTTAAAGTTTAAGGTTTTGGCAACGATAGAAAGATTTGAAGATTTAGAAATTTGGAAAGAAGCAAGAATTGTTTCAAATAAAATCTTCGTAATCTCAGTTGAATCAGAACTTAAAAATGATTTTGGACTCAAAAACCAAATTAAAAATTCTTCAGGTTCTATAATGGACAACATTGCAGAAGGATTTGAAAGAGGTGGAAATCTGGAGTTTAGACAATTTTTATCCTTTGCTAAAGGTTCTGCCGGAGAAACAAGATCGCAATTATATCGTTTATTGGATTCTAATTATATAAAAAAGGAGAAATTTGAAGAATTGAAATCGGATTTAGAAAAGATAAGTGGAAAGATTACAAATTTTATAAAATATTTAAACAATAATGATTTTAAAGGAAATAAGTTCAAGGAAGGACAACCTTAAACTTTAAACCTTAAACTTTAAACAAATAAAATGTTAAAAATAAACAACTTACACGCTCAAATTGAAGACGGAGCCGAAATTTTAAAAGGAATTAATTTAGAGATAAAACCGGGAGAAGTCCATGCGATCATGGGACCAAATGGTTCCGGAAAATCTACCCTTTCATCTGTAATTGCAGGAAAAGAAGATTATGAAGTAACGGATGGTGAAATCGATTTTGAAGGAGAAGATTTACTCGAAATGGGTGCTGATGAACGTGCGCACAAAGGAATTTTCCTTTCGTTCCAATATCCGGTAGAAATTCCTGGTGTTACCGTGACCAATTTCATCAAAACGGCGATAAACGAAACCCGAAAAGCACAAGGTTTGGAAGAAATGGGTGCTTCTGAAATGTTGAAATTGATCCGAGAGAATGCGGAGAAATTGGGCATCAGAAAAGATTTTCTTTCTCGTTCTCTAAACGAAGGATTTTCAGGTGGAGAAAAGAAACGTAACGAAATCTTTCAAATGATGATGCTCAACCCAAAATTGGCAATTCTAGACGAAACGGATTCTGGTTTGGACATTGATGCACTGCGAATTGTGGCAGATGGAGTCAATGCGTTCAAAAATGAAAACAATGCCGTTTTGGTCATCACGCATTATCAACGATTATTGGATTATATCGTCCCTGACTTTGTCCACGTTTTGAGCGATGGTAAAATCATCAAATCAGGTGGAAAGGAACTGGCGCATGAGTTAGAAGCGAGAGGTTATGATTGGGTGATCGAAGAAGCAGCAGTTTAATTATTTGTACAATGTAAAAATGTATAATGTAAATCGCTACATTATACAATATACAGTGATACATCAATACAATAATAAATGATTGATTTAAAAGAAAATTTGGTTTCAAGACATTTGGTTTTCAACGAGAAGAATGCCAAAAATAAATTTGTGAACGAATTGCGTCATGAAGCCATCGAGATATTTGATAAAGCAGGATTTCCATCTAAAAAAAATGAAGAATGGAAATATACCAATCTGGCTCCGATCCTGAAAAAGGATTTTAAATTATTTCCTGAAACGGAAGAAATTTCCATCGGTTACCAAGACGTGAAAAAGTATTTCATCCATGATATGGATACTTACAAAATTGTCTTTCTAAATGGTGTTTACAGTAGTTATCTTTCTGAAACGACGCATGAAGAAGCAGATATCTGTGTTCTTTCCAGTGCGATGAATAAGATGATGCACCAGCCGGTAATCGAGAATTACTATGGAAAAATTGCAGATAAAACGGAAAGTATGGTTTCTTTAAATACTGCTTTCTTTAAAGACGGAGCATTTATTTATGTTCCGGACAATGTGATTTTATCCAAACCGATTCAGATTGTATTTCTTTCTACCTATCATGAATCAGAAGTGATGTATCATCCGCGGAATTTGATAGTAATTGGTAACAATGCCCAAGCGCAAATCATAGAACGCCATCAAACGCTCAATGGAAAATCCAATTTGACAAACTCTGTAACGGAAGTTCAAGTTGGGAAAAATGCAGAATTGGATTATTATAAAGTTCAAAATGATGCATCTGAAGCTTCGCTAATTGATTCTACATTTGTAGCCCAAGAAAGAGATTCTAGAGCGCAGTTTTCTACTTTTTCTTTTGGAGGAAATTTGACCAGAAACAATTTGAATTTTATTCAAAACGGTGAAAATTGCAATTCCATATTAAACGGAATTACCGTTATCGGTGGTTCTCAGCATGTGGATCACCATACCAAAGTGGAACATAAATTCCCGCATTGTGAAAGCCACGAATTGTACAAAGGAATTTATGATGAAAATTCACATGGTGTTTTTAATGGAAAGGTTTTCGTGCATCCGGAAGCACAAAAATTAAATGCTTTTCAACAAAACAACAATGTATTGCTGACTGATAAAGCAGAAATCGATACCAAACCGCAATTGGAAATTTTTGCAGATGATGTGAAATGTTCGCATGGTTGTACGGTTGGACAATTGGACGACTCGGCATTGTTCTATATGCAACAACGTGGAATTCCGAAAAAAGAAGCCAAAGCCCTATTGCTTTACGCTTTTGCAGCAGATGTTCTAGAGCATGTTGAGATACCTCAAATGAAGCAAAGAATTACCAAAATAATCGCTCAGAAGCTGGGTGTCAATATTGATTTTGATTTATAAATTCAATCATTAAATATAAAAAAGAAAGCCACTTCAAATCTGAGGTGGCTTTCTTCTTTATAAAAATAGTTTATGGAGAGGTAAGGTTAATTAAGAGTCAATTGCATGGTAGAACAACTGTCTTCGTTGATGGTAATATTTCCGCTCCAGTTGTAATCACTACATGAAGCTGTCCATTGGTAAGAACCGGCAGGTAGATTGAAATTTGCGCTAGAACCGGCATTACAGCCAGGATTTCCTCCCGAATAATATCCTGAGATTGTGCCTGATGTATTTGAGATATAAACCGTTATATTTCCACATCCGAAATCAGATTGTGTCCAGAAAGTAGCTTTTCCATTGCCATCGCCATTTCCGCCACCATTTCCGTTTCCGCCGCCATTACCACCTTCAAATCCACTGCAGTCTACATCAAGCCAAGCTTGCGTGGCATCATAATAATAATCATAATTGGAGCAGCCTTCGAGTGCATCCAATAAGTCTAATGCCGAATCCTTTAAATTATTACAAGTGCTTACAGAAGGATTGGCATTAAAAGCATCAATCATGTTATTGTATCGCTCCAATTCATAGTCATAGTTACAGGTTTCTACAACGTCACCTTCGTCATCTCCAAAACATGAAGAGAAAACAGAAAGCGAAGAAACGATCATCATCATTCCTAAAATTTTCAAAAATGGGGTAAAGTAAATTTTCATATAAAAAGTTTTATAATGGGTTATGAAATTAGTTTCAATAGTTGAATGCAAAAATAGAATGGCTTTTGACTTCAAAAAATACCCCCAACTGGGTATTTTTGACTTTTTTAAGAATAGCTAAAAAACATTTATAGAGGTATTTGTAGAATTTGGGAGAATTAATATATTGCTAACTGTACCAGAAATTTTATGCAATTAAAATTTAAATCTTTTTTATTGGCGCTTTTACCCGGCGTTATCGTATTTCTTTTTTCTTTGTTATTTCCTATTTTAAATCCGATTTTAGTTGGATTGGTATTGGGAATTATTTTGGGGAATTTATTTCGTTTTCACACCGAATTCGTAGCATTTAGCCATCAATCAGGGAACCGATTTTTAGAATTTTCCGTGATATTTCTAGCATTTGGGATCAATTATGGTCATTTGACCAAACTGGGTTTGGAAAGTTTGCTATTTGTGTTCCTATTAGTATTATCTGTTTTAATCGTCACTTATTTATTGTCCAAAAAACCTTTGAATTGGATGATCGGTTTTGGTACTGCGATATGTGGGTCTTCTGCAATTGCCGCTTTGGCACCAACACTTGACAAAGAAAAAGGCGACACGGGAATTGCAATGGCCGTAGTAAATCTTTACGGGATGCTGGGCATGATTATTCTTCCATTTGTACTGTTGAAATTGAATTTAGAACCGATTAAAAATGCAATGATCATCGGTGGTTCTTTGCATTCGGTTGGAAATGTAGCCGGTTCAGGATTTATGGTGAGTGATGGTGTGGGAGAACTTTCTGTTACCATCAAAATGGTGCGGGTTTCTTTGCTTTCCTTTGGTTTGCTCTTTTTTAATTTTTTAGCACAAAAAGGAAAAAATCTCCCTTGGAGACAGTATTTTAAACTGCCTTGGTACATCTGGGGATTTCTAATGATAACGGTTTTGGTTTCTTTTGTGGCGATTCCAAAAGAGTTATCAGCATGGATAGATTTAATCGGAAAGCTACTGTTGACATTGGCGATGACAAACATCGGCATCCAAATTCGATTCAAAGATTTGGTTCAATCCGGAAAAAAAGGATTGACATTTGGATTGGGAATTTGGGTATTCCAATTGGCTTTTATTGCAGTTTATTTGATGTTTTCTGGAAGCTAAAAATATTTCCCACGTTTGCGCATATGTGGATTTTGCATGTTTTTACCCACATTAACACGTTTCATTTGTTCTTGCATCATTTTGATTTGATCCGTAAACATTCCTTGGTTGTCCAGTTGTTTGGCTTCTTTTAAAAGGGATTCGGCTTCTTGTTTTCTTCCTTTGGCCATCGCCGCACCTGCCAAACTCATTTTGGCCATCGCTCGGTCATGTTTGAAACTCAATCCATAATCCAGTGCTTTTTTCATGTGTTTTTCAGCTACATTCACATTGGATTGCGCTTCGGTGATTCCGTGCATATAATGGAAATAACCCATTTGTTTTCTGATCAATTGTCCTTTTGGATTTTTGATTTTTTGAAGCCAATTTTTTGCGCCCTCTATGTTTTGTTTGCGCATCTGCCAGAATGCCAATAAGATATATTCGTTTCTGAAAAACAAAAGAATGGGCATTAAGGATAAGAATATCAAAATAGATCCCCAAGCATATTCGCGTTCGGTAAACATATAAACGCCACCGGCGATCATTAAAGCGGCTATTACTAATTTGATGTATTTGTTCATTTCTAATTTATAAAGATGATTTTATTTTTGTTGCAATTTCAGTCATTTCTTCCGGACTGACTTTGATTTTGGGTTGAGAGAAATTGATGTCGTTCATCGTATTCATCGGTACCAAATGAACATGAACATGAGGAACTTCCAGTCCTATTACAGCGATTCCTACACGTAAACAAGGAATGGCTTTTTCAATGGCAGGTGCGATTTCGTAAGCAAAATTCATTAAACCCAAATAGGTCTCCTTATCCAAATCAAAGATTTTGTCCACTTCCTTTTTTGGGATGACCAAAACATGGCCTTTTACCAATGGGAAAGCATCCAAAATGGCGATGAAATTTTCATCTTCCGCTATTTTATAAGAAGGAATTTCTCCGTTGATGATTTTAGTGAAAATACTGGACATGAATTAATCGATTTTGATATCTAGAATTTCAAATTTCATTTCCATCCCATTCGGTAAACTTACCTCAGCAATGTCTCCAACTACTTTCCCCAATAATCCTTTTGCAATCGGCGTGTTAACAGAAATTTTTCCTTTTGAAAGATCAGCTTCTGTTTCCGGAACCAAGGTATATTTCATTTCCATTCCATTGGCCGTATTTTTTATTTTAACCGATGATAAAATGGAAACTTTAGAACTATCCAGTTGGGAAGCATCGATCACTCTGGAATTGGCAACTTGATCTTTGATTTTAGAAATCCGCATTTCTAAAAGACCTTGTGCTTCTTTTGCTGCATCATATTCTGCATTTTCAGATAGATCACCTTTGTCTCTAGCTTCAGCGATTTGCTGCGAAATTTTAGGACGTTCTACACTTTCCAAATGATCCAATTCTGCACGCAATTTATCCAAACCTTCTTTCGTTACATATTGTATATTTGCCATAATCTAATCAATTTATAAAAGAATAATCCTACGGAATTCCGCAGGACTATAAGTGCAAATATAATAAATAAAAATAGAGTAGTCAGTATGATAGGAAATAATTTGAAATGCTTAGCGGTAGTATTAATGTTGATAGGAATGGGCTCAATTACAAGTTGTAACAGCGATGAAGGGCAGTTGAACTGTAATCCAGCTTATGCCATTTCTGCTTCTATCAATATCAATCTTCCGCTTTACAGTGAATTGGAAACAAGAGGCTGGACGTATGTAGGGGGAGAGGGAACAGGAACCCGTGGCATCATCGTTGTGAAAACCAATAGCGGTTACAAAGCTTATGATAGAAATGCACCGCATATTTGTCCGACACTCAATTCTACACTGGAAGTTGTGGACGATATCAAATTGTATTGTGAGGAAGATGGTGCGGAGTGGATTTTATTGACAGGACAGCCACTGCATACCGCAGATAGAGCACCGAGAGTATATCAAGCCGTCAGAAACGGGGACATTATTAACATTTTTAATTAAAATCATCATGTATGGAAATATCATGGAAATGATGGGCAAATTGCAATCTGCCCAAGAAAATTTTGAAAAATTAAAACAAAAATTAGACAGTCAGAGTTTTACGGAAAATTCATCTGATGGAACGATTTCAATCACCATGACAGAGTTGGCGACGATCAAAGACATTCAAATCGCTTCCGGACTATTGGCAGACAAAGAACAATTGGAAGACACACTTGTGGTAACGCTCAACAAGGCGCTTGAAAAAGTAAAGCAAAATGCAATGCAAGAAGCAAAAAACACTGCCAAAGAAAGTTTGCCACCGATTCCGGGTTTGAGTTTTTAAGTTTAATTCGAATTCGTTAAAAATTTCTAAATAAAACCCAATAGTCTACCAATTCAGTAGACTATTCTTATATTTGACAAAATTTTAATAATATGTCAACGATAAGATTAGGAGATGTGGCGCCCAATTTCAGTGCCCAAACCACAGAAGGAAAAATCGATTTTTACGAATATTTAGGTGAAGGCTGGGGGATTTTATTTTCGCATCCGGCAGATTATACACCGGTCTGTACAACAGAATTGGGGACAACGGCAAAGTACAAAAATGAATTTGAGAAACGAAATGTAAAGGTTTTGGCGTTGAGTGTGGATGGACTAGAATCGCATAAAGGTTGGGTGAAAGACATCAATGAAACCCAAAATACGGAAGTCAATTTTCCGATCATTGCGGATGAGGATAAAACCATTTCCTTTTTATACGATATGATTCACCCCAATGCATCTGCCACTGCAACGGTTCGTTCGGTTTATGTCATCGGGCCTGATAAAACGGTAAAATTGATCATCACTTACCCGGCTTCTACAGGAAGGAATTTTGATGAACTCTTGCGTGTAATCGATTCTTTGCAATTGACCGCTTATCATAAAGTGGCAACTCCTGCCAACTGGAAATCAGGTGAGGATGTGGTCATTACACCGGTCGTTTCAAATGAAGATGCAAAAGAATTGTTTCCAAAAGGCTTTAAAGAAATAAAGCCTTATTTGCGTTTAACGCCTCAGCCGGAAAATTAATCTAAAAAAAGCGTTCCATTTGGATGGAACGCTTTTTTTTAAACCGGTACTTCTACGATATATAGAAATTTATTTTTGACTTTATGTTCAATTTTACTGAGGATAGTAGCACCTTTCTTTTCAAAAAATGCGATTCCGTTAGGGTCCAAAACAAGCGTTACTTTTTCGACGTTTCGCTTTTTTAAATAATCCCTCAAATAATCATACATCACAGATCCATAACCTTTTCGCATATAAGGTGTATCTATCCAATACTGCGCAATACGCGTAGTGGGTTTAATTTCTTCCAATGCAAAAAATCCGACGATTTCATCTTCCAAAGTTGCTTTGATGACGGTATGGGCATTTAAAAAATCCTCTGTTATCGTTAAATTTTGGTTCCAAAGCTCCATGGCTTCTTTTGAATAACCCCAATGGCGTTTGGAACGGATGGCTACTGCACTCAATTCATCAATATCTTCCACCACGGCAGTTTCAAAAATCATGTCCTCTGGCGGTAATTTCGAATAGTTCATTTCTAGTTGTATAATGTGTCAAAGACAAATTTATTCTAATTTCCAATGTAAGTCAAGTATTCCGAATAAATTCAGCGATACATTTTAATTTATTTTCATTTTCTTTCTTGTCCATTTTGGATTAAAGTATCTTTGTAGGCCAATTTTCATATTTTAAGTCATGAGTAAACAAGAAATCATCGATTCATTTGATCCTAACCAGCCAGGACTTGCTGACGCTACATTATTTGGGTTGCCATTTTCGGCTGAAATGAGCGAAATCATCATCGTTCCTGCGCCTTGGGAAGTAACAGTTAGTTATGGATCTGGTGCTTCAGATGGCGTTGATGCGATTTTTGATGCTTCTTTTCAAGTTGATCTTTTGCACCAAACATTTCCGGAATTATGGAAATTGGGAATTTACATGGATAAAGAAATTCCCAATTGGAAAGGGCAGAGTGATGCTTTGAAAGAGTTGGCCTCTCCTATAATTGAGGCGCAGGAGGCTGGTCAAAACTTAAATGAAAATCCGAAATTAAAATCGGATTTGGAAAATATCAATGTAGCCGGAACTAAATTCAAATCAGATTTAAAAGAAAGAATCCTGCATTGGATGAATCAAGGAAAATTGGTTGGGCTTTTGGGTGGAGACCATTCGACACCATTGGGATACTACAAAGCTTTGGCCGAAAAACATGAAAGTTTTGGTATTCTTCATTTGGATGCGCATATGGATTTGAGAGATGCATATGAAGGTTTTACTTATTCGCATGCTTCCATCATGTTCAATGCCTTAAAAATTCCGCAAATCAAAAAAATCGTGCAAGTAGGCATTCGTGATTTTTGTGAACAAGAAGTTGAAGTGGTACGCGAATCAGGTAAGAGGGTGAAAATTTTTACAGATGCCGATTTAAAAGCGGAACAATTTCAAGGTATAAATTGGGCAGAACAATGCAAAGCCATCATCAGCGAATTGCCGGAAAATGTGCACATCAGTTTTGACATCGATGGACTCTATCCAGGGTATTGTCCCAATACCGGAACACCGGTTCCGGGCGGATTTTCCTTTGAACAAGCCGCATTTTTATTGACCAAATTAGCTGAATCTGGAAAGAAAATCATCGGATTTGATTTGGTGGAAGTAGCTCCTGGAGAAGATGATTGGGATGGGAATGTCGGTGCCAGAATGTTGTTCCATTTATGTGGCGTTTTGGCTAAATCAAAAGGACTACCGGTTGGCAGTCAGATTCAATTCTAATCTGAAATAGACTCTTGTTCAAGTTTCTCATATTCATATATTTAAATAGGAATAAAATCCTTAATTTTGCGATTTGATGAAAATTTAATTTTTCCAATTAACTCAAATTTGAAGTTTTAGTAATATGTCAAATCAGGAGTAGACAGATTTAGGTTCATAATTTTGAATCCAAATTTCATCTTAACTATACTAAATAGCTTATTTTAAATCAAAAATTATTCTTAAAGTTTTTAAATCAAATAAATTCATAATGAAAAACAACTTTTTACTATTTTTTAGTGTTTGTTTTCTTGCTTTTTCCCAATTGTTTGGGCAAGATATCTACACGCAAATCACAACAACTGATGAACTCACTTCGGGCGAATATTTGATCGTAGGAGATGGTTCAACCAACGACGGATTCATGCTGAATCAACAAAATGCAGGTGGTCATAGCACCTACATTTTGCATACTGCTGTTACCGATCCCGGAACAACCATTAGCTCAGGATTTACTTCGGACAATGTATTTACCATAGATGTGAATTCCGGTCAAATTACGATTTACAATGCAGAGGTGGGCTATGTAACTTATAGAGGGAGCGGGAATCATGCAAGTTTTTATGATGGTACACCTGAAAATACTGAAAAATGGACTTATTCCGTCGACGCAGGTTTATGGTCACTGACCAATGTTGATAATACAGATAGAATTTTACAATGGAACAATAGCAGTCCAAGATTTGCAGCTTATACTTCCAGTCAAGTAAAATTAAAATTATACAAAAAAGAAACAGAAGAGCCGACAGGTTTTTCCATTAGCGTTATCCAACCAACCGGTGGGTCAATATCTCCAGAAGGTGTAGTCGAAGTTGAAGAAGGAGGAACAGCTACTTTTACAGCAACAGCCGAATCCGATTGTTTTGTATTGAGTCATTGGGTTGTAGATGGTGCAAATGCCGGAAACACAAATCCTTATGTTTTCACAAATGTTACAGCGGATCATACCATCACAGCAGTTTTTAATGTAGCGAGTACGTATACCGTTACCCCATCAGCAGGTCCAAATGGTCAAATTTCGCCAAACACTGCGCAAACTGTGAACTGTGGTGGAGACATCAATTTTGTTTTCATTCCAGATCCAGGATATGAAGTGGCTGATGTGTTGGTTGATGGCGTTTCTGTTGGTAACATGACTTCTTATACCATTACAAACGTTACCGAAGACCATACGATTTCTGTAAGTTTTGAAGAAATTGCCGAACCGGGTGATTTCTGTATGACAGAAAATTTTGAAAATA
Organism: Moheibacter lacus; assembly: GCF_014042165.1. GTDB lineage: Bacteria > Bacteroidota > Bacteroidia > Flavobacteriales > Weeksellaceae > Moheibacter > Moheibacter lacus. The sequence goes on from NZ_JACDZE010000001.1 coordinate 1,652,263, forward strand.
TCCCAACTTCTCAAAGTACTTTTTATCAAACCAGAACTTGGACCGGAAATGATGGCATCGAATGGTCAGCAACAGATGCCAGAACGGATCAAACCATTACAGATAGAGCTTTGGGAATGCGCAACAGTACGTTGACCAATACTTCTACGATTTCCGGAGGAATTGGAACGCTTTCTTTTGATTATAAACGAATTTATAGCAATAATTCTACTCTAAAAGTATTTGTAAACGGAACCCAGTACGGTGGCGACATTACAGTATCCGAAGAAACGCCAACTACATTTTCAACTGATATCAATGTGACAGGAGATGTGGTAATTGAAATCATCAATTCCGGGAACAGAACTGCGATTGACAATTTAGGTTGGACTTGTCCTGAAGAACCATGTGAAACACCATTGCCAACCGCAGAAACCCAAACTTTCTGTGGAACTACAACCGTGGCAGATTTAGTGGCAGAAGGAACAGAGTTGAAATGGTACGATAGTTTGGAAGCAACTACGCCACTTGCTGCTGCTGCTGAAATTGCAACAGGAACTTATTACGTAACCCAAACCATCGATTGCGAAAGTGAAAAATTGGCCGTAGAAATTACCGTAAACGAAATTCCAGATGCACCAACTGCTGATGCACAAGAACTTTGCGATGGTGCGACCGTAGCAGATTTGGTAGCTGTGGGAACTGATTTGAATTGGTACGAAACAGAAGACGCAACGGAGCCGTTGGAAGAAGATGTGCTTTTGGTTAGTGGAAATTATTTTGTGAGCCAAACGGTAAATGGTTGTGAAAGTGAAAGACTTTCTGTCGAAATTACCATCAATGTAGCACCAGTTTTTACCACGCAACCTGAAGATCAAACTGCTATTTTAGGTCAAAACGCAACTTTCTCTTCTGAATTGGAAGCTGAAGGAAGTTTCCAATGGTATGTAAGCACAGACAATGGAGCAAACTGGACGATCATCGATGCTGCAACGGAAAACAATTATACGACAGAAGCGACCACTTTTGATATGGACGGATACCAATTCCGAGTTGTCGCAACAAACGATTGTGGTGAAACAACTTCAAATGCTGCGATTTTAACAGTAATTGAAGAGCCATGTGGTGGAATGGAAGATTTTGAAACGACCGATATTCCGGCTACTTATGGAGATGGATCATTTACAAATAACGGCATTACTTGGACGTATGGACATTCTAGAAATGAAGGTTCTGGAACAGGTGATGATTATTCGATCGACGGAAAAGGTTTGATGTTGAGAAGAGCATCTGACTCTTATTTGGAAACGACATTGACATCTGGAGTAGGTGAATTCTCATTTGAATACAGAAAAGCATTTACCGGTGGAAATGAACGCCAATTGGAATTAATCGTCAACGGAACACAGGTTGCAACAACTGAGGTTTTTGGTGATGAAAGTGGTGAAGACCCTACAGTTCATACTTTTAGTTTCACAATCAACTTCAGTGGAGAAACCGTGATCCGAATCAAAAATGTTGGCGAAACTACTTCAAACAGACAAACGGTTATTGACAACATTTCTTGGACTTGTACAGCAGAACCATGTACGACGCCAATGCCTACCGCCGATGCCCAAACTTTCTGTGGAACTGCAACGGTAGCAGATTTGATGGCAGAAGGAACAGATTTGAAATGGTACGATAGTTTGGAGGCAACTGAACCGCTTGCTTCTGATTTAGAATTGGTTTCCGGAACTTATTATGTGTCGCAAACCATCGATTGTGAAAGTGAAAGATTGGCAGTTGAGGTTACGGTAAATGAAATTCCGGCTGCGCCAATTGCTGTTGGGAATTTCGAATTCGTAGCAGGTGAAACTTTGGCTGATTTAGAAGATTCACTTGAATTTACAGGAGAATTGACTTGGTATGATGATGAAGAATTGACCATCGTATTGCCTGACACCACTTTGTTGGAAGATGCCGGCGTTTATTATGTCACCCAAACGATTGACGGATGTGAAAGCGAAGCTTTGCGTGTAGAAACGGAAGAATTGGGATTGAGCTCAAGTGAATTGGCCAACTTCAGTTTTTATCCAAATCCGGTAAAAGAGGTCATGAATTTGAAAAATGCTTCTTCCATTCTTCAAGTCGAAATTTACAATCTTGCAGGTAAATTGGTTTATACCAAATCTTTGAATGCCAAACAAGCAGCATTGGATCTGTCCCAACTTTCATCAGGTGTTTATGTGATGAAAATTACAACAGAAAACCAAATGAAAACCATCAAGATTCTGAAGAAATAATTTAGAAATCAATCAAAATGATAGAAAGGAGTTGTTTTTACAGCTCCTTTTTTTGTGTGATATGATTGAATCAGCATTTTTAAATTAACAAGGTTGGATAGGTTCAGATGGTTGCAGATGATGCTTTCTATTGTTTTGTTTCGGTCTTTGGTCATGTTGCCGTTGGTGTCGTATTCATAGTTGTAATAAGCACGGATTGCAAATCCGCGCCATCGGGGACCTTTGTTTGCCGTAAGGTGTTTTTCCATTTTTGACCATAGAATTCTTTTCATCAACACAAGTGATACACTTGATTACAATCGAAGCCATTTTAATAGATTTAAGACTTCCAAAAATAGAAAAACAACCGGAAGGTTGTTTCTAATTCTGTATTTTATAAATTTTAAATTATTGATAATCAGATTTTAGATTTGATAAAAATGATAAATCAACATGTTTGATACAGCGCCCATTTTTTTCTAAATGCGGAAATCAACATGTTTGATACAGCGCCGATCCAAACCTTAATTTTTCAATTTACACACTTGGTGGGATAGTGTCATTTATTTTCATTTTTAATCTAAAAAATTTCTGATAGAATCTTTAGGAACGGGAACAGGCAATTCTGACCAACCCTCCACAGGTATACTATCTAAATTTATCTCTGCTGGAACAGTAGGATATTTGATCAGAAAATTTTTCTTTGGCTTATTTGGATCAAATACTACAAAGTAGATTCCGCCTACTGCGAATTCTTCTCTAATACCTGTCGCAGAATTTCTTCCCTCATAGATTTCATTATTCACTTTATAAGTATAAATAAACGTCCATCCGGTTCTATTTTTTTTTATTTTTTCTCCAACCCCTATCGTATATTTCCCTTCTTTTATTAAAGACTCATATTTTTTTTGCTGGGAAAAATAGATAACGAAACATAACACCACAAATCCTAAAAACCCTAAAAAAAATAACTTAATATGTTTATTTATTTTCATTTTAATGTTTTACTTCATAATCTACTGCTTCACCAACTCCATTATTATATAAAGGTTCTACCACCGCTCCTGCTGTTTTATTAGTAACCGCTTCAAATGCATTCCCGGAAGCCGTACCAAGCGGACTAACCATAAATGATTTTACCCGATGGCGCGGATTTGCAATCCGTGCCTAAACTCATTTTCAATTATGCATTAAAAATACAATTAAAAATCATCTGATTCCGCGTTACTTTTTTAAAGTTTTGATGAAATCCCTTCCAACGCCGGACTTTAACCATTTCTCAAAATCCATGGCTTCCTTTTTTGTTTCAAAATCTTTTGTAAAAATGATTTTCCACGGCCTATATTTCGCAGTCCACCCATGTCCAAATTCATTATGCGAAAGCAATCGGGTTTTTAAATCGGAAGTAAATCCGGTGTAATGTTTACCGGAAGATTCAGAAAAAAGGATGTAGACTGTAAATTTCATAAAAAGAAAAAGGACGATGAAAACACCGTCCTTTTTAGTAGCGAAGACGGCTCCGAAATTTCGGAGGAACCCGTGTCCGCCGCGGCGGATAAGAATCCTGCGCTACTTCTTTAAAGTTTTGATGAAATCCCTTCCAACGCCGGACTTTAACCATTTCTCAAAATCCATGGCTTCCTTTTTTGTTTCAAAATCTTTTGTAAAAATGATTTTCCACGGTCTATATTTCGCAGTCCACCCAAGTCCAAATTCGTTATGAGAAAGAATTCGGGTTTCCAAATCGGAAGTATAACCGGTGTAATGTTTACCGGAAGATTCAGAAAAAAGGATGTAAACTGTAAATTCCTAAAAAGAAAAAGGACGATGAAAACACCGTCCTTTCTGGTAGCGAAGACGGGAATTGAACCCGTGACCTCAGGGTTATGAATCCTGCGCTCTAACCATCTGAGCTACCTCGCCATTTATTATTAAATCAATATTTCAAATTTTCAAGAGATTTGAACCCTTTCCAAAGCAGCAGGCTACCTTGTCCTCGTTTTAAGGACTGCAAATATAGAATCTTCTTTTAATTCAACAAAACTTATCTAAAAAAGTTTGGTTATAAAACTCTATTTTATATATTGCACACCAATTAAATCGAAACATGGCCAGAGAAAAATTTCAGTCCGAATTTGTGATAAATGCTTCACCTTCATTGCTTTATAATTATATCTCAAACCCTTCCGGATTGTCAGAATGGTTTGCAGATAATGTGAATTCTCGTGGTGAGAAATATACTTTTATTTGGGATGGTGACGAGCAATCTGCTTTTTTGATGAAAAGTAAACAAGATACCTATGTTCGTTTTCAGTGGGAAGACGATGAAGACACCAAATATTTCTTTGAACTGAACATCGTAGAAGACGATCTGACCGGAGATGTTTCGCTTATGATTACCGATTTTGCAGATACGTCCGAAGTAGAAGAATCCAAACTGCTTTGGGAAAGCCAAATCGAAGATTTAAAGAAAATTTTAGGTTCATAGATAAAACCATTCTTCGTGAAATTTATATTTAACGGAAACTTTTTTGATGAAGCCGATGCCCTTTTTGGGAAAATTAATCGTGCTTTTCAGTTGGGAGATTTTATCAGCGAAACGGTAAAAATAGCAGATGGAAATCTCTTGCTTTGGGAAGAACATTATTTCAATTTGATGGCTTCTATGCGGATTTTTCGCATGAATATCCCTCTGAATTTCACGCAAGAATTCTTTGAAGAAGAAATAAATAAATTGGCTCGGGAAAATAAAATTTCCAATGCAAAAGTTCAAATCAGTATTTACCGAAATGCAGACAGCAATGATTTGTTGACCAAATCTACTGTTTCCTATTTGATTGAAATTTTAGAAGAATTTTCATCTGAAAAGTATAGTTGGAAAAAGGATGTGTCAGAAATCGAAATTTTTAAAGATTACACCGTAAATCCAACCTTTTTCACACAAGTCAATTCGCATAAACCGGAAGAAATAATCGCCCGTGCTTTCATGCAGGAAAACGAATACGATGATTTGGTGTTGTTAAATCCGGAAAAGAAGATCGCAAGAACCTTGCTCGGAAATCCATTTTTGATCCAAGGAAATCACATCAAAACGCCTGAAATTTCTGAAGGTGGAATTCGCAGCGTTACCCGAAATCATTTGTGCAATTTGATTGCAAAATCGGAAGATTTCACACTGGAAGAAACCGATATTTTTCCATTTGAATTACAAAAAACCGATGAAGTTTTTATTTGTCTAGAAAGTGAGGGGATTCTTTCCATTCATCAAAATCGGAAGAAAAATTATACCACAGAAAAAACAAAAGAAATTTTTGCGTTGTTGAATTCAGAACTTTAATTCATCGTCGGGTCAGCCGGTGTATTAAGCCAAATGAGATGTTCACCACCCAATTTTTTCATCTGCATCCGCCAAAGATTGTTGTCCCAGTCTTGAAATATATCCAAATCATCTTCAACGACGATCCAGGCATTTTCTTCAACTTCAGATTGCAATTGATTTTCTCCCCAACCACTATACCCTAAATAAAAGCGGATTTCGTCTTCTGTAATCAGATTTTGATTGATGGCATTTTTGACGTCTTCATATTCGCCAGACCAATAAAGTCCGTTTGAAATCGGTTCAGAATTCCGGATTAGATCTGGACGGTTGTGTAAATAATATAAATTTTGGGTTTCGACCGGTCCACCTTCATAAACGGTAAAATCAGACTCCAATTCAGAAACATATAAGTTTACGGAATGATTCAAAGGTTTGTTCAACATAAAACCTACAGAACCGGACTCGTTATGATCAGTAATAAGTACAACAGACCGATTAAAAGTCAAATCATATAATGCCGGTTGGGCAATGAGTATATTTCCTTTTGTAATCGTTTTAATTTGCACTAAGTTTGAATTAAAATTGTTGTCTGTTTGATAAAGTTAAAAAAAAAATCCAATGAAACAAGACTTAAGCGATAAAAGAAAGGACTATTCCCGAAATTTTATTGATTTCTCCAATCTCCCTGAAAATCCTTTGGATATGTTCAATGATTGGTATGATTTTGCTACCCATTCAGATCAGATAGCCGAGCCTTATGCGATGAGTTTGGCTACTATAGGAGAGGATGGTTTTCCTCGGGGTCGAATTGTTTTGTTGCGTGAAGTCAATCATGATGGATTTATTTTTTATACCAATTATGATAGCCAGAAAGGGAAATCCATACTGGGGAACCAAAAAGTATGTTTGTCTTTTTTTTGGGACAAATTGGAACAACAAGTCATCATAAAAGGATTGGCAGAAAAAATAGAGGCACGAAAGTCGGATGATTATTTTCATAAACGTCCGGTAGAAAGTCAGATAGGCGCTCTGGTTTCATTGCAAAGTTCGGTGATAGCTATGGATGCTGATTTAGGAGAAGAGGTAAAAAATTTAAGTCGGGAATATGCCGGAAAAGAAGTTCCAAGACCGGAAAACTGGGGTGGATATTTGGTGAAGCCGGTGGAAATAGAATTTTGGCAGGGCAGACCCAGCCGTTTGCATGATCGACTCCGATTTAGTTTAAATGAAGGTAACTGGAGAAAAGAACGATTGGCACCTTAAAAAATTGGACAAAAAAAATCCTTTCATTTCGAAAGGATTTTTCATGAAATCATTAGGATTTATTTTTTCTTTCCATCAACTGCAGAGGATAACTCTGATCCTGCTTTAAATTTAGCAACTGTTTTTGCAGCGATTTTGATAGTCTTTTTAGTTTGAGGGTTGATACCGTTTCTAGCACTTCTTTTTGAAGTTGAAAAAGTTCCAAATCCAACCAAAGAAACTTTATCTCCTTTTTTCAAAGCCTTTGTTACACTTCCTGTAAATGAATCCAAAGCCTTTTTTGCCGCTGCTTTAGATATTCCGGCGTCAGCCGCCATCGCATCGATTAATTCTGATTTGTTCATAATTTTAAAGATTTTATTAATTTAATTAGTATAACAAATATAGACGAATCCTTTATTTACGCAAGTTTTAGCCCAATAAAAATCACTTTTTTGTTGAAAAAACCGCCAAATTTGTTAATAACCACCATTGTTTCTGCTTGTATTTCAGATGTTTTCGTTCAAAATCCAGCCTTCCTTGTCCTGTAGGCCATTGATGAAATCACGGTCAGATAGTCTTCTTTTTCCTTCAATTTGAAGTGCTTGAACATAATAATTTCCTTCTTTTAATTGAATTTTTATTTGGTTGTTTTCAAAAGAAATGGAGTTCAAATTTCCATTGGGATTGGATGCCTTTTCAAATCGGCCTTTGTAAATTTTGACGAATTTATTTTCTCCATCTTTTGAGAAAAAGGTCCAAGCGACCGGATAAGGACTCAAACCTCTGATTTTATTGTGAATGTTTTCTAACGATTCCTCCCAATTAATTTTACAATCTTCTTTGAAAATTTTTGGAGCAGCTTTCAGGATTCCTAAATTTTCTTGCGGCAAAGGTTGAATTGAATTGGTTTCCAACCCATTTAAAGTTTGGATGATGGTTTTTTTACCAATTTCAGCCAATTGATCATGCAAAGTTCCGGCATCATCTTCGGTCGTTATTTCAACTTTTTCTTTCAATAAAATATTTCCCGTATCGATTTTCTCATCGATTAAAAATGTGGTAACTCCCGTTTCTGTTTCACCGTTGATGATCGCCCAATTGATCGGTGCAGCACCACGATACTGAGGTAGGAGAGAGGCATGAAGGTTAAAAGTTCCTTTTTTCGGAATCTGCCAAACTTCTTTAGGCAACATGCGGAAAGCAACTACCACAAAACAATCTGCATTTAAAGATTGAAGTTCAGTCAGAAACTCCGGGTTTTTTAGTTTTTCAGGTTGAAGTAATTTTAAGTTTTTTTCAATTGCCAATTTCGCAACAGCAGACTGCGCCAGTTTTTGTCCGCGACCGGCAGGTTTGTCCGGAACAGTAATTACACCGACAACTTCATGTTTGCTATTTAAAATTTCTTCCAGACAAATCGCCGCAAATTCGGGCGTTCCCATAAAAACTACTTTCATGTGTTAATGTTTATTGATTTTTTTGGTCACAAGGAACACCCAAATTAACATTCCGTTGTGTGATATAAGTTTAATCATGGGTGTTTCATCTGTTTATTTTTTCACTGTTTGGTAACGATCTATGCCTTGATTTTCAATGATATTTTCATCTGATAGACGCTGTAAATTCCCCAAAACCAATTCTCTGGGCGAATGTACAAAATGAAGAAGGATTTCTTGGGTGGTTTTTGGCGTTTCATCTAAAAATTTCAACAGAGATTTTTCATCCAAATTGGGTTTTTCTTTTTGGCAAACATCGCATTTACCACAATTTTTCTTTGGTTTTTCTCCGAAATAGCGCAATATCAATTTTTCTCTGCAGATTTCGGTTTGCGAAGCATAGTAGATTATGTCTTGAAGCCTTTTCCATTGCGCAATCTGCAGATTTTCAAAGTCTTTCCAAATTTTATTTTTCAAATAGTCTGACTCTCTTGGACGTAAAAATACTACATTTTGTAGGTCACGACTCCGGTAATGCAAATAGCCAGATTCGCTCAATTTTTGCAATGTTTTTTTGATTTTTTTGACCGGTTTTTGAAGTTCTTGCGCGATCTGAAATTCGCTGATGGATATTTCTTGAGAAAGAATTCCCGGATGTTTGCGAACCAGAAATTCGGCAATTCTGGTTTCGATAGATTTAGAAAACTGTGCGTAAGCAGGATTGGCATTCAATTGAACGGTACTATAATTGACCTTTTTTTGGAAGATGATGATTTCTTTTCTTTCCAGAAAATCCAAAACTTTCATGGATTTCATCTTATCCAATTTGAATTTTTTAACAAACATTGCGAATTGGAATTCCAATTTCCCTTCCGGTCGTTCATTTTCTCCAATCTCAAAATAATTATAAAATTTCCGACCAATTTGTTCAAATTCTTCCCGTGTCGGAAGACCGGATTTAAATATTTTTTCAGACTCTTCAGCAGCATAAGGTTGCAAAAACAAAACGGCTTCTGCATTTTTCCCATCACGACCTGCTCTTCCTGCTTCCTGAACATAAGCTTCCAGACTCGAAGGCAAATCCATGTGGACAACCGTTCTGACATTGGGTTTGTCGATTCCCATCCCAAACGCATTGGTCGAAACGATGATTTGTTGGTTGCTTTTGGTCCAAATTTCTTGTTTTTTTATTTTTTCATCATTGGGAAGTTTGGCATGAAAGAAATCGGCATCAATTTCTCTGGATTTTAAAAATTCTGAGAGTGAAAAAGTCTGTTTTCTCGTTCGGGAGAAAACGATGCCCGAACCGGGATTTTTTTTAAGTTCCAATTCCAATTCATCCAATTCGTTTTGAGAACTTTGGACTTTATAAACCAAATTTTCTCTTTTTAATGTGCTTTTGAAAAGATTTGGTTTTTTTAAATGCAAGGCCGAAATGATTTCTTCCTGTGTTTTGGGTGGTGCTGTCGCTGTTAAAGCCAATAAATTGACCTTAGGAAATAATTCTCTTATTTTGTTGATTTTCAAATAGGAAGGACGGAAGTCATGTCCCCATTGCGCAATGCAATGCGCTTCGTCTATCGCTATTAAACTGATTTTCAATTCGAGGAGATTTAGCATAAATTTTCTGCTCAATAATCTTTCCGGGGCGACATACAGTAACTTTATCTGCTTTAGTTGGCATTTTGCAAAAACGACTGCGATTTCATCCTGATTTAATTGGGAACTGATGGAAGCCGCTCCTATCCCGATTTGATTCAACTGCTGAACTTGGTCCTTCATCAAGGCGATTAAAGGTGAAATCACCAAAGTGATTCCATCCAAAAGTACAGCCGGAATCTGATAACAAACAGATTTACCACCTCCGGTCGGTAAAATCGCCAATGTATCTTTTCCATCCAAAACAGAATCGATGATTTCTCTTTGCGGATATTTAAAATCTGCATAACCCCAATATTTTTGTAATATTTCTTGCGTGTTTGCCACCAAAAGGGATTTTTGTAAAAATACAAAAGGAAAAGGAATTGATTAATATTTTTTATATTTAGTTTTCTATGGACAAAATTCTATTTCATGAGAAACAAAGGTTCAACCAATGGTGGATGTGGGGACTTTTGTTGTTGGTTAGTTTTGTGATTTTTAGGCCGATTTATGAGGCGATTTCTGAAAATAAAGCCATGAGTTCAGATCAATGGATTGGTTTGATTATTTTGGTTGTTGTGTTGATTTTATTTTTTTTAATCAGACTTGAAACCAAAATCCAAACTGAGGGAATTTATGTGAAATTCTTTCCTTTTTTGCCTCAATTTCGTTTTTATCCTTGGGAAGGAATTGAGATAGTCCAGTTAAGGAAATATTCGGCTTTGAAAGAATTTGGCGGATGGGGAATCAGGTTTGGTAGAGGAGGAACAGCTTTTAATGTAAAAGGAAATATAGGATTGCAATTGAAATTTAAAAATGGGAATGCACTCTTAATCGGAACCCAAAAGCCGGAAGAATTGCAAAGGGTTTTGGCGGATTTGAATTTACCTAAATCCTCTTGAATTTTTATATCCAACGATTTTCTACAGCCAATGAAATAAGTTCGATCATATTTTTGGACGCGGTTTTTCTGAAGATATTTTTTCGATGCGTGGAAACGGTTAATGGGCTGATGTTGAGTTCTTCAGCGATTTCTTCTGATGTTTTACTTTGGCTGAGTAATTTGATGATTTCCAGTTCTCTTTTTCCTAGTTTGATGTCGGATTGAATTTTTTCGGGATTATGGATAAATTTCTTTTTGGAATGTAGCAATGCCATTTTGATGGTTAAAAACAATTGTTCGTTGTGAAAAGGTTTGATCAAAAAGGCATAAGGCTGTTCATTTCCGGCGCGGGAAATGATTTCTCGGTTGCTATAAGCCGTTAAGAAAATAACTGGAATAGAAGGTTTTAAATTTAATTTTGAAATCAAATGGATGCCGTCAATCTCATGTTCCAAATTGATGTCGGTCAAAACCAGTTGAAAATCAATTTCCTGCGATAGGCCGATGGCGATTTCGGGTGAAGTTGCGATTTCTGCTGAGAAATTCTGGCTCTCCAGTTGTATTTTCAAGTTGTTTGCGATGATGATTTCATCTTCAATTATCAAAATTTTTTCTTTCATACTTTTAGAGTTTTTCTAATTAACTCAAATCGGATTCTTGTTCTTATTCCTTTTTTGAAATGATGATTTTCACTAAACTTCCTTCTTTATTTTCAATTTTCACTTCGCCATTTAATTGTTTTACTAAAGTGAAAATTAAATTTAATCCTTTGCTGGAGTGCAAATCTTTGGTTTCCGGTTGAAATCCAATTCCATTGTCATGGTAAATCAAAACCAATTCACTTTCGTTTTGGTAACCTGAAATTCGGATTTTCTTGTCGGTATTTTTGTGTTGAAAAGCATGTTTAATGGAATTGGTTACCAATTCATTAAATATCAATCCGAGATACGTAATGCGTTTGGTCGGAAAATCAAATGGTGGAAGTTCAAATTTTGTTTCAATTTTTTGACCGGAAAACAAGAGAATTTCCCTGATGAGTTCTTCAATGAATTCTGAAGTTTGAATTTTTTCATTGTCTTCTTTATTCAACAAATCATGAACTTTGGCGACGGTGTAAACTCTTGATTGTAATAGTTTTAGCTTTTCCTGAATTTCTTTATTTTCTATATCAAATGATTGTAAATCAATCAGGCTCGTGATCAATTGTAGGTTGTTTTTTACACGGTGGTTCAGCTCTTGCATTAAAAAGCTGATGTTTTCTTGTTGTTTTTTTGAGGTTGCCAGAGATTCGTTGAGTGCAGCATTGGATTGGTTCAATTCTTCCGTTCTGTTTTCAACCATTTTGACCAATCTTCGATTTGTCCTTTTTTGTTGTAAATTTTTGACATAAAAAATCAAACCGATGAGGGAAATGATGGACATTAAAGCCAATATTTTGAACCAAGTGGTTTGGTACCAAGGAGAATTGATGATGATGACTTTTTGGTCAGTTTTTCCCCAAAGCAGTTCATTGTTACTGCCCATGACTTTAAATATATAGGTTCCCGGATTTAAATTGGTGTAAGTGGTTGATTTTTCTTTGGTTTCAGGACGCCATTGGTCATCAAATCCTTCCAAGATGAAACGGTATCGGTTTTTTTCTGAACGAAGGAAATTCAGACTGATAAAATCAAATGTGATCACATTTTCGTTGTGTGAAAAATAAAGCGTATCTGAATAAAGGATGTTTTGATTGATGGATTTTCCAAATAATTTGATGTCCTCTACGTGTGTTGAACCTATTTTTTTATTGACCTGGACTTTTTCTGGTCTTATGATGTTGAAGCCATTCATGCCGCCGAAATAAAAATTTCCTGATTCATCTTTATAGGCTGCTTTTCCATTAAATTCATTGTTTTGAAGACCATCTTCTTCTGTGTAATTTTTAAATTGGTTAGTATTTGGATCATATACTGAAAGGCCAAAATTGGTAGAAACCCAAACTTGATCTACATCATCTACCAGTAATCCGTAAATAAAATCATTGGGCAAACCATTTTGGCGGAACCATTTGGTGACGGTATTTTTTTCTGGGTCGATTTTACTAATTCCTTTTGCAGTCCCTACCCAAATTTTGCCTTTGCTGTCTTCAGAAATTGCAAAAACGCGTGGATTGGATAGATTGCCATAATATTTCACGTTTTTTCCTACTAAATGATACAATCCTTCATCGCTTCCTATCCAAATTCCGCCTTTTCGGTCGATGTAACTCGTGCGTGAACGAATGAGGTTTTTCCCATCGATGAAGACGGGTTGGGTTTTCCCGGAGTTGAGATCCATTTCAAAGATTCCGTTGGACCAAGTATGGATCCAGAGTTTTTCTTCTGAAATGAAAGTAAGTTGGATCACGTCTTTGTCCTTAAAAGTAGTTGGGATTTTGATGAATTGATCCTTTCTTTCATCATACCTGACCAGACCTTCTTCAAATCCACCTGCCCAAATACGACCTTGATGGTCTTGTGCAATGGTGTATTCCAAATTATCGGTTCGGTACAATTGATAAGTTTTAGTTTTGAGATTATATTTGGCAAAACCAAGTTCTGTCGCCATCCAAAGATTATCGTCTTTTCTTAAAAAATTAAATATGCTGATAAAATCCTTTTTCGGAGAATTTTTAACGTTAATTCTCAAAGGTGAAAACTTTTTATGAAGTGGATGATAATATAAAATTCCTTTTGTTTCGGTTCCAAAAAATGTTCCTCCCAGCGAATCTTTTTTTATGCTCAAAATCACAGCTTCAATTTCCTGATTGGAGAAATCTTTAAAATGAATTTCTTCTAAATCTCTGAAATTGGATAGAAAATAATTATGATTCAGACCTCCGACAAATACTTGATTTTCATTCCATTTGTATAAACTTTTCACATAAATATCATGGAGTTTGATCAATTTTTCTTCAGCGATGATGTATTGATAAAGTCCTAGATTGGTTCCAATTAAAATACGGTGAGGATTGACTTGTAAGATGGAGTTGATCTGATGGTTTTTCAGCGAATGAAATGCCTCGTCGGTAAAGACTTTTGATGCTTTTTCATCGTACCGATAAACTCCGCTGATGTTTGTTCCGATTAAATATTGGTTTTGATGAATGGGGGCTAGGGTTGTAACGAAGTCATTTATAAGGATGTCCGGTACTTTTAGCGTTTTTATGGTTTTGGATTTTCGATTGATGGTAAAAATATGACCAACTGCACCGGCTATGATATTTTCTTTACTGGCGGTGAGGGCATAAGTGAATTTGATGAATTCGTTTGGGTTTTTATAGCGTTCGAAGTTTAGGAATCGGTTTTCTTTAGGTAAATAAGCGTTAACAGAATTCGTATTGGTCGCTATCCATAAAGTATCGTTCAGAAAAAGCAATGAGCGGATGTGATCATCTTTTAAATCATTTGGTTTGTTGCCAGAAAAAAAAACTTTGAATACATTTCCATTGTACCGGTTCAATCCATTTTGGGTGCCGGCCCAGAGATATCCTTTTTGGTCAAAATCCATCGAAGAAACACCTAATTGTGACAATCCATCTTGCTGCGCCATTACTTTTACAGTCAAAGTTTCCTGCGAATGGATTTGGATGGAAATAAATAATCCCAGTGCCACTAAAAGTCTTTTTTGAATAGAAATTTTCACGGATTCCGAATTTATAAACTTTGAATTTGAATTCCTAAAAAAAATTAAGCTGAAAAAGCAGTTGCGCTTTTCCAGCAAAATTCATATTTCAATTTTAGTAAACAGGGAAGGTTAAGTCATTTACTCTTTTATATGGTAAAAATAAGTTCGATCTATAAATGAAAAAATACCCTGTGCAGGGTATTTTTAAGGTTGAAATGATCTGCCAGACTTTAATAGTTGACGGATGTTATTTCGTATTTACTAATTCAAACTTAGAATTATAAATCAAATTTAATTCCTTGTGCCAACGGCAAATTGGTCGTATAATTGATCGTATTGGTCTGTCTGCGCATGTATACTTTCCATGCATCAGACCCTGATTCACGTCCACCTCCGGTTTCTTTTTCTCCACCAAAAGCACCCCCGATTTCCGCACCGGAAGTTCCGATGTTTACGTTGGCAATACCACAATCAGAACCTGACTGAGAAAGGAATTTTTCTGCTTCGCGCAAATTATTGGTCATAATTGCAGAAGAAAGTCCTTGAACCACTCCATTTTGGATTTCGATGGCGTTTTCTACATCGCCCGAATATTTAATCAAATACAAAATCGGTGCAAATGTTTCATGTTGAACGATTTCCAATTCGTTTTTTACTTCCGCAATCGCAGGTTTTACATAACAACCGCTTTCATATCCGCTTCCTTCCAAAACGCCGCCTTCGACCAAAATCGTTCCGCCTTGTTCTTTTACTTTTTCCAAAGCAGCATTGTAATTTTTCACCGCATCCGTATCGATCAACGGCCCTACATGGTTATTTTGATCCAGTGGATTTCCGATTTTCAATTGACCGTAAGCCGCAACAATCGCATCTTTTACTTTGTCATACATCGATTCGTGAATAATCAAGCGACGCGTCGAAGTACAACGTTGACCTGCAGTACCAACCGCTCCGAAAACCGCTCCGATTACTGTCATTTTCACATCAGCATCAGGCGTAACAATAATCGCGTTGTTCCCACCCAATTCTAATAAAGATTTACCCAATCTGGCAGCGACTTCTTGCGCGACGATTTTTCCCATTCGAGTCGAACCGGTTGCTGAAACCAAAGGAACGCTATTGTCTTTTGATAATAGTTCTCCTACTTTATAATCGCCGTTTACCAAACAAGAAATTCCTTCCGGCAAATTGTTTTCTTTCAAAACTTCCTGGATGATTTTTTGACAAGCAACGCCACACAAAGGAGTTTTTTCACTTGGTTTCCAAACCACAACATCTCCACAAACCCAAGCCAAAGCTGCATTCCACGACCAAACGGCAACCGGGAAATTAAAAGCGGAAATCACACCGACGATTCCAAGCGGATGGTATTGTTCATACATTCTGTGTCCGGGACGTTCAGAGTGCATGGAAAGTCCGTACAATTGACGGGATTGACCTACTGCAAAATCACAGATGTCGATCATTTCCTGTACTTCACCCAATCCTTCTTGGTAAGATTTTCCCATTTCATAGGAAACCAATTTTCCTAAATCGGCTTTATATTGTCTCAATTTCTCTCCAAACTGACGCACGATTTCTCCACGAAGAGGAGCAGGTGTGGTGCGCCAAACTTTAAATGCTTCTTGAGCCGTTTGGATGGTTTTTTCATAATCTTCTTTGGTGGTTGATTTTACTTTTCCGATCAATTGACCATCAACAGGCGAATGAGATTCTATGATTTCTCCGTTAGAAAACCAGTTGGAACCTGTAGAAGTTCCTTCATTGATTTCGTTTAAACCTAATTTTTTGAGTTCGTTTTGTATCATTTGTTTGTTGCTTTTTTTGAAAGTTATCAAAGGTAATCATTATGAATGAAGTAGAATAGAAATTGGAATTGAAAACAACGGATTTCATGCATCCAGTATGAAGTGGTGATTTTCATGATTGAACTATTCTTCTATATTTGTAAAAATACCTTTTCGATGGAGAAATTAGAAGATATCATTTTTTATTCGATGGACAAAACCATCAGAAGTTATCGGATGTATGCCCAAAAAAAATTGAAAGAAAATGGATTTAAAATTACGATTGACCAGTGGTTGGTGATCAAAGTTTTAATGGAAAATCCTGGGATTTCTCAACAGTCTATAGCTGAAAAAGTTTTTAAAGACAATGCTTCTGTGACTCGGATCATTGAACTTTTGGTCAAATCCGGCTATTTGAAAAGAACGGAAAATCAATTGGATCGCCGGAAATCCAGTTTGAAAATAACGAGTTCGGGTAAAAAAATCATAGCAGATGTTCAGGAATTGGTCAAGCGAAATAGAAGCATTGCACTTCAAGGAATTGATCAAAAAGAATTGGAAATTTTACAAAATTTATTGACGAAAATCTCTACCAACTGCGCTTAGCTTTCTTGAAAATGAAAAGTAAATAAATTCTTTCCCCAAACCAGACATGCAGCGCCAGATTCATCTAAATCAATGGTGAATTGTTCTATATTTTCCTCTGACTGAAAAGTAGGAACGGTAACGCGAAGTGCATCTTGTTTTTCATTGTAATTGGTGCCCCATTGGTTCCAGTCTTTGTTGAAAATCACAATGGTCTCCGTTTCATTTGGAATTGTGTACAAACTGTATTTTCCCGCAGGAAGTAATTTTCCTTCGATCAAAATATCTTGATTGGTTTCAAAAATGGTCGCTTCGTTTGCGCCGGTACGCCAAACTTTCCCAAATGGAACGATGTCTTTCCCAAATTCTCTTCCCTTCAAAAAAGGTCGGCTATAAATGATCTCCACATTTAAATCATCGATGTTGGTTGCAATAGAATCAATCGGGCTTACACGATTGTTGGATGAGGTTTGCGCCGTTGAAATGACAAAACCAAAAAATAAAATTAGGATAAAAAAATAGGACGTTTTCATTTTTGAAATGAATTTGGAAACCGATAATAAAGGTACAAAAATCGCGCAAGTTTTGACAAGTTTTATGCCAGTCTAATTAGGAGAATATGAAATATTATTATTTTTTTATTTTAAACTTTTTGAAGCAGTACAAAAGATTAGCCTAACATCTTGATAGCCAATTTCACTCCGGCTATCATTTGGTCAATTTCTACTTTTGTGTTAAAAACCGCAAAAGAAACCCGAACCGTACCCGGAATCCCGAAATGACGCATGATTGGTTGCGCACAATGATGACCTGTTCTGACCGCAATTCCTTTTTTGTCCAGGATCATCCCGACATCTGATGGATGCACACCTTGTAAATTTAAATTGAATGAAACCGCTCCAGAACGAGGAAGTGTTTTTCCATAAATGATGACTTCTTCTAATTCAGAAAGCTTTTCGGTAGTGTATTCAACCAAATGATTTTCATGTTGATGAATGTTCTCAATTCCGATTTCATTTATGAAATCAATGGCTGTTTCGAACACGATGTTTCCTTCGATATGTGGTGTTCCCGCTTCGAATTTAAACGGTAATCCTGCATAAGTAGAATGGTCCATCCAAACTTCTTTGATCATCTCTCCACCACCATGAAATGGAGGTAGTTTATTCAGGATTTCTTCTTTTCCGTACAAAATACCGGTTCCGGTCGGGGCGTACATTTTGTGTCCGGAAAAAATGAAAAAGTCCGCATCCAATTCTTGAACATCTACTTTTGTATGCGGAATAGACTGTGCTCCGTCGATCAAAACCCAAGCACCGGCTTGGTGTGCTTTGGCGATGATTTCTTCAATGGGATTGATCACACCCAGCGCATTTGAAATCTGGTTAACCGTTACGAGTTTTGTTTTTTCTGTTAAAAGCTCGTCCAATTTCTCCACTTGCAACCTTCCGTTTTCGTCGAGCGGGATGTACTTCAATTTGGCACCGGTTCGCTCGCAAAGCATCTGCCAAGGAACGATGTTGGAATGATGCTCAATTTCTGTGGTGATGATTTCATCTCCGGGCTTTAAAACTTCGCGCAAAACATGAGCTACTAAATTGATTCCTTCCGTTGTTCCTTTGGTGAAAATGATTTCGTGGGCATGTTTGGCGTTAATGAAATTCCTTACTTTTTCCCGCGCGTTTTCCATCATCACGGTCGCTTCCTGACTGATGGTGTGGATGCCACGGTGAACGTTTGCGTTGAATTTTTCATAATAATTCTCTATCGCATCCAGGACCATTTTTGGTTTTTGAGAAGTCGCAGCGTTGTCCATGTAAATCAATGGATTTCCGTTGACTTCTCGGTTAAGAATCGGGAATTGGGAACGGATATGTTGTATGTCGAAATTCAATTGAAATGTATTTAATGAACTGCAAATTTAGGTCAAAATAATACCGGAATGAAATTCTTTGGCGTTAAACCCGCTGTCTTTTTGATTTTTATTAAATTGCAGTCTAACCAAATTTTAAATCATGGACGAAAATATTTTAGATCCTGCTACACTTGAAAAAATCAAAGAATTAATCATCGAATATACACCCAAACTGCTTTTGGCGGTCATCGTTCTTTTTGTCGGATTTTGGGTGATTGGCCGCATCGTAAAATTCGTCAGTAAAGTCCTTCAGAAAAGCCATGTGGATATTTCGCTACAAAAATTTTTCAGTTCTATCATTTCTGTTTTCTTGAAATTGATGTTGATTCTTTCCGTTGCCAGTATGATCGGGATAAATACGACTTCTTTTGTCGCGATCACCGGTGCTTTGATGGTCGGAATCGGGATGGCGTTAAATGGAAGCATCGGGCATTTTGCCAGTGGAGTTTTGATCATGTTTTTCAAACCTTTTAAAGTTGGAGATTTGGTGAAAATCGGTGATGGTCAGACAGGAACAGTTGAAGCAATCAATACTTTTAATACCACTTTAAAAACACTCGATAACAAACGCATCATCATCGCCAACAGCAATGTGACGGGCAATACGATAACCAATATCACCGGACAGGAAGTGGCAGGCGTGGAATTGACCTTTGGGATTGCTTATGGCGCGGATATCGATGAAGCGAGAAGCATCATACTTGCCGTTGGGAAAAGATGCGAATGGGTGCTGGATGACCCCAAACAAATGGTTGTGGTAGCAGAATGGGGCGATAGTTCTGTGAATCTCGCATCACGTCCTTTTTGCAAAAGTGAACATTATTGGGAAACCAAATTTTTCATGCAAGAACACGTGAAAAAAGAATTTGACCGAGCTGGAATCGAAATTCCATTCCCACAAATGGATGTGCATATGATTCAGCCGAAAGGAAATTGATCAGAAGGCCAATGAGTTGTATGAAGAACAAATATCAAAATAGAGTTCCGGTATTTCATATTGGTTTTCAGCCAATGTAAGTTTGTCGTAAAAATGTCCGGATTCTTCTATCAAAGCTTGATTTCCGCCGAAATTAAATCCCAAAATATTGAGGATGGAATATTCGTTTCGCACATCGATCACATGAAAAGCAGATGAGGGTTCACGTCCATTTCCAGTACTGAAAACGGCATCAAGAATGATGTTGGCTTGCGTTATGGTCTTGGCTAAATTTTTTTGGTCGTCTAATTCTTCATAAGCATAAACTTTATACTCCAATGCACTTAAATCAAATGGAAAATCTTTCAAAATCGTGTTGGAAAAATCAATCAAATTTTTCAAATCAACTTGATTTAAAGACTCTTTGCTGTGGAGTTCATTTATTTTACCGATCACATCTGTTAATCTATTGTAAGGTGAATATGCTTCCTGAAAAGTGTATCCATAATACAAATGATGTTTTTCCAATAGGGTCATGGTAGAATCTCCTTTTTCAAATCGATCCATTAGTTTAGAAAAGTAGAATTCCGAGTTTTTATTTTGGGTTTCTTTTTCAATTTGATCGAGATTGGGAAGAACATAATTGTCTTGAGACCATAAAATTGTAGTAAAAAGAATGAGAAAAGAAAAAATGAGGGTTTTCATGTTTTTAGTTTTAATGGCTAAATATAATAGATTAAGTGAAAAACTTCAAAATCTTTTCTGCCCAAGCGTGGCGTTCATTTTGTATTAGCAAATATTATTGACAAATTAAATTTAATATGCAAGAACCTGTGAAAAAAAGAATTTGACCGAGTCGGAATCGAAATTCCTTTCCCACAAATAAAAATGTATATAATTCAGCCGAAAGGGAATTGATTGAAAAGATTAATTGTATTTTGAAATAAATTTATAAAGTTTTTTTGTTAGTTCTTTAGCTTCTTTTGTCAAATCATCAAATTTATTCATTTGATTAATTGCAGTTTGAGCAAATTTTACTTTATTTCGTAATGTTCCACTTTTAGCTTCATATTTATTTTTTATTCCATCAATTCTATTTTGAACGAATCTTCCAATTTGAGTTTTATCGGAAAACGTAGAATTTTTTTTGTATAAAACTTGTTCTTTATCTGTTTGACTATCTAATTCTTTTACAGTATTTAAAATAATTTCTTTAGTAAGTAAGTTTTCAATTTCTCGACCATTTAAACAATAATAATTTTCACCTAAGTTTTTTTTCAAAGTTTGAATTCTCAAAAATTTCTTTGAATCTTTTTTTGCATCATCATTATCCGTAATTACGAATGCTTTTCCACAAAGTCGTTCAATATCGATTGGATTTTCTTCATTATCTAAAAATGACCAATGCGTAATATTATTTCCACTATATTCAACGAAAGAATAATGTACATCTTCAAAAAATCTTTTTTGATTTTCTGGTAATGATTCTTGATATAACTCTAAATATTTTCTAAAATAAATTCGTTCTGTAATTCCTTCAATCCAAATTGTACAATTAGTCAAGAAAACAGATGAGTTTTTAACACCTAAATGTTCTAATAAAGTTAAGTCAGGATTATCAATGTTATCAATCTTAAATTTCTTTTCCTTTAACTTTTCAAATCTATAAACCGAAATATTTTTGTAATCCAAAGTCATATCCAAGAAATGATTTGAATGTGTAGAAAAGAAATATTGGAAATTTTCGAAACCTTCTGTGTGTAATAAAGTCTCGATTAATATTCTTTGATAACCTGGATGTAAATAAATATCGGGTTCTTCTATAAAAATTTTTAAATGTTTTCCTTTATTTAAAAAGAGAGGATAAGTTAAAATAATAATTGATTGAATTCCTTCACCTAATTTATAGATAGGGTATTCGTCCTTGTCTATGTTTATGTGAACAGCATTATCTTCAATGTGTGGAATAATAGTAACTTCTTTATTGTTGAAGAACGTTTTGCTTAGGAATTCTTCGAAATCTTTAATAATCGATCGGTTTTCTCGACTGTTGAGTAGAAGATTTTTTACGTCTTCATAAAATGACAAACCAGTGTAAATATGTTTTTCAGCTTTTTCGTTTCTTATTAAATTTTCATTTACCTCAAAGTAATCTTTTATGGTTCTTATTTTATAACTGTCTGTGTTTGTCAGTTTATTTTCAAGATAATTTACTCCTCGAAGTCCTCTTAATATAGGGATATATATATTTAAATAATTGTTTTTACTTTGAATTATTGTATAAATGTTCTCAATAATCTCATCACAAATAGATTTAAAAGAATTTCTAAAATAATTTTCATGTTGATGGGTAATGTATAGTCTGCTGTTTTGTTTAGAGTAAATTCCACCTTTATGAAGATTTGGGATATTTAAATTCTTTGATAAGTCTTTTAATTTTTCAATTGTTTGATTAGAAAGAAAATCATAGGTAAAATTAATTTTTGATAAATCTAGATTATTAATTCTTTCGACTCCATATTCATCTATTAAATTGTTAAATTTGAGGAGAGAATTATTTAATTTATTAAGTTTATCGTCATTTGATTTAAATTCCAAATCCTTAAAGATAAATAAATCTCTTAAAAATCTACTTTTCCCAGAATTGTTTGGCCCAATAAAAATATTTATTCGGCTTAGATTATTTAAAATATCCGAATCTTCTGACTTATATTGTTTTGTGAGATCAGAATTTAAATGAATAGATGAAAACATAATTTGTAGAGATTTAATTATTCTAAAAATTTAAGAATTATTTTGAAAAAACTTCAAAATCTTTTCCGCTCTCGCATTTCCGACAATTTCTGCGAGTTCTTCTTTTGTAGCAGATTTGATGCGTTTTACAGATTTGAATTTGGACAATAATTCCTGAATCGTTTTTTTTCCGATTCCCGGAATGCCTTCGAGCTCTGAATTGAAAGAATTTTTACTGCGTAAATTCCGGTGTTTCGTAATCCCGAATCGATGCGATTCGTTGCGGACATGTTGCAGAACTTTCAAAGTTTCAGATGCTTTGTCCAAATAAAGTGGAATGGAATCGCCTGGAAAAAAGATTTCTTCCAATCGTTTTGCGATGCCGATGACCGTGATTTTTCCTCTTAATCCCAATTTATCGATGCTCTTCAAAGCCGCGCCCAATTGTCCTTTTCCACCATCTATCAAAATCAATTGCGGCAAATCGCCATCCTCTTCCAAAACCCTTTTGTAACGCCTGTAAATCACTTCTTCCATCGTCGCAAAATCATCCGGTCCGACCACCGTTTTTACGTTGAAAATCCGATAATCCTTTTTGCTCGGTTTTCCGTCTTTGAACACCACACATGCCGAAACCGGATTGGTTCCCTGGATGTTGGAGTTGTCAAAACCTTCGATGTGGCGCGGTTCCACCGGCATCCGCAGATCCTTTTTCATTTGCGCCATGATGCGGTTCGTATGACGATCCGGATCGACGATTTTCATTTGTTTGAGTTGTTCGAGACGGTAATATTTCGCATTGCGTTCAGAGAGTTCGATCAAACGCTTTTTATCGCCGATTTGAGGAACGGAAATTTTGACATTTGGAATTTCCAAATCCAATTCAAAGGGCAAGAAAATTTCTCGAGAATGGCGACCAAACCTTTCCAAAATTTCCACAATTGCTTCTTCGAGCAATTCTTCATCACTTTCTTCCAATTTCTTTTTCAATTCCAAAGTATGCGACTGGATGATCGCGCCATTGTTCACCCGTAAAAAATTGACAAAACCGGAAGTTTCGTCAGAAATAATGCTGAAAACATCGACATTTCCGATCGTAGGACTGACGATCGTAGATTTGGCTTGATGGTTTTTGACCAATTCGATTTTTTCTTTGATAGATTGTGCCGTTTCAAAATCTAATTTTTCTGCATATTCCTTCATCAAATCCTGCATGAAACGAATCGCTTCATTGTAATTTCCTTTAATGATTTGGCGGATGGAATCGATGTTTTTCTGATAATTTTCTTCCGTTTGAAATCCTTCGCATGGCCCTAAACAATTCCCGATATGGTATTCCAAACAAACCTTAAATTTTCCGGCTTCAATGTTTTTTTGACTCAAATCATAGGTACAAGTTCGCAGCGGATAAATTTCTTTAATTAAATCGAGCAAAGCATTTAGAATCAACACAGAAGCATAGGGGCCGAAATATTCCGAACCGTCTTTGATGAGTTTTCGGGTTTTGAAAATGCGGGGAAAAGGTTCGTTTTTGATGCAAATCCAAGGATAGGTTTTATCATCGCGTAACATCACATTGTAACGCGGTAAATATTTCTTAATCAAATTGTTTTCGAGTAGAAGCGCGTCAAATTCCGTTTCGACATTGATGGTTTTGATGTCTGCAATTTTGCTGACGAGAATGCGGGTTTTACCCGATTCGAGAGTTTTATTAAAATAGGAGGAAATCCTTTTTTTCAAACTTTTGGCTTTACCGATGTAGAGAATTTTCCCGTTTTTATCAAAATACTGATAAACACCGGGCGAATTGGGTAGAGTTTGGATGATGAGTTTTAAATTTTCCTGCATTTAATTCACTTCTTTTACTTCAATTTCATCTCCGATGTACACCAAAAATTTTTGTTCAATCTGATAACCTGATTTTGCTAAATTCTCTGCATAATAATTGATCTGAGCAATGTGTTTGACTGACTCTCCGCCGGTTTTATAATCAATAATCATACAGCTATTTCCATCCAAAACCAATCGGTCCGGTCTGAAAATCTCGCCGTTTTCATCGAGGAAATCTCTTTCATTTAATGATTTTAAGTTTTCATCGAAATGGGCTTTTAATTCAGGATGTTGAACGATCGAAATCATTTTATTCTTTAATTCATCTCTTTCACTTTCTTTGATTTCTCCTGAGATCAAAGCTTTTTTCAAAACTTTGTCAAGGTCTTTTTCTGAATGAATTTCTTTCATCATTTCATGGATCAATTCGCCATAAACGATTTCTTTTTTCTTTTTCCATCGTTTGGAGGATTCACGGCTGATTTCGATGCGGTTTTCCCAATTTTCTGAAGTGAAATCTAGATTTTCAGCAATTGTTTTTTCATTTTCAGGTTCTGAATTTCTAACTTTTTCGCCGATGACCGCAATTTCTTCTCCAGTCGGGAATTGGGAATTGAAATATTGCGAAACGCCGGTTTTCAATTTGTCCTCATCTTTGGATTCTTTTCTTTCGGTCAAAATATACAATTGTTCAACCGCACGCGTTGTCGCAACATACAACATATTGAGATTGTCCAACAGGAATTCTTGATGTTCTTCCGTGATTTTAGCAGAAATCTCATCGTTCACCTGATCCAGTTTTCCATAGGATTTTACCAAAAATTCGTCAAACGGAAGTTCTGGATCATCAATCGGAATCCAAAAGTTTGGATAATTTTTTCTATCGCCCCAATCTGCAAAAGGCAGCATCACAACCGGAAATTCTAGTCCTTTTGATTTGTGGATGGTCATCAATTGAACCGCATCAATTCCATCCGGAGGTGAGATGCTGAGGTCGTCTTTTTTTGATTCCCAATGCTCCAAAAATCTTTGAAAATTGTATTCGTTTGACATGGAATATTCCAATACGTAATCCAAAAAATACTGCAAATAAGCATCGGCTTTTCCATTTAATTCTAAATATTGGATAGATTTTTCTACGAAATCATACATCGAAACTGAAGGCTCAAAAGCAAAGGAAATATCAAACCCAAATTGGTCCAAAAGAACTTTCAAAGCAGTTTGATTTTCATCTAAAACAGATTGAATTGATTGGGTGATTTCCGGAAAAATTTGATTTTTTAATTGGTTGAATTTTAAGAGGAAAAGCGTTTTTGAGATTTTGTCTTCTTCGTTGGAAATGGTTTTAAAAAACAATTCCAAAACTTCTATTTCATCAGCATTCTTTAATAATAAGGATTCGGATGAAATCAAAGGAATTTCATTCTTAGTTAAAAATTCGGCTATTAATTTTCCAAGTTTTTTCGTACTATGCAAAATGGTGATTTCATTAAGTTGAAATCCTTGACTCTTAACCGATTGGATGTTTTCCAATAATTGCACTAAAACCGCATCGTGATAATTATAATCTTCAATAGTTTTATCTTTTTTCGAAATAAAATTGAGCTGAACATATCCGCCTTTTTTATCATTTTTCTCTTGGTTATTTCCTTCGAAATAAAGTTTTTGATAAGCTTCAATTTTTAGGTCATTTGCGATGTTTTGGTAGAAAGAATTGTTGAAAGCGATGATGTTTTCATGGCTTCGCCAATTTTTCGGTAAGTTCTCGACTTTGATGTCTAATTTTTGGTGATTTTCCACCAGATTCATCATTTGTTCCGGATTTCCACCTCGCCAACGGTAAATGGATTGTTTGGCATCGCCGACAAGCATCACAGTATCAGAGCCCGCTCGAGCATTTTCGATCAAGGGCAGAAGATTTTGCCATTGTAGCGTAGAAGTATCTTGAAATTCGTCGATGAAATAATGGTGAAAACGATTCCCGATGCGTTCATAAATAAAGCCGGAAGGTTGTTTTTGAAGACCGGAACTGATGCGTTTGTTGAATTCGGAGATCAACAAAACGTTTTGGTCTTCTTTGAGCAAATCGATGGATTTTTCTACTTCATTGATGATGCTCATGGAAACGATCGTTTTCTGAATTCCTTCCCAGAGCGGTAGATCTTTTTGAATTTTTACAGCATCATAAAACAATTGTTGAATACGTGGAAAGATGTTTTCAATAATTAAATTTAATGAAGGATCGGCTTTTCCTGAAGTGAATTTTTTCGGATCCGTATTTTCAATATTTTTTAAGTGGGTTTGGGTTGGATAAGCAAAATCTTCGTTTAAAAATTTTTTGAAATATCCGCCAATTCCACTGGCTCCACTGGCAAAATCTCCAATTGAAACGCCATTTTCTGTAATGAGTTGAATAAATTCCGATGCGTTGTTTTTCAAGGCATTCTTTTTTTGAGCAGTTTGGGAGAAAACAGTTTTTCGAAATTCATTGAATTCTTCCAAATTGTATTTTTGCAATTTGGCAAGTTGTGTCAAATGCGTGTCGTTATACAAAGCACTGGCGGTTTTGACCAAATCACGCGAAATGTCCCAAGTTTTATTGTCATTCAAATTGTCCAAAGCGATATCGATCAAAACGGAAGTCAACAACTCATCTTCGCCGATTTTTGCAAACAATTGATGGACAGATTCTTCAAAGAGTTTTTCTTGTTCCATTTCCACATTGAAATTGGACGAAAGTCCCAAATCCTGTGCAAATGCTTTCATCAGTCTCAAATTGAATTTATCAATGGTGCTGACGGAAAATCGCGAATAATTATGCAGGATTTTCACCAATACATTTTTGGATCGAAGATGCATTTCTTTCGGACTGATTTCCAGTTCTTTGCTTAGGTTTTTTAAATCACTATTTTCCGCAAAATCAGGTTGAGAAAATTTCACCAATTGCTGTAAAATCCGCTCTTTCATTTCGTTGGCGGCTTTATTGGTAAAGGTTATGGCAAGAATGGATTCGTATGCAAAGGGATTGATGTTGGACAAAAGAATAGAAAGGTATTCTTTCACCAAAGTATAGGTTTTTCCTGCGCCGGCAGAAGCATTGTAGATTTTAAATTCGTTGGGTTGAAGCACGTTTTGAAAAATTAGGAATGATGAAATCGAAGATTCGACAAAGTCAATTTTGAATTCTAAATTTAAGGATTTGAAATTAAATTATTCAAATAATTCATGATCAAAGCTGTAGAATTCGGTTTTTGTTGGATGTACTTTTGTGCCGCATCACCTCGCCGAATTCGTTCCATATTGTCCTCAATTAAATTCTCCATTTTTTCATCAAAATCAAATTGATCCACAAACCGAATTGCACCCTGATTTTCAAGTAAATCAATCGCTTCAAAATATTTCTCATAATTCGGCCCAAATATCACCGGAACACCAAAAACAACAGGTTCCAAAGTGTTGTGTACGCCGGTTTTGGTAAATCCGCCACCGACATAAGAAATATCCGAATAAGCATAAATTTTGGTCAACATCCCGATGGTGTCGACGATCAAAACCTGGGCTTTTTCGATTTCAGACGCATTGGATTTCGTATAAATCGCAACCGGTTTTTCTATTTTTTCCGCCAGCGATTTGATTTCTTTTTCATGGATATTATGTGGAGCAAAAATAACTTTCCAGTTCTCTGGTAATTTCGAATTGATAAAGTTCACCAAAATGGATTCATCATCAGACCAAGTACTTCCGGCCACGATCAATTTTTTATCGGATTTGAATTTTTCTACGAATTCTAATTTGGGTTCAGACGCCAGAATCTCTTTTACACGATCAAATCTCGTATCGCCCGAAACAGTTGCATTTTCAATCCCGATGGAAGCCAATAAATTTTTTGAATCCAAATCCTGAACAAAGAAATGGTGGATTGAAGCAATTCTTTGTCTGAACCAATTCCCGAGCGGTCTGAAAAACAAATTGTCCTCTTTGATCACCGCAGAAATCACGATCACCGGAATTTTCCTTTTTTCCAATCGGTTCAATAAATTGTACCAATATTCATATTTCACCAAAATCAAAATTTCAGGATGTAAAAATTTAATCAGATTTTTTGCGTTTTTTTTGGTGTCAAGTGGGAGATAAAAAATATAATCTGCGCCTTTATAATCTTTTCTGATTTCGTAGCCAGAAGGTGAAAAAAAACTCACTGCCAATTTATGGTTAGGAAATTCATTTCTGATTTTTTCCATTACAGGTCGACCTTGTTCAAATTCGCCCAAAGAAGAACAATGCATCCAAATCACTTTGTCATTTGTCGAAATGGCATTTTTCAATTTGTTTTTCCAATTTTTTCTTCCGGATTTCCAAAGTTTGGCTTTTGGATTAAAGGAAGCAGCGACCGAAATCCCCGTTCCATACAAACTGATAAAGGTGTTGTAGATGATATTCATTAGGTTGACGAAGATACAAATTCCGTTTTGTACATTTGTGCTAAATATTTTTAAAAATGCGCAAATTACAAATGGTTGATTTGGGTAGTCAATACCAGAAAATCAAAAACGATATAGACGATGCGATACAAGGAGTGGTAGATTCTTCTGCTTTTATCAATGGTCCGGAAGTGAAAAATTTTCAGACCGAATTGGAATCTTATTTAAATGTGAAACACGTCATTCCTTGCGGAAATGGAACAGATGCTTTGCAAATTGCCTTGATGGCGTTGGATTTGAAACCGGGTGATGAAGTGATCACAGCCGATTTTACGTTTGCGGCGACCGTTGAGGTCATTCATTTGTTAGGGTTGAAATCGGTTTTGGTTGATGTGGATTATGATACTTTTTTAATCGATACTGAAGCCATCAAAAAAGCGATTACACCTCGGACCAAAGCCATCATTCCGGTTCATCTTTTTGGTCAAGTCGCCAATATGGACGAAATCAACAAAATCGCCAAAGAACATAATTTGTTTGTGATAGAAGATACGGCACAAGCCATCGGTGCAGATTTTAAAGGTCAAAAAGCCGGAACAATCGGAACGATCGGAACGACTTCGTTTTTTCCTTCCAAAAATTTGGGATGTTATGGCGATGGAGGCGCAATTTTTACCAATGATGATGCGCTGGCGCATAAAATGAGAGGAATCGTCAATCATGGAATGTACCAAAGATATTACCACGATGAAATCGGGGTGAATTCAAGATTGGACAGTATGCAAGCTGCGATTTTGCGTGTGAAATTACCGCATCTGGATGCTTACAACAAAGCCAGAAGAAAAGCGGCTGATTTTTACAATGAAGCTTTTTATGAAGTTCCTGAAATTTTAACGCCGATTAAAGCTGACGATACAACCCATGTGTATCATCAATATACACTTCGAATAACTAATGGAAAACGGGACGAATTGAAAGAATTTTTGGAGTCTAAAGGCATTCCGGCGATGATTTATTATCCGGTTCCTTTGCGCAAACAAAAAGCCTACGATACTGGAAATTACAAGGATTCCGATTTCCCAAATACCAACAAATTAATCGAAGAAGTTATTTCTTTGCCGATGCATACGGAGTTGGATCAGGAGCAGTTGGAATTTATCAAACAATCGGTTTGGGAATTTTTTAGTGGATATAAAGGTTAATAATTTTTAAATCAACAGTTCATTATAAAAAAACTTATCTATTAAACTAAAAACACATGAAGAAATTTTATATCATTATTTTCATATTCTTTATAAATCATGGATTTGCGCAGAATGAAGTCGAAGCTGAATTGTTGGAGATTAATTATCTCCAGGAATCTGTGCCAAAGAACATTTTTGTTTTCCAAAATCAAGTATATTTCACTGCAGACGATAGTATTCACGGTAGAGAGTTGTGGAAAATTGAAAATGATGTTCCAGTATTGATTATGGATTTAACAAGTGGTTATAATGATTCATTTAATGATAATTGTAAATTTCTTATTACAGAAGATTTTATATACTTTACTACGGCAAATGGGAAAAAACTTTGGAAGAGTGACGGTACAGAAGAAAGTACAACATTATTATTAAGTAATACTGATTCTGAATATCCGTGTTTTTCATTAATGGTTGAGTTTAACTCTAAAATTTATTTTAGTTATAATGATGGAAGCCATGGGTTAGAGTTGTGGGAAACAGATGGTACGGTAGGAGGAACATCCATGTTAAAAGACATTTATTTGGGATCAAATGGAAGTAGTATTGAAGATTTCTTTGTTTTCAACAATACATTATTTTTTACAGCTATAGATGGTGACGGTACTCATAGGAGAGAAATTTGGAAAAGTGATGGGACTGAACCCGGAACCATGATGTTAAAAGATATTGGTGGAGAAACTTATGCTGATGGTGTTAAACCGGGAAATGACTTTTTAATATTGAACAACCACTTTTATTTTTATGGTTATACACAAAGTTATGGTTATGAACTTTGGAAAAGTGATGGTACAGAAGAAGGGACCCAAATGGTTAAGGATATTTTTCCAGGATATAATAGCTCTGAATACACATACAACAGATTATATGGAGCTGTTGGGGATGGATATATTGCATTTAGGGCATTTACACCAGATTCAGGTTATGAGTTATGGAGAAGTGATGGAACTGAATCGGGGACTTTTAAAATAAAGGAAATAAATCCAAATAATGGTTCTTATGGAGATGGCATTCCAAATCCAGGTTGGCTTAATACATCTATAGAAGGTTATAATGGTAAAGTTTATTTTACTGGTAGTCAAGGAGGGTCTTGGAAACTATGGGTGACGGATGGGACGGAACAAGGAACGGTTCAGTTTCTGGATTTAGATGCGGGAGAGGATGAGTATTACAAAGGATTTAAAAAAGTCAACAATAAATTATATTTTTTTAATAGCCGAAGAGTAATGCAAACGGACGGTGTTAGCTCTCAAATATTTGTCAATATGCAAAATGATGGTGGGGTTTCTCAGTTTCAACCATTTCTTGATAAAGTTTTTTTCGTCAAAAATTCTGATGAATTTTATGGGTTAGAGCTTTGGGAATCAAAACTAAATAATGAAGATTTGAAAGTGTATGATGTAAATTTAATTCAGAGTTCTTCTCCTCGCAATTTTGCTAGTCTTGGTGATAAAGTTTTGTTTTTTGGACAAAACTACACTTATTATGAAGTTCCGATGATTTCAGACGGAACTCAAGAAGGAACAAAATCAATTGTTGATAATCCACCTTTTAGGGTAGATAATAATGATGCGGCTATACTTTTTAAAGTAGGTAATAATATGTTTTTTAAAGGCTATATTGGTCAGTATGTCAATATGGAACTTTATAAAACAGATGGTACACCTGAAGGTACAGGATTAGTGAAAGATATAAATGTTGGCAGTGGTGGTAGTGTAACTAGAGAACTTTATGTCAACTATAATGAAATCCTATATTTTCTTGCAAATGATGGAGTTCACGGTGAAGAATTATGGAGGTCTGATGGGACTGAAGAAGGTACATACATGGTTGCGGATTTTAGTGGAAATTATACATCCTCCACAATAATAGATTTTGAAATATGGAATGGGTTTTTATATTTTTCGGGTAGCTTGGTAGATTCATCATTTCCTGACCCAATTGTTGGTATTTGGAAAACAGATGGAACTGAAGGTGGTACAGAGGTAGTAATTCAATGGGAAAGCTCAGGTCTTTATGATAATGGACCTCATAATATTATTGCAGTAGGTGATAAATTGTTTTTCACCAAAGATGAAAGTAATTCTTCTTATGGAGACAATAGTTTATATGTTACTCAAGGCACTAATGAAACTACAGCGAAATTAGGTGAATGGTCAGGACATTCGGTTTTAGAAGAATTTGTTGAATTGAATGGTAAGTTGATATTTGATGCAAATAAACCACAAGGTTCTGAGAATCTTTTTATTTCTGATGGAACAATAGAAGGGACTCATGAGATTAATGAAAATTTATCTTTTTATAATATTTTGAAAACAAAGAAATGTGGGAATCAAATTTATTTTACTGCTGGTTATACTGGGCAAGGAGGAAATTTATGGGTATCAAACGGTACTTCAAATGGAACTATTCAATTAAGCCAAAATATTGTAAATATTGATAAAACAACTTGTTATAATAACAATCTAGTATTTTTAGATTCTGAAGAATATTACGCCTATGAACTTAAAGTTACAAATGGTCAACAAATTAATAGTGTTCTGGTTGATTTTAATTATAGTGAATTAGGGCAGAATGAGGGTATTGATGGTGTATATGCAAATGAAAATTTATTGTTTTTAACAATTAAGACTAAAAAACACGGCAATGAACTCTATGTTTCAAATCCAGACTTCGTTCTAAGCACAGAAGAAATCAACGAAGGATTAGCAAATAATAATCAAAATGTTTTGATTTATCCCAACCCAACTTCATCTGAAATCAACGTAGTTTCAAATGATCAATCCAAAATCAAGCAAATCCAGATTTACGATTTAACCGGAAAATTAATTGAAATCGGAGTTTATAATTCTAACGAAGTGAAATTAAATGTAGGAATATACAATTCCGGAATTTATTTATTGAAAGTAAATACAGAAAAAAATTCTACGACGAAAAAAGTCGTTGTGAAATAAATGTAATAAACCTTTGAAAATAAGGTTTTCAACCTCAAACTTTACACTTTGAACAACAAACAAAAAATACTCGTCACAGGCGGACTCGGATACATAGGATCACATACGGCAGTTGCTTTACAAGAAGCCGGATATGAAGTGATCATCATCGATGATTTGTCGAATTCTGAACTTTTTGTATTGGATCGAATTGCCGAAATCACCGGAATCAAACCGGAATTCCATCAGATTGATTTGAAAAATGAAGAATTGGTAAACGAATTCTTTAGACTAAATTCAATCGATGGTGTCATACATTTCGCAGCACATAAAGCAGTAGGAGAGAGCGTTCAAAAACCGCTGATGTACCATAAAAATAATACGTTGGGGCTTTTGAATGTGCTAGAAGCTATGAAAGAAAACGGACAGGATCATTTCATCTTCAGTTCTTCCTGTACGGTTTATGGCCAAGCCGATCAAATGCCGATTGATGAAAATGCTCCCATCAAAAAAGCAGAATCGCCTTATGCCAAAACCAAGCAAATGGGCGAAGAGATTCTGGAGGATTTTGTGGCGGCTTTTGAGAAAAACGTAATTTCACTGCGTTATTTCAATCCGGTCGGAGCGCATCCAAGTGCATTGATTGGAGAATTGCCCAAAGGCGTTCCGAATAATTTGGTTCCGTTTGTAACGCAGACTGCGGCAGGAATCCGTGAATATTTATCCGTTTTCGGAAATGATTATCCGACGCGTGACGGAACCGCAATCCGTGACTACATCTACGTTTGCGATTTGGCAGATGCACATGTTCGGGCATTGACAAGATTGATCGAAAAGAAAAACAAATCGTTAATGGAAGTGTTCAATCTCGGTACGGGAATCGGTTCTACGGTTTTGGAAGTGGTGAAAGCTTTTGAGAAAATCAACGGTTTAGAATTGAATTACAAATTGGTGGACAGAAGAGCAGGCGACATCATCGAAGCCTTTGCGGACAATACATTGGCGGAAAAAGAATTGGGTTGGAAGCCGGAAACTTCGCTCGACGAATCCATGCGAACAGCTTGGGAATGGCAGAAAGGGTTGAAGTGATGGAGTTTTTGAGTGGTGGAGTAATTGAGTCGTTGAGTGAATGATTGAGTTATTGAGTGTATGAGTAGTATGACAAAAAAAATATTTATAAGTTCAATTTTATTGATATTTAGTTTTAATTTAACTTTTGGATGTACTTGTGGCTCAAACAAAAGTTTTTTAAGAACGATTTCAAATGCAAAAGTGGTTGCACTAATTAAAGTGAAACAATTTTTAACTTATAATGAAATTTATGATCAAAGCACTCCAATGTCTATGGAAGTTGAAATTATTGAACTTTATAAAGGTAAACTATCTGAAAAGAAAATCACAATTTGGGGGGACAATGGAATGTTATGTCGGCCTTATTTGGATAGTTATTTTAAAGAAGGAGAATTTTACATAGTTGGACTTTTTTCAGGAGGTGATGGAAGTAAAGGATATGTGCACAAAAATGAAAGAATTGAAGATTTTTCTATTTCAAGTTGTGGGCTTTATATCTTGTATTTGAACAAGGAAGAAGAGAAAGTTTATGGTGAAATTAACTCCTTCAGAAATGAAATGAATTTTGAAAAATTAAAAAAGAAACTTTTAAGAAAGTTAAACTAAATTGATTAATTCTTGGATTAAACTCGTAATGATGAGAAATGTTTTTTATCATTAGAATTCGAATTTCGAGAAGCAAACATTAATTTGAATATTTGAAAATGAAATATATCATTCTATTGTCATCGATTTTATATTTAGTTTCCTGCGGATCCAATAAATTACCTGCAATTGACAGATCTAAATTGGTTGGGAAAAATATAGTATTTTGTTTAACGGAAGAAAGCAGATCAATATTGGTAGAAAAATCTGGATTAAATTTAGGCGAAACGATGCAACCTAATAATGTGGAAGTGTTTATGTATTCGGTTATGGTTTTGGGAAAAGAGAATCAATTGAATCTTCGACACATATATAATCCGATTGACGCAAAAATTACTGACAACCTGATTGTTGCAGATTTAAAATCGGTCAAATGGGATTTTGGATTTACCAATGCGGTCATGAAGGCTGAACTGGAGTACACTTTGCGAGATGGTACAAAAATTCCCATAATTGGAACTTATAAAACCATGGGCGGTGGGACCAAATCAGAGAATTTATTGATGGCCATGATCGACGCAAATGGTCAAATTTTAAATGAGATCGCTGATTAAGATTTTTCAGCGTTTCTTGGCGAATTGGGTAGAAATATAATTCGTAAATTTGCAGTCATTCTAAATTGAATTTAAAATTCATCATTTAAAATTTATAATTTACTAAGTTGGAAGTAATCATCAAAGAAGACGGAAGAGTACAAAAACCGGAATGGCTCAGGGTGAAATTGCCTACGGGAAAAAAGCACCGTGAACTCAGAGGTTTGGTCGACAAATACAAACTCAACACGATTTGCCAAAGCGGAAGTTGTCCTAATATGGGCGAGTGCTGGGGTGAAGGAACGGCAACTTTTATGATTCTGGGGAATGTTTGTACGCGTTCTTGCGGATTTTGTGGTGTGAAAACCGGACGTCCGGAACAAGTCGATTGGGAAGAACCGGAAAAAGTAGCGCGTTCCATCAAATTGATGCAAATCAAACATGCGGTTTTGACTTCGGTGGACAGAGATGATTTAAAAGATATGGGTTCGATCATTTGGGCGGAAACCATTGGTGCGGTTCGCAGAATCAGTCCCGGAACCACAATGGAAACTTTGATTCCCGATTTTCAAGGCAATACCAAAATGCTCGATCGAATTCTCGAAGCTGCGCCGGAAGTGATTTCGCATAATATGGAAACCGTAAAACGTTTGACGCGTGAAGTACGCATTCAAGCCAAATATGAAAGAAGTTTGGACGTGCTTCGTTATTTAAAAGATCAAGGTCAACCGCGTACCAAAACCGGCGTTATGCTCGGTTTGGGAGAAAAGGATGATGAGGTTTTTGAAACGATTCAAGATGTGCGAAATGCCGGAGTGGATATTATTACTTTGGGTCAATATCTTCAACCAACCAAAAAGCACCTTCCCGTAAAAGAATTCATCACACCGGAACAATTCAAATCTTATGAAGTTTTTGCAAAAGATTTAGGTTTTAGACATGTGGAAAGTGGACCGCTCGTGCGTTCTTCTTATCATGCGGAGAAACATATTTTGTAGCTTTTAGTAATTGGTAATTAGTAATTAGTAATTAGTGAATAGTAATTAGACAAATTTAGATTTACACAATCCCTCAACCATTCCTCTACTAAAAAATCAGTCGCACCAACATTTTTCACGGCTTCGGCGTTCCATATCCCGATTGCGCATCGGGTAGATTTTAAAACCGATGTAGAAATCCGCGCCTTTTAATTTCCCATGTGGAACGATAAAAGGCAAGGCATTTTCGCTTCCGATGATCAGCGGGCCATAGCGTAAAAATGCGCCAACGCGGAAAATTTCATATTCGTAAGCAGAAAGAGAAGCGCCATAAGAGAATTTATGTTGGCTCATGATATAGGAAGCGGTCACGATGTTACTTCGTTTCAGACTGTTTTCAAAAATGGGAAACCGTTGCATCACATCGAGATTGATATAATTATTTTCGCCCATTCTTTTGCTGGCATTAAAATGCAAGCTGGTGGGAAGTCCGATTTTAAATTCGTTGGAAACTAAGGATTGATTGGGGTTGCCATAAAGTTCGTTGGAAATGATTTGGGCGTATTGTTCAGGTGATTCAAATTCTACATCTTCCAGATTGGGATTGTTCGTATACTGAAAATTCTCACCGATGTAACTATGGACAAATCCGTCAAAATTTACTACACCCACATCTAAAATATTGGCACTGATTTTCAGATCATAACCCGAATCGTGATCACCATAATCTACAAATGCCAAACCTACATCAAAACCGATTCCTTTCCCCATGGATTGGTATTCGTACGCATCATTTTCAAAATTATAGCTGGTGGCATAGCCTACTTCTACATCAAAATCCGAAACAAAAAGATTTTTCTGCGTGGCCAAATCTCCATCTTCCAGTGTGATTTCTTCGTCTTCACGTCTCATGCTTGCCACATCATGGTTTTTGACATAAAAAGCGTCGTTTCCCATTAAATATTTGACATTTAGGCCGGCAATCCACGCATAATAAGAATTGGGAAGAATTTCTGTGGCGATGTTAAGCCCAACTTCCGTCCAATTCATAAAATTGGCATCAAATGGATTTAAAGTATACAAAACGGGTTCTATTATTTCCTGGTTGGTGTATTTCATATAATTATCCACTTCGATGATGGAGCTTTGTGTCCGCAATTTGGAAAATAAACCGACTGAAAATCCTTTTTCGGCTATTTCGAAATTCAAGGAAGCTGATGGCCCCATGATTTCGTTGCTGAAATGATATCCGGTGGTTTCATCGTTGAAATAATCCCAAATTTGTTTGGTGTTTTCTCCGGTGATATTGTTTTCGATGTCCGATTCTTTGATTTCGGCACTGGTCAATCCGATTAAACTCGATTTGGAAATATATCCATATCGGTTTTGAATAAAAGCAGATTCCGAAAAAAGATGAACATCGTAGCGGTTGGAATTGAGATAACTTTGTGTAGGCGAAATCCCAACGGCACTGATTCCGCTAAACGGATCATTGCTAAAGATGTAAGGATCTTGAGCTTTAATATAGATGGAAATAACGGTCATTCCGATCGTCAACCAAAACTTAATGTTGAAGTCTGAAAACAAAAATACCCTTTTCTATTGAACGTAAATTTACATGATTTATTTCATGTTTTATAGGTATTGGAAAGAGGATGAAAAGAAAAATGCCCGGTGATAAGCCGAGCATTTTATTTGGATTGTGTTTTTTTTTTTTTTTGTTAGAAGGTGTAACCGATTCCTAATGAGAATACTGAGTTTTTTCCATCAACGTCCTTAACTACATCAGTTAAACCTAGTCCATAACGGATTCCGAAATTCAATCCCATAGGTAACTCATAGCCAGCTCCGATATTCAAACCGAAATCAACTGTTTCAGCATCTTCAATATCACCATCTTGTTGTTCAGTA
The DNA here is from genome assembly GCF_014042165.1 of Moheibacter lacus. Classification (GTDB taxonomy): domain Bacteria; phylum Bacteroidota; class Bacteroidia; order Flavobacteriales; family Weeksellaceae; genus Moheibacter; species Moheibacter lacus. The sequence continues at coordinate 1,690,176 of NZ_JACDZE010000001.1, forward strand.
ATAGAACCTTCACTGGTTGTGATCGTTTGTTCGGTATCATATTTTGCGGCAACATTAAAACCTACCTGAGGTCCAAATTCAAAATTTAGCCCATCATAAGCATACCATTTCATCATCAATGGAATCTGAATGTAACTTAAGTTTACTTTACTGTCATAGTCATAAGTAACTTCTTCTCCTAGAATAGTTTCAGTTTCCGAGCCAGAGTACTTAGTTCCTTGCATTGAATAAAGTAACTCAGGTTGGAAGGCAAAAGCTTCAGAAAAGCGAATGTTTGCATAACCACCAACGTTGAAGCCAAATTTCATTTCTGAATCCTCAAAATCATCACCGACAATGTTAGTCAATTGAGGTCCGGCTTTTACACCAAATTTCACTTGTGCATCAGCACTGTTCATTCCCAAAACCGCTACAGCGGCAATTAAAAACATTTTTTTCATTTTTTTAATTTTAGTTTTAAAAAAGGTCTGATCGAATTTCCTAAATAAATTCTGTTTTAGTTTTTCAAGATCTTTTTTAAGATTTCGAGTGGAGAAATAACAAATTCGATGCCAAAGCACAATTGGCTTCACCCAACAACATGAAAAAAGCCGTCTAACTGACGGCTTTTTAATGGGTTATAAAATTTAATTTTTTTAATCAAAATCTTGATTGGTACCTACTTTTGCACGCTGAACATTTAATGCGGCTCTCGTTTTTACCTCATCTCCGTTTCCTACAACAAAAGCTACAATGTAGAGATTGTTTGTGTTGGTAACATTATTAGGTAAAGTTACATTCAAATCTCTGGTCCAAATATTTCCTTCAGCCACTTCAGATGCAGGAATCGCATCCCCAAAGATGTCGGTATAGGATTTTAACAATACATGTTTTTGAGGGAAGTTCGGTATAGGATTTACGTTATAGGCCCCTTGGTTAAAGATACAATCCGGGATATTGCTTCCGGCATAGGCATTGGCTTGATTGTGAACCAATCCTTCTTCAATTAAATTCACTACCAATTTTGCATTCGTAATGTTTCCGGTATCAAAACCGACTTTGACCTGGATATTCAAACTATTCCCACTCAATGTCGAATTAATTGCCAATCCAAGTGGAGCGGTTTGATTTAAATAGGAATCCAACTGTCCGTTAAATGTATCGGGATTTGTAGGACATGGTTCTCCAAATTGATGCATATCTACTTCATTGATACGGTTGATTTTTCCTCTGGGTTGTGCCGGTGCATTGTAATTGTTGATATTGGTCATGGCTTGCCAGTGTTCATACACCCAAGGATCTTCAATTCCTACACCGTCACAATGGATTGCAATCGGAATGACGCGTTCATTGTATTCGGTAAAGAAATCCAGGATTTGCGCCATCCGTGGACAATAAATACACCAGGTTCCGGTATAGTCCTCGACGAGTACTTTTTGGGTATATTCACCAGGGGCAAGGTCAAATGAAGCGAAATTAGCAACGGCACTGGTCATGTCGTTGTAGGTAGCATAAACTTCATTGGCTTCATTGGCGGTTGAAGGAGTAAATGTGTTTCCTTCGATTTGTTCGCCATTCACAAAAAAAGTAGATTCAGCAGTTAAATCCCCATCAGCTGTTGTTGCAGCTGTAAATGTAACCGCTGTTCCGACTTGAACGTTTGTGGAACTTACAGTTACTGTCAATGCACTTGCGTGCGGTTCTTCTTCTGTTCCACAACTGATGGTCAGTCCAAAACAAAGCATTAAAAAAATAAAGATGTGTGTTAGTTTATTTAATTTTTTCATAACTAGAAAATAATTTTTGCTAATTTAGCCCAAATAACACACAAATAATAAATCATGAAAAAAAAGTTTTTATCTGCTATTTTTATGCTCTGTCTTGGCCTGACTTCATTTGCGCAAGATGCAGCATTTCCTGATATGGCAGTTCCGGATCTGAGAGGAAATAAGGTGGATGTGAAAGCCTTGTCTACAGAAGGTCAACCTGTTGTTTTGGCTTTTTGGGCGACTTGGTGTGGGCCTTGTCTATTGGAATTAAATGCGATCAATGACAAAATTCAGGATTGGTCCATCGAAACCAATTTTAAATTTTACGCCGTTTCAGTAGATGATTCCAAAACCGTAGGTCGAGTTCAACCCAAAGTAAACGGAAGCGGTTGGGAATTCGATATTTTATTGGACACTAACAATGAATTGAAGCGACAATTGAATTTTTCAACACCTCCTTATACTGTAATTGTAAAAGATGGAATGATCGTATACAAACATGTTGGGTATCAGCCGGGAGCGGAAGATGAATTGTTTGAAAAAATCAAAGAATTCTCCAATTGATCCACTACCAAAATCAATTGATTAGAAATTAAAGTAGCAAAAAGATAGAATTAACACAGATGAAAAAAATTTATGGATTATTGATGCTAGGGTTTTTAGCGTCAAATTTTTCTTATGGGCAGATCGATGTGGCCGGAGGTACTTTTTCCGGAGGGATTGAATCCACTTCTCAGTGGTACCAATACGATGAAGATTTAGGGTTTGAACAGCCAGATGATCCTTTCCGGTCAAACAATTACATCCGATTGGATTATAATTATGGGAAATTTACAGCGGGTTTACAGTATGAGGCTTATTTACCATCAGCACTTTTGGGGTATTCAGACCGTTTCAATGACAACAAAATTGCGAACTATTATGTGAATTATAAAGGAGAGCAATTGGACATTACCGCCGGTAATTTTTATGAGCAATTCGGTAGTGGATTGATTTTGCGTAGTTGGGAAGACCGTCAGATCGGGATCAACAACTCCATCCGTGGGGTGAAAGTTGCGTATACACCGAATGATTTCACGACGGTAAAAGGTTTGATCGGTAAAAACCGATTGGGATTTGAAACGACTGCCGGAACAGTGGGCGGGATCGATGTCGAAACCAATTTGGTCAGATTATTTGACAAAGAAAATTATAAAAATTCTGTAACGGCAGGATTCAGTTATGTAGGACAACATGAAGATTATACAGGAGGAGTAGAGGATTTTCCACAAAATGTCAACAATTATTCCATGCGTTTGGGATATTCGGGGAATTTTGGTTTGTATGCAGATGCGGAATATGTGATCAAAGGAGAACAAGCCGCTTTGTTCAGTGGGATGCCAACAGAGAATTACTATGATGGAAATGCTTTTTTACTCAATATGGGTTATTCTACCAAAGGATTTGGTGTAAATGCAACTTTCCGTCGTTTAGAAAATATGGGCATGTATGGTCAGCGTGATTTAAGTGAAGCGGGAGAAAATATTTACAACGAAGGAATCGTAAATTATTTGCCGGCTTTAACGCGTCAGCATGATTATTTGTTGACCAATATTTATGTGTATCAGGCGCAACCTCAATTGAACTTCGAACTGGAAGAAGTAGGAGAAATCGGCGGTCAAGTGGATATTTTCTACAATTTCGCAAAAGGAAGTTTTTTGGGTGGGAAATATGGAACCAAATTGGCAGTCAATGCTTCTTATTGGAACGGATTGAATGCAACTTTTAATGATGACATGACTTATGAAACCAATTTCTTTGATTTTGGTCGTAAGTTTTTCCATGATGTGAATTTTGAGATCAATAAGAAATGGACCGATAAATTTTCATCCATCATCACCTATATGCACCAATATTATGACCGAGGCGTCATGGAAGGAGTGACCTATAGTCCGCTTGTGGCAAATGTTGTGGTAGGAGATTTCTTGTACAAATTCAATTCGAAGAATTCAGTTCGATTCGAATTACAACATCTTCAAACCAAACGCGATCGTAAGAATTGGGCAGCAGCATTGGTGGAGTATAATTTGAACCAAAGATGGAACTTTTATATAGGCGACAATTATAATTATGGAAATGATGATGAAGACAGAAGGTTCCATTATTATATGGTCGGTGGAAGTTACGCCAAAGAATCTACACGTATTGCAGTAAACTACGGAAGACAAAGAGGAGGTTTGATTTGTGTAGGAGGAGTTTGTCGTTTTGTGCCTGAAAACACAGGATTTACACTATCCTTAGTAAAAACCTTTTAATCGATTTTAAAAGATATTAATTTTAAAAAAGCAGTCAAGAAAGTTGGGCTGCTTTTTTATTAAATTTTCTTTAAGTAATTTATAAACAATTATTAATTAGATAAATAAAAACAATATATTTGTTAATAGTTAAGAAAATATTTACTAACACACAATTAATTTTATGAGACAATTTTTTACTTTAATCGCAGTCTGCGCATTGAGTACTTTAAATGCACAGGTCTTTTCAGAAGATTTTAACGACGGGGTTCCCGGTGATTTGATTGAAGATACCGTAAATGGTAATTTGAGTTGGACAGATTGTGGCGGTGACACAGGTGGGATAGCTTGTGATGGAGCTGCTACTTTTTACCATGGTAGCCAATCCGCTTATAACACAGCTTTGGATACGCCAGTTTTAGATTTATCAACAGGTTATTATAAAGCGAGTTTTACACTTGCTAAAAGAGAAAAAGACAGCAAAGTCAATTGGTTTTTTATTGAGATTTCCAATGATGGAGGAGTAACTTGGACAGTAGTAGATGAGTTGTTAGATGAAATCATTAATCCAACTACATATACCTATGTTTTAACGCCTTATAACTTAACGGCTCAAACAGTAGTCCGTTTCAGAGGAACCAATAAAGGTGGTTATGCATTGTATTTGGATAATGTTTCTGTAGAAGAAGTAACAGGAGATGATGCATCTATTCAGAATTTAGACGTTCCAAGCATCATCGTTGCAGGTGATGTAGAAGTAAAAGGGACTCTTTCCAATTTAGGAATCAACCCAATTACTTCTTTTGACCTAAACTGGCAAGTAGACGGAGGTGCTACCAATACCCAGACTTACTCAGGACAGAACATAACATCAGGTCAGTCTTTTAACTTTACTCATGAAGATATTTGGAGTGCAACTGGAGGAAACCATAATCTAAACGTTTGGGTTTCTAACTTAAATATAACGGATGTTGATCCTGATAATAATGCATTTTCAAAAGATATCATGGTGGCATCAGATGTAGCCATCAAAATTCCTTTGATGGAAAAATTCTCCAGTTCAACTTGTTATCCGTGTTTTTTATTCAATAGTCAAAATTTCAACCCATTTTTTAATGATTATGGACATGAGAACGGAACTTTTATCAGTTACCAAGTAAATTGGCCTGGAAATGGAGATCCTTATTATACGACAGAAGTAGGAGCAAGAAGAAGCTATTATGGCGTAACAGCTGCGCCAACTTTATATTTTGATGCAGTGGATGTTGGGACTCCTTCTTCCGCTCAGTTGAGAATTCTATTAGAAGAACTAAGGTATGGAAATGATAATATTTCTTTCTTTGATATTCAAGCAGATCATACGATCAACGGAAACACCATCGATGTAAATGTAGATATCCATCCCTATATTTCAGCTAACTACACGGTTCGTGTAATGGTATTTGAGAAAGAAACAACTCAAAATACCGGAGGAAATGGAGAAACTAAATTCCACCATGTATTCATGAAAGCACTTCCTAATCCAGCCGGAACTACCATTGAATTTACACAAGATGAAGTAGAAACTTTATCTTTCTCTCATGACATGAGCAGTACATTTGTAGAAGAAATAGAGGATTTGGCCGTTCTTGTATTCATTCAAGATGATACAACCAAAGCCATCATCGATTCTCGTTATACAGATGCTTCTAACATCGTTTTGGGTACAAATGATTTGACAGCAGCTCAAGTTACTTTGGTACCAAATCCAACTTCAGGAATCGTTAAAATCATGACCGACAGAGCGATGGACGTTCAAGTGTTTGATTTGACCGGTAAAAAAGTATTCAACCAATCAGAAGTTGCAGACAATTCTTCCCTAAACTTGACTCATTTAGCAAAAGGTGTTTATGTAGTCGTAATGACGGACGATAAAGGAGCAGAAACTGTTAAAAAATTAGTAATTAAATAATCATAAAATTCAGGTTGGGCCTTATGCCCAACCTTTTAAAACATACAAAATGAAAAAATTTATTTTATCAGCAGTAGTGGGATTATCCGTAATGGGATTTTCAAATGCGCAGAATCAGGATTTTAGGCTGATGGATATGCATCATACAAACGAATATGATGATGATACAGAAATCAATGAGGGAGATGTTGTGATTTTCAATACTTCTGTTTATGAAGAAGCGAAATTGCAATTTTTGACTTATAATGATGGAACAGAAACCATCGGTATTCAAGTAGAATGTACAGGTTTGACCAATACAGACGGAGATTCCATGGAATTATGTTATGGTGAATGTTATTATGGAATCGATACTTTTATTCCTTATCCGACTTTAGGTCCGGTACCGGTTCAACCAGGACAACATCAACCGATCATGGCGGATTATTTTTCCAATACCGACGGAAACAGTGATTTGGTAGAATACCAATTCCGTTTCTTCCAATTGGACAGCGAAGGATTTGAAATTCCAGATACTTCATTGAATTTCACCTACCGTTATGACGGAACGATGGCTACTTCTGACGTAAATTCGATCGCAATCGCCGAGGTTTATCCAACAGTTGCAAAAGGTTTTACAAACGTTGATTTGAAAGAAAACGCAAAAGTTCAAATCGTGAATTTACAAGGAAAAGTAGTAAAGTCTTTGGAATTGAATGCAGGTCAGTCTACACTGGATTTATCAGGTTTTGCTGCAGGCGTTTACATCATCCAGTTCAAAGGAACTTCAGGATTGACAACGATGAAAAAAGTTGTGGTGAAATAAATTTGATTTCATTTAAAATACAAAATCCGTCTCGGCTTAGCCGAGACGGATTTTTTTTTGGTCTAATTTTATTCTTTAATCCAGCGCTCCAAACACATCTTGTAAAACAGACGTCGTTCTGAAAACTGCATTGTTTCTGATTCCGGATTCTTTATCGGCCACCATTTTAAACACGCCATCAAGCGCTTCTTCCGTTACATATTGGTTCAAATCAGTGGTGACAGTTTGTCCGGTAAACATATTGTAATTGGTGATCAATTTGTTCCAAACCTTATCAGCGCCAACTTTCCCAAGCGAAGCCTGAACTTTTGGTTCAAATGCATTGAACAATTGAACGGAAGTTTTATCTTCCAAATAAGCTGTAGCCGCATTTTCGCCACTGAGCAAAATAGACTTGGCATCATCAAATGTCATGGAAGTTATCGCATCTGCAAAAATCGGCGCTGCTTCTGTAACGGCATCTTCCGCTGCACGGTTGAACAATTTCACACCTTCATCTGCCAATTTACTGAGTCCGAAACTGCGCAATACATTCTCCACTTTTCTCAATTCTTCCGGCATCAAGATTTTCACCATTTCATTTTTAAAATAGCCATCTTCTGCAGACAATTGATCGATTCCTTCTTCTACACCTATGTTCAGCGCTTGTTTCAGTGCAGTCGAAATTTCTCCAGAACTTAAACCGGACAAATCCACATTGGAATTCGAAGAACTTGAATTGGATCCGCTCGTTTTGATTCCGGTTGCTTTTTCTACTTCACCTAGGATGTCACTTAATTTTTGTGCATTGGCATTCAAGGTCAGAAGCAAGATTCCTGCAGACAATATTATTTTTTTCATTTTTTTTAATTCTTTTTGTAATACTAGATTAATTTCTTGGTCCAATCAAAATGAATCGACCAACTTCATTTTTTCATCTATCAACCAACTCATTTTTATTAGGAAATGACTTTCAGTTTCGCGAAATTCAATAATAATTTCTTTTCTCCTGCATTGTCAAACAAGACTGTTGCTTTCACATTGTCCATTTCACCTTCCAGCGAAATCACTTTCCCTTTCCCAAACCTGTCATGCATCACGATTTTTCCGGCACTCAATTCCACTGACTCACCATTCATTTGGTTGATGATATTGGCTTGTGCAACAGGTTTAAATCCTGCTTTCGGTTTTAGTGGGGTTGCCGGCTTTTTTTCTTCCGGTTTTTTGCGTTCGAATTTTGGAACTTGCGAATAATCATCTTCAAACAAATTGGCATTTAGTCCACTTTTATTGATCGGAAGTCCGGCATTTAGGTTTTTCCATTCCAAATATTTATCATCAATTTCTTCTAGAAATCGACTCGGTTCACTGTCCACGATTTTTCCCCAACGAAACCTCGAGACGGAATACGTCATCTGTGCAAATTTCTCCGCTCTGGTCAGCGCGACGTAAAATAACCTTCGCTCTTCTTCCAATTCCTGGCGTGTATTCAAATTCATCATCGATGGAAATAAATTCTCTTCCAATCCTACGATAAAAACCGCCGGAAATTCCAGTCCTTTGGCCAAATGCACCGTCATCAAAGAAACTTTGTTTTCATCATCATCCGAATTGTCGGCATCCGTTGCCAAAGCCACATTTTCCAAAAATCCGCTCAAAGAAGGATCGCCTTCATCCAATTGCTTTTGTTCTTCCACATAACCCTGTATACTGTTCAATATTTCCTGTAAGTTTTCCAAACGGGAAATTCCCTCTGGCGTATCGTCTTCTTTCAACGTTTTGATCAAACCTGTAGTTTTAGCGACATGCGTAGCGACTTCATACACATCATGATTTTGGAGCATCACTTTAAAACTTTTGATCATGGTGATGAAATCATTTAATTTTTGCGAAGTCGGTTTATTCAGCCCAATTTTTGAATTGTATTGACCTATGTTTTCCAGAATTTCATAAATACTTTTGTCCAATTCTCCAGAAGCGACGGTCAATTTATTCAAAGTCGTTTGACCAATTCCTCTCGCTGGATAATTGATAATTCTTAAAAGTGCTTCTTCATCATTTTGGTTGATCAAAAGCCTTAAATACGCCACCAAATCCTTGATTTCTTTTCGTTGAAAGAAAGAAGTTCCACCAAATACCCGATAAGGAAGATTTCGCTTGCGAAGTGCCTCTTCAATCGCTCTGGATTGCGCATTGGTTCTATAAAGAATCGCAATATCTTGGTGTTTCAGATGTTCATTGATTTCCAATTCCCAGATTTGCGAAGCCACATATCTTGCTTCATCGGCATCTGTCAACGCACGATAAATCGGAATGGTTTGACCTTGATCATTGGCAGTCCAAACATTTTTTTCCAATTGGTCTTTGTTCTGCGCAATGATTTGATTGGCTGCGCCAACGATGGTTTTTGTCGACCGATAATTCTGTTCCAAAGCAATCACTTTTGCGTCCGGATAATCTTGTTGGAACGATAAAATATTTCGGATGTTTGCGCCACGAAATGCATAAATACTCTGCGCATCATCACCCACGACGCAAAGATTCTCATATCGGGACGCTAATGCTTTGACAATTAAATATTGGGAATGGTTGGTATCTTGGTACTCATCGACCAGGATGTATTTGAATCTTTCTTGGTATTTCGCCAAAACTTCCGGAAAACGCGTGAGGACTTCATTGGTTCTTAACAACAAATCATCAAAATCCATCGCACCAGATTTGAAACAACGATCGACATAAGCGCGGTAAACATCGCCCATTTTTGGACGCATGGCTGCAGCATCAGCTTCGATCAATTCCGGATTATTATGATAAGCTCGAACGGTAATCAGGTTATTTTTCAGTTGGGAAATCCGATGAAGCACTTGTTTGGGTTTGTAGATGTCTTTATCCAATTGTAATTCTTCCAACACTTTTTTCATCACACTTTGGGTATCTTGTGTATCATAAATCGTGAAATCAGAAGGATAACCAAGTCGCGTTGCTTCAACTCTCAGGATTCTCGCAAAAACAGAGTGAAAAGTACCCATCCATAGATTTTTGGCTTCGTTTGCACCCACTACTTTTGAAATACGATCTTTCATTTCCCGAGCGGCTTTGTTGGTAAAAGTCAAAGAAAGGATGTTAAATGGATCTACTCCTTTTTCGATCAAATGTGCAATTCGGAAGGTTAAAACCCTAGTTTTTCCAGAACCTGCACCTGCGATGACCATCAGTGGGCCTTCTGTGGCTTCAACTGCTTCACGTTGTGGTTCGTTCAGTTCGTCTAAATAATTTTTCATGCGCTACAAATTTAAAAATTAGATAGGAGATTGCTGGTCAGAATGAATTGATTTCTTTATTAAATCGTAAAATATTGTTTTACATTTGGTTTTTATGAATTATCGGATCATATCATTTGCCTTTTTTTGGATTGCAATTGGGCTTTGGGCGCAAGAGTTTCCACCGATTATCAATTTTTCAAAAGAAATTTACCAAGGAGGAAATCAAAACTGGATGATTTCCAGTGCAGAATCTGACTTCATTTATGTAGCCAACAATAAAGGTTTACTAGAGTTTGACGGCTCAAAATGGCGGAATTATCCTGCCCCAAATCAAAGCATCATCCGATCTGTTCAAGTGATCAAAAATAGAATTTATGTGGGATGTTACCGGGAATTTGGGTTTTGGGAAGCAAATAAATATGGAAAGTTAAATTACCATTCTTTAAGTGCTAAGGTGCAAAGCCAAATCAAATCGGATGAACAGTTTTGGAACATCATCGAAAATGGAGAATGGGTTTTGTTCCAATCCTTGAATCAACTTTTTTTGTACCATACTCAAACTGGACAAATCGAAAGAATTCTGACAGATGAAACCATCTCAAAAGTCTACAAAGTCGGAAATCGGATTTTTTATCAGGTATTTGGGAAGGGATTATTTGAAATTTTAAAAGGTAAATCTTTGCTGGTCAGTGAAGAAAATTTGTTCAAAGAAAGCAAAGTCGTTGGGATATTTGAGGGAGCGAATGGTTTTCAAATTCATTTTCAATATGAAGGATTTTATGAATTGAAAAATGGACGTTTAACGCCAAAACCTACTTCACTTCCTGCGCTGAATTTGTATACGAGTTTGCGACTGTCCAATGGGAATTATGCGCTCGGAACGGTTTCAAACGGTTTGTACATCACAGATCATCAGTACCAAACCCTTTACCACATTCAGCAATCTGAAGGTTTGTCAAACAATACGATTCTTTCCCTTTTTGAGGATGAAAATCATAATTTATGGTTAGGATTGGATAATGGTGTGGACTGTATCAACCTGGACGCTACCATACTTTCTTATGATGATAATAATGGAATTCTGGGAACGGTTTATGCCTCGATTTTATTTGAAAATAAATTGTATGTCGGGACCAATCAAGGATTATTTGTGAAAGCTTATGGAAAACCTGATGATTTTCAATTGGTAGAAAATACAAAAGGTCAGGTTTGGTCATTGTTTGCTTTTGATGGGACTTTATTTTGTGGGCATGATTTGGGTGCTTTTACAGTTAAAAACAGTACGGCTCAACCCATTTTCAAGGGGAACGGAACTTGGAAATTTGTGGAAACAGAAAAGGAAAATTTATTGTTGACCGGAAATTATGAAGGATTATCGGTTCTAGAATTAAAAAATGGAAATTGGGCGTTCAGGAATCGGGTGGAAGGATTTGATATTTCGAGTCGCTTTTTTGAATTAATCGGTCAATATGTTTATGTCAACCACGAGTACAAAGGAATCATGCGATTTAAACTGGATGATGATTTAAAAAAGGCATCGGCATTGAAAATCTATAATTATCCAAAAAAAGGCAACAATTCCAGCATCGCAAAATTTAATCAAACCATTTTTTATGGTTCGGAAGAAGGAATATTTCAATTGGATCTCAATTCTCAAAAATTTATCAGAAACAAAAGTTTATCGGAAATCTACCAAAATGGAAATTTTGTTTCCGGAAAATTGGTGGCAGAAGATGAGAATATGCTGTGGGTTTTTGGGAAGGAAAACATCAATCGGATTGAAAGTTTGGCGCTAGGTAAGGAGTTTAAAATCAATTCTATACCGATTGATTATGTTTATTCGGGTGCACTTTCCAGCTTTGAAAACATTTCCAAATTAGAAAAGGATCGGTATTTCATTGGGAACTCAAACGGCTATGTCATATTAAATTCAAATAAAATTGAAAAATCGGACAATCATCTGTACATCAGGGAAATAGTTAGTGCTTCTGAAGGCCAAAAGAGTAGGGATTTAAAATTGACGGGCGAAGAAATTCTAGAGAATCAAGAGAAAAATTTGATCATTTATTTTACGGTACCACAATTCAACAAAATGAATAAAGTCGAATACAGCTATTTGCTCAGCGATGGGAATTCGAAGGATTGGTCGAAATGGAATATCCAGGCTTTTGCGGAATTTAACAATTTGAGTTGGGGTGAATATGTTTTTCAAGTCAAAGCAAGAGTCGGTGATGTAGAACTGGATGAAATCAAAGAATTTCGTTTTTTGATCAAAAAACCTTGGTACATTTCAAACCTTGCGCTATTGGTTTATTTGATCATTTTTGTTTTGCTGGGTTGGTTGATCAACAGGATTTATCAAAAATATTATGAGAAGCAAAATCAAAAACTCATCAAAGAGAACCAAAGGAAATTAGAGATAAATGATTTGGAAAGCCAAAAGGAAATCATGAAACTCAAAAATGAGCAATTGGTTTCAGATGTGGAGAATAAAAACAAGGAATTGGCTTCATCTACGATGAACATTATCAATAAAAATGAAATCCTGACCAACATCAAAAAACATTTGGAAAATATTCAAACCGATAGCAAAGAATTGAAAAAAGTAATCAAACTGATTGATGAAAACATCAACGAAGAGGACAATTGGAATATGTTTGTCGAAACTTTTAACAATGCCGATAAGGATTTCTTGAAAAAGATAAAGGAACTTCATCCTTCTTTGACACCAAATGACTTGAAATTATGCGCTTATCTGCGTTTGAATTTGTCCTCAAAAGAAGTGGCTTCTTTGCTCAATATTTCCACGAGAAGTGTCGAAGTGAAAAGGTATAGACTTCGGAAAAAAATGAATTTGGAACATGAAGCAGGTTTGGTCGAATATATTTTACAAATTTAGACTACAACAAAGCTAAATTTTACCACAACATTACCACAACATTTGTTCATTTCAAACGGTTTCGTAAATTTAAATTAAGATTCAATTAACATACGAAATCCTTTATTTAATAAGTCTTTAACGGTTTTTGAAGTTGAGCTATTGCGCTTTTTTTAATTGTATATTTTTTATAGCAGATAAAAATTATGGATTCAGAAATTCATTTGCTTATTTAGTGTACATAAAACACTACATATGAAGTACAAAATTTTACTATTGCTGAGTATGATGATTTCTGCGATTTCCTTTGCACAGGTCGTCAACTTAAGTGGAACTGTAAAAGATGAGGCTACCGGATTTCCTATAATGGATGTATCTGTTACAACAACAGATTCCGGTCAAGAAGTCTTTACAGATGAGGAAGGAAACTTTTATTTGGAAAACCTGTCGCCAGAAGATCGTATTTTGATCTCGGGGCTGGGTTATGAAGTTTTGGAATATCAGATAGGTGAGGAATCTGATGTTCAAATCAATTTAAAACAAGAAGGCGTTACTACATTAAATGATGTAGTGGTGATAGGTTATGGCGCTCAGGTGAAAAAGGAAATCACCGGAGCAGTTGGTGTGGTGGACAATTCCACCATCGAAACCCTAAAACCTGTCAAAGTCGAACAAGCGCTACAAGGAACGGTTTCCGGTGTAAATGTAACCGGTCAATCCGGTGCGCCCGGTTCTGGGTTTAACATCAACATCCGTGGGATTGCGACCAACGGCGTTACAGCGCCTACGGTTATCATCGATGGATTTATCGGTGATATGAGCACCTTAAATCCAAGCGATATCGAGAACATTACGGTTCTAAAAGACGCTCAGGCAGCCATTTATGGAACCATCGGAGCTAATGGTGTGATTTTGGTGACGACAAAAAAGGGTCGGAAAAACAAATCCACTTCTTTTGAGTACAATGCTTATTATGGTGTTCAAGAGACTTCCAGAAAATTGCCACTTTTAAATGCAACCGAATATGCTTTAATGCTCAACGAATCTTATGCAAACGGTGGTCAGGACATTCCTTTTCCTGAAATCGGAAATACATTGGGTGCAGGGACAGATTGGCAAGATGAAGTTTTCTCATTGGCGCCGATCATGAGCCATGATTTGAATATTTCAGGTGGAGGCGAGAAAATTGCTTATGTTTTAAGCGGTTCCAATTTGGAACAAGAAGGAATCGTCGGTGAGGACAAATCCGGATTTAATAGAAATACGGCCAGAATTGCTTTGAATGTTGATTTGACGGAGAGATTGACTTTCAGTACAAATATTAATTATGTGAATTTTAACCGTAGAACTTTAAATGAAAATGGACTTGGTTCTGTGTTGTTCAACGCTTTGAACGCTCCACCAACTGTTCCGGTTTACAATGATGATGGAACCTTCTTTTTGATGCCCAATACGACAGGAATCGGAAATGAGGTCATCAATCCTTTGGCGCAAATTGCCAATACCTATAACCAATATACTTACCGAAAATTCAGTGGGAATTTGGAATTGAATTATGATTTGTTTACGGGATTTGATGTGACGGGTAGAGTTGGGTTTAATTCTGCTAACGATGACTCTAGAAGTTTTAGTCCAATTGTGGATTATGGTGGAACCAAAGTGTTTAACAATCCAAGAAGCAGCGTCACCCAATTCAAATCGAATTTCTATGACTATACATTTGATTTATTTGCCAATTATAATAAATCTTTTGGAAATCATGACATTACAGTAACGGCTGGAACGACCTTTTTTAGAACTTGGGGAGACCAACTTTCCGCAACAGGATTTGATGTGCCTAATAATTCTTGGGATTTTGCGGACATCAGTTTGACCACAGGAGTAGTCGACAACATCCCAAATGGTGCTTATAATTATGACAACAGAAGACTTTCTTATTTCGGGAGATTACAATATGATTTCATGGGGAAATATTTGTTGTCCGCTATGATCCGTCGTGATGAGTCTACGCTTTTTGCTGAAGGAAATCGAGTAGAATGGTTTCCATCTTTAACTGCTGGATGGATCGTTTCTGATGAAGGATTCTTTGGAGATGATGGTTTTGTGAATTTCTTAAAATTACGAGGTAGTTGGGGGCAATTGGGGAATGACCAAGTGACCGGAACTTTTCGTTCTTTGTTGAATGGAGAAGGAGTTTACGTAATCGATGGAGCCATCACAACTGGAACCGCCATTGGTGCTATTGCAAATGAAAACATGAAATGGGAAACCGCTGAGAAATTGGATTTCGGATTGGACATGAATTTCTTCAATAACCGATTGAGTTTGGTGGCAGATTATTTCATTGACATCCGTAAAGATTTGTTGATCAACAATATTCCGATTTCAGGCATCATCGGCATCGGTGCTCCCGGAAGTGGCGCTCCGACTTTAAATGCCGGAACGGTTGAAAATAGAGGATTTGAATTCGCCTTAAATTACAAACAAAATTTTGCAGATGACTGGTCGATTTCAGTTGGCTACAATGCAACTTTTATTGAAAACGAGGTAACCGAAGTCAACAACAGTACAGGATTTATGGAAGGCGGTGCTTTTGGAGTTGGTCAACCTGCCCCATCTCGTATGGAAGTAGGTCAACCGATGGGTTATTTCTACGGATACCAAACCGATGGAATCTTCCAGAATCAATCAGAAGTGGACAACCACGCCGACCAAACCGGACTAGGTTCTGTAAATGTTCAACCGGGAGATTTGCGTTATGTAGACCAAAATGGTGATGGTGTGATCAATATCGATGACCGAGTGTACATCGGTGATCCGATTCCGGATGCTACCATGGGATTCAATTTACAATTGAACTATAAAGGAATAGATTTCTCTTCGTTTGTGTTTGCTTCGATCGGAAATGATATGGTCAGAAATTATGAAAGAGCTTTGAGCGATATCAACCGTTTGGATTATGTCTTGGATAGATGGCATGGCGCCGGAACGAGCAATGAAGTGCCGAGAGTCACGACAGGCGCTACCAATAATTATATTTTTTCTGATTATTATGTAGAAGATGCGTCTTATGCCCGAATTCAAAATGTACAATTGGGATATTCTTTCAGTGAAAGACTCTTGAGAAACAGTTTCGTTCAGAAATTGAGGATTTATGCTGCGGTCAACAACCTCTACACCTTTACCAAATACAAAGGATATGACCCTGGAGCTTCTGCTTCATCACCAATTGGTGCAGGGATCGACTATGGATTCTATCCTATTCCGAGAACATATATGATGGGAATTAATGTTAAATTCTAAAAAGATGAAAATGAGATTCAAAAAAATTATACAAATAGCATTGGCGGGATTTTTCATGCTTTCCGCTTACAATTGCGAGATGGATCAAGAACCGGAATATGTTATCGATGCAGATAATTATTTCAATTCTGAAGACGATTATTACAAAGCACTTGTCGGTGCATACGATCTTTTACAATCGACTTACCAAAATGTTTTGATGGGCGAAATTGCCTCTGATAACACCTTGAGCGGTGGTGAAAGTGCAAACGACGTAGTTGGATTTCAACAAGTAGATGAAATGACACATGGTCCTGTAAATGACCAAATTAAAAAAGTTTGGGACTGGATGTTTGCTGGAGTTCAACGATGTAATTTCATCATGGAAAACAAAGACAAAACAGAATTTGAAGGCAAAAACCAAATCATTGCCGAAACCCGATTTTTACGGGCATATTATCACTTCGAATTGGTCAAATGGTTTGGTGGAATTCCATTAAAAGGTGATGAAATGTTCGTTATAGGTGATGAGAAAACCATTCCTCGTTCTTCTGTGGAAGAAGTTTATGCTTCGATCGAAGCCGATTTGATCTATGCTTCAGAAAACCTAGCTCCGGTTGCTCCTCAGTTGGGAAGAGTGACGCAAGGCGCTGCATATGCACTTCTTGGTAAAGTTTATTTGTTTCAGGAGAAATACCAACAAGCCGCATCTGCACTCGATCAAGTCATCGGTTCCGGTCAATATTCATTGGTCCAAGATTATGCAACTTTATTTGAATTCGAACAAGAAAACGGTCCAGAATCCATTTTTGAAGTACAATATGTCGACAATGAAGGCGCCGGATTTGAATGTTTGCAGTGTAGCGAAGGAAATGTGGCAGTTGGATTCAATGGCATTAGAAATTATAGTGGAGATCTTTTTACTTCAGGCTATAGTTTTAACGTTCCGACAGAAGCTGTTTACAATGCTTTTGATGAAGAGGATTTGAGAAGAGATATCGCCATTTTAAACATAGAAGCTTGGGCAAATGAAACCGGCGCAACATATGGAATCGGCTACAAACATACGGGCTATTTCAACAGAAAGTATTTGCCAAGAGTGAGAAGTGATCAATCTGCCGGTGATATGAATTTGACCAATCCAAATAATTACAGAGCCATTCGTTATGCAGATGTTTTGTTGATGGCAGCCGAAGCTTATAACCGAGGAGGACTGAGCGATGCAACGGCCAGGAATTATTTGAACCAAGTGCGTGAAAGAGCATTTGGAAATACCAATCATAATGTAACGACTTCAGGTTCTGCTTTGACAGAAGCGATTTGGAGAGAAAGAAGGTTGGAATTGGTAGGAGAAGCACATCGGTTTTTTGACTTGGTCAGAACGGGACAAGCTGCCGCAAATATCGACGGATTTGTAGCAGGAAAACATGAATTATTCCCAATTCCTTTTGAAGAAATCCAATATTCAAACGGAAACTGGCAACAAAATCCAAACTATTAAAAATTAGACTATGAAAAATATTTTTAAAATACTAAGCATCTTCATCATCCCATTACTTTTTGGATGTTCAGATGATGATGGATTGACTGATGTTGATAATGGTGCTCCTGTCAATTTGGCGATGGATTTTACCATTACACAGGACAATTCAGGACTGGTGACTATCCTGCCAACTGGCGAGAATGCCAATGCTTTCCAGGTCGACTTTGGGGATGGGTCTGAACTTTCTGAGAAATTTGCACCAGGTGGAAGTTTGGAACATATATATCCTGAAGGAAGTTATGAAGTGAAATTGATCGCTACCAATTTATCAGGCGATCAAACCGAATACGTTCAAACGCTAGACGTTTCATTTGCGGCACCTGAAAATTTGGTCGTTACCATTACCAGAGATTCTGTCAACCCATTTATCGTTCAGGTTCAAGCTGAAGCCGATTTTGAAACCAATTTTTTAGTGTATTTCGGAGAAACAACACCTGAAGATCCTATTTCAATTCTAGAAGGTGAAACGGCTACGCACGAATACCAAAACATCGGAACTTATACGATTACCGTAATCGCTCAAAGTGGTGGAACACAGACCACGACTTATACTGAAGAAATTCAGATATTCCATCCGATGGGATTGCCGGTAACATTTGAAAATCCGGATTTGAATTATTTGTTCTATACTTTTGGAGGAGGAGAACCGGTTTTGCCAATTATTGATAATCCAGCACCAAATGGCGTAAACAACTCTGCAAAAGTGGCAGAATATACCAAACCAGCAGGTTCTGAAACTTGGGCAGGAACCGTTTTAACGCTCAATGAAAGCATAGATTTCTCCACTTCAAATAAATTGTCTGTTGATGTTTATTCGCCAGCAGCCGGAACACCTGTATTGTTGAAACTGGAAGACCATACCAATCCTGATATTTTTGTAGAAACCATCGTCAATACAACGACTTCTGGGCAATGGGAGAGATTGGTTTTTGAGATGGCAATTGATCCGACTCAAAGTTATACCAACGTGGTTTTGTTCTTTAATTTTAATGTTTCCGGAGCAGGAGAAACCTATTATTTTGACAACATTCAAAAAGTGCCAATGGCTTTACCGCTCGATTTCGAAGTTTTTGCACCAGAAGATTATGTATTTACCGGATTTGGTGGAGCGGGATCTGCAGTAGAATTGAATCCATTTGTAGATGGGACCAATCCAAGTGAGCATGTCGTGAAAGGAAATAAAGGGATGAATGCCGAAACTTGGGCTGGAACCTTTATCAATTTGGATCAAGCAGTTGATTTCTCACAAGGAAGTAAAATCAGTATGAAATTCAGATCACCGCAAGCAGGCGTTACGGTTTTGGTAAAATTTGAAAATCCGGATGATGCTACTTTATTTGTAGAAGCTCCAGCTGTTACCACAGTTGCTGACGGATGGGAAACCATAGAAGCAGATTTTACGGGAATGCCGCTTGGGAATTGGAAACGTTTGGTAGTTTTCTATGATTTTGGAAATCCGGGAACGGGAACGGATTATTATTTTGATGACGTAGAACAAGTAAATTAATTCAAATGAAAATTAAACAATATATATTACCATTGATCGTCTTTTTTGGAGGAATTCTTACGCTGAATGGCTGTAATGAAGATGATCCGACCTTTGGCGAAATCATTGCACCATCAAATTTGGCGGTGAATTTTGAGATCCAAAATGTATCTGGAGAATTTCCGGATGGAGATGGAAGCGGAATAGTCAATTTTACGGCAACCGCAGATCATGCGATGAATTTTAAATATTATTTTGGAGACAATACAACCGGATTGACTTCAAACGGAACCATTGCCCATGCATTTGCAATGACTGGTGTAAACACTTATACTGTTACAGTTGTCGCAACAGGAACTGGTGGGACAAGTACAAGTACTACGACCGAAGTAACGGTCTTCAGTAGTTTTTCAGATCCGGAAACCAAAGCATTGCTGACAGGTGGTTCTACAAAAAATTGGTACATCGCAAAAGCATTGCCCGGACATTTAGGATTGGGGCCTATGACTTCGAGTACACAAGACTGGTACAGCGCAGCACCATTTGAAAAAGATGAATGTTTTTACAATGATCTGCTCACTTTTACAGAAGATGCTGATGGCGATGTAACCTATACTTTAAACAACCAAGGTGAAACATTTTTTAATGTATCCTTTTTAAGTGTCGGTGGTGGAAGTGGAAGCGAAGATACCTGTCTTCCTTTTGATACTTCTGGTGTTAAAAATGTAACGCTTTCTTCTGCGACTTCTGGTTTCCCTGAAGATGTATCGACTGGGACGCAGATCATGATTTCTGATGGAGGATTTATGGGTTATTATGTAGGGCAAAGCAATTTTGAAATCATGGAAATTTCAGATGATTATATGTATGTGCGTTTCCAAATGGCTCCTCCGGGAGATACCGGAATTGCTTGGTACATGAAATTCACAACAGATCCAAATGGAGGTGGAGATCCTGGTGGAGGTGATAATGAATTGGAAACAGAATTTACAGATTTGTTTTGGGCAGATGAATTTGACCAAGAAACATTAAACATGGACAATTGGAATTTCGAAATCGGAAACAATAATGGTTG
Source organism: Moheibacter lacus (assembly GCF_014042165.1). Classification (GTDB taxonomy): domain Bacteria; phylum Bacteroidota; class Bacteroidia; order Flavobacteriales; family Weeksellaceae; genus Moheibacter; species Moheibacter lacus. The sequence goes on from NZ_JACDZE010000001.1 coordinate 1,710,459, forward strand.
GGGAAATCAGGAATTGCAATATTATACAGAACAAAACACTACGCTTGAAAACGGAATTTTAAGAATTTCTGCAAAAAGAGAAGCCTATGAAGGATTTCAATATACTTCTTCCAGAATCAACACAAAAGATAAATTCAATTTCACACATGGACGCATGGAAGTCCGTGCCAAACTACCACAAGGTGGTGGGACTTGGCCGGCGATTTGGATGTTGGGTTCAACTTTTGACAACGTAGGTTGGCCTGCTTGTGGCGAAATCGATGTGATGGAACATTGGGGAAATGAACCGACAGTCGTCCAAAGTGCACTCCATTTTCCTGGAAATTCCGGAGGAAATGCAGTTGTAGGCATGACAAATGTCGATTCCCTAGAGTCAGCTTTCCATCTCTACACTGTGGAGTGGACCGACGAACACATCCTTTTTGCCATCGATAACATCGTGTACCATGAATTTTCAAACAATCCGGGCATCCCTTTTAATGCACCTTTTTTCATCATTTTAAATGTGGCAATGGGTGGAGCGCTTGGAGGAGAAGTAGATCCAAATTTTCAAGAAGGAACATTTGAAATCGATTATGTGAGAGTGTATCAATAAGCAACAGAATTTAAGTTTTATATCAATTGAGGTGGGTATTTTCATAGCTACCTGCCTCAGTTTTTTCAAAAATTATCATTTATGATAAAAAAAATAATAAAAAAGCCCTTGATCATTTTAGGGGTGATCATTTGTTCCAACACTTTATTGGCCCAGAAAAAATCAACGGAAGAGAAGATTGATTCTTTGTTGAGTTTGATGACCCTGGAAGAAAAAATAGGTCAAATGGTTCAATACAGCGCCTCTTGGGACGTGACCGGTCCGGCCAATGACAGTTACAACCAAAATAAATTGGATAACTTAAAAAATGGGTTGGTAGGTTCGATGTTGAATGTAACAGGGGTAAAAAACACAAGAGAAGCGCAACGACTCAATATGGAAAATTCGAGATTGAAAATACCATTGTTGTTTGCTTATGATGTGATTCATGGTTATAAAACCATTTTTCCTGTTCCGCTGGGAGAAAGTGCAAGTTGGGATCTGGAAATCATGGAGTTGACAGCGAGAGTCGCAGCAAGAGAATCTGCAGCTTCGGGAATTGGGTGGACTTTTTCACCGATGATCGACGTTTCTCGTGATGCAAGATGGGGAAGGATCATGGAAGGTTCAGGTGAAGACCCTTATTTAACTTCTTTAATTGGTGTAGCAAAAATCAAAGGATATCAAGGCGATGATTTATCGCATCCAACTTCTATTGCGGCTTGTGCCAAACATTTTGCAGGATATGGTTTTGCTGAATCAGGGAAGGATTATAATACCGTAAACATTGGGATTCATGAATTGAACAATTCCATTTTACCGCCTTTTAAAGCTGCTTCAGAAGCTGGTGTCGCCACTTTTATGAATTCATTTAATGAGTTGGATGGAATTCCTGCCACTGCCAATTCTTATCTTCAACGTGATTTGTTAAAAGGCGAATGGAATTTTCAAGGTCTGATGGTTTCGGATTGGGGTTCTATCGCCGAATTGATTAATCATGGTTATGCCAAAGACAAATTTCAAGCCGGAGAATTGGCACTAAAAGCAGGAAGTGATATGGACATGGAAGGTGCTATTTATGAGAATTCATTGAAGGAATTGGTTCAAAATAAAGTCATCGATATTAAGTTGGTCGATGATGCTGTGAAGAGAATTCTTCGGGTGAAATTCCAATTGGGATTATTTGACGATCCTTATAAATATTGTGACGAAGAATTAGAGAAAAATGAATTGTATTCGTCAGAAAACCAAGAAGTAGCACTAGATGCAGCAAAGAAATCCATTGTTTTGTTAAAAAATGATAAACAAATTTTACCGATTTCCGGTGATGTGAAATCTATCGCAGTAATCGGACCACTTGCAGATGATAAAGATTCTCCTTTAGGAAATTGGCGTGGACAAGCTGTGCCCAATTCTGCTGTTTCAGTGCTGGAAGGAATTAAAAATCATGCCCCGAAATCTGTCAAAATCCGATACGCAAAAGGAGCAGATTTATCGATTGGAGAAAGAAGTTTCTTGAAACCGATGACGATAAACCAGACCGATACATCAGGTTTTGAAAAGGCCATCAATTTGGCTGAAAAATCAGATTTGGTGATTTTAGTAGTGGGTGAAGATGCTTATCAGTCAGGCGAAGCTAGAAGTCAGACCGACATCGGTTTTGCAGGTGTACAAAACGAATTGATCGAAGCCATCTACAAAGCCAATCCAAATGTCGTCATGGTTTTGATGAATGGTCGTCCGATGGATTTGACTTGGAGTGATCAACATATTCCGGCAATTTTGGAAACTTGGTTGTTGGGTTCCCAACATGGGAATGCAGTCGGAGAAGTGCTTTTTGGGAAATACAATCCTTCCGGGAAATTGACCGCTTCATTTCCAAGAAACGTAGGACAACTTCCGCTTTATTACAATTACAAACAAACAGGTCGCGGAAATGAAATTCCTGATGTGACCTATGCTTCTTATCGGGATTCAAAAAGAGATGCATTGTATCCGTTTGGATTTGGGTTGAGTTATACTGAATTCGAATATGGGAAAATCAAATTGTCCCAAGAAAAATTCTCAAAAGGAGAAAGCATTCAAATTTCAATTGACGTAAAAAATACAGGAAAAGTAAAAGGAGAAGAAGTGGTTCAAATGTACTTACAGGATTTGTTTGGGAGTGTTACCAGACCTATCAAAGAGCTAAAAGGATTTGAGAAAATAACTTTAAACCCGGGTGAAACCAAAACGGTTACCTTTAAAATTGATGAAAAAACCATAGAATTTTTTACTGCCAATCAAAAATGGGAAGCTGAAAAAGGAGAATTTAAAATTTACATCGGAACAAATTCTAGAGACCTGCAAAATACCTCGTGCTTTTATCAATAATTCTTCAATTTGTTTTATGAATCGAGATGATTTTCTCGGAAATGGCCGAATGATGTGTGTTCGGTCATTTTTTATGCCTTGATTTTCCATACTTTTGTTTTTATAAATAGCAGCATGAATACATTTGGTCGAATTTTCAGGTTAACAACATTTGGAGAAAGTCATGGGAAAGTGATAGGTGGAGTAATCGATGGATGTCCTGCCGGAATCAAATTGGATTTTGAAAAAATTCAACACGAACTCGATCGTCGCAAACCCGGTCAATCCAAAATCGTCACTCAACGCAAAGAAAGCGATACGGTTCAATTCCTTTCCGGAATTTTTGAAGGAAAAACGACTGGAGCATCCATCGGGTTTTTAATCGAAAATGAAAATCAAAAGTCCAAAGATTATGGTCATATTGAAGAAATATTTCGACCATCGCATGCCGATTTTACGTATCAGAAGAAATACGGAATCCGCGATCATAGAGGAGGAGGGAGGACTTCAGCTCGTGAAACTGCCAATTGGGTAGTAGGTGGAGCTGTAGCCAAACAAATACTTTCCGATATTAAAATCAATGCTTACGTTTCATCGGTCGGAGATTTATTTTTAGAAAAACCTTACCAGGATTTGGATTTTAATCAAACGGAATCCAATATCGTTCGCTGTCCGGATCAAGAAGTTGCAGCGCAAATGATTGAAAAAATTGAAAAAGTAAGAAAATCAGGTGATACCATCGGTGGAACGGTTACATGTGTGATTCAAAATGTGCCTATTGGTTGGGGAGAACCTATTTTTGATAAACTACATGCAAGATTAGGTCAAGCCATGTTGGGTATCAATGCAGTAAAAGGATTTGAATATGGGAGTGGTTTTTGTGGAGCGAAAATGAAAGGTTCCGAACACAATGATTTGTTCAATGTAGATGGAACGACAAAATCCAATCTTTCTGGTGGTATCCAAGGAGGCATTTCAAACGGAATGGATATTTATTTCCGGGTTGCATTTAAACCGGTAGCAACCATCATGCAGGAACAAGAAACCATAAACTCAAAAGGAGAATTGGTTCAAATGCATGGAAAAGGAAGACATGATCCTTGTGTCGTTCCGCGTGCTGTGCCGATTGTGGAAGCTTTAGCTGCAATGGTTTTGACCGATTTTAATTTTCTGCAAAACTCCAAAACGTTTTAATTTATGCCGGCAAACTGATCAATGGTGAAGTCACATTATCCGTTTTTTCCAAAAAGATTTTTCCGCGTAAAACACTTTGAATGGTTTTGGATAAATTTTCTTCAAATGATTTTCGTAGGTTGGATTGATGATAGACCAAACTTACTTCACGTGTGGGTGCAGGATCTTTAAAATAACGGATGTTTTTCTGGTATTCTTTTGGTAAATCTTCGGCTTGCATACTTGGCAAAAGCGTCATTCCATATCCTTCGTTTGCCAATTTTACCAAAGTATCCAAACTTCCACTGTCTAATTTCACCGGTTGTGATTTTAATTTAGCAGGTTCGCAAAGACTCAAAACATTGTTTCGGAAACAATGACCTTCTTTGAGAACCAATAAATCATCAATATCCAAATCGGAAGTTTCGATTTGTTTTTTGGAATGGTAGGCATGAGAAGCAGGGACATAGCCGACCATCGGTTCATAATAAAGTACTTTTTCTATGATTTGATGTTCAAATAAAGGTGTCACGACAATTCCGAAATCCAAACTTCCATCCTGAAGTTGGGCGATGATTTCGTCTGTTTGCAATTCTCGGATGATGAGATTGGCTTTTGGATATGCTTTTTGAAAAGTTTTATAAAATAAAGGAATCAGTGTGGGTAAAACCGTTGGAATCACGCCGATTTTAAAATCGCCTTCGAGTTGGCCTTTTTCCTCAAAAACCAATTGGGACATTTTTCCGGATTCTCTTAAAATGGTTTTGGCTTGATCCACTACCTTTTCGCCAATTTTTGTAAGTTTAATAGGATGGACACTTCGGTCAAAAATTTCGATTTCTAACTCTTTTTCTAACTTTTGAATCTGCATGCTTAAAGTGGGTTGAGTCACAAAAGATTTGTCTGCAGCCAAAGTGAAATTTTTATATTCTGCTACCGCTAAAACGTATTCCAGTTGTACAAGAGTCATGTATAAATATTTTCAATAAAGGTATTGAATTAATCGAAAATTTTTATCCAAAATGGTATGATTTTCGTTATATTTCTATAAATTTAAATTAATACTTAAAACAAAATAAAATGAAAGTTTCAACCATTGGATTAAAAAATTCAACATCAAAAGAATTATCAGAAGATTTGAATGTGTTATTGGCCAATCTTCAGGTTTATTATCAGAATTTAAGAGGAGTACACTGGAACATCAAAGGGGAACAATTTTTTCAATTGCACCCGAAATTTGAAGAATTGTATTTGGATGCGCAGGAAAAAGTAGATCTAGTTGCAGAAAGAATTTTAACGCTTGGCGCAACACCTTTACATACTTTTGAAGATTACGTTGCCAAATCTTCTGTGAAAGTTGGGAAAAATGTATCGGAAACTGAGAAATCAGTTCAATTGGTTTTAGATTCGATTCAAGAATTATTAAAAATAGAAAGACAAATACTGGATCGTTCAGCGGAATTGGATGATGAAGGAACCAACTCGATGATGAGTGATTTTATTTCTTTTCAAGAAAAAACAGCTTGGATGCTTAATGCATTTTTAGGAGGAAAATAATAATTATTCAGATAAAAGTTAGTAAAAACCCTGTTTGGAAACCCTGCAGGGTTTTATTTTAAATTGAACTTTATAAAATTTGACCAACCAAAGCGTATTGCTTACATTCGCTTTTTAAATTTATGCTTTCCAATTCATGCCCAAATTAAAGTTCAAACACAAAAGAATTTTGGCAAAAATCCGACATAACCGTTGGGTACAAACGATCACTTATTTCGGGCATTATTATTATGAAAAGTCAGTTGAAACCAATAGCAGTTTAAAAAAGCAGTTTTTTCAATCTTTGCCTTTTTTATTTGCTGCGGCCATCACAGGTTTGGTGGCGGTTTTATATGCTTTGCTTTTTAATTATGCAGAACATTTGTCGTTTTATATTTTGGATCTAAATCCTTATTTGATTTTTATAGTTGCACCGATTTGTTTCTTGTTTTCCTGGTGGGTAACGAAGAAATATTCGCCCAATTCAAAAGGAAGTGGAATCCCGCAAGTGATGAGTGTGATGGAATTAAAAAACCATCAAAAGGGACATGCCTCCAAATTATTGGGTTTGAAAATCATTTTTTTTAAAATCATATCGAGTTGTATAAAAGTTGTGGGAGGCGGAATTTCAGGGAGAGAAGGCCCAACCATTCAGATCGCTTCTTCCATATTTTATTTGGTTCATAAATATTTACCAAAATGGTGGGAACCGATTTCCCAAAAAAACATGTTGATTGCAGGTGCTTCATCGGGACTGGCAGCGGCTTTCAATACGCCTTTGGGTGGAATTATTTTTGCGATTGAAGAATTATCCAAATTCCACATCAAATATTACAAATCACCACTTTTCATCGCAGTGATCATCGCCGGTTTGACGGCTCAGGGATTGACCGGGCCTTATTTGTATTTGGGTTATCCAAAGGTTTCTGCATCAGGTTTTAAGGTAGTTTTGGCGGTATTACTGGTTACGATCGTTTGCGGTTATTTCGGAAGCAGGATGTGTGTGGTGATATTCAAGGTCATGGGATTTTTCAAGAGAATTAAGAAATTGAAATTTCAGGCTTTATTTGTTGTGGTATCCGGTTTATTTGTTGCCGCTTTCATTTATTGGATGGGCGTTGATGCGATGGGTTCAGGGAAAGAAATCATCGAAACCAGATTGTTTACGGACAATAAACATGTCGAATGGTACTTGCCGTTTGTGCGGATGAATGGACTGATTGCTTCATTTAGTTTCGGTGGAGCAGGAGGTGTTTTTGCACCATCGCTCAGTGCAGGAGCCAGTTTCGGAGCATTAACGGCTCAGCTTTTAGATTTTACCGGACAAAATGCCAATTTGATCATCTTAATCGGGATGACGGCTTTCTTGACTGGAGTGACCCGAGCTCCTTTTACTTCTGCGATCATCGTTTTTGAAATGACCGACAGACATAGTGTGATATTTTATTTATTGCTAGGCGCTATTCTGGCCAATATCATTGCCAGTTTGGTGGATAAAAAGTCCTTTTATGAACGGCTAAAAGACAATTATTTGGAAGAGATTTCAGAAAAGGAAAAATCCAGTACGTTTACACCAAAAGTGCAGGATTGATATCCAAAATGTTTTCACGTTTATACTTTTCTACAAATTCATCGGTAAAATTTTCACTTCCCATCAATTTGTTTCCTTGAAGTATCTTTTTGATATCCAACTCTTTGTATTCTTTTAGCATTCTTGTGGCAATGGGTTTGTACGTAAAATGCCATGGTTCATACGCAAATCCTTTTCTGTTGGGATCATTTGTGTACACTAGATAAAATCCAAAATTCTCCGTATTTTGATCCAACCAGAGTTTAAATTTCCGCATACGGCCACCTTCGTTAAAATGAACTTCACTTAAAGGATTGGAAGGAATGCCTTTTGTAGCATCGATGATGTCCAAATCGGTCCCCCAATGGTGACGTGAAGTTCCCGGAATGGTGCTGTATTCGATGATTTTTGCAATTGTTTTTTCATGCGAAAGTCCTTGGTTTCGGTAGTTTTTGTATTTCCGCTCCCAAATTCCGTTTTGGTGGGTATAACTTCTGTAACTTGATATGACATGGATGTTGAAACCACTTTCTTTGGCAGCAATTCGCATCATATTGAATTGAAGAAAAGCTTCATTTCGCAATTTAAAATCGTCTCCCAGTAGAATGGGTTTTCCTTTTCCAATCAATTCATCCTCAGAGAATTCGTTAAAAATCGAATAATTAAATTTTGGGTTGAGGATAATTAATCCGCCCATTAAAGATGATTTTTTCAGAAATTCTCTACGCTGCATCTTTTTTTGAATAAAGTTTAAATTATTAATTCACACACTCAACCACTAGGAACTGTCAGTGAATATGAATTTTTCCTCCTGCCAGAGTTTGCTGTGCTACTTCAGCACCGCCAAATATATGAATATTTCCTCCGGCTCTGGTTTTGGCATCTACTGTTTTTGTAGCAAGAACTTTGGCTTCGCCACCAGCGTTAACCGTGACTTCTGTGGTCGAGGTTTCCAGTTTTTGACCATCATAATTTCCACCGGAATTGGAAACAACTTTTTGATAATCAGCTGTTCCGTTTGTGATGATTCGACCTCCGGTATTGGTTTTAACTTCCAAATCATTTACATCGATGGTCAATAGGATTTCAGCTCCTTCTTTTGCGTTCAATATTAATTGATCAACCGAAATCGTATTTTCAGCTGTGATCATTGAACCTTCGTTGGCATGAATTTCATTTAATCCGATATACTTTAGCGTCACTCGAACATCTTCTCCACGTAAAAAATCATCAGTTTTCATCCTGATTTTCAGTTGATTGTTTTTGGAGATGACTTCAACATCGTTTGCTTTTGGTCCTTCAATTAAAATCGAATTAACATCTGATTTTACAAGTTTTACGGGAATTTTGTCGTAGACTTCTACAAAATTAAATTCGCCTAAATCTTGTTTGATTTGCGCAAAAGTGAAACTCGAAAAGACCGCAAAAAGAAGGATGATCATTGATTTCATTTGAATTGTTTTGATTCAATTCAGACAAAGATCAGACCAATTCTTAACTGAAGCGGATGGAATGTTTTTCTTCCATGAATTTGAAAAATTGATACAATTTGTATTCGAAATCTAATCCGTAATATGTTTGCGAATCATAATCAATCGGCAATTCATAGATTTCCGGATTTCCGCTGATGACTCGTTGGTTCCAAACCGAAACGTAACGTTGATTTTTATTTTGTAAATAACTCAAAGAATAAGTTTTGGCAGAAGGTTGCATCGCTAAAAATGATTCGTAACCTAAATCGAGAACTTCGAGGTCGTAAGGATTTTTTTTAATTTCTAATTCTTCTAAATATTTATTTGTTTGGATGATGATTACGCCATTTCTACCGTTGCTACCATAAATGGCTGTTGCCTCCGAATCTTTTAAAACAATGATATTAGCAATTTCATTTGCACTAATTTCATCTAACGAATAATTTATTTTTTTCGAAACACCATCAACCACATATAAAGGTTCTCCTTTTCGTGTATCCTTTGAAGGTAACCCACATCTAATATAAATGGGTTGTGAAGAAGAAGTAATATTTTTTATTCCAGGAACAGTTCCACTAAGAACTTCTTTTATGTTTGATGAATCAGTTTTCTTTTTCAAAATTATCTCTATCACCCCATTTTTTCCTTCGTCACCATATTTTTCAATTGCTTTTTCGCCTTTCAACACGTTGATTGATTCGATTTCATCCGGATTTATTTTTTCAACTTCAGATTCCTGAATTAATTTCCCTTCCACGAAATACAATGGTTTTGTCGAAGGCGAGGAAGGCTGAACTTCTGTTCCGATTTTACCTGATGATTTTTCATCCAAACGCAAACTGTCTTGCTGCGCAAAAGCAATTGCCGGAATTAATAAAAGGAAAATTAATTTTTTCATAAAATTCAATTTTGAAATTGAAAGATAAGAAAATATCCTAAAAACGTAGAGACGCGATGCATCGCGTCTCTACCATAATTTATTTGAAAATTTTTTAGTCTTTTTCCGCAACCAATTCTCCGATTCTAACGATAACTTCCACCGCTTTTTCCATCGATTCAAGTGGAACGAATTCAAAAGGTCCGTGGAAATTATGTCCGCCCGCAAAAATATTTGGACAAGGCAATCCCATAAAACTTAGTCGGGAACCATCCGTTCCACCACGGATTGGTTTGATATTTGGCGTAACTCCAACGTCTTTCAATGCTTGTTCTGCGATTTCTACGGATTGGAATTTTTCTTTGACCTTTTCAATCATGTTGAAATATTGGTCTTTCATATCCAATTCGATTCTATGATCTCCATATTCAGCTTTCATTTCATCGGTAATTTCTTGGATCAATGCTTTTCTGGCTTTGAATTGTTCCATATCGTGATCGCGGATGATGTATTGGATTTCCGCTTCTGATACGTTTCCTTCCATTTTGGTCAAATGAAAAAATCCTTCACGACCGTCGGTCAATTCCGGAACTTCGTCTTCCGGCAATTGGGCTGCGAATTCTCTTGCGAGTGTGTTCGCATTTACCATTTGGTTTTTTGCATAACCGGGATGGACGCTTTTTCCGTGGAATTTGATGTGCGCATAAGCCGCATTGAAATTTTCATATTCTAATTCGCCGATTTCACTTCCGTCCATCGTATAGGCCCATTCTGCCCCAAATTTTTCTACATTAAAGAAATCCGCTCCGCGTCCAACTTCTTCGTCCGGTGTAAATCCAACGGCGATTTTTCCGTGTTTGATTTCAGGATGCGCCACCAAATATTCCATTGCAGTAACGATTTCGGCCACGCCGGCTTTGTCATCTGCACCGAGCAAAGTCGTTCCGTCAGTTGAAATGATGGTTTGGCCTTTGTATTGTTTCAATTCCGGGAATTCTTCCGGACTCAATTTCATTTTTTCGTTTAAAATGATTTCGCCTCCGTCATAATTTTCCGTGATGATTGGTTTTACGTTTTCTCCTGAAAAATCAGGTGAAGTATCAAAATGCGAAACAAAACCGATGGTGGGTACTTTTTTGTCCAAATTGGAAGGCAAAGTTCCCATGACATAAGCATTATCATCGATGGTAACATTTTCCAATCCTATGGATTTTAATTCTTCAAAAAGATATTTTGCGATGTCCCATTGTCTTTCAGAACTTGGGAATTCTTCTACGAAGGGAATGCTTTCCGAATAAAAGCTTACATATTTCAGAAATCGTGTTTTGAGTTTATCACTCCAGATTTTTTCCATTGCATCAAATTTTTTGGTAAAAGTAGGAAAATCTATATCTTTCAACCGCAAAACAGTTCAAAAATGAGTGAAAAGATCAAAATTGTGGATTGTCCCCGAGATGCGATGCAGGGCATGCATGATTTTATTTCGACTGATGATAAAATAGATCATTTGGTTAAATTATTGAAAGTAGGATTTGACAGGATAGATTGCGGTAGTTTTGTTTCGCCTAAAATCATTCCTCAAATGTCTGATACAAAAGAGGTTCTTGAAGCGGTGAAAGATTTGGTTTCTAATTCTAAATTGTCTGTTATTGTAGCGAGTGAAGGAGGAGCTGAAAGAGCTGTACAGCACACCAATGTTGATTATTTGGGATTTCCTTTTTCGATTTCGGAGCAATTTCAAAAAGACAATACGCACAAATCAAGAGAAGAAGCTTTTCAAAGTATTTTGAATATTTCAAAAATGATTGAAAACACCGGAAAGGAATTGTTGATTTATTTTTCAATGGCTTTTGGGAATCCTTATGGTGAAGAATGGGATGTGGAATTAGTAAAAGATTGGGCGGCTAGATTTTCAGATATTGGGATAAAAAATATCAATCTTTCAGACACGACTTCTGTTGCAGATCCAAAGGATGTAGAAGAATTGTTCCATAATTTGATCGAAAAATATCCTCAAATTGAGTTTGGTGCGCATTTTCATTCCACCTATAATGAATGGTTTCCAAAAGTGGATGCAGCTTTTCAGAATGGTTGTAGAAGATTTGATGGCGCCATAAAAGGATTTGGTGGTTGTCCGATGGCCAAAAGTGATTTGATAGGCAATACGCCTACTGAAAAATTGATTTCTTATGCAGAGTCAGTTGGTGCTCATCATGGATTGAATTTGTTTGCTTTTGAGTCGGCCTATAATTCTGCATTAAAAGTAATGGGTTGACCATAATGAATGGAAAAATATTTCGTTAAAGGAAGATGGAAAGAGTGAAAGTTAAGATTGGGACACTTTTGGTATTGAGTGTTTTAGTTGGTTGTAAAGGGAAGTTGGATTTTTCAAAGAAAAAAGCGGAGGATGAGAAGGTTATCGTACAATTTGGGGAACATTTTCTTACCGATCGGGACATCAGATTGATCTTGCCAAAGGACATTTCGAAAGATGATAGTACAAAGCTTGTGAATACTTACATAGAGGAATGGGTGAAGAAAAAAGCAATCGTAGACAAAGCTGAAGACAATATCGATGAATTGACCTTAAAAGAAATTGACAATAAAATGGTGGAATACCGTCAGGATTTGTTGATCAATGCATATAATAATTATTTGATAGAAAAAAACCTTACCGACTCTGTTTCTGATGCAGAAGTTCTTGCGTATTTTGAAGAAAATAAAGAGAGTTTTCCATTGATCAAAGACGTTGTGAGGTATAGGGCAGTTACGGTTATGAAATCAGATGAAGACAGAGTGAATCGGTTGTTTAATTCGGGAAGGGATGAAGATTTTGATGAAGTGATGAAAGTAGTTTTGACTTCCGGAACACCTTTTCATGACAAGGATAGCATTTGGTATTCGACAGATGTTTTACAAGGTCATTTTCCGGAATTGGTAGAAGGTGACAATTATAGTCAGTTGATGAACAGAAGGAGATTGAAAATTTCAAATGATTCCACAGTAACCTTTATCAGAATTCTTAATTTAAAGCCAAAAGGAGAAAAAGCGCCTTATGAATTTGTTAAACCTACGATAAAAAATCTTATACTTAACAAAAGAAAGTTAAATTTGCTCGGCGATTTACAAAATCAATTGTATAAAGAAGCCATCCATAATAATCAAATAAAAATCAATGAAAATTAAATTGTATGTTCTTTTATCGGTTTTTAGTACTTTATCCGTTTTGGTAAGTGCTCAACCGACTCAAAACAATCCTTCAGGCCAATTGAAATTAGATGGAGTTGCAGCGGTAGTAGGTGGCGAAGTGATTTTGGACTCCGATATCGAGCGAGATTATGTTCAAGCCAAAATGCAAGGATATGAAGTCGAGAACGAGTGTGACTTTCTAGAAAACATATTGGTAGACAAATTATTATTGACCAAAGCAAAAGAAGATACTTTGGTTATCATCACCAACGACCAAGTAGAAAGAAGAGTAGATGGAACTATCCAGCGATTTTTAACCCAAGGAAGTGAAAAAGAAATTCTAGAGTATTTTGGTTATACCACGATGCCTGAATTCAGACAAGAACTGGTAGGCATCATGCGTGATCAGGCTTTTGCAGAACGCAAACAAGAGTTGATTACACAAGGAATGGATGCTACTCCTGAAGAAGTTCGTACATTTTATGAACAGTACAGCAGTGAATTACCAGATATTCCTGAAGAAGTAAGTTTGGACCATATCGTGGTTTATCCGGAAATTTCTCCGGAGAACGAACAAAAAGTCATCGATGATTTAGCAGGATATAAAAAAGAAATCGAAGAGGGAGCCAGTTTTGCGACCAAAGCCATTTTGTATTCAAATGACCCTGGGTCATCATCCAATGGAGGTTTGATTGAGAACGTAAAAAGAGGACAAATGGTTCCTGAATTTGATGCAGTTGTTTTTAATCTGCAAGAAGGTGAAATTTCAGATCCATTTAAAACCGAATTTGGTTACCATATTGCACAATTAGAAAAAAGAAGAGGACAAGAATTGGACATTCGTCATATTTTGGTTCAATTAAAACCTACTCCGGAAGAAATTGCAATTACACGTCAAAAATTGGATTCCATCATTTTAAAGGTAGAAACAGGAGAAATGACATTCAAAGAAGCTGCATTTCGCTATTCGGTTGATAAGTATACGAAATTCAATGGAGGAAGATTGGTAGACAATAGCTCCGGAGAAGATAAAATGGATCGCACCAAGTTACCAGCCAATGTTCAGGCAGCTATTTCCGGTTTAGAAGATGGGGAAATTTCGCAGCCATTTGAAGATGAATTTCAGCGTCAACCAGTTTTGCGTGTTATCAAACTTCAACAAACCATTCCTGCTCATAAAATCAATATAGAAGCGGATTATGCTCGTTTGAAAAATCTTACCATCAACACCAAAAGACAAGAAACAGTCATGAAATGGGTGGGAGAGCAGATCAATGATACCTTTATTACCATCGATTCAGATTACGATAAATGTGATTTTAGATTGAATTGGAGAAAGACGGAATAAATTCCAAATTTTAACAATAATAAAAGAAACATCTGCTTGAAGTAGGTGTTTTTTTTTGGATTAAATTATTGGATAAAAAAAGGGGGTTTTTCCCCTTTTTTTTGAGGAAAATACCTCTTAAAATTATAAATATAAACGTCTAATTTTGTGGGAGTTATTAATGATGATTAGTAATTGTATTTTCTTTAGTGTGTGTAAAATAATATAAAACTCAATTGCTAAACTAATCTACTTAACAACTGATTAACCTTACCTCCCTTCCGGAATCTCTACTTTCGGAAGGTTTTTTTTATCAATAATTGCTGATTTTTATTTGGATTATTTCCCAAAAAAGCTGTCGACAAATTCAAATTTGTCAAATGGCTGAAGGTCGTTCATTCCTTCTCCTACGCCGATGTACTTTACAGGAATTTGAAATTGATCAGAGATACCGATGACAACTCCTCCTTTTGCAGTTCCGTCTAGTTTGGTTACGGCGAGCGCAGAAACTTCGGTAGCTTGGGTAAATTGTTTGGCTTGTTCAAAGGCATTTTGACCGGTAGAACCATCGAGGACCAAAAGTACTTCATGTGGCGCATCTGGATAGACTTTTTGCATCACACGCTTGATTTTGGACAATTCGTTCATTAAATTGATTTTGTTGTGCAAACGTCCTGCGGTATCGATGAGAACGACGTCTGCGTTTTGCGCTTTGGCAGATTGTAGCGTATCAAAGGCAACGGAAGCTGGGTCAGATCCCATGGCTTGTTTCACAATCGGAACGCCGACTCTTTCTGACCAAATGACCAATTGATCTACGGCAGCAGCCCGAAATGTGTCTGCAGCTCCGAGAACGACATTTTTCCCATCTTGTTTGAATTGATGTGCGAGTTTCCCAATTGTCGTGGTTTTCCCGACACCATTTACGCCTACTACCATGATGACATAAGGATCGCTTTGCTGTGGGATTTCGTAACCTTTGGCGTCAGAGGAATTGTTTTCAGAAAGCAATCCGGCGATTTCTTCACGTAGGATTTGGTTGAGCTCATTTGTACCGACATATTTATCACGTGCGACACGTTCTTCTATGCGTTTGATGATTTTTAAGGTGGTTTCAACGCCGACATCTGAGGTGATCAGAACTTCTTCCAAATTGTCCAGAACATCATCGTCTACTTTTGATTTTCCGGCAACGGATCGGCTTAATTTGTCAAAGAAAGATTGTTTGGATTTTTCCAATCCTTCATCCAACTTTTCTTTGCTTTCTTTTCCTAATATTTTTTTGAACCAGCTCAACTTTCTTTCTTTTTATTTCACAAAGATACAAGATTGTTAGAATAAAAAAAGGTCACAAAATGCGACCTAAAACCTTTAAAATTTATGTACAAATACTATTGTATCATGTTTTTATTTAAAAAAGTCGTTTACGCTGTCAGCATTTACAACTTTCTCGTCAAAATAGTAAGCACCAGTTTTTGGAGACTTTACCATTTTGATAACCTTCGTCATTTTTTTGGATGCACCTGTTTGTAAGGTTGCTACGGTCTTCTTTGCCATGGTTTACTATTATTTGATTTCTTTATGTACAGTATATTTCTTCAAAACAGGATTGAATTTTTTCAACTCAATTCTATCTGGAGTGTTCTTTTTGTTTTTCGTCGTGATATAACGAGACATTCCCGGCATACCGCTTTCTTTGTGTTCAGTACATTCAAGTATTACTTGTACTCTGTTTCCTTTCTTTGCCATGATGAATAGAATTAATCGATTAATCCGTTTTTACGTCCGCGTTTAACAGCTTCTTCAATACCTATCTTGTTGATGGTTTTCAACCCGTGAGCAGATACTTTTAAAGTGATCCACTCTCCAGTTTCAGGCATGAAGAATTTCTTCTTAAACAAGTTTACTTCAAACGTACGTTTTGTTTTATTGTTTGCATGAGAAACATTGTTTCCCACCATTCTTTTCTTTCCTGTGATTTGACAAATTCTTGACATTTGTTCGTGATTTTTTTCGGACTGCAAAGATAGGAATTTAATTTTCAGAAAAACAATACTTTCTGCATTAAATTTTATTTTTCTTTTTCTGCCAATTTAAAATTTGCATCGCAACCGTATAGCCTATCAAAATTCCTGCGATCAATAATGCGATTCTAGCCAGATAATCTCCATGTTTTGAATAAAATGTCAATTCATTGTTCAATTGGGCTTTGCCAATTAAAGCACCTTGTTTTTCATAGGCCAATGAAGAGGTAATTTCACCTTTTTGATTAATGAATCCTGAAATTCCTGAATTGGCTGAACGGACGATGTCACGCCGATTTTCTATCGCTCTCAAATTTCCAAATAACAACAATTCTCTATGTCCGTCCGAATCTCCCCACCAACTATCATTGGTCATGATAAACAAAATATTGGCGCCATTTCGTACATATCCTGTGGTGAAATCTCCATAAATGGATTCATAGCAAATGATGGGTGCGACGACAGCATTATTAAATGAATTTTTAAATACTGTTCGCTGTTCTTGTGTCAAATGCGTTCTGACCGTTCCGCCAAAATTCATCATTAAATCACCTAAAATGGGTTTTAAAATGCTCATATAAGGAAAATGTTCAACGCCGACCACCAATTTGGATTTATGGTAATATTGAATAGAATCTTTTTGGTTCAATTGAATAGCAGAATTCGTGACATCATACAACATATCTGTATTCCCAAATCGGGAAGCAGTTTTGGTAGCAAATTTTTCATAAGGATAAAAACGCATCAACTCAACGCCAGAGACAAATGTCATTTCAGGATACCGGATGAAATTGGATTGAAATTGTTGAAGCAAATAATCTGCTTCCAATTTGTCGATGTTCAAACCCGGGCCAGAACCCGGAAATGCCGTTTCGGGAGCTACTACGAAATCTACTTTGGGTTGCATGTTTTGATGGGTCATTTGAATCAATTCATTGACAATTTCAAATGAACTTTTGTTGTATTTCTCTGTATAAGGATTTAACTCCGGTTGCAAAACCATCGCCGTAATTTCTTCTCCTTTTTCTTCGTATGAATTGTATATCCAATAAGAAATCCCAATCGGAATTCCTATCCAAAGCACCGTAAACAGAATCAATTTGTTTCGAAATTTCTTTTCTTTTAAATTCAAAAAACCATACAAATAATAAAATATGATGAGATTTCCGACCAAAATCCAAAGCGTTCCGCCAAAGGTTCCGGTGAATTCATACCATTGGACCCATTTTGGGAAATTAGCAAAACCATTTCCTAAATTGAACCAAGGCCAAGTCATTTCCCAATTGAGGTGGAATTTTTCAAAACTCATCCAAATTACCGGGAAAAATGGAATGCCATAAAAATTTCCGGCTTTGGATTTTACCCAATGGTAAAGTTGAAATACAAGACTCATCAAAAGAGAATTGGCGAATACAGGGAATAAATAAGCGGTCCACGAATTCTGCCACTGCCCATCTGAATTTAATTCCTGCGCATAATGCAACCACCAAATGCCGATCGCATTCCAAATGAAAAATGCCAAATAAGACAAGCCAAAGAGTTTTAGTCCTTTCCTTTTGGTGTCTACTTGTTGGGCAATTTTATTTTCTATGAACAATAAGGGAACGAATCCTACAAATAATATTAAAGGGAAACCCTTGGAAGGCCATCCAAAAGCCAATAATAGCCCGGATAGAATAGCTAAAAGTATATATCGAAACATTTTTCAAAGGTAAAGGCTTGGATGGAGATATTCAAAGGATAATTTTAATCATCTGTTATTTTATAGAAATTGTAAATTTGTCGTTTTTGGATAACCAACATTAATCATTTGATTTCATTATGACTTTTAGAAATAAGGTTTTGCGATTTGTTTCCTTACATGCAGGTGAGGAGGATCGAAAAAAGGTTTATGAAAATGTCCGATCCGGAATTTCATTCCGTGGTTCCAATTTATGGATTTTGGCGTGTGCTATCGTTATAGCGTCTGTCGGTCTGAATGTAAATTCGACTGCAGTCATAATCGGTGCCATGTTAATTTCCCCTTTGATGGGACCGATCGTCGGTGCCGGATTTGCATTGGGGACTTATAATTTTGATTTATTGAAAAAATCCATGCGCAACTTGTTGATTTCAACTGTTGTAGGTCTTGGTGTCTCGGCGATATACTTTTTCATTAGTCCTTTTAAAGAAACCCAGTCCGAACTTTTAGCTCGAACAGCACCTAATATTTATGATGTGATGATTGCATTTTTTGGTGGG
The DNA here is from genome assembly GCF_014042165.1 of Moheibacter lacus. Taxonomy (GTDB): domain Bacteria; phylum Bacteroidota; class Bacteroidia; order Flavobacteriales; family Weeksellaceae; genus Moheibacter; species Moheibacter lacus. Next base: position 1,728,794 of record NZ_JACDZE010000001.1, read on the forward strand.
ATTGTCGGTGTGATTGCCATCACCAGAGTGGAGAAAGGAAATCCGATTCCGGGTGTGGCGATTGCTACGGCCTTGATGCCACCACTCTGTACGGCAGGATATGGTTTGGCGATCGGGAATTTTTATTATTTCCTAGGTGCTTTTTATCTGTATACGATCAATTGTTTTTTTATCTGCATCGCTACCTTTTTGATTATCAAATATTTAAAATACCAACCGGTTGAGATTTTAAATCCAAAAAGGTCGAAATTGATCCGAAATTGGATTTCATTTATTATCATCATCATGATTGTTCCGAGTTTTTATTTGGCTTATAATTTATACCAGCAAAGATCTTTTGATGATAATGTCAATAAATTTATAAATGAAGAATTCAACAACAACGGTTATACAGTCATTTATAAAAAGACCAATTTCAATTCTGCACCAAAAAAAATAGAAGTGGCGACGTTAACGAAGCGATTTGACAGTGCGCAAATTGTCCAATTAAATCAAAGGTTACAAGACTACGGTTTGAGTCAAACCGAATTGGTCATTCGTCAAGATGAAATCGATTTGAAATCTGAAATTTTAAGTGAACTCAATACCCAGCAAAATGTAGTATCTGAAAAAGATTTGATCATCACCAACTTACAAAAGGAACTGTCCGTCTATAAGTTTGATAATATTACCATTTTGCATGAAATTGAAATTCTGTTTCCGGAAATGAAAAACCTTTCAATAGGTAGGCAAATAACCGAAACTGAGTCGGATAGCGCGTTTATAGAGACCGTTGTGATTTTTAATTCGGAAGAGGAAACTGAAGAAAACGAAGTCAAATTAAAAAAATGGCTTGAACAGAAACTTTCACTCAAAAATGTGGTGGTCATCAATCGGGGTCAATAATGAATTTATTTCATTCTAAGAGCCTGTTTGAAATTTAAATTGGCTCTAAGTTAACGAGTTAAAGAAGTTGAATTATTTTTAAGTTAAATTATCTTGCATAAACAGAATAAATGTTTTTACCTTTGCAGCGGGCAAGTCCTACACAACCAGCTCCTGTTGAATCCTCCAGGACGGGAACGTAGCAAAGGTATACGGTCGTAGCGGTGTGATGTAGGTCGCTTGCCTTTTTTTATTTCCTATAATTTATAATCTAAATTTTACGGGAAATTAATGAGGAAAATCTTTTTTTCTAATTGGAATTCAAGAGGAGAAACTCAATAATTTGTCGTAGTTTTGCACCCATTGAATTTGAAATCAATGAAACCAGAATCTGCAAAATACATCTTTGTTACCGGTGGTGTAACTTCTTCACTCGGTAAAGGAATTGTCGCTTCTTCTCTTGGAATGTTATTACAAGCTAGAGGCTATTCAGTAACCATTCAAAAACTGGATCCTTATTTAAATGTTGATCCGGGGACTTTAAACCCTTATGAACATGGTGAATGTTATGTGACCGAAGATGGAGCAGAAACCGATCTGGACTTAGGACACTATGAGCGTTTTTTAAACAGAACGACTTCACAAGCCAATAATGTTACCACAGGTAGAATCTACCAAACGGTAATCGAAAAAGAACGAAGAGGTGATTATTTAGGTAAAACCGTTCAGATCGTTCCACATATCACCAACGAAATCAAAAGACGCATCAAACTACTTGGAAGTAGTGGGAAATATGATATCATCATTACGGAAATAGGAGGTACTGTCGGTGATATTGAATCATTGCCTTATATAGAAAGTGTACGTCAGATGATTTGGGATTTGGGAGAACAAAATTCCATGGTCATTCATTTGACTTTGGTGCCATATTTGGCAGCCAGTGGCGAATTGAAAACCAAACCCACACAGCATTCCGTTCGTCAATTGATGGAGAGTGGAATTAGAGCAGATGTTCTGGTAACGAGAACAGAACACCATTTGCCAAAAGATGTGAAAGAGAAATTGGCACTTTTTTGTAATGTAAAGAAACAAAATGTAATCGAAAGCATAGATGCTGAGTCTATCTATGATGTTCCTGTTTTATTGCATGACCAACAGTTTGATGAAGTGGTGCTGGAAACTTTAGATTTGCCGACTGCAAAAGAACCTGAATTAGAAAAATGGAAAAATTTCCTCGAACGTCATAAAAATCCATCCAATCAAGTCGAAATCGCATTGGTTGGGAAATATACTTCTCTTCAGGATTCTTATAAATCCATTTCAGAGGCTTTGACTCATGCGGGAGCAGAAGCAGATACCGGCGTTAAAGTACGTTGGGTTTATTCTGGTGATTTGTCTGAAGAAAACATCGGTGAAAAACTCAAAGGTGTAGGCGGGATTTTAATCGCTCCGGGATTTGGAGACAGAGGAATCGAAGGAAAAGTAATCGCAGCCAATTATGCGCGAAGAAATAAAATTCCAACTTTTGGAATCTGTTTAGGGATGCAAATCATGGTCATTGAATTTGCTAGAAACGTATTGGGACTGGAAAATGCAGATACTACTGAAATCAATTCCCAAACTGAACATCCTGTGATCAATTTAATGGAAGGACAGAAAAACGTAACCCACAAAGGTGGAACCATGCGTTTAGGGAACTGGAATTGTCAGTTGGAACCATCCTCCCAAACCTATGAAATCTACGGTGAAGAATTGATCCAAGAACGTCATCGTCATCGTTATGAATTTAATAATGAATACCTTGATAGTTTTGTAAATGAGCAGTTTATGCCGGTGGGTAAAAATCCAGATACAGGACTTGTCGAGATTTTAGAATACAAAAACTTACCTTTTTATATAGGTGTTCAATTTCACCCCGAATACAGAAGTACGGTTGCCAATCCGCATCCGCTGTTTGTGAAATTTATAGAAGCCGCCTTAATGCAAAAACAAAACGAATTGATTCATGCAACAAGAAAGAAAATTTGATAAAAACACCTTAGTTGCTTTACTCTTAATGGGATTGATGTTGATGGGGTATTTTTATCTCAATCAACCTTCTGAAGAAGATTTAAAGGAACGCGAAAAACAAGAGCAATTAGCCAAAGAAAATAGCCAGAAAGCAATCGATAGCATTGCTTCTGTTCAGAAAACAGATTCCTTAAATGCAAAAAAGGATTCGATCATCGTTCTTGCTGAAGCCAAAGATTTTGAAACGGAAAATGAAAAATTTCAAGTGAAATTTTCCGGAAAAGGAGGTGGGATTTCTCAATTGTTATTAAAAGAATATTCAGCATTTGATGCATATGCAACCGACCATAAACAGCCACTTTATTTGGTTAAAGATGGTAACAATGATTTCAATTTAAAATTTAAAGACAAATCTGGAAAGGAAATCAATACGGCTGATTTGTCATTCTCACCAACTGTTCAAAAGTTAGATTCTACCACGATCGTATCCATGAGAGCTCCGGTAGTTGGTGGTGATATTAATTTTGTTTATACAATTGGAACCAATTATACGATTGGTTTTGAAGTGAAATCAAATGGTATCCACCAATTGACCAATGATAAAAATTTGGAAATCAATTGGAATTTGAAATCTTCTTCCATCGAAAAAGGAAAACAACAAGAGCAATACTGGGCGCAAACTTATTTCCGATTCAAAGGAACGGATGACGTTGAATATGAATTATTTGGTGCTGACGAATGGGACGAAAAGGAAAGCGTCGATTGGATTGCATTTAAACAGCAGTTTTTCTCATCCATTCTTTCATTTGACGAAGGATTCCATTCTCCAAAAGGTGGATCAGTTGTGATCGATGAAGAAGTAGATCCTTTGCATAGTAAAGATTATCATTTTACAGCTTTGATGCCAATTTCCGGTAGCGAGTTAAATTATAAAATGCAATGGGATTTCGTTCCATTGGATTATCGACTATTGGCGCATGATCAATACGAAGGAAAGAATTTCGATGAAATCATTCCATTTGGTTGGGGAATTTTGGGATGGATCAACAAGCATTTCTTTTTGAATATTTTCCAATGGTTGGCAAAATTAGGAATGAGTTATGGTTGGGTGATTTTCTTGATGACCATCGTCGTGAAATTGGTTTTGTCACCTGTCATGTACAAACAGTACCGACAAAGTGCAATGATGCGGGTTTTGCGTCCGGAATTAAACGAAATTAACGATAAACACAAAGGTCAGGACAATGCGATGAAACGTCAACAAGCGACCATGGAACTTTATCGAAAAGCAGGTGTAAATCCACTCTCGGGATGTTTGCCGGCTTTGATTCAGATTCCGATTTTCTATGCTTTGTTCCGATTTTTTCCAAATATCATTGACTTGCGAGGAAAGCCATTTCTTTGGGCAGAAGATTTGACGGCTTATGATTCACCGATTCCTTTACCGGACTGGGTGCCGTTTATGGATAATCACATCAGTATTTTTGCGTTGTCCTATATCATTGCGATGGTGGTTTACTTTAAAGTTTCCGGTTCTATGGAAAGTTTTAACCAGCCACCACAAGAAGGAATGCCTGATATGCGCATGATGAAATACATGATGTACCTGATGCCTGTGTTTTTCTTTGTATTCTTAAACAGTTATGCTTCCGGTCTTTCTTGGTATTATTTGGTGTCCAACGTGATCAACATCGGAATCGTGATATTCATAAAAAATGTGATGATCGATGACAAAAAGATCCATGAAAAAATTCAGGAGAACAAAGCAAAACCGAAGAAACAAAGCAAATGGGGTGCGAAAATGTCCCAATTGATGGAGCAAGCACAAGAAGCCCAAAAACAACAAGAAGCGCTGAAAAAGAAAAGAAAGTAAATTCTTTTTTGAAATATTGAAAACCGGATGCTGAAAAGTTTCCGGTTTTTCTTTTGTACACAGTTAGTTTTAATTCTAATCCTTAACTTTGAACGCAAAATATTCTAAAATGGAACAGCTTACCGAAATATTTATCCTCATCATGTTGGCAATTGTTTTCTTACAATCAGGAATCGATAAAGTAGTAGATTGGAAAGGAAATCTCGGTTGGTTAAAAGGACATTTCGCCAATTCTCCGATTAAAAACATGGTGCCATTTTCGCTTTTCACCATAACGGTTCTTGAGATCATATCCGGACTATCTGCAGTTGTAGGAATTTTTGCATTGTTAACCTGTGGCGAAACCTGTTTCGCTATGATCAGCGCAGTGCTTTCAGCGGTTACCTTTTCATTTTTGTTTTTGGGACAGCGTTTGGCGAAGGAATATCCCGGCGCACAAGGAATCGTTGTCTATATGATTCCGACTTTCTTTTTGATTTATATCCTATTGAATTAAATTTTGGAGCCGAACCTCGTACGTCGAACTTCGTATTTCGTATTTTTACCAAATGATTTCACGCCAAACCATAGATTCAATTTTTTCCGCTGCCAGAGTGGAAGAGGTCATAGGTGATTTTGTCAGTCTAAAACGTGCCGGAAGTAATTTAAAAGGGCTTTCACCATTTGTGGATGAGAAAACACCTTCTTTTATGGTTTCGCCTGCCAAACAGATTTGGAAAGATTTTTCTACTGGAAAAGGAGGAAATGTCGTCACTTTTTTGATGGAACATGAACAATTTACGTATCCGGAGGCACTTCGTTGGTTGGCGAAAAAATACAACATCGAAATCGAAGAAGACCGAGAACAAACGGACGAACAAAAAGAAGAACTCAAACTCAGAGAAAGTCTGTTTATCGTTTCTGAATTTGCCAAAAAATATTTCATCGAACAATTAAATGAAACCGAAGAAGGAAAAAACGTCGGACTGAGTTATTTCAAAGAAAGGGGTTTTACCAAACAAACGATCGATAAATTTGAACTCGGTTATTCGCCGACAAAAAGAAATGCTTTTACCGAGACTGCAGAAAAAAAGGGATATGGTAAAAATATTTTGGAAGCATCCGGTTTGTCGATTTACAAAGATTCGGAGAACGGAATCGATCGTTTTCGGGAAAGAGTGATGTTCCCGATTCATAGTTTTTCTGGACGGGTTTTAGGATTTGGTGGGCGGATTTTGCGTAGTGATGTAAAGGCGGCCAAATACCTGAATTCTCCGGAAACGGAAATTTATCACAAAAGTAAAATTCTCTATGGTATTTTTCAATCCAAACAAGCGATCTTGAAACAGAACGAATGTTTGTTGGTGGAAGGCTATACAGATGTGATTTCGTTGCATCAATCAGGAATTGAAAATGTGGTGGCGAGTTCCGGAACGGCTTTGACACCCGACCAAATCAGATTGATCAAAAGGTTGACGCCTAACGTTACGATTTTGTATGATGGAGATTCAGCCGGAATCAAAGCTTCGTTTCGGGGAATCGATTTGATTTTGGAGCAAGAGTTGAATGTGAAAGTTTTGTTATTCCCGGAAGGAGAAGATCCTGATTCTTTTGCGCAGAAAAATTCTTCAGAAAACATCCAAAAATACATAGAGGAAAATGCTTTGGATTTCATTCAATTCAAAGCCAAAGTATTGCTGGAAGAAGCCAAAGACAGTCCGGTAAAAAAAGCTGAATTGATTCGCGACATCATCCATAGTATTTCTTTGATTCCCAATGTGATTCAGCGCGAATTGTACATTCAGCAAACTGCAGAATTGATGCAGGTTAGAGAAGAGGTGTTGTTCAAAGAATTGGGTCAAAATTTAGATAGAAAACATAAAGAGGCAAAAGAAAAAAGGGAAACGGAAAGGCGCTCTCATTCACTGGAAGTCGTTAAAGAAGAGGCGATTGCGATAAACCCAAGGATGATAGTTGAGGAAGAACTCATCAAACTGATCATGCAGTTCGGGAATTTGGTGGTAGATTTAAAAGATGATGCGGGTGAAACTTATGCCACGACTGTAATTGAAGAAATTTTACAACAATTTGAGTCCAATGACTTGAAATTTGGAAATGAAATTTACCAATCCATTTTTGAGGATGTTAAATTGGGCTATGAAAAAGAAGAATTGCGGACAGGAGATTTCTTTGTCAAATTATTTGACGAAGGTAAAACAGAAATCGCATCTGAAGCGATGATGGAGAAATATTCTATTAGTGATAATTGGGAGAAAAAGTTGAATATTCATATCAAAGCCAAAGAAGATAATATATCGAAGGACATTTCAGACACCATTTTGCGTTATAAAACTTTTTATTTGGATGATTTGATCAAAGAATTTTCCGAAATCTTAAAACAACAAGAAGTCGATGGTGAATTGCGTATGGAGCAATTGGAAAAAATCATTTTGCTGACTCAAATGCGCGCAAAAATCTTCAAAGCACTTAATCGTGTGATTTAATCAATTAATTTACAGCGAATTACTTCTTCAACAACCAAAGCAGATGGAAAGCTTCTTCTGGCTTTGTTTAAAGTGGATTGGGCTGTTTCTCTTGATTCGAAATACCCTACTTTGACTTTATAATCAGGAGAAATATAATCTAAATCTGAGTATAAACCAGGAAACAAAGATTTCAATTCTTTTAATTTGGATTCAGCTTCCGTTCTGTTTTTCGAATAAAAAACCTGAATCCTTGCTCCATGACAAAATTCCGGAACTGGAGCCGGTACAGGATCTGAAGTCGGACAAATCGCTTTTTCTTTTGATTTTAAAAGTTGATCGATTCCTTTGTCCATTTCTATGGTAAGATTTCCAGAAGCTGTCGTAACAAAATTGTCTTGACTGTATAAAAAATTAGAAAGAATAAGGGTGATCATCGTTAATCTCAGCAGCATATTTTCAATTTATATTAGACAAACGGAAAAAATAATGCCGAAGTATACGTTGGAAAAAAGAATGGGAAAATTTAACTTCAATTTTAGACAGTAGAAATTAACATCCGTCCTTCGTCAATCGTCCTTCGTCAATCAAATTGCTTTCCTACACCATACACGCCATTGGACTGCAAAAGCAGAAGGATAGATCCGCTGAATACGGCGCAAATCAGCGCTTGCAGATTGTCTGGTAAAATAGTCTCCCACCAAGATTCGCCAATCTGGGCTGGCATAAATCAATTCAGGTGTGAGATTGGGGTGTTGTCTCGAGAAATCGTTTTTCACTTTATTGGCAGCATCGCGGTCTTTGGTATAGAAAATTTGGATTTTATAACCCATGATTTTTTGTTGGGTTGCGCATTTATCGGCAGGAGTCAATTTTTTTGGTGGAACGTAGACATTCTTCTTACAGACTTTTTGTTCTTTGCTTTTGATCAGATTTTCTAAACTTTTATCGAGATCGATAGATACTTTTCCTCCGCTGATGGAGTCGTTTAGAACCCAATAACTCGGTGATTCAGATTGAGTTTGGGCTAGGTTTTGAATTCCTAAAAATGCGAATATTAAAATGAAATATTTAGTCATACATTCAATTCTCTAAATGGTTATACAAATATATCAGAAGATTATAAATTAGTTGATACATATTGATAAAAAGATTCTGCTAATTGGTGTTTGGGATTGGGAGAGGAGTTAAGGATTGATTATGTGGTAGTTTGGTTGTTATTTTATTTAGAAACATTTTAAATTAATTAAAATGATAAACTTCATTATCGAAATCTTATGATTTTATTAAGCATTGAGCCTATTTTTGTCGGGTTAAAAATCAAGTTTTAACATTTGTAAACGAACTCAATGTTTAGTAAATGAAGGCAAGACCACTTTACAGAATGCAATTATTGAATTTGGCCATATTTTTAGCCTTATTCTCCTTTTCTTATTCACAAGATGAAATCACCGGTGACGGCGCAAAGGGATATGAATTGTTCCAAGCGAATTGTACTGCTTGTCACCAAGTAGACGGGACATTAATCGGTCCGCAGATTCGTGGTGTAGTAGACCGTGTGAAAGAAGAAGGAGGAGTAGGAAGAGAATGGCTTCATGCTTGGATCAAGGACAATAAAGCACTTCGCGAATCAGGCGATGCTTATGCCAACAAGATTTTTGAACAATACAACCGTCAGGAGATGTTGACATTTCCATCTTTGAGTGAGCAAGATATTGACGATATTTTGGTGTATTCAATGGATCCTGATGCGGGGCAGGCGGCATTTGAGGAAGCGAAGAAAAAGGCTGCGGATGAAGCTGCTGCTGCAAAGGCTGCTAAGGCCAGCAGTGGTGGAGGTGTTTCAAGCGGAATCGCTATCGTAGGTTTCTTTATCCTTTCTGTATTGTTAATTTGGATTTTGGTTCGTTTGAATGCATTGGTGAAATTGACACGTGCAGAAGAGTTGACGCCAGAAGACGAAGAAGCAGCTTTTGATTTTGCAGGAATGATGCAGAAATATGACAAAGTATTTAAAGCTTCATTGGTTCTGTTGTTGTTCTTGACATTATTTGGACTTTGGAAATTCTTGTTGCATATAGGTGTAGACAAAGGATACGAACCAGAGCAACCGATTTATTTCTCTCACCAAGTACATGCTGGTGTTCAAGGGATTGATTGTCAATACTGTCACTCCAGTGCGAAATACGGAAAAGTATCAGGTATTCCTTCGCCAAATCTTTGTATGAATTGTCATAAAACCATCAAAGAGTATAAAGGAGATTACTACGAAGAACATTTGGTGGAAAGTGGCGAATATGCCAGTGCAGATGAGGTGAAGAAATTCTACACGGGAGAAATCCAAAAAATGTACAAAGCAATCGGTTGGGATCCAGAGAAAAATGTGTATACAGGAGAGCAAAAACCAATCGAATGGGTGAGAATCCACAATATGCCGGACTTTGTGTACTTTAGTCACGCTCAGCACGTTGTTGCTGGAGAAAAAGCAATCTTGAAAGCCATCGCAGATGGAACGATACCAAATTCGGAAGAATTGAACTTACCGGACAATAGCCAAGTATGTTTTGCTTGTCACGGAGATGTGACCAAAATGGATGAATTAAAAATGGCCAATCAATTTACGATGGGATGGTGTATAGAATGTCACCGAACTACGGAAGTGGATATGTCCAACGAATATAACAATCAATACTACGCTGAACTTCATGAGAAATTGAAAAAAGAATACGGTGATGGAGCCAAAATTACAGTGGATGCCATCGGAGGTTTGGAATGTGGAAAATGTCATTATTAAAAATTAATTAAGAGGTATAAATGGCTTCTAAGAAAACATATTGGAGAAGTATCGAAGAGTTAAATAATCCAAATTTAACAGAACAATTGGCGTCCAATGAATTTGCTGAAGAAGTTCCGGTAGAGGATTTCCTTGGGAACAAACAAGCAATGGAAGGAACGCAAACTTCGAGACGAGACTTTTTAAAACTATTGGGATTCAGTACAGCTGCTGTTACACTTGCTGCTTGTGAGGCTCCGGTGATCAAATCCATTCCTTATGTGGTGAAACCGGATTCTGTAACACCTGGTGTGCCGACTTGGTATGCGTCGACGGTTTTTGATGGCTACGATTATGCAAACGTTTTAATCAAAACTCGAGAAGGACGTCCGATCCGTATCAATACCAATAAATCTGCAAAATATTTTGCAACAACCAATGCCAGAGTTCAGGCTTCTGTTCTTTCATTGTATGATTCCGACAAAGTTCGTGGTCCACAATTGAAAAGCGGAAACAGTTTTAAACCGACTTCATGGAAAAATATCGATGAAGAAGTTTTAGGCAAATTAAAAACAGTTGGCGGAAAGAAAGTGGTAGTTTTAACTTCTTCCTTACCAAGTCCAACGACTAAAAAATTAATCAACGATTTTAAAACGAAATATCCGACTGTAGAACATGTGGTATATGATGCGGTGAATTATTCGCCTGCTCTGGATGCTGCAGAAGAAATCTACGGTCAACGTGTTTTGCCATTCTATAATTTAGAAACAACTGAATTATTGGTTTCTTTCAATGCCGATTTCTTAGGAGATTATAATGGAGGAAGCGCCGAGCATGGTTATGCAAAAGCAAGAAAACCGGGCAAGACGATGATGCGTCATATCCAAGTAGAAAGTAACCTTTCTATGACAGGTGCAAACGCAGATACGCGTTATCCGATGAAACAAACCGATGTTTTGAAAACATTGGCAGAAGTTTACAAAGGATTAACCAGTTCAACTTCTGATAAAGTAGCTTCTACTATTGTTAAGGAAATCAAAGCCAAAGGAAGCAAAGCTGTAGTTTTGGCAGACGGAAACAAAGAAGCATTTGCTTTGTGTTTTGCGATCAATCAATTGATCAATTCTGAAGCAGTTTCCAAAACAAAAGTTACGTTATTAAAAGAATCAAACGATAAAGCATTCAACCAATTTTTGGCGGACGCTAAATCAGGGAATGTAGGAGTACTTTTGATGTTCCAAACCAATCCGATTTACAACCACCCGAAATCCAAAGAAATTGCTGCTGCATTTTCTAAAATTGGATTGAAAGTAGCAATGTCTGAAAAATTGGACGAAACAGCTTCTCTTGCAGATGTTGTAGCTCCGGTTCCACATTTTTTAGAAGCTTGGAACGATGTCAATCCTGCAACCGGAATTTATTCTTTGCAACAACCTACGATTCAACGCATATTTGATACAAGACAATTCCAAGATTCATTGTTGACTTGGATGAAAGACGAAGTCAGCGTTGAAACAATTGCAGCTGATACATTGGTGACCAATCAAGATCCAAACAAGATCGAATTGGTGATGCCAAAACCATCTTATTTACAACCAGCAACTGAGTTCTACAAATATTTAAAAGCCAATTGGGAAACGACGATACTTCCACAATTGGGTTATAGTTTCAATCAGGCATTGTACAATGGTTACAATGAATCAACTGAAACAACAAGTTTAGCAGCTTCAGGAAATGCTGCTGCAGCCGCTGACAAATTAGCTTCAGCAAAAGCATCAGAATGGGAATTGCAATTGTACACAAGTTGTGGAATTGGAGATGGATCTCAAGCCAATAATCCCTGGTTACAAGAATTGCCGGATCCGATTACCAGAGCTTCTTGGGACAATTACATTACATTGAACCCAAATGATGCTGAAAAATTTGACATTGAAATTTCTGAAAACGCAAACGTGAAAAACGGACGTATGCAGTTTGACGGAGATTATGTCAATATTACCGCAAACGGTGTGAAACTGGAAAATGTTCCGGTATTCATCCAACCTGGACAAGCCATTGGAACTATTGGCTTGGCATTGGGTTATGGACGCACAAAAGGAGGAAAAGTAGCCAACGAAGTTGGTGTAAATGCTTATCCGCTTTATGCAAACGGAAACATGAGCGTTTCCAATGTGAAAATCGAGCGTACCAAACAAGGTGATAAACATGAATTTGCATGTATGCAGATGCAAAACACTTTGATGGGACGATATGAAATCGCACGTCAAACGACATTGGCCGATTTCTTAAATAAACCGGTTGAAGAATGGAATGAGCCTGCTGTAATGCCAACTTGGAGAGGAACATCTCCGGTAGGTGAGGTGGACATTTGGCGTTCACATGATCGTTCAATCGGTCCTCATTTCAACTTATCGGTTGACTTGAATGCATGTACAGGTTGTGGTGCTTGTATCATCGCTTGTCAGGCAGAAAACAACACAGCGGTAGTTGGAAAACAAGAAATGAGAATGTCGCGTGATATGTATTGGTTGAGAATTGACCGATATTATTCTGACGTTACCGATAATACCCGTACACAAAAAGTACAATTAGAAGGACTTACAGAAGACGCCAAAGAAGACAAAACGGAAGCGGCGATGTACCGCAAATTGATCAAACCGGAAGCAGAAAATCCGGATGTGATTTTCCAGCCGATGATGTGTCAGCACTGTAACCATGCACCTTGTGAAACGGTATGTCCGGTTGCGGCAACTTCACACGGTCGTCAAGGTCAGAATATGATGGCATATAACCGTTGTGTGGGAACACGTTATTGCGCCAACAACTGTCCGTATAAAGTACGTCGTTTCAACTGGTTCAATTATGCACAAAACGATAAATTTGATTTCAATATGAATGATGATTTAGGTCGAATGGTGTTGAATCCTGATGTTGTGGTACGTACAAGAGGGGTGATGGAAAAATGTTCGTTCTGTATTCAAGATACGCAAGCAGCTATTTTACGTGCGAAAAAAGAAGGAAGAAGAGTTACCGATGAAGAGTTCAAAGATGCATGTTCTTGTGCAGCAGCTTGTGGAACAGGAGCGATGGTATTTGGTGATGTGAATGATGCTGAAAGTGATGTTACGAAGTTAAGTGAAGACAATCGCGTGTACCGAGTGATTGAAGAATTGGGTACAAAACCAAATGTTTTCTATCACGTAAAGGTGAAAAACAGAGCAGAAAAAGCCTAAGTTTAATAAAGAAATAAGTTAGAAAGAAATATGTCACATTACGAATCACCGGTTAGAGAGCCTTTAATTATAGGACATAAAACCTACCATGATATTACGGTAGACATTGCCCGACCGATTGAAAACAAATCGGGAAAATTATGGTGGCTGGCGTTTAGTATAGCATTGGTAACCTTTTTATACGGTTTGGGTTGTATAGCATATACGATTGGAACAGGTATTGGGGTTTGGGGAATTAACAGAACCATCGGATGGGCTTGGGACATCACCAACTTCGTTTGGTGGGTAGGTATCGGTCACGCAGGGACTTTGATTTCTGCCGTATTGTTGCTTTTCCGTCAAAAATGGAGAATGTCGATCAACCGATCAGCAGAGGCGATGACGATCTTTGCGGTTGTTCAGGCAGCGTTGTTCCCTGTAATTCACATGGGACGTCCTTGGGTTGGATATTGGGTTTTCCCTGTTCCAAATAACTTTGGTTCATTTTGGGTAAACTTTAACTCACCATTATTATGGGACGTATTTGCGATTTCGACTTATTTCTCCGTATCGGTAGTATTCTGGTACATGGGATTGATTCCAGATTTCGCGATGATTCGTGACAGAGCTAAAAAACCTTTTTCAAAGAAAATATACGGGATCCTGAGCATGGGATGGGGAGGAAAAGCCAAACACTGGCAAAGACATGAAGAATTGTCTTTGGTATTGGCAGGATTGTGTACACCGCTAGTATTCTCGGTACACACGATTGTATCCTTTGACTTTGCTACTTCGGTAATTAAAGGATGGCACTCTACGGTTTATCCGCCGTATTTCGTAGCGGGAGCGATTTTCTCCGGATTTGCGATGGTACAAACCTTATTGAGTGTGATGCGTAAAGTGATGCATTTGGAAGAATATATCACGCGTCAGCATATCGAATTGATGAACATCGTGATCATCGTAACCGGTGGAATGGTTGCAGTAGCTTATGCAACGGAATTCTGGGTAGGATGGTATTCCGGTAGCCGATATGAAGACTTTACCTATTTCTCTCCGGGAGCAGCCGTAGGGCCTTATTGGTGGGCATTCTGGGCGTTGATTATTTGTAATGTCTTGGTACCTGGATTGTTATGGTTTAGAAAAATCAGAAGAGATTTCGTTTGGACATTTATCATTTCTATTGTGGTAAACACGGGAATGTGGTTTGAGCGTTTTGATATTATCGTAATCAACTTATCGCGAGATTATATTCCGGGCGGTTGGACGATGTTTATGCCTACCTTTGTTGACGTAGGGATTTTCATCGGAACCAATGGATTCTTCTTCGTGTTATTCCTATTGTACTCACGTACATTCCCGGTAATTGCACAAGCGGAGTTGAAAACGATTTTAAAATCATCAGGAGAAAGTTATAAAAAACATCATACAGAAGACGATCATCATCATGAGCACTAAAACAATATACGGCCTTTACGGTGACGACGACGATTTATTAAAAGCCATTAAGACTTTTAATAAGGAAGGTATCGCTATCAAAGAAGTTTATACACCCTTTCCGGTTCACGGATTGGACAAAGTATTGGGATTAAAGAAAACCAGAATTTCTGATGCAGCATTTTTCTATGGACTATATGGGACGACTTTAGCATCAACCATGACTTGGTTCATGATGAATCATGATTGGCCACAAGACATCGGAGGAAAACCATCTTTTACATGGTTTGAAAATATGCCGGCTTTCATTCCGATTATGTTTGAGTTGACTGTATTTTGTGCAGCTCACTTGATGTCTTTGACCTTTTTGGTACGAAATAAATTGTATCCGGGTGCAAAAGCGCAAAATCCAGATCCTAGAACCACAGATGATAAGTTTTTGATGGAAATTGAATCTACTGATGTGGACAAAGTAAAAGAAGCATTTATCAATACCGGAGCAGAAGAAGTAACAGTAAGAGATTTAATCCCGGGTTAATTAGATTTAGAAATGAAAAGAGGAATCCTATATTTAACACTAATTGGCATTGCGTTTTCGCTGAATTCATGTTCAGACAAGAAACGAAATCCTACGGCTGTATTCATGCCAGATATGTATTATCCGGTGGCTTATGACCCTTATATGGAAGCAGATTTTGAGTATTGGCCTGAACGCGAAGGAGAAGAGTCGAACATCCCATTGTTTGCAGAACACCGAAATATGACGGCGCTTTGGCCGGTAGATGGTTCAGTTGCTAGAACGGAAGGTCAAATGATTTTGCCATGGGAGCTAAAAAATACATTGGAAGATTATAACAAATCCAAAGCAATTACCAGTTCTCCGCTTGATCCGATAAATCGTAAAAAAGATTTGGAAAGAGGAGAGAAATTATACGGTCAAACTTGTGCAGTTTGTCATGGAGAAGCCGGTGATGGACAAGGATCAATCGTTCAAAGCAAAGCTTATTCCGGTGTACCAACATATGCAGAGAGAGAATTGACACTCGGTTCGGTTTATCACGTCATCATGTACGGGAAAAATGCAATGGGTTCTTATGCTTCTCAATTGACTCCGGTAGACAGATGGAGAGTAGCGGAATATGTAATGAATTTGAGAGCAAAGAATTTACAGGCATCATCAGCGGTAGCTGCAACAGAAACTGCAGCAGTTGAATCGACAACAGATAATACAAATCAACAATAAAGGAAAGAAATATCATGCAGTATACGTTTTCCCCAAGATTGAAAATGACTTCGCTAGTACTAATTTTAGTAGGCGTACTAATTTATGGAATTGGATTGTACTTGAATATGCAAGACAAGGCAGATCCAACTTATATCGAAAATTTGGTAAAAGAAAATCCTCAAGAGTTTTACGGGGAATTTCAAACAGCCGAATTTCAAAATTTAAATCATACGCCGGAAGCGCATGAAAAACACATGGATCATTTGGAGAACCAATTGGCAAACCGTCCTTGGGCAGCCTTTTTGGTCCCTTCTTATTTGGCTTTAGGAATTGCTGGAGCAGCATTGTTTTTTCTTTGTGTTCAGTTTGTGGCCAATGCAGGTTGGTCGATGGTCGTTTCCCGTGTGATGGAAGGAATTGCAACCTTTATTCCGGTAGGTGGAATTTTGATTTTGATCGTGGTACTAGGTGCAGCTATGCACGGTAACCATTT
Organism: Moheibacter lacus; assembly: GCF_014042165.1. Taxonomy (GTDB): domain Bacteria; phylum Bacteroidota; class Bacteroidia; order Flavobacteriales; family Weeksellaceae; genus Moheibacter; species Moheibacter lacus. The sequence continues at coordinate 1,745,143 of NZ_JACDZE010000001.1, forward strand.
GTATCACTGGATGGACACTTCTTTAATTGATCCTGAAGGAGGAAATTATGATAAATACATCGCAACAAAAGCCAAAATTTGGTTAAATACACCGAGCTGGTTGATCCGTTCTTTCATTTATGTAGCGCTTTGGACGATCTTTATGTTTTGGATCAAAAAGACAACCAAACAATTGGACGAATCAAATGGAGATAGAAAGGTTTTCAGCAAATTGTACACAAGAGCAGTATTGTTTATTGTGGTATTCTCTTTGACTACTCCGGCGATGGCTTGGGACTGGATCATGTCACTTGATCCGCACTGGTACTCGACATTGTTCATGTGGTACGGAATGGTTTCTTATTTGGTATCATCTGTTGCAACGATGGCGATTATATCGATTTATTTGAAAAGAAAAGGTTCATTGCCTTTATTCAACGATAACCACCAACACGATTTAGCAAAATACATGTTTGGGTTCAGTTTACTATGGACGTATTTATGGTTTGCACAATTCATGCTTCAATGGTATGCAAATATCCCGGAAGAAGTTCAATATTTCCAACAACGTATCGCTCAATATGGTGGATACTTCTGGATGTTGGCAGTTAACTTCTTAGCTGTATTGTTGATCATGATCAGTTCAAGCATCAAAAGAAGATCTACACTGGTTTTTGTGATGGGATTTGTGATCATCGCAGGACACTATTGGGATTTCTACAACCAAATCATGCCGGCATCTGTAGGTGCTTTCCATAACTTTGGATTCCTAGAAATCGGAGCATTATTGTTAGTAGCAGGATTGTTTGTATTTGTTGTATTTGAATATGGAATCAGCAAATTGAACTTGGAAGCAAAAGGACATCCTTATTTCCACGAATCAAAAATTTACGAATATCCATTCTAAAACAGGGGGTTCACTGAGGTTCTTGAAGTGAACATCAAAAAATACAAAAGGGAATTCAGCAATGAGTTCCCTTTTTTAATGAGATTGATTTCCCAATTTTATTTCCCAAACCGTTTTGGTTTTACTTCCAAATCTTTTTTCCATCGGTTGGAACAATATGATTTGCTGAATAGAATAGTCCGAAATTTGATTATCTTTTTTAACCTGAATTGTATACAAATTTGTCCATTGCTTCCATTCCAATTCTTTGGAAATGGGTTGTTCCAAAATTTGAAATTGGTAGGATTCATTTTGAATTAAGGTCAGGAAATCCTGTAAGGAAATTTCAGATTTTGAAGGTAGTGTAAAATCCAGCATTTTTATGGATTCCGATTCCACAATGGAATGGATATTTTTCAAAATCTGATTGCGCAATTCAGCATCTTTTTCATGCGAATACAAAGTCAGATATTCGTAAAACTCATTCAATTTTTGCTGCGAATTTTCCTGATACGCCTTAATGCTTTTTGCATTGAAATTGGCTTTAATCGATTGAGAATGATCCAGAGCTTCTTGTCCGAAAGCCAATCCGGAAAAACTAAACAACACAATAAAGCAGATTTTTTTGATTTTCATAATTGTTGGATTCGGATAAAGGTTATTTGTTTTTCATTGTTGGTTTCGAGATTCAGGATTTTCATTTTTTTTGTTTCGGAAGTGGGAACGATCAATTTTCCGGAAAATTCGTCTTTATTCAAATATTGAGCGCCCAAATTCTCTTTTAACAAAATAATGACTTCCAAATCATCTGAAAGAATTTTCTCCAATTTTGCTCTTCTGTCTTCCCATTCCCTCAAATCAGCATCGATAAAGGTTTTCAAAACCAATGCATAATCTTCCGGTTTGACAAAAATTTCATTTTTCTTTTCGTCTAACTCAACTTCTTTTTTCTCGAAATACGGACTTTCGATGATAATTTTTTCATCCGATGCATCAATTTCAATTTTTGAATCCACCACTTCAACCGGTATTTTTTCATCATCTTTTACTTTATAAACCGCAATTTCTTCCGGCTTTAAAGGTTCATTGGTAAATTCATTTTTGATTTCGATGGATTTTGGTTTCTTTTCTTTTTGAAGGATATAAATCCCAAATCCAATCATAGGAACCAAAAACAACAACCCAATCCAAGGTTTTAATTTGGATTCCTTTTTGACAGGAGAAACAATGGATTTTTTTGAATGATTTTGATTTTTAAAAACAAATTCCTCCCATTCTGAATAACCAACGAATCGCGAAAAAATATCCAGCATATCTTTTCGCGGTAATTTCTCATTTCCTTCAGGTTTCAAATGTGTGTAAATCCATTTTTCGCTGACTCGTTCTTTCAACTGAATTTCTACCAATTCGATGAGCTGTCGTATGTCTTTTGAACTGAATGAATCCCAATCGCCTTGAAAATAAGGATAGGATTTTTGGTAGGTTTCCAAAATCCTTTTTTTCAATTCTTGAAATAATTCCAATTCGTTCATTCTTTCAGTCCAAAAATAAATTGAATGTTTAAAATCAATACTGTAAATCTACTGTAAAACTATGTAAAATCTTTTGCAGTAAAAGGAAAGTTGTTTTACCACAGTATTTTTTACCCAACGAACTATTCTTGTCCGGTAATTTAAAAATCAATTAAAATGAAAACAATTTTGACAGTATTTGGATGTTTTTTGAATATCCTAATTTTTGCACAAGAATCTGGAAATGCCAATTATGGTGGAAATCAATATTCGGTTAACCAAGCAGCAACGATTCAAACTTCGTATGGAAATCAGAATGAAATGGTCATCCTAATCAAAGGTATTTACAATGAAAAAGCCACATCCAAATTGGCTGTTTTTAGTGTATTGCAATTAGGTAAAACGGCAGAAGAAGCAACGAATTTGATAGATGAACGAATCAATTTGGTGAAGTCCCAACTCAAATCGTTTAAACCGGAAATTGAAATTGTTACGGATATGATTTCGTTTGTTCCGGTTTATGAATTTGAAGAAGAAAAGCGAATATTTAATCCTAAAACTTACAATGAAAAACCCTCGGGATTTGAATTGAGAAAGAATTTGATAGTAAAGTTCAAAGAAACGGATGATCTAAACCAAATTCTCAAAATTTGCGCAAAACAGGAAATTTATGATTTGGCAAAAGTGGATTATGTTTCCATCAATCACGAAAAAATCAGAGATGAAATTCAAACCAAAGCGATGGAAGAATTTAAAAGTTTATTGGCGAATTATTCGACTATAATGAATGTGGATTTGGAACAAAAAGAGAAAATTTTACAAGAAGGATATAACATCATCTATCCGATGGAAAGTTATCAAAATTATCAAGCCTATTCTCAAGCCAGTTTAAATTTAGGAAAAGGAGAAACCGTAAATCGCATAACAAAAAATACAACGCAATATTATAATGCTGTTCTTCCAAAACCGCATGCTTTTGTCATGAACGCGGACATAACGGAGCCGACGATGCAATATATTTATGATTTAAAGGTAACCATCCGCTTGAAAGAAGATTTATTGCCCAAAAATACAATTCAGAAGAACAACAAATATTTTCTGGTTACACCAAATGGAGATTTGAAATCACTGGAATTGAATTAATTGTTTTTGTTTTCACCTTGTGAAAGCTTGAATTTGTTTGTTTTCACAAGGTTTTTCTATCTTTCAGCAAATTATCTTTAAAATGAAAATCAACAATTTGCTCATCGGAATTTTTTCAATTTTAATTATTTCTTGTTATGATAAGAATTCAAATTCCGAAATCACAAAAGACCAATCCCAAAGAATTAATGAAAAAGAAATCACACTTGACATCGCACAAGCCAACCGTCTTGCTGCACTTCCTTTAAAATGTATGCAAATCGAATTCCCCAATAAAACCGGTCAAGTCTTAATTTCGGTTTCCGATTTGGGAACGCCAAAGGAATTGCATCCGGCTTTTTATGGCTGTTTTGACTGGCATTCTTCGGTGCATGGGCATTGGTCGCTCGTGAAATTATTGAAAGATTTTCCGGATTTGGAAAATCGCGATTCCATTATTTCGAAATTACAACAAAACCTATCCAAAGAAAATATACAAGCCGAAGTCAACTATTTTAACCGCGAACAAGAATATTCCTATGAACGGATGTACGGTTGGACCTGGTTGTTGAAATTACAGGAAGAATTGGACAATTGGGAAACAAAAGAAGGAAATGAATTGAGTGAAAATTTACAACCTTTGACCGATTTGTTGATCAAAAGATACATAGAATTTCTTCCTAAATTAAATTATCCGCTCCGCGTTGGAACCCATACCAATTCTGCATTTGGGATGAGTTTTGCGTATGATTATGCTATTCATTCGGAAAATTTAGCATTAAAAAAATCCATTGAAGAAAACGCCAAACGTTTGTATTTGAAAGATGAAAATTGTCCGATCAATTGGGAACCGGACGGCATGGATTTTCTTTCGCCTTGTTTGGAAGAAGTCACCTTGATGCAAAGAATTTTATCGGAATCGGAATTTTTAAGTTGGTTGGAATCATTTCTTCCACAATTAAAAAACAAAGATTTCGATTTGGAAGTCGGGAAAGTTTCGGATCGAACCGATGGCCATTTGGTGCATTTGGATGGTTTGAATTTTTCTCGGGCATGGGTTTTTTATCGTTTGGAAAAAGCTTTTCCAGATAAATACGGACACTTAAAGTCGTTGGGAGACAAACATTTGGATTATTCTCTTCCTTCCATTGTAGATGGAAGTTATGAAGGCGAACATTGGTTGGCGAGTTTTGCATTGTATGCATTGTCGGAAAGATAAAAATCAGTTTTTTTAACAAGGGAAAAATCAATACATTTGTGAACCAAAAAATAAAAAATGGCAGTTTTAGTAAACAAAGATTCAAAAGTAATAGTACAGGGATTTACAGGTAAGGAAGGAACTTTCCATGCAGAACAAATGATCGAATACGGAACCAACGTAGTCGGAGGAGTAACTCCGGGAAAAGGAGGGACTGAGCATTTAGGAAAGCCGGTTTTTGATACAGTTGAAGATGCTGTAGTAAAAGCGGGAGCAAATGTTTCCATCATTTTCGTTCCACCTGCATTTGCTGCTGATGCGATTATGGAAGCTGCTGATGCCGGAATCAAAGTTATCATTTGTATCACGGAAGGAATTCCGGTTGCTGATATGATTAAAGCACAAGCTTATGTTGACGGAAGAGATGTTACCCTTATCGGACCAAACTGTCCGGGCGTAATTACGGCAGATGAAGCAAAAGTAGGAATCATGCCAGGTTTTGTTTTCAAAAAAGGAAAAGTAGGAATCGTTTCCAAATCAGGTACGTTGACTTATGAAGCAGCTGACCAAGTCGTAAAAGCAGGATTTGGAATTTCAACTGCAATCGGAATCGGAGGAGACCCGATCATCGGTACAACTACCAAAGAAGCTTTGGAATTATTTATCAACGATCCGGACACGGAAGCAGTTGTAATGATTGGAGAAATCGGAGGTCAACTGGAAGCTGAAGCTGCACGTTGGTACAAAGAAAGTGGTTCTAAAAAACCGGTTGTAGGTTTCATCGCCGGTCAAACCGCACCAAAAGGTAGAACCATGGGACATGCCGGAGCCATCGTTGGAGGAAAAGATGATACAGCTCAAGCTAAAATGGAAATTATGAAAGAATGTGGAATCAATGTAGTAGATTCTCCAGCAGAAATCGGCGTAACCGTAGCAAAAGTTTTAGGATAATTCATCATTAATTGAAATAAAAAAAGTCCGGAATCAATTTTTCGGACTTTTTTGCGTTTTGAAATATAGGTTTATATTTGTAGCGATAAAAAATCAACCGATTATGATCAAAAAATTCGTATTGACAGCCCTTATTTGCTTAGCATTCGCAGAAATTGGACAAGCCCAAATCAGGTTTGGTGTTCGTGCCAGTGGTAGTATGACCAATATTACGGATGTACATGCCAACTCCAGATCCAGAGGTGGTTTTCAGGTTGCAGCACTTGGACTTATCCCGATTACTAACAACGACATTTTATTCTTTCAACCTGAGGTGAACTATTCAGCACAGGGTGAATTTGATGAACATGATCGTCCGGAAGGAAGAGAAAAACAGAAAATATTTGTCAGCAACATTAATGTTCCACTTAACATGAAATTGTATTTTACAGATTCAAGCAGTGAATTTTTTGCGATAGCTGGTCCATATTTCGGATTTAACATCGGTCATAAAACAGACGAAATGGGGTATTCGACAGAAGCAGATGATAACGAATATTCAGGATTTGATTTCGGTGCAACAGCAGGGATTGGATTCAGTTTGGATCGTCAATTTGAAGCTTCACTTCGTTATTCTTATGGTTTTGTGGACCAAATTACAAATGATGCATTGGACAACAGTAACCATACATCCATCCTCAATTTGGGTGTGAGTTATTTTTTCAATTAAGAATTTTGTTTTTAAAAATACCAAAGCCCGGATTTTCCGGGCTTTTTTTTGTTATTATTATTATTATTATTATTTTCTTTCTAATTTCAAATTAAACATTTTATGAAAAAATTATTATTAATGATTCCATTTATGCTGATGATATTTTTAACATGTTCTGAAGAATCGGCTGAATTAGCAGAATTATCTGCTGAATATGATATTCCAGTAGAAGTTTTAAAATCCAATGAATTTAAAGAATTCATGCTTGTGATTGAAGAGTCAACCAGAGCCAAAGCAAAGATTGATGATGAATTTTTTAAAGCAACGTCGGCTAGTTTAGAAAAGAAAGAGGCTGTTCAAAAAATCATAGAGATGAGTCAGAAAAAAGAAATGTCCATTCAAGAATTAGAAAAGGAATACCATGAAAAAGTCGGTGTGAGTCCCTTTAATTCAGAACTTCTTGATAAAGTGAAAGAAAAGCGAGAAGCTTTTTTTAAGAAATTTCCTGAATATGAAGGGAACCGTGAAAAGTTAGCACCTTTTGAAAAGTATTTTAAAAATGAAGTTATGAATTATGAGCAATTTATGTTAGAAAGAGAAGAAGAAATTTTTAATGACATTTTGAGTTTTAGTGTGAGAAATGGACTGGATTAAATGGACTATTTTTATGCTTTTCATTTTTAACACGAAAAAATTTAGGTAGGAATGATTTTTGTTTTAATTTTATCTAAATTCAATTGATATGAAATCCTATACTTTGTTCATGATGCTGGTTACAGCGATTTTGATGACTTCTTGTAATACCGTTCGGGTAAGTTATGATTTTGATCGGTCAACCGACTTTAATGCGTATAAAACCTATAATTTCCATCAAAACGGAATTGATAAATTGGAATTAAATGATTTGGATAAAAGAAGAATCCTCGCAGCGATTGATGTTCAAATGGCTGCAAAAGGTTTTACCAAATCAGATAATCCTCAACTTTATATCAATGTCCTTGCGAGTTCAAAAGAAAAAATAAACATCGATAACGGCGGATATTATGGCGGTTGGGGACCTTACTGGGGCGGTCCATCCAGAGTTTACCAATATACTTCAGGGACCATCATCCTCGACATCGTGGACAATGCTAGAAATATTTTAATATGGCAAGGATCTGGTAGTGGACTGGATGTTTCCAATCTCAACACGAAATCTGACGATATTCCAAGAGCGATAGAAGAAATATTGGCCAAATTTCCACCTCCAGCCAAATAAATGCGAATTTTTATCATCATTTTTTTGTTCCTAGCTGTTCTAGGAAAAGCCCAAATTCAAATCAACGGTAAAGTTGTAGATGAATTTGGGTTTGTCGTTTCAGATGTTTTGGTGTATGTAGATGGTTCTTCTATTTCGACTCATTCGGATATCGAAGGTCAATTTTCTCTCCAACTTTCAAACGGAAACTACCAAATCGTGTTCCGTAAAGAAGGATATGAAAACCAAATCAAACAAGTCAATGCGAATGTTGACTTTTTTGAAATTCAATTACAAACTTCAAAAGCAATAGAATTGGATGAAGCCCATATCGTAAAACTTTCAGAAGAAAAATGGCGGGAATATTATGAATTGTTCAAATTATTGTTTTTAGGGCAAAACAATGCCGCTCAATTATGTGAAATTACAAATCCAAAAGTGCTGAATTTCAGTTATGATGAGGAAAATGCAACTTTAAAAGCTAGCGCAAGACAACCACTTAAAATCCAAAATCAGTATTTGGGTTACGAATTGGAATATGATTTGGTGGATTTTTCTATGGATTATCGAAATCAAATTCAATACATAGCCGGAACGAGCTTATTTGTCGAAATGCAAGGAAGCAAATCAAAAAATAAGAAATGGAATAGAAACCGTTTGAGTTCCTTTCATGGTTCTTTGATGCACTTTGTTCGATCGCTTTACGATGAAAAATTGAAAGAAAATGGATTTATCATCAACAGATTGATCAGAAAAGAAAATCCGGATTTTAAAATCTATAGAGAAAGAATTCAAAAAATGGCAGATAGAGGAGAAGTCATTCATGTCAAGAATCCACCCTCTCAAATTATCCAAACTTTGGTCAAAGCAGATGTGCCTTACGATAGTTTGAGAATTCGTTCAGATAATACAGTGGTTTTAAATTTTGAAGGTTTGTACCATGTCGAATTTACAGGTGAAAAAGAAGACATGGACTATGTGAGAACTACCACTGGCGATCAATTTATTGGAAATCAATATTCCATCATTTATTTATTGGAAAATAAATGGGTTGAAATTGAAGCCAACGGAAATTACTTTCCTCCAAAGGAATTGATGACCGAAGGTTATTTTACCTGGGAGAAAATTGGCAATTTATTGCCGTTAGACTTTAAACCTTGACTTCTACTTATTTTTATTCTTCGAGGACCGATTTGTCACATCGAGCACGAGACGCAGTTTTGCCAGCGAAGCTGTCGAGATGTATTTAAAGGTCAATTAATTACACCTGAACCCACCAATTCATCATCGATGTACCAAGCAGCAAACTGTCCTTCCGTAATGGCCGATTGTGGCTTTTCGAATTCAATATACAATCCGGATTCAGCTTTGTGTAAAACCGCCTTTTGCAAAGGTTGGCGATAACGAATTCTTACCAGCGCTTCCATCGTTTCATCGGGATTTAATTTTAAATCTTCTCGGACCCAATGCAATTCTTCTTCCGAAATAAAAAGTGCTTTTTTATACAAGCCGGGATGATTTTTCCCTTGTCCGGTGTAAATGATGTTTTCATTCACATCGGTATCCAGTACAAATAGTGGCTCAATTTTTCCGCCAACACCCAAACCTTTTCTTTGTCCTTTGGTAAAATAATGGGCGCCTTCATGTTTTCCGACAATTTCACCAAATGATTTTTCATACGAAACACCTTCCGATTCATATTTTAATGCTTCAAATTTCGAATCGAATTCAGGTTTTGGTTGATTGTAAATTTCGTTTTCAGGAGAAATTTCGATGATATTTCCGGTTTTGGGTTTCAATTGTTGTTGCAAGAAATCAGGCAAACTCACTTTCCCGATGAAACACAAACCTTGTGAATCTTTCTTCTCTGCCGTTACTAATTCTTGTTCTTTTGCAATTCGGCGTACTTCAGGTTTTTCTAGTTCACCGATTGGGAACAAAGCTTTGCTTAACTGTTCTTGACTCAATTGGCACAAAAAATAAGATTGATCTTTGTTTTGATCCTTTCCGGCGAGCAATCGATAAACTTTTTCACCGCCGATTTCTATTTCTTCCCGTCTTGCATAATGTCCCGTCGCAACAAAATCCGCACCCAAATCCAAAGCGGTTTTCAGAAATATATCAAATTTGATTTCACGATTGCACAAAACATCGGGATTTGGCGTTCGTCCTTTTTCGTATTCGGCAAACATATAATCCACGATACGTTCTTTGTAAACTTCACTCAAATCAATTACCTGAAAAGGAATTCCTAATTTTTCAGCTACCATCAGCGCATCGGCACTGTCTTCAATCCACGGACATTCGTCTTCGAGCGTCACGGAAGCATCGTTCCAATTGCGCATAAAAAGCCCGATGACGTTATATCCCTGTTCTTTTAAAAGATAGGCAGCCACGCTGCTGTCTACTCCGCCCGATAATCCTACAACTACTGTTTTCATTTCGGATGCAAAATTAGGAAAAAGAAAAGTTTAACGTTTCAGGTTTTTAGTTTAAAGTTTGATGGAGATATAGATTGGATTTATTTTGACTTGAATTCATTTAAAATTTAATATTTGAAACTTAGAATTCATCATTCGTCATAACCAAACAAACTCGAAAGAAAATAGACCACCAAAAAAGTTCAAATCCATTTTACAATTTAAAAATCTTACATTTCTATATAACTCTTTTAAGATGAGCAGAGAAATTCTAATCGAAAATGCAATCGGTAAAATTAAATTGTTACCGGAATCTAAAATTCAGGAAATCAATGATTTTGTTGATTTTTTGCTGTTCAAAATTGATGAAGAAATCACAACGGAAAACATTCAGCAAATCGTTTCTGAATCTAGCTCATTTGACTTTTTGAACGAAGAACGAGAATTGTACAATGAATCGGATTTGAAAATTCGCTTCAAATGAATAAAGGCGATATCGTTTTGATTCCTTTTCCTTTTACAGATTTGACCGGAGCCAAAAAACGTCCGGCTTTGGTTTTAATTAGCTCTGATCTGATATTACGGTTTGTTTCATCACTACACAACATAAGTGGCAATCAGATTTTGATTTCGAAGTTGAACCAACTGAAACAAACGGTTTGAAACAAAAATCATTAGTCAGGTTAAATAAAATGGCAACAATTGATAAAGATTTGGCGATAGGTTGAATTGGGAAATTAGATGAAAATTATTTTCAAAAACTCAATGAAAATTTAATACAGTTGTTCCAAATTAAGCGGTGAATTAAATTCGGATTTATTATTTTTCCATTCAAAATTCAAAATAATCATAACACCCATCATCCAGCTTCGCACATCCAGCAAAATTATTCCCACACAAACTCCACCGTTTTCTTTACATCTTCACTTAACGTCAAAAAAACCGGACAAGTCAAAGCCGCATTTTCAAGTATCGCTTTTTCTTTATCGGAATAGGAATCCTGACCTTTCATTGTCAGCTTTACGATGATTTCACCAATTTTTCTTGGAGCCGAAGTCATAATTTTCGTGATGTCCACTTCCGTTCCTTCGATATTGATGTTGTGCGTATTTCCTGCAATTCCCATGATGGTCAACATACAACTTCCGAGCGCCGTTGCTACCAAATCAGTAGGAGAGAAGCGTTCACCTTTTCCGTTGTTATCGGTTGGCGCATCGGTTTCTACAATTGTTCCCGATTGAAGATGCGTCATTTCAGTTCTTAAATCGCCTTTGTAAATTATTTTTGAAGTCATAAAATTTAGTTTAAAGTTTCATGTTTAAAGTTCCAAGTTAATTTTTGCAAAGCGAAAAATTTAAGAATTAAACAAATCGGAAGATTTTAATTTGATTTTCGTTAAAACCTTTTTGGTATACATTGGGAAATCAGCATTTTGAATCCAACCGTAATAGCCCTGGTCTTTCTCCAAAACTTCCCGCACTACCTGTCCTTTGTATTTCCCGAAATTGAAAATTTCTTGTCCTTTGTCATTGATACCGATCATTCCTGCCAAATCTGCTGTTTTGCGTTGATTGGTATATTCACTCAGAAATTTAATGTCATTTTCCAAATCATCATAACGTTCGATTTGGGCTTTGAAGATTTCATAGGTTGCTTCCACATCTGCAGCTGCCGAATGTGCATTTTCCAATGTTTTATCACAATAAAACTTAAAAGCCGAACTCAAATCTCTGGGTTCTTTTTTGAAGAAAATGACCTGAACATCAACAAAACGATGTTTGTCCATATCGAAATCAAAATCATTTCTCAAGAATTCTTCTGCTAGTAGCGGAACATCAAAGCGGTTGGAATTGTATCCGCCGATGTCCGAATCTTTCATCATCTCCCAAATTTGCGGAGCGATTTCTTTGAAAGTAGGTTCGTTAGCGACGTCTTCGTTCGTAATTCCATGGACGGAAGTTGCTTCAGCCGAAATTGGAATTTCAGGATTCACGCGCAGGGTTTTGCTTTCTTTGTTTCCGTTTGGAAAAACTTTTAAAACGGAAATTTCCACGATTCGGTCTTTTCCGACATTGATTCCGGTGGTTTCCAAATCAAAAAAACAAATGGGTTTGTGTAATTTAAGCGACATTGATGATTTTTTTTCTGAATATAATTGACGTAATAATATATAATAGTATAATAAACGGGACTGCATTCATTTGAAATAAAATCAATGATAAAATACAAATGATGACGAAAACATATTTAAAATGATTGTCTTTCCAAGCCAATCCTTTAAATTTAAAGGAAAACAAAGGAATATTTGCAATCAATAAATAACAGGATAGTATGGTAATTCCAATTAGAAAATAAAGATCCAATTCTTTTGAAATGATAAATCCGTTTTGGTTTTGAATCCAGAAAAGCGAGAAAATCAAAATCGTATTAGCCGGTGTTGCCAAACCTTTGAAATAAGTCGATTGTTCCGTATCGACATTGAATTTGGCCAATCGTAAAGCTGAAAACAATGTAATGAACAAACCCAAAAATGGTAACCATGGGATGTCTACAACAACCTTTAATTCTCCAGAATTACTAAGCGGAAAAATTTGATTCAATAAAATAAGCATCATAATTCCAGGAACAAAACCAAAAGTAACCATATCTGCAAGGGAATCAAGTTGAATTCCAATATCTGAATTGATTTTCATTGCTCTCGCAACCATTCCATCTAATAAATCGAATACTAGTGAAACTAACAATAAGATTAAAATTATAACCAGATAACTTTTGGGGCTTAAATGTTGAGGTTGTTCAATAGCTAATTGATTTTGAAAAGTAAATAAACAAATGACAGCCAAACACCCACAAAACAAATTCCCCAGCGTCAATAAGTTCGGTAACGTAAAAAGTTTCATTTCTTTTTTTTAGTACAGCGAATTTCGAATTTCGAGCTTCGCAAATCGAACCACGAAGATAAGAACAAAACCAACGCAATAAAAAACCCGATTTTGTGTTTTAAAGAAAACATTCGATTTTTGCAACCAAATTTGTTTAGAGTTTGATGTTTCAAGTTCAAAGTTATTTTTATAACGCTAAGAAAACCTGAAACTTTAAACCTGAAACCTGAAACTTAGTTTTACTTTGAAATTAAAATTTACATCATTGCTGATTCTAGCCGGAACTTTGAGTTTCGCACAAGTTACCCGTAAATATTCCAATGAATTTTTGAGCATCGGCGTGGATGCACGTGCATTTGCGATGGGAAATTCAGTCGTGGCCAACACCGGTGATGTGAATTCAACTTATTGGAATCCTGCTGGTTTAACAGAAGTTTATTTCGGGCCACAAATTGCTGCGATGCATGCCGAATATTTCCAAGGCATCGCAATGTATGATTACCTCGCTGGCGCCATGCCGCTTGAAAATAACGCAGTGGTTGGGGTGTCGGTTTATCGATTTGGAGTAGATGATATATTAAATACAACACAATTGATCGATGCGCAAGGCAATATCGATTACGACCGGATCAGTAAATTCTCGACTGCAGATTATGCTTTGAGTTTGAGTTATGCCGGACATTTTCTCGGAAATTCTGATATCACAGTCGGCGCAAACGCAAAAATCGTATACAGACACATCGGTAAATTTGCCAGTTCATTTGGATTTGGGATCGATTTAGGATTTCAGTTCCGGACAGAAGACAAATTTTATTTCGGCTTGATGGCGCGTGATATCACGACGACATTTAATGCCTGGTCGATCAACGAAGAAGAATTAAATACCATAACCGTTACTGAACCCGGAACAGAAAATCAACAAACGGTCAATGAATTACCGGAAGAAACCATAGAATTGACCTTGCCGAAACTACAATTTGGAGTTGCAAAAGACTTCCAAATCAGCGATAAATTTAATGTTTTGAGTGAAGTAGATTTGAATTTCCAGTTTTTTGAAACCAATGATTTGATTTCAACCAGTGCATTAAGTATTTCACCTTCTGCCGGATTTGAAGTCGGTTTTGACAATATGGTTTTTTTGCGAGGTGGTGTAAATAACTTCCAGTTTGAAACCACATTTGAAGGCGAGAAGGAATTGACTTTCCAGCCCAACATCGGAGTTGGATTTAAATACAAAGGAATTTCAGTCGATTATGCTTTGACCGACGTAGGTGACCAAAGCATCGCACTTTATTCAAACATTATTTCATTGAAAATTGATTTGGGCGAATTTTAATATATATACCATTTGGTTCACCCCTTTGTGTATTTTGATTTAAAGAATCATCTATTCGAGTTTCTTCTAAAGGAAAAGTATCGATTAGAGTATTTTTAAAAATCACCCAAATTGACGAATTCGAATTTTCAACAAAGTCAATTATATTTCAAAAAGGGCATAGGATACCAGAAAACCAGAACACAGTCTAGTAGTATCATCTGGTAATTATTATTACAATTATTTCAGGAACGAACAGAAAGAAGCAAATAGAGTTAAAGTATTTTGTATTCTACCTTCTATATTAAACTCCAATCCCTTTTCTTTATTATATTGGTAAACAATTATAAGAGATAAAGAAGCATTAATATTTTTATGGGCGTCCGGGCGGGCTGCTGCAGGGTACGCTTCGCTTCCGTACTCACCGTTAAAACGGTTCGCACCGCCTCCTTTCATTCGGCGCCTTGCTCATCCCTGACGCAAATTGAAAAAAAAAATAAAAAATTTTCAGCGCCAATTAATTGATAATAAATTCATTGAAAATATAACATCTAAAAAAATGATATTTCACTCAAAAAACATTTGGTAAAGTGGGATAGATGATGTTATCTTTGCAACCCCTTACGAAAGGAACTATGTTTAAAATGTGAGGGAAGCTGAATAAGCAGAGACGATCATTAAGGTATAATTATTAGATAGATTAAGATTTGC
>NZ_JACDZE010000010.1 GCF_014042165.1 Moheibacter lacus
GTGATAATTTTTATGTAAATTAGTACATGCAAGGACGAAAAGAATTTAGGCCAAAATTGTTTTATGAACTGAGTTTGGAAAGACTGGTACCGGCCGATAATATTTACAGGAAAATCGGGGAGGAATTGGATTTTCAATTTCTGTAGGATTCGACTAAAAAGTATTACGGTAGCGAAGGCCAGCAGAGTTTGGATCCGGTGGTTTTTTACAAGATTTTATTGGTGGGTTATTTGAACAATTTGAACAGCGATCGGGCTTTGCTCCAATATTGCGGTAATTGTCTGGATATCCGTTTGTTTTATCTGAAGAAACTTCTGNCTAAAAAGTATTACGGTAGCGAAGGCCAGCAGAGTTTGGATCCGGTGGTTTTTTACAAGATTTTATTGGTGGGTTATTTGAACAATTTGAACAGCGATCGGGCTTTGCTTCAATATTGCGGTAATTGTCTGGATATCCGTTTGTTTTATCTGAAGAAACTTCTGAAGTTCAAGGTGAAAAAAGTAAAAACCCAAGCCCAAATCCTGAACCTTCCCAAAGGGAAAATTGGGGCAATTGCTTGAAGCTGTTTTGAGAAGGGGAAAAGCTTGGATTTAAGATAGTCAAAAATGGAGGGAATTCTAAATCAATTTGAATTTTGCTGCGCTTAGAGAGCTTTAAAATCGGTCAGATTTTCTTGGTTTTTTGTGAATTTTATCAAAAAAATGGAGTTGTGCAACGG
>NZ_JACDZE010000011.1 GCF_014042165.1 Moheibacter lacus
TCAATTAATTTTGATGAGCTTTTTTTGTTTCAAGAAATTTCGTTTAACGTTCAAGGTTTAAAGTTTAATGTTTTTATTACTCAATTATTCATAAACTCAACCACTCAACAAATCAAATATTCATTCACCTGATTTTTATACCTGAAGTCCACCGGAATTCATCCTCTTAATATCAATTCCATTCCGACCCGCCGCCGCGGGTAAGCCTGCCAGCGCACCGACCCCGAAACATCGGGGCTACGAAAGTGGGAGAGTAGCCGAAGCAGTGCTTCGGGCCGCCA
>NZ_JACDZE010000012.1 GCF_014042165.1 Moheibacter lacus
AGACAATTTTATATTCAAAAGAGTTAAGGTTTATACAAATCAAATTTGTATTTGGTGTTTTTGTTGAATTCCATTGTTGTAGAAATAGGAATGATTTGTGTCTATAAAACCAATCTCCATAAATATCAAATTCTAAAAGCTTAATTTCAGGAATAGACTTAAGTTTAAAATAAGCTGGACCGAACCTTATTTCACTTTCATATTTTGACTGAATTTCAAGTCTTTCAGTTTTTACAAAACCTTCCCAATTCATTTATTGAAATTATATTTTATAAAATTAA
>NZ_JACDZE010000013.1 GCF_014042165.1 Moheibacter lacus
TGGCGGCCCGAAGCACTGCTTCGGCTACTCTCCCACTTTCGTAGCCCCGATGTTTCGGGGTCGGTGCGCTGGCAGGCTTACCCGCGGCGGCGGGTCGGAATGGAATTGATATTAAGAGGATGAATTCCGGTGGACTTCAGATATAAAAATCAGGTGAATGAATATTTGATTTGTTGAGTGGTTGAGTTTATGAATAATTGAGTAATAAAAACATTAAACTTTAAACCTTGAACGTTAAACGAAATTTCTTGAAACAAAAAAAGCTCATCAAAATTAATTGA
>NZ_JACDZE010000002.1 GCF_014042165.1 Moheibacter lacus
CTTGGATTTAAGATAGTCAAAAATGGAGGGAATTCTAAATCAATTTGAATTTTGCTGCGCTTAGAGCGCTTTAAAATCGGTCAGATTTTCTTGGTTTTTTGTGAATTTTATCAAAAAAATGGAGTTGTGCAACGGCTACCACTGTTATGTGCAGTTTTTTTGAATTCGGTATGTTTTTATTTCATATCCAGTATTACATATTAAATTTAGGTTTTCTTCATTTTCGTTTTTCATTTCCCATAATACCGAATTAAGATTTTTTTCAATTCTTTTCAATTCGTTTGTTTCAGCATTAAATAACACAAGATTAGTATTCGGTTTTTCAGTTGAATTCCATTGTTGAAGGAAAATTAGATTTTCAGTTTTATAAAACCAATCTCCAAAAATTTTATTATACAAATTCGGATTTTCGGGTTCAGATTTAAGTTCAAAATATGCAGGACCAAATCGAATTTCGTTAAGATATTTTTTGAATATTTTTACATTTTTATATTCGGCTAAAAGCGTCCATTTTTCCATTGTATTTTCAGTCATTTTTTCTTCGATTTCTTTTTTCTGAAATATCGAAATTATTCTCGCAAAAAGCATAACAATTAATCCGAAAATCAACAAAAAAGGATAACTAATTATGATTAAAATTTTGTAAAAAAAATTGTCAGATCTTTTGATATTTATTTTATCAATTAGTTCCATTTTCTATTTATTGATGGGAGTTTGGTAAAATTGCACATAACGTTTTCGGGCTTTGCGTTCGGGCGAGCTTTGGAGCACAAAGTTTCATTCTATTACTAAAGTTTATTAGAAGCACAAAGCTCCAAGTTTCCTCGTCAACCCTCCTGACGCAAAACCCGTGTTAGGCGGTCGTATTTATGTCAAAGTTTGCCCAAATAATTTTTCTGTCCAACATAGTAAAACGTAAAAAGTGGTCGTAGATTGAAGTCACATTGAAGTCAGGTTCCAACACCAACCACCAAGTCCGATTGTCCGCTTTTAAATTTACTGCTGTCAAGAAATACATTTTTTCTATTTCCTCTCTCGTTACCTCAAATTCAGTGTCTTTGTACTTTTTATACGCTAAGTCATAAAGGTCAGCAACAATAACTTCGTAATCAGCGGCAAATTTTTTGACCAATTCAATTTTTTCATTTAGGTCTTGGTCTATATTGTCAACAGAAATGCTAAGTTCGACTTTATTGTCGGGGCAAATATTATCCACAAGTCCAAACCACTCTTTGTCTCTCTTTTTATATTCAATATTTCCAAATGGTTCTATTGTCATTACAGTTGTCGTTTAATATGACGCCTAACGTGATTGGCTATGGTTTCGTTGCGTGAAAATCCGCAAGGATTTTCCGCCGTAAACCGAAGATAGCATATTTGCTTCTGACTTTCCGAAAGGAAAGTCAGAAGCAATGAACTATAGCCGTTGTTGTGCTTTCGTGCTTTTATTTTTTTGTCCGAATTCGATTGTCAAAATCCAAGAGCATAGAATTCAGTAAATCCAATTTAGGTTTTTCTAAAGTCGGTTGTTGGCATAAATTGTTCACAATATTCAATATATCTCTGTATTCATCTTCGGTTTTAATTTTTTCTAGTTTTATAATCCGTTCAATTCTTTTTTTAAGTTTTGAGTGAATGTCAATGTCATATCCAGTCCTGTTTTTAATGAATTTATTAAATTCAAAATCTTCATTTTCCACCATCATTTCAGTTAAGTCACGAAACCATTGTTTCAATCTGGTCAGCCGACCTTTTTCAAAATTCTCCTCAACAAGTGGTTTTAGGGATTTATAATGTTGGTCAGAATCGAAGTCCTCCGTTTTGATTTTTAGCATTGAGGACTCAATGTAATAGTCCAAAGTTGCTAAATTCAAAGTTCGATACTTTTCAAGTTCTTTCTGTTTTTCTTCTTTAGTCAACTTATTCAATTTTTACGTTTCTCAGCATGAAGCACAACGGTCAAGTATAAGCGTAGTGCGGGATTTCGGAGCAATTCACTGTCCGCCCACCACAAAGTTTCTTAGGAGCAAAAATGCTCAAATTTAGCAGTTCAGCCCGCATTACGCTTATACAATGTTGGCGGTAGTTTTTTTTATTCAATTCTCCTTAATACCCCCTTTAATTTTGCTTCAACTCCAAGATTATCAAAAAGTTTTTCAGTCAATGTTAATGTCTTCTTGAAAGCTGTTTTAATATCTGTCGGATCTAATTCTGATGTTGTCTCCTGAAATAACGAATACCAATCTGGGTCTATGTCTTTTTCCAAGCTTTTTGTTGGACTTTCCCAATGTTTGGTTTGGTATGTTTCAATTCTTATTAACCAAAGTAAATATTTTTGAACATTTGATAAGCTTTGGTAAGCGTGAGCAAATTCCTGTCGTTTAATTAAGTTGCTTGTTGTAAGTAAAACATTCAACAATGATTGGCTCAACCACAGGATATTTTCATTTGTTGTTCGATCAGGTACTTTAGTTTTTATTTCTTTGAGCGTGTTAGTCAATAAATCTTCTTTATCTACTAAAATCATCTTGTCAAAGTCGCTAAACTCTACCAAACCGTCCCACGATTTGATAACTTCCATTTGGTCGTTTGTCAAAAAATGAAACTCCCCCCTTATCATATTTTCAAAAATGGCAACTTCACTTCCATACTCGTTGGTAAAATATAATGCCAAAGGATGAATTTGGCTTACCCAATTTTCAGCGGAAAAATTTTCTTTATCCTTCAAGAAGATGTAGAATTCAATATCTGAATATTTGTCCCCTTCATTTTTGGTAAATGACCCGTACATAAATACGGCAGAAATATTTTTATCATTTTGAGCTATTGACTTTGTTTTGTCAATCATTTGTAACTGTGTCATTTTCTAATTTTTTAATATTAACAATCGCCCTTTCTACTTTGCGTATTAAAGGATATTTCAATTCTTATTCTATCTTACAGTTACTTATAGCTTCATCTTCTTGAATGTTTTTCGTTGTTAATTGTTTCTTCAAATTACCGCCAACGGGAAACGCATTGGCGAAGTGGCGGATAAATTGGACAAAAAGTTCAATTTAGCGAGAACGTAGCCGATGTGTTTCCACAGAGCTAACTTACAAATAAAAAGCGAATGTGGAACACATTCGGCGGAATAAAATGCAGAAACTTTCAATTTAGCACTTAACCTGCCATTTTGCCAATGCGATGTTATGTGAAGGAATTTTTAGTATCTTTGTATTCAAATAATTCACATTTTATGTATTTCAGCAAGCCTTGGTAATTAAAAATTAAAGTAAATTATTAAATCGTCTTTTTGAGACGGTTGCTATTTGGTACGTTAATTTTTAATTTAAAATAAGGTAATAATGAAAAATATAAAACCCTTAACTTTTCCGTTTAATTCGGAAAATAATACATCCATAAAACAAAGTCTTTTTCGATTTCGAGAATATTTTGATTCTTCTACAATTGTTGGTTTAGGCGAAAACTCACATTTCATAAAAGAGTTTTTTACATTCAGGCATCAAGTTATTGAGTTTTTAGTAACTGAATGTGATTTTGACACCTTGGCATTTGAGTTTGGTTTTTCTGAAGGATTAGAAGTTGATAAGTGGATAAAATCACAAATTCCATTCGACGATTTGGATAAGTTACTGTCACACTTTTATTATCCAAATGAGTTTAAAGATACTTTGCTATGGCTTCGTCGGTATAATCAAGACAATAATAATCAAATTACCTTTTTAGGTGTGGATATTCCTAAAAATGGAGGTTCTTATTTTCCAAACTTTCGTATTGTATCTGATTATTTGCAAAGACTTTCAATCGTTTCTTCTGATGTCTTACAGAAGATTTTAAATCTTGCTGAGAAATTTGATTTCTATTCGACTTCTCAGCTTGCGTTAAATTTATCGCTTTTTGATGAAGCTGAACATAATGAATTAAAAGCATTGCTATTAAAAGTTTACATTCGTTTGATTACTCTTCAACCAAAATTAGAAAGTTTAGAATTTCAATCGATAGTTCATCAAGTTAAAGGCTTGATCTATATGAATTATAATGCTGATGCTATGGAAAGTTTCATTACTGAAAGGGGAATTGAAGGAGATATGGGAGCAAAAGACCAGTATATGGCAGAAAGCATTGATTGGTTTTTGAAAAATTCACTTGGTAAAAAGATTATTTTGGTT
The DNA here is from genome assembly GCF_014042165.1 of Moheibacter lacus. Lineage (GTDB taxonomy): Bacteria > Bacteroidota > Bacteroidia > Flavobacteriales > Weeksellaceae > Moheibacter > Moheibacter lacus. Next base: position 4,173 of record NZ_JACDZE010000002.1, read on the forward strand.
GCCCACAATGCTCACATTCAAAAAACTCCGGTAGATTTTGATGGATTTATTAGTTGTTATCCAATGGGGCAAAGACTTTCGATGACTTTTGGAGAAAAATATAAAGCATTTGCAATAACTAATCTACGTGGAGAAACTGCGGCATTGTATCCTGATAATGATTATCAATTTGGCTTTAGGGTTGATAAATTTCCACTTGATTTTCCAGAGTCGGATTCTGTTGAATTTATTATGCAAGAATTTGGAGGAAAAGAATGCTGTTTACTAATGAACAGAAGTACGGAATTAAAAAATTGTAATAAGATTCGATTTGATTCGATGTGCCTAAAAACTGAAATAGAAGAAGCTTTTGACGGAATTTTTCTAATAGAAAAATCAACTGTTTCAGAAGTAGTGGATTGAGAATTTATAAATTTAATTTCGAAACGGCACTTTCTTTTTGGAGGTGCCGTTTTATTCTTTCACATAACACGTAAATATACGTAACTTTTATGAATTGGATGAATTGAAGTAAAATAAATTTCAAATGGCTGATTGATAATGATATATACGTTTATTTGAGTTAATCATTTTGTATATCTGATGGATTGAATTGTCATAGTTTTTGTATTTTTGATATACAAAATGATTAATAGTGAAAAGTCATGGATTTATCAAAATTTCAATTAAAATCAATTATTTTTGACCGTAATCGATCCTATTTGTTTTTTGGTTTCATCGAGTTTTAAAATGTACCAATAGGTTCCGGAAGGAACCGGATTTCCCAAGTATTTTCCATCCCAAACCATCCCATTTGCATCGGCTTTACGGATAGCAAATAATTTTCCGTATCGGTCAAAGATTTGGAATTCTGCATCAGGAAATTGTTCGATTCCTCTGATTTTCCAAACATCATTTTTACCATCGCCATTTGGTGAAATAAAATTGGGAATTAAAAAATAGGTGAAGGCATAAGGCTCACTGTAACATCCGACCCAATCACGTACATAAATTTCATAATCCTCAACCGGAATGTTGTGAAAAGTAGCAGAACTCTGCCAAAATACACCATCAAGCGAATATTCGTAATTCCCTGCTGGAGCAACCTGAACGGTAATGGAATTTCCATTGATTTGAACATTTGTTATTTCCGGTGCACCGCCCAAAACAGCTTCAAACGGAAGTTCATAGCTGCATCCGCTCACGTCTGAGACGATGACAGCGTAATTTCCAGGTTGGCTGACGGTGACTTCATTTGTGTCCAAATCTTGGTTCAGATCTTCTCCTTGAAGTCCAATCCATTCGTAAGTTTCAAAAGTGTCCGGAATGCTTAAAATAGTTGTCGTACCGAGACAAAAGGCAACCGAATCATCGTATTCAACTGAAAAATCTGGGACAATTAAATGAATCGGAACGGTTCCATAACAGTTTTCTGTTCCATTGTCCAATTTGGCATAAATGGTTTGGGAAGAAGGAATCGAGTAGGTGAGTGGCAATTGGTTGGATCCGGTTTCTAAATCTTCTAGATTTCGGAAAAAACTAAAGTCCAAATTGGTATCGGGATTGATTTCGGTTTGAAATTCTGCTAAATCAAAAATGGCATTTCCGGTTTGAAAATCGATACAAGCTTGTTTGGTCAATTCGATTCCTGTTGGAGCGGATTGAATACTGATTTCGATAGGAATGATGTAGGTTTTATTTTCGGTAGATTCATGGATACGGACATAGATCCAATCGGTCGGGAAATCGTCGCTGACAAAAGGATCGCTCACCGGAAATGTTCCGTTGAGCGCCTGAATTTCTTCTCTATGATAAGAGATTTCCAAATTTAAAGCTTCATGAGAACCTGCAGCGCCCCACCAATTAAAAGATGAATTATTTTGATTGGGTCTTTGTTTAATGATGTTGGTTTCCATGGTTTCCAAATCGATTTCGTAGAGATAATGAATTGTATTTCCATAAAGACGTCCATATTCAGCAGCCAATCCAAAAGTTCCGGTATCTATTTCTCCTAAATTTTCATGGCTAATGTATTGGTTATCAATGCCGAGTGTAACTTTGAATAAATAATCTTTTCCATCACTCATCACCCATGCAACGTACATAAAATCACCGATTTGAACGAAATCACCGGAAGGGTTTCCCTCTCCGAAATCATGCCAAATACTAAAATCATCATAGTTCCCAGGCGCCGCACGTCGAACCATTGATGACCAACCGCCCTCATATAAATAATCCAAATGGTCAAATGAAAGGGCAACGGAAGTTTGGCCTAAATCTCCTACAACTGTAAAATCACAATTTTGGGATTCGGTTCCAATTTTTTGAATTACACCTCCTGAACGGACGACAAATATTTCTTTTTGGCTATTGATGGCGATGTCAAAATATCCGCCAGGACCGGAAGTATCGCCACAAACGGTTTGGATTTGGGGATCTGGAGCATAAAGGTTTCGGATGCGGATGATGCCTTCTTGGGCTTGTGTGAGGTATATTTCAGGTGATTCGTTGAATTCATTTAAAAATTCCAAAGAAAAATTCTGCAATTCGCTGAAGGGAATGGTCACCATTTCATCGCCATCAGTATCGCAAACAGTATATGATTTTGGGTCGGTTATGGTGATTTGTCCCAATATTTCTGAAAGAAAAATCAGATTGAAGACAAAAATTAGAATTTTTTTCAAATGTAAAATTTTGGAGTACAAATTTCGGGATTTTTTAAAGAACTAAATATTAAAGAAATGTAAAAAGCCGATTGAATTATCAACCGGCTTTTGTATGAAGTTTTTAAATTTTGAATTATAAACCAAATTCTTTTTTAATTTGGTCTACTTTATCCAATTTTTCCCAAGTAAAAAACTCTAAATTATCAATGGTCTTTTCATTGTTTTTCCCTTTGTTAAATGTTTTGCTTCCAACAAACGGTTCACGTCCCATATGTCCATAAGAAGCGGTTTCTTGGTAAATAGGATTTCTCAATTTCAGACTTTGCTCGATTGCAAATGGTCTTAAATCAAATAGTTGGTTTACTTTTTCAGCGATTTCACCGTCGTTCAAATTTACTTTTGAAGTTCCATTTGTATTGATGTACAAACCACAAGGTTCTGCAACACCGATTGCATAAGAAACCTGAACCAAAACTTCATTTGCAACACCTGCTGCAACTAGATTTTTTGCAATGTGTCTGGTAGCATAGGCCGCACTTCTGTCTACTTTTGATGGGTCTTTACCGCTAAATGCTCCGCCTCCATGAGCGCCTTTTCCGCCATAAGTATCGACGATGATTTTTCTTCCGGTCAGTCCGGTATCACCGTGTGGTCCGCCGATGACAAATTTTCCGGTCGGATTGATATGGTATTTGATTTGGTCGTTGAACAATTGTTTGATTTCCGGTTTTTGTTTGGCGATAACGCGTGGAATCAAAACTTCGACGATATCTTTTCTGATTTTGGCCAACATGGCTTCGTCGCTTCCAAATTCATCATGTTGCGTCGAAACTACGATGGAATCGATTCTAACCGGTTTGTGATCGTCTGAATATTCGATGGTCACTTGGGATTTTGCATCTGGACGTAGGTATTTTACCGTATCATTTTCCCGTCTGATTTCGGCCAATTCTTTTAAAATCGTATGTGCCAAATCCAGTGCCAATGGCATATAATTTTCTGTTTCATTGGTCGCATAGCCAAACATCATTCCTTGATCTCCAGCACCTTGAGCATTGGCTCTTGCTTCGAAATCGGACTCGTCTTTGACACGATCAACACCTTGGTTGATGTCTGGTGATTGTTCATGAATGGCAGAAATAACACCACATGAATCTCCGTTGAACATATATTCTCCTTTGGTATAACCAATGTTGTTAATTACTTCTCTTGCAATGTGTTGAACGTCCAGGTAAACATCTGATTTTACTTCACCAGCCAATACGACTTGACCTGTTGTAACCAAAGTTTCGCATGCAACTTTTGATGAAGCATCATAAGCTAAAAAGTTATCAATCAATGCATCTGAAATTTGATCAGCAATTTTGTCAGGATGTCCTTCAGAAACGGATTCTGATGTAAATAAGTAAGGCATATAGTTTTGTTTTGCAGAGGAGAATTGAAAGACAGTACCTGTTTTAGCAATTTTTATTGAGGTTGCAATCAGTCAAATCTTTCCTCCTAATTTTAATCCTGCAAAATTAATGCGATTTTATAAATAGAAAAATGTTTCGAGTTTTAATTACAAAATATTTAACTCAATCATGCACTCTTTCATCTTCTGATAAGTTCTTTCTATGTCATTGTCCAATCCGATTGAAAAACGGATCAATCCGTCAGATAATCCCATTTCTTTTTGTTCTTCTACAGGAATTTCACTTGAAGTAGACGTTCCCGGTGCGCTAAATAATGTTTTATAAAAACCTAAACTGACTGCCAAATAGCCTAAATTTTTCATTTGCATCAGTTCCATTAACGCATTGGCTTTATCAAGCGAACCTACATCGATGGTCATCATTCCACCAAATCCATATTCTGCATTGTATAAATTTTTCATAGCCAAATGCCCTGAGTGGTTTTCTAGACCCGGATAAACAACTTTCAGCCCATCTTTCTGAAATGCTTGAGCGAGGTATTCTGCATTTTTGCTATGTTGTTTCATACGGATATGAAGTGTACGCAAGTTCTTTAAAATACTGGCCGAACGTAAACTGTCCATCGTTGGTCCCAAAAGCATACAAGCTCCGTTGTTGACATTTCGCAGATCATCTATAAATTCTTGTGTTCCACAAATCACACCGCCTACAGCATCACTGCTTCCGTTTATAAATTTGGTTAAACTATGAATGACAACATCTGCTCCTAAATCAATAGGAGAAACGATAAAAGGAGAAAAGGTATTGTCTACAACCAATTTAAGATTGTGTTTTTTCGAGAGTTTCGCTAGTTCTTGAATATCAGCTATTTCCAAAAGAGGGTTACTGATGGTTTCGCAATAAATCACTTTTGTATTTTCAGTAATGGAAGCTTCTACCTTATCAATTTTGGTAATGTCTACGAATTGAGTCTGAATGTTCAGTTTAGGAAGAAAATTTTTCATAAAGGCATAAGTACCACCATAAATGGTTCTGCTGGAAACGATTTCATCGCCTGATTGACAAAGTTGTAACAATACAGATGTGATGGCGCCCATTCCGGAAGCGGTGACATTGGCGGCTTCCGAATTTTCCATAGCAGCCAAAGCTTGTCCTAAATATAAATTGCTTGGTGTGGAATGTCTTGAATAAAGATAACAGCCTTCTGCATTTCCTTCAAAAGTATCGAACATGGTTTTTGCAGAGAGAAAGGTGTAAGTGGATGAATCTGAAATAGAAGGGTTAACGCCTCCGAATTCTCCAAAATATTGTAAATCTTGAATTTGATCTGCCGGTTTGTGTGTTTTCATATTTAATTTTTATTTTCCAAATTTGAAAAAATATAGTGAATTTGTCAATGAAAGATAAAATACTTAGAAAATTATTCTAATATTTATTATAAATTTTGAAATTTATTATATTTAGTTCCTTGAAATTTAATTGAAACAAAATTTTATTCATCATGAAATTGGACAAAATGGATTTTGCTATTCTCAACCAATTGCAAATCAATTCAAAATTCACAAACAAACAATTGTCCCTACAACTAAATCTTTCGGCGACAGCTGTTTTTGAAAGGGTTAAGAAACTGGAAAGAATGGGGGTAATCAAAGGTTATTCGGCGATTTTGGATAGAAAAATTTTGGGGATGGAATTGATGGTTTTTTCACATGTGAAATTGGAGAAGCATTCTCAACAAAATATATCTGAATTTGAAACCCAAATTAATTTTTTAAATGAAGTGCATGAATGTTACCATGTGAGTGGAGACTACGATTTTATTTTAAAAATGACTTTTAGAAATATGGATGATTACAGGGATTTTATCGTGAATAAATTGACCATCATTCCGGGAATAGGAAGCACTCACAGTATTTTTGTAATCAATGAGGTGAAAAATGAAATCGGATATAAATTATAAAAAAATGCACCCCAAATTTGGGATGCACTTTTATGGTAGGTTATTTAGGTTGTTTTATTCGTAGTCAATCATTTCTGCATTATGTAGCACTAATGTTCTGGTATATTCGCTACTATTTAAATCTATGGTATAAATGGATTTTACTGAAAAGAGATCATTTGGTGCATTGGTGAAAATAATTTCTGCGTCATTTGGTGAAAATTGGGGATCTACATCGATGGTTCCTAAAGGTTTTTCACTTAATGCTGAAATATCTGTCGAAGTTGCATCGCTGAAATTGTACATCATGATGCGGGTATCCAATTGGCGGTAGTCAGCATCTTGGTAACCTGAAACATCATGGGTATATAAAAGTCGATCTCCGGTGATGCTCCAATCCAGTCCTCCAACAGCACCTATATTTCCTTCAAAAATGGTCTGAATAAAATTTCCATTTCCATCCAAAATGATGATTTTGGCATCATAACCATTGATATTATTGGTGACGATGGCGATTCGACTTGAATCGTAATTCCAAGAGCATTTTGTAATGAATTGACCATCTGCAGTTTGGTAGATTTGGGTTTGTCCGGTTCCGTCGTAATTGATTCGATATAATTTGTCAAAACTTGGGAAAATAAACCTACTTCCGTTGGTGTTCCAATCAAAATCCATGACATCTGGTCGAAATCCATTTACCGGCGCTTGACTGATTTGATGCGGATTATCACCATTTAAATCGGCTGTGACGAGATGAGTTTGTCCGGCAATAGTTTGAAGGTATGCTACTTTTTGCGCAATATTGTTTTTATGCGGTCTCCAACTTGAATATTCAGAAGTGGTGATATAAATGGATTCTTCTAGGTTAGAGGACTTGATGATGAAATTTCCACTTTCTCTTTGGACGTAATGGTAACGATATTCCGGGTTTGCACGAACAGTGAATTGACTGGATTCGCTGAAAACCTCATCGTTGATGTCGTCTGAAACCACAACTTGCCAAGTATAAGTTGTCCCAAAATCTAAATTGTTTAATTGTAAGGTATCTACTTCAAGTTCAGGGTATTCTATTAGTTCGTTCGTCGTGTTGTTGGTAACCAAAACTCGATAAAGTAGCGTATCTTGGTCAGGATCAGAACTGCTCCATTTAAGTGTAACGTCATTTGCAACATTTGTAGCCAAATTTGCCGGTGAGAGGAGTTCCGGTGTAGTAGGAGGTTGGTTGAGCGTTTCATCTGTAATCATTTCAAAAACGATGGTGACTGTTTGGTCGATATCGGTAATACTTACGGCTTCTACTTCAGTTACATATCCATTTAATTCTGCTTTTACGGAATAGTCACCTAAGGGTATGCTTTCTAATATTTCAAAATTTCCTTCTTCATCTGAATAGACCGTAAGGGTAGAAGGGGTGGTGGTGATTTTTACGTTGGCAAGAGGTTCATTGGTTAGATCCAATCGGACAGATCCTTTAAGGGTTCCTTTTTCAGTTCCGTCGAGTAAATCTTCACTGCATCCAAACAGGAAAATTGTTAGTATAGAGATTATATATAGATTTTTCATCGGATTGATTTTTAAGTTAATAAATTAGAGTAGGATAGGAAAATTATAAAATTTGTCAGGTTAATTTTGATGATATTATTTATATCTATTACCAAAGTTAATTTGAACTCCAATTCCGACTTGTAGGAAATGGTCATCTCTTTTACCTGAAACTCGTTCGTCCCAGTCATCATCAAAGCCTATGTGGTAGGAGCCAAATCCTCTAACTCCAACAGTTGGAGAAATTAAATATTCTAAACCTCCACCAAATTGGGTTTTGAATTTACCCTTTCTATCTTCTCCTTTCGTATTATTGATGATCCCAAAACCGCCAAATAAATAGGGACTGAATTGACTATAAGGCATGGCTAAATATTCCAAATCCAAATCATAAGTACTGAAAGTTGATCTGAATATTTCCTTGGCTCCCATTTGTTGAAGCCCAAAGGAAAGGTTAGCATTAAAATAATCTGAAAAGATATATTTAAATGTTCCCTTTACGCCAGGTCGCATGGTTTGTGTTTTATAATCTCCTTTTAAAGTATTAAATGTAGAGGAAATCCCAAATGAAAATTGTGATCTTCTTTCTCTTTCCCAGACACCTTTCCCTACAACTCTTTTATTGCTCTCCTCAATTTCTTTTTGATAGGAGTATAATAATTCATTGGCGGCTTCAACTTCATCATCTTCCGTATCCCAAACTTTGTCTTTGATTCCTTCGAGAACCATAAGATAAACCGCTTTGTTAATTGCTTCTGTTACTGCGATTTGAACGGGTTCGTTATTGGTTACACCTACTTCAGCTTCCATCAATCTTTCAAAATCGATATAACGGAACATACTGGAGTTGATGGATTGGGAAAGAATTGTTTTGGAAGTATAAACTGTTTTCAGCACTTTTCCATTGCTGGTAGAGACCGCTCGTAGATAAACGGTAATTCTATCTTGTCTGTACTCTGTAGATCCTCCGATTCCGAAATATCTGGCTCCGGCTCCTCCCGTTAGAATATTGGTATCATAAGAAACAACACCGCCTTCCAATAAAATTCCGGCAAAAAGCAGCGGAGGAAGTTGACCGGAATTGGTGTTGCCATTTGAATATTCCTGCCGGGTTGTACGTATGATTTGACGTTCATTTAAGAGGTTTCCAATGTTTTCTCTTTCAATCGGCACGAACCATTTGCTGTCTTCGAGTGATTTGATTAGGATAGTGGTTAAGCCTTGCGGAATAGCGGTACTCCAATTAGCACCCATATCTGAGGCTTTGTACTGTCCGGTTTGATCCCGAAATTTATATACACCGACAACAACTTGTTCCTTTGGTTGGGGTAGTTTTTCAAAATCTTTTTGGGTTGGAGTGGACTCGCCTATAACGGATCTATCTTCAACTCCTCCAGGAGGAACCATCATGACACCACAACTATGAAATGCGATGAAAATGGCTAAATAAATGATGTAAATGGGGGTTTTCATGATATGTAAATTAAAGTATGATTTCTGTATATTCACCTGTTTGGCTGTCTATTATGGTTAAGATAGAACCGGTGCGGGTTTCATCTATAGTAATCACTAATCCACCGATTTCATAAGTTCCAGGTTCTGTTCCTATGCCTCCTTCACCGGTTCCATTTCCAAACATTCCTCTTGTAAGTTGATTGAGGATTTGTCTTTTGATAGAATCTTCAAAATTACTCAATGGACTATTATCTAGACCGGAGGACATGTCCTGATCGTCAAACGGATTTTGGGCATTGGCAGATGACAAAAGCCAAGAATAGTTTAAATAGCTTCCACCGAAATTTGGATTGACAGGTTCGTAGTTCAATTGTTGCCCGTAAAGTTGATTTCCAATGGAAAAAAGGGTAAATAATATGAGGAAAGATAGGGTTTTCATATTGTATGATTTTAGTAGATAAATTCCTTATTTATGTTTTCTTTTTCTTGTGCGTATTTTGCAAGATTTCGAAGGGAAATTTTTACTTGGTGCTGGCTATATTCTTCATTTGGATTGGTGAAAAATTCATGTATATTTTCTTGATCAGCTTTTACTTGAATGATGCTGGTTTGTCCTCTGTAAGGCATTTCAGAAATGGTTATGATGAAATTGTATTTTTTTGGATATTGATTGTAAACGGAAAAAAATTGGTCATAGAAATCTTTACCGACTTTAGTTTTTGATTCATCCACTACCAATCCTTCTAGCATAAGTGATGTTTCTTCAACCTTTGCATTGGATTTTGGATTTATTTCGATGGAGTCTTTGGCAATCAATTTATTTTTGTTTTCATCTCTTATATAAAGGATGGCTTTGATGTTTTGGCTTTCATCTTGATTCAATTGCGTAAAAGAGAGGTTTTTTATTTCACCTGGTTCTAAGGTAAATTTGCCGCTTTGTTTATTGATTGAAAGGTTGTTTTTATGATCAGTTTTTTTGACAAGAAGCAAATAATTGTATTCAAAAAATAAGGGACTTTTGTTTTGAACTGTTGGTTGTAGTGTTAGTGTATTTTCAGTTTCTTTTAATTCAATTTTCGCTTCAATTAATTTCTCTTCGATTTCCTGCGCGAATGATGTCAGCGGGAAAAAGAAGATAAGAATGAAAATATATACAAAAGGTTTCATGGGTAGTTTCTTATGATTACATTTCGGTTGTCTCCTTGGATGTTGATCGTTATGTCGTTCATAATTTGGTTGTTACCGTATATTTCTACGTAACTGTTTTGTCCTTCGACATTAACATTCAGGTCAGATGGTAAAATGGAGGTTTCATTGTAATAAAATTGTTGAAAATCTCCGGTTTGGGTGACTGAAATTTGTTTAGCGTTAACTACAGCCAGGTTTTGGTCGCCCATTTGTAGGATTTGGGTATCATAAATTCCACCTGTATTCATAGAAATATATTGAAGAAGTTCAGATTCTGAGGCAATTTGAGATTTTACAATAATTGCCAAAAATGTTCCTATGATAATTAGTATTGGTTTCATATCGAATTAATTAAAAAGGAACTGCCCTATAAATTTACCTCCCCCATTTTCGGTAAACTTTAGGACAGCCCTATAAATTAGATTGATATTCCTTGGGGGGAGAAGTAAGGAATATTAATTAGTCTGTGTAACAATCATTGAGTTGCTATTTCCAACTTGAACTCCTAAATGAGAATGGTCATCACCCAATTGTGTAATGTAAGAGTAGTTATCATCTCCAAACTGAACATCAACAGCTGTGTTTCCAGAGCCTACTTGCCATTGGTCGATATAGTTATCTTCACCAACTTGAAGAGCATAAGCATCATTACCAAATCCATCTTGGTACTGGATGATTAAGTTGTCTTCACCATATTGCTCAGCTGCAGCAGAGTTCAATACACCATATTGCTCTTGGTAAACTTCGTTAAAATCACCATCTTGCATAGAAGTCGCAGAATTGAACCATCCATCTTGATGTTGGCTGGTATAGTTTCCAACACCTACTTGATCTGTTTCAGCGTAGTTTCCAACACCGATTTGCATTTGTTCATTAACATTTGCAATACCTAATTGGTCAACATAAGCTACGTTTGCAACTCCAAGTTGAGTAGTAGAGTTTGAATTAAACCACCCTGTTTGGTTTACATAAGCTTCATTAAATGCACCAACACTTAATGTTTCATTGTCATTGGCCCATCCCATTTGAGTTGTTTCCGCATGATTGGAAAGTCCTACTTGGGTAATAGCATTGTCGTTGTCCAAACCTGCTTGATAAACAACAGCAGAATTGTCAACACCAAATTGAAGTGTAACATCGTTGTTACTTTGAGCGAAAGCTACAGTTCCTAGTGCTAAAGCTGCACTTAAAAATAAATTTTTCATGATATAAATAAATTTTAGTTAGTACCGCAAAGCTATACCCACCCACCCAAAATTATCTCATTGTTTTTCGTGGTTTTTATAAAATACTCATTTTCCGGTAGTGAAAATTTTCCCATAATTTAAAAAAAGGGATTTTTCCTGTTGCGGACTCATTTAATTATATTAAATTAGCAGGTGTATAAATAATAGACGTATAACTTTAACCCAATTATGATTGCGTATGATTAAATGATACTAAACTCCCCCCATCTCTCACACTAAAACTAAATTAACCTATGGAAAAATCTATGAATGTCTACCTGGCAATAGAAAATGCAATATTGCTAAAAGGATTTGAAGGATTGATTTTGGAACAATTTAATAACGCTCAAGTTAATGTTGTGTCCAATCCAAAAGAATTATTTGAAATCAATTTTAACAAAGATCCTGAAACCCAAAAAATCTTGATTTATGACGCTGCAATTGGTTTTGATCAACCCAATCTCTATTTGCATAATTTGATTCAAACCTATCCCAATTTACGAGCATTAGTTTTGACTTCAGAATGTAATGTAAAAAGGATGAAATTTTTATTGAATGCAGGAATATCGGGCGTTTTAAGTCCTGAAATTTCTTCTAAAGACTTTGTCGATATGCTTCATGATGTATGCAATGGGAAAATATGCTTATCACCCAAATACCAGAAACTGGTCATTAATCAATTTTGTAAAAAAGAAGAAAACCGAAATCCTATTGGATTGGAGATCAATGATGCCGATTCTTATTCAGAAAATGAATATGTTGACGAATTGTTTGGTTTAACCAAACGTGAAAAGGAAATTCTTTGTTTGGTCTGTAATGGAATGAATACAAAAGAAATCTCAGAAGAACTTTTCATCAGTTTACACACTGCGGAAACCCACAGAAGAAATTTGTTGAATAAACTTGACGTTAAAAATACAGCCCAAATGGTGAAAGTGGCTGTGGTCAGTAAATTGATCGCTATTTGATAATCAGAGCCTATAGCATGCTAATATTTGAAGTTTAAATAATATTAAATTGAAAATATAGTGTGCTATAGGTTATTTATTCAAAAAGAATTCCTCGACGCTCTGCGTCGGAGTTTCCACTGAAATAGTCATCCCTGAACTTGCTTCGGGATCTAAATAAAGAATTTCGTTTCAAGAAATTCTTTATTTTCCCTCAAAATCCTGTAGAACAAATCGCCAAGGTTTATTTTTCCAAAATTCACCGGCGTAATCAATGCCAATTCTCGGGGTTGTAATAACTTCTCCTTCAATTTCTGATGCTTCTAACCAAATTCTCTTTGAAGTCTCCAAATCTTCTCCATAAAAAGATTGATCCAATTGGAGTAATTTCCCAATTCTACCGGGACCAGAACAACCTTCAATTCCACGAATTAATACTGCTTGAGGTTCATCTTCTTTTCCGGTCACGAAATTCAACATCCAATACATCCCATAAATCAAATACACATAAACCAAACCTCCTTTTTCAAACATGATGGAAGTTCTTTTTGTCTTTCCCTTGCTTGCATGACAAGCCAAATCTTCCGGTCCGACGTAGGCTTCGGTTTCGGTGATTTTTGAACGAATGATTTCACCATTTTCAAACTGGCGAATCAAAGTTTTTCCAATAAGATTTTCAGCAATAAAAACCGCATCATTAGATTGGAAATAGGATTTTGGAATTCGTTCTTTCATTTTTAATTTGATTGATTTTATTCCCGAAGCCAACAAAAAACGCTATTCAAATTGAAAAGCGTTATATTTATCTTTAAATCAACAGACTAAACCGTCATGATTTCCTTTTCTTTTACTGCAAAAATCTCATCAGATTTTGTGACGAATTTATCGGTCAATCCTTGAATTCGATCTTCATATTGTTTTTTCAAATCTTCAGAAGCTTCTTCATTTTTCTTCACATCATTATTAGCATCTTTCCTTGCATTTCTGATGCTTACTTTTGCATTTTCTGCTTCGGATTTGGCAATTTTCGCCAATTCTTTACGTCGCTCTTCAGTAAGTGGTGGAATGCTGATGATGATCATGTCGCCGTTGTTTGATGGCGCAAATCCTAAATTGGAATTGATGATCGCTTTTTCTATTTCTTGAATTAGATTCTTTTCCCATGGCTGAATGGTCAAAGTTCTTGCATCTGGAGTACCGATGTTTGCAGCTTGGGAAATAGGAGTAGAAGACCCATAATAATCAAATCGAACAGTCGAAAGCATCGCCGGGCTGGCTTTTCCTGCACGCAATTTGGTTAACTCTTTTTCTAAATGATCCAAAGCCTTTTGCATTTGGTCTTTTGCTATGTCTACTATAAAATCTAATTCTTCCATTTTACTAATTTTACTAATTTGAATTTCGCAATGCGAATATATCAAATCAAATTTTAATTCACCAATGTTCCTACACTTTCACCCTTAAGCAATTTTTGTAAATTGCCTTTCGAATTCATATCAAACACGATAATCGGTAAATTATTTTCCTGACTTAGTGTAAATGCGGTCATATCCATAACATTTAATCCTTTTTGATAGACTTCATCAAAAGTCAAGGTTTCGAATTTTGTTGCTGTTGGATCTTTTTCTGGGTCTGCTGTATAAATTCCGTCTACTCTTGTTCCTTTTAGGATGACATCTGCATCGATTTCGATGGCACGTAAAGTTGCAGCGGTATCAGTAGTGAAATAAGGATTTCCGGTTCCGGCACCAAAAATCACAACTCTTCCTTTTTCTAAATGTCGTGTCGCCCTACGTTTGATAAAAGGTTCTGCGATTTGCTCCATTCTAATTGCGGTTTGTAAACGCGTATAAACACCGGCTTCTTCAAGTGCAGATTGTAATGCCATCGAGTTGATGACCGTTGCAAGCATTCCCATATAGTCACCTTGAACTCTGTCCATTCCATTGGCTGCACCGGCGACTCCTCGGAAAATATTTCCTCCTCCAATCACGATGGCCACTTCCACACCCATTTCGACTGCAGACTTGATTTCTCCAGCATATTCGTTTAATCTATCAGGGTCGATTCCGTATTGACGATTTCCCATCAGTGCTTCACCGCTTAACTTTAGAAGGATTCTTTTGTATTTCATCAGAAATGGATTTTTGGATTTTGTGTTACAAATATAAATGTATTCAAATGAAAATAAGGCAAGGAATTTATATAAAAAAAGCAGGCTCATAGAGAGCCTGCTTTTAAAGTTAAGAGAATAAGGGAATTTATTGAACGGTTGTTACTTTAAATTTATAAGGTGTAGTCCATACATCAGGCATGGTTTCTTCTGCGTTATAATCTATTTGTCGGTTACCGGTTTTGGTTCCATCAAAACGAATGTAATAAATGCCGGGATCGAGTGTGCTATTTGTGACTTTATAATACAATGTACCAGCTGTATGATTGGTTGAATTTCCAAAAATATCGGTTGTTGTAGTCGTTAGTTCTGAATGGTCTTCTCTGAAAATTCTCATGCGCATAAATTCGTCCGAAGGACATTGTTGAACCTCAACTTTTATTTTAGCCGGTTCATTAATTCTAACTTTGTACCAATCAAAAGAAGTTTCAGAAGATCCCATGACTTTATAACCGGCATTGGCAAATGCTTCCAATGTCTCATTTTTGGGGATAAACTTTGCTTGTTCAAAGGTGTCATTAAGTTCAAAGCAATCCATAAGCCCAACATATTCCCAATTGATTGTATAGGTTTCAGGGAAATTCCCACCGTTTATGAAAGGATTAACCGTTACGTCATAGCTTACACCGGGATGTGCCAAAAAAGCAACTTTCCTCGTCTGTGGTGTACTGGACCCGCCAGCAGAGCCATTGATAATAGGGTAAGGTGCTCCCGGAATTTTAATGTCAATCCAAGGAACAGATTCTTCGGCAGTTAAAGTTACAATATAATATCCACCGGCTGGATCGCTTACCGCCGGAAGTAATCCGGGGTATTCATCAAATTCATTGGCTTCAGACCAGTTATTGGTTAAGTCACCTGAAAATGCACCCGCATCATAAGGCGAACAGTCATTTACTTCCGGATCAGGTTCTGTGTAAGTTCTTACCCATTTCTGTTCGCTGCCTGGAGCTACAATTCCTACATAAATGCGTAGCGTGTCATCTTGTCCCAATTGCATAATGGCATCATAATAAAGACCGTCAGAACCGAGTTCTAGGTGTTCGTATTCATTTTCTGCAGTAGCTTCTATGTCTTTCCATTTGATGCTGTTCAGTGGGTAATTTGAATTTAAAGACTCGGTTATTTTTCCTTGGTTATTGGTGACGTTTATCTTCATACCGTTGTTATTGGGGTTGTTACCGCCGACCCGGAACCAATTGCCTTGTATGGCATCTAAGTTATATTGAGGATCTGGTTGATCTCCTCCACCTGTGTCGTCATCGCTATTTGTACATCCGATTATGGCGATTGACAGAATGAATAAATACAAAAATTTTGTGATTGTTTTCATGATTTTAGTTTTAATTGATGTTATTAAGTTCGTTGATAGTTTATGTTTAATTCTCCCGAAATGGGGAAATTTTCTTTTTCGGTTATTCCACTTCCTAGTCCATCAAAGATTATTTTGAGTTCGTTTTCACTAAATTTTTCAATTTTGATGATTCCATTTCGGAAAATGATGCGTTTGTTCATTTTTTTGACATTTCTTTCTTCATTGAAAAAATTTAGGTCAATGATGACTTTCTCTACATTGTCTTCCGGTATTTTAAACTCTTTGGGAAGTTTTTCCGCAAAATCAGTTTGATAAAAGTTCAGATTTAGCGTTACAGGGTTATTTTCTTCTCTTACCAAGAATTTGATCGGTAATTCCTCAAATGAAACATTTATAGGGAGAATGTTTTGCTTTTCAATGGTAAATACTTTTCCTTCCATTTTGATTTTCATGGCTACATCGCTAGTAGTTGCGATCATCGTGTCGTTTAAAGAGAGAGGAGACCCGGTTATTTTGATGGAATTTTCTGTGCAAGAAATCAAAATGAGAAGAAAAAATACATATAATAAGTAGTTAGATTTCATAGTCCATTTGTTTAATTGTAAAAGTATAAATGAACTGAAATTCAGGCTACTACAAATGTTTTTTTTGCTATAACAAATGTTTTTCATCTTTTTTACTAAATGAAAATCAAATTAATTATAGAAAATTAATAGTTTCTATTTTCTTGGAATTCCAATGGAGTACATTGAAATTTTTCTTTGAAACATTTAGAAAAGTAAGAAGGCGAATTGAACCCAACTAAATAAGCAATCTCTGAAATATTTGCGTCCGATTTTAACAATTCTTTTGCCATTTTCAATCTTTGTGTTCGGATGAATTCGGTAGTGGAGACACCCAATATGGAATTAAGCTTTTTATGCAGTTGGGATCTGCTCATCCCCATGAGTTGAGCAAATGCTTCACCGGTTAAATTTGAATCCGTAATATTTTCATTTACTACTTTTTCCAATCTTTCCAAAAAAGCTTGTTCAGTTGAAGTTACATAGAGTTCAGGAGATAAATGTAAAGTACTTGAATATAATTTTTTTAATCGGTCCCTCGTTTGCAGTGCGTTTTCCATTTTTAAGACAAGGATCTCGCTATTAAACGGTTTTGTGACATAGTCATCCGCACCGGAACGAAGTCCCAGGATTTCATTTTTATCTCCAGATTTTGCTGTGAGAACTATGATAGGAATATGACTGGTTAGTACATTTGATTTGAGCTCATTGCATAACTCTATTCCAGTTTTTTCCGGCATCATGATATCGCTGATGATCAAATCCGGAAGTATGCTATAAGCCGTCCGGATACCTATATTTCCATTTTCAGCTTCTGTAACATCAAATTGAGCTTTGATTATATTTTTGATGTAAAGACGCATGTCCGGATCATCCTCAACGACCAAAACTTTAGGCAAATCACTCGTATTTGTCTGACTTTTTTCGATTGAATTTGCATTTTTTGGTGGTAAAGTGTTTTGCAGTTGATATTCGGTTTTTTTCAATATGATTTCTTCTTCTTGAAAAGATTTAGGAGCAATAGGCATTTTCAATGTGAAACAAATTTCATCAGACTTTAGAAGTTTTGCATCAATAGAACCCTGTGCCAGTGTGACCAATTCTTTCACTATAGAAAGTCCTATGCCCACACCATCAGTTTTGTTTGATTTTCCTAAATAATATCGGTCAAATATTTGATCCAATTCATTTTCAGATAGATTATTACCACTATTGCTTATGTTGAATAAAAAATTGTCCTTTTGTTCAATAGCCGTAAGTGAAATGTATCCATTTTCAGGTGTGTATTTTACAGCATTGCCAAGTAAATTTGTCAATATTTTTTCACAAATTTCCTGATCAAACCAAACATTTTCTAGCCCTCTTATTTCATGGATGAAATTTATATTTTTCTCTTTTGCTGTAAACATGAAATTGGCGATGATTTGTTGCAAAAGTGCATTTAAATTGCCTTTTGAAATTTTCAACTTTAATTGTCCGGTATCCAATTTTGCCATTTCCAATTGTTGGTTTATCAAATGCAAAAGACGTTTTGCGTTTCGTTTGATAAGGTTCAGTTCGAGTGTATCATCTTCAGAATTATCTGTTCTTTTTAATTGGTTTTCAACAGGGCCGGAAATCAAGGTGAGCGGTGTTCGGAATTCGTGTGAAATATTATTAAATAAATTGGTTTTCAGTTTGTTGAGGTTTTCTAGTCTTTCAGTTTCTTCGTGCTCTATTTCCAGTTGCATTTGCAGTTTCCACCTCCATTTGAAATAACGGTAAACGAAATAACCCATCAAAACCAAAATGAGAAAATATAAGATAAAAGCCAAGTTGGTAGAATACCAAGGTTTGAGGATTTCAAATTGCAACATAGCAGGGATTTCTCCCCAAAGACCATCATAATTACTGGAAACTACTTTAAACGTATAAACACCTGGTGGAAGGTTGGTGTAATGTGCGGTATTTATGTTATTTGCTTCAGACCAATTTTCATCATAGTTTTCTAATTTGTATTTGTATAAATTTCTTTCGGGTAAAGTAAATTGAAGGCTGGAAAAAGTAAAATCTACTGTATTGTCTTTGAAATTATATTGCTGATTTCCAAGTAGAGATTGAGGTTGGTTAACGATTTTAAATTGAGAAATGATGGTTTTGGGTTTAATGGGGTTAAAGGAAAGTTCATCCGGTTTAAACCAGTTTAAACCTTTAATTCCTCCGAAAAATAAAATTCCGTTTTCCGCTGCATGAAATGCCCCGGTGTTAAATTCAAGTGACTGCAAGCCTCCATCGTCTGTGAAATTAGTAAACTCCTCATTATCAATGTTGAATTTACTTATACCTCGATTGGAACTCAACCATAAATTGCCCAAACCGTCTGGAAGTATTCCATATACAACATGGTTTGGCAAACCCTCTTTAGTCGAATACTTTTTAGTCTTTTTAACATCTAAATCATATTTTACCAAACCGTTACCGTTGGTTCCAACCCATAAAATATTTCTTTCTTTTTGATAATAGAGCGACTTTATTTTTTTCGTAAGAAACGGGACGTTTTCTATTTTTTTTGATTTCTTTTCAAATCGGTACAATCCATTTTTATCCGTTGCTAACCACAATTCGTCTGTCTTTCCTTCTATGATATGCCGTATATTCAAAACAGGCAAACCTTTACTATCATTTGGGTATTTTTCCAATTCACCCACTTCCGGATCAAACAAAACCAAACCTTTATACCGAGTACCCAACCAAACTTTTTCAGAACTATCTTTAAAAATTGTCCATATACTTTCAACATTTAGTCTAGGAGTAGAATTTGAGTCATAGTTTTTAAAATTGCCGTTTTTAAAAATGGAAAGACCTTTGTCTTGTGTACCTAACCAGAGTGCATTTTTATTCCATAAAAGACTGATGATCCGGTTGGACGAAATCGTAGCGTTTTCAGTAGTATAAGTTTTATAAGTATCTGTTTTTAAGTTTAATTCAGTCAAACCTTTTCCGGATGTACCCACCCAAATGTTGCCATTGTTATCAGTAGTTATAGAGCGTATCACATCCAAATTTACTTTATCCGATACTTGTTCATTTGTCAGTTTTTGAAATTTGAAAAAATAATCGTCATAATAATTCACACCACCGCCATCTGTGCCAATCCATATAGTACCTGTATTGTCCTCAAAAATACATAGTAAATCATTGTAACTTATTGAATTTGGGTTACTTCTATTAAATAAGAAATGTCGGATAGATTGGTTTTTAAAGTCAAGCAAATACAAACCATTTCCGTAGGTTGCGATCCACAATCTGTTATTTTTGTCATAATGAATGTCCTCTATGTTTAAATCGTCCGGTAATTTTTCTTTTCCTAAATTTTTGAAATTCAACCATTCATTTATTTTGAAATCGAAATAATAAAGTCCACCACCAAAAGTACCGGCAAAGAGTTTACTTTCATCTGCAGATTTTGTCAAACAGCTGAATGGATGAACAGAACTGGATTTTTGAAACTGGTATTTGTGGGCTTGGATTTCTAAAATACCTTTTGAAGTTGCAGCCAGTAATTTTTTTTCAAATTCTAAAAAATCATAGACTGAATTGTATCGCCAGTCTTTCTCTTTGAGAATTTGAATGGTGTCATTTTCATTTATTTTATAAATACCACTTTCGTGAGTCCCTATAAATAAGTTATTTGATTTGTTTTTATGAATTGAACTCACCTTTGAGAAATAATCGCTTTTTACAAATCTTTTGAGTTTTGTATCAAATTTTTTTAAAATCCCAGAAAGCGTGATGATCCAAATATCTCCTTTTAAATCGATGTAAATTTTACCCAATCGACTGTAATCAGCACGAGTAATATCCTCAAATTGTTCTTGAAAATAAATATAACTTCTACCATCAAATCGATTGAGTCCATCCTGCGTTGCAAACCATAGAAGTCCGGTTTGATCTTGCGCTATACTGATGACACTGTTTTGCGAAAGCCCATTTTCAACGGTTAAATTTCGAAATAAAATTTGCTTTTCTACTTGCGAAAACAAGAAGGAAGTACTTAAAAATGATAGTATGAGTAGAATTTTTTTAAACAATATGCTTTTCTTCAAATGTAAGAAATTGAAGAAAAATTAAAAAGAAATATCGAGATTCAATCCCTATATATTTCCCAAAAACTCCATCGTATCCACACCATCAGCATAATCAGTCAGCGAGGGCTTTTGCGTTTGACCAAATGGAATTTCAAATCCATTTCCGACTACGCATTGAATTTTTTCTTGATGTGATTCTAATTCTTTTTTGACTTCGTCCAAATTTTGATAATACTCAAAATGAACCACACCTATGGGACTATGCAATTCTTTTGATGCTTTCAACATCAGAAAATTATTGTCCAAAAACGCTTGTTGTTCCATCAAATAAATCGCACGGTTGTAATCGTAATTATTGGCATACTTCGTGTGATTAATGATCGGATTCCAATCATAAAACGCTTCAAAAATCAAATCGGTATTGTATCCTTCAGGCAGATACAATTTGGTCACATTTCGACAACCTAAACCAAAATACCGGAAAATATCTTCGCCTAATTTTTTCAATTCTTCTTCAGATTCATTTCCGTTTAAAACCGCAACCGAAGTTCGGTTTTTACGGATGATATGGGGAATTTCTTTGAAATAATATTCGAAATAACGCGCTGTGTTATTGCTTCCGGTGGCAATTACCGCATCTACTTTTCCCAATCGTTCAACTTTTTGAATCGAATCGTTCAAATCATCATCAAATTCTTTTAAATAATTCAATACGAATTCCATCAAAACTTGGTCTTTTGAAGAAGTTTTTACCATCGCATGATTTCCGGAAAACAAAACCGTAACCAAATCATGAAATCCGACCAGCGGGATATTTCCCGCCATCACGATGCCTATGTTTTTTGGATTTTCAGTGTATGGATAAGATTTCAACCATTTCTCTAAATTTTCAATTGTCAGGATTTTGCCCCATTGCGCCAGACAGAATTTCAAATTCTCTTGGGTAAACCATGGATTTTGAAGTTCAGCCAGTTTTAATTTAGCTAAAAAATCTTCTTTGAAATATTTGTATTTGGCTAAATTATTTTTGTTATCTAATTCATTTTCAGTTATAAATTTAAAAAACTGACCTAAATCATAAATGGCGGAAATACGAGTGGAAATAGACATAAAATCTGAAAAAAATTGGTACTTTTGCGGTGCAAATCTAAGGAATTAGATTTTAGTATGAATGGGTTTAAATTCTTTAAAAGATTTGCATTAAAATTCAAAATATAAAAAAATGGCAATCATAATCACTGATGAATGTATCAATTGCGGAGCGTGTGAACCTGAATGCCCAAACAACGCAATTTATGAAGCTGCAGTTGACTGGCGATATGCAGATGGAACTGAACTTCATGGAGATATCGTCAATATAGATGGAGCGTCTTTTAACGCAGATGAGGCACAAGAGCCTATAAGCGACGAAGTTTATTACATCGTTCCCGATAAATGTACAGAATGCAAAGGTTTTCATGAAGAACCACAATGTGCGGCGGTTTGTCCGGTGGACTGTTGTGTCCCGGATGATGATCATGTAGAATCTGAAGAAAGATTATTAAGCAAAAAGGCATTTATGCACAAGGAGTAATCTTAAAATTATCTATATCAATTATTAACATCAAACTTTAATACAAAATAAATCAACATGAAAATCCACAATTTCAGCGCAGGACCTTGTATACTTCCACAAGAAGTTTTTGATAAAATGGCAGAAGCCGTATTGAATTTTAACAATTCCGGTTCGTCTATCATGGAAATTTCTCATAGACGTGCAGATGCACAAGAAGTCATCGATAATGCGATTCAACTCGTAAAAGATTTGATGAATGTTCCAGACACGCATGAAGTGATTTTTACCCAAGGTGGAGCTTCGCTTCAATTTGTGATGGTACCATTTAATTTGATGAAATTAAACGGAGGAAAAGCGGCTTATACCGAAACGGGAGCTTGGGCGAAAAACGCCATCAAAGAAGCAAAAAGAATGGGCGAGGTCAATGTTTTGGCTTCTTCTGCCGATAAAAATTTCAATTATATCCCAAAAGGATTTTCTATACCTTCTGATGTGGATTATTTCCATTGTACTTCCAACAACACGATTTTTGGAACACAGATGAAATCCTTTCCAAATAGTCCTGTTCCGTTAGTTTGTGATATGTCTTCAGACATCATGAGCAAACCGGTAGATGTTTCAAAATTTGATGTGATTTATGCCGGCGCCCAGAAAAACATGGGACCAGCAGGAAGTGTGGTAACCATCGTGAAAAAAGATATTTTGGGTAAAACGGGACGTGATATTCCTAATTATTTAAATTATGAAACCCATATCGCAAAAGGAAGTGCGTTTAACACTTGGCCGGTTCTAGCCGTTTATGGTGTGATGTTGAATTTACAATGGTTGAAAAATTTAGGTGGTGTTCCTGAAATTGCAAAAAGAAATGTTGCAAAAGCGGAATTGATGTACGGTGAAATTGACCGAAATGGAATGTTTACCGGAACTGCTGAAAAAGAAGACCGCTCTGAAATGAATGCAACTTTTGTGTTGAAAGATGAAAGTCTGAAAGCTGAATTTGATAAAATGTGGAAAGAAGCCGGAATCTCCAGTTTGAACGGACACCGTGATGTAGGCGGATACAGAGCAAGTATGTACAATGCTTTACCGATCGAGAGCGTTCAAGTTTTAGTGGATATAATGAAGGAATTCGAAACGAAATTTGGGTAAATTAGAATTGAGACATTAGACACAAGACATTAGAATAATAAAGTTTAAGAAATATCAATACGTTAATAATTTTAAAATAAATAGATTTAAGGCAAAATCTAATGTCTAAAATCTAATATCAAAAAATCTATAAAAACAAAAATGAAAGTATTAGCAAACGACGGAATTTCACTAGCCGGAAAAATATTATTGGAAAAAGAAGGTTTTGAAGTCTTGACGACTTTCGTCGCACAAGATCAATTGGCCGATTTCATCAACAACAACCAAATCGAAGTATTATTGGTTCGAAGTGCAACCAAAGTTCGCGAGGATTTGATCGATGCAACGAATTTGAAAATCATCGGTCGAGGTGGAGTCGGAATGGACAACATCGACGTGGAATACGCAAAATCAAAAGGAATTTTGGTGATCAATACGCCGGCAGCTTCCTCAGCTTCTGTTGCGGAAATGGTGATGGCGCACGTTTATGCATTGTACAGAAATCTTCACGGTTCCAACCGTATGATGCCTTTGGAAGGCGAAACTAAATTCAAAGAATTGAAAAAAGCCTATGGTAAAGCCTTCGAATTGAGAGGTAAAACATTGGGAATCATTGGATTTGGAAGAATTGGTCGCGAAGTTGCTAAAAATGCAATCGGTGCCGGAATGAAAGTCATTGCGTATGATCATACGTACACAGAAGCGGAAGTTCCGGTTGAATTTTTTGACGGTCAATGTGTGATGTTTCATTTTGATATTCAGTCATTTGAAGAAGTAATTGCCCAGTCTGACATCATCACTTTGCATGTTCCTGCACAAGAAAGCTATGTGATCAGCACAGCTGAAATTGAAAAAATGAAAGACGGCGCGATGATTATCAATACGGCGAGAGGTGGAGTAGTGGACGAAGAAGCCTTAATTGAAGCTTTGGATTCCGGAAAATTGTCAGGTGCCGGATTGGATGTTTTTGAAGATGAGCCAAAACCAAGCGTTCGTTTGTTGATGAATGAAAAACTCTCGCTTTCACCACATTTGGCAGGAAGTACAGAAGAAGCACAGGAGCGGATCGGAATCGAGTTGGCAGAGCAAATTGCGACGTTTTACAAAGGAGAAAAAGTACTTTAATTTTTGTAAATTTGTGCCATGCCGCAATTCAAACCCTTTAAAGGAATACGGCCCGTAAAAGAAATTGCGGGCTTTTTTTCAACCAAATCAGTAGATAATTATTCGGAAGAAGAATTAGTACAGGAAGTAACCCAAAATCTTGACTCGTTTTTACATATCATCAAGCCCACTTGGGAAGAATCTTCATTGGAAACAGATGAAAAACATAAAAAGGTTAGTCATAATCTTCAAGAATTTTTAAAAACTTCCAAATCAGATTTAGATAAACCATCATTTTATATCTACCAACTCACCAAACCCAGTAAGGAACAGGTTAGAGGAATCGTCGGTCTGGTTCATATGAAAGATTATGAAGCAGGAAAAATCAAAAAACACGAAGAAACCCTTACCAAACGAGTGAATTTATTTGCCAATTATTTGTCCAACATACATTTTCATGCAGAGCCGGTATTGTTGACCTATCCGCATAACCAGCGCATCGATTTGCTCATGGATGTCGAAATGAAACGACTTCCCGTCGCTGCTTTTAAAGACAAACAGGAAAACCAACACCAACTTTGGCAAGTAGAAAACAGATTGAATTTACAACAAATTAAAGATTCTATCGAGAAATATGAAACCCTTTACATCGCAGATGGACACCATCGCATGGAAAGTTCATTGGTCTATTCCCAAAAAATGATGGAGGAAATCAAAGGTGCAACTGACTCCGATCACTACAATTATACTATGGCAATGTTGGTTTCGGATAAAGAGTTGATAATCAGGGATTACAATCGGTTATTGAAAGATTTAAATGAACATGATTCTACAGAATTTTTAAATAAATTATCAGAGAAATTTGATATCGCAGAGCGCGGAGAAAATCCATTTTTTCCATCTAAAAAACACAATTTAGGATTGTATCTCGATGGGAAATTTTACAGTTTGTTTGTGAAAAAAGAGAATTTAACGGTTCAAGGGCTTTCAGAATTGGATACCTATTTATTTGAAGAATTGGTCTTAAAACCAATTTTGAATATTCAAGACTCTCGTGTAGATGACCGAATTGATTTTATCCGTGGAACAGGAGATTTGAATGGAATTAAAAATATAAAAGCGAAAGTAGATGCCGGTAAATTCCGCGCCGGATTTTTCTTCTATCCTGTGGCATCGCATGATTTGGAAAAAATCGCCGATTTGGGATTGAAAATGCCACCCAAAAGTACCTATATCGAGCCCAAACCACTCAGCGGATTAACCATTTTTCAATTAAAAGAATGAATCATTTAGTCGAAAATTTAAAACAAATTCAAAACGAAATTCCGAAGGAAACCATTCTCGTAGCCGTTTCCAAAACCAAACCCGTAGAAGAAATTCAAATTCTTTTTGATGCAGGCCAATTGGATTTTGGTGAAAATAAAGTGCAGGAATTAGTCGAAAAACAACCTGTTTTATCCAAAGAAATTCGTTGGCATTTGATCGGTCATTTGCAAAAAAACAAAGTGAAATACATTGCGCCATTCGTGCATTTGATTCACAGCGTGGACAGCGAAGATTTGTTAAAAGAAATCAACAAACAAGCCTTGAAGCAAGAGCGAATTATCCTTTGTTTATTGCAAATTAAAATTGCGGATGAAGATTCAAAATTCGGAATGGAGCAGGAGGAAGCGCAACGAATTTTAGCGACTTATGAAACGAATTTTCCATTTGTGAAAATCGTCGGACTCATGGGAATGGCAACGTTTACGGAAGATGAAAACCAAATCCGAAACGAATTCCGAAGATTAAAAATATTCTACGAAAAATTAAAAACCACGCACGGATTTACCACTTTGTCAATGGGAATGAGTGATGATTATAAAATCGCGCTGGAAGAAGGAAGCAATATGGTGCGTGTCGGAAGTAAGATTTTTGGAGCTAGAAACTACAATTAAAATGAACTTTTCATTCAAAAACGATTATGCAGAAGGTTGTCATCCGAACATCCTCAAAGCTTTGGTTCAATTCAATTTTGATCAGCAAAATGGGTATGGTTTGGACGAATATTCTCAATTGGCAGAACAAATCATCCAAGAAAAAATCAAAAGTGAAACTTCAAAAGTTCATTTTGTTGCGGGTGGAACCCAAGCCAATTTAATCGTGATTTCGGCTTTTTTACGACCGCATGAAAGTGTGGTTTCCGCAAGTACCGGTCATATTTTTACCAACGAAGCCGGAGCAATCGAAGCAACCGGACATAAAGTTCATTCGGTAGAAAAAGCCGATGGAAAGCTAAATCCGGAAGACATTCAGTCCATTTTAGATGGACATCAAAACATTCCACATCAGTTAAAACCAAAATTGGTTTACATTTCCAATTCGACAGAAATCGGAACGATTTATACCCAACAAGAATTAGAAGATTTATCAAAATTCTGTAAAGAAAATGAATTGTATTTGTTCATGGATGGTGCGAGGTTACCACAGGCTTTGATGGCATTTGGGAACGATTTGAATTTGGAAGAAATCGCAAAATTGACCGATGCTTTTTATTTAGGCGGAACCAAAAACGGTGCGCTTCTGGGCGAAGCAATTGTGATTAACAATCAGAGTCTACAACCCGAATTTGGTTTTCATATTAAACAAAAAGGAGCGATGCTCGCCAAAGGAAGATTGCTTGGTATACAGTTTTTGGAATTGATGAGAGGCGATTTGTATTTACAATTGGCGGCTTATGCCAACGCCAAGGCGATGTTGCTCAAATCTGCATTTACGGAAATCGGATGCGAATTTCTAACCGATACGTTTACCAATCAGATTTTCCCGATTGTTTCAATCGAACAAGCTGAAAATTTAGCGGAGCATTTTGATTTTTACCAATGGAAAAAATTGGAAAATGATAAAGTGGCGATTCGCATCATTACTTCTTGGGCGACCAATGAAGAGGCGGTTGAACAGTTCGCAACGAAAATCAGAGCATTAAAGTCCTAAATTACTTCAGTTTGATTTAAATATAAAACTTAACAAATTGATTTATAGGAAAATATGGATTTGAATTAATTCACTTCAACCTTAAATCTTAATGTTATTAGATCAAATTAAGGTTGATTATTTCTTCTTAAATCGTAACAAAACAATTTTATCGTGAAATAATTTAAGTTCATTTCCGGAAACTTCGTAGGTATTGACCTGCGTCAACAAATCCAAAAATGCTTTTTCACCATCCATTTCCGGACAAGCCATCATCGTAGAACCCGGATTGGCAAATTTCATGCTTTCCGGTAATAGCGTAACAGCTGAAAAATAGCGGTTGCAACCCGCAAATCCGACCGCTTGTAAACCATTGTCATTGATAAAATTCATGGAAACTTCTTGGTCGTTGTAACTGACTACCGTTCCGTTCTCGTCTTGTAACAACCAAGTGCTGGATTCAATCAAGGCTTTTACTTTTCCGAAATCTGCAACTGGAGAAGTTTTGCAAGAGCTTAAAAACAAAGAAGTTATGACCAAAAAAAAGATTGTTTTTTTCATGATTTTCAATTTTAATTTCTCAATTCAGCATTGAAATTGGTTTGAAAGTTACGAATTAATTCATTCATTGTTTTTTCTATTTCGGCATCACCGAGGGTTTTTTCTTCATCCTGCAAAATGAAACTCAATGCATAGGATTTTTTTCCTTCCGGTAATTTAT
Organism: Moheibacter lacus; assembly: GCF_014042165.1. Lineage (GTDB taxonomy): Bacteria > Bacteroidota > Bacteroidia > Flavobacteriales > Weeksellaceae > Moheibacter > Moheibacter lacus. The sequence goes on from NZ_JACDZE010000002.1 coordinate 32,108, forward strand.
CGCCTTCATAAACATCAAACAACTGAACCGATTTCATCAATTCCAATTTCAAATTTTGAGCCGAAGTAAACAATTCGCTATAAGAAATCCCTTTATCGATCAATAAAGCTAAATCACGCTTCACAGCAGGGAATTTCGGGATGTCTTTAAATTTCAATTGGAATTCTCCAACCAGTTCAAGTATCAAATCCCAGTTGAATTCTGCGTAAAAAATTTCTTGACCAACATCCATTTTCTTTAAAATTCCTTTGGAACAAATACCTAAAACACCCAATTCCTTTCCATCTACTTGAAGTGAAATCGCTTCAGCATAATTGGAATTTGTATAAGGAATTTCTTTGATTTCAGTGATTCCTAAACGCGTCAAAACTTCTGTGACAACTCCTTTTAAGGTAAAAAAGTTGGATTTTACCGTTGGATTTGCCCAATTTTCAGCTGATTTATTTCCTGATAATAAAATCGCTAACTGGTAATTTTCCTGATATCCACTATCAGTTTTATTGTAAATCTTTCCAAATTCAAAAAACTTAAGATCTGAATTTTTTCGATTGATGTTATACGCCGTATTTTCCAATAATCCCGGTAACATCGATTGGCGCATGACCGACAAATCTGAACTCAAAGGATTTAAAAGTTTCACTCCGGTAGATTCATCTAGTCCAAATATTTCTTGGTATTGAGCTTTTACAACCGAATTGTTCATCGCTTCATGAAACCCAAGAGAAATCAAAGTTTGCGCCGCTACATTTTCAACTCTCTGCGCATTTTTCTCCAGATTTTTTACCGGAGTAAAAGCAATTTTTTCCGGTGTTTTGATTTTGTTGTATCCGTAAATCCTTAAAATTTCTTCGATCACATCTACTTCACGTTGGACGTCAGCACGATAAGGTGGAATAGACAATTCAAGGGTCTCGTTGGATTCTGAAATTACCTGAATATCAAGCGATTCCAGTATTCCTTTGACTTGTTCTCTGTGTAATCTTTCACCCAGCAATTGATCCAATTTATGGTAACGCAAAACGGTTTTGAAATTTTCAATCGGAGTAGGATAATGGTCAAAAATCTCTCCAACGACTTTTGCATCGGCCAATTCGACCAATAAAACAACGGCTTTTTTCAAAGCTTGAATTGTCATATTGGGATCAACTCCTCTTTCAAATCGGAAAGAAGAATCGGTATTCAATCCATGTGATTTCGAAGTTTTTCTAACTGTAATCGGATCAAAATAAGCACTTTCCAAAAAGATTTTATTTGTGGATTCGGTTACGCCGGAATCAATTCCGCCATAAACACCTGCGATGCACATTCCTTGTTTATCATCACAGATCATCAATTCTGATCCGTTTAATTCTCGTTCAACACCTTCCAAAGTTTTGAATTTACTTCCTCTTTCTAGCGTTTGAACGATGATTTTATTACCTGAAATTTTATCGGCATCAAAAGCATGCAAAGGTTGACCCAAATCATGCAAAATATAATTGGTGATATCGACAACGTTGTTGATGGGGTTCAAGCCAATGGTTTTCAACCGATCTTGCAACCAATTTGGAGATGGTTTTATGGTCAAATTTTCCAAATAGATTCCGGCATATCTTGGTACCAACTCCGGATTTTTGATTTCGATTTGGATTGGGTTTTTTCCTTCTGTTTTGATTTGGTCAAATTCTTCATTCGAATTTAAAGCAATCAATTCTGATTTGAGTTTCAAAACATTTAGCGCAGCATTTAAATCACGTGCTACTCCGAAATGGCTCATGGCATCAGTTCGGTTGGGCGTTAATCCGATTTCGATTAATGTATCGGTACTGGGTTTTTTTATAATTTCTGAAATTGGTGTTCCAACTTTATGAGAAGGTTCTAGAACCCAGATTCCATCATGGTTTTCACTTACTCCCAACTCAGCTTCGGAACAAATCATTCCAAATGAAGCAACATTTCTCAGTTTGGCTTCTTTGATGGTAAAGGATTTTCCGTCTGGTGATGTCAAAACTGTTCCCACAGTCGCAACCGGAACTTTTTGTTCTTCGGCAATATTGGGCGCTCCACAAACGATTTGTAGTGTTTCTGTTGTCCCGACATCTACTGTTGCTATTTGGAGTTTGTCAGCATTGGGGTGTTTTTCAAGCGTCATTACTTTTCCGACGACTACACCTTCTAAACTTTGGTTTTGGGTCCCTGTTTTTTCAATAGATTCAACTTCCAAACCGGTATTGGTAAGGATTTCACCTATTTTTTGGACTTCCAAATCCGTTTTGATATAAGTAGAAAGCCAATTGTATGATATTTTCATTTCTTTGTGTGATTAGTGAATAGTGATTGGTGAATAGTGATTGATTCCAATTAATAGGATCCTAATTTCTATTTACGAATCACTAATTACTGAATTAAGCATTTAACATGACCGGCATCACGAGCATCAAAATTTCTTCTCCTTCTTCCAATCCATCTACGGGTTTGATGATTCCGGCACGGCTTGGTTCGGACATTTCGAGGGTGATATCGTCTGATTGTAAATTGTTCAATACCTCGATTAAAAATTTAGAATTGAAACCGATTTGCATATCGGAACCATTATAATCACATGGTAGTCTTTCTTCTGCTTTGCTTGCAAAATCAACATCTTCTGCGTGAATGATTAAGGAACTTCCTGATAATTTTAAACGAACTTGATTGGTAGTTTTATTGGAAAACAAAGCAACTCGTTTCAAGGAAGTCAAGAAAAGATTTCGGTTGATGGTCAAAACATTTGGATTTTCTTTTGGAATTACCGCATCATAATTTGGGTATTTTCCATCAATTAAACGACAAATCAAAACGATGTTTTGAAAAGAAAATCGAGTGTTGGTTTGGTTATATTCGACTTTAACATCCTCATTACTACCAGACAAAATGTTTTTCAATAGTGTCAATGGTTTTTTCGGCATGATGTATTCGGTAGCTTCTGCCGAAGGCAAATCTTTTCTTGTATATTTCACCAAACGATGCGCATCTGTCGCTACAAATTTAAAATTGTCTTTTCCTGCCTGGAAGAAAACCCCGGTCATCACGGGACGAAGTTCATCATTTCCGGTTGCAAAAAGCGTTTTGGAAATCGCTTCTGAAAGGATTCCGGCTTGCAAAGTTGAAACTGCGGCTTCCTGAACTTCAGGTGCTTGCGGATATTCATCTGCAGCTTCCAAAGCGATTTGGTAATTACCTTGTTCTGAGACGATTTCCATCAGATTATCTTCTTTTTGAATAAAAGTCAAAGGCTGGTCTGGGAAAGTTTTCAAGGTATCCAAAAGAATTCTGGAAGGAACAGCGATTTTTGCATTATCAGCTGACTCAACTTCAACTATTGTTGAAATCGTGGTTTCCAAATCGGAACCGGTGATTTTTAATTGATTTCCATCCAATTCAAATAAAAAATTATCTAAAATCGGCAAAGTATTATTGGAATTGATAACGCCACTGATTAAGTTGACATTTTTAAGCAAACTGCTACTGGATACGATGAATTTCATCTGTTTATTTTTTATTTGGTTTTTAATTCTCAGATGGAATGTCCCAATTCATTTTAGTCAATATTACAACTATCAGCTAATGGACATTTCATAGATTTTTGAATTTCTAAATTCTGACTGACAAAAATAATTCTTTTGATGTGAAATGAAAGGATTCGGCCGAAAATATATTAACAAATTCATCTATTTTCGATATTTTTGAGAAGTTTTTTGATTTTTACATCATGAATGTTCGTTTTATTTTTTCCTTTATTTTTTTGACCATTTTATTTTCATGTCAATCCCAAATCAAAATCGCTGAAAACCAATCTGAAAAAGCCGTGACCGAAACTCCCGATTCATCCAATTCATCTTTTGTTCAACCAAAAGATCCGCTTTTGGGAAAATGGCAATTGGAATATCTAAATCCGGCAACGGGGAAGGACATCAAACATTATAAAATCCAAAAACCCTATTTGAATTTTGTGGACCACAACAAAGTTGCCGGAAATAATGGTTGTAACAATATTTCTGGCGGATACGAAGCGGACCAACAGAAAATAGTTTTCCATACCGAGAAATTCGGTTCAACGCGCATGTTTTGTCAAGGTGTAGATGAAAAAGTTTATTTAAATGCTTTGGCTTCCATTACCAAATACTCCGTTATCGAAGACGGAATGAAACTCGTACTTTCCGCCAACGATGAAATCGTTTTGGTTTTTAACAAAGTGTTTGAAAACCAAAATACCCGATAAAAGAAAACCCTGATCAAATCAGGGCTTTTCGTTTTAGTGTATCGCTTTGATGATATCGTGTTTGGTGATGATTTGATGGTTTCCATTTTCCAATTCCACCAAAACCGCCGAATTTTCTTTGTTGATTAACTTCGAAATTTCTTCGATTTTTGTTTCCGATTTTACAATAGGGAATGGTTTTCCCATCACTGATTTTACTGATTTATTCGCCAAATCTTTGTCTTCAAAAAACAATTTGAACAAATTGGATTCGTCAAGAGATCCTACAAAACCATCTATATCAACAACCGGAATTTGGGAAATTTCAAATTTTTTCATTCGCTCGATCGCATGCGAAACCAATTCTTCCGTTTTTACGGTTACCAATGGTTGATGCACATGATCTTTGATCAAATCGGTAGCTTTTTTGATTTCTTCTTCCAGAAAACCGCGCTCTTTCATCCAATCGTCATTGAACATTTTTCCGACATAGCGGCTTCCATGATCGTGAAAAAGTACAACCACCACATCATCTGGCTTGAATTCGTCTTTCAATTGCAAAACACCTTTGATGGCTGATCCTGCAGAATTTCCTACAAAAATTCCTTCTTCTTTTGCAATTTTTCGGGTGTAAACCGCCGCATCTTTATCGGTCACTTTTGTAAACCCGTCGATCAAAGAGAAGTCCACATTTTTTGGTAAAATATCTTCGCCGATTCCTTCCGTGATGTAGGGATAGATTTCGTTTTCGTCAAAAATTCCGGTTTCATGGTATTTTTTAAATACGGAACCGTAGGTATCCACTCCCCAAATTTTAATATTCGGATTTTTTTCTTTCAAATATTTCCCAACGCCGGAAATCGTGCCACCGGTTCCAACGCCCACTACAAAATGCGTGATTTTTCCATCGGTTTGTTCCCAAATTTCGGGTCCGGTTTGTTCATAATGCGCAATGGAATTGGAAGGATTATCGTATTGGTTGACATACCAGGAATTCGGAGTTTCTTCTGCCAAACGTTTGGAAACTGAATAATAAGAACGTGGATCTTCGGGTTCAACGTCCGTCGGACAAACCACCACTTTTGCTCCAACTGCGCGCAAAATATCCATTTTTTCTTTGGATTGTTTGTCGGAAATTACACAAATCAGTTTGTATCCTTTGATAATCGCACCCAAAGCCAAACCCATTCCGGTATTTCCGGAAGTTCCTTCGATAATGGTTCCGCCGGGTTTGAGTCGTCCGTCGGCTTCTGCATCCTCGATCATTTTCACCGCCATTCGGTCTTTCACGGAATTTCCGGGATTAAAGGTCTCGACTTTTGCGAGAACCAAAGCCGGAATTTCTTTTGTGATTTGGTTGATTTTTACCAATGGCGTGTTACCGATGGTTTCAAGTATGTTGTTGCAATAGTTCATCTTTCTGTTTATTGGATTGCAAATTTAGGGAATATTTAGTTTTGGTAAATGGTAAATGGTATTTGGTAGAAATTATAAAGTATTAACCCGTAGTGCATTATAAAAAAGGTTACTCATAATACGAAAATTTCGTATATTGTATTGACTACCAATCTAATACATTATGAATAACCTAGATGCAATTTACGATTTTATTTTAAAGGAATTAAGAAAATTAACCATCAAAGAAAATTTTTATTTCAAACCAATTAAACCAAAATTATCTGATTTAGAACTCATTGAAATAAATATTTCTGCAGAATATTATCGATAGATTCAGAATATCAGTTGTTTAGATACCTCTCTAATTCAAAACTAAAGGGAATGATTGAGAGAAGTGTGTTTAATCGCAGAAAAAGAAAGCTTTTCTTACACTTGGAAAATATTAGAAAACTTATGGTTGCTAAATTTAATGAGATGGAAACCACTTTTATTGTAGATTCGATGCCTTTAGAAATCTGCAAAAACGCAAGAGCGAACCGCTCTAAAATTTGTAAGGAAAATGAATTTTCGTTTCCCAGCAAAGGTTATTGCGCTTCTCAATCGAGTTATTATTATGGTTACAAATTACATGCAGTTTGTTCTGTTTCCGGAGTTTTCCAAAGTTTTGATATTTCTACAGCAAGCATTCATGATATTCATTTTTTGCAAGATATCAAGCATCAAATGAACAATTGTACGTTGATTGGAGACAGGGGTTATTTATCCACCCAAGTGCAAACAGATTTGTTCAATTATGCGAATATAAAACTGGATACACCCATGAGAAACAACCAAAAAAATTATCAAAAACAAAAATATATTTTCAGAAAATCCAGAAAAAGAATTGAGACTTTATTCTCTCAACTTTGCGACCAATTTAAAATCAGAAACAATTACGCAAAATCTTTTAACGGTTTTAAAACAAGGGTATTGAGCAAAATAACAGCATTAATTTTCATTCAGTTTGTAAATGTTTTTGTTTTCAATAGAAAAATGAATAGACTTAAAATTGAATTAATTTAATAATGCACTACGAGTATATTTAATATAAAAATAGGACCAACTAAGAACTGAGCAATGTTAATTTAATTGAATTTTTTATTTCTATTCAATGAATAGTTTTAATAAATAATTTTAATTAAAAAATTAAATGATGGTTTAGTTTTTGATTTTAGGTAAATAATTATTAAAATAAATCTTTTTGTTATGAGTTTCATCGACAATGTAAAATTAACAGCAGAGCTTATTAAAGCAAATTTTTCAGAAGGTATTGATGATGGATATGATCATTCCACAACTTCTGCAGGTAGAAAAGGATTACGATCAGGTCGGGTTTCTGAACTGACTGCAATGGCAGATTTGAAGCCCGGCGGCGCTGATAATCTCCGAAAAATTATGGAGATTGCAAATGGTAATTTGAAAGGTGCTACAAAAGTTGGAACCTTACACGATTTACGAATTGTTCTTTTTGATAATGATACTAAGATTTTGTTCTGTACAGCTTATGATGGGGATTGGGATGCTTATATCGATGATTTTGCAACCAAAATTCCCCAATTGATGGATATTATTTTTGGAAATGTGGAAGGTTGGCCTGGAATTAAAGATCCAACAGTTAAAGATTTTATTCTTAGCAAACAGATTACTGCGACAGGTTGGTATGTGGGAGTACCACATCTTACTGTAAACGACATTAGACGTAACGATAAGATTATTACTGGCTTAAATAAAGCCATTGACGATTCTAATAAAATTGAAAAATAATTTTTAATAAATAAATTATGGCATTTGATTTTATAAAAAGAATTTTCAATTTGGACAAAGTTAATATAGAGTTGAAGGAAATTCAATCTTTAATTTTGAGAAGTAGGCCAATTCCTTATTTTGGAACAGTAGCATTATTAGAAATCAAGGATAAAGAAAGTGCGAAGAAGATGTTGAAAGATTTGATTCCATTAATTGATTCTGCAGAGGAATGGAACAAAAACGAAGGAGCATCTGTATTCCTAACTTTTACCTATAAAGGTTTAGAAAAAATTGGTGTACCAAAAGAAAGTTTAGATTCTTTTCCGGAATCTTTTAAAGAAGGAATGGCTAAAAGATCGTCTTATCTTTATGATATTGGCGTAAATGATCCCAAAAATTGGCAGAAAGAATTTAAAAATCCTAACATTCATATTGCTTCTGCAGTGATCTCCAATAATGAAGCCGATTGGAAAAGCAAATTGGAAGAATTTCGTACTAAAATTTCGGAAAACAATGGAGTTGAAGTTTTGGTGAGTGAAGATTTTGGTGCTACAGAAGAGGTGAAAAATGTTTTCGGTTTTCGCGATGGAATCAGTAATCCCGAAGTTGAAGGTAGTGGGATTGATGTACCTCAAGGTTTTGACCGCCCGATTGCAGCTGGCGAATTTATATTAGGTTATCCAGGAGAAGGTGATATTACAAAACCTTTTCCTCAGCCGGACATTTTAGGGAAGAATGGGTCTTTTATGATTTTTAGAAAATATCAAAGCCAGGTTGCAGAGTTTAACCAGTTCATTAAGGAAAATAGTTCTTCTCCAGAAGAAGGCGAACTTTTGGCTGCGAAAATGGTAGGCAGATGGAGAAGCGGAGCTCCACTAGTTTTATCGCCAGAAAAAGATGATAAAGTGCTTGGAGAAAATCCTGAAAAAAATAATAATTTTTCATTTAAGAACGATGAGTTTGGAAAAAAATGTCCTTTCAGTTCTCACATCCGCAGGATGAATCCGCGAGATTCCAAAACTTTTGTCTTGGAAGATGAAAGGCTTCACCGCATTATACGTCGCAGCGTAACTTTTGGGGATATTGTTCCGCCGGAAGTGACAAAAAATGACGGTAAAGAACGCGGTCAATATTTTATGGGAATTAGCGCGAATGCAATGGGGACTTTGGAATTTTTGCAAAAACAATGGATTAATGATGGCAATTCACAAAATCTGGGTAGTGAAAAAGATCCTATGGTTGGTTTGCAAGATCAAAATAGTTTGTTCAGTATGCCTGCAGACCCGCTAATAAAAAGATACCGAGGTTTACAAACTTATAATATCGTGAAAGGTGGTGAATATTGCTTTATCCCAAGTCTTTCAGCTCTCAAATGGATCAGTGAATTAAATTAATACTTATAAAAATTTAACTATTTTTTTTTTTTAAAATCACTAACAAAAAAATCTAATTGCATGGAATACGTTAAATATGATTATAAATTGGAAGAAATTCCTGAAAATTTCGAAGAGTATATCAATAAAATTAATAAGGATATTGTAGATTATATTCGAAACACGCCGCAACTAAGCCGCGCTCATAATTATACAAGAGATGCGCACGCCAATGGCTATGCAGCATTAAAGGCAGAGGTGGAAATTCTGCCTAATTTGCCTGAAGAATTGGCTCAAGGTATTTATAAAAATGCAGGAAAACACGAAGCGGTGGTTCGTTTTTCAAACGGATCCTCTCGTGTGTTGCCTGATAAACTAAGTGGAAATGCGCAAGGTTTTGCACTTAAAATTTTTGGAATTGAAGGCAAAAAAGTTGCTCCTGGTGAAGAGTCATCACCAAATGTGGATTTCAACCTAATCAATAATCCGGTATTTTTTTGCAATACTGCGGAACATTATGTTTTCATCTCCAAACTGTTTCTTAAAATCACCGATTTTTTTGAAAAAGGTGCATTAGGAAAATTGGAATTTGCTTCAATCTGGGTTACAGAAAATAAAAAAGCTTTCCCAAATTTCGAAGCATTAAAAGAATTAGCCGCACTAAAAACTTTTGAAAAAATCCCATCAATTAACAGTTTTTTATACAAGTATTACAGTATGGGCGCAGTTCGTCACGGAGATTATATGGCAAAAGTAAGAATTGAACCTACTGACGAAACGAAAAACTTAATTATTGATAAGGATATTGATATTGACAGCGAAGATTGGCCTTACAGAAAAGCTATTATTAAAGAGATCGCAAAAAACGATCTTACATTCAATCTACAAATTCAATTATGTAACGATTTGAAAAAAATGCCAATTAATGATCTTACAGAAGAATGGTCTCAAGAACTATCGCCATTTCGCACGGTAGCTAAAATCAAAATATTTAAACAAGAAGTTCCTGAAGATGGTAATTTTAATGTGATGGACAATCTTTCGTTTACGCCGTTTAGAACTCTAGAAGAAAATCGTCCCATAGGTAATTTGCAAAGTACGAGAAAATCGGCCTATGTAACCTCTTCAACGACCCGTCACGAATTAAATAACAAAAAAAGAAAAGAGCCAAACAATTTGCAGGAGGCATTTGATGAGAAATTTTATCAGAAATAGTTTTTATATTTACACCCGTAGTGCATTATAAAAAAGGTTACTCATAATACGAAAATTCCGTATATTGTATTGACTACCAATCTAATACATTATGAATAACCTAGATGCAATTTACGATTTTATTTTAAAGGAATTAAGAAAATTAACCATCAAAGAAAATTTTTATTTCAAACCAATTAAACCAAAATTATCTGATTTAGAACTCATTTCAATAAATATTTCTGCAGAATATTTATCGATAGATTCAGAATATCAGTTGTTTAGATACCTCTCTAATTCAAAACTAAAGGGAATGATTGAGAGAAGTGTGTTTAATCGCAGAAAAAGAAAGCTTTTCTTACACTTGGAAAATATTAGAAAACTTATGGTTGCTAAATTTAATGAGATGGAAACCACTTTTATTGTAGATTCGATGCCTTTAGAAATCTGCAAAAACGCAAGAGCGAACCGCTCTAAAATTTGTAAGGAAAATGAATTTTCGTTTCCCAGCAAAGGTTATTGCGCTTCTCAATCGAGATATTATTATGGTTACAAATTACATGCAGTTTGTTCTGTTTCCGGAGTTTTCCAAAGTTTTGATATTTCTACAGCAAGCATTCAAGATATTCATTTTTTGCAGGATATTAAGCATCAAATGAACAATGGTATATTAATCGGAGACAGAGGTTATTTATCCACCCAGGTGCAAACAGATTTCTTCAAATTATGCAAAATCCTTTAATGGTTTTAAAACAAGGATATTGAGTAAAATAACAACTCTAACTTTTATCCAATTTGTCAATATTTTTCTTTTTAACAGGAAAATGAACAATATAAAAATTACATTGGTTTAACAATGCACTACGAGTAAGTATTAAATATTTTGTATTTGATTTTAAGTTCTTCAAACATTGAACTTTAAATTTTAAACCTTGAATCAAAAATAGCCCGGATGGAAGTGGATATCCTTTTTCCGGAGGCGAGAATTTTTGTGCAGAAAAAAGAGTGGAAATCTATTGAACTCCTTTTATCTGCTGACAAAAAACGAGAAATTGGAAAAAGATAGAAACGAACAGCCGGAATTGCTACAAAAAAAAAACGGCGAGAATTTCTCCCACCGTTTTATTTTTATGGCTAATTACCAATTACTTTTTACTAATTACTAATTTAGATATGAATCGAATGTCCGTAAGCATCTTCCACTGCTTCCATAATGGCTTCTGACATCGTCGGATGCGGATGAATGGATTTCATCAATTCGTGTGCAGTCGTTTCCAATTTACGTGCAACAACCGCTTCTGCAATCATTTCCGTTACACCATCTCCAACCATATGACAACCTAGAAATTCACCATATTTCGCATCGAAAATCACTTTTACAAATCCGTCTTTTGAACCATTTGCAACCGCTTTTCCGTTGGCAGAAAATGGGAATTTTCCGACTTTTATTTCGTATCCGGCTTCTTTTGCTTTGGCTTCTGTATATCCGACAGACGCAATTTCCGGCGAACAATACGTACATCCCGGAACGTTATTGAAATCAATCGGTTCCACATGTTCGCCTGCAATTTTCTCTACACATAAAATCGCCTGTGCAGATGCCAAATGCGCCAAATCCTGACCATGAACCACATCGCCGATCGCATAATATCCGGCAACGTTGGTTTGGCAATAATCGTTGATTTTGATTTTTCCTCTTTCGGTTTGGATACCAACGTCTTCCAGACCTATATTTTCAATGTTTGCTACTACACCAACTGCTGAAAGTACGATATCAGCTTCCAAAGTTTCTTCGCCTTTTGCAGTTTTAATTGTTGCTTTCACGCCGTTTCCTGAAGTGTCAACAGCCGTAACTTCTGAACTGGTCATGATTTTGATTCCGGCTTTTTTGAAAGATTTTTCCAATTGTTTGGAAACATCTTCGTCTTCTACTGGAACGATTCTCGGTAGGAATTCGACAATGGTTACATCGACTCCAAGCGTATGGTAAAAATGTGCAAATTCAACGCCGATCGCACCGCTTCCTACGACGATCATCGATTTGGGTTGTTCCGGCAAAACCAAAGCTTCGCGGTATCCGATTACTTTTTTTCCATCTTGTGGCAAAGCCGGTAATTCACGGGAACGACCACCGGTTGCGATGATGATATGATCTGCAGAAATTTCGTTGGAAACACCATCATCACCTTTTACCATTACTTTTTTTCCGGGACGAACTTTTGCTTCACCTTTGATGACTTCGATTTTATTTTTCTTCATCAAGAATTGAACACCTTTACTCATCGTGTCGGCAACGCCTCGGCTGCGCTGAACGATGTTTCCAAATTCGTAAGTCAAATCGCTTGGTTTGTTGAAACCAAATTCCTCGGCGTGGTTAAAATATTTGAAAACCTGCGCACTTTTTAAAAGCGCCTTGGTCGGGATACAACCCCAATTCAGACAGATTCCGCCTAATTCGGCTTTCTCTACGATGGCTACTTTTTTTCCCAACTGTGCTGCTCGGATGGCTGCTACATATCCGCCGGGACCACTTCCTATGACTACGATATCAAATTTCATCTGTTATTTATTTATTCTAATTTGAGCGCTAAATTAAGAATTATCGTAGGAATTATCTCCATGTTGTGGAATTTTATAAATTTGGATGGAAGATGGAAGATGGATGATGGAAGATGGATGATGGAGGTTTGATGTAGGATAATATTTATATTTTGCTAATCACTATTCACCAATTACTAGTTACTAGAAAGATACATGAAATTATTTTTTGAAAATATATCTGACGAACTAAAAGTGCCGATGGATTTTCCGTTGGAAGCGGTTCTCGAACAAGCTTTGGAGATTTTTGAACAATTACCGGAAGACGATGGAAGCAGTTTCGGAATTGTGAATGATCAAAACATCGTCGTTCAATTCTCCAAATACAATAAATTTCTTTGGCTCGTCGAAATTCCAGATGTTCCCAAAAATGGTATCCATCAATGTACTTGCAACCGAAATCAATGCATCCGATTGATTCAAGAACTTTTTTCAGGCGCTGATCCTTTTTCGGTTTGTGCGTTTACGTTTGAGAGTTATCTTTGACTTAGAAAATAGACGATAGAAAACAGATTAAAGATATTTACGAGCCGTAATTTGTGAGGGGATTTTAATCAATATACCATCCAATTACACCATTGAAGAATTGAAAAATTACCATCAAATGCCCAAAGCCGCTAAATATTATAGGTTTCCAATTAAATTTTTTTCTCTGTAAAATGGAATAAATGATTAATAATATAATCCATAGTAAAAATGAATATCCCCATAAGTCTGATGTAGGATCAATGATTTTTCTATAAGACTCATAAAAATCAAGATCTTTAGGATCGGGATAATTATATGATGGTAATCTTCTTAAAATTATTGCTGCGTGAAAATAAAAGGTTAATAATGGAATGAGAGCTACCCAAGGTAATATACCTAATCCATAAAATATTCTGTTCCAATTTTTCATTTATTGAAAACGAATATTCTACAAAAATATTTCAACCAACTTCTTACTTCGAACGTCGTAAATCATACCTCAAACCACCAACTCCTCAAACAATCTCTCCAATGTTTTCTCTAAATCCTCTGTAAATCCGGGATGCGGTCGAGAAGTTTGGACACAAGAACTTCTGACAGCGGTCATCCAGCGGAAGCGGGAAGGAGCATCCATTTTGGAAATCGGTCCTCCATTTGAGTCAGCGTTTGCGATGGATTCAAAGGATTTTAAATTCAACTGAACTTGTTCGGGATCCAATTCCGTTTCAAAAGCAGCAAACTTTTTTGCGTTGAAATAGGTTTTGACCAATAGTTTTTTGGCTTGTTTCGAATAGATGAGAATTCCGGCGTTGATGAATTCTTCCCGTTCTACTTTTGGGAAAATCCGGATGACGGCATATTCATATAAGATTTTGTCTTGCATTTTGGGCTTCTTTTATAAATATTTCCGTGTTTTCCAATCGCAATTTCATAAAGTCAAAATAGACTTTTCGAATCGTTTCCGGTGTCAAATCCGGATCGAAATTCAACCATTCGTCCGGCAATTCATTCACCAAATCCATTAAAAATGAATCGGTTATTAACTGTTTGAATGTTTCATCTGCTTTTTCCAATTCGCTTGCTTCTTTCAAAAGAACATGGTCTTTGATAAAGGCAAACGGACTTTTTGCGTGTTTCTCCCAATTCTCCCAACTATGGTGAAAAAAGAAAGCAGAACCATGGTCGATGAGCCAAAGTTCTTTGTGCCACATCAGCATATTGGTGTTTCTGAAAGTCCGATCGACATTGGTAATGAACGCATCCATCCAAACGATTTTGGAAGCCAAATCGGGATCGACTTTCATTACATTTGGGTCATAATTGATCGCGCCGGAAAGAAAATGCAAACCGAGATTCAAACCTTGGCTGGCTTGTAATAAATCTTGAATTTCTTCATCGCCTTCCGTTCTACCAAAGGCTTCGTCGAGATGGAGTAAAACCAATTCAGGAATTTTAAAACCTAATTTTCTAGCGATTTCGCCTCCGAGGAATTCGGCTATCAAAGCTTTTTCTCGATGGCCGGAGCCTTTGAATTTGACGACGTATTTAAAGTCATCATCAGCTTCGGCTAAAGCAGGTAGGGAACCTCCTTCGCGAAGTGGCAAAATATAGCGCGTCAGATGAGCGGAACGTAATTTCATATAGGATTAAATCGAGTTTAATATTACGATAAATTTATTAATTATTGTGTTGCCAAGCGTTCAGTCGTGAGAGATAAACCGGCGCCATATTGGACAATTCTTTCATGATATTCAAAAAATTTCCGTTTGCATAAAAAGTCGGAATTTTTGTGGTTTCGTAGGAGAAATAGACAAATTCTCTGATTTTCTCTTGCGGAATTTGGAGTTCATTCATGAAATATTCGTCACCGAAATATTCACGAATGTGTAGAATTTTGGTTTCCCGACCTTCAAAAGCGTATAAATTCTGTCTTCGGCGCAAATCTCCAGAAAAAACTTCGTAAAGTTTATCCACGTTCAAATGAAATGGAGAAACGTCTTTCCACATGGTAAAGTCAGATGAATCGCGGAGTTTAGAGGCATCGGGATTTACGCCGAGTTCTTTGTACAAATCGGCAATAGGATCTTTTCCGGGTTTGTAATTTGCGGCATCGATGTCGAGAAATCCGGTGAGTTTGGGCATGATGACGGCTTCGTCGAGCGCAATGGGTTGGATGTTCAGATGGATATTCAGAAAATCTTTTTTCATCAAATTTTCTGTAAGATAGAACCGACGAGACTCGTAAAAAGTAGATTGTATGAGCAAACTATCTCCAGCTTCAGCTCTGAGTGAAAAACTCCCTGTCAAATCGGTAATCGTTGTGAATTTCGTACGGGAATTGGTGATGTAAATTCCTTCCGGAGAAGCATCATTTAGGTCGATGATGATGACACCATGAACGATTTTTTCTTGGGCTTGAATTTGAGAAAAAATTAGAATAGCAAATAAGAAAAATACGGGTAATCTCATTCAGTCAGCAATTTTGAATTCAATCGATTTAAATAAATGATGCTGTATTTGGTCAATAAATTTTCTGCTTCCACGTATTGATTTTTCTTGATTTTATCGTAAATATCGGAGGATTCATACACAAAGTAAATGAATTCTTGAATTTTATGTTGAGGGATTTTTAAAGAATCGGTAAAATAATTTTCTTTCCAATTGGATTGAACCCAGTTCATTTCATTTTGTTTGCGTTCAAATAGTTTGTTGGCTTTTTGCTTTTTGTTATAACCATTGATCGCGCCGATTACTTTATCAACTGAAATTCCTTTCCGTACAGATCTACCAAATGGACTGGGTTTGGGAACTTCTTTTTCTTGAATACCTAAATTATTATAAACGATGGTGGCTTTGTCCACATATTTGGCATTTTTGGCATCTTTTGCTAAATCGCCGGTCAATTTAAAATCGGAAATTTCCGCTAGTTCTAGAACGATGATTTTCGGGTTGAGATGAATGGTAACCTGACCATTTTGAAAAATAGTAGGAGAGATGGTGAAATTACGGTTTTCATAAAATTCGGAATGAAATTCCAATACGTCACCTTCCGAAATCAGCATTTCAGCGATTCCTTCTGTATTGGAGAATTTTGTTTGTTGGGTGCGTGAGTTAGTAATGTAGACGCTTCCCGGGTGTTCTTCTTGCCCATCATCTATAATGACTTGAACTTTGATGTTTTTTTCCTGAGCGAGAGCAACACCCAAAAAGCTAAAAAAAACTACTAATATGAGATTGTTTCTCTGCATACTTAACGACAAAGTAATGGAATTAGTATTTGCGAATTTTTCCTTTAACAAATTATTGGCTACGATTTGTCAAAGCATTAAGAATTCCATTCCAACGTTGCTTGCGGATGAATCTCCCTTCTTCTTTTGTAACTATTTTATTATCAGAGCTTAAAAGATGATTTGTGTAGCTTTTTAAAATAGAAAAAAGGTTCAAAGGCTGTTTCGATTTCCAACTCGATTTGGCTGCTGCGATGAAAGAAATGATGAATCCATAATCCATTTTATAAAAACTTTCTCCCATTTTTTGAAGATGAATTTTTTGATAATTCAGGCCGGTAGGTTTTTGCAATTTCACTTCCAATTCAGGTAAAACTTTCACCTCAAATCCATGGTATTTTGCCAATAGTTCGTCGACAGTGTCCCAACCGATGGATTTTTTCAATCCGCCAATTTTTTCAAAACAATCTTTTGAATAAGATTTAAAAGGTCCTCGTACCTGTTTTTTGTTACCAATTTTTTCGTACACCCATTTTCGGTTTTGCTCTACAAAAGCCAATCCTCCTGCAATTCCGATTTTGGGATCTGATTCAAATGCTGCCAAGATTTCTTCAAAATAGTTGGAAGGCAAAATCACATCGGCATCCAATTTTACGATGACATCCCATTCATTTTTAAGATGTTCAAATCCTTTATAAAAAGCATTGACGATTTTACTTCCGGGAAGATGATCGGTGGAATGATTTTCAGAATTGATCGATTTTATGAAAGAATAATTTTGAGCGAATTCTTGGATGATTTTTTCTGAATCATCGGTCGAATTATCATTGACCACGATGACTTCTTGAGGTAAATGGGTTTGGTTCACGATAGAATTCAAACAATTAGAAATGTATTTTTCTTCATTGTGAACAGGAATGATGATGTTGTATTTGAACTTATTTTCGTTCGGCATAAACAGCATAATAGCGTGGTGTAATTTTTCTAAGCAAAGGTCGGACTCCGATTTTACCGGCAGGGTTTGTCCATTTTTTACGGAATTTGATTTCCCATCCGGTTTTTTCCAAAAGCCTATCCAATTGCCAATCGGTAAATTCATGGTAATGCCAGTCTCTGATGTCGTTCATATTTCGATAAGGCGCTGCAAACCAAAGCTGTAATGGAACGGTAATCAATAATTTTTTCCCAGGCAGATTTTTTAAAACCGAATATGGATTTAGCAAATGTTCCAAAATCTCAAAAGCCGTCACAACATCAGCATCGATTTCTTTTAATTGTAGAAATTCATCATCTAAATCTTCACCGTCTGTATTTTGAACTTGATAGCCTTTTTCTCTGATCAAATTGGACAAAGGATTTTCTACACCCAAATCCAAAATCTTTTCGTCTTTAGAAATAAATTTCTCTACCAAACCCAGCGTGATAGCGTATCTTTTTTTTGGAACTTTTTTGTACATCGAGCCAAAATTAGCGTATTTGGTTATATTTACATACAAACATTTTAGAAATGAAAAAATTGAAATGGATTTTCTTGTTAATTCCTATCATAAGTTTAAATGCCCAATCAAATTTAGATGAGGAAGAAATAATAATCCAGAATATGTGTGATTATTTAAATAAGAACAAATTACAAAATGATTCCATAAGAGTAGAAAATGCAAATGTCAATTATTTGTATCCCTACCTTGAAAAGCAAAATGAATCAGATATTAATGGAATTATTGATCGTATTTACTATAGATATCAAAAACAATGTCCTGAATTTATGGCCATTCTTGATAAAGTAGATCCTTTAGATACTAATGAAGCTACATATTTAAACCAACCTGAAAAGTCAGTTATTTCTTCTAAAGGATTACGAGAATTTATAAATCATGAAAATTATTATTACCTTTTTAATAAGGAAATCACAAATGTTGAAATTTCAAATGGAGAATGGGTTGAAAGTTTTGAAGATGGCACATTTTCAAAAACCAAATTAGAATGGTTAAATGAGCATTCCTTTAAACTAATCTTTATTGAAAGTAATAATATCATGAAAAACGCTTACAGTAGAGTTGGAGAAGAATATTATTATGAAATCATCAAAAAAGAAGAAAATTATTTCATCCTTCAAACACCAAACAATCAAAATAAGTATTTACAATTCAAATTGTATATTAAATGATTACTGAAAATAAATACCGTCTCCGCTTAAATGCCCGAATCATCGGTTATGCCGAAGAAACGCAAGACGGACTTTTGTTCAAAGGACGTGAGCCGCTTTGGTGGATGCGTGGAAAACCCAATTATAATCAGATCGATAAATTTGTCGGAATTCAGGATAAGTTTCATCGGGATATTTACGAAAAAGATTTGGTGAATTACAGGATCAATGCGCAGGATCAAATGCGCAAAGGTGTAATTCTAACCAACGAAGCAACCGACCAATTTGGTATATTGGATCTAGAGTCCCAACATTTCACCGATTTATTTGTCAGTGGAATTTGCTTGTTCCAATCTGAAAAAATGGAGATTTATTCGCATCTGTTTAACCATCCAGAATTGGAAGCACTTTTGGATATTGATTAAGTTATAGAGTGGGAGTGTTTTGATTTATTGAGTGGGAAAGTTGTTGAGTAATTAATTTACAGTCCATCTACCATCCACCATCATCCATCATTTTTCCCCAACATCCAACAAAATTATTTACTTTTGGTTCAGAATTAAAAATTAAGAATATGTCACACGGATTACTCAAAGGAAAGAAAGGAATTATTTTCGGTGCGCTAGACGCCAATTCAATTGCCTGGAAAGCAGCAGAAAAATGCCACGAAGAAGGAGCGGAATTTATTTTAACAAACGCACCTGTTGCACTTAGAATGGGCGAATTGAACGGTTTGGCCGAAAAAACAGGTTCTGAAGTTGTCGGAGCAGATGCCACTTCTATGGAAGACCTTTCCAATTTGTTTGACAGAGCGATCGAGAAATTCGGAAAAATTGACTTCATTTTGCATTCTATCGGGATGAGTGTGAATGTGAGAAAAGGAAAACATTATACCGATTTGGATTATAATTTTTTGACCAAAGGTTGGGACATTTCGGCGGTTTCTTTCCACAAAGTGATGAAAACAGCTTGGGACAAAGACGCGGTGAACGAATGGGGAAGCATCTTGGCTTTGACCTATATCGCAGCGCAACGTACTTTTCCGGACTATAGCGATATGGCGGATAACAAAGCTTATTTGGAGTCGATTACCAGAAGTTTTGGTTACTATTGGGGAACGGAAAGAAATGTACGTGTCAACACGATTTCTCAGTCTCCAACCGCAACTACAGCCGGTCAAGGCGTGAAAGGATTTGGTGGATTTATGAAATTTGCTGACGAAATTTCTCCGCTTGGAAATGCCACTGCGGAAGATTGTGCTAACTATATAGTGGCCATGTTCTCTGATCTGACCAAACGTGTGACGATGCAAAATCTTTACAACGATGGCGGATACAACAACACCGGAATTTCGCAGAAAGTTGCAGATCGTTTTCAGTAAAAAATTGAAATCATTATATTTTGAAAGTCGGTTTTATGCCGACTTTTTTATTTTCTAAAAGTTTTTGGCGAATTAATTGTACATTCAACATTCATTAAAATGCGTCATCATGGGATTCTTTCAAAACATCAAACAAGGTTATCGACTTTTCCAAAAAATCGATATGAATCAATTGGCCAAACTAAACGAAAAAGTAAATCTGGCAGAAGCCATGGAAAAATTTGCGCAACTGGATGACAACCAATTGAATAGTTTGATGAAAATGTTGAATTCGACTAAAAAGAAAAAAGAACTGCCCGAAATCAATCCCGATTTTTATGAATTGAGCGATAAACTCACACCTGATCAGCGCGCCTTACAATTGAAAGTTCGGAATTTTATGGAAACGGAAGTTGCGCCTATTGTGAACGAATATTGGTTAAAAGATGAATTTCCACATGAACTCATCCCAAAATTTGGTGCACTCGGACTTGCTGGTGTGACCTATGAAGGATATGGATGTCCCAATTTACCATTTTTGATGGAAGGTGTACTGGCAAATGAAATGGCGAGAGTGGATGCTTCGATCGCTACCTTTTTTGGGGTGCAAAGCGGATTGACGATGGGATCCATTTATCTCTGTGGATCTGAGGAACAAAAACAAGAATGGCTTCCGGCGATGAATAAATTTGAGAAAATCGGTGCTTTTGGCTTGACGGAACCGGAAGTAGGATCGGGCGCAGCAGGCGGATTGACGACGACTTGTCAAAAAACGACGGATGGTTGGGTGCTAAATGGTCAGAAAAAATGGATAGGTAATGCGACTTTTGCGGATGTAGTGGTGATTTGGGCGAGAGATTTGGAGGATGGAGAAGTCAAAGGATTTTTG
This sequence comes from Moheibacter lacus, assembly GCF_014042165.1. Classification (GTDB taxonomy): domain Bacteria; phylum Bacteroidota; class Bacteroidia; order Flavobacteriales; family Weeksellaceae; genus Moheibacter; species Moheibacter lacus. The sequence continues at coordinate 52,762 of NZ_JACDZE010000002.1, forward strand.
GTCAGAAAAGAAAATCCTGGTTTTTCAGTTGAGAAAATTAAAGGAAAAATGGCGCTTCGAATTGTCCAAAATGGATTGATTACTTTAAAAGATTGTGTAGTAGAGGAGAAGGACCGACTTGCGCATGCCAATTCGTTTAAAGATACCGCAAACGTTTTGCGCATGACTAGAGCCGGTGTGGCTTGGATGGCAGTAGGCTGTGCGAGAGGCGCTTATGAAAATGCTTTGGATTATACACGGAAACGAAAACAATTTGGGAAACCGATTGCTTCATTTCAATTGATTCAAAATCATTTGGTGGAAATGTTATCCAATTTGACCGCGATGCAAACTTTGGTTTTCCGTTTGTCGGAATTGCAGGATGAAGATAGATTGTTGGACGAGCACGCTTCTTTGGCGAAAGTATTTTGTACGTTGAGAACGCGCGATATCGTGCGAGGAGCAAGAGAAGTGATGGGCGGAAACGGAATTTTATTGGAACATAACGTGGCAAGATTTGTGGCGGACGCCGAAGCGATTTATTCGTATGAGGGAACCAAAGAAATTAATACTTTGATCGTCGGACGTTCCATCACCGGATTTAGTGCTTTTGTTTAAATCAATAAAAATAATGTTGTTTGGATTTGTTTTGCCAGCCGGCGTCCGACTTCCATTCGGAGAAATAAATGATAACATCGGCATCGCTTTTCCAATCCGTAAAATAAATTTTCTTTTTGGCGTCCGATTTCCATTCGGTAAAAAACCAAATTCCATTGTTTTGTCCCGAAGCATCGCTTTTCCAATCGGTTTTAAAAACGATTAAATCAGCGTCCGATTTCCATTCGGTTACATAGACAATTACATCGGCATCCGATTTCCATTCGCTACTGAAAATAACTTGGCTGAATAAAGTTTGGAACCCAATAAAAAACACAAAAAACAAAAAGAATAATTTCATCTCAATTACATTCCATCATTTAAAATTAAGAATTTCGCAATGAATATTTTTTATTATTTTTTGTAAATTGGCAATTCAACCAAAAAAATGAAAAAAATGTTTGAAATGTATCAAGACAAAGCCGGAGAATTTCGGTTCAGATTAAAAGCCAATAACGGACAAAATATTTTGGCTAGTCAGGGTTATTCGCAAAAAGCCAATTGTCAAAACGGGATTGAATCTGTGAAAAAGAATTCGCAAGATCCTTCCATGTTTGAGTTGAAACAATCCGATTCCGGAAAATGGATGTTTAATTTGAAAGCCTCCAACGGTCAAGTAGTCGGTACGAGCCAAATGTATGAAAATGAGTCAGGTGCAAAAAATGGAATTCAGTCGGTGGCCAATCATGCTCCAAATGCCACTGTGAAAGAAGTTGAAAATTAATTGTAACATAATAAAATAGATTCTCTGATTATTTCGATCAGAGAATTTTTTATACTCGTAATTTTCCCCGAAAACCACGCGCTGCATAATAAGAATCGGCTCCGTTGTGGTACATAAAAACGGTCCCGTAGCGGCGGTCACAGAAAATGGCGCCTCCTTTTTTTCGGATTTCGTCAGGAGTCAAAACCCAACTGGAAGTTTTTAAATCAAATTCTCCCAATTCCTGTAACTTTCTATAATCGGACTCTGTCAGCATTTCGATGCCTATTTCCTTTGCCACATCCATTGCAGAATTTTTGGGTTTATGTTCTTTTCTCGCATCCAATGCAGCACGGTCATAACAAATACTACGTCTTCCTTTTGGGCTTTCTGCGGAGCAATCTGCGAAAATAAATTCGCCAGAATTTTTATCAAAATCCACTACATCGGGCTCTCCTTCTGTTTTTTCCATTTCGGTTAAAGTCCAAATTTTTTCAGGCCGGGATTCCAATTTTTCTTTGACTTTATTCCAATCTAAACCTTTGTGTCGCTTTTCATTTTTTTCAAATCTGGTTTGCAAAATTTGAAGTATTTCTGTTTTTTCTTTTTCGGACAATTGTTTTTTTGAAGATGCCATGCCATTGGGATTTTGAATTAATTCGAATAAATATAAAGATTTGGTTAAAGATAATTCTCATAGGTGAAAATTTTAACATTTAACGCTATTCCGCTGATAATAAGTTATAGAAAGAAATTCATATATAAAATTTTAAGAGGAAAATTAGAAAATTTTAATAAATATTTAAGATTTAATAAAAAATGGTATTTTTGGCGCTTCTTAAAAACTATTAAATTTAATTAACTATGAAAAAATTGACTTTTATTTTATTGACAGTCGCTTCTTCTTTGGCTTTTATCAATTGTTCAAGTGATGATGATAACGGAAGTGAAGATTGTTTTGATTGTAACATGATCATCACTGCTAAGTATTGTTACACAGATGGTGATGATTTTTACCGTGTAACAGTTGCAGGACAAACTGAAAATGTTCCATTGAATGGAGCGAGCTGGTCTGAGGTTAAATCTGGTTTGGAACAAGCTTGTGATTTAAGCGGATTATAAAATCAATTCAAAATCATAAAAAGCCGTCTCGGTTAGACCGAGACGGCTTTTTTATTTTAAAATTGATAAGAACTCACCAATTCAACCACTCAACAATTTTCCTACTTAATCTCCACCCGTATTCCCTCGCTGTGCGAACTCAATTCCGGCGCATACATATTTTGGAGCGAAGTAATTCCATTGGAGAAATTCCCGGCGTTGTTCGCACGTACATCGTATTCAAACACATAGGTTCCTTTTGGCATACGGTCTATGAAAAAGCTTGTTGCTGCATCACGTGTGCTTTCATAATAGCCCATGCCTTGTTGCCATTTGTAGGAAGATAAAACGTTTACCGGTTCAAATCCGCTCGCACGCATATCTTTGATATGGACGAATTCCATCTCTCTGTCGGTTTGAATTTCCAATCTTACGGTAATTAAATCACCAATCTGAATAGGAGTGGAGCTCGAAATTTTTGTCAAAACCGGACCTTTGTCCGAATTCTTTTTCAGGAACAATTCTTTTCTGAATTTCACTCCGGTTTCGGCAACGGTAATTTTATCCAAATCTTCAAAATATTGCCAATACATTGCTCCCCAAGCCACGCCCGGCGAAGTTTTCTGAACATCAATTGTTGCCATTTCAGGTTTGATTTCAGCTTTGTTCCAACTTGTTTTCACATAACCACTTCCGCTTTGCGGTGCTTTTTCTAGTTTCTTCAAATCTAAATTTTCTCCACCGATTTTCACCGAAATTCCTTCTTCTGCATTTGTCCAATCTTTTCCGGTACTCATTAAGGCAAAAACCGCTTCGGTTGTCGCTTTGGTCGATTCCCATTGATTAGTTTGACGGTTTTTTAAGAGCCATACTTTCATACTTTCTACCGATTCTATATCGTTCATCACTTCATCAAAAGCTTCGATTAAAATCGCTTGGGTTTCAATCGGTGCTTGGTACCAATACCATCCGGCTACGTTCGATTTCCAATACATTCCCATTTCGTCGCTTTCCGTCGAATTATCTTTAATTGATCTCAATAATTTTTCGGCTTTGTCCTTCTGTCCATATCGGTTGTAAATCAACGCCAACATCGCTTGGGTTTGTAAATTCTGACTTAAATCTTCTTTTTCAAATTCCTTCAAAAAGTAATTTTTCAGTTGGGTTCCTTTGTCGTCGAGCGGATATTTCTCCAAGAAATAACTTCGCGCATAGAGATATTGAATCCCGTTATAAATGGAAGGAGTCAACTTTTTATTGGCCAAATATTTATCGTATTCTTTCGCCATTTCCTCATCGATGAAATCAATTGCATTTTCGATGATTTCGTTTACATCCACGTTCAAATTTTCATTCAAATCAATTCCCATTTTCTCCAAATGCCCAAATCCCGAAACGATATGTGTGGTGATGTATCGGCTTTCATCGCCACCGTTGAACCAAGGAAATCCACCGGAATCATATTGTTTTCCTTTCAATTTTTGGAAGGCCGATTGGAGTTCGTTTCGCATTTTATTGAGGTCAAATAAAACGGCAATGCGTTTCATTTGTTCTTCTTCATTTTCCGCTTGTCGTACCCAAGGAGTTTCTTCCAATAACAAAGATTTCAATTCCTCATTTTGTTCCAATTTGGATTTCAATTCGCCTTTTTTATTCCAATCGTCAAAAACCGTTTTGATTTTCGGATTGGAATTGATGATATGCTGCGAAATCAAATTTCCGTATAAACGACTGAAAACCTGCTCCGAACATTCGTATGGATATTCGCGCAGATAAGGAAGTGAGAAAATCGCGTACCAAATCGGATTGGTCGTCATTTCAAATGTCAATTTGAAATTGTCCAATGAATTCGATGCATTGTTTTTCAATTTATCCAACCTAAACGTCTTCGTTTGGTTTTCCCGGATGTAAATCGGTAAAGTTTCCGTTACCATCATTCGGTTGGACAAAATAGGCAAAGCCGATTCTTCACCATCCGAGAAATCGCCTGCCGAAGCGACGATCCGATACACAATCGCCTGATGCGTTTTCGGAATGCTCAGATTCCAAACAACATTTTGAGAATTACCTTGTGAAACACTGATGTTTTGCGTAGCATTGGTGTTCCCAAATTCGGCATCAATCGGCTGCATCGTAAACGCATCAAACAGCATCAATTTGGCTTGACCATTCAGGGCTTTTTCAGAAAGATTGGTGACTTTGGAGGAAAAGGTAATCTGATCGCCTTCCCGTAAAAATCGCGGTGGATTGGGCACCACCATCAAATCTTTTTGTGTTCTGACCATCGCTTCATAATAACCCGTATTCAACTCCGGCGTATGAGCAGTTGCCATAAATTTCCATTGGGTCAAACTTTCCGGAACAGTAAATTGAATTTTGATATTTCCTTTTTCGTCCGTTTTTAATTGTGGGTAGAAAAATGCGGTTTCTTGTAAATTCTTTCTGGCTTGAACTTGGTTTAAATCTTCTTGTCCTTTATTGGTCGTGATGATTATAACTCCATTTGCGCCGCGAGCGCCATAAACCGCAAGTTGGTCAGCATCTTTTAAAACATTAATGGCCAAAAATGAATCCGGATTCAATAGATTCACTTCTTCTTCTGTAATAATTTCACCATCCACAACATACAATGGACTTTTTAAACCACCATTTAATCCGAGAGCACCTCGAATGACTACATTTGAAGAAGATCCAACTTCATATGGAACGCGAGAAACTGTCGCTGCTTCTAATTCCACTTGACCATCAGACGATTCTTCCGCCGCGAGTCCGGCAACTTGACCTTGTAACATATCTGCAACCGTTGGTTCTGAAGCATTTACAGATTTGCGTTTGGACATATACTGTCTTAGCCGATAAACATTCCAACCAAATCCAAACCAGTTGAATTCGTCAAAGGCAAGGTAGTTATTGGATTGATAATATCGATATGGATTTTCAATGATTGGGCTTAAACCAATGTTCATAAAACTTTGATAGGTTTCCCAACCTCTGAATTGAGGTTGATTGGTTCCAATTTTCATCGGGAAATCAATCGAATTGGTTCTGAATTGATCGAGTGAAGCATCGTACATCGTAGCGACCATTTCCGCTAAAACTTTGTCTTTATCGGCTCCGCTAACGGTCAATTCCCAAGTTTCTTCCTGTCCCGGTGTCAATTTATCGCGCAGACTAGAAGTGGTGATTTTCAACGAAGTATCTTTTTGCGGAACTTGGATCGAAAGCGTTCCGGACGCTGCCGTATTGAATTTCCCAAAATAATAATGAACAAACACATTTCCTCGATAGGATTCTTCAATCGGGAAACTGAAGTTTTTGACTTCGTTGTTCAATTGGATTTTTTCTTTTTTGATGATTTTTCCATCATGCTCCAATTCCACCAAAGCTGTTGAATTTTCTGCTGCCGAAGCGAATTGGATTTCGGCTTTGTCGCCCGGTTGAAAGGTTGTTTTGTTTTGATTTACTGTAAATATTTCATTTTCAATCGGTTTTTCTTTTTTGGTTCGAAACAACTGCACCATACGTTCGTTTGGAATCGTGTCTTTATCGTCGATGATGAATCCTTTCAAAATATAAGTACCTTCTTTCCATTTTTTCGGATTGATTTTGAGGGATTTAGAAGAATTCGTATCAAAACTTTCATTTAAAATCGGTGTTTCTTTTTCCCAATTCTCCGGATTCATTTCATCGCCGTAAGGTTCGTGCGGAAAATAATTGACGAATTCTGCTTTTGAATACACTTCATAATTGGTTTGCTGAAAAGGCGTTTTCCGTAATACGCGATCCGGCGGATTGATTTTGGTCAAGGTAATTTTTCCTTTTGCAGGAACGAATTCTCCGCTTAAATTTTGCGTATTGAAAGGAATGGAATCCCATTCATCCAAATTGATTTTTTCTGCAACCGGAATTTCCAATTTGTAACGCAAATCCCCAACGGTAATCGATTGTTCCGAAGTTCGGGTTTCGCCATTGATATCCGTTACTTCAGCGGTTACACGATAAGTATAGGTTCTTGGGCTTCGAGTTTCCTCAGCCCCCAAAACAGCGGGTTTTGCGGTAAATTCCACTTCAAATTTCCCATCGGAATCAGTTGTCGTTTCTCCAAAAGCAATTTCTTCTGCCGGTTCATTTTGCGGATAAGTTCCTCGTTTCCACCAAGGCCAATAGGGATAAATCGCTTGTCTGTAAACCCGGTAAACAACTTTTGCATTGTCCACATTTGCACCGGAAAATGACATCGCTTTTCCTTTTGCGATGACTTTTTGTTCCAACTTAAAGGTTTCTTTGATGGTATCAAATTCGACTTCAAATTTCGGGCGTTTGTATTCTTCCACACTGAAATAATAAGTATCGCCATAATCATCTTCCAGATAATATTCGCCCGTCAAACCACCGTTTGGCAATACAAATTCTCCCGCTATAGATCCAAATTCATTGGTTTTCAATTCCAATGTTGCAATTTCTTCGCCATTTGGATCGTATAAAATGATTTCATTTTCTTCATTTTTTACAGCAGCTCTTTTTCCATCTTGATTTTCCTCGTATACAATCGCTTTGAAATAAACGGTTTGTCCGGGCCGATAAATCGCACGGTCGGTGAAAAATTTGGTAGAAGTATGGGTGGAATTGTCTTTATTTTGGTTGTAATTGTAAAAGTAATGGTTGTATTCAACATTTTCACCTTTGATTTTTAAAGTGTAATTGTTGTAATTAATTTTGGAAGGATTCACATCAGCTTTCCCAAATTCATCTGTCGTAATTGTTTTTGATAAAACCCTTTTTCCTTTTTCCAAGGAATAAATCTCAATTTGTTGATTAACCGCAGGCGTTCCGGTTTTCCGATTGGCAACCAAAATTTCCTGGTTTCGAAATACGATGGAATAATCGGAAACATTTAACATTTGGGATTTTAATACGAAATCTTTTTTATCAAGCTGAAAATCAGATTGATTATAAGCCAATAGGATATAATTCCCCGATGGCAAAGCCTCCATTTTTCCTGTGGTCCTGTGGAATTGGTAATCATCAAAAGAATTTAAGTTGATTGAAAATTCTTTTTCAAGTTTTAAAGAATGGAAAATCGTATCGAGTTTGGTCAAACGATTGTGGTAAGAATTGTTTAGGAAATGTTGAACTTCTTCCATTTGATCTGCTTCTATCCTATAAATTTTAAAAAACAATTGGTTTAAATTTTTATGGGTAACAGAAATTGGATTGACTTGATTTGGAGAAACATAAAACTCTATTTGAATGTCAAAATCAGGTGATTCAATTTTTCCGATGATAGATTTCGCATCTGAACTCAACAAAGATTTAGGGAATTTTTCTGTGATTTCTTTGGCAAATCTTAAAGCATTTTCAGTCAATTCTTTTCGTTTTTCAAAATCATTTTCATCCGAATTATTGACTTGATTTTTATAAAAATTAGCCAATTCCAAAAGCAAATACGCTGTGTAATTTGTTGAAGGAAATTCGGATTTTAATTCCAATAATTTTTGTTCGAATTCCGCATCAGACAAATCCTTTTTGTTGAATTTCAAAAGCTCCAATTTGTTGTACAACAAAGCATCTGCATTGTTTTTTTGTTGGTGAAATGCGATCAAATCCGCATAAATCGCTTTGATTTTTTCTTCTTTGAATTTTTCATCTTCCGCATTGAAATTGGATCGATAATAATAATTTCTTTGCGTTTGGAAGAATTGAATTGCGCGGTGCGCCAAAAGATCATACAAAGTCGGACGGAGATTTCGGGTTTCGGTGGATTTGTTCAACAAATAGTCCCAATTTTCAATCGGTTCATTTTGCAATTCTTTTTGATTTTCAATGGATTTCAAATAGAATTCCGCTGATTTTTTCCGGAAAACAGATTCGGTCCAAAACCGGAAATCCTTTCCGGTGCTTTCTAGAGTTTCGGTTCTTTCGTTGATTTCCCATTGGTTTTCCCGGTAATAGGTTTTGTACAACTCAGCGAGGATGGAATTCAAAATAGCACGATCAATGCTATTGGCCGTTGCTAATTCATTTTCAAAATCCTCAACGATGTCCAGTTCAACATTTTCATCGTCAGAAGTTGCGATGGCAATTTTGGATTTGTACAACAAAGAACGAATAATTTGCTGCGAATTTTCATCCTTTTTGGCTTGCGTATAAATCTCGTTTACAGTAGATAACGTGCTTTTTAACAAACCATTGTCTTCTTGGGTTTCAATTTGTTTCCATCGGGTTTCGTAATCAAATTTTTTCTGTGCCATAGAAAATGAGAAGGTTATTGCCAAAATGAGAAAAATGAACTTTTTCATGAATAAACTGTTTTGTTTAATAGATGCAAAATACGATAAAATGGTTGGGAAAGGAAGATGGAATGTTAAATTCTAAACAAATTGGAAGCGATTCCGTCTGCCAGAAATTTTCCTTTTTCGGTCAAATAATAGATTCCATTTTCAAGTTTCACGGTTCCATTTTCCAAATGAAGTTGGATTTCCAATAGAAATTCGGAAGCAAATTCTTCCGGGAAATTGGTTTTTATTTCTTCGAAATCAAGTCCATAAATGGTGCGCAAACGGATCATGACCAATTCGTTAAATCGATCATTTTCACTTAAAACTTCAATTTCATTAACCAATTTATTTTCAGCTAAATTTTTTAGATAAACCGAATTATTGGCGATGTTCCAACTTCTGTTTTTCCCGTCATAGGAATGCGCCGACGGCCCAATTCCCAGGTAAGGTTTTCCTTTCCAATAGTTGGAATTGTGTTGCGATAAAAAACCGTCTTTTCCGAAATTGGAGATTTCGTAGTGGATGAAATCGTTTTCAGTTAAGGTTTTGACCAAAATTTGGAATTGGTGTTCTTGTTTTTCATCGTCCACATCTTTCAAAATGTTTTTGTCAATTTGATGGGCGAGAACCGTTTTGGGTTCAACGGTCAGCGCATAGGAAGAAATATGTGGAACTTCCAAATCCAGGGCGATTTTCAGGTTTTTCTGCCAATTTTCATCTGAAGTCGTTTGGGCACCATAAATGAGGTCGATGGTAATGTTTTCAAAACCGGCATTTTGAACAGATTTTATAGAATGAAAAGCTTCATTTGCATCATGTGCACGGTTCATGAGTTTTAAATCTTCTTTGAAAAAAGATTGAATTCCGATGCTGAAACGGTTAATGGGAGTCGATTTAATTTCTTTAATTTTAAGAATAGTTAAATCATCGGGATTCGCTTCCAAAGTGATTTCAGGACGAGAAATCACGGAGAAATTAGCATAAATAATTTCCAATATTTGGTTTAACTCATTTAAATCGAGTAGAGAAGGAGTTCCACCACCGAAATAGATGGTTTCAACCGGTTCTGAAATTTCATTTTTCCGCAATTCCAATTCTTTGGTAATCATTTGAACCATCTGATTTTTAGAATTGAGATGGGTAGAAAAGTGAAAATTGCAATAGCTGCATTTCTGTTTACAGAATGGAATGTGGATATATATTCCTGCCATTTGGCAAATGTAGGTACAATCTGTTTTAGGCAATGGAAAATTCGTAGTATGTTTGTAACATTTCAATGAAAAATTGAACCAATTACACGTAAAATTTATAAAAATGAAGAAATTAATTGTACTATTTTCAACAATTGCGTTTCTCGTTGCGCCGTTACAAAAAGCAAAGGCAGACGAAGGAATGTGGTTTTTGATGTTCATCGGGAAGAAAATCGATGATATGCAAAAGATGGGCTTAAAGCTTACTGCAGAAGAGATTTACAGTATCAACAACAGTAGTTTGAAGGATGCTATCGTTCAATTTGGAGGTGGCTGTACCGCAGAGATCATTTCCTCTACCGGTTTGGTGTTGACCAATCACCATTGTGGTTACGGAGCGATCGCTGAATTGTCGACGCCTGAAAATGATCATTTGACCAATGGTTTCTGGGCGAAAAGTCATGCTGAGGAATTAAAACCCAAAAGTTTAAAAGTTCGCTTTTTTGTCCGAATGGATGATGTTTCGAAAAGAATTTTAGGTAAAGTAAATGCTGGAATGACGGAAGATGAGCGCATGGCTGCCATCAATCAGGAAATCGCTAAAATCGAACAAGAAAACAACGAAGGTGGAAAATACACGGTTTCAGTTCGTTCATTTTTTGAAGGAAACGAATACTATTATTTCGTTTACCAAGATTTTCAAGATGTAAGATTGGTAGGAACACCGCCGGATATGATCGGGCGATTTGGAGGAGATACAGACAACTGGGAATGGCCTCGTCATACAGGAGACTTCTCTATGTTCCGTGTTTATACGGACAAGAACGGTAATCCTGCAGATTATTCGAAAGATAATGTTCCAATGAAGCCTAAGCATTATTTGCCGGTAAGTTTGGCAGGATATGAGGAAGGAGATTTCTCGATGATTTTGGGATATCCGGGAAGAACCAATCGCTGGATGCCGGCAGGAGGAGTGGAACAAAATATCAATTATGCTTATCCGGCATGGGTGGAAGGATCCAAACTGGGAATGGATGTATTGAAAAAATACATGGATAAAGATCAAAAAGTACGATTGGATTATGCTTCTAAATATGCAGGATTGGCCAATTATTGGAAAAACCGTGCAGGAATGATTGAAGCTTTGAAACAACATAAAACAGTTGATTCAAAAAGAAAAACCGAGTCAGATTTCACCAAATGGGCTCAGAAATCAAACCGTAAAGCAAAATATGGAGATGTAGTAGAAATCATCGATAATTATTATAGTAAAACCAATGAACAGGCAAGACATAATAATTATTTAATGACGATTTTGCGATCCAGTACTTTTGCTGCTTTACCAGCGAATTTGGGTAGAGCTTTAGAGCAATATGCAAATGAAAATGAAGCCAAAAGAGCTGAAATGCGTCCGGGAATCGAAGAAATGATCAATGGAGTTTTTGAAGGAGCGTATATGCCGTTGGAAGAAGATGTTTTGGCTTCCCAATTGGAATTGTATTATGCAAAAGGAGCAAAAGGCGGTTTGGCTCCGTATGTGAAAGAAATTGGAGATAAATCAAACGGTAAATTTAAGGATTATGTAAACAAAGTTTTTGGAACGAGTATTTTCACCAAGAAAGAAGAATTGTTGAAATATTTGGATAATCCTGTAGCTGCGCAAATTTCAGGTGATGAATTGTATAAATTGTCTACGGATCTAATGACCAGATACCGTGCAGAAACACCGGAGCAAAAAGCTCAAAAAGACAGCTTCAACAAATCTTTCCGTTTGTTGGTAGAAGGATTGAAAGAGTCTGGTTTGAGTCCGATCGAATATCCGGATGCCAACAGTACACTACGTTTGACTTATGGAAAAGTGATCGATCTACCACTTGGAAAAGGAAAAGTAAACGATGCCAAAGACAATTTTTATACGACTTTAAAAGGGACCATCGCCAAACATAAAGAAGGTGATGATGAATTTGATGCTCCGGATCGTTTAATTGATTTGTACAATAAAAAAGACTATGGTCAATATGCTGATAAATCAGGGGAATTGCGTGTGAACTTTTTGACAGATCACGATATCACGGGAGGAAATTCAGGTTCGCCGGTATTGAATGGAAAAGGAGAGTTAATCGGATTGGCATTTGATGGAAACATCGAAGCGATGGCAGGAGACGTTATTTTTGATCCGAAATTACAACGTACGATTTCTGTTGACATTCGCTATGTTTTGTTTGTAGTTGATAAATTTGCGGGAGCAAAAAATATCATCGATGAACTGACCATCGTGAAATAAACTCACAAAACACAAACTATAAATCTCGCTCAAAAGGCGGGATTTTTTTTATTTATCAAATATTTTACTCACCGATGTAAACAAATGAAATTGCTTATCGGTAAAATCATATTTAGGCTCAATTTCTTTTATTATCTCTAAATTAAAATCCATAATTATTCTTAAGGTATCAAATTCCTCAGGTAGCCATAACGCGTGTTTTTTATGTGTCAATTTTTCTAAAATTGGAAATGAAATGGAATCATATTCACCTTTTTTTAATTCTATTTTACCGGTTGAATTAATTGTCGTAGTTTTTTTTCCAATTAGTTTGGACGCAATTGTTTTTATAGGTTTGTTCGTTTTATCAAGTAGGATAATGATTTGATAATCAGAATTTTTTCTTCCTGTCAATTTATAATCCAAAAAGAAATTAAAATGCTGAATGTCAATTGCAATAAATATGGTCGTGTCATTTTTCTCTTTCCAATTACCCAATTGAATTTTAGGATTTAAACTATCGCAATCATTTCGAAAACTGAAAGTGTTATCTTGATTGATAAAATATAGAGAACAATTGATTTCTTCTTCTAACATTATTTTATCGACAAACTTATGGTTTACATCCTTGAAGTTTTTTTGAAAATCCAGTTCATTAAAATGAGAGGTACAATTCAAAAGGAGAATTGGAATAATTAGAAGAAAGAATCTCATGATTTTATTTGAATTAGTCAATATTAAGGATAAAAAAATCCCGCCTTTTTCAGCGGGATTTATGTTCAGATTCAATTTTTTATTTTTTCACAATCTTAAACTGAACCGGTTTTTCTTTGAATTTCAATTCGATGATATAAGTTCCTGTCGGATAAGATGATAAATCGAGTTGGGTACTTAAGTCTTTGATGTCTTGATTGGACAACTTTCTCCCTTCCATATTGAAAATACTGGCTTCTAAAATTTCGTTTTTAGAAACGATGTTCAATAGGTTTGTGACCGGATTTGGATAATAACTAAAATCCAAATACGCATCTAAATCATCTACGCCTAACGTCAAACATTCAACTTCTGCTTCCCATCCAGATCTTATAAAAGTATTATTTGAAACGAAATGAAGTGTGATAGCACCAGCTGCATTTGTAGCCTCAAAAGGACCTTCAGAAATACCTAATGTTCCTGTAAGTCCGCCTTCGTAAAGCTCAGGAGCATCAGTGTCGACACCATCATGGATGTACAAGAAATCGTTGTTGTTTTCTACATTAAATGAAGTAAAGGTAATTTTCACATTTTCTCCAGCGTTGGTTGGGACAATTGTACGAACATAATCTTCGTTGTTTGAATATCCGCCGGTTGTTCCTCCTGAGTCTGTTAAAATATCACCGTTACAGAAATCACCGTCTGTTACAAACAATTCTAAAAATTCAACTGTAACCATGTCGCCACAAATTTTACGGATGTAAGCATTGTAAAAAGTGTTGGGTTCTAAATTTTCTAGATTCACTAAATTAGTTGAAGTCTCCGTCCAAACCAATTCATCATTATTGCCTACCGGTCTAACTGCATATTCCCAAGTATCTGCATCTTCGTCTGCATCTACCCATGAAAGAACTGCTTCTGTCATCGTGATATTGGTAATGTTGATGTCTTCCACAGTGTTAAAGCAAACGCTCACACAATCAGTACTTAAACATTCTTGACTGTTAATGTTGTTGATGAGTACTGTTTTTGGTTGGTCACCAAAACCTAGATTAAAATTGATACCAACACTTTGTAAGTGGCAATAACTCATCAAAGTACCTCCTCCAGCCGGACTTCCCGGAAGTGGACAACTACCTTCTACAAATCCTGCACAGCCATCAATTGCCGTATTGTTCCCATTCCAAACACAAGCATGTGTGTGTCGAGAACCCAAAACATGACCATTTTCATGGGTCATTACCATGATCGTCCATGAATAAGTTGGAACATCGCTATACGTAACATTTACACCGGCATAGCTATAATTGTAATCATTACATAAACCATCAATAGTAGCAGCAACACCACCACCTGAATTGTCAAAAGCACCAATTAATTGGCCTACGTCTCCTGCAAAATTAGGTCTAACTTCATTGAACTTATCCAAATATCCACTGGAACCTCCAGATCCTTGATATGGATCTTGGGTTTCCCATATAAAAACATGATTCAATGCAATGGTAATGTCGTCATTGTTGTACAAAGTCATCATGTTATTGAAAGTAGAAGACAACCAATCCATGGTTTCATCTATGCTGGAATCATTGAAGAAATACAAATGATAATCCAATTCATAATACATCGTCACACATTTCTCCGTCATGGAAGATTTTTCAAAATGCATGGACTCTGGTTGGTCGATCGCCGGATCTTTTGCAAAATCATCGGTTTCACAATGCCAGTTTGGTGTTTCAGTCAAATTCATATCAGAATAAACGATATAATCTGATTTGTTATTTTCAGAAGTCAGTTTTCCGACATTTAAATTCCCGAAATCATCTGCAGAAATAATTCCATTAAATTTGTCTTCAAAGAAATTAAAGGAAGCCACAGAATTTGTGTTTCCCTTTACAATTCCTTGATAGTGAATACCAGGTGTATACTGAACATTTTTCTGTAAATTAGTTTCTACATACAATCCTTCTGAAAAAGGATTTACTTTATACAAAACTACATCTACAACGCTCCCATTATAAGGAATGGAAATTTCTATCGTTTCTAATTTTTGTTGATAAATGGACTGAATAGAATTTTGATCAATCGTTGCTAAGGTTGCGTTTTTAACCGCTTTTTCAATTTTTGAATTCTTTTTAGTTGTAATGTTTAAAACATTAAACTTTTGAAAATTAACTTTTTGTGTTTCTAAATGTGTAATTTTCTGAGCAATTGTCTTGGGAGTTTGCGCAAAGATTCCGATGCTCATCAGAATAAAGCAAACCATTAAAGATTTTTTCATGTATTAATTTTGTCGCCTAAATTAGAAAAAAAATAAAAAAATGCCCAATTTCTCAGGCATTTTTATTTGTAAATTATTGTATTTCAAACTTATAAAGTTCCTCGCTTTTCTTGTTCTCTTTCGATGGATTCAAACAAAGCTTTGAAATTTCCGGCTCCAAATCCGCGAGCTCCCATTCGCTGAATTACTTCGTAAAAAAGAGTAGGGCGGTCCTCAACCGGTTTGGTAAAGATTTGCAATAAATAACCTTCTTCGTCCGCATCGATCATGATTCCCAATTTTTGCAATTCATTGATATCTTCTTTGAATTTGTCCATATGATCTTTCAATCGATCTGGGATGGCATCATAATAAGCTTGCGGCGGAACGGATAAAAATTCCACTCCACGCGATTTCATGTCGGCAACTGTTTTGATGATATCGTCTGTTGCCAATGCCAAATGCTGAACACCTGGACTTTCATAAAAATCCAAATATTCTTCGATTTGTGAACGCTTCATTCCTTCAGCCGGTTCGTTGATTGGGAATTTGATTCTTCCGTTTCCGTTGGCCATTACTTTGGACATCAACGCCGAATATTCAGTCGTAATTTGTTTATCGTCAAATGAAAGAAAATTCACAAATCCCATGATGTCTTCAAACCATTTTACCCAAACATCCATCTGGTTCCAACCTACATTTCCTACCATGTGATCAATGAATTTCAAACCTACTGGTTCCGGTTTGTAGTCAGATTCCCATTTTACATATCCTGGCATGAAAATCCCGTTGTAATTTTTACGCTCTGTAAACATAAAAACGGTTTCTCCGTATCCGAAAATTCCTGCTTGTACGATTTCTCCATTTTCATCAGAAGTGACTTTTGGTTCCATGAAAGAGTTTGCACCGCGTTTGGTGGTTTCTTCGTAGGATTTTCTGGCGTCATCTACCCAAAGTGCGATAATTTTCACACCGTCTCCGTGTTTTTTGACATGCTCTCCAATTGGAGAATCTGAATTCAAAGCCGTGGTCAAAACCAATCGGATTTTGTCCTGTTTCAAAACATAAGATGCTCTGTCCTTTAATCCGGTTTCTAGTCCAGCATAGGCTTCTGATTGAAACCCAAATGCAGTTTTATAATAATGCGCCGATTGTTTGGCATTTCCAACATAAAATTCTACATAATCCGTTCCCAAAAGAGGCAAAAAGTCCTGCGCTCCTTCAAATATTTTTTCTAAACCGTACTCTACGCTTTTTAATTCTTGTGACATGATTTAATTTTTTGATTTACTAATTCTTTTAACTAGGCTATTAATTGATTTTGATAAGGATTCAAAGCCAATTGGACCACATCGCCCGTTGCAAAACAGATAAGTATTTTCTTGTATTCATTTGCCCAAATATACAAAATCAATTGGTAAACAAAAGGCTGATGAATCAGTAAAAATGGCTTGGGAAAAGTTTTTTGGGAGGAATACCTATCAGTCCCACAAATAACCATGATTTTAAAAAACCATAACCATAGCTAATGTGTTGGATGATAGTAGTTAGCATAGATAGAAATCCGATCTTTACACTTTTATTCTCGATTCCTGAAAAGATGAAAATCATGAAGAAATAAATTTGTAAAGGAGAAATTAAAATCATCATGACTTCATAACTGGACAAAGTCAAATTGATTTTCTCAAAATTAAAATAACCGACCCGAAAGAAAGAGAATAAAAACCCAAATAGGCAAAAACTGAAATAAATTAAAAATAGCGTTGGAAACCAGAAAGTTAACTTTTTGTATTTCGGATGGCGCTGATTCAAAATCGGTCTTGCAGCACCAAACTGATAAACCTGTTTGGCAAATTTTTTCAAAGAAGTTCGTCGTTTATGGTAAACTTTGGCTTCCTGAATCAATTGGGTTTCAAATCCATTTTCCCAGAGCGTCATGCTCAAATCCGGATCCTCACCGATTCTTAATTCTCCAAATCCGCCGGTTTTTTCATAAGCATTTTTAGAAATTCCCATATTGAAACTTCTTGGTTGAAATTTTCCGATTTGTCGTTTTCCTCCTCTGATTCCTCCAGTGGTCAGAAACGAAGTCATGGAAAAAGAAATTGCTTTTTGTAAATCGTTAAAATCATCTGCCGCAGCATCAGGTCCGCCATAAGCATCTGTGTAATTTTTCTCTAAATTTTCACGAACAATTGAAATATAATCATTCGGAACAATCGTATCGGAATCTAGAAAAATAAAATAATTTCCGCTGGCTTTTTCCATTCCGAAATTTCTAGATTTTCCCGGTCCGGAATTCGATTTGTAAAAATATTTGAGGTTTAATTTCAATTTGAATTCCTCTGCCACGCTTTGAAGTTTTTCGGGAGAACCATCGTCCACAACGATGACTTCGAAATCCTTATCTGTTTGTATCGTCAAACTTTCCAACAATTCCGATAATTCATTTTCCCGTTGAAAAACTGCAATAATGATGGAGAAATTCAAATTCAATTCAGAAATTTTCTTCAAAATAAACTTAAATTTTGATCAAAAACAATTAATCCAATTTTCTTTTACGATCCCGTTTTTCAATGTAATCCCAAACCGCTTCTTTTGTGGTTAACCAATTTCGCCCTTCTTTAAACGCATCTATTTTTCCTTGACGCGCCAGCAAACTCAAATATTCTTGACCATAAGGAATTTTTTCCTCTTCCACAATATTTGAAATAGGCTTGTAGTCATCGTAAGTATTATTTAAAGAACTCAAATAAATGTCTACACTTCGTTCTAAAGCTTGAATCACCAACAAAACCAATTTCGAATAATCGCCGTTGTTGGCTTGGTTAAGGGCTTCATAATATTTTTTACGATCATTTTTCAAAATAATTGCCGGTGGAAAACCGGCTTGCATCAAAAGTAAATTAAAAACCAAACGGACCGTTCTTCCATTCCCATCAAAAAAAGGATGAATCCACACAAATCGATGATGAAAAATAGCTGATTTGATGATCAAATCCAATTCAGAATCATTTACCCAATCTATCAACTCAGTTATGTACTCATCAACTTTTAAAGCATTTGGCGGGACGAAATTTGCCCCGGAAATCCTAACACCGGAAGTTCTAAATCTCCCCGCAAACTCTTTCTCGATTTTATGCAAAACCAATTCATGTACTTTTAAAATGTCTTTTTCCGTTAAAACATAATTTTCCGTAATCAAACTTTCTACATATAGTATTGCATCTTGGTGATTTACAGCTTCAAAATGTTCCCGAAGCGATTTCCCTTTGATGGTAAATCCTTCTTCTATGACCATTTTGGTTTCTTGAAGTGTGAGTGTATTTCCCTCTATGCTGTTGGAATTATAAGTCCATTCCAGCGTCATACTTTCTTTTATGCTCTGTAAAGCATAGGAGGGAATAGGGCGTAGTTTATCCAGTTCAGTTTTTTTTTTCTGAATCCGTTCTAAAGTTTTATCTAAACCTTCATATTGATATGGATATTCCAACCATTTCATCCCACAAATTTAATCATTTTTTATTTAATATCGGATAGTATTAAAAATAAATTCATCCGATATTAATAAAATATTCAAAATAAAAGCGGAAGTAATTCCGCTTTATTTGTTTATTTTGAATTTATTTCTTCAATCCAATTTCTAGTTCATCTAACTGAGCTTGATCAATTGCAGATGGCGCATCAATCATCACATCCCGACCAGAATTGTTTTTCGGGAAAGCGATATAATCCCGGATCGTTTCGCTTCCATCCAAAACCGAAACCAAACGGTCAAATCCAAATGCAATTCCACCGTGTGGTGGTGCTCCATATTCAAAAGCATTCATTAAAAATCCAAATTGGGCTTGAGCTTGTTCAGGAGTAAAACCTAATAATTCAAACATTTGGGATTGAAGTTCCTTGTTATAAATCCGGATAGAACCACCCCCGATTTCATTTCCGTTCAACACCAAATCATAAGCATTCGCCCGTATTTCACCCGGATTCGACTTTAATTTGGAAATATCTTCGGGTTTTGGTGACGTAAACGGATGGTGCATCGCGTGCCAACGGTTGGTTTCTTCATCAAATTCCAACAATGGAAAATCCACTACCCAAAGCGGTGCAAATTCTTTTGGATTTCTTAATTCCAATCGTTCTGCCAATTCCATTCGAAGTGCACTTAATTGTTTTCTAGTATCGCTGGCTTTTCCGGCCATCAAAATCATCAAATCTCCTTTTTGTGCATTCATTCGTTCTGCAAAAGCGGCTAAATTTTCTTGCGAATAAAATTTATCGGCAGAAGATTTAAACGTTCCGTCTTCGTTCACACGCACCCAAACAAAACCTCTCGCGCCGATTTGTGGTCGTTGCATCCATTCTAACAATCGGTCGATGTCTTTTCTAGTATACGAATTCAAAGTAGGAGCGGAGATACCGACCACCAATTCTTCTTTGTCAAAAATATCAAAACCTTTTCCTTTTGCTAAATCATCCAATTCATGAAACTCCATCCCGAAACGGATATCAGGTTTGTCGTTTCCATATTTCCGCATCGCTTCATCGTAGGTCATTCGAGGGAATTTCCCGATTTCAATTCCGTGTGTGGTTTTCAATAAATGTTGGGTCAAACCTTCAAAGATGTTTAAAATATCTTCTTGCTCGACAAACGCCATTTCGCAGTCGATTTGGGTGAATTCCGGTTGACGGTCTGCACGCAAATCCTCATCACGGAAACATTTTACGATTTGAAAATATTTGTCCAAACCACCGACCATCATCAATTGTTTGAAAGTTTGGGGTGATTGGGGTAAAGCATAAAATTGTCCAGGGTTCATTCTAGAAGGAACGACAAAATCACGTGCTCCCTCAGGAGTTGATTTGATTAAAACAGGCGTTTCTACTTCGATGAATTCTTTTTCCGATAAATATTTTCGAACTTCTTGTGCTACTTGATGACGGAAAATCAATTTATTTTTCACCGGATTCCTCCTTAAATCCAAATATCGGTATTGCATGCGCAATTCTTCACCACCATCGGTTTTATCTTCAATGGTAAAGGGAGGCAATTTGGATTCGTTTAGGATTTCTAATTTTTCAACCAGAATTTCAATTCCTCCTGTGGGGATATTTGGGTTTTTGGAACTTCTTTCTATTACAGTTCCGGTGGCTTGAATGACAAATTCGCGCCCCAACTTTTTAGCAGTTTCAAATAAAGATTGCTCAGAACGCTCTTCATCGATGATCAATTGTGTAATGCCGTATCGATCTCTTAAATCAATCCAAACCATGAATCCCTTGTCACGGATGACGGAAACCCAGCCACTTAAGGTTACTTTTTCATTTAAGTTTTTTAGGGATAATTCTCCACAAGTATGCGTTCTAAACATCTTCAATCTTTTTATTTATTATCAAAAAAGCTGTCTCAATTGAAACAGCTTTTAGTGCTCACGACTGGATTCGAACCAGCACGAGCGTAGCTCACCACCCCCTCAAGATGGCGTGTCTACCAATTTCACCACGTGAGCTTAATTCAGGGCTACAAAAGTATTATTAAAAATTAAGATGACAAAGACTTGAAATTTTAATTTCATAGTTTGCATAGGGTAAAACATCATTATTTCATTAAAATTACTCGATAATTCATCATTATTTTTTTAGTGAGTTTGTTAAAAAATTACTAACATTGTTTTCAAATTAACACAAATGAGTAATAATACAGCTTCCTGGGGTTCGAGAGTCGGACTGATTCTCGCCATGGCAGGAAATGCAGTAGGATTAGGGAATTTCCTTCGTTTTCCCGTTCAAGCTGTAGAAAACGGAGGAGGAGCCTTCATCATTCCCTATTTGATTTGTTTTTTGGTAATGGGAATTCCATTATTGTTTATCGAGTGGAGCATCGGACGATATGGAGGGAAATTTGGTAATCATAGTACACCCTATATTTTAGATACGATGGCCAAAGGTCGAGTATGGAAATACATAGGAGTTTTTGGGATTTTTACCAACGTAGCGGTGATTTGCTACTATGTTTATATCGAATCATGGACCATGTCCTATGTTTTGCATTCTGTGATAGGAACGTTTACCGGAATGAGTCAAGCAGAGACTGCTGAATTTTTTAATTCCTATGTTAGTTTAACTGAAAGTACTTTAGGGATTCCTTTTGAGGCAGTTGTATTTTATATCATTTGTTTAATTCTAAACACGTATATTCTTTCAAGTGGTTTAAAAGGAATTGAAAAAGTAGCCAAAATAGGGATGCCTATGTTGATCATTTTTGGTGCTATTCTGGCTGTCAAAGCATTTACGCTTGGTGATGCCAATGCCTCGCCTGAATTCCCCAATGCAAATGCTTGGGATGGTTTGAATTTTCTTTGGACGCCTCAATATGAATCTTTACTCGACTCAAAAGTATGGTTGGCCGCCGCCGGTCAAGTATTTTTCACCTTGTCAGTAGGAATGGGAACCATACATTGTTATGCTGCCTATGTACGTTCAAAAGATGACATTGCACTCAATTCTGTTTCTGCCGGATTTATGAATGAATTTGTGGAAGTAGTGTTAGGAGGTGCGATTGTAATCCCAATTGCTGCCGGATATTTAGGATTGGATTGGGTGATCAATAACGCCGGATTTGGGATGGCATTTCAAACCATGCCTTATTTGTTCCAGCAATGGGGGCAAGTGCTCGGTGCTGTAGGAGGAGTGCTCTGGTTTGGTTTGCTATTTTTTGCCGGAATTACTTCGTCACTAGCGATGGGAACACCATGGGTAGGTTTTATGAAAGACGAATTCAATTGGTCACAAAAAAAATCGGCCATTTCTTTTGGAGTTTTAGTGGCTATTTTTGGGTTGCCAACCGTTTTCTTTTTTACACAAGGTGTTTTTGACGAATACGATTATTGGGCAGGAACGATCAGTTTGGTGATTTTTGCACTTTTGGAAACCATCGTTTTTGCATGGATTTTCGGGATCAATAAAGGTTGGAATGAATTGATGGAAGGAGCGGATATTAAAATTACGCCGATTTATAAATACATCATTTTAATCGTAACACCCTTGCTTTTGATTTGGGTTTTTGCATCCAATATCCCCGATATCTATGATAAAATCACCCACAAAAACATCGCAAATAAAGCTTATTTCAGCAATGAATTTTATGCAGAAGCTTTTCCTAATGACAATAGTGAAAATCCCGTCGTCGCAGTTGTGGATTCGGTTTCGACTGACAAAAAATACTTGAGTCTAACTTTCACCAACATTAAAAAAAGATTTGATAAAACCACAGAAACGGTCGTGGAAGAAACTTATCAAGATACCAAAGTTTACCAATTCAAAGGAAATCAAGAAGCTACGGTAAAAGTTGGTGATCAAATTTCCTTTGGGACGCCTATTGCCAAAGGAGATTTTATCAACACGGTTCTATATCTGGACATAGGTCGTGGACTTTTACTCACTTTGTTTGTATTTTTAATGATTTTGGTCTATGTCGCTTATAGAAAAAGAAGGAGAGAAGGCCGAATTTTTAACCATTATTCTTAATCGATATGAATACATCAGCACTCATAACCATGCTTTCCGCACAAATCATCGTCATTTCCATAACGGCATATTTTTTCATACGCGTGCTTAAAACTCCGCCCAAACAGGAACCAGACTCGTATGAAGACAATGATGATGAGTTTGTACGTCAGCCGGAATAATCTTAATTATTCCTAAAGATTTCTAAAAAATAAACCGAATTCTCATTGAATTTAGGCAGAAAATGAATTTATATCTATCTTGCCGAAAATTTTATTTAAATGAGAAAATCGCTGATTATCCTGATGACTTTTGGATTCATTATAGCATGTAAAAAAGAAGATCAAAAAGTCGTTGGGACAAATGAAAATGGTGAAAAATTAGTCGTAAACGAAACAGGTGATACAATTGCTTTAATAGAGAATGATTCTTTACAAACAAGTGAAAATACTTCGAATGAATCCAATTCGGCTTTGATAAAAAATGAAGACGAATCCTATACTTTTAGATACAATTTGAAGAAAGGTGAGACTTATCCTTTCCTCCTAAAAACCAAACAAACGCAATCGATGAAATCCGGTGATCAATCGCTGAATTTGACTTCAGAAAGAACGGTTGAATTTGATTATTTCGTGGAGGATGTTGTAAAAAATGTATTCAAATTAAAAGCAACTTTTAAAGGATTTAGTGAGAATTTTAAAGCTCCAACAGGTCAATCGATGTCCTATAACACAAGCGCTGCAAAACCTACCGATAAAGATGTTGCACAAAGTTGGACGATTTATAAATCAATCATCGGACAAAGCTTTCAAATGGAAGTAGACGATAAAGGAAAAGTAGTTTCTGTAAATGGCTTAAATACAGTTATTTCAAATGCTTTATCTAAACTTAAATCTGAATTCAACACCGAAGAACAAAACATGATCAAAGAACTCTTAAATGCTTCTTTGAACAATGATGCCATCAAGTCACAATTTGAAGAAACTTTGAATATTTTCCCTGAGAAAAACATGAAAATAGGGGAGCAATGGTCTGACTCTCAAAATATAAGTGAAGGACCTGTAAAAGGTACCAATAAAGTAACACGCACCTTTAAATCTTTAAACGATGGTAAAGCAAAAATCACCGTAGATGGAACTCAAAATGTAAGTGGATCTGAAACCCAACAAGGCGTGACCATGAACATGAATTCGAAATCGAGCATCAGCGGATTTGTAGATTTGGATATGGAAACCGGATGGATCCAAAAAGTGAACATTACCAAAAAGGAAACGATGAACACGACTTATCAAAAAGGTGACCAAAAAGAAACCGAATCCGGAATATCTACAACTGTTACAACTGTAAATTAATCATGAACTTACTTAAATTCATACTGTATTCACTGATTGCATTTTTTGTGATTCGATTTGTCATGCGTTTGTTATATCCGCCACGAAACGATCGTTCTCAAAACTCTAAAAATCATCGAAATACACAATCTCATAAAGGATCTGAAAGTTTAGAAAAACCCAAATTCACCATCGAAGCAGAAGCGGTGGATTATGAAATAATTGAAGAACCGAATCGGAAAAATGAAAAATAAAAACCTGATTTTCAGCGCGTTCGCCATCGTTGTATTTGCAATTTTGGCGATGGTTTATAGTTCGCCGGTATTGTCTGACAATTCCATCATTCAGCCGGATATCGTCAACTACAAAGGTAGTGCGCAAGAAATGCAAAATTTCAAAGACCAAACCGGCGAAAACACCTATTGGTCCAACGCCATGTTTGGCGGGATGCCTACCTATCAAACCGGGGCGCAATATGATTTCGATCTCATTAAAGCTATCGACCACTTTATACGGTTTTTACCACGTCCTGCAGATTATATTTTTCTATTGTTTGCCGGATTTTTCATCCTTGGAATGGTTTTATTTAAAAATTGGAAATATGCATTCGCCGGATCTGTTTTCTTTGCCGTAGGTGCTTATTTTTTCATCATCATCGGTGCCGGACATAACGCAAAAGTCCATGCCATCGCTTATTTTGCGCCTTTGGTTGCCGGAATTATTTTGTTGTACCAACGGAAATTTATTCTCGGATTTTTATTGACCGCGCTTTTTATGGGATTGGAACTGTCCGCTAACCATCCCCAAATGACCTATTATTTGTTTTTGGTGATGTTGGTTTATTTTATATTCGAACTCATTCAAGCATTTAAAACCAAAGAAATTAAATCATTTGCTATTTCTACTGGATTGTTAATTGGAGCATGTATGATCGGTGTAGGACTGAATTCGACTCGTTTATTAACTACTTACGAGTATAGTCAAGAAACCATCAGAGGAAAGTCTGAAATGACTTTATTGAACGATAAAAACGATGGTTTGGATCATGGTTATATCACTAATTGGAGTTATGGAAAGTTAGAAACTTTTAATCTTTTCATTCCCAATTTCATGGGCGGTGGAAGCCAACCCAAAGAAGAAAATCTAAAAAATTATGTAGCCGAAATCCAAAAACAACAATATGTTGTCGATTTGAACGATGAATTTAACAGTCAAATGTTTCAATACATCGCGACCAGTCCGGTATCTACGTATTGGGGCGACCAGCCGGGAACTTCCGGGCCGGCTTATCAAGGTGCTGTTGTCGTTTTTCTTTTCCTTCTCGGATTATTTTTAGTTCGAAACAATTGGAGCCGATATAAATGGTGGTTGTTTGCTGCTACAGTTTTAAGTATCATCCTGGCTTGGGGAAAGAATTTTGAAGGTTTGACCAACTTCATGATCGATTATTTCCCGATGTACGACAAATTCCGAGCAGTTTCTTCCATGCTCGTGATGGCAGAATTTACCATGCCTTTATTGGCTGCTTTGACACTATATGTTTTCTTTAAAGATGAAAATTTAACGGACGAATACAAAAAGAAAATCCTGATTTACGCTGGAGGTGGAACTGTTGCCGTTTTGGTTTTGTTTTATGTAGCGGGAGGAAGTTTATTTGATTTTTCAAATGAATATGACCTCATGAGCAAACAACAATATCTGGAAGTTGTGAAACAATACAACCAACAAGCATACGGCACTTGGGATACGGTTTTGAATAATTTGGAAAAAGCGCTCAAACAAGACCGAATCGATCTATTCAAAGCAGACACTTTACGAACTTTATTATTTGTGATATTGACTTTAGCTTTATTGTTTTTGTACCAATTGAAAAAAATCAAACAGCCTATCGTTGTCGTTTTAGGAATAGCCGGATTGGCTTTGATAGACGGATGGCAAATCGATAAAAGGTATTTGAACGATGAGAATTTTGTAGACAAAATGTTTGTGGAAAGTCCATTTCCAACTCAAATTTCTACCAAATTAATGGAAGGTGCAAGTAAAAATTATCATTTGGCCGGAATAGCCCAAAAAGTAGCTTTCAACAAATCTTTGGATAGTTTGAAACAAGCCGATCAATCTCAATTTCGGGTTTTTGATAATGTGAACAGTACGTTTAACGATGCCACGACTTCCTATTTTGTGAATTCGATTGGTGGTTATCACGGAGCGAAATTGCATAATTATCAGGATGTGATCGATATGTATTTTTCCGGTTCAGAAAAAACAAAACAATTGGGAATTTCTACAGTGCATATTCAAAAGATTTTGAATTTGTTGAATACCAAATACATCGTACATGGGAATTTACAAAGTCCGATGGTTCAGCAGAATAACGAAGCATTTGGAAATGCATGGCTGGTATCCAACGTAAAATGGGTACAAAACGCCAACGATGAAATTCTCGCATTAAAAGATGAAAATCTGAGAAGTACGGTGATTTTGCAAAGCAATTTACAATCCAAAATCGGGAAAGGTTTTCTGCCGGATACCAATTCTACTATTCAATTAAAATCCTATCAACCCAATAAGTTAGTCTATTCAACGAACATCAATTCTCCAAAGATTGCAGTATTTTCAGAGATTTATTATCCGCATGGTTGGACGATTAAGGTCGATGGAAAAGAACGGGAAATCCTGAAAGCCAATTATTTTTTACGAGCGGTTCAATTGGAACCGGGCGACAAAGAAATCGTCATGGAATTTCAACCGAATTCGGTGAAAATCGGGAATTATGCAACGCTGTCGTTTAACATCGCGTTTTTGTTGTTTGTGGTTACTGGTGGATTTTTTTGGTGGAAGCAGAGAAAAGAAAGTTCGTCATTGTAACCTTAGAGGTATTTCTTAGTGATCCTTGTGGTTTCATTCCACCACAATGTGCACGAAGCTTTTCACTAAGAACACAAAATCTATATCGATGAGTTTGAAAAGAGTATTAATCATCACGTATTATTGGCCACCGGCAGGTGGACCCGGCGTACAGCGTTGGTTAAAATTCGCAAAATATCTTCCTGAATTCGGCATCGAACCGATTATTTATACACCGGAAAATCCATCCTATCCAATTATTGATGAATCTCTATTAAAAGAATTTTCTCCCGATTTAAAAGTGGTAAAAACCAAAATTTGGGAGCCTTATCAAATCGCTGAAAAACTCAATCCGAAATCGAAAGACTACAAAGCCGGACATTTTGAAAAGCCAAAAAATCAATCTTTTCTGACCAAACTTTCCGTTTTCATACGCGGTAATTTTTTCATTCCGGATGCGCGCCAATATTGGGTAAAACCGTCCGTTCGGTTTTTACGTAAATATCTGAAAGAAAATGAAATCGACACAGTTGTAACGACTGGTCCGCCGCATAGTTTGCATTTGATTGGTTTGAAGTTGAAACAATTTGATTCTAACCTAAAATGGTTGGCGGATTTCCGTGATCCTTGGACGCAAATCAGTTATCATTCGGAATTAAAATTGACAAGATTCGCACAAAAATCGCATGAAATCATGGAACTGAAAGTGTTGCAAAATGCAGATGCGGTGATTGCAACTAGTTTTACCGATGGAGAAAATTACCAGAAGTTAGGAGCCAAAAGGGTAGAAGTGATCACAAATGGTTTTGAGGAATCCGATTTTAGAAGTACGATTTACGAAGTACGAAGTACGAAGTTTAAAATCACATACAGCGGTGGTCTCGAAATTGCCCGAAATCCGGATAATCTTTGGAAGGTTTTGGGTGAATTGAAATCTGAAAATTCGGAATTTGCTGAGGATTTAGAATTAGAATTCGTGGGAAATTTAAGTCAGGAAGTGGAGAATTCGATTCAAAAATATAATTTAATTAATAATTTAATTAAAGTAGGGTATGTATCTCATAAAGAATCAATTATTAAAATTAAAAACACAGATTTATTACTATTGACCAATTTCCCGGATGAAAAATCAAAAGGGATCATTCCCGGGAAATTATTTGAATACATGGCGACTGGAAATCCTATTTTGGCGATTGGCCCAGAGCAAGGAGATGTTCAGAGAATTATAGAAGAAACCCAATCTGGAAAGTATTTTCTTCATTCAGATTATTTAGAACTTAAAGATTTCATTCAAGAAATATTTGAAAAGAAAAAAACTGGAAATTACAATTATTCCGTTCAAAATGTAGAGAACTTCAGTCGAGAGAGATTAACACTTAAATTATCAAAGTTGATTAAAAACCTATGATAAGTCAATGAATTAGAATTTCGGAGTTAAAATTATATGCGATGGATTCGAAGTTAATTGTAATTGGATGAATATTTAAAAGCCAAAATTAAAATAGGCTCTAAGAGACATAACAGGAATTTTCGGGTCAGAGAATAAGGGTTTTTCCTTATAATTATTTGGAAGTGGAGTGATAATTTTGCTTCATCAACCTAAGGAGACGCTCTAGAATTATAACCTACCTAACCAATTTTAATTCTCATACCTCATATTTTTCTTTACTACAACAGAAACCTAAACGCTGTGAAAACAAGCCCCGAAACTTTCTCTAAGTTCCGGGGCTTCTTATTTTTATTTATTTGGAATGCGTTTTAATACTTCCAAAAAGTATTTCCAGAATTTTTGAACTGATTTAATTTCAACTCGTTCAGTAGGCGAGTGCGCTCCAAAAATATTAGGTCCAAATGAAATCATGTCCATTTCTGGATAATGGCCTCCGATGATTCCACATTCCAATCCTCCATGGGTCGCGATAATTTTAGGTTCAGAACCAAAAATCTCTTTGTACAAAGGTTTCATCAAATCGAGGATTTCCGAATTCACGTTCGGTCTCCAACCCGGATATCCACCGGAAAATTCGACTTTAAAACCTGCCATTTCAAAAGTTGATTTCAAGGTTTCGATCATCGCTTTTTTTCCTGATTCGATGGCAGATCTTGAAAGACAAAGAATTTTCATTTCGCCATCTCCAACTACGACATTGGCAACATTGTTTGAAGTTTCAGTAACCCCTTCCATTTCAGGACTCATTCTGTAAACACCATTAAAAGCTGCCATCAGAGCTTGAGCTAATTTTTTTGATACTTCAAAAGAAGCCGCTTCATTTTGTAATTCAACTGATGCTATTTCGATTTCAATGCCGGGTTCTATCGGTTTGAATTCATTTAAAATATCATTTTTCAATAATTCAACTGCGTCAGTTAAATTGGATTTTTCTGTTTTTGGAAAAGAAATGACTGCATATCCTTCTCTTGGTATTGCATTTCGAAGACCGCCACTTTCCATTTTGGAGATTTGGGCTTTAAAATTCAAAGATTCATTTAGAAACCTAGCCAAAAGTTTATTGGCATTTCCTAAACCTAATTGAATATCACCACCTGAATGCCCACCTTTCAAACCTTTGACGGTCAATTTTATAGATTCGAAATCAGCATTTAAATTTTCAATATTATAGGATTTTGTAGCTGTAACATCCATGCCTCCGGCGCAACTGATGGTCAACTCGTCATCTTCTTCAGTATCTAAATTCAATAAAATTTCACCTGATAAAACACTTTCATCCAGACCAATTGCACCAGTCATGCCGGTTTCTTCATCGATGGTGAACAAAGCTTCGATAGGCGGATGCTCAATTTCATTGGATTCCAAAACAGCCATGATCGTTGCCACGCCGATTCCATTATCTGCGCCCAAAGTCGTTCCTTTTGCTTTAACAAATCCATCAGTATCGATGAACATTTGGATGCCTTGGGTATCGAAATCAAAATCTATATCGTTATTTTTCTGACAAACCATATCGAGGTGAGATTGAAGGACAACGGTCTTCCGATTTTCCATTCCGGATGAAGCCGGTTTTTTGATGATCACATTTCCTACCTGATCTTTTATCGTTTCTAAGCCTAAATTTTTACCGAAATCCATCATAAATTGAATGACTCTTTCTTCTTTTTTTGAAGGACGCGGCACTTCATTTAAGGCTGAAAAGTTTTTCCAAATCGATTTGGGTTCTAAATTTAAAATATCGTTCATGATTGTATTTGTTTATTGAGGATGCAAGGTAAAAACAAAATTGGCTCTTCGGCTTTATTTTTTAATTAAATTAGAATTTCACCTGAGTTTATTTTTTACAGGAATTTTCCCATAGGAATTTGGGGTTATTTCCTTGAGATCTTATTTAGGATAGCTGCTATATTTGTATCAAACAAAAGCCTAAAACCTAAACTACTAACCAACTTAAATTTTTTTCAACCCCTCTCATTAAAAACTAAGTACAGTGAAAAGTCTCATGATTCCTACCTTGAATTGTGGGATTTTTTTATGGAAGAAACTTGACAAATAGGAATAATCCTAATGTAGTTTGGGGAGAATTCCTTAAAGTTTTTAATAAAAATAATGGAAATTTGTTCTAATAAATAAAAAGAAATTTTCTCTCTCTATACTTTTTCATAACTATGAATCCCTGCAATGCTCCCCCGGTTTGTGGGGATTTTTATTTGACCTCAATTACTTTTGTGTGAGCTTTTAAGTCATGCGTAAATTCTCCATTTGCATTTAATAAAAAAGAAATAAAGTTTAAAGGAGAAAATTTGTAAATGTTTCGTGTTAAATAATTAGCATTTTTCAATTCAATTATTTTTAGACCCATGATTTTTTTTCCTGGAGTAGTTTTAAGATTTTTTTCAAAAAAGTAAAAATATCCCATCAAGATTATCAGCACAAGTATTGTCATCAAAAACATAAACAGGACAGGGTTCGATTTTGTAAAATATGAAATTATCATGAAAAATGGAATAATCAATATTAGCAGTACCATACTATCGATCATGTATGCAATACTTCTTTTTATGAGGAGATGAGTTTCCATTTAAAAAAATGGATGCCTTTCGACATCCATTTGTATATATTAATTGATAATTATAATTCCAATGCTTTTTTCGGATTTCCGTCCATCAAAAGGTTGATAGGGTCTTCCAATCCTTCTTTTACTGCCACTAAAAATCCAACTGATTCACGACCGTCGATGATTCTATGGTCATAAGAAAGTGCGATGTACATCATCGGATGGATTTCTACTTTTCCATCTACGGCAATTGGGCGTTCGATGATGTTGTGCATACCGAGAATTCCGGATTGTGGTGGATTGATAATCGGCGTACTTAACATCGATCCAAAAACACCTCCGTTTGAAATCGTGAAAGTTCCTCCTGTCATTTCGTCTACGGTAATTTGACCATCACGTGCGCGTAAAGCCAAGCGTTTGATTTCGTTTTCAATTCCTCTAAATGTGAGGGTTTCAGCATTTCTCATCACCGGAACCATCAATCCTTTTGGACCGGAAACGGCAACTGAAATATCACAGAAATCATACGAAATTTTATAATCTCCATCGATCATTGAATTTACATCGGGATACAATTGCAATGCTCTCACTACTGCTTTTGTAAAGAAAGACATGAATCCTAAACTCACGCCATGTTTGGCTTTGAATTCTTCTTTATATTGACTTCTCAATTCATTGATCGGTTTCATGGTCGCTTCGTTGAATGTGGTCAACATCGCAGTTTCGTTTTTGGCTGCAACCAATCTTTCCGCAACTTTTCTACGCAACATGGAAAGTTTGGTTCTTTCAGAACTTCTGTTTCCTCCGGTTGGCGTTCCCATAGAGGCTACAGATGCTTGGTTTGCATCATCTTTGGTGATGCGACCATCTTTTCCACTTCCTTGAACAGATGCGGGATCTACACCTTTTTCTTCCAATATTTTTTTGGCTGCCGGAGAAGGAGTTCCTGAAGCATAAGTTTTGGGTTGTTCCGCTGGTTTTGCTTCTTCTTTTTTAGGTTCTTCCTTGGCTTCTTCGGCTTTTGGTTCTGCTTTATCAGCAGCAGCACCTTCTGGTTTTTCAGCAGCAGTATCGATCAAACAAACGACTTGTCCTACGGCAACAACGTCGCCTTCTTCCGCTTTTAGAGTGATAATTCCGCTTTCTTCAGCAGGCAATTCAAGCGTAGCTTTGTCGGAATCAACTTCAGCAATTGCTTGGTCTTTTTCCACATAATCTCCGTCTTGAACAAGCCAAGATGCGATTTCAACTTCTGTGATGGATTCTCCCGGAGAAGGGACTTTCATTTCTAATACCATATCTGTTCAGTATTTTATTGCTAATTTATTCAAAAACTTTATTAATTGTGTTATTGTGTCGGACATCAAATGTATGATGTGAACCTGGTGCAGGAGATGCGCTTTCTCTTGGTGAAATTAATTCAAACGGAATTTCCCTTAATTTTCTTAAAATATAGGTCCATGCGCCCATGTTTTCCGGTTCTTCTTGCGCCCAGATGATTTGTTTTTTGTTGGCATATTTATCCAAAACAGCATGGATCATTTCTTTGTCCAACGGATACAATTGTTCCAAACGAATGAGTGCTACATTTTCAGCGTTCAATTCTTCTTTCTTCTTTAACAAATCATAGTAGAATTTCCCTTGACAGAAAACGACTTTTTCTACTTTAGCAGCAACGGCTGTTGCATCGTCTATTAAAGGTTGGAATTCTCCATTGGCCAATTCATCCATCGTTGAAGTAACGAGTGGGTGTCTCAACAAACTTTTCGGTGTAAAGACCACCAAAGGTTTTCTGTAATTGGCTTGGGTTTGTCTTCTCAACAAATGGAAGAAGTTAGCCGGCGTTGTACAATTGGCTATAAACATATTGCCTTGCGCAGAAAGTTGCAAGAATCTTTCCATACGTGCTGAAGAGTGTTCTGCACCTTGTCCTTCATATCCGTGCGGCAATAAAAGCACCAATCCATTCTGGATTTTCCATTTGTCTTCCGCTGCCGATAAATATTGGTCGATGACAATTTGGGCACCATTGGCAAAATCACCAAATTGTGCTTCCCAAAGGGTTAATGTTCCGGGAGCTGCCATGGCATAACCATAATCGAAACCAAGTACGGCATATTCTGATAAAAGTGAATTATAAGCTGTAAACTTCCCTTGGTTTTCGCTCAAATGGTTCAAAAGAATTACTTCTTTTTCTGCATCTTCCGTTTTCAGAACGGCATGTCTGTGAGAAAAAGTTCCTCTTTCGACGTCTTCACCGGAAAGTCTTACATCATTATTTTCATTTAGAATTGATCCATAGGCCAATAATTCACCCATTGCCCAATCTAGTTTATTGTCTTCAACCATTTGTTTGCGTTGCGCCAATAAACGTTGAATTTTTTTGATGAATTTATTTCCTTCCGGAATGGTTGTAATGGTTTCAGCGATTTGATACAATTTATCCAATGGATATTTGGTATCCACTTTTTTGAGCATTTCAGATTCAGAAGCTATTTCATAACCTTCCCATTCGTCCGGCATAAAGGGATCCAGTCTGTTTTTCTGAATTTCTTTGGCTGCATCAAAGTTTTCATCCAATAATTGTTTGAATTCTTTTTCTTTTTCAGCTAGAATATCATTGCCAATTACACCTTCTTTGATCAAATGTTGTTTGTAAATCTCTCTAGGATTGGGGTGTTTGGAAATGAGACTGTACAATTGAGGTTGGGTGAAACGAGGTTCATCTCCTTCATTGTGTCCATACTTTCTATAACCCAACAAATCGATAAAAACATCTTCTCCAAATCTCATTCTATAATCTGCAGCAAAATGCAAAGCATGAACGACTGCTTCTGCGTCATCTGCATTGACATGCATAACCGGTGATAAAGTCACTTTTGCAATATCAGTACAATAAATAGAAGATCTTGCGTCAAGATAATTGGTCGTAAACCCAACTTGGTTATTGACCACGATATGGATCGTTCCTCCGGTTTTATATCCGTCCAAAGTCATCATTTGAACAACTTCATAAACGATTCCCTGACCAGCAATTGCAGCGTCACCATGGATCAAAATCGGTAATATTTTATTGTAATCTCCGGCATAATCATGATCCACCTTAGCTCGAGCAATTCCCTCAACTACCGCATCTACGGTTTCGAGATGGGAAGGGTTAGGAGCGAGGTTCATTTTTAATTTTTTACCGGAATGACAATTGACTTCTGTCGTAGAGCCCAAATGGTATTTTACATCACCGGAAAATAAATCTTCTACGAATTCTTTTCCTTCAAATTCACTAAATATCTGCGAATAAGATTTGTTAAAAATATTGGCCAATACATTTAGTCGACCTCTATGGGCCATTCCCAGTACAACTTCTTCTACACCAGCTTCTGCAGCACGATTGATCACTGCATCTAGTGCCGGAATCAAAGTTTCATTTCCTTCTAAAGAAAATCTTTTTTGTCCTACAAATTTGGTATGTAAAAAGTTTTCAAAAGCAACGGCTTCATTTAACTTTAAAAGTATTCTTTCTTTTTCCTCAACTTTTAATTGAGGATGGTTTAAATTATCATTTAACCAATTCTGGATCCATTTGTTTTTTTCAGGATCGCGTATGTACATGTATTCGACACCGATTGAGTCGCAATACATATTTTTTAAATGTTCGATGATTTTGCGAAGCGTTATGGCTCCTCCGATTCCAAGAATATTTCCGGCATCAAAAGTTTCATCTAAATCTTTTTCTGTCAATCCGAAATTTTCCAAATCCAGTGTTGGCGCATATTGTCTTCTTTCGCGGACAGGATTGGTTTTGGTAAACAAATGTCCTCTGGTTCTATAGCCATCAATAAGGTTGATGACTTTAAATTCTTTTTGAACTTTTTCCGGAATTTCTGTGACAACTTGTGGATTGGACCCTTCTGTAATAGCATGACCGTTATAAGATTTACTTCCAAAGTCAAATCCTTGGAAAAAGGCTCTCCAACTGGGTTCTACGCTGTCCGGAAATTTTTGGTATTGATCATACAATTCGCTGATGTATTCAGAATGTATGGCATTTAAAAATGAAAATTGTTCCATTATGATGTGGTCTCTTATGAGAATTAGCCTACAAATTTAGCACATTTCAAACGTTTAAAAAATTTTGAATGGGATGATTTTATTTAGTTTTTGAGAATTTATGTGATTTTGAAGGCAAAAGCTTTGATTTCTTAGGATTTTTTTAAAATTTGATCGATATTTTTATCGAAATTTCTTTGGAATTGACTAAATATTTTAGGAATCATTCTATTCTTTCAAATTCTAAAATATGTTCAATTTTTTCGTTTGAAATCCGCACCGTATAACCATTCTCAGAAGTTGATAAAATTTCACTTCGATAATTTTTCAATAGTTCATAGTCAACGCCAGCTGGTGCGTTTTTTACAGATACAATTGTTGCAATGTATTCAAAATCTGAAATCCATTTTATTTCTGAACAAATTTCTTCTTGAGTAAGAGTATTAATTTGAATTTCAGCAATTTCTGTGCGTATAAAGATGGATGTGTTTTCTGTTTGAGTTAATTAAAATTTTCCAGTTTTATAAAATTTACAGTCAATTTTTTCTGAAGAATTACAATTAATAAATAAACATCCCGATAAAATTAAAAAACCTTTGAAATTAATCATCAATTCACTTTAGGAATCACCAAAAGCGGAATGCTGGAATGTTTGATCACATCACTCGCCACGCTACCTATAAACATATTGTATAGAGAGTTATGGCCCAACGAACCGATCACAATCAAATCTACTGCCAAATCTTTAGCTTCCTGAACGATGATGTCGGCTGGAATTCCTTGTTTCACAATGGTTTCGCATTTGATTCCTTTTGCTTCGATCTCCGTTTTCAACTTGCCCATTTGTTCTGCTTCTTCATTTAAGGCAGTTTGTTCCAATTCCGGCAAATAAGTAAAACCGGTTTCGCTCACGATTACGCCGATATCTAAAGTTGCAACATGAATCAAATAAATTTCTCCGTTGATTAATTTGGCATGATCGATGGCTTTGGTGATGACCATTTGGTTAAAGTCAGAAAAGTCAATGGGAACTAAGATTTTTTGGGACATGATCGATGATTTAAATTTCCTCTAAAGTTACATTATTTCACCCGAACTTCAAAAACTTTTCGGTCGTCAAGGTATCCTTCCAAATAATCATTTTCTAAGACTTGTCCTACGCCGGCAGGTGTTCCGGTAAAAATCAAATCGCCTGTTTTTAAGGTGAAATATTGTGAAGCAGTCGAAATAATCTTAGCGAAATCATGGATCATTTGATTGGTATTTCCTTTTTGAACAATGTCTTGGTTTTTGGTCATGTGAAAATTTAGGTTTTCCAAATCAAAATCATTTTTAGGATAAAATTCTCCAACTACAGCAGCGTTATCAAAGGCTTTGGCTATTTCCCAGGGATGTCCTTTTTCTTTTAATTGAGTTTGAAGGTCTCTTGCTGTAAAATCAATTCCCAAGCTAATTTGCTCGAAATATTTAGAAGCAAATTCGGGTTGGATGTATTTTCCTGCTTTGGAGATTTTCAATATGATTTCAGCTTCGTAATGAAGGTTCTCGGTAAATTCGGGAATGTAAAAATCTCGGTCTTTTTGAAGAACTGAAGTGTCAGGTTTTAAAAAAAACACAGGATTTTCAGGTATTTCATTTTTTAATTCTTTAGCGTGTTCAGCGTAGTTTCTTGCAATACAGATAATTTTCATGATGGTTTTTCGTGTTTAATGCAAAAAAAGCAATTGATAATGATTTTTTTCGCAATTCTATTGATTTTTTGATAGGTGTTTATAATTGGGAATTTTATAGTTAATGTTTAATTTTGTGGGCAAATTTAACCAAAATAGTAATGAATGTCAGACCCTTATTTATTGCATTATCAGTTAGTATTTCACTAATTCTGATCATAATTTCCATGTTTTGGACACCTATTCTTTGGCTCTTTTTGATAGTTGCTCCATTGATATTCATGGGATTAGTGGATTTGACACAGCGGAAACATGCAATTCGAAGAAATTTTCCGGTCATCGGTAGATTGCGTTATTTTTTAGAGAGCATTCGTCCTGAAATCATGCAGTATTTTGTGGAAAACGATCGAGATGGACGTCCATTGGACAGAGTGATGCGAAGCATGGTTTACCAAAGAGCAAAAAATGTAACGGATACCGTTCCTTTTGGTACCCAAATGGACATTTATGAACCGGGTTATGAATGGATGAACCATTCGATGTATGCCGGAAAAGTAAAGGTAGATGAAGATCCAAGGATAATGATCGGGGGCGAGCATTGTACCCAACCTTATTCAGCGAGTTTATTGAATATTTCTGCGATGAGTTTTGGTTCTTTGAGTAAAAATGCTGTGATGGCGTTAAACAAAGGAGCGAAAATGGGCCGATTTGCACATAATACAGGTGAAGGAGGTGTTAGTCCTTATCATTTGCAGTATGAAGGAGATTTGATATGGCAAGTTGGGACTGGATATTTTGGTTGTCGGGCAGATGACGGGAAGTTTTCACCTGAAAAATTCGAAGTAACATCTAAACACCCAAGCATTAAATTGATTGAATTAAAGATTTCTCAAGGAGCCAAACCAGGACATGGAGGAATTTTACCGGCCAGTAAAAATACGCCTGAAATTGCAGCAATCCGAGGAGTGAAGCCACAAACAGAAGTAGATTCGCCACCTTCACATTCGGCATTTAATAATGCAGTTGGATTGATGAAATTGATTCAGCAAATGCGGGAATTATCTGGTGGGAAACCTATTGGGTTCAAATTATGTATTGGTCGTAAAGAAGAATTCATCGAAATATGTGAAGCGATGATTGAAACCGGTTTGAAGCCGGATTTCATCACCATCGATGGAGGAGAGGGTGGAACCGGAGCTGCACCTGTTGAATTTTCCAATTCCCTTGGTATGCCTATGTTAGATGGATTGGCTTTTGCAGTTGATACATTGAGAGGTTATGATTTGAAAGAAGATATAAAAGTAATTGCTTCAGGGAAAATTATCAGTAGTTTTCATATAGCCAGAGCATTGGCAATCGGAGCGGATTTGTGTAGCAGCGCGCGTGCCATGATGCTTGCAGTAGGTTGTATCCAAGCTTTACAATGTAATAAAAACACATGCCCTGCGGGTGTAGCAACTCAGAATCCTGAACTTATGAAAGGTTTGGACGTTGAAGACAAAGCCAATAGAACCTATAATTTTCATAAAAATACGATGAAGAGTTTTGGGGAATTGATTTCAGCAGCCGGTTTGGTTCACCATAGTGAAATCGATCGAACTTATATCAATTTAAGGGTAGAAATAAACCGTGTGATGAGATACGATGAACTATATCCGGAAGTTCCAATTGGTTCTTATTTGAAGAATTTGAAAAGCCAACCTGTCCAATAATAATCATGTCAGCAACTTATATAAATTTAGATCAAGCCTTAGAGAAAGTAGAAATCGCCCATGAATTGTTTTTAAAAAACAAAGGGGATTTTCAGAATCGACCAATCGATAAAATCAAAAAAGTCGGCGAAATTCTTTTGGCAAGAAAAAAAGAATTTGCACACGTCATTTCATTAGAAATGGGAAAACCTGTGTTTGAATCCATTGCTGAAATCGAAAAATCAGCATTGAATTGTGATTTTTACACAGAGCATGTTGAAGAATTTTTAAAAGACAGGACTTATTCGACGGATCGCTATAACGCAATCGTTCGTTATGAACCTATGGGAGTGATTCTCGGCGTGATGCCTTGGAATTTTCCTTTTTGGCAAGCATTTCGATTTGCAATTCCCACGAT
Organism: Moheibacter lacus; assembly: GCF_014042165.1. Taxonomy (GTDB): domain Bacteria; phylum Bacteroidota; class Bacteroidia; order Flavobacteriales; family Weeksellaceae; genus Moheibacter; species Moheibacter lacus. The sequence continues at coordinate 91,400 of NZ_JACDZE010000002.1, forward strand.
TTTAGCCGGAAATACAATTGTTTTAAAACATGCGAGTAATGTCCCGAAATCGGCCCAATTGATTGAAGATATTTTCACCGAAGCCGGGTTTGAAAAAGGCACTTATTTAAATTTGCATTTGGAAAGTAAAAATATCCAAAAAATTATTGAACATCCTGCTATAAAAGCAGTTTCGCTTACAGGAAGTGAAAAAGCCGGAGCTTCTGTTGCTTCTGTCGCCGGAAAAGAAATCAAAAAATCGGTTTTGGAATTGGGTGGAAGCAATGCTTTTATCGTGATGGACGATGCTGATTTGGATCTGATCATCGACAAAGCCATCAATGCACGTTACCGAAATGCAGGTCAAAGCTGTATCGCTGCCAAACGTTTTTTGGTTCAGGAAGGAATCTATGACGAATTTCTTAAAAAATTTACCGAAAAAGTGAAAGCGCTAAAAATGGGCGATCCTTTTGATGAAACTACGGAAATAGGGCCGATGGCACGAGTCGATTTGGCGGAAGAATTGGAAAAACAAGTCAATGATTCAGTAAAAATGGGCGCCAAAATCATAACCGGTGGTAATCGTAATGAAGCCTATTATGACCCGACTGTTTTGACCGATATTTCAATCGAAATGCCTGTATTTAAAGAAGAAACCTTTGGTCCGGTTGCTGTGGTGAAGAAAATCAAATCATTTGAAGAAGCAGTTGAATTAAGTAATCTATCTACCTTTGGGTTAGGTGTTTCCATATGTACAGAAAGCGTTGAAAAATACTCCGATAAAATTCATCTGTTTGAAGAAGGAGCTGTGTTTTTTAATGAATTGGTTCGTTCCGATCCGAAACTTCCATTTGGGGGTGTAAAGAAATCGGGATTTGGAAGAGAGCTTTCAGAAGAGGGAATTCGGGAATTTGTCAATATAAAAACGATTGTTATTTCGAAGAAATAATTGGGTTTTAAAATACTTTACAAAACCTCAAAGTTTCAATTCTTTGAGGTTTTTTTGTTTTATAAAATTGATTAGATTTAGTTTAAAATTAACTCTATGGATTTGCATTCGGGATTACCGTACTGGATTGTGAAAAATCAACTATTTAATTATTATCATCCACTGAATGAAAATTTTAAAACAGAAGTCGCAGTGATCGGTTCGGGTATCACGGGATCATTGGTTGCGCACGAATTATGCGAAGCCGGGATTCAGTGTGCTGTTTTGGATAAAAGGACGATTTCAACCGGAAGTACGGCGGCCAGTACAGCACAACTCCAATATGAAATCGATGTTCCGCTTTGTGAAATGAAAGAAATAGTAGGAGAAGAAATTGCGGCAAAAGCATATCAGGCCAGTTTGCTTTCGATTAAAGATTTGGAAAAGGTATTAAAAAAGACAAAAGTTGATGCCGATTTTAAAAAGGTTTCGAGCATTTGGCTTGCGTCCTATAAAAAGGATTTGAAATTGTTGGAATCCGAATTTGAAATTAGAAAAAAACATGGATTACAAGTTGATTTCTTATCGGAATCCCAATTGGAAGCAAAACATGCCATACTTGGGTGGGGCGCTTTAAAAAACACGCAAGCGGCGCAAATGGATGCATATACAGCAGCTACCGGATTGTTGAAGCATCATTTGGACAAAAAGGAGTTAAAATTGTTTACCCATACCGAAATAATAAATTGGAAAGAAATCAGAAATGGCTATGAACTTTTAACTGAATCAGGAAAAAAAATACGATGTAAATATGTGGTCGTTGCGGCGGGATTTGAGGCTGGACCTTTTTTGCCTAAAAAGGTAATGAAGCTGCAAAGTACGTATGCATTGGTTTCCAATCCTGTATCTGAAAAGGAATTATGGCCGGAACGCAGTTTGATTTGGGAAACAAAAGATCCCTATTTTTATATGCGGACGACGTCTGATAACCGGATGATGATAGGGGGAGAGGATGAAGATTTTCAAAATCCAGTGAAACGGGATGATTTGCTACGGGAGAAGGTAAAAAAGCTGGAAAAACAATTCAAAAAGATATATCCTGAGATTCCCTTTGAAGTCGATATGGCCTGGTGCGGAACATTTAGTTCAACCAAAGACGGTTTACCTTATATAGGCACTTGGCCAGGAAAAGAACGTATGTTTTTTGCTTTGGGTTATGGTGGAAATGGAATCACTTTTAGTATGATTGCCGCACAGGTTATTGCCAACCAACTTAGCGGTAAAAAGGATGAAAGACAGAAAATATTTGGGTTTAAGCGAAATACTTAAAGCTTCAGCATATCCGCTTTTTTCCGTACGCGTTCGATGTCGGTTTTGAGTTGTTCCAATTTTTCCAAATTGTTTTGCATGGGAATAATTTCCTTGTATTTTTCAATTGATTCTTCAAATCTTCCGGTGTATTCCAGCATATAAGCCCATTCTGTCCACAACGAAATCTTATTGATTCCCACCACATTTTTGGCTTTTTGGATATGTGCTTCTGCTTCTTCACCGCGTAATTCTGTGTTTAATAAATACAGATAATTGATATAAGGAGCCGGATAATCCGGTGTGAATTCCATCGCTTGTTTGTATAATTCTTCCGCTTCGCGGTACCGTTTTTCTTTGGTTTCGTAAATCCATCCAATATGATTATATGCTTTTCCAAATCGGGGTTCTTCTTCAATCAGACTAAACAAAAGCGCTTTGGCTTCTTCCAATTCGTTGTCGGCAATCAACTGGTCTGCATAGCGGAATTTCCCTTCCAATTCTTCAATTTTTTCGTTCATTTGGTTTTATTTTGAGGTAAAAATAAGAATATTTCGATTCCAAAAAATGGAAATAAATAAAATCCCTGTCAAATTAGAAACAGGGATTTCAGAGTACAAATTATTTGAGTTAAGAAATTTTAATTGGCATCGATGATGTCGCCTGAACCACCGGAAGTGACGTTTACCTTGGACGGATTTCCTTTGTAATAAATATCACCAGAACCGCCTATGGCACCCGTTAAATCACCATTGGCGGTAATTTTCACATTTCCGGAACCTGAAATACCGATATCGGCATTTTTGGTTTTTAAATCATAGCCACCGATGTCCCCTGAACCTGAAATTCCGGCTTTAAAAGTGGTTGAATTTCCTTCTAAATTTATATTTCCAGATCCGGACAATGCAGAGGTTATGTTTCTAGCCGATACTTTTGCATCGATATCTCCGGAACCGCTTAAGGCTACCGTAAAATCCTCTACGGTTTGGGTTCCGTGTGCTATAATCGTCCCGGAACCGGAAAGCCCGATGGATCTCAGATTTTTGGCTTGAAATGTTATAGTCACTTTCCCTGGATTTGTAAAGAAATTATATCCTTGTTTTTGCCGTAAAACCAAGGTGTTTCCTTCCAATTCAATTTCGATTTTATCCAACACATTGGAATCTCCCTCCAATTTTATTTTTCCGTTTTGAGGTCCTTCATTGATAATTACATCAAAAGCTCCGGCAGATTCTACTTCATTAAAATTGGAATTGATAGTCCGATTTTCCGTGATACGATTTCCGTTTCCTCTCACAGTTTCCTGCGCACAGGAAAAAAGAGATAAACTAAAAATTGTGATGATACAGAATGTTTTCATAGTATTAAATTTTTTATTGTTATCTGATTTTTGCGCTGCCATAATTCATGTTGATGAGAACTTCTGCAGCTCCATTTCCGGCTTTTCCTTCGTAAGATTTCACAACCGATTTTTCGATTTGTTTGCTCATGTTCACATGAGAAGGAAAATCAAGGCCTCCGTATTTGAAATTACCGGTAATTGTATAACCTGCTCCGGAATCAATTCCGATAGAAACATCGGAATAATCTGCCCCAATGGATATTTTATTAAATCCCTTTTTTACCTGATTGATCGCAATAGAACCATAGCTTCCGGAATACACAAAACTTTTGTGTATCGTGCCTATTTTTACATTGGAATAATCGGTGACACTTGAAACCGAACCCCCATTTTCTATAAAAAGATTCCCATAGTCCATATTGGCTACCAAATCACTGATTTCGCTTATGTTTACGTCGCTGTAATCTGCATTGAGATTGATGACTTCCGACTTCCCTAAATTGATTTTGCTATAATCCATGGTTACATTGGCCGATTTTACGAAATCGATCTGAGCTGATGTAACATAATCCAAATCCAAGGTATTCAACGGATTTTCCAATTTCCCAAAATTCATGTTTCCATAACTCAAATTGATAGCGGAACTTCCTTTTAATGCGTCTAATGAGATATTCCCGTATTTATTGGTAATATCGATCGAATTGGATTTGGGTAGTTTCACGAAATAGTGAATGGTGATATTTGTATTGTTTGAATTCTTTATGCTTTTTATGATTGTTTCTGCAGACACCAAATTAGAATTGGCATTAAATTCTACGGTGATTCCGTTGATTCGTTCTCGGACTTTTTCGGCATTTTTACCGTCTACTTTGATTTCGATATGGAATTCAATTTGGTTTTTATCCCAAGTGGTCAGGTTGACATTTCCATATTTATTGTTGATGCGTAACTCAGCGTTAGAGTTGACAGAAAAAGTCTTGTCGATCACTTTTGATTCGAGAACCATAGGGTTTTCTGAAGCCGACGCAAAAAAAGGGTTGAAGAAAATCCCTAACAGGAGTAGATTAAAATAAGGTTTCATTGCTGTTCTTTTTAAATTCTTGTAAACTATTCATTTGAGTTAAAACTTGTTCTAGAACTTCCACCTGCAGTTGTAAATTCATCAGAACAGATTTCATCACTTGCGGATTCCCACCGCTTTCTTTTAAATCGATCAATAATCGGTTGTAGTCTTTTTGAAGCAGATCCAATTTGGACAAAGAAGTGTTAACTAATTCTTGATTTTCAGTCGTTTGCATGGATTTGATTTGTTTGACGTTCATTTCTACCAAATAGCTCAATTGGTTTTCGGCTTCGCCTAATTCGGGCGAATAAGAAGCGAGTGTGGTCGTGTTGTCTGTCAAAGGTTCTGTTCTAAATTCTGTCCAGAAATAAACCGATAACATCATCAAAGGAATCATCACCGCTGCAACTTTCCAATAGTTGAAATTTCGCTTTTCCACCTTAGGTGTTTGTTGGTTTAATTTAGCCAAAAATCTTTTTTCATGACCGGAAGGAAGACTGAATTCTTCTATGATTTGGTCTTTGTTTTCTTCAAATATTTTTTTCCATTTATCTTCCATCATTACTTTAATTTAATAGCGTAATTAATTTATTTTTAGCTCTATTCAGTAAAACTCTTGAATTATCATAACTCACATCCAGTATCTCCGAAATCTCTTCATAATCGTATCCTTCGAGATAATAAAGTGAAAGGATGATCCTATAATTTTCCGGTAAATCGTTCATGGCTTTTTTCACCGTTTCTATTTTTTCAAACAAATCGATTTCTTCCAATTCCTCTAAAATTGACAAATTTTCCGTGTTTTCTGTTTTTTGGTACATTTTGTCTTTTTTCAGATAATCAAGTGATTTGTTGATCACGATTTTCTTTAGCCAAGCACCAAAACTTACTTCTGCTTTAAATTCATCCAATTTTTCAAAAGCTGCCAGAAATGCATCTTGCATGGCTTCCTCAGCTCGCATCTCGTCTTTGATGATGTTTCGACTCACCTGATACATCGCCTGCGCATATTTTTTGTACAATGTCATTTGGGCATTTTGATCGCCTTTTTGACATAGTTTGAGCAATTGATTTTCAGTATGGAGTTGAAAGAGTTTCAATTTGTTTTAAACGTTTTCTGTACTAAAGACGAAAGGTATTTCATTCTTGTTACAGTTTTGGAGAAATTTTTGAATAAAAAAGTTTAAATTCGTTAATCATAAAATTTGTTAATATGAAATTTTCTATTACCACAACGCTTTTCACGGTTATGCTGATTTTTATATTTTCATGCGAAGCCAATAAAAACAATTCGGAAACGACACAAACTACAACTGAAAATTCAGAGGTTTGGACAGAAGGAATAACGACCATTACGGGAACAATTTCAAAAGTTACGCAAGAAAAAGATGGACAAACAATTCTGTTATCTAACAATAAAGGAATCGAATATACCGCCGTGATCAGCATCCCAAATTTGGGAGAAAATGCCAATCAATACCGAAAATTTGAGGTAGGTGAGACCGTTGGGTTCAAAGGAAATCTAATTGAAAACCAACGAATGGTAGTACGTGAAGTGTTGGAAATGAAATAAATCCATTTTTTCATCTAATGATTAACCAACCATGGCTTCCTGCAACTGCTCCAAATACCGTGATCAAACTTATATTTAACAATACCCAATGAGCTCTATGGATGAATTTGAAAGTTTTTTCAGGATTTTCTGCCGCGTATTTTTTAAAGAGTCTGTGTAAAATGAACGGTTCTAGGATGAATAGTATGATGCTGAAAATAAACCAAACCAATGTCATGGCATGCACCCACCAATATCGATAATCGAGGTATCTTTCCCAGGCATTTAATTCATGAAGCATATAAAATCCGGTAATACCGGTCAATAGAGTTGCCAATTTAGCTTGAAAAGAAAATCGACCTTCTATTTGTTCGAATGTTTTGATTTGTTCCTCTTTTGATTTTAATCTTTTGACCGATGGAATGATAACCGTCGTAACCATGGAAACACCGCCAATCCAAACGATAACGCCGATGACATGCAAAACACGAGCTAATGTTGTAGTATCCATGTTTGAATATTAAAGTTCGACTTCAATTTCTTCCAAATGGAATTGAAGTTTAAATCGAAAATTTCTTTTTATATCTTTCAAATCCCTCCATCAAATTCTCTTCGATTGATTTCGGCATTCTTCGTGTAGCTTCAAATTCTGAAGTGCTCAAAGAAGGGAAATCGGTACGTGAAGGAATGATTTCAATCGAATTCACCAACATATCGATTTCGATTTCATATTGGCGATAAGCAACCGAATGAAAGGTATCATTGTTATAAACCGGAACTTCGCGCTGTTCTATCAGAAATCCGGCATCTGCTTCCGAATCTACAAAATGACAAGTAACGCCCAATGGTTGTTGGTTATGAATCGCCCATTTGAGCGAATCCAAACCGCGAACTTTTGGCAACCATCCGGGATGAGAATTGATGAGTTTATGGTTTTCAACCAATTCGTCGGGCAATAATCCTGCTCCTGCAATCAACACAAAGTCCGATTGATTTTGATTCAAATAAGCATGGATTTCATCTGCTTTTATTTCCTTAAATCGAAAGTGTAGACGTTCACATAAAATTTCCGGCATGATATCAATCGCCTTTGATGGACGATGCGCAAAAATCGGTTTAAACGGATTTTCGCGATGAACAAACGGCAAAGCCAAAACACTGACATTTCGATAGCCTTTTGCTTTTAATTGAAAAAGTACATCTTGGGTTTTACGATGTGGTGTATTGTATGAAATCACCACGATTTCGGGTTGGTTCATCCGTGTAAAATATATTTTTTATGATAATCCACTAAATTATCGATAGGTTTTCTGACGATGTGTCCAACTTCCAAATGATAGTTAGCCGCAACCGCACGGATGATGTCTTCATAATAATGGGCAACTGAGCCGATGAAATTGATTTCAGAAAATCTAGCTTCTCGGTTAGGTAGAACCTGATTTTCAAAGAAATCGGCCATGGAAGTATAAATCAGGTTTTGAATAAAAGGTTCGTCTTTGTTCTCGTGAACGAACTTACTAAACGAAGCCAAATAAGCATTGGCCAATGGTTTTTGGTACACATTGATATTCAAAACACTGATGGTCAAATGATAGGTTTCATGGAATTTTTTTGCCAAATGTTTGGGCATTTTTTTGGAGAAATAAGCGTGTAACAGCTTTTTCCCCATGTGGTTTCCACTGCCTTCATCTCCGAGGATGTAGGCGAGAGAAGGCGTTGCTTCTTTGACTTCTTTTCCGTCAAAATAACAAGCATTGGAACCGGTTCCCAAAATACAAACAATCGCCGGAGTTCCTCTATAAACGGCATAACAAGCAGCCAATAGATCATGATCCACCTTTAATTCCGCATGTTTGAAATAATTCCGAAATCCATTTTTTACGGTTTCTTTTAAAAAATCAGCAGAACATCCTGCTCCATAAAAATAAACTTGGGTGATTTTATCAGAAATGACTTTTAATTCTTCATTTTTCATCATTTCAGCTTCAATCGCCGGAGCATCTATGTGATATGGATTGAATCCGATAGTGTTGGTGCGGAAATCTTCAGTCAAATCATTATTTAAAATTACCCAATCCGTTTTGGTAGAGCCACTATCTGCTATTGCTATCATTCAAATCCTTTTTAATTATTTATAACTTTTTTGTTTTACTTCGATGCAAGTTTATGAAAAAAAGTTTCAATATAAAATTCAAACAATCAAATTAAAGATATTTTTCATCAAGAAATTATTCTTCGATTTTGATGCTAATTCCTCTTAATGTAGACCAACCTTGCGCATCTGTCAACTGAATCATAAAATGATAATCTCCAGTTTCTATATCGCTGGGAATTTGAATTGGCATCGTCGCTACATAATCAGATTTATTAACGGGAATTTCTCCTTGGATGATTTCCGTCCATGGATGGGTAGGCGTTTTGATTGGGTCCATTTCACAATCTCCCGTTTCCGTGTCATGTGAATGTTGGTCAAAATTATTGTGAATGTTAATGCTATAAGCTCCAAGCGCTACATTGTCTGTAAATCGAGCTTTAAATTGGATGATATCTCCACGTTGGTATGTAGAACAACTTAAGGGAGCAGCATCACTCATGTTCATCTCGATAATAGGCTTTTGGGTGTCATTTGAAGCAGTATCATCATCTCCGCTACAGGAAAATAAGAAGAATCCAAAGCTTGCTAAAATTGTAATTGTATTTAAAATTTTCATTTTTATTTAATTTAATAGTTGAAACAAAGATAGGAAAGGCCGCACATACAGATGTGCGGCCTGTATCATTTAATTGGTAATGATCAATTCAGATTCTGAAGTAAACGAATTTCCTTCATCATCTGTAATGGTCAAATGTAAATGGTATTCGCCAGCTGGCTGATCTGCCGGGATGTCCACATGCTCATGAAAGTCTGCGTTTGTTTGGCCGTTGTAATTGGAAAAAGAATGAACGATTTCCGCTACGTTTGGGTCAGCTTCATTATGAATTTCTAATTCGATTCCGGCAATTGCATGAACAGAAGTAATCCCTGCATCAAGATGCAGATCAGATCCTGCAGCAACCTGACCGCTATTTCCCTCACCAACTTCGTGGAAAACAACTTGAATGTTATCCGTAGCAGCCAAAATGATCAAATCAGCCTCAGCTGTTTCGCTGTTTCCGTTTGCATCAATTACTGTCAGATGCAAATGGTATCCGCCAGCCGGATAATCCGCAGGAATTTCAATGTGTTGATGAAAATTTGCATTGATTTGACCATTGTAATCGCTAAATTCTTGCGTGATTTCCGGAATACTTGCATCCGTTTCATTGTGAATTTCCACGATCACATTGGCGATTCTTGCAGAAGCCATAATTTCCGCATCCAAATGCACATCAGATCCTGCAACTGCTTCACCTGAATTGGCAGTGCCAACTTCTGTCAATTGGATTTGAATGGTGTCATTTGGCGCATCATCATCATTGTTACAAGAAGTTGTGAAAATTAATGCACCCAAAGTTACCGCAAAAGCGGATTTAAAAAATATATTTTTCATTTTAAAAATTTAAGTTTAATTATTTGATTTAAAATTAGTTAAGTAATTTTATTTAAATCAAATATTGGAGGCGCTCTTCCTTGAAAATGCGTTATGAATTTATGGAGAACTATTGCTTTTCGCTCGGCTAATTTTTGATTGTTAAACCATTCTGATTTCCCTAAATCCAATAGAAAAATGATGTCATCTGTAGTAGGGAAAAAGTGAAAATTGCAAATCTGACAATCAGATTTTACTATTTCTGTTGAATTTGAATTGGTGTCAAATTGGCTATGATGAAAGTGTCCGATTTCAACCAAATGAGGGGCTGAAATCAACACAAGGAAAAGTAAAACACCGAATTTTTGTAATATGTTTTGCTTCTTCTTCATTTCCTATTTGATTTCAAACGGAATTTTTAACGACAAAACAAAGTTCCTTCCCGGTTCCGGCACACCGATTAATCGGTAAAAGTTCGTATGGTTATAGTTTTCCGAATCCAATAAATTCTGGATTTGAAAATTGAGTTGTAATAACGTTTTTCCCCAATTCAATTCTGTTCCAAATGATAAATTTATGAGTTGATAGCCGGAAGTTTTTACTTCCGGAGGGACGATTTCATTTTGATCGGCAACTATTTTATAGTCAATCATCGCAAAAGATTTCTTGAAAAAATCATTGAAATCCTTTTCATATTTCAAACTAAATAAAACCGAGGCAGGAGGGGAGAAAGGAAGTGTGAAACCCTTTTTTGCGCTGGATTGCTGTTCAGAATACACATATTCGCCTAGAATTTCACCGTTTAGGTTTTTAAAAATTTGATAATTGATGTTGATTTCGCCGCCATATCGCAATACTTCAGCTTCAGCATATTCATAAATCTGGTTACCTGCGCCGTAGTCATAATCATAGTTAGGTGTTGGATTAAGATAGATATAATTGGTGAAATAATTAAAAAAAGGATTAATGTCAACCGAAATTTTAGGACGAGAAAAAGTTAGTCCTAAATCCAATTGGTAAGCCTGTTCAGGCGATAAATCAGGATTTCCCAATTCATAACTGAAATAATGGTAATTTACGCCATTTGATGCCAATTCTTTTGCAAGCGGCATCCTGAAACTTTTACCGGCATTTAACCTGAAATTCCAGTTTTTTAAGTTGTAATTTGCACCAATCGCCCATGTAAGATTTTCAAAAGAACGATCTAAATCTGTTGATCTTTGCAAATATTCTGGATTTCCATTGACCGGTGTCGTAAACCAGTCAAAATATTCTTCCGTTTTAATTTTCCCATAATCATACCTAAGACCGAGATGAACCAAAAATTTCTTCCCAAATTTGATTTGATCAAAAGCAAACAAACCGAGGTTATATTGTTCAAAATCAGGAATTAAAAATCCCCAACCGCCGATTTGATTCTGTTGAAATTCCGAATTTATTCCGATGGTCAATTCGTGATTTGAAAATTTCAATTCGTCTTTGACATTAAAGGAATAGGTGCTTTTATTGAATTGTCTTTCAAGGTTTTGATCGATATTTAGATCTGATGGATAAACCGATGGCATATAGCCGTGGCTGATGTAAAATCCGTATTCGTTTCTGTAATTATTTTGAAATCCGATGTTCAATTCCAATTGATTGGAGGAATTTATTTTCCATTTGGTCTGGTTGATGAGTTTAAAATGATTGACGTTTTGGTATGGAAAATCGATGTCCCGATCAGATTCATCGTATAAATCAGAATTTACATTTCTAGGCTCCAAACCATGTGCATTGGCAAATAATCCGTTTTTTGAATAGAGATTGCTGAAATGAAAAATAGAAATAAAATCCTTGGACAAATATCCGGTGGAAAGATGAAAATTCAATTCCCTACCGGCGGTATTTCTGAGTTTATTCTCGTGTAATTCAGCATTGTACGAATAAATTTGAATTTGATCCACCGGAACTTTATAATCTGCATAATCCAAATAAGTGGTTCTGAAATCATAGAAAAAATGATCAATTCGGTTGTAGAATTGAGCTGAAGTTCCCAGTAAATTATTGTTGGATTTTGCGATGAGATTGATTTCTCCTCCGCTTGAATATTTCTCAGGAGGATGGTTTCTTTCGATCTGAATGATCCCGCCGATGGCGTCTGATCCATACAGCAAAGAAGCCGGACCTTTTAAAACTTTGACTTTTCCGATTGAAAATTGATCAATTTCCAGCCCATGGTCCGCTCCCCATTGTTGACCTTCGTGTTTTACGCCTTCTTCCGTAACGATGACGCGGTTAAATCCTAAACCGCGGATTTGTGGTTTGGACTGTCCTGAACCGATGGACATGGCGTTTACACCGGAAATTTTTTCTAAAGACTGCATCAAACTTCCGGAGAGATTCCTTTGGATAAATTCCTGATTGACGATTTCTAGGCTTTGGGAAGTTGATTTTTTTTCTAAATCATCCAAATTTCCAACCACCACCGATTCTTCCAACAACATGAACTTTTGTGTCAAAATGATGGTTTTTTGAAAGGAACCATTGACGATCGAAATATTTTCCGAATAATCCTCAAATTCGTCGTGGGAAACAAGAATTCTGAATTGTCCATTTTTTAGAGATGGAATGATAAACGCTCCATTTTCATCAGAGAAACTGGTTTGATTTCCGACTGTGACTTTGGCTTCTGAAACCGCTTCTCCAAATTCATCAATGATTTTACCTGAAATTGAATTTTGCGAATAGCCAATTGATAAATTAAATAAAATTAACGTTAGTAGGATCGACCCGCGCATATTAATAAATTGAATATTAGTAATTTAGGAATGAATGATTCCTGGTGAATTTTTCAAATTATCATGCGATAGGTGGTCCTCTTAGTGAATTGTTTAGGATTAATTCTTCTGTGAAAAATGTTTTGAATTCATCGTTTTTTGACAACGAATTCGTCTTGAAAACAACCGGAATTTCTAATTCTTCACCTTGGTATTCCAAAGTTGGCGCTAGCATGAAATCACATAACTCACAGTGGTTTTCCGTTGAGATATGTGCAAAATGTTCACAGTGGAAATCATGTTGGAATTTTTGTTGAAATTCAAGATGATGTGCGAAATGTTCAAGTTGGTGAATCGGTTGAAATAACAAGACATACAAAAATAAATTTGCAATTAAAAATCCAAATATTGGTTTTGTCTTGTTCATATCAGGAATGTGCAAAGGTAGGTTTAATCTTCGATATTTTTTAAATCTTTCAGATTTTTACCCAATCTCCTAAGGAAAATCCCATAAATGAGTCCATAATAAAGAGCGAAAAACAAAATGATCAAAACAGCGTTGATCAAAGCCATGATATATCCCACTTGATTGGCATTTTGATTCAATTGTTCTAAAGTTTGATCAGAATGATCTGAGGCGTTAATATAGGAGTTATAGCCCATTTCAATTAGGATTGGAGTAAAAATAACCACCGTAAAAAGCACCCAAATGATGATAAACCAAGTAACGGTTTTTCGGAATTTTAAAATAGTGGACATTAAACTTTGAACGGAAAGGGAAGAGGAAATGATTCGATAAAAATAAAACATTATGCCCATCAACATAATCGACCCCAAAAGACCTAAATGCGATAGATTTTCCATCCTTTTAAATACACCTTCACCCACCATTTTGATGGTATCATCCGAATAAAAATGCTGTCCTGAAAATATAGTCCAAAGTGAAATTCCCAAACCAAGAATTAACTCGATGATGGTGATGATGAATAACCATTGAACAGAATTGATAGATTTTCGGTGGATCATTTTGAAAATTTCATCCTTTCCATAACTTTTTTCTACAGGCTGATCTTTCCAAAGCGACTTCAGATCATCCAATTCATCATTTTTATGTGGATCTATTTCATTCATGCTGTAGCGGTCATCATTTCTTTTAATTTATCTTTAGCTCGGTTCATTTTCACTCGGGCATTTACCTCCGAAATCCCCAGAGTTTGGGCGATTTCTTTATAAGGTAAGTCTTCTAAATAAAGTAAAACCAAAGCTCTTTCTACGTCATTTAATTTTTTAATGGCTTTGTAGAGCAATTTCAATCTTTCTTCCTTTTCTTCATCGAACTCATGTGCTCTAACATCAAAAAAAGGTTGGCTATCGATAGAAGTCGTCGGAATATTTTTTTTCTTTTTTCGAATTAAGGTTATGGCCGTATTCAACCCAACCCGGTACATCCAAGTACTAAATTTTGCATCACCTTTAAAAGAATCAAATGATTTCCAAAGTTGAAGCACGATTTCTTGAAACAAATCTTCATGCGCCTCAGGACTATCGCAATATATACGACAGACTTTATGCACAATCCCCTGATTGTTTTCAATTAATTGAGTGAATTCAATTTCTTTGGATTTCAAATTTCTTGATTTATAAGTATGCAAAAATAACATAGATGTTACAATTGAGAAAAAAATAAAAAAAAGAAATTGAATAAAACGAAGAAACCCTCGCTCATAAAAGAACGAGGGTATTCCCCCTAACCAACTTAAACCTAATGAAAATAGTATTTCTATCTATTTTCAGGTGCAAAAATAATAAATTGAGAAGAATTGTCCTAATTTTTCACCCAATTATTGGTAGATAAAAACGATCAATTGATTTTCATCGCTTGATTGGGAGTGATTTTTGAGATCAAATAGGAGGGAGCCAATAAAACAATTGAAGAAATTAAAATAGCCGATAAATTTAAAATCAGGATTTGGGTGGGATCCAAATAAACCGGAGCTACAGATAAATAATAATTTTCAGCCGGTAATTTGACGATTTTATAATATTTCTGAATCAATAACAAACCAAGTCCCAAAATATTTCCGACCAAAAGTCCCGGAATCATGATAAACACAGCATAATAAATAAAAATCGTCCGGATTCGCCAGTTGGTTGCACCCAATGTTTTAAGAAGTCCTATGGAATGCGTTCGTTCTAAAATTAAAATCAATAAAACCATGATCATATTGATAACCACCACCACCATCATGATAAATAAAACCACAAAAATATTGGTATCAAAAATCGCAATCCAATCATTGATTTGACTAAAGGAACTCGTGGCTGATTGTGCATACAATTGAAAATCGATTTGGTCATTTACTTTGGCTGCAATTTCATCCAATTTTTCGATGTCATTGGTAAACAATTCAAATCCGCCCACCACATTTTCATCCCATTTATTGAGCCGTTGCACCTGTTTGATGTCCCCAATCACATATATATCATCAAAATCCTTGATATCTGTACTGAAAATTCCGGTGATATGAAATCTTCTGTAAATCGGTTTTCCAGTTTCTTGAATAAAATAAGTAACAAATGAACTGTCCACATCGAGATGCAATTCGTTGGCAATTTTTTGCGAAATCACCACATCATTGGATATTTTTTGTTGCTCTATTTTTGGAAATTTCCCTTTAACCAAATAAGAATCAAATCTTTTTACATCATAATCTTCTCCAACTCCTTTTAAAAATATGCCGCTAAAATTATCCGCAGTCCTGATGATTCCACCTTTTACCGCAATGGGTTGGACATGTGTGACTTCTGGAACGGCATCAAATTTGGGGTAAAAACTTTGATGAATCAAAATCGAATCCGAATTAAAAGACTGGTTGCTGTTATAGGGTTTCACAGTGATATGACCGTTAAAATCAGCCAATTTCTGCTTGATTCCTTTGCGTGCTCCAATTCCGGTAGAAAGCGTCACCAAAGCAACCAAAATACCAATGGCCACAGCGATTTGACCGATTCGGATAATCGTGGTAGAAAGGTTATTTTTATTACTTTTACCGAACGCAATTTTTTTAGCAAACCACCAAGTGAAATTCAAATTATTCTAAATTTTAAGCTATGATTCAAAAACTTTTCAAATATACACTAATTGCTATATTTTTTGCCAATGCTTCTTTTGGACAAATCAATATCAATGAAGAAAAAATCGAAAAGAAACACGATGCTTCCCTCATCATCAAAACTGAAATCATCACCGGCGCAGAACAATTTGAAATCTATTTCCCTAAAATTCAAGGGAAAAGAGTAGGAGTGGTAACCAATCAAACCGGAATTACAAACGGAACCAAAATCATTGGAAAAAAATCTTGCAATGAAAAAACAGGAATGGGTACATGTGCCATTTTTGAACAAATCAGTATTGTGGATTTTCTCATTGAAAACGGAATTAATGTAAAAAAAATATTCTCTCCTGAACATGGATTCCGTGGAGACGCAGATGCTGGAGAAACCGTAAAATCCGGAAAAGATATAAAAACCGGACTGCCAATTGTTTCGCTTTATGGGAAAAACAAAAAACCAACCCAAGCGCAATTTGCAGATTTGGATGTGATTCTATTTGATATTCAAGATGTTGGCGCTAGATTTTACACCTACATTTCTACACTGCATTATGTAATGGAAACGGCTGCCGAAACCGGAAAAAAAGTAATTGTGCTGGATCGCCCCAACCCCAACGGACATTATGTTGACGGTCCGGTTTTGAAAAATGGCTATGAGTCTTTTGTAGGAATGCATCCCGTTCCGGTAGTTTATGGAATGACGATAGGCGAATATGCACTGATGATCAATGGAGAAGGATGGTTGGCGAACAAAGTGAAATCTGATTTAGAAGTCATTCCTTTGAAACATTATACACGTGAATCAACTTATTCGCTTCCGGTAAAACCTTCACCCAATCTTCCAAATGATTTATCGATCAATTTATATCCGTCGACTTGTTTTTTTGAAGCCATCAATGGGAGTGAAGGGCGTGGAACCGATAAGCCTTTTCAAGTCTATGGTTCTCCTTATATCAAAAATATGTCTTACAAATTTACACCAAAACCCAACTCTGGAGCCAAAAACCCAAGGTTCAATGGAGAGATTTGTTATGGAGAGGATTTGAGTGAATCGCCTTATTTAGCTGAAATTAATTTGAGTTGGTTGATCAAAGCGCATCAAAATTATGAAGGAAAAGAACCGTTCTGGATCAAACAATCAGGGAAATATTGGATCGATGTTTTGGCAGGAACAGATCAACTCAGAAAACAAATTGACCAAGGGGTTTCAGCAGAAGAAATCAAAGCCAGTTGGCAAGAAGATTTGAAAGAATTTAAAAAAGTAAGAGCGAAGTATTTGCTTTACAATTAAGTTCAATTAAAATAATTTAACTAATTAATTATAAGATAATAAAAATTGAAATATAAAAATATAATTTTTGATTTAGACGGAACGCTTTGGGATTCCAGATCAACGTTGATTGATTCTTGGAATTCGATTTTAAAAAAGCATAATTTATTGGAGAAACCTTTAAAAGAAAAGGATTTAAATCCATTTATGGGATTGCTTTTACCGGAAATATTGCCAACGATTTTCCCAAAAATAGATCCTAAAATATTAGATAAAATTCTTCAAGAAATCATGGATCATGAAGCCGATAATCTCAGGTTAAAAGGTGGAATTCTTTACGATAGAGTAGAAGATATTTTAAAAGAATTAAACGAAAATCATGACCTTTTTATCGTGAGCAATTGTCAGGACGGCTACATCGAAGCATTTTTGGATTATTTCAAATTTCATGATTTATTTCGAGATTTTGAATCTTTTGGTAGAACCGGAAAACCAAAAATTGACAATATAAAATCGGTTTTGGTAAGAAATGGATTAAAGAAATATGAAACGGTTTATGTAGGAGATACGCAGACAGATTATACTTCGGCTACAGGAAATCAATTGGATTTTATCTTTTGTGAATATGGTTTTGGCGAATTAAATCCAAATCTAATTGTTTCAAAAATCAATAGTTTTCAAGAAATAATAAACCTTACGAAATGAATACTCAAACCCAAATAAAATGTCCGAATTGTGGAAATTCAGTAGATGTTCAGGACATTTTGGCGCATCAATTGGAAGAAGAAATTCGTCAAAAATACCAAGCGGAATCGGCTGAAGAAAAACAAAAATTACAAAAGAAACTTGATGAATTCAATCAAGACAAAGAGCAATTCGAATTAAAGAAAAAACAAGAAAATGAATTGTTTAAAGAGCGTTTGGAGAAACAATTGAACGAGGAAAAACAACTTCTGGAAAGGCAATCAAAAGAAAAACTTGCCAAATTTGAAGAACAATTAAAATTTAAATTATCAGAAGAGCAGGCGGAGCAATTTGGGGCGCTTCAAAAAGAATTGAACGAAAAATCGGAACAAATCAAAGAATTGAACCGAACTAAAGCAGAAATAGAGAAGCTGAAACGGGAAAAATCAGAATTAAAAGAAGCTATAGAAGCTGAATCGCAACGTAAACTCAACGAAGTTCTTCAGCAAGAAAAAGACAAAATCCGCAAAGCAGAAGAAGATCGCAATGAGTTAAAATTCAAGGAATTACACAAGCAACTTGAAGATCAAAAAAAGTTAACCGAAGAAATGAAACGCAAACAGGAACAGGGTTCCATGCAGTTGCAGGGTGAGGTTCAAGAGTTGGCGATCGAGGAGTGGTTGATGGCGCAATTTCCTCTGGACGTAATCGAGGAAGTAAAAAAAGGAGCGCGTGGTGGTGATTGTGTGCAAGTGGTCAATACCCGAAGTCGTCAAAATTTAGGGAAGATTTACTACGAAAGTAAGCGTACGAAAGACTTTCAGCCGAGTTGGATCGAGAAATTCAAAGCCGATATGCGGGAAAAAGGTGCTGATTTGGGGGTTTTGGTGACAGAAGCGATGCCTTCCGGACAGGAGCGTTTAGCAAATTTGAATGGCGTTTGGGTTTGTTCCTATGAAGAATTCAAAGGGCTTTGTGTGGTTTTACGAGAATCTGTGATCCAAGTGAGTTTGGCTTTAGCATCTCAGGAAAACAAAGGCGATAAAATGGACATGCTATATGACTATTTGACTAGCAATAATTTCCGAATGCAAATTGAAGCGATAGTTGAAGGATTTTCATCTATGAAAAATGCATTGGACTCAGAAAAGCGAGCGATGCAAAGAATCTGGAAAGAACGCGAAAAACAAATCGAAAAAGTGATTTCAAATACCATCGACATGTACGGATCCATCAAAGGAATCGCCGGAAATGCGGTTCAATCTGTAAAAGCTTTGGAATTGGACAGTGATTTGGATGTCAATGAATTGGATTTTGAGGATTGATTTTCCCTGTTATTGAAAAATAGTTTTTTTTTACGTTATTTATTTTCGAGATTCTTGTAATCTCTTAATTTTTCTTGAAAGAAATCGATTTCATTTTGACTACAATCATATTTGACCATTTTTTTGTACTAACTTTTATTTTGCCTATAATTTATATTATGTTAAATAGAATGTTTGAAATTGAATTTAAATATTTAATTATCAAGGTGTTTCTAATTTTATAAACAACAGCAATTCTCCTTCTTTGTATCGGATTTCCACTTTGTCTTCAACAGCTTGATTTCTGATTCCTATTCTTTTGGTCATATCCAAATCCTCAGACTCTAAAGGATACTTTAAACCTTTGGTCTTTATTCCTTTGGTAACTGGAAATGGATACAAAGATATGGTCCTTCCTTTGTATCCGTCCAAAACGATGGATTTGTCTGTAAAGAAATAATAACTAAAATCATCAAAAAAAACGATGGTCAATCTTTCTTTGAATTTAAGTCCGGAAGATAAATTCCCTAAAAAATGATCGTGCTCCATTCCGCTGCTTCCATATACATAAACTTCATTAAAATTTCGGTTTTCAATGAGGATCAGAGCTTTTTCAAAATCCGTATAATTTTGATCAGGTGTATAAACCACTTCAATTTCTTTTGGGATTTCATTACTTGAGATCGAATCAAAATCTCCACTAACTACATCAGGAGTGATATTTAGTGCTTTGAGGTATAAAAATGCACCATCTGTGCAGAATATTTGTTCAAACTGCTCTAAATCAGGGATTAAACTCGGTGTTTGACCATTTAAAAAAAGTGCAACTCTACTCATTTGGAAGCCATTTGATTTCTTCATGTCCTGCATCATGCGCTATTTTTCTTGCTAGAACAAATAAATAATCGGACAATCGGTTTAAATATTTCAGGATTTCTTCCCTAGCCTGCTCTACTTCATTTAAAGAAACCGTAATACGCTCAGCTCTTCTGCATATACATCGGCAAAGATGGGCATGTGAGGATGCCATATTTCCACCGGGGAGAATGAAGTGCATCAAAGCCGGTAGCTCCTCCTCCATTTGGTCTATCCAAATTTCTAATTCTTCTATATCTTGATCTTGAATCATTTTTGGCAGACGAGATTTTCCATTGGCCAAATATAATTTTTCGTTGGGCGTTGCCAATTCAGCTCCTACATGAAAGAGATTTTTTTGAATTGAAATGAGTTGTTGGTCATAAATAGATTCGATATTGGAACTTCTAATTAATCCAATTGCAGAATTTAACTCATCTACTGTCCCGTAGGAATCTATGCGGATATGGTCTTTTGATACTTTTGTTCCTCCAAAAAGGGAGGTTTTCCCTTTATCTCCTGTCTTGGTGTATACTTTCATTATTAGAATTCAGATGGGTAAAGATATTTAAAAATTATCATAAATTTAATTTTGTAAATAAAGCTCTATCTATTTAACTAAAAGTGGTTTAATTTTTGATTGAATTGAAAAATGCAAGTCTATACATGCCGAATTTACCCGATTTTTAGATTTTGTTCTGTGTTAAATTAAAATTAAAATAAAAAAAAAAAATCTAAAAAATCGGATTATTTAAGATAATATTATAGATTCGCATTCTTGTAAATAAAAAATTAGTGATAATTAAAATTAAAAATGGAAATGGAAACAAATGAAACTTTTCAACCTAGAAGAGCAACAAAAAGAGGAGGTTTAAATGCGCCAATTACAATCATCATCTTAATAGGTATAGCTATGGCTGTATTTTACGGATTATTTGGTTCATCTGCAAACTTTGAAGGAGGTGATTCTTATGCTGGGCATCCAAAAAACTTTATGGGAATTATTTATAAGGGAGGTGTCATCATTCCATTCCTTATGTCTTTCTTTTTGATGGTAATCGTATTTGGGATCGACCGTTATTTTGCCCTTCAAAAAGCCAATGGTAAAGGAAACATCACAAAATTCGTTGACAACATCAGAGATTTGGTAGGTAGAAATCAAATTAATGATGCATTAGAATTATGTGATCAACAAAAAGGTTCTGTTGGGAACGTAGTTCGTGAAGGTTTGACAACTTACAAAGCTTTGGCAAATGACAACTCGATGAACAAAGAACAGAAATTGATCGAATTGAACAAAACTTTGGAAGAGGCGACCACTTTGGAAATGCCTGCTTTGGAGAAAAACACTTCTATTATTTCAACGATTGCATCAGTTGGTACATTGATCGCATTGATGGGTACGGTAATCGGGATGATCAAAGCATTCTTTGCTTTGGGTGAAGGTGGTGGAACGCCAGATGCTGCAAAATTATCAGTAGGTATTGCAGAGGCATTGATCAACACCGGTACAGGAATTGGAGCATCAGCTATCGCGATCATCGTTTACAACATGATTACAAGTAAAATTGATGACTTGACTTTCAAAATCGATGAAGTAGGAATGAGCATTCAGCAATCATTTGCTGCACACCATTAATTCGTTTTTTTAATTCAAGTAACGGTGCATACCGTTTAGTTAAGTAATTGATTGATAAATAAAAAAATGAATAATGGCAAGAGTTAAACCAAAAAGACAAGGTATCCACATGGATATGACGGCTATGAGTGATATGGCTTGGTTGTTGCTTACATTCTTCATCCTAACCACACAGTTTAAAAAGCCGGACATCGTTCCAATTAAGACACCGAGTTCTGTTGCTGAAACAAAAATCCAGGATGGTGATTTGATCAGAATTACCATTAACAATGAAGGGAAATATTATTTCAGCATCATTGATGATAAAAACAAACTTCCGATTTTGGAAAAAATGGGACAGAAATATGGAATTACTTTTACTGACGCAGAAAAAAGCAGTTTCATGAAATTGTCTGAAATTCCCGTTCCGGTAAGAAGTTTGAAACAATATTTGAACCTAAATGATGGTCAGAAACAAGCTACTATCCCGGGAATCCCTATGGACAGTACAGACCTTCAGTTAATTGATTGGGTAGATTTCAGTTTTGAACATGATCCGGAATTGAAATTGGCAATTAAAGGAGATGTAAATACGCAGTATCCTGAGTTCCGCGACTTGATCAAACAATTGGTAGAAAGAGACTTTAACCGGTTTCAGTTAGTAACAAGTTCAGAATCAAAACCTAAAGATTAATGCAATGGCAGATATAGACGTAAAATCGCATGATGATAGTGGCAAGGTACGCTCGAAGAAGCAGTCCACGAAAGTAGATATGACTCCGTTGGCAGATTTAGGTTTCCTGTTGATTACATTTTTCATGTTTACCACGACCTTTAGTAAACCCAATGTAATGGGACTGAATATGCCTCCGAAAGATCCAAACAAAGAACAACAAACCGAAACACCAGAAATCGATTTATCCAATTCGATTTCAATTATCGTCGGTGGAGAAGGAAAATTGTACTGGCATCAAAAAGACAAAACCAAATTGGTTGCACAGGATTTGCATGAGACTTCTTATACCAAAGAAGGAATACGCAATGACATCCTCGCAGCTAGACAAAGAGCGAAAGTACCGGATAACTTTACCGTGATCATCAAACCGACAGATGATTCGACTTATGAGAATCTGGTCAACGTATTGGACGAAATGGAAATCACCGAATCCTCGCGATACGGTATCGTGGACATCGCGCCAAACGAAGTTGCAGTGTATGAAGAAAAAAGTGGAACAAGTAGTAGTAACAATTAAATCTAAACGTCATGTCACAAGAAAATTACAAATCACTCGACGACATCGTATTTGAGAAGCGATTCAAAGACTACGGTGCTTATGACCTGCGGATGGGCGAACGTTCCAATCTAATGAAAGCCTTATTAATCGGTATTGCCATCATCGGACTTGCAACTGCAGGTATCGTTTTTTACAATGTCGTGTTAAAAAAGGAAGACAAAGTGGAAACCGTTGTCGATATCAATTTGATTGATGTAGAACAACCGGAAGAAATCATTGAAGACAAACCTGAAGAGCCGGAACCGGAACCAGAACCGGAGCCGGAACCAGAAGTTGCACAAGTACGTGTGGTGATTCCTGAGCCAAAAGAAAATGTGGTGAAAGAAGAACCTATCGTTAAAGTGGAAGAAATGGAAAACAAACTCATCGGTTTGAAAAATGTTGAAGGAGAAGAAACCACTTCTTCAAAAGGTAAATCGGAGCCTGAAAAACCAAAAGGAACCGGAGGTGAAGGTAAAAAACCTGCACCAGTTGGGAACTTTACAGCACGTCAAGTATCTGAAATGGCTATTTTCCCTGGTTGTGAAAAATACAAAGGAAATAAAAACGAATTGCAAAAATGTTTGGCAAAAGAGTTGAGCTCTGAGTTGACAGATCAGTTAAATGATTTCTCTGAAACGATGGCAGATCGTGGTGAATCATTGGCTGTATCGAAACTTCAATTCGTAATCGACAAATCAGGAAAAATTATCCAAGTTCAAGCCCTCCAAGCCGGAGGTGGCGGAATCAATGTAGAATTGGGTAAAGAGTCTGAAAAGGCGCTTCAACGTATCGCTACTCGTTTGGCAAGCCGTGGTAAAAACATCCAACCTGCAAAATTGGAAGATGGTTCATCTGTAAATCTAGTATTTCAGTTACCTGTAAGATTCCAAATTCAGAATTAATACGGAATACCCTAAAATAGAAAGAGAGCTTCACGGCTCTCTTTTTTTTGCATTTTGTTTTCCTAATTGACATAAAAAAAAGCGAAAACATCTTAAAGACAATTTCGCTTTTTGTGACCCGGCTGGGGCTCGAACCCAGGACCCCAACATTAAAAGTGTTGTGCTCTACCAACTGAGCTACCGAGTCCTATCCATTTTAAATCGATATAACTCAAAAAAAAAGCGAAACATTTATTTCGCTATAAGTGACCCGGCTGGGGCTCGAACCCAGGACCCCAACATTAAAAGTGTTGTGCTCTACCAACTGAGCTACCGAGTCATTTGTTACCGCATTGTTCTAACGGTAACGGGGTGCAAATATAGAAATAAGAATTAAATTCCAAAACCCTTTTCAAACTTTTTTTAAGAATATTTCTCAGTACATTTTTAACGATTTGATTCTAAGTTTTTTCGGACATTTGTACGAATTAAGTATTTATGAAATGAGCCATAACATTTTAGTTGATACCAACCGAAATGTTTAATGGCGAATTACATCTGACAAATAAAAAACAAATAAAAATAAACAGATGAAAATTTCTTTGTTAGGCTATATGGGAAGCGGTAAATCTACGATTGGTAAAGAATTGGCTTCCAAATTAAATCTGAAATTCATCGACCTAGATAAATTCATTTCTTCCAAACATCAAAAATCCATTCCTGAAATATTTGCTACTGATGGAGAAATCAAATTCAGAAAGTATGAACGCGAAGCCTTAATTGAAATCTTAGAAGCAGAAGAAAACTTCATCTTATCATTGGGTGGCGGAACGCCGGCTTATTATGACAATATGGATTTAATCAACCAAGCCACACATTCTATTTATTTAAGATTGACACCAAAAGAATTGATCGAACGCCTTCGACCTGAAAAATCATCTCGTCCGCTCATAGCACATCTTTCTGACGAAGAATTCCCCGAATTCATCGCCAAACACCTCTTTGAAAGAAGAAATTTTTATGAAAATGCAAAATCAATCCTTGCGGTTCAAGAAAAATCAGTGAAAAAAATCATAGAGGAAATCATTCTAAACCTTCCTCATCCTCACCGGATATGAAATCATCTAGATCCCGTCTGTCTTTTTTGGTAGGTCTCCCCTCGCCTTTTTCTCTATAATAATCTTGATCCAACTTTCTCATTTCCAATTTATCCCACTCCTCTTTTGGGGTTTTATCGATGATATGTAATGAAACCAATTTGGCAGCCATTCGGCTTTTGGGGATTTGGATCACTTCGAATTGATAATCGATTTGATCTTTTCTTACCGTAATTCTATCAGAAGGAATTACTTCACGAGATGATTTAGCAACGTCTCCATTCACTTTTACCCGATTTTTTTTGACAGCCTCCGCCGCCATACTACGGGTTTTGAAATACCGGACACACCAAAGGAATTTATCTAAACGCATTGTTAAATTTATTTTAAGGAACTTAATTTTTGTAAATTCGCAACCAAATAACAAAGTTATGATGAAAAAATGGGGAATTTGTCTTCTGGCAGCAGGTTTGTTTTTAACAGCTTGTAGCAGTGATGATGATAACAATGAAGTTTCACAAGAAGATCAAAACCAAGTGGACGATGAAGCCATCGTGAATTATTTAGAAGATCATTATTTTGAGCCGGAACGCGGATTGATCAGAAAATATGATGATGAAGATGAAGCTGATGATGCTTATCCAAATCTGAAATCGATGGGTGTTAAGCTCAATTCAGGTGTTTGGGTGATCAAACGTCCTGGAGTAACAGCAGAAGGACCGTCTATCACTTCCAATACCCAAGATAGCATACAGATTTCTTATGATTCTAATCGATTTATTGCAAGTCGGGATAATGTAACAGAAGGTTCAGAATTATATGGGTCAGTTGGCACCTATTATAATACCATCAATTCAACTGGTGTAGCAGCTTGGGATCCTATTTTTTATTACACTGAAATTACAGAAGATTTGGCTGACAACGACATCAATCTCGATCATTTTGTGATTGAAGGATTTGTAGAAGGCCTTAAAGAATTCAATTCCACTCAAACCTCTGGAGATGATTTGTACAATTTCCAGGGTGCAATCATCGTTCCTTCCAGAGCTGCTTACGGTCGTGATTTTGTCTATACCGGAGGACAATTGAGAAATGATGTTTATAGAAATACAAGTTTCATTTTCAATTTTGAATTACATCAATTTTTGCCAAGAAATAATTAAAATCATTATTTAAAATACCAAGGTGCAAAGGATTTCTTTTGCACCTTTTTTTATTTTATAAATTTGTGGTGCGCATGAAACTATTTCTTTCACCCAATTCATTAAAATTGAATTTAAATCCAAACGCCAAACTGCTGGTTGCCGTCAGTGGCGGTGTGGACAGCATGGTTTTATGTGATTTATTGGTGAAATCCAAAATTGATTTTGCCATTGCACATTGTAATTTCCAATTGAGAGGAAAGGATTCAGACGAAGATGAAAATTTTGTGGTGAATTATTGTGAAGAAAATCAAATTGAATTCTTTTCTAAAAAATTCGAAGTAAAAAATCACAAAAATTCAGGGAATTTTTCTACACAGATGGCTGCAAGAGAACTGCGTTATACTTGGTTTGAAGAAATCATGAAAGAACAAAACTTTGATTATTTGGTTACTGCACATCATCTGAACGATGCATTGGAAACTTTTTTGATCAATCTTTCTAGAGGCACCGGAATAAAAGGTTTGACGGGAATTCAGGAAAACGCCCAAATTTTACGACCACTCCTTCCCTTTTCCAAAGCCGAAATTTTAAATTATGCTGATGAAAATCAATTGAAATGGCGGGAAGACAGCTCAAATGCTTCAACAGATTATGTCCGAAATAAAATTCGTCACAAAATCTTTCCCGAACTCAAAGAAATTCATCCCGAATTTTTAAACAATTTCTCTCAATCCATTCAATTTCTAAAAGAAGAAAATCAATTGATTTCCAATCATTTGGAAGAAATTAAATCGAGAATTTTCGAGGAAGAAAAAGAGTCAATTCAAATTTCGATTGATAAAATAAAAAAACTCAACCCAATCGAAACTTATTTGCATCATTTGTTTTCTGAATTTGGATTTAAATCAACAAACGAAATCCTTAAAATCTTGCAATCTGAAAACGGAGAAATTCGCTCGAAAACACATCGATTGATCCGCAACAGAAATGAAATCATCTTAACGAAAATCAAATTGGAAAAATTTGAGCAGGAAATAGAATTAAATGAATTTGAAATCCTCGAAAAACCTTTATATTTGAGGTTTTTGAAATCGGAGGAAAGAAATTTAAAGGCAGATGAAACACTGGATTATGATAAAATTAAATTTCCACTCCGACTCAGAAAAATGAAAATTGGAGATATTTTTTATCCTTTTGGGATGAAAGGTTCAAAGAAATTGAGCAAATATTTCAAAGATGAAAAGTATTCGAAAATAGAAAAAGAAAATGCTTGGTTGTTGGTAGATGATGATGATAGAATTGTTTATGTTGTAGGAAAACGCATTGACGACCGATTTAAAATAACAAAACACACACACAAATACTTAAATATTTTTTTATGAAAAAAAGGACTTTATTTTTTCTCTTATTTCTTCCTTTTTTGGTCAATGCACAGATTTTAACGCCTGTCAAATGGTCGACAGAAACCAAAGATTTAGGAAATGATGAGTATGAAATTTCTTTGCATGCAAAGATTGACAAAGGTTGGCACATGTATTCGCAGAAACATCCCGGTGATGGAATCGGGGTTCCGGCGACGATTACTTTTGAATCCAATCCCAATGTTGAATTAAAAGGAGAGGTTTCAGAAAGCGGAAAATTATTGGACAAATACAGCGAACTTTTCCAACAACAAGAAAAATATTACGAAAACAAAGTTACCTTCAAACAAAAAGTCAAACTTAAAAACCCAAAAGAAACGACTGTAAAATTCAGTGCGGAAACCCAGGTTTGTGATGCCGAAAAATGTTTACCGCCTGATTGGCTAGACTTTTCGGTAAAAATCACCCCGAAAAAGGAAGAGGTTGTAGAAGAAAAAACCGAGGAAATTGAAGAAAAATCTGAAGAAATTGCTGTTACTTCAACAGAAAATAACGTTATAGATTCCACTCAATTAACTCAAAATGAATTGAATGAAACATCTGATTCTACTTCAATTCAAAATCAAACTGCCGTAGAAACCGGAGATACAAAGCCTGAAAAAGATAAAGAAGCAGAAAAAGGACTTTGGGATATTTTTCTGTTAGGCGTCGGTGGCGGACTTTTGGCATTGGTGATGCCATGTATCTTCCCGATGATTCCACTTACCGTAAGTTTATTTACCAAACAAAGTAAATCGCGAAGCGAAGGAATCACAAAAGCATTAACGTATGGTCTATCCATTGTCGTGATTTTTGTCGCTTTGGCTTGTTTGGCAACTTTGATATTTGGAGCTTCTGCTTTGAATGAATTTTCCACCAATCCATGGGTAAACATCGCTTTCTTTTTGATTTTCATCTTTTTTGCGATTTCCTTTTTTGGTGCATTCGAAATCGCATTACCGGCGAGTTGGGCTAATTATACGGACAAACAAGCGGACAAAGGCGGATACATCGGTATCTTTTTCATGGCATTTACGTTGGTGATCATTTCATTCTCTTGTACTTTACCGATCATCGGGAGTTTAGCTACACAAGCTTCTACAACCGGAAATTATTATGCATTGATCGTAGGTTCTTTAGGATTCTCTGTCACCTTGGCGATTCCTTTTGTATTGTTTGCGATTTTCCCAAGTTGGATCAATTCATTGCCGCGATCCGGCGGATGGATGAATACCGTAAAAGTGACTTTAGGTTTTATCGAATTGGCATTTGCCTTTAAATTCTTATCCAACGCCGATTTGGTTTGGCAAGCACATTGGTTGGAAAGAGAAGTGTTCTTGGCTATTTGGATTGCGATTTTTGGATTGATGGGCTTGTATTTGTTGGGCAAATTCCGATTGAAATTGGACGCACCGGAAGATAGAATCGGTATCCCGAGATTGTTTTTTGCGATTTTGACTTTCACTTTTGTGATTTATATGATCCCGGGGCTTTGGGGCGCTCCTGTCAATATATTAAGTGGATTAACACCTCCTATCCAATATGCAGAATCTCCAAACGGTGTTGGTCGTGCGGCTGTTGCAGTTGGTGGCGGTGAAGCTGCCGGAGAATTGTTACCAGGACAAAAATACGGACCGCATCAGATACCTGCATTTTTGGACATGGCTGATGCGATTGAGCATTCAAAAAAAGTGAACAAACCGATCATGATTGACTTTACCGGTCATGCTTGCGCCAATTGCCGTAAAGTAGAAGAACGCGTTTGGTCCGATCCTAAAGTGAAAAATATGTTGTTAAACGATGTGGTTTTGGTTTCGCTTTATGTGGATGAACGCACCGAATTGCCAAAAGAAGAACAAGTTTATTCAGAAGCTTTGGGTCGAAACTTAAAAACGGTTGGAAACAAATGGACGGCATTTGAAATCGAAAAATACAATAACAACGCACAACCTTATTATATCATCGTTGATGAAAATCTAAACAATTATAACGAACCGCTTGGTGCGCTTTATGATGTAGACGAATACGTCAAATGGATGAAACAGGGTATCGATGGATATAATGCGAAGAAGAATTAAAACAATTCAATTTTAATCATAAATAACCGGTATCCCAGATATCGGTTATTTATTTTGTTTGTCGCTCATGTAAAATACCAATTCTCCACCTTTCACCAAATCCGAATGTTTCAATGTGAAGTCTTTGATTTCTTTTCCGTTTAATTCAACTTTTTGAACAAAAACATTTCTTGATGAGTTATTTATAGATTTGATTTTTAATTTTTTACCATTTTCTAATTGAACAATCGCTTCATCAATCAAAGGACTTCCAATTGCATAATTTTCACTTCCCGGTGCCACTGGATAAAAGCCCAAAGCAGAGAAAATATACCATGCGCTCATCTGTCCACAATCATCATTTCCACCCAATCCGTCCGGCGTAGGCTTGTA
This sequence comes from Moheibacter lacus, assembly GCF_014042165.1. Lineage (GTDB taxonomy): Bacteria > Bacteroidota > Bacteroidia > Flavobacteriales > Weeksellaceae > Moheibacter > Moheibacter lacus. The sequence goes on from NZ_JACDZE010000002.1 coordinate 120,931, forward strand.
TTGCATTTCCAAAATATGCCGAACCGTTTCTTGTGTTTTCCAAGGTTCCGATGACCAATTGTACAAATAAGCTACATGATGCGCCGGTTCATTTCCATGCACATATCCGCCGAGAATTCCTTCCCGCGAAATATCTTCCGTATGCGCAAAAAATTCATCAGGTAAATGCATCGTAAACAAGGTGTTGAGTTTATCGGTAAACTTCTTTTTTCCGCCCATCGCCTTAACCAATCCTTCCGGATCATGCGGAACAAAAAAGCTGTAATTCCAACTATTCCCTTCTATAAAGCCCATACCATGCGTTTCTTGACTATCGAAATTTTCACGAAATGTTCCATCGGCCAATTTTGGGCGCATCATCCCGATGCTTGGGTCGAAATTATTTTTCCAATTCTCCGAACGTTTGATAAATGTTTCATAAACATCCATTCGACCTAATGTTTTGGCAGCCTGCACAATTGCCCAATCATCGTATGCATATTCGAGTGTATTGGAAACCGAAGTTCCGTTTTTCTCATCCGGAATATATCCCAAATCAATATAATCACCGATTCCTTCATAAAACCGTTTGTTGGCGGTTTCGACGCAAGCATCCAAAGCCGCATTTTCATCGCCGTCATAAATTCCTTTTACGATAGCATCTGCCACTACCGAAACGCTATGGTAACCGCTCATGCACCAATTATCGTTGGCATAATGCGACCAAATCGGCAACATTTTCAACGAAATTTGCTCATAATGTTTCATCATGGATTTCACCATATCGTTATTTCGGGAAGGTTGAACAAGGTTGAAAAACGGATGCAGCGCCCTGTACGTATCCCAAATCGAGAAGGTCGTATAATTCGTAAAACCATCGGCAATATGGATTTCTTGATCCAAACCTTTGTATTGCCCGTTTACATCCATATAAACCGTCGGACTCAAAAACGTATGATAAATCGCTGTATAAAAATTGATTTTATCGTTTTCCGAAGCTTTTATTTGAATTTTATTTAATTCTTGATTCCAACTTTTTTGCGTTTGATTTTTTATCGCTTCGAAATCCCAACCGGGTGTTTCTACCAATAAATTCTCCATCGCATTGGATTGACTTACAGGTGATAACGCAAATTTCACCATGATCTCCTCGCCTTCTTCTGTATCATAATCAAAATGCATTCTGATTTTTTGTCCGGCGATTTCGGGGAAATTTTCATTTTGGTTAAACTTTCGCCAAAATCCTTTGTAGACCTGATTAGTATCAAAATCCTTTCGGCCGTAACTTTTAAAAGATTTGGAAAACGTCATCGCAAAATAAACCGTTCGGGTTCTCGCCCAACCATTGGTTTGTCTGTAACCTGTCAATGTGGAATCATTGACTACCCGTACATACGTCCAAACCGTTTTATCGTCATAATTGTAAATCCCCGACATCAAATCCAGAATGATATGGGATTCGGCCGATTTTGGAAACGTATATTTATGAACACCGACCCGAGTTGTTGCCGTAAGTTCAGCTTTGATGTTGTAATCTTTTAATTGAACTTGATAATAACCCGGCGCTGCTGATTCTTCATCGTGTGAAAAACGTGAACGAAAACCTGTTTCAGGATGTTGAGCCGTTCCGGGATTCATTTTCAACTTTCCAACCGTCGGCATCACCAAAAAATCACCCAAATCGGAATGTCCTGTTCCGCTGAAATGCGTATGACTAAATCCTACGATCGTTTCGTCTTCGTAACGGTATCCGGCGCAATATTTATAGACATCTTTATTGTATTTCCCGTTCAATTCATAGGAAATCGTATCGGTGTCAGGGCTGAGTTGAACTGCTCCAAAAGGCGCTGTAGCACCGGGATAGGTATGTCCCATTTTTTCAGTTCCGATGAAAGGATTGACATATTTCAAAAGGTTTTCTTGGGAAAATCCAATTAGCGAAACAAGAAAGAAACAGGGAATCAAAAATTTTTGCATACCTCAAATCTACAAAAAACAAAAATTGAGAATCGTTATTAACCTATTGATAATTTAATTCGAATTTAATTTTATCTCCCTTTTATGTTCAATACCTTTGCTGCGCAATTCTGAAAAATGCCGTTAAAAGAAAAACTCTGGAACAGAAATTTCATCATTGCATGTATCGCCAATTTCTTGGTGGCCTGTTCGTTTAACTTGTTGATGCCAACTATTCCGATTTATTTATCGGAAGAATTGGGTGTGCCGCATTCCGAAATCGGAATCGTACTTTCCTCCTATGCGATTGCACTTTTATTGATCCGTCCTTTTTGTGGATATTGGGTCGATGTATATGCTCGTAAACCTTTGTTTTTATTGGGTTTGACGGTTTTCATCGCCACATTTTTTGGTTATTATTTTGCGGTCACGGTTTTGTTTCTCGTGATATTAAGGTTTGTACATGGGATGTCTTGGGCGCTGGCAACGGTTTCGGCCAATACGGTGGCGATTGACATCATTCCGGCTTCCAGAAGAGCAGAAGGAATTGGATTTTTTGGGGTGAATACCAACATCGCGATGGCGATCGCACCATTTGTAGCGGTCAACATTTATGAAAGTTACGGCTTTCATTTTTTGATCAGTTGTGCTTTGATGATGGGATTTTTATCCATTTTAGTGGTGATTTTCATCAAAGTTCCGAAAAGAGAAAAATTGGACAAAACACCGCCTCTTTCCTTTGACCGATTCTTTTTATTAAAAGGTTTCCCAATTTTCATTAACCAATTGTTTTTATCCTTTGGTTGGGGAACTTTGATTGCATTTGCTGTTTTGTACGGAAAAGACACCGGAGTGCATAATGCAGGTGTTTTCTTTTTGTTTCTGGCAGGAGGAATCATTTTATCGCGGGTGACTTCCGGGAAATTTGTAGACAAAGGACATCTTCACAAAGTGATGGTTACCGCACTATTTGTCATCGCTTTAGGCTTTGTGTGTTTTGCCTTATTTCACAGCATTTACGCCTTTTGTATATCGGCGTTTATCATCGGAATCGGCTATGGAACGCTATTTCCTGCACTTCAAACGATTTACATCAATATGGCATCCAGCTCCAAACGCGGAACCGCCAATTCAACTTATCTGACCGGATTTGATTTGGGAATCGGAATCGGGATGCTATTTGGCGCCTATCTCGGCGATCATTTCGGGTTTTCAACGATGTACTTGATTACAGCAGGATTCTGTCTATTTGCGCTAATTTATTATTGGTTTATATCTCGAAAAGTTTTTGAGAAAAATCGAGTACGATAAATTAAGTCCCGCAAAACGTCACAAATTCAGCATCAAAAGCTTCTGGCGCATGCAAATAGTTTTTATTTTCTAGGTTGAATTCATACGGATTTTTCAAAATTTCCAAAAAAGAATTGAATTCGGTTAAATCCCCATTTACAGCGGTTTCCAATGCTTTTTCTACGAAATAATTTCGAGGAATGAAAACCGGATTTGTTTTTTGCATCAAATCAAATGCTGCTTGCTTTCCTCCTTCTTGATTTTGAATGCGAAGTTTCCATTTCGAAATCCAAGCCTCAAATTTCTCGTCGAGAAAGAATTGGTTTTCATCAAAAATTTCAGGCATTCGTAGAAATGTGAACGAATTGGTATAATCTTTTTGATGAATTTCCATCAGCCCTAAAAATTCATCTACTAACTTTTCATCACCTTCTTTAATTTCTACAAAACCCAATTTCGATGCATACATTCTGTACCATTTTTGGGTAAATTTTTGATCGAATTCGTTGATTTTTTCAGTAGCCATTTCAATGGCTTTTTTCTCATCTGAATCGATTAAAGGAATTAAAGTTTCCGCAAAACGCGCCAAATTCCATTTGATTATATTCGGCTGATTTCCAAATGCATATCGGCCATGTGTATCGATCGAACTAAAAACGGTTTCGGGAATGTATTTTCCTAAAAACGCACAAGGACCGTAATCAAAAGTCTCGTCTGAAATCGACGCATTGTCCGTATTCATCACACCGTGAATAAATCCTACGCGCGTCCAATTGATGATTAAATCCATCTGCAATTCCATAACTTTTTCAAGTAAAGCCAAAGCTTGATTTTTAGCCTCTTTCAATTCTGGAAAATGACGATGCGTCGTATATTTCATCAATTCATCTACATATTCAATTCCACCAAAATACCGTGCAAATTCAAAAGTTCCGACCCGGATGTGGCTGCGCATGATTCTTGTCAAAACCGCTCCGTCCTGCAGCATTTCCCGATAAACTTTCTCTCCTGTTTTGATCACCGCCAAAGATCTGGAAGTAGGGATTCCTAAATGATGAATCGCTTCGCTCATCAAGTATTCGCGCAACATAGATTTCAGTGTGGCTTTTCCGTCGCCACGTCGGGAAAAAGGTGTTTGACCACTTCCTTTGAGTTGGATATCCAATCGTTTTTCCGAATTTGTCAAATGCTCTCCGAGCAAAATAGCTCTTCCGTCACCCAACATCGTGAAATGTCCGAATTGATGACCGGCATAGGCTTGGGCAATCGGTTCAGAACCTACAGCCAATTTATTTCCCGATAAAATTTGAGCCAATTCATTTTTATCAGCGTTTTCCAAATCCAATTCTTTCAATAAATCTTGATTGAGCAATAGCAATTCGGGATTTGGGGCAGGAAAAGGATGAACCGATTCAAAAAATTTCGGGGAAAGCTTTTTATAGGAATTGTCAAAATTGAAAATAGAATCGGATTTCATTTGAAATAGAATTTAGACAAAATTACAAAGCAGAGATTGGAATCTCGGATTTCTGTACAACAAAGTTTTTATGCTTTCATTTCATTCAATTATAATTTGTTTCGTTAATTAGCGTTTCAGAAAAGTGAAGTTTCCTTTATTCATACTTGTATTGCTGTTTTTTTCTTTTGGGTTGGCACAAGAGAAAGACTCTATTTATACATTTTACGATTTCAAATCGGATAAAAACAGCTATGAAAAAGACTTCCAGAAAAGAATTGAAAACGATTCTTTGCTGTATCAAACCTTGGATTCGCTTAAAACCATCGGGTTCTATACTTTGAAAATGGATTCCATAAAAGCACATCAAGTTTATCTGAACAAAGGAAAAATGTACAAGCGTATTTGGGTAAAAAATGATTCGGTTTTTCAGAAAAAAGAAGATTGGTTTGCGGTGAAAAATCTGGATTCTTTGATTCAAAAAGTCAATGAAAATTATGCGGCAAAAGGTTTTCCGTTTACGGAAGTAAAAATCTTGCCGATGGGTTACAAAGACGGTGAAGCCCAAGTTGCACTCAATGTTCAATTATTTGCTGCACGTACCATCGACGGTGTGAATGTGGAAGGTTATGAAAAATTGTCCAAAGGCTATATCAAACACGGATTGGGGCTGAAAAAAGGAAAAATTTACAATGAAGCGGAATTGAAAAAGATTTCGGAGAGGATGAGTTATAATTTATTTGTTGAAGAAATCCGCGCGCCTCAAACGCTTTTCAATACTGATTCGACGACGGTTTATCTCTATGTCAAAAAAGTAAAATCCAATTTATTTGATGGTGTGCTCGGATTTGGGAATGATGCCAATGGGGATTTCAGACTGAATGGAAATGTGAAAATCGAGTTGAACAATAATTTTAACGGCATGGAAAAAATCCGATTGAATTGGATTGCGACGGCAGATAAAAGCACGACTTTGGATTTGAACGTTCGGGTTCCTTACCTTTTCCGTTCGGCTGTGGGAACACAGACCAATTTCAATATGTATCGGAAAGACAGTGTGTTTGTCAATACAAAAATCGAAGAGCGGCTATTTTATCAAATCAGCATGAATTCCAATTTAGGTTTGAATTTAAGTTATGAAAGTTCCAATTTCGTGCTGGACGAATATCCGGAAATGGCTTTGTTGTACGATGATTTTAACAAATCGGGAATCGGACTCAGTTATGAATTTTTTCAACCTTCCCAAAATCGATTATTAGAAGGGAAATCAGGCATCAGTATGGTCGGAAAAGCATTGCGAAGAAAAAGCCAAAAAATCGATCCCACGACAGAGGAAATCACAAAATTTGACATTCCTCAATATGAAGTCGGGCTCAATGCTTTTTATATTTTCAAACTTTTCCCAAAACATTTATTGAAAACGCAAATCGAAGGATATGGTTTGTTTGGAGATGAAGCGTTTTATACGGAAAATGAATTGTACAGAATCGGAGGATTTGGGAGTTTTCGCGGATTTAATGAAGAGAGCATTTTTGCATCGGCTTATGGAATCGGTAGTGTGGAATATCGGTTCATGCCCAATGACGGGTTTTATGTCGCGCTATTTGGGGATTATGGATTTGTGGAAAACAAATCAAATGGTGTGAATGAGAACTTTTTGGGAATAGGTACCGGCATTTCATTTTTGACGCAATTGGGTGTATTTAACCTGAGTTATGCAGTTGGAAAACAGTCTGATAATGCGTTTGACTTCCGGAACTCAAAAATTCATTTCGGGATTTTGACAAGATTTTAAGAACAAAAAACCTTGCTCCTTTATTCAAGAAACAAGGTATTTGTGTGTGCTTAATTATTTTACGCTCTCCTTTATAAATTCCAAATTTACGGAAAATTTTACATTATCGGAAACAACCACTCCACCAGATTCCATAACGGCATCCCAATTTAATCCAAATTCCTTGCGTTTGATTTGACCTGAGAACTCAAATCCGGCGCGTTGATTCCCATAAGGATCTGTGATGACACCACCAAAATCTACTTCCAAAGTGATGGGTTGGGTTACCCCTTTTATGGTAATTGCTCCATTTAAATTTCCCCCACTCCATTTTTCTGATGTAAATTTTAATTCAGGGAAATCGGCAGCATTGAAAAAGTCATCGCTTTTCAAATGTTCATCTCTTTGCGGATTTTTTGTGTGAATCGAATCGATTTGAGCGGTAAAACTGAAAGTTCCAGTTTCAAAACTCTCTGAAGTCGATTCTGCTGATGCGTCAAATTCTAAAAAATTGCCTGACACAGTTGAGATTACCATGTGTTTAACTTTAAAGTTAACTTCTGAATGCGCTTTATCTACGTTCCATTTAATTGACATAATGAATAAATTTAAATTATGGTTGCAAAGTTATTTTGTAGAAGCTAAACAGGAATTGATATAGGATAATAAATCAACCTGGGAATCATCTATAAATTAAAGAAACGTTAAATCATTTCGTTTTGTTTTGTTTTTTCCGAACAAACTATATTTTTGCAAAAAAATTCAAGGTTTGGATGAAGAAATTAAATTGGAATTGATTGAAGAATTTGCCAATCATTTTCACGAAACTAATAAATTACCACCATTAACTTCAAAGGTTTTTGCCTTTATTTTGGTGGATAAAAACGTGGAAGGCTATACTTTTGATGAATTGGTCAGCATATTTAATGTGAGTAAAAGTTCTATGTCTTCTAGTTTGAATTTATTAATCAAATATGATTTCATAGGTCAATATAACAAAATTGACGAAAGAAAACGAAGATATAAATTGACACCACATCAATTACCCATTCGGCTAAAAAAGACAAAAAATGAATTGATTAAGGAAAAATATTTGTCTGAAAAGTTGTTCCAATACCGAGAAGAAATACAGTCCTCCGAAGACGCTGAAGATATCCACAAAGAAAAGGTGACGGTATATTTAGAACATTTGGACAGTGCCATTGAGTTATTGGATGGAACAATCAAAAAATTAGAAAAATTAAATTGTAAATTATAAAATTATTATAACGAGATGAACTATGAAGAATAGAACGCTTTATTTGATGCTGGGGATTGTACTGATAGGAATGGTACAATCTTGTAAGAAAGACAATGCTGGAAGTGCGCAACAAGGAATGGCGAAACCCTATCCTGTGGTGAGTGTTCCGAAGGATTCTATAACTGCATTTGCGGAATATCCGGCTAGTATAGAAGGAGTTGTGAACAGTGATGTGCGTGCAAAGATCACAGGCTATATTACCAAGGTTTATGTAGATGAAGGACAATTTGTACAAAAAGGTCAAGCACTTTTTAAGCTGGAAACCAACACTTTATCTCAAGATGCGAGTGCAGCTCGAAGTGGTGTTTCAGCTTCAGAATCTTCAGTTGCTGCCGCTAAAGCTGCAGTGGATGCTGCTCAAATAGAGGTCAACAAATTGGTTCCGCTTGTTGAGAAAAAAATCATTAGTTCAGTTCAGTTGGAAACGGCAAGAGCCAATTTACTTTCGGCTCAAAGTCAACACAAACAAGCACAAGCCAGTTACCTTCAATCTCAAGCCAATTATAAATCGGCTGCCGCCAATTTAGGATATGGAACTGTTTATGCGCCGGTTTCGGGTGTGGTAGGTAGCTTGCCGCTAAGAGAAGGAAACCTCGTTGGTCCAAATGATGCTACACCTTTAACGGTCATTTCAGATGTCAGCGAATTGTATGCTTATTTTTCTATGAATGAAAAAGAGTATTTGGACTTTTTGGAAAACAATGAAGGAAAAACGCTTAAAGAAAAAATCAAAAATCTTCCTCCTGTCAAATTGAAATTGGCTAACGGAAGCATGTATTCTGAAGAAGGAAAAATTGAAGCAGTTACAGGGCAAATCGACCCGCAAACTGGAACAATTCAGTTTAGAGTTCATTTTGACAATGAAAACGGACTCTTGACCAATGGAAATAGCGGTAGTATCATGATTCCTCAACTGTATCCAGATGTTTTGGTCGTGCCTGAATCTTCTACGTTTGAACAACAAGGAATAACGTATGTATACAAAGTAGAAAAAGATACTGCAGTTTCTACCATTATTGGCATTACGGCAAGAGCCAATAACATGGCCATCATCAATAACGGTTTAAAAGAAGGGGATAAAATCGTAGCGACAGGAGTAGGAAATCTACGTACCGGAACAGCCATCCAACCTCAACCGGCCAATTTTGATTCTATTGTCCAATCCATTAAACCTGTATTTAAATAATGATTCAATTTATTATCAACAGACCGGTATTTGCAGCTGTAATCTCAATTTTGATTGTGATACTCGGGATTTTAGGTTTGACCGAATTACCGGTCACACAATATCCCGACATTGCGCCGCCTACCGTACAAATTAATGCCACTTATCCAGGAGCCAATGCCAAAACGGTTATGGAAAGTGTGGTGATTCCTATTGAAGAACAAGTGAATGGTGTGGAAGATATGGACTATATTTCTTCTACAGCTTCCAATAATGGATCGGCCAATATTTCAGTTTTCTTTAAACCGGGAGTAGATCCAGATATTGCAGCGGTAAACGTTCAAAACCGTGTAGCCCGGGCAACTCCTATCCTGCCCTCTGAAGTAAATCAGACCGGAGTTGTTACCCAAAAACAACAAACAAGTGCTTTGATGTTTATTTCGCTTTACTCGAGCAATGAAGCTTATGACCAAACATTCATCGAAAACTATGGAAATATCAACATCACTCCTGCGTTAAAAAGAATCAACGGTGTAGGTGACGCAAATGTTTTCGGTGGTCGAACTTATGCTATGCGTGTTTGGCTCAAACCGGAACAGATGAAAGCTTATGGACTCAATCCATCTGATGTAACTGCTGCCATTCAAGAACAAAGCCGCGAAGTTGCCGCAGGACAAATTGGTTCCAATGCCGGAAATTCATTTGAGTATGTTATCACGTATAAAGGTCGTTACAACGAAAAAGAACAATATGACGACATCATCATTAAATCCATAGGCAATGGTCAATTTTTAAGACTTAAAGATGTTGCAGATATCGAAATGGGTGGTCAATCTTACGCCGGAATCGGTAGAAGTAATGGAGATCCTGCTGTGAGTATTGCGATTTACCAAACGCCAGGTTCGAATGCCCAAACCATCATCAACGATATCAAAGCCTATTTCGAACAAGCAGAAGCATCCTTTCCGGAAGGAATAGGTTATCGGATTAATTTTGATACCAATGAATTTTTGGATGCATCCATCTCAAAAGTGGTACATACGATCATTGAAGCTTTTATTTTAGTATTTCTCGTCGTATTTATCTTTTTGCAGGACATTCGTTCCACTTTGATTCCGGCCATTGCAGTTCCGGTTTCATTGATAGGATCTTTTTTCTTTTTGAATTTATTTGGATTCTCCATCAACTTATTGACGCTATTTGCGATGGTCCTCGCCATCGGTATCGTAGTGGATGATGCCATCGTCGTCGTCGAGGCCGTCCATGCAAAACTGGAAAATGGCGAACATCCAAAAGAAGCCACCAAAAATGCGATGAGCGAAATCACCGGAGCCATTATTTCCATTACTTTGGTTTTGGCAGCTGTGTTTGTGCCGGTAACTTTTATTTCTGGTCCTACCGGTGTTTTTTATCAGCAATTTGGTATCACTTTGATCATTACCATTATCATTTCTGCGATCAATGCATTGACATTGAGCCCCATGCTATGTGCTTTGTTCTTGAAACACAAAGAACCAAAAGCTTATGAAAACAAAAATATTTTCCAGCGATTTTTCCATAAATTCAATACCGGATTTGATGCAGCGACTAAACGATACGGGAATATGTTTACTTTCCTATTTCGTCATAAATGGGTTACCGTTATTTTATTTGTCATAGCCGGATTGGGAATTTATTTTGCCAATAGTGCGATGCCAAGTGGATTTGTGCCAAATGAAGACCGCGGAATTATTTTCATCAACGCCGAATTGCCTCCGGGAGCATCAATGGACAGAACCTATTTGGCAATGGAAAAAGTAAAACCGGTCGTGGAACAAATTCCTGGCGTACAATCCTTTACGTATATCACCGGAAGAAGTTTCTTAGGAGGTGCAGGGAGCAATCAAGCGTTGGGATTCATTAAATTAAATTCATTTGAAGAAAGAACCCATGCTGATGGACAAAGTGTAGATGAAATCACCGGAAAATTATTTGGTGTGACAGCTGGAATTCCAGATGCCCAATATGTTTTCTTCGGACCACCTTCTATTCAAGGATATGGAATCAGCGCAGGATTTGAAATTAAATTATTGGACCGATTTGGAGGTGAAGTTGCCGATTTAGATGCTGCTACGCAGAATTTCATTCAGGAATTGATGGCCCGTCCGGAAATCCAATATGCACAATCTTCCTTTAAGACAGGATATCCTCAATTGGATTTGGAACTAAATGTACCTCGAATCAAAGAAGCAGGACTTTCTATTTCTGATATTTTAAGTGCATTGCAAGGGTATATCGGTGGTGTTTATGCTTCTGACTTTACGAAATATGGTAAATATTATCGTGTTTCTATCCAAGCTTTACCGGAAGATCGGAAAGATGTTTCTTCTTTAAATGAATTCTATATTCGAACTTCAAGTGGTCAAATGGCACCTATTTCTCAGTTTGCTTCATTGGATAGAACGTATGGACCACCGTCGTTAAATCGTTTCAATTTATTCAATGCCGTTACGGTATCTGGAGCAAATAATCCGGGTTATTCGACCGGTGATGCCATTTCAGCCGTTCAGGAGGTAGCAGAAACTTTACCGAGCAATTATTCGATTGATTATTCTGGTTTGACCCGTGAAGAAGTAAATGCAGGATCAGAGACCGTTGTGATTTTTATTTTGTGTTTGATTTTTGTGTATTTCATTTTGAGTGCATTGTATGAAAGTTTCATCGTTCCTTTTTCTGTCATCTTTTCTTTGCCATTTGGGATCATGGGCGCATATTTAGGTCAGTGGTTATTTGGACTGGAAAATAATATTTACTTCCAAATTGCCTTGGTGATGCTCGTAGGATTATTGGCCAAAAACGCAATTTTGATTGTCGAATTTGCCCAAATCCGGCGTATGCATGGTGAAACCATCGCCAAATCTGCAATTAATGCTGCAAAAGCGCGTCTTCGCCCGATTTTGATGACATCATTTGCCTTTATTTGTGGTTTGTTGCCATTGGTTTTTGCATCAGGAATTGGAGCAGTTGGTAACCGTTCAGTAGCAACCGGTGCAGCAATTGGTTTGTTAATCGGTACCATTTTCGGTTTGGTTGTGATTCCGGTTTTGTATGTTATTTTTCAAGCATTACAAGAACGCATTAAGCCGATTAAATTTGATTCAGAATCTTCAAACATCCATTAATTATGAAATTGAAAATACCCATCATAGTCTTTACCACTTTTTTGTTGGTTCAATCTTGTTCTACGATTAAAAAAGAATACAGCAGAGAAATTCTGAAAGAGGTAAATGTAGACATGTACCGTACAGAAAGAGAAGTAAATGATACAACCAATTTGGCACAAGTCAAATGGCAAGAATTATTTACTGACAAACAATTGCAAAATCATATCACGACCGCTTTGAACCAGAATCTGGATTTAATGGTTGCTTTGGAAAATATAGAAAATGCAAATGCCTATGTGCTCCAAGCTAAAGCTGGACAATTGCCTATGCTGTCCGTCGGTCCGTCTGTTACTTATTCGTCGAGTTCAGTAAATACCCAATTTGGGCAAATCATCGGTGATAGACAGTATATTACACAGTACGAATTTGGCGCAAACCTCAGTTGGGAAGCGGATATTTGGGGCAAAATTGCCAGTCAGAAAAGAGCGCAATTGGCAACTTATTTACAAAGTGTAGCAGCTCATCAAGCCATCAAATCAGAAATTGTTTCTGCGATTGCGACTTATTATTATCAATTGTTGTCTTTTGATGCTCAAAAGGAAATCCTAAATGAAACGATTTTATCGAGAAAAAGTAGTTTGGAAACTTCAAAAGCACTTAAAGAAGCAGGGCAATTGACTGAAGCCGCTGTGAAACAATATGAGGCACAAGTCCTCAATGCTGAAGCCCAAATTATTTCAATCGACAACAACATCAAAATCGTGGAAAACGCCATGAGTGTTTTGATGGGAAATGCACCGCAATCGATTGCAAGAGGAAGATTGGATGCGCAGGAAATTCAAACAGAACTGGTAAAATCAGGTGTTCCGGTTCAGTTGTTGGACAATCGTCCAGATGTATTGGCTGCTGAATACTCATTGGTCAATTCATTGGAATTGAGTAATGTAGCAAGAGCTTCTATGTATCCGACGCTATCTTTGAGCGCAAATGGCGGACTTCAAAGTGTGGACATCGACAAATTGTTCAATGCGAATTCTCTTTTCTTTAATCTAATTGGTTCGTTGACCCAACCGATTTTCAACCAAAGACAATTGAAGACCCAAAAAGAAGTGGCTTTGAACAATCAGCAAATTGCGTATTTGAATTATAAATCAACCATTTTAAATGCAGGTCAAGAGGTTTCCAATGCACTTAGTGATTATGAAACCCAAACCAAATTGGCCGATTTAAAAGAGCAAGAATACCAAGCTTATTTTGATTCTCGAAATTATTCGGATGAATTGTTGAACTATGGTTTGGCTGATTATTTGGATGTTTTGGTAGCGGAGCAAAATGCCTTGAATGCTAAATTAAATGCAATTTCAGCAGATTACGGAAAACTAAATGCTGTGGTTCAACTTTATTTGGCTTTAGGCGGCGGATGGCGTTAATTGAAAGTTGAAAATTAGAAATATAATAAAAAGCTACTTGATTGAGTAGCTTTTTTTAAACGGCTAATATTTTATCTTTGAAAAATGAATCAAAAAGAAACCGAAATTCAATGTTGTGTGACCCAATGTGAAAATCCATTGGACCAGGATTATTGGAACCAAAGATGGGAAAAAAATGAAACCGGATGGGACATAGGTGCAGCTGCTCCGGCTATCGTGGAATACATGAATCAATTTCCCGATAAAAAGGCCAAAATTCTGATACCGGGCTGTGGAAACGCGCATGAAGCTGCTTATTTGGTTGAGAATGGTTTTAGAGATATTACCCTGATCGACATTGCACCCAATGCCGTAAAAAGATTACAAGAGAAATTTGCGGACGATTCAACCATCTCCATTTTATGTGAAGATTTCTTCCAACATAACGGAAATTATGACCTGATCATCGAGCAAACTTTTTTCTGTGCCATCCCTCCTTTTCGTCGAGCGGAATATGTAGAGAAATCAGCCGAATTGCTCAATGAAAATGGTAAAATAATTGGTTTGCTTTTTGATAAACAATTTGATCAAAATCATCCACCCTTTGGTGGTTGTCCTTGTGAATACAAACCTATCTTTGAGCCCTATTTCAGGATCAAAACTATGGATGAATGTTACAACAGCATTCCTCCCAGATCCAAATCTGAAGTATTTATCAATTTGGTTAAAAAATAATTGGAATGAAGAATTTTGTAGTAAAACATAAATTAACATTAATCGGAATTGCTTTGGGCGCCATAGGCGGATTTTTCTATTGGCAGCAAATCGGATGTGATTCGGGAAGTTGTGCGATCACTTCAAATCCCTTGAATAGCACCGTTTACGGTTCGGTCATGGGTGGTTTATTTTTATCCATTTTTAAAAAGAATTCGAAGTAAAATTAATAATGAAAAATCAAAATCTAAATAGCGGTAAATTTATATTTCTATTTTTGATGATGATTGCTTTCTTATTGCCTTGCGCCATTAAGAAAGAACTCAAATCCGCTGTAGATGATGCTTTGGTTTTGGTTGATCAAACCAAAAAAAACAACCCAAACTTCACTTGCCAAACCATCTCAAAAGCTGATTCTCTTCAAGTTTCTTCAGATATTTCTTCTCCAATTTTTGGACTTTCCGGTTTAAAATCACCCATTTATTCAATTGGTTTTTCGACCGATTCTTTTGATCTCAATCAGGAGAAAGAAGTAATTTACTCATCTTCTGTTCCCCTATTTATTCTGTACGAAGAATATTTGATTTGATTCCATAATAATTTTAATACAACAATCAATTGAACTCATATTCAATTGGTTATATATTACTTTATTAATCAAATATTACTTTTAAAAATGAACAATCAAATATTTTCATACGCAGGTATGTTTACCACTTCCTTGCGTTTAGTTGCCGGATGGACCTATTTTTCAGCCTTTTGGCGGCGCCTTATATTGGAAAACAAACTCAACCCTGAAGAAGCCGGCTACATCGGAGAAAAATTCAATCATTTCTTACCTCATGCCCTTGGGATCAAACCGCTCATCGAGCATTTGGTTTCCAATCCCGAAAGCCTTTGGTGGGCAATGGCTTCTTTTACAATTATAGAAGGTGTCGTCGGGCTTTTCTTTATTTTCGGATTATTTACCCGACTGATGAGCATCGGCGTATTTTCATTGGCTTTTGGTATTCTTTTGGGTTCTGGTTGGCTCGGGACGACTTGTTTGGATGAATGGCAAATAGGTGTACTGGGCATCGCTTCCGGTTTTACTATTTTTCTATCAGGAGGCGGTAAATTTTCTTTAGACCAATATTTAGCTTCTAAAAAAATAGGATTTACCCAAACGAAATGGTTTGGATTTTTAGGTTCTAATCTTTTACCGATAAAAGACGTCCTTTTGTCAAAAATGGTCATAATTGGTTCTATTTTTATTTTTGGAATGACCCTTTTTACCAATCAATATTTCCACGGTGGAGTTTATGGGAAATTGCACAATCTCTCTGTAAAACCGCATATAACGATCACGAATGCAAAAATTGAAAATCAAAAATTATCTTTTACCGTTTTTCGGGATGAAGGAGCTGATGTTTATGGTTCATTTTTAATCGGAATACAATTGACCAATGAAAAAGGTGAAATCATTTTTGAACAAAATCAAAATCAATTGTCCCAACTTTCATCCGACCAAATTGAAAATGATTTTGTTGCCAAAGTAAAACCCGGGAAACATAGTTTGGTTTTACCCCTTGGCGCAAGAGCCAATTTGATTTTTCAACATGAAGCTTTTAAAGATTTAGCAGGAGAATACCGATTGGAACTAACGGACATCAGTGGTGCGAAATGGGAAACTGTAATAACGATTCCATAAGGAATTGATGGTTAAGAAAAAAAGCGATTCATTGAAATATTTTCTAAAAGTGAATCGCTTTTTTTGTGAATCTGATTTTCATGTTGGGTTTTGATTATTAAAACAATAGAAAATTAGTTAAGTTTGAATTCAATAAATTATTTTAAATTCATGAAGTACTCACAAGAAATTACCATCGACGCTCCTATCCAGAAAGTCATCCAACTTTTTGATGATCCTGATCAAATGGACAAATGGATGAAAGGTTTGATCAGTTTTGAACATTTAAGTGGGACGCAAGGTCAACCCGGCGCCAAATCTAAATTGAAATTTCAAATGGGAAAAAGAGAAATCGAAATGATCGAAACCATAACCGTCAGAAATCTTCCTCATGAATTTAGCGGAACTTATGATGCAAAAGGCGTACACAACATCGTGAAAAATTATTTTGAAGAAATTTCCGAAAATCAAACCCGTTATACGACCGAAAATGAATTTCAGATGAAAGGATTCATGAAAATTATGGCTTGGTTGATGCCCGGCGCTTTTAAAAAACAATCGCTGCAATATTTAAAAGACTTTAAAGCATTTGTTGAACGTACGAATTCGTAAATTTAGATGGTCATTTTTTAGCAACTTTCATGATAAACTCGTTAGCATGCATTTACCAGCATCCCTTGCTTTCAAAAGCCAATTTGGACATTATATTTTCTGCACACCGGCGAATTAAGGTTTCCAAAAACGAATTTCTTTTGCGTGAAGGCGAAGTTTTAAATTCTTACTATGTTTTGGAAAGCGGTTTGGTTCGGGCTTTTGTCCACGATTTTGATAACAATGAAATCACTACTGAATTCTTTGTGAAAAACGAAATTGTGATTGTTCCTTCTTCCCTTTTTCAAAGAATACCGTCCAAAGAAAATCTTCAAGCCGTTACGAATGCTGTCTTATGGAAAATTGAATTTGATGATTTCGAAAAATTATTTGATCAAATCGAAGGATTTAAAGATTGGGGAAGATTATGGTTTACTTTCCAATTGTTTTCCAACAAACAACGATCACTCGACATGATTACGGAAACTGCTACCAACCGCTATTTAAAGTTGATGAAAGAAAAACCTTCCATCGTCAAATCGGCTCCACTCAAACAAATTGCCTCTTATTTAGGAATTACAGATAGTTCATTAAGCCGAATTAGAAGGGAGATTTTATACAATTCAAAATCCTGAATTCAAAAATTTCAAATTCTTGTCATAAGGCAAGAATTTTTTATTGGGTTTCATTTTAACTTTGGAATTAATAAATTTAAAATCTAATTTTATGGATAACAAGGCAATAGTAAAACAGTTTTTAGGAAATCTTTTTATAGACAACGACAAGGCGTACGAAGTAGTTGCAGACAACGTTCGTGTAAATTGGCCTGGTTTCGGGATGGAAGATATTGTCGGAAAAGATAATCTGAGAAAGTTTTTTGAAAACGACGGACCAGATAAAGTCATTGAACAAAAAATCAACAATTTGTTGTGCGAAAACGACACGGTAATCGGAGATGGAACCATCGTAACTGAACGAAACGGAAAAGTGGAAACTTCACATTTCGCTGATGTTTATACGATGAAAGATGGAAAAATTATACGACTAAATTCGTACATGGTTTTTGATAAAACTAACCAACCATAAACAAAACAACATTTAAATCAATAAATCATGAAACTAAATCCTTATTTAAATTTCGATGGAAACTGCGAAGAAGCATTTAACCATTACAAAATAGTGTTTAAAACCGAATTCAATCAATACGGAATGATGCGATTTGGCGATATTCCTTCCATGGATGGTTTTGAACTTGCAGACGAACATAAAAACAGAGTGATGCACGTGGGAATCAACATTGGTGGGGATATTTTGATGGGCTCTGATACGATGCCCGGATTTGCGCAACGTCCTTTCCAAAATGGTGATAATGCTTATGTGAGCATTCATCCTGATTCGCGTGAAGAAGCTGACCGGATTTTTGCTGAACTTTCCGAAGGAGGAGAAATCGAAATGCCGATGGAAGACCAGTTTTGGGGCGATTATTTCGGGAGTTTCCGTGATAAATTCGGTATAAATTGGATGATTAACTTTAATGCAAACGGTCAATAACTTAATTGTAAATCATTAAGACCTATCAAAAATTTGGTAGGTCTTTTATTTTTCTAAAATTCTTGGTAAATTTAGGTTCAATTCAATCAAATTTACCATGGAAAATTGTTTAGAATGTGGTGATAAAATTATAGGTCGTTCCGATAAAAAATTCTGCAATGACAGTTGTCGAAATGCTTACAACAACAAGCAAAACAAGGATTCAACCAATTTGATGCGCAATATCCAACGCATCTTGCGTTCCAATCACCGTATTCTCTCTGAGTTGAATTTCAAGGACGGAAAATATAAAACTACCAAAGAAAAACTCAACTCATATGGTTTTGATTTTGAGTATTTTACCCATTTTAAAAAATACAAAAATGGCGCGGAATATCGGTTTATTTTTGATATCGGTTATAAAGAGCTGGAAGATGATTGGCTGTTGATAGTTCGAAACGATTAAAAATCCAAAATTCCATTATTTAGTTCAACCGCTTCTTCGTTTGCACGAAACAATCTTGCAGTATGGTTTCCTTTTAATTCAATTTTTCCGTTTTCAATTTCCAACCAACTTCCCTCTCGCAGTCCCAAAACAGGTTGTGAATTAAATTTGTGAAACTCTTTGATGCGGGTTTCACGTGTTTCACCTTTGTGTGTGGAATCTGGATCAGGATCGAGATAATGTGGATTGATGTTAAAAGGTAAAAATCCGAGTGCTTCAAAACTCGGCGGATAAACAATCGGCATGTCGTTGGTCGTTCCGACGGTCATTCCGGTTAAATTGCTTCCTGCACTACTTCCCATATAATGAATTCCATCAGCCACAACTTGTTTCAAGGTTTCCATTACATCCAATTCGTACAATGTTTTTAACAACAAAAATGTATTTCCGCCACCTACAAAAATGGCTTTGGCATTTTGAATGGCATCTTTTGGATTAGAAAATTCATGAATTCCTTTTACCGAAATATTTTTTTGACCAAAGGCTTTTCTCGGCGCTTCGGTATATTCGTCATAAGAAATTCCGGAAGGTCGTGCATAAGGAACGAACAAGATTTCATCCGTTTGTAAGAAATCAACTGCATCTTCTATAATATAGTCCAAATAACCACTTCCAAAAACGGTACTCGTACTTGCGGCAAGGATTTTGTAATTTTGATTTAACTTCATGAGCGCAATTTAATTTGAATTTGCTAATTCTAAAAGAAATTCATTAGTTTCGAACCAAAATTTAACCGATGTTAAAGTATTTTTTATTTGGCATTTTTTGTGTCCAGTCCATTTGGATTTCAGCTCAAACGGATAACGATCCCATTTATGTCAATTACAACTTTTTTCCAAGCAGAGATTTCGATAAAGTAGACGGAAGTGCGACTTATCAACAAGTCGAAGCCAATGTGATTTTGCCTGGTTTTAACTTGGGAAAAAAAACAAAAGTCTATACCAATTTGAACTACAAAGTCAATAGTTATGACTTTGAAGATACCGGAACCGATGTTTATCCGACTACTTTAAATGATTTCAGACTGGGTTTTATCGTCCGACATCAAGTTTCAGATATTTTTGAACTCATTTTAGCTCCGCGGATCAATGTCAGAAGTGATTTTGAAGAAAAGTTCAGCAAAAGAGATTTGTTTCCCAGTGCGCATTTGTTGGGATTGCGCACCCATAAACAGAACCCAAATTTGATCTATGGATTGGGTGTGAGTTACAACAACGAAGGAATTAAGAATTTGGTAATTCCAATTGGGATTTTACAATATAAAAATGAGGATATCCGCATCTACACTATCATTCCGAGTTTTGCATATATTATGTTGACACCTTCGGAAAAATTCGAATACGGTTTAAGTGTCAATTTGGAAGCGGGATTATTTCACATCGACCGATTTTCATTGGATAATTCACCCAATTATCTTCGAACTTCCAACGTGACCATCGCGCCAACTTTGGGCTATAAATTTTATAAAGATTTCTGGTTCAACTTTAGAGCCGGATATGCGATGCCGGGAAATTATCAATTGCTGGATGCCGATTTTGAGGCAGTTCCCTATTGGAAAAAAAATAAATTGGCAGACAGTTTTTCGATTATGGCCGGCGTCAGTTTGCGTGTGAAAGAAAAACAGGATTAAATTTTCATGAAATTTTCCTTCATCAAACGATTTAATTGAATTTGCGCAATGGAATCCGGCGCATATTTTAAAAAATTATTTCGCAAGTAAATTGCAAGAGAATTTTCAGATTGCGCCATTTTTCCTGCTATCCAGGAAGTATCCGTAATGTATTTCGTACGATCTAATCGTCGATTTTCAAAATTCCGAAATGCGGTTGGAAAATCATTTTTCATCAATTCATCTTGTAAAACGGCCACATCTTCAATCGCCATACAAGCGCCTTGTCCCATATTGGGCGTGGTGGCGTGCGCCGCGTCACCGATCAACAGAACTTTATCAGAAAAATTGAAACGAGAAATTGGTTTTATATCCACAATCGGCGTACTGATTACATCTTTTTCATCCGTCAAATCCAATAACATCGGAATATCCCGATGGTAATTTTGAAACAATTTTTTTAATTCTTCAAGTCCAAATTTATCCACACCGTCATTCATATCAGAATTCACACAAGCATACCAATACACGCGCTTTCCGCTCAACGGCGAAATTCCAAAACGTCCGTTTCGTCCCCAAGTTTCCGAATTTTTATGAATGGATTTCCAATTCTCCAAATGCACAACGCCTCTCCAACACCAATATCCGGCGTATCTCGGCTTTGATTTCGGCAAAAAAAATTGTCTGACTTTTGAATTCACACCATCGGCTCCGATCACATAATCAAATTCTACTATTGAATTATCCTTAAATTTTAGTCGAACTTTAGAATCGACCTGAATGTCAATAAATTCCTTTGAAGTTTCAATTTGATTGGCATCCAATTGACTTAGTAAAAACTGGTGCAAATCGGCACGGTGAACAGCATAATTGGCTTTGTTGTACTTTTTTGAAATCCTGGAGGTGTCGGCCTGAACCAGAATTTCTCCTTTTTCATTGCAAATATCAAATTGATCAATTGGATTACTGATCTGGACAATCCCTTCTTCCAAATCCAAATATTCAAAAGCCTTGATCGCATTACTCGCCAGACCTATCCCCGCTCCTATTCCACGAACGGTTTCCGAAGCTTCAAAAACGGTAGAATCCAATTCCAAATCATTCAACATTTTGGCAAGAGTTAAACCTCCGATCCCGGCACCGATTATCCCAATTTTTGGTTTCATAGTTGAAATTTAAATCAATATTCTGAAATGCAAAATGAGGATTATCAGCGATTCTAAATTTCTCATTATTCTGTTAATTTCATACATTCGCTAACATGAAAATAATTAGCTACAACGTCAACGGAATTCGCGCTGCGATGCGCAAAGGATTATTGGATTGGGTAAAAGTCGCACAGCCCGATGTCCTTTGTCTACAAGAAACCAAAGCGAACGAAGAACAAATCCTGGAAGAAATCAAATTATTCAGCGAAATCGGGTATTTCTCGTATTGGCATTCCGCTCAGAAAAAGGGATACAGCGGCGTTGCCATTCTTACCAAACATACACCGGAAAAGGTAGAATATGGAACCGGAATCGAATACATCGATTTTGAAGGTCGTGTCTTACGCGTGGATTATGAAGGTGTTTCCATCATCAGTGTATATGTTCCGAGCGGAACCAATATGGATCGGCTGGATTTCAAAATGCAGTTCTGTCGAGACTTTCAAAACTATATCAAAGAATTACGAAATGAAATTCCCAACTTGGTGATTTGTGGGGATTATAACATTTGTCACGAAGCGATTGACATTTGGGATCCGATTCGAAACGCAAAAGTTTCCGGTTTTTTACCAATGGAACGCGAATGGTTAAGCGGATATTTAGAAGACTGCGATTTGATTGATTCTTTTCGCTATTTTGTAAAAGAACCGCATCACTATAGTTGGTGGAGTCAGCGTTTCCCCACGGTTCGCGAGCAAAACAAAGGTTGGCGGATTGATTACAATATGGTCAGTCGACCATTGGAAAAAAATATGGTGAGAGCAGCTATTTTACCGGAAGCCAAACATTCAGATCACTGTCCTGTCCTCGTAGAATTGGATATTTGATTATTTTTTGTTTCAATTCAAATCCAATTTTAACAATTCTTAATTTTTAATTGGAATAATGTTTGGAAATAGATTGCAAAATTTAAATTATGAAAAAAATATTTTTTGCAAGTATTCTCTCCATTGGATTATTTGCTATTGGTTGTAGTGATGATGAATCTTCCGGAAATTCAGGCGACACTGCGACACTTGAACTTAGATTGACAGACGGTCCTGCGGATTACGAAGAAATCAATTTGGATGTTCAAGCGGTTGAAATAATCGTAGAAGGTGAGAATATCAATTTCCCCATTCCTAACCCCGGTGTTTATAACATTTTGGAGTTAAACAATGGAATTGATGTTTTGCTGGGCAATGCGCCTATCCCTGTTGGAGATGTTTCCCAAATCCGTTTGATTTTAGGTGATGATAACACGATTCGAGTAAACGGTGAATTGCATCCTTTGGACACTCCTTCTGCACAACAAAGTGGGTTGAAAGTAAATGTTCATTATAATTTTGAGCCGGGAATGGTTTACCATGTCTGGTTGGATTTTGATGCCGGAAAATCAATTGTGGAAAGAGGGAACGGAACCTACGGTTTGAAACCCGTTGTGAGAGCCTATACTGATTTGACAAATGGTATGATCGAAGGACATGTGCTTCCTATAGAAGCTTTGACAACAGTTTATGCCATTCAAAATGTTCAGGATACGATTGCCGTTGCTATTCCGGAACCAACCGGTTATTTCCGATTCAGCGGTATGGAAGAAGGAACGTACAATTTAAAATTCGATGCTGGAAATGAGGCATTTCAAGATCAAGAATTGGAAAATGTAAATGTAACATTTGGAAATATCACAAATCTTGGAGAAGTGATTATGGTTCCATAGAACTAAAATTTCATTTGATAAATCAACAGACAATCTTCAAATAAGGTTGTCTGTTTTTTGTTTCAAATCCTTACATTTAACCTATGAAAATCTCCATCCCGCAACCTTGTCACGAAAACTGGAACGAAATGCTTGCAGATGAGAAAGGGCGTTTTTGTCAATCTTGCCAGAAATGCGTGATTGATTTTACGAAACTTTCGGATAAGGAAATCTTAAATTATTCAGAAAGGAATATTTGTGTTAAAATATCTAATAATCAGATAGATAGAATTAATTCACGAAAAATATTTCAAATACCAAATTGGTTACGATATTCATCATTATTGATTGCTATGGGTTTAAATTCTGTAATTTTTGCTCAAAATAATAACTCTAAAATAAAATACACCACTTCCCAAATTGAAGAATTACAAAAACAGGATTCAACAATAGTTATTAAACTACAAGTCATTGATGGTTTTGATGAAACTCCAATTTCTGATGCTAAAGTTTACTTAAACAAAAGAAAAAGAAAGTATTCAACAAAAACAGACAAGAATGGGTATTTTGAACTTGAAATTCCAACAAAATATTTGTACGATGATTTAACAATTGAAAAAGATTATTTAAAAGATAGATTTCAAATTGGTTATCTTCTGAATCAGGATAGAATAGGTTTGGTCTTGAAAATCCTTATTGGCCGAATAGATTTTAATAAAGCAAAATAAATTGATGAGTTAAAAAATGAAAATCTCCATCCCACAACCTTGTCACGAAAACTGGAACGAAATGCTTCCGGAAGAAAAAGGACGATTTTGTCTTTCTTGTCAGAAATGTGTTTTGGATTTTACCAAAATGTCTGATTCAGAAATTTTAAATTATTCAAAACAAAAAGATATTTGTGTAAAAGTAAACAGAAATCAAATCTATAGAATCAATAGAATCAATCAAAACTATAATTCAATATATCCAAAATGGTTTCGATTTTCTTCGTTATTAGTTGCTTTTGGTTTGAGTTCTATTGGATTTGGACAAAACAATTCTGAATTGAAATACACAACTTCCGATATTGAAAAATTAATTAAAAAAGATACTGTTGTTATTTTGAAACTTCAAGTTGTTGATGATTTTGAAGGAAGTCCAATTTCAGGTGCAAAAGTTTATTTAAACAAAAAGAAAAGAAAAATCTCTACGATAACTGATGAAAATGGATATTTTGAATTGGAAATCCCAACTAAATATTTGAATGATTATATCATTGTTGAAAGTGAATATTTAAACCGTGATTATCAAATCAAATACATTTTAAACCAAGATAAAATTGGAAATGAAATTTATTTAGGACAAGTTTATTTTGAAAAGTCTAAACCAAATTCTTTTATTGATTCCATTTTTAAATTCTTTGCCTAATAATTTCAAAAAATTATGTCTCACTTTACCCCCGAATTCCTACAATTCCTACGAGAATTACCCGCTAATAACAACCGCGATTGGTTTCATGAAAATAAAAAACATTATGAACAATTCGTAAAATTCCCATTTGAGAAATTCGTAACAGATTTGATTGAAGCATTTTCAAAAGAAGGTTTGGCTGTAGGCGAATTAACTGCAAAAGAATGTATTTTCAGAATTTATCGCGATGTAAGATTTGGTCTCGACAAATCACCGTATAAAATTCATGTTTCAGCATTGATTGCTCCGGGCGGACGAAAAAGCATGAATAGTTTTGGTGCGTATGTTGAACTTTCGGGTGAACATGTCCGTTTATACAGCGGTGCCTATCAGCCATCGCCTGAACTTTTGGTGCAAATCCGACAAAAGATTTATGACGAACCGGAACGTTTACAAGAATTAATTTCCGACAAGAAATTCAAACAAAACTTCGGAGAAATCCGAGGCGAGAAAAACAAACGCATCAACAAACCTTTTTCTGAAA
This sequence comes from Moheibacter lacus, assembly GCF_014042165.1. GTDB lineage: Bacteria > Bacteroidota > Bacteroidia > Flavobacteriales > Weeksellaceae > Moheibacter > Moheibacter lacus. Next base: position 145,843 of record NZ_JACDZE010000002.1, read on the forward strand.
TCATCGAAAATCAACCTTTGATTCTCAATAAATCATTCTATTATTTCAAAAATTACGAATCCGAAAATGTATTGAAAAAAGATTTCATCCAGCGATTAGTCAAAGATTATAAAATCATTCAGCCGTTGAATCAGTATCTTGAAGAAGCAATTAAATGATGTACTTATATATGTACATGATAATTACTATCTTTGTAATTAAATGAACTATAAGATGAAAACCATCACTGTTTCTGAATTCAGAAAAAACATAAAAAAATACGCAGATTTGGCGAGAACTGAAAAAGTAATTGTCAATCGTGGTGAAGGAAAAGCTTTTGCAATCGTTCCTTTGGAAGAAGTCGAAGATCCGGGTTACAATCCTGAGTTTGTAAAGAAAATTGAGAAATCTTTACAAGAGGCAGAAGAAGGAAAAACTGTAACAATTAAAACTGAAAAAGAACTTAGAGAATTTCTTGATTCATTATGAATTATATTCTGAAATTTACTGAAATTGCAGAAAAAGATATTTCATCGTTGAAAAAGTCCGATAAAAGAGCATTTGAAAAATTAAGTCAGTTGTTGGATGAACTAAAAGAACATCCTTATTCAGGAACCGGGAAACCAAAAACCCTTAAACATTCACTCAAAGGGTTATGGTCAAGAAGAATTTCTAAAAAACATCGACTTATTTATGCGGTTTACGAGAATGAAATTACAGTTCTCATTGTTTCCGCAAAAGGACATTATTCTGATAAATAAACATCTATCACCTAACTTCCCACTTCTATCATCCAACCAAATTTATTACCTTTGCAATCCAAAAATAATCGAAGAAGATGTTTCAGAGTTTACAGGATAAATTAGACAAAGCTTTACATACGCTCAAAGGAAAAGGGCAAATCACCGAAATCAACGTTGCAGAAACCATCAAAGAAGTGCGTCGTGCGCTTGTTGATGCCGACGTGAGTTACAAAGTGGCCAAAGATTTTACGGACAAAGTAAAAGAAAAAGCTTTAGGTCAAAATGTTATTACCGCTTTGAATCCTAACCAATTGATGGTCAAAATCGTCCACGATGAATTGGCGGATTTGATGGGTGGCGATACTGCAGAATTGAACATTTCTGAAAATCCGACAATTATTTTGATTGCCGGTCTTCAAGGTTCCGGTAAAACGACTTTCTCCGGAAAATTGGCGAATTATCTGAAAAAGAAAAAGGGAAAAAATCCGCTTTTGGTTGCTGGAGACGTTTATCGTCCGGCGGCAATTGATCAATTGAAAGTATTGGGCGAACAAATAGGCGTGCCGGTTTATGCCGAAGAAGAAAATAAAAATCCGGTTCAGATTGCACAAAATGCTTTGGCAAAAGCCAAAGAAGGAAAACACAATGTCATCATTCTCGATACCGCAGGTCGTTTGGCGATCGATGAAGCGATGATGAACGAAATCCGACAAGTCCATCAAACTGTAAAACCGACCGAAACTTTATTTGTGGTCGATTCGATGACCGGACAAGATGCTGTAAACACTGCAAAAGCATTTAATGACGTTTTGGATTATAACGGAGTTGTTTTAACCAAATTGGATGGTGATACCCGTGGTGGTGCGGCTTTGACGATTCGTACAGTTGTTGACAAACCGATTAAATTTATCTCAACCGGCGAGAAAATGGAAGCTTTGGATATTTTTTATCCGTCGCGTATGGCCGACCGAATTCTCGGAATGGGTGACGTGGTTTCCTTGGTGGAACGGGCGCAAGAGCAATTTGATGAAGAAGAAGCCAAACGTTTACAAAAGAAAATTGCCAAAAATAAATTTGATTTTGAGGATTTCTTAAAACAAATCCAACAAATCAAACGAATGGGAAATATGAAGGATTTGATGGGGATGATTCCGGGCGCCGGAAAAGCATTAAAAGACGTCGAAATCGACGATGATGCATTTAAAGGCGTGGAAGCTATCATCCGATCGATGACGCTAAAAGAACGACAAAACCCACATATCATCGACGCAAGTCGTAAAAAAAGAATCGCTTCAGGTTCAGGAACTTCGGTTCAAGAAGTAAACCAATTGTTGAAACAGTTTTCCGAAATGGGAAAAATGATGAAATTCATGCAATCTCCGGGCGGAAGACAGATGATGCAGGCAATGGGAAAAAATATGCCGGGACAATAAAAATTCAGCAAGTCAACTTAATGGTTTTGCTGAATTACTAATTTAATTCTTGCTTTTAGTTGTGAACTTTGTGTTTTCCCATTGTGTTCTTAGTGGTAAAATTTCAACCACAATGGACTCAAAGAATTTCACAAAAGCTCACAAAGTAGTCGCTAAATTCTGTCGTTTTTATGCGAAACAAAGCCCAGTACTCTTTCAAGCTAAAGTATTTAGTATTTTAGAAATTTCCCTTTAAAAATTACTTGATGATTTTCTAGAATTTTGTAGAAATAAATCCCGTTTGGATAATCAGAAACATTTTGATTCAATTCAGATTCAAACGAATAAACATCAATCCATTTCCCTTCAGAATTATAGATTTTAACAAGATATTTTCCTAACCTTTCGGCTTTAAAATTTAAGTTGGATTTTACGGGATTTGGATAAATTTGAAAATTGAAATTTTGATTTTCAGTCAGATGCATCGTTCCACTTCCTTCCACGAATTCGTAGGTTTGATTGATTTCTTCTATGGTAAAAATTTCGATTAAACCAGAAGGCCAACTTACTTTAACTTCTTGAATTTCAGTTGAATCACTTAATCCGAAATGTGTCGTCAAACTATTTTGACTGGCATAACCGGAGGCTGCTTCCACTTTTCGCATTTGTGTTATCGAAATTCCATTGATTGTTGCAGTAACTTTTACAACAGCTCCGATTGCAGAACGATTGGACACCTCTCCTACCAATTTGATTTTCAACCAATTATTTCCAGTTCCTGTATTTTTATAAACCGAATTTTCTTGTCCTTCATTTTGATTGTTGGCATAAATGACATCCAGCCAACCATCGTTGTTGTAATCCCCAAAGGCTGCGCTATACGTCCAACCTTCAAATTCGGAAAGCGCACCAGAATTAACTTTGGTGAAATTCCCTTCGCCGTCATTTAAAAATATAGAATTATGAAAATGTGCATCGTTGTAAGAATTGGCAATGATCAAATCCAAATCCCCATCATTATCAAAATCTCCAAAACTTGACCCGAAAGAGTTGATTCCAATTTCGGCAATTTCAGAAACTGTAATTTCAGTAAACACACCATTTTCATTGATAAACAATTGATTGGCATCTTCCCAATTGGTCACCATCAAATCAAAATCACCATCATTGTCTACATCTGCCCATGAACTTCCCATCGAATTTCTTTCTTGATTTACAATGACCAAATCCGTGATTTTGGTAAAAATATTTGGACCATCATTTCTGTATAAAGTGTTGAAATGGTTGCCTTCATTGGTAATAAATAAATCGGAATCACCATCGGAATCATAATCCACCCAATCAATTGATCTTGAAGGCTTAACTTCATCTGTAATCGCCAAATCAGTTCGTTGTAAAAAACTTCCATCTGCATGGTTTTCAAAATAGAGATTTCGTAAAGATTGAGCACTGTTGGTGATGTACAAATCCAAAAGTTGATCTCCATTTACGTCAATCCAATTTGCTGTTTCTGAATAAGTTAAATTGGGAGCTACGTCTTCTTCAAAGGTAAATGAAGCATCGCCATTGTTTCGGTAAAAATAATTGCGTTTGGGTTGACCGCCAGCACCCCAAGTTACCACATAACCATCCAAATCTCCATCATTGTCAACATCAGCAAAACTCGCGCCTACCGCTCTGATGCTTTGCTCGACGATGTCATCATTTGTTATAGTCGTAAAACTTCCATCACCATTATTGAGATACAGCATATTAGTTTCACCGGATGAAAGTCCATTGGTAAAAAAGATGTCGTCCCAACCATCGTTGTTAACATCTACAAAATTGGCACTTCTGGAAGAAGAAACCGTTGTGGTAATATCGGGAAATTCCATTGCCTCAAAAGATTGTCCATTTGAAACAAATAAACCAAGGCTTAAAAAAGAAAATATTGTTGTTTTCATCTTGAATTGATTTTGAATTCAAGCCTAAATTTCCATTCATTTTCAGAGGAGAAATTAAATTTGATATGAAAAATCTGATTTTGATTTGAAATCCGATTATTTGATACCAAAGCTTAAAATTCAAAATAAAAATCAGACCCAATTTTCAAATCAATCAAAATTTATTAATTTCCTTTGTACAAATTCTGTTCTATGAATCGTATCAAATGGATTTTAATTTTGTGGGTAATTTTAGCTATATCCACTCTTTTCCAAATGGTTACGTACCAATATTTCCAAAAATACGATTACGAAATTTTGGATTATTTCGTCACGCCACTCGCTAGTTTAATTACCGGAATACTATTGTTTTTCGTTGTGGTTTTACCCGTTTTTGATCAAACCAAACACTTAAAAAATCTGAAGCGAATTCTGATTTTAAGCGGTTTGGGGATTCTGTATTCGTTTCTTTTTATTTTCATTTTGCATCTTTTTCCGATTTTATTTTATGAGTCCGATTCTGATTATTTCAGAAGCATATTTGGATTTTTTGTAGCTGATTTTCATAATGTTATCAAGAATTATTTGTTCCAAATTGCCATTTTATTTGCATTTGAATACATCGGAAAAGAAAGAGAAATACTGACCAAACAAAAGGATTTGGAATTGGAATTGAACCAAACCAAATTGCAACTTTTAAAAAGTCAATTGCAACCCCATTTTTTGTTCAATTCATTGAATAGTGTCGTGGCAGAAATCGATCATTCCCCAAAAAAAGCACAAAATATGGTGTTGAATTTAAGTGATTTACTTCGTGAAACACTCGATGGTGATTTTGAGCAACCCATTTCTATCAAAGAAGAATTGATACTTGCTGAAAAATATTTGTCCATTGAAAAAATTCGTTACGAAGATCAATTGAACTACGAAATCAAACTTTCGGAAGATAATGAAAACCTCCAAATTCCCAAGCTCATTTTACAACCTATACTTGAAAACGCGATCAAACACGGCTTTAAAGGACATAATCGACCGATTTTGATTCAAATTAAATCAGAGGGAAATTCGATTTATGTACAAAATAACGGTTCAATTTTGCAAAAAAATCCTGAATTTGGGACAGGATTGCGCAATGTTCAAGAACGAATGAAAATTTTCACCGGAATGGAAAATGCTTTCGAAATTTACCAAGACGTAAATTGGGTCGTAACAAAATTGAATTTCAAATGAAAAAGATCAAAACCCTTGCTGTAGACGATGAAGCGCCGGCTTTGCGGCGTTTGGTAAAAATGATTGAAAATCATCCAAAATTGGAATTAATTGAAACGGCTAGAAATTCGATTGAAGCCAAAGAAAAAATCTTGAAATTCAATCCTGATCTGGTTTTGCTTGACATTCAACTCAAAGATGCTACGGCTTTTGAATTGCTTTTGGAAATTCAAAATTCTTGTAAAGATAAAATCATTTTTTGTACAGCTTATGATCAATATGCCATAAAAGCATTTGATTTTCAAGCGATTGACTATTTATTAAAACCTTATTCGGAAGAACGATTTCAAATAGCCATTGATCGAATTCTCAAACAAAATGAAAAAACGGATTTGACAAAAATGCTTCAAGTTTTGGCCGAAAAATCAAAATCCTCCGAAATGCTAAAAATTCCGGAAGGAAATAAATGCCATTTTATTCATACTGAATTTTTGTATTACGTTCAAGCAGAAGGATATTATGCCCAATTTGTATTGAAAAATGAGAAAAAACTCATCCGGATTTCTTTAAAAAATCTGGAGGAAATTTTGCCTGAATCTTTTATTCGAATCAATAAATCGATCATCGTAAATAAAACTTTTATTTCGGAAATGGTGTCCAATAAATCTTCTACAAAAATTACAATGCCCGATAAAATGGAATTTGATGTTTCCGAAAAATATTTAAAGTACTTTCAATCTAAAATTCTATAAATCAATTCATTGACATTTCAACCAACTTCTAGGTCGTATTTAAATTCCGAGCAGTTGCCGAAACTTTAAGTTTGGATTCGATGAGATTGGTGGTGAGTTTGGACTTTCCGGCTCCATTTGGATAATGTATGAAAAGCACTTTATCTCCCAATTCTATCAATTCGCCATTTAAATTAAAATTCTTCAAAATTTTCCAATTTTCTTTCGTCGGTTTTTCATGGAGAAATGCAAAATAATTTTGTTTGATGTCCAAACTTTCATCTTTTAAAAAGGGGTTTTGCTTCAAAGCAGAACTTAAAGCTTCCGGTTGTAAAACTTGAATTTGAACATCAAATCCAAATTTTTTTAGAATTTCAGTTTTAATGATTTCTTCTAATTTATCGGTCGAATTTAAATTGGATTGAAAAACCAGATTTCCGCTTTGGATATAGGATTTCACGTTTTCAAAATTTAAACTTTCCATCATTTTCCGGAGTAATTCCATTTTGATGATTTTCTTTCCGCTGACGTTGATTCCGCGTAAAAGCGCAATATAGGTTTGCATTTTAATGGTTTTCTTTTGTTATTTTTTTTGCCGTTTCGAGGTACACCGGTAAAGCTGCAGAACCATACCAATTGTAAAAATCAACAGCCAACATTCCGGAACTTATTGCCGGATCTGTTTTTACCAATTCTTTGGCTTCGTCGATCGTTTTGACATCGAGAATGAAAATTCCTCTATAATTCTTTTCATTTTCAACCATCGGTCCGGCAACGATTAATTTATTTTTTTCAACTAATTTGTTGATATTATCCATGTGTCCTCTGAACAATACGTTTACCTTTTCCTTATCATCAATTTTGGTTTCTCCTGTTTTTAAAATCGCCAAAACATAGATTTTCATTCCGTATTGATCAGCTTCTAGGGAATCTGCCAATGCTTTATCATATTCATTGTCTGTGCTTTGGGCATACCCAAATTGGGAAATAAAGCAAATGCCGCATAAAAGAAAAAATGATTTCATGAATGATCGTATTTTTTCAAATTTAAATCATTTTTAAATGGTGTTAAATTTAATTTAAGACTTAGTATATTTGTTTTTCCAAAAGAGACAAAAGAATATATGGAATATTTAGAATTTGAACAACCGATTAAAGAACTTCAGGAGCAATTGGAGAGTTGTAAATTGGTTGGAGAAGAAAACGGAGTTGATGTAAAGCAGGCTTGTAAACAGATCGAAGTAGCGATAGAAGAGTCAAAAAAGCGAATTTATTCGAAACTTACGGCTTGGCAGAAAGTACAACTTTCCCGTCATCCTTCAAGACCTTATTCGCTTGATTATATTTACCATATTACCGAAAATTCATTTATCGAACTCCATGGAGACCGTAATTTTGGTGACGACAAAGCCATGGTGGGCGGAATGGGCAAAATCAAAGGAATCCCATTTATGATCATCGGTCAGCAAAAAGGGAAAAATACAAAGGAAAGACAATACAGAAGGTTTGGGATGCCCAACCCTGAAGGATATAGAAAAGCGCTTCGTTTGATGAAATTGGCAGAAAAATTCAATATGCCGATCATTACTTTAATGGATACGCCGGGTGCTTATCCAGGACTGGAAGCTGAGGAACGCGGACAAGGAGAAGCTATTGCAAAAAACATTTATGAAATGATGAATTTGACCGTTCCGGTCATCAGCATCGTGATAGGCGAAGGAGCCAGTGGCGGAGCTTTAGGAATAGGTGTTGGAAATCAGGTTTTTATGATGGAAAATACTTGGTACTCTGTTATTTCACCTGAAAATTGTTCTGCTATTTTATGGCGATCTTGGGACTATAAAGAACAGGTTGCCAGTCAGATGAAAATGACGCCAAATGATATGTTAGAATTGAAAATCATAGACGGTGTGATCAAAGAACCACTTGGAGGTGCACATTATGATCCTTCTGAAGCTGCAGAAAATTTAAAATCCCAAATTTTAAAATCCTATCAAGAACTTTCAAAACTCTCCGGAGAAGACTTGAAAAAACAAAGACAAGATAAATTCATTGCCATGGGAGAATTCTCGGGTTGATATGAAATAAAAAACTTAAAAAAAGGTGGCTTGGATTTAACCAAAGTCACCTTTTTTATTGGAACTAACAAAGATCAATCCTTGTATTCCGGTTTTAATTTATTGTAGAATTTTTTATAGAATTTTTCAATTTTTGGTGCAATTACGATGCTGCAATAAGGATTTTCTCCTCCATCGTTTTCATAATAATTCTGGTGATAATCTTCTGCAGCGTAGAATTTTTCAAGCGGCACCAATTGCGTTGTAAAACTCCCATCGTACATTTCAGAAGCTTCAAATTCCTTAATTGAGTTTTGGGCAATGGATTTTTGATTCTCGTTTTCAAATAAAATGATGGATCTATATTGTGTCCCTACATCATTTCCTTGTCGATTCAATTGTGTCGGATCATGAACCGTCCAAAAAACTTCTAATAAATCTTGATAGGAAATAACATTGGGATCAAATTCAATTTGAACTACTTCCGCATGTCCTGTCTCACCGGAGCAAACTTCTTTATAAGTCGGATTTACGGTATGACCTCCGGAATAGCCGGAAACCACTTTTTTCACACCCAAAAGCTGGTCAAAAACCGCTTCCACACACCAAAAACATCCACCTCCAAAAGTGGCTTTTTCTAAATTTCCAGTTGAATTCATTGTTGATTGAATTGATTTTTCGGACGTATCTGTTTGACCTTTACAAGCCAAAAAAAATATACATAAAGAAAATATACAGATAAGTCGCATTTGAATTATTAATGATTAGATTTCGCTAAAAAGAGTATAAAAGTTCTTAATTCGAAAACAATTTGAAAAATTCTATCAAAAATTATACCTAGGCAATTTTATCTTTGTTAAATATGACTATTTTTGTAAGTATATAAAGTTAAAATGAAAAATTTCACGGTCAAGGAATTACTTGAAAAAGGAAAAGAATTAAACTTACAGGAAGTAACGGTACAAGGATGGGTTAGGTCATTTCGAAGCAATCGTTTTATTGCCATAAATGATGGATCAACCATAAAAAACATCCAAATTGTAGTTGATTTTGAAAAATTGGATGCAAAGATTTTAAAGAAAATTTCTACTGCCGCTTCTCTAAAAGTAAAAGGTGAAGTTGTGGAAAGCCAAGGAGCCGGACAAGAAATAGAAATCATTGCAAAAGAAATAGAAATACTGGGTGAAGCCAATCCTGATGAACTTCAGTCTACTATTTTACAACCCAAACAACATAGTTTGGAGAAATTGCGAGAGCAAGCGCATTTAAGGTTCAGAACCAATACTTTTTCGGCCATCATGCGTGTGCGAAACAGTTTGATGTTTGGAATTCATAAATATTTCAACGAAAATGGATTTGTTTATATCAATACGCCAATCATTACGGGTTCAGATGCAGAAGGTGCAGGTGAAATGTTCAGCGTTACCAATTTTGATTTGGAAAAAGAACTTCCAAGAACCGAAGAAGGAAAAGTTGATTTTTCACAAGATTTCTTTGGAAAGCAAACCAATTTAACGGTTTCCGGACAGTTAGAAGGAGAAGTTGCTGCTATGGGATTGGGGAAAATTTACACCTTCGGTCCTACTTTTCGTGCAGAAAATTCAAATACAGCTAGACATTTAGCTGAGTTTTGGATGATCGAGCCTGAAATGGCTTTTTATAATTTGGATATGAACATGGATTTGGCGGAAGACATGTTAAAATATGTGATCCGATATGCCTTGGATAATTGTGCTGATGATATGCAGTTTTTAGCTGAAAGATTTGATAAGGAACAAACACAAAAACCTCAAAATGAGCGTTCTGAATTGAGTTTAATGGAGCGTTTGGACTATGTATTGAACAATAAATTCGTCAGACTAAGTTATACTGAAGCGATCGAAATCCTTCAAAAATCCAAACAGAATCAAAAGAAAAAATTCCAATACCCAATCGAAGGTTGGGGAACGGATTTACAGTCTGAACATGAACGCTATTTGGTAGAAAAACATTTTAAAACACCAGTGATTTTATTTGACTATCCTGCTGAGATCAAGGCTTTTTATATGCGGATGAATGAGGATGGGAAAACAGTAAGAGCGATGGATATTTTATTCCCAGGAATCGGTGAAATCATAGGTGGTTCCCAACGAGAAGAACGACTGGATGTTTTGGATGAAAAAATCGAAAAATTTGGGATAGAAAAAGAAGAACTTTGGTGGTACCGAGACACTCGAAAATTTGGTACCGTTCCACATAGTGGATTTGGATTAGGATTGGAAAGGCTTGTTCTTTTCGTTACCGGAATGGGAAATATACGCGATGTCATCCCTTTCCCAAGAACACCAAAAAATGCAGAATTTTAATTAAATTAGACTATGCTAAAGCAGGAACTCAGTTTAAAACTCCAACAAAAACTTTCGCCCCAGCAAATCCAGTTGATGAAATTGGTTCAGTTGCCTACTATTGCGTTTGAACAACGAATCAAACAAGAATTAGAGGAAAATCCGGCTTTGGAAGAAGGAAATGACTATGGCGATGAAGAATTTTCAAGTGAATCTGACGAATGGAACAATGAAGAATATAATGAGGAATCTTCCATCGATACAAGTGACATCAACATCGACGAATACTTAAGTGATGATGAAATTCCAAATTATAAAACTTATACCAATAACTATAGCGATGATGATGAAGAGCGTGCGATTCCTTATGCGCAAGGCATCAGCTTTTTAGATTATTTGGAAAATCAATTGTCCATGTACAGATTGGATGAAGAAGAATTTTCTATCGCCGAATTTATCATCGGAAATATAGATGATGATGGATACATCCGACGAGATTTACAAGCCATCGTGGATGATTTGGCCTTTACCCAAAATATTTACACTGATAAAACCGAGGTTGAAAATTTATTGGTCAATTATATACAAAAATTAGACCCAATAGGTGTGGGAGCTAGGAACTTACAAGAATGTCTTAAAGTACAACTTGAAAACAAAACTCCTCAAACCGAAACCACAGAATTGGCATTAAATTTAATCAATAAGTCATTTGAAGCTTTTACAAAAAAGCATTATAAAAGGTTGATGCTGAAACATGATGTTACGGAAGACCAACTCAAAGATGCCATTTCGGAAATTGAAAAATTGAACCCAAAACCTGGAAAAGCTTTTTCCGGAAATACCAAAGAACTGGAACAAATCACTCCTGATTTTACCATAAGAATCGTGGATGGAGAATTGGAGTTGACCATTAATGGCCGGAATGTGCCGGAACTAAGGGTTTCAAATGCTTATGCTGAGATGTTGGATACTTATAAGCATACGGAAAAGAAGTCAACGGAACAAAAAGAAGCCGTATTGTTTGTCAAACAAAAACTGGATGCTGCAAAATGGTTTATCGAAGCCGTTACTCAGCGCCGAAATACACTTTTGTACACGATGACTGCCATCATGGAATTTCAGGAAGAATATTTCTTAACCGGTGATGAAACCAAAATTAAACCGATGATTCTTAAGGACATAGCAGATAGAATCGGCATGGATATTTCAACGGTTTCTCGTGTTGCAAACAGTAAATATGTCAATACACCGTATGGAACTTTTCTGATAAAAGACTTATTTTCAGAGAGTTTGACCAATGAAGAAGGTGAAGAAGTTTCTACGCGTGAAATCAAAAGAATTCTTCAAGATGTGATCGTGGATGAAGACAAAAGAAAACCGTTGACAGATGAAAAATTGACGGAAATTCTGAAAGAAAAAGGATATCCTATCGCACGTAGAACCATCGCCAAATACCGTGAACAACTGAACATTCCTGTAGCAAGACTCAGAAAAGAGATATAAACTTAAGAGATCAATCTATAAATTCCTCGACGCACTGCGTCGGAGTTTCCTTTTCACCTCTCCTTTGGAGAGGTCGAAACTGCTAAGCAGTTTCTGGAGAGGCATAATAGAATTTCAATTTTTAACCATTAAGTCATAATGAAGCAAATTAAATACTTTCATGGCAATGCCTTGGAGTTGGTTCGTTTCTAGAAATTCTTTATTTCCCATTTTCTTCCCAATTTAATTCTAATGTAGCAAAGAATTTCCCAACCCATAAAATTTCAAGAATAGAGAAAGACAATTCCAAATTCGAAGTTAAATTGTCCAATGATTTGGATTTGATTTTTGATAGCAATGGCGACTTTGTGAGAGTTGATAATTAACTGAATATTAATTGGTTAAAATAAAAAAGGTTTCACTTGCGTGAAACCTTTTTTCATTTGTAAATCTTATCAACCTAATGCTTAAGCTCTTCTAACATTTACAGCATTTGTTCCTCTTCTTCCTTCTTCCAAGTCAAAAGAAACCTCATCGTTTTCTTTTACTTTATCAACCAATCCGGTTACGTGAACGAAATACTCTTTTCCTGAATCTTCATCTTTGATAAAACCGTAACCTTTGGTTTCATTGAAGAATTTTACAGTACCTTTATTCATAATTTTATTAATTTGGGCGAAAGATAGGACGATAAAACCAACTACACACTATAATTTATATTTTTTTATTGCTAATTTTTAGAAATCCTTAACAATTCTTTTTAGACAAATGCTTCATAATAAAAATGCCCGTGAAATCACGAGCATTATAAATGGTTTGTTTCAATTATCTCTTTCGTCCGCTTCCGCTTCTACCGCCGGAACGTCCTCCTTTTCTTCCACCACCGAAATCAGATTTTCCACTTCCGGATTTAGAGTAACCGCCTCCGCTTCTTTTTCCGCCACTTAATTTCCCTGAATATCCTCCTCCAGATTTTCCGGAATATCCACCACCGCTGGAACGTTTGCGATCTCCTTTTCTTCTGTCATTTCTATCATCACCTCGTCTTTCTTTCTTTTCCGGATTTGAAATTTGAACATCAACATCCTCTCCAGCAAATGAATCTAAAATCAACTTTTCAAATTCAGAATCAGCCTCAAAAAAGGAGAAATTTCGAAGAATTTCGATTTTACCGATTTCGATGTCTCGTTTTTTCGTAACCTCATTGATCAAACCAATCAAATTAGGAACTTTCAATTTTTGTTTTTGACCGATTCCTATGTAAAATCTGGTGAATCCTTGTACATTGCTATTTCGGCTGTTGCGCTCTTCCCTACCCGATTCGCTGACGTTTAGATCTTTTGCATTTTTATAATAATCCAAAAAGATATTGAACTCCATCGACACAAATCTTTTTAACAATTCGTCGCGATCCATCCATTCCAATTTTTTGGAAATCGTTTCCATATAAGGTTCGATCTGATGTTCATCAACTTCGATTTGTTCAATTTTATCAATGGTTGCAAACAATCGTCTTTCCACGATTTCTTGTCCGTTTGGCACTTGTTTGCGTTCAATTTTTTTATGGATCAATTTTTCCAATTCCTTAATGCGACGACCTTCTCTTGAATGAGCAATGACGATTGAAATTCCTTTGTTTCCTGCACGTCCAGTTCGACCACTTCGGTGTACATAAACCTCAGGATCATCCGGTAAATTATAATTGATCACATGGGTCAATTCCGTTACATCGATTCCACGGGCAGCAACATCCGTCGCAACCAATAATTGCAATTGTTTACGACGAAATTTATCCATGACCATATCTCGCTGTGCTTGAGACAAATCGCCATGCAAGGCATCAGCGTTGTATCCGTCTTGGATCAAAGCATCTGCTACTTCTTTACATTCTCTTCTCGTTCTACAAAAAACGATTCCATAAACGTCAGGATTGATGTCTGCCAATCTTTTTAAAGCCAAATATCGATCGTTTGCACGCACCATATAATAATGGTGTTCAACGTCATTAGAAGCTTCATTGGTTTTTCCGATGGAGATTTCCACAGGTTTGTGCATGTATTCAGAAGCAATTCTTCTTACTTCTTTTGGCATGGTTGCAGAAAAAAGCAAAGTTTGTTTTTCTTCCGGTGTTCCTTCCAAAATCGCATCGATGTCATCACGGAATCCCATGTTCAGCATTTCGTCCGCTTCATCTAGAACCACCCAATTAACATGGTTGATTTTTAAAGCGCCTCTGTTCATCAAATCCATCGTTCTACCCGGAGTACCGACTACGATTTGTGGATTTTTTTTCAATCCATTGATTTGTTTTTGCGCATCTGCTCCACCATAAACAGGTTGGATCATCACTTTCCCCAAATGTTTGGAAAAAGTTTCCAAATCTTTGGTGATCTGCAAACAAAGTTCGCGCGTCGGACATAAAATGATGGCTTGAACCGTTCTGCTTTCTACACTCAATTGCTCTAAAACCGGTAAACCAAAAGCAGCAGTTTTTCCCGTTCCTGTTTGTGCCAAAGCGATTAAATCTTGTTCAGAACTTAAGATTTGTGGAATGGCTTGTTCTTGAATGGGTGTCGGATTGACAAATCCCAATTCGTCAATTGCCTGAACGATAGATTCGTTCAAGCCTAATTCGTGAAATGTAATCATTTAAATTTTTTAAGCCGGTAATCGGTCATTTACCCTCGCACCGGAGATTTGTTAAAAATCGAATGCGAAAGATGAAATTCAACGGCTACGCAGCCTAAAAACCCAAAATGCTCTTTTACATTCGTGTTTTCCACCCGGAAAACGGGCGCAAATGTACGATAAATATTTGAAATTCAAACAAATCCAACCCAAAGAATTTCGGAGTTCTCATTTCACTAAGACATTGATTTAGGCTTTGTTATTAAAATCGATGAAACCGTTTTCGATGGATTTAATCTTTCGGGTCAATTCAAAAACTCCTATTCCTTCACGAGTTCCATTGTCATTGGAGTTTCCTTCTATGGTATGGATGTATCCGCCTTTTACAGCAGTAATGATCCCGGTATGCCCCATTCCTCTTCCATAGTTTCGGATGAATACATATCCGGGTTTGATCAACGAAGGATTGTTTACGACATCTTTGGTTTTAAATTTTCTACAATCCGTTTGGTTCCATTGTTTCAAAACGCCTGCGGTTTTCACCATAGGATTGGATCGACCTAAATTTTTACAGGCTTCTTCAAAAACCCAATACACAAACGCCATGCACCAAGCATAATTCCCTCTATGCGCATCTAGTCCTGCTGCTTTTAGATAAGCATCTACTTCTTTTCCACGGTTGCTGTTGCGCGGATTTTCTCTTACATGCAATTGGGAATTGGCGATTTTCAAAACTTCTTTAAACAGTGCATTCGTCGGTTCTTCTGCAACGGGAACACTATCGTCCAAAAACAAAACTTCCCAAGTAATGGCACCCACTACACCGTCTACGACAAGCGGAATTCCGTTGATGTCCGTATTTCTGGATTGAAAAAGTTTAACTGCTTTAAAAGTCTGGTTGCCAAAATCACCGTCTACCTCAATCGGCCCACAGTGCAATTTGTTGAGTTGTTTTTGGATGGCTTCGACGACCTTTTGATCGCGCTCACCTTTTTTGATCAATCGTTTTGGATATTTCATGGTTTTAGTTTTTGAGTTATCCAATTTACGAATTAAATTAACTTATAATTTATTAATATTTAAGTATTTAACCTGAATTTAATTAAGGAATTATCCTTTTATTATTAATTGTATATTTATAACAAGTTTAGGCACGGATTTCAAATCCGCGCCATCGGATATTTAAGTATTTAACCTGAGTTTAATTTAGGAATTATCCTTTTAAATTTAATTGTATATTTAAAACAAGTTTAGGCACGGATTTCAAATCCGCGCCGTCGGGATTTTGTACCTTAAATAACTTCTATTATTCTATACTTCTGTCCGTTAAATTCAACCGCATCTCCGGCTTTTTTACCTACAATTGCTGAATAAATAGGGGCTTCTGTGTTCAATCCTATAAACTTCTTCCCATCATGGTCAAATGGTTTTACAGAAATGCCGATGAAGAAATTCAAAGTTTCAGTCAAAACCAATGCGCCAGGTTCTACAACAGATTTCGGGCTGAAATCAAGGTTGATAAAACTATCCAATTCCATTTTGGCTCGATTGATCCGAACCTCTAAATTTCTGGCAGAATCACGGCTTTGATCTTGTTGAGAAAAATCCTCTGGGTCATGCGTGGCTTCCTCATCGATGTCGGCAGCTTCAGCATAAGTTTGGAACATTTCTTTTAATCCATTGATTCCTTCTTTTTCTATTTCTATGATTTTGTTTTTGATTTCTTCTTTTAGTGACATACTGCTAATTTTGATTAAAAATAGAGAATATTCCCTTATTTTTATCAGTAAATCACCTAAAAACCATTACCATGAAAAAAATCATCTTTCTTTTAGCCATTTGTTTTACGTCCACCGTATTTTCCCAACAAGAAGAATTGGCTGATGACATGCCTTCTAAATGGCGTTTCGGAGGTGGATTAGGTTTGGGATTTGGGAGTAATGGCTATTTTGGATTTGCCATTTCCCCTTTTGTCGGTTATGAAATCATCCCTCAACTGGAGGGCGGACTTACGGTTGGTTATCAATATTCCAAATGGAGCGATTCCAATCAAAATCTATTTAACGCCGGACCTTATGTAAATTATTATCCCATTCCCTCTTTATTTGCCCGTGTACATTATGAATATTATAACGGAACCAATGAAATCGAATACGATTACAGCGCAGATAATTTCAAATACAACTTTAACGAATCAGCTCTTTGGTTGGGTGGTGGTTACAGGACCACCGGAAAAGTTCAGTTATACGCCGGTTTGATGTACAATGTTTTGTACGATAGCAGTTCCAGCTTATTCTCCACCGGACTGCGACCCATTTTGGGCGTAAGTGTTGGATTTTTAAATAAAATTTTTTAAGATTTAGAAGTGAAAAAATCATTTAAAACATAATTTCTAATGGAATTAATTCATTTTTAAATAGTTGTATTTAATTGATAATCAAATAATTAAAGCTTTAATTCAAATTTTAACAAAAATATATTTGGAAAATAAATTATTTCGAATTTAAATTTGCAACCGAGAAGTTCATACAAAAATTGTCTTATCAAGAAAAGTTGAGGGAAATGGCCCGTTGAAGCTTTAGCAACCTGTTTTATCGACAAGGTGCTACATCCATCCGCCGTCTGGCAGAAAGATAAGTGAAGTAAAGTTTAGCAAATAATTACACAATATACTGGACTCTTCTGACTTATCAGAAGAGTCTTTTTTTTGGGCTTTTCTGAAGCTGCTCTTGGTAAGATTTTATCTAGTAACTAATAAAAATACCATCATGAGCAGAATCACAGACATCATCCACTCCGTACCCGTTGACGAATTGACAGGTTCTATTTCCGTACCAGTTTACCAAACTTCCACATTTGTTCAGGAAGCGCCAGGCATCAACAAAGGTTATGATTATGCAAGAAGCAATAACCCAACCCGAAAAGCACTGGAAGACATCGTAGCAAAATTAGAAGGTGGTGATGCTGCTTTTGCATTTGCAACAGGATTGGCTGCAATAGATGCTGTTGCCAAATTGCTCAAAACTGGAGATGAAATCATCGCTGTTGATGATATTTACGGAGGCGCATACCGATTGTTTACACAGATTTATGAGAAATTTGGCATCAAAGTTCATTATGTTGATACAACTGATGCTGAAAACATTTTGGAATTCATCAACGATAAAACCAAATTAATTTGGATCGAATCGCCTACCAATCCAACTTTGAAAATCACAGACATTCAAAAGATAGCTGAAATCGCAAAACCTTTTGGAGCTCTGGTTGTAGTGGACAATACTTTTGCAAGTCCGGTCGCTCAACTTCCATTTGAGCTCGGCGCAGATATCGTCATCCATAGCGCAACGAAATACATCGGCGGCCATTCTGATTTAGTTGCCGGATTGGTGGTAACCAAAACAAAAGAATTATCAGAAAAAATAAAATTTATACAAAACGCCACAGGAGGAATACTCGGCCCGTGGGATTGTTTTTTAGCCATTCGTGGAATTGAAACACTTGAGTTAAGGGTCAGACAACAAAGCGAAAACGCAATCAAAATTGCAGAATTTCTGACAACGAGGCATGAGGTGGATAAGGTTTATTATCCGGGATTATTAACACACAAAAATCACGAAATCGCTAAAAAACAACAAAACGGGCTGTATGGCGGCGTTGTTTCATTCAGTTTAAAAAATGATACTGTAGAGGCTGCCAATCAATTGGTTACGTCCACAAAATTTTTCAAACTCGCAGAGAGTCTGGGTGGTGTTAAGAGTTTGATTGCTCATCCGGCTCAAATGACGCACGCATCTATACCAAGAGAAAAACGTTTGGAGTCCGGCATTCAGGACTCATTGATTCGGATTTCATGCGGAATTGAGGATGTTGAAGATTTGATTCAAGATTTGGAAAAGGCGTTAACAATAAAAGAAAATTTGGTTCTTAAGGAAAACTAAAATGTTTTTTGGTTGGCTAATTCATACTGATAATAGAAAATCCTCAGGTTAATTTATGAAATAGTCGGCCAATTTTTAAAATTAGAAAGAGAAAATGAAAAAATTAAATATAGGATTATTTGGGTTTGGCGTGGTCGGTGAAGGGATTTACCAAGTTCTTTCAGAGAAATCTCAACTTCAAACACACATCAAAAAAATCGTCATTAAAGATCCGGAGAAAAAAAGAAATGCACCTGCCGAATTGTTCTCCATCGATCCAAATGAAATTTTAAATGATGAAACGATCGATGTTGTGGTAGAATTGATCGATGATGCTGATGCAGCATTTGAAATCGTAAAAACTGCATTAAACAAAGGGAAATCGGTCGTAAGTGCCAATAAAAAAATGATTGCGGAAAATCATTTGGAATTGATAGAATTACAAAGAAAAAATAAAGTTTCGTTTTTATATGAAGCAGCTGTTTGTGGAAGTATTCCCATTTTACGAAATCTGGAAGAATATTATAACAACGATTTGTTGAATTACGTCAATGGAATCGTGAATGGTTCCACCAATTACATCTTGACCAAAATGCGTTCTGAAAATCAGTCTTATGAAAACGCACTAAAAGCTGCACAAGAAAATGGTTTTGCAGAGCGTAACCCTACGTTGGATGTAGAAGGCGTTGACGCAGTTAATAAACTCTCTATCATCATTTTACATGCATTTGGTCGGTTAATTTCTCCAGATGATATTTTGAAAAAAGGCATTACGGCTTTGAAAAATGAAGATTTTAAATATGCAGCAGAAAAAGGTTTGATCATCAAACTGATAGCCGGTTGTGCTGTTGATAAATCTGAAAATATCACGCCTATCGTAGTGCCAACTTTTATTGAAAAATCCAAAACTTTGGGATTGGTAAACAACGAATACAATGGGGTTTTGATCGGCAGTGATTTGGCAGATGAACAATTTCTTTATGGAAAAGGAGCTGGCCGCTACCCTACTTCCTCGGCGGTTTTGAGTGATATTTCTGCGCTTCGATACAATTACAAATACGAATTGAGAAAAGGTATCAAAAACGGATTTCATGGCGAATATTTCGCTGAAAAGAAATTTTATGTTGGTTTCAAACCAGGACTTGATCTCGATAAATCTACTTTTCAAAACATCGAAGAATCTTACCAAAGCAAAGATTATGAATATGTTACAGGAACCATTTCACTAAACGAATTAAAAAATTCGGGATGGTTGGAAAATCCTGAAATTTCCGTAATTTCTTTTTAAAACTTAACCCTTTAAAACTTAACACTATGATAGAATATGATTTTAATTTCCTGTTGGAAATGAGTGACTTGGAATTGGTAAACCAATACAACCTATTGGTAACGCATAAACCAAATGATGATCCCGATGACAAATTAAACGATGTCATTTACAGAGCCATGCTTACAAGGTATTTAGGTAAGACTTTTAAGTCGAGGAATTATAACTTGGAATATATAAGTTCTCCACTAAAAGATGGTTTTAAGGTCATGCATTTTAAAAAACCTGTTTATTTAGAAGTGATTTTAGGAATCAAAACGCTTAAACCGATTGACTTTAATTAATTCATTTTAAAAATTTGTTCATGTTTTTCATTGGAAATTTTGCATAGAATTCTATTCCAGAACCAATTGAATAGCTGAATGCGCTGAAATGATTTCAATCAATATTTCAAAATAGGTTTTTCCGATTCCTGACTTCAAATCAGCGATTTTAAGCTGAACAAAATCCTGATTGAACAGATCAGGATTTTTTAATTTTTCTTCGTAAAAATTCAAAGTTGCTTCCAAACCCAGATCCAAACTGCTTTTTGCTGAATTTTTCCAGACGATTTCCAATTGATCAAAACCCTTTAAACTTCCATATCCACCATACAACAAATCATCAAAAGCATCCAAACTCACACCCAATTTCCAATCTTCATCTTGCATCAACAATCGGTTCAACTCCTCATAAAATCCTTCGATCGTTTGAAAATCATCACCGTTGATTTCCAATTTGAATTTTTCCATACACAAAGAAATGAATTTCCTTTCTTACCATTTGAATCATAATTAGCATCTTTACCAAAAATAAAAAATGAATAAGAAATTAGGTTGGATCATTTTCTATATACTCATCGTTGGACTAAGTATTTTCATCACCTACAAAAGATTTTTACTTTTGAGTGAACCCGAAGGGGAAACCATCATGAATTACGCATTATTTGTGTTATTTATCGTATTCACTTTCATAAATATACGCCTTTTACTTAAACATATAAGAGAATATAAAAAATGAAACTTTCCGAACTGAAAAATATATACCAAAACGAACTTCAATCGATTTATTCGAATGCTGAAATCGAAAGAATTTTCTATTGGACTGCTGAAAAAATTTTGAACAAACCCGAACATATTTTGCGATTGGCTTTGGATGAAGAATGGCGGGAATTTGAAGAATTAAAAAATCAATTTTTATTCAAATTAGTGCTGTTAAAAGAACATAAACCCATTCAATACATTTTGGGCGAAACCGAATTTTACGGAATGAAATTTTTCGTCAATGAAAATGTATTGATTCCACGACCTGAAACGGAAGAATTGGTAGAATGGATACTTTCTGATTTCCCCAATCATGAAAATCTAAAAGCCCTAGACATCGGCACCGGAAGCGGATGTATTCCGATTACACTGAAAAAAAATCGACCTGATTGGAAAATTGCTGCTTTGGATTTTTCAGAAAAGGCAATTGAAACAGCTAAAAATAATGCCAAATTCCACCAAACCGAAATTGAGTTCATTCAAAATGATTTTTTAAAGATGAATTTCAATTCGCTCGAAAAATTGGATCTGATCATCAGCAATCCGCCGTACATCGGTGAAACCGAAAAGAACGAAATGGATGAAAATGTGGTGAAATTTGAACCACATTCTGCCCTATTTGTACCCGATGAAAATCCCTTGATTTTTTATGAAAAAATCGTTGAATTCGCGAAGCAAAAATTAAAACCCAACGGAAAAATTTTTGTGGAAATCAATCAGAATTTAGCCCGTGAAACAAAAGAATTATTTCAAAATAATTTCGAAAACACGGAACTAAAAAAAGATATTTCGGAAAATTTCCGGATGATTAAAGCTTTTAATTAAAACTTGATATGAATAAACTTAAATCATTGATAATTATTTTATTAACCAATTCATTAGTTTTAGCACAAGAGATTCATCAAACCAATCCCAATGCGGCTCCTTCCATAGTTTGGGCGATGAGCAGTGAGCTGGACGATGCCTTGCTGGAAAAGGACACGGCAAGTCTTCGAAAATTACTTCATAAAGATTTAATTTTGGGACATTCCAATGGTTGGTGGGAAACAAAGGTTTCTTTGCTCAAAAATCTTCCCACCCAGAAAATTCGTTATCAGGAATTTCGAACAGTCGGTGAGCCTGAAATTCACCATGCTTCTGAAAATTTAAAAACCATTACACGAAAACTAACGGCAATTGGAGAATTGGATGATTATGATTTTGAGGTGGATTTAAAAATCATAGAAATTTGGATTTACGAAAACGAAAGATGGCAACTTCTCGCCCGTCAAAGTGTAGAAGTCGAATTTGATGAATAATTGATTACATTTGGTTTATGGTAAAACTTTTCATTTTCTTATTCCCCATATTCACACTGGCACAAACGACAAGTGTGGAGGATTTTCTGACCGCTGACACTTGGAACATCGCGTACAATATTTCTCCGGAAGGTGAAAGAGTAGATGAAGAAAGTCAGGAGAAAATCCGTTCCAATTGGGTAAAATTCCTAAAAGACGGTACTTATGAAACACCCTCCGGAATCAGCGGAAAAACGATAGGGAAATGGACTTTTAATCCGGGAACCCAAGCGATTCATTTTAACGAAAACGGTTCAAAATACCGCGCAATCGTAGATGAAATTAGCGATATCAGTTTGGTACTTCATTATGTGGACAATGGCGGATTTAAATTGGGCTTGATCCATTATGTCCACATTCCCAAAACCAAATCCAACGAAGAAACGACGCTTTTATTGACTTCCGGAAAATGGAATGTAATTTTGAAAAGATATGATGCGATGGAAGACAGAACGCCTGAGGAAAATGTAGAAAATACTTGGTATGAATTCAATCCTGAAGGAACCTATCAAAAATCGGAAGTAATAGGAGAAGAAATCGTTACATCAGAAGGAACTTGGTTCATGGATGAGAAATTCCAATTGAATTTAGATGCTGGAGAGAATACGATTTATTCAGTTGTTGGAGATAAATCCAAATTGATTTTGACTACGATTTCCGGCGGATACAACACCATCGAAATGCGAAAAGCAAAATGATCAATGCTGATGTCCGGAAATAGTCAGATAAGCTACCACAAAACCTAAAAGTACTGTCAAAACTTTTTGCGTTTTGAATTTATGGCTATCCGTACTCTCAAATAAAATCACGGTTGCGATGTGAATGAAAATTCCCGCTACAAAAGCAGAGGCTTCCACATGATAATCTGCCAAAACCGTTTCGCCAAAAACCACTCCCAAAGGCCCTGCTAATGCAAAGACAAACATAAACAATAACTGATAGATTTTTTTGATTTTCATTTGAGAGACCGCACCGTAAAGCACCATGGCTACAGGGATGTTATGAATGAATATGGCCCAAAGCAAATTATGACTATGCTGGTGCATGATGGGCATTCCTTCAAAAAAAGAATGTAAAAACAACCCGATGAAAATACTGATAGGAAAAGTTTTATTATGGTTCAAATGAACATGTCCGTGCTCTGCTCCTTTACTCAAAGACTCTACGATCATCTGGAAAAACAAGCCGCCTAATACATACAAACCAATGCTATGATCATGTACTTCATAAACCGTTGGGAAAATTTCCAAAACCGCCGTTGCAAGAAAAAAAGCGCCACTGAAAATCAATAAGAACTTACTGAGACTTTTATTTTTAACAAACAATTGCCCCAATAAACTTCCCAATCCTACGGATAGAAATAAAATTAAAATTTCAAACATCGGTGCAAAAGTAAATCAATTCGTTAAAAAATTTATCAAAGTAAATATTATTATTATTTTCGTAGCATTAACATACATAAAACATGAGAATAAGTTTATTTTTATTACTAACTAGTTTCTCCTATTTTCTATTTTCTCAATCCATCGATGTTAACCCCACAGCTGCTCCTGAAAGTAATCTCACAGCAGAGGAATTGACTTTTCAAGTATTGATCGACGGTGGAGATTGTGCGGAAATTGATAATTTTCAATTGACTGATAATTTCGATGACGAACCATATCCTAGCCCCGATAGAAGTTGGGGATATTTTGAAAGAGGAAGTTCTGATTTTCCATTTGAGTCAGGAATAGTATTGACTTCTGGTTTTGCTCGAAGAACGGAGGGGCCAGATAATGGCATTCAATCAGACGGTGAAACTGATTGGGATGGTGATGATGATGCAGATGAACTTGCCAATACTTCAACTTTTAATGCCACTATTTTTGAGTTTGATTTTGTACCTTTTGGAAATGAGATTTCCTTCAATTATATTTTTGCTTCTGAAGAATACCCAGGATATACATGTTCTCAATATAATGATGTATTTGGGTTCATCATTAGTGGTCCCGGAATCGTAAATGATCCTGGGTTAAGTGGAAAAAACATTGCGCTTTTACCAAACGATGATTTTGTTACTATAAACAATGTTAATAGAACTGACATAATACCAAACCCGATTTATGGAACATGTGGGAGTTCTGAATACTTTGTCGATGGTCCATTTCCTTATATTGAGCACGGTGGAAGAACAGTCCCATTAACAGCTTATTCTGAAGTTCAACCAGGTGAAACATACCATATTAGATTATTGGTTGCAGATGCTTATGACTATTCCTATGATTCCGCCGTATTCCTCGAAGCGGGTTCATTTAATTTAGGGGGAACTTTAGTCGATCCTTCCGGTGCTACGATTGGTGAAAGCCAGATTTTATGTGATATTGAAGAATATCCGATGACTGTAAATTTAGATGTTCCATCTGCAACTTATCAATGGAAATTGAACGGTATAGATATACCGGGAGAGACTTCAAATACCTATACTGCAACAGAATCAGGCATCTATTCTGTACTTATATTTGCTGGAGATTGCGAATCCGAACCTTTCGTAGATTTGACGTTCAGCACCACGCCTACGCTATTGGTTTCTCCTCTTGAAAAATTTATCTGTACAGAAGATGGTGTCCATGAATTTAATCTATCCGATTACGACATAGAAATCGCTGATTTGATTAATGATTTCACCTATTATGCTAGTTTTACGGGAGCTGATACTGAGGAAGAACTTCCTATTCCAGATTTAATTGAAGTAGAAACTACAGATGGCATCGTAACGGTTTATGTTCGTGTTGAAAATCCGGATGGGTGTTATAGTATTGCTGAAATCAAACTGGAAGTAGGACAAGAACCTGAAACCACACCTTTTGAATATCCTGAATGTGATGAGGATGGAGATGGTTTTGCAGTGTTTGACCTCAATGCAGAGGTTGAAAATTTAATCGTTTCAGATCCTGCTGGTTTGAACTACGAATTTTTTACAGATGCAGCAATGACGGAATTGATCGCAGATCCAGCCAATTTCACCAATACCATCGTGAATACCCAAATTATTTATGTAAGGATTTTCAATCCAACTTTGGGAGCAAAAGATTGTCCAACTTCTGAAGAAATGACATTGATCGTGGAAGAATTTCCATTGATCCAAGCAGACGAATGGTCGCTTTGTGACAACTTAAACGACAATTCGGAATTTGTGGATTTAACCCAAAATGAAATCGTACAAACTGAAGGCCTCGTTGTAACTTATGCCTATTCAGAACAAGACGGAACCATGATTACAGATCCGGAAAATTATGAAATGACTACATCTCCAACCATCATCAATGTCATGGTTACCAATGAAACCGAAACTTGTCAAGCTTCAGAAACCATTACCCTTACTTTTGATTTGGCACCTGAATTGGTCACGGCCAATTTGGAACGATGCAGCAGTGATAATTTTGCTGAATTCTTCTTGCCTGAAGCCAACGAATTGGTCATCGAAGACACAACCGATTTAATTTTTACGTATTATCTAACAGAAGCTGAAGCCATCCTTGGAGATGACGCCAATGCTCTTCCAGAAAATTTCACCAACACTATTCCTGACCAATCTGTATTTGTCCGGGTTGTAAATTTAAATGGTTGTTTCAATGTTGTCGAAGTAATTTTGGATGTCAATAACGGTCCTGCAACCGCCCCACTGAACTATCCGATTTGTGATGACAACGGAGATGGAATTGCCGAATTCAATTTGGAAACCGAAGCACCCAATCTTTTGACCGGTGCGCTTGGAACTATCGAAATCAATTATTTCCTCGATGAAGCCATGACCACACCGATTCCAAATCCGGCAACATTTGAAAATACTTCCAACCCACAGATTGTTTATATTTCCTTTTTTGACCCAACACTTGGCGCGGAAGCTTGTACAACCGTGGAAGAATTGACCCTTGTCGTAGAAGAATTTCCAGCTTTACAACCGAACGTTTGGACAGTTTGTGACAATGAAAATGACGGTTCAGAAATTATCGATTTGACAACAAACAATATCGTTCTCACGGAAGGATTGGTTGTTTCTTATGAATATTCAGAACAAGATGGAACGGCAATTGCAGATCCAATGAACTATGAAGTTACGGCTTCACCAGCCATCATCAATGTTTTGGTTCGAAATCAAGCTGAAACCTGTGAAGCAACCGAGACCATCACTATCCAATTCCTTGAAGCACCAACAGCTGTTGACGATATTTTACCATTGGTTTATTGTAGTCTAAATGAATATGCCGAATATAATTTAACAGACTTGAACGAATTTTTAGTTACAACCGGAACAGCAGGTTTGACATTTAGTTATCATTTAACTTTGGGAGATGCCCGAAATGATGTGGGTGCATTACCTGAAAATTACACCAATACTTCCCCCGATCAAATCATTTTTGTACGAATTGAAAATGCAAACGGATGTTTTGATATTGGACAAATTTTATTGGAAACCGAATTGGTGCATAATCAATTAACTGACAGCTTGATGGTTTGTGATGATCCTTATGAAATCAGTGATGGGATTGCCACATTTGATTTGACGGTTCGTCATGAAGATGTGGAAAATTCATTGGGAGGTGACAATTACACTGTCCGATATTATTTATCCTTGACAGATGCATTGTCGGACCTAAACATGATTCCAGATCCAACGCAATTCCAAAACACAACTTCTCCTCAAACCATTTTTGCAGTGGCAAGTGATGGAATGAATGGTTGTGCAGGCGTAGTTGATTTCCCTATCGAAGTCCTCTCCGTTCCAGAATTTGAATTGCCGGAATACCTCGCTTTCTGTAATTATGATGAGAAATCTTACGAATTCCTACCTTCTTTCACTTCCTATACTTGGTTGGATGCAGAAGGAAACGTCATCAGCAACCAAAATACAGTGGATTTTGACCAAGAAGGAATGTATACCCTTGAAGTTACCGGAACCGAAAATGATTGTCCAGCACGTCGCGACATCGAAATCATATTTGACAATCAACCGACGATTTTGGATGTAGAAGTAGACGGCGAAACCGTAACCATTTCGGCAACAGGTGGACTCCCTCCTTACCAATACAGCATCAACAACGGACTGACTTGGTCTGACCATTACATCATGCACAACGTTCCGGGCGGAATTTATGATTTGATCGTGAAAAGCAAGTATGGTTGCATTTCCACGGCCAAAACCTTTGGTGTTTTGGGAGTTCCAAATCTGATCACACCGAACGGAGACGGGAAAAACGACTATTGGGAAATCAGAGGTTTGGAAGCTTATCCAGATGCGCATATCAAGATTTTTGACCGATACGGTAAAATTTTCGTAGACCGAACGCTTACTGTAGATTTCAGATGGGATGGGAAATACAAAGGCGAGCCGATTCCATCAGGTGATTATTGGTACATCATCACTATAGAAGAAGGAACTCGATCAGTTACAGGGCATGTCTCGGTTCGGAATCGATTTTTGAAGGATAATTATTAAGGAAACCTCAGGATATTTTCAGATATGACTTTTCTAATTTAAATTAGCAAAATGGCTGGAAATATCCTGAAAACTCCGATTGATTACCTAAATGGCGTTGGCCCTGAACGTGCAAAAATCCTGCAGTCAGAATTGGGGATTTACCGATTTGAAGATCTATTGAATCATTTCCCATTTCGGTACATAGACAGATCTAAATATTTTAAAATCAACGAAATACTACCGACTTCCGCTGAAATCCAAATTATTGGAAAAATCAAATCCCGTCAAGAAATTGGCCAACAACGTGGAAAAAGATTGGTCGCCATTTTTCAAGATGAAACCGGCGAAATAGAATTGGTTTGGTTTCGCTTTACCAAATGGCTGAAAGAAACCATACAAAATGCAGTTGGAAAACCAGTTGTGATTTATGGAAAACCCAATGAATTTAACCGTAAATATTCCATCGTCCATCCCGAATTAGAAACACTGGAGAACCATAAATCCTCTCCTCTAAGCTTATT
This sequence comes from Moheibacter lacus, assembly GCF_014042165.1. Classification (GTDB taxonomy): domain Bacteria; phylum Bacteroidota; class Bacteroidia; order Flavobacteriales; family Weeksellaceae; genus Moheibacter; species Moheibacter lacus. The sequence goes on from NZ_JACDZE010000002.1 coordinate 173,912, forward strand.
TCCTGTTTATTCGAGCACAGAAAAGCTTCAAAAAAAAGGAATTACTAACCGGGTGATGCAAAAACTGCAACTTCAACTATTTCAGGAAGTTCAAAGGTTAGAAGAAAATTTATCAGATGAAATCATTCAAAAGTTCAGATTCCCTAAACGATTGGATGCCTATCGGCAAATTCATTTTCCGAAAAATTTAGAAGAATTAAAACAAGCAGAAAACCGCTTGAAATTTGAAGAATTCTTTTTTCTTCAATTGGGATTATTGGTCAAAAAATTGAACCATCAACAGAAGTTTAAAAGTTTTGAATTTGATTCTATTGGAGATCATTTTAATGAATTCTATTCCAATTACTTACCTTTTGAATTGACCAATGCGCAAAAAAGAGTCGTCAAAGAAATTCGGGCTGATTTGGCGCGTCCCGTTCAGATGAATCGACTGTTACAAGGAGATGTGGGAAGCGGAAAAACCATGGTAGCGCTACTTTCGGCGTTAATCGCCATAGACAATGGTTATCAAGTTGCCTTTATGGCGCCGACTGAAATTCTCGCCCAGCAACATTATCAAGCTTTGGAAAATTATTTGGGGAAGATGGATTTGAAAATCGGGATTTTATCCGGCTCGACCAAAACCAAAGAAAGAAGGGAAATTTTAGAAGATTTGGCCACAGGGAAATTGGAAATATTGGTCGGAACCCATGCTTTACTGGAAGAAAAAGTCGTGTTTCAAAATTTGGGATTGACCCTCATCGACGAGCAACATAAATTTGGCGTAGCCCAGCGCGCTCAATTTCTGAAAAAAAATAAATTGCCTCCCCATGTTTTGGTGATGACCGCCACTCCTATTCCGCGTACTTTGGCGATGAGTTTGTACGGCGATTTGGATATTTCGGTTTTGGACGAATTGCCTCCGGGTAGAAAATCCATCCAAACGGTTCATAAAAAAGACAAAGACCGATTGGCATTGTTCAAATTTATGAAAGACGAAATCCAAAAAGGTCGACAGGTTTATGTCGTCTATCCTTTGATCGAAGAATCGGAAAAATTGGATTATAAAGATTTAATGGATGGCTTCGAGAGTATTTCTCGAGCTTTCCCTCTCCCCGACTTTGCTGTGAGTATTGTGCATGGAAAAATGAAACCGGCTGACAAAGACTTTGAAATGCAGCGATTTGTCAAAGGACAAACCCAAATTTTAGTCGCCACAACAGTAATTGAAGTGGGCGTCAATGTCCCAAATGCAAGTGTAATGGTAATCGAAAGTGCAGAAAAATTTGGATTATCACAACTGCATCAATTGCGTGGAAGAGTTGGTCGTGGAGCGGAACAAAGTTATTGCATACTCATGACCAAAGATCAATTGAATGAAGATGCTTACCAACGCATTTCTACGATGGTGAGAACCAACGACGGATTTGAAGTAGCAGAAGTCGACATGCAATTACGTGGACCCGGAAATCTCATGGGAACCCAGCAAAGTGGTGTGCTCAATTTTAAATTGGCCAATTTGACTAAAGACCAAAAAATGATGCATACGGCAAGGTTTACAGCTGAAGAATTGTTAAAAAATGATCCTCAACTTGAGAAAATTGAAAACCAAGCCATCAAAAATCATTTTCAGAAAAATTACAAAGAAACTTTGATTTGGAGTCGGATTGGATAAAAAAAATGCGTCAAAAATAAATCTTGACGCATCCTAGTTGGAAAACCAACTCATCAATCCAGCGGCTTTCGCCCCGAAATTACATTGAATAATATAACGATTACCGCAATCACCAATAATATGTGGATCAGATTTCCCATCCCCATACCATCGCCTATCCCAACAAGTCCTAAAACCCAAATCACAATACAGATTACGGCAACTAACCAAAGAATACTTCTCATAATATTTGTTTTTTGTTAATACTATCCTAAAGATACAACAATCATTCCACATGATAAAAGTCATGATTCAATTTATGGGAACTTATTTTTCTATTTCCTTATAAAATCCGGTTTTCATACATGTTTTTTTGAATCTGGATTGATTTTTAAATTGCTCTATTTTTGAAAATCGGGATGTCCTGTTTGCCATAAAATAAAAGCTGTTTTTCTGGCTTCTTCATGGAAATAGTCATCCAACTTGTTGGGCCCAAAGTGTCTGGAAGAGTAATCAACTGCCAAAAATATGGGATTATCAGAGCCAATGAAAGCCTGCATTTTTGCTGCATATTTTGCGGGTATATAGCTCGCAACACGAAGGTCGTTAAATCCTGTGGTAATGATTTGAGCAAGATATTTCACACCTTTTTTTGTTTTTTGGTAGGCGTCCATTTCCAAAAGCGCTTTGAATTCTTCTTCAATATCTTCTAACCAACGGTAAGGATCTTCAATGGTTACACCCCAAAGAGTTTCTTTATCATCTACAGTTATAGTTGTAGGATAAGCAAACTGAGCAATTCATAGATTACTCCAAAGGATCGAAATGATAAAAGTGAATTGGAATGTTTTCATGGCTTTTCGTTTTAGAGTTCATAATTTTTAATTTTAATTTTTAGTAGAGTAAAAAGTAAGGCTAATATTATTCAATATTCTGATATAAAACCACTTAGGCTCTGTATAAATATTCATCCTAATGGATAATTTATACAAATTCTAACTTGGAATTACCCTATGCTTTTCGTTTTAAATCAAAAAAACATCCCGGAAAGTTTTCCAGGATGCCTCACAAACAAACTGTAGAAAAAATCTACAATTAAAAAATTCGGTATTACTTATTTTTATATTTCAAATTCACGACAAATGCCAGTAAAAAATAGAACAAAGCAGTGAACCAAAGATATTTCCACCAAATTCCTACTTCTTGAAATGATGCTCCAAATTGGCTCATCGCGACAAATCCTTTTGCTCCAAAAGTACTGGGGAAACTCGTTGAAAGAATTTTCACCCAAGTTGGAAAAGCAAATTCAGGCCATGAAATTCCCGTAAGAAAAAGTGCCGGAATTGAAGTGAATGTGATGGATAATGCGGCATCTTCTCTCCTTTTAAAAATTCCGCGAAGCGAAAATCCCATAAAAATCACCGCCAGAAAAAACGGAATTAAATAGATGATGACATCAAAGAAATTCGCTAAAAATGGAAGGTCAAAAATAGACATGCATCCGCCTGCAATAATCGAAAACAGAAGAATACAAATCATCAAATACGCCATTGAACGCCCCAATAAAATCGGCAAAATATTAAAATTGCTTTTGTAAATAGAATGATAATTGTCGTACTCACGCATTGTTCCTTCCAAGACACCAATTCCGGTCAATAAAAGCGTTTGAATGATGATTAAGTACACCACAGGCAACAAAAACGTCGCATAACCTCCGGTTGGATTGAAAAGTGCGTTACTAACTGGTGTTACGGCTCTTCTCGTATTCACCGAATTGATGTAAGTCATACCACGACGCATGGTTGCGCTGACTTCAATCTGGGCATTGAACGTAGCCAAAGATTTGGAAACCGCAGTACTTATGCCTTTATTGATCATCATGTTCGAAGCATCGCTGTACAATGAAATCGATGAACCACGACCATAGGTAATATCTTTTTCAAAATTCTCAGGAATTAAAACAATTCCTGATATTTCTCCATGTTCAAATTGCGTTTGAGCATCTTCTAAATTGGAACCAATTCCGACGATTTTTATATTTTGCCCGGCTCCCACCATCGATGTGAAATTTCGGCTTAAAGAAGACTGGCTCATGTCCACAACACTCACCGGGATTTTTTCAGGAATTTCGTTTTGATAAACGGCAGAATAAACAAATGCCACCAAAATTCCCGTCACCACAACAGATGAAAACAAGGCTTTATCTTTAAAAAAGTGAACCAACTCCACCCGAAAAGATCGGAAAAACGCCGAAAAAAAGTGGGAAAAATTAATCTTTTTCATAATGTCCTTTTTGAAGTTTAACTCCGAATTTTGGGAGAGAAAATATTCCAATCAAAGCAAAAATGCTAAAGCCAATTAAATAATTAACGTTGGTAAATAACGGCATTCCTTTAATTGAAAGATCCGTAAACATCCTCGCATAGGAAGAAAATGGAAAAACCATATCCAAAATTTGAATTCCAACCGGCATTCCCATTGCCGGAAAAGTGTAACCGCTAAATGAAAACGCTAAGGCTGCATAACCACCACCAATGGTACAAAGTGTTCTAAAATCTGAAGCGATGGAAACGAAAAACAATCCCATCAATTGAGTAACGATAATGAATAAAAAGGTAATGATGTACACATAACTAATGGGACAATTAAGCGGAATTTGTAGATAACCAAAAAGATACGTAATCATCACAGTAGCCAGCAAAAAATATAGCAAAGTATAAGGGAGAACTTTTCCCCAATACACATTCCAAGCATTTCCGCCACGTTCATAGGTTTGTTTTCCTTGATTGTATTTCAAAATACTTCCGAGTGTAAAAATCGTTACCACCATTACGCACATTTGTAAAGCCATCGGAAATAAGGATAAACTGAGGTAATGCGAATAATTTAAAGATGGATTAAACAAAGTATGCTGATCCAAAGTCACCGGATTGGCGGATAATTTCGCCTGATCCAAAGATTGTCCTTTTTTCATCAAAACATTCACTTTTGCTGAAGCCGAAAAAGTTCCCAAGGTTTGGTTAAATGCTTTGTACAATAAACCTCCGGGTGTTAAATAATTTCCGTTATAATTCAACACAACATCCACATTTTGCCCACGTTGAATATCACGCTCAAAATTTTCCGGAATGGTGATCCACGCAAAAACTTCTCCGGTTCGGATTTGATGCATTGCGTTTTTTTCGTTGTTCACATCTGAGGTAAAATTGATCGTTGAATTGGCATCCAGTTGACGGATTAATTCTCTCGACAATCCCGATTTATCCTGATCTTGTATCGCCACCGGAATTTCGTGCAGCGCGCCGTCTCCAAAAATCGAAGCATACAAATAGAACAGAAACAAAGGCAGCCCAACGTAAGCCAAGAGGCGTTTTGGAGAATTGATCAGATTTTTTATTTCGTCTGTAAAGACATTCCAAAAACCGCTCATCACTTTATTTTTTCAGTTCTGAAGATGGAATTAAAACGCTCATTCCCGGACGGAAACCTTCAATTTTTTGTGTTGGATAGGCTTTAATTTTAAAGGTTTTCAAATCGAAATCGCCTTTGGTTTTTGTAGCCGTCCAAGTTGCAAAATCGCCCAATGGCGAAATATATTTTACCTGAAGTTGAACTTTTTTATTTCCCAAAGCCGGAATTTCTGCATTGAATTTGGCATTCATTTTAAACTGTTCCATCAAATCTTCTTTGATATTGAAAACCACCCAAATATCATTCAAATCAACAATGGTTGCCACCGGATAACCTGCGTTCACCAATTCACCAACGTTTGGAAAAATTTGTTCAATTTCGCCATCTGCAGAAGCCGTTACATTCACTTCTTTTCTATAGGTATTCACCTCAGAAACTGCACCATTGGCTTGATTTACCAATGCTTCTGCCGCCAATTTATCTTCAGTTCTAGCTCCGTTCACCGCCATTTGATAATTATTGTAGGCTGCTTGTTGTTGTTGGTAAGTCGCATTTTTATTGGCAAATGCTTCATCTCTTTTTTGCGCCGGAATTACTTTGTCCCGATACAAATTTTCCATTCTTTGGTAAGTAGAATTCGCCAGATCCGCTGCTGCTTTTGCTTGTTGCCAAAGATTGTAAGCAGCCTGAACTTGTTCGCTTCTCGTTCCGTTATTTGCTTTTTGATATTGTGCAGTAGCTGCGTCTTTTGCAGACTGAGCTTGCTGTAATTTTGCATCTAGCTCCGGACTGGAAAGCACAGCAATTAACTGACCTTTTATTACTTGATCGCCTTCTTTTACCAATTGTTGCTCCAATCTTCCGACGATTTTAGAAGCGACATGAACTTCGGTTGCTTCAGCCTGACCCTGCAGAAAATCTTCGCTCGGTTTGCTGATGAAATGAATGGAAACCGCAGCCAATCCGCCCATTATAAGCAATGCAATGAGAATATTGCTGAATTTAACCGCTTTATTTTTAGATGTATTTTTATTTGTTGACATGATTTTGATGGTGTTTGTTTGTGTGAATTTTTAAAACGTTTCAGAAGTATATTGATCACTGATGCCGCAGATTTCATAAAGTTTGGCAAGCGTAATATCGTAATCGCTATAAGCTTTCAAGGTTTGAAGGTGAATCGATGCTTGGTTCATCTGTGCATCGACAACATCGACCGAATTGGCAATTCCTTCAGAAAAAGCACGTTCACGTACACGCACCAATTCACCTGCCAAATCCTTAGAGACTTCCAGAGAAGTGATCTGTTCCTCCTGTTTTTCAAGTTCTTTGTAGTATTTGCTCACCAAAGTTCGGATATCCAATTCCGCTTTTTTTCTGGCTAATTCTAAAGTAGATTTTTCAGATTCAGCTGCGCGAACATTATTTTTAGTAGCGAAACCATCAAACAAATCATACTTCACTCCCACTCCTAAAAATAATGGATTGTCCAAAGGCAAGTTATTTGAAGCCAAAATTTTCTGGCCAAAAACAGCGACTGTTGGCAAATGATTTGCTTTTTCGGCTTTAATTTTTTGTTCTGAAAGTTGCTCCAGCAATTTCAACTTTTCGATTTGAGGGAAATTATTGGATGCCAAATCCTGATAATAATTAAGCGGCAATAAGTTTGATGAAACAAAAAACGGAGAAGAAAGTTTTTCATTTACATCCTCTACTTCCATCGTACTAGCCAAAGCTTCTTTTGCTAAATCCAAATCTTTTTTACTCGCCAACAATTCTCTTTCCGAATTGGCGACAGCCACTTTTGCCTGAAGTGTTTCTGCACCGGCGATGATACCGTTTTCTTCTAATTTTTGGGCATTATACAAGTGTTTTTGCATCCCGTCAAAAACCAATTGACGCACTTCAACTGCTTCTTGAGCCAATTTGGCTTTGTAGTAATATTCCGCCAATTCCGAAACCAATTTTTGGGTTTCAGTACGGTTTTCATTTTTGGCGATTTCGGTTTTGATTTTGGAAACATTTTGTGCTGCTTTGATTTTTCCACCCGTATAAATCGGCCATGTAACACCTAGTCCAACCATTTGGACATCGTTTTCTTGCAGCGTAAAATTCCAATTTCCTAAAATACTGGGATTTGGAATTTGCAAAAGTCCGGCTACTTGCGCACGTTTGTCGTTTAGATCTAATGCAATGTCTTTGTCCATCCATGTTGCGGCTGCAAATGCATTGAATTTAGGATAACTTAAAGCTTTTGAAGCTTTTTCATTGAATTGGCTGGTTTCCAGTTTCTTTTGGTTGATTTGGAACTGTTTGTTGTTTCCCTTCATCAAATCTTGCGCTTGGGAAAAGGACAAACCCGATTCCTGCGCAAAAACATTGGACTGAAAACCCAAAACCGCCAATAAACCAAAGAATATGGTTTTTGTAGATTTCATTTTCTAATTATTTGTTTGTGAGTACAAATTTCCAACGATAGAAAACGAAATCCTTTGACATTTGTCAAAAAGTGAAAACCGCCACGGTTGCGACGGTTTTGTTTAGATTTAAATTAGAATTGATTTTGTAGTATCCAATCAAACAATTTTTGATAAACTTTTTTTCTCACTTCCTTTCTCGACAACACCAAATCGTGGATGCCATCTTTGAAAGGAAGAATCATTACATTTCCTTGAATTTTCTGAGCATATTTTCGGATGTCTTTTTCGCTCAAAATGATATCGGAACCGAAAACTTCATCACTCATTTTTTTAGGATTTGAAGACTTTTCAGCATGCATTACCAAAACCGGAAAATTGATGCTTACTCCTTTTTTGATTTCCCTTTGGGCTTGATGAATCGCACGAATGAATCCGAAATTTACTTTTTCCGCAACATTGGGTTTCCAATCCAAATTATAATTCCATTTTCCGAAAAAATTCTGATGCAAACTTTGTCCGTACAATGGAGAAAAACCTCCATTTATTTTTTTATCGGGATAATTTTTCCCTAATCTACTGATGACGGGAATTCCGAAGGTTTCTGAAAAAAAAACCAAATTGAAATCATAAAACGGTGAATTGCACCACAATCCTTTCACCATAGGATTATCAGTTCGCGAAGCAAAGTAAGTCAAAGTCAATCCTCCTGTGGAATGTCCCGCTAAAAGTACTTTCGAATGATTTTCTTGCTCAATGATTTTCAATGCTTGGTTGATTTCGGCATCGTATTCTTTCAAATCACGAACGTTGTTCATCTTTTGACTCGGAAGCCAGGAACGACCATATTTTCTTAGATCCAAGGCATAAAAGTTAAAACCATTTTGGTTGAACTTTTCTGCCATTTCCACCTGGAAAAAATAATCATTGAATCCATGAACATACAAAACTGCCTTTTCAGATGGGTTTTCAGATAATTTACGAACTAATGTCGCCGTTACTTTTCCTTCATAATCATCAGGAAAATTTAGCGTCATTTGTTCAAAATCATTTCCTAAAATATTGGGTTGGTAGTTTTCTGAATTGATAGATTTGGTCATAAATAAAATAATTTTTAAAAATCAGAAACTTTCAAATTTTTTCCTTTGATATTTATTAAAAAATCTAAATTGAACTGCGGATACGACTAAGCGTTTCCTGCGAAATTCCGAGGTAAGAAGCAATCATTCCAAGTGGCGCACGCAATAAAATATCAGGATGTTCTGTGAGCAATTCCTGATATTTTTCTTTTGCGGTCATATGCTGTAAAGAGTGTACTCTTTTTTCCATATTAGCGAGAAGAACGCCCAAAACTCTTCGCGAAAAATTGGCAAGAGCCAAAGAGTTTTCGCACAACTCTTCCAGTTTGGAATAATTGAAATAAGTCACCAAAGAAGGTTCAATTGCATCAATATTATTATCATCAGATTGATTAAGAAAAATGGTATTTTTATTGGCAATGAGGTTTCCTTCTTTGTAAAAATTGGCCGTTAAATCTTTTCCATTTTCAAAATAAAAGGAGCGCAAAAGTCCTTTTTCTAAAAAATAAAGATTGTGATCCACAGAATTATGGGAACTTAACACTTCTCCTTTCGACAAGTGTTTTTCTGATCCAAATTGATTAATAAACTGACGAATTTCATCATCAATTTTTACATACTGAGAAATGGATTCTAGGATTTTCATCGAGGAATACAAAGCTACAATATTATTTAAAAATTTATGAAAGATTTAATATTTACAGAATAGTTTAGGTAAAATATTTGTTAAATTTAATGGTTTTAAAGAACGAAACATAGATATTATCTAAATCACTAAAAAAAATATTATGTCCAAGAATGTATCAGATGTCTTAGTAGAAATGCTTGTAGAGGCAGGTGTGAAAAGAATTTACGCAGTCACAGGCGACAGCTTGAATCCTGTAAATGACGCAGTTCGAAGAGACGGACGTTTACAATGGGTGCATGTTCGGCATGAAGAAGCAGGTGCTTATGCAGCATCTATGGATGCTGAACTTAATGGAATTGGTTGCTGTATGGGAAGTAGCGGTCCAGGTCACGTACATCTAGTAAATGGTTTATATGATGCCAACCGGTCGGAAAACCCTGTTATCGCCATTGCTTCAACTGCGAATACGGACAAATTAGGGATTGAATATTTTCAGGAAACCAATGTTACCAAACTTTTTGATGACTGTAGCAAGTATTGCTTTATGGCCAATACGCCAGTTCAGGCTTTACATGGTTTTCAATCAGCAATACAAACTGCTATTAGCCAAAAAGGAGTTGCTGTTGTTGGTTTGCCGGGAGATGTTGCGGCTGCGAAAGTTGAAAATATTGATTCGTCCGTAAAAAATTATTATACGACAGGTAAAGCGATCCCATCTAAGCAAGAGTTAGATGAACTAGTGAAAGTTCTGAACGAAAATAAAAAGATCATGCTGTATTGCGGTTACGGTTGCCGTAATGCAGAGGCTGAAGTTCTAAAATTAGCAGAGAAACTTAATGCACCAATCGGATTTAGTTTCAGAGGAAAAATTTTCTTCGATAAAGAAACTAATCCTTATGCAGTTGGGCTTAACGGACTTTTAGGCAACAAATCGGGCTTTGAAGCAATGAATGAAACCGACATATTATTAATGTTGGGAAGCGATTTTCCGTATAGTAATTTTTTACCTGAAGATAACACGATAATTCAAATTGATAATAAACCGGAGCGAATCGGGCGACGTGCAAAAGTTGATTACGGTTATTGTGGTGATATCGGCGAAACAATTAAATCATTACTACCATTACTTCAGAAAAATGAAGATGAAGAATTTTTTAAAAAAATGAGGAAATTGCACGAAAAAGTGGAAAACGATTACCGATCATACGCCAAAGGACGTTCAGCTGAAGCAAAGATACATCCAGAATATGTAGCCAGTGTCATCGATGATTTAGCTACTGATGATGCCATTTTTACAGTTGATACAGGGATGTCAGCAGTTTGGGCTGCAAGATATCTGAAAGGTAAAAAGAACCGTTATCTCACCGGATCTTTTAATCACGGTTCAATGGCGAATGCAATGCCGATGGCAATAGGTGCAGGATTATCGCATCCAGACCGACAAGTGATCGCCCTTTGTGGAGATGGGGGAATTAGTATGCTTTTGGGTGACCTAATGACCATTAGCCAATATAAAATTCCTGCAAAAATCATTGTTTTTAATAACCGATCATTAGGGATGGTAAAGTTAGAAATGCAAGTTGCAGGACTCCCAGATTGGCAAACAGATCTCGAAAATCCAGATTTTGCAAAAGTAGCGGAAGCGATGAATATAAAAGCTTGGAATGTAAAAGAATGTGCAGAAGTAGAATCAGTGATTAAGTTAGCTCTTGAACATGACGGACCAGCACTAGTTAGTATATTTACAGATCCCAATGCTTTGGCAATGCCGCCTCATATAAGTTTTGAACAAGTGAAAGGCTATGCACAAACGCTTTCCAAAATGATGCTTAATGGGAAAAGTGGTGATGTTCTGGATATTATGGATTCGGGAAAGAAATATCTGCGAGAACTTTTTTAATTAAAAAACTGCGAACACTCCCACGATAAGAAGAAATTCCAAGTGGCGCACGCAATAAAATATCAGGATGTTCTGTGAGTAATTCCTGATATTTTTCTTTTGCAGTCATGTGTTGTAAAGAGTGTACTCTTTTTTCCATATTAGCGAGAAGAACGCCCAAAACTCTTCGCGAAAAATTGGCAAGCGCCAAAGAGTTTTCGCACAACTCTTCCAGTTTTGAATAATTGAAATAAGTCACCAAAGAAGACTCGATCGCTTCAATATTGTTATTTCCCGATTCTTTTAGAAAAATGATATCTTTATTGGCAATGAGATTTCCTTCTTTGTAAAAATTGGCCGTTAAATCTTTTCCATTTTCAAAATAAAAGGACCGTAAAAATCCTTTTTCAAATAATAAAGATTTCGATCAACTGTATTTTGAGAGCTCAGAACTTCTCCTTTCGCCAATTGTTTTTCTTGACCAAATTCGTCAATAAACCGAAGAATTTCATCATCAACTCTTATGTATTGGGAAAGCGTTTCGAGAATTTTCAAAATTAGGATTATGCTTTTGCAGGTAGAATTTTCCCTGAAACTTCACCGAAACCAACTCTTTTCCCGTCTTTTTCACACCATCCGCGCATGATAACAGTATCGTGGTCTTCTATGAATTTTCTTTCAGACCCATCTTTTAATTTCAATGGTTTCGTTCCGCTCCAAGTCAACTCCAACATGGATCCAAACGAGTCTTCCGTTTTTCCACTGATTGTTCCACTGGCATACATGTCTCCTACTTCCAGGTTACAACCATTTACGGTATGATGCGCCAATTGCTGCGCCATGTTCCAATACATGTATTTGAAATTTGAAGTACAAATTAAATTTTCTCCGGCAGCATCATTGGCGATGAAAGTCTGAAGGTTGATATCAAAGTTTTTCTTTCCTTCGAATTTCAAATAATCCAAAACTTCCGGCTCTTGCTTTGGTCCTTCCATTCTAAATGGATCCAAAGCTTCCAGTGTCACAACCCAAGGCGAAACTGATGATCCAAAATTTTTAGCCAAAAATGGCCCCAAAGGAACATATTCCCATTTTTGCATATCACGAGCACTCCAATCGTTAAACAAAACCAATCCAAATATATGTTCTTCTGCTTCCGCTGTAGAAACCGACTCTCCTAAATCTGTATAGGAGTTGGTGATAAATGCCACTTCCAATTCGAAGTCCAATCTTTTGGTAGGACCGAAAACCGGAGCGCTCGCATCTGGAGGTAAAGTTTGTCCTTTTGGTCTGTGAATCGGCGTTCCGGAAACGACTATCGAAGAAGCACGTCCATGATAACCTACCGGAAGATGTTTCCAGTTGGGCAACAAAGCGTTTTCCGGATCACGGAACATTTTCCCTACATTGGTCGCATGTTCTATGCTGCTGTAAAAATCGGTATAGTTGGGAACATGAACCGGTAATTGCATGGAAACGTTGTGTATCAAATGAAAAGCTTCTTTTTGCGTTGCTTCATCTTTTGATAATTCAGATCCTTCCAATAATAATTCCTGAATTCTTTCGCGAATGGGAACAGTAACGGATTTTCCAAGTGATATGAATTCATTTAAAGTAAAAGCTTCAAAAATATTTTCACCCAAATCAAATGCCTCAAAATATCCGTTATCATACAAAACAGCTAAATTGATGACGGTACTTCCAATTCTTGTTACACAACCAATTTCATCATCAGCAAAAATGGCAACACCAAATGGAATGTTATGGATAGAAAAGTCAGAATGATCCTCGTACGGAATAAATGATTTCATATTTGTTTGTTTTTTTATGGATTCCAAAATTACAAATTATTATTGTCACCAATCAATTTCTGGTTGTCCTATTGATCGTAAAAATTGATTGGTTTGGGAAAAAGGCTTACTGCCAAAAAAACCATTGTATGCAGACAATGGAGATGGATGAGCCGACTTTAATACAAAATGTTTATCAGCATCGATGATGCTTCCTTTTTTCTGGGCATAAGCCCCCCAAAGAATGAAAACTAAATTTTCTTTTTCATCTGACAACTTTTTGATCACTGCATCTGTAAAAGCTTCCCAACCTTTTTTTTGGTGAGAACCGGCTTGAGAAGCCCGAACCGTTAACATTGCATTGAGAAGAAAAACACCTTGATCTGCCCATCTTTCTAAATTTCCGGAAGAAGAAGGAATTTTCCCTAGGTCAGAGGCTATTTCTTTAAAAATATTTCGCAAACTCGGTGGCAATCGGACTTCATCAGCTACAGAAAAACACAATCCATTGGCTTGGTTAGGTCCATGATAGGGATCTTGTCCTAAAATCACCACTTTTACTTGTTCAAAAGGTGTATGATCAAAAGCCGAAAAAATTTTATTACCAGGTGGAAATACAGATTGCGTTCTGTATTCATTTTTGACAAATTCTACCAATTCTTTAAAATAGATTTTATCAAATTCTTCTTTTAATACTGCTTTCCAACTCGATTCTAAATTCACTTCCATTTTTTCAAACTCGGTTTCCAAATATAAAGTATTTTTGTACCAATGCAGGTATCAGAACAGACTTTAAAAGACTTAGAATTTCCAAAAATATTGGAAAAAATTGCCGAACTGGCTTATAATGAAAGAACAGCTCAGATTTTAACCGAATTAAAACCTTATGAAAATCAAGATCATTTGGTTCAGGATTTAAACGCAACAAACGAATTTCTTTCCAGTTTTCAATCTGGAAACAGAATTCCTTTTTCGGAGTTTTTTTACATGAGTGATTTTTTACCGAGATTGGAAATTGAAAATTATTATTTGAATGCGGAACAGTTTTTCCAAATCAAATCCAATGCACTTCAAATCAAAGAAATAATAAAGTTTTTTGCAAATTTTGAAGAATATTTCCCGACTTTAAATGGATTGGTTACTGAGGTGATTTACGAAAAACAAATCGTCAAAGAAATCGATGGTGTTTTTAATCGACATGGCGAAATAAAAGACGATGCCAGTCCGGAATTGTATGAAATCAGAAAACAAATCAAAATGATTTCTGCTCGTGTAGCTGATTTGTTTAAAAAATCAATCGCATATAATAGTCAATATCTGGATGATATCAAAGAAACAGTTGTGGATGATAAACGTGTTTTGGCTGTGATTTCATCGGTCAGAAAACGAGTAAAAGGTCGATTTTTAGGCACTTCCAAAACTGGTTCGATTTCATTTATAGAACCCGAATCGGTTCAAAAATCCAATCGGGAGTTGGAAGATTTAAAAGAAGAAGAAGGAAAAGAAATCATCAAAATTCTGCGTAATTTGACATCGGTTATTTCTGTCCATAAAGAACTTCTAGAAGATTATGAATCGCTTTTAGAATATTATGATTTCACACAAGCCAAGGCGCAATTTGCATTGAAAATCAATGGCATTCTTCCGGAAATCAAGGGAGATTCTGTCTTAAATTTGGTGGATGCCTATCATCCTTTGTTGTATTTATCCAATTCAGAAAAAAAATTAAATACCATTCCGCAAACTTTAAAATTGGATAAAAATCAACGGATCATCATTATTTCCGGTCCCAATGCCGGTGGAAAAAGTATCACGCTCAAGACCATTGGTCTGAACCAATTGATGATCCAAAGCGGCATTTTGATTCCAGTACACCCCAAATCTGAAATTGGATTTTTTGATAAAATCTTTACAGACATCGGTGACAATCAATCTATAGAAAATCAATTGAGTACTTATAGTTATCGTTTAAAACAAATGTCTTATTTCATTAGAAATGTGGATGAAGGAACTTTATTGTTGGTGGATGAATTTGGAACTGGATCTGATCCGGAGTTGGGAGGTGCACTGGCAGAAGTGTTTTTTGAAGAATTTTATGAACGCAAGGCATTTGGGGTTTTCACCACGCATTACACCAATATCAAAATAGCGGCTGAGAATTTACCGGAAGCGATCAATGCGAGCATGTTGTTTGATGAAAAATCCTTAAATCCTTTGTATAAATTGGAAATCGGACAAGCAGGAAGTTCATTTACATTTGAAGTTGCGGAAAAAAACAAAATCCCATTTCGGTTGATCAATCGTGCCAAAAAGAAAGTGGAACAAGACAAAGTTCGTTTGGACAAAACGATTTTAAAGTTACAACAGGAAAAATTTGAAATTCAAAAAACCAAAAATCAAGTTCAAGAGTTAAAGGAAACTTCTGCCGAACAAAGCAAAGAATTGGAAACGACGCATGAAAAAGTTAGGGAAAAGTTGGTGGATTTTCAATTGTTATATGACAATGAGTTAAAATCTCTTCAAGCCGGAAGAAAAATGAACGATTGGGCAGACGATTATTTAAAATCACGGAATAAAAAGAAGCTCATCGGTGAGTTTTTAAAATGGGTGGAAATGGAGAATTCTAAGAAAACAGATAGTTTGGCTTTAGAAAAAGAAAAGGATAAAATCGTCAAAAAAGAGATTAAAAAAGAATTAAAAAGAAATCAAGAAAACATCATTGTCGAAAAGAAAAAAATAGAAGAGAAAAAAGAAAAAGAAGTCCAAATGTCGATAGACAATCTTAAAGTTGGGGATCGCGTTAAAATCAAAGATAGCAATAGTGTTGCGACAATAGAAAAAATAGAAGGAAAGTCAATTATATTAAATTATGGTCAATTTACGGCAAAAGTTTCTATATTTGATATCCGTAAAATTTAATAAAAATAAAGGGAATGAAAAAAAATATACTTTTTGCTGCCTTGGCGCTTGGTGCGATAGTCAACGCACAAGATAAGGTAAACAAAGAAGAACTGCAAAAAATTGCAGCAGAAGCTCAATTAAAACATGATGAAGCAAAGGTTTATGAAGATACATACATCAAGCCTTACCATAATTTTCCGGAAGAAGTTTCTTATGAAGGAAAAACTTCAAATGGAATTCATGAATATTTATCAATAGACAGTCAGACGCAAATCAATTCGATGAATGTGGATTATCTTCATGATGGAGGTATACCGGGCGTTTCCGTTTCGGGTGAAGGATTTAAAGCCTATATTTGGGATGGCGGTGCTATCAGAACCACACACCAGGATTTTGAAGGAAGAGCGACCAATGAACAGACATCAGGTTCAGGATCGCACTCTACTCCGGTAGCAGGTGTCATCGTGGGGGCAGGGCTTAATCCAGCAGCAAAAGGAATGGCCTATCAAGCCAATGTGGTTGGATACAATTACACCAATAATATTCCGGAAATGATCTATGAATCCAATAATCCTGAGAATGCAAATTATTTGATTTCAAATCATTCCTACGGTTCACTAGCAGGATGGTATTATAGTGGATCAACTTGGTACTGGTATGGATACCCAAATATTTCTCCTACAGAATCAGTATTGTTCGGATTTTATACTTCAACAGATGCTGCTTGGGATAATTTAGCTTATAATGCTCCTCAACATACTATGTTCAAATCATCAGGAAACAACAGAAACGAGGGTCCGGGCACTACTGTTGACCATTATGCTTATGCACCTGATGGATCTTGGGAATTTTACACAGGTGTGAGTCGTCCAAATGATTGTATGACTCAAGGAGGATATGATTGTCTTTCTTTTTCAGGCTCTGTTGCTAAAAACACTATTTTAGTAGGAGCGATTAATCCTCTGGGAGGAAATAACCGTTATGAAGACCCATCAGACGTAGTTGCAACTTCATTTACCAGTTATGGACCGACTGATGATGGAAGAATTAAGCCAGATGTTACCGCGATAGGTGCAGTAGTAATTGCAGCTAGTGGAAGTAGTGATACCCAATATTCCGGAAACAGCGGTACTTCTTTCTCCTCACCAGCTGCTGCAGGCGTTGGACTTTTATTACAACAAATAAAAAATGAAGCCGATGGTGGATATTTGCGTTCTGATATGATGAAAGCATTGTTGACCCACACTGCTTTTGAGTCAGGCTCAGATTTAGGTCCGGATTATAAATTTGGTTTTGGATTAATCAATGCTTTTGGTGCAGCTGAAACTTTGTTAAATGTCAATCAAAATGCTTTTGTCAGTAATTTGTCAATTGACAATGGCGGAACCTATGATGTTGAAGTTGTTGCAAATGGTGATGAACCTTTAAAAGTATCTATTGCATGGTTAGACCCTGCAGGTTCTCCACTTCCTGAATTGACTTTAAATGACAGAACTCCATTACTAGTCAATGACTTGGATGTTCGAGTAACCAATGGAGGAAATACTTATTATCCATGGAAATTGGATCCAGATAACCCTTCTGCAGCTGCAACCCAAGAAGACAATATCGTCGACAATGTTGAACAAGTTTATATCGAATCTCCTGTTGCAGGTCAAACTTATACCGTTACCGTAAGTCATAAAGGAACTCTAACAAACGGATCTCAGAATTTTGCTCTGGTGGTAACAGGAGTAGAATCTCCTTTAGCAACCACTGATTTGGATTTAAACGAAATAATGGCTATTTATCCAAATCCGGTTGTAGATCAATTGAATATTCAATTGAGCAAACAATTGAATCATGCTGAAGTAAAAGTATTTAACCAAATGGGACAAATCGTCTATGGAAATAAATTTGATTCATTAAAGAACAAAGAATCCATCGATTTCAAATCTTTACCGGCTGGAACCTATATGGTTTATATCAAATCTGATGAAGGTGTCATTACGAAAAAAGTAATCAAGAAATAATTCAATTTCTATCCAAACAAAAGCCCGGAAATTCCGGGCTTTTTTTATGAATCTATTTTCTAGCACTGCCATAAGCTATAGCAATGCATTTATTATTAACTACTTAAGCTGAATTTGAAATGAAAACATTAAGATTTAAAGTCAAAATGAATTAATTCGATTTATTAAGGATTATTAAGGAATCAACAAGTTGATATAAGAATAAAAGACTTCAATCATTCATTATCCTTTCAAAGCAATTTGTTTCAATTAATTTCTAATTGAATTTAACTTAGAATATCTAAAATAACTTATACGTAATTCCCCAAAACATGCTGAAATTAATCGGCCCGATATCTTTTCCATACCCCGGAATCACAAGTGGATCCAGTCCTTCTTGCTTTTTACTTCCTGCATAAATTTCTGGTCGGACAGAAACATCTACATAAAAATTACCGATCAACCGAACTCTAGCTCCCGCCAAAATTTCAACCCAATAAGCACTCACATTGGCTTCGGGCAAACTTCCGTATTCGTCCACTTGATTTCCTGAAACCCTGATCGGATACTGATTTACAGTCTGTTTGTATGCAGCATAGGCAAATCGGGCACCTGCATAAAAACCATTAGAAGCATCTTCATAGTCTTGAGAAAGAAAATAATTAAATCCCAACTTAAAATACAAACCATTTACATCAATGTCCCAATCCAATTCATCATAATGGTTCTTTTCAAATCCAACTTCTGCAACCGCATTCCATTTTTTATAGACGTTATAGGAAACCATAGCTTGCCCTCCTTGTTTTTCTGTAAAAAAAGATACGGCCGGATTAAATATATCTACTCCGACAAATAATTTCCCGGCTCTTTTTTGCGGGTTTAACACAGTATCTTCTATGGCTTTTGTTTCCTCAACAACTGTCTCTGCTTCGATAGAAATCGAATCCTCTTGTCCTAAAACCGGAATGATCCCTAAATTAATTGCTAAGGCGAATGTATAAATTGGTAGTCGTTTCATCTTTTAATTCGTTTGATTCACCCGGTTCTATGGCTTGAATGTAATTAAATGTCGTATTGTAACCCAAATTTCCATAAGTCACCCGAAAACCACAAGCTTTTGAAACATATTCAGTTTGGGTCGAATAATTTACAGTAAGTACATCTGGAGTTGAGTTGCTTCTCCTTTTGATTCGGAAAAAAGTTTGGGTTTCATCCAGACCACCCAAAGGCAATTTTATGCTGTCCGTAAAACTTTTTAAATAAATCGTGTCCGCATTTGCAAAATCAGCAGTCACATCTGATTCGATCGTTAACGTATCAGACCGATTTTCCGTATCCAAAGCATTTCTAAAAACAACAGTTAAATAAGGCGTTCCCTCTCCTACACAAACATCATCTTCTTCACAGGAAACTGCAAAAATCATCGGCAAGATTATTCCAAAAACCAAATATCGCTTTTTCATATTTCTAATCAATTCGTTCCAAAAGTACAACATTTTCCACATGATGCGTCTGTGGAAACATATCCACCGGTTGAACTTTTTTGATCTCGTATTTTTCTTTCATCAATTCCAAATCTCGCGCCTGTGTAGCCGAATTACAACTCACATACACCACCCTTTCAGGATGAATTCGTAAAATGGTTTCCACTACATTTTTGTGCATGCCATCACGTGGTGGATCTGTAATGATCACGTCGGGATGACCGTTTTCAGCGATAAATTCGTCCGTAAAAATGTCTTTCATATCACCACAATAAAAAGTACAATTCTCAATTCCGTTTCGCTCCGCATTTTCTTTTGCCGCATCGATGGCTTCCTGAACCGCCTCTACTCCTACTACTTTTTTGGCTTTTTTGGAAACGAATTGCGCGATGGTTCCCGTTCCGGTATACAAATCATATACGACTTCATCTCCTTTTAAATCGGCAAAATCTCTAGTGATTTTATACAATTCATAAGCTTGTTCCGGATTGGTTTGGTAAAAACTTTTAGGACCGATTTTAAACTGCAAATCTTCCATTTCTTCCGTGATAAAATCCTGACCTGTATAATTTTGAATATCCAAATCATAAATAGAATCATTTCCTTTTGGATTAATGGCATACAACAAAGAAACAATCTGCGGAAATTTCAATTTTAAATTCTCCAAAAAAGCTTCACGTTTTTCTTTGTCTTCCTTGAAAAATTGAACCAAAACCATAAATTCCCCTTTCTGTGTAGAACGAATCATCAAGGTGCGTAAAAATCCTTCCTGATTTTTCAAATCATAAAAATCATAACCGTTTTCGTTCGCAAACCGTTTGGCTTCCAATCGTATAGCATTGGATGGTTCTTTTTGCAAATGACAATTTTTGATGTCGAGCACTTTTGACCATTGCCCCGGAATATGGAATCCAAGCGCATTTCGGTCATAGGTTGCTTCTGTATTTCGGATTTCTTCCAGTGTCAACCATCGGGAATTAGAAAAAGTATATTCCAATTTATTTCGGTAATAATAGTCGTGTTCAGAACCCAAAATCGGTGTGATTTCCAAATCTTCAAATTTCCCGATTCGTTTCAGGTTATTTTCTACTTCATCTTGTTTGAATTTCAATTGGGCATCATAACTCAAATTCTGCCATTTGCAACCACCACAAATCCCGAAATGTTCACATTTGGGATTGACACGATAAATTGATTTCTGTAGAATTTCAACTGCTTTCCCTTCAAGATAACTCGATTTCTTTTTGTAAACCGATACGTTGACTACATCACCCGGAACGGCATCCTGAATCAAAACCGTTTTTCCATCATCAGATTTGCCTATGGAAATTCCCTTCGCTCCTGCACGAAGCACTTCTATATTTTCAAGAAAAATTTCTTTACGTTGTTTTCTTCCCATGCCGCAAATTTAAATTTAAATTGTGGAAAGGATCAACTATGATCAGATTAATAATGCAATATTATCCGGCCATAGCCATATAAGCAATACGGAAAATGCTACGGAAATCATGATGAACAATCCCAACCATTTGGCTAATCTTGCTTTTCCTAT
The DNA here is from genome assembly GCF_014042165.1 of Moheibacter lacus. GTDB lineage: Bacteria > Bacteroidota > Bacteroidia > Flavobacteriales > Weeksellaceae > Moheibacter > Moheibacter lacus. The sequence goes on from NZ_JACDZE010000002.1 coordinate 194,674, forward strand.
TACAGAAGCTATCAGGACTTTAAAAATCATATTGGAAATGATGGCAGTCATAATCAGTCTCCAACCTAAATTTATATCCAATCCACTTCGAATTCTTCCAGACAAAGATAGTGTGATAGCATCTTTGTTTGCCAGTCCGCCTATGGCAGAGGCAACATACAATCCTTCATTACCAAATTCCTTTTCTGTAAATGCCACAAATACCATAATTGCAGCATAAATTCCTGCAAAAATAAGCGCACTTTTAAATTGAGCCGGATTTTTGGGTTCTGGTAATTCTTCTTCATTTTTATCCTTGATGATCAAAAAAAAGAATACAACACAAAGCAAAATCATGAAAACAAATAAAACGGCTATGGGCAAAATCACTTCCCATGATTTGTTCTTAACAACCACCATGATTTCAATTGCAACGCGAACCAATGAAATAGTTACTGCCAAGAGAATGACAAAAGCGGCAAGTTTTCCTCCTCCACTACCAGCTTTTGTTTTTCTAGAAAAACTTACGGTTGTCGCTGTACTACTAATTATTCCACCTAAAATACCGCTCGTTACCAATCCCGATTTATTTCCCATCCATTTGTATACAAAATAACCGAACACACTCATCCCAACAATTAAAGCAACCATCATCCAGATGTTTCTTGGATTTAAAACTTCCATTGGACCGAAATTTTCGTCCGGTAAAATCGGCAGAATGATCAAAGTAATGCCTACAAAAGTCATGATAGCCGAGATTTCTTTGTCTTTCAATTTATCGATGAAATCATGAAGACGTTCTTTGGCATACAGCATAACGGCCAGAATTCCTCCGACCATAATCCCAACAACTCTTTCTCCCACAACCAAATAAGCACCAATTGAAAAAACCATTAATGCCGCAATTTCTGTCGTAATTCCAATGGATTTCACTTCTTTACTTTGAATTTTACCCAAATTGGAAATGACCATCAAAATCACAATCCCAAATCCCATCGTAGGAATGATATAAGGATTTTCATAAGCTTCAGAAAGAAATCCACTAAGTGTACCCAGCAAAGTTATAAATGTAAATGTTCTGACTCCAGCCATTCCATTTTTAGTGGACTCTCTCTGTAAACCGACCAAAATTCCTATTCCAAAAGAAATACCCAGCGTAATAATTGGTTCATAATCCATAGTCCATAAATTTCAGATTAATCCGAATTTACACTTTCTCATCGAGAGAATCAATTTCATGTTCAATTTCAATTCAAATAAACCCAAAAAATCTAGTTACTTTAGCCAAATGAAAGCACTAATTATCGTTGACGTTCAGAACGACTTTTTAGAAAATGGAAGTCTAGCAGTACCAAATGGAAACCAAATCATACCGATCATTAACGAAATCCAAAATGATTTTGATTTGATTGTTGTTACTCAGGATTGGCATCCTTCCGACCACAAAAGTTTTGCAAAAGAACATCCGGGGAAAAAAGAATTTGAAACCATCGACTTAAATGGACTGGAACAAGTTCTCTGGCCGGTTCATTGTGTTCAAGGAAGTTTCGGGGCGGAATTTCATCAAGAATTAAACACAAATTCCGTAGAGGCCATTTTCCGAAAAGGAATGGACCCCGAAATCGACAGTTACAGCGGATTTTTTGACAACGGCAAACGGAAAAACACGGGACTATTTGGTTATTTGAAAGACCGAAAGGTTTCGGAAGTATTTGTCTGCGGTTTAGCGGCTGATTTTTGTGTGTATTTTACGGCTCAGGATGCGCTCGATTTAGGTTTTCAAACCACCATTTTAAAAGAAGCAACAAAACCCATCAATGAAGAAAATTGGAAAATTATCCAAAAGAAATTTCAAGAAAATGGAGGAGAAATTATCTAACCCCTCCTATTCTCTTAATATTTTCTCCATCTTTTTGCCTTTAGCGAGTTCGTCGATTAATTTATCCAGATACCGGATTTTCTGCATCAATTCGTCTTCGATTTCCTCTACCCGATAACCGCAAATGACGCCGGTAATTTTGGATACGTTTGGGTTAAGTTGTGGAGCTTCGGCAAAAAAAGTTTCAAAATTGATCTTTTCGTCCAAAATCTTTTGAAGACCTTTTTCATCATAACCGGTCAACCAAAAAATGATTTCGTGGACTTCTTCTTTGGTTCTGCCTTTTTTTTCTGCTTTTGCGATATAATGTGGATAAACACTCGCAAAAGACATTTTAAAAACTCTTGAATTGTCTGACTTCATAACTTAATTTAATACTCACTTGCTTCATTTAAACGCATCAAAGCTGATGAATTCAAATCCAATAAAGGCGCTTGTTTGATTGCTTCCATCTGACTCAAACTCGTCGCACTTACGATCGGTGCCGTTATCGATGGGCGATTTAAAAGCCAAGCTAAAGCTACCACTGCAGCCGTTGTTTTGTATTCAAATGAAATTTCGTCAAGAGCATTTAAAATTCGGATGCCTCTTTCATCCAAATATTTTTGCACGTCTTTTCCTCTTTGACTTTGAGACAAATCGTTTGTTTTTCGGTACTTCCCTGTCAGAAATCCACTTGCGAGCGAATAATAATTCATCACGCTAAGTCCATTTTCTAAGGTAATGGCTTCGAATTTGGTTTCATAATTTTCACGCTCGTAAAGATTGTATTCGGGTTGAAGCGTTTGGTATTTCGGAAGATTGTATTTCTCAGCAATTTCCAAAGATTCAACCAATCTTTCCGGGGAAATATTGGATGCTCCGATCCATCTGATTTTCCCTTCTTTGATCAAATCTTGATAAGCAGATAGCGTTTCTTCAATTGGGGTTTTACCGTCATCATAGTGCGTTTGATACAAATCGATGTAATCCGTTTGCAGTCGCATCAGAGACTTATCCACTTCCTCCATGATGTGCTTTCGGGTGGTGTTGGGATTGTCCATTTGTTTGTTTCGTCCGCCTACTTTTGTGGCGATGACTACTTTATCGCGAATTCTCCTCTTTTTCAACCAATTCCCAATGATTCGTTCCGATTCTCCTCCATCGTTTCCTTTAACCCAATACGAATAATTATTGGCCGTATCAATTAAATTAAAACCAGAACCGACGAATTCGTCTATGATTTCAAATGATTTTTCTTGATCTATGGTCCACCCAAACACATTTCCACCAAAGGCAATGGGTGCAACTTCCAGTTCCGTATTTCCTAATCTTCTTTTTTGCATTTCAATTTGATTTGAATACTAAATTAATAAAGTAATGGGAATCCCAACAGGAAATTTATCAGTAATTGATTTCAATTATTTAGAACAAATCCTTGCACCAATTTTCCCACCTAACCAAGCCATCGGAATATAAGCCACTACCAAATCCAAGACGATGAACCAAGCCGGAGCGGGAATCATAAAACAAGCTGCTATTCCTCCGATTAAAAATAAAACACCAATCGCCAAAGCAAATTTCATTTTGTGCGTCGCTGCAATTCCGGCCGCTACAATTGCCCCAACCAAAGTTCCAACAGCATGCGCTAGAAATGGAAAAATAAAATATTCCCCGCCCAAAGTATGCAAAGCATTGGCCAAGCCTTCCATGTCGTTGGGATCGATTCCGGGAATCAGCATGACTTTGTGGCCAAGCATCACGATGCCCATATTGACCGCTCCGCCGATGAACCAACCTAAAATTACAGCTAATATGTTTCTGATAATTGGATGCATAGTTTTAAGATTTAGAATTAAAAAAGTAAATCTAAATTTTTTATTTCAAACTTTTCATATCAATTACGAAACGGTATTTCACGTCGCTTTTCAACATTCTTTCGTAGGCGTCATTGATGTTTTGGATATCGATCATTTCGATTTCCGAAACGATATTTTTCTCACCACAGAAATCCAATAATTCTTGGGTTTCCGCAATTCCGCCAATCACAGAAGCGGCCACAGCACGTCTTCCCAAAATCATCGGAACCGTATTCAACAAAGATTTCACTTGACCTAAATAACCCACCAAAACCAATGTTCCATCTATCGCCAATGTAGAAATGTACGGATTCAAATCATGGTCATAAGGAACGGTATCAATGATCAAATCGAATTTCCCCATCGAAGATTTCATCTGATTTTCATCAGTGGAAATGATCACTTCATCACAACCCAAATCTTTTGCATCTTGCTCTTTGGAAGGCGTTCTGGAAAACAAAGAAACCTGTGCTCCCAAACCTTTTGCGAGTTTTATCGCCATGTGACCGAGTCCGCCCAAACCAACAACCGCAACTTTGCTTCCTTCTTTCACATTCCAATGACGAAGCGGTGACCAAGTCGTAATTCCCGCACAAAGAACCGGCGCAACTGCCGCCAAATCTAAATTTTCCGGCACACTCAAAACGAAATGTTCATCGACCACCACTTTTTCGGAATAACCTCCGTAGGTTCGGGAATTCAAATGTTTGTCAGGCGAATTGTACGTTCCCGTCATTCCGTTCAAACAATATTGTTCCAAATCCTTTTCGCAAGAACTGCAAGTTCGGCAAGAATCAACCATACAACCGACCGCAACGGTATCGCCAACTTTATGTTTGGTGACTTCAGAACCGATTGCCGTTACTTTTCCGACAATTTCGTGACCGGGAACAATGGGATATTGCGAACCGCCCCAATCGTTTCTCGCCGTATGCAAATCAGAATGGCAAACGCCACAATACAAAATATCGATTTCTACATCCTTGGGTTGAACTTCTCTTCGTTCAATCATCATTTCGATTAAATCCGCATCCTGAGCTTCTGTTCCAAATGCTTTAACTTTTGTTGTATTCATTTTTATTTGATTAAGTTCATTTCTTGAAGCCAATTTACGACTTCTTTTTGCACATCTGTTTCTTTCTAGCTTGGCAAAGAAAATTACTTTTCTTTTGAAGTAATTTAAAATTTAAATCAATAAGGAAATGAGGATAAAAATTTAAATGTAGGAAAATCGATTAATTCTCAAAAGATTCAACAAAAAAATCCTTCCGACTAGTGGAGGAAGGATTCACAATAATTAAATTATAGTAATTGAGGTTGGTTCGTTTGTAGGACAAAGTTATCTTCATTTTATTCAATTAAAAAAGGAAAAAGCACTTAAAATAAATAGGAAAAATCCCCTTTATCCTCTTGTTCCTAATTCGATTACTTCAGGGCTTTCTATTTTTCCGTTCGATATTTCAAATCGGATCATGGTTCTGATCTTATGGAAACCGTAAATCCCACAAGCTCCAGGATTCATATGGATCAGATTCAATTTTTTATCCGGCATAACTTTTAAAATATGGGAATGGCCGCAAATAAATAATTTCGGAGGATTTTGATACAATTCTTCTCTGATTGCCGGACTGTACTTCCCCGGATATCCACCTATATGCGTCATCAAAACATCCAATCCTTCTACCGAAAATCGATTATGCAAAGGGAATTCTCTGCGGATTTCGGCATTGTCTATGTTTCCATATACCGCTCTTAATTTGCTCAGTTTAGAAAGTTCGTCCGTTACTTTTAAATCTCCGATATCACCAGCATGCCATACTTCATCTGCTTTTTTGGCATAGTCGAGAATTCGTTCATCTATATAACTATGTGTATCTGAGAGCAAAAGGATTTTCATTTAAAAAAGAAATTTTGATAGAATTGATCACGAAAATAATAGAAATTTAATTTCTTTTGAATTAAAACGAATGAATCGCTGAATAAATTAGAATAAAAATGAATTTTAAATTTTACCTACCATGAAAATGATAAACCTATTGAAGTATCTTACATTTGCATTTCTAACAATTTTACATTGCGTTATTTTTTAGAATTGGCTTATAATGGAAAGAATTATTATGGTTGGCAAGTGCAACCCAATCAAATTTCTGTACAAGAAGTTTTGGAGAAATCGCTCTCTACCCTATTGCGAGAAAATATTGCCATAACAGGAGCCGGAAGAACCGATACCGGCGTTCATGCCAAAAAAATGTTCGCCCATTTTGATTTTGAAGGAAAAATACCAGATGATTTGGTACATCGCATGAATTCATTTCTACCAAAAGACATTTGCATTTATCAAATTCACAAAGTAACCGCTGAGGCACATGCGAGATTTGATGCTAAAGGTCGTACTTATCATTATTTTGTTCAAATCGGAAAAGATCCATTTAATTTTGATGCAGCTTGGCAAATTCATTTCGACTTAAACGTAGAAAAAATGAACCAAGCTGCCGAATACTTATTGGGTACAAAAGATTTCAGCAGTTTTGCCAAAATCCATACCGATGTGAAAACGCATATTTGTGATGTAAAATTTGCTAAATGGGAAAAATCAGGAAAAGAATTAAAATTCACCATAACTGCAGACCGATTTTTACGCAATATGGTTAGAGCGATCGTCGGAACTTTGGTCGATGTAGGAAAAGGAAAAATCAGTTTAGAAGAATTTAACACCATCATTGCTCAAAAAGACCGTAGTTTTGCAAGTGGTTCTGCTCCTGCACAAGGACTTTACTTGGCAGATGTCAAATACCCAAAATCAATTTTCATCAATGAGTGAATCCAATAAGTTCGATTTCAGCGGATTAAAACGTGTAGTTAAAATAGGTGTCAGTTACCGAGGATTGTTTTTTTCTGTGGTAATTTTTGCGATTTTAAGTGCTATCGTTTCTTCGTTGCGACCTTATTTGGTAGGAAATTCAATCGATCAATACATTTTGTTATTTGATCAAAACAACAATCCAATCGCTCCGGATTTGGATGGATTGTTTATTTTCTTGCTGATTTTAGCCGGAATTCTATTGATAGAGGTTTTATTGAGTTTTTCCGTTATTTATTTGGCCAATAAAATTGCGCAACGCGTCATCCGGTATTTACGTGTCAGACTGTTTGATCATATCATCAAATTCAAATTGGGTTATTTTGACCGAACGCCAAACGGCGTTTTGGTAACGCGTTCCGTGTCGGATATCGAAACCATCGCTGAGATTTTTAACAATGGAATTTTGACTTTGATGGTGGATTCACTCCGGATTATTTTCATCATCAGCATCATGTATTATATGAACTGGATGGTGGCTTCAGTTGTGATCATCATTTTACCGTTGATGGTCATCATTACCAATTTATTTCAGAAAGCCCTTAAAAAAGTTTACCAAGCAGAAAGAACGGTTACAGCAAAATTAAATACTTATGTTCAAGAACGATTGAGTGGCATGACCATCGTTCAACTTTTCAATCGTGAAGAAAGAGAATTTGAAGGATTTAAATCCATCAACAAAGAATTGCGCACCGCATTTTTAAAAACCAATTTGTATTTCGCTTTGCTATTTCCAGTTGTAGACGTGGTTTCAGCTTTGGCGATCGGATTGCTTTTATGGTTTGGTGGATTGCGAACTGCTGTTCATGGAGACGTTTCTGTGGGTGAAGTCATGGCGTTTATATCTTATATCACGATGTTGACACAGCCTATGCGTCAAATTGCAGACCGATTCAATTCGATCCAAAGAGGATTAATCGGTGCAGATCGGGTATTTAAAATTCTGGATGATGACCAAACTTTACCAAATCATGGTAAAGAAATTTTAACAGATGTAAAAGGTAAAATTGAATTTGAAAATGTCTTCTTTTCTTATATTCCGGACAACCCGGTTTTAAAAGGAATTTCCTTTCAGACCGAACCCGGACAAACCATCGCCATCGTCGGTGCAACGGGAGCAGGAAAATCGACGATTATCAATCTTTTGAGTCGGTTTTACGATATCGATTCCGGTGACATTAAAATTGATAATAAAAGCATATACTCACTGGATATAAGCAACTTAAGGAGTCATATTGCAGTAGTACTACAAGATGTGTTTTTGTTCAATTCTACGATTTACGAAAACATCATTTTGGGCAATGAGGAAATCAGTCTGGAACAAGTCCAACAAGCTGCAAAAGAAATCGGTATCCATGATTTCATCCTAAATTTACCAAAAGGCTATCATTCCGAAGTCAGTGAAAGAGGTGCCAGTCTTTCAGTAGGACAGCGCCAATTGATTTCCTTTCTACGCGCTTATGTTTACAATCCGGAAATTTTGGTATTGGATGAAGCGACTTCCTCTATCGATACGGAATCAGAAACACTGATTCAAAATGCGACGGACAAATTGACAAAAGGAAGGACTTCAGTTGTCATTGCACATAGATTGGCAACTATCCAACAAGCCGATCAAATCATCGTCATGGACGATGGGAAAATCGTAGAAAAAGGAACACATCAAGAGCTTCTGGACAAAGAAGGATATTACCATAAACTCTATGAAGTTCAATTCCAATCCAATGAATACAGTTGATAAATAATTAAAATTCCTAAAATATTTTTCTTAATTTTGATACAATTAAACCGTAAAAAATTACAAAATGAAAAAACTTTTTTTAGCTATTACCGTAATGGGATTGGTTTCTTTAACTTCTTGTAAAAAGGAAGAAGCAAAAGTAGAAGATGCTACAGAACAAGCAACTGAAGATGCAACTGATACTGCTGAAGAAGCGGCTGAAGTTGTAGATAATGCTGCTGCTGCAGTTTCTGATATTCCACAGTTCAGCAGTCCTGAAATTCAGAAATTTGCTGAGGAATATGCTGCTTATTTCAATGAAGTGACGGAAGCTACCAAATCTGGTGATGCTGCAAAAATTCAGGAGTTGTCTGCAAAAAGCGTAGAGTGGACGAAAAAAGCGTCTGAATGGACACAAAAAATGACCGCTGAAGATGCTCAGAAATGGGTAGAATGGTCACAAAAAATCGCTCAAGCTGCTTCAGGACAATAATTCCCGAACATTAAGATTTTTTACCTATCCCGCTCATGTAGCGGGATTTTTTTATTTGATGAATTGATGCTATTTTTGAGCAAATTCAATTTTCTTACGTATGAAATTTTCATCACTCCTTGTCTGGATTTCAATTGGTTTAATTTCCCTGCAATGCTCATCTCAAAAACAATTGACCAAAGAAGATTACGACAAAGCACTTCCCAAATACATCGAATCCATCAAAGCCAATTCACTGAAAGATCATCTCTATATCTTTGCTTCAGATGAATTTGAGGGACGAGACACCGGTGAGGAAGGTCAGAAAAAAGCCGCCAATTATATCCGTGATTTCTATATAAAAAATAATATCGAATCACCTGAAAGTCCATTTGTCGAAAATTACTTTCAACATATTCCTGCCAAAACCTATCCGAGAATCAACAAAGACACTGAAAATGTTTTGGGATTTATACAAGGAAGCGAAAAACCGGAAGAAATCATCGTCATTTCTGCACATTATGATCATGTGGGTGTGAAAAATGGTGAAGTCTATAATGGTGCGGATGATGACGGCTCTGGGAGCGTTGCCATTTTAGAAATAGCAAATGCCTTTAAAAAAGCAGAAAAAGCCGGATTTCAACCCAAAAGATCAATTTTATTTCTCCATGTAACCGCCGAAGAAATCGGTCTACTCGGTTCTAAGTTTTATACCGATATGCAGCCCGTTTTTCCGCTTGAAAATACAGTAGCCAATCTCAATACGGACATGATTGGGAGAATTGATGATGCACATTTGGGAAATGAAAATTATGTGTATTTAATCGGATCTGACAAATTGAGTAAGGAATTGCATAAACTTTCAGAAGAAATCAATCAAAAATACGTAGGATTGGAATTGGATTATACCTATAACGATGAAAACGATCCCAATCGTTTTTATTATCGTTCAGACCATTATAATTTCGCTAAAAACTATATCCCTATCATTTTTTATTTCAATGGTGTTCATGCAGATTATCATCAGCCGTCCGATACGCCTGATAAAATCAATTATAATGCACTCGCAAAAAGAACCAAACTCATTTTTGCAACCGCTTGGGAATTGGCCAATAGAGAAAATAGAATTCTTGTCGATAAAAAATAATTTTCACTTCTGATTCTTTTTGAATCATTTGGAAATTATGTAGATTTGATCAAAACCAAAAAATATGGCAAAAATCATCAAAGTACATCCGGAAAATCCTCACGAAAGAGCCATTGAGCAAATCGTAGAAGTCTTAAAAAATGGTGGTTTGATCATTTATCCTTCTGATACGGTTTATGGATTGGGTTGTGATATCACCAATTCAAAAGCGATGGAAAAACTTTGTCGACTGAAAAACATCAAACCGGAAAAAGCGCAGTTTTCTTTTGTTTGTAATGATTTGAGCCATCTTTCTCAGTATACCAAACCGATTTCCAATTCCAATTTCAAATTGTTAAAACGTGCGCTACCCGGTCCTTTTACATTTGTACTGGAAGCCTCAAACAACTTACCCAATACTTTTAAAAACCGAAAAACAGTAGGAATCCGTGTTCCAGATCATATGGTACCGCAAATGATCGTTGAAAAACTGGGAAATCCCATCGCTTCTACCTCTATCCGTGATGAGGATGAAATCATCGAATACACCACTGATCCTGAGTTGATTGCAGAGAAGTTTGATAAATTGGTCGATCTGGTTGTGGACAGCGGAATGGGCGACAATGTAGCTTCTTCTGTCATCGATTTAAGCAGTGATGAAGTAATTGTTTTGCGGGAAGGAAAGGGTGATATAGATGCGTTTTTGTAAAATTTAATAGAATTGAAAATTTAATTTTTCCGGTAATTCAATTTTTAAATCCAATTTTTCAATTTTCACTTCTGAGTTTACTGTCGTTTTTTCTGATTTGCACTGATAGGATTTTATTTTGAAGTGTTTATAGGATTCCAACTGTTCTTTAATCAATCCAACTATTTGATGATTTCTAATCAGACTTTTTTCAAAAGGAACATAAATAAAGGGAGTGTTAGATTCTTCTAATTGAAGCGTGTATTCATACACACTTTTTTTCTTTCTCTTATTTTTAAATTTTTTAACTTCAAATTCCTTTTCATTTATTTTTGTGATTTCTACTAAACCTAAATTGAACTTTTCACCTTTGAGCAACTTTTTACTACGATTATATTCAAAAGAATGATGTTTATCCAGAGATTTTTTATTTGAAAAAGTAAAAATGTGCAATTCGTTTGAATCATAATCCCTTATTACTCCTCCTTCATTATTTATATACATAGCATAGTTTGGACTTTCATCATTCATTAAAGTCATACTTGGATATTTGTCTGACTCTATTATTACCGCGCTTTCAAACGAATAACTCTGAGAAAAAGCAAAAAAAGAAAGCGAAAAAATAAAAACGGATATTACTTTTTTCAAAACATCAATAGATTAGAAAACAAAACTAAAGAATTATTATATTTTTACAGCATGAAAATCTTATTGTCCCCTGCCAAATTGATGTCGCTGGAAACAAACGGAAATTGGAACAAATCCAGTTCGCCTAAATTTATTTCTCAGTCCGAAATCGTCATGGAAAAACTAAAATCTTTGAACACCAAAGACTTAGAAAAACTGATGCATATTTCTAAAGATTTAGCCGAAATGAACATCGAACGAAATGCAGTTTGGAAAACCAAACCTACCGCAAAAAAGAGCGTTCAAGCCGCATTGGCATTTAAAGGCGAAGTTTACAGAGGTTTGGACGCAGAGACTTTAAGTGAATCGGCGCAAACTTATCTGAACCAACACCTTTTTATCCTTTCCGGTTTATACGGTATTTTGAAGCCAAGCGATAAAGTCATGTTGTATCGTTTGGAAATGGGAAGCAAATTGGATGTTCAGGGTTCAAAAAATCTCTATGGGTTTTGGAAAGAAACTTTAACCGATTTTGTCAATTCCAAATTGAAGAAAAACGAAATTCTATTGAATTTAGCCAGTAACGAATACGCCAAAGTACTGGACGACAAAAAACTAAAATCTCCAAAAATCGATGTTGAATTTCTCGATTTTAAAAACGGACAACTCAAACCGATCATGGTTTTCTTCAAACAAGCAAGAGGAATGATGGCAAGATATTGCGCTGAAAATGAGGTCACTGATTTGGACGAAGTAAAATTATTCAACGAAAATAATTATGCTTTTGATGAAAAATTGTCTACAGATTCTAAATTGGTCTTTGTGCGATAAATTTATTTCAAAAGCGCAACAATTTCTTTAAAACCCTGTGATTCTGCCTGTTGCAAAGCGGTCATTCCACGATTGTCTCGGATGGATTGATCGGCACCGGCTTCGATCAGCATTTTGACGATTTCTACTTTGTTGAACATAGCAGCAAATGAAAGCGCCGTTCCTCCCATTCCATTTTGAATATTTACATCTGCTCCGGAATCAATTAATTTTTGGGCGATTTCATCATGACCTTTAAAACAAACGCCCATCAAAGCTGTATTTCCAGAACCATCTTTTTCATTTAATTCAGGATTTAGACTCAAAAGAAATTCAACTATGGATTTGAAACCATAATAAGTTGCCAACAACAAAGGTGTAGAACCTCTTTGGTCTTTCGTATTGATCAATGAAGGTGTTTCTTTCAAGGTTTCTTTAACCGTTTCCAAATCTTCACTTCTGATGGCATAAAACAACTTTTCTGACATATTGTTATTATTTTTATGGCTAAAACTACAAAAAAATCAGAAAATTGAAAGGGATTTATTTTATAGACAAACAAACCTAGGAATTGCCTTAACTTTGCCCCATGGAATTAAATTCGATCTTCAAAAAATTGCAGATTCAAGACATGAATCAAATGCAAAAGTCAATCTATAAATCTTCTGAAAACAACCAAGACATCATCCTTCTTTCACCGACAGGTTCTGGAAAAACATTGGGTTTTTTGTTTCCATTGTTAAGAAATTTAGATCAAAATATAGATGGAATCCAAGCCATAGTGATGGTTCCGGCGAGAGAATTGGCTTTACAAATCGAACAGGTTTTTAAATCCATGGGAACCGATTTTAAAGTTTCTGTTTGCTATGGCGGTCATAATAAAAAGATTGAAATCAATAATTTCATAGAACCGCCTGCTCTTTTAATCGGCACACCGGGTAGAATTGCGTATCATTTAAAAAATGAAAATTTCGACCCATCTACCATTAAAACCCTCGTTTTGGATGAATTTGACAAATCTCTTGAGTTTGGTTTTCAGGAAGATATGCAGTTCATCATCCAGAACTTGAAAAACCTTTCTCAAAGGATTTTGACTTCTGCTACAGCCATGAAAGAAATCCCTGAATTTGCCGGTTTAGTCGAGGAAAAAGTCATCGATTTTTTAAAAATGGCAGATGCTCAACCGGATATTCAGTTGAGAAAAGTAATGACCAGTTCTGAAGAAAAATTAGATACTTTATTTAATTTGATTTGTAAAATTGGTAACAAAAGGACATTGATTTTTTGTAACCACCGAGATGCTGTAGATAGAATTTCAGATTTGCTTTATGAAAAAGGAATTGACCGTGAGAATTTTCATGGCGGAATGGAGCAGGATGAACGAGAACGCTCCTTATTAAAATTCAGAAATGATTCTTCAAGAATACTGATTACCACTGATTTAGCTTCCAGAGGGTTGGATATTCCCGAAGTTGAATCAATCGTTCATTATCAATTACCACCAAAGGAAGACGCTTTTATTCATAGAAACGGTCGTACGGCGCGTATGAGTGCCAAAGGTTTTGCATATCTGATCATGACGCCGGAAGAGAATTTTCCATTTATTAAAAATGATACAGCTGAGGAGTCGGTTAAAGGATACAACAAAGTACCGGAAAATTCTGCTTGGCAGACGATTTATATCAGCGCTGGAAAAAAGGACAAAGTCAACAAAGTGGACATCGTAGGTTATTTGATAAAAAAAGGAGAATTGACAAAAGATGATATTGGATTAATTGAAGTCAAAGACAACACTTCTTATGTAGCGATAAACCGTAAAAAAGTAAAAAATGTTTTGAATAAATTGGCGCATGTCAAGTTGAAAAACAAAAAAGTGAAAATGGAAGTGGCTTATTGAAGTAATTCCTTAATAGTGAACTTTGCGTAGAAAATCTTGTGAATCTTGTGGTAAGATTTTAAACACCACGAACACAAAGTTAATTCACAAAGGACACAATTAATTAATTAATCAGTTTCTCCAAAATAGCTTTTAAATCTTGCGTTTTAATTAATCCTTCGTATTCAAAAATAATTTCCAAATCAGGATTGATGATGACCCAAGCCGGATATGCCGATTTTCCCTTTAAAATTTCTTCTGCAAATTCATGGATTTTGTTTTTTCCGGGTTCAAAGGTTTTACCGAATAATTGAAAAGTTTCGGTGGATTCAGCGTCAAAATCGATATAATAAAAACGATCATTCAATAACTTGATCAACTCTTCATTTTTTTGAATTTTCTTATCCTGAATTGCACAAATTCCACACCAATCTGTTTGAAATTTAATTATCAGATTTTTAAGTGATTGAGATAATTTACCTTCAATTTCACTTAAAGAATATTTTTGTTGTGCATTTAGGTCATAAATGCAAAAAAACAAATCCATTAACATCAAAATTCTTTTCATAAAATTCATCCATTATCTCAATACACTTAAAAAAATGAGGACTAAAATAAATTATACCTAATCCCTATAAAACCAAGAATTCCTTGAAAAGAGGCCTAGTCTAACAAATTTATTTGATTAATATTTTAATTCAATTTCTTTGTGTTGATAAGCGTTGATTTTTTTGTCTTCTAAATTTTCTATGACCAACCTTCCTTTACCGTCTACTTCTCTAATGATTCCTTGAAACTCAATTTGATTTTTGATGAAAGTAGAAACTTGATTGCGTCTAAAAAGATGTTGATTGTAAGAATTTTTAATGTTTTCCCAATTCTTATTTTCAATTTCCAAATAAGCATTTTCCAATTCTGTCATAAAACCTGACAAAATTTCCTCTAAATTAAATTTACGATGCAATTCACTTGCCAGAGAGCCCGCTTTTGGTAAAGAACCAAAATCCAATTGATTAACGTTTAACCCTACCCCCAATATGATATTCAACTCACTATCAGCTTTATGCGTTTCGATTAGAATACCTGCAATTTTCTTGTTTTTCAGAATGATGTCATTGGGCCATTTGATCCATAGATCATTTGAAAACTGACTGAGGAATTGAAATAAAACGACAGAGATCCATTGGTTAAAGTAAATCAACTCATCGTATTTTAAAACGCTCTTTATCAACACACTGACTGCAATATTCCGGTCTTTTTCAGAAACCCAATTACTTCCGGCATAGCCTTTTCCGGCAGTTTGGTGAGATGTCCAAACGACCGTCCATGATTTGGCATTTTTTTTGGACAATTCTAAAAGTTCAGAATTGGTACTTGAGAGAGCGTCATAACGATAAATTTCCATCAGTTCAGAATTAAATTGAGCAAAGCTAAATTATTTTAAAATTTAAGATTTTAGCCCATAATTCACTAATTTTGCAAATTATCAAAAAAAGAATGAGTAATAAAGTAGATACCAAAATAATCATCGATACGATAATTGATTCGATTTCAGACCTAAAGGGTGAAGAAATCGTTTTGTTGGATTTAAGAGAAATTGAAAATGCTTTTTGTGAGTATTTCATTTTATGTACCGGAAATTCCAACACCCATGTTTCTTCCATCGCCGGGGCGATTGAACGGAAAGTTAGAAACGAAACAAAAGAAAGACCTTGGCATGTAGAAGGAACTGATAATGCGCAGTGGATTTTGTTGGACTACACCAACATCATCGTCCATGTATTTCAGAAACAATATCGGGAATACTATGATATCGAAAGTCTATGGGGAGATGCCAAGGAAATAGCCATAACCATTTAAAAAAAACAGAAAATTGGATAATAATAACAATCAGAAAAAACCAAATACAACTGGCGGATTTAACCCCATGTGGATTTATGCCACGGTGGGCTTTTTGTTGATCGGATTTTGGTTTTTCTCCAGTAGCATGGCTACTGAGTCTAAACGACTGGAAAGGGGAACTTTTTTTGAATATCTGAAAGAAGGATACGTTAAAAATGTAAGATTAAATCTGGAAGAAAATAAAGTCGATGTTTATTTGACCGACGAAGCTTTAAAATTGGACCAATTCAAACAATTCAAAGATACCGGTTCCAATATGACTGCTTTTTCGCAACCAGCACCAAATTATTCTTTCATTGTTGCGGACAACGCCAACTTTGAAACCGAAATCGAAAAAGCCATTCAAGAAAATAATTTAGCAACGAAATATTCAAATATTCCGCCGGATAAATTCAGCAGTATATTTTGGAATATATTGATTTGGATTTTGATTTTCGGTGCGATTTGGTATTTCATGTTCCGTCGTTTAGGAGCTGCTGCAGGTGGACCAGGCGGACAGATTTTCAACATCGGGAAATCCCGAGCCAAATTATTTGACGAAAACGATAAAGTGCGCGTAACCTTTAAAGATGTTGCCGGACTTGAAGGTGCAAAAGAGGAAGTAGAAGAAATCGTTGAATTCCTTAAAAATCCAGAGAAATTCACCAAATTGGGTGGTAAAATCCCTAAAGGAGCACTTTTGGTAGGCCCTCCGGGAACCGGAAAAACCTTATTGGCAAAAGCCGTTGCTGGTGAAGCAAAAGTTCCTTTTTTCTCACTTTCGGGTTCAGATTTCGTGGAAATGTTTGTGGGCGTTGGAGCTTCCAGAGTTCGGGATTTGTTTAAAAATGCAAAAGATAAAGCACCTGCGATTATCTTCATCGACGAAATCGATGCCATAGGTCGTGCCCGCGGGAAAAATAATTTCACCGGAGGAAATGACGAACGTGAAAATACACTAAATCAATTACTTACCGAAATGGATGGTTTTGGTACTGACACTAACGTTATCGTACTGGCAGCTACCAACCGTGCAGATGTTCTAGACAAAGCCTTGATGCGTGCCGGAAGATTTGATCGATTGATCCATGTAGATTTACCGGAATTAAATGAAAGAAAAGAAATCTTTGATGTGCATTTGAAGCCTTTGAAATTGGGTACAGATGTAGATTCTGAATTTTTATCTAAACAAACACCTGGATTCAGTGGAGCAGATATTGCCAATGTTTGTAATGAAGCAGCCCTTGTAGCAGCGAGAAAAAATAAGGAAGTCATTGAAAAACAAGACTTTCTTGATGCTGTCGATCGAATCGTAGGTGGTTTGGAGAAGAAAAATAAATTGATCAAACCAAAAGAAAAACGCAGAATTGCTTATCATGAAGCAGGTCACGCCACGATCGGTTGGTTATTGCCACATGCGGCTCCATTGGTAAAAGTAACCATCGTTCCGAGAGGAAAATCACTTGGTGCAGCTTGGTATTTACCGGAAGAAAGACAAATCACCACCACAGAGCAAATGCTAGATGAAATGGCTGCTACAATGGGTGGTAGAGCGGCTGAGGAAGTCGTTTTTGGAGATATTTCAACTGGTGCTTTGAGTGATTTGGAACGTGTGACCAAACAAGCTTCTGCTATGGTCAGTATTTATGGTTTGAACGATAAAATAGGGAATATTTCCTATTATGATTCTACAGGTCAAAATGAATATGGGTTTGGAAAACCTTATTCGGAAGAAACCGCTAAAACCATCGATGCAGAAGTTTCAAAAATGATCGAAGGTCAGTATGAAAGAGCCAAAGATTTGTTGGCAAAACATAGATCACAACTGGATCAATTGGCCGATAAATTATTGGAAAAAGAAGTGATTTTCCGTGAGGATTTGGTTGAAATCTTTGGTGAAAGAATTTTTGAGGACGATGAAAACTTAGAACCTCCGGGAAATGCAGTTTCTTCATTGAACGCAGAACCAGTTGTCAGTGAAGAATCTGTTGATAAAAAGGATTAAGTAATAGAGACATTTCGTAGAATTTAATTATTTTCGCTAAACATCACCATGATGAGTATGTGGAAAAAGATAAAACAACTTATTGTTCCCCCATCCGATGAAACGGAAAACGAAGAATCTGATTTGGAATTTGTAACTTTTCAATCCAAAGAACCTATCGACGTTTTGTTTACCCGAAATTTCGTCAATGGTGGTGGTCATTTTTTCTATTGTGAAAATGAACAAGAAGCACTTGAGAATTTAAAGGATATCGTTGACAATGAGCAAATTGATGAGGTAATTTGTTTCGACAACAAATTAAAATCCTTGTTGAATCGATTGAATGTCAATCAAATTCAAAATTTCAAATCATTTTCAAATTTTGCATTTATTGAATGTGAATATTTAGTAGCATTTGATGGTGCGATCATGCTTTCCTCCCATCAAACCAATGGAAGAAAGCAAGAAGACATTCCAAATAATGTGATCGTTTATGCAAGTCCGGGGCAATTGGTTTCCAATATAAGTGAAGCGCTTCAGAGGTTAAAATCCTCCAAAAACGAAAATCTACCAACCAATATAACCTCTATACGCGGAAAAAATCTACATAACGTCGATTCTTCTGCCAATGCAAAAAATATTTATTTGCTTTTGGTTGAACAGATTTAAATTCTCTACCAAAATATGAAACAGATCAAATGAAAGATTTATTACCCCGCATCCTTTCGGGGAGCGTTTATATAGGATTGGTAGTTTTGGGAACGACGATGGGACCTTGGTTTTTTGCCGGTCTTATGGCGCTTTTTCTCGTTTTATGTTTGATGGAATACATTTCTATCACGGAACTTTCCGACAAATTGTATATCGCTTTGGCCGTTATTGGCTCAGCCGGTATTTTTTATTTTTTCTCAGATTATTTATTCAATCAGCATAGCGCATTTGTTCTTCAATCCTTAAGTTTTGCAGGACCGGTCTTGTTTTTATTGGCTTGTTTTACCATTCTTTTTTCTACCAAAGAATTGTATGTCGAATTTGGAAATGCAACAATTGCTGTGATTTACATCGCCGTTCCATTTTCATTGGCATTGACCATTCCTCAGATTTCTTATGATTTAGGTAAAGAAGTGATTTCAAATGAGATATTGTTTATTTTCATTTTGATATGGATCAGCGACATCATGGCATATGTGGTGGGAAGTCTTTGGGGAAAACATAAATTGGTCCCAAAAATTTCGAATGGAAAAACATGGGAAGGAGCCATCGGCGGTTTTTTGTTTACATTGATCGTCGGATATGTTTTGGAATTTCACATTTTCCCGGAAAGCCGATTTAACTGGATGATCATCAGCATGATCGTCGCTATAGCTGCTCCAATTGGAGATATCGTTGAGTCGAAATTGAAGCGAAGTTTCAATACGAAAGACAGTGGAAAATGGATTCCGGGTCATGGTGGTTTTTTAGATAGATTGGATAGTTTTATATTTGTCATCCCGATGGTTTATTTGTATTTGCTAATTACCGGTATTTGGTAAATGAATTTTTAAATAAAACCTTGAAAAACAGTTTTTTACTAAATTAAGAATTGATGAAGTTACACAAAGAAGGTAGAATGATATTGATCGGATTTTTTCTGGCATTTCTACTGATAAGCATTGCTTTGTATGTATTTGTTCCGGCTTATTATTCGTATATTTTAATGCTTCCCTTTTGGATTTTATTCGGATTTATCGTTTGGTTTTTCCGAAATCCTGAAAGATTTGGAGAATCGACCGTTTATGATGTGATTGCTCCGGTAGATGGTAAAGTTGTGGTAATCGAAGAAGTAGAAGAAAAAGAATTCATCAAAGGAAAATGTATCCAACTTTCTATTTTCATGTCGCCTTTAAATGTTCATGTAAATCGATATCCTGTTTCCGGGAAAGTAATCTATACAAAATACCATCCCGGTAAATATTTGGTAGCCTTTCATCCCAAATCTTCAGAACTAAATGAAAGAACTACTGTCGTTGTAGAAACTGAAAATAAGGCCAATGTGCTTTTCCGTCAAATCGCCGGAGCTGTTGCCAGACGAATCGTGCTTTATGCAAAAGAAGGCGATGATGCCAACGCCGGTGTCGAATATGGATTTATAAAATTTGGTTCTAGGTTGGATATCTTTTTACCGTTAGGAACCGAAATTTTGGTGAAAATTGGCGATAAAACCAAAGGCGGAATCCAGAAAATTGCAGAATTAAAATAAGTTAGAAATATTAAGCATAAAAAAATTAAACATGAAAAAATTTGGACTATTAATCGCAGGAGCATTTATTTTGGCAAGTTGTGATGCTACTCCAGGTGGTAATCAAAACGTATTGCCGGTTGTGCATGAGGGAGTTGCGGAAGAAATGGATCATCATGGTGGAGATCATGCACACGAAGGACATGAAGCGCAAAAGGAGCATGTAGATCCTGCACATGCCACAGAGAAATCGGATTCTACTACGGCTCATGATCATGCTACGGCTGAGCCAAAGGATTCTGCACACTAAATCTTCACCGGTCCCGAATCGCCAATTATCACATCCATCGCTTTGGGTTGAATGAAAAATTGTATTCCGGGTTTTGCATGATTTGAGATGATTTCCAACATTTCACCATGCGTAAAAATATTTCCGTCCAATAAAATTTGGGCGGAATTTTCTTTTATGTCCTCTACCGAATTGATTCGTTCCAAAGAATCCAGCTCCACTCCAAGTTTTTCCTTTTTATCTTCCGGCTTAAATGCACCGTTCAGATTCGCCCAAAAATACCGGAGTTTGAGCCCTAAACTGAAAATTTGATAGCGAAAGAAATGTTTTCCATAATATTTTTTAATGAAAATTTCCATCGCACCAAAAAAGATTTTCAAGTATTTTTTGTCCTTTCTTGTGCTTTCTCCTTTGTAATGCAAAACGGAAATTTCGCCAAAATAATAATTGGTAAAACCGTTTAATTCCAAGGAATAACTCAAATCGATGTCTTCACCATACATGAAATACCGTTCATCAAATCCGCCTACTTTTTCATAAACCGATTTTTTCAAAAACATAAATGCACCGACCAAGACTTCTGCAGGAGCTATATCCAATTCGCCAACATTTGATTTATAATAACCTTTTGCATTCTTTTTATCAATCAACGTCCCAAATAATTTCCCAAAGGTATTTTGTAAAGTAGGAATATTTCGTTTGCTTTCCGGATGAAAATTCCCGTTGGCATCGATAAGTCTGACACCCAAAGCGCCCATTTTAACATTGGCATCTGCAAATGGAATTATCTTTTCAAATAAATTTTCAGGAACCAAGGTATCTGGATTTAAAATCAAGACATATTCGCCTTTTGCTTTTTTTACACCGAGATTATTGGCTTTTGCAAAGCCTAAATTTTCTTTTGATTCGATGAATTGAACATTTGGAAAATGATTTCGGATGAAATCAATCGGTTTTTCAGGCGAATCATTGTCCACAACGATGATTTCTCCTTCAATGTTTTCTAATGCTTTTTCAACACTGTAAAGACATTGTTCCAAATAATACCGGGCATTATAACTGACGATTACGACTGAAACTTTCATCCTTTCAACGTTGATTCAACATAAGGAATTCGGTTTTGGATAGAGCGTACAAGTGTCGCTTCATCTGCATATTCCAGCTCATCTCCTACTCCAATTCCTCTTGCGATGGTTGAAAAATTGACATTGAAATCTTTTAAAACTTTGTACAGATAAAAAGCCGTTGTATCTCCTTCCATTGTAGAACTTAATGCAAAAATCAATTCTCCAACTGACTCATTTTCAATTCTTTTCAACAATGATTCGATTTGTAATTGTCCCGGACCGATTCCATCCATCGGCGAAATTCTCCCACCCAAAACATGGTAAACACCTTTGAACTGTCCAGTGTTTTCAATCGCCATCACATCACGTACATCTTCCACCACACAAATCACAGATGAATCACGAAGTGGATTGGCACAAATCTGACAAATATGCGCATCTGAAATAGTATGGCATTTTTCACAATATTGGATATCCTGAACGAGATGATTCAGCGCATTTGCCAAATTTTCAGTTTGGGAAACAGGACGGTTCAACATATGCAAAACCAAACGCAATGCCGTCCTTTTCCCGATCCCCGGTAGATGTGAGATTTCTTCCACTGCGCGCTCCAAAACTTTACTTGGGTAGTTCATTTTCCTTTTTCCCTAAATTGGATGTAAAGATACACAACCATAGCGAATCCAAAAAGGCTTTGGTTTCTGCTTTGGGAATACAAAATAAATTCTCTGTTTCATTCCAATTGAAAAATACTATTTTTGGATGAAATTTTGATCCAATATGAATTCAACCATCATTTTAATTTGCGTAGTTATCTATTTCGTAGGACTACTTTTTATCGCCTATAGAACCAGTAAAAACGCTGATAATCAATCCTTTTTTATAGGAAATCGAAAAAGCAAATGGTGGTTGGTAGCATTTGGGATGATCGGAACGAGTTTAAGTGGTGTCACTTTTATTTCTGTGCCGGGAACAGTCGGGAAACTTACCGGAACGGAATATGTCTACGGCGGATTTGAATATTACATGATGGTCGTCGGATTTTTTCTAGGGTATTTCATTGTGGCATTTATCCTTCTTCCACTTTATTATCGGATGAATCTAACTTCGATTTATACTTATTTAGGCAGGAGATTCAATGTGGAAGCACACAAAACCGGATCCATCTTTTTTATTATTTCAAGAGGAATTGGCGCTACAGCTCGTTTATTCCTGGTAATCAATGTTTTACAAATATTCTTATTGGACCAAATCGGAATTCCATTTTGGTTGACGACGTTGGTTATTTTATTGATGATCGTGCTCTATACGTATGAAGGCGGTGTGAAAACCATCGTGGTGACAGATACTTTACAGACGACTTTCATGTTGTTGAGTTTGGTGATTTGTATCATTTATGTGTTGACACAATTGGATATGTCGGCCTCGGAAGGTTATACAAAATTAGCAGAATACAATTATACACATTTGATGAATTTTGATGGAAATTCGGCGACTTATTTTCTAAAATCCTTGATAGGCGGAATGTTTATTACGATTGCAATGACAGGATTGGATCAGGAAATGATGCAAAAAAATATCAGTGTTGACAATCTATACAATTCCAAAAAGAATATGCTGACGTTTGCCGGAACGCTTTTGATTGTGAATTTTGCCTTTTTGTTTTTGGGTGGTTTGTTGTATCTCTATTCGATGCAAAACGGAGCGGTTTATGGAGATGGGGTTTTTGGATTTAAAAACGCAGCCGGAGAAATCCAAAACATCATGGGCGATGACATCTTCCCTGCTCTTTCCCTTCAAGGATTTTTCCCATTGTTCATTGCGGTCATTTTTATCATCGGATTGATTTCCGCTTTGTTTCCATCAGCTGATGGAGCTTTGACATCACTGACAAGTTCATTTTGTGTGGATTTATTGAAGATGAATGATAACGAAAAAATGTCTGAATCACAGAAAAAGAAAACCCGAATCACAGTACATTTGGTTTTTACCGTCATTTTCTTTTTGTTGATATTAATTTTCAAATGGATCAACGATAAATCTATTGTTTATCTTATCATGAACGTTGCAGGATATACTTATGGACCGCTTTTAGGATTATTTGCATTTGGGATTTTAACCAAAAGAACCATTTCGCTAAAGTTTGCCATTTTAAGTGTGGCTTTAATCGCTCCGGTTATTACCTATACGATCAATGAATTGTTTATTCAATTTACCGATTACCGAATCGGCGTAGAATTAATTGTTCTGAACGGTTTGTTGACATTCATCGGGCTTTGGTTGATCAGTAAAAAGAAAAATTCCCAAGAGAAATTAGAACCTATAAATCAAGAATTTAACTAAATTACCATCGCCTGATGGCGAAGAGTTGAGAAGGTCGACTGAAGCTGACTAAATAAAACAATAGTGTTCTTTGTGTCCGCCGCGGCGGATGTGACCATTTGTGGTTAAAAGTTCATGAACTAAGTCGAAGGGTTTACCACCAAGAACACAAAGCAAAATGCACAAAGTTCACAAAAAAACAAACTAACGGTGAGGGATTTTCTCTCGGATGGAAACATTAAGTTTGATTCAAATTGGATCAAAAAAGCCGCTTCAAAATCTGAAACGACTTTTTTATTATTTCTAATTACCAATTACTATTTACCAATTACCAATCACTAAAATCACTTGTACCAACTACTATATTTCACATAATTATTGGCAATTCGTTCGATTTCTCCTTCTTTTAAGTTTTGAGAAACCATCCCGATTTTTTTCGCTGGAATTCCGGCCCAAAGCTCTCCTTCTTTGATATGCGTGTTTTGGGTAACCACAGCTCCAGCCGCCACGATCGAATAAGACTCTACGACACAATCGTCCATCACGATAGCGCCCATTCCAATCAATACATTGTCATGGATCGTACAACCATGAACGATAGCGTTATGCCCGATAGAAACATGATTGCCAATGTTCGTTGGAGACTTTTGGTAGGTACAATGTACCATTGCGTTATCTTGAATATTGACTTTATCGCCCATCTTGATATAATGTACATCGCCCCGCAAAACCGCATTGTACCATATACTACAGTCCTTTCCCATGACCACATCACCGATGATGACAGCCGTTTCTGCCAAATAACAATTCTCTCCAAATTGAGGTTCTTTCTCGTTTAATTTCTTAATTAGCGCCATTGTAATTTTATGTTTTCTGTCTAATTGTGCAATTTACACCTGTTCTGATAAAAAATTGATTTAGATCGAAAATTTCTAATCATTAGATTAGTTTTAAATATGATATTCTGACCGATTTAAATATATAAATGCCGTAAATTTGCCCTCATGATGAGAGTTTATATTGATACAACACCCAATCCAAATATTTTAAAATTTGTTTGTGACGAAACCTTAACGACGGGTGCGCTAGAGTTGGGGAAAGATGATCCAGCAACCGATTCATTATTGGCTCAGGAAATCCTTCAATTCCCCTTTGTTTCAAAGGTTTACATTACGGCGAATTTTGTTGCCGTCCAAAAAACAGATGCCGTCGAATGGGAAATGGTAGCAGATGAATTGAAACAAATCGTCAACCAACATTTGATTGATGGTACGATTTTGATGTCAGCGCAAGAAGAAGATCCTTTCACGCTTTATGTAGAAATGACGCCTAATCCTGCCGTAATGAAATTTGTGACCAATAAATTGCTTTACAATGGAATAGCCGAGTCAAAAAATGCAGAAGATACAGCGCATTTTCCACTAGCTAAAGCCTTGTACCAATTTGATTATGTAAAAGAAGTTTTTGTTTCTGAGAATTATATTTCGATTACGAAAATAGAAACAGCCGACTGGAACGAACTCGCACTTGAATTGCGTTATTTCCTTTTGGAATATTTACAAAAAGGTGATGAAATCGTAGGAAGTGAATATGTTCCTCTGCAAAATCCATTTGAAAAAGAATTCATCAAAAAAGAATATACAGATGTCGAAATGCAAATCAAAGACATCATCACCGAATACATCCAACCGGCTGTCGCAGGGGATGGAGGAAATATCCAATTGATTGAATTTGAAGAAGATACAAAAACCGCCCGCATGCTGCTTCAAGGCGCTTGTTCAGGCTGTCCTTCTTCTACCATTACGCTAAAAAACGGGATCGAATCCATGTTGAAACAAATGATGCCCGGAAAAGTAGAAAACGTAGAAGCGGTAAATGGATAATATGAATTCAAATCCGATCAAAAAACCTTGTCAAATTCTAAACTTGACAAGGTTTTTTCATTTTTTAATATTTCTTTCTTTTTCAAATTTTCTTTTTGCCCAAGAAATATCCGCTTCTTTAATTGAGCCGAAAAACACCATTTCAATTTTAACCTCACCCGAATTTTCCGGTCGCGGATATGTTGAAAATGGAATGGGGAAATCAGCCGATTTCATCGCTGATCAATTTGATAAAATAGGATTAGAAAAAATAAATAGCTCTTATTTTCAGGAATTTACGATGCCTATCAACATCATCAAAGATGCTGCACTTAAAATCAACAACCAAAAATTGCGCTATGGAATCGATTTCATCGTAAAACCCAATTCCAAATCAATTTCATTTCATGAAAACCCAAATTACATATTCGATCCTTTGGATTTTGAAAATGCATTAAAATCTGAAAATGCATTAATTGATTTCATCCAACGGGATATGTTGGCACAGAACTCCAAAAATGTGGTATTTCCGCCGCATCATTTTGAAGTGGACTCGCTCAATCAATATTATAAAAATTGGCCAAGTTTTTATCGACCGGAAGAAAACCGAAACCGTGCGATTTTCTTTTTCACAAAAGAAAAATTGACCGCTTCCCTATCCCAAGTTCAAGACAGCATTTCAGAATTTTTCATCGACGGAAAATATTTTTCCAATGATTTGAAAATCAATGACTACAAAATTGAAACTGAATTTCAAAATAATTTCAAAGCGAAAAATGTAATCGGTAAAATCGAAGGAACAAACAAAGATTCTTTAATCGTTATTACAGCGCATTATGACCATTTGGGGAAAGTGGGTGATGTATATTTTCCCGGTGCGAGTGACAACGCAAGTGGTGTCGCATTTCTACTCGAATTGGCTAAATACTATAAAAAAAATTTACCCAAATATTCATTGGTTTTCATCGCTTTTGCCGCTGAAGAAGCAGGTTTGCTGGGTTCTACTTATTTTGTAGAAAATCCATTGGTAGATTTAAGTAAAATTAAATTTCTATTGAATTTTGACATCATGGGCGCTGGCGAAGACGGCATCCAAATCGTAAACAGTTCGATTTTCACCAAAGAATTTGAACTTTTAAATCAAATTAATTCCAAACAAAATTTAGTCAAACAAATCAAAAAACGTGGCGAAGCTTGTAATTCTGACCATTGTCCGTTTTATGAAAAAGGCGTTCCCTCCTATTTTGTGTATACGCTGGGGGGGCCGGGTCATTATCACGATATTTTTGACAAAGGCGAATCTTTGAATCTCGCTGAATTTGAGGATTTACAGAAATTGTTTGTAGAATTTATCAACCAGTTTTAATCGCTTGAATCGCATAGAGCAACGGCAATTTATTCCCGAACTTTTTTATTTGAAATTTACCTGATTGGACTTCTTCCATTTCGGGAAAAATATTGTACGGCGAATGATCAAATTCTTCCAAACATCTAATTTCTAAATTATTTTTAATCAATGAATTAACAACTTCACTTACACTATGATTCCAACTGATTTCAGAAATTGTTTCCGCCAATTTTCCTTCGGTATAAGATTCATCTTTTGTCTCTATAATCGCTTCACCTTTGAAATAATTGTACTGAATTTTTTCAAATTCGTTATCAAACATCCAAACGAAAGGATGAAATTCTACAAAAACAAATTGACCATTTGGTTTTAAAAATTCTGCAATAATTTTTGCCCATTTATCCAAATCCGGTAACCATCCGATCGTTCCATAAGAAGTAAAAACGATATCAAATTTTTCATCCAAATGATAGGGTAAATCATAGATATCGGAACAAATAAATTGGGCGGAAGAATTTGCTTTTTGCGCTAATTCTATAGCCAATTCAATGGCTTTGTCAGACAAATCTACGCCTGTCACCTCGGCTCCCAACCGGTTCAAAGAAATCGAATCCTGTCCGAAATGACATTGCAGATGCAGTATGGATTTCCCTTTCACATCTCCCAATAATTCCAATTCGATCGGGTTCAGGGATGACTTCCCATTTAAAAAACCTTCTACATCATAAAATGCCGATGAGAAGTGTAATTCAGAACGTTTGTTCCAAGCATTTCGGTTTTTCTCAATGTAGTTTTCCTCCATTTGACTTAATTTATTTTTCGTTGGACAATGAATAAGGTACATCATCTTTTGCAGAAGCCCAATTTTTATTGGGCTCATCTTTCATTTCCACATAAAATATTCCTCCGTTAACGATGTCCTGATAATTCATATAGTTTTTTTCGTATTTTTTTCCGTTAAACCAAGTTTTATTTATATAGCGGTTTTCCGCCGAATTCCCATCGGCCTGGATCACAAAATAATTTCCATTTTCCAATTCTAAAATTGCTTTTTTAAAGAGTGGCGCGCCTATAACATATTGGTTAACACCCGGCGTAACGGGATAAAAACCCAAAGCACTGAAAACATACCAGGCGGAAGTCTGTCCATTGTCTTCATCACCACAATATCCATCCGGAGAAGAATGATACAATCTGTTCATCACTTCACGTGCCCAAAACTGCGTTTTATAAGGTTCTCCTGCATAATTGTACAAATAAATCATGTGTTGAATGGGTTGGTTACCATGCGCATATTGTCCCATGTTGACGATCTGCATTTCACGTATTTCATGGATAACTTGACCATAATAGGAATCATCAAAAATCGGTGGTGTTTCAAAAATTTCGTCGAGTTTATTCAGAAATTTCTTGTTTCCACCCATTAGATCAATTAAGCCTTGAACATCGTGAAAAACCGACCAAGTATAATGCAAACTATTTCCTTCCGTAAATGCATCGCCCCATTTGTAAGGATTAAAAGGAGTTTGAAAACTGCCGTTCTGATTTTTACCACGCATCCAACCGCTTTCTTTGTCAAATAAATTTCGGTAATTCAAACTTCTTTGTTTGAATATTTCAATCTCTGAATCCGGTTTTCCTAACACTTTTCCCAATTTCCAAATACAAAAATCGGCATAAGCATACTCAAGCGTTCTCGCAGCATTTTCATTGATGTCCACATCATAAGGAACATAGCCGAGTGAATTGTAAAACCCAACGCCTTTTCTTCCTACAGCCGAAACTGGACCTTCATGATTGGCTCCGTGAATTACTGCTTTCCAAAGGGTTTCGATGTCATATTCGCCTCCATTTTTGATAAAAGCGTCTGCTACGACTGAAGCCGAATTATTTCCAATCATAATGTCCGCATAACCCGGACTTGACCATTCGGGAAGAAATCCACCTTCCTTGAAATCATTGACCAATCCTTCTTGCATTTCTTGATTGATCGACGGATAAACCAAATTCAACAAGGGATAAAGCGCTCTGAACGTATCCCAAAATCCGGTTCCGGCAAACATTTTTCCGGAGAGGACTTGACCGTTATACGGACTCCAATGTACAATTTTATCCTTTTCATTGATTTCGTATAATTTATTTGGAAATAATAAAGTCCGATACAAACAAGAATAAAATGTTTTCATTTGTTCTTCCGTTCCGCCTTCTACTTTGATTTTGCTCAACTTTTCATTCCAAACATTTTTAGCATTTTCCATCGTTTCGTCAAAATCATCAGAACCGATTTCGCGTTTTAAATTTAATTCCGCCTGCTCAAAACTGATAAAGGATGAAGCGACTTTGGCGTGAATTTCTTCTCCTTTTTTTGTTTTAAACCGAACAGCCGCAATGGAATGATTGGCCGTAATTTCCGTTTTTCCCGATTGAATTTTCTTTCCATCCCAAACCCGAAAATCCATTATTTTTTCATCAAATTCGATGACAAAATAATTCTTAAAATTGATCAAATTTCCACGACTGTACCTTGTGGAATACCCGATGATTTTCCGTTCTTCCGGAATGATTTTCACATACGAATTTTTATCAAATGCATCTACGACGATCCATGCATCTTCGCTTTCGGGAAAAGTAAATCGGAATTGTGCCGCACGTTCGGTCGGTGTGATTTCTGTCGTGATGTCGTGATCAGCTAAATACACTTGGTAATAATACGGCTTACTGATTTCGGCTTTGTGAGAAAACCAACTTTCTCGCTCTGTTTCCGTCATTTTCAAACCAATCGTCGGCATAATGGAAAATTGTCCGTAATCATTCATCCAAGGCGATGGTTGATGCGTTTGTTTGAACCCTTTGATTTTGTTTGCGGTGTAAGTGTACATCCAACCATCGCCCATTTTTCCGGTTTGTGGCGACCAATAATTCATGCCCCAAGGAACGCCAATTGCGGGATAAGTATTTCCGTTGGATAATTCGTAGCTGGATTGCGTTCCCATCAAAGGATTGACGAAATCCACATAAGAAATTTCATCTTGTGAAAAGGCAAATTGCCAAAGGAAAATTAAAATAAAGGAAAAGTAAAAGCGCATCCGGAAAAAATTTAATCGGAAAGCTACAAATTTTCAAGGTTTTCGAGAAACAATTGACTTGAATTTAAGAAACCTTCGTTTCAAAAACTTCTTCGAAATAAAGTTTGACTTTTGCTTTGACTTCATCCATCGGGACAGGATTTCCCAATTCTCTTTCGAGTGAAGTCACGGCTTTGTCTTTGATGCCGCAAGGAATGATGTATTCAAAATATTTCAAATCGGGGTTTACATTCAGCGCAAATCCATGCATTGTCACCCAACGAGAAGCTTTTACACCCATCGCACAAATCTTTCTGGCAAAAGGTTTCCCGACATCCAACCAAACGCCCGTTTCGCCTTTTGAACGTTCGCCTTTCAGTCCAAAATCGTTAAGGGTTTTGATGATGACTTCTTCCAAACTCCGCATGTACCAATGGATATCCGGCTTAAAATTCTCCAAATCCAAAATCGGATAACCGACCAATTGTCCCGGTCCATGATAGGTGATATCGCCTCCCCGATTGGTTTTCACAAAAGTTGCTTGGATTTGATTTAGATAATCTTGGTTCGCCAAAAGGTTTTCCATGTGTCCGCTTTTTCCCAAAGTATAAACGTGCGGATGTTCCACAAAAAGCAGATGATTTTTAGTTGGTTCAAAATCGATTTCTCCGTTTTTTTCTCTGGTTCTGTTACGCATTTTCACGGCAACACTTTCCGCCAAAAGTTTTTCCTGAAAGTCCCAGGTTTTTTGGTAATCTTGGTTTTCGCCTAAATCTTTAAAAAAAATCTCCTTCATTTTCTTGTCTAATTCTTAATAATTAACGGTTCGGATTATTTAAAATAACCAAGGCAGCAATCACACCCGGAATCCAACCCAAAAAAGTCAGAATTGTAACGATGATGATCGAACCACAGCCTTTATCTAGAACTGCTAACGGTGGAAAAATAATGGACAAAATAACCCTTCCTATGCCCATGAATTATTCAAATTCAACCGTAAAATTATATTTTTCCGGATTTTCCATCAATTCACTCATCGGAACTTCTACAGTCATCGTTTTTCCATCTAGACTATAAGTTGCATTTTCAATGTTAGAAGATTTGATTCTTTTAGGGAAATGGTATTCCAATTTGTATTCAAACATCCCCATCATTTCCTGGGCAGCCATAGAAACGCTATCATCTTTTTCACCAAATAATTGATCTACTTCGCCCGCTATTCTTTGGAATTTTTTTCCATCATATTTGATTTCCATGGTTTTCAAAAGACCTGATTGAGCCAAATTTTTAGCTGCTTCAGGATCTTCTTTCACCAATTTATCACTCGATTCCTGTACCTTCTTCAAATAAGCATTGAAACTTTTCACATCTTTTTCCTCCAAACCTATGCTCATCAAGGCTTGCGTTTCATCCATCTTCATCCTTACGCGCATTTTATCCAAAGATTGCATGAATTCTCTTTCTGCATCGCTGATACTATCATTTCCTAATTCTGAATAATTTTCCAAATCAGCGATCTTCATCAAAGTATCCACCGGAAATTCACCGATTTGACGGAGGGAATCTCTTTTGTTTTCCGGGAAAATAAATCCTGACATCTGCGAAAAGTCAAATTCAGTTTCGTATTTCACACCGCCGTTTTCTTGTAAATAAACGCGTTCCGTTATCTGACAAGAAACCAGAAATACGGAAAGAAAAAAGAATAAAAAGGAATTTTTCATGAGTTAATATTTATTGTTTTTAACGGTCACATGGAACACCTAAATTAACATTCCGCTCTATGATTTTAGCTTAATCATAGGTGTTTCATTTGAATAAATTAGACGGTAAAATTAGAATTTTTTGAACAAATACTTGAATTCGATTGACAATAAAATGAAAGAAAACCTATCAGGTTTATAATGCTAATTCAATTCTTCTGTTAAATGATTCAATTTTAACATAAATTAACATAATTAATTGTAATTTAAGCACGCTAATAATTCAAAATTTACATTATGAAAAAAAATTTACTCTTTTTAGGGTTTTTGATTTTACTGGCAATTCAATCTTTTTCACAAGAAAAAATTGCAGTCGTCCAAGATCCTTTTGTTTTATTGTTAAATGCCGAGACGGGAGAAGTTGAAGACCCTGAATTCATCGATCTTACTGCACTGAACCCTGGAACGCCTAAAGGAATTCGACAAGTGGGAGAAGAAATTTGGATTTCAGATCAAAATGAAGACATGATTTTTCGCTTTGATTTGGATGGAAATTTCATCAGCAGTATCAGCGGAGCAATGGATAACATCAAAGGATTTGATTTGATCAATGACTCTGAAGTTTGGGTTTCCAATGCAGGGTCCAATAATGGAGCTCCAGGTAATGGTATCGTGAAAATTGGAACAGATGGTACAATTACCGGTAACTTTTTGACACCTACTGGTTCATCATTTGATGTGCTGGACAATGGAAATGGTGAAGTTTATATTTCTTTTATCAACGGTGGTTCACCTATTGAGAGATGGGATTATGATGGAAATTTCATCGATAATTTAGTAGATCCTGGTGTGCTCAACTTTGCGCAGCAAATGTGGATGACGCAAGATGGAGATTTATTGGTTGCCAATTTCAGTTCTCCGGGAGGAATCTATCTATTTGATATTGAAACTGGAACGCAATTGGAATACTGGGCTCAATCCAATTCAAGAGGAGTTATCGAAACAGCTGATGGCAATATTTTATGGTCCAATTCCAACGGTGTCCATCGTTTGGACCCAACTTCTGGCGTTTCTACTACCATTTCAAGTGGTAACGCTCAGTATTTTGCTCTATTATTTGCAGATGAAAATACGGAATGTACAGACCCAACACTTTCTGTCGAAACTCCAGATCCCGTTTGTGAAGGAACATCTACAACCATAACCGCAACTTCAGATGCTGATGAAGTCAATTGGTATGATACTGCCGATGGAACAACGCCGATATTTACCGGACTTGAGTTTGAAACCCCGGAATTAACGGAGGCAACATCTTATTGGGTTCAAGCATTCAATCAAGGAAATGGAGGAGGCGAAATCATAGAAGGTGGAGCCAGAGTAGCACCAAGCACCAATTCACAATCCACAGTTGTGGATGTAACCACGCCATGGGGCTTGAGTTTTGATACGACAGCAGACTTTACGATAACGGCTGTTGATGTATATTTAACCGATGCTAATCCTGGAAATGTCATCGTTCAACTACTCGATGTAAACTGGGCTGTACTTGACGAAACCACTATCGCCGTTCCGGCCGGAAACTCTACCAATCCGGTTCAACATGAATTGAGTTTAGATTTTTCTGTGGAAGCCGGAAATACGTATCGACTTGTAGCCGCTTTTCCAAGTGTGGAAATGGTTAGAGAATTTTCATCTGAACACCCGGGATTCCCTTACCCAATTGGTGATGTAGGATCAGTAACCGGAGGAACGATCAATAATTCCAATACCAACAATTCTGTATATTATTTCTTCTACAATTGGACGGTAGAAACATCAACCGGAGGAACTTGTGAGTCGGAAAGAATCCAAGTCGATGTAAGTGTCAACCCAGCTCCAGAAGCACCAATGGCCGTTGGTGATTTCTTTTTCCAAGATGGAGAAACACTCGCAGATTTGGAAGATGATCTCGATTTCACAGGAACTTTAACTTGGTATGCAGACGAAGCTTTGACTACGGTTTTACCAGATACAACTTTAATTGAGGACGAAACAACTTATTGGGTTACCCAGACTATTGATGGTTGTGAAAGCGAAGCCCTTGCAGTTCTGGTAGAGGAATTAGGTCTAAGCGAAATCGATGGACAAATGTTCAGCATTTATCCAAATCCGGTGAAAAACTTGCTGAATATCGATGGAAAAAAACAGATTGATCAAATTGAAATTTTTGATATGACCGGAAGGAAAATCAGTTCAATTTCAAATCTTCAAAACAACCAAATCGATTTTAGCGGATTTGAAAAAGGAACTTATTTAATCAGAATACATGCTGAAAATCAAATTATAGTCAATAAAGTAATCAAAAACTAACCAAAACCTTCAACATCCCTAAACAATTTTACCAAAAGGGGTTCCTTTACGGAACCCTTTTTCATTCGTATAAATTTATGTAGTTTTGAAAATTGAATTTTTAAAAGATGAAATTACATTTAGCAGTACTTAGCACAATTTTAGCGATGGGTCTTTCCTTTGCCCAACAAGGAGGAGGAATGTGGATTCCGACAGAACTCAACGAGTCCGAAATGAAACAAATGGGAATGCAGATTTCCGCCGAAGATATTTTTACACCAAACGCACCGAGCATTAAAGATGCAATCGCGCATTTCGGTGGAGGATGTACTTCTGAAGTAATTTCTTCAAAAGGATTATTATTGACCAACCATCATTGTGGTTATGGCCAAATCCAATCCCATTCCAGTTTGGAAAATGATTATTTGAAAAATGGATTTTGGGCGATGAACAACAGCGAAGAATTGCCCAACAAAGGCTTGACCGCTACTTTCATTGTGGATATTAAAGACGTTACAGATAAAATCCTTCAAGGTATTTCAGATGAAATGACAGAGGAAAAAAGACAGGAATTTGTTAAATCCAACATCGAAATCATCTCTAAAAATGTCGTAAAAGAAGCTTATCAAGATGTTTTCATCCGAGCATTTTACAAAGGAAATAAATACTACCAATTCATCACAGAAACCTACAAAGATGTCCGATTGGTCGGCGCTCCGCCTTCTGCCATCGGAAATTTTGGGATGGACACAGACAACTGGTCTTGGCCGCGTCATACCGGAGATTTCTCATTGTTCAGAATTTATGCCGACAAAAACAACAAACCAGCTGAATATTCGCCAGACAACGTTCCCTACACACCCAAACATTTCTTACCGGTTTCGATCAAAGGAATCAAAGAAGGAGATTTTACCTTTGTGTTTGGATTTCCGGGAAGTACGGACGAATACCTTCCCGCTTCTGCACTGGATCAAATTTTGAAAACAACCAATCCGGCGAGAATTGGAATCCGTGACGTCGCATTGAAAATTTTAAATGCCAAAATGCGTCAGGACAATGCTACGCGAATTAAATATGCTTCCAAATACGCCCGAATCTCCAATTACCATAAAAAATGGTCAGGAGAAAGTTTGGGATTGAAAAAATCAAATGCCGTTGAAAAAAGAAAAGAATTTGAAACAGAATTCACCAAAAGAATTGCTGCGAATTCCAATTGGAACAAAAACTATGGCAGTCTTTTAAACGAAATGGATGAGTTGTATACGTTTCAAGCGCCGTATCAAACTGCCGAGATTTATTTTGATGAAGCGATTTACAGAAACTCTGAAACTTTCCGTGTTGCGCTTTTGGTTCAAAACCTGATCAAAGCAAAAGGAACACCTGAGTTTTCGGATTTGAAAAACCGTTACATCAATTATTTAAAAGGATTGTACAAAGATTATGATGCAGATTTGGATCAAGAAGTTTCATTGGCTTTGATCGATTTGTACAAAAAAAATGTGCCGGCTGAATTTTTACCGGAAACCGCCATTCATATCAATGCTTCTACTTTCCAAAGTTCGGTTCTAACCGGAAAAGAAAGAATAAACGGTGTGAGCATCATTGAAGACACAGAAAAAGCTTTTGAAAACGATGAAGTGTTGATCGCAGCTTTGGAAAATGATCCATTGGTTCAAGAAATCGGATTGATTCAAAAAGCGTATGAACAAAAAGTTTCTCCTAAATTTACCGCTACGCAAAACCAATTGAACCAATTGCAAAGAACATATATGAAAGCGCAATTGGAAGTTTTTCCTGATAAAAAATTCTTTCCAGACGCCAATTCGACTTTGCGTGTCACTTATGGAAAAGTAGACGGATACAAGCCGGAAGACAAACCGCGTTATCCTTATCAAACTTATTTGGATGGTGTGATCGAGAAATATGTTCCGGGCGATTATGAATTTGATTTGCCGCAGAAGTTGATCGATTTGGAGAAATCAAAAGATTTTGGAATTTATGGTGAAGGCAAAAAGAAAAAAGCCAAAATGCCGGTAAATTTCATTGCAACCAATCATACAACTGGTGGAAATTCTGGAAGTCCTGCGTTGGACAAAGACGGAAATCTGATCGGATTGAACTTCGACCGTGTTTGGGAGGGAACGATGAGTGATTTGAATTATGATCCTGAAATCTGTAGAAACATCATGGTAGATGCAAGATACATCCTTTTCATCATCGATAAATTTGCCGGAGCCGGTTATTTGTTAGACGAAATGAAAATTGTGAAATAATTGGTTTTCAAACAATCAATATAAATGGTGGCTTTGTTAAGGCCACCATTTTTTATGTTAATATTGAAAAGAAAATCGTAAAATTATTGAATATTTTAATTTAAAATAATACAAACTCAAATGAAAGCTAAAACCCTCCCCATCCTCCTCACCTATTTCCTATTCGCATCTTTTACCACAGCACCGGAAACCAGCGTTTACCTCTGCAACAGTTCCGGTGGTAAAAGATATCATTTTTCGGAAAATTGTCGTGGACTTTCCAATTGCCAACACCCAATCATCAAAGTCAGCCTGCAAGAAGCCAAAAAAAGAGGAAAAACCATCTGCGGATACGAAGATTGAGCGAATGTCATTATTTTTGATGGCTTGAAAAATCAACAATAATTCAACATGAAACTTTCTAAAATCAAACTTTTATTCATTCTCCTCAATCTCTGTTTCGTCCAGTGCGGAAGAGCTTATTCCGAGGGAAATTGCTTTGATTTATACAATTCTGAGAATGCGG
The DNA here is from genome assembly GCF_014042165.1 of Moheibacter lacus. GTDB lineage: Bacteria > Bacteroidota > Bacteroidia > Flavobacteriales > Weeksellaceae > Moheibacter > Moheibacter lacus. Next base: position 231,391 of record NZ_JACDZE010000002.1, read on the forward strand.
AAGTCTCAAATGACAAAGGGATCGATGCGCCATCTTCCGATAAAAATCTCTATACCGCAAAAGTCATCCGAATCGTCGATGGCGATACGCTGGAAGTACTTTTTCATGAATTGCCCGTGATGATTCGCCTGGCGCACATTGATACACCGGAAAAGAAACAAGCCTTTGGAAAACGTGCCAAACAAGCATTGTCAGACCTTTGTTTCGGGCAGGAAATCCAATTTGAATTTGATAAAAAAGACCGAAATGGCCGATACATCTGCGTCATTTACGATGCAAATGGTAAAAATCTGAACCAAGAAATGATCAAACTCGGCATGGCTTGGCATTTCAAGAAATATTCTGAGGACAATACCTATGCTGAATTGGAAAAAGAAGCAAGAGAAAGTAAAATCGGACTCTGGAAAGATCCCAATCCAATTGCGCCTTGGAACTGGCGGAAGAACTGATGCTTGGATGTTGGATGAATTTTTAGATTTGAAACCTCAAGCCCAATTCACTCAAAAACCTTATCGATGAATTTAGAATTCAACAGCCTCGCAACCGCCATATAATTGGGTGTGAAACTGATTTGGTCACCCACTTTATAAACCTGATTTCCTTCTTCATCCAAATTATCACCTAAATCTACCACGATCATATCGGAAGTTATCCCCACAAAATCCAAAGCTGTATTCAGCGGTTCGATGTCTTCCCGATTCACATCCAGCATCCCAAAATCCAAAATGGCTTTTACTGATGATTCTCCTCTTTTTTCTTGATCAAACTCCGCTGTATGACCGATGTTCCCATCGCTGATTACACCATCCGGAACGGTTTGTTTAATTTCGAGTTCGATGATGTTGGCTTTGAATTCAAAGGTATCGACCGACAAACCTTCAAATTTTTCATTGTCATAAGGTGATACCCCAAAAAATGCTGCTTCGCCAATTCTAAAATGGTTGATTTCAGGCGGAATCGTTCCTTGATTGATCAAAGGTAAAGTGATCGAAGAACCACCAGAAATCAAAGGTAAATTTTTATTGAATTTGGCAGAAATCAATTCTTTGTACAAGACCAAATGCAATAATTTGTCTTGTGTCGGGATGATTCCGTACATACAACCGAGATTTGAACCTAACCCAATCACCTCAATATTGGACAATTCAAATACTTTTTCATAAAAATCCATCACATCATTTCGGTTGATGCCTTCGCGCAATTCTCCCAATTCGATCATGATGATGATTTGGTGGGTTTTGTTCATCTTTTTGGCCGATTCATTGAGCGCTTGAATTGTTTCATAAGATGAATTCAAAGAAATATCGGCATACTCGACCACTTGATCTGCATAGATTTTTGCAGGTGGTTTGATGTAAATGGTTTTCATTTCCGGATTGACTTCTTTCAAATTCTTCAAACTGGTCAACCGAGAATCTCCAACTGAATTGATATGCTGAATCACTTCAGGCGTCAACACATTTTCAAGAAAGGTTTTATCGCCGGAAAATACCTTGGTGATCAAACTCCATTGGATATTGTTTTTCGAAAGAAATTGGCTCAAATACTGAATATTTTCTTGTATTTTTTTGGTTCGAATGATTAATTCTGCCATGTTTTTTGTTTATAATTTGAATAATTTTGGACTACTATAAAGCTAATTGTTGCGATTAAAATTCCAAAGAAATTGGCATCGAGGGAAAAAGGTAATTCTATTTTACTTAAAATTAAAATCAAAGTTGTTCCTCCTCCCAAAATCATCGCGATCAAAGCTGCTTTTGAAGATGGTTTTTTACAAATCAAAGCACCCAAAACAGGAACTAGTAGCCCAGAAACCATAAAAGCATACGAATAAAGCATGAGGTCCAAAACGTTTTGCATCATCGTGGCCAATACAATCGCCAAAGCACCGATGATTAAGGTGACAAATTGAGACAAACGGACTTGATTGTACTTTCCTTCTCCTTTGAAATATCCCAAAATATCAGTCATGAAATTACCGGAAGCCGCCATCAAACAACTATCAGCCGTAGACATGATCGCTGAAAAATAAGCTGACATCATCAGTCCGATGAATCCGATCGGTAAAACCGTGGTCAACAATAATGGCAAACCCAATTCTGCGTCCATTTCTGAACCGGGAGCATACCCAATTCCCGTAAACATTCCTTGATTAAATGCAACTCTGGCAAACATTCCTAGAATTACGCCCATAAAAGCCATCACAGGCCACTCAAAAAGTCCGGCGATTTTCCATGCTTTTTTTGCGGTTTTCTCATCTCGGCAAGCATAAATCCTTTGGTACAAAGTCATACCCACAAACCAAATCGGGACGATGGTGATGAGCCAATTGAAAAGAGTGAGCCAAGAAACATTGGTAAATGATAAAAATTCCGCAGGTAAGCTTTGTTGAATCACATCCCAACCGCCGATTTTAAAATAAGCGATTGGAATTCCTATGAAACACAATCCGACCATTAAGATCATCCACTGAATCGTATCGGTATAAATTACGGCTTTGATCCCGCCGATTACGGTATAGACAACTGCGATCACACCCATGAGTAGAGCCGCTTCTTTGATCGTAAAATTTGGGAAAGTTGCAGAAGCCAGTTTGGCTCCGGCGAGAATCTGGGAACTCGTAAACCCGATGTAGCCGATGAGCGAAATGATTCCGGCGACCAGTGCTACTTTTTTGTTATAATGAAAATTTAATGTTTCAGGAAAGGTTAAAAATTGATGTTTTTTGGCAATCGGATAAATTTTGGGAATGAGAAAAACCACACTTAACCAAGCTCCGATCAATCCTGAAAAAAGCATCCAACTCCCAGATAATCCCATCACGAAACCCAAACCTCCTAAACCGATGGAAAATCCACCGCCTACGTCTGTCGCAACGACAGAAAGACCGATATGACCAGCGCTCATATTACGACCACCTACGAAATAATCCTCGTTGGATTTGTTTTTTCGCATGAAATAAATTCCCACACCGATCATTGCGATCATGTACAACACAAAAATCGATAAATCTAGTAGATGAATCTGCATCAGATTTCGTTTTGCTCGTTCAAAAATTGCTGTTTATAAACCGCTTTTTTTCTTTGTTCCCTTTTTTCTATGGATTTTTTGATGAATTGTTGATTTGCTCTGATTTGCTTTAAGACTTTGGTTCGTTGGTATTTTTTCCGGTATCTTTTAATGGCTTTGTCTATACTTTCTGATTCTTTTACTTGTACTATTAACAAAATTTAGTTTTTAAATTAAACATGTATTGAATTGATTCTAAATGAAATCAATCCACTTATCTTTTCAATCTCATTTCCAAATAAGGATTGGTAAATCCATATTTTTCATATAAAAATTTGGCAGGATTGTCTTTCTCAACGTGAAGTGCGATATCACCTTTACAGTTGGCGATGGTGTGTTCCATCAGTAATTTCCCAACTCCGGTTCCACGGTGTTCTTTATGAACAGCGATATAGACCAAAATGTTATCCGGAATGTATTCATCCATTCCCGTTTTATTGACGATAACCGCTCCGGCGATTTCGCCGTCTTTTTCTGCCGTAAAAACATAACCTCCTAAACTTGCACGCTCTTTCATGGCATATTCGATCGCTTTTCTGATGGCAGACTTGGTATCGCCATACTGGTCTAGATTTTCATATAAGAAATTGACGATCCGTTCAACATCAATCGGCGATAGTTGGTTATGGGTTTTGACTTTGTAGTTCATTTATCGTTTTTTAGTTTACCCCCATTATAACCCATTTGGGAAACTGACAAAATAATTACAGTAAAAATTTTAAATGTACTGATCAAATTTATCCATGACATCATCATTTCTACTTTTTATAACATCTGTATCGAATAAGGCAATTGCCGTATTTTGGGGTGTTTAACTGTAGATTTCCTTTAAAATAATTTCGAATCAAAAAATTTCGAATCATATTTACTGAAAATTCTAAAAACTAAAATTATGAAAACTAAATTCCTTTCTATGGTTCTATTGGTTTGTTTTGGTTTGTCTTATGCGCAAGACAAAGTGAAATACACGGACGAAGAGTTAAAAATGTTGAAAACCTATTATTTCAACGAAGGATTTAATAAACCTGCCACCCAAAAAGTTTCTACCGTCATCATGAAAGATGGAACGAAACACAGAGGTTATTGTAAAACCATCATTACCAAAAAGGGTCAAATCGCCCAAATGGTTTTCAAAGACAGCATCACCGATAAAAAAGAAACCTATGATGCAGATCAAATCAAAGAAGCTTTTTTATATGCAAGTGGATTTGAGAAATACAATAAGGTAACGGAAAAATTCAGCAATTATGGAATGGGAAAACGAAATAGCTTAAAAAAAATTACTTCCAATGATCAAATTTACTTTGTAAACCAAACCGTTTCTTTAAAGAATAAAAAGGACGATAAAGAATTTTTGATGCAATTGATCAATCCTGATTTCAGTGATTATATAGATGTTTACCATGATCCATTTGCCAAAGAAACACAAGGAGTGAAATTTGGCGCAGCGCCTAGAATTGGTGGTGGAATCATTAAATCTTATTATGTAAAAAAAGGAGATAAAGTCCTTTGGTTACACAAAGCTGATTTTGAAGAAAATTATGATTTTTTATTTGGTGACAGTCCTGAGTTTATGGCAAAATACCCTTATAAATCGGTAGATTGGGATTGGTTCAGCGGTTTGGTAGTTGCTTATACCAAAATGCGCATAGATGCGATGTAATATAAAATTCTAACCAACAAAAAGGGTGGCTGAATCATTTCCAGTCACCCTTTTTTATTTTTCAAATTAATCTTTCTACTGCCCTAAAATCCATGCGAAAATCAGCGGTGCAACAATCGTTGCATCTGATTCTACGATGAATTTCGGTGTATTGATGTCCAATTTCCCCCAAGTGATTTTTTCGTTGGGAACTGCTCCCGAATACGATCCATAAGAAGTCGTCGAATCGGAAATCTGACAGAAATAAGACCAAAAAGGAACATCTGTCCATTCCAAATCCTGGTACATCATCGGTACAACGCAGATCGGGAAATCACCTGCAATTCCTCCACCGATTTGGAAGAAACCTACTCCTTTTCCACCTGAATTGGCTCTGTACCATTCGGTGAGCCATACCATATATTCGATTCCCGATTTTACGGTTGAAGCTTTTAATTTTCCTTTGATCACGTTGGAAGCAAAAATATTTCCGGTCGTAGAATCTTCCCATCCCGGAACGACGATCGGAATGTTTTTCTCAGCCGCAGCCACGATCCATGAATCCTTTGGATCGATTTCATAATATTGCTCCAAAACACCTGAATTCACCACTTGGTATAAAAATTCATGTGGGAAATACCGTTCGCCATTTGCTTCAGCTTTGTACCAAACGTCTTCCAAATGTTTTTGCAATCTTCTGAAAGCTTCTTCTTCCGGAATACATGTATCGGTCACGCGATTGTAATGGTTTTCAAGCAAATCCCATTCGTCTTGCGGCGTCAAATCACGGTAATTTGGGACGCGCTTGTAATGCGAATGCGCTACCAAATTCATCACATCTTCTTCCAAATTGGCTCCAGTACAAGAAATGATGTCTACTTTTCCTTGTCTGATCATTTCAGCAAGAGAAATTCCCAACTCGGCAGTACTCATGGCTCCAGCAAGGGAAACGAGCATTTTTCCACCTTCGTTGATATGGGTTTCATATCCTTTCGCAGCATCAACTAAAGCCGCTGCGTTGAAATGTCTGTAATTGTGTTCGATGAACTGACTGATCGGTCCTTTGCTCATTTTGTTTTGGTTTTTTTATTTGTTTGAATTTGTTTTTTTGAGGTATGAAATTGATTGTATCCGAGGATATCCAACACATCTTCATGGGATTGTTGTTCGGAAAACACTTCGACATCGTGATTCTCGTCGATCAATAAATATTTGGGTTGCGGTATCAAACAATGGTGAATGCCTCCAAATCCGCCAATGTTGTCCTGATAGGCTCCTGTATTGAAAAACCCGACGTACAACGGTTTATTTTGGTTGAATTTCGGGAGATAAATCGCATTGACATGCTGTTCAGAATTATAATAATCGTCACTGTCACAAGTTAGTCCACCGAGTAAAACCCGTTCATATCGGTCCTGCCAACGGTTGATTGGAAACAACACAAAACGTTTATTGATCGCCCAAGCGTCCGGTAAAGTTGTCATAAATGATGAATCAATCATGTTCCAAGACTCCCGGTCATTTTGCTTTTTTTGTTGCAAAACTTTATAAATCATCGCACCGCTCTCGCCTACTGTAAAACTACCGAATTCGGTAAAAATGTTCGGCACCGGAACTTCCCAATCGTCGCAGATGATTTTGATTTGGTTCAAAATTTCTTCGACCATATAAGCATAATCGAACTCGAAACTTGGAGAATTTTTCACCGGAAATCCACCACCGATGTTCAAACTATCCAACGTCGGACAAACTTCCTTCAATTTCACATACACCTGCAAACATTTGTTGAGTTCGTTCCAATAATAAGAATTATCCTTAATCCCTGTATTGATAAAGAAATGCAGCATTTTCAGTTTGACATTTTTCTCGTCTTTCACATAATTGTTATAAAACGGAACGATGTCTTTGTACCCAATTCCCAAACGAGAAGTATAGAATTCAAATTTCGGTTCTTCTTCAGATGCAATTCGGATTCCGATTTCAAATTTCTTATCGGTCGCTTCAAGTAACAACGGCAATTCTTCATAATTATCGATCACAGGCATCACTTTTTTATGACCGTTGTTGAGGAGTCTTGCGATGTTTTCGATGTATTGGGCTCGTTTAAATCCATTGCAGATGACATATTGGTCTTTGGTCAATAGTCCTTCGTCCAAAAGACTTTCCACAATGTTGATGTCATAAGCAGAAGAAGTTTCGATGTGAATATCGTTTTTGAGTGCTTCTTCAAGAATATGATGAAAATGCGAACTTTTGGTACAATAACAATAATTGTATTTTCCTTTGTAACCCAACTTTTTCCTTGCCGATTCAAACCAAAATTTCGCTCGTTGGATATTTTGAGAAATTTTGGGTAAATAAGTGAATTTCAATGGAGTACCATGTTCTTCAATCAATTTCATCAGATCGATTCCATGAAATTGAAGATTTCCGTCTACCAGGGTAAATTCTTCCGTAGGAAAATAAAAAGATTGTTCGATAAGGTCTAAATAGCGTGTGTTCATTTTTTCTAATGCGTTTGTTTAAAGTAATTTTTGATTTGGTCAATATGATTCATAAATCTTTAAACCCTTAATAAACACCGGACTTCAAATAAAATTGCTTCGTTTAAAATCCACTCTTTAAAATATAATTTTCTCAATTCTAAAGTCTATTTTTTAAATTATGTATAGATGATTCAATTTAAAGAAACAAATATATAGATTTTCAGATGTGATTTTAATGATAATCCTATAAGAATTTAAAGAAATTGGATGAATTGAAGAATTGACAGTCAAAATTAACGAAAAAGGTCTTTGTAGCTTGATCATTATTCTAAATTTGCAAAGTGAAACTGAAACAAAAAAGAAAGTTAATCACCTACCTGAACATTTTGGATCAACCCATACGGTTTAATCCTTTTGTGTTTAGCCGGATGTTTCTTTTATGGGCTTTTCTCGGATTATTGGGCGGAATCATCGCAGGATTGTATTGGTTAGGATTGGAATATTTAACCCATTTGTTGGGTGTATTCCAGGGATGGTTGGTCATTCCGCTTATGGCAATTTGTGGACTGGCAGCGGGTTTGATCATTCATTTTATAGGAGATCCCGGTGAAATTCATCTGATCGTAAACAACATTCGTTTCAACAAAGGAAAATTGGATCCCAAAAACAATCCTTCCATGATCCTTTCTTCTTTACTTTGTGTAGCCAGCGGAGGAAGTTTGGGGCCGGAAGCTCCATTGGTGCAAGTTACGGGTTCCACGGGAAGTTATATAGGAAAACTCTTACGATTAAAAGGCGAGGAATTGCGATCGCTGAGCATTGCAGGAATGGCATCCGGGTTTACGGCGCTTTTCGGTGCGCCACTTGGCGGTAGTTTATTTTCATTGGAAATTTTACACCATAAACATGCGGTCCAATATTACAAAGCGATCATTCCGGCATTGGTTTCGAGCTGTTTTAGTTATGTAGTTTTTGCTTTTATCATCCAAACCGGTTTGGGCGCTATTTGGGATTTACCGGAATATCAATATTCAAATGTTTTTGATTTTGGTTATGCCATTTTATTTGGATTGGTAGGGGTTTTGGTGGCTTGGTTTTTTATTTATGCTACGAAATTTTTAAAAAAATTATTTGAATTCTATCCGCTGCCGATTTATATCAAAACCCTGATCGGAGGTGTTATTTTGGGACTAATTGCCTTTTATTTCCCGATCACTCGATACTTTGGGCATCATCAAATCAACCATTTGATTCAGGAAGATTTTGCGCTGGCACCTTTGTTGGCCATTTTGATTTTCAAAATCATCGCGATTTCCGTTACGGTGACCTCGGGTTGGCGCGGCGGATTTATCATTCCCTTATTTTTTACAGGAGCTGCAGTAGGATTGATTATTCATCATTTTTTCCCGGGATTAAATTTAGGATTAACCATCGTTTGCTGCATGGCTGCCATAAATTCCTGTGTAACGAGAACCCCGATGAGTACTACGATTCTCCTTACGACTTTGACAGGATTTGATTATCTGACACTCATCCTTTTTGCCAGTCTTACAGGATATTTTCTCGCACCCCGCATCCCCTTTATTTCCTCCCAAATGGATAAATCTGAGTTGAAAATAAATAAAATTCAAAATAGATAATTTACCTTTGACTGTATGAAAAATACCATCTTAGTTTTGGGATTCCTATTGGGAATCCAATTCGGAAATGCACAAGAAAAATTTAGTGTTTATCACCCGGAAGCTGACGCCAAAGCCGAAATCGCCAACGCCGTTTCAAAAGCAAATGCGGAAGGCAAACATGTATTCTTACAATTGGGTGGAAACTGGTGCGGCTGGTGTAAATTGTTTCATGAACTGACCACGACCGACGAAGAACTCAAAAAATACATCGCTGAAAATTATGAAGTGGTTCATGTGAATTACAGCAAGGAAAATCAGAATCTGGACGTTTTGAAAACTTTGGATTATCCGCAGCGATTTGGGTTTCCGGTATTTGTAATTCTGGATGGTAAAGGAAATCGGATCCACACCCAAAGTTCAGGATATCTCGAAGAAGGAAAAGGCCATAGTCAGAAAAAAGTAATGGAATTTTTGCAACAATGGTCACCGAGCGCTTTGGATCCTGCTAATTATGAGAAGAAATAATTAGATCAACGCACTAGTAATATTGATTGTTAATAAATTACACAACGAAAGCTCTGTAGGAGTTATGTGTTGGTAGAACTTGTCCATTATAAAAAGTAAACATTTTGTCATGATTTTTGATGTAAAACAATTAAAAATCATGACAAAACCCTAATTAATAATGTACTACGAATTAAAATATTGTATTAAAATCTAGCTTCAATTCTCTGATTTCGGTTAACAACTCTTTAAAAACTTCTTCCACCGAAACCACCGAATCAATCAAGGAAGCTACTTGTCCGATTTCCAATTCTCCATTTTTTAAATCCCCTTCAAACATTCCTTTCTTCGCTCTTGCCCTCCCCAAAAGTTGAATCAAATCTTCTTTTGTCGCTGCATTTTCATAGGCTTTTTTTACTTCTTCGTAAAAACCATTTTTAATTAATCGGACCGGTGCCAATTCTTTTAAAGTCAATTCTGTTCCACCCTCAATTGTATCAACAATGGTTTCTTTAAAAGCATTATGTGATGAAGACTCATAAGTCGCCGCAAATCGACTCCCGATCTGTACACCATCTGCACCAAGTACCATCGCTGCCACCACTTGACGACCTGTTGCGATTCCCCCTGCAGCAATCAAAGGAATCTCGATTTTCCGCCGTACATCAGGAATCAGACAAAAAGTCGTGGTTTCATCTCTGCCATTATGTCCGCCCGCTTCAAATCCTTCTGCCACAACAGCGTCTACTCCGGCTTCTTCTGATTTTAATGCAAATTTGGCACTGCTCACCACATGAACCACCGTAATCCCTTCTTTTTTAAGTGTTTCCGTCCAAGTTTTTGGATTTCCTGCTGATGTAAAAACGATGGGAACTTTATTTTCAATGATGGTTTGGATGTGTTGATCGATGTCCGGATACAACATCGGAAGGTTGACACCAAAGGGTTTGTCGGTCGCCAATTTGCATTTGATGATGTGCTCTCTTAAAACATCGGGATACATACTTCCGGCTCCCAACAGCCCCAAACCACCTTGATTGCTAACGGCTGAGGCCAGTTTCCACCCACTATTCCAAATCATTCCGGCTTGAACAATCGGATATTGAATTTTGAATAAATTACTTATTTTATTTGTCATTTTTTTCGATACATTTGCCCAAAAATAAAAAAATTCGAAACAAAACCTGACAACCTCGTTTTTGGCAAATTATTTGATTCGGGAAAACCGCCTGATTTTCAGACAGGCAAAAGAAAAATTTAGTAAAAAAATAAACGATAAATAAAGTTTAGAATATGTATTGGACTTTAGAATTAGCATCTTATTTAAGTGATGCACCTTGGCCGGCAACAAAGGATGAATTGATTGATTACGCCATCCGTACCGGCGCCCCACTTGAAGTTGTGGAAAACCTTCAATCCATAGAAGACGAAGGTGATTCTTATGAAAGTATAGAAGAAATCTGGTCTGACTACCCTACAGACGATGATTTCCTATGGAACGAAGATGAATATTAAACACCAAAGCCCAAATTAGGGCTTTTTTTCATAAAAAAATAAACCTTTTCACGGACTGATTTTCACAATGAACAATCAAGTCCTTGATGAAAAAAATGAATCATGAGTATTATTGAAAAAGTATTAAAAGGTTTTTTAGGCGATAAAAATCAAAAAGACGTAAAAGAATTACAAAAATATGCCGACAAGGCATTACAGGCTGAAAAGCAAATTGAGCAATTGTCTAATGACCAATTGAGAGAAAAATCTGTCGAATTCAAATCCAAATTGGCTGAAGGAACACAAGCGCAGAAAGCTGAAATTGCCGAATTAAAATCCAAAGCGGAATCTCTGGAAAATTTCGATGAGAAAGAAGCCATTTTTGAACAAATCGACAAAATCAATAAAGAAGCCTACGAAATCGAAGAAAAAATCCTGATGGACATTCTTCCAGAAGCTTTTGCTGTCGTAAAAGAAACCGCAAAACGTTTCACTAACAATCCTGAAATCCAAGTAAAAGCTACCGCTTTTGACCGCGAACTATCCGCTACAAAAGATTATGTCCAAGTTGTAGACGATGAAAATGTCATCTGGAAAAATTCATGGGATGCGGCCGGAAAAGAAGTGGTTTGGGATATGGTGCACTATGACGTTCAGTTGATCGGTGGTACAGCGCTTCATCAAGGAAAAATCGCCGAAATGCAAACCGGTGAAGGTAAAACCCTAGTGGCAACTCTTCCGGTTTATCTAAATGCACTAACCGGACGTGGTGTACACTTGGTAACGGTTAATGATTACCTCGCCAAACGTGACTCCGCTTGGATGGCTCCTATATTTGAATTCCATGGTTTGCGTGTGGATTGTATCGATTACCACCAACCGAATTCTGAAGGACGTAAAAATGCTTACAAAGCAGATATCGTATATGGAACCAATAATGAATTTGGTTTTGATTACCTGCGTGACAACATGGCCAATACGCCGGAGAGTTTGGTGCAAAGAGAATTGAATTTCGCGATCGTCGATGAGGTCGATTCGGTTTTGATCGATGATGCCCGTACGCCTTTGATCATTTCAGGTCCAGTGCCGCAAGGAGATCGTCAGGAATTCGATGCTTTGAAACCGAAAATTGAAAAATTATTCAACGTTCAAAGAGAAGAATTGGGTAAAACCCTGAACAAAGCCAAAAAATTATTTGACGAAGGAAATAAAAAAGACGGTGGATTTCATTTGTACCAAGTTTTCAGAGGATTACCAAAATACAAACCTTTGATCAAATTCCTAAGTCAAGAAGGAATCCGTACCCAATTGCAAAAAACAGAAGGCATTTACATCGCCGACAACAACCGCGAAATGCCACAAGTAGACCAACATCTATATTTCGTCATCGACGAGAAAAACAACCAGGTTGATTTGACCGATAAAGGGATCGAATACATGTCACAAGGTATGGAAGATCCAAACTTCTTTATTTTGCCTGATGTTTCGACCAAAATCGGGGAAATCGAATCAAAAAATCTTCCAAAAGAAGAAGAAGTGGCGGAAAAAGAAGAATTCTTCCGAGAATTCTCCATCAAATCAGAACGCATCCATACTTTGACCCAATTGCTAAAAGCCTATACCCTATTTGAAAAAGACAACGAGTATGTGGTAATGGATGGTCAGGTAAAAATCGTAGACGAACAAACGGGTCGTATCATGGACGGTCGTCGCTATTCGGATGGATTGCACCAAGCGATTGAAGCCAAAGAAAATGTAAAAATCGAAGCGGCAACCCAAACTTTTGCGACCATTACTTTACAGAATTATTTCCGTATGTACAACAAATTGGCGGGAATGACCGGTACAGCAGAAACAGAAGCAGGCGAATTCTGGGAAATCTACAAATTGGACGTTGTAGCGATTCCGACCAATCGACCAATTGCCCGACAAGATTTACAAGACAAAGTATACAAAACGAACCGTGAGAAGTTCAATGCAGTAATCGAGGACATCGTCGATTTGGCAGAAAACCAAAAACGTCCGGTGCTTGTGGGAACCACAAACGTTGAAACTTCAGAATTGTTAAGTCGCGCTTTGCAATTGCGTAAGATCCAACACAACGTTCTCAACGCCAAATTACACAAAAAAGAAGCCGATATCGTAACGGAAGCCGGTCGTTCAGGCGTTGTAACCATCGCTACCAACATGGCGGGTCGTGGTACGGACATCAAATTGACACCGGAAGTAAAAGAAGCCGGAGGTTTGGCGATCATAGGTACGGAAAGACATGATTCGAGACGGGTTGACCGTCAGTTGAGAGGGCGATCCGGTCGTCAGGGAGATCCTGGAAGTTCGCTTTTCTATGTTTCGCTAGAGGATAATTTGATGCGTTTATTTGGGTCTGAAAGGATTTCCAAATTGATGGACCGTATGGGACATAAAGACGGAGACATGATCCAACATTCGATGATTTCGAAATCCATAGAACGTGCGCAACGAAAAGTGGAGGAAAACAATTTCGGAATCCGTAAGCGTTTGCTCGAATACGATGATGTGATGAACAAACAAAGAGAGGTGATTTACCGTCGTCGTAAAAATGCTTTGTTTGGGGAAAGACTAGATGTGGACATCGCCAATATGATTTATGATACGGCTGCGTCCATCGTAGGTGAAGCCAAAAACAATGAGAATTTCAAACAATTGGAATTTGATTTGATCAAATATTTCACCATGGATACACCGATTTCTGAAGGTGAATTCAAATCGATTTCTACACGTGATTTAACCGAAAAAGTTTATCATGCTGCAGTTGCCGATTATCAACGACACGTAGAACGTCAAGCTGAAAAAGCTTTCCCGTTGATCGCTCATGTTTATGAAAATCCGAACAATCAATTTACCCGAATTCAAGTTCCTTTTACCGACGGTACAAAAACGCTGATGGTGGTAACTGATATGAAGGAGTCTTATGAATCTCAAGGTAAAAAATTGATCAAAGATTTTGAAAAAGGAATCGTTTTAAGTTTGATCGATGAACACTGGAAAGAACATTTACGCGATGTGGATGATTTACGTCGTTCCGTTCAAAATGCTGTTTATGAGCAGAAAGATCCATTGGTGATTTACAAACAGGAGTCCTTTTTTGTATTCCAACGCATGTTAGATCGCGTAAACAAAGAAATCATTTCTTTCTTGTTCAAAGGTGAAATCCCAACACCAGATCCTGAACAAATCCAACAAGCGCGTCAACAGGTTAAACAAGAAAAAGTAGAAACCAATCGAGGTGCAGAAGATAGTTCTTCTTCATCTTCCAACAACAACGGATATTACAGCAGTTCAACTTCTTCTACCGGTGCTCCCGCGCAACAACGTCAAGAAGTAACCGCTCCGAGAAGTGTGGTTAAAATCTTACCCAACGACAAAGTAGCGATCCGAAATATTTCTACTGGAGAAAAACAAGAGATGAAATACAAAGTAGCAAAACCCAAAATCGATAGTGGCGAATGGGTTTTGGTTGAAAACTAAATTGATTATTCAATAATTTGATTTGAAACGGATATCTGAAAAGATGTCCGTTTTTTTGATTATAAAATTATTATTTAATCATGCACTACTATTTAATTTAGCTTAAATTTGATTTAATCAATACACTGACAATTAAATACTTGACATTTCACCCAAAATAATTATTTCAAAAGCCAACTTTGTAGATGAATGGATGTTTAGTTCTGAAAATTTGTTTTTTCATATCATGATTGAAACTAAAGAGAAACAGATGATTTAAAAAATATAGCTCATTATATTCGAATTCTACTAAAAAATAACCACCATGAATAAAAATCAAAACCAAGTTATTTGGATAACAGGCGCATCTTCCGGAATCGGAAAAGCATTATCTTTTGAATGGGCAAAATTAGGATACATCGTAATTCTTTCATCAAGACGCAAAGAACTGCTGGATCAAGTAGCAGAAGAAATCAAACAATCTGGAGGAAAATCTTATGTAATTACTTGTGATATCATGGATGAGAAAGAAATTGAAAAAACGATACAAGTAATCATCAAAAATTTTGGAAGACTCGATGTAGTGATTGCCAATGCAGGATTTGGGGTTTTTGGGAGTTTGGAAAATCTAACTGCTGAAAATTGGAACCGACAATTTCAAGGCAATGTGACCGGATTGGCTTTGACGGTGAAATATGCATTGCCCTATTTGAAACAAACCAAAGGCAGAATCGGTTTGGTCGGTAGTGTTGGTGCTTTTTTACCTAGTCCAAATTTAGGAGCTTATGGCGCTTCAAAAGCTGCTGTAAATTCAATTGGACAAACTTTGCAAATAGAATTAATGGGCACAGGAGTGAGTTGTACTACCATGCATCCCGGATTTGTTCAATCAGAAATCACAAGAATCGACAACGATGGGAATTGGCATCCGGAGAGACCTGATCCGCGACCAGCCAATTTGATTTGGCCTGCAGAAAAAGCTGCAAAAAAGATGACCAAAGCCATTTTACAACGCAAAAGAAATTATGTTTTTACCGGTCATGGAAAATTATTTGTCTGTATCCAAAGATGGTTTCCGGGTTTGATGCGGAAAATAATCGCCAAAAGTCCCAAGCCGGAAGCTTAAATTCCTTTAAATTATTTTAGAAATTTCATCCAGAATTTTAATTTTTTACTGTTCATTTTTGTGAAAATTAATTTCTGATTGATTCTTGGTATTCCAGGAAAATAAATTCTCCCCTATTCCATTTTTCATTTACCCAAATTCCCTTAATTTTGCAACGCTAAAAACCTCAAAACATGGGAAGAGCCTTTGAATTTAGAAAAGGAAGAAAAATGAAACGTTGGGCCACGATGGCCAAAACCTTTACACGCATCGGAAAAGACATCGCCATGGCGGTAAAAGACGGTGGTCCTAACCCGGAAGCCAATTCCCGCCTTCGCGCCGTGATCCAAAATGCCAAGGCTGCCAATATGCCGAAGGAAAACGTAGAGCGCGCTATCAAAAAAGCATCTGATAAAGATACCGCGGACTATAAAGAAGTACTTTTTGAAGGTTATGGATTACATGGAATTGCCGTTCTGATTGAAACCGCAACGGACAACAACAACCGTACGGTTGCCAACATCAGAAGTTATTTCAATAAAACCGGCGGAACGTTGGGAACCCAGGGTTCGGTCGAATTTATGTTTGACCATATTTGCAATTTCACGGTCAACGGCGAAGGATTGGATATGGAAGAATTGGAATTGGAATTGATCGACTACGGTGCAGAAGAATTGTTTGAAGAAGAAGGAAATGTGGTGATTTATGCGCCATTTGAAAGCTTTGGACAATTGCAGAAATATTTCGAAGAAAACAACATCGAAATCATTTCCAGCGGTTTTGACCGCATTCCCCAAGTCACCAAAGAATTGACCGAAGAACAACAAGCCGATTTGGACAAATTATTGGAAAAAATCGAAGAAGATGACGACGTTCAAAACGTTTTTACCACCATTGCCAACAATTAATTTTAAATGCTAAATGTTGAATTTTAAATTAATTCGAAACTTCTCGTCACTTCGACTAGGAATTTTGTAGAAATTCTGTATCGAGAAAAAAATTGAATCGTTTTCGATACACCAAATCAAAGATTTGGCACTCAAATAGACAAAATTTCATTTAAAAATTATCATTCAACATTCAAAATAAAAAAAATGAATCTCAAACAAAAAACAGCAGAAATCCTTTCCAACTCTATTTCCGAAATTTTTAACTATGTTCCGGAACGGCTTGAGATTCAAAATACCCGAAAGGAATTTGACGGCCAATACACATTGGTTACTTTTCCGCTGATCAAAGAACTCAAAAAGAGTCCGGAAGAAATAGGAAGTACCATCGGAAATCATTTAAAAGACCAAGGCATCATCATCGATTTTAATGTCGTAAAAGGCTTTTTGAATTTGGATTTCCCCAAATACTTTTGGTTGGAAAATTTAGAAGAAAATGCAAAGAATCCTGAATTTGGTTTTATAAAATCGAATTCAAATTCTAAATCGGTAATGGTGGAATATTCCTCTCCCAACACCAATAAACCGATTCACCTCGGGCACATCCGAAACAATTTGTTGGGCTATTCGGTTGCGGAAATCAATAAAGCGGCCGGAAACAAAGTCCAAAAAATCCAAATCATCAATGACCGGGGAATTCATATCTGCAAATCGATGATCGCTTGGGAAAAATTCGGAAACAGTGAAACGCCTGAAACTTCAGGGTTAAAAGGCGATCATTTGGTGGGGAAATACTATGTCGAATATGACAAACATTACCGCGAAGAAATCAAAAAATTGGTCGCCGAAGGACAATCTGAAGAAGATGCAAAAAAGAATGCTCCTCTTTTTCTAGAAGCCCAAGAAATGCTCCGAAAATGGGAAACCGGAGATGAAAAGGTGCGTGAACTTTGGGCCAAAATGAACGGTTGGGTGTATGCCGGATTTGGTGAAACGTATAAAAGATTGGGTGTGGATTTTGACCATGTTCAGTACGAAAGCAATACCTATTTATTAGGGAAAGATTTGATCCAAAAAGGATTGGATTCCGGCGTATTTTATCAAAAAGAAGATGGTTCGGTTTGGATTGATTTGACGGAAGACGGACTAGATGAAAAATTGGTTTTGCGTTCAGACGGAACTTCTGTTTACATGACGCAAGATTTGGGAACGGCAGTAGAAAGATTTGGAACATTTGACATCGATAAATTAATCTATGTCGTTGGAAATGAACAAGATTACCATTTTAAAGTCTTGTTTCTCATTCTCCAAAAATTGGGATACAAATGGGCAGATCAATTGGAACATCTTTCCTATGGAATGGTCAATTTGCCTGATGGAAAAATGAAATCTCGTGAAGGAACCGTCGTAGATGCAGATGAATTGATGGAAGATATGTTCCAAACGGCCAAAGAAATTTCGGCTGAATTGGGAAAACTCGAAGGCTATTCAGATGAAGAAAAAGACAAACTATACGAAATCATAGGAATGGGCGCCTTGAAATATTATATTTTAAAGGTTGATCCAAAAAAAGGAATTCTATTTGACCCCAAAGAAAGTGTAGACTTCAATGGAAATACAGGACCATTTATCCAGTATACATTTGCGCGAATTCAATCCATTTTAAGAAAAGAATCACCGAAAGCATTTGATTCTAAAGAATTTGAAATCAATGAATCAGAAATTGAAATCATCCGACATTTGCATAATTTTGAAGAAACGATTCAAAAAGCAGCAGAAGAATTAAGCCCTGCTTTGATCGCCAATTATGTTTATGATTTAGTTAAAATATTTAACTCTTTTTACCAGAATCATTCGGTTTTAAAAGCAGAAAATGATGATTTAAAGTCATTCAGACTTTCTCTTAGTCAATGGGTTGCAAAATCGATTGAAAATTCACTGTCATTATTGGGGATTGCTGCCCCTGAAAAAATGTAGGTTAATTTTATCTTAATATTTTTTTTATAAAAAATTAATCCTTAAATTTGTACACATAAAAGCTTAATAGCTTTTTCATAGGTTTAGGTTGGTTAAGGTTAGCTCCTCATTCGTAAGAAAGAGGAGTTACTTTTTTTTATAAGGGTTTCCTTTTCCATTTTGCCTCAAGTTCGTTACATTTGTTTTGCAAAAACAAATTTTATGACGACAAAATACGAGCAAATTCCTTCTTCCTTATTTATTGAAAACAGAAAGAAATTTGCAAATGCCATTCAACCCAAATCTCTCGCAGTATTCAATTCCAATGACATTTATCCAGTAAGTGCAGACAGCATGCTCCCTTTTGCGCAACATCGTGACATTTTTTACTTGAGCGGCGTGGATCAAGAAGAAAGTATTTTGGTGATTTTCCCTGATGCTTATGAAGAAAAAAATCGGGAGATTTTATTTTTACGTGAAACCAACGAGCATATTGCAGTTTGGGAAGGTGAAAAATTAAACAAAGAACAAGCTTTTGAAGTTTCCGGAATCAAAACGGTGTATTGGCTTCAAGATTTCCCTAAAATCTTCCGTCAATTGATGAATGAAGCAGAAAATGTTTATGTCAACACCAACGAACATTATCGCGCAACTGTTGAAGTAGAAACCAGAGAAGACCGCTTTATCAAAAAGCTTCAAAATGATTATCCAGGACATACGTATTTAAGAAGCAATCCTATTTTACAGCGTTTGCGTTCCATCAAAGAACCCGTTGAAATCGAATTGATTCAAAAAGCCTGTGATATCACGGAAAAAGGATTCAGAAGAGTCTTAGAATTTATCAAACCGGGCGTTTGGGAATTTGAAATCGAAGCCGAATTTGCACATGAATTTTTGCGCAACCGTTCCAAAGGCTTTGCCTATACACCTATCATAGGAAGCGGTTATAATTCAAATGTTTTGCATTATATCCAAAACAATCAACAGTGTAAGGACGGTGATATTTTATTGATGGACGTGGGCGCTGAGTATGCCAATTATTCGTCCGATATGACCAGAACCATTCCGGTAAACGGCAAATTTTCAGCTCGTCAAAAAGAGATTTACAATGCCGTTTTGAATTGTAAAAACGAAGCTGAAAAACTATTGGTTGCCGGAAATAATTGGTACGATTACCACAAAGAAATGGGGAAAATCTATACTTCTTCCCTACTCGATTTGGGGTTAATCGACAAAGCGGATGTTCAAAATGAAAATCCAGATTGGCCCGCTTATAAAAAATACATGATGCATGGAACTTCTCACCACATGGGATTGGACACGCATGATTATGGAATTCTTTCGGACAAATTTGTCGAAGGAATGGTTTTCACAAACGAACCCGGATTTTATATTCCAGCAGAAAATTTAGGCGTTAGAATTGAAGATGACTATGTCATCCAATCTTCCGGCGCACCAAGAAATCTGATGAAAAACATTCCGATTACCGTAGAAGAAATCGAAGAAATCATGAATAAGTAAAATTCAACTAAAAAATATTTCAAAACCGTTTCTATTCTTACTAAATTAGAGACGGTTTTTTTATTCAAATTAAACCAATGAACATTAAATTATGCGCGGTTGTCATGGCGCAATTGGTTTATTTAATCGACAAATATTGGTAAATTCAACCTAAAAAATCTTTTGTAGTATGGTTTTTGAGGAATTCAGCGGTATGAAAAATTTATTCTTTATTTTGACCTTAGGTTTATTCATAGGTTGCCAAGGTCAGGAATCCCAAAAAGTATTGAAAGCGGTCAATTACGACGAATTGAAGCCGATCATCCAAAAAGAAGACGGTGTTCTGTATGTGGTCAATTTTTGGGCAACTTGGTGCAAACCTTGTATCGAAGAATTACCTGAATTTATGGCTGTCAACGAGCGTTTTAAAGACAATCCCAATTACAAAATGATTTTGGTATCGCTCGACACTAAAAAAGTGATGGATACAAAAGTCAAAAAATTCATAGAAAAAAATAATTTGGATGTTGATGTTTATTTGTTGGATGACATCAAACGGATGAATATGTGGATTCCGGATGTAGATGCGACTTGGAGTGGAGGAATTCCTGCGACGGTTTTCTATAAAAATGGAAAGAAATTGGGTTTTCGGGAGTCTCAAATGACCGAATTTGAATTGGAAGACATGATCAATGAAAATTTATAAATACGAATTCAATTTACATTAAACAACTAAATTTCAGTTAATTATGCATAAATTATTCGCCATTTTGACTATTGCAATTTCGATGATTGCGTGTCAAAATCAAATGGAAAAACCAGTAGAAGTTGCTTCTGCTGAGACAATTGAACCTAAAACGCATACCGCAAGCGGATATGCAGTTGGTGACGAAGCGACTGATTTTAAATTGAAAAACATAGACGATAAAATGGTTTCGTTAGCCGATTTTAAGGATGCCAAAGGATTTATCGTCATTTTTACTTGCAACCATTGTCCGTACGCCATTGCTTATGAAGACCGAATCATCGCATTGAATAAAAAGTACAAAGCGCTGGGTTATCCGGTGATTGCGATCAATCCAAACGACCCAACAGTTCAGCCGGAAGATGGTTTTGCAGAGATGAAGATTCGCGCAAAGGAAAAAGGATTTAGTTTTCCTTATTTGCTGGATGAAGGCCAAAAGATTTATCCGCAATATGGCGCTACCAAAACACCGCATGTCTATCTTTTGAACAAAGAAAATGGAAAAAACATCGTGAAATACATCGGGACGATTGATAACAATTACCAAGATGCAAACGACGCAGACGAGCATTTTGTAAAAGATGCAGTTGATGCTTTATTAGCAGGAAAACCGATTGTCAAAGAAACGACAGTGGCGATCGGATGTACCATTAAGGTGAAAAAATAATCGATATTTTCAATTGAGATTAGGAAAGGGTTATTTTGGATAGCCCTTTTTTTGTGAGTTTATAGGTTTTTAAAAGGAATAGATTCTTGCGTTTGCGCCAACCTTTTGATTCATTTGAAATGATTTCTGTAGCCCAATTGAATTTCATCATTTTAATCAATTCATAAAGGATTTTTTGCAAATATTCTTTGTAATATTCCTCTAAATTAACTTTCTGTTCGGCATTCAAATAATCGTTGAAGATGATGTGCCGAGCTTTGTAGTAATGGTAATATTTTTGAGGTTGCAGTGTTGGATTTTGAGAAATATTATCCAAATGCTTTCGTATTTTAACCTTAGATTGATTGGTCAGATTAAATTCAAGCTTAGGATTAAGCAACAAGATTTTCATAAAAAACTCCCAGTCTTGCGCCGCCAATAAATTCTCGTTAAAAAATATTTGTTTTTTCGTAATAAATGCACTCTTTATCAAAGGATTACTTATTAACCATATAGATTCTTTTTTAAAAAATGAAGTAATCAAACTTTCTTCTGAGTTTATTTTTACGATGTTTTCTTCATTGGAATTATTTTCAAAAAAATAAACAGACTGATAAATTATCAAATCATTTTTTGTGTTAGTTATTTTATCCTTAACCGAAGATAAAAAATCAAACCCCAGCAAATCATCACTATCTAAAAACAAAAGAAAATCCCCATTCGATTTTTCGATTCCGATGTTCCGACAAGCATTTGCTCCTTTGGGTTTATTGAAATCCTGCCTTTTGAAGATTTTAAATCGATCGTCTTTTGATGAATAATTCTGCAAAACATTCCAGGTTTGATCTGTGCTACCATCATCAATCAGCAAACACTCCCAGTTTGTTTCGCTTTGGGCAAGTATAGAGTCAAGGGTTTCTTGAATCAAATCTTCACGATTGTATGTGGGGATGATGATAGAGATCATAGTAGCTGAATTATAGAAATGCAAATTTATCTGCCACTTTAGAAATTTCAAGGTTTTTCACTAACTCCTCTTCATTTGAGTCAATCATTTTTAATTCTTTTTTGAGGTGCTTATAAGCGTCTTTCTGTAAAAGAATTTTGCTTTTCAAAATCTTTGTCTTTATTTGTTTTTTAGTCTTGTAAAGATGATTTATGGATGAAATATTTGGATTAGATAATTTGTTTAAAATAGTTCTTTTATTTTGTTCTTCTCTTTCTTCATAAAGTGATTTAGGTCTATCCTTTCGATCGTGAAAAATACTCGTTTTAGGATGAATTCCTATTTTTAGTTTATGATAATGTAGTCTATGACAATAATTATCATCCTCACCATAATGATAAAATACGGGATTAAATCCACCAACTTTTTTTAAACATTCCTTTGAAATCATCCATGCAGCTGCACACACAAATTTAGTTTCATAAATTTCATTTTTGACTTTATTCAGAACAAAATCAGAATAAAGATTTGGGCAAGAATATGGAGAAATTTGATTAGAAAATTTAAGATCCAACGCATTTCCCTCACCATTTAGATGTAGCGGACTAACTATACCATACTCCGGATTTCCTTTCAATTGATAAACTAACTTCTCAATGGTATTTTCTTCAACCCAAGCATCCTGATTTAATAAGAAAAAATATTCTCCGCCGCTTTCTAATGCATATTTTAATCCTTGGTTATTGGCTCCACCAAATCCTTTGTTTTCCTTGTTTTCAATCAAATGAACCGAAGGGTATTTTGATTTAATAACTTTAACTGTTTCATCAGTTGAAAGGTTATCTACTATTACAATTTCTGTTTTGAGAGTAGATTTCAGTAAAGAATCCAAACATTTTTGCAACCAATTATTGCGGGTAGCATTGTAAGTTACGATTATGGAATAAGTTTTATATTTCATAATTGTATCGAAGCTTATAATATATTCTTTTTATAATTCTTTTAATACCCTTACTATTATTGTTTTGTGAAAAGTATTTCCCGTATTTATTAAAGTTTTCTTTATGTCTACGGTAATAAAGTAACCCCTCCTTTATATAACCTACTTTTGCTCCATATTCTAATAACCCATTCCACAACCTTAAATCTTCCGTTGAATATCTACGACCTTCTTTAAATTCTCTGTAGCCTACTTTTTTCGCCAATTTAACATTATAGAAAATTGATCCATGATGTCCACCTTCTCTGTCCCAATAAAAATCTCCATAAAATGGTTTCATTTTCTCTGACCACCCGTCTAATATTTCATCTTTTATTTCACCTGTAACTATAATATCATAGGTAACTACATCAGCGTCTACTTTTTTTAGTAATTCTATAGCATCTGAACGCAACCAATTATCTGCTCCTAAAAATAAACAATAATCTGTTTGAACTCGATCGAGCATATCTTGAAAGTTCGATGCAGTACCTAAATTCTTTTTTCTTAATATATATTCTACTTGAGGATAAATTTTAGGCAAATGTTT
Organism: Moheibacter lacus; assembly: GCF_014042165.1. GTDB lineage: Bacteria > Bacteroidota > Bacteroidia > Flavobacteriales > Weeksellaceae > Moheibacter > Moheibacter lacus. The sequence goes on from NZ_JACDZE010000002.1 coordinate 255,008, forward strand.
GCAATCTCCTACACCATCATCTACAAATAATATTTTATCTGGTAAAACAGTTTGAGATAATATAGATTCTATACAATGCGCAGCTAAGTGTCCATATTTATAAGATGCAACAACTACAGTTACTGTTTTATTCCCATTCATGATCAATTAAAATTTTAGAAGGTATTTTTTCAGTTAATCTACCCTGACCATAGTAATCTCCATTCAGAACATTAAACATTAAACACTTGGAATAATGTTCTCTTTTATCACTATCAGTTATAAGTAAATTAACATAATAGTTGCCTTCTACCAAATTATTTTTGAAGATGCAATTTATTTTATCTCTTTTAGTATCAACATCAAAATAAGAAGTTGAAAGATTAAATATCTTTTCATCTTGAGTGTTATAGAGTCCTATATCAATCAACAAATTAGACTTCGGATTTTTCAGTTTCAATTCAAATCTTAACCTCTCACCACTTTCAATGACATTTTGTAAATTTGATTTTATACTAAAGCTTTCTAAAAATTGGCCTTTTTCAGGTGTAAAGTTTAATCTATTAAATTCTTCTCCTATATTATATGCAAAGTATTGTTCTACTACAGAATTAACATCAGTATCCAAAACAATATTTCCATTCTGCATTAAAACCCCTCTATCACACAAAGATTTAACACTTGCCATATTATGACTCACAAAAAGAATGGTCCTTCCCTCTCCTTTTGTGACATCACCCATTTTCCCCAAACACTTTTTCTGGAATTCTGCATCTCCTACCGCCAGAACTTCATCGACAATTAAAATCTCAGATTCCAAATGTGCTGCTACCGCAAAAGCCAGACGAACGTACATTCCAGACGAATAGCGTTTTACAGGTGTGTCTATGTATCTTTCAACGCCCGCAAAATCTACGATTTCATCAAATTTCCGGGTGATTTCTTTACGCGTCATCCCAAGTATTGCACCATTTAAATAGATGTTTTCTCTTCCGGTCATTTCAGGATGGAATCCGGTTCCAACTTCAAGCAAGGAAGCAATTCTTCCTTTATATTTGATCGTTCCAGTGGTCGGTTTGGTGACTTTGGAAAGCAATTTTAAAAGGGTGGATTTCCCGGCTCCATTTCTGCCAATGATCCCAACGGCTTCTCCCTGCTCTACTTTAAAATCGATATCACGTAGCGCCCAAACATAATCAGAATCACCCTTCGATGTTCTATCATTGGTATCTCCAATTTTTAAATAAGGATCTTCTTTTCCTCTTATTGCAGACCACCAACGGTTCAAATCATGCGAAAGGGTTCCCGTCCCTACTTCTCCCAAACGATATTGTTTGGATACATTTTCTATGTCTAAAACGATATTTCCCATCTTCCAATTTATACAGAATCCATAAAGGATTTTTCAACTTTATTAAAAATCAAAGTTCCAACCATCAAAATGATAAAAGTTGAAACTGCTGAATAAATCAACATACCTGGTTCAAAACTTCCTGATCCGATGTATCCGAATTTAAAACATTCAAATACGCCAGTCAAAGGATTGGCTTTAATAAAAGGAATCGCCCATTCCGGCATACCGGAAACCGGTAAAATTACAGGTGTTGCATACATAAACAATTGAATACCAAACCCCAACAACATACTCAAATCTTTGTATTTGGTGGTCATAGAGGAAAAAATCATTCCCAATCCCAATGAAAATCCGGCCATCAAAATGATCAGAAAAGGCGTTGCTAAAATCCACCAATTGGGCCAAACATTTTTTTCAAAAATCAAAAAATACAGGATCACCAAAATGAACAATAAAAACTGAACACCAAACCGCATCAAATTGGAAATCACTATCGATAAAGGCATCACCAATCTAGGAAAATATACTTTACCAAAAATCCGGGCATTTCCCCTAAAAACATTTGATGTCGTACTCAATGTCGTAGAAAAATAACTCCAAAGTGTCGTTCCTGCTAAATAAAATGCGATTGGCGGTCCATCAACCGGTAAATTGGCTATTCCCTTGAAGACGACTAAAAATGTCAAAGTCGTCAAAATCGGTTGGATAAAAAACCAAACAGGTCCTAATAAAGTTTGTTTAAATGTGGTAACAAAATCTCGTTTTACCAGCATATACACCAAATCTCGGTACCGCCAAACCTCTTTGAGATTGAGCGAAAAAAGTTTGTGTTTTGAGCTGATGATTTCGGTCCATTGGTTGGTGGTTGAATTCATTTTTATTGAATAATTTTTCTTAAATAATCGCCGTATCCGCTTTTCCCGTATTTATCGGCTGATTTTAACAATTGATCTTTATTTATAAATTGAAGTCTATAAGCGATTTCTTCGATACAACTTACTTTAAATCCTTGGCGTTTTTCTAATATTTTGACAAATTCGGAAGCTTCATGAAGTGAATCAAAAGTTCCGGTATCCAGCCAAGCTGTACCTCTTCCCATTATGCCCACTTCCAATTCGCCCAAGTCCAAATAAATCTTGTTTATATCCGTGATTTCCAATTCGCCTCGATGCGATGGTTTTAGATTTTTTGCAAATTCCACTACCCGATTATCATAAAAATACAAACCCGGAACGGCATAATTTGATTTTGGCTTTTTTGGTTTTTCCTCAATTGAAAGCGCCTTAAAGTTGTTATCAAAATCAACTACTCCATATCGTTCAGGATCAGAAACTTGATAAGCAAAAACACAACCTCCATTTACTTTGGTTTTACTTTCAAGCAATGCCCTCAATCCATTCCCATAAAAGATATTGTCTCCCAAAACCAAGGCTACACTATCCTCCCCGATAAATTCTTCTCCTATGATAAAAGCCTGCGCCAATCCGTCCGGACTTGGTTGAACTTTATATTCGATTTTGCATCCGATTTGAGAACCATCCCCTAAAAGACGTTGAAAAGGTTCGGAATCTTGCGGAGTTGTGATGATCAATATTTCTCTGATTCCGGCCAACATCAACGTAGAAAGCGGATAATAAATCATCGGTTTGTCATACACCGGCATCAACTGTTTGCTGACGGAAATCGTCAACGGGTAAAGCCTTGTCCCTGAACCACCTGCTAGTATTATTCCCTTCATTATTAATTACTTGAGTTATTGAGTATTTGAGTTATTGAGTATGTTTTTGAAAAGTCCATTTTTCATAATCTTTAGACAATTTCACAAGCATAGCCAATATTTCATCATATTTTATATATAATTCTTTGTACGTTTCTTCATTCAAATAATTGCATGCCAATGCGAAATCTAACCAATTTTGCGTTTCAGCTGCTTCGCCTTCGGAATCGATTAATTTGTTTACAAATAATTTTTCATATCTTCTTTTTCGCCATGCTTCCGCTAAGTTTCCACAAACGGATCGCGATGAACGTCTAATTTGGTCGGTCAATGCGTATTTCTCCTCAGAAGGAAATGTTTTTGTGAGATTAAATATTTCCATTGCACTCTCAAATGCTTTTTGGTACACTATTAAATCTTTATGATATTTTATTAAAGCCATTTCTCAATTACTCAACCATTCAACCACTCAATTATACTGTTTGTCATAATACTTCTGATAATCACCGCTGGTTACATGATTAAGCCATTCTTGATTTTCCAGATACCAATCGATCGTCAATCCCAATCCTTGTTCAAAAGTCACACTTGGACTCCATCCCAATTCTTGATGGATTTTATTGGCGTCAATTGCATAACGTAAATCATGTCCCGGACGGTCTTTCACGAAAGTAATCAATTTTTCACTCTCTCCTTTTTCTCGTCCCAATTTCTCATCCATTTGGCGACATAGTTCTTTTACCAAATCGATGTTTTGCCATTCGTTAAACCCTCCTACATTATAATTTTCCCCATTTCTTCCTTCATGAAATACCAAATCGATGGCTTTTGCATGGTCAATTACATACAACCAATCCCGCGTATATTTCCCGTCACCATAGATGGGAAGTGGTTTTCGGTTGATGATGTTATGGATACAAAGCGGAATTAATTTTTCAGGAAAATGATTCGGTCCGTAATTATTGGAACAATTAGTCAAAATAATCGGCAAACCATAGGTATCGGCATACGCACGCACAAAATGATCGGAACTTGCTTTGGAAGCCGAATACGGCGAATGAGGATCATAACTCGTCTCTTCCGTAAAAAATCCGGTTTCACCCAGAGCGCCATAAACCTCATCGGTTGAAACATGGTGAAATCTTTTTCCATTGAATCCATCTTCCATCTCATTCCAAAGCCTTTTGGCAGCGTTCAATAAATTGACCGTTCCCAATACATTGGTTTTTACAAACTCCAAAGGCGAACTGATGGAACGATCCACATGCGATTCGGCAGCGAGATGGATCACACCATCTGGGCGGAATTTTTGAAAAATTTCGTCCATCCGCATTTCATCTGTGATATCGGCTTTGATAAAAAGATAATTCGGTTCGTTTTCGATATCTTTTAGATTTTCCAAATTCCCTGCATAGGTCAAAGCATCCAGATTGATGATTTTGTATTGCGGGTATTTTTTCACAAATTCTCTTACAACGTGCGAACCGATGAATCCGGCGCCGCCGGTTATGATGATGGTTTTATTCAAATCAATTGGCTTTTTTATGAATGATTTTTAAATTCTCGATTTCATGAACGGTTTTCCGTAAACCTGAACTTGAAAAACGGTGATCTCGTCTATTGTAGTATAATTCGATGCCTTTTTCCTCACAATATTGACGACCTGTGAAATTTTTATCTTGGTATTCGTCACCCAATATGCGAACATCAATTTTAAACGAACGCAATATATCTTCCAAATCCTGTTCCGTTGCATACGGAATGATTTCATCTACAAATTTGCAGCCTTTTAATTGGATGTAACGCTCCACGATCGTTTGTGTGGGTGAATTCTTTTCCGGTCTATCAATCGTAGGGTCAGTTTGCAATCCTACGATCAAATAATCACAATTTCGTTTGGCTTCTTCCAGCATTTTTATATGTCCGGCATGAAGCAAATCAAATGTACTAAAGGTAATTCCTACTTTCATTTTCAAATAATTAGTAAAGATAAATTTAGTTTTTTAAACCGATTCCATAATAAGTAAAACCTAATTCTTTCAGATAATTGGCATCATAAATATTTCGTCCGTCAAAAATCACTTTGTTTTTTAACAATTTCCCCAAAACATCCCAATTCGGTATTCTAAATTCCGACCATTCGGTAACGAGTAACAACGCATCTGCATCATTGGCGGCTTCATAGGAATCTTTGCAATATTCCACTTTGTCACCCAAATAAAATTCGCGGGCGTGATCCATTGCAACTGGATCATAAGCCTTTACTTCTGCACCCAATTTTTTCAATTCGTCGATGATAACCAGTGAAGGTGCTTCGCGCATATCGTCTGTATTGGGCTTAAAACTCAAACCCAAAAGCGCAAAAGTTTTTCCGGTCAAATCATTTCCGAAATGTTTTTTTACTTTTTCCACCAAAATATGTTTCTGCGCATCATTTACATCTTCAACTGCTTGTAAAACCCGCAATTCATAATCGTATTGTTTAGCCGTACGAATGATGGCTTTTACGTCTTTTGGAAAACAAGAACCACCATAACCAACGCCCGGATAGATGAATTTATTTCCGATCCTTGGGTCAGACCCTATTCCTCTTCTTACCATATTGACATCGGCTCCTACTCTTTCACACAAATTGGCGATATCGTTCATAAAGCTGATTTTGGTTGCCAGCATGGCATTCGCAGCATATTTGGTCATTTCGGCGGACGGAATATCCATATACACAATTCGTTCGCCGCTCAATTGAAATGGTTTGTATAATCTTTGCATGATTTTTTGCGCACGCTCGTCTTCTGTCCCGATTACGATTCTGTCCGGTTTCAAAAAATCTTCAACTGCTGCACCTTCCTTTAAAAATTCAGGATTGGAAGCCACTGAAAAAGCCAAATCTGAATTTCGGTTTTGCAATGCTTTTTCAATTTCTGCTTTTACTTTTACACCTGTTCCAACCGGAACTGTACTTTTTGTAGCCACTACCAAATAATCAGACATTTTCTCTCCGACTTCTTTTGCCACACCTAAAACATAACTCAAATCAGCAGATCCATCCTCACCCGGAGGTGTTCCAACAGCGATAAACACCACTTCGCTTCCTTGAATGGCTTCGCCCAAATCAGTCGTAAATTTTAATCTTCCGTTTTTATGGTTTCTTACAACTAATTCTTCCAATCCGGGCTCATAAATCGGAATGATTCCATTTCTTAATTTTTCGATTTTTTGTGCATCGATGTCTACACAAACCACTTCTATTCCTACATCAGCAAAACAAGTTCCCGAAACCAATCCTACATATCCCGTACCTACAACTGTAATTTTCATGCGTTTATTTTATGCTTTTTTCATTTGTTTCATACAACTTTAAAGATTATTTTAATCATTAAGGTTGCATATTATATCAATATTATTTTTACCTAAATTAAAATCTCATGAAATTAATGGAGAATGATTTAGGAAAAAATTTGGCGATTCAAAAGTAAACAAATCCTATGAATTAACCCTATCTTAGCCGAAATTTAGAAGGCAATGTCTATCAATAAAGAAATAAAAAGAATCACGACTGAAACCATCAGAAGCATGAAGGGAAAAGAGAAAATCTCCATGCTTACTTCTTATGATTTCACCATTGCGCAAATGGTGGATGCTGGTGGAATCGATGCGATTTTGGTTGGAGATTCCGCTTCCAACGTAATGGCAGGTCATGAAACCACTTTACCCATCACACTGGATCAGATGATTTACCATGCACAGTCTGTCGTCAGAGGAGCAAAAAGAGCGTTGGTCGTTGTCGATTTACCATTTGGAACTTATCAATCCGACCCGCAACGCGCATTAGACTCTGCGGTTCGAATCATGAAAGAATCTGGCGCTCACGCCGTAAAATTAGAAGGTGGTAAGGAAATCGAAAAATCGGTTAAACGCATCATCAACGCCGGAATTCCGGTCATGGGACATTTGGGTTTAACTCCTCAATCGATTTATCAATTTGGAACTTATAAAGTTAGAGCGAAAGAAGAAGCTGAAGCTCAAAAATTAATAGATGATGCCAAATTACTGGAAGATTTGGGTGCATTTTCTGTCGTGATGGAAAAAATCCCTGCTGCTTTGGCCAAAAAAGTGACGGAAAGCATTTCCATTCCGACCATTGGAATTGGCGCAGGAGCACATTGTGACGGACAAGTTCTCGTTGTTCACGACATGCTCGGTATGACGCATGAGTTCAGTCCAAAGTTTTTACGTCGCTATTTGAGCCTTTATGATGAAATCACCGGTGCCGTTCAACAATATGTTCAAGACGTGAAATCTGTAGATTTCCCAAATGAAAATGAACAGTATTGATTTTAGTAATTAGTAATTAGTTTCTGCTTGTTTGAAAACAAAACCCGAAATACTTTTTGAAGACAATCATCTGCTGATCATCAACAAAAAAGCAGGTGAATTGGCGCAAGGTGATGCAACAGGTGATATTCCTTTGATTGATTCTTTAAAAGAATTCATTAAAATCCGTGATCAAAAACCCGGTAATGTATTTTTAGGCTTAGTGCATCGTTTGGATCGTCCAACAAGTGGAATACTCGTCTTTGCCAAAACCGGAAAAGCACTTTCTCGGATGAATGATTTATTCAAAACCCGAGACGTAAAAAAAGCATATTGGGCCATCGTGGAAGGAAAACCGGAAAAGGATTTTGAACGACTCGAACAGTATTTGAGAAAAAATCAAAAAAACAACAAGGTCACAGTTTTCACCAAACCCACTCCGGAAGCCAAATTGGCGATTCTCGAATACAAACTACTCGGGAATTTGGACAATTATTCGCTGCTTGAAGTGGATTTATTTACAGGACGTTCGCATCAAATCCGTTCCCAATTAAGTTTCATAGGAAATCCGATAAAAGGCGATTTGAAATACGGTGCCAAACGCTCCAATCCTAACGGTAGTATTTCGCTTCATGCCCGGAAAATCAATTTTATTCATCCTGTAAAAAAGGAAGAAATCACCATCATAGCACCTCCTCCGGTTGATAAAATTTGGCAGGATTGTCTTAAATTTGCGCAGTAAAATTCAGAAAATGAAAAGAATTTCTCAGGCCATTTTATACACTTTTTCCCTTTTGCCTTTTTGGGTACTCTATGGTCTTTCTTGGTTCATTTACGTGTTGCTCAACTATTTGATCGGCTATCGCCGAAAGGTGATTTATACCAATTTAAAAAATTCTTTTCCTGAAAAATCTGATGCTGAAATCAAATCCATTCAAAAAAAATTCTATAAAAATTTTGCAGATTATTTAGTTGAAACCTTAAAGAGTTTTTCTATTTCCAAAAAAGAATTGGACAAAAGACATACTTATTCCAACTTAGAAGTCTTTGAAACCTGTAAAAAAGAAGGAAAAGATGTGATGCTGATGGCAGGACATAATTTTAATTGGGAATGGTTTGTGGGTTTAGGAAATCATTTGGTCACAAAAAATAGATATGCGGTTTACCATAAAGTAAGAAATGACTTTTGGAATGAAATGATCAACGGAATACGAGGGAAATTTGGGACTGTTCCACTAGACATGAAAAAAACGGCAAGATTTATTCTCAGTACTACAGATAATGGCGAATATTCTTATTTATTTGTCGCCGATCAAAGTCCTAAAAAGACAAACATCCATTACGATTTAGAATTTCTCAACCAAAATACACCAGTATTTATCGGATTTGACAAAATCGCCATCAAAAAAAACATGGCAGTCGTTTATTGTAAAATGACAAAAACCAAACAAGGTCATTACCACACTAGTTTCGAAAGAATTCTTCCGGAAAATGAAAAATTTGAACCTTATGAAACCGTGCATCAATTCTTCCATAAATTAGAAAAAACCATACAAGAACAACCGGACAATTGGCTATGGAGCCACAAAAGATGGAAATACAAAAAAGGAATCGACTATTGAAAACAGCCGTTGTCATATTGAATTGGAATGGAAGAAAATTATTGGAAGAATTCATTCCTTCTGTCGTTGAGTTTTCCCAATCAGCTGATCTTTTTGTCATAGACAATGCTTCTGATGATGATTCGATTGCTTATATTAATGCTAATTTCCCAAAAATTCAAATCATCCAAAACGAAGGTAATTTCGGATATGCAAAAGGATACAATGAAGGAATTAAAAAACTTCCCGATTTAAAGAATTATGAAATTCTCTGCTTGCTCAATTCCGATGTTCAGGTTTCGGAAAATTGGTTAGAACCGATCGAAAATCTATTCGCTACAAATGCTGAAATTGCCGTGGTTCAACCCAAAATTTTGGATTATAAAAACCCAAATCTATTTGAATACGCCGGCGCCGGTGGGGGATTTATCGATAATTACGGCTATCCATTTTGCCGTGGCCGTGTTTTTTGGGATTTGGAAGAAGATAAAGGACAATACGATGATACGATCCAAACTTTCTGGGCAAGTGGTGCTTGTTTCTTTATCCGAACAGAAGAATTTTTGAATTCAGGCGGATTTGACGAAGGATTTTTTGCGCACATGGAAGAAATCGATCTTTGTTGGCGGATCAACAATTACGGAAAGAAAGTTTACTATTGCGGCGCTTCAAAAGTCTACCATCTCGGTGGCGGAACACTTAAAAATTCCAACCCAAAAAAAACCTATCTCAACTTCCGAAACAGTTTGTGGATGTTGGTAAAAAATCTTCCAGCTTGGAAAGCTTTTCCGATTGTATTTCTACGACTTAGTTTTGATGGAATTACAGGAATTGTCTTCTTATTTTATGAGGGATTTGGGCATTTTTGGGCTGTTTTAGATTCCCATTTCGGATTCTACAAAAGATTGTTCCACTATATGAAAATCCGCAAACCGGGCATTCAAAAGTATTCTTCAAAACAATTTGTTCCGTATCAATATTTCATTCAGAAACGTAAAAAGTTTTCCGATTTAAAATAATGTGAAGTAAAATTTAAGGACGACATCTCGACAGCTTCGCTGGTAAGCCCCCGGCTCATGCTCGATGTGACTTTATCAATAAGCATGAAGTAGAATTCTTAAATTTTAGAGCTAAACCTGCCCCAATTTCGTAGCGATTGTATTGATAAAATTGGTCAATGGACCTTTGGCCATCATTTCGATCATCATGTTGAATTTCCCATCAAAATTCAAAGAAACATCTGAACTGGAATCGTCCACCGGATCGATGTTAATTGTAAGATAATATTCAAAATTGGGTGAAGGCGATTCAAAAACCAATTGAGAATCTGGAGTCGATTCCTTTAATTTCATCCCAACTTTTGGCAAACTACCGATCTGCACTGCAAACCCATTACCAGATTCATGAATTTCAAAGGATTTGGTATCGTCCGGCATCAATTGTCGGTAGTTTTCCATATCGGACAGAAAAACAAACGCCTCTTTTTGGTTTTTGGAAAATCGGGTTTTATCGGTATTTACATTCATTTGAGTTGTTTTTTAATTATATTTGTGAACAAACGTTCCCAAATGTACAAAGTTTTTTACAATGAAAAAGCCTTAATTCTTAGCGAAAAACCTATTTCAAATCTAAAAAATTTAGCATTTAACAACGAAGGTCAATTTGAAGAAGCATTGGCTTTATTGCGAAATTCCTCCAATACAGAAGTAAACATTTACCACCATAACTTGAATAGCCTTTGGGAAAATTTCAAAAATCATTTGGAATATTTAGAGGCTGCCGGTGGTTTGGTTCAAAATCAAAAAAAAGAAATTTTGTTCATCCACCGATTGGATAAATGGGATCTACCAAAAGGTAAATTGGAAATTGGAGAAACACCCAAAATAGCTGCTGTACGCGAAGTGGAGGAAGAATGCGGAATCAGCAACTTGATTCTAAAAGATTTAATCACAATTACTTACCATATTTATTTTCAAGACAACTTGAAGTTAAAAGCGACGTATTGGTATGAAATGGATTATGATGGAAATGAAGAATTAATTCCACAAACTGAAGAAGGAATTGGGATAGCCGAATGGAAAAACCAAAGTGAAATTCCTCAAATTCTTCAAAATACCTATGAAAATATCAAACTCGTTTTGGAGAAAATCCCCTTAATCAATCAATAATTTCCCGATTCTATCGACCGGACCTATACAACCTGCATCAGACCGATGACAAGTGATACAGCTTTTCACTACGTTGTTATAGATTTCTTTCCGATTGGGATTTTCCTTTTCAACATTGTGTAAATTTTGAAGATTCAGCAAATAAAGATCAGCCAAACGGTTGAATTCCTCATTGCGTTGAAAACTCGGCGTCATTTCTGCAGTATGGATTTTATTGAATTCTTTTGGAAATTCTCCAATTGAATTCCCCTCAAGAACCATAGGTCTATTTTTCTCCAATTCTGCATACATTTTTTCCATGAGCAAAGCCATGTCCGACATTTCGTAGACTTGCTGAAATGAAGAATTGGTTTCTGTTTTTTCAGGTTTTTTTTCAGAACAACTCAAAACACAAAAACCAATACTCAAATAAATGATGAAGAGAATACGCATCAACTCTTTTTCTTGATCAAAACGCCATCGGCAAGAAAACGGAATTCGACTTTCGGTTCCGTAATTTTTGCGATTTCTTCTTCCGATTTTCCTGCGTCTTTTGCATAATGTTTCAATTCATCCACAGAAGTTTCGTCTTTGTAGGCATATCCTTTGATGATGGCGTCACTTCCACTTGCGTCCATCGGTACAAAGAATTTATAGTCTTTGAAACGGACAAATGATTCGGATTCCGGTTTTCCCAAATCCAATTTCATCCAGCAACCTTTGGCTTGACAAACCGAATTGACTTTTCCTTTAAAAGCAATTTCTACAGAATCACCCACGGCCATGGTTTCATATTTTGCCAACATTTCATCGGCAGTCAATGCGCCTTCGGGTGAAATTTCCGCACCAAAAGATTCATATTGGCTTGCATCTACCCATTCAGTTGAGGCCGGTTTATCAGCTTCAACTTTGGTTTCTTGCTTACATGAAATAATGGCTGCAGACAAAGCAACTCCCAAAAATATTTTTCTCATTTTAATTGGTTTATTGATTAATGCTCACAAATATAAATGTTTAATTTCATAAATCAATTGCTCCCGATAAAAGCATCGATGGCTTCATTTAACTGTTGATTTTGAAGCTTTTTCAAATATCTTTTCGGATGAGCCGCTCTTTCAGAACAATTTTCCATGCCACAATTTTCACAAGTCACCGCCACTTTTTTCACCGGAATTTTGGGATCTTTCAGGAACTTTATTTTCTTTTGGGCAGCTTCCAGTTTCACACCAAGCGTCACACTTCGCAAAAGATCCGAATTAAATGGATCTACTGTCGCAGAGGAAATTACAAAATATTCGTTCTGATTTTGAAAAGGGTAAACCGAAATCTGAGCATCCAAAAGATGGGATTTTTCATCTTTTACTTTTTCAAAATCTTGTAAAACCCGCACCGAAACCCAACGACGGCAATAATGTTCATCCGATTCGTTGGCATGTGGCGATTGATGTTGGTTCAAATGCAATTCTTTAGTCAATTTATAACTATCCGTTCCCACTTTATAGGACAATCTCAAGAAAAACAAATCGTTGATTTTAAAATGTTTAGCAAAAAGATTGGTCATGCGTTGGTAAATCGTTTCGGGCGATTCGGTATATTTTCTCATTACATTTTCAAAAATCTCCGGATTAAATCGATTGATATCAAACATTCGGTTCATATCCCTGACCAAATTCTCTTCGGGCAATAAAATAGCACCGGCAAAATAAGAAGCATAAAAATTATTCAGCAATTGATCAAAACTTTCAAATTTCGCCCATGAAAAAGTCAGCAATCTTTCTTCCAATTTCAAATAATTATACCCCAATTCTTTGGCGAGAATAAACCGAATTTGATTCAGGTCAGCCGAATTATTGATGTACAATTCTTTGTTTTTCGGTTTATAAATAGATCTTAAGGTTTGCAATTCTGAACTGAAATCTTCAAAAATAATTTGGTATCCAAATTCTTCTTTGAGAATTTCCAGCATCCAATCCTCGTTGATTTCATCTTTTTCATCGATCAAATAAGCTTTCATGAAATTTTTGGCTGCCGCTTCGATTTCCGGAAAATAATTATCGTTGGCTTCTTGATAGGAACGAAGCGCAGCAAGGAAAAAACTTTCACGCGTCAGATTGTAATTGTTCCCAATTTCGATCATGGTAGAAATAAAAGCATTCACCTTGGAAGGCGCATTGGAAATGATTTCAATCAAATCTCTTTCTTCGATCCCAAACAATTCAAATGGAATTTCTTTTAACAGTTTTGACTGGAGAATGCCCGAAATCGGTGCCAGATTTTTATCCAATTTTAAAGAAACCAAATCTTCATAAGAAACTTCTAGTGATTCAGCCAACAAGATAATTTTATCGGTCTTTGGATATTTTTTCCCTTTTTCTATTTCGTTCAAATAAGATTTGGACAAACCGGATATTTTACCCAACTGAAACAAGGACAAACCTTTATCGGTACGGATTTGTCGCAATTTCAAACCAAAAATCAATTTCACATATTCCTCTTCCATCGAAATTTATTTTACACAAAGTTGAAAAAAAATTTGGAAATTAAAAACGAAAAGTTATAATTTAGCGAACGTTCGCTGTTTAATATTAATCCGCTTAAAATTAAAAATTATGCAGACCACCGCAGAAAATAAATTAGCTATACAAATTTCGGAGCATCACTATTCCGACATTTTAACTCCGGCTGCCATCGAATTCCTATTGGCACTTCATACGCAATTTGATCAAAAAAGATTGGAACTTCTAGAAAACCGAAAAAAGGTTCAATCCCAATTGGATGAAGGACATCTCCCGAAATTCCCTGTAGAAACGGAAAATTTGCGCAAACAGGATTGGGTGGCGGCAACGATTCCTTTGGATCTACAAGATCGCCGTGTAGAAATCACTGGACCTGTTGATCGTAAAATGATCATCAATGCCCTAAATTCTGGAGCCAAAACTTTTATGGCCGATTTTGAAGACAGCAACTCCCCTACTTGGAAGAACAATTTGGAAGGGCAACGCAATTTAAAAGATGCCGTCAATAAAACGATTTCTATCGAGACAACAAATGGCGAAAAAACTTACGCACTTCATGAAAATCCGGCTGTTTTGATTGTTCGCCCAAGAGGATTGCATTTAAATGAAAAAAATTTCACCATAGGAAACACAGGAATAGCGGGTTCATTATTTGATTTTGGTCTTTACCTTTTCCATAATGCTTTTCAATTAATCGCCAACGGTAGTGGCCCCTATTTCTACTTACCCAAATTGGAGCATTATGAAGAAGCCCGTTGGTGGAACGAAGTTTTTGTTTTCTCACAGAACTTTTTGAGAATTCCGCAAGGAACGATCAAGGCCACGGTTTTGATCGAAACGATTACGGCTTCTTTTCAATTGGACGAAATTATTTTTGAATTGAAAGAACACATTGCCGGGTTAAATTGCGGGCGTTGGGATTATATTTTTTCTTACATCAAAAAATTCAGAAACCACAAAGACCGAATCGTCCCTGATCGTTCCCAAGTCACGATGAATTCTCCTTTTATGTTGGCTTATTCGCAACGCGTTATCCAAATCTGCCACAAACGAAACGTTTTGGCTATCGGTGGAATGGCGGCGCAGATTCCGATTAAAAACGATGAAGAAGCCAATAAAGTCGCATTTGAAAAAGTCCGCAACGACAAATTACGGGAAGTAAAAAACGGACATGACGGGACTTGGGTGGCTCATCCGGCATTGGTTCCGGTCGCCTTAGAAATATTTGACGAATTTATGCCTACGCCCAATCAAATTGAAGTCAAACGAGAAGATTTAAATATTTCAGAATCGGATTTAATCGAAAAACCTATCGGAACGATTACCGAAAAAGGATTGCGGGAAAATATCAACGTAGGCATTCTGTATATCGAATCTTGGTTGTCCGGAAAAGGTGCAGCTGCGCTTTATCATTTGATGGAAGATGCAGCTACCGCAGAAATTTCAAGAACACAAGTTTGGCAATGGCTGCATGCAGATGCCGTGCTTGACAACGGTCGAGTCCTGAATTCGGAATTGTACAAAACGATTCGTTGTGAAGAAATCAAAAAAATCATAAAGATGGTCGGAGCCGAAAATTTCGAAGCCGGAAATTTTAGAAAAGCCATTGAATTATTTGACGATTTGGTCTTAAAAAATGAATTCAAAGAATTTTTAACACTGGAAGCTTACAAATATTTATCATAAATCATCTTAATCTTTAAAAACATGAATACGAAAAATGAACGCATCGAAGCCCTGGAGTTGGATTGGAAAATCAATCCACGTTGGAAAGGCATCAAACGAAATTATACTGCAGAAGAAGTCATCAAACTGCAAGGTTCGGTTCAAATCGAATACAGTTTGGCAAAATACGGTGCAAATCGTTTGTGGAATGGATTAAAAAACGAACCTTTTATGGCCGGTTTGGGCGCCTTAAACGGAAATCAAGCGATTCAAGAAGTGGAAGCCGGTTTGAATGCAATATATCTGAGTGGCTGGCAAGTAGCAGCCGATGCTAATTTATCGGCCGAAATGTATCCGGACCAATCCTTGTATCCCGCCAATTCTGTACCCATGGTGGTAAAACGCATCAACAATGCATTAAAACGCCGTGACGAAATCCAATCCGTAACCGGTCTGGGTGAAATCGATTATATGGTGCCGATCGTGGCTGATGCCGAAGCGGGATTTGGTGGGAATTTAAATGCTTACGAATTAATGAAACAAATGATCGAAGCCGGTGCTGCAGGTGTTCACTTTGAAGATCAATTGTCCTCTGCCAAAAAGTGTGGGCATCTCGGAGGAAAGGTTTTGGTACCTACTCAGGAGGCAATCAATAAGTTGTTGGCTGCGCGTTTGGCGGCTGATGTATCAGGTGTTTCAACGGTTTTAATCGCCCGTACAGATGCTGATGCTGCAAATCTGATTACTTCAGATATCGACGAACGCGATCATAAATTTATCATCGGCCAACGAACAACTGAAGGATTTTATCACGTGAAAAACGGCATCGAACAAGGCATAGACCGTGGTTTAAGTTATGCGCCTTATGCCGATTTGGTTTGGATGGAGACTTCTAATCCAGATTTAGGCTATGCCAAAGAATTTGCGCAGGGCATTCATGAAAAATACCCAAACAAAATGTTGGCCTATAATTGTTCGCCTTCGTTCAATTGGAAAAAACATTTGTCGGTAAGTGAAATGGAAAATTTCAGAGAAAATTTGGCTGATATGGGTTATAAATTCCAATTCATTACCCTCGCTGGATTTCATGCGATGAACACCTCGATGTTTGAATTAGCAAGAGCCTATAAATCAAAAGGTATGGCCGGATATTCCGAATTACAAGAAAGAGAATTCGCCTTGCAAAATGAAGGATTTAACGCAGTGAAACACCAATCATTTGTCGGAACCCAATATTTTGATTTTGTGCAAAATACGGTTCAGAAAAACGCCTCAACCGTGGCGATGGCAGAATCTACGGAAACGGCGCAGTTTCATTGAGCGAAGTTCGAAGTTCGAAGTTTCAGGTTTAAAGTTTAAAGTTTCAGGTTTTAGGTTTTAGGTTGAATGCCTAAAGCCTATTTCCTTATATGCTTATGTTTTGAGATTTGTCGATTTTATGGGGAGTTTGGTTATATTTGGGGTTTAATAATTTTAACCATGCCCACCCTCAACTGGATAGGAAAAGACAAGGTGGTGAGCCACCACCAAGATGTGCCATACAGAGTTTTGGAACACAAATATGGATTTACAGCCGACCCTTCGACAGGCTCAGGACACGAACAAACCGAACCCACCAACAGCGGCAACAAAATCATACACGGAGACAACCTTGAAGCTTTAAAAAGCCTACTCCCTGAATACGAAGGAAAAATAAAATGCATCTATATCGATCCGCCTTACAACACAGGAAACGAAAATTGGGTGTACAACGACAATGTCAACCACCCAAAAATAAAAAAATGGTTGGGCGAAGTAGTAGGAAAAGATGGGGAAGACCTTACGCGCCACGACAAATGGTTGTGTATGATGTATCCTAGGGTTCGAATGTTACAAAAGCTCATGGCAAGAGATGGCCTTATATTTATGAGTCTTGATGACAACGAATTAGAAAATGGGTTGTTTCTTTTAAATGACATTTTTGGGAAGAAAAACAAATTAGCTTGTGCCCCATGGCTTGCAGAACCAAGCGGAGGTAAAGAAAAGAGATGGTTGCGGAATGGTCACGAGTATATTTTAATATATCACAATGGTTCCGCAGACTCAGTCACCCAAGAGGAGAGATCCAGTGGAAAACTTGATTTAAAGGATAATCAGGGGAAATATAAAAAAGGTCGTGAATTAAGAAAATGGGGTGGAGCATCTCAAAGAGAGGATAGACCTGGACAATGGTTTCCTTTAACTACCCCGTCAGGGGAGATTGTATGGCCACACAAAAATGATGGAACTGAAGGACATTGGCGTTGGGGAAAAGAACAAAAAATGCAACCAATCATTGAGAACCCCAATGTAGCTCATTGGGAACTCTGTAGTTATGATTCAGGTGTAGTTGTTGGTGGCAAAACAGAGCGGTGGGTTCCATTTGAAAAAATAAGAGATGTAAAAAAGATGGTAGGTTGGACAACTTGGTTAAACTCCGTTGGCTATAACTCTGATGGAACATCAACTCTAAAGAATATTTTTGGACATAAAATTTTTGACACCCCAAAACCAGTATCTCTAATAGAATGGCTAATTTCTCTACATAGTGATGAATCTGCTTTGGTATTAGATTCTTTCGCAGGTTCAGGCACCACAGCTCACGCAGTATTAAACTTAAATAAGCAAGACGGTGGCAATCGTAAATTCATTTTGGTAGAAATGGAAGATTACGCCAATGATATTACGGCAGAACGTGTAAAGCGTGTATCTAAAGGATATGGTTCAGGCAACAAAAAAGTGGAAGGCACAGGCGGAGCATTTGACTTCTACGAACTAGGTTTACCACTCTTTGACGAAAACCAAAACTTAAATGAAGAAGTCGGCTTGCCAAAAATCAGAGAATACATTTGGTTTTCAGAAACTCGAACTTCATTTAAAGAGCCAAACAAAGAACCATATTTTTTAGGCATAAAGGATGAATCGGTATATTATTTCATCTACGAAAAAGAAAAGCTCACCACACTCGATTATGATGCTTTGGAACTCATCAAAACCAAAGGTGAGCAATACATCATATATGCGGATAATTGCCTTTTGCCGAAAGAGTTTATGGCGAAGAACAACATCATTTTCAAAAAAATACCAAGAGACATCACAAGATTTTAAGCTATGGAAGAAACCAAAATACAAAACCTGCCGCCAAGTGTTGATTGTGAGTCTGTAGCTATCTTAAAACAACTCAACAAAGCGTCACGGGCATTGGGTCAACTCAAAGGAGAAGTTTCTAAAATTCCTAACTCACAGATTTTACTCGACACGCTTACGCTTCAAGAAGCAAAGGACAGTAACGAAATTGAAAATATTGTTACAACAGATGATGAGATGTACCAAGCCAGCATTGATGAAACAGTTGCTTCGGTTACAGCAAAAGAAGCTCTTAATTATTCCAATGCCATAAAATTAGGATTGGATATTGTTCGCAACAAAGGTTTGTTGACCATAAACGATATTTCCCGAATCCAACATATCATATCGCCAAATCATCCCATTCGGAAAATACCCGGAACGGTTTTGAAAAATCCTAAAACGCAAGAAGTGGTTTACACACCGCCCCAACATTATGACGAAATAAAAAGCTTGCTCGATAATTTAGAGCGATATATAAACGTACCTGAATTTCATGATACCGATGCCTTGATAAAAATGCCGATTATTCATTTTCAGTTTGAAAGCATCCATCCTTTTTTAGATGGCAATGGCAGAACAGGCCGTTTATTGAACATTCTCTACCTAGTGCAACAAGGTTTGTTGGATATTCCTGTATTGTACCTAAGTAGCTATATTATTAAAAACAAAAGTGATTATTACCGTTTATTGCAAGAAGTACGCACAAAAGGGAGTTGGGAAGAATGGATAGTCTGGATGCTAAAAGGTGTTGAACTTACCGCTAAAGAAACCATTGTAGTAGTAAATAAGATAAAATTGCTGATGGACGAATACAAAAAGGAAATCCGTAGCAATTATAGTTTTTACAGTCACGATTTAATAAACATTCTTTTTAAGCATCCATACACCAAAAACAGTTTTTTGGAGCGTGAATTGAAAATTCATAGAAATACAGCTTCAAGTTACTTAAACACTCTAGCCGAAGCGGGCTTGCTTACGAAGGTGAAAATTGGCAACAGAAACTATTACTTGAATGAACCACTTCTGAAAATTCTAAAAGAAAGATGATAGTTGAATCAAAGTATGCACAAGAAATAGCGTTTTGTTGTGCAAAGAATCAAAGTATGCACAAGAAATGGCGTTTTGTTGTGCAAAGAAATAGGGTGTGCACAAGAAATGGCAGCTTATTGTGCACGTTAAAATAGTAGATTATGGAATTAAAGAGCTATCAACAGAAAGTAATTGAAAATCTTGAAGAATACTTGACCTACGTTCAAGAGCAAAAAGATTTAGGCAAAGCCTTCAACCAATATTGGGAAGATAAAATCGGTCCTTACAATCCATTGGATGGTACAGGAATGCAACCTTATAAAAACACTGTTCCGAATGCGGCACACGTTGCGGTTAAAGTGCCAACGGCAGGCGGAAAAACCTTTATTGCCGTAAATGCTTTGCATTCCATTTTTGAGGCTTACGATTCCAGCAAACCAAAAGCCGTAATTTGGTTAGTGCCTTGGAGTAATCTTCTGCAACAAACGGTTGATGCACTTTCCAATCCGGAACATCCGTACAGACAAAAACTCAATACACTTTTCAATCACCGAGTAGAAGTTTATCAAAAGGAAGATTTGTTGCAAGGCTCAAACTTTAACCCAACAGTGGTAAAAGACCAGTTGAGCATTTTTGTGATGAGCTTTGCCAGCTTGCGAGCAAGAAACAAAGACGACAGAAAGGTCTATCAGGAAAATGGACAATTAGAAGCCTTTGTATCACAATTCAAAAACAGCGAACACATTTTAGACGGTGTGGATGATACCGCACTTATCAATGTTTTGCGTTATCTCAATCCTGTTTTGGTAGTGGATGAAAGCCACAATGCGGAAAGCGATTTAAGTGTGGATATGCTCAAAAATCTAAATCCGTCTTTCATTCTTGATTTAACTGCAACACCAAAAGACAATAGTAATATTGTAAGCCTTGTTCCTGCCATAGAATTGAAAAAGGAAAATATGGTAAAACTTCCTGTAATTGTTTATAACAATCACGATAAAACGGAAGTCATCAACAATGCTTTGCATTTACAACGCAAGTTGGAAAACCTTGCGAAAAAGCAAGAAGCAGAAGGTGGTAAATACATCAGACCTATCGTGCTGTTTCAGGCTCAACCCAAAACCAATGACGACAATACAACTTTCGAGAAGTTAAAGGAACAGTTGTTGATTTTGGGTATTCCAGAAAATCAAATCAAAATCAAAACGGCCAACATAGACGAATTGAAAGGCATTGATTTGATGAGCAAGGAATGTGAAGTCCGTTATATCATAACCATCAACGCCTTGAAAGAAGGTTGGGATTGCCCGTTTGCTTATATCTTGGCATCCTTGGCTGATAAGTCAAGTGCAGTAGATGTGGAACAAATTTTAGGTCGTGTGTTGCGTCAGCCTTATGTGCAAAGGCACAAGTCATTTCAGCTAAACCTCTCTTACGTTTTAACGGCATCTGCCAAATTCAACGAGACCTTACAAAGTATTGTAAAAGGCTTGCAAGAATCAGGGTTTAGTGAGAAAGACTATCGCAAAGTGGATAAGATGACCGAAGAAGAAAAGAAAACGGTTACGACAGACCCAGTTGAATCTTTCCTTTTCCCTGAACAACAAACAAACAATGAGGAAGAAGAGATAGATGCTGGTCGCATTACATATAGTATTGAAAATATTGAAGAAACACAAAAAGAAAATGAATTCCTTCAAGAGGTAGATGTCATTTCAAAAGAACAAAATGACGAAATGGAACAGCAAATAAAAGAACAGGAACAACAACCTGTTGACGAAAATATCTTTCAAGAAATGGGTGATAAAGTAAAACGCTACAAGGTTAAAGAAGCCTACAAGGAGTTTATAGACAAAATTGAGTTTCCGCAGTTCTTCATCAAAGTTACTGCAAGCGACATTTTTGGAACAGACGAAGAATTACTGAACAGAGAATCTTTACTCAAAGACTTCAAACTTTCAGACGAAGACATTAAAATTGACTTTGACCAAATCTCTTCGGACTTGTATAAAATCGACTTGGAAGAAGCCAAGAAAAACGAGTACAGACCTTCATTCACGAAGATTGAAGACAATTTGGTAAAAGACCCAATTGCGGAATACATTTTGGCAAAACCAAAAGAGAATCAGATAACAGACATCACACATCAAATGATGCAAATTATCGGAAATATGTACCCGATTCCTGACCAAGAAATCAAGGTTTACATCGGTCGAGTTCTGAATAGCATGAACACCGAGCAATTGAGAGATATTTTAGTTCGCAAATGGAGTTACACAGACAAAATCAAATCGAAAATTAGACAATTAGCTGACTCGTATGCCGAAGGTCGTTTTATGGATTTAATCAAGTCTAAGCGAATCAGCACCAAAGGAAATTGGAATTTGAGTAAGGAGATTGTTCCAGGGAATACAGGTTCTTCGATTGGTAATTCTCTTTACGAAAAAGAAGGTTCAATGAACAACTTTGAAGAACGAGTAGCAATGGAACTCGGAACTTCTTCTAACATTGAGTTTTGGCATAGGAATTTAGAACGTGGAAAAGGGTTTTACATTAACGGATTTAAAGCCAACCACTACCCTGACTTTATTATGCGGACAAAATCGGGCAAGACGATTTTGGTAGAAACGAAAGGCGACCATTTGGACAATACCGACAGTGCTGCAAAATGCCGATTGGGGAATGAATGGGAAAAACAAGCAGGGAATGACTTTGCCTACTTTATGATTTTTGACAAAAAAGAAGTGGAAGGAGCATATACGTTGGATAAAGCAAAGGAGTTGATAAGTAAAATGTAGAGGATAGAATTTTAATTGATAAATTTAAATTAGAAAATGGATGCTACAAAAATTGCTTTATTCTGTCTGATTGTATTGATGTTTTTGATTCTATTGGCAATTGTAGAATTAAGAAGAGTTTTTGATAAAGCCAATGTCATTGAAACCCGCTACCAAACTTTAAAAGAAAAAATAGACGCGCTCCCACAAATCATTCTGCACCAAGCCTTCCAAGGAAAACTGGTTCCGCAATTAGACAGCGACGGCGATGCAAAAGATTTGTTGAGAGAAATTTCGGCACTTTGGGACTCCGGCTACACTCAGTCTGACATTTTGGGGATGGTAGCGGAGGAGAAGGGGGAGTATGAAAGGAAATAAAACTACGTCAGTTCAAGTAGCGAAACGCAGTGTAGCCTATCGATAATCGTTGAGTAAAACTTCTCGAATTTTAAGTCTTTAAACTTTTTACATGCTTCTCGATATGGTTTTTAGCAAAAAATTACTCGAATTGACTCAAGAGATAGCTTTAAACCCTAAACCTATGCTCCAACACCACCGGAAGCATAGCTCGCCAAGTTGGCCAATCATGTGTCCAACTTCCGTCCCAGATATCCAAATCGTGTTGGATACTTTTGCTGTGCTGAATACCGCTTAGGGTTTAACTGGATTCGGATTATTCAGACTCAAATAAATCTATGAATATCTGATAGTTGCGTAATTAGCACGTTAGATTACCTTATAATATGAACAACCATACTGCCAAAAAATTCTTTATTAAATAAAAATGATAGAGGATTCTCTGTATCGAATAAGGATTTAAGATTAAGAATTTGAAATTAAGAGGAGGAATTCCGGTGGACTTCAGGTATATATTGAGTTGTGGAATATTTAAAGCTTAAACGTTAAATGTTAAATGTTAAGGAATTGAATAAAAACAAAAAAAGCTCATCAAAATTAATTGATGAGCTTTTAAAAAAGACTGGCGGCCCGAAGCACTGCTTCGGCTACTCTCCCACTTTCGTAGCCCCGATGTTTCGGGGTCGATGCGCTGGCAGGCTTACCCGCCGCGGCGGGTCGGAATGGAATTGAAATTAAGAGGATGAATTCCGGTGGATTTCAGGTATAAAAATCAGGTGAATGAATATTTGATTTATTGAGTGGTTGAGTTTATGAATAATTGAGTAATAAAAAACTTTAAACTTTAAACCTTGAACGTTAAACGAAATTTCTTGAAATAAAAAAAAAGATCATCAAAATTAATTGATGAGCTTTTAAAAAAGACTGGCGGCCCGAAGCACTGCTTCGGCTACTCTCCCACTTTCGTAGCCCCGATGTTTCGGGGTCGGCGCTGGCATGCTTATCCGCCGCGGCGGATCGGAATGGAATTGATATTAAGAGGATGAATTCCGGTGGACTTCAGGTATAAAAATCAGGTGAATGAATATTTGATTT
>NZ_JACDZE010000003.1 GCF_014042165.1 Moheibacter lacus
TCCATTGAAAACCATTCGGTCATTGATCTCGGGGAAACTCTATGAATCCATGCTACATCTGCCTGAAGTTTTTCATCTTTATGATGTAACCAAGCTCCCTGAAAGGCAAAAGGCTTCATTCTTCCATCGCTTTTATTCAACAAAGGCGTATATTCTATAGGAATTTTTCCATATTAATCTTTTGCCTCTAAAAAAAGTTAGTTAGTATTCGCTAACAAAGATATGGATGTTTTCTATCCCACCAAACTTTTTACCTTATATATTAGTATTTTACTTGTCGTATTATACTTTTTTCATCCGTTTCACCCATTTATATACCTCAAACCACAATACCGACAGGGAAGCAATACTCAGAGCCGTGCCTAATTCCGCCCCATTCAGTCCGGTTAAGCGGAAAAAACCGGCTAAAGGTTCAATATATAATATGGCAAAAAGAAGGATAAGGGTAATGCCGATAACGGCGGCAAACAGGCTGTTCCTGTTCTTAAAACTTTCCAGCATACTGTAATAGAAGGAACGGTTTACGAGGCTCAATAAAATATTGGCGAAAATCAACGTAGTAAAAACCATTGCCCTTGTTTGTTCTTCATTTCCTCCGTTTTGCACCGTATATTGGTATGCGGATAATACGCCTGCGGTTATTGCCAGTCCCTGAACAATACTTATACCAAGCTCTTTCCAGTTCAGGAAAGTATCTGTCATTTTTCTTGGCTTTTGCAGCATCGTATTCTTTTCCATCGGTTCGTTTTCATACACTATGGAGCAGGTAGGCCCCATTACCAGCTCTAAAAAGATAACGTGCACCGGTGTAAATATCTGCGGGAACACCCAACCCAGAAATAACGGCAGGGAAACAGTGAGGATAATCGGGATATGAATGGAAATGATGTATTGAACGGATTTTTTGATGTTGGCATAAATCCTTCTGCCGGATGCAATGCCGGTAATCAGCTTGCCTAAATCATCATTGGTAATCACTAAAGCCGCCGCTGCTTTGGCTATCTCTGTTCCCTTGTTGCCCATTGCCACGCCGATATGGGCGGCTTTCAGTGCCGGACCGTCATTCACGCCGTCACCCAGCATCGCCACCACTTCGCCTTTCTTTTTTAAAGCGTTCACTACGGCCAGCTTGGCATCGGGGAACATCCGCGTGAACAATACTTTTTCTTCGGCGGCCTGCAAAAGCTCCTCTTCCGAATACGCCATAATGTCTTTGCCCTCTACTGCTTCGGCTGTATGGGTAATGCCTGCCTGTGCGGCAATGCTTTTGGTAGTATCGGTATTATCGCCGGTAATCACTTTTACCTTTATTCCGGCATCGTAGATATGACGGAAAACTTCCTGAATACCTTTTTTGGGAGGGTCGTAGAATACTGTCAAACCCAGAAAATCAAACCTGAAATCCTGCTGTTTTGCGGGGAAATTATCACCTTCAAAATGCGACTGGGCTACGCCCAAAATCCTGAAACCCTGTTGTCCTAATGCTTTAATGATATTCCGTATTTTGGTTTTTTCGTTCTCCGAAAGCACAGAAACATTCAGAATAGCTTCCGGTGCACCTTTTGCCGCAATAATCCGCTGGTTTTCGGCATTTTCAAAAAGGTGCGTCATCATTGGCGGTTTGCCGTCCAGCGGATACTCGTGTATCATTTGAAACCGTTTCCGCTCGTCACCGGATTGTGTTTGCTCATATACTTTGTGCAGGGTTTTTTCCATTGGGTCAAAAGGCACCGGCTCGCTGCTCCACATCGCATAATCAATCAGTGTGGACAGTGCGGCATCGCCAAAATCATTCTCATCAAAAACCTTATCCGAACGGTAATCGTAAAGATGCTTCAGCTGCATCGTATTTTCGGTAATGGTTCCGGTTTTATCGGTGCAGATAACTGTTGTGCTGCCCAGGGTTTCCACAATGCTGCTTCGTTTGACGATGATGCCGTCACGCATCAGCTTCCACGCACCCAATGCCATAAAAGTGGTAAATGCCACCGGAATTTCTTCCGGCAGAACAGACATTGCCAGCGTAAGCCCGTTGAGCAGGCTGTCCGTTAAGTTTCCTGTGTGATAATAACTAAAAACACATACCATTCCGAAAATAACGATACCTATAATAGCCATTGCTTTTACAAACCTGCGGATTTGAAGCTGCAAAGGCGAGGCTTCTTCTTTTATTTCCGAAATAGAAATACCGATTTTACCAAGGCGGGTTGCTTTTCCGATTTTCTCTACTTCAAAAACGGCTAATCCCGATACGGTTAAGGTTCCGCTATAAATATTCCGGTCTTCGCTTTCGCTGCTTTTGAATACAGATAAGCTTTCGCCGGTTAAGGAAGCTTCATTAACAGAAAAATCGTTGCTGTGTATAATTCTGCCGTCAGCATTAATCATTTTTCCTTCTTCGGTAATGCAGAGGTCGCCAACAACAATTTCATTGGTCGGAATTTCAACTACCTGTGCATTTCGGATAACCTTGCTCAACGGTTCATTCAGCTTTTCCAACGCCTCCAATGCCTTTTTGCTGCGGTTGTCTTGATAAAATGAAATAGCGGAAACCGCCACAATGGCAAGAAACATAAACAAGGCTTCGCCATAATCGCCTATGATAAGGTAAATAACCGAAATAGCGAAAAGCAATATCAGCATCGGCTCTTTCAGTATGTTCAGGAGCAGTTCCAATGCGGAACTTTTGTGCACCGCATCTATTTGGTTATAGCCGTATTGCTTTCGTGAAGCGGTTACCTCGCTATCATTAAGACCTTTCAGATGGTCGGGAATATTATAGGACATAAGTAATTAGATATAAATATTTAAAAATAATCATATTTATTTGACGGCTTACTGAATTTCTCTTTTTACTTCAGTTACCCACATTTCTATTTCTTTCTTATCCGCATCTGATAGCTTTGCATTACTGTGAATAAGCGTATAAGAACTTAATGGCATTTCATCTTTATTGATAGTTTCTACCACTTCATCCAGCTTGTGCCGCTTTTTTTCTGCCGTATAGTTATTGAACTCATCAAAGTTCAAATGCCTTTTTCCATCGTTGATATGATTGGCTAACCACCATTTTACAGGCTGTACATTGTTATACCAGGGATATTCGGTGTTGTTGGAATGACAGTCGTAGCAGCTCGTTTTTAATAATCCCTGTATCTTAGGAGATACCGTGTAGTGTTTTTCAATCGCATCTTTAGATGCTATCGCAGTACTGTTTTTTTTCGTTCCGAAAAACTGGATGATGATGAGCAGCAATACAACTGCTACGGCTATTTTTTTAATGTTTGATTTTTTCATTTTTAATATGATTTAATTTTTTATTTGCCTCCTTATATTCTTAATTAAAATGTCTTTATAAGATTTAAACCGATTTGCTTTGATTGATAAGTTGGCAGAATGACAAATGATTGTTTTTCGTTCTTAGGTGAAAGCCATTTAGAAGTCATGGGAAATAACCAATAAGCCATTTCAGTGGATAAGATACCAATGCCTGCTCCTGCAACCACATCGCCCACCCAATGTTTATCGTTAAAAATCCGATATATCCCAGTAGCTGCTGCAACAGGATACCCAGAAAGACTTAGCCATAGATTTGTATCTTTATATTCTCTGAACATAAAATGGGCAGAATAAAAAGCCGTTGCCGTATGACCTGAAGGAAAAGAGAACCTATTGGAACCATCGGGACGTTCTTCTTTAACCAAATGCTTGGTTGGCAGTACAAGAGCTGCGGAGACTAATTGAGACGTAGCATAGATAATGGTTCTGTCTTTAAAATTATGCTTCCCTTTAACCCCTGCAAGATTAAGCCCATATACGGCTGCCGCGGGGGCATACTGCATATAGTTGTCTATGGTTGCTCCGGCAATGATATGTTCCCGTGTTTCGTAGCGTGTAGACTGGTTCAATGATTTTAAATCATCAGACATCAAACTCAATACTCCGTATGAAATCAAAACAGAAGGAACAATCAGTTTTTTTGCCGAAAATTTATACGCTTTATCGTCAATGCTTAATGTGTCGTTGCCTCCTGTTTGAGCTTTTAAGCTCAATGCATACAGAAAAGTCATCAATAACAATACAGGCTTCATCTTAATCCTCTGCGGTATTTTTTAGTGCCATTAATAAAGTATAAGCCCCTTTCTGTGCGATTTTTTTACCGGTCAATTGGTTTCCGTTGACAATCTCTATCCAACCATCGCCAGTGTTTCCGATTTCTACTGTTGTCATTCTGAAACTGTTCTTGTCCAATACTTCAAAGACGTAATGTTTTCCTTCAAAGGCCAAAATGCTTTCCTCCGGTAGTGCCAATGCCTTGCTTTCGGGTATGGGAACCTCGGCATTCATATACAGACCGGGAATAAGCTGTGCATTGCTTTCCGTGAAATGGGCGTGAACCTCCACAGCCCGGTCTTGGGAAATATTTTTACTGATCAGAATGATTTCGCCTCCGTATTTCTTTTCCGGGTGGCTGTTGGTGTATGCCGTAAGCGATTGTCCGATGCTTATTTTATCCCAATCTTTTTCAAATACTTTCAGGTTCAGATGCAGATCTTTCGGATCTACGAGTTCAAACAGCACATCCGATGGCGAAACGTATTTGCCTACATTCACAAAAACCTGCGAAACGAAACCGTCAAAAGGTGCATACACAGATGCAGTACGTTTGATGTTGTTCACCGAAACATTAGAAGGGTTGATGTGGATCATCCGCAGTTTTTCTTCCAGTGCCTTTTGGCTGATGAGCAGCGTTTCATAATTGGCTTTTGCCTGCAAATACACTTTATCACTGCTTGCTTTACTCTGGTTCAATTGCTTCTGGCGGTGGTATTCGGCTTCTGCATTTTGCAATTGAGCCCTTGTCGTCAGGTAATCCTGTTGCAGTTGGATGAACTGGTTGTCTTCCATTACGGCGATCACTTCACCTTTTCGGAAGTGCATTCCGGGTAGCAATTTCGTGGATTTTACATATCCGCCCAATGCACTGCTCACCGACACGAGGTTTTGTGGCGGTACGTCCACCGTTCCGTTCAGTTTCAGCGTTTTGGTAACGTTTCTTTCTTGTAATTCAACGGTCGTCAGCGAGAATGCTTTTAGCTGTTCGTCCGATAGTTTCAACACATTTTCGGTAGCTTCCGTAGTGTTTTCTTCTGTTGTGTTTTCCTTATTTCCGCAACTCCATAACAGGAGCAAAACGAAAATTCCGACTATATTTTTCATTTGAATAATTTATTTTGAAATGAGATATTGAAGATTGATGATTTGGAAATTGAGCTGCATCACGGCATCGTAATAATCACGCTGTATCTGTATCGCCTGATTATTGAGCATCACCCAGTCTAAGTAATTGATTTCGCCATTGGCAAATTGTTCTTCTGCTGTTTTGAAAATCTGCTCGGCTGCCGGCAATTGTTTTTGCTTATACGTCCCGACGATGTCAAGCTGTGTCCGGTATTGCTGCAATGCCGCTTCATACCCGCTTTCCCATTCGGCTTTACGCAAAGCGAGTTCATTTTCCGTGAAGAGAATACGTTGTTCCTCTGCTTTGATCTGTGATTTCTGTGCTTTGAAAAAAATAGGTATGCCTACCCCCACCTGAAAGGAATTAAAGCGATTGCTGTTCAAATCCCTGAAGCTCTGGTTGAAATAACCAACGGACAGATTGGGCAACAGCTTCGATTTTTCTAATCGAACCGATGCTTTTGCTTTTTCGATTTCCTGTGCCGACAATAGCAAGACCGGATGTTGTGCGACATCTACATCCGCATCAAAAAGTCCATCCATAACAACGATGTCGGAAGCCGATGGTTCATAGCGGGTGTCAGCATTCAGCATCAGTTGAAGCTGTATTTTTGCCAATTCGATTTCGTTTGCCAACGCTTTTAATTGTATAGCAATGTTTTCCCGTTGCACTTCGGCAGCCGTTTTTTCAAGCAGGTTGCTTTCGCCGCTTTCCATTCGCAGAGAAGCTTTTTCTAAAAACCCTTTATACATTTCATCGGTACGGTTCAAGATTTTTTCCCGCTCACGCAAAACCAAAATCTGGTAAAACAGCTCGCTTACCGTCTTGCGGATGTCCAGCTTGTTCAGGTTCACCGAAATCACTGCCGAATTCCATTCTTCGTTCAGCAATTTCTTTTGGTTGCTATACACAGTCGGAAAACTGAAAGATTGTGAAATCCCGAATTTATTATCGGAAGTACCACTATTGACCTGCCCGAATTCGCCCGTTACGACAGCCTGTGGAATGTTGGCTCCGGTAGCCGTCCGCTTTTTATAATATTCGGCAAGCAGGTTTTGGCTTTTTGCCGACAGGTTGTTTTCCGTAGCCATTTTTACCGCTTCTTCGAGTGTGATGCTTTGCGAAAATGCCGAACCACTTAAACCCAACAAAATAAGCAGTGTTGCACTTTTCCTGCCGAATGTCAGCTTGGGAAATTTAAGTTTTTCAAACAGCACAAATAAAGTAGGCAATACAAAAAGGGTCAGAAATGTGGCAAACAGTAAACCACCGATAACCACCGTTGCCAACGGACGTTGCACTTCAGCTCCTGCACCGTTGCTCACCGCCATCGGTAAGAAACCGAGTGATGCTACGAATGCGGTCATCAGTACCGGACGAAGCCTTGTCTTTGTTCCAAGCAATGCTATCTGGTACAGGTCTTTATCGCCCGTTTGTTTCATCCGGTTAAACTCTGCGATAAGCACAATCCCGTTGAGTACGGCTACCCCGAAAAGGGCAATGAAACCGATACCTGCACTGATGCTGAACGGCATTCCACGCAATGCCAACAGGAATATTCCGCCGATTGCAGACAGAGGAATGGCGGTATAAATCAACAAACTTTCCTTGACGGAACGAAAGGCAAAATACAGCAGAATGAATATCAATGCCAGCGAAACAGGAACGGCTACCATCAATCGGTTGGTGGCTTCATTCAGGTTTTCAAATGCTCCTCCATAGGTTACGTAGTAGCCGGGCGAAAAGGCCATCTGTTTATCGGCTTTCCCCTGCAATTCGTTGACGATGCTCTGTACATCACGTCCACGAACGTTGAAACCAACCACAATCCTTCTTTTGGCATCTTCCCGTTGGATCTGTGCAGGGCCTTCAATGATCTGCACATCAGCTACCTGATACAGCGGTATCTGGTTGCCTTTGGGCGTTGGAATGAGCAGGTTGCGTATATCTTGTAGATTTTCACGTTGTGTTTCGTCCAGACGAACCATCAGGTCGAAACGTTTCTCTCCCTCATATACTTTTCCCGTGCTTTGCCCCGCAAAAGCAGTGTTCACGACTTTGTTGATGCCGGCTATATCCAGATTGTACTGGGCAATGTTTGCACGGTTGTATTTGATTACCACCTGCGGCATTCCTGTGATGGGTTCGATGTATAAGTCCTGAGCCCCTTCAACCGTTTTGATGATTTCGCCGAAGCGGGCTGCATAAGCCGACAGGCTATCCAGATCTTCACCGAAAATCTTACAGACCACATCCTGCCTTGCTCCGGTCATCAGTTCGTTGAAACGCATCTGCACAGGATATTGGAAACCCGTGGTAATACCCGGAACAGCTTCAAGGGATTTTCCCATTTTTTCAGCCAGTTCGGGAAAGGTTTTGGCAGATGTCCATTCCTTTTTATCTTTCAATATCACCATCAGGTCGCTCGCTTCCATCGGCATCGGGTCGGTGGGTACTTCACCGCTTCCTATTTTGGTCACGACCTTTTCTACTTCGGGATAATCCCTGATGAGGATATGGGCTGCTTTCTGCGTGTATTCAACCGTTGTTTTCAGATTACTTCCCGTCAATACACGGGTATCTACCGCAAAATCGCCTTCTTCCAATGCCGGAATAAATTCGCCTCCCAAGCGGGACAAAATAAGCACCGCAACGATGAACAGAGCAGCCACCACACCAATAACCATTTTTGGAAAATGCAGCACCTTAGCGAGTGCTTTGTGATGAATGTTTTCCAACTTTTGCATAATGCGGTCGGAAAAATTGGGTTTGTGCTTGATTTTTTTGCTCAATACCAATGAACTCATCATCGGGATATAGGTCAGTGAAAGGATGAATGCACCGATCAGAGCAAAAGCTACGGTCTGTGCCATCGGTTTGAACATTTTTCCCTCGATGCCTTCGAGCGTGAAAATAGGCAGGTACACAATCAGGATAATGAGCTGACCGAATACGGCACTATTGACCATTTTGGTAGCCGAATTGCTGACCTGATTGTTCATTTCGTCCTGCGAAATACGATTGGCAACTGCAAATTTCTTTCCGTGCAACTGGTGCAGCACGGCTTCGACTATGATGACCGCTCCGTCCACAATCAATCCGAAATCCAATGCCCCCAAGCTCATCAGGTTACCGCTCACGCCAAACAAATTCATCATAATGATGGCAAACAGCATCGACAGCGGTATGACGGAGGCAACCAGAAATCCTGCCCTGAAATTTCCGAGGAACAAGACCAGTACAAAGACCACGATCAAGGCTCCTTCGGCAAGGTTGGTCTCAATGGTGCTGATGGCATTGTTGACCATCTTGGTACGGTCGAGAAAAGGTTCAATGACCACACCTTTGGGCAATGTTTTCTGGATAACGGCAATGCGTTCTTTCACATTTTTGATAACTTCGGCACTATTGGCTCCCTTGAGCATCATCACCACCGCACCGGACACTTCCCCCTGATCGTTGTAGGTCATAGCTCCATAGCGTGTGGCATAGCCTGTTTTCACTTCGGCAACATCTTTCAACAATACAGGAATACCATCCTGCGTAGCCGTGACCGAAATGTTTTCTATATCTACTTTATTACCGATCAGTCCTTCGCTACGGATATAAAGCACGGTAGGGCCTTTTTCGATATAAGCACCTCCGGTATTCTGGTTGTTATTTTCCAATGCCGTGAATACGTCACTGATGCTGAGGTTCAGCGATTGCAGTTTGTTGGAATTGACCGCAATTTCATATTGTTTCAGCTTACCTCCGAAGCTGCTGACTTCGGCAACACCTTTTACACCTAATAGTTGTCGCCTTACGATCCAGTCCTGAATGGTACGCAGTTCGGTGGCATCGAATTGGTTTTCAAACCCTTTTTCGGGTCTTACCACGTATTGGTAAATCTCTCCCAATCCGGTGGAAATAGGCCCCAGTTCGGGCGTACCTACACCGTCGGGGATTTCGTTCTGAACGGTTTGTAGTCGCTCGGAAACCTGCTGTCTCGCCCAATACACATCGGTATTGTCGTCAAAGACGATAGTCACCAACGATAATCCGAAGCGGGAGAAACTACGTATTTCGGTGATGCCGTTGATATTGCTGTTTGCCTGTTCGATAGGGAAAGTAACCAGACGTTCGATATCGGTCGCTCCCAATGAAGGAGCTACGGTAATGACCTGCACCTGATTATTGGTAATATCAGGTTGTGCGTCAATCGGCAATTTGGTGGCTTCGTATAAGCCCAAGCCGATAAGGGCTATGGTAAAAAGCCCGATGATGAGTTTATTCCGAATAGAAAACTCAATAATTTTATCTAACATAATTTGTAATACTGTTCTGTTAATGATGAATGGAATACGGGATTTGCAGGCATACACTGGTAGTGCAAAGCCCGAAAAAACGCAGATGATTAATTGGGAACAGGCTTATGCTGCGACAATATGCTTTCTGTACAGACATACAGAGACAGCATCCGCAAAAGCGAATTCAATTAAAAATCTGTCCAAGAAAAATTAACAGTATTTGGGCGGTTGCCAGATAGCAGAAAGATAGTTTTTGTCAGAGAATGTATCGTCCAAAGGCAAGGCTTTGGGTTCTTTACCCACAGGGATTTTCGTCTCTATTTCAAAACTAAAAGGAGGGGTAAGTACAAAACTGATACTCAAAACATCGGTATGAACAATAAACGGTAGTTGTTGGTCATGTTCGTAATCGTCATCATGCGGATGGTTTTCAAGGTGATTGCCTTCGTAGTGAAGTGCGAGAAATTCAACCACAGTCATTTGAGGGTTTTTCTCTTTGTGTTCGAAATAATGTTCTACCAGCATAGGGAATTTCAGCAACTGACCTAATTCAGTTGTTGAAATAAGATACACGGATAGAAACAATATGGCGAGTACTCTCCTCATACAGCAAAGTTAATGAAAAAGAGTATTCAGTTTTTTAAGTTGTTGTAATTTAAAAGCTTTCAAAATTAGGAGCAAAAGAAAGTTAGATTTTTTTAAACATTTCTATTTACCCCTGTTGTATCAAATGTTGCAAATCGAGGTCATTTTTGCATTACTTATTTTTCATATTTCAGCTTATAATCTCCTATATGAATTTCACTTTGTTTGATTTTTTTACGGTTGCGGAAATAGTTGATAATGCCTACAACGAGTAAAAGTCCGGATATAACGAACAAAATGTACTCAAAAATTACCGCCTCTTCACCATTTACCAACTTATTTACACTTAAGCCTGCTACCAAAAAATACATGGAACTTCTTAAAAATGATAAGAAGGTAGATTGGTTAGCAAGGAATGTACGCTGGATGGCTAATTGCTCCCGAAGTATTAGATCTTTTTTGAATGAATCCGAAACTTAATTAACTTCTTTTTTATCCATTTATCAATTAAGATAATAACTCTATATTATTACGGTTCAGTTTTATTTTTCCGTCATTTTCTAATGCTTTCAGCAATCGTGAAATTACCACGCGGGAACTATTTAGTTCATAAGCAATTTCCTGGTGGGTTTTAGTAATAATATTCGAATCGTTGATCTTACTTTTCTCCTGAAGATAGTTGTAAAGGCGTTCATCCATGTGCATAAAGGCAATATTGTCTATAGCAGCGAGCATTTCATTGAAGCGATTGTTATAACTTTCAAAAACAAAAGCACGCCAACTTTTATATTTTCCCATCCATTCTTCCATTTTACCTACGGGAATCATCGCTACCAAACCATTATTTTCTGCCACTGCCCGGATCTCACTTTTTTTATCGCCCATACAGCAGGTTAGTGTCATAGAGCAAGTATCTCCTTTTTCGATGAAGTATAACAACAGTTCACCTGTATCAAAATCCTCACGCATTATTTTTATAGCACCACTAATAAGCAAAGGCATGGTTTTGATGTATTTTCCTATTTCTATTAACACATCGCCTTCCTTAAATTCAACCAGCTTCGCAACTGAAATTATTTCGTCAATCAGCTCTTTTTCAAATATCCCCCGATAGGTTTCACGGATTAATTCTTCCATATTTATTTTGATTTAATGAGGCAATTTATCTTTTATCAGACCGTAAAGCCAGGTTCCTAATACCGCTCCTAAAATTACAACTAAAATAGGAAAATATCCTGCTCCGGTCAACACAAACATCGGGCCTGGACATGCTCCCGCTAATGCCCAGCCTAAACCAAAAAGAATACCACCTATTAAATAGCGTGGAATACTTTTATCCTTGTCTGCAATAACAATAGGATTTCCAGTAATATCTTTTACCTTGTTTCTTTTGATGTATTGTACTACGATTATTCCTACTGCTAAAGCAGTTCCCATTAAACCATACATGNCGAAAAATGTTCCGATTAGTAAGTAAACTATATTTTTCATTGCTTTTAAAAATTAAAATTTGTTATTAGATTGATTTGGTTGTAATCGCTTCTTTGCGCAACCAATTTTGTATTAGGCTCGTTTTTGTTTTGTTTCCAGACATACAGCAACTCGATATGAAGACCTTTTAAGAAATCGGTAAATTCATAAAGCAGTCGTGTATTTATCTGGTAATAATCATCGATATTGTATTTGTTTAATTCATAGGCTTTTATTGCTATTCCATGAGTAGTAGTTGCATCAACATTCAAAAATAAATGTTTCCAATTGTACTGATACCCGATAGCAAAGACATCAACGCCGCCTAATCCTTCGATACGGCTTCTTGGCATGGAAGTATAAAACTGATCCCGCCCCAATTCTTTCGGGAATAAGTACCTGCCCGTTTCAAAAGCTTTGGAATAAGCCGCTTTGATTTGAGAATGTCCATTTTTGTATTTCAGCATAAAGCTGGCAACCTGTCCGTTTTCATTTGGTTGCACATAGCGGCTTTCGTAAGCAAGCTGCTTTTGATAGGAATCTGGTATTTGATACGAATAAATCATACCCACGTGCCAGTTCTTTTTTGAATACTCCAATTGCAACCAAGAGGTATTGATGAACTTATCTAAATGAAAATTCCAGAAATTTGCGTTCAGATTATTGAACGCTTTTCCCAAATGAACATAGCCAATCCTTGCGAATGGGTTGTTCCTTCGTATGCTGCTTTTTCTCCGTTTGGTAAATATCCGTTATCCGTCAATCCGATAGCTTCTTCCATTGAAAACCATTCGGTCATTGATCTCGGGGAAACTCTATGAATCCATGCTACATCTGCCTGAAGTTTTTCATCTTTATGATGTAACCAAGCTCCCTGAAAGGCAAAAGGCTTCATTCTTCCATCGCTTTTATTCAATAAAGGCGTATATTCCACAGGGATTTTCCCATAGGTTACGTACGAATTTTTCCAATGATATTTGATATATAGTTCCTCCAATCTGTCCAAATCTTTAAAATTGTCTTTATGGTTCACATCAAAAAGTTCTTGTTCCCATCGTGATGATTTATTGGTCTGATCATAAGGTTTATTCAAATCAGATGAAAACAGCTTATAGGTAAATATTCCCGAAACACCTAACTGAAATCCCTTGTACGATTTGGTTTCATAGCTTAATACGCCTCCAATGGCATTGGCATAATAATCGTTTCCATGATTGTTTTCAGTCATCAAAAAATAATTTCGGATATGTCCGCTGATTTCGCCTTCTTTGAGATAGGAAACCAATGATTTGTTTTCAACTGTATCTTTTGTATGGTTTTCTTGTGCTTTTGTTGATTGAGAAAGGGAAAACACAACCAGCATTACCACCAACCTTTTCATCGGTATTAAAAAATTAAAGGAAAAATAAGATGTACCATAATTAATCCACCTATAAAGAAACCAATAGTTGCTATCAAAGACGGTAACTGTAAATTACTGATACCTGATATAGCATGACCAGAAGTACAGCCACCTGCATAACGTGCTCCAAAACCAACCAATATTCCGCCAATTAGTAGTATAGCCAATATCTTAGGATCTGAAAATGCTTCCGTCCCAAAAAGTTCTGTAGGTACGTATGCTTTCCCGGCACTTTCAAAACCTATTACCTTTAAATGCTCAACCGTTTTTGGGTTTAAGTCCGGTATTTGATTATCCGACAGATAATTTGAAGCTACAAAACCACCGATAACAGCTCCGCTCATTACCAATAAATTCCAGCGTTGTGCTTTCCAGTCAAAACAGAAAAAATCACAAGTCTTGTCGGCTCCGCACATGGTGCACAGTGTCCTCAAATTGGACGACATTCCAAAATTTTTACCTACGTAAAGTAGAATAAACATCGTCAGTGCAATCAATGGTCCGCTCACATACCACGGCCACGGTTCTAAAATCCATTCCATAAAATTATATTGTTATTCTTTTTTATAGTTGCAAATTTCAGTTTTCAAAAAGAGATAGTCTGTTACATAGGTTACACAACACTAAACATCTTTTCCTTTCATCATTTTATGCCAATACAAATAGGGCAGCATATATTTTTTCAACAGCCACAAACGCCAGTGTTCTTTGGAACTGTCGCCAATCAGCATCATTTTGAGTTTTGGATCGGGGGTAAATTCATTTTTGTAATTAAATTCAGCTAATACCATTTTTCCATAACCTGTTACCAAGGGACAAGATGAATATCCCTGGTATGATTTATTGTCAGCAGTATTTCCTTTGATGAGTTTGAGAATATTATCGACTACTACTGGGGCTTGTTTGCGAATAGCAGCACCCGTTTTGGCAGTAGGCAGTGCAGCTACATCTCCAATTCCGAAAATCTTTGGGTATTTTTTATGTTGGAGGCTATTGATGTCTACATCTAACCAACCTGCTTTATTTACCAATACAGATTCTTTTACAAACTTTGGAGCTGTTTGAGGCGGCGCTAAGTGTAACAAATCAAAAGGCATTTCAATTAACGAATCGCCTTGTTGCTTTTCTCCTAAAACATTACCTTCGTTTACAATACAGTTGTTGTCATCGGGAGCCACACTTTTGAAATAGACTATTTTTTTGTCGACGTCTATTTTAACGGGAGCATAAAAAGGTTTAAAATGTACATTGTATCGATGGATGACTTTCATCAAAGTATCTGCAATTTGCTTTACCCCAAAAATAACTGTACCAGGAGTTGCAAAAACAACATTCGAGTTTTTATCTAAACCATTCTTGCGAAAATAATCAGCAGCCAAATACATGATTTTCTGCGGCGCTCCACCACATTTGATGGGTGTTGTGGGTTGTGTGAAAACCGCATTTCCACCTTTGAAGTTATTTAGGCATTCCCAAGTATATTTGGGATCTATATAATTACTGCAAACAACTCCCTTTTTGACCGCATCTTCTAATCCTTCTATCAGGGAAAGGTCATTTACTAATCCGGGAGCAACCACAAGATAATCATAACTAATTTTGACACCTTTTTTTAGTTCAATTTTATTTTCTTCCGGATAAAAAGATATTACTGAATCTTGGATCCATTTAGCTTGCTCCGGAATTAAATCTCTGATTGGTTTTTCTGTTTTATCGAAATCATAAGTTCCAGCTCCAACTAATGTCCAGGCCGGTTGATAATAATGTTTATCTGCCGGATCAATAATAACAATGTCAAGTGACTTGTTTTTTTTAAGAAGTTGGGCAGCGGTCATAATTCCGGCTGTACCTGCCCCAATTATGGCTATTTGATAATGCGATTTCATACCGTTACTATTTATTATTATTCGTAAAAGTATATTTTGGCAATAAGATAGTCTGTAACATATGTTACTGAAAGGCATTTATAGAATAAAGACGTCAAAATTTACAGTCAGAATTCTATCGTTATCTTAATTAATTGTTTGACTTTTTAAAATTGAAATATTATGAGATACATCAAGAAAATCATTCTGAAAATCAGAGAAGAAGAGCAGAAATCAGACTTAAGTCCTCAATGTGTAATTGCAAGTTCACGGCAAATTGCTTCAGTTTTGCTGGATAAACTTGAACTTATGAAGGGATACATTTTGGAAAATGGTTTTGGGAAATCAGAAGAAGAAATCGAGTTCTTCAAGAAAATAAAACCAGAAGTACAAGGGAAATTAATTTTTTACAATAAAAAACTTTGACAAAGTTTAATCTGTGAAAACACAACTTTGTCAAAGTTCAATTTATAGTTTAATAAAATCGAATTAAACCTTTGCCAACAAATGTTTCATATTCACTTCTTTATCGATGATTTCAGAAAGTTTCTCAACCGGAATTCTCTCTTGTTTCATCGTGTCTCTGTAACGCAACGTAACTGAATTGTCATTCAAAGAATCATGGTCAACCGTGATACAGAAAGGTGTTCCGATGGCATCCATTCTTCTATATCGTTTCCCGATCGAATCTTTTTCTTCGTACATTACATTGAAATCCAAACGCAAATCATTGAAGATTTTTTCTGCAAATTCAGGCAATCCGTCTTTTTTAACCAAAGGAAGGATTGCAGCTTTAATCGGAGCAAGCGCAGGAGGTAAGCTCAAAACTGTGCGTTCGCTTCCATCTTCTAACTTTTCGTCTTTCAACGAATTAGAGAAAATCGCCAAGAACAATCTGTCCAAACCAACCGAAGTTTCTACCACAAACGGTACATAATGTTGGTTCAATTCATTATCGAAATATTGTAATTTTTTACTTGAATGTTTCTCGTGTGAACTCAAATCGAAATCGGTTCTGGAGTGAATTCCTTCCAATTCTTTGAATCCAAACGGGAATTTGAATTCGATGTCAGCCGCTGCATTTGCATAATGTGCCAATTTTTCATGGTCGTGAAAACGGTAATTTTCTTCGCCTAAACCAAGTGCTTTGTGCCAGCTCAAACGGGTTTCTTTCCATTTTTCATACCATTCCAATTCAGATCCTGGTTGTACAAAAAATTGCATTTCCATTTGTTCAAATTCGCGCATACGGAAAATGAATTGTCGGGCAACGATTTCATTTCTAAATGCTTTTCCGATTTGAGCAATCCCGAAAGGAATTTTCATTCGTCCCGTTTTTTGAACATTTAGAAAGTTGACAAAAATTCCTTGCGCCGTTTCTGGTCGCAGATACAAATCCATCGCGGTATCGGCAGTTGCGCCCAATTTGGTTCCAAACATCAAATTGAATTGCCGCACTTCCGTCCAATTTTTAGAACCGGTAAGTGGATCAGCAATTTCCAATTCTTCGATCAAAGCTTTGACATCGCCCAAATTTTCAGTTTCGAGCGATTTCGCCATTCGACTTAAAATGCTGTCGATTTTTTCTCTGTATTCGACAACTCTTTGGTTTGTGGTAACAAATTGCGCTTTGTCAAAAGCATCTCCAAAACGTTTGGCTGCTTTCTCAACTTCTTTGTCGATTTTCGCTTCGATTTTTGCACAATAATCCTCAATCAAAACGTCTGCGCGATATCGTTTTTTAGAATCTTTATTGTCGATCAAAGGGTCGTTAAAAGCATCAACGTGACCGGAAGCTTTCCAAGTCGTGGGATGCATAAAAATCGCAGAATCGATGCCGACGATATTTTCGTTGAGTTGAACCATCGCTTTCCACCAATAGTTTTTGATGTTGTTTTTGAGTTCGGCTCCGTTTTGACCATAATCGTAAACGGCTGAAAGTCCGTCATAAATTTCACTGGATTGAAAGATGAAACCGTATTCTTTTGCGTGCGAAATGATGCGTTTGAAAATATCTTCTGACATGATTTTAATTTAAATTGCGAATTTAAACAAATCCAATCAATTTGAAGATTTGAATTTCGATAAACTCAATTACAAAAAAATTGAAGATTTGATCCCGATGTTTCGGGATGGGAATTTGAAAATACTATTCTATTTCAAAAAAGTATTTATTCTTTTATAAATAAAGAGATGCACAAAAAACTTGAAACATTAAACTTGAAACATTGAACTCATAACTCAAAACTTAATTCGAATACCGCATCCATTTCCACATTTCTTTTAGCGATGGTTTTTTTCCGTACATCAGAATTCCAACCCGATAAATTTTCGATGCAAAATACACCATCAACAACATCGAACCTATCAATAACGTCAACGAAAGTGCGATTTCCCACCATTCTACACCAAAAGGCAATCGGGTAACCATAGAAATAGGTGAAGTCAGCGGAATCATCGAAAGCCAGAAAGAAACCGGTCCATCCGGATTTTCCATCGCGGTAAAACTTCCGTACATCGCGATCATCATCGGGAAAATAGGGTAGAAAGTGAATTGTTGGGTATCGGTATCGTTATCGACGGCAGAACCGATCGCTGCAAAAATGGAACTGTAAAACAAATAGCCGACAAAGAAAAATAATACAAAGAAAGTGAGGATGAAAGGATAATTCAATTCCATCAACGTATCGGTAATTTGTTTTGCATCGTTCATCCATTCCGGATTTTGCGCCATCATTTCTTGGGCTTGAGGAGTGGATAAATTGGTTGGGA
Source organism: Moheibacter lacus (assembly GCF_014042165.1). Lineage (GTDB taxonomy): Bacteria > Bacteroidota > Bacteroidia > Flavobacteriales > Weeksellaceae > Moheibacter > Moheibacter lacus. The sequence continues at coordinate 17,626 of NZ_JACDZE010000003.1, forward strand.
TTTCCATTTTGGAAGAAAGAAAAGCAGAAGCCGCAAAGGTCAAACCAAGTCCCATCAAAATCCAAATGATGAATTGGGTCAACGCCACGAAAGTCGTTCCCAGAATTTTCCCCATCATCAGATTAAATGGTTTTACCGACGAAATGATGATTTCCACGACTCGGTTGTTTTTTTCTTCCACCACGCTTCGCATTACTTTCACTCCGTAAATCATGATAAACATAAAGATAACGTAGGATAAAAACATAGCCAATCCGAATTTCAGGAATTCGCCTTTGTCTTCTTCTCCGCCTTTTAGGTTAAAAGTTTTGAGTTGGAGATTGGAATCGATGGTTTTTAGCTGTTGATCAGAAATGCCTGCTTTTTGCATTTTGAGTTCTTCCAAACGTTTGTTCAATCGGTCTTCCAGTTTTTCTTTGAATCCCATTCCGATGTTGCCATTGGTGGTCAATTCGATACCATTTTCCAAAGGTTCTAGATTATTTTGATCAAATTTAGGAATGACCAAAAGTCCGTTTAAAGTTTTGCTATTTAACAAAGTGTCTTTGATTCCTTTGATGTCTTTTGCGCTATAAAAGTTATAAATTTCGTTTTCACCGGAAACCAAAGTAGTGATGAATTCCTGGCTTTCATCTACAACAGCTATGCTTTTCTGGTCTGAGTTTGCGGAAATCATCCAAGCGATGATCCCGATGATTCCCACCAAAAATATCGGGGATAAAACCGTCATGATGATGAAGGTTTTGTTTTTGGCTTGGGTGATGAATTCTCTTTTGGCGACGAGTAATATTTGGTTCATTTTGATGCGAATTAATGATTGGAGGTTTGTACGGCTTTTAAAAACACTTCGTTCATGGAAGGAATGGATTCTTTGAATTGGGCGATATGTCCCAATTGGGTCAATTGAAGCAACAAATCATTGGAGTTCATTTGTTCCGGTTTGGCGATATTGAATTTATAAGAATTTTCGTCCGATGATAGGATTTCAATATCGAATTCGGATTGAAAACGATTTTGCTTTTCCATCGAAACATTTTCTATTTCTGCGAAATATTTTCCCGATTTGAATTGGTGTTTGATTTGGTTGATTTCACCGTCGAGCACTTTATTGGACAAATTAATCAAAGCAATATGGTCGCACATTTCCTCAACGGATTCCATACGATGCGTCGAGAATATGATGGTCGTTCCTTTGTCGCGCAACTCCATGATTTCTTTGGCAATGATTTGCGCATTCACTGGGTCAAAACCACTAAAAGGTTCATCAAAAATCAACAATTCAGGATCATGCAAAACGGTGATAACAAACTGAACTTTTTGTCCCATTCCCTTGGAAAGTTCGGTCAGTTTTTTGTTCCACCATTCATCGATTCCCAATTTCTCAAACCAATATTTCGTTTTTTTATGCGCATCGACATTGGAAAGTCCTTTGAGTTTGGCGAAATAAAGTGCTTGTTCGCCTATTTTCATATTATTGTAAAGTCCGCGTTCTTCCGGCATATAGCCAACCATCGGGATGACCGTTTTGTCGAGTGGTTTTCCGTCGATGGTTACAGAACCTTTATCTGGCGCTGTAATTTGGTTGATGATACGAAGGAAAGTGGTTTTTCCGGCTCCGTTTGGACCGAGAAGTCCGTAAATAGAACCCTTTGGGATGGTTAAATCAAAATCGTTCAGTGCGATTTTTTTTCCGTATTGTTTGGTTAATCCTTTTGCAACAAGCAAATCCGACATAAGAACTGTTTTAAGTGTTAGTTGAAATTCTTATGCAAATGTTACAAAAAAATAGGAAAAGATTATTTCAGGAGGAATAATGATTTATAAAAGAATTTAAATTTTATTGTCAATAAATTCTTGCACTTTTTTTGCGATAATAGGTGCTGCTACGACGACAGCTATGGAAAGGATGGTTTTGGCTGTTTTGCCCATGTTGAATCGATTTTGGACTTGACCGGAAAGAAAACTAAGAGCCGAATTAACGCCACTACCAACCGGCGTCATTTGGACGTCAGAACTGTCCTCGATTTTATTGAAAAGAGAATTGACGGTTTTGTATACAAACCCGTCTTTTGCTTCTTCATCCGCACGAGCCATTTTAAGTTTTAATTCTCTTTTGGCTCGTCTTAAATCGTTTAGATTATTGATGTCCTTCGTTTTCATGTTTTTCTTTTTCATCCTCATCTGAATTATCGATTGCTTCCATTGCAGCTTCGATTGCTTTATCGGTAATTAAAAGCATGATTTTCTTTCGAAATACAAACAAGATAATTAAAAATCCGACATAAATCCCCATTACCAAAAGGAATCCAAGTCCGGTATCGTTAAACCAACTACCGAAAAGATAGCCTGCGGAAAGGCTGCCTATGAACAAAATCATCATGATAAACATCCCCACCAAAACACCAAAAACACCTGCGGAAATCATATTGCTGACAGAATCAACGATTTCCAATTTGGCATAGGCAATTCTATTGTTGATATATTGTTTCAGGTCATCAAACATAGTAGTTGTTTTAGTCAAAAATAAAAAAAATGTTGGGAATTAAACCCCAACATTTTCTTCAAACTCATCTTTCGCTTTTTTAGCATCAGATTTCAAGTCATTTGCAGTGCTTTGCAATTTTGATTTTACTTCAGCCAATCTAACTTCTAAATCAGCCTTTGCTTTTTTTGCTTTTTCACTGAAATCATTTGAATATTTATCCAAATCTTTTTTCAGTTTATCTGCTTCTTTGCGTAATTGTTTTCTTGTTTCTTCTCCGGATTGAGGAGCCATCAATAATCCTGCTGCGGCACCGGCAGCTGCTCCGATTAATAATCCGGCCAATAATTTAAATGCTCCACTTTCTTTTGCCATGGTTTTTATTTTTTTTGGTTAATACTCTATAAATTTACGAAATCTAAAAGTCAAAAACAATACCAAAAATTCTATCTTTACGCCAATTTAATGAAAATTTTAACAAATGCCACAATTATCTGTTAAAGGCAACCAAATGCCTGCTTCTCCTATAAGAAAACTCGTTCCTTATTCCGATAAAGCCAAACAAAGAGGTACAAAAGTCTACCATTTGAACATTGGTCAACCGGACATCGCATCGCCCGTTCCGGCGTTGGATGCCTACCATCATTTGCCTTTTGATGTTATTGCGTATACACATTCGGAAGGGACGCCCGAATATAGAAAAGCACTTTCTGACTATTATAAAGGAAGAGGTTACCAAGTGGAATCTGATAATATCATCGTAACCAACGGTGGTTCTGAAGCTTTGCTTTTTACCTTTGGTGTCATCGCCAATTCCGGCGACGAAATCATCATTCCCGAACCTTTTTATGCCAATTACAATAGTTTTGCGGTGCAAAGCGGGGTGAAAATCGTTCCGATTAAATCCAATATCGAATCCAACTTTGGCTTGCCACCGATTGAATCATTTGAAGAAAAAATTACCGAGAAAACCAAAGCCATTCTCATCTGTCATCCGGGAAATCCTACCGGATATTTGTATTCCAAAGAAGAATTGGAAAAATTAAAAGATTTGGTGATCAAACACGATTTGTATTTGATTTCAGATGAAGTTTATGCCGAATATATTTATGGAAACGAAGAACATATTTCGGTTTTGAGTTTTGACGAACTAAAAGACAATGCCATCATCATCGATTCAGAATCCAAACGTTTTTCCATGTGCGGTGCCCGTTTGGGAGCAATTATCACAAAAAATCAAGAAGTTTTACAACGTGCTTTGAAATTTGCCCAAGCACGATTGAGTCCGGTTGTGACAAGTCAATATGCCGCGACGAAAGCACATGAAAACGTCGGAGATTATTTTGAAGAAAGCCGTGCGGAATATGTAAGTCGTCGTGATTTATTGGTGGCGGAACTGAATAAAATTCCCGGCGTGATTTGTCCGAATCCCAAAGGTGCGTTTTATTGTATGGTGGAATTGCCGGTGGATGATGCCGAAAAATTTGCGATTTGGTTGTTGGATGAATTCGATTTGGATGGTGAAACCGTAATGGTTGCGCCCGGAAATGGTTTTTACAGCGATCCGGAATCCGTGAAAAACCAAGTCAGAATTGCTTATGTTTTGAAAAAAGAAGATTTGCAGCGTTCGGTTGAAATTTTACGTGTTGCTCTGGAGAAATACAATTCAATTTGAAAATATTGAGTTTTGAGTATTTCCAAAAAACAAAATCTAAAACCCTACAACACTTTCGGAATTGAAGTTTTTGCCGACTATTTCACCGAAGCGAATTCGGTGGAAGAAATCATTTCCGCATTGGAATTTGCGGAAAAAAATCAATTGAAACTTTTAATTCTCAACGGCGGAAGCAATCTTTTATTTACGCAAGATTTCAAAGGTTTGGTTTTGAAAATCAATCTGAAAGGAATTGAGATTGTTTCGGAAACAGATGAATTTGTAGAAGTTAAAGTTCAATCGGGAGAAAACTGGCACAACTTTGTTCAGTGGACTTTGGCGCATAATTTCGGTGGATTGGAGAATCTATCCCTCATTCCCGGAAATGCCGGAACCGCGCCGATGCAGAACATCGGAGCTTACGGTGTCGAAATAAAAGATACGATGAGCGAACTTTCCGCATTGGAAATTTCCACCGGAAAAATCAGGAAATTCACCAACGAAGAATGTCAATTTGGTTACCGTGAATCGGTTTTCAAAAATGAATTGAAAAATCAATTTATCATTCTCGACGTAACGTTCAAATTGACGAAAAAAAATCATGAACTGCATACAAATTACGGTGCGATTCAATCGGAATTAGAAAAATTAAACATTCAAAATCCCACGATTCAAGATATTTCAAAAGCCGTAATCAACATTCGCCAAAGCAAATTACCCGATCCGAAAGAAATCGGAAATGCAGGAAGTTTTTTTAAAAATCCGGTGATTTCAAAAACCCAATTTGAAGCCATTCAAAAAGAATTTCCAAACATTTCGGCTTATCCGTCCGGAAACGAATTGAAATTGGCTGCAGGTTGGTTGATTGAAAATGCAGGCTGGAAAGGAAAACGTTTTGGTGATGCCGGCGTTCATGAAAAACAAGCCTTGGTATTGGTGAATTATGGAAAGGCGAGTGGAAAGGAAATTTTTGATTTGTCTCAAAGTATTTTGGATGATGTTCAGGAGAAATTCGGCATTCTATTAGAGCGAGAAGTAAATATCATGTAAATGTAGGGTTCTGATTAAAAATGTCTTACATTTAAATTGAGAAAATTTTCATTAATCTACCTTTTTGGTAGACTAAATGAATTAATTTTGCACCCTAATTTTATGTTATGGACAAAAAATTATTGCGTTCGTTTATTTTCAGACATTTGGATGGAGTCGTTACAGCTCCGGTTTTTCTTCAATTGGCAGAAAAAGGAATATTGGAATTTCTTTTGGAAAAACAAAAAGTTGATATTGCTGAAATTGCTTCGAAATTCAATGCCAATGAAGGTTATTTGAATGTTGCGCTTCGGGTTTTGGCTTCGCAAGGATATTTGGATTATAAATTGGACAATGATAAAAACACCATTCAAATTGCTACAAATGAGAAATCTAATGAAGCTTTTTCAAATGCGGAAACCTACGAAGATTTAGCCAAATTTTTGTCAGATGATGAATTGATCTATTCCAAAACAATTTCAGATGAATTGGGAAAAAAATGGATAAATTTATTTGAAAAATACCGTGCTTATTTATTAGAAGAATTGGATCAAAATTCTTTAAAATACCAAATCCAAAAGCACTTAGAAGGTGCACTCATCAGTCCGATTATCGTCAAACTCGGCATGAGCGGAATGTTTCACAAATACTTTATGGAAGCGTCTTTCAGTGCCGATGAATTCCATAAAAACCCAATGTGTTTTGGACAGATTTTAGATGCTTTGGGCGAATTGGGATGGTTTAGCAAAAAAGGAAAAAATTATCAGTTTACGGAAACCGGGTTGTTTTTTGCCCGCCGCGCTTCGGCTTATGGCGTTACCGTTTCCTATCTTCCCATGTTTGCCAAATTGGAAAATCTCATTTTTGGGAAAGCAAATGAAATCCGGGAAGTTGAAATAGGTGAGGAGGAAATCCATGTGGACAGGGAAATGAATGTTTGGGGAAGTGGAGGAGCGCATGCGACTTATTTTAAAGTGTTGGACGAATTTATCCTCGAGATATTTAATCGACCGCTCGACCAGCAACCCAAAGGAATTCTCGATATGGGTTGTGGAAACGGGGCGCTTTTGCAGCATTTATACGATATCATCGACCGGCAAACTTTGCGTGGAAAACATTTGGATGAGCATCCCTTGTTTTTGGTTGGTGCCGATTATAACCAAGCTGCGCTAAAAGTAACCCGAGCCAATTTGATCAAAAACGACATTTGGGCGAAAGTGATTTGGGGCGATATCGGAAATCCAAAAAAACTGGCAGAAGATTTACAAAGTGATTATGAAATCGATTTAAGCGAACTCTTAAATATCCGCACTTTTCTCGATCATAACCGAATTTGGGAAGATGTTCTAGATGTGGATTCCGATCGTAAATCGACTTCTTCCGGTGCTTTTGCTTTCCGAGGAAAACGGTTGTCCAACCAAGATGTGGAAGAAAATCTATTGCAACATCTGAAAAAATGGACGCCGTATGTGGAGAGATTTGGATTGCTTTTGATTGAATTGCATACCATTCCTCCTGAAATTACTGCTCAAAATTTAGGACAAACGGCTGCAACAGCTTATGATGCAACGCATGGATTTTCAGATCAATACATCGTAGAAGTTGATGTTTTTCATCGGATTTGCAAAGAATCAGGACTAAATCCCGATGGAAATTTATTCAAAAAGTTTCCCAACTCAGAACTGGCAACGGTCAGTATCAATTTGTTGAAGAAATAATTTAATCAAAATAAAAACTTCTCGACTTGGTCGCACAAAGAAAACGCAAAGTTTAATTCACCCAATTCAACCCAAAAACGGCATTTAGTGCAGCAGTTTCTGTGCGTAAACGTTGGTTTCCAAGTGAAATTCCCGTGAAATTATTTTGATAAGCCAATTCGATTTCATCTTTAGAGAAATCACCTTCAGGACCGATGAGGATCAAATAATCTGATTGGGGTTGAAGAATTTCTTTGATATCTTTTCGGTCGAAATTCGCATCGCAATGCGCAATGAATTGATTTTTAGTAGGGTTCATTTTGATGAATTCTGGGAATTTGACCAAGTCATTCATCTTTGGTAAATAAGCTTTCAGAGATTGTTTGACAGCCGACTGAAGGATTTTTTCACATCGATTCAGGTTGATGTTTTTTCGTTCCGAATGAAAACTTTGCAAAAAGGTAATTTCGTCAATGCCGATTTCTGTGGCTTTTTCCAAAAAGAATTCCATCCGATCCATGTTTTTGGTCGGGGCGATGGCTACATGCAATTTATACGGGCGTTGTTCAAAATTTTTTTGAATTTCAATCAATTCAAGTGCAACAGATTTAGAATTGATTTGGTCAACGATTCCTTTTGCTAAAATTCCATTTCCATCGGTGACATGGATTTCATCACCCATTTTTCCACGCAAAACTTTTGAGAAATGTTTGGATTCTTCTTCGGTCAATTCGGCTGAATTTCCATGGATATTTCCAAAAAATAGTTTCATGAGATGCTGTATTTGGAAACCGATTTCGAATTGATTTCTGCGAAATCTTCTTGTTCAAATTTTAACTGTCCTGTCATGGCAATCATCGCCGCGTTGTCTGTGGTATATTCAAATTTGGGAATAAAAACCTTCCAATTTTTTTCGGTTTCCATGGATTTTAGTCGGTTTCGGATTTCAGAATTGGCCGAAACACCTCCGGCGATCGCGACCTGTGTAATTCCGGTTTTTTCTGCTGCCGCAATCAATTTCTCCATCAAAATATCGACAATCGTTTTCTGGATGGAAGCACAGAGATCATTTAAATTTTCCTCGATGAAATGGGGATTTTCTTTGACTTCTTTTTGAATGAAATAGAGAATGGCAGTTTTCAGTCCACTGAAACTGAATTTGAATTCGTCCACTTTTGGTTTGGAGAATTTGAATTTATCGGGATTTCCTTCTTTGGCCAATTTATCGATGATCGGCCCTGACGGATAATCCAATCCCATGATTTTTCCGGCTTTATCAAATGCTTCTCCGGCAGCATCGTCGATGGTTTCGCCTAGGATTTCCATTTCGAAAAAATTGGAAACCTTTACGATTTGGGTATGGCCGCCACTTACGGTTAAACACAAAAATGGGAAACTCGGCGGATTTTCGTTGGCATCTTCAATAAAGTGTGCTAAAATATGCCCAACCATGTGATTGATTTCGATCAATGGAATATCCAATGCTAAACTTAAAGATTTTGCAAAACTACTTCCTACCAAAAGTGATCCCATGAGTCCCGGGCCGCGTGTATAGGCAATTGCACTGAGGTCTTCTTTTTTGATTCCTGCGATTTTAATTGCTTCGTTTACAACAGGAACGATGTTTTGTTGATGCGCACGAGATGCCAATTCAGGAACAACTCCACCGTAGCTTTGGTGTATTTTTTGATTGGCAATGACGTTGGAAAGGATTTTGTGATTTTGAATCACAGCTGCGGCTGTGTCGTCACAGGAGGATTCGATTCCTAAAATGATGGGAAAAGCATTCATTTTAACGGTCTGAATTAATTAATTAGCGTAATTTTGTGCAAATATCGGAAATTTATAGTTTGAAAGCACTTAGAAGAATTGGAAGGATAATATTGATACCCCTAATTGTGGTGCTAACGCTGTTGTTAACCGCCATGATTGCCATTCAAATTCCGACAGTTCAAACCAAAATTGCGGGTTATGCCGTTAAGGAGCTCAACGAAACTTTTCAAACCGAAATAAGCGTAGACCGTGTTCACATCGATTTTTTTGGAGATATCAATTTAAATGGCGTTCGTGCAAAAGACGAAAAAGGAACTCAGTTCGTCGATATAGAAAGACTTCAGGCAAAATTGAGTTTGACGGGTTTGATCATGGAACCCAATCGCATTGCGATCCGAAAATTGAATCTTTATCAACCTAAAGTTCAGGTCATTACGTATAAAGGTGATTCTATTTCCAACTTTATTTCGCTTGTAAACAAATTTTCCAATAAGGAAAATCAAGAACCTTCCGATTTTAAATTGCGCGGTTTTTTAAATGTGATGGATGGTGAATTGCACATCCGAAACGAGAATCTAGAAGGCTACAAACAGGATTGGGTCGATGCAAAAAAATTAAACATTTCCATCGAAGATTTTCGATTGGAAAACAATGAGATTTGGGCGGATTTAAAATCGATGAATTTTGAAGGAAAGCGCAATGGAGAGGATTATATCGTTGAGAATTTAGCCGGAAATGTCCATTATTCGGACAAGGAAATCCGGGTGGATGAAATGGATTTTAAAACGGAGGATTCTTATTTAAATGGTCATTTGGTTTTGTCTTATGATTCGATGGCCGATATGAAAGATTTTCTCAATAAAGTGAATTGGGATTTGGAGTTGAAGGACGACTCCAAAGTGAATTTTAAAGACATCCGCTATTTCGTAGATAATTTTGATAAAAACAGTACAGTTGAGGTTTTGGGAACTGTGACTGGGACGCTCAATGATTTAAAAATAAATGAGTTGCAGTTGTCTGGTGATGGCGCTTTTATTGCTGCCAATGAATTGCGTATTTATGATATGACAGATGGTGAAAACATCATCATAGATTCGGAATCTTTAAAGATGAAAACTTCTTATCGAGGATTGACTGATTTGCTCCCAACTTTTATTGCGCAACGAATTCCTGATTTTATCGATCGATTTGGAACGATGGACTATGCGGGTGATTTTAATTTGGATCCGGTTCGAATTAATTTGGATGGTTATGCCATGACAGCGCTGGGTGATGCTGATATGAAAGTTCGGTTGGATGATTATCGGGCAACTATGCGATATGAAGGAACTGTCATTGCAGATGATATCAATTTGAAACAAATCACAGAAGTTCAGGAATTGGGGTTTGTTTCAGGAAGAGTAGAATTTGATGGAGTAGGTACGGATATCAAAACTTTGCGACTAAATGCAGAAGGAAAGTTGGAATATCTGGATTTGATGGACAAACGCTATCAAAATGTGGCGGTAGATGGACGATTGGAGAATCAAAAATTCAACGGTATATTTTCTATAGAAGATCCGCAATTGACAGCAAATTATGTAGGAACTTTTGATTTTTCTCGAAAACCTTATCAATTGGATTTCACTTCAAAAGTCGGGTACATCAATTTGGATTATTTGGGTGTGACAAAAGATATGAATGCTCAGTTCAGAGGAGATATACGAGGCGATTTTCAGTTTAGTAATTTGGATGATTTTTTAGGCGAAATTCAATTAAATGATGTTTATTTTTCATCCAAAATCGATACGCTTGAAATTGCGCAAGCTTATGTTCTTTCGTCAAAAAATGCAGACATCCAAAATTTAAAATTGGATATTCCTGGCTATTTGGTTGGAGAAATCAATGGAAAATACCGATTGAGTCAATTGCCAGATGCTATCATGAATACAGTTGGGACGACGACTTTGATGACTTATGAGCCCAAAGCTGTCGATCCCGATCAGAATTTCAATTTCTATTTTGAAGTGCAACAGGATTTGTTCAGCATGTTTGACGAGAAAATTCAAATCGCACCGGGAACTATTTTAGACGGAAGTGTGGATACGAATTCCAATACTTTAATTGCCGAATTGAGTTCGGGTGAAATCGGTTATGATGGAATTAATATTTACAATCCGCTGATCAACGTCGATACCTCAAAAGAAACAGAACAAATCTATGTGCGCAGTGATAGTTTGGCTGCAAAAGGTGTGATGTTGTATAACGTGAATGTGCATACAACACCTATTCAGGATTCGCTTTTGGTCAAAACTGATTTCCAAATTGGAAAAGAATTTCCGATGGATTTTGATTTGAATTTGTTCCATACAACAGATGAAAATGAAAATTTGGTATTTGGATTTTCACCATCGACTATCGTCATAGACGAAAATAATTGGTACTTAAATCCAAATAATGACAGTTCTTCCAACCGTGTCATCGTTAATTTTGATAAAAATTACTACGAATTACAAGGTTTATTGTTAGAATCTGAAGACCAAAAGTTATTGGTTGACGGCCATTATGCAAGCAATACGGATTATAAACTCAATGCTGATTTAGAGAATTTGGATTTGGCTAAAATTATTCCGAAAGGACTATTGGGAGAATTGAAAATTGATGGAATTGCCAATGGAAATATAGACATTGTACGAACTGAAAATGAGTTCAAACCCTTGATTGAATTAACGGTAGGTCAATTGGCTTTAAATGAATATGGGTTAGGAGATCTGGGGATGAATGGCGTTTATAATGTCGAACAAAATATATTTGATTTAGAATTATTTCTGGAACAAGAACAAGTACAAGTATTGTATGTAAATGGTTTTATCGACAATAAACCTGAAACGCCGGAACTTAATCTGGTAGCGAGTTTGGATGATCTTAATTTTAAATTTGTTGAAAGTTTTCTGGCAGCGGCCATGAGCAATATGCGTGGAATGGTTTCAGGGAATATGCGGTTTACAGGACCGATTGATTCGCCTAATTTTGAAGGAATGTTGGATTTAAAAGATCTAGGATTTACCGTAGATTATTTAAATGTTGATTATTCATTTGATGGCATCAATACGGTTCCGGTTTCGAAACAAAGCGGTGGACAGGGTTTTATTGCATTGGATGAAGTTCATTTTAGAGATACAAAGTACAATTCCAAAGGCGAAGTTACCGGGCAATTGCTTTTCCGAGATTTTGCTTCATGGTTCCTCAACTTGTCATTCAATACCAAAAACCTATTGGTCATGGACACCAATCAAACCCATAATGATTTATTTTATGGAAGAGTATTTGGAGCGGGAGCATTTGAACTTTTCGGTCCTCCTGAGAAATTGGATATTTCAGCATCGGCTATTATCAATGACGGTTCGGAATTTACCATCAATACAGGTGCAACAAAAGTTGAGACCGCAAGTGATTTGGTGCGATTCATTCCGGAAGCTGATGTAGTGGAAGAGGAAACTGGGCCAAAGGGAATGAACATCGATTTGGAAATTACAGCTTATCCTTCCACCACTGTAAACCTTATTTTTGATCCGATTTCAGGAGATATGGTTACAGCCAATGGATCTACCGATAAATTGAAATTTAACATGAACCGAAATGGAAATATGACCATTGATGGAACTTATATGCTAGAGTCGGGTGAATATAAATTAAGACAAGTAGCTTTGTTAAATCGTGACTTTAACATCCAACCCGGAAGTTATGTCAGTTGGGATGGTGGAAGTGCGATGGATGCAACTTTAAGTATCAAAGCGACTTATGAACGAACTGTTTCCAATGTGGGCGAATATCTAGGCGCAGGATACAGCCAGATCTATGATGTCGTTCTCGGTATCAACATCATGGAAACACTAGATGATCCACAAATGGAATTTACTTTGACCATTCCAAAAGCCGGAACTGATGTCCAATCCATGATCGATTATAAATTCAATTTGGATCCAGATGAAAAGATGATTCAGTTTGGATCGGTCTTGTTGATCGGTCAATTTATGACCAATTCGGACTCTGTTTTGACGGCTGGAGCTACTTCAACCGGAGCAGGAATTGCGCTCAAACAATTGGGTGGAATTATAGAGTCCATCATAGCCGGTTCAGGTGTTTCACTGGATCTTGATTATGTTACTGGATCTGAATTGAGTAATACTTCAGACCGATTCAAAACCGGATTGACTGTGGATTTAAGTCCAAGGTGGACCATCAATGGAGCGCTAGGAGTAGCTGTCGGGAGCACTTCTAATTTGGATAATAACACAACTGTTGAAACGGAAGCCCAGTGGGATATCTCGCGCAATATGGATAAAAGTATCGTGGTCAATTTCTTCACTCGTCCAACCAATTTCGGCGTGCAAAATTTCGGAGGCGCAGGAAACTTCCAGAGTGTAGGAGCCGGAATCATTTATAAAACTTCGTTTGATCGATTTTCAGAAATATTTAAAAAAGAAGAAAAATCAGATCCTTTGGCTCAACCTATTTCTGATTCAGAAGACTCAAATGAGGAACCACCATCACTTTTTGATCTACCGGAACCAGAAAAACAGGATTCTATTTCTGAATCGGAAAAACAAAGTGCTCCGGAAAAATCAGATTCAATTCCGGAGAAAGAAGTTTCTCATCATTCCTCATCTACCAAAGCCAGAAAAAATGGTTTGGTAAGATTCAAATAAAAAAGTTTATTGCCCTTTCAGACAATAAACTCACGCAAAACAAACAAAAGTGATGAATTGAGATAAACTTAAATCCATTACTGTAATCAAATGTAGAATAAATTGAATTAAATTTAAATATATTGATATGTTTTTTGTTGGTAATTTATAAAATTAGTAATATTGCTGCTTAAATATTGATAATTTAATAAAATATCCCTTTGATTATGAAAGTGAATTATGAAATTGATGAAATTGACAAAACCATTTTGCTCTATTTGATTGAAAACACGCGGATGCCTTTTACGGAAATTGCCAAAAAGATGAATGTTTCTGCAGGGACGATACATGTGCGGGTAAAAAAATTGGAAGAAGCCGGAATCATTAAAGGGACAACGCTCATAACGGATTATGATAAAATGGGTTATCAATTTGTGGCTTATTTAGGGCTTTTGCTGACAAAAACCAATAAAATCCAAAAGGTAGTAGATGAATTGTATATGATTCCTAACGTTACTGTTGCGCATATCGTAGCCGGGAAATACAATATTTTTTGTAAAATCAGGGCCAAAGATACCAGTCATGCAAAAGAATTGATTTATCAAATCGATCAAATCGAGGATGTATTGCGTACAGAATCCATGATTTCTCTGGAAGAGAGTTTTAATGATAAAAACAGGCTGATGAAAGCCATTTTTAAATAATATAAACAGGATGAAATTGGAAGAAAACCCATTAGTAGAGTATTTTCAAGTAGCCATTGCTTCTAGTTTGGTTTTGTTTGGTTTTGATGGAGAAGAATTGTTCATTCTCCTTTCAAGAAAGTCCCACGAACCATTTAAAGACGCTTACATTCTGCCGGGAAAATATGTCAAACCATCAGAAGGAAATGATGCAGTGATGCATGAATTGTTAAATGAAAGAATCGGTGTCAATCCTGATTCTATTTATTTGGAACAATTGAAAGCTTTTTCAAAAGTATTCCGAAATCCTCTCGGTCGTGTTGTCAATATCGCTTATTATGCTTTGGTCAAATTGACTCCAGAAGTGAAAAAACATTCCAATGATTTTGAGAACGATTGGATTCCATATAATAAAATTCCGGATTTGGCATTTGATCACAATGATATCATCATTTATGCAAAGGAAAGGTTGAAAAGAAGGGTGAAAAGACGTCCGGTGGGGTTCAACTTATTACCGGAGGAATTCACATTATCACAATTACAAGCGCTTTATGAAAAAGCGCTGAATCGGGAATTGGATAAACGAAATTTCCGTAAAAAAATATTCAATTCCAATCTCATCATCGAAACCGGAAACCAGACCGATCCAAATCTTTATAGGAAAGTTTCTAAATTGTATCGATTTGATGAAGAAAAGTATGAGAAAATGACTTTAAAGGGTTATGACTTCTTGTTCTAATTTTTAACTTTGCGAAATGAAAAGATCCATTTGGTTCAACGGTCTGATAGGCCTTATGTTTATTTTAGTTGGCGGAATTATTTTTAGAGGATACAGGATTTGGTCCACCAACGATTTCCTTTTCAAAGAACATTTCAATATGTCAGATTCTGTGATGCCGAGTTGGTATCCAAACGCTACTTTAGGATTGGGGATTTTGTCATTGATCGGAATTATCCTGGTTTATTTTTATAAAAAAATCGGAGTTTATTTGACGATTCTCAGTCTATTTATCGCCATCGCCATGCAGCCCGAATTCATGCCCGACGGAACGCTATATTCCATGTTTACTTTGTTCGTTTTTATCGGATATGGATTGGCGGTGATTATTCCTCATTGGAAGGAATTTAAGTAAAAAATTAATAACTAATTGGTAAAGAAAAATCCCGAGTCTTAACTCAGGATTTTTTTATTTATAATTACTATTCACTAATTACCCATTACTGTTTATTAATGAAAATATTCCGCAACATATTTCTCTGCATCTAACGCAGCCATGCAACCTGTTCCAGCAGCCGTAATTGCTTGGCGGTAAACATTGTCCTGAACATCACCGGCAGCAAAAACACCCGGGATATTGGTTTTTGTCGATTTGTCTTTTGTGATGATATATCCGGTGGGATCCATATCGATCAAACCGTTGAACAGTTCCGTATTGGGTTTATGACCGATTGCGATAAAAACGCCGTCTACCGCCAATTCTGAAATTTCGTTTGTTTGGTTGTTTACAATTTTTGCTTTTTCAACCACTTTATCGCCTTCCAATCCGATCAATTCGTGGTGGAATAAAACTTCGATGTTCGGGGTATTGAAAACGCGTTCCTGCATTACTTTGGAAGCTTT
The DNA here is from genome assembly GCF_014042165.1 of Moheibacter lacus. Lineage (GTDB taxonomy): Bacteria > Bacteroidota > Bacteroidia > Flavobacteriales > Weeksellaceae > Moheibacter > Moheibacter lacus. The sequence continues at coordinate 33,232 of NZ_JACDZE010000003.1, forward strand.
CAACTCATCTTTTCGAACCAACAAATAAACTTTAGTACATAATTTCGCCAAATAAGTAGCTTCTTCAGCGGCGGTGTCGCCACCTCCGACTACAGCTACGGGACGACCTTTGTAGAAAAATCCATCACAAGTCGCACAAGCAGAAACCCCACTTCCGGCATATTTGGTTTCGTCGTCAAGCCCTAAATATTTCGCTGTAGCACCGGTTGAAATAATCACCGTTCTGGCTTGAATTTCAGTTCCTGAATTGGTTTTTACGGTATGAACTTGACCTGGTTCGGTTTTTAGATCGACTTCCGTGATGTATTCGTAATGAACTTCCGTTCCAAATCTTTCCGCTTGTTTCTGGAGATCTTCCATCATTTCCGGTCCGGTAATTCCATCAGAATAACCCGGAAAATTTTCCACTTCTGTTGTAGTGGTCAATTGTCCGCCCGGCTGCATTCCGGTGTACATGACCGGATTCATGTTGGCACGTGCTGCATAAATTGCGGCAGTATATCCTGCAGGTCCAGAACCTATGATGATCGTGTCTTTGATTGTTTCACTCATTTTTGTGTGTTTAGTTCGCAAATTTAGAATTCTTTTTAGGAATTCAAAATGCGTTCTGATTTGAAATAATTATGGTTTCATAAATTGGATTTTTCAAATTTTTCAATCTTCAAATTCTCAAATTATTACATATACTGTGTAGCCGGTTTGTTTTTGAATCGGATGATTTTTACTTTGTCCATTGCCCAAATAAACGGATATAAAGGGTCAAATTCCCACCATTTTACGGCGAAGTTTGGACGTCCTCCGAATTTATGATGGTTGTTGTGCAAACTCTCGCCCCACATCAACAAATCAACCGGAAATAAATTATGCGAAGTATCTTTTACGTTGTAATTTCTGTATCCGTATTTATGTGAATACCAATTGACGATCACACCGTGAACAGGTGACATCAAAACCATAATGGGCACTAAGAAATACAGCCACCATGGAGCATCTAACAAAACAAAAGTCAATATGTAAACAGCAACCCAAACCAATCTTGTGATTCTTGATTCTGCAAATCGGTCAAATTTTCTCCATTTCGGAACGCCTTTTTTGAATTTCTCACCCACAACTGCAATTTCCTGATCGATGTCCATATAAACCCTTCTCGTTCTCCACATCATCGCAAATAAATCTTTGTCGATAACCGGCGAATGTGGATCTTCTTCCGTGTCTGCAAAAGCATGGTGAAGTCTGTGCATCACACCATAGGCATACGGGCTTAAATAAGAAGAACCTTGGGTAATAAATGATCCGATATGAAAAGCTTTTTCCCAGAAATTGGACATCGTAAACATCCCATGTGCGGCATATCGATGATGAAACATAGATTGGAAAAAAAGCGAAGCATACCAATGTAAAATAAAAAGGCAAATCAAAATAATGACAGTCGTTTGCATGGATTTTTTTAATTTTCACAAAGATAATTGATTAATTTCGAAAAGTTTCTGTTGAAAATCATCTGAGCGAATTATATTTGAAGGATTAACAAAAGTTTATGAAATGCCCATTAGAATTCGTTTCAAACTAACCGAACATGATGATTAGGGCATTGCATCTGACCTTTTTTGAACAATAAATTTTAACAGATGAATACAAGTACTTTCAGTAAATTTCTTTGGGCGAAACTCCCAATTGCCAAAATAGCCGGACTGAAACTGACGCACTATAGCGAAGAAAAAGCCCAAATTTCTGTCAAACTCAGTTGGCTGAATCAAAATCCGTTTAAAAGTATGTTTTGGGCGGTGCAAGGAATGGCAGCCGAATTGTCTACAGGAGTTTTGAGCATTTCCAAAATTCAGAAATCAGAAAGGAAGATTTCGATGCTGGTGGTAGGGCTCGAAGCTAATTTTACCAAAAAAGCAGTCGGGAAAATTGTATTTACTTGTGAACAAGGAAAAGAACTCGATGAAGTTTTACAAAAAGCCATCGAAACAGGCGAGGGGCAAACTTTAAAAATGCGAAGCACGGGAATCGATGAACAAGGAAATCAAGTTTCGGAGTTTCATTTTTTATGGAGTTTTAAGGTGAAATAGGAAATTGAAATTTTTAAATTATTTAGGCTAAATTAAACCAACTAAATCCAAAACTATGAAATCAACTTTATTATTTTCAATTGTTCTTTTTTGTTCTATTCCTTCTCATTCTCAATATTACAATTATTACCTCTACCATTTTCCTTATCAAGATCCATTTGTGCCAAATGAAGAAATTCCTTTTGTTAAATTTTCTATCGGAGATGAAAATGACTATACCTACTTAGAAACTGAAGTTTGTCAATACAGAAAAGTGCGGATTGATTATTGTCTTTGTTGGGATCCGGAATTTCATATTATCGAAATCTTGGAAGAATCAGGTGAGCCTTGTGAGAATCAGGAAAACCAATCCTTTGAGCAAGATTATTTGAGCAATTTTGATGTTGATAGACATTGGTATTATTGGGATGAAAATTTGGATAATGGCGCACATCTTTATCATCTTACAGCAAGTTTGGTTCCCGGCCAACCTTATATTTCGTATTCCAATACTTTAATGAACACGACCGATATGATTTCTCCTGAAAAAATAGAAATTTATCCAAATCCTGCTTCGAATTCAATTCAATTTTCTGAAAAAATAAAAAAGTTGGTTGTTTTTGATTTATCCGGAAAAATCCAAATTGAAAAAGATTTAATTCTAGATGAATTGGATATTTCAGATTTACCAAAAGGAACTTATATCATCAAAGGTTATAAAGAAAACGGAAAATTCTTTACAGCAAAATTTATGAAGAATTAAATTCGAATTTTTCAACTTCCATTTTCAAAGCTCAATAAAATTTTTGGTTGGCTTTGCATTTATATTTTTTGAGAAATGATCAGTTGTTTGCGGTTTTATAATTTTCAGGTGAAAATGGATCATTGTTTATTTTTTGAAGATTTTCACTATATAATTCCTTGAACAAATAATCAAAAGCATTGTTCAGTCTTTTAAAATCTTCTTTATCGTCAATATAAATACGCGCTTCGTTTTTGTATTTAATTTTTAATTGCTCAAAACGTGGATTGTATTTTGGGTCTTCGATGCAGTCGGTTTGTTTTATACATTTAAATTGAATTTGAAAAGGATGATGAGAATAAGTGTCCACCTGAACATCCTTATAGTAAAAGATTCCAACATCTTTTATGAAAATCACGCCTTGGTTATCAATGCTAATTTGGGTTTTTTGTAAACGACTGTTGATGTAATGAATCGTTTGTTCTTTCGTCATGTCTTGTCCAAATACAAATGAGAGATTGAGGACAAAGAAAAGCTGTAGTAGTTTTTTTGTTTTCATGGTTTAGATTAATTGATTAAAAAAAACCTGCAGAGTATTCATTTTCAGGTACTCAGCAGAAATTAAATTTTAGTTAGAGACGTTAAAAGTAAAAATTGTATTTGAAATAATGAGAATATTTAAAAAGATTTTTGTTTCAAAAAAAAAACTCCCATTTGATTTTGGAAGTTTTTTTTTGAATTTTATAGCGTTTTTGCGCCTTTTACTTTCTGTTTTAGCAATGCGATTTTCAGCACGTCCATCATTTCGGTTACATAATGGAATTTCAGTCCTTTGATGTATTCCGCTTTGATTTCGGCGATGTCTTTTCGGTTTTCTTCGCTGAGGATGATTTCTTTAATATTTGCCCGTTTGGCAGCCAGAATTTTTTCTTTGATTCCGCCAACGCCCAGTACTTTTCCACGCAAAGTGATTTCACCTGTCATAGCCAAATTAGCTTTTACTTTTCGTTGTGTAAAGGATGAAACAATCGAAGTCAGCATTGTGATTCCGGCAGAAGGTCCGTCTTTTGGTGTCGCACCTTCCGGCACGTGGATGTGGATGTTGTAGTTGTCAAACGTTTCTTCTTTGATTCCCAATTCCTGAGCGTGTGCTTTGATATATTCAAGTGCGATTCGAGCCGATTCTTTCATCACATTACCGAGATTTCCGGTAATGGTCAGATTTCCTTTTCCTTTGGATAAAATGGATTCGATAAACAAGATATCTCCACCGACTCTCGTCCAAGCCAAACCTGTTACCACACCGGGAACTTCGTTGTTTTCATATTTGTCATTAATTCTTCCGGGTCCTAAAACTTCGCGGATGTATTCTGAATTCAATTTGCTTTCAAACACTTCTTCCATCGCCACTTTTTTGGCGATGCTTCTTACCAATTTGGCGATTTGTTGTTCCAAATTCCGAACGCCCGATTCTCTTGTATAAGTTTCGACCAAAAACTCCAATTCTTTTTTAGTCAACGATATATCGTTTTTCTTCAGGCCATGTTCTTTTAATTGTTTGGGTAGTAAGAATTTATAGGCGATTTCTACTTTTTCTTCAATCGTATATCCGGCGATGTTCACCATTTCCATTCGGTCGCGAAGCGGCATCGGAATGTCAGCAATGTTGTTGGCGGTCGCTATGAAAAAGACTTTGGATAAATCAAAACCTTGTTCCAAATAATTGTCATAAAAAGCAAAATTCTGCTCCGGATCTAGGACTTCCAGCATCGCAGAGGAAGGATCACCATGGTTGCTGCTTCCCATTTTGTCAATTTCGTCGAGAATGAAAACAGGATTGGAACTTCCGGCTTTTTTGATGGATTGTAAAATACGTCCCGGCATCGCACCGATGTAAGTTTTACGGTGACCTCGGATTTCCGATTCGTCATGCAAACCACCGAGTGACATACGGATGTACTTTCTGCCCAATGATTCTGCAACTGATTTTCCTAGTGAAGTTTTCCCAACTCCCGGAGGGCCATATAAACAGATGATCGGGGATTTCATGTCGCCTTTTAATTTCAAAACCGCCAAATATTCGATGATGCGTTCTTTGATGTCTTCCAGTCCGAAATGGTCGCGATCGAGAATTTTCTGCGCTTTTTTCAAATCGAAATCGTCTTTGGTAAATTCATTCCATGGAAGATCTAGCATGAATTCCAAATAATTTCTTTGGATGCTGTGTTCCGGCATTTGAGGATTGAGCCGCATCATGCGGTTGATTTCTTTGTCAAAATGCTGTTTGGTTTCCTCGTTCCAAATTTTGGATTTGGCGCGTTGACGCATGTCTTCTATTTCCGTTTCAGAAGAAACACCACCCAATTCTTCTTGGATGGTTTTCATTTGTTGATGCAAGAAATATTCGCGTTGTTGTTGGTCCAAATCTTGACGGACTTTGGACTGGATATTATTTTTTAATTCTAATTTTTGGAGTTCGATTCCCATCAAACGGAGAATTTCCGTCGCACGATCTTTCAAATTGTCAAACTCCAAAAGTGTTTGTTTTTCTTTGATTGTCAAATTCAAATTGGAACAAACAAAATTGATCAAAAAAGAAGAACTTTCGATATTATTAATCGCCATGCTGGCTTCAGTTGGCAACGCCGGATTTACATCCACGATGCGCAAAGCCATGTCTTTTACTGATTCTATAGTTGCTTGGTATTCTTTGTTTTTAGCTCCCGGTTTTTTTTCTTCGACTGGTATGATTGAAGCTTTAAAATAGGGATCGGTTTGGAGCATTTCTGTCCATTGGAAACGTTTGATGCCTTGTAAAATGACAGTGGTATTTCCGTCTGGCATTTTCAACATTTTCAAGATTTTGGCTACGGTTCCGATTTTATGGATGTCTTTGGGTTCCGGTATGTCGATTTTTGAATTCTTTTGGGTAACTACGCCAACGATTCGGTTTTCTTTGTATGCATCTTCCAGTAATTTGATGGATTGATTCCGACCTGCTGTGATCGGAATGACGACGCTAGGGAAAAGCACCGTATTTTTTAAGGAAAGAATCGGTAGGATTTCCGGGATAGGTTGTTTTTTGTTTCGTTTTTCATCCTCTTCGTTCATCAAAGGAATCAATTCGATTTCTTCTCCCATCATTTGGTCAAGTGACAAATTGTCTATGTTCATGTTTTATTTTTCTGTTAAACTGTCAGTGATTTCAGAATGTATCCAATTTGAATTCAAATAATTTTAAGCCATTGGTTCTTTAAATGATTAAAGTTCAATTGGATAACTAAATAAATTCAGGAAACCACTTAGCTATAAAGTCAAATGGTATGCCAATTGAAGGTAGAATTAAAAATTAGAATTTCCAATATTTCTAACCTCTTATATCGTCCTTCTGAGTTTTAATTCTACCTTTGAAACATGAATGAATTTGTTGTATTGGTAGATGAAAAGGATCAACAATTAGGGTTGATGGAAAAGCAGCAAGCGCATGTTGCGGGATTATTGCATCGGGCTTTTTCCGTTTTTGTATTCAATTCAAATGGTGAATTGTTGTTACAGCAAAGAGCTGCTGATAAATACCATTCGCCACTTTTATGGACCAATACTTGTTGCAGTCATCCACGAAAAAATGAAACCTATTTAGAGGCGGCGCATCGTCGTTTGCAGGAAGAAATGGGATTTGATTGTGAATTGGAAGAAAAATTTCATTTTATTTATAAAGCCCAATTGGGAGAAAGATTGTTTGAGCATGAGTTGGATCATGTATTTGTCGGTCAATATGATGGCGCAATTTCAATCAATCCAGAAGAAGTAGAGGAGACCAAATGGGTTTCGATGGAGGAATTGGAATTGGATATGAAAAATAATCCTGAAAATTATACCATTTGGTTCAGAATCATATTTGACGAATATTTAGCAAAACTTCAGTATGCAAGTAACGATAAGTAGAAAGGCGCATTTCAATGCGGCGCATCGGTTGTTTAATCCGAATTGGGACGATGAAAAGAATTGGTCGGTTTTTGGGAAATGTTCCAATCCAAATTTTCACGGTCACAACTATGAAATGATCGTCAGCATCACAGGTGAAATCAACCCTGAAACGGGTTTTGTGATGAATCTGGATGAATTGAAAACGATTATTTTTTCGGAAGTTGAAGAATATTTGGACCATAAAAATTTGAATGTAGAAATTGAGGAATTCAAGGATGTGAATCCTACTGTGGAAAATATTTCGGTGGTAATTTGGAATCGGATTCGAGCGAAATTGGATTCGAATTTAAAATTGAAAATTACCCTATTTGAAACGCCAAGAAATTTTGTGGAATATTCGGGCGAATAAGAATTTTTAGGACGTAAAATGGTCAATTTTCTTATCAAATTTTGAGATTTCGATAGGATAAAAACTTTCCTTATTAAAAAATAATTCCATTCATTTGTTTGTAAATAAATTAATTGTACTTTTGCAATCCCAAAAAATGGGGTTAAACATATTTTTATAGTATGCCAACAATACAACAATTAGTAAGAAAAGGAAGAACAAAACTAGCCAAGAAGAGTAAATCGGCTGCTTTGGAATCTTGTCCTCAACGTCGTGGAGTATGTACACGTGTGTACACGACTACGCCGAAGAAACCTAACTCTGCGATGCGTAAAGTAGCGCGTGTTAGACTTTCAAACGGTAAAGAAGTCAACGCTTACATCGGTGGAGAAGGACATAATTTACAGGAGCACTCGATAGTATTGGTTAGAGGAGGACGGGTAAAAGATTTACCTGGAGTACGTTACCACATCGTTCGTGGTGCGTTGGATACGGCCGGAGTTAACAAAAGAACTCAGCGTAGAAGTAAGTATGGTGCAAAACGTCCAAAAGAGGCAAAAAAATAACTTTGAGAAATGAGAAAGACAAAAGCTAAAAAAAGACCGTTACTTCCAGATCCAAAGTTTAATGATCAATTGGTAACTCGTTTTGTGAACAATATGATGTACGATGGTAAAAAAAGTGTTGCATTCACTATTTTTTATGATGCATTGGAAATCGTAGATAAGAGAAAAGAAGATGCTGAGAAGTCAGCATTGGATATTTGGAAAGAGGCATTGACAAATGTGATGCCGCACGTAGAGGTTCGTTCTCGTCGTGTAGGTGGAGCTACATTCCAGATTCCTATGGAAATTCGTCCGGATAGAAAAATTTCTACTGCGATGAAATGGTTGATTTTGTACGCACGTAAACGTAATGAGAAATCGATGGCTCAGAAATTGGCCGGAGAAATCATTGCTGCTGCAAAAGAGGAAGGAGCCGCTGTGAAAAAACGTCAGGATACCCACAAGATGGCAGAAGCCAATAAAGCATTCTCACACTTTAGAGTATAATTAAGATGGCAAGAGATTTAAAATATACAAGAAATATCGGGATTGCTGCACACATTGATGCAGGAAAGACCACAACGACTGAACGTATCTTATTTTATTCAGGGAAAAATCACAAGATAGGAGAAACGCACGAAGGAGCTTCTACTACTGACTGGATGGAACAAGAAGCAGAAAGAGGAATTACCATTACTTCTGCAGCCGTAACTGTTGATTGGAAATTTCCAACTGAACAAGGTAAGCCACTTCCAGATGCAAAAGACTATCATTTTAACATTATCGATACTCCCGGCCACGTGGATTTTACCGTTGAGGTAAACCGTTCTTTACGTGTTTTGGATGGATTGGTGTTTTTGTTTTCTGCGGTAGACGGAGTAGAGCCACAATCTGAAACCAACTGGAGATTGGCAGATAATTACAAAGTTCCTCGTATGGGATTTGTAAACAAAATGGACAGACAAGGTTCTGACTTTTTGAAAGTTTGTCAACAAGTAAAAGATATGTTAGGTTCTAATGCGGTTCCTATCGTTTTGCCAATCGGTGAAGAAGCTGATTTCAAAGGAGTAGTTGATTTGATTAAAAACCGTGCGATCGTATGGCACGATGAAAATTACGGATCAACTTTCGATATCGTTCCGATTCCGGAAGATATGTTAGAAGAAGTTAATCTTTATAGAGGGAAATTGATTGAAGAAGTTGCGGGATATGACGATGGACTTTTAGAAAAGTACATGGAGGATCCGGACTCAATTACAGAAGAAGAAATCAACAACGCTTTGCGTGCTGCTACATTGGATATGTCTATCATCCCAATGACTTGTGGTTCTTCATTTAAAAACAAAGGTGTTCAGTTCATGTTGGATGGTGTTTGTCGTTATTTACCATCTCCGATGGATAAAGAAGCGATTGAAGGAACAAATCCAGATACTGAAGAACCAATTGTTCGTAAGCCATCTGTATCAGAGCCTTTTTCAGCTTTGGCATTTAAGATTGCAACTGACCCATTCGTAGGTCGTTTGGCATTCTTTAGAGCTTATTCAGGAGGATTGGATGCAGGTTCTTATGTTTTGAACACTCGTTCAGGAAACAAAGAGAGAATTTCTCGTATCTTCCAAATGCACGCAAACAAACAAGAGCCAATCGAAAGAATTGAAGCAGGAGATATTGGAGCGGCAGTAGGATTTAAAGATATCAAAACAGGAGATACGCTTTGTGATGAAAAACATCCAATCGTATTGGAAAGTATGAACTTCCCAGATCCTGTAATCGGTATCGCTGTTGAGCCAAAAACGAAAGCAGATATGGATAAAATGGGTATGGCTTTGGCTAAATTGGCTGAAGAAGATCCAACTTTTACCGTAAGAACTGACGAAGCTTCTGGTCAAACGATCATTTCCGGAATGGGTGAGTTACACTTGGATATCATCGTAGATCGTATGCGTCGCGAATTCAAAGTGGAGGTTAACCAAGGTCAACCGCAAGTAGAATACAAAGAGGCATTTTCTCAAAACGCCAATCACCGTGAGGTTTACAAAAAACAAACCGGTGGTCGTGGTAAATTTGCCGACATCGTATTTGAAATCGGACCTGCAGATGAAGGAAAAGTTGGATTGGAGTTCGTTTCTGAAATCAAAGGAGGTAACGTACCAAAAGAATATGTTCCATCTATCGAGAAAGGATTTAAAGCGGCTATGAAAAATGGTCCTTTGGCCGGATACGAAATGGATTCGATGAAAGTTACTTTGAAAGACGGATCTTTCCACCCGGTTGACTCTGACCAATTATCGTTTGAGTTGGCAGCAAAATTAGGATACAAAGAAGCAGCTCGTGCAGCAAAAGCAGTTATCCTTGAGCCAATCATGAAATTGGAAGTTTTAACTCCAGAAGAAAACATGGGTGATGTAGTAGGTGACTTGAACAGAAGAAGAGGTACAGTAACCGGAATGGATGATAGAGCAGGTTCTAAAGTTGTTAAAGCTTATGTTCCACTTTCAGAAATGTTTGGTTATGTAACTTCTTTACGTACGCTGACATCTGGTCGTGCAACTTCAACGATGGAGTTTGATCACTATGAGCCGGCTCCGACTAACATCGCAGAGGAAGTAATTTCAAAAGCAAAAGGTGCAACTGTTTAATTTCTAAGAAATGAGTCAAAAAATCAGAATAAAACTAAAGTCTTACGATCATAATTTGGTAGACAAATCTGCTGAGAAAATCGTAAAAACAGTAAAATCGACTGGAGCAGTTGTTAATGGTCCAATTCCATTGCCAACCAACAAAAGAATTTTTACTGTGTTGAGATCACCGCACGTAAACAAAAAAGCGCGCGAGCAGTTTCAATTGAGTGCTCACAAAAGATTGTTGGACATCTATAGTTCATCATCCAAAACAGTTGATGCTCTTATGAAACTAGAACTTCCAAGTGGAGTAGAAGTAGAAATCAAAGTGTAGTTATAAACACGAATTTCGATATATGATCCGCCTCAAAAGGGCGGATTTTTTATTGTTTTTCTTCATTGCGAGGCACGAAGCAATCTTGAAAATGTCTGAGGAATAGACTTCATTTTGCATTGCTAAATAATCTATATTGTTTTAAAAGAAAAAGTTTATTCCTGCAGAATTCTTATTTAAAACCATAATATTTACTAGGGGTACAATTAGTTATCAGCCAATTCAGCGACTTAATTTTTTTGATTAAAAATGGATATTCGCCAAATTGAAATAAAAATAAAACCGACATTAAGCCGGTTTTATTCTCATTAATTAACAATTCACCATAAGGCAAATATCTTTGTTCTATCGGGTTAGCCAGCCGCCGTTTTTTACAGTTAGAATAGAAAATGGATAAATCCAAAAAAGTGCAAACATATAGAAAACACTGTATGGATAGGCCCAAAGCGCTTCTATGAAATTGTATTTTTTTGTAAAGAATAACATCTGAATGCTGGAGAAAATAAAGGTTCCGACCAATGCTGAAGTCAAATACAAAAAAGGATGCGTAAAAAAGAAATAAAACATCAAAACGACCATTGGGATAGCCAGGATCAAGGTCATCCATTGGTTGATAAATACTAACCTTGCTCCAGATTTATTTTTCTCTCTGAAATTTTTAAATACAAATTGATTCATCGCCAAAGTTTCTCTGACATTGCTTCTTCCCCAACGTGTGAACATTTTATGAAGGGTTTTAAATCCTGTTGGCGTGTTGGTCAGGACATTGGCATTTCGCTGAAATTGAACCTCATAACCTTGTTTTAAAATCATATTGGTCATCGCACGGTCTTCTCCGATGGTAGCATAATTTCCCAAAAACCTTTGTTCGATCCAATCTTCCAAAGCATACATAACCGCTTCTCTTTTATAGGCTGACAATGCTCCTGGCGTACACAGGACAAATCCCAAAGAACTCTGCGCTGCACGCACAAATTCAAAACTAAATACAAAACTGACATTCAGCATTTTAGGGATGATCCCTTGTTGCTTATTGAGCACTTTTACATTTCCGGCTACACCACCGCAATTTTTATTGACCACAAACGGACTCACTAAATTTCTAATCGTATCTTTTTCTACCACAGAATCACTGTCGATTGTAATGAATATTTCTCCGCTTCCGGTAGTAAACCCTCTGTACAGCGCATGACGTTTCCCCTTATTTTTAGGTTGTTTATACACAGTCAGACTATAATTCAAATCAGCATTTGCTTTATTGATCCAGTACCATGTGTCATCTTTACTACCATCATCTACAGCGATGATTTCCATTTTTTCCTTTGGGAAATTACTTTCCGAAATGCTGATTAAAGTATCATAAACCAATTTTCCTTCGTTATAAGCCGGTACGATGATCGTACAAGTTGGAAGTGCTTCATCTGATACGGATTGGACGGCCTTATATTTGAAATATAGAAAAACGATATATCCCAAAAAGAACAATTGAAATACCAACATCGCCAATAGCGAATAAACCAAAATCTGACCAGCTAGGGTTTCCATTCTTTCAAAATGAAGTGCTTCAAAATGAAGTCGGAAATTGGTGAAGATAAAAATGGCAGTCAGCATCAATACCTGAACACCGATTAAAATCCCTAAATCTCTCCTGCTTAAATCCTTTAATTTGTTTAATGAAAACCAATTTTTTCTTTCTGAAAACTCTCTGTTGTTTGTAAGGCTTTTTTCCATTTTCTCGTGATTTACGTACATCACAAAGAAATGAGAAAATTGAACCAATCCTTAAAAATAGGCTTCGATGTTTGTCGAAGATCTTGTCGAATTAATTCTACAAAAATGGATTCAGATCGAATGATGGATCCGCATCAATTCGATCAATTCAACCAAAGAATCAATTCTTAACTTTTCAAAAATGCGCTTTTTAAACGTACTGACCGTGTTTTGCTTCAAATCTAATTCATTAGCAATCTCAAGGTTTCCAGCTCCTTTTGCATACATTTCTGCGATTTGTAATTCGCGTTCAGATAAGCGATTCAGCGGATTGAGGAAGTTTTGGTCATAAGAGGCGACTTCCATTAATTTTTTTGTAAAAGGGGAGTAGTACTTTCCGTTTGCGATCAATTCAGATACTGCTTTTGTAATTTCTGATTCCTCACTTAATTTACTCAAATAACCATCTGCTCCGGCTTGGATGAATTTTAAAGCGTAATTTTCTTCTTCAAAACTCGTGAAAACCATGATTTTTACATCAGGTTGCATTTTTTTAATTTCAGGAAGTACCGTTAAGATGTTTCCATCTTGAAGTTGAGCATCCAAAATTGCAATGTCAAATATGTGATTTTGAATTTGTTGATGAATTTGTTCCAAACTTGAAGCGGTGAAAATCTCATGTTTTTCAACCAGATCCTCGATGATCAATTGCATGCCTTGACGTACGATCATATGGTCGTCTGCCAATAAGATTTTTAGAGAATTTTCCGCTGAAGAAATCATGTTACCCTATTTAAATTGATTTCAAAAATAAGATTTGTTCCTTTTCCGGGCTCACTTTCTGCAGAAATCTTTCCATCGTACAGCTGAACGATTTCCTTACATAAACTCAACCCCAATCCGGCTCCGAGGTTTTTGATGTCATTTGAGACGATACCTTGAAAATAGGGTTCAAATATTTTGTCCAAATCGGATTTTGAAATGCCTATACCGCTGTCGGAAATTTGGACATGAAGTTTTATTTTTTGATCATTTTCAACTCGAGAATGAGCAAGAACTTCAATTTTCCCGTTTTCTGTAAACTTATTGGCATTCCCCAAAAGGTTGATGAACAATTGATGGATTTTAATTCGATCTGAATGGACATAGATTTCAGAAGGAATATCATTCTGAATTATAAAAGCATTGTTTCTGGATTCGATATAAGGATCGAACATATTTAAAATCGCACTGACTTCTTCATTCAAATTAAATCGACTGTTTTTTAGTTCGACTTTCTTTTCTTGATTTTTGGCGTATTCAAGGATTTGATTGGATTGGATCAACAGAGAATTATTGGTGAATTCTATGGATTTTAAATATTCTAGCGTCTTTTCATCATCTGTTTTTTTCCTAATTCTTTGTGTGAAAATATTGATGATCTTAAGTGGAGCACGCAACTCATGACTGAGCATCCCTATGATCCGATTTTTGAAATTCAGGTTTTCATTGATTTTTCGATTGGCAGTTTTCAGTTCTTTTTCATACAAAAAAGTCAATTTGGTCGTGTAAATCAATAAAGCCAAAACAAAGAACATCAACACCATCAATCCCAGTACAGCGTATCTTCTGATTTTGTTGTTCAACGAATTTTGTTCTTCATATTGTTGAAATAAACTGGAGCTGAAATCCTCTACTTTTTTGTCATAAATGCCCATGAGATCATTGCTCAGGACGATAAGGTTGTCATAATTATGATAAAGATTTTTGTTTTTTGTATCGATAGTCGAAATATGGCGTTCATATTTTTTCAATTCCTTTTGGTAATGATCGTTGATGACATTGACCGTACTGTCAAAATCAGATTGGACTTGTGTCGTGTCAATTGCATTATTGTATTTGGCAATAACAAAGGTCGTATCTCTTTTCACATCAACATTTCCCGAAATCGCATCTTTGATTCTTGGGAAAAATTTCTTTTTTTCCGTTGTACTATCCGCCACATAGTAAACTTCAACGTCCACTTCTGAAGGTTGTTCTTTGATTACGACTTTATCGATTTTCAGATTCTCTTTTTGAGGAATTGGTTTTTGGGCTGTTTGGTAGGTTTCTTCAATTAAATTTTCAAAATCTTTTAATTTGGATAATGCATCCAAACTGTCTTTTGAATTTTGAAACGAATGTTCAGAATTTCTATAGGTGTTAATGCTGTCGATGTTTCCCGAAAGATTTCGCAAAGAAGTAAAATAAGCTTCTAGAAAATCTTTGTCTTGATCCGTGATGAATTTTTGAAGGTTAATTTGCGCATGGACCAATTCTTTTCTTGAATCATCAGTCAGTGATTTTAACACCCGCATTTCTTTGATTTGATTTTCAATGGCGGTCAATTTCTTTTCATTGAAATATTCATTGTAGAAAAAAAGGAGAATGACAATCTGAATCAGAACGATAGATGCAATCAATGCATAATGAATGGGCTGTCTGTATTTGGTATTAATAATCATGAATCAATTTAACGACAAACAAATTGTTTTCTATATTCAAATGGTATTCATTATAAGTTGATTAGATGGTTTTTGAGGTGTTTTTTATTCGGAAACGCCTTTCAAAACTACAAATTTATTCAAGAATGAATTGTTAAGAAATTGCCATTTGGCAAAATTGAGTTCATGGATAGGTCTTAGATTTCATTTAGAATTTTAGGATTTCTTTATCATTTTGAGGCTTGAATATTGCAAGTTTTTAGACAAATTAAAATTTGAAACATGGATACACAAGAAAAAATCGACATCATGAATGCTGTTTTGACCAAAATGGAAGACATTCAAAATACTCAACAAAGTTTAATCGAAAAAATCGGACAAGTCGAAGTCAATTTGTTTGACATTAAATCCGAAGATTTGGACAAAGAACTCGATAAAATTATGGAGCACGCTAGTCAATCTTTCGACATCATCAAAGAAGCTATTGAAGCATTTGAGATGAAACGAAACCGTTTGGTGAATGAGTCGTAAAGGAAATATTTGATGAATATTTAAAGACCTTTCAGGTTTCTAAAATCTGGAAGATCTTTTCAGTATAAATCAGGCTCAATTCCTTGAAAATTGAAAACTTGTCTAAAAAGGGTGAATATTTTTGTCATTGAATTGTCATTGCGAGGCAGGAATCAATCTTATGATGGTGAATGAAATTGCGTCATTTCGCTCTGCTGCATTTGCAATGACTTGGAAATCCGTGACATCGGATTTTTGTGGAATAAATAACCCCAATTATTTGTAACCAATTTGGTAACAATTCTTATATTTGCGTATGCGGATAATTGCAGTTAAAACTTTGAAGGATTATTGGAATGAATTTCCGCAAGCGGAACAACCCTTACTTTCTTGGTACGAAGAAGCAGAATCTGCAGAGTGGAACAATCCTAATGAATTGAAAGCACAATATAGAAATGCTTCGATTTTAAATGATAAAAGAGTAGTTTTCAATATTCATGGAAATAATTATCGATTGATTGTCGATATAGAATACAGACTTAAAATTGTTTTTGTAGTTGGGTTTGGAACGCATAAAGGATATGATAAAATTGATGCTAAACAGATAAGTTATGTTAAGACCTATAAAAAATGAGCAACAATATGAGCAAACGCTGGAAAGGGTTTATGAATTGATGCAGAAAGAAATAAAGCCGGATTCAAAGGATTCTGACGAATTGGAAATTCTTTCTATTCTTATTAAGGAATATGAAAATGAACATTATCCGGTTCCGCAACCCAATCCTTTGGAAGCGATTAAATTTCGTTTAGACCAAATGAATTTATCGGAAACCGAATTAATTAAAATATTGGGTGCGCGTTCGCGTAAATCAGAAATTCTTTCAGGTAAAAGAAAACTTAGCCTTACGATGATCCGTAAATTAAATGAAAAACTAAATATTCCTGCGGAAGTTTTGATTCAGGAGTATTGAAATATATGATTCACACCATTCAATTTTGAATGATCAGGGGAATGATCACGGATTGCAAATCCGCGCTATCGGGTGGTCTTGATATTTAGATATTATGCACGGATTGCAAATCCGCGCCATCGGGATCGCCTTGGTTTTCGGGGTGAGGGTAAATAGTTCGGAGCTTGAAAAGAAGATTTTAAATAACTGAAAACAAAACTAATTTTTATTTTGTTTACAACCCAAGTCGCGCTCGTTTGAGCGAAGCGGAAACGACTGACTATCTTCACCATCGTTTGCAACGAAAAAGTATTTCAGATGAATCATCCATTTCCAACTTTTACTTACGTTTTTAAGTTGAAGAAAAATTTCTAGATTTTGATTTTGAAGCAAAACTTTAAAAATCCTTAAAATCAATTAGTTGCAATTCTTCCTTCCCCAAACCTAAAATTCCCTAAAAACTTCTCTAAAAAATACTTACATAAAATTTGTGTCGTAATAAATAATCACTACATTTGCACACTCTTTTTTAGGGGAGGATTCTGCCTATTTCACAGATAGTTAAGCTGAAACCCTTATAAAGAGCGAGAAATTTAAAATTAAAATTAGTAAAAAATGTCAGGAATCATTGGAAAGAAAATTGCCATGACGAGCTTGTTCGATGAGAACGGGAAAAACATCCCGTGTACCATCATCCAAGCCGGTCCCTGCGTCGTAACACAGGTCAGAACCGAGGAGAAAGACGGTTATAAGTCCGTTCAGCTTGGTTTCGATGACGCAAAAGAGAAGAACACTTCTGCTGCTTTGAAAGGTCATTTCAAAAAAGCGGGAACTACACCAAAGAGAAAGTTGGTGGAATTCTACGGAGATTTCGTAGATAATTTGGAATTAGGAAAAGAGGTAACCGTTGATTTATTTGCTGAAGGCGAATATGTAGACATTACAGGTGTTTCCAAAGGTAAAGGATTTCAAGGGGTTGTAAAACGTCACGGATTTGGTGGAGTTGGACAAGCTACCCATGGTCAGCACAACCGTTTAAGAGCGCCGGGATCTATCGGAGCCGGATCTGACCCTTCACGTGTATTCAAAGGAATGCGTATGGCGGGAAGAATGGGAGGTAAAAACGTTACCGTACAGAATTTGAATGTAGTAAAAGTAGACAACGAACAAAACCTTTTGATCGTAAAAGGTGCCGTTCCAGGTCCTAAAAATTCATACGTAATTATCAGAAGATGGAAGTAGCAGTATTAAACATCAGTGGAAAAGAAACCGGAAAGAAAGTTTCTTTAGATGATGCGATTTTCGGCATCGAACCAAGTGAGCATACTGTTTATTTGGAAGTGAAACAATACTTGGCAGCACAACGTCAAGGAACACATAAAGCAAAAGAGCGTGCAGAGATTGCAAAATCTACACGTAAGATCAAGAAACAAAAAGGTACAGGTACCGCTCGTGCAGGTTCTGCTAAATCTCCGGTTTTCAGAGGTGGTGGACGTGTTTTCGGACCAAGACCTAGAAATTATGATTTCAAATTGAACAAAGCCCAAAAGAAATTGGCGAAACGTTCAGTATTGAGTCAGAAATTGAAAGACAATGAAATCAAGGTTTTGGAAGACTTCAATTTCGAAGCGCCAAAAACAAAAGATTTCATCGAAGTGTTGAAAGCATTAGGTTTGGAAACCAAAAAAACACTTTTTGTGTTGGGTGGAGCAAATGAAAATGTGTATTTGTCATCACGTAATTTGCAAAAAACCAAAGTAGTGAACAATTCAGAATTGAATGTATATGATTTGATCAATGCATCTGAAGTTGTTTTCCTAGAAGGTTCTTTGGCACAAGTTCAAGAAAATTTAAGTAAATAAAACGAAAAGATATGTCAATTTTAATCAGACCCGTAATCTCAGAAAAGGCGACAAACTCAAGTGAAGTTTTGAGCCAGTATTCGTTTTATGTCAACCCAAAAGCCAATAAATTGCAGATCAAAGAAGCAGTTGAGAAGGCATATGGCGTAAATGTTACCAAAGTGAGCACGATGATTTCAGCTCCTCAAGTTAAGTCTCGTTATACCAAAACAGGACTTCAAGTTGGGAAAACCAATAAGTTGAAAAAAGCGATCATCCACGTAGCAGAAGGACAAGAAATCGACTTGTTTAGTTAATTAATTTAGAATTCAAAATTCAAATTTAGAATAATGTCAGTTAGAAAATTAAAACCTATCACTCCCGGCCAACGGTTCAGAATTGTAAACAATTTTGACAACGTTGAGTCAGTAAAACCGGAGAAATCTCTTACGGTTGGGAAAAAGAAAAGTGGTGGTCGTAACCATTCCGGTAAAATGACCATGCGCTACATTGGGGGTGGACACAAGCAAAGCTATCGTATCATCGATTTCAAAAGAGATCGTGAAGGCGTTGCAACGGTAGAGTCAATTCAGTATGACCCTAACCGAACTGCATTCATCGCATTGATCTCCTATGCAGATGGTGAAAAGCGATATGTGATTGCTCAAAATGGATTGAAAAAAGGTCAGACTATCGAGTCTGGAGACAATGTTGCTCCAGAGGTAGGAAACACGATGAAATTGAAAAATATCCCATTGGGTACTGTGATTTCATGTATCGAGTTGCGACCAGGTCAAGGAGCTTTGATGGCGCGTAGTGCCGGATCTTATGCACAGTTAGTAGCAAGAGACGGAAAATATGCAACGATCAAATTGCCAAGTGGTGAAAGCCGTATGATTTTAACGGAATGTAAAGCGACGATTGGAGTGGTTTCCAACTCAGATCATCAGTTAACCGTTTCCGGTAAAGCAGGTAGAAGCAGATGGAAAGGACGTCGTCCGAGAACAAGACCGATGGTGATGAACCCGGTTGATCACCCGATGGGTGGTGGTGAAGGACGTGCTACCGGTGGTATTCCTCGTTCTAGAAATGGTATGCCTTCAAAAGGTTACAAAACCAGATCGAAGAAAAAAGCGTCTAACAAGTATATCGTTGAAAAGAGAAAGAAATAAGCTATGGCACGTTCATTAAAGAAAGGACCTTTTATCCATTATAAATTAGACAAAAAAGTTCAGTTAAACGTAGAATCTGGAAAGAAAAATGTGATCAAAACTTGGTCAAGAGCTTCCATGATTTCACCTGACTTTGTAGGACAGACAATTGCGGTTCATAACGGGAAACAATTCATTCCGGTATATGTAACTGAGAACATGGTAGGACATAAATTGGGGGAATTTGCTCCAACTCGTACATTTAGAGGGCACGCAGGTGCAAAAAACAAAGGTAAAAAATAAGTAGGCGATGGGATCTAGAAAAAGAATCAGCAACGAAAAAATTCAGGAAGCAAACAAGAGTATTGCTTTCGCGAAATTGAACAATGTTCCTACTTCACCTCGTAAAATGAGATTGGTAGCAGATATCATCCGTGGAGAAGAAGTTCAGAAAGCTTTGGCGATTTTGAAATTTTCAAAACAACATGCTTCTGACCGTTTGGAGAAATTGTTATTGAGTGCGATTGCTAACTGGCAAGCGAAAAACGAAGATGCAGATGTTGAAGAAGCAGGGCTTTTTGTGAAAACAATCACAGTAGACAGCGCACGTCAATTGAAAAGAATCCGTACAGCTCCTCAAGGTAGAGCGCACAGAATCAGAAAACGTTCCAATCACGTGACTATCGTTTTAGGAACAAAAGAAGATAAAGTTAAAGCAGAAGATAAGAAATAATATGGGACAGAAGACTAATCCAATCGGAAATCGTTTAGGGATCATCAGAGGATGGGACTCAAACTGGTACGGTGGAAATGACTACGGTGATAAAATTGCAGAAGATGCAAAGATCCGTGAATATTTGAAAGCACGTCTTTCAAAAGCGGGCATCTCTCGTATTTACATCGAGCGTACATTGAAACTGATTACCGTGACCGTTACGACAGCTCGTCCCGGAATTATTATCGGAAAAGGCGGACAGGAAGTTGATAAATTAAAAGAAGAGTTGAAAAAAATCACCGGAAAGGAGGTTCAAATCAACATCTTCGAAATCAAAAGACCTGAATTAGACGCTGTTTTAGTAGCAGATAGCATCGCACGTCAGATTGAAAATCGTATTTCTTATAGAAGAGCGATCAAAATGGCAATCGCAGCGGCGATGAGAATGAATGCAGAAGGAATAAAAGTTCAGATTTCAGGACGTTTGAACGGTGCAGAGATGGCACGTTCAGAGTCTTACAAAGACGGACGAATTCCTTTGTCAACTTTCAGAGCAGACATTGATTATCACGTAGGTGAAGCACATACGACTTATGGACGTATGGGGATCAAAGTTTGGATCATGAAAGGAGAAGTATATGGTAAACGCGAATTGTCTCCACTAGTTGGTTTGCAGAAAAAGCAAGGCAAAAAGAAACCGGAAGGTAGAGGTGGCGATAGAAAAAGACAAACGCGTTAATTTAGTTTAACAGATTAAAGATTAGAAGAAATGTTATCACCGAAAAGAACGAAATTTAGAAAAACCCAGAAAGGCAAAATGAAGGGAAACACCAAAAGAGGTGCAGAACTTGCCTATGGGACATTCGGGATCAAATCGTTAGACGAAGCATTCATTACTGCACGTCAGATAGAAGCAGCTCGTATCGCGGCAACACGTTTTATGAAACGTGAAGGTCAATTATGGATCAAAATCTTTCCAGATAAACCAATTACCAAAAAACCTGCAGAGGTTCGTATGGGTAAAGGTAAAGGTGCACCTGAATATTGGGTAGCTCCAGTACAACCGGGAAGAATCATTTTCGAAGTAGGAGGGGTACCTCAAGAAGTAGCAACTGAAGCTTTGCGTTTAGCAGCTCAGAAACTTCCCGTAAAAACAAAGTTCATCATCGCTAGAGATTACTCGGCATAAAATCAGAAAGAATATGAAAATTTCAGATATGAATGAAATGAGCGTAGAAGATATCAAAGCGCAAATTGCGCAAGAAAAAGATAACTATGCGAAATTGAAAGTAAGCCACAAAGTGTCTCAGTTAGAAAGTCCTTTGTCTATACGTGCATCTCGTAAAACGATTGCGAGATTGTCAACAGTGTTGAACCAAAAATTAGCTCAACAGTAAAAACGGTCACAAGATGGAAAGAAATTTAAGAAAAGAAAGAATCGGTATAGTTTCCAGTAATAAAATGGAAAAAACCATCGTGGTTTCTGAAACGTACAAACAAAAACACCCATTCTATGGGAAGTTCGTGAAGAAAACCAAGAAATATACGGCACACGACGAACAAAACGAGTGCAACGAGGGCGATACAGTTCGCATCATGGAGACTCGTCCGTTGAGTAAAAACAAACGTTGGAGATTAGTAGAAATCATAGAAAGAGCGAAGTAATATGTTACAGCAAGAATCAAGATTAAAAGTAGCAGATAACACAGGGGCTCGTGAGGCCTTGGTTATCCGTGTTTTGGGTGGTACCAAAAGACGTTATGCTTCTGTCGGAGACAAAATCGTAGTAGCGATCAAGGAAGCTACGCCGGCAGGAAACGCGAAAAAAGGAACCGTTTCAAAAGCAGTAGTCGTTCGTACCAAAAAAGAAGTTAGACGTAAAGACGGATCTTACATCCGTTTTGATGATAATGCATGTGTTTTGCTTAACGCCCAAGGCGAAATGAGAGGAACACGTGTATTTGGACCTGTAGCAAGAGAATTGCGTGACAAGGAATATATGAAAATCGTATCACTGGCTCCTGAGGTGCTTTAAAATTTAATGACAATGACAAAATTGAAAATTAAAAAAGGGGACAAGGTAGTGGTTCTTTCAGGTTCTTCAAAAGGAACTAAAGGTTCTGTTTTGAAAGTATACCCTGAAAAAGGAAAAGCTATCGTAGAAGGTGTGAACAAAATTAAAAAACACACCAAACCCAACGCAGAAAACCCTCAAGGAGGAATTGTAGAAACCGAAGCGCCGATTTACGTAAGCAAATTGGCCTTGGTAGACAGCAACGGTAAACCGACAAAAGTGGGTTACGAAGTGAAAGATGGTAAGAAAGTGAGAATTGCTAAGAAAACCGGTAAAGAAATTTAATTATGAGTACAAGTACATACAAACCGCGTCCGCAAGTTAAATACAAAGAGGAAATTGTTCCTGCATTGAAAGAAGAGTTTTCATACACTTCAGTAATGCAAGTTCCGAAATTGCAGAAAATCGTTTTATCACAAGGTTTAGGTGCAGCGACTGCTGACAAAAAAGTGGTAGATTATGCAGTAGAGGAAATGACACTTATTTCCGGTCAAAAAGCAGTTGGAACCGTTTCTAAGAAAGACGAAGCTGCCTTTAAATTACGTAAAGGAATGCCTATCGGTGCAAAAGTTACCTTAAGAGGCGTACAGATGTACGAATTTTTAGATCGTTTGGTTTCTTCTTCATTGCCACGTATCCGTGATTTTAACGGAATCAGCGCAAAAGGATTTGACGGTAGAGGAAATTACAATTTGGGTATTACAGAACAGATTATCTTCCCTGAAATCAACATCGACAAAGTGAAGAAAATCCAAGGGATGGATATTACCTTTGTAACGTCTGCCAACACAGATAAAGAAGCAAAAGCTTTGTTAGAAAAATTCGGTTTACCATTTAAAAAAGACACAAAATAAGATGGCTAAAGAATCAATGAAAGCGCGTGAGCGCAAAAGAGAAGCGTTAGTAGCAAAATATGCTGCAAAACGTAAAGCCCTTAAAGAAGCTGGTGACTTTGAAGCACTTCAAAAATTACCAAAAAATGCTTCTCCTGTACGTTTGCACAATCGTTGCAAATTGACAGGTCGTCCTAGAGGATACATGAGAACGTTTGGTATTTCACGTGTTACTTTCCGTGAAATGGCTAATAACGGTCTTATCCCAGGTGTGAAAAAAGCGAGCTGGTAAGATTTTCTTTCATTCCGTGAATTGAGGTTCTCGAAATTGAGGAATGAATAAAAATCTCAAAATACAAAATCCAATCTCTGAAAAGGGATTGGATTTTTTGATGGGCATATTTTAATAGGTTAAGACCAACTCCAAAATAAAATCGTCCATAACATACCCATTCCCGATGTCAAAAACTCCTTCATCCACTTTCGTGAAACCATTTCGTTCATAAAAAGCAATCGAATCCACATTGTATTTGTTCACATTTAAATAGATTGATTTTTTTTGATGGTGCTTCGCCAATTCTTTGGCGCGATTCAACAATAATTTCCCTAAACCTTTACCACGGGTTTCCGCTTTCAAATAAATTTTCGAAATATATATTTTCTCAGTTTCAATTTTACAAACCAAATAACCAATCGGATTTTCTCCATCCCAAAGCAATTCCCAAACAATTCCTTCCTCCAGTTCTGAATTGATTTTTTCTTCCGAATAAAACAAATCCAACATATAGTCGATTTGTTCTTGTGAAAGGATTTTGAGGTAATGCTCTTCCCAGATTTCTCTTGCTAACTGTTGAACAATAGGAATTTCTCGGGATTGAATTTTGATTATTTTCATATAAAATTGAATTGAGACAAGGTTATGAATAGTTAAAAATAAGGATTGAAATTAGGTGAGTATTAATCTACTACTTTCCTTTTGATGTCCTTAGGAAGCCTTGCCAATAGTTCATAATTCAATTGATTGCTATTTTCACTAAAAGAAGCCACAGAAATGGATTGCTCATCTTGCTCTCCGATTAAAACCACTTCATCGCCTATTTTCACATCAGTAAGGTGCGTCACATCGAGTGTCATCATATTCATGTTAACGGTTCCGATGACATCTACTTTTAAGCCTCGGACCAATGCTTTTCCTTGATTACTCAAATTTCTATTGTATCCATAAGCATACCCGATGGGTACTATGGCGATTTTTGTCTGAATATTGGTATAATAACTCATGCCGTAACCAACAAATTCTCCTGCTTTTACCGTTTTGGTTTCGATGATTTTACTTTTCCATGAAATCACGCGTTTCAATGGATTTTTTTGATCCGGATTTTTTAGATAATGATGGATGTAAGTTTCATTATTGGGAAAAAAACCATATTGTAAAATCCCAACTCTCACCATGTCAAAAACATATTTAGGATAGCGCAAAACCGCTGCTGAGCATGCGATATGGAATGTAGGCGTATGACTTTCTAAATTTTCGAATTTCTTTTTTAGTTTCTGAAATTTCTGAATCTGATCTTTGATTCGTTTATAATTTGCAATGCTTTCAGATCCTGCCAAATGCGTACAAACACCTTCGATTTCGATGAGTTTTGATTGCTCAATCATCGAAATAATCCTTTTAAAATCAGAAATTGGGAATCCGGTTCTGTTCATTCCGGTCTCAAATTCCAGATGAATTTTCGCTGTTAAATTGATTTTCTGAACTACTTTAATGGTACTTTCTAGTGTTTCAAAATTTGGGATATAAAATTCGATTTGATGTTCTATCGCCCATCGGATTTCGTCTTGATTGAGACTTCCCATGATCATGATTTTATAATCGCCATGTACTGATTCCAGAAGTTTATAAGCTTCATCAGCACTGAAAACACTGAAGTGCCGAACGCCGCATTCATATGCAAGAGGTGCATAAATCTCTATGCCATGACCATAAGCATTCCCTTTTAATACTGCTGAAAAAACGGTATTTTTTGGAATTGCGTTTTGAATGAATGAAATATTTTGTTGTAAAGCCGATTTCGAAATTTCTATCCAGGAAGTGGATTCCGGTTTATATTGCATTTTTTAAAATTTGGTAGAACATTTTGGAAGCTGTTAGCGTAATTTCATCCGGAAAATCATAATCTGGATTGTGAAGCGCCGGGCAATTCTCACCTGAACCGATTCCAAACATCGCACCCGGAATCTTTTGCGTAAATAGTCCGAAATCTTCGCCCCATTTAAAAGGATCTTTAATTTTTTGATGGTTCAAATTTAATTCTTCTGCTGATTTTTGGATGATTTCAACTGCTTTTTTATCATTTTGATTGGATAGAAATTCTTGTGTCCATGAAATAGCCAATTTTAAATTATTTCGCTCCGAAATTTGCGCTGCAAATTCAATTAATTCATTAGTCAATTGATCAAAAAGTTGTGGCGACCATGAACGGATGGTCAGGTGCAAACTCCCTTTTCCGGCAGAAATACCATAATCCTTTGTCCCTAAATCTGCATAAACCGGTGTGATGAGGAAAAAGTTTTCATCTTGGGGCCGATTATGGGTTAGGTTTTTAGATTTTTCTAGAATTTCAGCCATCGCAAAAGCCGGATTAAAACCATGCTCAGGCTCTGCGGCATGAGCTGTTTTACCATGAAAATCAAAGATCAAACTTTTAACATTTGCTGTAAAAGCACCATCCTTATACAGGATTTTATGAAGCGGAAAACCAGGTAAATTATGCAAAGCAAACACCATGTCGGGCTTTAAATTTTCAAATTGAGGATCTTCTAAAACCGCTTTTGCACCCATTCCATTTTCCTCTGCCGGTTGCCAAAGCAAAATAATTTTTCCTTTGTTTATTGGATTTTTTTCGAGCATTTCAGCCACGCCAATCATGATGGTGGTATGTCCGTCATGGCCACATTTATGAGAAACATTTGGGTCGATGGATCGATGTGCAAAATCATTGGTTTCCTCTATGGGTAATGCATCTGTGTCCGCACGTAGCATGATCGTTTTGCCTTTTTCTTTTCCTTCAAAAACAGCCATCACACCCGTTTTCCCAATAGGGAAAACTTTGGTTCTTTTGAGGTTTTTTAAAAGTTCTTGGATTCTTTGGCAGGTTCTGAATTCCTGAGTTGAAAGTTCAGCGTAATTCTGATGCAAATCCCGACGTATTTTTTGTAATTCTTCAGCTAATTTCTCCATATGCTTACAAATTAATTGAATTGTTTGGTTTTGACACAATTTTTTGAATTGAATTCATAAATGAAACCATAGTTTTCGATACTTAATCATCCATTCAAAAGATTTATATTTGTTCCTCGGTTTCAAACAACTTGAAACTATAAAATTAAACTTGAAACAAAGAAATATGTACAGCAAAACATTCCAAGAGCATTTAAAAAGTCAATTGACCGATTTAGAAAACCAAGGATTATTTAAAAGAGAGCGCATCATAGCTTCTCATCAAGCCGCAGAAATTACTTTGCAAAACGGAAGTAAACTTTTAAATTTTTGTGCCAATAATTATTTGGGACTTTCAGATAATGCTGAAATCATTAAAGCTTCGCAAGAAACTTTGGATAATAGAGGATATGGAATGTCTTCTGTACGTTTCATTTGTGGTACACAAGACATCCACAAAGAATTAGAAGCCAGAATTTCCAAATTCCTCGGAATGGAAGATACGATTTTGTATGCCGCAGCTTTTGATGCCAATGGTGGTGTTTTTGAACCTTTGTTTACCGAAGAAGATGCAATCATTTCAGACGAATTGAATCATGCATCCATCATCGATGGAGTTCGGCTTTGTAAAGCAGCTCGGTACCGATACAAAAACAACAATATGGAAGATTTGGAAGCGCAATTGATAGCCGCTTCTGAAAAAAATCACCGCTTCAAAATCATTGTGACCGATGGTGTTTTCTCGATGGATGGAATCGTTGCCAATTTAAAAGGCGTTTGCGATTTGGCAGATAAATATGATGCTTTGGTGATGGTGGACGATAGCCATGCCACGGGATTCATCGGAAAAACCGGGCGCGGAACGCATGAGCACAACGAAGTAATGGGAAGAGTGGATATCATCACTTCAACACTTGGAAAAGCATTGGGCGGTGCGATGGGCGGATTTACTTCAGCCAAAAAAGAAGTCATCGAAATGCTGCGTCAAAAATCACGTCCTTATTTGTTTTCCAATTCTTTGGCACCAGGAATCGTGGGTGCGGCTTTGAAAGTTTTTGACATTTTGGAGGCCGATACTTCACTTCGTGACCGTGTGATGGAAAATGCCGATTATTTCCGAAAGAATATGAAAGCTGCCGGATTTGACATTCCGGATGGTGATGCGGCGATTGTTCCGGTAATGTTGTACGATGCAAAACTATCTCAAAATATGGCGGAGAAATTATTGTCAGAAGGAATTTATGTGATCGGATTTTTCTTTCCGGTAGTTCCAAGAGACAAAGCCAGAATCCGAGTACAACTTTCAGCAGCGCATACCCAAGAACAGTTGGACAAAGCCATTGCAGCCTTTACCAAAGTAGGAAAGGAGTTGGGTGTGATTGCTTAATTATTTAGAATTAAAAATTTCAATTTATAAATGAACCTTGTCTTGAGTAAAATCTGGCAAGGTTTTTTTCTGCGAAAATTTGAGCAATTTTCGAGAGAAATTAATGCCCGCGGATTTATCAGATGCCCCCAGATTTTTTACTCAATTCTGGTAAGTTTGGCTACATACGAATCTCCTTCTTCCAACACCAATTCAACTTCGAAACCATTTGTTTCTGCAGCATCTTTCAAATTTTCAAAATCCAAATACAACCATTTGATCGGTTCTTCTGATTCATTTTTATAATGAACGACATAATCCAATTCGCCATAATAATGATCAACCGGAATCCTAAATCCGCCATCCTCTTCTTCGTACATATAGAGAATATCGGTTCCGTCGATCAGGATTTGACCGTTTTCATTCAATAAATCATGAAGTTTTTTCAGATAAACATCCATTTTATCGATCGTTTCAAAAATTCCGGTACCATTCATCAAAAGTAAAATCGTATCGAATTTTTTAATTGGATTGAAATCTAGAATATTTGCACAAATTGCATTTTGAACACCTCTGATTTTAGAAATTTCAATTGATTTCGGAGAAATATCGAGCGCCGTCACTTCTAAATTTTTCTCATTTTGCAGAAATAAACTATGCGAACCTGCACCGGAGCCGATGTCCAAAGCTTTTCCTTTGGTCAATTCCAGAGCTTTTTGTTCCAAAAGGTTCATTTCATTAAAATTTCGAAACAAATAGTCGATCGGTAAATCATCCAACTCAGAAATAGAAGTTTCAGTTTGGAGGTTTTCGGGTGAATTATCGTAATAATAATCCCAAATGGCTTGTCCCATTAAATCTTTCATGGTGTAAAATTAAGTTTTAAGTTCAATTTTTTCAGTATATCATGGTTGGACAAAAAAATAAAATCAAAAGAATATTTACATTTACAAATTCAAAAATCTATTAGCATTATTCAAATGAAATTCAAAATATACCTTCCCTTTTTACTCGCTCTACTCTCTACCCTCAGTTTCTCCCAAGAAATTCCCGAACAGAAAGTTGATGAATTGGTTCAAAATACCTTAAAAACTTTCAACGTTCCCGGAATTGCAGTTGGCATCATTCACGACGGAAAAGTCGTTCTCGCAAAAGGTTACG
The DNA here is from genome assembly GCF_014042165.1 of Moheibacter lacus. Classification (GTDB taxonomy): domain Bacteria; phylum Bacteroidota; class Bacteroidia; order Flavobacteriales; family Weeksellaceae; genus Moheibacter; species Moheibacter lacus. The sequence goes on from NZ_JACDZE010000003.1 coordinate 61,839, forward strand.
GCGTTTCGGACATCAACACCGGAGAAAAAGTAAATGCCGATACGAATTTCGGTATCGCTTCGAACTCCAAAGCTTTTACCACAACGGCTTTGACCATGTTGGTGGACGATAAGAAAATCAATTGGGACGACAAAGTCAAAAAATACATTCCCGAATTCAAAATGTACAACGATTATGTAACGGAAGAATTTACGATTCGGGATTTGGTGACGCATAGAAGCGGATTGGGACTCGGCGCAGGCGATTTGATGGTTTGGCCGGATGGTCACGATTTCACACCCGATGACATCATTAAAAATATTCACCATTTACAACCGGTTTCTGATTTTAGAACCAAATATGACTATGATAATTTACTGTATATCATCGCCGGAGTAGTCATAGAAAGGGTTTCAGGAAAATCTTGGGTGGATTTTATTCAAGACGAATTTTTAACGCCACTCCAAATGAATCGCTCGGCTTCGAGTTGGAATTCACTAAAAGATAAATCCAATGCGGTTGCACCTCACGTTCCGATTGATGGAAAATTAAAAGTCATCGACCGGTACACCAATCATATTTTTGATGCGGCAGCCGGAATTTATTCGAGCGTAAATGATTTGAGTCATTGGGTTCAATTTCAATTGGATGAAGGAAAATACAAGGGTTTGCAATTGGTTTCTGAAACCCAAATGAAAGAATTGAAAAAACCACAAACCTTGATGCCTTTTTCTACCAGACCGCCGTATAATTCGTTGTTCAGAGCCTATGGTTTGGGTTTCCAATTGCAGGATGTCAACGGGAAATTGGAGGTTTCACATACCGGAGGTTTGGAAGGAATTGTCACACAAATCGTCATGATTCCACAAGAAAATTTAGGAATTATCGTGTTGACCAATCAACAACAAGGTGCCGCTTTTATGGCGATTTCCAATACGATCAAAGACCATTATTTAGGATTGCCGGAAAAAGATTGGGTAAAAGAATACGACGAATTGATTTCAAAAAGAGGAGAAGAAGCCGATAAAATCACGGAAGAAGTTTGGAAAACGGTAAATTCCAATCCGAAATCAATGATTCAAGAAAAAGATTTAATCGGAACTTATCGAGACAATTGGTTTGGCAAAATTACCATTTCAAAAGAACAAGGAAAACTGAGGTTTACTTCCAAACGTTCAAGTCAATTGGTCGGTGAAATGTTTTATTACAAAGACAAAACTTACGCTGTGAAATGGGACAATGCTTATTTGCATGCCGATGCCTTTGTGTTTGTCCAAATGGAAAATGAAAAAATTACGGGATTGAAAATGGAAGCGATTTCGCCGTTGACCGATTTCAGTTATGATTTTCAGGATTTGGATTTTGTGAAAATCAGTAATTAGTAAATGGAAATTAGTTTTAAGCTGATTTGACTTTTCGAATTTTGATTCACAAAGAATGAAAAAAATATTGAAAAAAATGCTGATAGGGTTTTTCATTTTTCTGTTGCTAATTCTTGTGGGTGTTTGGGGCTATATGCAACATCCGAAATTTGGGAAAGCGCCATCAGGAGAGCGATTGGAGCGAATCAGACAATCCAAAAATTACAAAGACGGAGCTTTTCAAAATCTAAACCATACGCCGCAATTGGCTGAAGGTTACACGATGATGGGTGTACTTTGGGATTTTCTTACGACAACGTATCCAAATACACATCCGCTCGATTCCATTCCAGCTGTCAAAACCGATTTGAAAAATTTAGATCCCAATGAAAATCTTTTGATTTGGATGGGACATTCGTCCTATTTCATTCAACTAAACGGAATCAAATATTTAATCGATCCGGTTTTGAGTGGAAATGCTTCACCTTTGCCGACCACCAAAGCTTTTCCTGGTTCTGATGTTTACAAAGTTGCTGATATTCCTAAAATTGATTTTTTGCTGATTTCGCATGATCATTATGACCATTTGGATTATGAAACGATCAAATCCTTGACTCCAAAAGTTGGCAAAGTCATTACAGGTTTGGGAGTTGGATCTCATTTGGAACATTGGGGTTATAAGTCGGAAATGATTACCGAAATGGATTGGAACGAAACGACGGTTTTAAAAGATTCGACAAAAATTCATACGACACCGGCGCGTCATTTTGCGGGTCGAACTTTAAAACGGAACAATACGCTTTGGCTTTCCTTTGTGTTGGAAACGCCAACTAAAAAACTCTTTCTCGGTGGAGATTCCGGTTATGATACGCATTTTAAAGAAAACGGGGAGAAGCACGGCCCTTTTGATTTCGCGTTGTTAGAAGATGGACAATACGATCCGAAATGGAAATACATTCATCTGTTGCCGGAAGAAGTCGTGAAAGCCGCTCAGGAATTGAAAACCAAACGATTGATGCCTGTTCATAATTCCAAATTCAAATTGGGAAATCACTCTTGGTTTGATCCGCTGGATCGGGTAACGGCTGAAGCAGAAAAACAAGGAATGCCAATCCTAACACCTAAAATTGGAGAGAAGGTAAATTTGGATAACGAAAACCAATTGTTTGAAAAATGGTGGGAAGGATTGAAATAATCAGAAAATTTCAAATTTCTTTAATTGGTCAGAATAATTAAGTGAAAACTATTGAAGATTTCAATTTCCCATTCCTTTTTGAATCCGTACTTTTGCACAAAATTTTCCGAGGATGGATTTCCATAGCTTACAAGTCAAAACTTTAAATAAATTAACACCCAATTCCGTCGAAATTACCTTTGATATTCCGGACGAATTGAAACCTGAATTCCAATTTAAATCAGGCCAATACATCACACTAGACATGGACGGAACCAGACGAGATTATTCGCTCTGCACCAGTCCCCTGGATGGGAAATGGTCCATCGGAATCAAATCAGTGACGGGTGGTTTTATTTCCAAATTTTTGAATTCGGATTTAAAAGAAGGTGATTTTCTGAAAGTTTCGACGCCCAACGGTCGTTTCGGGATTCCTTCCAAACCCAATGAAAAACGGACGATTCTTGCTTTTGCTGCCGGAAGCGGAATTACCCCGATTTTAAGCATCATCCGTTATACTTTACAAACGGAAAAATGGGTGAATTTTTATTTGTTTTATTCCAACAAAACGCCTCAGGATGTGATGTTCTATGAGGATTTGAAAAAATTAAAAGCGGAATTTCCAGAAAACTTTCATTTGCATTTATTTTATACACAAGAACGATTGGAAGATTGGTTGTTTGAAGGGAGATTAAATGCGCATAAGTTTGAATTGATTTTGAACCAATTGGTCGATATAAACGAAGTAGACGAAGCCCTTGTTTGTGGTCCAAACGAAATGATCAAAGAAATTTCCAACGAAATTTTTAAGGCCGGAATTCCGAAGCAACACATTCATTTTGAGTTATTTACGACTGATTCCAATCCGCTCGATATTTTACCGGAGGAAATGGATGCGCCTGATGATGTTCAAGTTACCGTAGAACTAGATGGTGAGACGCATGAAGTGGTTTGGAACCGTGGAAAAAATCTGATCGATGCCATGCTGGATGCTGATGTAGATGCGCCATATTCCTGTAAAGGAGGAATTTGTAGCAGCTGCATGTGCAAACTGGAAGAAGGAGAAGTTCATCTGGCGGAAAACTTTGTTTTGACGGATTCCGATATCGAAGAAGGATTGATTCTCGCTTGCATCTCCCGTCCCAAATCCGATAAAATCCGAATCAATTTTGATGCGGTCTAGTTGAAGTGATTGAGTTCTTGGGTAGTGGAGCAGTTGAGAGTGAACTTTTCTAAAATCAAAACACCAACCTTCAACCGCCGAGCCGTACAAATTTTCTCATCCTGTCCCGAGTCATCAGGAGTCTCGAAGGATCAAATCAATTCGGAATCACAGGTTTTGGGTTTTTGGATTTGATTTCAACGATCCAATAAACCAATTGTCCAATTCCACTTAAAAACGCTAAAATCAAAATCCAAACAATTTTCATATTGCTGTTTTCGCCGTCTAAATGAGGGTTTTTTGCTGCATGAATGATAAAGTAAATTAAACTGAAAAAGGATAAGAAAACGGTCAATAAAATCAACACAAAAAACACCCCAAATCCGGCGAAAAATTCGGTAGGAAAAGGAGCACTTCCATTTTCATCAAAATTTTCTAAGCTTTGCGCAGAACTAATCATCGTAAAGAAAAACACAAAATAAGCCATCATCAGCATTACAAAAAGAACGATAGGACCGATTGCCAGAAAGGCTTGTAGAGATTTGTTGTTGAGCATGGAATAACATTTAAAGTTTGAAAGATAAGTAAGGTTTTGGAGAATTTGGTTAGAAAATATTAAAAATTATTTTCCAAATACTAAAGAAGGCTTTGATACCAAGATCTTGGTATTTTTTAAGTTTTCAAAGACTTTTTGATCTGTAAATTTTGTCATTTTTTTTTTTTTTTTTTTAGGTTTGAAAAGTGATGAAAATGAGGCGGTACCAACTCATATGTTTCAAAAAAATCAGTATTAATATTAAATTTTAAAAACATGAAAAAAATGATTTTGCTTTCTGTCTTCGGGCTAATGGGTACTTTTGCTTTTGCCAATCTTAGTGAAGAAATTTCACATAAGGTTGAATATGCGCCGGAAGGTGGTTGGTGTACTGTAACGATTTTTAATGTATATGGAAATCCAATTTATACAGAAACATCATGGCAATCTTCTGAGGCTGCCTGCCACAGTTGGGCAAGTGGGAAAGTTTATGAATTTATTACACAACCAATAGCTCCATAATTGGTTGTTGAAATACAAAGAATTTTGAGTTTACAGATTGAATTTCAATCTGTAAACTTTTGTTATATTGGGCCTTTAGTATCAATTATTTAAATAAAATTAAAACATGAAGAAAATATTGAACCTGTTGATTTTTTGTTTATCAATCAGTTTATTTTCGCAAAAAAACCTCGCGGTGACTTATAAAACATCTATAGCAAATTTAGAAACAAACGCTATTTTAATTGCAAGTAAAACGCATTCGATGTATGAAGAAGGTATCGAATTTAAAGAAAGGGAAATGAATGAATTTGAACCCAATTCATTTACAATTGGAGGGTGGGATCATATGCGGATTTTTCAAAATTTAAAAGAACCTGAGGTTTTGAAAATCCAAATGTTTAAAAACGAAGATCGTTTTTCCTACGTAGATAAGGACTATTATATTTCTGATACCATTCCGAAGCTTAATTGGGAATTCATAAATCATCATGAAGAAATTGAGATTTTAGGGTATAAGTGCAAAGAAGCAAGGCTTAAGTTTAGAGGTTCCGAGTTTAAGGCTTATTATACAACTGAAATTCCTACAACATTTGGGCCATGGAAATTTCATGGTTTACCTGGCTTGATTTTACGTGTTTCATCTGTTGACAATCCCAAGATTTATTGGGAAGTTGAGGAAATTATCTATCCGTACGAGGAAGCAAAAATTGCTGATGTTTCAGCAATGAATTTCAATCTTTCTATGAAAGAATATATCCAAAACTTTGATGATTTAGTTGAAAAAAGAGGAAGAGCTTTTGCGGCAAGAATGGGGAGCTCCTATCAATCCATTCCCAAAAACATGAGGCGTCAAATGACAAGAGAAAGAAAATATGAGTGGGAAACCTGGTAGAACATTTCTTTTAAATCTCTTTTCATTATTCCCATTTTTTTTATTTGCCCAAACTGAAATCAGCGGAAAACTGGTCCATGAATCCATCCAAAATCTTAATTTAGAAGGTGTGATGGTCCATTTTTCTCATAACGGAGAAATGGAGGGAAATGTTTATACAGATGCAAATGGGGTTTTTTCTTTTCAAACATATCAACATGGGACATTTATCGTGTCCATCAATGATTTGGATTTTCAATCTGAAGAATTTGAAATAGAAATCCATCCAAATTCACCAGCTAAAATTCAAATCGAAATTCTGATTCAAAACAGAGAAATCCAACTCAATGAAGTTTTGATCCATCGTGAAAAAATTAAAGAAAAAGGTGATACCATCATTTTTGATGCGAAGCTTTTTGCAAAAGGAGATGAACGAGTCGTGGAAGATTTGTTGAAAAGAATTCCTGGTTTGAATGTAGATGAGCATGGAACGATTTCGATCAACGGGAAAGAAGTCGAAAAAGTGATGATTGAAGGAGATGATTTTTTTGAAAAAGGCTATAAAATGGTTACCCAAAACATGCCTTCAGATCCCATCGATAAAGTGGAAGTTCTTCAGCGGTACCATCATAATTCTTTGATGAAAGATTTTGAAGAATCTGACAAAGTAGCTTTGAATCTAACTTTGCGTGAAGATGCCAAAAATAAATGGTTCGGAGAAGCAGAGTTAATGAATAGTTTTTATCCTGAAAATCATCACAAAGTTTATGGAAACCTGATAAGTTTCGGGAAAAAATCCAAACATTTTTTCTTCACCAATTTGAACAATTTGGGTGAGCAGGAGAAAGGAGATTTGCGTCAATTGTACAGCACTGAAAATTATCTTTTGGGAGACCAAATAAAAAACAAAAAATACTATCCAAATCAAAATTTTATATTGGGTCTAAACCAAGAACGATATCGGTTCAACAATTTGAAATTAGGCTCGCTCAACTCGATTTTTAACCTATCTGATCAGATCAAATTAAAACCGAGAATCACAGCAAAATGGGACAAATTGAATTTTGATACCCAAGAAAATATTCGTTATTTTTTGGGAAATGACAGTATTTTTAATGCCATTCAAAGACAGTCTGTCCATTCAACTTTTGAAATGAAATCAGTTTTGGACGCAGAAATTGAACTAAATTCCCAATCTAAAATTAATGTTTCCTCTCATTTTTCTTTTGAAAATACCGATCAATCCATTACTGAAAATTTCAATCAAGTCAATTCCAACCAAGCATTCCCAAATTCTTATCAAACATTTGATCAAAAAATCAATTATACCAATCGCATCAATGAAAATAATTTAATTTCAATTCATTTCAGAATGATCAATCAGTTCAATCAAGAGGAATTGAATGCTTTTTCTGATGAAAATATATTGGAATCTGTTTTTGATGAAGTGTCATCCAGCAGGCTTCAGCAAAAAATCAACCGACGTTTGAATTTTGTTGCTGCAGATGCAAAATGGATTTATAAAACTTCAAATGGACAGCTATTTGAAACCTCAATCAATTTACAGAACACAAACAATCATTTGAATTCAATTTTTGCACTGGGAAATGATTTAAATGAAATTCCAGAAAATTTCCAAAATGATCTTCGAATCAAAAACCTTGAATCTGAAATTTCTGCAAAATATACCCATCGTTTTTCAAATCGATTAATTTGGATCAGTAAAATAGGTGCCGGATGGGGAAATTATGATTTTTATTCTCATGATTTCACAAATGATTCCCAATTTTTTTATCCGAAAATTTGGACCATTTTGAATTGGGATTTGGCTTCAAAAAACAAATTGAGGTTTTCATTTCAACATGATAGCGAACCAGTCCAATATGATGAATTATTTGATCGTCCATTGTACTTTTCACCTCGGAATTTTAGAGTAGGTTTGAATGAAAGTGAACTTTTGCCATTTACCAGTTTAAAATTTAAATATGATTTTGGAGAATTTTATGACCCATTGAATTTTGGATTTGAATCAGGTTTTAAATGGACGGAGAAATACATTTCAACCAGCCATGAAATTTTTATGAATTACCAAACCAACCAATCTTTGATCTTGAAAGATAAAAAAGATTGGATGAACGTTTTCTATGTCAGTTATTTGTTTGAAAATCTTTTTCATTATGTTAAAATTACAGGCATCAAGAACTTCTATCGTTTTGAAAATGCAGTCAATTCGCAACAACTGAGAAATGTAAAAAGCAATTTTACAAGTATAGCGCTTTCCATTAATTCCGCGCTCAATCAATCCTTTCTCAATTATAATTTAGGTGGAAAATGGAATAAGAATATTTATAAAATCGAAAACATTGAAAATGCACAGGAAAATTGGAATGGATTTCTCGATGTGAATTTTAAAATTTCAAATCGATATTGGCTGAAACTTTCACAAGAATTGATTTATTTTCCAGATTTATCTGCTTCTCAAACCTATTATTTTGCAGATGTAGATTTCGGACACGAGTGGGAGAAATACAAAATTGGAATCAATGCAAAATTGCGAAATTTAACCAATACCCAAACCTTTAGAAATATTTACAATACAGATTATCAGCAAACTACGTCTTCTTATCAATTGTTTCCAAGAATGCTTTTACTTGGTGTAAGTTTCAAATTCTAAACCCCGCTCTTTTCATCAGTGCTTCGTTGCTCGGTTTTTTACCTCTGAATTCGACATAAAGATCCATCGGTTCCACACTTCCACCGCTTTGCAATAATTTTTTGAATTTCGCAGCTACTTCTGGATTGAAAATTCCTTTTTCCTTAAAATAAGCAAAAGCATCAGCATCAAGTACTTCTGACCATTTGTACGAATAATATCCTGACGAATATCCGCCGTTGAAAATATGCGAAAAAGAGACGCTCATATTGGTTCCGGGAACGACTGGATAAACATTGGTTGGTTCAAAAGCCTGATTTTCATACGCATCGACAGAATCAATAACCAACGGATTTTCTCCATGCCAAGCCATATCGAGCAAACCGAAACTCAATTGGCGAACGGTTTGGTAACCTTCCATATAATTGGAGGCCTGGATTACTTTTTCGATCAATTCCTGTGGAATCGTTTCTCCCGTTTGATAATGCTGCGCAAACATCGCCAAAACTTCCGGTTCATAACAGAAATTCTCCATGAATTGTGAAGGCAATTCTACGAAATCATAGAGCACATTGGTTCCCGACAAACTTTCATAGGTAATGTCGGCCAACATCCCATGTAACGCATGTCCAAATTCATGAAACAAAGTCGTCACTTCGTTGAAAGTCAATAGGGAAGGTGTATCTTTTGAAGGTTTGCTGAAATTACATACGATGGAAACATGCGGTCTGATTTCTTTTCCGTTGAGATTGGATTGACCTCTGAATTCCGTCATCCAAGCACCGGCGCGTTTGCCTTCTCTCGGGAAAAAATCGGTATAGAACAGTGCCAAATGTTGATCATTTTCATCCAAAACTTCATAAATCACCACGTCTTCATGGTATTTGTCGATGTTCTCTAAGGTTTTAAATTTTATGCCAAATAATTTTTTAGCAACTTGAAATGCACCATTCACCACTTTATCCAACTGGAAATAAGGTTTTAATTCGTCTTCAGAAAAAGCAAATTTTTCTTGTTTTACTTTTTCAGCATAAAAAGTATGGTCCCATCTTTCCAAAGTAGAAATTCCATCTTTTTCAGCAGCAAATTTTTGAAGCATTGCTACATCTTTCAGTCCAAATTCTTTTGAATGATCCAACAAATCATCCAGAAATTCTTTCACGATTTCAGGAGATTTCGCCATCCGTTCTTCGAGTACAAAATCGGCGTGGGTGTTGTATCCCAATAAATTGGCACGTTTCAAACGCAATTCTGCGATGCGTTTGACATTATTTTCGTTATTGAATTCGTTTTCCTGAAAGGCTTTTTTTCCATACGCCAGAAAAAGTTCTTTGCGCAAATCACGGTTTTCAGCATAAGTCATAAAAGGAAGATAACTCGGGATTTGTAGCGTGAAAGTCCAACCTTCTTGGTTTCTTTTTTCTGCTTCGGATTTGGCTTCTGAAATGGCGTAATCCGGCAGACCTTTTAGATCAGATCTATCGGTGATATTTTTAAAATAAGCATTGGTTTCGGCCAAAGCATTTTGACCAAACTGAACTTTTAAAGTAGCCAATTCTTTGTCGATTTCGCGAAGCAAAGTTTTTTCGTCCTCTTTTAAATTGGCTCCATTTCTACTGAAACTCTGGTATTTTCTGTCCAATAATATTTTTTGTTCCGTTGTTAAATCCAATTGATCTTTCTGTTCAAAAATGGTTTTTACACGTTGAAATAAAACAGGATTAAGCCGAATGTCATTTCCAAATTCGGAAAGCATCGGTGAAACTTCTTGTGCGATTTTTTGGATTTCATCATTGGTTTCCGCCGAATTCATATTGAAAAATACAGCCGAAATCCTACTCAGTTTTTCACCCGAAATTTCCAAAGCTTCGATGGTATTTTCAAAACTCGGATTTTCAGCATTGGAACAAATCGTTTCGATTTCTTCTTTTGCCAATGCAATTGCAGACTGAAAAGCCGGAAGATAATGTTCAGTTTGGATTTTATTGAAAGGAACGGACTGAAAAGGGGTATCGAATGGATTTAAAAGTGGATTGTTCATTTTTAAAAATTAATTTTCAAATTTAAGGGGTTTTGAAAGAATGGGATACAAAAAATCCGTGTAGATTTTATCATACACGGAATAAGATATTATTTTTTGTTGGCTATTGCGCTTTGGTCAAAGGAACGCTTTCGTTAAATTCAATAGAACCATGATCTCCAAAACTAAATTCAATGGCTTGTCCATTGAGATTTGAAATGAAGATTGATTGAAATACCCATAAATAGGTAATTTAGGTAGAGCAGGTGTGGTCAATACAGTTTATTTCTATATTTGGTTGATCTCAATTGCATGATGTGAAAACGCTATTTTTATGGATCTTTTCTCTTTGTTGGGGGTTTTCTTTTGCTTCAAAAGGAGATACGCTTAGATTAACAGGTGCCTATAATGGTTATTTGCCTGATTATTTGCGAATTAAAGTTGATTGTTCAAAAGATGCGTCTTTTGAACAACTATTGGAACAATTTAAAAACGGTGAATTTGAGCGTGTCAATAAAGGCAATGTTTCCAATGTTGTGAATATTGGTGTGACCGATTGTAACCATTGGTTTGCATTGGTAGTGAAAAATGAATCTGAAAAGCCTGAAGATTATTTATGGGGATTTTACAATGATGGAATTCAGTTTACATTGTATGAAATCAACAAAGGATTAGATGGATTTGAAAGAAAAGAAAGGCTATCGCACTCGATGAGTAGAGCTGAAAGACAGGTACCATTGCGTTCATTATCTTATCGAATTTCCATGCAACCGGGCGAAAGCAAGTTGCTTTTGGTAAAAACAGAATTGGTCGGTAGAAATAATTTGTATTTTCCAACTGACATCAGTACGGAAACAGACATTTTATGGTGGGAGCTTGATTATTCTTTTTTATTGGGCAGATATTTCGGTTTTTTCTTTTTTGCGGCTATTTTTAATTTTATCCTATTCATCATTCTTAGAAAGAAATTCTATGGCATGATGATGGGCTATTTGCTTAGTTTGATCGCTTTTAACCTCATCGAGTATCTTCATGATTTGTATCTGATTCCGGGTTGGTTGTATCCATTTTGGTCAAAAATTCCCAAAGAATTTTTCTTGGGTTTGATTTTGATTTTCAATATAAAAGTTTTTCAAAACTTCATTAATCTTAAAAAATCCCTTCCTAAACTTAACCGCATACTAGAAATTTCAGTTTCAGCAGTTTTGGTTATATCGATGCTATATTTCTTGATTTTTACCAGCGGTTGGGTTGCTGATTTTAGCGTTTCTGGTTTAAAGCTATTCTATAATGCTATCTTAATCTTATTGGTTGGTATTTTTCTCTTTTGTATTTTCATAGCGGTTCGAAATAAAATCAATTATGTATGGCATTATTTGGGTGGCAATATTTTGTTGTTTGCCTCTTTGATTATTTATTTATTGAACCATAATTTTCCTTTCTTTCATCTGAAACAATTTATTATGCCTGGAAATTTAATTTTTTCTTTGGCATTTGAAATTGTATATCTGATGATCATTTTTATGTTGAAATACAAAAAAGATTTTGATGAATTTTCAAGGAGTTTGATTCGGGTGGAAAATGAAAGGAAATTGCTTACTGAAGAATTGATTTCTGTTCAGGAAAAAGAAAGAATGCGGATAGCACAAGATATACACGATGGAATAGGAGGAGCATTTCAAGCTTTCAGATTTTTGTTGAGCCAGGAAAATTTGAAAAACGGAGACAAATTACAGTCGGTTCTCAAAGAAATTAACAGTGATTTCAAACAATTGATTCATAGATTATCACCAAAAGGTCTCCAGTCCCATGGATTGTTTAAAACCATAGAAGCAGACGCACTTATTTATGAAGATGTGCCTAAAGTAGAATTGAATTTAATTGGAGATGAATCACTCATTCCATTGTCCATGAAAATCAATCTATACCGTATTTATCAAGAACTTTTTACCAATGCTTTGAAACATGCCAATCAACTGACGCATGTATATATTTCGATTGCCGTTGATACAGAAGATGTACGTTTGATGGTAGAAGATAATGGAAGTCAACAAGTTAATTCTACCCTTTTTCAGTCATCAGATGGCCATGGGTTGTCTAACATACGATCCAGAATTGCCTACTATAAAGGCGATATCCATATCCATAGTTCCATTACAGGAACAACAATCATCGTTAACCTCCCTTTTCCAAATACTTGAAAATGATAAAAATTATTTCAATCGACGACCATAAACTCTTTTTTGCAGGTTTATCTGCCATAATGGAACAAGAAGATGATTTGTTGCTTATCAATGGTTTTGAACAATTAAAAGATTTAAATTCATTTTTAGAAATAGAAAAGCCAGATATGATCTTGCTTGACATTCATCTACAATCAAAATCAGGCATTGCGATAGCAAAAGAAATAAAATATCAATTTCCTGAAATAAAGATCATGATGCTTTCCATGGACGTGGACCATACTTATTTTCACGAATTGACCGATATAGGTGTAGAAGCCTATTTGTCAAAAGAAATTGAGGCCCATGTTCTTATCAATTTAATCAGGAAGATACAAAGTGGAGAAAGGCTACAGTTTGAAAAGAATAAAGTAACTCCTTATACAAAATCAGAGATTTTAAGCGATAATTTTAATCTTACAGAAAGAGAAATAGAAATTCTCAATTTCATTAAAAAAGGCTATACCAACCAACAAATTGCAGATGCCTTGTTCAGAAGTATCTGGACCATCAAAACCCATCGGAAAAATATCAAACAAAAATTAAGTATCAAAAATGGCTATAAATTTCCAATCGACCTAGATGATTTAAACAATGAAATCTAAATCCCTTTCCTCAAAAAAAAAAATATTTCAATCAAATTTGATGAAATTAACTTTCCTACTTTTTCTTTTTAAATCTAAATTGTTTATTAGAGTTATTGGCTTTTGGGTTTGAATGGTCTTTGGGTTTGCGACTAGGTCTGGCTTGTTTTTGTTTAGGCGGTGAAAGTTCGAAGTTTTCCATAGGGAATGGATGATTTTTTACTTCCGGAATTTTGATGCCAATGGTTTTTTCGATGTCTTTTACATAGGCCTTTTCATCAATGTCACATAAAGAAATCGCTACACCTTCTGCACCGGCACGTCCACCACGACCTATTCTGTGCACATAGGTTTCCGGGATATTTGGGATTTCAAAATTGACTACATATTTCAGCAAATCGATGTCGATTCCTCTCGCGGCAATGTCCGTCGCGACTAGAATCTGAATCTTTTTGTTTTTAAAATTGTTCAGTGCATTTTGACGTGCATTTTGGGATTTATTGCCATGAATGGCTGCGCCAGTAATCCCTAATTTAGAAAGTGCTCTCACCAATTTATCAGCACCGTGTTTGGTACGTGTAAAAACCAAAGTACTCTCTTTGGTGTTTTCTTTTAATAATTGATGTAACAATTTGATTTTGTTTCCTTTATCTACAAAATAAATCATTTGTTGAACAGTTTCTGCAGTTGTGGATTCCGGTGTAACCTCCACTTTTACAGGATTTTTCAAAATGGTATGCGCCAATTCTTGAATCGGTTTGGGCATGGTGGCAGAAAAGAAAAGATTTTGTCTTTTTTCGGGTAATATTTTGAGTAATTTTTTGATGTCGTGGATAAATCCCATATCGAGCATACGGTCTGCTTCGTCTAGCACAAAAATTTCAATGTCTTTCAGCGAAATGATTTTTTGTCCTACCAAATCGAGCAATCTTCCCGGCGTTGCGACGAGCACATCTACGCCATTTCGCAATCTTCCCACTTGCGGATTTTGTTTCACACCACCAAAGATTACAGCGTGTTTGAGCGGCAGATGTTTGCCATAATCTGCAAAACTCTCATCGATTTGGATGGCGAGTTCACGGGTTGGGGTAACGATGAGTGCTTTGATATTTCGGTTGCGGTTTTGGGATTTTTGATTTTGCAACAATTGGAGAATCGGAATGGCAAAAGCTGCTGTTTTTCCGGTTCCGGTTTGGGCACATCCCAGCACATCTTTTTTCTCCAAAACGGGAGGAATCGCTTGTTGCTGAATGGAAGTGGGTGTTTTATAGTCCAATTCTTCTAATGCTTTTAAAATCGGATCTATGAGGTTTAATTCTTGAAATGTATGCATAAATGTTTTGTTCAATAATTTGTTGAATTCTTCACTTGAAATTGAAAAAATCTGATTTAATATTAAATAAATGAAGTTTATTTCTGGATAATCAATTTACTGTTATTTTCTTTTTAATCAACTCTTTTAATGGGTAAAGAGGTGAATGAGAGTTGATTAGGTGGTTTGTTTTTCAATTATCAGAAGAATAACTGCTGCAAAAGTACGATAAATTAAGGATTTTTAAGGAGATTTAAACTCGAGGTTTAATATTTATGTTTTCCTTCAAATCTCCAAATTTTCTAATTTCTAAATTAAAAACTATCTTTACCCAAACATTACGCAGAAGAGAAATGGATGCTGTTAAACAAAAGAATTACGAGATAGTCAAGCAGGTTTTTACCAATTTTTTGGAAGAACAAGGACATAGAAAAACGCCGGAGCGCTATGCGATTTTGGAAGAAATTTATTCGACCGACGAGCATTTCGATATCGATCGTTTATACATCATGATGAAAGAAAAGAAATACCGTGTGAGTCGGGCAACTTTGTACAATACAATTGAGATTTTGTTGGAAGCCAAATTGGTACGCAAACATCAGTTTGGAGACCAACAAGCCCATTATGAAAAATCTTATTTCGACAAACAACACGACCATATTATCCTTTCTGATACCGGTGAAGTGATCGAATTTTGTGATCCAAGGATTCAATCCATCAAAGCAACCATCGAAGAGGTTTTCGGCATAAAAGTTGACAGCCATTCTCTTTATTTTTATGGCAGAAGAACGCAATAGAAAATTTAAATTTTTATCGATTTTCCTCCTCCTTTTTTTGGGGGTTTTTGTGTTGGGGCAAGTTCCGTCCGGTGGAAAAAAACCACCTCCCAAAAAAATCAAACATATGCATTCGGACGTGATGCGTGTACTTCCTTCCAAATTTGAAGGCAATCCATTTGCCTACGGGAAAGTGGGATTTGAACACGATGGAACCCGTTTGTACAGTGATAGTGCGGTTTATTATCAGAAAGAAAATTATTTCCGTGCTTGGGGAAATGTACGCATGATCAACGATACGGTTACCATGACTTCTGATAGTCTTGTATACGATGGAAACACCAAAATAGCCAAAGCTTTTGATCGGGTTCATATGAAAGACAAAAAATCGGAACTTTTTGCTGATTATGTGGAATACAACCGCGTAACGGATATAGCCATTGCTTCCGGAAATGTGGTCATGATCGATCCAAGCCAACGCATAGAAACACCTTATATGGTGTATGACCGGAAATCTGGAATAGCTCGAACCGACCAAGGCGCCATCATAAGAGGAAAAGACGGAACCGTCACGCATACCCAGGTTTTAGTGTATAATTCCAAAACCAAAACCATTGATTTTGATCGGAATACGACGATTGAAACACCGGATTATCGGATCAATTCCGATAAAATGATCATGAATCAATCGACCGATGTGACGGAATTTATAGGAAGAACGACGATTACCGACCGTAAAAATCCAAGGAATTATATTTCTATGCCGACCGGTGGTGGAACTTTCAATAAAAAAACAGGAGAAGCCTTTTTGAAAAAAAGGTCCACGGTTTACAGAGAAGGGAAAGAATTGCATGGAGATGAAATGTATTTCAATGATAAAACCGGATTTGGTTGGGCAAAAGGAAATGTTTTGATAGATGACCCGGAAGAAAAAAGATTCATCAGAGGCGAATATGGCGAAGCGCATCGCGAACTCGATTCGGCTTTTGTGACCGGAAATGCTTACGCCGTAAAAGCTTTTTCTACGGATTCGCTTTATTTTCATGCCGATACGATCATGGCGGTTCAGCGAAAGGATTCGACCAAAGTTTTGAAAGCCTATTTCAACGCACGTTATTTTAAAAGTAATGCCCAAGGAAAATCGGACTCTATTTTTTACAATGAAACCAAAGGATTGATGAAATTTTTCCGTGATCCGATCATGTGGTCCGGCGAACAGCAAATCACAGGAGATACGATTTATGCGTATAATAATCCTGAACTGCAGATCATGGATTCGGTTCGGGTTTTCAATAATGCATTTGCGATTTCCAAAGTTGATTCTTTAAACGATAAAGAATTTAACCAAGTAAAAGGGAAATTTATGACCGGATTCTTTTTAAATAATGAGTTAAATTTAGTAGAAGTTCACGAAAATGCTCAAGCGCTAAATTTTGTGGATGATGAAGATCATGTCACCAAAGTCAAAGAAAGAATCGGGATCAACACTTCAGATTGTGGGATCATCGAAGCTGAAATAAAAGGAAGTGAAGTAGAGGTTTTGGCATGTCGGATTCAAGCCAATTCCAAATTGTATCCTGAATCCAAATTGCCCGAGAAATCTAGGTTCCTAAAAGATTTTATATGGCGTGGTGAAGAAAAAATGCAAAAATGGCAAGATATTTTTGATGAACCGCCGGCTTATTTAGAAGTGAAAATGAAAGAGAGTGGGACGGAAACACAAGAAATGGAAAAAATAGATTTGGATGATGTTGTGAGTTCAAATTCAAATCAATCCGATAGTGGTTCGGCAATTCAAGTTGATCCAAAATTAAATGAAGAAGCAGATCCGATTCAAAATACCGTAGAACCTACAAAAGAAAATGAAAAATAATCCGTTTTAGATTAGTATTTTTACTTTTTTAATTCAGAATGCTGAAAAATTGAACCCAAAATGAAAAAATTTACCTTTCTTATAACCACGCTATTATTTGTTTTTTCCAGTTGTTATATTTATAAACCTTATCAATTTAAAGATGAGGAAACTGTTGTGCGTCAGGATAATAGAAGTTCTCTTTCTCTTCGAACCGAAATGGCAGGTAAAAAAGAAAAAGAAGATGCTGAGAATAGAAGGAGGTCAGAGGAGATTCAAAAAGAAGAAAGACTAAAAACGGAACAAAAAGCTAAGTTAGAATTAGAATCTACTGATTTGACGGAAGATGAATTGCAAAGAAAAGCTGAATTTGAAAACAATGAAAGACTTGCTTTGAATAAGGGAAAAGATCTAGGAGAAGTTTCGTCCAAGATGGAATCTGAAATGGCCATGTCTGCTGAGGATAGTTTGAAAATTAAAATTAAACCGAATCTTTATTATCGAATTGCTGCCGATGGTGAGAAGTATAAAATACAAGCAGATCAATGGGAGGGCGATACTTTGGTTTCACATATCATCAGAAAACCGGAAAAAGTATTGCGTTTTCACAAAAACCAAATTGACCCAGAAAATTTAGAAGAAAGAAGATTCTCAAAACCATTTTCTGATTTGATTACCGTAGGATCTTATGTTACAGGAGGTGTGATCATCTTATTGTTAGTTTTGTAATGAAAGCCTCAAAACTTCAACAAGACTTTTTTCAATACCAAGCCAAAACAACGCCTTTTGCGTCCGGATTTGAAGTAGATTTTGCGCGAGGAACTTATGTTTACGGGAAAGATGGAAAGGCCTATTTGGATTTTGCAGCCGGTGTTTCTGCCAATACACTTGGACATTCACATCCTAGAGTCAATCAAGCCATCAAAAATCAAGTCGATCGACATCTTCATGTGATGGTTTATGGCGAATATGCCCAAGAAAAACCAGTGGAATTATGTCGTAAATTGGCAGCGGCATTGCCCAATCCACTTGATACGACCTATTTGGTGAATTCTGGAACAGAAGCCATCGAAGCTTCCATGAAATTGGCAAAACGATACACAGGTCGTGAAGAAATCATCGCTTGTAAAAATGCTTACCATGGTAATACCCATGGTTCGCTGAGTTTGGCAGGACGAGAAGAAAAGAAACGGGCATTTCGGCCATTATTGCCCAACATAAATTTCATCGAATTCAATTCAGAATTAGAATTAGCAAAAATCACCCAAAAAACTGCCGGAGTTGTTGTCGAAACGATTCAGGGCGCATCGGGATTCAAATTGCCTCAAAATGATTATTTGAAGAAATTAAAGAACCGATGTGAAGAAGTTGGGGCTTTGTTGATTCTAGACGAAATCCAACCGGGATTTGGGCGGACAGGAAAATTATTTGCATTTGAACATTATGATATGGTGCCAGATGTTCTTGTGATGGGAAAAGGAATGGCGAGTGGGATGCCGATCGGTGCTTTTACTGCCAGTGCCGAAATGATGGATTGTCTTTCGCATCATCCGACTTTGGGGCATATCACGACTTTTGGTGGAAATCCGGTTGTGGCAGCCGCTGCATTGGCAACTTTGGATGAATTGCTGGAATCTGATTTGATGCATCAAATTGATGAAAAAGAAAAATTATTCAGAGAATTATTGGTTCACCCAAAAATCAAAACCGTTCACGGACGAGGTTTAATGCTCGCACCCGAATTGGAATCGGAAGAATTTGCACTTGAAGTTGCCGCCAAAGCGATGAAAAAAGGATTGATTCTTTTTTGGCTGATGTACAGCATTCAAAATCTGAGAATTACGCCACCGATTACGATTTCGAAGGAAGAAATCAGAGAAGGTTGTGGGATTTTGTTGGAGGTGTTGGATGAATTTTAATTTGCGATTTTGGAATTCAGAATTACTAAATAATAAGATAAAAATGAATGATTTAGCTCAACGAATTGATGATAATATAGCGCGAGTAGCGGATTTTCCTCAGCCTGGAATCCAATACAAAGACATCACTTCGCTTTTTCAGCAACCAGAACTTTGCAACGAAATGGTGGAAGCATTTGCGGAATTTAGCCGTGGGAAAATCGATGCGGTTTGTGGAATTGAAAGCCGTGGATTTTTATTTGGGTTGTTGATTGCGCAAAAATTAAATCTTCCATTTGTATTGGTTCGCAAACAAGGGAAATTGCCTCCACCTACAGTTGCAGAATCTTATGAATTAGAATATGGAAATGCAACGATCGAAGTCCAACCGCAATACATCCAAAATGGGCAACGGTTTTTGGTGCACGATGATGTTTTGGCAACAGGCGGAACGGCGGAAGCCACGGCAAAATTGATAGAGAAATGCGGTGGAAAAGTAGTGCAATTTAGTTTTATCGCAGAATTGGAATTTCTACACGGACGTGAAAAATTGAATCCTTTTACGACTGATATTCAGAGTTTGGTGAGGTATTAATTGTAGATACGTCAAGTTGAGCTTGACTCAACTACTCATTGCGAAAAAAGATAATTTGATGCTGAAACAAGTTCAGCATGACGTACTTCGAAATTACCCGATATTCTTCTTAAAAGTCTTCCTTCTTTTGTGTTGAACAGGATTATAATCCGTCCAAAGCGCTTGAACACTTTGGTTTTCTTCCAGTTCAGGATTGGTTTCCAAATATTTGATATTGTGTTTGGTAAAGGTCTCAAACATATCTTTAAAGATGATGGATGTTATGCCTTTTTTCTGGTATTTCGGATGCACGCCGATTAAAACAAATTCGACCGTATCGTTCTTTTTCTTTGCTTTTAACAAATGGTACCAACCAAACGGGAAAAATTTACCATTTGCTTTCTGAAGTGCTTTTGCAAAAGAAGGCATCGTGATCGCAAAGGCGCATAATTCCCCATCTCCATCCTCGATGAAACTGATGAAATCCGGATTCAATATCGCCGAATATTTCTTTGCATAATGTGCTTTCTGTTCTTCAGAAATCGGTACAAAGGTTTCCAATCCTTTGTAAGATTCTTCTAGTAAATCAAAAACCGGCTTGATATAAGGCTGCATTTCTTTGGCGGTTTTAAAATGCAAGAGTTTTAATTTGTATCGTTCTGTCACCAATTTGGCGAAATCATAAATTTTTGGAGCAATAGACTTTGGGGCAGTAAGAAATTGTTCCACCCATTCTTTTTCTATTTCGAACCCTAATTTTTTTAAATGTTCAGGATAATAAGCATAATTATATTGGCCGATTGCCGTAGCAATTCGATCAAAACCAAAAGTCAGCATTCCGGCTTTTTCCAAATTGGAAGCACCCATGGGACCTTCCATAAATTCCAAACCGTTTTCCTTTCCTACTTCTTCCAATTTCGAAATCAAAGCTTTGGTAACTTCGATGTCATCAATCATATCCAACCAGCCAAATCTTAATTTTTTGATTTTCAATTCATTGACTTCTATGTCGTTGATGATTGCAGCCACTCTTCCCACTATTTTCCCTTCTTTGTAAGCAAGAAAATAACGAGCTGATGCAAATTTAAAAGCAGGATTTTTGGTAACGTCCAAACTGTTTACTTCGTCCACCATCAAGGCTGGGACGAAATAGGGATTTCCTTTGTACAAATTCATTTGAAATTTGACAAAATCTCTTAACTCTCTCTGCGTGTGTATTTCTTTGATTTCGATACTCATAATTTGCTAAATCGTGGGCAAAGATAAGTGAATCTACGGATTTAAATCAAAACCTTTATCCAAATACATTTCGGTTCCAAATGGATCAAGACTCTGAGAAGTTTTAAACAAGCTAGCATGCAAATTTGGAGAAATATTTTTGTTGAAATTGGAATTTGATATCATGGAGATTGCAGCAGATAGCAGTGGTTCGTTGATATTTCCAAGCGGCAATAAATCTTCTAAATAATGGATTTCATTAACTTCTTGATTGGGAACGATGCCAAAAGTTGGACTCGACTGATTTTGAGAATTTTTGTATTCGAAAACGATGGGTTGCATCGCCCAGGTATGATTAGGATTCACATTTTCATTTGAAGAATAATAGTCTTGTGGAGCATCATAAAGCGTAATTGAACCAACTGTTTTTCCATAAGTAGTTGTTCCAATTGTAACGACTTCGATATAAGGTTTCAGACAACTGATGAGCATTTCTGTAGCAGAAGCTGAGTTTCCGGTGGTCAAAACATAGACTTTGTTGAGGTTCAAATGTTCGATGGTGAAATTTCCATTTTCAACTAAATTATCATCATAGGTTTTCCCTTGATTTTCAAATTTATAAGTGGTATTGTTAGAAGAGGCTTTTTCATTAAAAGTCAATCTGGTGAAATCTTGTTGGTCAAATTGTCCGGTGATCATGCTTCCCAAATATGCCGAAGTTTGGACAGATCCACCACCATTGTAACGTAGATCCAAAATCAAATCCGTGATGCCCTGACCCTTCAATTGCGCAATGGCAGCGTTCAATTCGTCATTATAATTGGCCCGAAATCCATTGAAAACCAAATAGCCGATGGTATGTCCATCTATCGAAAAAGTATTGGATTGATAAACCGGATTTTCTTGTATTTCAACTTTGGTGAGCGAAAATTCTTCATTGGAATTGAACAATTCTCCATTCTGAATGTATCCCATCCCAAATGTAGCAGAATTCTGTCCCAAAAGTTGATTATAGTTTTGGTCGGTCAACTGGGTTCCATTGATGCGCGTAAAAATATCACCCCGCTGCAAACCTGCATTGGAAGCAGGAGAATTGGGTAAAACATATTGAACATACCCAAATAATTGAGAAGTATTTTGACCGGCATAAACCAGCCCAAAATCCATCCCATAAGATTTTGTTATTCCGGCAAATGCATTATCCAATTCATGGTAATCTTCTACGATCCATGAAAAACGATCCGTATTTCCATAATCATACAACAAATTGAAAAATAGCTCGTCGGTTTGTTGCGAATTCAGATATTCCGTGTATTGAGCATCTGATGAAAATCGATCATCTGCCAAATCGGGAACATCTTCTTGCCAATAATACCAAAGATTCATCGCCTTCCACACAAAATCGTTTACAGAAGCGGAAGGAGGAAGTCCATTATCATCATCGTTGTTACAAGAATTGGCTATGAACAACAGAAAAAACAAAGCAAAAATTTTGTATTTCATGGGATTGGAATATTAATTGTATTTTTAAATCAATGAATTTGAATAGTAATAGAACTCAAATTTAGTTATTAAAAGTATAAAATCTTCCTTAAAAAATCATATCGCAGCCATGAATCCCTTCAAAATATTCATTTTAATCGTCATGACATTTCAATTGATAAGTTGTCAGAAAAACAAATTGACAGAGGAAATACAACCTGAAATTTTGACAGCTACCTATGAAACGATGACCAGAGGAGAATCCGAAAGAGGATACAATGTGCTTTTGGAGGTAAAAGGTTTACCGAAATCAACCGAAATCAAACAAATTCTGCTAAATAAAAGGTTGTTTGATGTTCATTCGTTTAAGAATTCAGAAAATAATCACTTGATGGTGGAAGCATTTTTACCGCTTCAATCCAGAATGATTCAAAATTTCAAACCGCCAAAACCTGACAACCGACCTGACGGTATAATTTTTGAAATCGATGGAAAAACGTATTTTTACGAAATTAAATTTGAATTATAAACTAATTATATAACTATGGGATTTGATCCGATTTATCTGATTGTAGTAGGTGTGCCGATGCTTTTGAGCATGTATATCAGTTACCAATTGAAAAGTAAATTCAAACATTATTCAAAAGTCCATTTGGCGAATGGAATGAGCGGAAAAGAAATCGCCGAAAAAATGTTGTCTGACAACGGCATTCACGATGTGAAAGTGATTTCGACCGCAGGTCAGTTGACCGACCATTATAATCCGGCTAACAAAACCGTTAATCTTTCTGAAGTCGTTTACCACGAAAGAAATGCTGCGGCTGCGGCTGTTGCGGCGCATGAAGTCGGACATGCTGTTCAGCATGCAAAAGGTTATTCTTGGTTGCAGATGCGTTCCAAAATGGTGCCGATGGTCAATATTTCCAGTAATTTGCTACAATGGGTGTTGATGGGTGGAATTATTTTGTATGCTTCTTCCGGGATTTCATCTGTTTTGTGGATAGGAATCGTACTTTTTGCCATTACAACTGCTTTTGCATTTGTGACTTTACCGGTCGAATACGATGCAAGTAACCGTGCATTGGCTTGGTTAAAAGAAAGAAATATGGTGATGCCGAACGAATACGACGGAGCAAAAGATGCACTAAAATGGGCAGCGAGAACCTATTTGGTGGCAGCGATTGGGTCATTGGCGCAACTGCTTTATTTTGTGATGATCGCAATGGGAAGAAGAGAGTAATTTTTCTTCTTTTTAAAATATTTTCCAAACCTGTCAGGTCTTAATGTCTTGACAGGTTTTTTTCTTTCATAAAGTTGATACAAGACTTTATTAAAATATTTGGCAATCCTACAATTCTGATTAATTTTACGCTTCAAAACAAACTTAAAATGGCTACAGATTATTTTCAAATAGACGACTTGTTGACGGAAGAACATAAATTGGTTCGACAAAGCGTGCGGGACTTTGTCAATCAGGAGATTAAACCTGTGATTGACAATGCAGCGCACAACCATACCGACATCCCCGGATTGATGCCGAAACTCGGTGCAATCGGAGCTTTAGGGCCTTATATTCCGGAACAATATGGTGGAGCTGGTCTCGATCAAATTGCTTATGGATTGATTATGCAGGAATTAGAAGCAGGCGATAGTGCAGTTCGTTCGGCGGCTTCCGTTCAGTCTTCTTTGGTGATGTATCCGATTTACACCTTTGGTTCGGAAGAACAACGTATGAAATATTTACCCAAATTGGCTTCAGGTGAAATGATCGGTTGTTTCGGTTTGACGGAACCCAATCATGGTTCCAATCCCGCTGGAATGGAAACCCGCGTAGTCGATAAAGGCGATCATTATATTTTAAATGGTGCCAAAATGTGGATTACCAATTCCCCGATTGCAGACATTGCAGTCGTTTGGGCAAGAGATGAAGAAGGAAAAATCCGCGGACTGATTGTAGAGCGTGAAATGAAAGGATTTTCAACGCCTGAAACTCATGACAAATGGTCTTTGCGTGCATCAAAAACCGGAGAATTGGTGTTTGAAGATGTGGTTGTTCCGAAAGAAAACGTATTGCCAAATGTCAGCAGTTTGAAAGGACCGCTTTCTTGTTTGAATTCTGCCCGATATGGAATTTCCTGGGGTGTAATTGGCGCTGCGATTGATTGTTATGAAGTAGCTCTACAATATGCTTTGGAGCGAAAACAATTTGGGAAACCGATTGCTTCTTTTCAATTGCAACAAAAGAAATTGGCTGAATTCATTACCGAAATCACCAAAGCCCAATTATTGGTTTGGCGTTTGGGAACGTTGAAAAATGAAGACAAAGCGACTCCGGCTCAGATTTCCATGGCAAAACGAAACAACGTGAAAATGGCGATTGACATCGCACGTGAGTCCCGTCAAATCCTTGGTGGAATGGGGATCGTAGGCGATTATCCGATGATGCGCCATGCTGCCAATTTGGAATCGGTGATTACCTACGAAGGAACGCATGATATCCATTTGTTGATCACCGGAAACGACATTACGGGAATTAATGCATTTGAATAAATTAATTTTGAGTGCATAGCGATAAGTGATTAGTAATTAGATTTTTATAGTTTTTGATAATAATTCTTAGAAATGATTCTTTTTATCTTGGTATTAAAACTAATTACTAACCACTATGCACTAATCGCTTATCAAACACTATGAAAGAAATCCAAATTCTCCTTCCCAAAATGGGCGAAAGTGTAAT
Source organism: Moheibacter lacus (assembly GCF_014042165.1). GTDB lineage: Bacteria > Bacteroidota > Bacteroidia > Flavobacteriales > Weeksellaceae > Moheibacter > Moheibacter lacus. The sequence goes on from NZ_JACDZE010000003.1 coordinate 86,753, forward strand.
GGAAGCTACCATTACAGATTGGCTGAAACAACCGGGCGATAAAATTGCCAAAGACGAATTGTTTGTGACCATCGGGACGGACAAAGTCGATAGTGATTTACCTTCGGAATATGAAGGAATTCTCAAGGAAATTCTGGTTGGAGAAGGCGAGGAGGTGAAAGTCGGGCATCCGATTGCGATTCTCGAAGTTTCGGCCGATACGGTGGTTCATGCAGAAAAAGTTGAAATCAAATCAACCGAAATAAATTCTATAAATTCTTCTGTTGAACTTTTGGAAACCAAATCTTTGGACGGGAAATCTTTTCTTTCGCCAGTTGTTCGCAGAATTGCGGCGGAAAATCGATTGGAAGTGGAAGATTTAAAGAAAATAACGCCAACCGGTGAAAATGGAAGAATCCGAAAAGTGGATATTCTTAAATTTCTTAAAAAGGACGAAAAACCAATTCCACAAAAGGTTTCTACAAAATTAAATTTAAACATACAACCTGAAGATACGGTCGAAACATTGCCGAGAATTCGCCAAATCGCTGCGGAACATCTTCAAACTTCTTATCAAATCATTCCACATGTTACGACTTTTTCGGAAGTAAATGTGACGAATTTGGTGAATTATCGCGAAAAAATCAAAGACGAATTTCAGCAAGAAAACGGACTGAAACTGACCTATACACATTTCATCATGAAAGCGGTCATCGATACGTTGGTGGAATTTCCAAAATTCAATTCCTGGATGAACGAAGACGAATTGATCCTGAAAAAGGACATCAACCTTGGATTTGCAACAGCTTTACCTGACGGAAATCTCATCGTTCCCAACGTCAAGAAAGTGAACGAAATGTCGCTAAAAGAAATCATCGAAAGCGTGAATTTGGTGGGGAATAATGCCAAATCCAACAAATTAAAATCGGCCGACATTCAGGATACGACCTTTACGGTGAGCAATACCGGAATTTTTGGAAGTTTGATGGGAACGCCGATTATTTCCCGACCGCAAGTTGCGGTTTTGGCTTTGGGTGAAATCCGCTCGGGAGCCGGAGTTGTGGTGGTTGATGGAAAAGAAGAATTGGCAGTTTGTAAAATGATGATGCTATCACTTTCCTATGATCACAGAGTGATTGATGGCGCTTTGGCTTCGCAATTTTTGAGTACGTTGAAGAAGCGGTTGGAGAATTTGATTTGATAATTTGATAATTTGATAATTTGGAAATTTGAAGATTTGAAAATTTGAAAATGAATATAAAAGCGAAAATAATTTTCTCAATTCTAATTTTGATACAATTTATTTTTACTTATTTTTCAGTTTGGATTTATTTAATGGATTCAAGTCCAATTTATTATTTGTATAATCATATTTTTTCAGGATTTATTTTCTTAATTGGTTGGATTTTTTTAGTTCTTTTAAATAAGTATTATTTTCCGAAAATTATTATTCCAATAATTTTAATGCCTTTAGGAGTTTCATTGGCTATTTCAATACCAATTATAATTGATGTAAATGCAAGTGTTCAGACTAGACGAATTGCAATAATATTAATTGGACTACTGACAATCCTTCAAATATTTTTTTGGATACGATTATTAGTTAGTGATAATAAAATTCATAATTCAACATTTAAAATTTAGAATTCTATCACACCCATTCTTTCGGATGCATCAAAATCTTCAAAAGTTTTTCTTCTTCTGAGCCAACTTCGGGCTGATGATTATAATGCCATTGTACATGCGCAGGTAAACTCATCAGGATGGATTCAATTCTTCCATTGGTTTTAAGTCCAAATAAAGTCCCGCGGTCGTGAATTAAATTGAATTCCACATAACGGCCACGACGGATTTCCTGCCAGGTTCTTTCTGCCTCTGTAAAACTTTCGTTTTTGTGTTTTTCCACAATGGGAACATAAGCTTCGAGGAATGAATCACCGACGGATGTCACAAAATCATACCAGAAATCCACATCAAATTCCGCTGTTGGTTTTAAATAATCAAAAAACAATCCGCCGATTCCACGTGCTTCACCTCGGTGTGAATTCCAGAAATATTCGTCGCATTCTTTTTTGTATTTCGGATAGAAATCGGGATGGTGAGAATCGCAAACTTTTTTACAAACCGAATGCCAATGCGACGCATCCGCTTCGTCCAAATAGTAAGGAGTTAAATCTTGTCCACCACCGAACCATTGGTCGACCACATTTCCATTATCATCATACATTTCGAAATAACGCCAGTTGGCATGTGTAGTGGGAACTTTTGGGCTTTTTGGGTGAATGACCATACTCAGTCCGCAGGCGAAAAATTTTCCTGATGAAACATTGAGCGCTTTTTGCATGGTTTCGGGCAATTCCCCAAAAACTCGGGAAATATTGACACCACCTTTTTCTATCACATCACCATTTTCAATGACCATCGTGAGTCCGCCACCACCACCTTCGCGCTGCCATTCGTCTTTATGGAATTTGGCTTTGCCGTCTACGCGTTCTAACTCGTTGGTGATGGTAGTTTGGAGGTTTTGGATATAGTTGAAGAATTGGTCTTTCATCTGAATTTGATTTCTAACAAATGTAAAATTTTGAATGACCATTTTTTATGACTTTTATAATGTTTGCTAATTCAAATTGAATCTAATTTAAATTTTACTTTCGACTTTTAGGGATATTATGGGAATTGAAATAAAATTTTATTGACCCAAATTGACAGATTCTAAAAAAATATGTAGTTTTGGCACACATTGAAACTTATGGAAGAAATTATCATACACGACAAGGTATTTATACCCTATATTACATTTGAAGAAATCGAACATGCGATCAAAAGGATGGCCAATACGATTTATGAACAACATAAAGATGAGGTTCCGGTATTTATCGGGGTTTTAAATGGTGTGGTGATGTTTATGAGTGATTTTTTGAAACAATATCCTGGGCAATGTGAGATTTCTTTTTTAAAAATGGCTTCTTATGAGGGAACAGCATCTACAGGAGAAGTGAAATTACATATGGACATTCCCATGGATTTGACGGGACGGCATGTGATCATCCTTGAAGATATCGTAGATACTGGAAATACGCTGGAAGCACTACATAAAATTTTAAGTAAAAAGAATGCGAAAAGCATAAAAATAGCTACACTTTTGTACAAACCGGAGGCGTATAAAAAAGATCTGACGATCGATTTGGTTGCGCTGACTATACCGGATAAATTTGTGGTAGGTTATGGATTGGACTATGATGGTCTAGGCAGAAACTTACCGGATATTTATCAAATTAAACAATAAAAATGATCAACATCGTATTATTTGGCCCTCCGGGAAGCGGAAAGGGAACCCAAGCTAAATTTTTAGAAGAAAAATTCAATTTGAAACAATTGTCTACCGGAGATATGTTCCGGTACAATTTGAAAAACCAAACCGAATTGGGTAAATTGGCTCAGTCCTACATGGACAAAGGGCATTTGGTGCCGGATGAAGTAACGACCAATATGTTGCGTGAAGAACTGAAAAAACATACAGGTTTTTCAGGTTTTATCTTTGATGGTTATCCCAGAACGACTTCACAGGCAGAATCTTTGGATCAAATTCTCAAAGAAGACTTGAATCAAGAAGTTTCAGTTTGTCTTTCTTTAAAAGTAGAAGATGAAATTTTAGTAGGACGTTTGCTTGAAAGAGGAAAAGAAAGCGGTCGTGCGGATGATGCAAACGAGGATGTGATCCGAGAAAGAATCGTCGAATACTACAAAAAAACAGACGAAGTCGCCGAACATTACAAAGCTCAAAATAAATATGCCGAAATCAATGGCGTAGGTGAAATTGCTGAAATCACAGATAAATTGTCGGCTGAAATCGAGCGATTTACTTAAATCAACTTTGAGATTTTAAGTAAGACTTTTTCATTTTAAGGAAATATTTTTCAAAATAATGGTAGGAAAAATGGGACATGATGATGGTGAAAAGAATCACAGTTCCATAAAAGATCAGGATGAAAATGGAGTCGTTAATCATTCGAAAATCAATTATCTTTAAAAAGATGAATCCGACGATTTGCATGGCAATTGCGTGATACATATAAATTCCGTAAGAAATTTTCCCTAAATGATTTAAAATTTTTGAATCAAAAACCGGAATTGATTTTTGAGACAAAATCCAAATGACCATCGGGAAAAGGATCATGGAAATCAAATGATACAAAGCGTCTGATAATCCTTCAAAAAGAGGTGTGAAAAAATACAGAATGAACAGCGTTAAAATAGAAAATCCTAAGATTTTAGGAAGTTTAAAATCTGGGAATTTCAGTGAAAGAATAGCAATGATTCCACTTACAGAAAAATAATAATAAAGCATTTTAAACTTTCTAAGCCATTCTAAGCCAGTGTAATTGTAAAAGAAAAAATATACAATTGAAAAGGTAATCAGGAAAGTTAAAATTCGTTTGTTTTTAATTAGGAGAAAAACAGGAGCGATCAAAATATAAAATTGCTCTTCGATGCTGATGGACCATAAAATCTCCAAAATGCCGCCGGGTTTAAACGTCTCTAAAACATTGGCCAAAAATGTAAATCCAAATAGCAAACTTTCTTTAATAGGGAAATCATGTGCATCCAGCATGCCTAATTGTGGTAAAATAACCGCATAATACAATATCCCAAAAATAAGCACCAAATAATACAAGGGGAAAATCCTGAGGATACGATTGAGGTAAAATCTTTTGAGGTTAACATGATTGGTTTTTCGTTTTTCATCGTATAACTGCCTGATGATCAGGAATCCGCTTAGCGAGAAAAATACATAAACAGCTTCAGTTCCTTTGTGGAAAATCGACCAATCTTTGAAAAAAGGAAAACCGCGGTTTTCGCAAAATTGAGGAAGATGATAAAGGATGACGAACAATGCCAGGAAAAACCGCAAAGAATTTAGGTTGGGAAGTTGACTTAGCGGTTGTTTCAAGTCTATTTTATTGAGATTATTCAACCTTTTTTATTTCCTTAATTACCGTTTGTTTTTTACAAATCTGATACACCACATCAAATTTCTTTTCCTCTCTATAAGCTGCTCGATAAGTTCTACAAGGTGTTTCCCGAACTTCATCCGTTCCGAAATTGGTGATTTTACTCTTTTTGAAAATTTCGTTAAAAAGAAAAACACTGTCCATTTTTTCAGCATTGATGGTTTGTTGGGCTTCGGCTGAAAAACTCATCGGATAAATTTTGGCTTCTTCCAGAGCACGGGAATTTGGGAAATAGGAGCATTGCATAGACCTTGGTCCAAAAAACATCAATACCAATACAACACCAATTGAAAGTCCAATCAAGTAAAAACGCAGTCTCTTCCAAAATCCCATCATTGCTTTAAAAATTTTGGCAATTATACGATTAATAAATTAATGTCATGAAATGGAAGGTCAAACCAATCGCTGATTTTCTTTTTGGTCATGCGGCCATGGAATAAATAAATACCGGAACGTAAGCCTCTGTCACATTTTATTACATGCTCAAAACCACCTTCTTTGGCGACTGAAAGTAGATACGGAAGGAAAAAATTGCTCAATGCTTTTGTAGTGGTACGTGAAACACGTGAAGTGATATTGGTCACACCATAATGGATAACGCCGTGTTTGGTGACGATTGGATTGCTATGCGTCGTGATTTCTGAAGTTTCAAAACAACCGCCATTGTCGATGCTCAAATCGATAATGACCGCACCTTCTTTCATGTTTTGGACCATTTTTTCCGTTACCACACAAGGCGTTCTGGCATCTACACGTAATGCGCCTATGGCTACATCACATCGTTTTAATGCTTTTCCTAATTCCTTTGGATCGAGCATGGAAGTCGAAATTCTTACTCCCAAATCGGTTTGTAATCTGCGCAATCGACTGAGTGAATTGTCAAAGACACGGACATTTGCTCCCAGTCCCAATGCTGCTTTTGAAGCGTATTCACCAACTGTTCCACCACCGAGAATTACAATTTCAGCAGGACGAACTCCGGCTATACCGCCCATCAAAACACCATTTCCACCATTGGTATTGGACATCAATTCTCCGGCCAATAAAACAGAAGTTGTTCCGGCGATTTCGCTCAATAAACGAACGACCGGTAAATATCCATGTTCATCTTTGATGAATTCAAATCCGAGTGCAGTGATTTTTTTAGCTGACAATTTTTCAAAATAACTTCTGGTTTGCATGTTCAACTGAACCGTTGAAACCAAAAATGTACCAGGTGTCAATAAGTCGATTTCATCTGAAGTTACGGGACTGACTTTTAAAACGATGGGTTTGGAAAATACTTCTTTTGTGTCATAAGAAATCTGTGCACCTGCCTCAGCATATTCTTGGTCGGTATAATTGGCACCTTCTCCGGCACCGGTTTCAATTGTTATTTCATGACCATTTGCTACTAAAACCTGCACAGCGTCAGGTGAAAGACAAAGACGTCTTTCCTGTAAATGGGTTTCTTTTGGAATCCCGATGGTTAATTTTCCTTCTTTTAACTGAACTTCAAGCCGCTCTTCTTTGGGCATCAATTCCTGACGGGAAAAAGGTGTGTACACTCCGCTATGTTCCATCTTTTAAATTTACACAAAAATAATGGTTCTTTGGTTTTCCTCCGCAACTATTTTAACAGTATGATAAGAAGTTGGAAGGAGATTTTTGATTTTATCGGGCCATTCGATGAAGCAATAATTTCCAGAATCTAAATATTCTTCTATACCAAAATCCATCGCTTCTTCTTCAGATTTGATCCGATATAAATCAAAATGAAAAACCTTTCCCATTTGGGTTTCATATTCGTTGACGATAGAAAAAGTAGGACTGGAGGTTTCATCTTCACTTCCCATTTGGTGGATGATTTCTTTGATCAAAGTGGTTTTTCCTGCGCCCATTTCGCCATCAAACAAAATGATTTTCTGGTGAAAGTTGGAAATGATTTCTTTGGCGACATTTGGCAATTCTTTTAATTGGTTGATGTTGAAATTCATTCGATAAAAATAAATACAAATGTAAGCCTGAATAATTTGTTGCAAGAAATTTTCTGGAATAATAATTTTAATTCGAAAATGCTATCAGTGTGGCAATCTATCTCTGAAAAAACCGTAAACCCAAGTTCCGGCTATGGCACTCAAAAGGGTGACAATTATCACCGTTGCACCCGTTCCGATTTGTGCAAATAATGGGCCGGGACACGCTCCCGTGATGGCCCAACCAAAACCAAAAATAAGTCCGCCATAAATTTGCCCTTTGTTAAATGATTTGGGTGCAATCTTAATCGGTTCGCCATAGATGGTTTTGATATTCAATTTTTTAATCAAAAAAACGGAAATCATGCCTACAATTACTGCACTTCCGATGATTCCATACATATGAAAGGATTCTAATCGAAACATTTCCTGGATGCGAAACCAACTGATTACTTCTGATTTTACGAAAACAATTCCGAACAATATTCCTACAATTAAGTATTTCAAATTATGGTACCATTTGTGCTGCAATTGGCTTTCGTTGACGCAGATAGCGTCTAATTCGCGAAGCTGAAGATCTTTTTCTGTATTTTTTTGCATTTCAATTTGAATTAAAGTGAAAGAATAAAAGGCAAAATCAAATTTGCCATAATGAAACCACCGATCATAAAACTAATGGTCGCGATCAATGAAGGAAGTTGTAGGTTGGACAATCCCATAATGGCGTGTCCACTCGTACATCCACCTGCATAACGGGTTCCAAAGCCAACCAGAAATCCACCAACTACCATCATGATAAATCCTTTCAAGGTAAACAATGATTGCCAATTCATGATATCTTCAGGAACTAAATTGTTGAAATTCGTAATGCCGTAACCTGCTAATTCTGAAGCCAATTTTGGGTGGACTTCAACTGGATTGGGATTGGATAAGAGGTTTACAGCGATTGCTCCGCCTAAAAATATGCCCAAAACAAAAATTAAATTCCAAATTTCTTTTTTCCAATCGTATTTGAAAAATGGAATGTTGGCGGGTATACACGAAGCACAAACGTGCCGTAACGATGAGCTGATACCAAACGATTTGTTGCCAATGATTAATAGCGCTGGAACGGTCAATCCGATTAATGGCCCTGCGATATACCAGGGCCAAGGTTGTTTTATAATTTCTATCATTTTCAATTTTAAGAGTTTGTATAAATTTAAGGTTAAGATATTATTTCCATACGAAATTAATTCTGTTAAAATTTAAGCCGGCTCTAAGTATTTGCACAAAAGGAATCCTTACAAGAAATCACTTTTTCATTTGTTTCCAACCATTCTTTCATTCCGCCTGAAAAATTTTTGATATTTTCAAATCCATTTTTAACGAGAATAGAATAAGCTATGGCTGAACGATCTCCTGACTGACAATGGATCACAACCTGTTTTTCTTTGCTGATTTTATCTAAATTGTCCTAGATGGTTCCAACAAAAAGATTTTCTGCTCCTTCGATGTGTTCTGTTTCGAATTCGGTTGCGCCACGTACATCCAGAATTTGGACATTTTCTTTATTGAGGTAGGTTTTAAATTCTTCAAGAGAAAAAACATCAGCCGTTTGAAGTTCTATATCCAAATTCCCAATTGGAAAACGCAAAGCTTCTAAATTGTCAGTCATGAGCAAATTTTTTCTGAAACAAATTTAGTTTGGAATAATGGATATAAAACAAAACCTCCAAGATTTTCTTATTCCAGGAGGTTGAACTGTTTTTAAGTCAGAAAAAATTATTTCGGATTCAATGTCACAAAAGGAATGATCATTTCTTCCATAGAAACACCACCATGCTGGTAGGTATCTTTGTAATAATTTACATAATGGTTGTAATTTTTAGGATAAGCCAGGAAGATGTCTTCTTTAGCAAAAATGTATTTGGACGTCATATTGACTTTTGGTAAATAATAGTCTTCGGCATTGTCAATTGCAAAAACATCATCATCATCATATTGTAATTTACGACCCATTTTATAACGCAGATTGGTGCTGGTTTCACGATCACCTACAACTTGCGAAGGTTTCCGGACATAAATAGTTCCATGATCGGTTGTCAACAAAATTTTCATTCCTTCTTCTTGTGCTTTTTTTACAATTTGCAACAAATAGGAATTTTCAAACCAATTTTTAGTCGTGGATCGATAGGTTTTATCGTCACGGATCATTTGACTGACGATACGGTTGTCCGTTTTGGCGTGGGAAAGAATATCGATGAAATTATAAACAATTACTGTCAGATTTTTGTTTTTGTATTGGTGGAATTCATCGAGGATTTTCTTTTCAAAATCAGAATTCAACACCTTAAAATATTGGGTTGTTAAATCACCAAGTCCCAGTCTTTTCATTTGGTCCTCAAGGAATTCTTTTTCAAATTGGTTTTTATTTCCTTCATCATTATCGTTTAACCATTCATTTGGGAAACGCTTTTCGATTTGGGACGGCATCAATCCGGAGAAGAATGCATTTCGTGCATATTGCGTTGCCGAAGGCAAAATGCTGTAATACATCTGTTCTTTTTCCAAATTATAAAACTGATTGAAAAGCGGTTCGATGGTTTTCCATTGGTCATAACGTAGGTTGTCCACCATGATGAGCAGCGTCTTTTTGTCTTTTGCCAAATGCGGTTTGACATAGTCTTTAAAAACGGTGTGTGATAAGACAGGCTTTTCTTCTGTATGCAACCAGTCGTGATAATTTCTTTCGACGAATTTAAAAAAAGAAGCATTGGCTTCTTGTTTTTGGGCTTCAAGGATTTTGACCATTTCGGTGTCCTGAATATTTTCCAACTCCAATTCCCAAAACACCAACTTTTTATAAATATCGCGCCAGTCTTCAAAATCCCGAGCATTCATCATGTCCATGGCGATGCTGCGGAACTCTTGTTGATAATTGACTACGGCTTTTTCTGTAATGATTTTATTGGAATCCAAAATCTTTTTCAAACTCAATAAAATTTGATTTGGATTGACAGGTTTGATGAGGTAATCGGCGATGTGAGAGCCAATGGCTTCTTCCATGATATGCTCTTCTTCATTTTTTGTGATCATCACGATAGGAAGTTGAGGTTTGATTTCTTTGATTTTTTGCAAAGCTTCCAAACCACCCATTCCGGGCATGTTCTCATCGATTAAAACGGCAGAAAAATTTTCATTTGGAATTATTTCCAACGCATCCGTCGCATTATTGATCATTTGTGTTTCATATCCTTTTTTCTCTAAAAAAAGAGAATGTGGTTTCAATAAGTCGATTTCATCATCGATCCATAAAATTTTTATAGCCATAAACCTGAATTTCTGTTAAATTTGTTCCTAATTTACTGATTAAAATTTTCAATTTGGAGTATGTAAACAAACTAAAGGTATTTAACGATCCGGTGCACGGATTTATTAGCATACCCAACGAATTAATTTTCGACATCATTCAACATCCCATTTTTCAACGACTGCGAAGAATATGCCAAACTGGTTTGACAGAAATGGTTTATCCGGGCGCCAAACATTCTCGATTTCACCATGCGCTTGGTGCGATGTTTCTGATGCAGAAAGCCATAGAGGAGCTTCGTGCAAAAAATGTAGAAATTACAGATGAAGAAAAAAATGGAGTTTTATGTGCGATTCTTTTACATGATATAGGCCATGGACCTTTTTCACATACGTTGGAAAATACGTTGATAGAAGATTTGTACCATGAAAAAATTTCTTTGTTTCTAATGGAGAAATTGAATGCTGAATTTTCAGGTGAATTGGATTTGGCGATTCAGATTTTCAAAGGCGAATATAAAAAACAATTTCTGACCCAATTGGTTTCCAGCCAATTGGACATGGATCGTTTGGATTATTTAAAAAGAGATAGTTTTTTTACCGGTGTGGTTGAGGGAAACATCAATCCTGACCGGATCATTTCGACTTTAAATGTTAAAGATGATTTGCTGGTGGTGGACTCAAAGGGGATTTATTCGATAGAGAAATATCTGACAGCTAGGATGTTCATGTATTGGCAAGTCTACAATCACCGGACTTCCTATACGGCTGAAGTTTTATTGACCCAAGCCTTTCGAAGAGCAAAGGAAATCAGCCGTAACGGAGGGAAAGTTTTTGCGACAGATGCTTTGGGATATTTTTTACAAAATGATACCAAAGACAGTTTGAAGAATCAATTGGATCAATTTATCAAACTGGATGATAGTGATGTTTGGGCTTCATTGAAAGAATGGCAATACCATGAAGATGTAATTTTATCGTTTTTATCACGTTGTTTAATTAACAGGAAGTTATTGGTCTCCAAAATATTTACCGAAGCTGTTTCTGATGAAGAGTTGAAAAAATTGGAAATAGAAGCAGCAGGATATTTAGGGATAGAAAATGGAGATTATTTTGTCCATCAATCTCCGATCAGAGTGATACCGTATGACAAGACAAAATCTCCAATTTTTATCATGAATAAGGATCAGAGTTTACAAGAAATTTCAGTGAGTCCTTTACAGATTTTGTCAGAACATTTATTGAATCCGATCGAAAAGTATCATTTATGTTACTTAGATGTTAAGAAAAAAATATAATTCAAATTTGAGTTAACCCCAAAATTTATATTTTTGCATACTATGGAATTTAGCGCACTAGAAATAGCTTCTGTTTTGGAAGGTAGAATTGAAGGGAATCCTGAAATAAAAGTTTCAACCTTGTCCAAAATTGAGGAAGGGAAATCAGGGTCGATTTCTTTTTTATCCAATTTGAAATATGAGCCGTATCTTTATAAAACCGAGGCTTCTATCGTGATTGTTTCAGATGGTTTTATACCAGAAAAAGAAATTTCTCCTACGCTGATTTTTGTAGAAGATGCCTATAAATCCTTCACCAAATTATTGCATTACGCCAATCATTTAAAAAACAAAAAAGTAGGAATTGAACCCAATTCCCAAATTCACGATTCTGCCCAAATCGGCGAAAACGTTTACATCGGAAGTTTTGTTTATGTAGGTGAAAAAGTGAAAATAGGAAACGATGTGATGATCCATTCCAATGTTCATGTTGGTGAAAATGTAGCCATAGGAGAAGGAAGCGTGATCCATTCTGGTGTAAGATTATATACCGATACCAAAATTGGTAAAAATTGTATCATCCATTCCAATTCCGTTTTGGGAGCAGATGGATTTGGATTTACACCAACTGCAGAAGGGAAATTGGAAAAAGTTCCTCAGATTGGGAATGTGAAAATAGAAGACAATGTAGAAATCGGTTCATCATGTACGATTGACCGTGCTACTTTAGGAACGACACTCATCCGTGCAGGAGCGAAATTGGACAACCAAATTCAAATTGCGCACAATGTAGAAATTGGAGAAAACACGGTGATTGCTTCACAAACTGGTGTAGCAGGATCAACCAAAATCGGTAAAAATTGTATGATCGGAGGACAAGTTGGAATCGTCGGTCATTTAAAAATAGGAGATTACGTACAGATTCAAGCCCAAAGTGGGGTGAACAATAACGTTCCGGATGGTGCGAAAATCTATGGTTCACCATCTATGGATGCCTCAGATTTTAGAAAATCTTACGTATATTTCCGAAATTTCCCAAGCATCGTCAAACGATTGGAAGAATTAGAAAAAGAATATAAGCAACAACAAACAATAAAAGATTAATGTCAGATAAACAAAAAACATTGGCTAACGAATACACCTTCAACGGTGTTGGTCTCCATACGGGACGCGAAGTTACCATGACATTAAAACCGGCACCGGTAAATACTGGATTTGTATTTGTCAGAACGGATTTAGAAGGAAATCCTCATGTAGAAGCTGATGCAAATTACGTCACCAGCACTGAAAGAGGAACTACGATAGAGAAAAAAGGTGTAAAGATCCATACTACGGAACACCTTTTGGCAGCGTTAACCGGAATGGATTTGGACAATGTTCTCATTGAAATCAACAATTCGGAAGTACCCATTTTAGATGGTTCTTCCAAATTCTTTGTGGAAGCAGTTGAAAAAGCTGGAATTGAAGAGCAAGATGAGGAAAGAGAGTATTTTGTCGTAAAAGATATCATCACCTATCAAGATCCCGAAACCGGATCTGAAATCACGGCTATTCCTGCCGATGAGTATCAAGTGACCACCATGGTCGATTTCGGAACCAAAGTTTTGGGGACTCAAAATGCTTCTATCAAAAGCATGTCCGAATTTAAAGATGAAATTGCCAATGCAAGAACTTTTAGTTTTTTGCATGAAATCGAATATTTATTGGACGCAGGTTTGATAAAAGGAGGAGATTTGGGAAATGCAATCGTATATGTAGACAAAGAAATCACGCCTGAAACCCGTCAAAAACTCACAAAAGCATTTAACAAAGAAGATGTTTCCATTCGACCAAATGGTGTTTTGGACAACATCACGCTTCATTATCCAAATGAAGCTGCTCGTCATAAATTATTAGACGTAGTTGGAGATTTGGCTTTAATTGGAACCAAATTAAAAGCCAAAATCATCGCCAATAAGCCTGGGCATCAGATCAATACGAACTTTGCGAAAAAACTGAGCAAACAAATCGGAATTGCAAAAAGAAAAAATGTTCCGGAATTTGATTTGACCAAAGAGCCGATTTATGATATCAATGATATCATGAAAATTCTTCCACACCGTCCGCCATTTTTATTGTTAGATAAAGTGATTGAAAAATCAGAATCTTCATTGGTTGGGGTAAAAAATGTTACGATGAACGAACCATTTTTCGTTGGACATTTTCCGCAAGAACCTGTTATGCCGGGCGTTTTACAAGTTGAGGCTATGGCTCAATTGGGTGGGATTTTGGTTTTAGGAGAAATCGATGATCCAAAGGATTATTCGACCTACTTCATGAAAATTGAAAATGTAAAATTTAAACGAAAAGTCATACCGGGTGATACTTTGGTTCTGAAAGTGGACTTATTACAACCCATTAGAAGAGGAATCGTCCACATGCAAGGATACGGATATGTAAACGACACCATCGCTGTAGAAGCAGAAATGATGGCATTGGTAACAAAAGACAAAATATAATTTTGGAAATAATGAATCAACCCTTGGCCTACATTCACCCAAACGCAAAAGTTGCTGAAACAGCAATTATAGAGCCATTTTCAACGATTTATGACAATGTGGAAATTGGAGAAGGAACATGGATAGGCCCAAACGTCACCATCATGGAAGGTGCACGAATCGGTGAAAATTGTAAAATATATCCGGGAACCGTAATATCGGCAGAACCACAAGATTTAAAATATGTAGGTGAAAAAACTTTGACTTATATAGGAGATAATACCACAATCAGAGAGTGTGTTACGGTAAACAGAGGGACTAATGCGCTGGGTTATACCAAAATTGGAAACAATTGTTTGGTGATGGCAACGGCACACATAGCTCATGATTGTATAATCGGTGACCATGTCATTTTAGTAAATGGTGTAGGGCTTGCCGGTCATATAGAAATAGGCGATCATGCGTTTTTAGGAGGAATGAGTGCGGTTCATCAGTTTACGCATATAGGAGAACACGCTTTTATAGCCGGAGGATCTCATGTCAGAAAAGATGTTCCGCCATTTGTCAAAGCGGCTAGAAATCCACTTTCTTATGCAGGTGTTAACTCAATCGGACTTCAAAGAAGAGGTTTTACGACAGAGAAAATCACCGAAATCCAAAACATCTACCGAGTGCTTTTTCAAAAAAGTAAAAACGTAACACAAGCTTTAGAAGTGATAGAAAAGGATTTTGAAGCATCAACTGAACGTGATCAGATTCTTGATTTTATCAAAAAAAGTCCGAGAGGCGTTATGTCCGGATATACAACAAGAGCAGAATTATAACAAAACAATCAAATTTATAAAATGGCAACTACAGCAGATATACGAAAAGGACTATGTATCAACTGGAATGATGATACATGGAAAATTGTAGAATTCCAACATGTTAAACCTGGAAAAGGACCCGCATTTGTGCGTACAAAACTAAAAAGCGTAACGAATGGTAAAGTGCTGGATAATACTTTTTCTGCAGGGCATAGAATTGATGAAGTAAGAGTTGAAACTAGAAAGTACCAATATTTATACGATGATGATAATGGTTTTCATTTTATGAACAACGATGATTTTTCCCAAGTTTACATCAATAAAGGAATGATCGACAATGCGCAATTCCTAAAATCTGGAGACGAAGTAACGATTTTATTCAGAGCTGAAGATGAAATGCCATTGTCTGCGGAACTTCAGCAGTTTGTGATCATGGAAATTACATACACTGAACCGGGATTGAAAGGAGATACAGCTACAAATGCTTCTAAACCGGCAACCACAGAAACCGGAGCTGAAATCCGGGTTCCACTTTTTATTAATGAAGGTGATAAAGTGAAAATCAATACAGAAGATGGTTCCTACATGGAAAGAATCAAAGAATAATTTCAAAAAAACATACCAAATTAACCCGACAGTTTTCTAAAAGTTGTCGGGTTTTTTATTTTTCAAGTGTAAAATTAAAAAAAATAGATAGGACAAATTAGCAACTTCATAATTTTCAATTCATAAATTCCATTAAATTTGTCAAATCGCAAACAACAAAAGTATCAGAACTTAAATTCTACTCAATGAAAAAGTCCATCATAACCGGAATCGGTCATTATGTGCCGGAAAATATTGTAACCAATGACGATTTATCCAAACTCATGGAAACCAATGACGAATGGATCCAAGAAAGAACCGGAATCAAAGAACGTCGTCATTTAGGGAAACATTCCGGAGTTACGACTTCTGATTTGGGAACCAAAGCTGCTGAAATCGCCATTAAAAATGCGGGACTAACAGCAAAAGACATAGATTTCATTTTATTTGCAACGCTGAGTCCTGATTATTTTTTCCCGGGATGTGGTGTATTATTGCAAAAGAATTTGGGTTGTGAAACGATCGGCGCACTCGATGTTCGTAATCAATGCTCCGGATTTATTTATGCACTTGCGACAGCAGATGCTTATATCCGTTCCGGGATGTATAAAAATATTTTGGTAGTGGGAGCAGAAAATCATTCGTTTGGATTGGATATGACTACGCGAGGTCGAGGTGTTTCCGTGATTTTTGGAGATGGAGCCGGTGCGGTTGTGGTTTCGGCGACGGATGATGAAAATCGGGGAATTATTTCTTCCAATATGCACAGTGAAGGAGAATTTGCAGAAGAACTGGCCGTTTTATTCCCGGGAACCAAATTGGGTTGGTCCGATGTGATGCTCGAAGAAGGAAATACCTTGACTCCTGAACAAATTTATCCGGTGATGAATGGAAATTTTGTTTTTAAACATGCTGTCACACGTTTCCCTGAATCAGTTAAAGAAGTATTTGAAAAGGCGGGTGAGGATTTTTCCAATTTGAAATTATTTATTCCGCATCAAGCCAATTTACGCATCAGTCAATTTGTTCAAAAACAGTTGGGATTACGCGATGATCAGGTTTTTAACAATATCCAGAAATACGGAAATACGACAGCCGCTTCAATTCCAATTGCGCTAAGCGAAGCTTTTCAAGAAGGCCGAATCCAAAAAGGCGACTTGATTTGTTTGACTGCATTTGGTAGTGGATTCACTTGGGGAAGTGTTTTGATCCGTTGGTAAATCCATTATTTCTTATTATTTCGCAATAATTCTGTATTTATTTCGACTACCAATATCTTGGTATTTTTAAACTTTGTTTATTAAATATCAGAAGATTAAGGTCAATTCCTAAAAGATAAAGTGTTAAATTCAACCAACAATTAACACTAATTATTTATGGACAAAATTTTACTAAAAATCAGTATTGTAATAATGCTGATGGCTTGGCAGTTTGGTTCGGCCCAGACGCTGGCAGAGAAACAAAAAATTGTAGATCGTTATGATTTAAACGAATTGCTCAAATTGGAAAATGAGTATTTTCAAAAAATCAGTTCTGAAAAAGAACGCGTAAAGGAATTGGCAACTTCCTTAAACGTTCCTTTGATCATAGAAGAAAATGGAACTTACCAAGAATTGCAAAAAATTCTTCCAGATGGTTCATTGATTTATTACACCACATTTAATGTAAATGCAGCTCGTTCTACCCGAACCAACCATTTAAATTCAGGAGGTTCATTGGGACTAAATCTTATGGGTCAAAACATGACGGCACATGTTTGGGACGGTGGTTTGGCGAGAACTACCCACCAGGAATATGACGGAGCCGGTGGAACCAACAGATTCAGTATAGGAGATGGAACAACTACATTGAATTATCATTCGGCGCATGTAACGGGAACAATCATAGCTTCCGGTGTAAGTGCCAATGCAAAAGGTATGGCACCACATGCCCGAGCAATCGGTTACGAATGGAACAATGATTTGACGGAAGCTACATCTGCGGCCTCCAATGGAATGTTGATTTCCAATCATTCTTATGGTTTCCGTTCGGATTTGGTACCGGATTATTATTTCGGAGCCTATATAACGGATTCCAGAGATTGGGATAATTTATTGTTTAACGCGCCGTATTACCTAATGGTCGTAGCAGCCGGAAATGATGGAAATACCAATTACAATGGTGCTCCGCTTGGAGGGAATTCAGCTTATGATAAATTGACCGGTCATAGTACTTCCAAAAATAATTTGGTGGTGGCAAATGCCAATGATGCCAATATCGATAACAATGGAAATTTAGTAAGTGTTACCATTAATTCTTCGAGTAGTGAAGGTCCGACTGATGATTACCGGATCAAACCGGATATCACCGGCAACGGAACATCTGTGTATTCGACGTATGAAACCAGCAATACCGCTTATGGAACGATTACTGGAACCTCAATGGCTTCACCAAATGTAGCCGGAACCTTGTTGTTATTGCAACAGCATTATAATAATTTGAATTCTAATTTTATGCGTGCTGCGACTTTAAAAGGATTGGTTCTGCATACAGCAGATGATGCCGGTTCTGCCGGTCCCGACGCTATTTTTGGTTGGGGATTATTGAATGCCAAAAAAGCTGCCGAAACCATCACAGCCAAAGATAATGGTTCACTGATTCAGGAGTTGACTTTAACCAGCGGCCAAACTTATCAATTTACGGTAGATTCAGATGGAATAAACGAATTAAGAGCTTCTATCAGTTGGACAGATCGTCCCGGAACCGCCACAACCCAAACCAATTCGCCTACAAAAGTATTGGTCAATGATTTGGATTTACGGATTACCAAAGGTTCTACCACGTATACTCCTTGGAGATTAACAGGCATCACAACCAACGGTAAAGGTGATAATATTTCCGATCCCTTTGAAAGAGTAGAAGTTGCAGGAGCTTCCGGAACATATACCGTAACAGTTTCTCATAAAGGATCTCTTACAGGTGGAAGCCAAAATTATTCATTAATCCTTACCGGAGTTTCTTCCACACCAGTTCAGTGTGAAGCAACAACTCCAACCGGATTGTCGGTGGATGGAATTGGAAGTTCAACTGCATCGCTTTCTTGGGATGCTGTTGCCGGAGCTTCTTATGATTTCCGTTACCGTTTGGTAGGAGCAACTAATTGGACGACGAGTGCAGAAACTTCTACTTCCAAATCTTTGAGTGGTTTAACTGCCAACTCTCAGTACGAGGCTCAAGTTCGAAGTAATTGTGATGCAGGTGCATCGTCGGCTTATTCGGCTTCAGTAAACTTTACCACAACAGAAGTTCAAATCAACTATTGTGCATCTGCCAGTACCAATGTAAACGATGAATTCATCCAAAGAGTTCAGTTGAATACGATCAATAATCCTTCTGGTGCGCAGTTCTATTCAGATTTCACTAATATTTCAACTAATTTAAATAAATCTCAAGCTTATACCATTACGGTTACTCCACAATGGACCGGAACGAATTATAATGAAGGATATTCCGTTTGGATTGATTATAACAAAGATGGTGATTTCAACGATTCAGGTGAACAAGTTTGGACCAGAACACCGACCAATGCTTCTTCTGTAAGTGGAACATTTACAGTTCCGGCTTCTGCTTTTGATGGTGCGACGCGTATGCGGGTTTCCATGAAATACAATGCAATTCCAACTTCTTGTGAGTCCTTTACTTATGGTGAAGTTGAAGACTATACTGTGGTAATTGCTGCATCGGCTGCAGATACACAGGCTCCTTCAGCACCAACCAATTTAGCAGCTTCCAATGTTGCCCAAACCACGTTGACGTTAAATTGGACAGCTTCTACAGATAATGTGGGCGTAACCGGATACGATATTTTTTCCGGTTCGACCAATATCGGTTCGACAACAAGTACTTCTGCTAATATTACCGGATTAACTGCCAATACTGCTTATGCGTTTACCGTAAAAGCAAAAGATGCGTCCGGAAATGTTTCTTCATCCAGTAACGTGGTAAATGTTACGACGCTTGCAGATAACCCAGACCCGGGATTGGTGTTGAGTATCACTTTTGATAATTATCCGGAAGAAACTTACTGGAGAATTTACAGAGGAACAACCATCGTTGCTTCCGGCGGAACTTATGGTTCACAACCCGATGGCTCGACTTTGGATATACCATTGACGTTGAGTCCTGATTGTTATAGATTGACATTCTATGATACTTATGGCGACGGAATGTGCTGTTCGTATGGAAACGGTTCTTATACTTTGAAGCAAGGTACTACTGTATTGGCAAGTGGAAGTACTTTCCGTTCTTCACGTTCCACCAATTTCTGTATAACTCAGTCCTTCAATAATAACAGTACGTATGCATCAACTGAGACAGATGAAACAAGTCTTCATTTAAAAGTGTATCCAAATCCGGTAAAAGAATTCTTAAATATATCCTTGAACGGATTTGAAGCCCAAACCTACCAAATCATGGATATGTCCGGTAGAGTGGTGATGCAAGGAAGATATACGGAAAACTTGGATGTTTCCCGTTTGGATTCCGGTATTTATGTTTTGAAATTGATGATCGGCGAGAAATCAAAATCTGAACGATTTATCAAAAAATAAATTATTCCATTTTTAATTAAAAAAGCCGTCCCATAGTTATTTAGGACGGCTTTTGTCGTATGTGAATTTTAATTATCGAATGATCAATTTCTGTGTAGATTTTGATTTTTCTGTTTCGAATTCAACTAAATAAATACCTTTAGGAAGTCTTATTTGAATTTGTTTTTGAACTGAATTTTTTTCTTCGGTTTGGATCAATTTTCCATTCAAATCGAAGATTTTAATCGTTCCGTTTTCTACGGATTCGATTTGGAACGAATTTTTAGCCGGATTTGGATAAATTCTAAAAGATTTTTGATCGAAATCTACAGTTTCCATTACAATTCCACATTCAAATGGATCAAAAAATACTTCACCCAAAGCAGGATCGTCTACAACATGAGAAATTACACTTTCCACATCTTCTGCAGTAGATTCCTGACCTTCGATCCAACAATTGTGCAAAGCTTTTATTGGATTAGGAGTGTTGTTAAACAATGCGTAAATTTCCCCTCCATTTCCATTTTCACTGAAAATATTTCCACCCGGATTCAGGTCTTCCGCATCATCACTTCCCAAATTGGCTTGTGCAGTTCCGATAACCGTTATGCCCCAAAGGTTTCTTCGGATTTCATTTCCTTTAATAATAACCATTTCTGTATTGTAGAGTGAAATTCCACTTCCTCCATTCATCGGATTGGTTTCAGTATCATTGTCCTCCAAAATATTATTTTCAATCACGCCGGAAGATGGCCCTAAGGAAGTAAAACCGTAACGGTTGTCACGAATCGTATTGTTTTTAATAACAAATTGATTTTGTACACCCGCCAAACTGGAAACAGAAACGCCTCCAACTACCGTAAAATCACGGTTTCCGATGATCGTGTTGTTGATGATCCGTGTAGAGTCGGCGGTTCCACTTGGTCCCATGTTGATTTGTGGTCGGTTGTTATTGGTCGTATTATTTCCTTCAAAAAGACAATTCTCAACTTGAATCGCAACAGAATTGGTCGCACCTGAACTCAAAGCGGGATGGATATTATTTCTAAAAGTCGAATTTCTCACAACCGGGCTTCCATTTGAAAAAGAAATCGCTCCTCCGGTGGCAGAACCATCTGATTTGTTGTTATTGGACACTTCTGAGTTCTCCATTAAAAAGTCCGGTGTGATGACGCGAATTCCACCTCCGTATTCAACCAGGGTATTGTTGAAATAAATTTCAGAAGTATCAAACATCCAAAATCCTTCATAAGGATTTTCAGGATCAACTGCTGTGATGGTAATTTCATCTGCATCACTTGAAAAAAAACCTTTTACTTCAATCTCAACATCTGCAGCTATTTTTAGAACTAAGTTTTCATTCAATGAAAGAGAATCGTTTACTTCTACCAATAAATTTTCATGCAGGGTATATTCGTTTCCAGAAACTGTAACCGTAGTAGGAGAATTGGCAGCTATATCGTCCAATGTCCAATGAACTCCGGTGTTTGGGGTAGAATACTGCGCAACTAGTGGAGTGAAACAAAAAGTCATGAATAAAGATAAAAATCGAATTGTCATATGTTGTTAATTAAAATTTGGGTTGCAAGTTAGAATAATTTGCCGAAATTTGCTTGTTAGAAAAACCTAATTAATATTTGCAAAGGTCACAATGATATGTTGACGAAAAAGACAAAATACGGATTAAAAGCGATGACTTATTTGGCCAAAAATACTTCTGGTCAACCAGTTTTGATTTCTGAAATAGCGGAAAATGAAAATATACCTTTAAAGTTTTTGGAAGGAATTCTTTTAGATTTAAAGAAAAACGGATTATTACTATCCAAAAAAGGAAAAGGTGGAGGATATTTTTTAGAAAGACCTGCCGAATCCATTTCTTTGGCTTCAATCATTCGTGTTTTGGATGGTCCGATTGCACTTTTACCGTGTGTAAGTTTGAATTATTATAAAAAATGTGATGATTGTCAGGATGAGGTGTCATGTTCCTTAAACCGAGTGATGGTGCAGGTTAGAGACAAAACGCTAAAGGTTTTGGAAAGCCAATCTTTAAATGATTTAGTTTAAAATCAAAAAAAAATAATTTTTTAGTATACTAATTTGATAGACTTTACTATATTTGTGGTGTACAAAAGCATAACGGTTTGTACAGGTCTTATTTTTTAAGATTATTTGTGTGTTAGTTATTTATGCCTCATGGTCGAAGTCTCAACTATGAGGTTTTTTATGCAAAATATTTTGGGTTTAAGCTTTGATCAGTTCTTTTGCCTGATCGATCGCTTTTTCTGTGATATCGGAACCGCTTAAAAGTTCAGCGATTTCTCTCACTCGGTTTTCATTTGAAAGTTCGTGAACCTGAGTTATCGTCTTTCCGTTTTTGATGTTTTTGGAAATTTTGAAATGTTGATTGGCTTTGGCAGCTACTTGAGGAAGATGGGTGATGCTGATCAACTGTAAACTATCAGCCATTTCTTTCATCAAATTTCCTACTTCATTGGCTACTTTTCCTGAAACACCGGTATCGATTTCATCTAAAATGAGTGTCGGCAATTCTAATTTTCCGGCAAGCGCTTTTTTGACCGATAACATCAATCTTGAACGTTCACCACCGGAGACTGATTTGCTCACTTGTTTCATTTCAGCACCTTTATTGGCGCTGAAAAGGAATTCGATTTCATCTTTTCCGTTCCATTGGAAATCTTTTTTCTGACTGAGTTCCAATTTCATGGTCGAATTTTCCATCCCCAATTTCCCCAAAGATTCCAGTATTTCCTTTTCTACCTTTGGAATGGATGATTTTCGCGCAATGGAAATTTCATCAGACAATGATCCCAATTGATTTTCAATTTGGTGCAAATCATTTTCGAGTTTCGAAATTTCAGCTTCTAAATTTTGAAAATTTTGGTTTTCGTTTTCCAATTCAAATTGAATGGATAACAATTCTTCAATCGAACTTACACGGTGTTTGTGTAATAAATTTTGGATCAAATCCAGTCGTTCGTTGACCTCAAATAACCTTTCGGGATTGGATTCCAAACGTTGGGTTTTTTGAGCAATTTCGGTATTTAAATCATCCAATTCGATGCGCGAAGATTCCAGTCTTTTTTGATAATTTTCCAATTCTTCTCCCATTCCGGCCAATTTTTGAAGTTGGTTGGAAGCTTCATGTAATTGGGAAAGAATGCCAAATTCTGCTGTATCTAATTTTGTGCTGATTTCAACTAAAACACGTTGGATTTCATCTACATTTTGTAATTCGATTTGTTCTTTCTCCAATTCTTCAAATTCATTTCGTACTAAATTCGTAGCCAAAAGTTCGTCCAATAAAAACTGTTTGTAATCAGCTTCACGACTGAGCTGATCGAGTTCTTCCCGTTTGGATTTGAGTCGAATTAGAATTTGATTTCGTTTTAAAAATTCTGTTTGGTATTTTCTGATCAAATTCATTTGCGAAGCAAAAGCATCCAGAATCTGAAGTTGAAAATCTTGGTGAAATATATTTTCAGTGTTGAATTGAGAATGAATATCAATTAATTTCTCCCCCAATTCCTGTAAAATGTTTAAAGTTACCGGCGTATCATTGATAAAAGCTCTGGATTTCCCGCTTGGAAGCAATTCTCTTCGCAATATGGTTTCTGCATCATAATCCAATTCGTTTTCTTCAAAAAAGGCTTGAAGCTGTAAATTGGAAATAGAAAATTGTGCTTCGATGATGCACTTTTTAGTTGAATCGTTGAGTTGTTTCAAATCGGCTCTTTCCCCCAAAATCAATTTTAATGCACCCAATAAAATGGACTTTCCTGCTCCGGTTTCACCCGTGATGATGGTCAATCCTTTTTGGAACTGCATCTGCAATTCATCGATGATAGCAAAATTGGATACCGAAAGTCGGGTGAGCATTATTTTTTCAGATTATTCCAAGTAGAACTATTGGTCGGTGAAAGCGCATTTAAGGTTTCTTTGATTTCTCCTATGTTGACAGATGACATCATCCCACCTCCAAAAATTTTAGCGATTTCGTCTTTTTTGGCCATAAAGAAAATATCGAGCGGATAAAAAAGTGCATAGTTTCCTCTCTGGTAAAAACTTAAAGTTTCTAAGGAATTTCCAATCGCATTTTTGGCTTTGCTTTCGTTGTCGCTCATTTGATCCAAACCTACTCTATGGTACTGATAGTAAATGTTTCTTAGGGTTTTGTTGGTTGGTTTTAAAACGTTGTTGATCAGCGTACCTCGAGATTTATTTCCATCCATTTCACTCCACCCACCGAACTGCGATCCCATTGCATTGGTTGCGATTTGTTGTGCAGTTTTAAAATGCGAAGTCCCACCTTCCAGTTGAAAAGTATCAGCATCCATTCCCAAGATATAATAGACATAAAAAGCCATTGCATCCGTTAAATTTTTATTGCTGAATTTACGGGGATTGAAGATTAATTCTTCGAATTCTGTATATTCAAAATCAAATTTACTGTCGACAAAGTTTAAAATCGGCGAATAATAAGTTGAGTTAAAAACAGGGCGTCGGGTTTGAATCTGTAGACGTCCGTTGTAAAAATTACCATTTCTTCCCGTGATGATGATCAGGAAATTGGACTCTATTTTTTCATGGATTTTATACCGGTTATCCGTCCATTTGGTCGTATTGATAAAATCGCTTAACGACTTTTCTAATGTTTGAAATACTTGAGTGTTAGAGCCTTGTACTTGTGAGAAATCAACTGTAACGGTGGCTAAAAATTCCTGTGCAGAAATTGTAATTGAAAAAAGCAAACTGGCGACTAGCGCTTTCATTTTCATCATATCTTGTAATTTTCAAGGATAAAGTTAAGAATATCTTTTGCAACTTCTGTTTTATTTTTTGCTTCGTATGCAACCGGATTCCCATTGCGTGGAATCAAGGTGATTTTATTGGTGTTTTTTTGAAATCCTGCTTGTTCATCCCGCATAGAATTTAACACGATGAAATCCAGATTTTTCTTTTCCAATTTGCCTTTGGCGAACTCCAATTCGTTATTGGTTTCCAGAGCAAATCCTACCAAAATTTGGTGGGTTTTCTTTTCTCCCAATCCTTTTAATATATCAGGATTTTTCACCAATTCAATTGTCAGATTTTCATCGTTTTTTTTGATTTTTTGTTCAGCCATAGTTGCAGGTCTGTAGTCTGCAACGGCAGCCGACATGATGACGATGTCAGCGTTTTCAAACTGAGATTCCATTGCATCTTTCATTTCCATTGCAGAAACAACATCGATGCGGTTGATATTGTAATTGGTAGTCGAAATAGAAGATGGACCGCAAACCAAAGTCACATCGGCACCCATTTCCATCGCTTCTTTAGCGATTTCGATGCCCATTTTACCGGAAGAAAAGTTGCCAATAAACCGTACAGGATCTAACTTTTCATAAGTCGGACCGGCAGAAACGAGTATTTTTTTACCAAATAATGGTGCTTTTTCTTTTAAATCATTTTCTATGAATGAAAGGATGTTTTCCGGTTCAGCCATTCTTCCTTCACCGCTTAGACCACTGGCGAGTTCTCCAGATTCAGCCGGAATGATAATATTTCCAAAACTTTCCAGTTTGGCTAAATTTTCTTTGGTGCTCGGATGTTGATACATATCGAGATCCATCGCCGGCGCAATGTAAACCGGACATTTGGCTGAAAGGTAAGCTGCCAAAACCAAATTATCAGAAGAACCGTCGGCCATTTTGGAAAGAGAATTGGCGGTCGATGGAGCGACTACCATAAAATCAGCCCAAAGTCCTAATTCGACATGGTTGTTCCAGTTGCCATTTTCTTCAGAAAACTCCCATTCAACTGGGTTTTTAGAAAGCGTAGCAAGCGTTAGGGGAGTAACAAAATCAAGGGCTTTTGGCGTTAAAATGACTTTCACTTCGGCCCCTTCTTTTATAAAAAGACGAACCAGAAAAGCAGTTTTGTAAGCGGCGATCCCTGCGGTAACGGCCAACAAAACTTTTTTCCGGTTCAGAATAGACATATGCTATTGTATTTTAAGCTTCCTCGTTTGGATTTCTGTAATAGATATCGTTGCTCATCCATTCTTTAATCGCAATGGATGTTGGTTTTGGAAGACGTTCGTAAAATTTGGAAACTTCGATTTGCTCGCGGTTTTCAAAAATTTCTTCCAAAGAATCTGTATGCGAAGCAAATTCATCCAATTTTTGAATCAATTCCGATTTCATTTCCTGGTTGATTTGTTCGGCACGTTTACCCATGATCACGATGGATTGGTAAATGTTTCCCGTTTTTTCTTCAATTACACCTTTGTTAAATGTTTCTGTTGAAGTAGGTGCGTCAATGTCTTTGAAGTTCATATTGTCTAACTATTTGATTCGACTTAATTTAATATTGGTGTAGATTGCGTAGGATTTTCTTTTTTATCCTGTTCAATTTTTGCAAGGCTTTCTTTATGCTTGGTAAAATCGGCTTCTACTTTTTGATTGATTTTATTAGCTTCATCTGAAAATTTAGAAGAAGGAAAAGCTTTGGTAAACAATCTGTACTGCGTCAAAGCTTCTTGTAATCTCAATTCTTTGCGATCGAAACGACTGAAATTTACTGCCAATTCATATTTGGAACGAAGCGAATACATCATGGCTTCTTCACGGAATTTTGTGTCGGGATAGTCATCCAACATATTGTCAAACGCAATTCCTGCCGCTTTGTATTTCAGTGTTTTATAATAAATTTTGGCAATTTCAAATGCTTTTTTCTCCAATTTCTGTCTCAATTCATTGATGTATCCATTGGCTTCTTCTACACGAGAAGAATTGGGATAAGCATTGATAAAAGATTGTAATTCATCAATCGCACTGTATGTGCTGGTTTGATCTAAATTATAATCCGGAGAATCTGTATAAAAAGAATAGGCCGATCGGTAAGCCGCTTCTTCTGCACGAGGATCAGTAGGATTGGTGATATAAAATGTTTTGAATTGATGTGCAGCTAAACGATAATTCTTGTCTTGAAAGTTTGCATCGGCTTGCTTATATGCAATGTCAGCAGCGTGTTCCGTTCCGGCAAATGCAGACGAAACTTTAGCATACAATTCTATGGCATTGGCCCATTTTCCTTCTTCATAAAATTCGTTGGCTGTCTGTAAAATGAAGTCTTTGTCCGTACTCTTCATCGCTTTCTCAAAACGTTTGTTGCAAGAAACAACCACCGCCATCATGATCAATAAAACTCCTAATTTTTTAAACATTTTGCAAAGGTATAAAATATTTGGAACAAACATAGTTTAAATGCTTGTTCCAAACTGTTAAGGTTTTCAAAAATTATTTAGGAGCATTGAAAGTGGATATGTCTCTGTCAAACAGGTACATACCGCCTTTGTCGTCTCCGATCAATTTCAATTTGTCTAAAATAATTCGGGCCAATCTTTCTTCTTCGATTTGTTCTGAGACATACCATTGCAAGAAATTATGCGTGGTATAATCTTTTTCTTCCAATGTCAAATCGACTATTTCATTGATTTTTTCCGATACTTTGATTTCGTGCTCCAACACCATTTCAAAAACTTCATGTAGATTTTGGAAATCTTGTTTCGGCATGTGTAAAGAAGGAATAATCGCAGTCCCGCCACGTTCGTTGATAAAACGAACCAATTTTAACATATGCATCCTTTCTTCGTCAGAATGTGCAAATAAAAATTCTGAAACGCCTTCCAATCCTCTGGAATCAGCCCAGGAAGCCATCGCCAAATAGAGTTGGGAAGCGCCTGCTTCGGCTTCAACTTGATTATTGAGGGCATCAATTATACTTTGTTTGATCATGATTTATGTTTTAAAGTTGTTCTACTAATGTTTTAATTTTCCCCGATAAATTTTCAGTTGCCGCAACCAATGGTAATCGGGTGTATGGTTTGCAAATTCCTTTGTGGGAAAGCAAAGATTTGATTCCGGCTGGATTTCCTTCCAAATAAATGGAACGCGTGATTTCCATCAATTTGTAATGTAAATTATACGCTTCGTCCACTTTTCGTGCCAATCCCAAACGGATCATTTCCGTGTACAATTCCGGTAATCCTTGCGCAATGACTGAAATCACGCCTTTTCCGCCTGCCAAAGTCATCGGTAACCCAAATTCGTCGTCACCAGAAAGAACGATAAATTCCTCAGGTTTTTCTTTCAAAATTTCAGTGCTTTGCAAGAAATTGGGTGAAGCTTCTTTTATGGCGACGATGTTTTTAAAATCATTGGCCAATCGTAAAGTCGTTTCAGGATTGATGTTGGAGCCGGTTCTTCCGGGTACATTGTAAAGGATGATTTTAGCTTCCGTATTTTCAGCGATGGCTTTATAATGTTGGTAAATTCCTTCTTGACTGGGTTTGTTATAAGCAGGTGAAGCCGATAAAATGGCTGCGAAATCAGAAAGATCTGTTGATTTAAATTCTTCTATTACTTCCGATGTGTTGTTTCCGCCAATTCCCAAAACCAAAGGCAATCTTCCGGCATTTGCAGATTTTATAGTGGAAACGATTTCCGATTTTTCCTTTTTGGTTAGGGTTGGGGTTTCTGCGGTTGTCCCAAGACAAACCAAATATTCGACGCCTCCTTTTATGCTGTAATTTACCAATTTTTCTAGTGCCGGAAAATCGATGCTTCCGTCTTGGTTAAATGGTGTAATCAGTGCAATTCCCGTTCCTGTAAGTGCTTTCATCTCTGCAAATTTAGATTGTAATAAATAAATAATAAAAGATTTTCAAGATTTAGAATTCAACTAAATCTCAATAAAAATTAGGCTCAAATTTAGCGGTAAAAAACTGAATATACCTAAAGCTTTTTGAGAATGTTCCATTTCATTCTTTTGAAACTAATGGCGCAGGATTTAATTAGATTTTGTCATGATTTTTGATCGTTTCACATCAAAAATACACGCCAAATTTTTAATTAGGGTTAAGATTTTATTAGGCCATTAACCAATTACTCCTCTGGAATATCGCTTTATTTTTTGATGACTTTTTCAGTCTTTGTTTTTCCTTTTGATTCGATGGTAATAAAATATACTCCTTTTGGATAGTGCGTAAAATCGATTTCTATTTTTGGAGCATTTGCACTTTGTTGGAAGATGTGTTTCCCACTTGCATCGGTGATTTTGATAGATTCAATTTCCAGTTTCGGGTTTTCGATGGTGAGTTTGTCGAGAACGGGATTGGGGTAGATGGAAACAGAATTTGAGGGCAAATCATTTGTATTTAGTACTTCAGTTGTGAATTCGGCACCCATAAAAATGTCATTTGAAACCAAAAGTTTGTAAAAACCATTTTCTTCTGTGATGGTGTAATCGTATTCGCCATTCATGGCACATTGGAAGCCTACTTCATAGTTTTGGTTTATGGGATTAACACATTCCTCACCTTCCGTATTTGTGATGTCAAAATTAATTTCTGTATCATTCATTTCAACTGTTCCATCAATGGATTGGCACATTTCAGTATGGAAGGACAGATTTCCGCTTTCTTCTGAAAAAGTCAAAAGAATATTGTTCGGGTCAAATTCACCATCTTCTATTGGACCAAAGCCAAAACATTCATTATCAAAACTGATTAACCGCCATGTATGATTCAAAAGAATTTCTGAATTGGTTTGAGCGCTGACGAAATTGATACTGGAAAATAGGAATAGAATAAATAAATATTTCATGATGAAAGGTTTTAAAATTGAGAGAATTAAAGTTAGGATTTAAAATTTGAAATTGAAAATGAATTAATTTTAACTTGAAATTTATTTTAAACCAAATAGATTGCTGAAATTTGTCAAAGATTTGATTTACATGAAAAAATTATCTTTTTCTTTATTGTTCGTTTCAATTTTATTCAGTAGTTGTTCTAAACAGCTTTATCAAGTTCAAAAAGCGAATTTTACTGAAAACACTTCCATTAATTCCAATTTAAAGGAAGATCAAAAAATGAATACCATGATTGCTCCTTATAAATTAGAGCTCGAACAAACGATGGACAAAGTCATCAGTTATACGCCGATTGATTTGCCAAAAGACGGATTTAACAGTGCACTTGCCAATTTGAGTTGTGATATGGTTTTGGAAGAATCCAATTTGATTTTTGAACAAAAACATGGAGAGGAAATCGATCTTTGTGTATTGAATTGGGGTGGAATCAGAAGAAGTTTTACCAAGGGGGATTTGACTGTGAAAAATGTGTATGAGCTGATGCCTTTTGACAACGAAGTAGTGGTAGCTACAGTTTCCGGAGAAAAAATAAAAGAAATGTTTCAATTCATGTCCAACGCAAGTTTGGGGCATCCGCTTTCCGGAATTCAATTCATTTCAAACGATGAAAATTCGATTTTGATCAATGGTGAAAAATTGGATTTGAATAAAAATTATACCGTCGTAACCAACGATTTTCTTTTAAAAGGAGGTGATCAGATGAATTTTTTTATCGATCCAATTTCGGTTGAAAACCTTAACATCAAACAACGTGATATCATGATGCAGTATTTTGAAAAATATGATACGGTTCAGGTAAATTTGGACAAAAGAATTTTAGATAAGTGATTCTTGAGGAATTAGTAAAATTGATTAGTAATTAGAAACATGGAAAATCGTAGAACATTTTTGAAAAAAGCCGGAGCTGCTTCATTATTGACGATGATGCCAGTGGGAAATCTTTTGGCGGAAGAATTGAATGCAACACAAAAAATTACGATTCTTCATACAAACGACCAACATTCTAGAATTGAGCCGTTTGAAGTTTCAACCGATGAGAAATATTCGAACAAAGGCGGATTTTCACGTCGTGCGGCTTTGATTCAAAAAATTAGACAAGAGGAAGAAAATGTTTTGTTGCTTGACGCCGGTGATGTCGTGCAAGGAACGCCTTATTTCAATATGTTTGGTGGAGATTTGGAGTACAAATTGATGTCAAAAATGGGTTATGATGTGGGAACGCTCGGAAATCATGAATTTGACAATGGTCTGGAAGGAATTCAAAGCAGAATTCAACATGCTGAATTTGAAATCGTCATTGCGAATTATGATTTTGAAAATACAATTCTGGAAAATCTGTTCAAACCTTATAAAATTATCAAAAAGTCGGGTGTTAAAATCGGGATTTTTGGTGTGGGTGTGAATCTTAACGGTTTGGTTTCAAAAGATGCTTATCGTGAAATGAAATATTTGGATCCGATCGAAATTGCACAGGAAATGAGTCAAAAATTGCGGGAAGAAGAAAAATGCGATTTGGTGATTTGTTTGTCACACATCGGTTACGAATACAAACACGATGAAACCATCGTTTCCGATAAACATTTGGCAATAAAAACTTCCGGAATCGATTTGATCATCGGCGGACATACGCATACCTTTTTGCCTCAACCTGAAGAATTTATGAATAAAGAAGGAAAAACGGTTTTGTACAACCAAGTCGGTTGGGCAGGATTATTTCTGGGACGAATTGATTTCTATCTTCAAAACGGAAAAATCAAACAAACAACAGCGTATCAACTGAGTGATTTTGAAGTAGATGGGAAGTTGGGGTGAATTATTCCTTATCCTCACATTTACTCTCATCTTTTTCCAGTAAAACTTCGCCTTTGTGTAAATCCGTGTCTTTTCCGGGGTTGGTAACGACTTCTGTATGTTTTACGAGAACAGCGTAGGGGGAAGGTTGAATTCCGTTTTCATAAAATTTCGCATGTTCTTTGGTAAATTCCGCTCCGAAATAGAGAATCGCTGCCGAATAATAAATCCAAACCAATAAAATGATCACCGATCCCGCTGCTCCAAATGCACTTGCTGTAGCATTATGTTGCAAATACAAGGAAATCCCATACCGACCCAACATAAATAAAATCGCTGTGAAAACCGCCCCACCTACGATGTGTTTGGTGTTTACTTTTGCGTCCGGCAACATCTTGAAAATCAAACCAAATAGTAAACTTATGACCAAAAATGTGATGCCCATATTGATCCAATTCAACATATTGACTGTCATATCCGGTAAAATCCGATTGATATAGTTCATCAATAATTGAATGATAGAATTGATCAATAAGGAAGCGATTAATAAAAATCCCAATCCCAAAACCATCGAAAAAGAAAGCAATCGGTCTTTGATGTATTTCAACCAACCTTTTTTTGGTTTGGGTTTCACGCCCCAAATCGTATTGATCGAATCCTGAATTTCGACAAAAATGGTGGTAGAAGTAAAAATTAAAGTAGAAACTCCGATGATGATGCCTATGGTTCCGGAATCCTGCTGACTGATTTTATCGATGTAGGTTTGGATTTGTATGGCGACTTCAGGTCCAAATAATTTGACCAATTCTTCAAAAACTTCAGCTTGGGCAGTGGATCCTTCTCCTTTGATTTGTTCACCATAAAAAAAACCGATGCACCAAATCACAATTAATAACAGTGGACCGATGGAAAAAGTAGAATAATAAGCCAGCGAAGCGCTGAGTTTCATGCATTTATCATCGCTAAAACTGATAGCCGCCTTGTAAATCAGTTTGGCAGTATTTTTCCAAAAATCAAGCGTAAATTTATTTCGTATCATTTCATTCATCTTTCCATTTGGTTTTCATTTTTAAAAAACACATGATGACAAAACTCATGCAAAATGAAGCGCCCATCGCGAGGGTCGAAACCTTCATTCCATCTGTCATTTCGATAATCACACCGAACAAGAAAAGTCCCAAACACAATGCCAGTTTTTCAAAAACATCATAAAAACTGAAATAAGTCGTATGATCATCAGTAGGCGGTAGCAATTTAGCATAAGTCGAACGAGAAAGCGCCTGAATTCCACCCATCACAAGTCCCACCAAAGCTGCCATGATGTAGAATTGCATTTCTACAGTTGGACTGTTTTTTTTGATCAAATATCCTATGATACAGACTATTACCCAAATGAAAATACCGATTAAAAGTGTGTTCCGGTTTCCAATTTTTCCCGAGAGAAATGAAAACAACCAAGCACCCAAAATCGCTTCCAATTGAATCAATAAAATCGTCATGATCAATTTATCGGTCGTCAACCCGATTTCCGATTGACCAAACAAAGCTGCGATTAAAAAAATCGTTTGCATGCCCAAACTATAAAAGAAAAATGAGCCGAGGAAAATCCGCAGTTGTGAGAATTTATTGAGTTCGTTTGCAGTATTTCGTAATTCTTTAAAACTCGATTGGATGATATTTTTTGGGATTTTTTTGTTGTGAATATTATTGGGAATTCTTCGAAATGTAATTTGCGCAAAACCCATCCACCAAAGGCCCACGAACACAAAACTCAATCGCGTCCAGAACCCTTCGTTTCCTTTTCCTACGATTTGAATCAAAACCAAACAAATGACCAATAAAATCACAGAACCGACATATCCGACCATAAATCCCTGAGCAGAAACTTTGTCCATTTTGTCTTCCGAAACGATTTCAGGTAAATACGAATTGTAAAAAACCATACTTCCCCAGTAACCCAACGCCGCCAAAAGATTAAGCAAAAGTCCCAACCAAATGTTTTCTTCCGTAAAGAAAAACAATCCCATACAACTCAGAGAGCCGAGATAACAAAAGAATTGTAAAAATCTTTTTTTATTGCCGATTGTATCAGCAATCGAACTTAAAACCGGCGACAAAAGGATGACCAGGAAAAAACAAATCGCCAAAGTAAAATTAAATGCGGCATCTGGATGAAATCCTAAAAACGTAATCCGAGTTCCGCTGTCGGCAACGGTGGTTACTGCACCATAATAAATTGGGAAAATCGCCGATGCAATCACCAACGAATGAACCGAATTGGCCCAATCATAAAATTTCCAAGCATTGACGATTCCTTTGTCGTTTTTTTGAATCATATTCCCGTTTTAGCGTTGTAAATATAAACAACCCTATATTTATTTGGGATTAAATTATGTGGAAGAATTCAATTCTTGAAAAACTTCAGCCGTAATTTTCAACGAATTCAATTTTGCTTCGAAATCAAACATATTGGTATACACCATAATTTCGTCCAAATTCAAATCGGTTACAATTCTTCCGATTTTTTCTTTCAGAATTTCCTTATTTCCAATCATACTCAAAGCCGTCATCCGATGAACGCCGGCTTGCAATTCCGGACTTAAATTCTCCAAATTTGTATATTCAGGTGAACAAAGTGGCTTTCGATTATCGGTCAATAAATTCACAATCGCTTGAAATTGCGGAAGCGAATGGTAAACCGCTTCGTCTTCCGTTTCGGCCGCAAAAACGCTCAAACAAAGCATGGAATAGGGTTTATCCAAATACTGACTCGGCGTAAAACGACTTTGGTAGATTTCAAAAGCTTGTTGGAATTGTCCCGGTGCAAAATGTCCGGCAAATGCATAGGGTAAACCTAGTTTTGCAGCAAGAAAAGCACTATCTGTACTCGACCCGAGGATGTAAATCGGAACATTTGCGCCTTCCCCCGGAAATGCGCGAACTTTTGAATTCTCATTGTCAAAACTGAAATACCGAAACAATTCTTGAATATGAAATTCGAAATTATAATTCAAATTTTGGTCACCACGACGCAAAACGCTCGCGGTCAAAGGATCTGTTCCCGGCGCACGACCCAATCCCAAATCAATTCTACCCGGAAACATCGCTTCTAGTGTTCCAAATTGTTCCGCAATGGAAAGCGTAGTGTGATTGGGCAACATGATGCCGCCTGAACCGACTCGAATTTTTTTCGTTTGTTGGGCTACATGACCGATAAGTAGGGAAGTGGAGGCACTGATCACGCTTGGCATATTGTGATGTTCTGAAAACCAATAGCGTTCATAACCCAAATCTTCTGCAAACTGAGCTGATTTTACACTTTTATTAAAGGTCTCCTTGTAAGTGTCTCCTTCTACAACTGAAGCCAAATCAAGGATGGAATATTTTATGGAAGTGGAATTCATTTTTATAATTTGACACAAATGTATCGTCAAAGATTGATTTATTCTTTAAATTCAAATTAAAAGAATCAATTTCGAAATAAAGTTTGGCTATGAAAGAAATTCTGACTTTGTGATTCTGTACAAAACTCCCGGATGAAGTGCGCATTCCATTTCGCTTTCGTATTTCATCCCAATTTTCTCCAAAACTCGAATCGAAGCATGATTCTCGTGCATAGCTCGTCCTATGATTTCTTCTAAATTTAATTTGGTGAAACCAAATTCTAAACAAGCTTTTGCACTTTCCGTGGCAAATCCTTTTCCCCAATGCTCTTCAAAAAAGCGGAAACCGATATCCGTTTCTTTTCCGTCAAATTTCAATCCGCACCAACCGAGAAATTCTCCGGTTTCTTTTTCGATTACCGCCCATCGACCGTAGCCGTATGCTGCATAAGGTTTGTAGTTTTTCAAAAATTCCTCAGCCTCAGAAATGCTCTGAAATGGTGGATCACCTGTGTATTTTACCACATTGGGATTTGAATTTAATGCGTAGAAATTTTCTGCATCATCAACGGAAAGTTCACGTAAAATCAATCGAGGAGTTTGGAGGATGGTTTTCATAATTAACTAATCCAAGACATATTTTGATCAATCAATTTCCATTTTCCATTTATCTTTTTGAATAATAAGGTGTTTCCAGAACCGCATAAAACTCCACAATTAATATCAATTTGAATTATCGCAGTATTTCCATCACTTGAAAGTATAGGCATGGAAATAGCAACGTTTGATGGTGTTATTTTTGTATTTTTTTGAACTAATCCATCTCCTGTTTCATCTTCCCACTCAAAATCACATTTATTAAGAATCTTTGAAAAATGTTTCTCTCCATTTTCGTTTGAATACTTAATTTTTTTGGGTTTTATTTTGTTTATTTTCCAGTTTCTAAAATCTGAAAAACTTTCAAAGAAATTTTGAATCCAATATTGAAAATAAACGGAAGGTTTGTCAATTAATGAAAACTGATTAAATTGTTCAGTATGAGAATAGACATACGTTTTGTTAATGCATATATAATCATAATTATAATTTAGATCTGAAAAAATTTCATTCAGAATTTCATATTTCTTATTTTCAGAATGATATGAATAAAGATAATATCCTGCGAAAATAACAAAAGAAGAAAGAAATATTTTGGATTTAAATTTTAACTTTTTCATCTCTCCAAATTTAGTCATTTATTAAAAAAGACCTCACAGGTTTCAAAAACCTGTGAGGTCTAAATTTTCAAATTACCTAATTTTCAAATTATTTTTTATACGCTTCATTGTGCACATTGGCAACCGCACGCCCCGAAGGATCGTTTAGATTTTGAAATGCGGCATCCCATAAAAGTGCTTGTGGTGTAGAGCAGGCGACCGATTTGGCATAGGGAACGGTTAACGCAGCCGTATTGGATGGGAAATGTTCTTCAAATATACTTCTGTAGAAATATTCTTCTTTGCTCATCGGCGGATTGACTGGAAATCTTGATTCTGCATTTAGCAATTGATTGTCAGACACTTTTTCGTTGACCATTTCTTTTAGCGTATCGATCCAACTGTAACCGACACCGTCGGAGAATTGTTCTTTTTGTCGCCAAGCGATTTCTTCCGGTAAATAATCTTCAAATGCTTTTCGGACCACCCATTTCTCCATTCGTCCGTTTTTGATCATTTTATCGTCAGGATTCAGACGCATCGCGACATCGATAAATTCTTTATCCAAAAACGGAACGCGGGCCTCGATGCCCCAAGCTGCCATGGATTTGTTGGCACGCAAATTATCATACAAATACAATTTGCTCAATTTCCTTACGTTTTCTTCGTGGAATTCTTGCGCATTGGGTGCTTTGTGGAAATACAAATACCCACCAAATAATTCATCAGAACCTTCACCCGAAAGCACCATTTTGATTCCCATGGATTTGATGACACGCGCCATCAGATACATCGGAGTAGAAGCGCGAACTGTCGTTACATCATAGGTTTCCAAAAAATAAATCACATCACGGATGGCGTCAAGACCTTCTTGAATGGTGAAATGAATTTCATGATGAATCGTTCCGATATGATCGGCAGCTTTTCTCGCCGCTTTTAAATCGGGAGAACCTTCCAAACCAACTGCAAATGAATGCAATTGCGGATACCAAGCTTCATCTTGATCACCTGATTCGATCCTTTTCGATGCAAATTTTTTCGTAACTGCTGCAACAACAGATGAATCCAAACCTCCCGAAAGCAAAACACCATAAGGAACATCTGACATCAATTGTCTGTGAACCGCTTTTTCCAATGCATCTTTTAATACCGGAATTTCAGTTGAATTGTTTTTTACATTTTCAAAATTTTCCCAATCGCGGCTGTACCATTTTTGCGGTTCCAAACCTTCCGGACTGTAAATATAATGGCCGGGAGGAAAGGTTTTGATCGTAGAACAAATGCCTTCCAAGGCTTTCAACTCAGAAGCGACATAAAATTGTCCATCATTATCGGTTCCGTAATAAAGCGGGATGATGCCCATGTGGTCGCGTGCGATGAGAAAAGCATCTTTTTCTTCGTCATACAAAGCAAATCCAAAAATTCCATTCAAATCATCTAGAAAATCTTTTCCTTTTTCTTGGTACAATGCTAGAATGACTTCGCAGTCTGATTGGGTTTTAAAAGGATAATTGGGGAATTGATTTCGGAGTTCATTATGGTTATAGATTTCGCCGTTTACGGCCAAAATAAATTGGTTATTATTGCCAAAAAGAGGTTGTTTTCCAGAAGTTGGATCTACGATTGCCAAACGCTCATGCGATAAAATCGCACGATCATTGGTGTAGATTCCAGACCAGTCAGGACCTCTATGCCGAATTCTTTTCGACATCTTCAAAATTTGAGGGCGGAGTTTATCCAAATCGTCGTTTATTAAAAACGCTCCTACTATTCCACACATAATTGTAAAAAGTTAAATTATTTTAAATCTTAATTAAATAAATCAACGCAAATTAAGAATTATGTTAGGATATTATCAAAATTATTGTCAGGAATTTTTCTTTTTCTGAATTGGTGTTTTCCTGATGGATGCTTTAGAATTGAATTCATCATTTTCTTTATTAAATTTGTGAAACTATACACAACAATATGCATCGTTATTTTTTTCTTTTTTTAATTCTATTCACAACTAACCTTTTTTCTCAAATCAATTTCGAATCCGATAAATTAACCAAAATCACTTATTTGGTCAGCAGCAACGGAAATACGGATGAAAACCAAAATCCGATTTGGGTTTTGGCGGATAAAGAAAAAACTTTGATTACTTCACGAGACAATTTTCAAGGCAATGGAAGTTTTCCGTTTGAGATGACTTTTATTCAGCCGGATGTAAAATCCTATTCTCAATTTGCTTTTCTTAATTCAACTGAATCCATTTCGATGAAAGATTTGGAATCCATTGGAAAACAAGAATTTGAGTTGATCGATGAAACGAAAAAAATACTCGGTTACAATTGCAAAAAAGCCAAAACGATGATCAATTCCAATACGATTGAAATTTGGTATACAAATGATTTGAGAATCAAAGGAGGACCAAGCGTTTTAGGAGCTGATTTGGGATTGGTTTTGGAAATGGTTCGAAATGGAAATTATGCAATACAAGCGATTGAAATCAAAAAGGAAAAGGTGAAAATTCCTGAAATTATTTTGAATTCGAAGCCAATTCAATTGGAAAAAATCGATTATCAGGATAAAATTTGGAAAAGTAGATTTACCACCATTCCGGTTTTTGAAAATCAATTGATCCATTGGTCGGAAGAATTTGAACCAAGAGAAAATGTCATGCGTTTTGCCAACGGAACCATTGCGGTTAAAAAAATAAAATTCCCAAAATTGAATACTAAGGACCAAATTTTTGTTCAACTCATCGAACAATCCAACGGCGATGCTTATGACCGTACAGGAACGGTTTTTTTGATTCCGACTGACAAGAAACAATCTTTTCTTGACGGACTTCAAAACGGAGCAAAATATTTACCGGTTTTTTCAAATGGAAACGGAAAAGAATATCAGGGAGTTGTGGCAACTGAAAATTTTGAACCTTTGGTAGAATTGATGCGTTTTTTTACGCCTTTCGGTGTGAAGCATTTTAATGACCGATTGACACTAAAAGGTAAAGTTTGGCAAGATTCTGTGATGTATAGACAAGATATCGCTCATTTTGCTGATTTGATGAGTGAAAAAGAAGCATACATCGGGGTTTTTATAGGGAATTATGACAAAGGAGGTCATCAAATTTCCATGGAAATTACGATTCACAAAGAGGAAGCATCGAATAGTCCGTTGAAAAAAATCGTGCCTTTATTCAATACGTTGAATGTGATGGAAATGGCTGGGCAAGAGTATGGGACGATGTTTGATTCCGAAAATGGGTTGATTGTGGAATTTGAATTGAAAGAAAATTTGAAAAACACAAAACTCCGCTATACAACGACGGGTCATGGCGGATGGGAAAACGGAGATGAATACCTTCAGAAGAAAAATACGGTTTCATTGGACGGGGAAATTGTTTTTGATTTGACTCCTTGGCGAGAAGATTGTGGTTCTTATCGTTTGTACAATCCGGTTTCCGGTAATTTCCCAAACGGACTTTCTTCTTCGGACTATAGCCGTTCCAATTGGTGTCCGGGAACGGTTACCAATCCGTTTATCATCGATTTAGGAGATTTGAAAAAAGGAAAACATAAGATTCAAGTACAAATTCCACAAGGTAAGCCGGAAGGAAGTAGTTTCAGTGCTTGGAATGTTTCAGGTGTTTTGGTTGGAGATTAGGATTTGTTTTCAAAGAGTTTTTCAAAAAAACGTTCACAATTATAAACGGGAATTTCTGAAAAATAAAAGTCTGAAATATCTTCTGTTACGATTGTTTCGCAGCCTGAATTTATGGCCGAATAATATTC
The DNA here is from genome assembly GCF_014042165.1 of Moheibacter lacus. Lineage (GTDB taxonomy): Bacteria > Bacteroidota > Bacteroidia > Flavobacteriales > Weeksellaceae > Moheibacter > Moheibacter lacus. The sequence goes on from NZ_JACDZE010000003.1 coordinate 126,566, forward strand.
CAAACCGTCTTCGAAATCATTGATTTTCGGATTTTTGATAGTTGATTTTACGGTAGAAGCATCTGTGTTTGTAATTTGGATATTTTGGGAAATCAAATCCATTTTTTCCTTTGCGCGCTGGGTTCCACATTTTTTCTCTGCAAAATAAAAAGCGATGGCCAGACAAATAGGAGAGGTGTAGATTTGAAATTTAGGATTGGAACTTAAACTCAAAATTCTGGCGGCATTTGGATATAAAGGATATTGACGATTCAATACCGCCACCAAAACATTGGCATCCAAAAAAACTTTCATGTGTTTATTTTTTGGAATCAAAGAAGTCGGATTTCATTTTTTTACGGGAAAAGGATTTTCCATATTCCGGTTTTTCTTCTGCAATTTGATTTACCCAATCTGCAATGGGAAGATCTTCTAGATTTTTATAATTGTTTGAAGTCATCTGTCTATAAATGAATTCGGTAAGACGCGACAAACTGATGTTGTTCTTTTCAGCAAATTCTTTGGCTTGTTTGATGACTTGTTGGTCAAAAGATAAAGTGATTTTTGCGTCCATGATGGTAGATTTAGTTATACGACAAAGATATTAAATCTATACGTATAATTAGAGATTTCAAAGAATTAATAAATAATTAGAAAAATAATAAGTTTTCACCCAAAATTATTTACACAAAATATTTTATTTAAAGCATTGAAAATTAGCCTAAAAAACGTTTTCAAACAATTATAAACGACTGTAAATATTTTCTTACCGACTAAATTTTGGTAGAAGTGAAATCTTTGCATCAGAGATTTGAGTTGGCAAATCGATACTCTGATCTGAATGTTTAATTTTTTAAAATCTAAAGCCATGTCACTAAGAAACAAAGTTACCCTAATCGGTAGAACAGGAAAAGAAGTCGAAACCGTAAATTTTGAAAACGGATCACTCGCAAAAGTAAGTTTAGCTACTTCGGAACATTACACCAATGCCAAAGGTGAAAAAGTTGAAGAAACCCAATGGCATAATTTGGTAGCCTTCGGGAAAACAGCCGAAATCATGCAGAAATATGTAGAAAAAGGCAAAGAAATCGCAATTGAAGGAAAAATTATCTATAGAAATTATGATGATAAAGACGGTCAAAAACGTTACATCACCGAAATCAAAGTAGATGAACTCGTGATGGTCGGTGGAAAATAACCTCTCTAATTCCACTAACTAACTTTAACCAAAAAGCCATTCTGAGAAATTTCTCAGAATGGCTTTTACACTTATACAATGAAAAATTAATTCAAATCATATCGATCTGCATTCATCACTTTCGTCCAGGCTTTTACAAAGTCTTTTACAAATTTTTCTTGGTTGTCATCTTGCGCATAAACTTCTGCATAGGAACGCAAAATAGAATTGGATCCAAATACCAAATCTACTCGGGTTGCCGTCCATTTGGTTTCACCTGATTTTCGGTCTACGATTTCATAGAGATTCTTTCCCGTAGGTTTCCAACTGTATCGCATATCGGTCAAATTCACAAAAAAATCATTGGTCAAAATTCCTTCTTTATCTGTAAATACACCATGTTTAGTTCCGCCATGGTTGGTTCCGAGCACACGCATTCCACCGATTAAAACGACCATTTCCGGCGCAGTAAGTCCCATCAATTGGGCTCTGTCGAGCAATAATTCTTCTCCATTGACAGCATAATCTTTTTTGATCCAGTTTCGGAAACCATCATGAACCGGTTCCAAATCCTCAAACGATTCGATGTCGGTTTGTTCTTGCGTTGCATCGCCTCTTCCGGCTGAAAAAGGAACTTTTACATCATATCCGGCTTCTTTTATCGATTGTTCAAGCGCTGCACTTCCACCGAGAACTATCAAATCTGCGATGCTCACTTTTTTTGACAAACCAGACTGAATTTCAGTCAATTTAGACAAAACTTTTTCCAGTCTCGCAGGTTCATTTCCTTCCCAGTTTTTCATGGGCTCTAATCTGATTCTCGCTCCATTAGCTCCACCGCGGAAATCCGAACCTCTAAATGTTCTCGCCGAATCCCAAGCCGTATTGATCAAATCTATTCTCGAAAGACCACTGTTCAGGATTTTAGATTTTAATTCTTCAACTTCATTTTCAGATAAAGTATAATCGACAGTTGGAATCGGATCTTGCCAAATCAAATCTTCAGTAGGAACATCTGATCCCAAATATCTTGATTTTGGTCCCAAATCTCTATGAGTCAATTTGAACCAAGCTCTTGCAAAAGTTTCAGAGAAATACTCAAAATCATTGTAAAATCGCTCCGAAATCTCTCTGTAAATCGGATCCATTTTCATCGCCATATCGGCATCGGTCATTATTGGATTTCTGCGTATCGATGGATCATGCGCATCAAAAGGTTTTTTATGTTCAGGCATATTGACTGGTTCATATTGCCAAGCTCCGGCAGGACTTTTTTTCAATTCCCAATCAAAATTTAACAATAAATCAAAAAATCCATTGTCCCATTTCGTAGGATCTGTCGTCCAAGCACCTTCAATTCCACTGACCATAGTATTTCCACGATTTCCAGTTCCTTCTGAATTATGCCAGCCTAATCCTTGGTGTTCAAATTCGGCTAATTCTGGGTCACCACCCAGAAAATCAGCTTTACCATTTCCATGACATTTTCCTAAAGTGTGTCCTCCAGCTGTCAATGCAACTGTCTCTTCATCATTCATCGCCATTCTTTCAAAAGTAACACGAATATCAGCAGCAGTTTTTAAAGGATCGGGTTGTCCATCCACGCCTTCCGGATTGACATAAATCAATCCCATCATCACGGCAGCCAAAGGATTTTCCAAATCTCGATCACCCGAATAACGTGTTCCTTCACTTCCTGTCGGTGCCAACCATTCTTTTTCAGATCCCCAATAAATATCTTTTTCCGGATGCCAAATTTCTTGTCTTCCACCTCCAAACCCAAAGGTTTTTAGTCCGGCAACTTCATAGGCAACCGTTCCTGCCAAAACGATTAAATCCCCCCAGGAAATCTTGTTTCCGTATTTCTTTTTGATCGGCCAAAGCAATCGCCTTCCTTTGTCAGTATTCACATTGTCCGGCCATGAGTTTAGTGGTGCAAAGCGTTGATTTCCAGTGTTGGAACCGCCACGGCCATCCGCTTTCCGATACGTTCCGGCTAAATGCCAAGCCGTACGGACAAACATTCCGGCGTAACTTCCCCAGTCTGCCGGCCACCAGTCTTGACTGTCGGTCATCAATTCCCGCAAATCTTGTTTGACTGCATCCAAATCCAATTTGGCAAATTCTTTCTTGTAATCAAAATCCTCCCCCAAAGGATTGGTTTTTGAATCGTGTTGTGAAAGAATGTCTAAGTTTAATGATTTTGGCCACCATTCCGTTACCGAATCATGATTGGTTGCATTGGCGCCATTGAAAAAAGGACATTTGTTGATGTCTCCTGAATTGAAATCCATTGTATTAAATTTATTGAGTTACGAAATTATTTTTTTCAGTTTCGTAAAGTTAAATGTTAATACTTTAAAAATTAAGATTTTAAATCTATAGTTTTAATTTTAAAATAAATTTAATTTATAGCAACACTTCCTTCTATAAATTAAATCAATTATTTACTTCAATTCTAAATAGGAGTCGATTTTATCATTTGGAACCAAAACCGATAAAATATAATGTTGGATTTTCCATCCGTCTTTGGTCAGGATAACTACACCTGAACCGCGACAAGATCCCATCCAAGTGTCCAGATTTTCGTCAAACCATGCCAATTTTCCATCAGCATATACATTGATGTTCCGTACTTTCTTTTTAAAATCCCAAGCTTTCCCTGCATCGAAATAGGGTTTTGCCCAAACCCGCATTTCTTCACGTGTCCAGTTCTCAGATTCATCCGTTCCTAAATAATGCGCATCTTCTGTCATTGCTCCAAAAAATGCATCGGAATTGGCTTGTGTTGCCGCCAAATGCCAGTTATCCAATAAAGTATTGATTTTTTCTTCGGCAGTTTGGGCAATTGAAATGGAAAAGAAAATGACAAATAGGAGAGTTGAGAAAGTGAGTTTCATATTTTTAAGATTTGATCAAATTTAACTCAAAAAATCCATCTGCAATTTTTCGGTCGTTGGTCAATCGGGGCACTTTATTTTGACCTCCGAGTTTTCCTTGGGATTTCATGTATTCGTTAAATCCATTTGGTTTTACAGATGAAACAACCAAGGTCCGCAACATATTTCCATCGATCAAATCTTGATAATAGGAATTCAGTTTTTGTAGATTTTGATCCAATTCTTCTGCAAATTCTTCTAAATTTTCTGGTTCTTTAACAAACTCAATCAACCATTCATGATAGGGAAGGCCTTCATTTGGATTCACTTGTGGAGCGACGGTAAATTCGGAAACTTGAATTTGAAATTTTTGAGCAGTTGATTTCATCGCTTGTTCGACTTCGTGCGCAATAACATGTTCGCCAAATGCAGAAGTATAATGTTTGATTCGTCCTGAAACGACAATTCGATAGGGTTTTAAATTGGTAAACCGAACGGTATCGCCGATGTTATATCCCCAAAGTCCAGCGTTTGTGTTGAGAATGAGGACATAATCTTTGTCCAATTCCACATCTTTAAGCGAAATCCGAGTTGGGTTTTCATCAAAAAATTCGTTAACAGGAATGAATTCGTAAAAAATACCATTGTTCAAAAGCAGGAGTAAATCGTTGGCTTGAATGGAATCCTGATAGGCAATAAATCCTTCTGAAGCGGGATAAGTCTGGATTACATCCAAATCCTCACCGATGAGTTCGATCATTTTTTCTCGGTAGGGATTATAATTCACGCCTCCGGTGACCATCAATTGGAGGTTGGGGAAAATTTCTTTGATGGTTTTTTTACCAGATTTTTCGATTAGTTTTTCAAAATAATTGACCAACCAAGGTGGAATTCCGGAAATAAGCGTCATGTTTTCCGGTAAAGTTTCTTCTACGACTTTGTCCACTTTTGTCTCCCAATCTTCGATGCAATTGGTTTCCCAAGTCGGCATTCGGTTTTTTTGTAAATATTTGGGAACGAAATGCGCTACGATTCCAGATAGACGTCCGATGTTGATTCCGTTTTTTTGTTCCAATTCAGGGCTTCCTTGTAAGAAGATCATTTTTCCTTCTACGAAATCTGCTGTTTTTTTTTCCAGCATATAGTTCAATAAAGCATTTCGAGCCGATTTAATATGCGAAGGCATTGATTCTTTGGTGATGGGAATGTATTTGGTGCCTGAAGTCGTTCCGGAAGTTTTGGCGAAATAAATCGGTTTTCCTTCCCAAATAATGTCTGATTTTCCTTCTTTGATCAGTTCGATATAGGGTTTCAAATCTTCATAATCTCGAATGGGAACTTGTTTTTTGAAATCTTCGTAGGATTGAATTTTTTCAAAATGATGGTCTTTTCCAAATTTGGTTTCAGTCCCAACAGAAATTAAATTATGAAATATTTTAGTTTGGAATTCGATTGGATTTTCGATCCATTTTTTTTCCGATTTGGAAATAATTTGGGCAAATATTTGGGCGATTTTGGCTTTTAATCCCATCAGAATACGATGTATTGTTGCGGATCTACAGGAGTTCCATCGATCCAAAGTTCAAAATGCAAATGCGGACCGGTGGTGAGTTCTCCAGTATTTCCAACGGCAGCAATCACTTCTCCTTTTTTCACGACATCACCCATTTTTTTATAAACGGTAAGGGCGTGTTTGTAAACTGAAATCATTCCTTGTTGATGCTGAATGACCGCTACATAACCTGTTTCTGGTGTCCAATCTGTAAAAATAACGGTTCCCGATGCAACGGATTTGATGGCTTCTCCTTGTTGGGCTGCGATGTCGATGGCCAAATGATTTTCTTCTGTGCTGTAGCCTGAGGTCATGATGCCTTTGAGTGGTGTAAATAACAGGCTACCAGACTCTTGATTATCTTGAGTTCCTGCGACGCTGAATATTTCTTCTTGTTCCACTTCTTTTCTCAATTCTAAATCATCCTCAGTTGGCGCTAAATCAACTTTACTTAAATCGACAGAAGTAATTGGATTTTGCGTCGTATCAATTTCGGGAATGGGAACTTCTCCTGCCAAAATAATGCGAAGGTTTTTGATGTAAAGATCGTTGGCTTTGCTACGATTTTCTAAAACCTCGACTTGATTGGTTAATTTTAAAATTTCTTCCTTGTCCATTACGCCTACATGTTTTTCAGATGGTAAGATGTAATCATGTAAGGGTGTGTACAGCAAAGTCAGCGTAGTGCAAGCGATGGTAAAGAAGGTTAACAAAGCCAATACTACCAAGACATTCATCCGGTTTAACCGAAATGAGAATTGTTCTTCCTGTGATTCTTCATTGAGAATGATCAAGGTATGTTTTTGGAACAATTTCCTGAAAATATTTTTTTTCTTTTTTTTCATTTATTCAATTGCAAATATCTAAATAGATTTTAAATGTACCATACAAGATTTTTTTAAATCCTACGTTTTTATTGTAGTTTTGTCGGGATTGGATACTTATGAAAAAGAAATTACTCTTATTGGCTTGCTTAGGATTGATGGTCAGCTGCTCTGTGAAAAAAGATTCAGCAAAAAACCGGGCATTCCATAATTCAACTGCTTGGTTCAATACTTTGTTCAATGCAGAAGAAGAAATGGACAAAAAGATTGACGAATTGGAAATCAGTTATAAAGACAATTACTCCGAAATCCTTCCTGTTGATCCTCGACCTGAAATCGTTCAGCCTGAATTAAGTGAAGATTATATCGATCAAATGTCTGCAGGATTTAAAAATAAAACCGGCGGAAGTTCCAGTAAAGATGCTCCTCAGGTTACAGGATTTGATTTGGTAGAAAAAAAAGCATTGAAAGCGATTGAAAATCACTCAATGTTGATCGATGGTAGAGAGCGCAACAAAACCATGACGCGTGCTTATTTGGTACTTGGGAAGGCGAGATACAACAATGGAAAAAGTTTTGAAGCTTTAGAAGCTTTAAATTATATGCAAAATAAACTTCCATATAATAAGAAGTTCACACCTGAAGCTCGTTTGTATACTGCATTGGCCAATTTTCAAACCGGAAATTATTTTGAAGGAGAAAGGATTTTGGAGAATTTGAATAAAGATGATGGTTATAAAAAGAAATACCAAGAGAAATTTGCCAAATACTATGCAGAAAACATGATCAGAAATGGTGATTATGAAGAAGCCATCGAGTTACTTGATAAAACCATTGAGAATACAAAAAACAAAAAACGAAAAGCCAGGTATTATTTCATCGAAGGGCAATTGTATTCGTTACTCGGAATGCAAAATGAAGCTGGAGAAGCATTTACTAGAGTTTATAAAATGAAGCCGGGTTTTGAAATGGAAGTAAAATCCCAATTGGGAATTGCTGCTAATTTTGATCCGGAGAAAAATAGTTACAATTCTTACAAAGAACATTTGCTTGATGTTTCAAAAAAAGGAAATTATGTTTCGCGTAAAAACGAATTCTTCTATGCTATCGGTGACATGGCCATCAAAGAAGGAAAAGTAGAAGAAGCTCGAAAATATTTGAAGGAAAGTTTTGTAGGGCCAGCTTCTGATCCTTATGTAAGAGGAAGAGCATATGAAAGATATGCCGATTTGGAATTTGACCAAGGAAATTACGTTCATGCGTCGGCTTATTATGACAGTGCACTTTCCGTGACGCCTTACGATAAAGATATTGCCAGAATCACAGAAAGAAGTACGTCATTAAAATTTTTAATGGAGAAATATTATTTGGTGAAAAGAAACGATAGTATTTTGAAATTGGCATATATGACACAGGAAGAAAAAGACAAATTCTTTGGAGATTATATTGCCAAATTAAAAATTGAAGATGCAAAACGTCAGAAACAAATAGAAGAGGAAGCCACCATATTCCAAACCCAAACCAAAGGTGGTGGGAGTTTCGGTGGGTCGTTTGAAGGAGGCGGAAGTACTTTTTATTTTTATAATACCTCTTTAAAATCCAATGGTGTAAATGAATTCAAAAGAATATGGGGAAATGTCCGTTTGGGAGACAATTGGAGAAGTTCTACCGGAGGTGCTTTGAGCATTGAAGATCAAGAAGCAGAAATGCTGGGACAAGCTGATGCTCAAAACCCAAGACGATATGAATTGGATTTTTATTTGGAACAAATTCCAACCAAGCAAAATGAATTGAACAAATTAAAAATTGAACGGGATACGACGGAACTTTCACTCGGAATTGGTTATTATGATTTGTTTAAAAATGCAAAATCGGCAACTGAAACCCTAGAACATTTGGTGTCAACGCCTCCAAAAGAACAAGCGACAGAAGCACAAGCTTATTATCAGATCTATAGAATCAACCAAAAGGAAGAAAATTTAGCGAAAGCTGATGAATACAAAAATTTGATTTTGTCCAAATATCCAAATTCTATTTATGCGGAATATATTTTAAATCCGGAAGTAAATTTCATCACGCCGACTACAAAAGAAGCACTCGCTTATTATGAAGAAACCTATGATTTGTACAAAGCAGGGAAATATGATGAAGTGAAATCGAGGACGGTGGAAGCCGTTGAAAAATATCCTACGGAAGCCATCATTGCCAAATTCTCATTGGTCAATGCATTGGCAATCGGGAAAACTGAAGGAAGGGAAAACTTTGTTTCAGCTTTAGAGTTGATTACCGTTGCGTATCAAAATTCAGATGAAGCTAAAAAAGCGCAGGAAATTTTGGATTTATTGAACGGGGTAACCAAAAAAGAGCAGGAAACAGAAGGGGAAGAAAGCAATAAAAACCCAGAAACTAAAAGGGAGGGAGATGCCAAGCAACGACCCGGTCAAGGCAATGTTCGCGGAAATAATCCCAATTCAAATCCGAACTCAAACCCCAACCAATCCGGCACATCTCCAACTAGACCTCAGAAAAAAGAAGATGGTTCTGTGCAAAATGGTCCCGGAACTCCGGGTGACGCTGATGACGATTGATCTTTCCATTAGAAGATTATAAAAGCCCAAATTCAAAACAGTATTTGATGAGTTGAGCCGTGTTTTTGGATGCGGTTTTTTCCAACAAACTTTTGCGGTGACTGATGACCGTAAGTTGGCTGATGAATAATTTATCCGCTATTTCCTGATTGGTCAAACCCTCGGCAATCAACGCCAAAACTTCTTTTTCTCTTTTTGTAAAAACCGGAGTCTTGGAAGTAGAGGGAATGTTATTGCTCAAAATTTTCCGGATAGAAGGTGGTAGAAATTTTTTCCCTGATGAGACTTTCTCTATAGTTTCAACCAGTTCATCGGAATGCGTATTTTTCAAAAGATAGGAATCGGCACCGTTTTCCAACATTTTATGGATGATTCCGGCCTGATTGAAAGTACTCAGCGCGATGATTCCCACTTCGGGAAATCGCTGTCGGATGGTTGCGCAGAATTCAATTCCGTTTCCGTCCGGCAGATTGATGTCCAGCAAAATGATGTCGGTATCGGGATTTTGTTCCAGAAATTCGATTCCTGCATTTCCTTCGGAAGCATGTGCTACTTTTTCAACATAATTCAGATCATTGAGCATCGAACTGATTCCCTGCGCCACCACCTGATGGTCTTCAATCATGAGTATTTTCATCTAAATTAATTTTAGCATTATCCAACCGGTATTTCCACATGAACGGCGGTTCCTGATTGGCCCGAATCAATTTCCAGTTTTCCTTTCCAATAATTGACCCTGGATTTGATCCCGGTCAATCCCATGCCGCTTTCTTCTGCAATTGATTGGGAATCAAATCCTTTTCCGTTATCTTCCACGTCCAGTACCAATAAATCTTCATCTTTTCTTACCTGAACCAGAATTTCCGTCGCACCCGAATGTTTGATGACATTGTTGACCAATTCCTGAATGATCCGATAAACCGAAATATCCAATTGTTTTCCCATTCCGTTTTCTATGTGATAGGATTGATAAATGATGTTCAGTTCTTCGTTCTGAATACTTTGAAGAAATTCACCGATGGCGCCATCCAGCCCAAATTTAAGGATGCTCTCAGGCATCAGGTTGTGCGCAACTCTTCGCAATTCGCTGATGGATTCGTCCAAGAGATGAATGGATTTCTCAAACGCTGCCCCATCTTCTTCTGTGATAATCAGTTTTTTATGCATATTGTTCAAATTAATTTTTACGCCACTCAATAGACCTCCCAGCCCATCGTGAAGTTCTTTTGCCAATCGGCTTCTTTCATCTTCCTGGCCTTGTAGTAGAGCCTGAGTAGCAGAAAGCTGTTTTTCGGTTTCCAACTCGTGAATACGCTGAGCTTGTAGTTTTTGTTTGTTCTGATAATTTTTATAAGCTAAAAATCCGATGATTCCTGCCACTAAAAGAAGGCCGGCAAGCCCAAAGTTGAGGGAGTTTTTCTGTTTTATTTTTAGGGTTTGGGCTTCTTTTTCAGCATTTAAACTTCGGATTTCGGCTTCTTTGGTTTCAAACCTGTATTTCGTTTCCAAGGCGATCATCCGGTTTTTGTTTTCTTCTATTTGGATTTCTTCGCTTAGTTTTTCATGTTCCCGTATGTGGATCAAGGCATTTTTTAAATCCCCTGATTTTTCATAAGCTTCAGATGCTTTTTTATGAAAATCCGCCAATTCGTATTTGATACCCAGTTCTTTGGCAATCGGGATTCCTATTTTTAGATTTTCAATGGCTTTTTGATATTGTTTTGTATCGAGATAAATGTCTGAGAGATATAAATATCCATAAGCTTCACTTTCAGGAAAACCGAAGTTTTTTGCTTCATCCACTGCTTGATTCAGATAATAAATTCCTTGTTCAGGTTTCATTTTACCAATGATAGAACCTTTGGCTAAAAGCGCATCCACACGATCGTAATCATCCCCGATTTCTAGGATTATTTTTTCAAATTCTTCAATATATTTCAGAGCTTCAGGATAATCTTTTTTATAATAATAAAGCATGGAGAGATTGTATAAAGGAGAAATCTGCTTGGATAAATCATTCATTTCTCTTCCTAATTTCAAAGCTTCAAATCCATAAGGTTCGCCTTTGTCGTACTCTTTCATATCGAGAAACAGCGCAAATAGATTGTTGTTGGTAATCCGCTGCGTGGATTTATCCTGAATGGAATCTGCAATTTTTTTAGCCATCATATAATTTTCAGCAGCTCGTTCAAAATCGGAAAGCTTTCTCCATTCTTTTCCTAGATTGATATAAGCAATGGCTAATTCGGTTGGAATATTTAACTTTTTGTACAATAAAAGACCTTCTTGTGCAAGTTCGAGTGCTTCCTGAAATTTTCCTTGTGTGTTCAAAACACTGATGGCATGGCGTGCGTATTTGGCTTCACCTTCAAGATAATTATTTTTACGAGAAAATTCCCTGCCCAAATCATAATAAAGTAAGGCAGAATCAGGGTTTGAGCTTTGATACAAATCACCCAATTCATAATAATAAGCGGTTTTTTTACTCACTTCTTTTTCCGAATTCAGAAGAGTCTTCAAACTATCTACTGATTGTTTTTCCTGGGCAAATCCCATGGTGAAACACCCTAATAAAATCGAGAATAAAAATTTCTTTATCAAATCTGAAAATTTTGAGATTGAACCTAACTTAAAGGTTTGGAAAGCGGTGATATTCAAATATAATTAAAAAAATCAAGGACAAATTATTTTGTCCCTGATTTAAAGATTCATCAGAATTTAAAAGTTAGGCCGGCATTCAATACCGAAACGCCATAACCCAATTCTGCATAAACGCCGAACATATCGGTAAAAAACCAGCGGGCTCCCGCGAATCCGCTTACGCCAATTCCGCTGCCATAGCTTTTACCGAAATAGTCTTCGTCCAAATCTGAGGTATATTTGACAATGTTATATCCGACCATTGCTCCGGCATACAAATCCAAATCGGGAAGGTTTTCAAAACCATTGTAATGATAAGCGCCACGAACCCCGACGATGATATAATTCCATTTGGCATTATAACTGGAATCGGAATATTTATAACCGGTTGTACCAACATATCCGCCCAAACTTACCACACCCGGTCCCCCAACTTCCCAGATTCCGTGGTCAACGGAAAGACTGATGGCCGGACGAACTTTTCCGTATCCGCCCAAAGCGGTTCCGACACCCACACCTGCATTGATGGCAGTTGTTCCTTTTTGGAATGCTTGTGCTTTTGTTTCTGTATAAATAATTGAAAATAATAAGGAGAATAAAATGATAAATGATTTTTTCATGATTTTTAAATTTGATTTAGAAAAACAAGAGCGCATGAGGACGCGCGCTCTTGCTATAAAAACACTAATTAATTTGCAGCGTACAAAATATTAGGACCATTTACCCAATGAGTGTTTGTACCACCATCTGTAACTCTAAAACCTTTCCAGTCACCATTTGCAGGTGTGGTGGTGTTCCCATCTCCATTTGTGTCTCCACCATGCGTATCGTCTTTATAAGAAGTAAGGATGGCCGTAGGATCCAATTGAACGCTGCCATTGTAGGATTGAAGCCCACCTGTCGGGTATGAAAATTTTACGATTACATTGGGTTTGATATTGATTGTGGCGGTGGGAGTTCCTCCAATTAAATTAACCTGTTCATAAACATAAGGTACTTCCGTATTGTCCCAATTAACTGATAAACCGGCACTTCCACTATTTATGTCAATATAAATTCCATTGTATTTATTTTTTACCGAAGGTTCCTCAGGGTTGTGGAATACATTGCTTTGGTGTAACTGATAGTACCCCTGAAAATAAATAGGCTTTCCATTGTCGTACAAAGCGTTATTGGTAAATTTACTCACAGTTGCATCTTTCATATAAGAACTCCCATAGAACGCATAGGAACTGCTACCTGGCTGATAGAATGTATGGGCGATTCTACAATTGTCAAAAGTAAAGGCAACAGACTGTTCCCATCCGATTGATACAGCTTGACTACTTCCGCCACTGGGTTGACCGGCATAGAAAATATCTACATATTTGAATACCGAACCAATGGTTCCACGAAGATCCAAATCCACCCAATCCCCTTTTTCTGCTTGTGTCGCATTTCCATCTCCATTTGTATCGCCACAATATCGGTCATCAGCCAGAGAAGTGAAAACAATACGTTTGTCAGCCGTTCCTTCTGCCAAGATTTTTCCTTCTTCATAAATGCTGATACTTGCATTTCTGATTTTAATGATGGTTCCCGGCTTGATGGTCAGAACTGAACGCACCGATAAATCAGATCCAATCACATACACAAAACCTTCTTCCCAAACCGTAGGTTCGTTGATGGTTCCTGAAACTTCAATTACATCACAATTCGCAACCGGTTCTTCTTGGTCTTCCGGCATTCCACTGTCATCATCTGTACTTGTACAAGCCGTAAAATATAATCCGGCAAATAATAGAATTAATAATTTTTTCATCTTGAATTAATTTGATTTTTATTGATGACAAAATTATCGGCAGAACAAAAAAGGGACAATCCTTATAAATGAGGATTTTTTAAATTTAGATTATAAATCAATGAATTGGCTTCGAGAACCTCAGCAATCGAAAACAAAAAATCCCGCAAACTGCGGGATTTCTTTTGTCTAAAATCTACTATCTAAATCAATTTTCCAACCAACTCGTTTTATAACTATCATCCTCCAAATCCAATGCAGCTTGTGTCAATTTTAAAGGATGAAATGGATCTACCATCACAGCCAATTCTTCCGTTTCCTTTTGACCGACGCTTCTCTCCATCGCTCCGGGATGTGGGCCATGCGGGATTCCGCCCGGATGTAGTGTAAAATAGCCTTGTTCGATGTGGTTTCGACTCATAAAATCACCGTCAACATAATACAAAACTTCTTCCGAATCAATGTTACTATGGTTATATGGAGCCGGAACAGCGTCCGGATGATAGTCATACAAACGCGGGCAGAATGAACAAATTACAAAATTATTGCCCTCGAAATTTTGATGAATCGGAGGTGGTTGATGGATTCTTCCCGTAATCGGTTCAAAGTTATGAATGGAAAATCCATACGGATAAAAATAACCATCCCAACCTACTACATCAAATGGATGAGTTGCATATGTAATCGGATGGATCATTCCGGCTTTTTTAACCTTGATGAGGAATTCACCTTTTTCGTTTTTTGGCTCCACGTATTCGGGAACTTTGATGTCACGTTCACAAAATGGCGAATGCTCCAATAGTTGTCCGTATTTATTGCGGTAGCGTCTTGGTGTTTCGATTGGAGAAAAGGATTCCAAATAAAGAATTTTATTTTCCTCTGTATCAAATTCCATTTGGTAAATTGTTCCGCGTGGAATGATCAAATAATCTCCATATTCAAATGTAATATCACCTAGAAATGTTTTCAGTTTTCCACTTCCTTTGTGGATGAAAAGCATTTCGTCGCATTGTCCGTTTTTATAAAAATAATCGGTCATGGACTTACGCGGAGCTGCAATTCCCATGATCAAATCATTATTGAAAAACAAAGGTGTTCTGGCTTCGAGGAAATCATCCGTCGGTTTGGCTTTGAACCCTTGAACCAATCTCGGTGTGATGTTTTTCTCTATGGCAGCCTTTGGACTTACGTCATAAGGTTCGTCAAAACGAATCATCTGCGTAGGTCGGTGGATGTGGTAAAGTAAAGAAGAAACCCCAGAAAACCCTTCTGTTCCAAACAATTGTTCGTAGCGGTGTTTCCCATTTTCATCTTTGAAAACCACGTGTCTTTTTTTTGGAATATCCCCTAATTTATGGTATCTCATTTCAGTTTGCTTTGTTTGGCTAAAAATACGCAAACTTTGAAAGATAAAAAAAGGATGTCCAATTTTTTGATCGATAGAAAATTACCTTTTAAGTATCCATTAAATAATTAGATGAAATTTAGACTGGCTCTAATTAAAACCAAAGTTTCAATTTATCCCAAAATCCCATTTTACGCTGAACCCGATTCATTTCATTGACCAACATCGTATGAAAATCTTTATTGAAATTCATTTTTTGAGCTAATTGATAGGTGCGAAAAGCTTGTGCATAATTTTGTTGATGTTCCGCGATTTTTCCTTTTTGGTAAAATAAGGTCGCTTTATCGGCGCCGGGAACCAGAAGACCTTCTTCAATGATTTTTAAGGCTTCCTCCAAATCTCCAAATTCAATCAACAAATAACCATAATTGACAAAGACAACCGGATAAGTACCTTTGCAAAATTTAATGGCCAATTCATAATGGCGTTTGGCGCGTTTGAAATCTTTGATTTTGGTTTCGTAAATCCAACCCAAATGATTATGTGCACGACCATAACCCGGATCGATGAGTAGAATTTCTTCCAAAAGTGCTTTGGCAACGGAAATATCCCGATCATCGATGGCTTTGCCAACCTCCAAAAAAAGATTCTCTACGTCTTGCATTTCACAAATTTATACTTTTTCCATATACGCCATATAAAATCCATCAAATCCACTCTGAGAAGGCAATATTTGTTTTTCTCTAACCAATTTAAATTCCGGATGGTTTTTTAAGAATTTCTCTACTTGAAGCTGATTTTCACTTGGCAGAATAGAACAAGTCGCATACACCATCGCACCGCCCGATTTGACCATTTTACAATAATCATTCAAGATTTTTTCTTGTTCTTTTTGTATCGACTCTATAAAATCCAAACTCAATTTCCATTTGGCATCAGGATTCCGGCTGATGACACCGAGTCCGCTACAAGGCGCATCTATGAGCAATCGGTCGGCAGTTCCTTCCAGTTTTTTTATCACTTTGGTCGAATCAATTACTTTGGTTTGGATGTTTTGCGCTCCGGCGCGTTTGGCGCGTTTTTTCAATTCGAGTAATTTCCATTCGTGAATGTCGAGCGAATAAATCTGTCCCTTATTTTCCATCAAAGCAGCGAGATGTAAGGTTTTTCCGCCCGCACCTGCACAAGCATCCACTACACGCATTCCGGGTTTTACGTTCAGATACGGAGAAATCAATTGTGATCCGGCATCTTGGATTTCAAAAAATCCGTCTTTAAAAGAATGCGTTCGGAAAACATTCGTTTTCTCTTTCAATTGTAAAGCATCCGGAAACTTTGATAAAACTTCTGTATCAATTCTTTCTTGCCGTAATTCATTTTTCAGACCTTTTCGGTCAATCTTTAGGGTATTTACACGAAGTACAGTTGGTGCAGGAATATTCATCGCTTCCACTTCTTTTTTCCATTGGTTGCCCAATTCTTTTTCGCCCAAATCATGCATCCACTGCGGAATCGACTCCCGTACCGCAAAATTTTTATCGGTCGCCGCATGATTTCGTTTCAAAATTTCTTTCGGACTCAATTTTTTAAATTCATCCCAAAAAGGTAATTTTTCATCTTGCAACACAAACCAAGTTCCCACAAACTCCCATAGATTGTCTTCCGCCACATCTTTTCCCATCGAAGCCTCGATCATCCGCTTCCATCGCACCGTATCATAGACCGTTTCAGCGATGAAGCCACGGTCTTTGCTGCCCCATTTCGGATTGGATTTTAAGGTTCTTTCCAGTTCCCGGTCCGCATATTTGTTATGAAAAAAAACTTGGTTCAAGGTATCGGTGATCCCGATGAACAGATTTTTATAAGGAAGAAGTTTCATCAATTCGATTTAGACTGCAAAACTACGATTTAATGAAGAATTTCGAAGCATTTTTGAAGCCAATCCGGCTGTCTGTTCTATCTTTTTCCGTTTTCTCGTTTTTTGCTGCTTGGAAAAAGGAGTTCACTATCGTTCCACTCTTTTTCCAAGGCAAAAAATCTCGCCTCCGGAAAAAGGATGCCACTGCCATCCGGGCTATTAAAAAAAAGCTAAATATTTAAAACGTTAAAATTTAGTTTGTTTTTATGCCTAAATTGCTTTCAGTAATCAATCCTTAGCTAATAATTTACGCCTAGATCATTATAGGTTTTGATTTTATTTAAGCATTAAAGATTGATTTAAGCTTATCCAAAACCTTTAAGAAGTTTCAAGAACATTATTGAAATGAAAAAATAAATTCAAACTAAAAAACATAAAATGAAAGCATTAGTAAACAAAGTAGCCATTGTCACAGGTGGCGTTTCCGGAATAGGAAGAGCATGTGTAGAATTATTTGTAAAAGAAGGAGCAAAGGTCGTGGTGACGGATTTAAACGAAACTTTGGGCAATGAAATAGAAAAAGAATTTTCCGGTGATATTTTATTTATCAAAGCAGATGCTTCATCTCCTGAAGACAATCAAAAGGTGGTAGAAAAAACGGTAGAGAAATTTGGTGCTTTGCATATTGCGGTCAACAATGCCGGTATAGGTGGGGAAGCCAATAAAGTAGCAGATCTTTCTTTAGAAGGTTGGGAAAAAGTAATTAATATCAATTTGAATGGCGTATTTTATGGCATGCACTATCAAATACCTGAAATCAAAAAAGTAGGAGGTAGCATCATCAATATGGCGTCGATCTTAGGTGCGGTTGGATTTGCCAATTCTTCTGCTTATGCAGCTGCTAAACATGGTGTTTTGGGTTTGACACAAACTGCTGCATGGGAATACGCAACTGAAAACGTACGCATCAACGCTGTAGGGCCGGGATTTATTCTAACGCCCTTGATCGAAAATGAATTATCTTCAGAAACTTTGAAATATTTAGAAACCCAACATGCTTTTCAACGTTTAGGAAAAGCAGAAGAAGTTGCTGAATTGGTGCTTTGGTTAGCATCTGAAAAATCCTCTTTTGCAACCGGAACTTATTATCCGATTGACGGTGGTTATTTGGCGAAATAATTTTTCGATTCAAAATTTGAAAGGAACAAACATAATCTTTGGTTTTCTTTCCGAGAGAATCAAAGTTTATTTTTTTAATTTTGCCACAGTTTTCTATCAGATGTACAAAATCTTCATTCGCCCATTATTGTTTTTATTTGACCCTGAACAAGTACATCATTTTACTTTTACTTTTTTAAAATGGAGTTGCAAAATTCCATTGGTCTCCCAAATTTTGAGAAGTTGTTTTGTCGTGAAAAATGAAAAATTGGAACGCGAAGTTTTTGGGTTGAAATTTCCAAATCCAGTCGGATTGGCTGCCGGATTTGACAAAGATGCCAAATTGTACAAAGAACTCACCCATTTGGGGTTTGGATTCATCGAAATCGGAACCGTTACACCCAAATCCCAACCTGGAAACGAAAAACCGAGATTGTTTCGACTGAAAAAAGACAAAGGCATCATCAACCGCATGGGTTTTAACAACCATGGCGCTTGGGAAGCGGCCAAACGATTGAGAAAGAACCAAAAGGTTTTGATCGGTGGAAACATCGGGAAAAATAAACTGACGCCAAACGATCAGGCGATTCATGATTATGAACTCTGTTTTGATGCGCTTTACAGTGTGGTCGATTATTTTGTGGTCAATGTCAGCAGTCCCAACACGCCGAATTTACGTGAATTGCAAGAAAAAGAACCCTTGACCGATTTGCTTTTGGCATTGCAAAAGAAAAATGAATCGAAACCGAAAATTCGTCCCATTTTATTGAAAATTGCCCCGGATTTGACCGACGAACAATTATGGGACATCATCGACATCGTGAAAACCACAAAAATTTCTGGCGTTATTGCAACAAATACAACGATTTCAAGAGAAAATTTAGACTCAAAAAATCAAAAAGAAACAGGTGGTTTAAGTGGAAAACCATTGACCAAACGTTCTACCGAAGTCATCCGATTTCTTTCAGAAAAAAGTAACAATGCTTTTCCAATCATCGGTGTCGGTGGCATTCATTCGGCTGAAGATGCAATTGAAAAATTGAGTGCCGGTGCGAGTTTGGTTCAGATTTATACCGGATTTATTTATGAAGGACCGGGTTTAGTCAAAAAAATAAACCGAAAAATTCTGGATTCTCAATCCAAATAAGTGGTGATATAGCTGTCTATGATGGTTTGAAGTTCCGTGTAGGCTTCTACGCTCCAATCATTTCCATGACTTCCTTCGTAAATGCGTAAATCGTTTTGGATTCCATTTTGATCCAATTTTAACTTCATATTCTCCCCATTTTCTTCCGGAACAAGTGGATCGACCGTTCCATAAAACATACAAGTTGGCGAAGTCATATTTCCTACATGCGTAATCGGGCTCAATTCAGTTAAAAAATCGGTTCCGGCCGGATAAGCATTTTGATCCACCAATTGATTCAAATGTTCTTCGATTGGGAAATTATCCACATAAAAAGGATCGTTAAAATCGGTGGGACCGACGATGTCAGCCACAAACACGACTTGATTTCCGTTGTCAAATTTGCTATCGTGCATCATCGCCAAATGTGCTCCCGCACTGGTCCCAATCATCCCAAAAGTCGGATTTATCTGCAGTTCTTCCCTTTCAGAAGTCAGTTTTTGAACGATGGCTTGGATGTCGTTAAATTGATTGGGGAATGCAAAATGTGTTTCGTCTGCCAATACATAATTCACATTGACAATGGCTTTATCAGGGTGATTGGCTTGGATATACTGCACAAACGCAATCATATCGTTTTTATCTCCACCGGTCCATCCGCCGCCATGAATTAAAAAAACCAGTTTTGTGTCAGAAGTATTTCGGTTAGCCGGTAAATACAAATCATAAACCTGCTGCGGATTTGAGCCATAAGCAACATTCATCCGTGTTTCGGCTTCGAGTGACGGATTTTCAGAACCTCCTTCGTCGTCATTACTGGAACAAGAAGAAATTGAAAGTAAAAGAAAACTATAAAATAAGATTTGAAATTTTTTCATCGGAATTGATTTCAATTAAAACGAAAACTAAAGAGAAATATTTTTTAGAACCTGTGTAGCCGATGCCTGGGCTTTCGGTAAAATTGTAATGTCAGCGAGTTGTACGTGTTCCGGCTGCATCAAAGCAAAATAGATCGTTTCCGCTAAATCTTCCGGCTTCAATGGTTGATAACCCGAATAAACCGTTTTGGATCGATCTTCATCACCTTTGAACCGAACTATGGAAAATTCGGTCTCGACCAATCCGGGCGCAATGTTCGTGACTTTGATTCCATCGTTCAACAAATCCATCCGCATTCCTTTGCTCAATGCTTCGACTGCGAATTTGGATGCGCAATACGTCGTTCCGTTGGGGTAGACTTCTTTTCCGGCGATGGAAGAGAGATTCACGATATGTCCTGAATTTTTGGTCAAAAACGGCAAAACCGCTTTGGTGACATAAATGATGCCCAGCGTATTTCCCAGGATCATCGCTTCCAGATCTTCTAAATCAGCATCCTGAAAACTCGCCAATCCATGCGCATTTCCAGCGTTGTTGATGAGGATATCGATTTGTCTGAAGTTTTCCGATAAACTTTGAATAGCATTAAAAACTTCATGTTTTTTCCGGACATCAAAGTTCAACGTCGTGATTTCGGTAATTTTTTCCAATTCGGATTTCAATTCATCCAATTTCTCTTGTCTTCTTCCACAGAGTATCAGACGAAAGTCTTTGGCCAATTTCTTTGCAGTAGCTTTTCCGATTCCTGAAGTGGCTCCGGTAATCAATACGGTTTTCATATTTTTAAAATTTCATTTCCAAATGTATAGCGTTTTTAGGCTTTCTTTCCTATTTTTGAGAGATAACCTTATGAAATGCAAAAAAATTACTTTCTCTCACTGATTTTTTTCCCCCTAATTTTATTGGCCCAAAATTACCATCAATATGTCAATCCTTTCATAGGAACAGGAGGCCATGGACATACTTTTCCTGGTGCGACTTTGCCGTTTGGGATGGTACAGCTCTCACCCGATACGCGCATTGATGGAAGTTGGGATGGATGCAGCGGTTATCATTATTCTGATAATTTGATTTATGGTTTTTCACATACACATCTAAGCGGAACGGGAGTTTCAGACTATGGCGATATTTTATTGATGCCTACGATGGGCGTAGAATCTTTTGTTCCAACGGAATATTCGTCTCGATTTAGCCATGTAAATGAAAAAGCATCGGCCGGATTTTACAGCGTTCATTTGGACAAATACGATGTGGATGTTGAATTGACGACTTCAACACGTGTTGGGTTTCATAAATACAAATTCAACAAAGAAGGAAAAGCCAATATCATTTTGGATTTGAACCACCGAGATAAATTATTGGACGGAAAAATTAAAATTATTGATAACAAAACAATTGAAGTTTACCGTAAAAGTGAATCTTGGGCTACCAACCAACAGATTTGGGCGAGAATTGAGTTTAACCAATCGATGAGTTTCGGGAAGGTACAATCGCATCAAAACTGGGAAAACCTGAATTATGCGAGTAAAATCATCGACAATGGATTGATCATTTCTAGAAATGTAAAAGAAGGCGATGAACTTATGGTAAAAGTTTCGCTGTCCTTTACGGGTTTTGAAGGCGCTAGATTAAATACTATGGAGATCAAAGACTGGGATTTTCAAAAGGTTAAAACCAAAGCTGAGGAAATTTGGAACAAAGAATTATCCAAAATAGAAGTAAAATCCACCGACAAAAATAAATTGACCATTTTTTATACAGCGCTTTACCATACGATGCTCCAGCCCAATGTTGCTCAGGATTTGGATGGAAAATACATGGGGCGGGATTTCAAAGTTCATCAAGCGAAGGATTTTGAATACTTCACGGTTTTCTCGCTTTGGGATACATTCCGAGCGGCGCATCCGCTTTATACTTTGATCCAAAAAAGACGTACGGTGGATTTTATCAAAACATTTATCAGACAATATGAAGAGGGTGGAAGGCTTCCTGTTTGGGAATTGGCTGCGAATGAGACTGATTGCATGATCGGCTATCATTCGGTTTCAGTGATTGCAGATGCGATGATGAAAGGATTTGAATTTGATTATGAAAAAGTATATGAAGCTTCCAAACATTCTGCAATGTTGAATCATTTGGGATTAGAAGCTTATAAAAAGAATGGATTTATTTCTATCGATGATGAACATGAAAGCGTTTCGAAAACGGTCGAATATGCGTATGACGATTGGTGTATAGCTCAAATGGCGTTAAAACTTCAAAAAATGGAAGATTACCATTATTTTATGGAACGCTCGCAGAGTTGGAAAAATCTTTTTGATCCGGAAACGAAATTATTTCGACCCAAAAAAAACGGTGCTTGGTTGACGCCTTTTGATGGGCGAGAGGTAAACAATCATTTTACGGAAGGAAACAGCTGGCATTATTCATTTTTTGCTCCGCATGATATTTATGGACTGATTCAATTTCACGGAGGAAATAAAAATTTTGAAAAGAAATTGGATGAATTGTTCAAACTTCCAACGCAAACTACCGGCCGAAATCAAGTGGATATTACGGGATTAATCGGCCAATATGCGCATGGAAATGAACCGAGCCATCATGTGGCTTATTTGTACAATTATGTAGGGAAACCGGAAAAAACCAAACAAAGAGTGCATCAAATTCTCGATACTTTTTATACCAACTCGCCCGATGGATTGATTGGGAATGAAGATTGTGGACAGATGAGCGCTTGGTATATTTTAAGTACGATGGGGATTTATGCCGTAACGCCGGGTGAAATAGGCTGGCAAACGACAACACCTTATTTCGATGAAATCAAAATCAATTTTGAGGATGGAACGTCTCAAATTATTACAAAAAATACTTCAAAGGTAGATTTGCATAATTTGGGATTTGGAAATGTCCAGAAGTTGATTCAAAAAGACCCACAACCGATCGTTCCGGTTCCTTATTTTCAATATAAAAATCGCTCATTTGCTGATGAAATGATCGTGGAAATCAAATCGTTGAATCCTGAGGATACGATTTATTTCATTAATTATATTGATGGAGTAACTTATAAATTGGGCTATACTTTATATTCAAATCCTGTATCCATTTACGCTACATCGGAACTTTCATCGTATATTGAAAGAGACGGCGTAAAAAGTAAAATCGTTTCCGCACAGTTTTACAAACGTCCTCATGATTATTCGATTCAAATCAAATCAAAAGTGCATCCGTTGTATACGGCCGATGCGCCGGAAGCTTTGCTTGATGGAATTCAAGGAACGGAGAATTGGCGGAAAGGGGATTGGCAAGGTTATCAGGGGACGGATTTTGAAGCGGTAATCGATTTGAAAAAAATGACCGAAATTTCTTTTGTTTCTGCCAACTTTTTACAGGATGCGCGTCCCTGGATTCTGATGCCGAAAAGTATGAAAGTTTATACTTCAACAGATGGAAAGAATTTCCAATTATTGGGTGAAATCGAAACTTCGGTAAAACCGGAAGATGAAAAACTCCAAATCGAAACGCTGAAAGTGGATGGGAAAACGACGGCAAGATATATAAAAGTTATTGCCGAAAATTATGGGGAGCTTCCGGAATCACACATCAGCGCAGGAGAACCTGCTTATATTTTTGTGGATGAGATTTTGGTTGAATAATAATTTGAGTTTAGGTGTATGGCGTAAGATTGCTTCGTACCTCGCAATGACGGTTAAATTAAATCACCAAAACGGTTTGTTTTAAACCTTGCTGAACGCAATTCCAGAAGAAATTAAAAAAGGAACGGTCTTGGTTACGCGTAACGGTTTCGATGCGTTCTTCTTTGTATTGGTCTTTGGTATTGGATTTCACGACAAAATTTCCAAGTGTGGACATTACTTTCCGGACTTTTCCAGTGTCTTTATTGTAAAGAGTAACTTTCAGATCATCATATTTCACACCAAAATCACCGCTTGCATTCACATCATTTCCTGTAAAATTAAAACGTACTTCCCGCATATTTCCTTCTACTGTAGCATGAAGATAAGGTTTGATGAAAGGTGTCATCTTCCGGGCATCGAAATTGAAAATGCTTCCTTTGATATTGAATTTTTCCGTCCGATTCATGGGATTAAAAGTCCAAATAGCAGTGAGTTTGGAGTCTTTCATAAAATTGGTTGTAATATCCGCTTTTACATCCGGAACACTTGATTTTTGACGTCCGCTGTAAACATTTTGGATGTTGGCATTGAAATTAGAGAAAGTCAATTTTCCGGCTCCTGAACTTTCTAGTGTTTCTTCTTCATATTCGACTTGAGAATTTTTTAAATCGATGTTTTTTACTTCCAGAATAATCGGCAAATCCCGAAGCAATTTACTGTATAATAATTTCTTTTTTAAATCATCTGGCGGGATTTTACTTCGGAAAACATTGGCATGAACCGTTTCCAAATCCATTTGAGGGATTTTAAAGAACAAATCATTTCCTTGAAAACCAAAGTCTAAATCTGAAATCCCAATTGATTTTGCGGTAATAGTGTACAAATCTTTTTCTTTTTTCAAACTATTGACAAATTGTCTTCGTGAAATTTTGGGTTTCATTTCAAATTGATTCAATTTAAAATCATCCTTTTCAAATGAAATGTTTTGGGATTTTAATTGATAAACCGAATTGGGATGATAGTCCAAATTTTTGGCAGAAAATTGAACGGTTTTATAAATGATTGGGATTTGCTCTGAAAAGGTTTGAGGATTCATTTCGATGTTTTCCATCAAAAAATTCACTTGATTTACAGCCAAAATATTTTTTTGGTTTTGAAGCTGATTCAGTTTAAAATCGGCATTTTTGATTTCCAATTTTTTTAATTGAATGATATCTCTGAAGATCGTTTTGGCTGTTTTATTTGTTTTTTCTTTGTTTTTTCCTGAAAAAGTAGTGACTTGCGGGTGTTCGATGATGAAATTCTCGACGGTTAGTTTTTTTCCTATTTCATTTTTGATCGATTCGATTTGAACATTTAGATTTTTGGCATCAAGTGTATTTTGTATGCGCAAACGTGAATCGTTGATTAGAACTTTTCCTATATCCAATTTAAATGGAATTAAATTCCCAAAATCCTTTTCAATTTCTGCAGGAAGTTCGTTTTTATTTTGAATATGAACATCTACCGAATCAAACTTTAAGGTCAAAGCTTTGAAATTAAAATTTTCTCTATGATCAAAATGCCAATCCAAACCTGTAAACGTCACAGTTGGTGCTTTTACTTCAGGTAAAAAGCGATAAGGTTTAGAATTGGGTTTTAGGTGAGTAAGGCTGTCAATGGTGTTGATTTTGAATCCATTGAGGATAAATAAGTTGTTGTTGATTTTGAAACTATTGCTTTTTAATTCTTGTGATGGATTCAATTGGAAGAAAACCTCACCGCAAGTCAATTCAAAAGTAGAGTAGGTGAAAGGAATGTTTTTTTCCAAAGTTCTTTCAGAAAGATTCACACCATCCAATTCGATATCGAGATTATCGATTTGAGAGATTTTGGTTTTTCGGTCTTGGGCAAACATTGTAAAAAATCCATCATGGATCCCGAAGTTGCTGACTTGAATGACCGTCCCCAGTTTGGAAGAACTTTTGGTTGTGTCTTTTTCAATGGGTTGAAAATAAGTGATTTCGGGGCGATTGATTTGGATGGAATAAGCACTTAAATTCTTTTTTCTTAGTAGTTTAATGAAGTTTACGCCCACAACGTTGATTTCTCCGACTTTTGCTTCGAAATCAATTGGAACTTTTTCAGGGAAATTTTCTTTGGGCTTGATGCTGATTCCCTCTAGCGACAAACTATTGGTCAATAAAGAAAAACTTAAATTTTCATAAGTAAATTCATAAGCCGTATCATTTCTTTCCTCTATGATGGCTGGAACTTTTGCTTTGATCCAAAAATTGATACCAAAATGAAAAAGGATTAAAACCAGAAAAAATCCGCCGATCCAGTATAGGTATTTTTTTTTGGGCTTGAAGTTCAATTTCATTTTGTTTAGATATTGGGCTATTCTTGATAGTAGCCAATCCTTCCATTTGGTCCGGTCAGGTATACTTTGTTGCCATTTTTTGCTTTTTTGCAACTATGGTAACCGGTACCGCTGATGTTGGTCCAGTTTTGACCTCGATCTTTCGTTATGTCAACGCCTGTCAATCCGCATACCAGTGCATGAGTTCCGTTTAAAATACTTACACCGCTTTTGTAGCCTTTGGGTGAACTTACTGGAGTGGAGATGATCGGGGTTTTCATTTCTTTCAATTCGAAAACAAATAAATTGTTTTCAGAAGAATTGGGCTTCTCGAAATCTCCTCCAACAATCAATCCAAAATTTTCCAATGAATAATAATCGAGTCCATTTGCGCCGGCCATTTTGGATTCAGATTTTGGCAAGGCTACTTTTACCGGTGGTACGGAATTGTACATAATGGAAGAATGTTCACCGCCTGTAACTGCGATAAAAGTATTTTCGTCCAAAAGTTTTACATTGGAATTACTCGCCGCAAAAAAAGCTTCTCCTTTGGCAAAAACCGGTAGATTTTTTGGGTCAACTTTTTTCCAAGTATCTCCTCCATCCACGGTTTTTAAAACATAAGGTTCGCCATTTATGGGATCCCCTACTACAACACCTAAATTCTGATTGTATACCGAGAAATCGATGGCGTCCAAAAACACTTCTGGCGATTCATCTTTGTACACTTCTTTCCAATTGGCTCCTCCGTCAGTTGATTTGATGATGATACCGGGTGAGCCTATTGCAACTGCGATGACATTCATGGCATCCAATGCGTAAATGGAACGAAAATCCAATTCTTTGTATTGATCTAAATTGATCCAGTTGAATGTTTTTCCGGCATTATAACTTACACCGATTGTCCCATTTGTACCACTTACCCAGAGCACATAATTGTCTACAACTGAAAGTCCGCGGAAAGAAACAGTTGGTTTATCTAAATTGAGAATTTTAATTTGTTGTGCATACGAAAAACTGAGAAGGCTTAAGGTGAAAATGGTTAGGAGTTTTTTTTTCATGTTTTTTTGGTTGTAGGTTTAAAGCATGGGTTTTACGATAAAAATACCGGTAGAAGTGACAGAATCGACTCGTATTTTGGTGCCGGATTTCACATCATGGTCAAAGTCGGTCATGGCATCCATGATTTTCAATACACCATTGATATGGATTTGAATTTTACCGGAACTGCTTCTTTTTCTTCCTATATCACTGATGACTTCTCCGATCGAATTGACATTTTGAGTGGCTTCTGGGGTTTGATTTTGTTTTAATTTTTGAATGAAATAAAACAGAACAGACATCACCGCCATCAAAATTATTCCACTTAAGACACCTATAATCAGAGATGTAGATAAGCCAAATCCTTGGTAAAGACTTGAAATACTGACCCAACCAAACATGGAGAAAAACGCCGCAATGTTTTTAAATGCCAGAAAATTGGAAAAAATGTATTTTCTTTTTTTATCGGGCTTTCTTTTGATGATGGTGGAAATAATTTGGTAGAAAAATATAAAAGTAGATACGATGGACAAGATCCAAAGTACCTGTTCGTACCAATTTAATATTTCAAACCAATCAAGCATACAACAGTTATTTTTTTATAAAAACAATAATAATTTGGACAACACAGCTTTATTGGGCTACATTGTCATCTGACAAATCTTTCTCTTCAGTTGAGTCTGTCTTGCTTAAGTTTTGAGTAGGAGGGATAGGTTGAGTTGGCGCAATTTCATTTTTTTCTTCTCCTTTCAGATATGAAGGCAATTGCATTCCAGCCATATTGAACATATCTTCAAGCGGCGGAACGGCTTTATAAATACCGGAAATAAAATTGGCAGTTGAGGTTTTTCCGTCTGCGTTGTTTCCATTTCCATCCCAAACCGTAACCTTATCGATTTTGATATTTTTGATGGCTTCTGATTGTGTTTTTACCAATTCCGGTAATTTATCCGCAATCAATAACAATACTGCATCTTTCGGGTCATCACCGGCTGATTTTACGATCTGTTCCAAACCTTGGGCTTGTTTGGTGAGGATTTCATAGAGTCCTTTTGCTTCTGCTTCTTTTTTCAAAAGAATCGCATCTGCTTCACCTTTTGCTTTTTGGCGGATCATTTCTGCTTCTGCTTCTGCTTCGATGACCAATTTACTTTTTGCGATTTCTGCCGGTATCACGACATTGGCATGTTGGGTGGCCTTGTCTCTTTCTGCCCGTTTGTTTTCTGCCAATTGCTCTGCTTCATAAGCTTCTTGTAAAGCTCGAGCGCTTTGTACTTTTTCAGATGCCGAAGCTAGTTTTTCTGCTTCCGCTTGTTTTTGTCTTCGCAATGCATCTGATTCTGCGATTTCGATTTTGGCTAAATTCTCTCCTTCAACTGCTTTGGCATTGGCAGCTGCAATTTGAATTCTTTCGTTTTGAAAAGCATTGGCTTCCCCAATTTTGGCTTCGGCCAAAGAAGCGGCAACTTGCGTACGTTCGTTTTGTTCAGCAAGTGTTTCACCAATTTTAGCTTGTGCAAACAAACTCGAAACCCTCGTTCTTTCATCTTGTTGCGCATTTGCCTCACCGATGGCTCCGTCTCTGTTTTTTTCGGCAACCGAAATTTTGGCAGCATTGATCGCATGAGCTGCAGCTTCTTTTCCAAGTGCTTCGATATAACCAGATTCATCCTGAATGTCCGTAATGTTTACGTTGATTAATTTTAAACCAACTTTTTGTAATTCTGCTTCAACGTTATCGGTAATGTTTTGTAAGAATTTATCACGGTCAGAATTGATTTCCTCGATATCCATGGAAGCTACCACCAAACGCAATTGGCCAAAAATAATTTCTTGAGCTAAATCTTGAATGTTTTGTAATCCCAGACCCAATAAACGTTCGGCAGCATTTTGCATCACACCGGGATCTGTAGAAATTCCGATCGTAAAGCGAGAAGGGACATTGACACGGATGTTCTGTCGGCTCAGAGCATTGGTCAAATTTACTTCAATGGACATCGGCGTCAAATCCAGAAATTCATAATCCTGAATGACCGGCCAGATAAAAGCTGCACCACCATGGATACATTTGGCAGATTGTCCTTTTCCGGTTTTTCCATATACAACTAAAATCCGGTCAGAAGGACAACGTTTGTAACGTCTGATGATGGAAAAAAACATAACGATCACAAACAACATGGCGACAATCAACCCAATGATTCCTGCGAATTGGGCTAAACTGTTGGATTGTGAAAAAATAACGGTATAAATCATAGGGAAAGTGGTTTAATTATCAATACGCCGTTTTCTGTTACGGACTCAACTTTAACTAAAGTTCCTCTTTTTATATCTGTGTCTAAATCTGTAATGGCAGTCATTTCTCTTAGGGTTCCTTGGACGTTAATTTGGACTTTTCCGGCTTTTGATCTGTTTTTTCCTACTTCCAAATAAACTTCTCCGGTTGCATTGACAGCATTCTGGTATTCCAATGTTCCGCTTTCCGACATTTTGTTTACATAATAAAATAATGCAGCCATGATGCCCATCATGATGAAACCACAAACTGAAGCAATGATGGTAGAGGTTATCAAACCATAACCTTGGTGAAGGCAAGCGATACCAACCCAACCAAATATGGCGAAAAATGCTACACAATTTTTAAAGGTGAAAAATTGAAATCCTGCACCATCCAAATTAACGTCAGTTTCTGCATCACCACCAGCAAAAGTGCTGATGAGTATGAACAAAAAAATAGTGGATGCAATGATAGCCAATGCCCAAAAAACCTGTTCAGGTGAAGTTAATCCATAGAACCAATCTAGCATACCCAAAAATTTACCCTTTAAGAATCCGCAAGTTAAAACATTTTTTTGAATTCTTTAACATTTCAATAGAGTTTCATTAACCTAAACAATTGAAACTGAATCAGAAAAATGTCAAAATTTATTTTCAATTCCAGCTGCTTCCAGCATGAAATAATGAATATCTGTGTTTTTAATAAATGGTTTTAAATTTTCACTTCCCGGTCCAAACATCGCCAATTCTACATAATCAGCCGAATGATCCATGCTGATCCATCCTATGGAATTATGGTTTTTTTGGATTTCAGAAAAAGTTTTAAAAGGTAAATTTTTATAATTGTACAATCCATCTTCTTTTACCAAACCACTGTAATAAGATTTAATCAATTTGATCTCTTCAGAATTTAGAGAAAATCCATTTTCTTGCTCTACCAATTCTTTGATTTGTTTTTCAGAAGAATCTGGATGGATTTGGTTGAGTAAATATTCATTGGTATGGGAATATTGCTGTAAACTTTCAAAATTTTCGTTGGCATTTTTCCCATAAATAACACCCGGATTGGCATTTCCATGATCTGTGGTTACGATGACCAATGTGTTTCCATCTTTTTCTGCAAAATCCATGGCAACTTTCAGTGCTTCATCAAAAGCAATTTGGTCGTGAATCAGTCCGGCAATATCGTTGGCGTGAGCCGCCCAGTCCACTTTTCCACCTTCTACTTGTAAAACAAAACCTTTTGGATGAGTTTTCATACAATCGATGGCTTTTTGGGTCATTTCAGCAAGTGTAGGAATTTTATTTTCTAATTCTTTTGAGGAATTTCGGTCGATGGTGAAAGGCAGTCCATCATGATCAAATACACCCAAAAGCGGTTTGTCATTTGGAGAATTCATCAATTGACCTCTAGATTTTACAACTTTGTAGCCCTTTTTTTCATATTCCTCATAAATATTTTTTCGGTCCTTTCTTTTTTGCGAATTAAAATATTGGTCACCACCGCCCATCAAAACATCAAATCCTTGTTTTAAATATTCTTCCGCTATTTCAGACTGGGCATTTCGGCTGTCATTGTAAACACAAAATCCTGCCGGCGTAGCATGTGTAATCGGAACGGTTGTAACGCAACCTGCTTTTTTACCTTTTTGTTTAAACTTTTGCCAAATGGGTAGATTTTCTTTTCCATTTGGACTGATGTTCAGCGATCCGTTTTTAACCCTGATCCCACCTCCAAATGCTGAACTTGCAGCAGCAGAATCAGTTACGATGGAACTTGCCGAAGCCGTATCCATCAATGCGCGGGAAACTTTATTTTCTTTGTACAAAGACATCCAAGTGGAACTTTTTCCATGAATTCGGTTGAGATACAAATCGGCCATATTGAGCGTCCCGGTACTCATACCATCGCTGATGAGCATGATGATGTTTTTTGCTGTACCACCTTTGTTTACGTAATCGATTTCTTTTCCGAAAACATCAATCGGTGAAAGGATGGCTGTTCCTGCAGCAGCTAAACTACCATATTTAAAAAATTTTCTTCTGTCCATAATTATAAATTGGCCGAAAGGTAAAAATTTTGAAGTTTCTTCTCGTTAAATTTCAATTAAGAATGAATGTCTTTATGAAATTTCTTGTTTATTTGTGGTGAAGAAATGAAATAGAATGAGGATGCGTTGGTTGGTTTTTTTTGGAGTCATTTTATTGATTGAATGGTACGCTTTCCAAGCGTTTAAAACCCTTTTTGACAACCGTTGGTTGCAAAGAGGATATCTTTTGGTTTCTGTTTTGATTTTGGTTTTTATCATCGTTACTTTTTATAATTTTGATCGATCCATCGGTCAAAACCGACAATTTTTAACGGCATCCGGATTATTGTTATTGGTTTATTTACCTAAAGCGGTCATTGCAGTTTTCTTAATGGGCGAAGATATTTTGAGGGTATTTACCGGTATTTTTAATTTCTGTTCGGGAAGTGCCGGCGCTGATGCGCAATTGTTGCCAACTCGACGTAAATTTTTAAGTACAATTGCGCTTGGAGCTGCATCAATTCCATTTATTTCCGTTTTATATGGTATCGTTCAAGGTCGTTTCAATTATAAAGTGATCAAACAAACGGTTTATTTTGATGATTTGCCGGAGGAGTTTGATGGGATGAAAATCATGCAATTGTCTGACATTCATAGCGGTAGTTTTGATCATCGGGAGAAAATCCAGCATGGTATCGATTTGATCAACGATCAGGATTTTGATTTGTTGGTTTTTACGGGAGATTTGGTCAATAATTTTGCGTATGAAATGGACGACTGGATCGAGATGTTTTCAGAGATAAAAAATCCTAAATTTGGTAAGTATTCGGTTTTAGGAAACCATGATTATGGTGATTATTCTACTTGGAATTCAGAAAAAGAAAGGAATTTGAATTTTCAAAAAATCAAGGCCATTTTTCCTAAAATTGGATTCAAATTATTGTTAAATGAATCGGTTTCATTGAAAAATGAACATTCAGAGATCAAATTGGTTGGGATTGAAAATTGGGGAGCCGGAAGATTTCAGAAATATGGAGATTTGAAAAAGGCTTCAGATAGTTTGCAACCGACTGATTTTAAAGTCCTTTTGTCACATGATCCATCTCACTGGGAGGTTCAAGTTAGGGAAAATGCGATGAATTATCAATTGACATTAAGTGGTCATACGCATGGGATGCAGTTTGGGATAGAGATTCCGGGATGGATCAAATGGAGTCCGGCGGAATATGTTTACAAATATTGGGCAGGACTGTACCACACCGCCAATCGCTATTTGTACGTAAACCGCGGATTTGGTTTTCATGCTTATCCGGGTAGAGTAGGGATTTGGCCGGAAATTACCCTTCTTGAATTAAAGAAGAAATCAAATTCGTAATTTGGCAGCATGAATTCATTTACGGAAGAAAATTATTTAAAAGCCATGTTTAATCTTTCAGAGAAATCTGGAGAAGTAACGGTAAAAGAATTAAGCGAATCTTTGCATATCAAAATGCCGACGGTTAACAGCATGGTAAAAAAATTAGCTGCAAAAGGTTTTTTAAATTACGAATCCTATAAACCGATTCAATTGACAGCATCGGGTACAAAAGAAGCACTTTCCATCATCAGAAAACACCGCTTAACTGAAATGTTTCTGGTGGAGAAAATGGGTTTTGGTTGGGAAGAAGTGCATGAAGTTGCTGAGCAAATCGAGCATATCCATTCGCCTAAATTTTTTGCAAAAATGGACGAATTGCTTGATTTTCCGACGGTTGACCCTCATGGTTCGCCGATTCCAGATGCTTCAGGCGTGATCAGGTGGAATACTTATGAAACTTTAAGTCAATTTGAGCCGGGCGACATGGTGAAATTGGTCGCTGTAACTCATTCTAACGATGATTTTTTAAAGTATTTGAATTCAAAAAATATCACGTTGGAGATCCAAATCGAGATTTTGGAAAAAGAAAAATTTGATCAAAACATGACCGTAAGGTTCAATGGTGAAATTGAGGTTTTAAGTTCAAAAGTATCTGAAAAACTATTGGTAGAAAAATCAATCTAAATGCTCTATAGTCAATCCTTCATGTACAATTACCAAAGATTCGATTGCAATTTTAGAATCATTTGCTTGAAGGATAGGTCCCAAATATTTCGTAGGAAAACAGTTTTTTAGTTTCCACATCACTACCGGTTCTTGCTTTTCGTTTAGTAATTTAATCGTAATATTTCGTCTTTCTATTGTGCCTAAATCTTTAGTGCTGATCCAGTTGTAAAAATCGTTGTCGCTTTTTGAAATTGCTCTTTTGAAAATAACTTCCGAATAGTTTTTCTGACCAGGGATGATCATTTCCGTACCTTCTCTGAAGTCGCCATTTCGAACTAATATGGGTTCGATTTCGATATTGAGTCCTGAAATTTCTGAAACACCTATTTGTTTGCCTCCCCAATCTACCAAAAAATTATAGCGGTTGATGAATTTGTCATGCATGATGTATCGTTTTAGTTTTGAGTTAAATATAAGCTTTTTTCTCAACCCATTTTACCCTGAGCGACTAATTCTTGTTTTTAAAAATTCACCCGTAAATAATTCTTAATTTTGCCAAATGTTTCAAAACGATACGATTTGTGCTACTGCAACGGCTCAGGGTGTTGGCGCTCTTGGAATCATCCGCATTTCCGGTCCGGATTCCATTTCCCTTGTCAACCAAATATTTAAAGGAAAAGACTTGACAAAAGTTGATTCTCATACGGTACAATATGGATTTATCGTAGATACAAAACAGGAAACGCAAAAGAATGTAACCAATATAGATGAAGTAATGGTTGCCATTTTTAAAGCACCCAAAACTTTTACTGCAGAGGATTTGGTGGAAATCAATTGCCATGGATCTCCTTTTATTCAGCAAGCCATCATCGATTTATTGATTCAAAAAGGAGCGAGATTGGCGGAACCAGGCGAATTTACCCAACGCGCGTTTTTAAATGGTCGAATTGATTTGTCACAAGCGGAGGCTGTTGCAGATTTGATTTCTGCAGAAAATAAGGCTTCCCATCAAGTCGCGCTCAACCAAATGAGAGGTGGGATTTCAACTGAATTAAAAGATTTGAGAGAAGAATTGATCAATTTTACGGCTTTGATCGAACTGGAATTGGATTTTTCGGAAGAAGATGTGGAATTTGCAAATCGTAGCGAATTGGAAGAATTGATTCAAAATTTGAAATATAAAATTCGAAATTTATTGGCAACTTTCGAATACGGAAATGCGATCAAAAATGGTGTTCCGGTGGCGATCATCGGTAAACCCAACGCCGGAAAATCAACTTTGCTCAACGCACTTCTGAACGAAGAACGCGCCATCGTTAGTGATATCGCCGGTACGACTCGTGATACGATTGAAGAAACGATCACCATTGATGGGATCACTTTTCGGTTCATCGATACGGCCGGAATACGGGAAACGGAAGATGTGATCGAGGCCATCGGAGTTGAAAAAGCGAAAGAAAAAATCAGACAAGCGAAAATCGTTTTGCATCTCTATGAAGAGGATATTGATTTGCTTCGCGAATTGGAATCAGAATTACAAGACAAAATTGTTTTCAGTCTTTTGAGCAAAATCGATAAAAACGACTGGGCCACCGATCGATTTGAAAAATATCTTCAAGATCACTATCCAAACATGCATCATTTCGGGATTTCGGTTAAAACGGGTTTTAATTTTGATAAATTAAAGTCAGAATTGGTGAATTCCATTAAATCGGGTGTCGATGAAAATGCGGTGATCATTACCAATCTCCGTCACAAAGAAGCACTTCAAAATGCAATGGAATCTTTAGAAAGTGTAGAGTCGGGAATGAAGATGGGATTAACGGGAGATTTATTGGCATTTCATCTTCGGGAGACTTTGAAACACATCGGCTCTATCACGGGACAAATCGATGTGGATCAGGATATTTTGGGAACGATTTTCGGGAAGTTTTGTATCGGGAAGTAAGTTTGGTATATTGATAGTATCAAATAATATTATCAGCTATTCCCTTTGCGGAGAAAAAACACTTTAATCACCGCAAATTTAAGGAGAATAATATGTATATTCACTGCATAATTCAGAATTGTGGCAAGATATATCCATCAAAATAAGGATTGGACAAATTTTACATGGCAGGATAATGTCATAAATGGCATATTTGGAGAAGTCCGAAATCTGCAAGGAAGAATTTTAGGTCAAATGAATTCTTTAGGTTTTTACATAAAAGAAGAAACCAATCTTACAACACTAACGCTTGATGTCGTAAAATCATCTGAAATTGAGGGAGAACAACTCAATTATGACCAAGTCCGTTCCTCTATTGCAAGACGTTTAGGAATGGATGTCGCAGGATTGGTCCCAAGTAGTCGGGATGTTGAGGGTGTGGTAGAAATGATGTTAGATGCTACTCAATATTATATGCAACCACTTACGGAAGACCGTCTTTTTGGTTGGCATTCTGCACTTTTTCCATCAGGTAGAAGTGGAATGTATAAAATACAAGTTGGCACATATAGAACAGGTGAAATGGTTGTTGTATCGGGAGCAATGGGCAAAGAAAAGATTCATTATGAAGCACCTTCTCCCCAATTGATGGATGCTGAAATGTTTAAATTTCTCAAATGGTTCAATGAAGAAAATGAAATTGACCCAGTTTTAAAAGCGGCAATTGCACATTTTTGGTTTATCATTATCCATCCATTTGATGACGGAAACGGTCGTATTGCAAGAGCAATAACCGATTTAATGTTGGCTCGTTCTGATAAGAGTTCTGAACGTTTTTATAGTATGTCCAATCAAATTTTAATAGAACGAAAACAGTATTTTGCAGTATTACAAAAAGTTCAGCATAGTTCGGGCGATATTACAGAATGGTTGGTTTGGTTTCTTCATTGTTTAAAAAATGCATTGGTAGAAACCGAAACTATATTTCAAAAAATTCTATATAAAACGGAATTTTGGAATAACCACGAAAATACAGCTATAAACGAACGCCAAAGAATTGTATTGAATAAACTATTAGATAACTTTAAAGGCAATCTAACAACGTCTAAATGGGCGAAAATAACTAAGTCCTCACAAGATACTGCATTAAGAGATA
The DNA here is from genome assembly GCF_014042165.1 of Moheibacter lacus. Classification (GTDB taxonomy): domain Bacteria; phylum Bacteroidota; class Bacteroidia; order Flavobacteriales; family Weeksellaceae; genus Moheibacter; species Moheibacter lacus. The sequence goes on from NZ_JACDZE010000003.1 coordinate 162,778, forward strand.
TAAATGATTTAGTAGATAAGGAAATTTTAATCAAAGCAGGTTCAGGCGGAAGAAGCACACATTATTTGCTAAAATAATCAATCCTTAATTTTTCCGATTTTAGCCAATATTTTCGCTTATTTTCCCAACTTTAAACTCAAACAAAGCACAATCACTATTGAAACACTGAATTTTTCAGGTTGTTTCATATTTTGTATCGAATACTATAAAGGTTTGTATATCCAGAGAAGTTTAAAATCCATTTACTGGATTAGACTTTGAATTTTTTCTTGATGCTTTTCATCACTTACTTTTAAAATATCTTCCAGCAAATCCGTCGAAATCGGTTTTGCATTCGGGTATTTGTGTTTTTCAAGAAAGTTTTTCAATGCCAAATTCAATTTTTTCTCTCCAATCAATTCGCTTAGTTCCACAAAAACGATGGCGCCTTTGGAATAGGAAACAAAGGCGTTTTCCTTGGTTGATTTCAACAAAGAAAGATCTTCGCTAAACCCTTTTTCCGCATCATAAATTTGTTGGTGAATCGCAAGGCGTTCCATCATTTTTTCTTTGCCGTACATTTTTTTATAAATCATCATTTCGGTGTACATCGCCAAACTTTCCGTGAGCATCGCATACCCTTCCCGATAATCCGGATCAATCTGATTGGTGCCCCACCAAAAATGCGCCACCTCGTGCCCCGCCAATTCATTCACCACATCTTGGTTGTAGTCGACACTGATGTTCGCATTAAACGTCATATTTTCGGTCATAAAAATTACGCAAGGATAAGCCGTTCCCGCAAATCCTTGTGTGAACGACGAAACTTCTGCAAAACGAACGGATTTAAACGGATACGGACCGAAATTTTCTGTGCAATAATCCAGCGTCAGTTGGGTATTTTCAATAAGATGATCGACGTTGTTTTCGTGCAACGGATAATACAAAACTTCAATCAAAATATCCTTGTGTTGCTTTCGTCGAACTTTGTATTGAGCGGAAGAAACCGCAAACCGAAACGGAACCGCATTCGCTGCGAATTGATAATAATTTCGACCTTCATTTTGCCAATATTTTTTCAATTCGCCGGTGCCGACTGCGATTTGATTTTTAGGTGTGGATATTTGCATATTCAAACTGATGAAAACGTCAATTTTATTTTTCTCTTCCTCTAATTTTTTCATTTGAGTTTGAATTCCCAAATGATACTTTTCACGAAGATTTTTATCGGGAATTTCATTTTCAGCATCGTACCCAAATTGCGGAAAATAACGGCTGATTCGCATAAATGAACCATCCGCAATAATGGCGTTGAAAGGATCATGACCATTGACCGCATTCCATCGGTATTCCAATTCAAATTCCAATTTTGCCGAATCTTGCGGTTGCATCGCTTGTTTTAAATTCAATTCAGAGATGGAATTTTTTAGGTTAAATATTTCATTTTTATAGTGAAATACGAGCGAATTAATTTTAAAATCATTGGGAACACTCAAAAGCAGCGAATCAATGGGTTGATTGTGAAGGTTTTTAACCCAATAATTTCCTTTGATGCGATACGAATGCTTTTCGGGAAACAAATCAATTTCAGTCGAAACAGATTTAATCGTAGGTTGCCGAATATTTTGGTATTTCCGATACTTTTTTTCATAGGTCGCTTTCTCTGAAATAAAGGTCTGTTTGTCTTTTTTCTCGTAGCCTTCTAAAAAATTGGAAGCACCAACAAATCCAAAAATCAAACAAATTCCAATGCCCGAAATGGTTACTATTTTTTTGTTTCGAGTGAAAAAGATTTGGTACAGAAAAAAGAAAATTCCAATTAATGAAATTCCAAAAAGTAAACGCCACAAAAATTTGGGCAAATACGCTCCATAACCGATGAAATCACTGTATTGGCCTTTGTAACCTGACAAAACGCCGAACAAAGGATTTGGAATAACGTTTTTCAAAATCGGTGTTACCAACAGTAAGAAAACCAAAAAGGAAAGTCCTAAAGCAACGTATTTATTTTTGCTGATGAAATTGACAAAAAGCAAAAGAATGGAAAGCACGAAAAGTGGAAAAGTATTGAAAACGACCAATCCAAAATACGCCTGCCAATCGAAGTGTGGAAAATTAAATAAAAATTGAAAAATGATGGCTTCAACGAGCATTAATCCGGAAAGAAAAAGAATCAAAACCGTGATGCTTCCTAGGTGTCCCAGCAATTTTTCCTTGGCGTAAAACGTGGTATTTTGAATAATTGAAAACCCCGAAGATTGGCTTCTCCAAAAAATATCGTTCGCAAAATAAACCACCACCAAAGTTCCGATGAAATAAAAGCTTTCGTTGATGGTTTGCGCCAATAATCCCGAACTCGCATATTGCTCTGGAAGCCTGATACCCATGTCAATATCGCCGAACATTTCCACGCCCAAATAAAACAAAAGAAGCAGCGAAATCACCACGAGCGGAATGCTTTTAAACAAATAAATGACATCCATTTTCATAAAAGAAAAAGCTGCTTGCCATTTGGTTTTTAAGGTAAATGAAGTAGCTGCCTTCATAAACGGAATTGATTGATTTTCCGTTGTTTTCAAATGTTTTACTTTCTTATTTTTTCTTTTGTAAATGGGTACAAATGAAAACGATTGAATCCCCAAATGCACCATTCCAAAAGAAATTAACGTGATGAAAATTCGATTCAACACTAAAAAATTTCGGAAGGGAACAACGCTGCTGTTTCTTTGCTGAACGCTTAAATCTTTGGCTTCAAAAAAATAGCCTGAAAGTCCGAAAACATCAACCAACGCTGAAACCCTTTGTGCAAAGAGCGATTGTGGAAGAGACTGTGCCATAAACGGTGCGTTGGAAAACATCAACACAATCATATACAGAATGTACAAAAACAAGCCCGTGATGGCTACCAATAATTTGTTGTGAAATTTTTGGGCAACGAAAAAGAGAATGCTGCACACCAAAAAACTATTGATGACACCAAATATCAAAAATGGATAAACGAAATGCCAAAGGTTGAATCCAGGATTCATATCTGATTCCGTTTGGAAATGCAATCCAATGCTGTAACCGTAAATCAATACAAGAAAACTTAACAAAGTGAGCACGTAAAACGATAAAAATCGGGCGAAAGCAAAATCCTTTTTTTTGATAGGTGTTGAAAAAACAATCAATCCAAAATCGGCATCTTTTTCTTTAAATAAAATGGAAAACGCCAAAAGCGTTGCGATTAAAATGAGCACTAAACTCAGCAAACCCGTCATAAAACCAATGGAGTAGGGCGCATTGGCAAGAATCTCCTCACCAATGGAAATATTGAGTTGATAACCTACAAAAAATCCCAAAACCAAATAAGCCAACAGCGTGAAAATAGTCGTTTTTTGCTTCAGTGCCGTAAGTAAATCGTTGAAAAAAACCGCTTTCATTTGTGACTATTTTAAATGATTGAAATAAACTTGTTCTAAACTCGGGGCTACGGCTGCAAAACCATTTGGACAAGTTTCTGCAAAAATCGTAACGTATAAAGCCTTCTCAATCAATTGTTTGCTGATAACTTTTAACTTGGTTTCCAAATCGGACAATTCTTCTTTATCAACTGCTTTTTGCCAAAGTTTTCCTTGAAGTTCAGCGATGAAATTTTTCGGAATTCCTTCTGCGACGATCTCTCCATTTTTGATGATCGCCATTTTGGAACAAAGATTCCGAACATCCTCGACCAAATGCGTGGACAAAATGATGATGACCTCCTCACCGATTTCACTCAACAAAGTGTTGAAACGGTTCCGTTCTTCGGGATCCAAACCTGCAGTTGGTTCGTCCACGATGATAATTTTTGGTTCGCCCAATAAGGCTTGAGCCACGCCAAACCGCTGTTTCATTCCTCCGGAAAAGGTGTGGACTTCCTTGTTTTTAGCATCAATTAAATTTACTTTTTCTAGCAGATTCATAATTTGATTATGGCGTTCTTTTTTATTATGGATTCCCTTTAATGTCGCCAAATGTTCTAACAAATCATACGCAGAAATTTTTGGGTACACACCAAAATATTGCGGCAAAAACCCCAAATGTTTTTGAATTTCCAATGGATTTTTCACGATATTATTTTCGTTAAAAAGCAACTTGCCTTCGGTCGGTTTTTGCAGACCCACGATGGTTTGCATCAGGGAGGATTTCCCGGCTCCGTTTGGGCCTAAAAGTCCGAAAATTCCGTTGTTAATTTCTAAATTTATGGCAGTAAGCGCCTGGTATCCATTGTCGTAAACAAGAGATACATCGTTGATTTTCAATGTATTCATTGGGTGATATTTAAGAAAAACTATGCTACATAGTCGATGATGTCTCCGGGTTTACAATCCAAAGCTTTGCAAATGGCTTCAAGGGTTTCAAAGCGTACGCCTTTGGCTTTTCCATTTTTCAAAATGGATAAATTGGCAGGTGTAATGCCGATTTGTTCAGCTAAATCCATACTTTTCATCTTCCGTTTGGCAAGCATTACGTCTAAATTGATGATGATCGGCATAATCTAAATGTATAAATCTTGTTCGTTCTGTAAATTTAGTCCTTGGCTGAAAATCTCGGACATAAAAAAAGCAAAAACCCCGAGAAAGAGATGCAACATGACAATCGAAATGATTTCTTTTTCAACCTCAATAAAAAAGGATGAAAAAATGATGAGGGTCGTGGGTAAAAAAATGTTGGTGAGGTAAAACCGTCTCAGGTGAATGATGTTTTCTTGGGTAAACAATTTTTGTTGATAAAACACTTTAAAAACATTGGACAACAACCAGAAAAACAAGGCGTAACACAATACCGGAATGAGGAACGCAAATACAAAATACGTCATGTTGTCTTCCAAAATGAGAAAAGATTTTTCCGAAAATGGATAATTGATGATGGTTTGGTTTTGCTCCAGTTCTAAATTGGTTTGGGTAAACCAACTAAAACTTCCGTAAACAACCGTCATTACATATACCCAAGCCAAACTTCTCGTAAGGTAAAACAGAAATTTGGAAATGGTTTTGGATTTTTTCATCGCAGTAAATATAAATTATTACTGCAAATATAAATAAATTATCGTAAAACGATAATATATTATTATTTAATTGAATTTATATAAGTTGTGAACAGAACATGATTAAATGAATTTCACTTCATTTGATCCTATTTTAATACGTCAATTTCTTAAGGGAAAATGTAACGTTTTCAGTGTTTTTATGGAATTTATTTCAACTACTTTAAATGGGTTGCGTATGACAACTGATGGCAATTCTGTCCCAAGCATTGATGGTGATTACCACCAAAATAAGTTGTGCTAACGTTCACATGTTCTAGCATTTGTTATAGCGTATTTTTAGTCATTTGATATTAAGAGGAAAAGCATAGCTTCGGTTGATAGGCAATTTTTGCAGTCGAAATCGGGCATATTCGGCGAAAAAATAAACATTCCTGCCGAAGAGGCAGGAGCGCAGACAAAAAGACGCATAATAAAATAAATAGATGAAATTTAAACAGGCTCTTATAAAGTTAGAAAATAACAACAGATTTATGGTGGGCTGACAGTAAACAAAACCTTTTGATTAAATTTGGCGAATGAATAGAAGCGGGAAATAAATTGGAAATTCTGATGTTTGGAACGCTTTTATAAATCAATCACATCCTATGTCCAACCGCAAAGAAATCATCCAAAAAATCCATCAAATCGTTGAAACGAAAATAGCAGATCTTCAATCCTTAATCGACGATTTGCGCAGTTCCAATACCGAAACCAAAAGCAGCATGGGCGACAAATACGAAACATCTCGCGAAATGCTGCAACAAGAAATTCGTCAGATTCAAACCCAATTACAAGTCTACCAAAACCATCAAAATTTAGTCAACCGAATCAAAGAAAAACCATCTGAAACCATCACATTTGGAAGTATTGTGAAAACTTCATTTGGCAATATTATGATCGTAACCAGTTTAGGCGAATTCGTAATAAAAGGAGAAAAATACATCAGCATTTCAGAACAAACACCTTTGGCACAACAACTTTTGGGTAAAAAAGTCGGTGATGCATTTGAAATCAATCAAAACCGATTTCAAATTTTTGAGTTGGCATAAACAGATTATGGTTTTACTTCTAAATTGATTATTTATATTTACAAATTCTATACTAAAAAAGTAAATGGTAGCCAACCAAAACCCTGAACAAATCGCCCGCGACCGCATCGATGAGATGTTGTGCGCTTCCGGTTGGGTGGTGCAGTCTAAAAATGAAATTGATTTTAGTGTTTCCAAAGGAATTGCGGTTCGGGAGTACCAAACTTCTGTTGGTCCGGCTGATTATGTGCTTTTTGTGGATCAGCAACCTTTAGCGATTATCGAAGCCAAAAAAGAAAGTGAAGGACATCGCTTGACGGTGGTGGAAGAGCAATCTCAGAATTATGCTCAGGCCGATTTAAAATATTTTAAAAGTACTGAAGGGATTCCTTTTGTGTACGAAAGTACGGGAACGGTTACCCGCTTTACCGATTACCGAGATCCAAAATCCCGAAGCCGAAATATCTTTTGGTTTCATCAACCGGAGACCTTATTGGAATGGTTCAGAAGCGGAAATTCATTGCGTCAAAGATTACAGGAATTACCGAATTTGGATACGGATGGATTGCGTCCTGCGCAGATAAAAGCGATAAACGAATTAGAAAAATCCTTTAAAGCCAACAAACCGCGTGCTTTAATACAGATGGCGACGGGCGCAGGGAAAACCTATACTGCCGCAACTTTTGTGTATCGTTTGCTGAAATTTGCAAAAGCCAAACGGATTTTATTTTTGGTGGACACAAAGAACTTAGGCGAACAGGCGGAGCAGGAATTTATGGCGTATCAACCGAAAGACGATAACCGCAAGTTTACAGAATTGTACAATGTCCAGCGTTTGACTTCCAGTTATGTTGCGAGTGACAGTCAGGTGTGTATTTCGACCATACAGCGGATGTATTCCATTTTGAAGGGAGAGGAATTGACCGATGATGCTGAAACGGAAAATCCCAACGAGCAATCGTCTTGGTTGCAGAAAAAATTGTCCGAGAAAGATCCGGTACCGGTGGATTATAATTCAAAGGTTCCGATTGAACAGTTTGATTTTATCATCATTGATGAATGCCACCGTTCCATTTATAACCTTTGGAAGCAGGTTTTGGATTATTTCGATGCGTTTCTAATTGGGCTTACCGCGACGCCGGACAAACGAACCTTTGGTTTTTTCAATGAAAATGTGGTATCCGAATACACCTATGAAGAATCCGTTTTGGATGGGGTGAATGTGCCGTATGAAGTTTATTCCATCGAAACAGAAATTTCGCAAAACGGCGGCGTGATTGAATCCGGTTGGTATGTCGATAGAAGAGACAAACTCACCCGAGCCAAACGATGGCAACAGGAAGATGAAGACACGGAATACCGCCGGAACGATTTAGACAAAGCCGTGGTGAATATTTCCCAAATCCGAAACATTATTAAAGAATACAAACGGGCGTTGGAAACTACAATCTATCCCGACCGCAAAAATGAAGATGGTAGTTATGAAGTTCCTAAAACTTTGATTTTTGCCAAAACCGACAGTCATGCAGATGACATCATCCAAATGGTGCGGGAAGAATTTGGTGAAGGCAACGATTTTTGTAAAAAAGTAACCTACAAAATAGACGAAGATCCCAAGTCGGTGCTCAACCGTTTTCGGAACGATTATCATCCGAGGATTGCCGTTACGGTGGATATGATTGCAACGGGAACCGACGTAAAACCTTTGGAAGTTTTACTGTTTATGCGGGATGTGAAAAGCGCCAATTATTTTGAACAAATGAAAGGACGCGGTACACGAACCATCAACGTTGATAAACTGCAATTGGTAAGTAAAACCGCACGCAACAAAAACCATTTCGTCATTGTTGATGCTATCGGTGCAACCAAATCCAAAAAGACGGACAGCCGACCTTTGGAACGCCAACCTTCGGTATCTATGAAAGATTTATTGGGTGCAGTAACCATGGGCGTGAAAGAAGAAGATGTTTTTCTTTCTTTGGCGAACCGTTTGATTCGTCTAGACAGACAAATTACCGACAAAGAACGCGAACATGTGGTGGAACTGAGCGGCGGAAAAGATTTAAAACAAATCACGCGTGAACTGATTGAAGCTTTTGATCCCGATAAAATTGAGGCATTGAGCCAAACCAAATTAGCAGAAGTTCCAGAACAAGATTTAACCCCGCAAAAAAAAGAAAACGCCAGAGCCGAAGCCCAACAAGAATTGGCAAAAAAAGCCTCGCTCAATTTCAATGGAAAGTTGAATGAATACATCGACAATGTGCGGAGACAGCACGACCAAATCATCGACCATATCAATCTGGATACCGTTACCAAATCCGAATGGGACACCACTTCTGTGGACAAAGCCCAAGGTTTGATACAGGATTTTACAGCGTACATGGAAACCCATAAAGACGAGATCAAAGCGCTCAGCATTTATTATAACCAACCCTACAACCGCCGGAACATTACCTTTAAAATGATCAAAGAAATTATGGATCAGTTGCGGATGGATCAACCCAGTTTGGCGCCGCTAAATGTGTGGCAAGCTTACCAAACCTTGGGCGAAACCCAAAGCGATGCACCCAAAGATGAATTGACGGCTTTGGTTTCCCTTATCCGAAAAGTCTGCGGAATAGATGAAACCCTGAAACCCTTTGATAAAACCATCGACGAGAATTTTAAACAATGGGTTTTTAAACAAAATGCCGGACAGCACAACCGTTTTACGCCAGAACAGATGGATTGGTTGCGGATGATCAAAGACCATGTCACCAGTTCGTACCATATCGAGATGGAGGATTTGGATTATACGCCTTTTGATGCGCAAGGTGGACGCGGCAAAATGTACCAACTCTTTGGCAACGAAATGGAACAAATTATTAATGAACTAAATGAAGTATTGGCAGCATGATGCAAGAAGATTGGGTGGAGTGTAGGTTGGAAGAAATTTCAACAAGAATTACAAAAGGTGCAACACCGACAACTTATGGTTACAAATTTCAAAAAAGCGGAATTAATTTTTTGAAAGTTGAGAATGTAAAAAATGGAGTAGTTGATTTGTATTCAATAAGAGATTTTATAAGTTTAGAAGCAAACGAGAATCAAAAAAAATCACAATTAGAAACAAACGATATTCTTTTTTCAATTGCTGGAACAATTGGAAATATTGCTTTGGTGAAGGAAAGTATTTTGCCTGCAAATACAAATCAAGCATTTGCAATTTTGAGAGGAATAAATCAATTTGCTTATCCAATGTTTATAGTTTTTCAATTAAGTCACTTTGTTGAAAAATTGAAAATAAAATCACGAGGTGGAGCAATGTTAAATGTTTCTTTGCAAGATTTAAAAGATTTTATTGCATTAATTCCCCCACTTCCCATTCAGCGTGCGATAGTAAAAAAGATAGAAGGTTTGTTTTCGGCATTGGATGCGGGCATTGCGGATTTGCAAAAAGCCCAAAGCCAACTCACGCTCTACCGACAAGCCGTTTTGAAAAAAGCGTTTGAGGGGGAGTTTGAAATGGTGAGAATTGGAGATAAGTTTAATTTCGTTGGAGGAGGCACACCAAGCAAAAAAAATGAGAGTTTTTGGAATGGAAATATTCATTGGGCTTCAATTAAAGATATCAAGGGAGATTTTTTAAATTCAACAACTGATTTTATTACGTCAGAAGGTTTAAATAATAGTTCATCCAATTTAGCATTGGAAGATGAAGTTATATTAGCAACTCGGATTAATCCAGGAAGAACAATTATTTCAAAAATTGAAACGGCAATTAATCAGGATTTAAAAGTTATAAAACCATTAAAGCCAACAGATTATAAATATATTCATTATTTATTCAAATCAATTGAATATAGATGTTTAAAGGCTTCAAGTGGAACAACAGTCTTAGGTATTAGTCTGCCCAATTTAAAAGATTTGGAAATTCCTTTTACAGAAGATTTAGAACAACAACAGCAAATCGTCAAAGCCATTGAAAGCCGTTTATCGGTTTGCGAGCAAGTAGAAACGCAAATAAAAGACAGCCTACAAAAAGCAGAAGCCCTGCGTCAAAGCATCCTGAAAAAAGCCTTTGAAGGAAAACTACTCTCCGAAGTAGAAATCGCCGCCTGCAAAAAAGAACCGGATTATGAACCGGCGGCGGTGTTGCTGGAAAAAATAAAAGCAGAGAAAACAAAGAAAACAACGAAGAAAAAATAGAAAAATGAGTGAAGCTAAAGAAATTTTCGATCCTCTAAATAGAAGTATTAATCAACTTTTTAGAGATAGCGATGCATTTTATAATATGCCTATTTATCAAAGGCCATATGCATGGGATAAGGAGCGTGTTGAACAATTGTGGTATGATGTTCTGGAAGCTTTCAAGAATCATCAAAACAACCCTTCGCAAGATTCAAATTATTTTTTAGGTTCGGTGGTTGTAGTTAAAAAATCAGAGAGCTATGAAGTAGTTGACGGACAACAACGTTTAACAACACTCACTATTTTATTTTGTGTATTAAGAGATTTAAATATAAATCTATCGTCTAAAAATAAAGCAACAATTGAGGCATGTGTAAAAGATGCTATTGAAGACAAAGAAAGGTTGGTATTAACTACACATCTTAATAATCAAGCATTATTTGAAGAATCTATTGTAAGTGGAATTAACTTTAATAAACAGAAGAAAGAACTTACTGAAAATAGATTTCTACAAACCGCTTATTATTTTAGAGATTTAATTAATGAAGTTCAAAAACCTACATCAGAATATTATTTGGACAATATTAATGATTTTATTGAATATTTTCTGAATAAGGTCACACTGATAAGAATTGTTTGTTATGATGAAAGTTTTGCTATAAAATTATTTTCTGTGCTAAATGACAGAGGATTGGATCTAACACCTGCAGATATCATAAAAGCGTATATGTTACAAAATTTGGATGAAACAAAAAGACAAAGTTTCATTGAAGTTTGGAAAAGAATTGAAACAATTGCTGATCTCTCTGGTGAAACAGTTCAAAGTATTTTCAATTTATATTTGTATTATTTAAAAGCAGAAAATCCTCGTAGATCACTTCAAGATGAGTTAAAGGAACAATTCAAAAACAAAAACGCACAACAAACAATTTTAAAAATTGAAGAATATGCAAAGGTTTTATTGAAAATAAATAATGATACAAAGGATAGAGATATTTCTTTGTTGCGATATGTTAATCATACAATTTACTGGAAAACTATTTTAGCTACTGCTTTGCATGAGAATTATTCTGACTTTAATATATTAAAGTCCTTATTAAGAAAGTATTATTACCAAAGCTGGATAGCTGGTGGAACTTTGAATAGAATTAAGCAAACTTCTTTCAAAATTATTAAGAAAATAAAGGAAAATAAACCGATAGAAGAAATTAAAGAACTTATTTCAGACAATTTGAGCAAGTATGAAAATTATACTAACTTTCTAAAAACTGATAATTTGTATTGGGCAAGTTGGCACAAACCACTTCTTCTAGGAATTGAATATTTTCAGACAGATGCGCGCGATTACATACCAATAACACGTGATTTACATACAGAGCATATTTTACCGAAAGAATGGAATAGACCAGAATTGGACTGGAAGGACAAATTTAAGTTAGAGGATGCAGATAAATATCTTAACTCACTTGGGAATTTAACATTGCTTTCTGGAGTTAAAAATATTCAAGCAAGTAACTCAAATTATGATATCAAACAAGTTATTTATAATGGGAAAGGTTATGATGGTAAGACAGCGTTTGAAATAACTAAAAATGTTCTTGAAAATTATAAAGTTTGGAATATTGAAAAACTGAAAGAAAGAGCTCTATGGATGGAAGAGCAAATAACAAAACATTTTTCAATTTAAATAAACCAATATGACAGACGCAACCATTATATCCCGAATTTGGAACCTTGCCAATGTAATGCGTGATGACGGCATTGGCTACGGCGATTATTTGGAACAAATCACCTATTTGCTCTTCCTAAAAATGGTGGAAGAGTTAAACAAACCGCCATACAACCGTGGCATTCAATTGCCCAAATTAAAAGACATCAACGGCGATGAAATACCGGGTGGAGAATCTTGCAATTGGGAAACTTTACGCACTAAAAACGGAGCGGATCTGGAAAGTTATTACAGTCAATTGCTAAGAAGTCTTTCCACAGAAAAAGGAATGTTGGGACAGATTTTCACCAAAAGCCAAAACAAAATACAAGACCCCGCAAAATTGCAAAAGATAGTTTCACTCATCGACAAAGAAAACTGGTCGATGATGGGCGCAGATGTAAAAGGAAAGATTTATGAAGGACTTTTGGAACGAAACGCAGAAGATGTAAAATCTGGAGCAGGACAATATTTCACACCTCGTGCATTGATTAAAACCATGGTGAAATGCATCGATCCCAAACCAATGAAAACCATAGCTGATCCGGCTTGTGGTTCGGGTGGTTTCTTTTTGGCATCCTACGATTATCTCGCCGAACAGAATAAGTTGGATAAAGACGAAAAAAAGTTTCTGAAAGAAAGCACCTTTCACGGCAACGAGATTGTAGCAGGAACCAGAAGAACCTGTTTGATGAATCTTTATTTACATGGTATAGGTGAAATAGACGAAGAACCGCTCATCAAATCTTCGGATGCTTTGGTTGCATCCGAAAGTACAACCTACGATTATGTTTTGGCCAATCCACCCTTTGGAAAGAAAAGTTCCTACACCATCACCAACGAAGAAGGCGAAATAGAAAACAGCGATTTGAATTATAACCGTCAGGATTTTTGGGAAACCACAAGTAACAAACAACTCAACTTCTTGCAACACATTCGCACGATGTTGAAAGTAACAGGAGAAGCCGCTGTTGTTTTACCGGACAACGTTCTCTTTGAAGGCGGCGCAGGAGAAGAAGTAAGAAAACAGTTGTTAAAAACCACCGAGTTGCATACTATTTTGCGATTACCAACAGGGATATTTTATGCGCATGGCGTAAAAGCAAATGTGTTGTTTTTCAACAACAAGCCTGCATCCAAAGATCCTTGGACAAAAGAAGTGTGGATTTACGATTACCGAACCAACATTCACCACACCCTAAAAAAGAAACCACTCACCGAAAGTGATTTGGATGATTTTGTAAAATGTTATAATCCATCCAATATTTACAAACGCAAAGAAACTTGGTCGGACACTGAGCCTGTCGAAGTGTCGAATGGAAGATGGCGGAAATATTCTTATGATGAAATCTTGGCAAGAGATAAAACATCTTTGGATATTTTTTGGTTAAAAGATAACAGTTTGACCGATTTAGATAACCTTCCCGATCCCGATGAATTGGCGGGAGAAATCATAGAAAATATTGAAGCAGCACTGAGTAGTTTTGAAGAAATTAGAAATGGATTGTAATTAAAACCCCATTGGCACAACAACTTTTGGGTAAAAAAGTCGGTGATGCATTTGAAATCAATCAAACCAAACATCAGATTTTAGCGATAAGTTAAATCAATTATAAATTCCCCTGAATGTCCACTTGGATTTTCAGAAGTGCATCATTTGACGGCGCATTTTCCGATATGGATCTTTTGATGATGTATTCTTGCAAATCGGCTGCAGAGGCATCTTCTCCCAAATCTGCTGCACATTGACGGATGAAATTTTGCGTCGCATTTTTGGCCGAATAAATCAATTTCCATGAGTCCGGATTCACATAAATCTGTTGACTTAGATTATGTTCCCATTCGCCTTGGATGGTTTGGATCAAAATCGCTTCATAGTTTTTTGCCGTCGATTGTGGCGAAATCCGGCGGGTCAAACCCGTTGGTTTGATACGTTCGAGGAAAAGTGCCATCCGTTCATAAGCCGCCAAACGTTGTGGAATGATCTGAGAAGTATTGATTTTTCTTACCTCGATTTCCCGGCGTATAGTTTCGCTTTTTAAAAATTTATCGATCAAACCATAGGCAATTACCGCAACCAAAATTCCCGGTAAAAGCGCCATGACCATCGTCCACATCGTATTTGAATCCATTTTTCACAATTAGTTCGGACAAAGATAAAAATCATTTTCAATTGACTTTAAGAATTTCATTTTTCCAATTCATTTTTGGAGCCATTTCCGGCTGTTCGCTTCTATCTTTTTCCGTTTCCTTGGTTTTTCTTGCGCAAAAAAAGTCGTTATCACGCTTTTTCCGCGAGAAAAACACAAGCCTCTGGAAAAAGGATATCCACTACCATCCGGGCTATGAAATAAGTTTTATATTTAAATAGAAGCGCACCCCACCGGGGTGAAATGTTGGTAAAGAAACAACGACTTCTTTGAGAGAATTTTGGCCTATATTTTTGTTTAAAAATTAGGCCAAAATCAAATTCTCAGATCTCATCCATTCAATCCACTTACCAACTAAAATTCCCCAAAATTTAGATTTTTGGTTTGACTCCTCAGCTTTAATTCCTTAATTTTGCCAAAACTTCAAAAACATGCTAGACAATATGAGTCCGAAGGACGCAGTACTCCAAAAAATCAAAGAAAAAGGAGGTTGGGTAAATACACATGCACATTTAGACCGTGCGTATTCCCTTACCAAAGACACTTTTTCCTTTACCAATTCATATTTGAAAGAAAAATGGCATTTGGTAGACGATATGAAAAGAAATTCAACCGTCGATGTTATTTATGCTAGAATGGAACGTGCCATCAACCACTTTTTGGAACAAGGTGCACAAGCCGTCGGAACTTTTATTGATGTAGATGAAGTCATCGAAGACCGCAGCATCATCGCGGCGCAACGATTGAAAGAAAACTACGGAAAAGACATCGAAATTCGTTTTGCTAACCAGGTTTTAAAAGGTGTAATCGATCCAAAAGCCAAACATTGGTTCGATTTGTCTTCAGATTTTGTGGATATCATCGGTGGACTTCCGGCAAAAGATTTTGGTCGTGAAGACGAGCATTTGGACATTTTGTTAAGCACCGCAAAGTCAAAAGGAAAATTGGTTCACGTTCACGTTGACCAATTCAACACGGACGAGGAAAAAGAAACCGAACAATTGGCACGCAAAACCATCGAACACGGAATGCAAGGAAAAGTAACGGCAGTTCATTCCATTTCCGTTGCAGCGCATCCGAAAAAATACCGAATGGAACTGTATGATTTGATCAAAGAAGCCGATATGCACGTGATTTCTTGTCCGACTGCTTGGATCGATCATAACAGAACTGAAAGATTGGCGCCAAGTCATAATTCAATGACACCGGTGGATGAAATGATTCCGGCCGGAATTTGTGTGGCATTTGGAACCGACAACATCAACGATATTTACAAACCATTCTCCGATGGAGATTTATGGACGGAATTGCGCGTGATGTTGGAAGCTTGTCATTATTATGATGTAGAAAAATTGTCCGATATCGCAACCGTAAACGGTTTGAAAGTGCTCGGAATCGAAAAATAAAAAATAGCTAAATAGGAATAGGGTAGAGGCAGATTGATTCTGTCTCTATTTGATTTTAAACAACGATTTATGATCTTAAATGTCAAAAACGAAACTTCCAAATTAGAAGCTGTTGTCCTTGGAATCCCTGATTCTATGGGCAATGAACCGACTTTGGAGGAAACTTACGATTCCAAATCTTATGAAAGCGTAAAATTGAATCAATATCCAAAAGAGTCGGATGTTGCATTTGAAATGGGCGAATTTGAAAAAGTGCTGAAAAAACACAACGTTCAGGTTTTTCGTCCATGGGTTTTGGAAGATTGCAACCAGGTTTTTGCGCGAGATGTAGGAATGGTAATCGACGATAAATTCATCATTGCCAACATCATTCCCGACCGAGCGGACGAACAGGAAGCATACGAACGCATCATCAATTCGATTGCAAAAGAAAAAGTCATCAAAGTTCCCGAAGAAGTACATTTTGAAGGCGGTGACGTGATTTTATGGAACGAATTTCTTTTTGTCGGTTGTTACAAACAATCGGATTATAAAAACTACAAAACCGCTAGAACCAATGCGGAAGCCGTTCAGTTTTTTAAAGAAGAATTTCCAAACAAATGGGTGATCGATATGGAATTGGTGAAAGATGATTTCGATCCGTATGTTGGGATTTTACATTTGGATTGTACGTTTCAGCCGGTTGGACACAACAAAGCAATTCTATACAAGGAAGGTTTCCGAAATCCGATGCATTATGATATTTTGATTTCGCTTTTCGGGCGGGATAATGTATTTGAAGTGACCAAAGAAGAAATGTATTGGATGAATCCCAATGTTTTTTCCATTTCACCTGAAATTGTCGTTTCCGAAAAGCATTTCACGAGATTGAATAACCATATGCGCGAAGTTTGGGGAATGACCGTAGAAGAAATTCCGTATCGGAACGTTTCCCGAATGGGCGGACTTTTGCGATGCTCGACTTTGCCGTTGATTCGAAGTTAGAAATGCGAATCTCGAAATTAGCTGGTACAAAATAGTAATTTACATAATAAAAAATGAATCAAAGTTTCGCATGGCGAACTTCGAACTTCGAAATACGATAAAAAATGAAACAATTCACCAACACCATCTTAATGATCGAACCGATTGATTTCCGATTCAACGAAGAAACTGCGGTCAATAATTATTTTCAAAACCAAACCGAAGAAAAAAACGAAACTGTACAGGAAAAAGCATTGGCGGAATTCAATGCGATGGTAACCAAACTCCGTGAACACGGCGTGAAAGTCATTACCTTAAAAGATACGTTCGAACCGCATACACCGGATTCCATTTTTCCAAACAACTGGATTTCTTTTCACGAAAACGGAATGATTGCGCTCTATCCGATGTTTGCCCAAAATAGGAGAGAAGAAAGGCGAGAAGATGAAGTGTTGGAATTATTGGACAAAAATGGTTTCGAAGCAGAAGAAATAATGGATTATACCGATGCCGAGAATGACGAAATCTTTTTGGAAGGAACAGGAAGTATCATTCTCGACAGAGAAAATAAATTGGCGTATGCCGCGATTTCACCAAGAACGGACGAAGAATTGTTCATCGAATTTTGTGAAGATTTCGAATATACGCCGGTCATTTTTGAAGCGAATCAAACCGTTGGTGACGAACGGATGCCGATTTACCATACCAACGTGATGATGTGCGTTGCGGATCAATATGCCGTGATTTGTTTGGATACGATCGACGATAAATCGGAAAAGAAACAAGTCGTTTCCTCATTAAAAGAATCGGGAAAAGATATCATCGACATCACAGAAGAACAAATGAACCAATTTGCCGGAAATATGTTGCAAGTCGGTGGAATCGGTACTTCGAAATTCTTGGTGATGTCGCAAACGGCTTATGATTCTTTGACCCAAGAACAAATTCAAAAAATCGAAAAATACAATCCGATCATTTCGGTGGATATTTCGACCATTGAAAAATTGGGTGGAGGAAGCGCAAGATGTATGATGGCGGAAGTTTTTTTACCGAAGAATTGATTGGACATTAAATCAAAAAAGAATTCTTAGACGTTCTGCGTCGGGGTTTCTGTTGAAATTGTCATCCCGAACTTGTTTCTGGATTTAAATCTATAAAATATCTTATTTTATAAAAATCCTTCATTATCTTTAGTAGAAATAAAATAAACAGATGAAAAACATCTTTCAGGGAAATACTACTCAAGAATTGATCGATCGTGTTAACCAATTGACGCCGGAAACCAAAGGTCATTGGGGGAAAATGTCTGTGGACCAAATGCTGGCGCATTGCAATGTCGCTTACGATATGACGTTTACCGACAAATATCCCAAACCGGGATTTCTGAAAAAATTTTTATTGAAAACCTTTATAAAACCGGGAACGGTGGGCGAAAATCCCTATCCTAAAAACGGAAGGACCGCACCTCAATTCATCATCAAAGACCGAAGGGATTTTGATTTGGAAAAACAAAAATTGGTGGATTATCTTCAAAAAACCCATAATTTAGGTGCTGAACATTTTGAAGGAATGGAATCGCATTCCTTTGGGAAGTTGAACCAACAGGAATGGAGCAATTTGTTTTACAAACACCTCGATCATCACCTCACTCAATTTGGAGTTTGATTCGCTGAAAATTCTATTGGAAAAATTTCGGCTTGATTTTGGCTCTTTTTAAGTGAATTAAACTTTTACTTTATGGCAAATCTGAAACAAATTGGTATTAAAATACTTAAATGGACAGGGATTGTCGTTTTCAGTCTGTTATTTCTATTGTTCATCATTCCTATTCTTTTTCCCGGGACGATTTCGCAGCAAGTGAAAGTATTTGCCAACAAACATCTTGCAGGAGAATTGGATTATAAAAAAACACATCTCAGCTTTTTTCGCCATTTCCCTTCTTTAACGGTTTCCGTTGATGAATTTTTATTGAAAGGTTCCAAACCATTTGAGAAAGACACTTTGTTGTATGCCGACGAAGTCGCTGTAGGAATCAATTTGAAAAATCTGATTTTTCAAGGCGAAGTCAAAATCGACGAAATTTATGTTCAGGATGCCTTCGCCAACGTGAAAGTCAATACAAAAGGGGAAGCCAATTACAATGTCTACATCGCCAAACCGGAAAAAGATACAACGGAAGAAGGTGCTTCTATCCAATTGGATTTAATCAAATTGCGAAATTGGAAAATCCGTTACGCTGATCGTTCTGCCAAAATTTTGGTAAAAGCAGATGGACTGGATTATACAGGTAAGGGTGGTTTGAGCCAAGATATTTTTGATTTGAAAACCAAATTGCACATTGACAAAATCGATTTTTCATTGGATCGAATTTATTATGCACGGGAAAAAACGGTCGATGCCGATTTGATTACCCGAATCAATACCAACGCACTTTCTTTTGTTTTGCGTAAAAACGAATTGAAAATCAATAAAGTTCCACTGAAATTTGATGGTTTTTTTACCATTTTAAAAGACGGATATAAAGTCGATATCAATGCCGCTTCCCAAAAAACAACTTTAAAAGATATGTTTTCTGTTTTGCCGCCTCAATTTATGGAATGGGCAAATGATACGAGAATTGAAGGGAACAGCGATTTGTTTTTTAGTTTAAAAGGTCGGTTCAGCGAACAACAAAAACAAAAACCCGATTTTAAGGCGCGACTTTTTGTCAACGATGGATTTATTTCTGCCAGTCAAGCGCCGGTTCCCATGAAAAAGTTGCACATGGATTTGAACATCGATTTGCCATCTTTGGATACCGAACAATTGGGAATTGATTTAAAACATTTGAATTTTGATTTGGGGGATAAAGATAAATTTTATGCGAAAGTCAAAACCAAAGGCATGAAGGAAATGCAAGTGAATGCTGACGTGAAAGGTGTTTTGGATTTGCAATTATTGGATCAAGCCATCGGATTAAAAGATATCGACATGAAAGGTTTGGTCCATACAAACATCCAGTCCGATGGTATTTTTAGTTTGGAGAAAAAATTATTTCCCAAAACAGATGGTTCTTTTGTATTGAAAAACGGGCATTTAAAAACTTCGTATTATCCCAATCCGATTGAAAAAATCAACATTACTGCCAATGTCCACAATACGGACGGGACTTTTAAAAGTTTGGGCGTGAAGTTGGATCCTTTTCAATTTGATTTTGAAGGAAATCCGGTGTTTATGAATGCCGATTTACAGGATTTCGAAGATTTATTGTACAAAGTCAGAGCAAAAGGAACGCTGAACGTAGGCCGAATTTACCAAGTTTTTGCACAAGAAGGTTTTGATGTAAGCGGTTTGATTATGGCCGATTTGTCATTAAATGGTCGTCAGAGTTATGCGACTTCAGGGCAATACAGTAAATTGGACAACAAAGGAACTTTGATCTTAAAAAATATCAAAGCCACGACGGAATATCTGCCGAAATCCTTTTTTATCAAAGAAGGGAATTTCCGGTTTGAAAATGAAAAAATGTGGTTTGATAAATTCAATTCAACTTATGGTAAATCGGATTTTGCGTTGAACGGATATTTGATCAATACGATCAATTATTTCATAGAACGAAAAGGAACGTTGCATGGAACTTTTGATTTGAAATCGAATTATGTCCTCGTGGACGAATTTATGGCGCTGGAAGAAGGCGATAACAAGGATCAATCGCTCGAAGTCGAATACGCAAAAGAAGACAACCCAAAAAGTTCCGGTGTGGTCATCATGCCCAAAAATCTCGATGTTGCCTTAAACACGAATTTCCTGAAAACGGAATTCAAAGGTTTGACAATCAATAATTTAATTGGGCAAGCTTCCTTAAAAGAAGGCCAAGCGTTTCTGAAAAATACGACTTTTGATATCATCGGCAGTAAAATGGCGATTGACGCTCGCTATAAGGACGAATCGCCTACTACTGCCAATTTTGATGTGGGATTGAAAGTAGAGAATTTTGATGTACAGCGTGCTTACAAAGAAATCGACATGGTGCGCGAAATGGCGACTGCCGCAAAAGATGCCCATGGAATCGTGGCCATTGATTATAAATTAAAAGGTGATTTTGATGAAAATATGCGACCGATTTATCCTTCGTTGGAAGGGGGAGGAGTGGTGAATTTGAAAAATGTTCAAGTTAAAAACCTAAAAATGTTTGCCGTAATAGGCAAAGAAACCGGAACGGAACAATTCAATAATCCCGATATGAAGGGCGTGGACATCGAAACCCATATCGATAATAATCTGATACATGTCGATAAATTTACCTTTAAAGTTTCGGTTTTAAGACCATCTATTAAAGGAACGACGAGCTTTAACGGTTTGTTGGATTTGCGGGTGAGAGTAGGTTTGCCACCGGGGGGATGGATAGGTTTCCCGATCGTGGTGACCGGAACACATGATAAACCTAAAATCAAAATTTTCAGTAAAACCGGTCAAGAAATCAGGGAAGCCGTTTACAACGAAAAGACAAACACTGTAATCGACGAAGAAAAACCTACGAAGAAAAAGAAGGAAAAAGAAAAGAAATAATGGTATTCTAATTGAATTTATCGATTTCTAATCCGAAAAATCACGCGATAGGACGGGATTATTTTGGGAGTAGATCCACATACCAAAATCCGTATTGTTCAAACTCAGAGCTTTTTTGATCTTCCGTAGATTTGGGTTTAGGAAAGGTTTTGTATACGGTTTCACCAAAATAAAATTGGATTGGAAAATTAAAAATCGGACCGTCAAAACAAAACGTATGAAATTCACCATTTTCACCACATACATCCACTCTTTTGGGTAAGTTTTGGACGAATTTTTTATCGATGATTTGACCCACAAAACTTTTATTCAAATGACTTTCATTCACTGTTGTGACGATGGTTTTGAATCCTAATTCTAAAAATTCAGTTATCAATTCATTCGTAGAAATATTCCAAAGCGGAAAAACGCCTTTCATTCCTATTTCAGCTAACTTTTCTTCGCGGTATTTCCGTAAATCTTCCAAAAAGATATCGCCAAAGATCGAAAACTCAACGCCTTCTTTTTTGAATTGAAGCAGTTGTTCTTCCATGATAGAATTGTATGTTTCCATGGATGGGGATTCCGGTAAATAGATTTTCACCAATGGAATTCCTATGCTCTCGGCTTGTTTTTCGAGCAATTCTTCCCGGATTCCATGCATGGAAATTCGACAGAATTTTTCGTTGACGGTAGTTACGAGCGCCAGAATTTCATATTCGTTTTCAGTCAAAACTTTGTGTAAAGCCAATGCTGAATCTTTTCCTGAGCTCCAATTGAAAATCGCTTTTTTCTTCAAATCCAATGGATTATAAAGTTTCCTTCAACCATTTGTAGAATTCCGTATGCCAAATCACCGAATTCTGTGGATTCAATACCCAATGGTTTTCTTTCGGAAAATACAGTAATCGTGATTTCAAACCATGCAATTGCGCGGCTTGATAGGCTTCCAAACCTTGTCCGATTGGAACTCGATAATCTTTTCCACCCTGGATAATCAAAATAGGCGTATCCCATTTGGAAACCAAATTACTTGGATCAAATTCGGTATAGGTTTTTACAGCTTCTTTGTTTTTGTCCCAATACGCTCCACCCGCATCCCAATTTGTAAACCAAAGTTCTTCTGTGGTTCCATACATGGATTTTAAATTGAAAACCCCGTCATGGGCGATAAAAGATTTGAAACGTTTGTCGTGAATTCCGGCAAGGTAAAATACGGAATAACCGCCGTAACTCGCTCCCACAGCGCCTAAACGATCTTTGTCTACATAAGATTCTTTTGCAATATTATCAATCGCTGCCAAATAATCATCCATCACTTGACCTCCCCAATCTTTGGAGATGGCTTCGTTCCATTCGACTCCATGACCGGGCATTCCGCGACGGTTGGGTGCGATCACTATGTAACCGTTTGCAGCCATTAATTGGAAATTCCATCGGTACGAATAAAACTGCGTCAATGCCGATTGAGGTCCTCCTTGACAATACAATAAAGTAGGATATTTTTTCTTCGGATCAAAATCCGGTGGATAAATCACCCAAGCTACCATGTCTTTATTGTCGGTTGTTTTGACGATGCGTTTTTCAACTTTGCTCAATTTGATTTGGTCATAAATCGGTTGGTTGACGTTGGTCAATTGATTCATTTTTCCATTTTTCAAATTCACCGAATAAATTTCGGCGGCATGGTTCATATCCGTTCGGGTCACGATGAATTCATCTCCAACTTGTCCCACTAATCCGGCAATATCAAATTGACCATCGGTTATTTGTTTGATTTCCAATGGTTTTTTACTGTTATTGGCCGGAATGTACTCCACTGAAAAAAGTTGAACGGTTCCACCAATTGGCGCATTGAAATAGATTTTTCTACCGATTTTGTCCCATTTGAAACTACTTACCGTTCCGTCCCAATGCTGGGTCAAATTGGTTTTTAATCCATTGAAAAACACGATGATATCATTTTTATCGGCTTCATATCCATCTCTAGCCATGCTCAAAAATGCCAAAGCGCCTTCTTTTGAAAATTCGGGATGTGTGTCATAACCCATCATTCCTTCCGTCAAGTTTTTTGTTGTTCCAGATGCAATATCGTATTCGTAAAGATCCGTATTGGTGCTTTGCGCATATTCTTTTCCTTGTAATTTTTTAGCGACATAGACGATTTTCGTTCCCTCGTTGTTCCAAGTATAATCATCCTCTCCTCCAAACGGCATCTGCGGACTATGAAAAGGTTCGTCTTTCAGCAAGTCAATTCCGTCGACTTCCGTATCCTGATTCATTTTTAAAATCAAATGATTAAAAGTCCCATCGTTCCAATTGTCCCAATGTCTATAATACAAATCGTTGTAAACATAGACATCAGATTCTTTCAAATTGGGATAGAGGTCTTTTCCCATGATCTTTTCAACTTTCACTTTTTCGATTTCAATTTTTCGCGTTTTGTCAGGTGAAATAGATTTATCAAGAATCAAATCGGAATAATCCTGAATTTCAATTGGAGTTCCACCCGAAACCGGAATGGCGTATTTTTTGGTGGTCTTTATCCCTTCTTCCACTTGGTATTCGGTTACGGAATAGTAAATGGTTTTTCCATCTTTAGAAATTCCGGCAGGAGAAACCCTTTTTAATTTCCATAAAAGTTCTGGCGTCATATGATTTTGTGCGATTGTTGAAACAGAAAGACCTAAGCAAATGCTGAAGAAAATGAAGAATCGATTCATAAAATTTTAAATTGAAGTCCAAATATAGAAATTCCAAACAATTTTAAAATTAGAATTAAAATTATCCATTTCATCCTAAATGTATTTTTATCAGTGATTTATGTTATTAATTCAATTTAATTCAAAGAATTTATGATTATTTAACTTTTTTTCTTGCAAAACCGTATTATTTTTGCAAAAGGTGAATTCACAGTTTAAGAAATACAGTATTTATTTATTGATGAGCTTGTTTATGCTGAGCATGGGGACAAGTTTCACGGTCAATTTACAGTATGGTGAAAACAATATGTACAACGAGATTGAACATAGTGACTGCAACAACAATACACTGAACGAAATCAAAGAAAACTTCAAAAAGGTTTGTGAGAGAATTCCTCAATTTGAATTTGAAAGCAATCCGATTGCCAAAAAAATGTTTGTAAACCGAAATGAAAATTTGAATTGTCAGTTTACATTGCGTTTTGACACACCACCTCCTGAATTTGTTGGATAATTTTCTATAGGACTTTGTTTAAAGTCTCTTAAATCAATTATTTAACAAATAATCAAATATTTTTATGCAATTAATAAAGAACTGGAAGAAGGATCTTCCTGCCAGTTTGGTCGTATTTTTTGTGGCTTTACCACTGTGTTTAGGGATCGCATTAGCGAGTGGTGCGCCATTATTCTCCGGACTAATTGCCGGAATCATAGGAGGAATCGTGGTCGGAGCAATTTCCAAATCTCCGATCGGCGTTTCAGGTCCTGCTGCGGGTTTGACCGCTATCGTTTTGACCGCCATTACAGATTTAGGTGGTTACGAAATCTTTTTGGTAGCCGTCGTTTTGGCCGGTGTCCTCCAAATCATCATGGGAATTTTAAAAGCCGGAGTCATCGGGTACTATTTCCCGTCATCGGTCATCAAAGGAATGCTTTGTGCGATTGGGATCATCATCTTTTTTAAACAAATTCCATTGGCGCTGGGAATGACCGGAGAAATGGAATCTGACCGATTTTCCATTGGGGAATTTCATGAAAGCATTTCCTATAGTGTCATTTTAATTTCGATTGTTTCACTTGGTATTTTATTGCTTTGGGACAATGTTTTGGCCAAAAAGAACAATTTTTTCAAATTGGTTCCCGGGCCTTTGGTTGCCGTTGTTGTGGGAATTATCATTTATGTCGTCTTTGGGAATTCAGGACAATTGGAATTGACCCAATCTCAATTGGTTAATGTTCCGATTCCGACCGATTTTGACTCTTTTATTTCCAATTTCACATTGCCTGATTTTTCTGGTTTGACCAATAAAGCCGTCTATGTTACAGCATTGACAATTGCGATCGTGGCGAGTTTGGAAACTTTACTATGTGTGGAAGCGACCGATAAGCTTGATCCTTTGAAACGCCAAACGCCTACGAGTTTTGAGTTGATCGCGCAAGGTGTGGGGAATTCACTTTCCGGATTGATTGGAGGATTGCCATTGACACAAGTTATCGTCAGAAGTTCTGCCAATGTCATGAGCGGTGGTGTGAGTAAATTATCTACCATTTTACACGGTGCACTTTTGTTGTTAAGCGTGATTTTGATTCCCCGAATTTTGAATCTAATTCCACTTGCGGTATTGGCGAGTGTCCTGTTAATCATCGGATATAAATTGGCCAATCCAAAACGATTTGTGGAAATGTGGAAATTGGGGAAAGAACAATTCGTGCCTTTTATCGTCACGGTTGTTGCCATCGTGGTTTTTGATTTGTTGGTCGGAATTATCGCAGGTTTGGTAGTAGGAATCATCGTTTTATTGTTGAAATCCTATACCAATTCGCATCAGATGTTGATCAAAGAATACATGGGCGAAAAAAACCTTTACCACATGAATTTGGCGGAGGAAGTAACTTTTGTCAACCGTGGTTCTATCGTCAAAGAATTGGATGGATTGCCAAATAATTCTTATTTGGAATTGGATTTCAGAAGAAATCGAATTCTCGATTATGACATCTTGGAATATTTAGATGAATTCTCCGTCAAAGCGAAAAACAACAACATCAACATCAAATTGATTTCTGAAAAAGGAACGATTGACAATCCAAATAGTTTCAGGGAATTTTTCGGACATAAAATTTTCAAAATGGGACATTGATCCCCAAAATTAATTTTTAAAAAATAATAGAATGAGCAAAGAATTTTATAGCCAGTTACTGGAGAACAATAAAAAATGGGTGGAAAACAAATTGGATTTAGATCCTGATTTTTTCAAAAGATTGGCCAATGGCCAAGAACCACCACTTTTGTGGATCGGTTGTGCAGACAGCCGTGTTCCGGCAAATGAAATCATCGGTGCGCAGCCGGGAGAAGTTTTTGTGCACCGCAACATTGCCAATATGGTCGTACACTCGGACATGAACATGTTGAGTGTGTTGGATTATGCGGTAAATGCATTAAAAGTGAAACACGTGATCGTTTGTGGACATTATGGTTGTGGAGGAGTGAAAGCTGCGATGAGCAACCAATCATTTGGTTTGGTGGACAATTGGATTCGCCATATAAAAACGATTTATCGTTTGCACAAAAAAGAATTGGATGCCATAGAAGATGAAAACCAAAGATTTGACACATTTGTAGAAATCAATGTTCAGGAACAGGTTTCGGATTTAGCCAAAACTTCCATTGTACAAAAAGCCTGGGAAAACGGACAGGAATTGCATCTGCATGGTTGGGTATATGGCGTAGGTTCTGGTGTGGTGAAAGATTTGAATTTTAACGTGAGTTCAAATGCGGAAATGGACGAAGTCTACCAGTTGAATTTTTAAAATTTCCTCAATTTTAATCATGGAAGCCGTCTCAAGTATCGAGGCGGCTTTTTTTATTTCTGTTCAATTGCCTTTATTTGCAAAATGTATTCAAAAGAAGAAGCTTTTCAAATCCGCAAAAAATTCTGGATCTCCTTTGGCCAGTACATGAAATTACAATCTTCAGCAAGCGGGTTGGAAGTGAATTGGATCAACTATAAAACCGGAATCAAGGGACTTCAATTGAAAACCGATGTAGACAACAAATCGGCGAGAATCGCCATCGAAATCAATCATCCGGACCGTGAAATTCAGGAATTGATGATGGATCAATTTGAAGAATTTCAAGCATTATTTGAATCGGAATTGGGAGCAGATTGGACTTGGTACAGATCTTATTTTGAATTGTCCGGAAAGCATATTTCCAAGATCGAATTGCGACTGGAAAACGTCAGTATTTTTAAAGAAGAAGATTGGCCTGCGATCATTAGTTTTCTGAAAAACAATCTGTTAAGTTGGGATTCTTTTTGGGAAGATGTGAAAGATTCATTTGAGATTTTTAAATAAAATTATTAATTTGTTAAAGAATTAAGTTTGTGAAAATTACCCAAAAGCCATTATTTTGCACACCTTTAAATAAAATGATGAATGCATAAACCTATACTCAACCTTTGTTTCATTTTTCTTTCAATTTTAAATTTTGGACAGAACATTTGCGATATCGAAATCAATCCGGTTTGTTCCTCTGAAACCATTGATGTTCAAGCTCCTAATTCAGGGTTTAATGGACAAATTGAAACTTGTAATGGAGAATTTTATGATCAAGAAAACGTGGTTTGGTACCATGTCAGGGTTTTGACAGGTAGTACTTTTACTTTTCAGATTGAAATACAACCAAATGAGGACTATGATTTTGCTGTTTGGTTAAATCCTGATTGTGAAAATCTAGGGCCTGCGACTCGTGCAACTTTTATCCATGAACCAAATTTTGGAATCACACAGACAGGTCTTATGCTAAATGAGGAAGATGAATGTGAAGGTTTAGGGAATGATGCTTATAATACTCCAGGAATGGTAAAACATTTAGATGTACAACCGGGCGATGATATTTATATTATGATATATCGACCCGTGCATTGGGATCCTAACGTACCGGAATATGGCGATTTTAGTGTGGTTTTTGATGGAACAGGTGGAGATGCTGTGTTAGACTGTGCTATCATCGGTAATTTGTACAATAAATGTGATGTAAATGGAGATGCCCATGAAGATTTTTTTTCAACTGATTTTTTACCGGATTTAGTAGATGATTATCCCGGTTATTTTTTTGAGTTTTACAATAATTTTGATGATGCTTTTGAAGGCAATTCCAGTTCTGAAGTTTCTTTTCCGGTTAATGTGAGCATTGAAAATTCACCTCAAATAATTTATGCAAGAGTTGAAAATTCAACTGGTGATTTTTATAGAGCAATTCAAATCTTATTGCAAACCATAGAAGTCCCGGTTTTAAATCCAATTTCTCAAATAGGAATTTGCGATGAAAATTTTGACGGAATTTATCAATTTAATTTGACCGATTTAAATGCCAATTTAAATGCTGATCCAAATGATTTGACTTTTGCTTATTATTTGAGTCAAAATGATGCCTTAAATGATCAAAACCCTATCCCGCAAACCCAATGTAATGATTACCAGATGAATGCATTGCCAGAGACCATTTGGGTAGTGGCAACAACAATTGACGAGTGTCGTTCAGTTCCTGTAAGTGTATTATTTGAACCAGGAACGGATATCCCAACTTTAGATACCGTAATTGGACCAATTTATTATTGTGAAGATGATGTAATCAATCTGCATGATTATGAAAGTCAAATTTCCACAGAAGCTGTCACATTTACCTTCCACTTAACATTATCAGATGCAGAAAATGGACTAAATCCAATTGCCAATACAACCGAATTTGAACCGCAAGGAAATTCATCCGTATTTGTACGACTGGAGCAGGATGGAAGATGTCCGGTTATCGCCGAAATTCAATTTGAATTATTGCCCACTCCAAGCATTGAAGTCAATCAAACATCTTACGAATTATGTCCTGGAGATGAATTTGAAGCCATAGCCTCCAGTGATGATCCAAATGCTACCTTTATTTGGTATATAGGGGAGAATGAAGTTGGAACAGGAGATACGATCATCATTACAGAAATCGGAACTTATACGGTCATCGTTACAGGTGAAAATGGATGTACAAACGAAACGACGATTACGGTTTCGACGCCACCAACTCCAGTGATTACGGGAATTGAAATAGGACCGGATTATTTTATCGTTTCGGCTTCATCAGGTGATGGAAGCGGAAATTTAGAATATTCACTCGACGCGGTTTTATGGCAGAGTTCACCTCAATTTAGCAATTTAATTCCAGGTGAAATTTATACGGTCCATGTCCGCGAAGATGGTTGTATGAAGGATAGTTATGATGTAAGCATTTTGGCCATAAGCAATTTTGTTTCACCAAATGGCGATGGAAAAAATGATACTTGGGAAATTCGAGGAATTGCTGTTACGCCACAAGCGACGATTAAACTTTTTGACCGATACGGGAAAATATTTGTCGATACTAATTTCGAAGGAAATTATCTCTGGAACGGTAAATATTTAGGAAACCCGGTTCCATCGGGAGATTATTGGTATATTTTGCAAGTTCCGTCTGATGGTATTATACTCGAACAAAAATTTGTAGGGCATATAAGTGTTCGGAATTAAGGAATTACGGAATTGAAATGGAGCGAAATACGAAGTATTGAAAACTGGACGTTGTAGAATTGTTTGTAAAACAATACTTTTACGTTCCTGAATAGATGTATGAGTCGATTTAATCTTCTAAAAAATCGTGGTCTAAGCAAATGGATAGGCTTTTTATTCGCCTTTCTCATATTTGGTGCTACAGTTTGGTTTTCAACCCAATTTGTCAATCAATTGCGGAAAGAAGAAAAAATCAAGATCGAAAACTACGCAAAAGCCGTACAATTATTGGCCTCTGACGAAACGGCTTTGAGTTCAGAGGTAAACGATTATCTAGTGCGGATTACAAGTGGAAACGAAACGATGCCGGTAATTCTAATAGACGGCGAAACCGATGAAGTATACGGTTCATCCAACATTGAGGAAGAAATTCTAAATGATTCCGTCCAATTGAATCGATTGGTATTAAAGATGAAAGAAATTCAGGAACCGATTGAAGTCGATTTGGGCGTTTTGGGAAAACAATACGTTTATTATGAAAATTCCAAATTGCTCAAACGTTTGCAATATTATCCCATTATTTTAATCCTGATTATCATCTTGTTTGTGTATTTCAGTTATTGGTATTTTAAAACGTTGAAAAACACCGAGCAAAGTTTTCTATGGGCTGGAATGGCCAAAGAAACAGCACACCAAATCGGGACTCCACTTTCCTCATTATTGGGTTGGGTGGAAATTTTAAAAATGGAAGAAATGGACCAAGAACCTGTTTTGGAAATTGAAAAAGACATCCATCGACTTAACCAAATCACGGAACGATTTTCAAAAATCGGTTCACTACCGGAATTACAACCCAATAATTTGATAGAAGTCACCGAGACAACGGTCAATTATTTAAAAGGCAGAATCTCCAAAAAAGTCGATTTACGGTTCAATTCGGAAAAAGAAGAAATCCGCATTCCTCTAAACGTAGCGCTTTACAGTTGGGTGATCGAAAATCTGGTGAAAAATGCTGTCGATGCCATGCAAAACCAAGGCGCGATCAATGTTTATGTGACCGAAAAAGAAAATACCGTTATCGTTTCGGTTTTGGATACAGGTCCCGGAATTCAAAAAAAATTGCACAAACAGATTTTTGAACCGGGTTTTACAACGAAACAACGCGGTTGGGGATTAGGGCTTTCTTTGGCAAAACGAATCATTGAAAATTACCACAAAGGAAAAATTTTTGTAGCGAAATCGGACAAAGATTCAGGAACTGAAATTCGGATTATTTTGAGGAAATGATAGGTTTATGATGCTGGATTTTGGAAGTCTGTCGGAAGAAAAAATGTCTATTGATTTGTATTCAATTATTCAATAACTCAACCACATAAATCAGAATCCCAAAATCATTTTGGCGATCATAAAGTAAATAAATACACCAAAAATATCGTTACTCGTGGTGATAAATGGACCGGTCGAAACCGCCGGATCCAATCCTCTTTTTTCTAAAAATAATGGAATAAATGTACCAATGGTTGCTGCGATGATGATGACCGTTACCAAAGCCAAACAAATCGTTGCCGACACCAAATAAGGTGTTCCAAACCAAAAATGACTGAAAAACAATACGATGATCGCGATACCTAAACCGTTGAGCAATCCCAATAAAAATTCCTTCCAAAGCAACTTCCAAACGCCATCTTTGATCGTACCGTTTGCCAATCCTTGCACGATGATGGCAGAAGACTGGATTCCTACATTTCCTGCTGTAGATTGAATCAAGGGAACAAATAACAATAAAATGGGGAAATTTTGTAGCGCCGTACTAAATCCGCCGATGATACTCGCTGCGCAAAGACCACCAAACATCCCGATTAATAACCAGGGAAGACGTGCTTTTGTCAAAGTCCAAATGCTGTCATCTGCATCGACGTTTCTGGTGATCCCCGCCGCCAACTGGTAATCTTCATCGGCTTCTTCCTTCATCACATCGATCACATCATCGACAGTAATGATGCCCAAAAGTCGGTTCAATTCATCCACGACAGGAATTTCCATCAAATCGTATTTTTGGATGACTTTTGCTACATTTTCGTTCTCATCGTCGGCTTTTACGAAATGCACATTTTTATTGTAAACTTCTTCCAGTTTGGTATTGGAAGAGGTAGTAAGTAATTTTTTTAAACTCAGCGTTCCGAGCAAAACGTTATCATCATCTACCACATAAATCGAATATACTTCTTCCAAATCTTCTGCTTGTTTGCGCATTTCGCGTACTGCGGTCAGAACGTTCCAGTTTTTGTTCACTTTCACAAATTCTTTCCGCATGAGTCCACCGGCAGAATCTTCATCATAACGCAATAAGTCAACGATGTCCTGCGCATGTTCTTTGTCTTCTAACTGTGCAATGACTTCGTCCTTTTGGGATTCAGAAAGTTCACTGATGATATCGGCTGCATCATCGGTATCCATTTCGTTGATGAGTTCTTCCGCAATTTCTTTGGGAGAAAGAAGTTTCAGTAATTTCTTTCGATCATCTTCTTCCAGTTCCAATAAAACCGCAGCCGAAACCTCGTTGTCCATCAAGGACATCAAAAAAGATTGTTCTTCTAAATCTAAATCAGGGAAAAATTCTGCAATATCAGCAGGGTGCAGATCAGCCAACATCTCGTGGGCTTGTTTGGAATTTTGCTCACGGATGCAGTCGGCCAATGCCGAAAGAAAATCTTTTGTGATTTCGATGCTCATCCACTTATTTTACCGGTTAATTCGACAAATTGCTGAACAGATAACTGTTCGGCTCGCAAGTTAAGAAAATTCTCCTCAATTTCGTGTTGACTTAAGTTTAAACTTTTTAGCGCATTTCGAAGTGTTTTTCTACGTTGGTTAAATGCTGCTTTTACGACTTGAAAAAACAATTTTTCATCTACTTCCAACTTTTCACGGATTCGGGTCAAACGAATGACGCCCGATTTTACTTTAGGTGGCGGATTAAAAACATTTTCATCGACCGTAAATAAATATTCGGCTTTAAAATAAGCTTGTGTCAAAACCGAAAGGATACCGTAAATCTTCGAACCTTCCTTTGCACAAATCCGCTCTGCGACTTCCTTTTGAAACATTCCGACCATTTCGGGAACTTGATTTCGGTTTTCAATTACTTTGAAAACGATTTGAGATGAAATATTGTAAGGGAAATTGCCAATTACAGCAATCGGTTCATTTTTAAATTTCTCTGCCAAATTCATTCTCAAAAAATCCTCTGCATAAATGGGCAATTCAGGATAATGCTGATTCAGATATTCTACAGATTCACTATCGATCTCTACAACTGAAATCTTTTTCTTTTCCTTAATTAAAAATTGCGTCAAAACACCCATTCCCGGACCGATTTCCAATGCTTGTTCATATCCTTCCCAACGCATCGCATCCACAATCTGTTTGGCGATGTTTTCATCCTTTAAAAAATGCTGACCTAAATGTTTTTTGGCTTTTACGCTCATGCTGCGAAGGTAGAGATATTTATTTTTAAAATATAGTCCAAATTCATTGTAAAACTATCGATTTTTCATCCTCTGATTCTATTTTTTAAATCCATACTACCATGTAAAATTCTAAGGATTTCAATTTCGTGGGAACTGATTTGACGAAAAAAAATAATATGTTTTCCTACTCTGAAACCCGTGATTTCCTCCGCTATTTCTTGATAAGATTTACCTTTTTCAGGTGATTGAGCCAATTCTTGACAGGTACTGATAATTAATTCATAGTACAAATCTGCTTGATTTTCAGACCAAATTTCATAAGTATAATTCCAAATATTGGATAAATCTTCAACGGCTTTGTTGGTCAAAACATATTTAGCCATTTTTTCGTTTTTTGGCTTTTAATTCTTCCAAGTGTTTTTTGGGGTCAAAATTTTCAGCAACTCCGCTTTCTAAGCCTTCTTGAATTGCATTTTTCAAAGCTCGGATTTTATTTTCCTCTTCCTCCAATAGTCGAAGTCCGGCTCGAATCACTTCACTTGCATTTTTAAATCGACCTTGCGCTATTTTTTCATCCACAAATTCCTCAAAATAATCGCCCAATGAAACGGAAGTATTTCTACCCATAATTTTAATTTTTGATAAAATTACCAAAAATTGGTAAAAAAATGAAATAAAAATAAGGTTTAAATTATAAATCGAGAAACCCAAAAACTCAGAGTTCATCCCCTTTTTAGCAAA
Source organism: Moheibacter lacus (assembly GCF_014042165.1). Classification (GTDB taxonomy): domain Bacteria; phylum Bacteroidota; class Bacteroidia; order Flavobacteriales; family Weeksellaceae; genus Moheibacter; species Moheibacter lacus. Next base: position 196,207 of record NZ_JACDZE010000003.1, read on the forward strand.
TGTTTAACATGAATGGATTTTAAAAAGGATTCATCAAAAAAGATTTTTTATACCTTAGCCCAAAATTAATTTTGAATGTCTAAACAGAGCGATAAATTTAATCAGGGAAGGCTTCGTTCTTCCAACATCACAGTCGTAATCAGTATTGCTTTGGTTCTTTTTCTTCTAGGTCTTTTTGGCTTGATCGTCATCAACGCGCAGAGTTATGCCGATTATATCAAAGAACAATTGAAGCTGGAAGCTTTTTTTAACGACGAATACGACCCGCGCGAACAAGATAAAGAATTGGCGCGTCAACAGGATTACATTGATTCACTGAACGTTAAACATTCATTTATTAAAAAAACCGAATACATTTCAAAAGAAAAAGCATCTCAAATTGCCAAAAACGAATTGGGAATAGATGACAATGCGATTTTTGAAGCCAATATTTTTCCAGCTTCTGTTCAAATCACACTTCAACCTGAATTTGTGGAACCGGCCAAAGTGGACAGCATCAAAAAATTAATCCAAGCCGATCCGATCATAAGCGAAGTCGTAAATGACGATGAATTGATGACAACAGTGTATAATAACATCGATAAAATCCGATTTTGGTTGATGATTTTGGCGGCCATTTTCTTGGTGATTGTCATGATTTTGATCAACAACTCCATTCGACTGCGTATTTATGCCAAACGATTCAGCATCAAAACCATGCAGTTGGTAGGAGCGAGAAGAAGATTCATTATCCAACCCTTTTTATTGCAAAGTGCAGTTTTGGGCTTGCTCGGTGCGGTTTTGGCGATAATTGCATTGGGCGGACTTTGGTATTATTTTGCCAACATCGTGAGTTTACCATGGTGGAATGAAGATTATTATTGGTTAATTCTAATTTTGATCGTAACGGGAGTATTCATCGCATTGCTCAGTACCGCCATCGCCACGTGGAGATATTTACGTTTGAGAACCGATCAATTGTATTAAGCCTCCCCAACCCCTCCAAAAGAGGAGCAAATGAAAATATTCAAATAGTTATGAGTAAAGTAAATAATTTAGATTCGAAATTCACCTTCCTCTTCGGGAAAAAGAATTATATGTTCATGGTCATAGGTGTAGTGGTCATTCTCATCGGATTTTTATTGATGATGGGACCAGATGCCAATACCCGACCGGACGGGACTTTTGATCCAACTTATTGGAACGATGGAATCTTTTCATGGAGAAGAATCCGTTTGGCTCCGTTTATCGTCCTTTTAGGATTTGCCATTGAAATCTACGCCATCATGCTCAATCCTTCGAAAAAAGTGGCTGAATGAGTACATTGGAAGCGATTATCATCGCTATAATTGAAGGACTTACCGAATATTTACCGATTTCCTCCACTGCGCACATGGGATTTACCGCTGCGCTGATGGGAATGCCTGAAAGCGAATTTTTGAAGATGTTTCAAGTTTCGATTCAATTTGGGGCGATTCTCTCTATCGTGGTGCTTTATTGGAAGAAATTTTTTGATTTTTCCAATTTTGATTTTTATATCAAATTGGCGATAGCTGTAGTTCCAGCTTTGGTTTTAGGTTATATTTTTGACGATAAAATAGAAGCCGTACTCGGAAACCAAATCGCCATTTCCAGTGTTTTGGTTTTGGGCGGAATCGTCCTGATTTTTGTAGACCGCTGGTTTAAAAATCCAAAAATCGAAGACGAAAAAGAAATCACGATTAAAAAAGCAGTGATCATTGGTTTTTGGCAATGTCTAGCGATGATGCCCGGAACAAGCCGTTCCGCAGCCTCGATCATCGGTGGGATGACACAAGGTCTTTCCCGAAAAGCAGCTGCCGAATTCTCCTTTTTCCTCGCAGTTCCAACCATGTTGGCGGTTACCGTTTATTCGGTTTTTGTAAAAACCTGGGGAAAAGGAACCGTCAACGAAATGAAAGGCTACGAAATGATTTTGCAGGACAATCAACATATCATGCTGTTTTTAATTGGCAATGTGGTGGCCTTTATCACCGCCATGATTGCGGTGAAATTTTTTATTTCGATTCTAACTAAATTTGGATTTAAAGTTTGGGGTTGGTATAGAATCATCATCGGAATAGTATTGCTTATTTATTTTTGGAATCAGCCTAACAAACAAACCGAAGAAGAACCCATTGGTCAAGTAGTTTCAGTTCAAATTTCTTCAGATGATCAGCGTTGAGGAGATTTTAGAAGGAAAAGTTTTTTTGATCGACAAACCACTAGATTGGACTTCCTTTGATGTGGTGAACAAAATCCGTTGGAACATCAGAAAAGCTTATAATTTAAAGAAAATCAAGGTCGGACACGCCGGAACTCTTGATCCAAAAGCAACAGGTCTTTTGATTATCTGCACCGGAAAATTTACCAAACGCATCGACGAAATCCAAGCCGAATCCAAAGTCTACACCGGAACCATCAAATTGGGTGTGACGACTCCCACTTACGATACGGAATCAGAAGAAGATCAAGTTTATCCAACTGCACATATCACAGAAGAATTGATTCACCAAACAACTGAAAAATTCATCGGTGAAATTGACCAATTTCCACCGGCTCATTCTGCTGTAAAAGTGGATGGGAAACGTTTGTACGAATTGGCGCGAGCCGGAAAAGAAGTGGAGTTAAAACCCAGACAAATCAAAATTTACGATTTCAAAATCACGAAAATCGAAATGCCTTTTGTCGAATTTGAAGTGCATTGCGGAAAAGGAACCTACATTCGTTCACTTGCAAATGATTTCGGAAAAGCACTGGATTCCGGTGGATATTTAACCGAATTACGCCGAACCAAAATCGGAGAATTTTCGGTGGAAAATGCAGAGAATGGTGCATTGGAGAAGAAGTTTTTTGAAGAATAAAATTTTTTGATATGAGAAATTTTTATTTATTATTATTTCTTTTCATTTTAATTTCATGTGGAGCAAACAAACGAAATAATTCTAACCACTTTATTGAAGTAGGTAATTTAAATTATGTTGAAATTAAAAACGAAAAAGGTAAAATTAGAGTTTATGAAATCGTTTATCCTGAAGGAAATGATTATGGACTAAAAATATTTTTTAAGGGAGAGAAAAGAATCTATAAGAATACGGATTTGAATGTTTATCAGGAAGTAAAAATGATTGTCGAGACTGCCATCAAAACTAAACAAGCGAAATTACAACTTGAAAGAATTAAACATCATATATTGATTTTTGATAATGGAAATTATAGTTTTTATTTACCAAACACACTTAGTGAAGAGGAACTAAATAAAATATATTCTTTGATTAGTCCCAAATAAATCAAAATCACTCCTGACAAACCCTTGTCATTTCTCACTTATAATTTTGTTTCAAATTCAAAGATTTGAAATGGAAGAATTATCTTTGGGAAAACCTTGTAGAAAAAATGTATCCGGACGAATCACCCAAACGTTTTGACCGAATTGTCGCCATTTTGATTCAATTGCAATCCAAAAAAATCGTCAAAGCACAGGAATTGGCTGACCGATTTGAAGTGAGTTTGCGGACGATTTATCGGGACATCCGTTCGCTGGAATCTTCCGGAGTGCCGATCTATAGCGAAGCGGGAGTTGGGTATTCGCTCGTGGATGGTTACAAATTACCGCCCGTGATGTTTACCAAAGAAGAAGCCGGAAGTTTTGTGGCAGCAGAAAAATTGATGCAGAAATTTACCGATGGAAATTTCGGAAAGCATTTTGAATCCGCGATGTTTAAAATCAAATCCGTTTTGCGTGGTTCGGAAAAAGATTGGATTGAATCTTTAGAATCCAACATCCGACTTTCCAGTCGGGATGAAGCTTTTACCACACAGTCGCCGAAAGTTTTGGAATTATTATTTCAAAGCATTGCCGAAAAAAACCAAATCGTCCTTCATTATCAATCTGTAGAGGCAGACGAAATAAGCGTTCGGGTCATCGAGCCTGTCGGATTGTATCATGAAGGCCAATATTGGTACATTTTGGCGTATTGTCATCTGCGGAAGGATTATCGGAATTTCCGTACGGATCGAGTGGTGGATTTGACTTCAACTCAAAATTCCTTTGAATTGCAACACAGAGAATTGGAGTATTTTTTACAACCCAAAGAAAAGAATTCGACGACAAAAATTCGTCTTTTGGTAGATCGGAAAATCGCGCGATACATTCAAAACGATCGGAAATTTTATGGTTTTAAATCGGAAACCAAGAAAAAAGACAAAGTAGAAATGCTGTTTGAGTGCAATTTCAAAGAAAATGGTTTTGCGCGATGGTTGTTGATGTTTGGGGATTATGTGGAAATTCTGGAGCCGGAAGAATTGAAGTCGGATGCAGTACAATTGATAAAGAAAATCGAAAAAAATTTAAGCTGATGCACACCACCAACTATTTCAATGCATTTCTCGAGCCGGCAGAAGATTGTCCGGTTTTGGAGTCCGAAATTCCCAAAATGCGAGGCGAAAGCAAATCGGTAGCGCTTTTGCAATTTGAGATGATTGCACATCATCCTTACCAATATACATCGGACGAGGTTTTGTTTTCTATATATGCTTTGCGAAATAATTTGAGTCAAAATCAAACCGAAAAAGAAATCTTTTTTTCGCGTGGGCAAGCTTGTTTCCGGGCTTCGCCACTTACTAAACGTTATGGATGGGGAATTCATTTTGATGAAAAAGGGAGAATGGCTTTGTACAATTTTGATTCACCAGATTATCAAAAATTGAAAAACAATCCTGATTTGACGCTGGTCAAAGCGATGCGGAATAAACGAAAATAGCGCTATTTTAAAAACGGTTTTTATAAGAGTCAAAAAATGAGAAAAATCATTTGGAAAAATAAAAGTCATGGCTTTATATTTGCATTGACAAGAATGTTAAACATTATAGTCTAACATAAATATTAAACTCTTATGTCAGCACAAGATAAAAATGAAGCAACCGAAGAGTTGATCAAATCCACTGCAAAAAAATTGTTTTTTGGAGAGGGCAAGTTCAACGCTACGACGCAAGAGATTGCAGATGCTGCCGGTGTAAATCGAACGTTGATCAATTATTATTTCCGTTCGAGAAATAATTTATTTGATCAGGTTTTTGAAGAAGCCCAAATGGAAGAAGCCAAAAAGTCGGAATCCATTTTATTTTCCGATTTGCCTTTTAAGGAAAAGATTGGGGCGTTTATCGATTATTCCATGGAAATGGCGCTGGAATATCCCTATTTGGAAATTTATTTGGTAACCCAAATCAATCAGGGTTGTGCATTTAACAAACGCGAACAAGTTGAAAAAGTATTGCCGGAATTTTTTAAACAAATCGAAATGGAAATCAAAAAAGGAAACATCAGAAAGATGGATCCCATCCAATTTATTTTCAATGTGATTTCGCTCGTGAACTTTCCATTATGCATGAGGCCTTTGATACAAGAATCCATGCAATTGGATGACAAAGCATTCAACAAACTATTGAAAGACAGAAAAAAAATAATATTGGAAACCGTATTTATTAATTAATTAGAAATCAAAAATATGAAAATACATAAAATCGCTTTGATCCTTTTTGGTTTTTTGGCCATCCCAATTTCCGCTCAAAATTTGGAAACAAAGGAGTTGGCATTACGAGATGCGGTCAACTATGCATTGGAAAATCAAGCAGATGCGAAAAAGGCTAAATTGAAAATTGAGAATTCAGAATATTTAATTCAAGAAGCCCGAGCAGGAGCCTTGCCTAACATCAGCGCAAACGGCGGTCTAACTTATAACCCGATTTTACAAGAAACCGCAATTCCTTCTTCAAGCTTTCCCGGTGGTGAAGAGTCTGGAGAACCATTTTTACTTTTGGCAATGGGGCAGAAGTGGAATGCAGTTGCAGGCGTTTCGCTTACCCAAAATATCTTTGACCAAACGGTTTTTACCGGATTAAAAGCGGCTCGAACTACACGCGAATTTTACCAAATCAATGCGCAATTGACCGAAGAACAAGTCATCGAAAGAGTGGCAACCGCCTATTACAACGTATTTGTGCAAAAAGAACAATTGGAAACCATCGACAGCAGTATCGTAAATGTTTCGAAATCCAGAGATATCATCAAAAGTTTGTACGATAACGGATTGGCCAGAGAAATTGATTACGATCGCGTAAATGTCCAAATGATGAATTTGAGTACGACGCGTCAACAATTGGTAAATGCGGTAACGTTGCAGGAGAACGCTTTGAAATTTTATATGGGAATGCCGATTAATGAACCTATCGAATTGGTAGATAGAGAGTTTGAAGTGGATGCGGTATTGTTAAGCGATGAGGTCGATGTGGAAAACCGAACCGAAATGAAAGTCCTGAAAAAACAAGAAGAACTTTTGGTTTTACAAAAAGAAGCCCGAAAAGCCGCTTATTATCCGACTTTATCCTTAACTGCCGGATACAATTATATGGGACAAGGAGAACAATTTCCAATCGGTTCCGGATTGGACAATGGTGTGTATTGGTCCGATTTTTCATCCATCAGTTTGAATTTACGCATTCCGATTTTTAGTGGATTTGCAAACAAAGCGCGTGTAAGTCAAGCCGATGTGGAATTGAGAACTTTACAAGAAGACATCAAATACACGGAATTGTCGCTTGATTTGGAATACCAAAATGCAAAATCCCAAATGGAAAACAATTTAATCGCCATCGAAAACCAACTAGAAAATGTGAATCTTGCACAAAAAGTTGTGGATAACACACAGAACAATTACCGATTGGGATTGGCAACGCTTACCGATTTATTGGAAGCGCAAAACGCACTCGTTGAGTCGAAAAATAATTATTCCAATGTAGTACTCGAATACAAATTGGCAGAAGTGCAATTGTTAAAATCAAAAGGAGAATTAAATACATTAAAATAATACCTGAATTGTAGAAATAAACTTTCGCAATTCATAAAAACTAAAAACTATAAAAATTAATATCTGATGAAAATTCTAAAAAATATACTCATTGCCGTGGTGGTTATCGGCTTATTGGTTTGGGCAGGAATGACATTGGTCAACAATAAAAAGAAATCAGAAGAAGAAACTAAAATCGTAGGTCAGGTCAACGATAGTGTAGCCGTAAATGTAGCCAAAGTTGATTTTAAAAACATCAATTCCGATTATGTTGCCAACGGAACTTTCGAGCCTTTTCAAGAAATGATTTTCCCATCGGAAGTAAGTGGAAAAGTAATGCGAGTGATGGTGGATGAAGGAAGTTATGTGCGTGTAGGACAAACACTTGCAGTGATACGTGGAGATTCTCAATCCATCGATTTGACGGCGGCACAAGCTTCTTATCAAAATGCGGTTACCGATAACCAACGTTATGAAAATGCACTGAAATCAGGTGGTGTTACCCAGCAACAAGTGGATGCTTCCCGATTGCAATTGAAAAATGCAAAAGCTCAACTAGAACAAGCAAAGCTTAGAGTAGGCGATATGAACATCCGCGCAACCATAAATGGTATTGTAAATCAACGGTTTATAGAACCGGGTTCCTATGTAAATCCCGGTGCACAAATGTTTGAAATCGTCAACGTAGGGAGTTTGAAATTGCGAGTGGAAGTTGATGAAAATCAAATCGTCCGATACAAAGTTGGTGAGAACATCAAAGTAAAAGCTAGCGTTTATCCTGATAAAGAATTTGCAGGTAAAATCACTTTTATTGCGCCAAAGGCTTCAGCTTCGCTCAATTTCCCGGTTGAAATTCAAGTTTCCAACAGTGCAGGAAATGAGTTGAAAGCAGGGATGTATGGAACAGCCGTATTTTCTTCAAAAGAAGATGAAGTGAAAGCTGAGCCGATTTTGGTAGTGCCGAGAGAAGCTTTTGTAGGAGGACTAAACAGCAGCGAAGTGTTTGTGGTGAAAGCAGATGGAACGGCAAAATTGACAAAAATTTCCATCGGTCGAAACTTTGGAGAATTCATCGAAGTTCTTGGAGGTATTGAAAAAGACCAAACAGTGGTTACAAGTGGTCATATCAATTTAACGGACGGCGCAAAAGTGGCGATTATAAAATAAACGAAACTCGAATTTCGAAATTCGAAAAACGTATACAAAATGAAATTAGCAGAAATATCGATCAAAAGACCCACACTCGTCGTGGTGCTATTTACCATACTAACATTGGGTGGTTTATTTTCCTATACGCAGTTAGGATATGAGCTCATCCCAAAATTCGAAGTGAACATCATCACGATTTCAACGGTTTATCCGGGTGCTTCACCATCGGAAATTGAAAATACCGTGACCAAAGAAATCGAAGATGCGGTTTCTTCACTTGAAAATGTTAAAAAAATTGAAGCCAAATCTTATGAGAGTCTTTCGGTCGTGATGATCGAATTGAACACAGGTGCCGACGTCAATTATGCGCTCAATGACGCACAGCGAAAGGTCAATTCGATTTTAGCAGACTTACCTGAAGACGCAGATCCACCATCATTGGTGAAATTCTCGATGGATGATTTACCGATTATTACCATCGCAGCAACAGCCAACATGAACAGTAAGGAATTTTATGATTTACTTGATAAAAAGATCCAGCCCATTATTTCGCGTGTGCCGGGCGTTGCACAAGTGAATTTGGTAGGTGGTCAAGAACGTGAGATCCAAGTCAATTTGAACCAACAGAAATTGGAAGGTTATGGACTTTCTGTCGCTCAGGTAAGCCAAATGATTCAATCCTCTAATTTGGATTTCCCGACCGGAAATGTGAAAACCAGAGAAAATTCCACTTTGATTCGTTTGGCCGGAAAATATAAGAGTGTAGATGAAATGCGAAATTTGGTCGTCAACACCAAAGATGGCGTTCAAATACGTTTGGGTGATATTGCAGAAGTTCAAGATGCTCAGAAAGACGCAGATAAATTGGCTAGATTCAATCAGGGAGATGCGATTTTGATTCAAGTTATGAAACAATCAGATGCCAATGCTGTGGCTGTTTCGGAAGAAGTCAGAAAAGTAGTTTCAGAAATTGAAACCGATTATAAAGTCAATGAAGTGAAAATGACCATTGCAAATGATACATCTGAATTTACTTTGACAGCAGCCAACAACGTGATTTTTGATATTTTCTTAGCGATTTTCCTCGTTGCCGTCGTGATGTTGTTGTTCTTGCATAGCATCAGAAACGCTTTTATCGTAATGATTACGATTCCGGCATCATTGATCGCAACTTTCATCGGGATTTATTTCATGGGCTTTACGTTGAACTTGATGAGTTTGGTAGCACTTTCATTGGTTGTCGGTATTTTGGTCGATGATGCGATTGTGGTATTGGAGAACATCCACCGTCACATGGAAATGGGGAAAAACAAAGTCCGGGCAGCATTTGATGGTGCTTCTGAAATCGGATTTACCGTATTTGCCATTACCTTGGTGATTATCGTCGTTTTCTTGCCGATTTCTATGAGCAATGATTTGGTGTCGAATATCATCAAACAATTTGCCGTTACCGTAATGATTGCGACCGGATTTTCTTATTTGGCATCTTTTACGATTGTACCTTGGCTGTCTTCCAGAATCGGAAAGTTGGAACACATGACAGGAAAAAATTTATTCCAGAAATTCATCCTTTGGTTCGAATCCATTTTGGATAAATTTACACATTGGATTTCAGGTATTTTAAAATGGTCTTTGAAATCAAGATGGACCAAAATCACGACGATGTTGATTGCAATTGTGTTGTTTTTCAGTTCCTTTACATTGGTCGGATTTGGATTCATCGGAACCGATTTCTTCCCAAAAATGGACAAAGGTGAATTCATCATTCAAATCGAATTACCAAAAGATGCTTCATTGGAAAAAACCAATTTCGCCATCCAAAAAGCTGAAAAATATTTAAGAGCTAAACCTGAAATCGTGGATTTGATCACGATGGTCGGACAGACTTCTTCGGGATTTGGGGCGAGTCAAGCCACTTCCTATCAAGGTGAAATCAGCATCATTTTACAAGACAAAGAATTGATGTCGGAAAGTACTTTCGTTTATGCAGCCAAAACCAAACGTGAATTGGAAAAAGAATTGGTCGGTGCAAAAGTTACCACAATGACCGTTGGATTGATGGGTGCAGACCAAGCGCCACTTCAATTGGTAGTTTCGGGTACAACTTTGGACAGTGCGATGGTTTTTGCTCGGAAAGCAGAAGCGGAATTGAGAAAAATCCCCGGAGCTTCTGAGATTGAATTGTCCGTAGAAGATGGAAATCCAGAAATCAATGTCAATGTTGATCGTGATAAAATGTCCGTGTTAGGATTGGATTTGGCAACAGTTGGAACCACCATGCAAACCGCTTTTAGTGGAAATACCGATGCGAAATTTCGTGCCGGCGAATATGAATATGACATCAACATCCGATATGACCAGTTTAATCGTTCCAATATCGATGATGTACGAAATCTAATCTTCATCAACAACGCAGGTCAAAAAATCAAATTGTCCCAATTTGCTACGGTATCGGAAGGTTCGGGACCGAGTTTACTCGAAAGAAGAGATAAATCTCCATCTGTAAATGTCAATGCGCAGATCGTAGGTAGAACTTTGGGTGAAGTAGCTTCTGAATGGGAAGCCAAATACTCGGAAATTCCGAGACCAGTGGGTGTAAGTTACCAATGGGGAGGAGATATGGAAATGCAAGGAGATGGATTCTCAACTTTAGGAATCGCATTGTTGGCGGCAATATTATTGGTTTATTTGGTGATGGTAGGATTGTACAACAGTTATGCAGATCCTTTTGTGGTCTTGTTTTCCGTTCCTTTATCGCTGATCGGGGTGATGGTCATTTTGGCATTGACCAATAATTCCATCAATATTTTTACTATCCTCGGTATGATCATGTTGATCGGGCTTGTGGTGAAAAATGCGATTTTGATTGTCGATTTTGCCAATGTCAGAAAAGCAGCGGGAGAATCAACCTTTAACGCACTAGTTCAAGCCAATCACGCACGACTTCGTCCGATTTTGATGACGACCATTGCGATGGTATTTGGTATGATTCCGATTGCGATTGCAAAAGGAGCTGCAGCTGAGATGAACAATGGTTTGGCATGGGTGATCATCGGTGGATTGATTTCTTCTTTATTCTTAACGTTAATTATCGTTCCGGTAGTTTATTCGATTTTTGATGGATTGAAACGCAGATTCAGTAAAAAAGAAAAAACGGATTATGCAGCCGAAATGGTAGCCGAATATGAAGAAAGAGAATTAAGTGATGATGGATTTACACCCAAACATTAAAGTTAGGATAAAATAGTTTTCATAGTTTTAAGTTGATTGAATCGGGTAATTCTTTTAAAGAATTGCCCGATTTTTTAATTTTTATTTTAAAACTTAAATGGTCAAATTTTATACATTTGCGCTTCAAAATTCTAAACAATAACAAAATGAAAAACTTTTTATTCTCTTTATTGGGAATTCTATCTTTGCCCGTCTTTGCTCAATTTGAAGTTTATACAGTGGATGTGACGACAAATGATTTGGTTTATGATTCCCATACAAACCGAATTTATGTCAGCATTCCGAGTTCAAATGGTAGCAACGGAAACAGCATCGGGGTGATCAATCCATATACCAGAGAATTAGAATCTACAACTTTTATAGGGAGTGAACCTTCTGTTTTAGCGATTTCTGATAATGGACAATATATTTATTCCGGATTTGAACAAACCTCAACCGTAAGACGATTTGAAGTAGCAACCCAAACTGCCGGATTGGAATTTTCTTTGGGTGGTGACGATTTTTTGGGACCATATTACGTGAATGATATTGAAGTGATGCCGGGTTCGCCGTCCACCATTGCGATTTCTAGAAAATATGTTGATGTTTCGCCTACACATGCCGGAATCGCGATTTATGACAACGATATCATGCGCCCAACCGTAACACCGGGGCATACCGGTGGAAATCAAATTGAATTTAAAAATAACACGACGCTATTTGGTTATAACAATGAGTCAACTGGATTTGATTTGTTTCGTTATGCCGTAAATGCTGGTGGAATTACAGAAGTTTCTGAAACTGGTGGATTTCCGGGAGGATATGATTTTTATTTGGATTTTGCCTACCATAACGATCGTTTGTACTATACCAACGGAAGTGTGGTAAATGTTTCATCAGCTCCATTTGTTGCAGGTCAATTTGCCAATACATTTGGATCTGTAACCTATGATGCGCACAAAGATTTGGTTGCTTTTGCAAGTTATAATTCATCTGGAAGTATCCGTTTCAAACGATTTAACCCGACAACTTATTTGGTACAAGATGATATTGCCATTTCAGAAGCTTTTGGGGAATCAAAAAGCATCATTACTTGTGGAAGTGGTTGTTATGCATTCAATACGACAGATAATAAAGTGGTAATTATCAATGATGGAACCATGGGATTGGATGAGAATTCTGCAAAGAAATTAACCGTTTTCCCAAATCCGGTTGATGATTTCTTGAACATTGATGGCGTTAATGCCAATTTGGATAAGGTTCAAATTTTTGGATTATCAGGTAATTTGGTGCAAAACATTAAAAATCCTTCACGTAAAATAAATGTTCAGTTTTTGCCAAAAGGAATTTACATTTTGAAAATTTCTGAAAATGGAAAAACCATGCAAACCAAATTCATAAAGAATTAACAATTGGAAATATTTATTACAAATCCCTTCTTTGTTTAGAGGGGATTTTTTTTATAAATATTCTAAAAATTATGGGTAAATCAATTTGATTTTTCATCTGACCTTCCCATTCATCCCTTAAATTTTACAATTCATCCCAAAGATTTTTGATACATTTAATTCTTGAGCGAATTTTGACGCTAGAATCTTAAAAACTATAAAATTATGTATCGAATTGTATTCATCATCAGCCTTACAATCGTCGGATTGTTTGCACAAGCCCAATCGAAATACGAAACCGAAATGACCAAAGCTTTTGCCTCATGGGGCGAAGCCAAAACTCCAGATGATATGGAAAAAGTGGCGCAACATTTCGATCGAATTGCAAAAGTGGAAAAGGAAAATTGGTTACCCGCATATTATGCCATGTTTGTGCGTTCCATCAACGCCTTCAGCATGGAAAAAGATGCTGCCATCAAACAAGTAGACCAACTGGAGGGATTGTATGCCGGAATGGAGGAAATGAAAGATGTGGACAAATCGGAATTGTTGACTTTGCGCGGTCTTTACCGAACCGTGAAAGTTGCCAAAGCTCCTGACACCTATGCCATGTCGCTTTCCGGAGCAATCATCAAAGATTATGATGATGCCTTAAAAATCAACCCCAAAAACGCCAGAGCGCTGTATCTGATGGCGCAATACAATATGGGTGGAGCCGAATTTTGGGGAACAGATCCTAAAGAATATTGTCCAGCCATCGAAAAAGCTAAAAACCTTTTGGTAGCGGAATCAGACGAAACCTTTAATCCACACTGGGGTGAAGAACAGGTCGATGAAATCTTAAACACGACTTGTAAAAAATAAATTCAATTTGAGGATTTAATAAATTGGAAATGAAAAAAATCGGCGTCCATATCAAGTATTTGATTTTCATTATTTTGGGAATTACGATGATGTTTTTGGCGATGTATGTTGTCGAACATAGTGAATTACCTGGATGGTCAAAGATGTGGAATACATTGGGTTGGACGAGTTTTTATACAGTTCCGCTTTATTTGGTGAACAGTTACATATATGCTTTGATCGAAGAAAATATTAAGGGTGAATCTTGGGAAAAATACGCAATTCGATTTCTATTAGGTATTTTCTTAAGTTGTTTGGTCAGTATTTTAATTGGTGGAATTCTTTTTGTGTTGAATTTGATGTGGGATGGTCAATCCTATCAGGGAGCCATAAATTGGTTGTTTTCTAAAGAATCACTACGAAATGTCCGACAGATTTTATGGATTTCCGGAACCATTGCTTGTATTTTATATACCATCAATTTTATTTTTCGAATTCAAAACAACAAATTAAAAGAGCAAAAACAAAAGGTCGTTCAGATTTCTACCGAACATGAATCGCTCAAATCTCAAATTGGTCCTCATTTTTTATTCAATTCGCTAAATGTTTTAAATGGTTTGATCGATGAAAATCCCGATAAAGCACAAGAATTTGTAAGCGAACTTTCATCTGTTTATCGGTATGTTTTGGAACAGAAAGACAAATCTTTGGTTTCGCTAAGAGAAGAAATCGAATTCAGTAAAACCTATATGAATTTGGTACAAAAAAGATTTGAAGACGGATTGGAATTTGAAATCGAAGAAAACATTCCGCAAGAATTTCAAATCATTCCGCTTTCGCTTCAGATTTTATTGGAAAACTGCATCAAACACAATCGGATTTCTTCCATAGAACCATTAAAAGTAAAAGTATATATAGATGATAAAAAATTGGTGATTAAAAATAATTTACAAATTAAAAAACAGTTAAATGAAAGTACCGGAAAGGGACTTCAGAACATCATCCATCGTTTCAAATCATTTACTAAACGCGAAGTAGAAATTAACCAAACAGAAACGGAATTTATCGTCAAACTCCCATTATTAACCGAAAAAAATATCGTGATGGAAATCAATCAAAAATTCACCGAAGAAGAATACAAATCTGCCAAAAAAAGAGTAGAAGATCTGCAAGGATTTTATTGGAATTTAGCCAGTTACATAATCGTCAATTTATTTTTCACCTTTCTTGACATGCGGGATGGAGATTACGATTGGGCTTTCTGGCCGTTGATGGGTTGGGGAATAGGAATAGCTTTTCACGCCATCGAAACCTTTGGGTTTTTCAATTCCGCCGGGTGGAAAGACCAAATGGTGAGAAAAGAATTGGAAAGACGTCAACGTGAAAAAGAAGAATTTCATTCAAAATTTAAATCATAAAATTATGGAAAATCGAAATTATAGTCAACAAGAATACGAATCGGCAAAAAAATCGGTTCAAGAAATTCACAACTTTTATTTGATCGTTTTTGTGTATGTCGTGATGATGTTTTATCTGCATTGGTTAGATTTAAGAGATGGAAGTTATGATTGGGCTTATTGGGTTGCAATTGGATTTACTGCGAGTTTAATTTGGTTTGCTGTGGAAATGTTGCCTTTCCGATGGAAGGAAAAATTGATTCAGAAAGAATTAAAAAAACAGTTAAAAAAATAGAAAAAATGAACACAAAAGAAAGCTATACAACAGAAGAATATCAAAACGCCAAAAGGGCTGTGGAAGATAGATTGGGCTTTTATATCCATTTGACTTGTTATGTGCTGGTCAATTCGTTTTTTGTATTTCTCAATATAAAAAACGGCGGGTATTTTTGGGCGATTTATCCGATTGCCGGTTGGGGAATTGGTTTGGTTTTTCATGGTTTGAGTGTTTTTAGCTTTTTTAACAATAACAATTGGAAACAGCGTCAAATCCATAAAGAAATTGAAAAACAAAGAAAATTAGACCATTGGAAATGAAACCGACATGATTATTATAATCTTTAAACACACAGCGTAATGATTATTTTAATCATCTTAGGTTGCATGTGTCAAATGAAAAATAAAAAATAAACACATGAAAACCATCATCATTGAAGACGAAAAACCGGCAGCGCGCTATTTATTGAAATTACTTCAAGAAGAAGCCATAGAGCCTCTCGCTATGCTAAACAGTGTGAAAGAAGCAGTTAAATGGTTTGAACAAAATGAAGAGCCAGATTTGATTTTTCTCGACATCCAATTGGGCGACGGAATCAGTTTCGAAATCTTTGAAAA
This sequence comes from Moheibacter lacus, assembly GCF_014042165.1. GTDB lineage: Bacteria > Bacteroidota > Bacteroidia > Flavobacteriales > Weeksellaceae > Moheibacter > Moheibacter lacus. The sequence goes on from NZ_JACDZE010000003.1 coordinate 211,930, forward strand.
AGTCCAACCCAAAAGTTCGATTATTTTCACAACTGCTTATGATGATTATGCGCTTAAAGCATTTAAATTCAATAGTATAGACTACTTACTTAAACCGATCAATAAGTTAGATTTACGCAAGGCGATTGCTAAATTTAGAGAAAGAAATCAACCGATGGTTTGGGATGCATTTCAATTGCAGTCTTTGCTTTCAAATAATTTTGAGAACCGTTATAGGGAAAGGTTTTTGATCAAAGTGGGCAGTAATTTAAAAACCTTAAACATAAAAAACATCAGTTGTTTTTATTCCAAAAATAAATCGACCTATTTGTTTTCTGATAACCGCGAATATCCAATCGAACAAACATTGGGTGATTTAGAAACACAATTGAACCCAAAAGATTTTTTCCGCATCAGTAGAAATGCAATCGTTCATTTAAAATTCATCGAAAACATTTCGACGCATTCCGGCAGCCGTTACCAACTTTTCATCAAAGGAGTGGAAGAGGAGTTGATCGTTTCCCGTGAACGCGTAAATGATTTTAAAATCTGGCTGGAGAAGTAGGGTTGGAGAGTGGTAGAGTGGTAGAGTAGGCTAATTATCAGCTGAATCATCAAATTTTAGAAGAACAGCCTTAATATTATCGTCATTTATTTTCATGTGTTCAATTTCATTTATTAAATCAGGACGAGATGAAGTCGCCTCTAAAAGTTGGTTTCTTCTATTGTTAAACATTCCCAAGTTGTATGTTTCTAAATCACTTCCAATAAGCAGGTCGTGAGCATTTATAGCACCGTCTTTCATATTTATAGAAAAAGTTCTTATCCATTTTATTTTACCGAAGTGCAAAATTTCCATTAATTGATTACCATGATTTCGATAGATTCTTGTTTTATCATTAAAATCTTTGAAGGTTAGTTGAAATACATCTTTTGCGGGTATGACTCTTGACTTTTTTTCTTTCTCGTCTAAAAGAACCATGGTTTGAAAAAAACTTGTTTCCATTATGAGCATTTTATCAAAAATATTAGTTTTAACTCTCATTTTTGATTCAATTGTGTCATTCTCTAACGTAATAATTTGAGCATTTACACTTTTTTGAGCGGACAAATTAATGTTAGTGAATAATAGGCATAAAAGTAATAGTTTTATAATTGACATAATTTTTGATTATTTTGCAAAACTAATTATATTTTTCGTATATCAATTATTTCCACTTTTCCACCTCGGTCTTTGACTTGTTTGACCATATCTTCGGTTCCGCCTGGACCGTCAGATTTCTGTTTGTCCCAAACTGCGAGTAGCGTCATATTGGATATACCGTTGGCCAATGAAAAATACAATTCCCAGAGATTGTTTCGTTGCCAAATTTTATAATCTCTTTTATTTCGCAACCAATGAGGCAGCTCCAAAGTATCTGATAAAACGGGATGATCGAGTTCTTCATACAAAGCATCAAAGCGTTTGATCCAATCATTTCCTGCAAAAGCCACAGACTTAATTTTAAAAAGTGGAGCCGGAACCGCAAGAAACATACGTGATGTAACGCCCAGATCTTTGCATTGTTCATGAAAAATAATGTCACCACCACAAGCTCCTCCGGTGATACCAATCAATTTTTTATTGGGTCCCAATTCATTTTGAATTTCAATTATTTTGGCTCTGATAGACTGGGTCACCGCTTTTTCTTTTTCAGGAGGAAATCTCGGGACTTCACGCTCCTTTTTGTCAATCATATGTCCGGTGAAAAGCAGATAATATTCTGTTTTTTCTTCCTTTCTAGTCAATTCATGGATAGAATCCAGTGCAGCAGCAGTATTTTCAGGTAGAATTTCCAGTGATTTGAAAATGTTCAATTGTTTCATAACAGATTCTTTGGTCAATTCATCTGCGTCTGAAAAAACAGAATTGTATTTGGTCGAAACCCTTCCTTGACTTTTTGCAGTGAGATGGATGAGATCTGCTTCCGCCAAATCCAACCAAACATCTTTTTTGCCAATTGATTTGGTTTGTGCACGTGCGGAATCAATAGAAAACTGAAATGCTGCAAGTAATTTTTCTTTTTCTTTTTTGAACCTAATTAATTTACGTTCAGCTTCTTCCTTTTCATCATATAAATCTTCCCAAGCATCCGGATGCTTTTCTGCCAAACCTGTTATGATATACAAAAGTTCGACTGCATTATAACCTGAATAATAGTGATTTAGGTTTTGCATAAATCCTTTTCTGTAGTTTTCATAAGCATTCATCAGATGCGGAGATTGAAGTGCTTTTTTTTGTAAAACATCATTATTGAGGTTTTTCCATTCAAAAATCCATCGGGATTTGTGGTTTCGGGCAATTAAAGTATAGGCTTCAGCTCGTTGTCGACTGTTGACTTGTTTGTCTTTGATGATGATTTCAGCAGAGATATCGGACTGAGTCAACAGGGATTTGGCTTCATTTGGATCTGAGTCAAATTTTTTTTCAGCCAGTCTTTGGTAAATGGTCGATAATCGATCATGTGCATATAAATCCTTTTTATTTTTTCGACTTGAAATGACTTTACGCATGATTTCTTTTGCCGAATGGTATTTTTTTAGTCGAAATAATTCTTCCCCAACCAATTTCCATGCAGAAATTCGCCATTGAAACTTTTCAACTTCATGTGCTAAAAGAGAAAGTTTCCCTACAAATTTACTATCGGCAGCGACTCTGACTTCATCTACATAATCTTGCGGAAGTGCAATATAGGATTCGGGCTCTTGTGGCAAAAGATGAGGAAGGACGTTAAAGACCGGACTATCTGTTCGGTTTTCTTGAAGTGTTTCAGATATACTGCGCACCAATTCGTCAATTTTTGCTGCCGGATTGACTCGATCATACAGTAAATAGCGGTATCCCATGATATCAAAAGGCGTTTGGTCAAGTCCGGGAGATTTGATCAAAATGGTAAATTTATTCCGTAAAGCATGGCGGATACCCAATTCGTAAAACACATTGGGATTATAAATCGTGATGTCGGCAATGACGATGTCCGCTATCAACAATTCAGAAAACATATCTTCACGTATGTCTCCGGCATTGAAAATTTTCCCGGTTGTTCCGCCTGATAAACCCAGTTTTTTCATCGCAGGTTTGATGAGTTCTTTTTCAACTCTGTCAAAATCAAAATAAACAGTTGTAAAACTGCCGTCTTTTTCTTTTTTGATAACAGGTCTTTTATTTCCAAAAGGTCTTACGATAAATACCGAACTCATATTTTATTTTAAAAAATGTTTAAAATGTTGATTTACATTTACTTGCTGTTCTCCTATTCGTTTTCCAACTTCACGGAGTTTGGATATGTATTTGGTCGAATCCATCTTTCGTACATGTTCAGATTTGATATGATTGAGTCCCATTTCGTTTAAAGACTCCTGACTCAAATCAGCATTGTATCGGATATAAGAAAAATGTCTACCTGCATCGTTGTCTAGACTATCGAGCGTTCCATCTTCTTTCATCGGAATCATTTCGTCCAATTCTCTATCGATTTTTGCACCAAATACACATCTTCCAACGGTTCTACAATTGATGTCTTGGTCCACTTGCATGGCATACATCAGGTTATTGGCGATATTGACCGCAGTATTGGCTAAGTTATCATAAGCTTTTGGTGTCACTGCAGAACCTGTACCGACGGAAAGAATCATCAATTTTTTTTCTCCTGTTTCCCATTCCAGTCCATAGGCTTTTTGGGTCGCCATTCGGTACATCAAAAAAGCAGGATTATTGTACGGCGTTACACCTCCGTCCACAAAAACAAAAGTTTTTTTTGGATCATCCGGATCCCATTGCAGAATTTCAGGAGGGAAAAATGTAGGAGCAGCCGTACTGGCTCTGACCAATTTGTACAATGGAATTTTCAGATTACAATCCATCCGGTTTCGGGCATTGTATTTGGCCCAAGGATTATTGGAAATCGGCCAAGGCGAATCTGTGCTTAAATTCATGGTGACGATTAACAATAAGGTTTTAAACCGTTCCGATTCCAAATCGATATCGCCTCCTCCAAAGGTTTTTCTCAATTCTTTTTCCAGTGGAGATTTGTTATAGGAATGCCAGAATTGGTTCAAAATAAAAGCTTTATCAAACATGGCCTTTCCTTTTTTCTTGTAGAAATCCAATAAGGTTTCGACTTTCATCCCAAGTGAAAGTCCGGCAGCAATGATGGCTCCGGTACTGGTCCCGCCGAGATAATCAAAATAATCACCCAGACAGAAATCCTCTCCTTTTTTTAAAGATTTTCTTAATTGGGTTTCGATTTCCAACAGGATTTCAAGTGTCAGAACACCACGAATTCCGCCGCCGTCGAGTGCGAGGATTTTTCTCGGTTGATCATTTGGTAGGAATCGTTCGTTGTTAGGTGTTGTATATTTTTTCATGTTGATTCAATTGATTCAAATTTTATTTCTCCAAAATCCCACCATCTACCAAATCGAGATAAATCCGCTGAAAAACTTCTTGTAAACTATCTTGGAAATTGATATTGACCAAACCATTTAGATCAGAAGGAAGTTCAGTATTTCGTTGTTTTAAGATTCGAACTTTATTTCGACCAAATCGACCGCAAAACCAACCCAGTTCAAAAAGTACATTGGGGCGACCTTGGAAATATTGTTTTCCGTTGTTTTCTACCGCATCGTCCGGAGTCACGATCACAAAAGCAAAAGCACAATCTTTGGCATAATGTTCAAACTTTTCTATGATCGTATTTCCATTGTCCGATTTTTTGGTCAAAATGACAGGGTCGAGATGAAAGGTGTCCCGAAGCATGGTTTCCAATTCGTTTAAAATCATGTGGTTATGTCCATGGACGATAAATACTTTTTTATCATGAGGTTGCATGAATTGGATTTTTTTTCTTTTTTCCTCGAGTCTTTCGGCTTTGATTTCCAATTGACGTGCAAACAGATTGATCTTTTTTGTGAACATCATTCCCAGGTTCATGTAATCCTGTTCAAAATGAATGGAATTTACTTTTTTAAATCCTTCAGCTATTTGGATAAAGACTTGATGTTCGTCTACAAATTTGTTTTCAGATTTGGCTATTTCGGTTTCAATCAGCAGTTTATTTCCATCCAACATCAAATCGAAATAATAAAAATAATTTTGCAAAATCGGCAGCATATAGTTGAAATTGGGATTGGTTTTAAAGCTTGGATGAAGGGATTTAAAAGCATCAAGCGCTTTGTCGCAAATTTCTTCCGCTTGATGTAAACTTTCCAATGCTTTTTGAAACCTTTCTTCATTGAATAAGGAAATTGATTTTACAAAATGAACCGTTACATCGATTTGTTTGAACATGATTTTATAAGGAAGAAATTCGGTAGGAGTAAGATTGGCTTCGAGAAATCGTATGGCATTTTTGGCATTGATTAAGGAATGTTCTGCCAAATTTACATCTAGGGTGTTGAGCGTTTGAAGGCTTTGGTTGTATTCCCAGTTCAATTGTTCAACGGCTTGGTTCATGGGATTTTGAGCGCTGTTTTGGTTCCAATTTTGGTTCTGATTCCAATTTTGGTTTGGATTCTGGTTTTGAATTTGTTGATTATAAGAATTGTTAAACGCTTCTTTGAAGGATTTGAATAGTTCGTTGAATTCCATTTTAGTAGATTTAGATTTATAGCTAAATCAACATAAAATAACATGAATCTTTAGTGTGAAAAACCGAATTTCTTCGTTAAAAATACTCGCCGTAACTAGGTTATGTCTGCGTTTTTTTCCTTGAAATTCAATTTTTTATATCAAAAATATTCTACGCCATTTTATATCAACTTAGCTATAAATATACTAAAAATCAATTTTTAGAAGGACTAAATATTGATTTTAAAATGAAAGGGCAATATTTAAGACCAATTTTCCCGAAGAATAAAAGAAAACCCTGAATTCATCAAAATTCAGGGTTGGATTTATCTTAATTTACGATGCTCATTTGTATTTATCATGAAGACCAACTCCGTTTAAGATCATCGGTTTGATTTTTTCAATTCTGGAAATTTTGGTTTTTTCCTGTTTGGCTTCTTCGATGTAAAGATTGTATTCCTTTTGTTTTCCGGGTGTTAGTTTTTTAAAGGCTTCATGGAGTTTTGCATCATTTTCTAATTCATTTTTAAAAATTTCAGGAATTTCAACTGCAGTAAACTTTTCCGGTTTTAGTTCTTTTCCGGCTTTTGCATTTTCGATGGATTCGTTGAGATATTCCGTAATTTTTTTTTCATCGATTTGATCCATGGATGTAAACCGCCATTGACGCATAGATTTTGTTTTTCCTTCCGTTCCTGAGCTAAGCACTTGATATGGATCTTTCAGAAAAACACCGTTGTTAAACCAAAGTGCAAAATGATGTTTAAATCCGCCACAGGCCACGATGTTTTTACCTTTGAGTGTGTAAATCGGAGCTCCCCATTTGATGGCGACTTCCAGTCCTGTTTTGTCTATTATTTCGGTTAAACGATTGAGTTCTTCAGTCCATTGATTGATTTTGTCCATCTTTATTTTTTAGGGAATTTGGGATCTTGTTTGATTTCTAGAATTTGCATGGTGTGTCGCATAGTATGACCCGGAATATAGAGTATGAATTGGTAACCGTCTACTTTTCCTCCCGGAGATTCTGCCACATGATTGCGTAAATCTTCCATCGAAACACCATCTAAATATTTAAAAATTGCTTCTCGCTGATTGGTCAAATCTTTTAGTGCAGTGCTGGCTTCCGTGTATTTACCTGCCGGAACCAATTCTTTTGGCGCAGTTGCTTTATAACTTCTATCGGTCATCATCACCAAAACTTGGTCATCTGTAACGGAGATGTCTTTTCTATCCTTTGGATTGGCGGGTTCTGCCATCACACCTTGAACCCAACCCATAAGAGCCGGTTCTGTTTTGACGATGTGTTCAAGGGTTTCGCCTATGGACCATTTATCTGTTGAGGGTTTAAAAGCGATTTGTTCTTTTGATAAACCTTCTACGGCTTTTGCAAGATTCATGTAACTTTCTTCAAATTGTTTAAGAATGAATGCTTTTCCATGGGCAACCGGAATGGCGGCTGGAGCAGGAGGAGTTTCAACCATAGTTTCTGTTTTTTCCACTTTGGTTTTGGCGGTTTCTGTTTGGTTGGAACTACAGCTAACAACGGCAATTGTTCCGAGAATTAAGAGTAATTTTTTCATCTGTTTATTTTTATTTGTTTTTTATTTGTCAGATGTAATTCGCCATTAAACATTTCGGTTAGTATCAACTTAATTGTTATGGCTCATTTCATAACTTTTTAATTTTGAATTAATTAGATTTCGCAATTCCAAATACAGTTCCGATGGGGTCTTCTATCATCGCATACATCAAATTTCCTTCTTTATCGTGGTATTCTTTGATGATTTTTCCACCCAGTTGAACTGCTTTTTCCGCAGTTTCTTGTGGATTTTCAACGGTAATATACACCATCCATTGTGCAGGGATACCGGTGTTTTTTCCTCTATGATTGCAGATTCCACCTACGACATTTCCTTCAGCGGTTTTCATCACAAAATCTTCATATTCTTCTTCGCCATCTTTCATCGGAATTCCATCTGAAGTCCAATTGAAAACGTTTTCATAAAATTCTTTCATTTCGTCTGCATGATTTGAAGTATAATCATGCCAGGCGATCGTTCCTAATGCCGGTTTTTGATTTTCCATTTTTATTTTTCTAGTATTTCTTTTAATATTTTTAAGGCTTTTGACCAAGTTTCATCAAAATAATCGGTATAGTTTTCATCCATTTCCTCAATTCCAAACTATCGGCTTTTTTCTGATCTGTATTGGCAAAGGATTCGATGAATTCATAGACATCTGCGTCTGTTGTGACGGTTTTATTTTTCTAAGTTGGATTTCATATTGGACAGACCTTCTTCAAAATCTTTGTCCATATTGAATAAAAGGTTAAAGAAGTTCCTTGGATAAGGAGATTTTCCTGAAACGCTCCAACTTACTTTTGATTGATTTGTACCTTCTGGTGTGACGGTCATGATGGATTTTGCGGCTTCGTTTGATTCGGCAAAAAACAAATCGGATTCCATTTTATTTCCTTTTACGAGATTGGTAATGACTTGCTTACCGTTTCCTACCATGAATTTTTCACTTTCCCATTTGTGCGTAAACCCAATTGTTCCATCTGTGCCTTCATAAGAAGTTTTCATTTCAGGATCCATTTGGTGCCAAGTTCCATAATTTTCCTGATTTTTCAAGAATTTGAAATAGTCATACACTTCCTGACTAGGTTTGTTGATCGTAATTTCAGCGCTTCCGCCAAATTCTTTGGGTGCAAAAAGGGCTACGATTAAAATAAGGGCAATCAAACCCAAAAAGAAAAAGAGGATTTTTTTTAAGGTTTTCATATCGTTCGTTTTGAAGAATAAAAGTAATGAAAAATGACAATTGTCATATCAAATATGCTCATTAATCAATAGAAATACATTGAGATAAGTCGACAGTCAGTGATTTAGGTGTGATTTAGATGAGTGAGAATAGAGGAAGAATTTATTTTGGTTTAGCTTCCTTGATTTTTCTTTTGATGACCGCCATTTGGGTGAGCGATTCTCTGTCTTTTTTGCTTTGGTATACTGCTGTAAACCATTTTAATGCCTCATCTAGATTTCCGGTTTTCTCATAAAAATGTCCTAAAAAGGATTTAGTAAGCAGATTTTCCGGATTGAATTCCAAAGATTTTTTAAGGTCTAATTCCGCTTGAACATTGTTTTCTTGAACGAAATTATAAAATCCTCTTTTCAAATAGGCGTTGGAAGAGGGTTTGGAATTGATTTCTTCTTCAAATTTTTTGAATTTTTCTTCATCCAGACTGGATTTGGCATCTTCAAATGATTTTTTATTGTTCTCATTTGTAAAACGATAAAAAGCATCACAATTCATGACGATTTCATCTAGTGTATCATCAATGAGACTTTCTCCCACTGCTTTTCCTTGTTCATATTCCGGTAGAATAGAATTGGAATCATAATAGGGAAGAAAGGTTGCTTTGTTTTTTTCAATTTCTTTTCCCAAACAATTGTTCAATATTTCTTTATCGAATTCCGCAACCGTACTTTGTGTAAAACAATCGCAGTACAAATCCACAAATACATTTTGGGCTTCTTTAGAAAATTCTTGACTCCAGGAAATTTGTGAAATAAAAATAAAAAGAAATAAGATAATTTGCTTTCTCATGTTAAAATTGTTCAAATCTGAAATTCTCTCCTAAATATACTCGACGAACATCTTTATCGTTTGCCAATTCTTCAGGAGAACCTTCTTTCAGGATTTTTCCTTCAAACATGATATAGGTTTTGTCTGTGATGGCAAGGGTTTGGGAAACGTTATGGTCGGTAATCAGAATCCCGATGTTTTTGTGTTTCAATGACCGTACGATTTTCTGGATGTCCTCGACCGCAATCGGATCGACGCCTGCAAATGGTTCATCCAAAAGGATGAATTTGGGTTCGGTAGCCAAACAACGAGCGATTTCCGTTCTTCTTCGTTCGCCACCGGAAAGTAAATCTCCACGGTTTTTGCGTACATGTTCCAGACTGAATTCCTCGATGAGTTCGTCTGTTTTCTTTTGTTGTTGGGCTTTTGAGAGTTTGGTAAATTGTAATACGGATTTGATATTGTCTTCGACAGATAGTTTTCTGAAAACGGAAGCTTCTTGTGCCAAATAGCCGATTCCCTTTTGAGCTCTTTTGTACATGGCATTGTCGGTGATGTCTTGTTTGTCTAGAAAAACCTTTCCGGCTGTAGCTTTGACTAATCCCACAATCATATAAAAAGATGTTGTTTTTCCGGCTCCATTTGGGCCAAGCAAACCTATGATTTCGCCTTGTTCCACAGAAAATGAAACGTCTTTTACAACGTGTTTCTTTCCGTAATCTTTGATCAGATTTTCTCCTCTAAGTACAATTCCCATTGGGACAAAGTTAATTGAATTTATAAATTTTAAAAATATTATTCACCTTGAGAATTCGACTTGGGTAAATTTTGGTTTTGAGAAATGAATTAGATGATTTTAGCTTAAATTATTGAATATTAAGTTAATTGACTCAATATTAAAAACTTAAATGATGGTAACTCCGGAGGAGTTAAATGTTGGTAGCTTTGGGGAATGCTAAGTTAAATTTCAATACGTTATCTGAACAATTTGGCGTGAATTTTTGATTTGCAACAATCAAAAATCATGACAAAATTCTAGTATACTACGGATTTGAATTTTAAAGCACAACATTGGTTTTGGCGATGGCTTGATCATTTTTCCAATCGATCCAATTTTGACCCTTCCATTTTCTCATCAGATTGTCTAAGTTTCTCATGATGAAAATATTATATGCTGCTTGACTGAAATTTTTTGGTTTTTTGGCAAGCGATCGCAAACTCATGGAAAATCCGGGCGTAAGATATTTCATATAATGCCAGTATCCTTCCGGCATATACAACATATCTCCGTGATTCAAATCGGCAAACATGGGTTTGAGATTTTTCAAAGCCGGCCATTTCTCAAAATCGGGTTCGTCAAAATTGATGTCTTCTCTGCAGATGACTGAATAAGGAATTTTGTACATGAATTTGGATTGTTCTGGCGAAACGATCACACATCTTTTTTTTCCTGCAAAATGAAAATGTAAAATATTGGCCAAATCGATGTCATAGTGCATGAAAACATTGGATCCTTCACCACCAAAAAAGAGCATCGGTAAACTTTTGAATAAATTCAAACCCAAATCAGGCATTTTATAATCATTTTGTAAATCCGGAACTTCTTTCATCAAATTGTATAAAAAAATCCTCAATTCCGTAGGTTGCGACTGAAGCAAATCTACGTATTCGGCCATTTTCATTTTGGCAACCGGCTCGTTTACTTTTTTTGAATAATCTACCGGATCATTATTGTAAAGTGGGACGATTTTATCGCCGGCAACTTGTTTGATATAGTCAAAATTCCATTTGTCAAAAGCAGGCCAATATCGTGTAATTCTCTCAACTACAACAGGTTTCTGAGGTTTTACATAATGTATTTGAAAATCTTTTGCAGAAATTTCTGAAATTCGCTCAACTTCTTTGAATTCAAATGGCATAACCTAAATTTAACGTTCAAAAATAAAAAAACATTTTATAATTTTTACTTTCCGATTGGGTTCAATCTATTTTAAGTAAATTGCGTTGATTTCTACGTATGAACCGAATTTTAACCATCCTGATTTTTCTTTTCAGCTTCATTGTGAATTCACAAGAAAAAACTATTCCTCAACTTTATTCGGATAATGGAAACCTAAATCTTCAATCCCAATCTCTTGAAGTCAATGTAGTGGGAACAGTTGCGGATGTGCGTCTTTATCAGACTTTTAAAGTTTCTGAAACCAAATTGGTTGCTTACTTATTTCCCATCGGATTGGAAACTTCTTTGTATGAATTGATGGTCTATCTGCCCGATAAAATTTATTCGCTCGACGCTCAAAACATGGACAACATCCGCAAACAAGTCCTGGCGGAAAATAAAAAACGAAAAAGAATCACTTTGATGCATGGCTCTGATCCTCAATTTATTAAATTGAATATTCCGATCAGTGAAGAATTGGAAGAAGTAAAAGTAGTTTTAAAATATGCTCAGAATTTAGAAAAATCGGCAGATGAAAAATCTCTTCAACTTCCTTCTTTTATTGCTCCGCAATATGAAAATCATTTGGAAGAATTTTCCTTTGGCATCAATATCATCAGTCCAACTCCGATTTATGATTTGGTAATGACCTCCCTTGATTTAGAACCCAAAAAAGTTTCGCAGAAATACCAAACTTTTCAATATTCCGGAAAAGATTGGGGAAAACCCATAGAATTGGTTTATAAATCACGTGGCGATGAAGCCGAAGCTGGAATGTTGGTATATGAAGACAAAGGTTGTCGGTATATTCTGGGCGTTGTGGAACCACCAAAAATCATCAAACCGGAAGAAATTGCGCCACGCGAATATGTTTTTTTGATGGATACTTCCGGTTCTATGCAAGGTTTTCCGATCGAAACTTCAAAAGAATTGGTTACCAGAATTCTAAATGATTTAAAGCCGGAAGAAAAATTCAATATTTTGTTTTTTGCAGGCGGAAGTGATTTTCTTTCTGCCGAATCTGTCTATGCAACCGAGGAAAATAAATCCATCGCGATCAATGCGATCAACCAACAAAAAGGAACCGGAAAAACCCAACTCAGTGAAGCACTACATAAAGTTTATGCTTACAAGCCGGAGAAGGAATTTAACCGAATCGTGGTTTTGATAACTGACGGGAAATTACTCGAAGACCGAACGCTTTATTTGAATTTAAAAAATAATTTGAAAGAGGCTCAATATTTTACCTTTGGTATAGGCTATGATGTAGACAGAAGAACGATACAACAATTGGCCAACACGATGGGAACAGAACCGGTTTTGATTACGGAACAACCGGAAGCCGAAGCGGAATTGAACCGGTTTTTTAATTTAATCCGAACACCACTTTTGCGCAATATCCAAGTCCAGTCTCGTGAATTGAACCTTCAAGAAACTTATCCCAATCAGTTTAAAGGTTTTCTTTCTAGCGAATCTTCCAGTTTCGTCAGCAAAGAATGCAGCGGTATGCGCGAACCGAAATTGATTTTGACCGGAATTGATGGGGAGGAAACTTATCAAGAAGAATTTAGATTGCCACAAGAAAAAAACAACGATGAGTTGTTCATTTTAAAATATTTATGGGCCAGAGAGAAAATTGATTTTCTTTTACAAGAAGAAGAACGCTGCGGAGAACGTTGTATAAAAGACGGAAAATACCGCAACCAAATCATCAAAATAGGGGAAGAACTCAACATTGCAACGCCGTTTACTTCTTTTATTGAGGAAAATTATATCAATTTTAATGGAAATCTCGGCAGGAAAACTTCATTGTATGAAAACCCAAATGCCAAATTGACCTTTCAAAATGATTTCGATTCTGATTTTGATCGAATTCCAAACACCACCGACCAATGTCCATTTGACCGAGGAACAACTGAACGAAAAGGATGTCCCAAAACAAAGGAAGAGAAAATTGCATTGGAAATCAGTAGACAATTGGAAGGCATCGAATTTGAATTTGATTCTTATGTCATCCAACCGGAATTTTATGAAAAACTAAATGTCGCTGCTGAAATCATCAATCATCAACAACTGAAAAACTACATAGTCGAAGGCCATACAGATGCCGCCGGAACACCCGAATACAACCAAGCCCTCTCCATCAACCGGGCAAAAGCCGTGGTGAATTATTTAAAAGGAAAAGGAGTCGATATCCGACAATTGAAAATAGTCGGAAAAGGAGACAAAGAATTGCGTCATCCGGAATGTCGTCCGCATACAGTTTGTGGTGATGATAAAAATTTTGAAAACAGGCGTGTTGTTTTTAAAATAATAGACTAAATTTGGATAAATCAAATGCTAAATTTTGAATAAAACCATTTTCTTATTGTCCATTTTCATGTTATGTCAAATTTCTTGTTCCAAACAACAAGCAACTTTAGCAAAAAATGATGTAGATACAGATTTAGATGGCGTTCATGATAGGAGAGATGCCTGTCCAAACGAGTCGGGATCTGTATTTAATTTGGGATGTCCTTTGGAAACGAACCAATTGTTATCAGCTTATTATGATCAAATGAAATCGACCGATGCTGATCTGGATGGCGTTGCAGACGATAAGGATGAATGTCCTGACGTTTATGGATCTCCATTTAATTTGGGTTGTCCATTTATGATGGAAAAGGCAGTGAAATAACGTGAGTTCGACGTAAAAACATTAAGATTTAAGGTAGATATGAATTAATTAAAACTCATATTTATCTATAAATCAATTCGTTAAGATATTTTAAGGAATCTACAAAATGATTTAAGAATAATAGACTTAAATCATTAATGATACTTTTCTAAACTTTTTATTTCAATTAATGTTTCCTTCTGGGGGGAAATCCCTCGTTTTTAGGCGACGACTTTAGTTTGTTTTTTTTGTGTGCTTTGTGCTTTTTCTTTGTGTGCCTTTGTGGTAAAACCATCTAGAGCTAACCACAATGTCCACAAAGGAGTCACAAAGAACACAATGGGTTTCACAAAAACACAAAGAGTAGGTGGCTTTAGTCGGCTTTAGCCGAAATCAAAGCCTTCGCCTTCAGGCGAGGGTAGTTTAGTTTCTTAATCAACATAAGGTTGAATTGTAATGAATTTATAATAAGTGAGTTTAAATAAAAAAGCTCCGGTTTCCCGAAGCTTTATATTGATTTTTAATCATTTATTCCGAATCTACACCGCCGCCATACATTTCTTTCATTTTTTCTTGAAACGCCAACATTTCATCCATGAATTCTTTTTCAGTAAGGATTTGTCCTTTACTAGGTTTGGTGATTTTGATTTCTTCCTCTTTTACAGCGACTTTGGTCGCCGCGATGATGAGTTCTGCACCATTCATTTCAAATTCAGCTTTTAAAATGAGTCCCGGTAATCCCCACATTCTGTCCGGACCGTCTTTGATGTTGATTTTCGGTGTGTACCAAGCAGTTACAGGGATGGAGTCATTCATCACACCTGTCGCTTTATAGGTGTCAAATCCGGCGATGGTTTCTTTTTCCTTGGTGATTTTCCAGTTGACCGTTTTCAAACTGTCTTTAACCAAATAGGCTTTTCCAACGTTATAAGGTTTTAAGAAATATTTTTCTTTGATGTCTTTGAACAAAGGTTCTTTGTCCATAGCGGTCATCTGTTGCAAAATCAAACCGGCAGGGGTTTGGTCATTGTTGATTTTTTCCTGCATTTTGTATTCGGATTCCGTTCCATTGGTTTTCAATTTGTAATCGATAAAAATACCGTTTTTGATTTCTTGACGAAGCGGTTCCTCTACTTGTGCTTTCCATGCAGCCGGAACACTAGCCATGACTTGGTCAGCATCTAGCTTCATTTCCATTTGATAATCTACTTCAAGAAATTGAGGTTTGTCTTGTGCGTTGGCATATATCCCGACGAACAATAAGGAAAATACAAAAAGTAATTTTTTCATTTTTTATTGGTTTTGAATAATAAGTAGAGAAATTTTCAGATTTGTTACATCCTAATTTAAGGATTAGATCATTTCAATCTCAAATCCTGCTTTTTTAACCATTCTGATAATTTCTTCTTCCGAAACACTTTCCGATTCGACTGTCAGGATTTTATCAGGATTTTCAGTGTCGACTTTCCAATCCGTATTTTCCAATTGGTTTAAAAATGGCGTTACACCGGAGACACAGCCTCCGCAATTGATGTTGGTTTTGAATTTGAATGTTTTCATTTAATGTTATTTTAATTAATTTGTTTTCTTTTTTACCGGACTTGAATGTAAAAATCTGATTTTCCATCCGTCCGCAGTTTTTACACAAACTGCAGATTCAAGCCAATGCATTTTTGAAATACTCGCACCATCCATAGTGAAATCGGCAAAGTTTTCATAATAAATCCAGCCTGTGTTTCCATCGATTTCTGAATGGATGAATTGAAAGGAATTGATGCGCTGAAATGTGTTTTTTTTGTTTTCTTCGCTGGTGAATTGTTCTTTCAATTGATGGGCGACTTGAACCGTTTTTTCATAATTCCAATTTTCACCATCTTCAAACAAGACGAAATCTTCAGTTAAAAATTCTGGTATTCTTTCCGTTTTCAAATCTGAAAATATCGAATTGAAAAAGGTTTCGATAAGGTTTTCCAATGCTTTTTCTTCAGATGTTTGAGCGGAAAGCAAAACACTGAATGGGAACAATAAAAGAAGCAATAAATTTTTCATGTTTTTCAATTTTGGGTCGAAATGACACACAAGCATTTCTTCCAATTCTTTTTCAAAAGTACGAATCAAGGTTTGGAAATAAATTATATAATTTCTGAAAATCTTTATAAAATATTTATCAATTTCGGTTGTTCTTTTTGAAAATAAAATTGACTTTAACCACATAGAAATAGAGTCTTTGTGAAGATTAAGTTTTCATAGTATCCGCCTTTGGCGGTATAGGATTAAATAGATTATTTTCATCATTCTATGTTCCACGAAAAGTGGAAACTATTTTAACTAATGCGCACTGATAAATAAGAAATAAAATATGTGACTATGTGGTTATTTTACAGTTTGTTATGTTTTTTTCGTGAATAAAACTGAGAAATTTAAAATTAAGTTCTCGATACGATTTTTTCCATATACATTTCAAAAATCATGACAAAATTAAAATTTATCAAAGCGCTAAATATCTCCAAATAATTTGAGATACTGAAATCAAAGATCCGATGAATTTAATCGAAATTACCATGGATCAATTCATGTAAGTGAATTCAAAGCTAAATTTGTAGAAAAATTGAAGCAATGGAATTAGGAATCGGAATGTTTGGTGATTTAACTTTTGACAATGAAAAGCAGCAATTTCAGTCCAACAGTCAGAAATTTAAAGAACTCATCGAACAAATCAAACTCGCAGATGAAATTGGAATCGACGTTTTGGCTTTGGGTGAGCACCATCGGCCGGATTATGCAGTTTCCACACCCGAAATTGTACTGTCAGCGCTTTCTACCGTAACCAAAAATATCAAATTGGCAAGTGGTGTGAGCGTCATTAGTTCAGCTGATACGGTAAAATTGTACCAGGATTTTGCAACGATCGACCTAATTTCCGGCCAACGGGCAGAAATCATCGCAGGACGTGGAAGTTTCATCGAGTCTTTTCCGCTATTCGGTTATGATTTGAAAGATTACAATGAATTATTTGAAGAGAAATTGGATTTATTGCTGAAAATCAACCAAAATGAAAATATTACTTGGGAAGGGAAATTGCGTGCGCCGCTAGAAAACCAAACGGTCTATCCGCGTGCGGAAAGAGAACTTCCGGTTTGGATTGCGGTTGGAGGAACGCCCGAATCTGTTTTGCGTGCTGCAAAATTAGGTTTGCCGATTATTTTTGCTATCATCGGCGGAATGCCCAAACAATTCAAACCCTTGATTGATTTCTACAAAGAAAATTACAAAGTTTATGGACATGATGTGAGCAAAATGCAGATAGGAGTTCATTCGCACACATTTTTGACGGATTCTGATGATGAACTTTTGGCGAATTATTTTCCATATTATGCAGCGCAAATGAATAGAATTGGAAAAAGTCGTGGTTGGTCGTCTTACACCAAAATGCAGTTTCAGGGCGGCATGAGTCCGGAAGGTGCACTTTTCATGGGCGAACCTAATAAAGTTATCGATAAAATGATGGCTACCATTGAGATGTTTGGATTGACGAGGTTTGTAGCGCACATGGATGTCGGCGGACCTAGCCACAAAGAAATGATGAGAGCCATCGAATTGTACGGAACCAAAGTTTTACCGGAAATTAGAAAAGCTTTTGTAAAATAGCGTTTCCCACAAATCTCTCAAATTTCCGATGATTTTTATTGGCGAGTTTTCTCCGCAAATCTGCGGCATCTGCGGGAGAAATAAGAAGTCCTGCAGATTATGCAAATCAACGCAGAATTTATTTATTAATTTTCTGCGTCAATCAGCATCATCCTCTTACGGCGGACAAGTCTGTAGGAGAAAATCATTTTTTCCATTTTAGCCGCAAACTATTGCTCACAACGCTTATGGAGCTCAATGCCATTGCTGCACCTGCCAACATAGGATTGAGCAAAAATCCATTGAGCGGATAGAGAATTCCGGCGGCGATCGGAATTCCGATGATGTTGTAAATAAATGCCCAGAATAAATTTTGTTTGATCGTCGCAACGGTTTGTTTGGAAAGTTTGATGGCTTCCGGAATTTTGGCCAAATCGTTAGAAAGAATGGTCATTTTGGAAGATTCGACAGCGATATCGCTTCCTTTTCCCATCGCAATTCCGACGTTGGACTGCGCCAAAGCCGCACTGTCATTGATACCATCACCAACCATTGCAACCGTTTTTCCTTGTGATTGTAATTCTTTGATAAATTTCAATTTGTCTTCCGGTAAAACACCTGCTCTGAATTCTTTAATTCCGACTTCTTCTGCGACTTCTTTTGCGGTAGCTTCATTGTCTCCGGTTTGCATATAAACTTCTAATCCCAATTTTTTTAATTGTTCAATTGCAATTTTAGAAGAAGATTTGATTTGATCCGAAATGGCAATACTTGCTATGACCTCTTTCGAATTGCTAAATAAAACGACGGTTCTCGCTTGGTTCAATTCCATTTCTATCCATTTTTCAATTTCAGAATGAATTTCAATTTTTTGTTCTCTAATGAAATTTGGATTTCCAATGAAATAGTTTTCGCCTTCGTGGGTTCCGATTATTCCTTTTCCGGAAGCATTTTCGATTTGAACGCCATCGATAAATAATTTGGCATCATTTAGATAATGCACGATCGCATCGGCCAATGGATGTTCGGATGATTTTTCAATAGAATATAAAATAGATTTGTATTTTTCCGCATCAGTATTTGACCATTTTAATCCGTTTACAACCGGTTTTCCTTCCGTAATCGTTCCGGTTTTATCCAAAACAATTGCATTTAAATTTTTTGCCAACTCAAGAGATTCTGCGTCTTTGATCAGAATACCATGATCTGCTCCTTTTCCAATTCCGACCATGATGGCTGTGGGCGTTGCCAATCCCAAAGCACAAGGACAAGCGATAACCAAAACGGTAACCATGGCGAGCATTCCTTGCGTAAAACCATTGTCTCCTCCCCAAATGCTCCAAACGATCAAAGTTAAAATCGAAATCAAGATAACAATAGGTACAAAAATGGAAGCAATCTTATCCACCAACTTTTGAACCGGAGCTTTACTTCCTTGTGCTTCTTGCACCATTTTTATGATTTGAGCCAAAAGGGTATCACTTCCTACTTTGGTAGCTTTAAACTGTAAACTTCCTTTTTGGTTAATCGTTCCTGAAAATACGGTATCACCAAGATTTTTTTCAACCGGAACAGGTTCTCCCGAAATCATGCTTTCATCCACAAATGAATTTCCAGAAATGACTTCTCCATCTACTGCTATTTTTTCTCCGGGTTTGACCAAAACGGTTGTTCCGACATTTATAGAAGCAATCGGCATTTCCATTTGATGACCTCCTTCGTGAACCACAGTAACGGTTTTGGGTTGTAAACCAATTAGTTTTTTGATAGCTGAAGATGTATTTCCTTTTGCCCGTTCTTCTAATAATTTACCAAGCAGTACAAATGCAATCACTACTCCTGCAGATTCAAAATATACATGGGGTTCTACGCCTTGTTTCTCCCAAAATTCAGGGAAAATCGTATTGAAAACACTGAAAATATAAGCGATTCCGGTACTCATGGCTACCAAAGTGTCCATGTTGGCGGAGCGGTGTTTGAATTGTTTCCAAGCGCCTATAAAAAACTGTTTCCCAAATACAAAAACGATGGGTGTGGATAAAAACCACATGATGTAGTTGGCATAAGGCATATTCATAAATACCATTCCGATGGCAACCAAAGGAATAGAAAACAGTATGGCCCATAATGTTCTTCTTTTTAGTTGATTGTAATGATTTTGGCGAATTTCTTCCAAACTGTCTTTGGCTTCATCAGATTCGTCGATCATCAAATCATATCCAACTGATTGCAGTGCTGATTTTAATTCTTGAGTAGTGATGAGCGAAGGAATGAATTCGATTTCGGCTTCAGTATTGGCATAATTGACTTTTGCATCTACCACACCAGGTTGCATTTTAAGGATATTCTGAGAACTCGAAGCACAAGAAGCACAAGTCATATTGAGAACCGGAAAATGCTTTTTGATGGTTGGAACTTCATAACCCAAATCACGGATTTTTTTGACGGCAAGCGGGATGACTTCGTCCGGATATTTTGCAGCAATTTTTGCCCGATTATTATTGAGCTCTACACTGTGTTCTGAGATTTCAGAAATCTCGCCCAATCCTTTGTCTACTATTAATGCACAATGTTCACTTTCAACATTTTCGAGTGGAATGTATACGGTATTTTTTTTTGTTGCCATAACTAATAATTTGTACTACAAAATTAAGTTAGGCTAGAAGAAATGAAGTTATAGAATTTTGGATAAGGTTTATAGAAATAATTCTAAGAAATTTTTACCAAAAGAGACACAAAGAAGGCACAATAGAGCTCAAAGGATCAGTAACTTTGTGTGCTTTGTGAAAGCTCAGTGTTCTTTGTGGCTAAAGAATCAAGTATACTTCAAATCAAAATTTATTATCAAATCCCATCAATCCCTTTTCGGTCTTTTTCCGCTAAACTTTTAAATTCACTCGGTGTCAGTCCGGTTACTTTTTTGAATTGTGCAGAAAGATGTGCAGAACTGCTATATCCGAGCTGGAAAGCAATTTCTTTTAAGCTCAATTCGTCATAGACCAAAAGTTCTTTGACTTTTTCTATTTTTTGAAGAATTGAAAATTGTTCGATGGTGATACCTGTTGTCGATGAAAAAAGTTTGCTGAGCTGAGAATAGTCTTTGTTTAATTCTCCAGAAATGAATTCTGATAATACAAAATTCCGTTTATCTGAATTTTGTATTTGATTGATAATTATGGTTTTAATTTGATTGATGGTAGTCGAATTTTTATCATCCAACAATTCAAACCCCAATTTTTCTAATTGGTTTTGAAATGAATTTAACTCTTTAGAATTCAATTGATTCTCTACTAAAACCTCACCCAATCGGACTTCAATCGGATGAATTTTCATTTCGTTCAAAATATTTTCAACCGCCATGATACAGCGCGGACAAACCATGTTTTTGATCTGAATTTTTTGCATGAAACAAAGGTAAGTTTATTCTTTTTACTCTAGAATTCATAATTCGTAAATCGAACTTCCTAAATCGTATTATATTTGTGCAAACAAGTAAGTTTGAAACACACAACTGTCATAATCCTTTTGCTAATGCTGATTTTGGGAATGTTTTTCCTTAATTTAAATATAGGAAATGCAGATGTTTCTTTGTTTTCGATGGGAAATGATGAAATAGCCAGAAAATTGATTTTTGATTTCCGTCTTCCTAAAACGATTGCTGCTATTTTAGCCGGAATTGCCTTACCGGTAAGTGGCTTACTTTTACAGGAATTATTTAGAAATCCTTTGGCAGATCCATCGGTTTTGGGCATTACTTCAGCATCCGGATTAGGTGTAGCCATTGTGATCTTTTTATCGGCCATTTTAGGATTGAATTCACTTTTAAATAATCCATGGTTATTGTGTTTGGCATCGTTTATTGGAGCGATGTTAGGACTGATAATTATCGTGTTTTTTTCTTCTCGAATCAATTCCACAGCAGGTTTGATCATCATCGGGATGATGATTGCCGGATTGGCTTCAGCCATCATCGGTGTTTTACAATTTTTTGCGCCATCAGAAAAAATTAAATCCTTTTTGATTTGGACATTTGGATCGATGTCCGGACTTTCTTGGTCGCAAATCGGTGTCTTTTCTTTCATGGTTTTGATGGGAATTTTAATTTCGATATTGACCTTGAAAGGAATTTCCGGATTGCGTTTGGGCGAAAACTATGCCCATACGATGGGTGTTAATATCAGAAAAATCCGATGGTTAATTTTGATTGCTTCAGCCATTTTAACGGCTTCGGCAACTGCTTTTGTAGGGCCTGTAGCTTTTATAGGATTGGCTATTCCGCATATTTGCCGAATTCTTTTTAAACAAACCGACGTTTCTAAATTATATGTTTTGGTAGTTTTGTTGGGTGTTTTTTCCATGCTTTTGTTTTTATGGATTTCCCAGATTTTCCCGAATGGAAATTTACCAATCAACATCATTACTTCTTTAATCGGGGCACCGATTGTGATGAGCATTATTTTAAATCGTAAGAATTTAATACATGATGAATTGTAGAGACGCATTGCAATGCGTCTATTTCAGAAACTGAACCAAATGAATGAATCAATTTTGCATATTAATAATTTATCAATTGGTTATTCCAAACCGATTTGTTCCAACATTCAAGCGAATGTAAAGAAAGGAGAATTGGTTGGTTTGACCGGGAAAAATGGTTCCGGTAAAAGTACTTTGATACGGAGTTTGCTAGGTTTAGAATTACTGCTTTCCGGTGAAATTTTTTTACAAGGTGAGAATTTGAAAAATTGGGAAGTAAAAAAACGCTCACAAAAAATAGCGGCTGTTTTTTCAAGATTGAACCAAGTTCCGGCTATTCCTGTATTTGATTTAGTGGCTTTGGGGAGATTGCCTTTTCATTCCAATTTTTCAAAATTAAATTCAAATGATAAAGATTGGATCCATCACGCCATCGAATTGGTTGGAATAGTAGATTTAAAAAATCGATTTGCCAATCAACTAAGTGATGGTCAATTGCAGATGGTGATGATTGCAAGGGCATTGGCTCAAGATACCGAATTGGTTTTAATGGACGAACCAACTTCACATTTGGACATCGAAAATCAATTCAAAATCTTTGAATTGATTCATAAATTATCGGAGGAAACCGAGAAAACTTTTATCGTAGCTTCTCACCAAATCGAATTGGTTTTGCAAAATGCCTCGCAAATCTGGTGGTTGGATGATGGAGAATTTCATGCCGGACTTCCGGAACAAATCGCCTATGAACAGCAAATATTTGAGAAATTGTCACAAGAGAAAATCAGATTTGATTATGCAATGGGAAGTTTCAGGTTTCAGCATTTGAAAAATAAGAAAGTGAATTTGGTAACTGATGGAAGTGATTTGGCTTATTGGGTGAAACATGCGCTGGAAAGAAATGGGTTTGAGGTTTCTAATGATTCAGCATTAAAAGTTATAGTTAATAAAGGTTTTGTTTACTTAGATGATTTTAAATTAAAATCTTTAAGGAGTTTAATTGAAAAAATTAATAAAAATGAATGATGATTTTAATATAATCAATTCTTCAAAATATTTGTTTCTTACCGATATATACGAACCTTTTGAAAATTGTTTACAGTTGGAAGTTACCATACCTTACGTAAGTGATGAAGTAAAAACAATAATTAATAACATAGACTTTGGACAATTAGGAGAAATTAAATACAATGAAATTTCTCCACGATATAAAATAATTTTTGATAATTATATATCATACTCAGTTATAAATGAAAGTTATGATATTGGTGAGAGTGATAAATTTTTATTTGAGGGTAGATTGTTTAAAGTATTTCAAGAATCTGACTTTTTGGAGTACTTGAGTTGTGTTACATACGCTACTCCTCTAAATAATTATCATTTAAAGCATTATCAGCTTGTGACTTTAAATCATATTGTAAATATTGCAAGTATTAATCAACCCTTAATAGAAAAAATAAATTGAAAAACATCATCATAACAGGCGCAAGCCGCGGAATCGGTCGCGAACTGGCCAAAATCCATCTTCAGAAAGGAAACGATGTTTTGGTAATTTCTCGAAATGAGGAAAAACTGCAAGAATTAAAAGCATTTGAAAATGGATCTGAATTGAGAATTCTTGCTTTGGATATAGCTAATTTAGAAGGATTGAATTTGATTTCGGATAAAATTTCAGATTGGGAAAAAGTAGATGTTTTGTATAACAATGCAGGTTTTCTTGTAAATAAACCATTTCGAGAAATAAAAATAGAAGATGTCGAACAATCTGTAAATGTCAATTATAAAGCGCCTTTTCGGATGATCCAATTGGTTTTGGAAAAAATGAATGCCGATTCGCATATCGTTAACATCACGACGATGGGAGCAGTCCAAGGATCGGTGAAATTTCCGGGATTGGCGGCTTATTCGTCATCAAAAGCAGGCATGGTTACTTTGACGGAACTTTTGGCTCAGGAATTTACGGAATCAGAACCTCGGATCAATTGCATTGCGCTAGGAGCAGTCCAAACCGAAATGCTCGAAGAGGCTTTTCCTGGTTATCAAGCGCCGATTTCTGCAGAAGAAATAGCGGATTATTTGTATGATTTCGGTTTGAAAGGACATCATTTTCAAAACGGAAAGCTCATTCAGCTCTCAATTTCAACTCCTTAATATTTTGTCTTAATTTTTTTCCTAAATTTATGTCCACACATTAAAAGGATATATTTATGCGAAAATTTTACGTTTCAGTTATAGCAATGGGAGTGTCCATTATTTCTTTTGCTCAAGAATTTACTTTGGAATTATTTGCACAAGGATTTAGTTCACCGGTAGAAATGGCATCTGCAGGAGATGAACGAATGTTTGTGGTAGAACAAGGAGGAATTATCAAAATTTTAAATAGCGATGGCTCTATAAATCCAACACCATTTTTAAATATTTCCAATCTGATCTCTTCCGGAGGTGAAAGAGGACTTCTAGGCTTGGCTTTTGCTCCTGATTATGAAACTACCGGTCGATTTTATGTCAATTATACCAATACTTCTGGAAGTACGGTCATTTCCCGATATACGGTAAGTGAAAATCCTGATGTTGCCAATCCGGATGGAGATCCATTGTTGACCATTTCCCAACCTTTTGGGAATCATAATGGAGGTTGTATCAATTTCGGCCCTGATGGTTACCTTTGGATTTCGATGGGAGATGGTGGAAGTGCGGGAGATCCAAGTAATAATGGACAAAATACGGTATCCTTATTAGGGAAAATGCTTCGGATCGATGTCAGTGGGGATCAATATACCGTTCCGGCTGATAATCCGGTATTGTCTGGAGAAGGCGCTTCAGAAATTTGGGCTTATGGTTTAAGGAATGCTTGGAAATTCTCCTTTGATAGCGAAACAGATGATGTTTGGATAGCTGATGTTGGTCAAAACGCCATTGAAGAAATCAACAAACAACCTTCAACAGAGGCAGCTGTTAATTATGGATGGCGATGTTATGAAGGAAATAATCCATACAATACCAATGGATGTGATGAACCTGAAACCATGGTTTTTCCTGTAGCTACTTATAACCATTCGGGTGGAAAATGTTCCGTTACAGGCGGATACGTTTATAGAGGGACGACTTATGCCAATTTAGTGGGGAAATATTTCTTTGCCGATTATTGTTCGGGTGAAGTAGGCTGGGTAGATGAAGCCAATAATTTGGAATTTGTCACGACATCCAATAATTCCTTTTCAACATTTGGACAAGACAGTTCAGGTCAATTGTATGTAGCCGGTTCTGGAAGAGTCTATAAAATCATAGGCGAAACGATGGGTGTAGAAGATCAGAATAAAGTAAACATTTCCATTTATCCCAATCCTACAAAAGATTTCGTAAACATTACATCCAACAAAACAATTGATGAAATTTCGATTTATACGATGGAAGGAAAATTAATCCAAACATTAAATGGTGATACAACCCAAATCGATATTTCTAACTTTTCAAAAGGTGTTTACTTAATTACAATTCAATCCGGTAAACTAATTAAAACCCAGAAAATAATTAAAAATTAACGCAACCATTTTGTTTTTTCAGGGTCTATAGAGAAACAAAACTTTATAGACCATGAAAAAATTATTTACTACTTTATTAACATCTTTAGTATTTACATCTTCTATTTCGCAAGAAATTTCAGTCGAGCCATTCGGGGTTGGTGGTGTAAATATAACAACTGAAATTACACATGCAGGTGATGATCGTGTCTTTATGGCAAGGAAATCTGGAGCCATTCGTGTTACAGATAGTGAAGGTGTAACAATCAATAATACATTTCTAAACATCAGTAGTTTCGTAAATAATTTAGGCGAAATGGGCTTATTGGGTTTGGCGTTTGCTCCAGATTATCAAGAAACAGGAAAATTCTATGTTCATTATAATGATTTGGACGGGAAATCAGTAATTGCAAGATATACCGTAAGTGAAGATCCAAATCAAGCCAATCCTGATGGTACAATATTATTAACGATAGAGAATTCATCTATAGGTCATAAAGGTGGAACCATTCGATTTGGACCCGATGGTTATTTATGGATTTCGATTGGCGATGATGGAGATTGGGAAAATGGACAAAACATCCATACGCTGAAAGGTAAAATTTTAAGAATAGATGTAAGTGGAGATTCCTATACAATTCCACCAGATAATCCTTTCGTTGGAATTGAAGCTGAAGATGAAATTTGGGCGTATGGTTTACGGAATCCTTGGAAGTTTAGTTTTAATCATGAAACAGAGGAAATTTGGATTGGAGATGTGGGAAGTATTCATTTTGAAGAAATAAACAGAAGCAGCACTAATGAACCAGGAGTAAATTATGGATGGAATTGCTACGAAGGAAATCATCAATACCCCAACTCAGGATGTGATGGAACAGAAGAAATAACTTTCCCATATTCATTTTACGAATATGGAAACGGAAGATGCTCGATCATAGGAGGCTATGTTTACAGAGGTGCTGGAATGCCGAGTTTAATTGGAAAGTACATTTTTGCGGACTATTGTTCTGGAGAAATTGGTTGGATAGATGATGATGCGAATTTGATTTTTACACCAACAGGGCTTGATGCCATATTTTCAGTGGGAGAAGACTTTTATGGTAATTTATATGTCGCATCAATTAATAGAGTATATAAAATAATAGATGAAACGATGGGAGTAGAAGATCAGAATAAAGTAAACATTTCCATTTATCCCAATCCTACAAAAGATTTCGTAAATATTACTTCAAATAAAGCAATTGATGAAATTTCCATTTATACGATGGACGGAAAATTAATCCAAACATTAAAGGGCAATACAACCCAAATCGATATTTCTAACTTTTCAAATGGTATATATATAATGACAATTCAATCAGGTGATATTATGAAAACCCAGAAAATCATTAAAAAGTAAAAGAAAGGATCTCTAAATCTAAACGAAAATTGGAATTTCAAAATGAAATGATGTAAGTTTTTCTATGCTTGAAATCCTCCAAATGAAAATATTTTTATTTTTTTTAATGTTTAACCAATTGTATATTAACTCAATATTAAAAAGAGCGCCATAAACTTGAAGAAAACATCAAAAAACATTTGGTAAAGTGGGATAGATGATGTTATCTTTGCAACCCCTTACGAAAGGAACTATGTTTAAAATGTGAGGGAAGCTGAATAAGCAGAGACGATCATTAAGGTATAATTATTAGATAGATTAAGATTTGC
>NZ_JACDZE010000004.1 GCF_014042165.1 Moheibacter lacus
GTGATAATTTTTATGTAAATTAGTACATGCAAGGACGAAAAGAATTTAGGCCAAAATTGTTTTATGAACTGAGTTTGGAAAGACTGGTACCGGCCGATAATATTTACAGGAAAATCGGGGAGGAATTGGATTTTCAATTTTTGTACGATTCGACTAAAAAGTATTACGGTAGCGAAGGCCAGCAGAGTTTGGATCCGGTGGTTTTTTACAAGATTTTATTGGTGGGTTATTTGAACAATTTGAACAGCGATCGGGCTTTGCTCCAATATTGCGGTAATTGTCTAGATATCCGTTTGTTTTATCTGAAGAAACTTCTGAAGATCAAGGTGAAAAAAGTAAAAACCCAAGCCAAATCCTGAACCTTCCCAAAGGGAAGATTCTGGCAATTGCTTGAAGCTGTTTTGAGAAGGGAAAAAGCTTGGATTTAAGATAGTCAAAAATGGAGGGAATTCTAAATCAATTTGAATTTTGCTGCGCTTAGAGCGCTTTAAAATCGGTCAGATTTTCTTGGTTTTTTGTGAATTTTATCAAAAAAATGGAGTTGTGCAACGGCTACCGATGGTACAAGCAGTGTTTTTATCACTCCATTTTCACCAAGGAATTTCGCCTGTTTCGGGATTGGTTTCTTCGCTGATAAATTTTCCTGTTACTCCGTTTTTGTCAAGCAAAGCATATTTTACAATACGTTTTCCTGCTTCTTCAACTTCGCCACCGTTGTAACCTGTAAAATCGGTTTTTGTGTAACCAGGACAAACGGTATTTACTTTGAATGGTGTATCCCGAAGTTCGTAAGCCAAATGTACGGTAAGCATATTCAAAGCTGCTTTTGACGAACCATAGACCGCATATTTTGCAAAGTGGTAGCCGAACCAATTCGGGTCGCTTTGAAGTGTAATTGAACCAACACTTGTGCTTACATTCACAATTCTTGGTTCTGATGATTTGCGTAATAAATCAATAAATGCTTGTGTAACTCTTGCCACGCCAACCACATTGGTATTAAATGCTGATAAAAATTGTTCCGAATTTGCTTCTAATGCTGTGTAAGGTGGTGCACCGCCATTTATACCTGCGTTGTTAATTAAAACGTCCAAAATTTCCGTTTTCTTACCGATTTCAATTCGAGCATTTTTTACTGAATTATCATCGGTTACATCAATCTGAATGGCTTCAACGTTTGTCAAGTTTTCAGCTTTCAGTTTTTCAATAGCTTGTAAACCATTTTCTAAATTTCTACTTCCGATGTAAACGTAAAATCCTTTTTGCAATAGTTGCTTTGCTGTTTCAAAGCCTATACCCTTGTTCGCTCCTGTGATAAATACTGTCTTCATTTTTCTTTGATTTAAAATTTATGGTGCAAAGATTGCCCGATAAAAAATGAAGTCATTTACCATTTGGTAAAAAGTGATTTTAGCGTATGTTTTTTCTGATTCTGCTCAATGATTGTTGCGTAACGCCTAAATACGAAGCAATATGAGAAAGTGCGACACGATTAGTAAGTGTTGGATAGTTTTCTAAAAATTCCAAATAGCGTGTGGTTGCGTCTTGAGAAATGACAGGGGTTTTTCTGGATTTTTGATAAAGGCACTTTTGCACCATTTTATTTTTAATATTGTCCCAACCAACAATTGTATGAGATAACTCTTCCCAGTCTTGTTTTGAAAACACGATGAGTTTACAGTTTGTACTGCCTTGCAAGTACTCGGAAGAAGCCGAATTTGCTTCAAAATTGGGATAATCTACCACCAAATTATTTTCGGGGATAAAACAACGTGTAATTTCTTCGCCTTTGTTGTTGTAATAGCAACCACGAACAACACCTTCCACAACGAAACCGACTTGTCGGGGAATTTTACCCGCTTCCGAAAAATACTTGTCTTTGCCAAGTTCAATTTCGGTTACTTTACTTATAATAAATTCTATTTGTTGTTTATTTAGATTGCCGAACTGTAAAATATATTCAATCAATTTTTCCATTGTTGCAAAGTTAGTAAATGTCCTTAGCTATGATTTACCATTTGGTAAAAAGTGTTCGGATGTGTGGTCGGTTTAACGTTGCCTTTAACGGGGTTTCATCTTCTGTCCTGCGGACAAGACGAAAGCTTAGTTATTAGGCGTATGTGCCTTTTTTATAAGTGTTTTAGATTTAATTTTTGTTCTGCTTGTTCAATAATTTCTGCAATTCGTTTTTGTCGCGTTTGAGTTGTCTTGGCAAATAAAAGCTGTGTCAAAAGTAGCTTTTTTGCAGATTTGCTTAAGCTTAAAAAGTAGTCTTTTAGATTTGGTTTGTCAATAAATTTTGCTTCCAAGTCTGCTGGAATAATTAATTCTTCCACTTCGTCCAATATTGTCCAAGAGCCATTTTGTTTTGCTATTGCTACACTTTCATATCCTGCTTTTGTCATTAGGCCTTGTTCTATGAGTTTGTCAACTTTGTTTTTGTTGATTTTGCTCCAAGTGCTTTTCGGTTTTCGTTTGCTAAAAAATTGGTGTGAAGTTTCTTCGTCAATTTTTATTTTTTTGCTATCTATCCACCCAAAACACAATGCAACATCAACAGCTTCACTCCAAGTAATAGATTTTAATTCTGAATTTTTGTTATAAAAAACAAGCCAAACAGCTTGTTTAGAAAGATAATTTTTTTCTAACCACTTTCTCCAAGCTGTTTGACTTTTAGGATAAAATATTTCTATTTCATTTTTCTGCATTACTTAACTACAGTAGCTTCTAATTCTATTGTCAAAGTTGCAAATAATCCTTTAACTTCCAATAGAGTTGTTGCTTGTTGAATTCCGTGTTTCATTATGAATGGCACATACACATCCATACAAGTGGTGAAAAACTCGTTGGTGTTTGTAGTATATACATTCAACCTTACAATGTCTTTACATTCGTAACCCGATTCAGTAATCAGTTGTTCCAAATTTGCGATTGTCTGAATGAGCTGACTTCTCATATCAGCATTACTTGGAACTCCATTAGCGTCAATAGCTACTTGTCCTGAGCAATACAAAGTTCCATTCGGTTGCTTTACTTCTACGGCTTGAACCGAATTTGTGTTTTTACCCCAAGCCCAAGGGTCAAATGTTGCTTTTTGCATCTTACTTAAATTTTAAATTGTTAAGCCACAAAAGTAAAATGCACTTGCGACAGCCTTATGTCAGGGGTCAAAACGAGTTAGTAAAATTTATCAAAATACTCTTGTAAAGTCATTTTGTGTTGCTCAAATTTTTCTGTTAGCACTTGCATTTTTGTAATTCTGTCCAAACGAAAATATCTAAATTCTTTGCGTAAACGACACCAAGCAATTAGCAACCAATTTTCTGTTGTACTAATTAATGCAAACGGTTCTACTGTTCTGTTTGAAGTTTTGTTTTGTTCGTTTGTATAGTCAAATTTTACCAATTGAAAATTCGTAAGTGCCCGTTGTAATTCAGAAATATTGTTGCTATTTCTTTCTCTGTTTAGGTTTTGTTCAAAACGAGTTCTGTCAGCAAGTAAATTAGCTCTGTCTTTATCTGTCTGTTTTAAAACAGCTTTTATTTTGTCAATGGCTTCTGTATAATCTTTGATAAATGAAGTGTCTTTGTTTTTCAACACCAACTGCTCGGCAAGGATTAAGGCATTGGCTTGGCTTTCGGTAAACATTACTGGTGGAATTTTGTAGCCTTCCATTAAAGAATAGCCTTTTCCATCTTCTGTGATGATTGGAACTCCGGCTTGTTCTAATGCTCTTATGTCTCTGTAAATTGTTCTTACACTTACATTGAATTTGTCTGCAAGATTAGTCGCAGTCAAAAGTCGTTTTGTTTGCAGTTGTGTTAATATCGAAGTCAGTCGTGAAAGTCGTTTTGTATCGTTGTCGTTCATTTATTTTGTCTGACTGTTAAAGTTTGCAGGGTCTCGTGGCATTACGCCTTACGGGAAACGGCTTTGCGAAGGAGCGGAAAAGGAAGCACAAAAGTTCAGTTTAGCACTACCGTAGCAAAAGCCAATTTCTATTTGCTAAATTATACAAAAAAGCCAATAAAATTGGCTTTTGCGGATTACGAAGCACAAAACTTCAACTTAGCACTTAACCCGCCATTTTGCAAAACCCGTGTCCCTGTTGCACAACTCCTGATCAAAAATAGGCAAAGAATTAAAACCCACAAATAAATTGATTGAAAATTGACATAAAACACTTCAAATCAATTGTTTGAATGATGATTTTTATGTAAATTAGTACATGCAAGGACGAAAAGAATTTAGGCCAAAATTGTTTTATGAACTGAGTTTGGAAAGACTTGTACCGGCCGATAATATTTACAGGAAAATCAATTCGGAATTGGATTTTCAATTTCTGTACGATTCGACTAAAAAGTATTACGGTAGCGAAGGCCAGCAGAGTTTGGATCCGGTGGTTTTTTACAAGATTTTATTGGTGGGTTATTTGAACAATTTGAACAGCGATCGGGCTTTGCTCCAATATTGCGGTAATTGTCTGGATATCCGTTTGTTTTATCTGAAGAAACTTCTGAAGTTCAAGGTGAAAAAAGTAAAAACCCAAGCCAAAATCCTGAATCTTCCCAAAGGGAAGATTGGGGCAATTGCTTGAAGCTGTTTTAAGAAGGGAAAAAGCTTGGATTTAAGATAGCCAAAAATGGAGGGAATTCTAAATCAATTTGAATTTTGCTGCGCTTAGAGCGCTTTAAAATCGGTCAGATTTTCTTGGTTTTTTGTAAATTTTATCAAAAAAATGGAGTTGTGCAACAGCTACCATTGTTAGCAGAAGTTTTATTTATTTTCAATTTTGGCAACACCAGCAAAAGTTGAAACCCAAATATTTCCAAATTTATCCTTTGTTATTTGTTCTGTATAAATACTCGGGAAATTGGAATTTTGATTAGTATATATTTCCCAATTTTTTGTATCTAAATGATATAGTAAAATTCCAACACCACTTAACGACACCCACAATTCATTATTCTCTTCATCTAATAGAAAATCATTCAATCCATTTTCTTTTAAAATTTCATTATCTAAGGGAAAGTCAATTTTTGTCCAATTTGAACTTTTATCTAGTATATAAATTCCTTTATTTTTATAGTTATGTTCGTTGTAAAGTGAAAACCATATATTTCCATTTTTATCTTCAATTGCTTTGAAAATTATTGAACTTGAAAGCGGAGAATCTTGGTCATCAATTTTATGTACAATATTATTTTCAATAATTACGTTACCTGAAAGCGTTCCTAATAGAATTTTATCATTCTTATCAATATGAAATCCAAATGTTTTATTTGAAGGTATTCCAGAATTTTCTTGATTTATTACCGTCCATTTCTTTCCATCAAATTTGTATAAACCATCCCAAGATGTTAACCAAATATTATTGTTACTGTCTTCATAAATAAATCTAGCAGATTTTAAGATTGAATTATTTTCATCAAATCTTTTCCATTTAAAATTTTCATATTGATATAAACTACCTCCCATAGTAAGCCAAACGTTATTGTCAGAATCAACGAAAGCATTCTTTATTGGTCTTATAACACCTGATGGATAGGTATCAAATATTTCATTTTCGGTATTATAAACTATCCATTTTCCGTTACTTATTTGAACAATCCCATTATCAGTTCCAATCCAGATATTGTTATTCTTGTCGGAAGTTATTGCTCTATTCATATCCCAAGGTAACTCTGAGTTAGATTGCGTGAAAACCGTTATTTTTTTGGTTAATAAAGATTTGTCAGTACCTGGATAACTAGGTGTACCAATAGAACTCATATTAGCTTCCATTATTTTTTGAGAATATATAGTGGAAGTTGTAATGAATAATAATAAGATTGATAGATATATTTTCGTCATAAAATTTCTGCTAACGGTTTCGGGCTTTGCGTTCGGGCGGGTTTCGGAGCACAAAGCTTCAATTTATTACTAAAGTTCATTAGAAGCACAAAGCTCCAAGTTTGCACGTCAGCCCGCCTGACGCAAAACCCGTGTCCCTGTTGCACAACTCCTGATCAAAAATAGGCAAAGAATTAAAATCCACAAATAAATTGATTGAAAATTGATATAAAACACTTCAAATCAATTGTTTGAGTGATAATTTTTATGTAAATTAGTATATGCAAGGACGAAAAGAATTTAGGCCAAAATTGTTTTATGAACTGAGTTTGGAAAGACTGGTACCGGCCGATAATATTTACAGGAAAATCGGGGAGGAATTGGATTTTCAATTTCTGTACGATTCGACTAAAAAGTATTACGGTATCGAAGGCCAGCAGAGTTTGGATCCGGTGGTTTTTTACAAGATTTTATTGGTGGGTTATTTGAACAATTTGAACAGCGATCGGGCTTTGCTCCAATATTGCGGTAATTGTCTGGATATCCGTTTGTTTTATCTGAAGAAACTTCTGAAGTTCAAGGTGAAAAAAGTAAAAACCCAAGCCCAAATCCTGAACCTTCCCAAAGGGAAGATTGTGGCAATTGCTTGAAGCTGTTTTGAGAAGGGAAAAAGCTTGGATTTAAGATAGCCAAAAATGGAGGGAATTCTAATCAATTTGAATTTTGCTGCGCTTAGAGAGCTTTAAAATCGGTCAGATTTTCTTGGTTTTTTGTGAATTTTATCAAAAAAATGGAGTTGTGCAACGGCTACCATTGTTAGCTGCTGGCTTTTTATTCAATATCTTTAGTTTCTTGTTCTAACTTGCCTTTAAAATTTGGAACTGGTCTCTCCTTTTTCTCTAATTCCGTTTCAACAATTCCGTTCTCCTTAATATCCTTAATCAACCATTCCATTTCCATAATTTCTCTGCGTTGAGCTTTAATAATTTCATCCGCAAGTTTCCGAACTCTTATATCTTTGATTTTTGCTCTTTCGCTTGTCAATATGGCAATTGAATGATGTGGAATCATCCCTTCCATATAATCGGTATCAGTCACAGTTACTTGACTTCTTACTAACCAAATTGCTCCAATTATCATAATTGCTCCAAGTCCAAATATTACAATGTTAGTCGTCCTGCTTTTGTACATATTAAGCATATATGCAAGCATGATAATAATCATCGAACCACCCATTATTATAGTCATGAACAGACGAGTTTCACTAAACCAAAAGTGGTCGATTATTTGATAAGAATGAGTGTACATTAGAAAGAACATTGCAATCATGGATGTCGCAATCATCGCAAAAAATTTTCCGTATTTCCTTTTACTGTGTTGTCCGTTTTCCATTTTGTTCAAATTTTTAAATTATAAGTTTTGAGTTATTCAGCTTGCAGCTAACGGTTAGTGTATGAGCAGTAGCGGTTTTAAAAGTACAAACCTTTCAGTTTACCACAAAGTTTATTAATGGAACACACCTTTGATTTAACAATAAACCCGCTATTGCTTATACACATTGTTAGCGGTTCGGGATTTCTTTTTTTCTGTCAGCAACATTTCTTGTCTTGCTGAATTGGCGGACATTTCTCACTACCATAACTGCAATAAACACAGCAGTCGCCTTGTTGCGGTTTTAAAATGGTCTTGCAGTTTTCACACTCGTAAAAATATTGACAAGCGTCTGTCGGCATAGTTTCTTCTTTTTTGTGTCCGCAGTTGGGGCAAGTGATTATTGATTGCAATATGATTTCCATTTTATTTTTCCTTTTTGTCTGTTACTGAATATCCTGTTCCGTTAATTGCTGTTTCGATTTCGGTTATGTTCGTTTTTGTGTTATCAAATTCTACAATTGCATTTCCGTTTGCGTATGAAACAGTTGATTTTATTATTCCGGAAAGTTTGTTCACTTCGTGGTTTACGTGTTCTTCACATCCTGCACAAGTCATTCCTTTGATAGAAATCTCAACGGTCTGAACATTTGATTTGTCAACTACTATGATTTGTTTTTCTGTCTTTGGGTAAAATATGTGAGCATAATAAGGAAAGGCAAGCATTACAATAGCAAATGCTGTTACAATTCCTAAAAACTTTTTACTCTGAATGAATATTGGCTTTTCGTCCGCTTCACAATCACAATCTATTTCCTTTTTCGGTTTTAGTTTTTGATACCAAGCAAAGCCAAGTACCAATATTGTCAGACCGACAAAATATGGACGGAAAGGTTCAAGCCACGAAAAAGACGAAGCAAGTCCGCTTGTTCCTGCAATGAGTGCCAAAACTGGCGTAATACAGCATAGAGAAGCAGCGAATGCCGTTAAAAGTCCTGCTCCGATTAGTTTATTGTCCTTTTTCATATTGTCTCCAAAATTTTGTTTTCGTCAAGTATTTTGAAAAAAGGTTCAAGCAAGTTTTTGTACTCGTTTGTCAGAGAGTAGAAAATGGTCTGTGCTTGCCTTTCTGTTTCAATGAGTTTTCTGTCTTTGAGTTTTCGCAGGTGTTGAGAAACTGCCGAAATGGTCATTCCAAGAATGTCACTCAGGTCGCAAACACAAAGTTGTTTCTCTTCATAAAGCAGGAACAGGATTTTCAGTCTGACGTTGTTACCCGCCAATTCAAGTCCGTTCGATAAGTAGTCAAACGAGCCGTTGAGTTCTGAAACTCGGTCTTTACAACGGTTGATTTGCTTAATGTCCGCTTGTTGTCTTATGCAAGAATTCTTTTCCATAAGCACAAAGATAGTTAATTTGTTTATTTAAGCAACTACTAAAATACAACTTTCTAAAAATAACCCGATTGGTTTCTCGGGTAGTTTTTTTGCCTGACCGCTAACGGTCAAGTATAAGCGTAGTGCGGGATTTCGGAGCGATTCACTGTCCGCACGCACCAAACTTTGATAGATGCCAAAATACTTAATTTTAGCCACTCAGCCCGCATTACGCTTATACAATGTTGTAGGTAGTGCTTTCTTTTTCGTCCGTGCGTTGGGGCAGACACACTTATTGACAAGCTTGGGATTGTGCGGCTGATTTCGAGCGGCTTGGCAATGTGTGTGGCTGTCGAGCGTTGGCTTTCCTACTAATGTTAATTGAAGTAGTTAGACTTTAGACGGTTAAATTAATCTTTGCTTCGGGATTTCAACTTTAAAGCGATTGAATGCCAAATCAAACCAACACCTAGTAATGCAAGACCACCTATCCAAAAAGTGGGTTCAATCCAAAAGGCGAGAAACAGGCATCCAAATAACCCAAAAGCCGGAATCCAACGAGGATATAAGCGTAAGTCCGCAGGCATTCTCAGAGCTGCAAGATTAGTAATAGCGTAATAAATTAATACCGTAAACGCACTGAATGACCAAGTAAAAACCACATCTCCGCTTAACACTAATACTCCTATTATTCCTCCTGTCACCCAAACAGCAATAGCCGGACTTTGAGTCTTATGATTTATTTTGGACAATTTAGTGGGCAGGTCTTTTCTCCGTGCCATACTTAGAATTACACGCGACAAACCAAGCAGTAAATTAAGCACTACACCTAACATAGCAGTAATGGCAGCAATAGTGATTACAGGGCCAATAACAGGTACGGAAAGTGACTGAGCAACTAGCATCAGGGGCGCTGCTTTTCCCTCAACGCTTAAACCAAATGCTTCCGCTCCCATTACATTTATCGCTGTAAGTGAAACGGCAAGGTAGAGTATTACAATAATTACCATTGCTAGAATAATGGCTTTGGGAATTGTACTACGTGGCTCGGATACCTCTTCCCCGAGTGTTGCAATTCGCCCATATCCGGTATATGCCACAAACATAAGGGCTGACCCATAGAGAATTGATGTAATAGAGGTGTCTTTTACAGAGTCAACAATTGGTTGAACAGGAAAGCCCTTAACAAAGAAACTGACAATTACGAGTGCAGTAAGACCTAATAAGGTTGCAGAAACAATTATTATATTGGCCTGATTGCTTCGCCTAATACCACCGGAAACAAGTAATGTCATCACAAAAAGTAACAAAAGTCCGGCTCCTACAATGCCCACATTGTCAGCGTTTACACCAAAAGCATAAAACAGGTAGCCTATACAACCTAATACTGCCGTTGCAGCAGACGCTGACTTTGCTATCAAGAACATCCATCCGGCAGCAAATCCAAAATAAGAGTTTAGAAAGCGGTTTCCATACTCATATGTGCCTCCACTCACCGAATGTGCAGCAGCAAGTTGGGCACTGCTTAAACCATTGAAAGCTGCAAGTACAGCAGCGATTACCACTGCGATAATAATGCCACTACCTGCTATCTGGGTAGCAATGGCTATACTTACAAAAATGCCTGTCCCTACTATTGAACCCAAGCCCATTAAAATGGCTCCTGGTGTTTTTAGTTCTCGTTTTAGTTCGTTCTTCATTCTTAATTATTTTTTTGAAATATCGAGTCAACTGACCATTTCCCACCACCTTTAATTATCAAAAACAGACTTCCCAAAAGCATTGCCCAATCAGTTCGGCTGCCGTGCATCATTGCCCAAAATCCATCATTGGCTAAAACTTCTGATTTTGTAGTAGCAATGGCGACCAACATAATTACGAGTGTTGGAATACTTGCCAATCTTGTCAGCAAGCCAAGTAAAATCAATGCGCCACAAACAATTTCAAACGTGCCGACAAAAGCACCGAGAAATTCAGGTGATGGAAGTCCGATTTTTTCAAATCGCCCTGCACCACGAATAGCAGGAAATAAGAACTTTTGAATGCCTTCGGAAAGAAAAACCGCACCGACCATTAAGCGAATAATGATGGTGGTTTTTGAATGGTCTGAATTAATTATTTTTTGAAACATACTTATTTGCGAATTGGTGATTGTCTGTAAAGTGGTTTCTTTACTGTAAAGTGCGGTACTTTTTCCATTGCGTGGCAACTGATACAGCTGTTTGTCAGTATTCGGAAATTTTTGTTGAACACAACCGTATCTCTTTTTTCAAGTGCTTTTTCCATTTCTGGAAGTGCTACGGTTAAGAAATGTTCTGCAGATTTTGCACGTTTGGGTCTTCGTTCTAATCCGTTCTCAATTGCTTTTCGGATTTTTTCAATTTGATAGTCGGCATATTCCCAATTTTCGTCTTGTCCTGCCCAATACAGTTCCTGATAACGGTAGCCTGTTTCTACCATTGCCATATCAAAACCCCTGAATTGGTTTTCAATGGTTTCTAATTTTTCCTGTTCCGTTCCTTTTATCCATTTGCCTTGTGCATTTTGCTCTTGATTTTTTCCACAAGACCAAAGCAAAAGCAAAGCGATAATTGATATTGACCATTTCATATTTCGTGGTTTTTAATGTCGTAAAATTATACAACACTTAACCAATAGTATGGTCTATTTGAAAAAAGAGTGGTATTTAGTTGTTGTTGCTTCTAAAGCCCACTGGAGTTTGGTCAACGTGTCGTTTGAAGTATTTTGAAAAATGGGAATTGTCTTTGAAATCAAGTCTGTGAGCAATCTCGCTTACGGTAATGTCTGTGTAAAGCAAAAGTCTTTTTGCTTCATTGATGATGTGTTCTGAAAGTATCTCGGCAGAAGATAGTCCTGTTTCTTTTCTGCAAATGGCATTTAGGTTTTGCGGAGTGGTGTTCAACAATTTGGCATAATGGTTTACCTTGTTTGTGAGTTCATTTTCTTTGCTCAAAAGGTCAATGAATTTTTGAAAGGTAGTGCTATTGCCGTTTTTAGAAATTTTTGGTGTTACTGATTCAAGAAGTTTTGCCAAAAGTGCTTTCAACAGTCCGTCAATGATTGGTTGATTTGGTTTTTTCTTTTCTTGATATTCCTTTAGTAAAATGTTAAAAATGTCTATTGCAGTATTGTCTTTAGGGAAAAGGCAGGTTTGTGCGCTCAATTCTGAAATCAGGCATTTGATGTCCTTGTCCAAACAGTTGTCGATAAAGAATTTTTTGATGATAAGCACAAAGCCTTCGGGTTCTGTTTTGATGTCCCAAAAATGAACTTGTTCTTTTCGGATAGTGAAGATTACAGGAGGTTTTATTTCATATTCTTTGGTGTCAATGGTGTGTGAACCTTTTCCTTTAGTCAGGTAGATAATTTCAAAATAGCTGTTGTGTTTGTGTGGAGATGTTTTTCTGATGTGTTGTCTGAACGGAGCAATTTTTAGTCCTTCGGTCTGTCTGGTTTTGTCTTTTATTTCGAGTTCTGTTTTCATTTATTGTCTTGTCCGTCCGTGCGGTGGCAAAATTAGGCTCTTTTGGTTTTTCAGCGTTGGCTTTGGGTGTCGGCAAAAAACCAAATGTGCCTAATGCGGGCCGGCTTTTTGCATTACCTACAACGGTCTCGGCTATGAGTAGTTGCGTGGGTTAGCACTTAACTTTGCAAGTACACACCAAACTGAAAATCCGCGAGGATTTTCAGAAATAGGTAAGAACAAGCAATTACTTATAGCCATTGTTGTAGCCAGTTATTTTTTTCTAATTCATATCTTCTGTCCGTACAATTATCTCTTTCATTAAAAAATTCAGATACAGGTTTCATAAACTTGTCTAAAATTTTCACAGACCCAACATTCGCAATATTCACATCAGCAGTAACTTTGCTTACATTCATTTGCTGAAAATAATATTCCAACATTCCTTTGGTCGTTTCTGTTCCGTATCCTTTTCCCCAATATTTTTTTCTAAAGCGATAACCCAATTCTTTTTCGTTATCTTCATTTATTAAAAACAGAGCAAGTCCAATTAATTCAGTTTCCCTTTTTTTAAATATTCCGAACGCACATTTTTGGTCATTTAAATCACTTAATTTCAAATTCAGGCTTTTATTAAATCTATCTGTTATTTGATTTTCCGTAAATGCCGTTTGAGGTATAAGTTCTAAAACTTTAGGGTCAGTGAACAATTCAGCAAAGTGTTCCCTGTCCATACTTTTTAAACGTCTAATTTCTAATCTTTCAGTTTCAAATATTTTCATTTATTTGATACGGTTTGTTTTAATTGGCTACAACGTCCCGCCGGATTTACGAAGTTCCTCGAGGAGTTTTGTTAATCGAAGATGTACAAAATCCTGAGGTATTTCGTAAATCCGGAGATGTGCTGAGTTCATGCAAAGCATGATGACGAAGTACATCTCCGGATGTAATCCGGCGGGACGATGTGTCTGAATAGGCTGCACGTTAGTGCTTTGCCATTCAGACACATCGTTTTGGGTATTGCCGAAGGCGGGGAAATCGAAGCCGAAAGTTTCAATTTTGCACCGAGGCGAGCCAAAACGAATTTTTATGAGTTAAATTTAAAAAGAAAAAACGAATAAAATTCGTTTTTGGCGATGAACGTAGAATAAACTTTGAATTTAGCACTTTAGCCCCGCTTTTGGCAATACCTTGTTACCTGCAGCCCTAATTTTTTATTAGGTTTTGTCAAGTTTTGTTTTGTCAAGTTGTCATAAAATGTTAATTTTGCAACCTCAATGAAAAAAGCAACTCAAATATCTTCTCAAGTTACTCCGCCTTAATGGTTGATTAATTGTTGTTTTCCCCCAATTCCTTTTATTGGTTTCTTTAGTGTACCCGAAATTTAGATGTTCGGTGCAAATTACATTTTATAAATTTTTACAATACAAATATCTTATGCAGAAAATTATCAATTTGTTTGATTTCAAACAAAAAGTAGATTACAAAACCGAAATTTTATCAGGTATTACCGTTGCTTTGGCTTTAGTTCCGGAAGCAGTTGCGTTTGCCTTAATTGCAGGACTTTCTCCGCTTGTGGGTCTTTATGCCGCTTTTATGATGGGCTTGGTTACGTCCATTTTAGGTGGTCGTCCCGGAATGATTTCGGGAGCAACGGGTGCAATAGCAGTAGTCATAGTTGTTTTAGCAAAAACGCACGGTGTGGAATACGTTTTTGCCACCGTTATTTTAGCAGGAATTATTCAAATGTTAGCAGGATTTTTAAAGTTAGGAAAACTCATACGGTTGGTTCCGCATCCAGTAATTTTTGGTTTTGTCAATGGTTTAGCCATCATTATTTTTATGTCGCAGTTAGACCAATTCAAAGATGCTTCGGGCAATTGGCTCACAGGTTCAAATATGTATATTCTTTTGGCTTTGGTGGGTTTAACAATGCTTATCATTTGGGGATTACCTAAAATTACAAAAGCTGTTCCCGCTTCGCTTACTGCTATTTTAGTGGTTTTTAGTTTGGTTTATTTTTTAAAATTGGATACCAAAACTGTTGGCGATATTGCTTCTATCAAAGGTGGTTTTCCGCCATTTCATATTCCTCAAATTCCTTTTAATTTAGAAACACTTCAAATTATTTTTCCGTATGCGGCTATTGTTGCAGGGGTTGGTTTGATTGAAAGTTTATTGACTTTGAATATTATTGATGAAATTACTGAAACAAGAGGACATAGCAATAGAGAAGCAGTGGCACAAGGAACGGCTAATATTTTATCGGGTTTCTTTTCAGGAATGGGCGGTTGTGCAATGCTTGGACAAAGTTTAATCAACGTTTCCAACGGAGCAAGAGCAAGACTTTCGGGAATTGTAGCATCTGTAATGTTGCTCGTTTTTGTAATGTTTGGAAGCGGTTTGATAGAAAAAGTTCCGATGGCTGCACTTACAGGACTTATGATTATGGTAGCGATTGGTACGTTTGAATGGGCAAGTCTTAGAACATTTACGAAGTTTCCAAAGTCGGATATATTGGTAATGGTTTTAGTAACATTGGTTACGGTTTTCTTGCACAATTTGGCTTTGGCAGTTTTAATTGGAGTCATCATTGCAGCGTTGGTTTTTGCGTGGGACAATGCAAAACGTATTAGAGCAAGAAAATTTGTAGATGATAATGGCGTGAAACATTATGAAATTTATGGACCACTTTTCTTTGGTTCAACCACTGCATTTACAGAAAAATTTGATGTACTGAACGACCCTGAAGAAGTCATTATTGATTTTAAAGAAAGTCGAGTAGTAGATATGTCGGCAATTGAAGCATTGAATAAACTCACCGAACGATACCACAAACAAAACAAAAAAATACATTTAAAACATTTAAGTCCCGATTGTAGAAAATTAATTAAAAATGCAGAAAGCATTATTGATGTCAATGTAATTGAAGACCCAACGTACAACGTAATGTTAAATGATTAATTTTTTTTAGCGACTTTTTGAGGTCGCTTTTTTGTTGCGGAGTGTTTGGAAAGGGTTGCAGGTAACGTTTGGCAAATTGGCGATGGAGCCGACTTTTAGCACAAATGTTGAATAGAATTACTAATCTTCAACATTGCACAAAAGTTCAATAGAAGTACTTCACCGGCTCTATTGCCAATTTGTTTGTTATGTGCCGTTTTATTCCATTTTATACATTTAACAATTGCTGAAACGTAAAGTCGGGTTTAAACATTTCAATTTCGTTTTGAGTTGATTCTTCTTGTGCTTCTTTGCCATAGATAAACATTTGCTGTTCATAATTTTTAACAGCCTCTTCAATGCTATTAAATTTTCCATCGGCTAGATTATCAGACAATATCAAGGCATCCACCAACCCACTATTTACTCCCTGCCCTGCAAAAGGCGGCATCAAATGTGCGGCATCCCCAATCATTGTTATGGGTAATGGGCGCTTGCTTTTCCAAGGCTTTTCTAAAGGAAATATCCGTGTAGCCAATCCTACAAATGACAACGTCGTATGAATCAATTCTTTGTAGCGTTCGTCCCAATCGGAAAATTCTTTCAGAAGAAAATCAACGACACTATTTCTGTTTTGAAAATCTACCTGCGTTTGGTTTTTCCATTCATCAGGTGTTTTAAAACTTATTCCAAAATGCAATGCACCATTATTATTGGGGTTAGCAAATAATAAATTACCTTGGTGAGATGCCATTAGCCGGTTTCCATTGCATAGCTGAAAAAATCCAGGACAGTTTATCTCTGGTTGATGAATATCGGCTTGTATATTGAAAGTACCTGTTTCTTCAACTTCCGTGTCGGTAACAAATTTTCTTACCTTGGACATCCCGCCATTGGCAAGAATAACCAAATCTGCTGTTTCACTCGGTTTATTCTCAAAAGTTAGTGTCCACTTCTTCTTACCAGGTTCAAGCATAACAAGTTTTCTATCCCAAATAACCGTGTCGTTTTCTAAACTATTCAACAAGATAGCCCTTAAGTCATTTCTGTTTATTTCAGGATTGTCAAATCGATTTTCGGGCTTTACATTTTTTGTGGATAAAATATTGCCTTTTTCATCAGCAATATTTACACCCATTGGTAAGGCTAAGTCATAATAAGTTTGTAACAATCCCGCTTTTTTCATTGCTTCCTGACCTGAACCTTTGTGTAGGTCAAG
This sequence comes from Moheibacter lacus, assembly GCF_014042165.1. Taxonomy (GTDB): domain Bacteria; phylum Bacteroidota; class Bacteroidia; order Flavobacteriales; family Weeksellaceae; genus Moheibacter; species Moheibacter lacus. The sequence continues at coordinate 16,226 of NZ_JACDZE010000004.1, forward strand.
GGTTCCACCAAAAATTCTTGCCTCTCGGTCGTTGTCTCTTTCGTAAACTGAAACGTCTATGCCGTTTTGCTGTAATAATTTTGCCATAGTCAGTCCAACGGGTCCACCACCAATTATTGCAACGTTCTTATCACTAAGTAAATTCATTTGTTTGTCTGTATCTATTCGCATTGTCATTCAAAAATGGCACATAACACGTAAATATACGTAACTTTTATGAATTGGATGAATTGAAGTAAAATAAATTTCAAATGGCTGATTTAAAATGATATATACGTTTATTTGAGTTAATCATTTTGTATATCTGATGGATTTAATTGTCATAGTTTTTGTATTTTTGATATACGAAATGATTAATACTAAAAAGTCATGGATTTATCAAAATTTCAATTTTTTCCGGGCGTATATAAAAATCAGAGAGTGATTTGGATTGTTTTTTCATTTGACGTAGCAATAAAAAATGAGTTGCGTCAGAAACTTCCTTATGCCAAATGGAGTCAGTCAGAAAAAAAATGGTACGTAAGGGATATTCCAGCTGTGAGGGAAACCATAGGTTTGGCGCAAAATCCTATTTCAGATCGTTTTCTGGATAAAATTCATCCTGTCAATCAAACTGCCATGTTGGATTTCATCGACCAGTTGACTCTTAAGTCTTACAGCACAAATACCATCAGGACTTATTGTACAGAATTCTGTCATTTGTTAGCATTGCTGAAACATCAACCTGTGACCGAACTCAGTCCTGAAAGACTCAAATCCTATTTTTTATATTGTGCCAAACAAGAAGCAATGAAAGAGCGGAAGTTAAATTCCAATATCAATGCGGTTAAATTTTATTTTGAACAAGTTTTGCATAGACCCAAAATGTTTTTTGACATCCCACGCCCCAAAAAACCGAAATCATTACCCAAAATGTTGACTCCAAGAGAAATTAAGTTGTTATTTGATCAAGTTGAAAATAAAAAACACTTACTGGCACTACAACTCTGTTATGGAATGGGTTTGCGTGTCAGTGAAGTTGTTAATTTAAAATTGGAGCACATCAATTCAAAAGAGAAAATCGTAAACATCATAAGTGCAAAAGGTAAAAAAGATAGAAACGTTCCTTTGCCTTCATCTATCATTCCATTGATGAGAAATTATTACTTCGAGTATCATCCAAAGGAATATTTATTTGAAGGTCAGTATGGTGGTCCTTATTCCAAACAGGCGGTTCAATCTATTTTCAGAAAAGCCATGCGCAAAGCAAAAATTTATAAAAAGATAGGCGTTCATGGACTTCGACATAGTTATGCGACGCATTTACTCCAGCAAGGAACCGATATCCGATTTATACAAGAATTATTGGGGCATCATAATATCAAAACCACCATGGCTTATACGCATGTAGCACCTGGAGAATTGCAAAAAGTAAAAAGTCCTTTGGATAATTTGAAGAACTAATTTTTTTCCTTATTTCACCTTTTCATACAAAGAATGAATCATCCCATCTGAAATCCCGATTTTAGGAACATGGATCAATTTGGCACGTGACCATTTCATGACTTTGGTATAGATTTCCAATGCAAATTCCACGACATCAGCTCGGTCCGGCTTCATGTTCAACTCCTTCAAACGATCATCATAACTCATTTCTCTGATCACTTTGTATCGGCTGCGTAAATAAGCACCTCGCAAAGGTTTACCAAGTTTTACGCCTGAATATTTGTACACATGATTGATGTTTCCTCCTGAGCCGATCAGGCTGACATTGAGGTGTTTAGCGTTTTCTTCCACCCATTTTTTCATCTCGGCATAAACCGATTTTTCTACTTTTCCTTCCAGCAAACGCACGGTTCCGACCGGAAAGGATTTGGAATTGGCGACTCTACCGTCCGTTAGAACCGTCAATTCGGTGCTTCCTCCGCCTACATCTACATAAAGATAATTGTTTCCATCCAATACGAAATTTTTTAATTCTGTAGCAAAAGTGAGTTCCGCTTCCACAGATCCATCGATGATTTCGATATCAATTCCCGTTTTTCTTTTGATTTTTTTGACGATTTCTTTACCGTTGGTTGCTTCTCGCATGGCAGATGTGGCATAAGCCAGATAATTTTCAATTCCGTAGATGTCCATCATCAATTGATAAGCTTGCATCGCATTGACCATCCGGTCGATATTTTTCTCCGAAATCTTTTTTTCAATAAATACATCTTCACCCAACCTTATGGGCATACGCACGATGCTTGTTTTATTAAAAACCGGATCGGCACCGGGCATTTCGTAAACATAGTTGATCAATAATCGCATGGCGTTTGAACCGATGTCGATTGCGGCTAATTTTCGGATGTTCATTCAGTTTTTTTTATTGAATTTCAGATTCTTTTTTTTCTAATTTTTTATTCCATTCGTACAAATAATCATAGGTCACAAATTGAGAGCGCAGCACCGGTTTGGTATTGACCCGATAGGTCAAACTCTCGTCTGCATCATGGATTCGGGCTTTAACATTGTCATTAAAACTCAATTCAAATGTATCCATGACCAATTTTTTAATTTGAGGATCATAAATTGGACAAGCTACTTCTACACGTGCATCGAGATTTCTTTCCATCATGTCGGCAGAGGAGATGAAAACCCGATCTGATCCGGCATTTTTGAACCAATAAACCCGTGGATGTTCCAGAAATTTATCGATGATGCTGACAGATGCTATGTTTTCAGAAATACCCGGAATCCCCGTGATCAAACTATGGATGCCTCTGACGACCAAACGAACTTTAACACCTTCATTTGAAGCCAAATACAACATGTCGATGATTTCTTTATCGCTCAAACTATTCAGTTTCAAATTGATACCGGAAGGAAGTCCTTTTCGGTGGTTTTTGATTTCTTTTTTGATAAATTTGACGATCTTTTTACGGGTTTGCATGGGTGAGACCAACAAATGTTTATAAGACTGGGTCTGATAATTGGCATTGAAAAACTTAAAGACCTGATTGATTTCTTGGGTAATTTCGGGCTGGGAGGTAAGCAGTGTATAATCTGTATACAATTTTGCGGTTCCGGCATGAAAATTTCCCGTACTGATAAAGGCGTAACTCGAAGCCATATTGTGTTCTGGAAGTCGTTCGATGTATCCGATTTTACTATGAACTTTTAAGCCTTGAACACCAAATATCACATGAACACCAGCATCTTGAAGTCTTTTGGACCATTTTACGTTATTGGCTTCATCAAATCTGGCCCTTAATTCCAAAACGGCTGTCACTTCCTTTCCATTTCGAGCTGCATTGATCAGTGCACTCATGACTTGAGATTCACTCGCAACTCTATAAATCGTGATTTTGATTTTGGTCACCTTTGGGTCGATGGCTGCTTCACGTAGAAATCGCAAAAAGACAGAATAATCATGATAAGGCGCATAGAGTATATGGTCTTCTGCAGAAATGGCTTCGAAATTATTTCGGTAACAATTGAATTTATAGGGAACGATCGGTGTGATTTTTTCATATTCCAAATCGTTTCGTCCCAAATTGGGGAATTTCATCAAGTCCCTTTTGTTGTGGTACTTTCCGCCGGCATTGATGCTGTCATAATCATCGATGTTTAACTTTCGGGTCAAAAACTGCAAGGTGTCTTGGGCGATTTCTCTGTCATAAACGATACGAACAGGTTCTCCTTTTCTTCTTCCTTCGAGACTTTTGGCAACTTTTTCTAGCAAACTATTCTCCAAATCAGTATCCATATCCAACTCCGAATCTCGCGTGATTTTGATGGAATGGGCTTCGATGAATTCGTATTGGAAAACTTTGAAAATTTCATCCAAATGATAACGAATGATATCCTCCAGATACATCACATATTGTTTTTGGTTGATTTTTGGAAGGATGACAAATCGAGGGAAAATCTGGGTAGGGACGTCGATCAAGGCATATTTGGGCACTTCATCTTCTATAAATTTCACCGCCAAATAAAAAGCACCATCTCTGATAGCTGGAGCGGTTAATTTTTTATCCAAAATATACACCGCAATGGAATGACTTAATTCTGAATTAAAATACTGAGAAACAAATTGGATGTGTTCCAGCGGTACGTTTTTATCATCGATAAAAAAGATGTTATTGGCTTCCAACTCAAGTAAAATCTGATCATAAAAACGATCATAATCCTCTCTTTGAATGGCAACAGATTGATTGATTTCCTCGATCAAATCCTCATCAGTTTGTTCTGCGATGATATTGCGATAACCTCTGCTTTTCAATTGGATAGATCTTAATAAAGCCGAATAACGAACGGAATAAAATTCGTCCAAATTATTGGAATAAATTCCCAAAAACCGCAATCTTTCTAGAAGTGGAACATTTGAATCTTTCACTTCCTGAAGTACGCGGGCATTGAATTTCAACCAACTGATCTCTCTATTTACATAAATTTTGCTCACAATTTTTTTGGTTTTATGATGCTCAGGGTTTCACCTCTTTCTATTTCTTTCCAATGGTCTGTATCAAACGACAAAATCGCAATTCCGGAAGTGGGTAAATTATATAAATATTCATTTCCCATACGGTTGGCAAACTCTGTAAAAGCTTCATTATGACCAAATAAAATGGCAGTCTGTATGGAGTCATCCAGTTTTTTTACTTCCTTTAACAAATCAAAAAAGGAAAAAGTATATAAATTTTCCAAAACCTGAATTTCAGGGTTTTCCTTAAATTGTTGAACAGCCAGTTTCGCTGTTTTTTTTGCGCGAACTGCCGGACTCGTAAACCATGCATCGATTTTTAAATCGGGAATTGAACTTAAATAAGCTGCCGATTTTTCTGTTCGGTCGATGCCTATTTCTTCCAAATCTCTCTTGAGATCACTTACGCCCATGTCCCATCGGCTTTTGGCATGTCTGAAAAGGATTATTTTTTTCATCTCTACTTTTTATTGTATTGATTGATAATGATTTCTGTTATTTTCTTTCCCAATTCTTTTGCGGTTATTTCGTTGATTTTCAATGAAATGGGAAAAGTAATGGTTCTGCTGATGATTTGATCCGAAATGGAAAAATCTTGGTTTTCATAGTCGGGAAGGAGATCCCTAAATTCAGCAAAATAGGTTTCATCATTTTTCAGATGCTTAAAATGGTCCCATTTTTTGATGTAATGCCAATGGTTATCGTACCAATAAGCACACGGAATTCCCTCAGATTTTAGGTTTTCAACTACTTTTCTGGTCATGGTTTCATCTGTAAGAAAAATGCTTAAAAAAGAACCATTGTCTCCTGATGGATCTGGGTATTTTCTGAATTGGATTTCAGGAAATTGCAGGAGTTCGTTTTTTATTATGGATTTAATTTTTCTTTGTTGGCTGAGAATTTCATCGAGTTTATGCCATTGTGCTAAACCTACGGCAGCTTGAAGTTCCGAAATCCTGAAATTTAGACCTAGAGTTGGATGTTTTTCTGCACCTCTGTCATTTCCCAAATGATCATGTCCGTGGTCGGAAAATTGATGTGCATATTCATAAATAGAAGAATCTTGGGTTAAAACAGCTCCACCTTCACCACTTGTAATGGTTTTGACGAAATCAAATGAGAAGCATCCGACATCACCAATGGTTCCCAAATATTGGTTTTGGAATTTCCCACCAATGGATTGACAGGCATCTTCTATCAAGTAGAGATCATTTGCTTTGGCGATTTGGTTTAGTTGATCTAGATCGGCCATGCCGCCACACATATGAACTGGCATGATGGCTTTGGTTCTAGGAGAAATCGCCTTTAGGACTGATTCCGGTGATAGGGTTAAGGTTTCATCTACATCTGCAAAAACCGGAATTACATTGCAAAATATCAAAGCTTCAACACTTGCGACAAAAGTAAATGTAGGAAGGATGATTTCATCTCCAGCACCTATTCCCAATGCTTTTACAGCGGTAATCAATGCCGTGGTTCCACTACTGGTCAAATGCGCATGTCTGATTTGGATTTTATCCTGAATGGCTTCTTCCCATTCTTTTGCTTTCCAATGGTTATTTCTTTGGTTGTCGAAGTTGTACCGCATGAGTATGCCGGTTTCCAATATTTCGTTTACATGGTCTTTTTCTTCTTTTCCAATGGTTTCAAATCCCGGCATATGGTCCTAATTTCTATTCAAACAAATATAGGAATTCAGGTTAATCTTGTGGTTAATTCATAAAAAATAAAAGAGAAAACAAAAAAAGGCCGATTGAAACAATCGGCCTTCTGGTTTAGGAGGTAATTCATCACACAATTCACAGAATTCTAATGTTTTATAATTGAATTCTTTTGGTAATTAAGGTCAGCGAAAGGTAAGCACTAATTTTAATTGGTTTTTTAAGGTTTGGTTTTCAGTTTGAAAGGTGTGATAAAAGTTTTTGATTTGAGTACAAAGTAATTGGTAATTTCTATTCGTTATCAAAGGCTTCAGGTTAAATACAATATTTGAATCAGGAGAGAGGAGCCCCATAAACGGCTGAAATTTAAATTTCAATCGGTACTTTGTTTGTTTTAGTGAGATGTAATTGTATTGAAAAAGTTTAACGATTCGATTTCGATTTGAAATCATTCTTTTCACTGCGTTACTGCTCAAATTAACCTTGAAAAGGTTTCTTAAAGACAGGGTGAGTATGAAAAGAGTAGGGTTCATTTTTTTAACATTGAAACAAATGTAAGAAATCAGTTTTTTTTTTGTAAAAAAATGCAGTTACAAAAACGTTACATTTGTTAAAAGGTTAATAATCAGTAAGTTGTATTGATTTTGTTTTATAGATTCAATTGATGGTTTTGTTCAAATTCTGATAAGAATTCATACGGATTTATGGGATTTTCCACGTCCAATTTTTTTCTCATTCTATGCCAAGTGACCCGAACGGAAGAATCTGAGATACCAAGAGCCGAGGCAATTTCGCTCTGTCTTAAATTGAGTTTTACCAAACAGAGATAGCGAATTTCTGCTTGTGAGAATTGCGGAAAAGCTTCGCGAAGTGAATAGAGATAATTTGGATACACTTTATCAAACTGTTTACGGAAATGGATCCAATCTTCTTTGGTTAAAATGGTGCAGGATTGTAATTCTGAATAATTTGGTTTCGCTTTTTCAGAATTATTTTTTAAGGATTCTATTAATTTATTATTTTGTTTCAAACTCTTTTTGAAAATCTGAAGCTGATCTTTGGCTTCTTTTAAGGTTTCTTGACTTTCCTGAAGACCTTTCTCTGCAACATTTTTTTTATGATTGATTTTATCCAATTTGTTTTTCTGTTGATCTCGGTAACGCTGGTAAAATAATAACACAAGCCCCAAACTAACGATGCTGAAGATCAAAATGAGATTTCTTGCCAACTTTTGTTCTGAAATTTTTTTTTCAGCTTTGGAAATGGCGTTTTGCATCTTTTCATGTTGCAAACGATTGGTTACCGATAAAAATTTTGAATGATTGATGGTTTGGAACAATTCTTTTTCAAAAGTATGACTGAGTTCATTGTAAAAATAGGCGCTATCAAATTGATTGCTAGACTTGTACATGTTTTCCAATCCTTTTGAAGCGATGATGGCTTCTTTCAGCGTATTTCTGATTTTGGCATTTTTTAAAGCGGCCCATCTGAACTGGAAAGCTTTTTCTGGTAAGTTTTGATTTTGATAAACTTCCGCCAGCAAATTTTGGACTTTGGCTACATCATTGGGTTCATGATGGCTTTGACTTTGTTTTAAATTGTATTCAAGATAGGGAATGGCTTCATCGTACTTTCCTTGAAGTACTAGTCCTTTCCCAATTCCTCCTTGCGAAATTCCTAACCAAATATTGAAAAATGGCGAGTCGTAATTTTCAAATCCTTCTTTGTAATTTTTAAAATGAGCATTATAATCCAGAAGCACATCATAGATGTTTTGGTAATGGTACATGCCGCTGTCTATCTTATTCAGCCGATAATAGGATGCTCCGAGCAAATCCTTGTTCCAGACATAACTACTTAAATTGTTTTCTGCTTTTCCGAGGTGTTTCAAACTTTTTTTTGAATAATAAATGCTTTCATTGTACATGGAAAGATTGTAATAAACCAGACTTGCAAAAAATAAACGCAAGTAAAATTTTGGAAAATATGCAGTGCCGATTTTTTCTTGAATTTCTACCGTCTTAGTGATGTAAAAAAGATTGTCTTCAAAAGTTGCATTTCCGTTTTCGACATATATGGAATAGATTTCGGACAATATTTGTTCATCATTAATCAAAATAGCCTTTTGAAATAAATCGGCTATGTCTTTTTCTGTTTTTGAAGAAATTTTCTTTTCAAATTGTATGGAATTTAAAATTTCATACATATTTAGACGGACTTCCAATCTAGGATTTGGTTCCTTTTTTAAATGTTCTTTGATCCCTGAAACATTTTGTTGAAATTTCAATGGATCATAATTGGATTTTAAATCTGAATACGTTTTTTCGGCTTCTATGGTTTGGTAAACATCGTTTCTATCCCATTTTTCGATCAAATCACTAGCGTTCAGGTTTTGTGCATTCAGAATGGTTATCCTAAAGAAAAGAAGTAGAAATAGGGCGTTTTTGACAACCATGGCAAAATACTTTGTCGTGCCATAGATTTAGGAGGTGTCTGATACAAATGTAATAAGGATTTTTCCAAAAATTACTTTTGTTTAATAAAATGTTAAAATTTAGAATAAAAAAAAATCTCTCAGTAAAAGATTTTTATCTCTTAAGGTGAAATTGAGATTTTAGATAGATCAAAATTTCGGAACATGCAGCTCATGTTCCGAAATCCCAATTTTTTAAGCGTTTTTTGATTCGCTTTTCAATTTTTTAGCATTGACTTGGTAGTTTTCAATTGCTTTGGTGATAATTTCTTGAGCAACTTCAGCATTTTGGAATTCTTCCACGATTACTACTTTGTTTTCCAACTTTTTATAATCTTCAAAAAAGTTTTGCAATTCTACGGTAAGATGGGGCGGAAGCTCAGATACATCATTGATATGGTTGACACTCATGTCGTTACTTGCAACCGCGATGATTTTATCATCACCTTCACCATTGTCGATCATCCTTAAAACACCGATTACTTTGGCTTCGATGACACAAAGCGGATCTACGGCAATTTGACAAATCACGATGATGTCCAATGGGTCGTTATCATCTCCCAAAGTTTGTGGGATGAAACCATAGTTATGAGGGTAAGAAACCGAAGAGAAAAGCACTCGATCCAGTCTTAAAAGACCAGATGCCTTATCCAACTCATATTTTGCTTTACTTCCTTGCGGTATTTCGATGATTGCCTCAACAGTTTCTGGTTGTTTCGTTCCTACAGAAACATGGTGCCATGGATTAAATTTCATTTTTTTATATTTTAGTTAATGCAAATCCTCCCCAAACAGCCAGTATGCCCAAAATGATGCTTCCAACTGTATAAAAGAGAAATCCGGAATAATTGGAATTTTCTAATAATTTCAAATTTTCCACTGCAAAGGTAGAAAACGTTGTAAAACCACCACATAAACCAATGGTTAAAAATATACGAAATTCATCTGACCAACCGACTGATTTAGCTGAAAGTCCTAAAAATAAGCCAATTAAGAAACTTCCTAAAATGTTGACCGTAAATGTTCCAATTGGAAAATGATTCGGAAAATACCTGAGCATACCTAAATGTATGGCATATCTGGCTATACTTCCGATGCCACCGCCCAATCCTACCCATAAAAATAATTTCACCATTTTTTCGGTTTTTATTGAAAATTGAATTTTACAAGCTTCCGATTGGTTCTAATTTTTCAGAAGCTGCCATCCCATTTGGATTACATCCCGGTTCTCCTTCCGGTATTTCCAAATTTAGCTTTTTATAAAAGGCTATCCAACCGGAGTTGAATTCTGTTTCACCCGGATTTTTAAAAGTCATGGGATTCATTTCAAAAATGCTGTCTTTTATAAATGAATGGTATACAAAGTCGGAACAATAATAAGCGGTGTCACTTAAGATGTAACTGTAATTATAGGGTTTTCCCAACATGGATTTGGCCTTTAAAATGGCTTGATCAAAATCCGGAGAATATTCATTTTTAATCCGATAAATATCGATTTGGACATCATTTTCCTTTTGGTTTTTTATAAACTTTTTTAATGGAATCCGTTCAGAACCATTTTCAGTTGAAGCATGTAAAACCCAAATATCATTTCCTGATTTTTCAACCATTGCGATGTGCGAATAATTGGTTTTTTTTGAAGTTTGGGTGACGGCATTGATGGCTTCAGATAGATTTCCTTCAGAACTTCCAACCAAAAGTAAATCTCCATTTCTCAAATTTTCAGAAGGTTGATAAACCTGACAGGAAAAAATCGCGAACAATACGAACAAGAAAATCCTTTTCATTTTTTATTTTTTCAATAGACATATGCAACCTTAGATGATTAAAATAATCTTTACGTTGGTGATTAAAATTTATTTTTATCATTTTGGTTCCATATAGCAAAGATAAAGGGATTAGAATTGTAGAAGAAATGGAGGGGTTATTTTTTCAATTTTCCTATTTGCTCACAGGATTTTTCCTATATTTTAACTGTGTGAAATTGGTTAAGTTACTGGAGGTCATTATGGTAGTTTAGTGTTTTATTTCGTGGGAATTTGAAAATTCTGAATATTCGCCTATTTTAGTGGCTTCATTCTAAAACAATTAAACTATGAAAACTATTAAATTAGTTGCAATCAGCATGTTCATTATGGGTCTTTTTTCGTGTAGTCAAGAAATGGAATGTCCAAAACCAGATCCTCCAACCCAACCCAAAAATTTAATTTCGCTGGAAGATGCCAAAAATCAATTGAATCTATATGATGTTGCTCATCCTGGTGTGAAAGGTGATCAATTTGCCTTACGTACATGGATTTCTTTAGAAGAATTGGAAAATTATATCGCTTACGTAAAAGCAGAATCTTTGAAAAATGGTATCACGGTAAATGGAATTGATTTTATGTATAGCCAAACCAAAGAAGGAAAACCGGGAATGCCCAACGCAAATAATGAGGATTATGAATTGACATTTATGATTGCGCCGACGGTAAAAGAAGGAACGAGTAATATGGCATTTGATCCTTTAAGTTCCGAAAAAGGAAAACCGGCATTTTTGAAAGATATTTTGGCTCCTCAAGATTCTACTAACGCAAAAATGATGTCTAATGCAACGGGTGGTCCTTCTGGAATTGCCAATCATTTTGGTGCATGTCCAACAATTTGTCTTTGATTTTTATATTAATACTTTAGATGGAATTCGTAAAATATGCTGGGATGTATATTCAACTGGCGACATTTATTTTCAGTGTATTTTATTATTATAAATACAAACATACCGCTATGAAATGGTTACCGATCTATTTAGGATTGGTTGCATTCGTAGAGCTATTTTGTGGTTATTATTACAAACAGAATAATGTTTGGATATACAATTTGGTGACATTGGTTCAATTTAATTTTTATGCTTTTTTGTTTTACTGGTATTTGGAAGAGATAAGTAAAAAAATAGCACTTCTGTTGATCATAGGTTATAATATTTTCTATGTCCTATCTTTTGTGATTAATTTGAATTCATTTTTTGATGAAATGGCATCTTTCCCTCATGTAATAAGCGTCGTGATATTGATCGTCCTATTGATCATGATGTTCAACCAAATGTTAAGAATAGAAAATTTTGTAGGATTTACATATAACCTTTTGTTTTGGCTTTGTTTTAGTTTATTGGTATTTCATGCTACATCTCTTCCATTGTTTTCTATAAGTAAATGGAATGAAACGGTTGGAGATTTTAAAGGTAGTTTGATAAAAATTTTACTTTTTTCCATTCTGGCATCTCATGCGATTTTGATTTTTGGATTTATATGGAGCAAAAGGAAATATACTTACTGATCATTTCAGCATCAGTTACTTCATTGGTTTTCAGTATTTCACTGGTTACCTTATTCATCTTGTACCAAAAAAGAAAAGATTATTATCGAAAAGAGATTACCAAAACACGCATCGAAATCAAAGAACAAACGCTGAAAAACATTTCATGGGAAATTCATGATAATATCGGACAAATTTTATCTACCTTAAATTTATACAGTTACAAGGTTTTGGAAGATTCTCCTAACGAATTAAAACCAAAGGTTGAAGAACTTCAGGATTTAACTCAGACTGCCATCACGGAAGTCAGGAGTCTTTCCAAAGCCTTGAATACTGATTATATCAAAAATGTAGGTCTGATCAAATCTTTAGAATTGGAATTGGCAAGATTTGAGCGTTTGAAATTTATGGAAACTCAACTTACTGTAGAGGGAAAGCCATTTATTATCCCAGACGATAAAGAATTGGTCCTATTAAGGATTATCCAAGAATTTTTTTCCAATTCCATCAAATATGCCCGTGCGACAAAAATGGAAATCAGTTTTGTTTTCCAAGGTCGTGACCTAAATATTAAGGTAAGGGACAATGGAGTCGGTTATGACAGTACAGTTGTGATGGGGACCGGGATAATAAATATGAAAAATCGTGCAAAACTTATCGGAGCTTTTCTTATCTTAGACTCAGAAATAAAAAAAGGAACTCAACTCGAAATCAAATACCGGAAAAAAAATATAGACAATGTCGCATAAAATTGCCATAGTTGATGATCATTATTTATTTACCAAAGCCCTTGAAGACATGGTAAATAATTTTGATGGCTATGAAGTTATATTTTGTGCTGAAAACGGTAAAGATTTTATCGACAAAATGTCCAAACAAAAAAATAAAGTAGACGTTGTTTTACTCGACTTGAACATGCCGATCATGAATGGCTTTGAAACACTTGCTTGGATCAAATCTCATCATTTTGATTTGAAAGTATTGATTTTGTCCATGAACGACGAAGAGTCCAACATTTTAAAAGCCGTACGGGAAGGTTCAAATGGTTATTTGTTGAAAAACACAACGCCTAACGATTTAAAATTAGCATTGGATCATCTTTTGACCAATGGATTTTACCACAATGAATTGGTAAGCTCGGTTTTACTAAATAGTGTAAATGCCAAACCTAAAAAACCGCATGAAGAGTTAAAAGATCAAGAAATCAGATTCTTAAAATTGGCATGTACTGAAATGACTTATAAGGAAATAGCCGATGAAATGTGCCTAAGTCCCAAAACCATAGATGGTTACAGGCAAGCACTTTTTGATAAACTCAATATCAAAAGTCGTGTAGGACTGGTGCTTTTTGCCATGCACCAAAAAATTGTCGATTGATATAAATCGCTTTATTAATTCTCTTTATTTAATACATTTGTATTTTTCTTTTAAAAACAGCAATACAAATGAAAGTTACAGCCTTTAATCAGATTCACAAAGATTTGGGAGCAAAAATGGTTCCTTTTGCCGGATTTGAGATGCCGGTTCAGTATACCGGAGTAAATCATGAACATTTTATCGTCCGAGAAGGAGTGGGGGTTTTTGACGTTAGTCATATGGGTCAATTTTTTGCGAAAGGTCCGGAAGTAGCTCAATTATTAGAATTCATCGGAACCAACGATTCGACAAAAGTTGAAATTGGTCAAGCGCAATACAATTGTATGACCAATGAAAAAGGCGGCATCATTGATGATTTAATCATTTATAAAATGTCAAATGATGAATGGATGTTGGTGGTGAACGCATCCAATATTGAGAAAGATTGGAATTGGATCAACCTTCAAAATAAATGGGATGTTCAATTGGAAAATAGATCTGACGAAATGTCTTTATTGGCCATTCAAGGACCAAAAGCTGTAGCATCTATGCAATCTTTGACCGACATCAACTTATCAGAAATTCCTTTTTATCATTTCCAGATCGGAACTTTTGCTGGAATTGAAAATGTGATCATTTCAGCAACCGGATATACAGGATCAGGCGGTTTTGAAATTTATTTTGAAAATCAATATGCGGAACAAATCTGGAAAAAAGTGATGGAAGCGGGGAAAGATTTCGGTATAGAACCTTGTGGATTGGCAGCTCGTGATACACTTCGTTTAGAAAAGGGATATTGTTTATATGGAAATGATATTAATGATGAAACGACTCCTTTGGAAGCTGGACTGGGTTGGATCACCAAACTGGATACCGATTTTGTGGCAAAAGATATTTTGGCTAAACAAAAAGAAGAAGGGATCAAAAAGAAGTTGGTTGGATTTAAGATGAAGGAAAAAGGAATTCCGCGACATGATTATACAATCGTGGACGAATATGAAAATACCATAGGAATTGTTACTTCAGGAACGCAATCCCCGATGTTGAAAGAAGGAATCGGTTTGGGATATGTTTCCATTGAATTTGCTAAACCCGGAACTTCAATTTACATTCAAATCAGGGATAAAAATATTTTAGCAGAAGTGGTGAAATTACCTTTTGTTTAATTTGAATAGGTTTAAGAAATCAAAAAAAGTCTCAATTAGAAATTGGGACTTTTTTATATAAAAAAGGTGGGGAAAATCCCCACCTTCATTTTTAATAAGTGAATTAAATCATTATTTCTTAACAATTTTAAAGGTTTCAACTTGTCCACCTTGTAAAGTTGCTTTGAAAATATAAACTCCTGTAGGTAAGGAAGCAACATTGATTTGTCCATTTGCGATTTGCGATTTAACCAATACTTGTTGACCAGCTAAATTAAATACAGCAATGTTCTCTACCTGTTTTTTGGAATTGATGTTCAATACATCTTTCACAGGATTTGGATAATAAGCAAAATCGAAAGCATCCATATCACTTACACCCAAAGTTTCACAAGTAGCTACAATTTCATAAACCAATTCGGCACCTGAACTTGTTACAATCCACTCACCACTTGTGGTTGTGCTATTGAAAATCAATGGCGAACCAATTACAGAAGCAGTTGTAGTTTCCCATCCTTCAGCATCACTTGTCATTTCCATCCAGTAAGTTCCTGCATCTAAAATGACCGGAGTATTTAAGTCTACTGCATATCTGATGAAGTCACGTCCGAAATTCTGACCTGTAACCGTACTGGAAGTAATGGTACCATCTACATTTGCAACTTCAGCACCTGGTAAACCGGCATTGTCTTCATAGAAGATAAAGCTGAATGTAGTGGCTTGACCTCCTTCAGGAATGATGATCGTTGGTTCAATTGCAGCAATTGTCATTTGGGTGTCTGCATCGACAGTTAAATCTATGGCCAATCTTTGGTCAGTATCACCACCTAAGAATGAACCATTTTCCAACGCGTTTGATAATACCTCTTGGTTACAATCAACCGGTTGTGTATCACCACAAACACCTGCTACAAAGAATACAGCTTGCATGTTTTCTGGGTCAGAGTTCCAAGAACCTCCAGCCTCACTAGTGTGAACATATGAACCTAGAGATCCAGTAGAGGTTACTTCCCAATAAGCAGGACCAGCATCTGAAACCGAAACTTCTGGTTGTAACCAATAAGTTCCTGCTGGCAATTCAGGTCTGTCTGCATCCAAAACAAATTCAACTTGAGAAATATCAAATCCAAAGTTAGTGCCAAGTACACCTTGGTTTGTTGGAGTAGCTGTAAAACTATCCACGATATTGGATTCACTCGGAGCACCACCATCGTCTGCACGGATATTAAATGTAACTGATGTAGCAGTAGCACCCGGATTCATGAAGATGTTCATACGCAAATATTGTATGGTAAAGACATCATCTACAATAAAGTCATCTGCGTTTCTGTAAACAGATCCAGCTGTAACATTGTAACCATTCTCAAAATTATTACTTTCTAAGCCATCACCTTGGAAACAAGGATAATCAGGTTCCTCTACAACAGGCGGTGTCGTACAGGTAACTGCCATAGTGTAATCTCCTGAATTAGAGCTGTATCCTTCGACCATAATGACGTAAGTTGAGGTTCCATCTGATTCAAAAGTCACTTGAGATTGAAGACCGCAGAAGTCATCGTTTCCATTAATTTCATTGGTCAATGTACAATCAGAAAATATACGGACATAAGTATCATAAGAAGAGCCACATAGTGAAACTGTTACAAGTTGAGTTTCTCCGTTACCAGTAAAAGAATAAAATCTGTCTGGTGCTGGGTTTGCACCGGAATCTGTGGCATCTGATGTCGTTCCGGAAACGGAATCTCCACAACTTACAGCAATTGCGCCATCACATTCGTCATTATCTCCTGGAGGGACATCATCTTCACAAGTACCTGAAACAGTAAATATAGAACTAGCACCTACATCAGCAGTCCAAGTAGCGCCATCATCATTACTTCTATATGGATCAGAACCATGTGAAAAATCTTCAATTGTTGCCCACCAAATTGTTTCACCTGTAGTTGCAGACATTTTTGGGTCTATCCAGTAAATTCCTTCCGTCAGTTCAATTGGTGTATCCAAATTAAAAGTTAGATGATATACCGGTTCGCCAAATCCTGTCCCTACAACCTCCGAATCATCCGGGCCACCTGAAATGGTATGCAATATAGCTCCAGGGATACCCGCATTGTCTTCTCTGATTAATATGGTTGCTTCATTTGGAGAAGTTATGTTGTTGACATCTACTGTGATGGTTTCCAATGTAAACATTGTCCCAGCATCAACTGTAAAATCTTCAGCTGAACGGAAGGCATTTCCAAGTGTAATGTTATATCCTTCAAATATCTCATCAGCAGATGGTATTCCTTGCTCACATTCTCCACCTGGCTCAGAACCTCCATCACAAGTATAAGTACCAGGTCCGGTTATCGTAGTTGTATAAGGTCCAAATTCTTCGTCATCAAATCCTGTAGTAATGATAAAATACTCTGTTCCGGTTACCAAACTGGCAACGGCTTCTGAAGTACCTATTCCACCAGGACCATCATCGTCTCCTGCAACGAAATTGGTCAAAGGATCAGTTGGGTCGAAAACATCTTGGTAAACAAAAATAAACCCATCCCAACCACCATCTTGAACAGAATTTACGGTGTAGTCTCCCGCAGTATCTACTGTAAATGGACCATAAACTTTATAACGTACATCAACTCCGGCTCCAGACATTCCTGAACCATCTGCAAGTGGTCTATCCCAAATTTCTCCATCCGTAGTATCTCCATCCAGCTCACAGTTCCCGCCTCCTGGTTCTCCACCTCCAGTTATCTCAACTTCCCATCCTCCATAATCGACAACAGTTGAGGATCTAAACTCAAAAAAGAAATTACCGGATGTAGATGTAAATATTGCGGATCCATGTGAAGCAATCATATCATTTAATGTAATATCACCTTCATTAGCACCATCTTCACCGTTATCGTATAAAACAGTGCCTGTATTGTCAATGCCATCGTAAATCCTTAACCAATCAAAAGTGCCAAATACGCTAAAAAAATTGAATTGAATTTCATTCACGCCGGCAAGTGTAGTATTGGTGATACAACCACAATTTGGATAGTTGCCTGGCGTACCACTTGTACTTGATCCGCCTGGTCCTCCCGGATCATAAAAGAAATCCCCAACTGCGGGATTAAAGGTTTCTGTGGCTCCAGCTGTAGGTATAAAATCTTCATTGATTCCATCATTTCCATATTCAAATCCACCAAAATTTTGGGATTGAATTGTTAAACCCATCATGGCTTCATATTGGGCTTGGTCGATCTCATCTAGTTCTTCCGCTGTATAGCTTTGGGCGAATAAACTAAAAGGTAGGAGTAAGAAAGTACTCCATAATAAATAGAATTTTCTCATAAAACAAAAAGTGTTAATTTCCCCTAAATTAGGAAAAAAATTAACACTTTTATGTTAAGATATTAAAAAATCTAAATAAACATCGTAATTGGATTCTCTAAATACATCACTAAAGTTTGTAAAAATTGGGCACCTGTTGCTCCATCAACTGTTCTGTGATCGCATGCCATAGAGAGTTTCATGGTATTGCCAATCACGATTTGTCCGTTCTTTACAATGGGTTTTTCGATGATGGCTCCGACAGACAAAATACATGAATTCGGTTGATTGATAATGGAGGTAAAGGACTCGATTCCAAACATCCCTAAATTTGAAACAGAAAAAGTACTTCCTTCCATTTCATCTGCTTTTAGTTTTCTATCCCGGGCTCTTTTGGCCATATCTTTTACTTCACCAGAAATATCAGCAAAAGATTTGAAATCGGTATTTTTAATCACCGGAACGAGAAGTCCATCTTCTACGGCAACTGCAACTCCTATGTTGATGTCTCCATGGATCAAAGTTTCATCTCCTTTCCAGCTGGAATTGACCTGTGGATGCTTTCTCAAAGCCAAAGCACATGCTTTTACGATGATATCGTTAAATGAAATTTTAGATTCAGTATGGACTTTGTTGATTTGCTCACGCGAACTCATACAATTGTCCATATTCACTTCCACATTGAGATAATAATGCGGTGCGGTGAATTTGGATTCGGCCAATCGTTTGGCTATGACTTTTCGCATCTGCGAATTGGCTACCGTTTGGCTCTCTTGTTTTACATAATTTAGAGAAGTGGAAGCAATTGCCTTTGGTGTGAAGTTCTCAACATCTTTTTTGATAATTCTTCCATTATCACCACTTCCTTCGACTTGCGCAAGGTCGATTCCTTTTTCTTTTGCTAAACTTTTGGCTAGAGGAGAAGCGAAAATTCTTTCTCCGGATGAAACAACTGCCGGTTTTTCCGTTTTCGTTTCCTTTGGCTCAGCTTTTATTTCTACTGGTTTTTCGGTCTTTTTTTCTTCCGATTTCTCAGCTTGTTTTTCTTCTTTTTTAGGTGAAGGTTTTTTCGAAGAAGTTAAACCTGATACATCTGTTCCTTCAGGGCCTATGATCGCCAAAACAGTATCAACAGGCGCCGATTTTCCTTCTTCCGCACCGATGAACAATAAAGTACCATCATATTCGCTCTCAAATTCTTGAACGGCTTTGTCGGTTTCGATTTCAGCTAGAATATCACCTTCAGCCACTTTATCACCAACTTTCTTATGCCATTTTGCTACAGTTCCTTCTTCCATCGTATCACTTAATCGAGGCATGGAAATGACATTTACACCTTCTGGGATTTCAGTCGAAACTTCAACTTCTTCAACAGCTTCTTCTGAATTTTCTTCAGCCGTCGCTTCTTCAGACTGAACAGGACTTTTTTCTGATTTCTCTTCTCCTTCAGCGAAACTTTCTCCTTCTTCACCGATCACGGCTAAAATCGAATCCACTTTGGCTGTTTTTCCTTCTTCAACTCCTTGAAAAATAAGGAAACCATCGTATTCACTTTCAAATTCCTGGATGGCTTTATCGGTTTCAATTTCAGCCAAAATATCGCCTTCCGAAACTTTATCTCCTACCTTTTTGTGCCATTTTACAACCGTCCCTTCTTCCATTGTGTCACTCAGACGTGGCATTGTAATTTTTTCAGCCATAGTTATTTGTTGTTTTCGATTAAATCAATAAATGGATAATCTTCTTGTGAATAAGTGTATTTGTACATATTTTCAACAGGTGGGAAAGCAGAGTCATCAGCATATTTTACACATTCTTCGACATCTTCTTTTACTTCATCTATGATTTTGTCCAATTCTTCTTGCGTAGCAAATTTATTCTCTAAAATATGGTGTTGAACCAATAAAATAGGGTCTTCATCTTTGTATTTCTCCACTTCTTCTTTAGTACGATAAGGTTCAGCATCAGACATGGAATGCCCACGGTATCTATAGGTTCTGATGTCTAAAAAGGTAGGGCCGTCACCGCGCCTTGCTCTTTCTAAAGCTTCAAATGCAGCTTCTGCAACTTTCACAGGATCCATCCCATCAACCGGAATAGAAGGCATTTCATACCCCAATCCTAATTTATAAATATCATTATGGTTGGCTGTTCTTTCAACTGAGGTTCCCATAGCATATCCATTGTTCTCACAAACAAAAACCACCGGAAGTTTCCAGTTCATCGCCATGTTAAAAGTCTCATGAAGTGTTCCCTGACGTGCAGCACCATCACCAAAAAGACAAATAGAAACATGATCTCGGTTATTGTATTTGTCACCAAAGGCCATTCCGGCACCAACTGGAATTTGACCACCTACGATTCCATGCCCTCCATAAAAATGGTGTTCTTTACTGAATATGTGCATAGAACCACCTAAACCTCTTGAGGTTCCGGATTCTTTTCCACAAAGTTCTGCCATGATTCTTTTTGGGTCAACACCCATCGCCATCGGCCAAACATGACATCGATAAGCAGTTATGACTTTGTCTCCCGATTTCATTGCGTGTAAAAATCCGGCAGGCAAAGCTTCTTGACCATTGTATAAATGTAAAAATCCTCTGATTTTTTGTTTCAAGTACAAGGAACGGCATTTGTCCTCAAATCTTCTCCAGAAATTCATTTCTCTATACCACTGGAGATAAGTTTCTTTTGTAATCTTTTCCATAAAAGTTCTCGTGAGAGGCAAATTTAATTGGAATAATTTAGTTGTGCAAACCACTAGTTTATTAAGGATTCTTTATCAAAATAAAGTGGTAGGAGAGAAGCAGCCGTCGGAATTACCAAAACCTTGCCTTTTCTGTTATGAAGGAATATTTCAATTGGTTGATTTTGAGATGTTTCGTATTCTAAAAGTGTCTGCCTGCATAGACCACAAGGAGAAACAGTTTGATCTGAATCCAATACGGAGATGGCCAATTTTATTTTTTTTTGATTGGGGAAATTGGCGTTTGCATAAGAAAGCAACGTTCTTTCTGCACAAATCCCAACCGGATACGAAGCATTTTCTTGGTTGTTTCCGCTTAGAATTTCTCCATTCTCTAACAAAACTGCTGCGCCCACTCTGAAATTGGAATAGGGAGCATAGGCTTTTTTTGCTGCTTCAATTGAAATTTGAATTAATTTTTTTTCTATTTCTTCTAATTCTTCTAAGTTGTCAAATATTTGAAATTCTGATACCTGTTTTATCTTTCTCATACTAATTTTCACAAAATGAGAAGCAATTTAAAAATTATTCTTAACTTTTAATTCCAAATCCAACTTAAATGTTAACCAAAGTTTACGGTAGCGCTATTTACGGTGTCAATGCAAAAACCATTACTATAGAAGTAAATGTCGACATAGGTGTTGGCTATTTTTTAGTAGGTCTTCCGGATAATGCGATCAAAGAAAGCAATTATAGAATCGGAACCGCATTGTTAAATTCTGGATACAAAATTCCGGGAAAAAAAATCACGATAAACATGGCGCCGGCTGATCTTCATAAAGAAGGTTCTGCTTATGATTTGACCATTGCAATGGGGATTTTGGCTTCCTCTGAACTCATCAATGCTGAAGGGATTTCTGAATATTTGATCATGGGCGAACTTTCATTGGATGGTGAAATCAGACCGATAAAAGGTGTATTGCCAATCGCTGTTCAAGCTAGAGATGAAGGATTCAAAGGATTTATACTACCCAAACAAAATGCAAAGGAAGCAGCTATAGTGAGTGATTTGGAAGTGATTGGGGTAGAAAATATCATGGAAGTCATCGATTTCTTTGATGAAAAGAAAAAAATTGAACCTACAAAAATTGATATTCAAAAGGAGTTTTTTGAACAACTCAATGCTTTTCCATTTGATTTTGGTGATGTCAAAGGACAGGAAAATGTCAAACGCGCTTTGGAAATTGCAGCAGCCGGAGGACACAATATCATCCTCATAGGACCGCCGGGGAGTGGAAAAACGATGTTGGCCAAACGAATTCCATCGATACTTCCCCCTTTGACTTTAGAAGAAGCTTTGGAAACAACCAAAATCCATTCGGTAGCAGGAAAATTAGGTGAGAAATCAGGTTTGATGACTGTGAGACCTTATTGTTCGCCACATCATACCGTTTCAGACGTAGGTTTGGTGGGTGGCGGCTCATTTCCTCAACCCGGAGAAATTTCGCTTGCGCATAATGGGGTTTTGTTTTTAGATGAATTGCCCGAATTTAAAAGAACGGTTCTTGAAGTGATGCGGCAACCGCTTGAAGATAGGGAAATCACCATTTCCCGAGCGAAATTTACAGTGACCTATCCGTCGAGCTTTATGCTTGTCGCTTCGATGAACCCAAGTCCGAGCGGTTATTTTCCTGATGATCCGAACAATACTTCTTCTCTTCAAGAAATGCAACGCTATATGAACAAAATCTCAGGACCATTAATCGATCGAATTGATTTACATATCGAAGTAAATCCGGTTCCATTTGATGATTTGTCTGCGGAGAGAAATGGTGAAAAGAGCATCGAAATCAGAAAAAGAGTGGTCAATGCGAGGAATATCCAAACGCTTCGGTACCAAGATTTGAATAAAATTCATAGCAATGCGCAAATGGGACCAAAGGAATTGGATGTTTATTGTCAATTGGACGAAACCGGGAAAAAGTTGATAAAAAATGCCATGGAGAAATTGAATTTGTCTGCCAGAGCTTATGACCGGATTTTGCGTGTCGCCAGGACCATTGCAGATTTGGAAGGGAGTGATGATTTGAAAAGCGATCATATAGCAGAAGCGATCCAATACCGAAGTTTGGATAGAGAAGGCTGGGGGATTTGAGTTGGAGAGTGGTTGAGAGATTGAGTTGGAGAGTGAGGAGGGGGGCTATAAATACAATTTTCCTAATTTTTACCAAAAAATCCCGCCTGAAAACTCAAACGGGATTTTATGCTATAAATGTTGAATGGCATTATCCATCATTTCTTCTTGTACATTTCTTCTGCCAATTGAACTGCTTTATAGGCATCTACGACACCACCTGTAACTGAAATGTCCGTTAATTGTGGATCTTTATTGACTGAATTCATGATGATTTCTTTTACTTCAAGTGCAGTCAACTTTGGATAGTGAGACCAAACCAAAGCCGCAACTCCGGCTGTAACCGGTGAAGCCATACTCGTTCCGTTTTCTGATTTGTATTTGTTATGTGGAACAGTCGACATGATGTCGGCTCCCGGCGCAAAAACATCTACCGATTTTTTACCAAAATTGGAAAAACTCGCTTTTAAAACCAAGGGATCTTCTGTGGAAGCACCTACGGTCAATAATGACTGAATAATTGGATTTCCTTTTTCGTCAAAATTGGTCGGATAATGAATTATTTCGTCGATGTTTTCATTGTCATTTCCGGCTGCTTTGACCAATAAAACACCTTTCTTTTCTGCATAACGCATCGCATCCCAAACCAATTCTTTATCGGGCGAATGACTTTTCCCAAATGACATATTCAGAATTTTTGCTCCATTGTCTACAGCATAACGAATGGAATTGGCAACGTCTTTGTCGCGTTCGTCTCCATTTGGAACAGTGCGTACGCCCATGATTTTTACATGGTTTCCGGCAATTCCATCGATTCCACGGTTGTTTCCTCTTACAGCTGAAATCAATCCGGCAACATGACTTCCATGTCCTGCATCTGGTCCTTCAACATCAGCGTTTCCGTAATTTTTTTCTTTTTTATCATCATAATTGTCCCCGACTATTCCTCTTGATTCAAAATCAACATTGTAGTGATAATTGATTTGTCCGTTCAAATAATCCAATCCACCTTGAAATTCGTCCTTCAATTCATCATAAATAGCCTGCATGGTTTTTCCATCCCAATAATCTTTTGGAATTTGAGCGAAAAACTGTAATCCCATCATCGACTCTTCAGTCGGCGTATATTTTCCTAAATTTTCTTCAGTAACCGGAACATCTCCAAAATCCTTGATCAAAGCCGGGAAACCTTTGTTGACCATATCCATCATGCCTTGGTATTGCGGTAGGTAACCTTTGGCTTCTGCAAGTTTGGACGAGATTTCTGCTTTTATGGATTGGTAATCAGCATAAGCTTCCGGATGTTTGGTTTTATTTTCCGCATTTTTGTTTGCATCGCTGCTTTCAAACATTGGTAAATAGGTGTATTTGTACATCCTTACTTTTTCAAGTGTGTCACCATCTACGTTTTTACCATCAGCTCCACCTATGAAATTCCAACCGTAAATATCATCGATATATCCGTTTTTATCGTCATCTTTTCCGTTTCCGGCTTTTTCTTTTGGATTGATCCACATATTATCAGCCAAATCAACATGGTCAGCCTGAACACCACCATCCAAAACACCAACGATAAAATCTGTCGGTTTGCGTTTGTTTTCTTTTAAAAACTGATGCGCTTTCTCTGTATTCACACCAAATTTCCCGGTAGCTTCTTTGTCAGCATTGTACCATACTTCCATAGTAGTTTCTGCTACTGCATCTTGTCCGTATCCGCTGAAAGAAAGCATAAATGCCATTCCCAACGTCATGATAATTTTATTCATTTCTTATTTATTTACTTTTACAATTCATTTTTCTATCATCCAACTTCCATCAATTTATTGATAAAATCTTCACCGAATTTTGAGTCGAAATGATCTACACTTTTACTGAAAAGGTCTGTAAGAGAAAGGTGTAAATCATATTTTTTTATAAATTCTGTACAATTTCTCAACCTACAAAGTGTTTTAAATCAAAATCTTAGTGATTTTGGATGAGATTTGAGATATAGGTCGAAGCTTTTGGTCCTTCGTTACAAATTAGATCCAAAATGCTCAAATCGGGCATGAATTCAAACTTCTCATCAAAGACTTGAAAGTACTCCGGAAAATTTCCGGTTGGTTCTTTTTTAGCACTAAATTGATTTCGGAAATCCAATTCTTCTGAAACGATTTCATAAGTTTCAGTCAAATTATAAGTTAAATCCAATTTTAATTTCGAAGCAATAAATTCCATCGTTTTTAAATTCAAATCGAGTAAATATTTCTCTTTGGATTCAAAAATCGGTGCCAAATCATCTTCGTAGTATTCAAAATACGGCGAACTTTTATAAGCTGAAACGAGGGATTTAAAATGTTCTTTCTGCCAATTGTATTCATCTGAAATTTGAATGTCTTTGAAAACCCTTGCGCCATTGTGTTTTGTGGGAATCGCCAATCGCAATTTTCCGTTTGCACCCTGGATGTAACATCGGTTCCGGAAGGTTTGTTTCGGAAAATGTTCATAAGCTTCCAATTGAAAACTTTTAGCCTGAACCAGAGCTGCGAAATAGGAAATAGGGCCGAAATAAAAGATTGGAAAAATCATTTTAAGTGAATTTATTTAATAAACCTTGTCAAGATTATTTCATTCTGAAGATTAACCTTGACAAGGTTGGGAAGGCTTAGTTTTTATTGCCTTCTTTAGCTTTTTTCTTTTTGATACGGAAATAATCCCAAGTAAAGAAAGCGATCAAAGCGATCAATACATAAAGACCATAGGATTTTTTGTCCGGATTATCGTTGTTGATCGAAGTCATGAATCGACTCCAAATGAACTTGTTCGGTGCCGGTTCAAACATTCCGTTCATGTTGGCCCAAACAAAAATAGGTCGACCGATGATGTTTTCTTCCGGAACATAGCCAAAGAAACGCGCATCCAAAGATTGGTTTCGGTTGTCACCGATCATGTAGAAATAATCTTGTTTGATTTCATATTGGTTGGTTTCTTTTCCATTGATCCAATATTTATCACCTTCAATTTTCAGATCGTTGCGTTCATAATTTTTGATGATATTGTAATATTGGGTAATCGAATTTTTATCCAATTTCACAACATCGCCTTTTTTCGGAATATAAAGCGGTCCATAATTGTCTTGGTTCCAATTTTTATCCAAGGGGAAAATCGTATAAGTACTGTCGATTTGACCATTTGCGTATTTGCGTTCGTCTTTTTGACCCTTTGGGGTGATTTTTTGATCCACCGAAATGACATTTGGATTTCGTTTGAAATCCTCTGCCATGGATTTTGTCAAGGCTTTGAAAATATACGTGTATTGGTTGTCACTTCTTCCAATTACACCAAAATCAGTTCCTTCCAGTAATCCATAATTTTCATACATCAATTGTGGACTGAAAGGGACTTTTGAAATCACCAAATAACTGTGTTGAACCCAAGCATCCTTTTTCGGAATGAAAGGTTTTCCATTTACTTTTAAAACACTATTGTCAAATTCGATAGAATCACCGGGCATTCCCACCAAACGTTTTACATAGGCATCTTTACGGTCAATCGCATCAAAAGCAGAATCGGTCGGATAATTAAAAACCACGATATCGTTGGCTTTTAAATCTCTCCAACCCGGCAATCGCATATATGGTAATCTGGCTTGGTCGACATAAGCTTTTCTATTGATGAATTCTGAAAAAGGAATTCCGATAGGAGTGAATGGAACTCTGATTCCATAGCTTACTTTTTCCACGAAAAGTGCGTCCCCGATTTTGATCGTGTTTTCCATAGAACCAGTCGGTACGACCATCGGCTGGATGAACCATGTATGCACCAAAGTCGCCAAAACGACAGCAAATAATAGTGCTGCAATAAAAGTTCCTTTTCGTTCTTCTGGTCCTTCATAATCGGGTTTTTCTACATAATTTAAATAAAAAGAATAGAGTCCAACGGTTACCACCATCAAAATCGCATCTGTCCAAGTTCTTTTCCCGAAACTTCTTCCGAAATCTACCCAATAAACCCACCACATAATCGGTGCAACAATTGGAGTGAAAAATAGGATGATCCACCATTTCGGTCGTTTGATGAGGTCTAAACCGATCCAGAAATTATAAAAAGGAATGAAAGCTTCCCAAGCCTTTCTGCCTGCATTTTTGTACAATTGCCAAGTGGATGCTCCGTAGATGATGTTGTAAAGAATAAAAGCGACTAACCAGTAGAGTAACATATTCAATTTTTATTTTAAGTCTGCTAATTTAAGATTTTCGGCGAATGTCTTTGTTAATTTAAACCCAAAACGTCTTTCATCGTAAAAAAACCTTGTTTTCCATGGATCCATTCTGCAGCTAGAACTGCGCCCAATGCAAATCCCTTTCTCGTATGTGCGGTGTGTTTGATTTCGATAGAATCGATTTCAGAATGGTAAGAAACGGTATGCGTTCCGGGAACATGGTCGATGCGTTTGGCGTAAATGGGGAGATTTTCCTCTGAAGTTTTTGAGTCTAACTCCCAATTTTTTATAGCCGAATTTTCCATGATTTGCTCTGCGAGCGAAATGGCGGTTCCACTCGGTGCATCCAGTTTTTGGGTATGATGGATTTCTTCGATTTCGACTTTGTATTCGGGATATTTCGCCATCAATTTCGCTAAATGATGGTTCAATTCGAAAAATAAATTCACTCCCAAACTAAAATTGGAACCATATAAAAAAGCCGCATTATTTTCTTGATTGATCGTTTTGATTTCTTCTAAATGAGCTAACCAACCTGTTGTACCTGAAATAGTTGGTATTTTATTCTCAAGTAATACTTTTAGGTTTTCAAAAGCGACCTCAGGATTGGAAAATTCGATGGCAACATCTACATCTTTCAAATCTTCAGCTTTAGGTTTTCGATTCAATTTCGCAACGACTTGATGACCTCTTTCGATTAAGATTTCTTCAATGGCTTTGCCCATTTTTCCGTATCCGACGATTGCTATGTTCATTTAAATTTGTTTAAAAGTTTAAAGTTTGAGGTTTCAAGTTTAAAGTTAATCTTAGAACATCCAACATCCATTCTCGTCCACTCAACCACTCCATCACTAAAATTTATAACTCACCCCAAATCCCATGGCGAGTTCAGCGGTTTGGAGGTTTTGTAGCATGATGGGTTGAAAAGATAAATCGGGATCTTTTTTGATGCCGTAGAGATGTGCATCAACCGTTGCGTCCACGATGTTTAAAATATATCCGAGTGCTGTCAGTGCGATGGCGTAATCCCGTGTACGTTTTCGATCGTCTTGGATATTGGCCAATTGTTCCACACTCATGTTGTTCAGTGTCGGATTTTCCAATTCATACCCATACAATTTGTCCAAATAATAACCTCGGTATTCTTTGTATTGGTTGTTATAATAAATGATAAATCCGGCTCCGGTTCCCAGTATTCCCCAAACCAACGGTGCTTTCCACCATTTTTTATTGTAAATCTGACCCATTCCCGGTAAAATAGCAGAATATAACGAAGCCCTGATCGGGTTTTTCATGGTCAGATAGTCGATCGTATCCAATTTTTCTGTTTCATTTACTGCGACGATTTCCGTGATAGGTTCGGTAGTTTGTACAGAATCGTTTTCGACTTGTGAAAAAGCCAAAATGGGTAAAATGAGAAGTATGGTTAGGATCTGATTTTTCATGTGTTTATTATTATTGCTTTTCAATGTTCACATGTAACCTTTGATGATTAAAAATAATTATTTTAATCATTTCGGTTTCATTCCAATATTTTTCGAATTCGCTCAAACTCCTGATCAGAACTGAAATCGATGATGATTTTTCCTTTTCCGTTTTGTGATCTTTTGATTTCAACTTTGGACTGAATGTTCTCTGCAATCAAAAGTTGAGAGCGTTTGAATTCGTTGGGTAATTCTTTTGATTTCGAAATTTTCTTTGCGTTCGGTTTTTTATAAAGTTGCAAAAGTTTTTCTGTTTCACGTACAGAAAGATTGTCTGCAATGACTTTTTCATAAATTTCCAATTGCAAATCGATGTCGTCAATGGCGATGATAGCGCGACCATGTCCCATGGAAATCATGCCGTCGCGGATTCCGGTTTGGATGATGGGGTCCAATTTTAAAAGTCGCAAATAGTTGGAAACAGAAGTTCTGTCTTTTCCGACTCTATGGCTCAATTGTTCTTGGGTCAAATTGATTTCATCAAGCAGTCTTTGGTACGAAAGGGCGATCTCGATGGCATCTAAATCCTGTCGTTGGATGTTTTCGACCAATGCCATTTCGAGCATTTCCTGATCGTTTGCCAATCGGATATAAGCCGGAATGGTTTCCAATCCTACGATTTGCGAAGCTCTGAATCTTCTTTCTCCCGAAATTAATTCATATCCATCATCGATTTTACGAACCGTAATGGGTTGGATCACACCAAGCACCGCAATGGATTTTACCAAATCTTCCAGTGCATTTTTGTCGAAATTGGTTCTGGGCTGATAAGGATTGGTTTTGATTTTCTTTAAATCGACTTCTACGATATTTCCTACCAACTTTTCTGCACCCTTGTCCGAAGCTGAAACCACACTTGGTTCGTCTTTTAACAAAGCAGAAAGTCCTCTTCCTAGTCGACTATTATTCGTTTTTGCCATAATTTTTATAATTATTTTAAATGTTGAATTTAAAATAGTTTAGACAGTATCGTTATTTTTCACCAATAATTCTCGGGCCAAATTTAAATAATTTTCCGCACCCTTGCTTCCGGCATCATAGGCGATGATCGCTTCCCCGAAACTCGGCGCTTCTGAAAGCCGGACGTTTCGTTGGATGATCGTATCAAAAACCATTTGTGGGAAATGGCTGTTGACTTCTTCTACCACTTGGTTGGAAAGTCGTAAACGCGAATCATGCATAGTGAGTAAAAGCCCTTCGATATCTAGGTTTTTATTGTGATGTTGTTGAACGCCTTTGATTGTATTCAAAAGTTTCCCCAAACCTTCCAGCGCGAAATATTCGCATTG
This sequence comes from Moheibacter lacus, assembly GCF_014042165.1. Classification (GTDB taxonomy): domain Bacteria; phylum Bacteroidota; class Bacteroidia; order Flavobacteriales; family Weeksellaceae; genus Moheibacter; species Moheibacter lacus. The sequence continues at coordinate 45,702 of NZ_JACDZE010000004.1, forward strand.
GATCGGAATCACGACTGAATCAGCTGAGGTCAAAGCATTTAAAGTGATCAAGCCCAGTGATGGAGCGCAATCGATGATGATGTAATCGTAATCGTCTTTGATTTCTTTGAGTGCTTCTTTGAGTAAATATTCGCGGTTTTCATGATCGACGATTTCGATTTCTGCTGCTACCAAATCTACGTGTGCCGGAATGATGTCCAGATTTGGAGAGTCCGTTTTTTGGATGGCTTCTTTGGCTGTAATTTCATGTTCGAGCACTTCATAAGTTCCTTCTTCTACTTCTTCTACATTTAAACCCAGGCCGGAGGTTGCATTGGCCTGCGGATCTGCATCAATCAACAAAGTCTTTTTTTCTAATACACCCAACGAAGCTGCTAAATTGACAGCGGTTGTGGTTTTTCCTACGCCTCCTTTTTGATTGGCTATGGCAATTATTTTCCCCATAAAATGCTACTGAATACGTTTGATTTTTTTGAATTCCGGGTAAAAATACAACAACTAAAACGAGGAATAAAATTCAATCCTTAATTTTTATAAACAGCCTTGTGCTTCTATTTGTAAATCAGTTTTGATTATCTTTAAAATCTAAAACTCTCTATGATGTCTTTGAAACAAATCTTTTTAGGTCTTTTGATCTTGATTGGGCTTTTTGCATGTAAAAATGACGAAGCCCAAAGCACTCCTTCCGATTTTTATGTTGCTCTTCCATCACCACCGGTAAAAATGGTGAATACTTCCGGGACTTGGTTGGTCTATGAAATGCACATCAAAACACCATCCGTTCAAAAAGTTGATATTTCAAATGCTGAAAACGAATTGCTGACTTATACCGATTTTAATTCGAGCGAAGACATGCATTTGGCAAGTATCTGGCTTCCTTTTCCTGAAAATGGTTGGAATGTTTCACAATTGAACCATAGGTTTACTTATTTAGATGCAATGGGAAATGAAAAAGAATTTGATTTCAATTTAACCTTGCCTTCCGATTTCCCTGATCCGATCACCATCCAATTTCCGGTTCCTCACGGAGTTTGGATCGCAGAAGGCGCTCCCGGAGCCAATTCCTATCATACCAGAGCCTTGTTTTCTTATCCGGAACCGATTTTTGATGAAGACCAAAATGGCTATTTATTTGGCAATAACCCACAACGTTATGCGATTGACTATGCATTATTGATAGATGGATTGCCTTATGAAAATGATGGGACGCAGCTCTCAGATTGGCATTGTTATAACTTACCTATTTTGGCGGCTGAGGGCGGTACCGTTGTTTTTACACGATCCGATATTCCCGATAACCAAACGCCGGGCGAATTGGATTATGAAACCGGTATTGACAATGCGACGGGAAATGTCGTTTACATCAAACATCCTGACGGAAGCATCGGGACTTATTGTCATATGGTGCCCAATTCCGTTTTGGTAGAAGTAGGCGATGAGGTGACCACCGGTCAGGAAATAGGCCGATTGGGCAATTCAGGGAACTCTTTCGGACCACATCTACATATGCATGTATTGACCAATCCGGAGAACCAAAGCATAACCGAATATTCCGATGGATTTTTCATGGAAAGTCTTCCATATCGTTTTGCGGACTTTACCAAACTGGGCGCTCTGCCACCGGGTTATCTAGATGAATCGCCCTTAGTTCCATTTGTGCCAACCATGTCAGAAAGCTGCCAGCATCAATTGCCTTCTGAAAGTGATGTGATTGAGTTTTAAAATGAACGTCTTTAAAATTTATTCACGAATTCATCATTTATTTAAGGAGTCCATCGATGCTTCGCATGTCAAAATCTTGAAATCGAGGAAAGAGATTCAGCGAATGTAATACAAGTACTAAAAGCTATGAGTTAAAGCAATTGACTCGCGGTACTCGTCGAACCCTTCAGTTTTCTCATCTTTAAGATAATTTTTTAAAGGATTAAATTAAAATCCATCCCTGTAAATCTAGGGGAAATAGAAGTAAAATTCAGCGAACTACAAAAAAAATACCCGCATCCTCTAAGAATGCGGGTATAACCTAACTAACCTAAACCTATGAAAAGCCATTAAAGCTTTTTCGTTGGTACAAAGTAAGGTTGTTTTTTTAGATTGGAATATACCAAGATCTTGGTATTCTCATGTTTTTAGATAAAAAAATACCCGCATCCTCTAAGAATGCGGGTATAACCTAACTAACCTAAACCTATGAAAAGCTATTATGGCTTTTCGATGTGGCAAAGTAAGGACGTTTTCTTCGCTCTCGGTATACCAAGATCTTGGTATTTTTAGATTGGGAAATAAAAAAAATACCCTCGTACTGAAAGAACGAGGGTATAACCTAACTAACCTAAACCTATGAAAAGCCATTAAAGCTTTTTCGTTGGCACAAATTAAAGGCAAATTTTTGGTTGTAGCTATACCAAAATCTTGGTATTTGTTGATTTTATCTAAACGTAATGATTATTTAACATTTAAATTAATTTGCAAAATTGGTATATTTATGGAAAATTAATATACATGATGATTTCCAATTGCCCCCGATGTGACCATAAGCAAATAGTTAAAAGTGGAATCGTAAACGATAAACAACGGTACCGCTGTAAAAAATGCAATTATTTTTTTACCGTCAACAAGATCGGGAAAAAGATTGATGATTATTATGTGACCAAAGCCTTGCAGCTTTATCTGGAAGGGTTGAGTTACCGTGAAATTGAAAGGATTTTGGGTATTTCTCATGTTTCAGTCAGCAATTGGGTGAAAGAGTTCAAAATCAAAAAACCTGTACATAAAGACTATCATCCTACTTATAAAATTTATAACCATGAAGAAATTGTAGAATTCATGAAAAATAAACAGAATCTATCAGGTGCGGGAATGGTCATAACGGAGCTTGGAGATAAGTTCATGTTGATCAAATGGGAGCGTTTTAAAGATTAGCTATTGTAAATTAGCAAAAATATATATCTAATTTTTATTTTTTTTAGGATTAATTCATTTTAGTGTTCGCTATACACTTGGACAATTGTTGTATAAATAATTGTAAATGACTTGAAAAATCTATTTTATTCAAGTTGAAGTGTGCAATTAACACTAAAATTAATTACACTATGAGGAACAAATTTTTTATCATCCTTTTTTCTTTGGGGATATTTTCAATGGCGCAATATGCCGACGAATACACTGGAGGATTGAACATCAAATTCAATGAGGATGGAAGCAAACACCTTCGTTTTATTTCTTGGGGGCAATTTTGGGCGCAGGATGTAGAGGGAAGTAGCCCAAATGATGGAATTTCGGTGCGTCGTGCCCGGGTTTTAATGTATGCGCAGATCAGTCAACGTTTTATGATTTTGACACATTTTGGGTTGAATTCTTTGAATGACAACAATTTATCTCCAACAGGTAAAAATGGAGATGCGCAATTGTTTCTCCATGATGCTTGGGGAGAATTTAATGTGATTCCTGAGCTTCAGGTTGGTGCCGGATTACATTATTGGAACGGAATCAGCCGACTGAACAGTGCAAGTACTTTGAATTTTTTGACCATGGATAACAACAGGTCTTCATGGAGTACGCTCGGGTTGACAGATCAGTTTGCGCGTCATTTGGGGATTTATGCCAAAGGGAAAATAGGGAAATTGGAGTATCGAGCTTCAGTAAATGATGTGCTGACCAATTCACTCGATGGCGATGCCAATACCGTTTTGGAGTCAGGTCAGGAAGCCTATTTAGGAAAAGCTCTTTTAAATGAAGGAAAATATGCTTATTCAGGCTATTTTGAATATCAATTTCTGGACAGCGAATCCAATTTTCTTCCTTATAAAGTCGGAACCTATTTGGGAACCAAAAAAGTCCTGAATGTCGGTGCAGGATTTTTCTATCATCCGGATGGGATCGCTTTTAATAATGCCGGAACCCTTGAAGCGGAGGACGTTTCGCATATAGGAGCAGATGTTTTTTATGATTCACCGATCGGGAGTTCAGGAGGAGCAATCACAGCGTATGCCGGTTACCAAAATTCAAAGATGGGTGAAGATTATTTAAATGGTAGGATTTATGGAAATGGCGGTCAATTTTATGGTCATGTCGGCTATTTGATTCCGAAATCTGCAGAAGAAAATAAATTCAGAAACCGCATCCAGCCCTATGTGGCTTATTCGCACAGAGATTTCAAAGGTTTAATCGAACCGGCAAAAGAACTACGCGCCGGCGCCAATTGGTACATCGATGGTCAAAATGCAAAATTGACAGTGGAATACCAAAAAGCATTTGATTTACCTGAAAATCAAAACGACCAAATCACCATCCAAGCGATGATCTTTTTATAAAAATTTAAAATAAGCATTATGAATTTAGACAATAAAGCAAAAGCATATTGGAAAGAGAATTTAAAGTATCTATCCATTTTACTGACCATTTGGTTTTTAGTTTCGTACGCAGCCGGGATCATCTTTGCAGATGCGTTGAATGCCGTGAAATTGGGCGGATTCCCGTTAGGGTTTTGGTTTGCGCAACAAGGATCTATTTATGTGTTTGTCATCCTCATATTTGTGTATGTAGTCTTGATGAACAAGTTGGATAAAAAATACGGATACGATAACTAACCTTTAAAACGAATTTTATGAATGTACAAATATGGACTTATATCATAGTAGGAATTTCTTTTGCGCTTTACATCGGAATTGCAATTTGGTCGAGAGCCGGTTCTACTAAAGAATTTTATGTTGCAGGTGGAGGAGTTTCGCCACTTGCAAATGGAATGGCAACAGCGGCAGACTGGATGAGTGCGGCCTCTTTTATTTCGATGGCGGGAATCATTTCATTTGCCGGATATGACGGGGCAGTTTATTTGATGGGTTGGACAGGCGGATATGTCTTATTGGCATTGCTTTTAGCGCCTTATTTGAGGAAGTTTGGGAAGTTTACCGTTCCGGATTTCATCGGTGACCGATTTTATTCTAAAACAGCTAGAGCTGTTGCAGTAATTTGTGCACTGATCGTTTCTTTTACTTATATCGCAGGTCAAATGCGGGGTGTAGGTGTTGTTTTTTCAAGATTTCTGGAAGTGGACATCAATACCGGCGTGATCATCGGGATGATCATCGTGCTTTTTTATGCGGTTTTAGGAGGAATGAAAGGAATTACTTACACACAAGTTGCACAATATTGTGTTTTGATTTTTGCCTTTATGGTTCCGGCCATTTTTATTTCGATCCAAATGACCAACAATCCGATTCCACAATTTGGGATGGGCGGTACGCTTTCAGATGGTTCTGGCGTTTATTTGTTGGATAAACTCAATGGATTGCAAACCGAATTGGGCTTTGCCGAATATACGAGCGGCACGAAATCCACCATAGATGTTTTTGCCATTACACTCGCTTTGATGGTAGGTACGGCAGGATTACCGCATGTAATTGTTAGGTTTTTTACGGTGAAACGAGTAAAAGATGCCAGAAAATCTGCAGGTTTGGCATTGTTGTTCATCGCTATTTTGTATACGACAGCACCTGCAATTGCGGTTTTTGCCAAAACGAATTTGATCGAAACCGTTAGCAATAATGAATATGCTAGCATGCCTCAATGGTTCAGTAATTGGGAAGAAACCGGATTATTGGCCTTTGATGATAAAAACCAAGATGGGAAAATCCAATATGTTGCAGATGCCAATGCAAATGAATTGACCATCGATAACGACATCATGGTTTTGGCTAATCCTGAAATCGCACAACTTCCAAATTGGGTCATAGCATTGGTTGCAGCTGGAGGATTGGCTGCAGCGCTATCAACAGCTGCCGGACTGCTTCTGGTAATTTCGTCTTCGGTTTCGCATGATTTGATCAAAAAAATGGTCAAACCGGATATTTCAGAAAAAGGAGAATTATGGGCAGCGCGTATTTCTGCAGCTTTGGCGGTTTGTGTTGCCGGCTATTTCGGGATCAATCCTCCGGGATTTGTCGCAGCTGTTGTGGCGCTTGCATTTGGATTGGCGGCAGCTTCTTTCTTTCCGGCCATTATTTTGGGTATTTTCTATAAAAAGATGAACAAAGAAGGCGCGATTGCCGGTATGGTAGTGGGAATGTCATTGATGCTTTTCTATATGTTGAAATTTAAATTTGGAATATTTGATGGAGGAAAAGACGCAGTTGCAGGACTAAAAGAGAGTTGGTGGTTTGGGATTTCTCCTGAAGGATTTGGAACGATTGCGATGTTGGTGAACTTTATCGTTGCACTGGTGATCAATCAGTTTACACCGGCTCCTCCGGAAGAAGTTCAAGAAATAGTAGAAAACATCAGGATTCCTTCTGGCGCAGGTGAAGCCGTAAATCATTGATAATTGATAATTGGTTTCGAATTTCGAATTCTACTTCCATTTTTGGAAGTAGAATTCGTATTTTTAACAAAATTTAGTATGAAAACCCATAGTGGGCATTTGTCAGAGCAAAGTTCGATAATCTCCAAAATGATTAAGTGCCTGAATCATAGGTTTTTGATGGAAATTTTAATAGATGAAAAAACGCCACGAACAGAAATTGGTCATTATATCGATTTTCCTTTTGATTGCCTTTAACTTGCCTTTGGTTTTAGTAGCAGATTACCGTGGACAAATAGGAGGAATGCCGGTTTTTTATGTGTATATTTTTTCGGTTTGGGCATTGACCAGTTTGTTCAGTTTCTTAATAATAAAGCGATACGGTGAATAATGTCTTGATTCTTCTGGTAATTTTATTGTTCTACATGGGGATTTTATTTGCAGTAGCCCATTGGAGTGAAAAAAAGAGACAGAGTCGATTGTTAAATAATCCCTATGTATATTCGCTTTCTTTGGCTGTATACTGTTCAGCTTGGACTTACTATGGAAGTACAGGTGTGGCGGCTCATTCCGGTATTACATATTTGACTACTTATATAGGTCCTATTATCATTATTCCCTTTTGGATAGTGGTTTTACGTAAGATTTTGCGGATTTCGCGTATCAATAAGATTTCCAGTTTGGCTGATTTTATTTCGCTCAGGTATCAAAATAGTAGGATTTTAGGTGGGCTGGTGACTTTGATCTGTATATTTGGGATATTGCCCTATATTTCTTTACAACTCAAAGCGATTTCAGAAACCTTTCATGTCGTAACCCAAACTGAATCCACGCATATTTTTAATGACACGACCACTTATGTAGCCATTGTTTTGGCTGGATTTGCGTCATATTATGGAACTCGTTATAGTGATGCTTCGCAGAAAAGAATCGGGATAGTTACGGCTGTCGCAATGGAATCCGTGTTGAAATTGTTTTTCTTTGTGTTGGTTGGGGTTTATGTGACTTTTTTTGTTTTTGACGGATTTGGGGATATTTATGCAAAAGCAAGTCAGTTTGCGAATTTTGATCAACGCAATACGATTGGCAGTCTTTCCGGCGGTGTGAATTGGTTTTTCCTTTGTGTACTTTCCATGTTTGCTATATTCTTACTGCCTCGACAATTCCAAATGACCGTCATAGAGAACAACCGAGAAAGTCATATCAAAACAGCGATATGGTTGTTTCCCTTGTATATGTTGATTTTCAATTTATTTGTTTATCCGATCGCTTGGGGTGGAAATATTTTATTTGAAGGTGAAAAAGTAAATTCTGACTTATATGCTTTATTGATTCCGCAATTATTTGGAAACAAATTCATTACTGTCCTTGTATTTTTAGGTGGATTTTCAGCCGCCATTTCCATGATCATTGTTTCGTGTATCGGTTTGTCTACGATGTTGAGTAATAATATATTGATTCCTTATGGTTTTTTAGGACAATTAAAATCTGTAGAACCAAGGGAAAATGAAAGTCGCATTTTAAATATCCGTCGAATCAGCATTTTTTTATTGATCATTTTGGCCTATTTCATCTATCGATTTTTAGTTTTAGATTATAATTTGGTCTCGATCGGGATGATTTCATTTGTGATTATCGCCCAACTTGGACCGGTGTTTTTTGGGTCTTTATTTTGGAAAAGAGGATCAGAAGCGGGCGCAATATCCGGAATCATCCTCGGATTTTTGGTTTGTTTTTATACCCTGCTTTTACCGACTTTTATAGGCGTTTATGATAGTTCATCTACGTTTATTTCAGATGGTCCTTTTCATATTTCTGCACTCAAACCATTTCAACTATTGGGAATTGAATTCTTAGAACCCATTCCGCATGCACTTTTTTGGAGTTTATGGGTCAATGTTTTTACTTATGCCGCCGTCTCAGTTAGCTTTAAGGGAAATTATAGAGAACGAAATTATGCAGAAATGTATGTCGATATCGATCAATACACGAACAATCATGAGAACGCATTTATTTGGAAGGGAACAGCTTATACGCGTGACATCGAACAAGTTTTGATCCGATTTTTAGGTGAAGCAAGAACCAAAAGAGCTTTGAATATTTTTAATTTGAAGTACAATGTCGATAAAAAGCAAGAAAAAGCAGATTCCCGATTGATAAAGTTTGCAGAAAATTTATTGACAGGACATATCGGAACGGCTTCAGCGCGCATTTTGATTTCGAGTGTGGTCAAAGAAGAGAAAATTACGTTACCTGAAGTTTTGACCATTTTGGAAGAATCTAAAGAAACCATCATGCTGAATAAAAAACTGACCGAAACCTCAAATGAATTAAAAAATCTTTCGGCTCAATTGAAGTTGGCCAACGAAAAATTGCTGATAAAAGACAAACAAAAAGACGAATTCCTTAGTACGGTAACCCATGAATTAAGAACGCCCATTACCGCCATTCGCGCAGCAGGCGAAATATTACATGATGATCATGAAGTGCCGGAAGAACTGAAAATGAAATTTTTACAAAATATCATAACTGAATCTGATCGGTTGAATCGATTGATCAATACCGTTTTGGATTTAGAGAAATTTGAATCGGGAAATCAGAAAATTCATCTGAATGAGCACAAAATACTGGAAACCCTAAATCAAGCATTGAGCCCTTTGAATCAATTGATCCAAAAAGAAAATATAGAAATAGAATTTCATATTCCTGCGAATTTGAATCCAATTCAATTTGATCAAGAAAGAATCATCCAAGTCATCCAAAATTTGGTTTCAAATGCCATTAAATTTAGTGACAAAGAGCATCCGCAGATAGAAATTTCAGTTTTTGAATCAGAAAACGAAACCCTTTTTAAATTTTATAACAACGGAAAACATATTCCGGAAGATGATGTAAATTTATTGTTTGATAAATTCTTTCAATCTAGTCAACAAACATTGAAAAAGCCGATTGGTAGTGGTCTTGGATTGACGATTTGTAAACAAATTATCGATGCTCATAAAGGAAAAATTTGGGCAGAAAATGAAAAAATAGGCGTTACCTTTTGTTTTATAATCCCTAAATTCATCAAATGAAGAAAAAAATATTAATCGTAGATGATGAACCCAATATCGTGATGACGCTTGAATATACCTTTAAAAAAAATGATTTTGAAGTATTTATTGCAAGAGATGGTGAAGAAGCTTTATCTATTTTGGAAAATGAAATTCCAGAGGCCATCATCCTCGATATCATGATGCCAAAAGTGGACGGTTATGAAACCTTAAATACAATCAGATCAGATAAAAGACTGCAAGACTGTAAGGTTGTGTTTTTAACCGCCAAAAATAAAGAAGATGATATCCAGAAAGGGTTGGAAATGGGTGTTGATGCTTATATTACCAAACCTTTTTCTTTAAAAAATGTCGTAGAGAAAGTCAATGAATTGATGGAAGCCTGATTTTGATATATGGTTTAGGGTCAATTGATTTCAAAACCTTTGTTTTGAATGGGAATAAATGCTTTTGATGTATACCAAATTAGTAAATATACTTTTTTTAACGCATATTAAATTTGTATTTTTAACTATTAAAATTAATTGACACAATGAATTACTACGAAATCGGAAGTTTAGAAGACTACTTTAAAATCTATAACAAATCAGTACGAAATCCGGAAGAATTTTGGGGAACCATTGCCGATGAGAATTTCAATTGGTACCAAAAATGGGACAAAGTACTGGAATATGATATGATCCATGCGGACATCAAATGGTTCAAAAACGGGAAAGTTAACATTGTAAAAAACTGTATCGATCGGCATCTGAATAAAAGAGGTGAGAAGACAGCCATCATTTTTGAACCCAATAATCCAAATGAACCAGCACAGCATATCTCGTATTTAGAATTGCACGAAAGGGTTTGTAAAATGGCCAATGTGTTGAAAGAACAAGGCATCCAAAAAGGAGATCGGGTCTGTATCTATCTTCCGATGATACCCGAGTTGGCCATCGCTTTATTGGCCTGCGCAAGGGTAGGAGCGATTCATTCGGTCGTATTTGCCGGTTTCTCCGCATCAGCTTTATCATCACGCATACAAGATTCTGATTGTAAACTGGTTTTGACTTCAGATGGAGCTTACCGAGGAAGTAAATCCATCGATTTAAAAGGAATTGTAGATGATGCACTTGTGAACTGTCCAACCATTGAAAAAGTTTTGGTCGTAAAACGAACCAACTCTGAAATCCAAATGAAAGAAGGACGTGATTTTTGGATGGAAGAATTACTGGAAAATGCAGCCAAAGATCATGTCGCCGAAATCATGGACGCAGAAGATCCATTGTTCATTTTATATACATCAGGATCTACAGGAAAACCAAAAGGAATGGTACATACGATAGGCGGATATATGGTCTACACAGCTTATACCTTTAAAAATATTTTCAATTACAAAGAAAACGATGTCTATTGGTGTACGGCTGATATCGGTTGGATTACCGGTCATTCCTACATCGTGTATGGTCCACTTTTAAATGGTGCGACAACGGTTTTATTTGAAGGCGTTCCTTCGTATCCTGATTTTGGTAGATTTTGGAATGTGATTGATAAACATGAAGTTACACAATTTTATACCGCTCCTACAGCGATTCGTGCACTTGCCAAAGAAAATCTCAGTTTTGTAGAAAACCATGATTTATCCTCCATCAAGGTTTTGGGTTCCGTTGGTGAACCGATTAATGAAGAAGCTTGGCATTGGTACAACAACAATGTCGGGAAAAAGACAGCACCAATTACCGATACTTGGTGGCAAACCGAAACTGGTGGAATCATGATTGCGCCACTTCCATTTATTACGCCGACCAAACCGACTTATGCGACGCTACCACTTCCGGGGATTCAACCGGTTTTGATGGATGAACGCCGAAATGAACTGGAAGACAACCAAGTCGTAGGAAGTCTCTGCATCAAATTCCCTTGGCCGGGAATGGCAAGAACGATCTGGGGTGATCATCAACGATTTGTGGATACGTATTTTTCTGCTTTCCGAGGGAAATATTTTACAGGTGACGGCGCATTACGTGACGAAGTGGGTTATTACAGGATAACTGGTAGAGTAGATGATGTCGTAATTGTTTCAGGTCATAACCTTGGAACGGCACCGATTGAAGATGCGATCAACGAGCATCCGGCAGTTGCAGAATCAGCGATCGTAGGTTTTCCACATGATGTGAAAGGAAATGCACTTTATGGCTATATTACGTTAAAAGAAACAGGAGAAGTACGCGATCGTGATAATTTGAGGCGTGAGATCAACGAACATATTTCAAGTCACATCGGTCCGATTGCTAAATTGGACAAAATCCAATTCGTTTCCGGTCTTCCAAAAACCCGTTCCGGTAAAATCATGCGTAGGATCCTTCGCAAAATAGCAGAAGGAGATTTCTCCAATTTCGGGGATATTTCTACGCTTTTAAATCCGGAGATCGTAGAAGAAATCAAAAATGAACGCATCGACTAGTTGAAATTCAAATCATAAAAAATGATTGTCCGGATAAATTTTTATTCGGACAATTTTTTGGTGCAAATCTTGTTATGATAACGATTCATTTTGCCTTATATGAAGTCAAATTATTTTCGAATGTTATTCATCGTCGGTTTATTGATTTTAAGTGGATTTTCATTCGCCCAAACCGACGAAATCTATACTTTTCCTAAAATCAAGTCTCATCTTACCTTGCCGATTTCCATTCCTGTTGCTGAGGTAAATAACTTGATCAATGGCTCGGTTACGGGCGTTTTGTTTGAAGACAATTCGTATACGGACAACGACAACGACCAGTTCAAAGTCCGTGTCGAGAAAAGCGATAAAATTAAATTGACAGCGCTGAAAGAAAACCGTTTTCTGATCGAAGTTCCACTGAAAATTTGGGCGGAACAAGGCTATGGTGGAATGGGATATTATGTATACCAAGACACCAATTTCCATGTGACGATGAAATTTATTTCTTCTGTCGAATTCCAACCTGATTGGACACTGAAAACCCAAACCAAAACCCATGGATTTGACTGGACGGTAAAACCGGTTTTGGATTATGGAAAAGTGAAAATCCCGATTTCTTCTTTGATCGAAGAAACTTTGACCGAACAACAAGCCAAATTCACATCGGTAATTGACGATAAAATCAAGGAAAGTTTTGATTTGAAACCTTATTTGTTGGCAGTTTGGAACAATTTCAGTTCGCCGATCAACATTTCGGAGGAATACAATACTTGGCTGAAACTGACACCGGAAAAAGTCTATTTGTCACCGGTGAAAATTTATGCGGATTACATCAAAACCACTGTGGGACTGGATTTGTATTCGGAAACTTTTATTGGAAGAATTCCACTTCCTTCTCCATTACAAATTACATTTCCCAATTATATACTGAAAGAAGAAATGAATCCCGATTTCAATCTGAAAACCACGGCCAATGTTTCATTTGAAAAAGCAACCCAATTGGCCAAAGCCCAATTTCTGAATCAGGAATTCGTCTTAACCAGTGAAAAAAACAAAGTGAAAATCACGGATGTAAAAGTGTATTCGGAAGAATTTTATGTCGTCATCGAGGCCGAAACTATCGGCGAAGTTAGTGGAACTTCTATCATCAAAGGCATTCCGGTTTATGATGCGGATAAACAGAAAATTGTTTTATCCAAAATTGATTTCAAATTGAAAACCAAAAACCTATTTCATAAAACGGTGGCGACTTTATTTGAAGGAAAAATCAAAAGGATGATAGGCGAGGAGTACGGCATCCCGATGGATGAAATCATTTCAGCTTCAAAAAAAAGTTTGACCGAGAATTTTAATAAAGAATACTTTCCGGGCATTTATTTAAAAGGAAGAGTAGTGGATTTGTACCCAAGTCAGATTTTGGTTTTCAATCAAAATTTAACGGTTGTAATTGATACCGATGCACATCTGCAGATGAATGTAGACGGTTTGAGCTTTTAGAAATAGGGAAATTAGATTTGAGTTCTTAGTGTAATTCCTTGTGCACATTGTGGTTAAATTTAAACACAAAGCACACAAAGAATCCACTAAAGTACACAAGAAAACCGTAAGATTTACCTAAATTAATGCTCCCAAAAATACGGAGGCTCAATTCCCAAAGCTCTTAAATAAACATATCCCTGACCGCGGTGATGGATTTCGTTGTCGATGAAATATTGGACGCTTTTGATGCCAATGTTATTGTATTGTCCAAACAAATTGATTTCTTCCCGTAAACGTTCCGGTTTAACCAATTTCCAAAGCGCATTGATTTCATCAGTGGATTGATCCCAAGCGTTTAACAAATCCTGTTTGGTTTTCAATTCGTCCCGTTTTTCTTCCAATTCTGTTTCTTTGTCATGCGCGATTTGGGTTAAGCCGGGAACGGCGATGGCCAGAAGTTCTTTGGTCATTTCGCTGAAAGGACGCATTCCGCCGATGGAAAATTCAAATAATTCTTTTTCAGGAAAGGCTTCGATGACTCTTCTTGTCAATCCTCTGTGGCCTTGCCAGTGAGTTAGGATTTCTTCTGATGAAAGGATGGATTGGGTGTTTGCTGCTGTTGTGTTCATAATCTTGTTTTTTTGAGTTAATTTTTAATTCTAAAACAAAATTAAAATGTGGAAATGACAACAGTATGTCAGGAGGAAATTTGAATTACGAATTACGAATATTTTTACTAATTACTCAAAAGTCATCATTATAAAGCTTGAGAATTTTTTTCAACATTCAACAACTCAACCACTCAACCACTTTATTTCGTTCTGTATTTCTCTATCGCTTCTCTGATTTTCTCCCGACGATTGTCCGGAGAAGGGTGCGTACTTTGAAATTCGGGAACTTGACTTCCACCGGAGGCTTGTTCGAGAATATCCATTACCCCGATCAAAGCTTCGGGATTATAACCCGCTTCGATCATGAAGCGAACACCGAGCTCATCACTTTCCAATTCATCTTCGCGACCATATTTCATGTTGACCATATTGGCGACAACTTGTGCATAATAAGCCGAATTGGCGTCGCCACCTGCGACACCCGCTGCTCCGGCTATTCCTTGTGAAAGCTCTTGTTTGGCCATTTGTTGGGCACTATGGCGAGCGATGACGTGACCGGCTTCATGACCGAGAACTCCAGCCAATTGGTCGATGTTTTCCAATCGTCCAAGCAAGCCTTCGGTGATAAAAATCTGTCCGCCTGGAAGTGCAAATGCATTCACCGTTTGGTTGTCGGCAAGTAAATGGAAATCAAACGGGTATTTGGATTGCGCGGCAGTACTGTTGCGGATGATGCTCTGTCCGATGGAATCCACCAAATACCGAGCTTGAGCATTTGTGCTGAGACCGCCGAATTCGGCCGCCATTTGTGGTGCGGAATTCAGACCGAGCGCAATTTCCTCTTCTTTGTTTAAACTGATGTATTGTTTTTCACCTGTGATTTCGTTGACTTCGGAAGACGAATAAAATTTAATCAGGGAAAAAATGACGATTCCGGCAGCGATCAAGATGCGTAACCAAAATCCTGAATTTCTACTTCTCATGGTGTTAAGGATTTACTAAGTACAACCAAATATAATTATTTTATTGGTCTTATTTTGTAAGTTTGATTTAGAATTCAAATTCAACATCTATGTCATCAGAAATCTTCATTCTGCTATTTTTGTTTTTGTTTTTCATTTTGCTCATCGGCGGAATTTTTCTAATTGCTTATGTAGCAGCCCAAAGCCGTAAAAAGAAGCAGAAAAAATTGCTGGAAACATTGCCTTCAGACGCTGAATTTCATGCATTTGTGCGGTACAACCGCGGCAACCAACAAGACAAAATCATCAAATTAAAAGCTTTTCAAGGAAGTGGTGTCATTTATGTGGTTGGTGATTTGGCTGTTTTTAAAAGTACGACCGGATTTGAACATACCTTTGATTTGAGGAATTCAAAAGTGTTTTGGGAAGGGGAGAATTTGATCAATGGTTTGCTCAAATGGTTCAGCATTAATGATGGTCAGGAAAAATTATTTCTCAATGTAGAAACCGGCATGTTTATTTTCCATACGGGCGGAAACAAACCGACTACACGCAGTATTCATGATCAATTATTATTGAAACAAGCTTCGATGAAGTAATCACTTCGAAATAAACGATTTTTAGTTTGGTCAAATGATAAAGAAGCCCTACATTTGCAACCCAAATTAAAAATTATTTAAATGACTCATTACGAAACTGTTTTCATTTTAACTCCCGTTCTATCTGACGCGCAGGTGGAGGAAGCAGTAAAAAAAGTGGAAGATTTCCTTGCTGAGAGCAATGCGGAAATCGTAGCAAAAGAAAATTGGGGCTTGAAAAAATTAGCGTACCCGATTCAGAACAAACGCAATGGTTTTTACCATTTGCTAGAATTCAAAACTGATAACAATGAAGTTGTTGCCGGTCTTGAATTGATGTACAAACGTGACGAACGTATCATCCGTTATTTGACTGTAAAACTAGACAAACACGGAATTGATTGGGCTGAAAAACGCAGAACGAAACAAAAATCTCAAAAATCTAACGCTTAAAAATTAGGATTATGGCAATTGACGAATTAGCAAAAAAAGCTGCAGAAGGAGGTGAAAGCGAGATCCGTTATTTATCTCAATTAGACATTCAGACACAAACAACCAAGAAATTCTGTCGTTTCAAAAAATACGGAATTAAATATGTGGATTATAAAGATCCAGATTTCTTGTTACAGTTCGTAAACGAGCAAGGTAAAATTTTACCACGTCGTTATACCGGAACTTCTATGAAGTACCAAAGAAAAGTTTCACAAGCTATCAAACGTGCAAGACACATTGCTTTGATGCCTTTCATCGGTGACCAATTAAAATAAGTAAAACCTAAAAAGTAGATAAAATGGACATTATTTTAAAGCAAGATGTAGAAAATTTAGGTTTTGAATTCGAAATCGTTTCAGTAAAACCAGGGTATGCCCGTAACTTTTTGATTCCTAACGGAAAAGCAGTGATTGCAACTGCAAAACAAAGAGAGGAATTGGCCAAAGTTTTGGAAACCCGTAAAGCAGAAGAAGCGTCTTTGATCGCTGCTGCAAACGAGAAATCAGCTAAATTGAACGGTTTGGAAGTGAAGATCGATGCAAAAGTTGGTTCCGGAGACAAATTATTTGGATCTGTAAACAACGGAGATTTGGCGGAAGCTTTGAACAAAGCAGGCGTAGAAATCGAAAAGAAAAACATCAAAATCCCTGGAAATACGATCAAACGTTTGGGTAAAAATGTTGCGAAAATCCGTTTCCACAGAGAAGTTGAAGTTGACTTCGAGTTTGAAATCGTAGCGGATCAAGAGTCTATCCAACGCGCTGAAGCTGCTGCAAAAGCAAAAGCCGAAGTAGCTAGAATGGATGCTGAAAGAGCAGCGAACGCTAACAAAACTGACGATTCTGGTTTTAACTATGACAATCCTTTGTTTGAGAAAAAACCAAAAGTAGAAGAAGTTGTGGAAGCAAAAGTTGAGGAAGTTTCAACTGAAACTGAAACACCATCTGAAGAAGCTTAATCAAGTTTTGATATAAAATGAAAAACCACTCGTAAAGGGTGGTTTTTTTTATGAATTGTATTGTAACGCAATCCAAAATCTAAAAACCTTCAAGACATTCTCAAACTGTAAATGACATTGAAGGTTTATTCTATATTGCTAATTTCTAAACGATTTCCGCACTCAGCCCTCTGTCGAGTAGTGCCGTACACATCGGTTCCAGAAATTTGAAACTTCCGGTTTTCACTTCACATTTTCCTTTGTAATGAACCAGCCAAGTGCATTGTTCTGCTTGTTCCAGCGTATGCAAACAGACTTTTACTAGAGATTCGATAACGAAATCAAAAGTATTATGATCATCGTTGTGTAAAACCAATACATTTTTAGGTTCTTCTTCAACCAAAACATCCAGACCAAATTCTTCTTGCCACTGAGGTTGATGTTGAAATTTAGGAGTTAACATTTCTTTTTTTGAAATTAATTTTTAATAAATTTTAGGGCGATCCATTCGTTCCGCTGTTTTTTAGAAACAAAATTCAAGCCGTTTTCTTCACATTTTTTCTTAATGTCTTCAAAATCATGCTCCATCAAACCACTGAGGAGCAATTCTCCGCCAAAGTTTAGGACTTTTATGTATTTCGGAATGTCATCCATCAGGATATTGCGTTGGATATTGGCCATGATGACATCAAAATTCCGATAACCCAAAATTTCTGCATCTCCCAATTTTACAGTCATTTCAACTTGATTTCGCGCAGCATTTTCGATAGAATTTTCAACAGACCATTCGTCGATGTCAATTCCTTCCGTATAAGCAGCACCTTTCATTTTGGCAAGAATGGCCAAAATAGAAGTACCACATCCCATGTCCAGCGTATCTTTTCCGGTGAAATCGGTTTCGAGGATGAATTCGACCATCAAATGGGTGGTTTCATGATGACCGGTTCCAAAAGACATTTTGGGTTGGATGATGATTTCGAATGGGATTTCCGGTTTCGGCTCATGGAACTCAGCTCTGATGTAGCATTGGTCTTTCACCATGATCGGTTGAAAATTGGATTCCCATTGCGCATTCCAGTTTTCTTGTTCGATTTCCTTTCTTTCAAATTCGATTTTGGCTTCTGAAATTGATTGAATTTGTTCTAAAATGGATTTTTCATCTTCCAAATCAGCTTTTACATAAGCATCCATTCCATTTTCTGTGTCGACAAAACTTTCAAACTCTACTTCAGCTAGCAATGCCATTAAGATTTCTCTCCATGGTTCAACTGGTGAAATGGAAAACCGGTATTCTATATAATTCATTTTGAAATTTTTTTTGCGAATTATTTATTCGCTGAAATAATCGTTGTAAAATCTTCCAATTTAAGTGAAGCACCACCAACCAATCCACCGTCTATGTCATATTGCTCAAATAAATCTCTCGCATTTCCTGGATTTACACTTCCTCCATATAAAATACTCGTGCTGTTGGCTATTGAAATTCCATGTTGCGCACCGATGGTTTTTCGGATGAAAGCATGCATTTCCTGAGCTTGATCAGGACTAGCCGTTTTTCCGGTGCCTATTGCCCAAACAGGTTCATAAGCAACGATCAAATTTTTTAAATCTTCTTCTTTTTGGCGTTCAAGCGCTACAGTCACTTGTTCTTGCACCACATCAAAATGTTTTCCAGCATCGCGGTCCTCCAATTTTTCTCCTACACATAAAATAGGACTCATACCCAATTCATACAAATGTGTGATTTTTTTCCCGATGTATTTATCTTGCTCATAATGATAAGCTCTTCTTTCAGAGTGTCCTACGATACTCATTTTGGTGCCAATGGACAATAATTGTTCAGCAGAAACATCTCCGGTATAAGCACCATTTTCCATAGCCGAAACGTTTTGGGAAGCCACCGTAATATGACTGTTTTTTAAATCTTTATTAAGTTGTTCCAAGTACAAATGAGTGGGAGCTATGATGACTTCGGCTGTAGGTTTATTTGCTTTCACCCAAGTGTTTAAACGGAGTGCCAATTCCTTTGCCTCCTGAAAAGTTAGGTTCATTTTCCAATTACCGGCTACTATTTTTCGTCGCATGGTCGTAAAGTTTTTTGTTAATAAAGATTCAATTCTCTTCCATAAATTTAGGAAAAAATCAAATGTGAAAAAAATCTTAATTTATGAATTTGTTGAAATCTAATAAATATCATTGAATTCGAACTTTTGGGTCCAAAATTCCATACAAAATATCTACTAAAATGTTGATACAAATAAAGGTAGTCGCAATGATCAAAACCGCACCCATTACGATGGGTAAATCCAAGGTATTCAACGCATTGACAATTTCTTTTCCCAAACCATTCCATCCAAAAATGAATTCGACAAATACTGCCCCTGCCAACATCGAAGCAAACCATCCCGATGTCGCTGTAATGACCGGATTCAAAGAATTTTTTAATGCGTGTTTCCGAATTACTTCACTCGATTTTAAACCTTTTGCAAATGCCGTCCTTATGTAATCCTGGTTCAATGTTTCCAACAAAGAATTTCGAGTCAATTGGGTGATAACAGCCAGTGGTCTGATTCCCAGCGTAAAAGCTGGTAGAATTAAATTTTTCAGTTCCAAATGTTTTCCTTCTCCCATATCATCGATTTCATACAAACTTCCTGTCATGGACAATCCGGTGAATTGATGCAACAAAAACGCAAAAATATAGCCGATGATGATCGCTGAGAAAAAAGAAGGGGTACTCATCCCAATGCTTGTGATGACCAATAGCGCCCTGTCCCACCAACTGTCCTTTACCAACGCCGACCAAATGCCTAATAAAATTCCAATTATTGTGGCAAAAACAATCGCTGAAACTGCCAAAACCAAAGTATTGGGTAAGGTTTCTGCGATGATGTCCGACACCAATTTTCCTTGTTTCTGAAACGAAACCCGCATGTAGGGATATTTCAGTACCAAAGTGGAATTTCCTATTGAAATCAATGAAGTTCCCTTGTATTTTCCGGACTCCAATGAAGTATAACTTTCGCCTGATTTTGCGTGAAAAGAAATAGGAGAAAGGTCGTTTAGATAATACAAATATTGTTTCCAAACCGGTTGGTCCAAACCTAAATTTTTTCTGATCAAAGCCAATTGCTCCGGATCTTCTTTTTGGTCTAGCATCATTCTAGCCGGATCGCCCGGTAAAACCGTGAAAAGTAAAAATACAATCGTTATCACACCCAACAATGTCAGGAAACCATACAAGATTTTATTGATGAGATAACGGAACATTTTTTATATGAGAATTACGAATTACGAATTACGAATTACGAATTACGAAATTCACTTAGTTTAATTAAATGATTTTAAAATTTCTCCTGAATTTGGAATCGGATTATCATGAAATTTTGCTACTACCGTTCCTTTTTTCAAAACGATAATTCCCGGGTTGTTTCGGATGATTGTTTTCAAGGTAATTTGATCCACAAAACAATACGGAAATTTCACATTTTCCAAATCGCCGTTGGTCAAAGCCGCCACTTTGATGTTTTCTTTGGACAATTCTTCGTATAATTTATTCAACTGCGAAATCTCTTCGGATGTAACTTTTTCCGAAAAAGGCGTAATAAAAAACACAACTTTTTCTTCGTTCAAATAAGTTTCGGTCATATCCTCACCATCACAATCCAAAATGAAATCGTGAATCGGAGGCTCATATCCGGCTGAAATCATTTTGTTTTCCGTCAAATCAGACTGGAATTCCCATGGCGTTCCTTCGGCATACCATTTCTCGTCGTTTGTATATTCGGTATCGGTAATTTGAACTGTTTCCCCGGAAGTTTTATTTTTCAACGTATACAAAACTTCGTATTTCGGCGGTTCCAATCCTAATTCCTGAGCGGATTTCATTCCTTCCGTAATATTTTTTCCCACAGCATACGCACGGAAATCGATGATCGGTAATTTTTGGATACCCATAAACGAAATCCATCCACAAATCAACAACGTAACCGCTGCGATTCCATAATTCACTTTTGCATTGTCAATCAGCGGTTTGATGTGTTTTTGACCAATGAACAGAATGATGATCAAAACCAAAAGGAAGATATCTTTCCAGAAAGATTGCCACGGTGTCAATTTCATCGCATCCCCAAAACAACCACAATCCGTAACTTTGTTAAAATAAGCAGAATAGAAAGTCAAAAACGTGAAAAATACGATCAGAATCAAAAGTGACCAACTCGTGAATTTTCTGAAAATCCCCAAGATCAAAAACACGCCCAAAACGATTTCAAAAATGCTGAAAAATGTAGCTTGTGGCAACGCTAAATCGTGTAGAAATCCTATGTTAAACACATCAGGTGCAAAATATTCTTCCAATTTGTATCCAAATCCGATCGGGTCCACGGCTTTTACAAATCCGGAAAGGATAAAGATAATTCCGACGATAAAACGACTAATTTGTACGAGGTATTTCATTTATTTTTTTGTTTCAAGTTATGAACCTTATCAAGGTAAATCAGCAATATGAAAATAACCTTGAAAAGGATTTTATTTTTCTTTTAGTAAAATCAACGCAAAAACAGCATAATTGATCATGTCCAAATAATTGGCATCCAGTCCTTCAGAAGCGATGGTTTTTCCTTTGTTGTCCTCAATTTGTTTGATACGCAATAATTTTTGCAAAATCAAATCTGTAATCGAACTCACGCGCATGTCCCGCCAGATTTCACCATAATCATGGTTTTTATTCTGCATCAATTCAAATGCTTTGTTGGATTGATTGTCAAATTCCTGCATGGATTTTTCAACTGAGAAATCAATCGTTTCGACTACACCAAATTCCAATTGGATCAATGCGATGATCGAATAGTTCAGTATCCCGATGAACTCGCTTTCTTGTCCTTCATCTACTTTTTGTTCAACAGCTTCTTGAATTGTTCTGATGCGTGCGGCTTTGATATAAATTTGGTCGGTAACCGATGGTAATCGTAAAATGCGCCAAGCAGCGCCATAATCCATTAATTTTTTTTCAAATAGACTTCGGCATTCTTCGATGACAGACTGATACTGTTCTACTGTTTTTTCCATACATTCGTTTCGGATTCAAAAATAGGATATCCGATTTAAATTACCCAATAAGTATGCGAATTAACTGCAAAGGAAACTTAATTGATCTATCAAAACCCAAAATCATGGGAATTTTGAATGTGACGCCCGATTCTTTTTTTGAAGGAAGCCGTGGCCAAACCATCGATTCAGCTTTGGAGAAAGCAAGGAAAATGATCGAAGAGGGCGCGGATTTTATCGACATCGGTGGAATGTCCACACGTCCAGGTTCAGAAGAAATTTCGGAAGAAGAAGAAATCAAACGGGTGCTTCCTGTTATTCAAAGTATTCTGCAAGAATTTCCGGAAACCCTTATTTCGATCGACACCTATCGGGCGAAAGTTGCTGAAAAAGCCGTTGTTGCCGGAGCAGCAATTATCAACGATATTTCTGCCGGAAATTTGGATGAAAATTTTTTCAAAACCGTTGCAGAAATGAATGTTCCGTACATATTGATGCATATGAAAGGAACACCGCAAACCATGCAAAAAAATCCACATTATGAAAATGTTACGCTGGAAATTAATCAGTTTTTTGCGCAGAAAATCAACGAATTACGAGAATTGGGAATCAATGACATCATTCTCGATCCGGGTTTTGGATTTGGAAAAACAGTAGAGCAGAATTATGAATTATTAAAAAATTTAAATCTAATTGGATTTGACGAATTTCCGTTGTTGGTCGGTGTTTCCCGAAAATCAATGATCACCAAATTTTTAAATATTCATCAAAATGAAGCACTAAACGGAACGACAGTTTTAAATACCTTGGCTTTACAAAAAGGCGCAAATATTTTACGGGTACATGATGTGAAAGAAGCAAAGGAAGTGGTGGAGATTTGGAAAAAAATTCAATAAAAAAACCTCCAAATTTTGCTAAACTTGGAGGTTGAAATTGATCTAATAATCAATTATTTCGCAGTTGCTTTTGAATAGTTTTCAGCGACTGCATTCCAGTCTACGACATCAAAAAATGCTGTGATGTAATCCGGTCTTTTGTTTTGGTAACGCAAATAATACGCATGTTCCCAAACATCAATTCCGAGAATTGGAGTTCCGGAAATGGATTGATTTGGCATCAACGGATTGTCCTGATTGGCAGTTGAACCTACGGCTAATTTTCCGTCTTTCACAACCAGCCAAGCCCAACCTGACCCAAATTGTTTTCCACCGGCTTCTGCCAATTTGTTTTTCAACTCATCAAAAGATCCGAAATCTTTATTGATCGCTTCCGCCAAAGCACCGCTTGGTTGTCCACCGCCGTTTGGACTCATCGTTGCAAAATAAAGGTTGTGGTTATAGTATCCGCCACCGTTATTGCGAACTGCGCCATTGTTTAAATCCAAACCTTTCATGATTTCTTCGATGGACTTTCCTTCCATCGGTGTTCCTTTGATGGCTTCGTTTAGTTTATTGGTATAGCCCAAAAAGTGTTTGGAATAGTGGACTTCC
Source organism: Moheibacter lacus (assembly GCF_014042165.1). GTDB lineage: Bacteria > Bacteroidota > Bacteroidia > Flavobacteriales > Weeksellaceae > Moheibacter > Moheibacter lacus. The sequence goes on from NZ_JACDZE010000004.1 coordinate 69,076, forward strand.
ATGGTTTTTGCATCAATGGATTTTTCCAAATCGGCATATCCGTATTTCAAACCGGGCATTGCAAATGTTCCGCCGTCGGCTTTTACATCGGCCGGATTTCCAACGCTTTCAGTTGTTGTATTTTGGGTTGTTTCTGCAGCGTTATCTACATTTTCGGTTTTGGGTTGGTCACATGCAGTTAAACCAAAAGCCAAAACCAATGCACTTAATCCAATTGTTAATTTTTTCATTTTTTAAAGTTTTTTCCGAATTTACCACAAATAAAATTCCATAAAAGACAAAATTATTGGAATTATGTTAATTTTAACAATTAGATAAATTTAGTTATGGCCGAATTCGATTTAGAAGATTTAGACAATATTTCCAAAAGTCAGGAAGTATTGGATTTGTTGATTCAGAAAGGAATTATCAAAGAAAAAAAGTTTTTGGAACAATTGAAATATGAAAAAGAATTAGACGAACTCCAGTCTGAAATGCTCCATTTGCAGGAATTCATCATCCGAAACCAAAAACGTTTATTGATTATCTACGAAGGCCGCGATGCCGCCGGAAAAGGCGGAACGATTTCCCGTACGATTGCCAAAATCAATCCCAAAAAATACAAAGTCATTGCACTTCCCAAACCAACCGAAATTAATTTGAAAGAATGGTATTTCCAACGGTACATCGATCATTTGCCGATTCAGGAAGAAATTGCATTTTTTGACCGAAGTTGGTATAATCGCGCCGTCGTGGAACCGGTTTTTGGATTTTGCACAGAAGAGCAATACCAATCGTTTATGAATCAAGTCAATCGTTTGGAAGAATTATTAATCGATGATGGAATCATTTTGATTAAATTCTTTCTGAACATTTCCAAAGAAGAACAAAAAGACAGATTGGATGAACGAAAAGAGGATCCGTTGAAACAATGGAAAGTAGGTGGACTCGATCAGCAAGCCCAAGAAAAATGGGAGGTTTATACTTTATATATCGATAAAATGTTGCAAGAAACTTCAACTGTAAAATCACCATGGATCGAAATCAAAACCGACGATAAAAAAGAAGCCCGATTGGAAACGATGAAATATATTTTGAAATCGGTTGAAGGTTTTGAGTCGAAACTGGATTTGGAAAATGATGCAGAAATTTTGAAGGTTTGGAGATGAGTAGGATACTAGTGGTGATTTTATTTTTTTTAATTTGTTGTAAAAAGGAATTTCAATATTTAAAAGAGATGTTTTGGATAAAATCATCAGATTCTAAATTGAAAACCATTAATGATTCTTTGCAAGTAAATTTTCAAAAAGGAATAATTAAGAAAAATCCATTGATAGTAATAAATGGTGAAATTTATAATAATGATTCCAAATCTGATACAGTAACACTCCCTTTTAATCAAAATGCTATTCATACTTTTGATTTTTTAAGAAGGGAAATAAGCGTTAAAATAAATAATGAGTTAGGGGAAATGGAATAATTTTAATAACTACAATAGATAATTAATATTTCTTAATGCAATTTCTTAAATTAACTTATAACCAAAACGTTAAATAAAAAAATAGAATGTAAATTCTACTTTGTACTTTCTACAATTAATCGTACTTTTGCACCCTCAAATTTTTATATGCAAAACATACGCAACATCGCAATTATTGCACACGTTGACCACGGAAAAACGACTTTGGTTGACAAAATCTTACACAGCACCAATGTTTTTCGGGAAAACCAAGACACCGGTGATTTGATCATGGACAATAACGATCAGGAACGTGAACGTGGAATTACGATTTTCTCCAAAAACGTTTCGGTAGAATACAAAGGTGTGAAAATCAATGTGATCGACACCCCTGGTCACGCCGATTTCGGTGGGGAAGTAGAGCGTGTATTGAAAATGGCAGATGGCGTGATTTTGTTGGTCGATGCTTTTGAAGGACCGATGCCCCAAACGCGATTTGTTTTGCATAAAGCTTTGCAATTGGGCCTAAAACCTTTGGTAGTTATCAATAAAGTCGATAAACCGAATTGTCGTCCGGACGAAGTCCACGATGCGGTTTTTGAATTGTTTTTCAATCTGGATGCGACCGAAGAACAATTGGAATTCCCAACTTTTTATGGTTCTTCCAAACAAGGTTGGTTCAATACAGAAAATGTACCTACAGAAGATATTTCACCATTGTTAGACGGAATTCTAGAGCATGTTCCGGCTCCGGAAGTTTCAGAGGGTTCTTTGCAAATTCAAATTACTTCTTTGGATTATTCGTCGTTTTTAGGTCGAATTGCCGTTGGGAAAGTAGCGCGTGGAACGATCAAAGAAGGACAATGGGTAGCACTTGTAAAACCGGACAGAAGCATCACCAAACAAAAAGTAAAAGAATTGTTCACTTTTGAAGGTCTTGGGAAAAAGAAAACGAACGAAGTCAATGCAGGCGATATTTGTGCGGTAGTGGGAATGGATAAATTCCAAATCGGAGATACCATTGCCGACGCAGAAAATCCGGAAGCTTTGGCCAATATAAAAATCGATGAACCGACGATGAATATGTCGTTTGGTATCAATAATTCTCCTTTCTTCGGAAAAGACGGAAAGTTTGTAACGAGCCGTCATTTGGTGGAACGTTTGGAAGCAGAATTGGAAAAGAATTTAGCATTAAGAGTTGAGCCGACTGATGATTCAAACACTTATTTAGTATACGGTCGTGGGATCATGCACTTGTCGGTTTTGATCGAAACCATGCGCCGTGAAGGATATGAATTGACCGTAGGTCAACCACAAGTAATCATCAAAGAAATCGATGGTGAAAAATGTGAACCTTATGAAACTTTGGTGATCGACGTTCCACAGGATTATGCGAGCAAAGCCATCGATTTGGTGACCCAACGAAAAGGAGATTTGTTGATCATGGAAGCCAAAGGGGAATCCCAACATTTGGAGTTTGATATTCCATCGCGAGGTTTGATCGGATTGCGTTCTCAAATGTTGACTGCAACTGCCGGAGAAGCTGTGATGGCGCACCGTTTCAGCGAATACAAACCTTTGAAAGGAAAAATTCCGGGTCGTTTGGCGGGTGTGTTGATCAGCAAAGATCAAGGTGTTTCTACGCCTTATTCGATCGATAAATTACAAGATCGAGGGAAATTTTTCATCGATCCGGGAGAGGAAGTCTACACCGGAATGATCATCGGCGAACATTCACGTGACAACGATTTGGTTGTGAATGTGGTAGAGGCTAAAAAATTGAATAACATCCGTGCGGCGGGTAAAGATGATTCAAATGCCATCGCACCAAAAATCAATATGTCACTTGAAGAATGTATGGAATATATCCAAGGAGACGAATGCATCGAAGTAACACCCAACTTCATTCGTCTGCGTAAAATTTTCTTGAAAGAAGAAGATAGAAAACGTCAACAAAAAGTGTTGGAAGCGAAATAACATGGAATTAATTTCTTTGTGAACTTAGTAAATTCTTAGTGTTCCTTGTGGTTTTTAAAACACAAAGCTCACAAAGGTTTACACAAAGAACACTAAAATAAGAGATAAAAAGACCTTCTTAGTTTTTAAAACCTGGAAGGTTTATTTTTTGGATTTATTTTTCTCCTCAATCCACAAACTCATGTATTTCAAAGCGTTTGCAGCATTGGATTTCAGAATTTGACCGATGAAATTTTGGTTGCGATGTTGGGTCAAATTGTATTGAAGATATTTTAGTTTTGCTTCGAATTCTTTTTCAAATAATTCTTTATCGAAATGATCTTTCAGAATTTTAAAACCATTTTCCTGTGCCGAATTCCAAAGATTTTCATTTTCATACAATTCAATTGTTTTCGCTACGAATTCATCTTTATCATCTTCCACAATCCCTGGAAGAACTTCTTCAAACATGGCTTCTGCACCGACAGAAGTCGTCGCAATCGGCGTTCCGACTTGCATTGCATCGATGAATTTTCCTTTTTGACCCGCTCCAAATGGAATCGGAGCCAATAAAATTCTCGCTTCAGAGATTACTTTCAACGCATTTTCTGCTTTTCCATGAACCAAAAATCCTTCTTTTTCATTGTGCAAATCCCAAACTTTTTGAGAAGGATATGCGCCGTAAATATTGAGTTTGGCTTTGGGTATTTGGGATTTGATTTTTGGCCAAATGTTCTTTTTCAGATGCAAAACCGTTTGCCAATTGGGCTCATGAAGAAAATTTCCGATGAAAACAAAATCATTTCTTTCAGAAAAAGATTTTGAGATTCCTCGTTCCTCGGAATGACAATCCTCCAAAAAAGGAAGATAATGAAGCAGAGAAGGAGCGATGTTGAATTTTTCTACTAATAAATTCGATTCAAATTTCGAAATCATCAAACTCAAATCACACCGTAAAATCGATGCGATTTCCCTAACCGCAATTTCATTGTACAAATTTTCCGGTTCTTTCTTTTTGTAGGCTTTTTCTCTCGCAAATCTTAATAAATGCAAATCTTCTGTATCCAAAATCTGGAGCGCATCTGGGCATTCTTGTGATACCCGCCATCCGAATTGTTCTTCCGATACAAATCTGTCGTAAACGACGATGTTGGGGTTTAGATTTCGGATGAATTCATTGAAAGAGAAATCGTTGAGTTGAATGGGAGATTGCTTCGTACCTCGCAATGACATAGTGGAGAAATCAAAACTGGCTTCCGATTTGGCAGCGGCCGAAGAAAAAATCACTTCATCGCCTTGATTTTGAAAGAATTCGACCAATTGGAGGATTCGTTTTCCGGCTGCAGAAGAAGTCGGTTCCGGCCAAACGAGTCCAATAAACAGCACTTTGTTTTGATTCATCATCCAAATATCCGATTTTTGTCAAAACTTTGAATATGTTAGGACTAAAATTAGCCACCGATCCGAGATGGGCCAACATCGCCGAAGGTAATTTGGAAGAAATATTGACCGATCATGCTTGGTGCGAACAAAAAGCAGCTTCCAATGCGATTTATCTGATCATCAACAATTCGGAATTGCCGGATTTGGTGGCGACGATGTCAGAAATTGCGATCGAAGAAATGCAGCATTTTAAAATGGTGCATGATATCATTTTGGAGCGTGGGTTTGAATTTGGTCGAGAACGCAAAGATGATTATGTGAATCAATTGGTGAAGTTTTGCAAAAAAAATGCATCGAGAGAAGAAGCCTTCATCGACCGATTGCTTTTTGCAGCGATGATCGAAGCCAGAAGTTGTGAACGATTCCGGGTTTTATCCACCAACATCAAAGATGAAGAATTGGCCAAATTTTATCATGAATTGATGGTTTCGGAAGCCAATCATTATACGGTTTTTCTGGGTTTCGCGCGAAAATATGCCGGTGATGTCGACGTGGAAAAACGCTGGAAAGAATGGTTGGATTTTGAAGGAAATCTGATTCAGAGTTATGGAAATAAAGAAACGATTCATGGATAATTCGAAGTTTGAAGTACGAAGTTTGAAATACGAATTACGATTTACGATGTTCTTAAATAAATAAAAAATGAAATTAGAAAATATAGTAAAAGAGAGAAGCAACGGTGTTTGTGAATTGAGTGGTGAAGCGGGAAACTTAAGTTTTTATGAAGTTCAACCGACTTCAGGAAATGAACCGGAACGCACGGTTTTCATTTGCGAAAAAGCATTGGCGCAAATCGAAAAAAGAGAAGAGCCGGACGGGAAATATTGGGAACGCATCTTACCGACTGCGATGTGGAGCGAAGTTCCGGGCGTTCAAGTGGTTTCATGGCGTATGCTGAACCGTTTCCGTAACGAATCTTGGGCTGCCGATGCGCTCGATATGCTATACTTGGATGATGATACGCTCGAATGGGCAAAAGCATCGGGCGATCACGTTGGCGATGGAAATGTGGAATTGCACAAAGATTCCAACGGAAATATTTTACAAAACGGTGATACGGTAACGTTAATCAAAGACTTGGATGTAAAAGGTTCGTCGATCAATGCGAAAATCGGAACGGCGGTGCGGAACATCAGACTTGTTCACGATGACGTCGAACAAATCGAAGGAAAAGTCGATGGTCAGTTGATTGTGATTTTGACCAAGTTTGTGAAGAAGTAGTATTTAGTCACGGATTGCACACGAGGCTGAAAGCCGAACTGAGCGAAGCTAAATCCGCGACATCGGGTGTTTGTGAAGAAATAAATATTGGTTCGATTAAATATTTTTTATCTTTGTAAGAATCAATTGAATAGTTATGGAACTCAACATAAAAATTGATACAAAAAAAAAAGGAGCAAAGGCTTTTTTAGCATATTTGCAGAGTTTGACTTTTGTGTCTATCGAGCAAAAATCTATTGACCATTCGGTTCAAAATTTTTCTGCTTCAGATTTCATAAAAAAGTGGAAAGGTTTTTTAAAAAATGAAGAAACCGAAGATGTCCGCTTTGATTACCTCATGAAAAAATATGGATGAGAAAAGTATTGTTTGATACAAATATCATTTTGGATATAATTTTAGAACGCGAACCTTTTTTTGAAGAAGCGGTAGAATTATTTGAATTGATTGATGAGAAGAAAATTTCTGCTTTTGTATCAGCCACCACGATTACAGATATTTATTACATTGTCAAAAAGGTCAAAGGACATCAAAAAAGCCATGCGTTTATTTCAGATTTAGTAGAAATTGTAAATGTTGTAGGAATTGACAAAGAGGTTGTTCTCGCTGCGCTTTCCAAAGAAATGAAAGATTTTGAAGATGCAATTCAATTAACGGCTTCTGAACTGAATGAAATTGAATACATCATAACAAGAAATAAAAACGATTTCAAAATTGATTCTTCTGTTCAAGTATTTTTACCAAAGGAATTTTTAAGCGAAATGAGCATTTAGGATTTTTTTTGCTTCAGAATGAGGTTTTAATTTTCCGTTTTCAGCGTCCTGCAAACCTTTTTCTATGGCTGATCTTTCTTCGTCAGAAATGGTATTCCACCAGTCTTCGTCTTTTTTCAAAACTTTGATGATTTCCAAATCTTCCAAATTCTTTAGAAGTTCTAATGCTTTTTTATTTTTGATCTGAACGATGATGGTTTCCATTTTTAAAGTTTTATCAAAGTTACGTTTTTTTTGAAGTAAATCAATTATGGATTGCACACGAGGCTAAAAGCCGAACTGAGCGAAGCTAAATCTGCGACTTTTGTTTTTATAATGGATTGAAAATACGCGATAGTGGGTTGGACAATAGCCTGCGTGTCTGCGAAAGATCGGAAAACAAAGTGGAAAAGTTAAGTATTGAACTTATCCCGCAATTTAATAAACACCAATTTAATGATGTTTATTTAAGCAATCCATGTATTCCATGAGTCTATTATTACCCATTTTCCTTTGAGTTTTTTTAGTATATATTCTTTTCCACCACCACACAATCCTCCACAATGATAACCTTCTTTTACATATGCTAATTTTTTATCTTTTGAAAAGATTGGAATCGTATATTCAATATATGAAGGGTAATTAAATTTTTTGCTTCTTAATATTACTTGTGGTTCAATAAAAGAATCTTTGTTGAAATAACTTTTATCAAGAAAAACAGTATCTGGAGTGTTATTATTTTGAACTTTTAAGAAATCAATTTCATTTTTTTCAAAAAAACCAAATGGATTATTAGGGTTTATTAAAGTTGTATATGGAATTTCAAATTCACTATCAGTTATTAAAATATCTAACCCCTCATTATAAAATTCTTTTTTATCAAATAGAATATTGACTTTTCTTAGTGATGACAAAATTTTCGTATCTCCTAATTCTTCATTATTGATAAGTGTATTTATTATGTCATTGATGTCTTTTTTCCTTTCATTAATATTATAATTATATTTTTCTTTAGGAGAACAAGAGAAAATTATTATAATAATTAATATTGATATGGGAGTTTTCATAAAATGTCACATAACACAAATATATACGAAAATCAATTAATATGTTAAAATGAATTATGTAGTATAAAATCTTCCAAAAAAGAATTCCATCAAAATTTGTCAAATCAAAAAAACTTCCTACATTTGCACGCCTAAATGTATACCTAAAATGGGTTCATTTGGGAAAGTTTAAGTTTAAAAGTAGAGTTGGAGGGTCCAATTCTATACTGTAAAATAAACAAGTTTATGTTAACAGATCCAATTTCAGATTATCTGACACGCATCCGAAATGCGATGTCTGCAGGCCACAAAGTTGTGGAGATTCCTGCTTCTAACCTTAAGAAGGAGATCACTAAAATCCTTTTCGATCAAGGTTATATTTTGAACTACAAATTCGAGGACACATCTCATCAAGGTTCTATCAAAATCGCTTTGAAATATGACAAAGTGACCAAAGAGCCGGTGATCAAAAAATTGAAGAGAGTTTCCCGTCCGGGTTTACGTCAGTACAAAGGTTCTGGCGAACTTCCAAGAGTATTGAACGGATTAGGAGTAGCGATTGTTTCTACTTCTAAAGGGGTAATGACCGACAAACAGGCTCGTCAAGAGAATGTAGGAGGTGAGGTATTGTGTTTAGTTTATTAATGATTAAAAGAAAAGAAAATGTCAAGAATAGGTAACGCAATCATTTCTATCCCAGCCGGAACTACTGTCGAGTCAAAAGACGGTGTGGTTACGGTAAAAGGTAAAAACGGCGAAATGACTCAAGCCATCAAAGAAGGATTTGAGTTAAAAATCGAAGACGGACAAATGACCGTGGTAAGACCTTCTGAATCAAAAGAAGACAAAGCTTTACACGGACTTTACAGAGCGCTTATCAACAACATGGTAACAGGAGTTACAGAAGGTTTCAAAAAAGAATTGGAATTGGTTGGGGTTGGTTACAGAGCGGCTGCACAAGGACAAAGATTGGATTTATCTTTAGGTTTCTCACACAACATCGTTTTGGAATTGCCAAAAGAGGTGAAAGTAGAGACAACTGCAGAAAAAGGGAAGAATCCAACTATCATTTTAACTTCTCACGACAACCAATTGTTGGGAATGGTAACGGCAAAGATTCGTTCTTTCCGTAAGCCTGAACCGTACAAAGGAAAAGGTATCAAATTCGTAGGAGAAATCATCAGAAGAAAAGCAGGTAAATCTGCCTAATAAATTATAATCGAACAATGGCACTATCAAAAACAGAAAAAAGACAAAAGATAAAAAGACGTGTTCGTCGTAATATCTTTGGAACAGCGGAAAGACCAAGACTTTCTGTGTACCGTTCCAATAAAGAAATTTACGCTCAATTGGTAGATGACAACGCAGGTGTTACACTTGCTTCTGCATCATCAAGAGAAACGAAAGCTACAGGGACTAAAACAGAACAGTCTGCTGCAGTTGGAAAGTTAATCGCTGAAAAAGCGACAGCAAAAGGAATCGAAGTAGTTGTATTTGACCGAAACGGTTTCGTTTACCATGGTAGAATCAAAGCTTTGGCTGACGGAGCAAGAGAAGGAGGTTTAAAATTCTAAGAAAAAGAAAAGATGTTAGGATACAAAAACATAGAAAAAGTAAAACCGGCGGGAATCGAATTAACAGACCGTTTGGTAGGCGTACAACGTGTAACTAAAGTAACCAAAGGTGGGCGTGCTTTCGGATTCTCTGCTATCGTAGTAGTAGGTGACGGAAAAGGCGTAGTTGGTTATGGATTGGGAAAATCAAAAGAAGTTGCTTCTGCGATCGCAAAAGCAGTTGAAGATGCAAAGAAAAATTTGGTAAGAATCCCATTGGATGGACATACAGTTCCACATGAAATCGAAGCAAGATATGGTGGAGGACACGTATTTTTGAGACCAGCTTCTCATGGTACGGGATTGATCGCCGGTGGTGCGGTTCGTGCGGTATTGGAATCAGTAGGAATCCATGATGTATTGTCAAAATCCAAAGGATCTTCCAACCCACACAACGTGGTAAAAGCAACTTTTAAAGCTTTGTTGGATTTGAGAAGTGCAGGTGTAATTGCACGTCAAAGAGGTATTTCGGTAGGAAAAGTGTTTAACGGAAAATAATCGCAGAGATGAGTAAAGTAAGAGTAAAACAAGTACGAAGCGCAATCAATCGCGATAAATCCCAAAAAGCAACTTTGGTAGCTTTGGGATTGAGAAAGTTGAACCAGGTAGTAGAGCATGAATCTACACCTCAGATCGAAGGTATGATCAAGAAAGTAGGTCATTTAGTAACCGTTGAAAGATAAGTTTTGCTTGCAAAATTTTCATTCAAAATTTAAAATTTAAAAGATGAAATTAAATAATCTAAAACCTGCTGCAGGTTCAGTAAAAAATAAATTCCGAAAAGGTAGAGGAGAAGCGAGCGGAAACGGCGGAACTTCAGGCCGTGGACACAAAGGACAAAAGTCCCGTTCTGGTTCTTCTAAGAAAGTCGGTTTCGAAGGAGGTCAGATGCCTTTGCAAAGACGTGCCCCGAAATTTGGTTTCAAAAACATCAACCGTGTGGAATACAACGGAATCAATTTGGATGTGATCCAAAGATTGGTAGATGAAAAGAAAATCAAAGATACCCTTACCAAAGAAGATCTTGTAAAACAAGGTTTGGCACATAAAAACGATTTGGTGAAAGTTTTGGGTCGTGGTGAATTGAAAGCAAGTGTAAACATCACTGTTGACAAATACACGAAGACAGCTCAAGAAGCCATCGAAAAAGCCGGAGGTAAAGCTGAATTGACTGGAAAATAAATCAAAAATTGACCGAATGATGGAATCACAATGTGGTTCCATTTGTTCGGTTTAACCATTTCTATAAAGCATGTAGTAAATATCCATGTTACAACAGAAAAAATACAAATGAACACATGAAAGGGTTTGTACAAACAATTAAAAATATTTGGAGCATCACAGAGCTAAGAGAAAAATTAATTCTTACGTTCTTTTTTCTTATTGTTTACCGATTTGGTTCTTATATCCCACTTCCGGGAATTGATGTGAACGAGGTAACCAGATTATTAGCTGCTCAATCTGAGGATCAGAGAGGTCTTCTAGGATTATTAAACTCTTTTACAGGAGGTTCTTTTAACAGAGCTTCCATTTTAGCATTAGGGATCATGCCTTATATCTCTGCATCCATTGTTGTACAGTTGATGGGATTGGCAGTTCCTTATTTACAAAAATTACAAAAAGACGGTGACAGTGGTCGTAAAAAAATCACCCAAATTACGCGTTGGTTAACCATTGCGATCTGTTTGGTTCAGGCACCGGCTTATTTGACTTTATTACAAACCCAATTATTACCATACAACGGTGGTTTCCATTCTGCTTATTTGGTAGATCCTGGAACATTCTGGTTCATTTTCCCATCAACGATTATTTTGGTAACAGGAACGATCTTTACCATGTGGATGGGTGAAAAAATCACAGACAGAGGAATTGGTAATGGTATCTCCATTTTGATTATGGTAGGTATTTTGGCCGATTTCCCACGTGCGTTGATCAATGCATTTGAGTTGGACACAACCGGTGGAATCATGTTCTTATTGGAAATCGTCGCTTTATTGGTAGTCATCATGTTATGTGTGCTTTTGGTACAAGCGGTAAGAAAAGTTCCGGTACAGTATGTGCGTAGAGCCCAAGCTGGAAGCAGCAGTTATATGCGTTCAATGACTGATTCAGTTCGTTCTTATATTCCTTTAAAAGTAAATGCATCTGGTGTGATGCCGATCATCTTTGCTCAAGCGATCATGTTTTTACCTGCTACTTTGGTAGGTTTGGTTTCAGAAGCAGATTCGCCGATGATGATGTTTTTGGCAAAAGTATCTGATCCATTCTCATGGCAACACAGTGCGATATTTGCAGTATTGATCGTAGTATTTACCTTTTTCTATACGGCGATCACGATTCCGGTTAACCAAATGGCTGACGATTTGAAAAGAAACGGCGGAATCATTCCGGGTATCAAACCAGGTAAAGACACAGCGGATTATTTAGACGATATTTTATCTAAAATCACATTTCCTGGATCTTTGTTCCTTGTATTTGTAGCGATTCTTCCAGCGATTGCGCACTTATTTGGTGTAGATCAAAGTTTGGCGATGTTTTACGGAGGAACTTCTTTGTTGATCATGGTAGCTGTAATTTTGGATACGATCCAACAAATTAACACTTATTTGTTGAACCACCATTACGATGGATTGATGTCAACGGGTCGTACAAAAAACGTTGCTTAAGTAATTAATTTATTGTACATTTGCAAACTTTCTGACAAGGGAGAATTAAATTTATGGCGAAACAGAAACATATAGAACAAGACGGAACGATTATCGAAGCATTGTCAAACGCGATGTTCAGAGTGGAATTAGAGAATGGTCACATCGTGACCTCTCATATTTCTGGAAAGATGCGTATGCATTATATCAAATTATTGCCAGGTGATAAAGTGAAAATAGAAATGTCACCTTATGATTTGACAAAGGGTAGAATTACCTACAGATATTAAGTAATTAGTAACGAGTGAATAGTAATTAGTTGAAACTTTGAACTTGAAACTTGAAACAAAAATAAAACGACAGGAGGCATAAAGCCGGAGCATTTAAAAAAGGAACTAAAATGAAAATTAGAGCATCTATCAAAAAAAGAAGTGCTGAGTGCAAAATAGTACGCAGGAAAGGCGTGCTTTACGTGATTAATAAAAAGAATCCTAAATTTAAACAAAGACAAGGTTAAGATATGGCACGTATTTCAGGAGTAGACTTACCAAAAAACAAAAGAGGAGAAATAGGATTGACCTATATCTACGGAATTGGTAAAAGCACAGCACAGAAGATATTGGATCAAGCCAATGTCGACAAAGACAAAAAAGTAAACGAATGGAACGATGATGAAATCAACGCAATCCGTTTGGCAATTACTGAGAACTACAAAGTGGAAGGTGAACTTCGTTCAGAAGTCCAGTTGAACATCAAACGTATGATGGACATCGGATGTCAGCGAGGGATCCGTCACCGTCTTGGATTACCTCTTAGAGGACAGCGAACTAAAAACAATTCTCGTACGAGAAAAGGGAAAAAGAAAACAGTTGCTAACAAGAAAAAAGCCACTAAATAATAGATAGTAGTTATGGCAAAGAATCAAAAAACAGTTAAGAAAAGAAAAGTGATCGTTGAAGCAACAGGTCAGGCACATATCCAGGCTTCTTTCAACAACGTGATCATCACTTTGACTAATAAGAATGGTGAAGTAATTTCTTGGTCATCAGCCGGGAAAATGGGCTTCAGAGGATCTAAAAAGAATACACCTTATGCTGCGCAAGTAGCTGCTCAAGATGCAACAGCTCAAGCGCTGGAAGCAGGATTGAGAAGAGTAAAGGTTTATGTAAAAGGACCTGGACAAGGTCGCGAATCTGCAATCCGTACTATTCATAACGGAGGTATCGAAGTAAGCGAAATCATCGACGTAACACCATTGCCACACAACGGTTGTCGTCCACCAAAACGTAGAAGAGTTTAATCGAATTAGTGAAAATCTAATTTCTAAATTCTAATTTTAAAATTTAAAGAAAAATGGCAAGATATACAGGACCAAAAACCAAAATCGCTAGAAAATTCGGACAAACCATTTTTGGTGATGACAAAAGCTTCGAAAAGAAAAAATACCCTCCAGGGATGCATGGCCCAAACAAAAGAAGAGGGAAAAAATCTGAATATGCAGTTCAGTTAGAAGAAAAACAAAAAGCAAAATATACTTACGGAATCCTTGAGCGTCAATTTGCAAATATGTATAAAAAAGCAAACGCTAAACCGGGGATTACAGGTGAGATTTTATTGCAACTTTGTGAATCTCGTTTGGATAACGCAGTATACCGTTTCGGTATCGCGCCAAGTCGTAGTGCAGCAAGACAATTCGTATCACACAAACACATTACCGTAAACGGAGAAGTGGTAAACATTCCATCTTATCAGTTAAAACCGGGAGATGTTGTGGCCGTACGCGAAAAGTCAAAAACATTGAGCGCAATTACAGATTCATTGAAATCTCGATCTACTTATGACTGGTTGATCTGGAATGACGAACAAATGTCAGGTACATTTAACTCTGTTCCAGAAAGAATTCAGATTCCGGAAGACATCAAAGAACAATTGATCGTCGAATTATATTCTAAATAATTAGAATACAAGAATTTATAACAAGTGGAGAAACCGAAAGGTTTTGGTTAAACTAAAAAATCTTAGAAAAAAAGATGACAATTTTAAACTTTATAAAGCCGGACAAAGTAGTCTTAATCGAATCAAACGCTAATTTTGGACAATTCGAATTCCGTCCGTTAGAGCCAGGTTATGGTCTGACCATCGGAAACGCTTTGCGCAGAGTATTGCTTTCTTCTCTAGAAGGATATGCGATCACTTCTGTGAAAATCGAAGGAGTTGACCATGAATTCTCAACCATCTCTGGTGTAGTAGAAGACATGACCGAAATTATCTTGAACTTGAAAAAAGTTCGATTCAAAAGACAAATCAGCGAATCTGATTCTGAAACCGTTACCGTTTCCATTTCCGGGCAAGAACAATTGACAGCGGGAGATTTGGGGAAATTTATTTCCGGATTTCAAATCCTAAACCCTGACTTTGTAATTGCAAACATGGATAAAAAAGTGAAATTGGACTTCACTTTTACCATCGAAAAAGGACGTGGGTACGTACCGGCTGATGACAATAAAAAAGCCAATGCGCCAATCGGAACCATCGCTATTGATGCGATTTATACGCCGATTAAGAATGTGCGATATAGCGTTGAAAACTATCGTGTGGAACAAAAAACCGACTATGAAAAATTGGTTTTGGAAATCACTACAGACGGTTCTATTTCTCCACAAGATGCATTGACTGAAACAGCAAAAATCTTGATCCACCATTTCATGTTGTTCTCTGACGAAAGAATTACTTTAGAAGCAGAGGAAGTAGCCTACGGCGAAACTTATGACGAAGAAGCACTTCACATGAGACAATTATTGAAAACCAAATTGGTCGATATGGATTTGTCAGTTCGTGCATTGAATTGTTTGAAAGCAGCTGAAGTAGAAACTTTAGGCGAATTGGTTTCTTACAACAAATCAGATTTGATGAAATTCAGAAACTTCGGTAAAAAATCTTTGACCGAATTGGAAGAATTGGTAGACAACAAAGGATTAAGTTTCGGAATGGATATTTCCAAATATAAGTTAGACGTAGAATAATTTTATTAAAATGAGACACGGTAAAAAAATCAATCATTTAGGAAGAACAGCTTCGCACAGAAAAGCGATGCTTTCCAACATGGCTTCCTCATTGATTACACATAAAAGAATCAACACTACCGTTGCAAAAGCAAAATCATTGCAACGATATATAGAACCTTTGATTACAAAATCAAAGACAGACGACACCAACAACCGTCGTGTGGTATTTAGTTATTTACAAGACAAAGAAGCAGTTGCAGAATTGTTCCGTGAAGTAGCACCAAAAATCGCAGATCGTCCGGGTGGATATACCCGCATCATCAAAACCGGATTCCGTCAAGGAGATGGTGCTGATATGGCGATGATCGAATTGGTTGACTTCAACGAATTGTACACTTCAGCTAAACCTGAAAAGAAAACCAGAAGAAGTAGAAGAGGAAGTAGCAAAGCTGCTGAAACTGAAACAAAAACGGAAGAAACAGTTGAAGAAGTAAAAGCGGAAGCAGCTGAGGAAGCACCTGCAGTAGAAGAAGCTAAGGTTGAAGAACCAAAAGCGGAAACTGCTGAAGAACCTACTGCTGAAGAAGGAACGGAAGAAAAGAAAGATTAATTTAATCTTTTGATCATACAGAAAAGCAATCCAAATCGGGTTGCTTTTTTTGTTTATTTTCAATTCAATACTTATCTTAGATTTATAAGAATTCAAATTATGCAACAACCGGAAATAGAGAATATCGAATTGGAATATCTTTCCATTCAGGATTATCAAGAGTTAAAAGAAGCCATGATTTCGTCCTATGCGACGATGGGAGAAATGTACTGGAAAGAAAATCATATACAATCCTTATTGAACAAATTTCCGGATGGACAAGTCGTTCTTAAAGTCAATGGGAAAATAGCCGGGTGTGCTTTGTCCATCTTGACAACCGCTGATTATATTACTTCAAAACCCCATACATACAAAGAAATTACAGCCAATTATACGTTCAATTCCCATGATCCAAATGGCGATGTCCTTTATGGAATTGAGGTTTTCATCAAACCGGAATTCAGAGGATTGCGTTTGGGACGTAGGTTGTATGATTATAGAAAAGAATTATGTGAGAAATTGAATTTAAGAGGAATCGTATTTGGTGGCAGGATTCCAAACTACCATAAATACGCAAACAATCTTACTCCAAAACAATATTTGGAAAAAGTCAGAACCAAAGAAATTCACGATCCCGTTTTGGATTTTCAATTGTCCAATGATTTCCACCCCATCAAAATCTTAAAAGGATATCTGGAAGGAGATGAAGCTTCAAATGAATTTGCTATCCTTCTCGAATGGAACAATATTTATTACCAAAAACCCACAACCAAAGCTGTTGCAAAAAAAACAGTCGTGCGTATCGGGTTGGTTCAGTGGCAGATGCGTCCCTACAAAGACGTAAAAGAATTGATGCAACAAGTCGAATATTTCGTGGATGCTCTTTCCGGTTATCGTTCTGATTTTGCTCTATTTCCCGAATTTTTTAATGCGCCGCTCATGGCAAAATACAACCATCTTTCTGAACCGGAAGCTATCCGAAAATTGGCAGAATATACCGAAGAAATCGTTTCGAAATTTTCCGAATTGGCGATTTCCTATAACATCAACATCATTTCAGGAAGCATGCCCGAAATGAAAGATGGAAAACTTTATAACGTGGGTTATTTATGCAAAAGAGACGGAACGCTGGAACGCTATGAGAAAATCCATGTCACGCCGGACGAAGCCAAAGTTTGGGGAATGCAAGTCGGAAAAGAAATCAAGGTTTTTGATACCGATTGCGGGAAAGTTGGGATTTTGATTTGTTACGATTCAGAATTTCCGGAATTGAGTCGTTTGTTGGCAGAAGATGGAATGAAAATCTTATTCGTTCCCTTTTTAACCGATACCCAAAATGGGTTTTCACGCGTGCGTCATTGTTCCCAAGCCCGCGCCATAGAAAACGAATGTTACGTCGCCATCGCAGGAAGTGTCGGAAATTTACCAAATGTTCACAATATGGACATTCAATATGCACAATCCATGGTCTTAACGCCTTGTGATTTTGCTTTTCCATCCAATGGTGTGAAAGCCGAAACTACACCCAATACCGAAATGATTCTGATTTCTGATGTCGATTTGGATTTGTTGACGGAATTGCATGAATTTGGAAGTGTTAAAAACCTGAAAGACAGGAGGAAAGATGTCTATGATGTGGTCAAGAAATAATTCGAATTAGATGACATTAAAGAAAGTTCTGTTCATTTTAGGCGGTGTTTTTCTATTGGGAATTCTATTGTTTGGGTTTTTCCTTTATTTTACCATTAAAACCAAATCTACAGATGTGAGTGATGAACAACCTTTTCAGAATTGGGTTGGGAAAAAGGTGGAATTGAACCAAGAAATTTTGATATTCAATGAAAAATTGAAATCTCATACTGATGAATATTTTCCATACGAATTTACAGATAGTTTGCAGACGAAATGGCAATATGTCAGCGAACAACTTCGTTCTGGAAACGAAGATGTTGCGGAAATTGACCGATTTCCAAAAGGCGCAACTTTTACCATAGAAAAAGCAACATTGTTTACCAATGGCGTTTCCGGTTCTTCTAATATTTATTTGTTTGGAGAAATTTCAAATGGAGAAAAGACGTATGAAGTTGGTTTTCAGTGGGGAGAACAATCCATTTCCAGATTTCTAGATGATGTAGATGAACAATGGAATTTCCCACAAGCTCCTTGGCAGAATCAAACCGACACAACTTATTATGCCTTGCCTGAGGCGAATTGGTGGTAGAAAAAAAGCAGTCTTATTTGACTGCTTTTTTTATTTATTTTGAAGAATTATCCTTCCGTATAATATTGAAAGAAATACGGAATCGTTTCGATTCCTTTATAGAAATTAAATAATCCAAAGTTTTCATTTGGCGAATGGATCACATCCGAATTCAAACCAAATCCCATCAATACCGATTTAGAACCCAATTCTTTTTCAAACAAAGCCACAATCGGAATACTTCCGCCGCCTCTTGTAGCCAAAGCTTCTTTTCCGAAAGTATGCGTCATCGCTTTTTTAGCCGCTTGGAAACCTTGATCGGAAGTCGGTAAAACATATCCGTGTCCTCCGTGATGGGGTTTTACAATTACTTCGACGGAAGAAGGAGCAAGCGTAGGGAAATAATCGGCAAAAAGTTGTGTGATTTTTTCCGGGTCTTGATTGGGCACCAATCGCATAGAAATTTTTGCATAGGCATGCGAAGCAATGACAGTTTTAGCGCCTTTGCCGGTATATCCGCCCCAAATTCCATTTACATCAAGCGTAGGACGAATAGACGCACGTTCGATAGTGGAATAACCTTTTTCTCCTTGAATATCAGCAATCCCGATTGATTTTTTATACCCTTCCAAATCAAAAGGAATTTTAGCCATTTCGGCTCGGTCTTCTGCTGAAAGATCTTCTACCTCATCATAAAATCCGGGAATGGTAATCCGTCCGTCATCGTCGTGCAATTTAGCGATCATTCGAGACAAAACGTTGATCGGGTTTGGCACAGCGCCTCCATATACGCCCGAATGCATATCCAAATCGGCTCCTTTTACTTCCACTTCTACATAGCTCAAACCTCTTAAACCTACCGAAATAGAAGGTTGATCGTTTGAAATAATTTCAGTATCGGAAATCAAAATGATATCGTTTTTCAGCTTTTCTTTATTGTTTCGGACGAATTCACCTAAACTCGAGGAACCCACTTCTTCTTCTCCCTCAATCATAAATTTGATATTGCAAGGAAGTTCTCCTGATTTGTTCATCGCCTCAAAAGCCTTTACATGCATAAAAAATTGTCCTTTGTCATCGGCAGCGCCTCGCGCAAAAATGGCACCTTCCGGATGAATTTCTGTTTTCTTAATAACCGGATCAAAGGGTCCTGATTCCCAAAGTTCCATAGGATCAGCTGGCTGAACATCATAATGGCCATAAACCAAAACGGTCGGAAGAGAAGGATCGATGATTTTTTCGCCATAAACTACTGGGTAACCACTTGTTTCACAAACTTCAACATTGTCAGCGCCTGCTGCGTTTAAAAATTCTGCTACTTTTTCTGCTGTGTTCAGCACATCCTGATTGTAGGCAGGATCAGCACTCACCGAAGGAATTCTGAGTAATTCCAATAATTCATCTAAAAATCTTTGCTTGTTATCGGTTATAAACCTTTGTGTTTCGTCCATTATAAATTGAAATTTTAATAAAAAGCTAATGTAAGAATTTTGAGTTTAGATGTCAGAATTACGAATGGATTTTTGATTTAAATCATTTAAACTAAGTTTTTTCAAATTAAATCCTATATTCGCTGTAGAAATTTTGGACTATGATAATTTACAGCGTAACAATCAACATTGACGAAACAGTAGAAACGGAATGGGTACAATGGATGAAAAAGACCCATATCCCAGACGTGATGAATACGGGTAAATTTATTTCGTGCAGATTTTCAAAACTGGTTTCGCACAAAGAGGAGGGAAGCGCCAATTATTCGGCACAGTACACTTGCCATTCTCGTCATGATTTAGAGGATTACCAACAAAATTTCGCCCAGGAACTTCAACAAAAATCATTGGAAAAATTTGCCGATAAAATGCATGCATTTCGCACGGAACTGGAAATCATCGAGGATTTTTATTCGGTGCTGAGTTGAGTTAGGTAACTATTTTCAATATAAATGAATGGTTTTCCAAACCTTCCGTTGTGATTTCGTCAATGAAATTTTGGGTTTTCAATTCATCCATAATTTTTTTGATTTTTGATACAATTTCAGTTGTACTTTTGAATTGAATAATAAAACTTGCTGGAAATATATTTTCTTCAAAAAAATTATATGGAATTCCTAGCTCTTTTTCCGCGATTTTTTGAGCCTCTTCTTTTGAAATATAACGGAATTCATCTGATTTGAAATTTTCTTTTAACCGATTCTTTAAATTGTCAAAATCTATATCAGAAATCGAATTTTTTAAGAAAATTTCTACTGTAATCGAATCATAAATCATTAGATACTTTACCGCATATTCTGAATCTTTGTACAAGATGAGATCATTTTTTGTTTTTTCAATTAAATCTTTTTTAGAGATCCTATGGCTAATTTCAGAATCTTGAAAATTCATTATTTCAAATTCTTTTTCAGGATCATATTGGTAAAACTCTAAATTCAAGCTATCATTTTCATTTAACAATTCGACTTTGTTTTCAGAAATCACCGCAATCGAATAGGATTCAGAAATAGTTTTCCATTCTAACTTTTGAGAATAAGAAAATAAACTGCAAAACATCAAAAGCAAAAAAATATATCTTTTCATCTAACTATTTGTCAACTTCTCCAACGCATACTGAATCATCTTATCTACGCTTTTAAAGGAATCCTTACTAAACTCTCCCAAAGCACGGTTTGCCACAATGCAATTGACCGAAAGCGCTTCGTGACCCATCATCGCAGCAAGACCATAAATGCCTGAAGTTTCCATTTCGAAATTGGTGATCCGATGATCGTTATGTGAGAAACTTGAAAGAATTTCATTGATATCAACCGGATGGGGTGCCAGTCGTAGATTTCGTCCTTGTGGACCATAAAATCCCAAAGCTGTAGCGGTTATTCCGTTGATGGTTTGATCAGATGAAAGTTGTTCCAAAAGTTCAGTCGAACTTTTCACTACATAAGGAACAGCCTTAGAATCGTCCCAATCGGCATGCTCATAAAAGGCTTCTTCCATATCCAAATCCCGTACCATCAACGAATCTTCATAAAAATGCAACAAACCGTCCATACCCAATCCATGGGAGCTCAACACAACACTATCCACCGGAATGTCTTGGTGCAAAGCGCCTGAAGTTCCCAATCGTACAAATTGCAACTGCCGTAAATCTTCTTTGATTTCACCGGTTTTCAAATCGATGTTTGCTAACGCATCCAATTCGCTGAAAACAATATCAATATTGTCCGTTCCCATTCCGGTAGAAATTACGGTGATCCGTCTTCCATTCAGACTTCCTGTATGGGTGACTATTTCTCTTTTTCGGGTTTTGAATTCGATTTCATCAAAATATTGGGAAACTTTTTCCACACGATCAGGATCACCCACCGTAATAACCAAATCGGCTAATTGTTCTGGTAAAATATTGCAATGATATACACTTCCGTCCGGATTTAAAACCAATTCAGATGCTGCTTTGTTCATGACGTGTTTCTTTTTTTCAAATCTAATTAATCCCTTTCATATTTCAGAATAAAAATTAATCAAAAATATTTGTTAGATTTGACTAACAATTTTAGATTTGTAAAAATTATTTGAATGTTTCAATATATAGTTGACTATTTTGAAAGCATTCCTCCTGTATTAGCCGCTTTGTATGCGACGTTGTTTACGTGGGGACTGACTGCCTTAGGCGCTTCTCTTGTGTTTTTCTTTAAGACCATGAACCGCGTTTTTCTCGACGGTATGTTGGGGTTTACCGGTGGCGTGATGATTGCGGCGAGTTATTGGAGTTTGCTGGCGCCCGCTGTAGAAATGAGTTCAGGCCAAGGGATAATGAAGATTTTTCCGGTCGCATTTGGATTTGTTTTAGGTGCATTTTTTCTTTTTGGATTGGACAAAATTTTACCGCATTTACACATCAACTTCAAACAAGCGGAAGGAGTGAAAACGCCTTGGCAACGTACGACTTTGCTCACTTTGGCGATAACACTTCACAATATTCCCGAAGGTTTGGCGGTCGGTGTTTTATTTGGTGGCGTTGCAGCGGGAATTCCCGAAGCGACCATTGCAGGCGCTCTGACTTTGGCCATCGGAATTGGAATTCAGAATTTTCCGGAAGGAATAGCGGTGGCTATGCCGCTTCGCCGAATGGGACTTTCGCGCCGAAAAAGCTTTATGTACGGACAAGCTTCTGCCATCGTCGAACCCATTTTTGGGGTTTTGGGCGCTTTGGCCGTAACTTTTTTCACTCCGATTTTACCTTACGCACTAGCTTTTGCAGCGGCTGCCATGATTTATGTGGTAATTGAGGAAGTCGTTCCGGAAACCCAGCAAAGTGGAAATACAGACATTGCAACTTTGGGATTTGTCGCCGGATTTGTGGTGATGATGAGTTTGGATGTTCTTTTAGGTTAATTCAATTTCATACAATTCCAATGGCAATCCATCCGGGTCAGCAAAAAAAGTAAATCTTTTTCTGGTGAATTCATCGGTTCGAATCGGTTCGGTTTGAACGTTTTTGGAATTCAATTCTTCAATTGCTTTTTCTAAGTCTTCGACTTCAAATGCCAGATGCCGAAGTCCCGTAGCTTCCGGTTGAGAAACTCTTTCCGGTGGATCTGGAAAAGAAAACAATTCGATTATATATTTTCCATTGAGTGCCAAATCCAATTTGTACGAATTTCGTTCTGCTCGATACACTTCTCGGATAATTTCTAAACCTAATATTTCTGTGTAGAATTTTTTAGAAACCGGATAATCAGAGCAAATCATGGCGATATGGTGAATGGATTTTAGATTCAATATTTATTTTTTTGAGTAGTAAAATTAGAATATATATCTTCGAAAATTAGAAAGAATTAAATTACAAAAATTATACAATGATAAAAATTTACCACAATAATAGATGCAGCAAAAGTAGAGAAGGCAAGCAAATCATAGAAGATTCCGGTAAAGATTTTGAAGTTGTAGAATACATGAAAGCGCCTATGTCTAAAAATGATTTAGAATCAATTATTCAAAAATTGAGAATTAGACCTTTGGATTTGGTACGGAAAAAAGAAAAGGCATGGAAGGAGAATTTTGAAGGTCAAGATTTGACTGATGATGAAATTATCCAAGCAATGATAGAACATCCAGCTTTGATGGAACGACCCATAGTCATAAACGGAAGAAAAGCAGTCGTCGGTCGGCCACCAGTTCTGATCAAAGACATCTTGTGATTTCGGAACAATTTAATTAACTTTAACCTATGGCAGAAGAGAAGGTATTAGATCCTATAGAGAAGGAAAATCAGGAGATTTCAAGACGGTATAAATTATTGTTGAAACATTCGTATCAAACCTTAACGACGGATGACAAAAAGTTGATCCGTAAGGCGTTTGATTTGGCGGTGGAAGCGCATAAAGACCAACGCAGAAAGTCGGGCGAACCTTATATTTTTCATCCGATTGAAGTGGCCAAAATCGTCGCTGATGAAATCGGATTGGGCGCGACGAGTATTGCAGCCGCATTGTTGCATGACGTAGTGGAAGATACAGATTATACGCTGGATGATATCCGTGAAATATTTGGGGAGAAAATCGCCAGAATCATCGATGGTTTGACCAAAATTTCGGTGTTGAACAAACAAGATGTTTCGATCCAATCGGAGAATTATAAAAAACTCCTTTTAACACTTTCAGAAGACGTTCGTGTTATTCTCATCAAAATTGCTGATCGTTTGCACAATATGCGGACGCTAGAATCCATGCAAGAGGACAAACAGCTGAAAATCGCATCTGAAACGATTTTTATTTATGCGCCGCTCGCACACCGTATGGGATTGTACAACATCAAATCGGAATTGGAAGATTTGAGTTTGAAATATACCAAACCGGACGAATACGCAAGCATAGAACAAAAATTAATTGAAACCAAAGAAGAAAGAGAAAAATACATCCATGATTTTACCCAAACGGTCAACGAAAGATTGGTAGAAGAAGGTTTGGAATTTGAGATCAAAGGCCGTTCAAAATCCGTGTTTTCCATTCACCGAAAAATGCTTTCTCAGCATGTTTCTTTTGAGGAAGTCTACGACAAATTTGCCATCCGTATTATTTACCGGTCCGACAAAAAGAACGAAAAATTTGTGGCTTGGAAAATTTATTCGGTCGTGACCGACATCTTCCGCCCCAATCCTAAACGATTACGCGACTGGATTTCCCAACCCAAATCTACCGGATATGAATCTTTACACATAACCGTAATGGGCCCGATGGCGAGATGGGTAGAAGTCCAAATCCGTTCAGAGCGCATGGATGAATTGGCAGAAAGGGGAGTGGCAGCGCATTATAAATACAAGGAGAATTACCAAGTTGAAGATTCGAAAGTAGACGAATGGATCAGTCAGGTGCGGGAAATGTTGGAAAACAATGAAGGACAGGACGCATCTGAATTCATCGATAATTTCAAATTTAATTTGTATGCCAAAGAAATCTATGTTTTTACGCCAAAAGGCGATTTGTTTTCTTTGCCCAAGGGTGCTTCATCGCTTGATTTTGCGTATGCGATCCACAGTAACATCGGCGACACTTGTTTGGGAGCCAAAGTGAATGGGAAACTCTATCCGCTGAGCCATGAATTGCAAAGTGGTGATCAAGTCGAAATCTTGACTTCACCTAATCAAAAACCAAAGATGGATTGGTTAGAATTTGTGGTCACCAGTAAGGCGAGATCAAAAATTAAAGCTTCGCTCAATGCTGCTCGCAGAGCAACTTCTGAGGAGGGAAAGGAAATTCTGATCAGAAAACTGCGTCATTTGAAATTGGATTTTAGTGAAAGTATCGTCAATGATTTGCAGGTTTTTTTCAAATTGAAAAACAGCCAGGATGTTTTCTATAAAGTTGCGACGGGAGAAATTGACAACAAAAGTTTGCGGAAATTTGCGGAAGGAAAATCAGGTATTACAGGTTTTATCAACCGATTCCGCCCAAAAGCCAAAACCGTTTCTCAGCCAGAAGAATTGATTCTGCAGAAATACGATTCGCTGGTTTTTGGACCAGATGAAGAAAAACTAGATTATGATTTGGCTTCCTGTTGTAATCCGATTGCGGGCGATAAAGTATTTGGGTTTGTGACGGTTGCAAAAGGCATCAGGGTACATAAAAAAGATTGTCCAAATGCAGTTGCATTACAAGCCAATCAAGCCTATCGGATTATCCGCGCCAAATGGATCGATTCTTCTTCCCAATTGTACCGGGCGATTATAAATATTCACGGTTTGGATAGAATTGGATTGGTCAATGACATCACGAAAATCATTTCTTCCAATTTGCATGTACACATCAGAAGCATCAATATTTCTGAAGAAGATGGTGTTTTTGATGGGAAAATTTCGGTTTCAGTTAAAAATAAGGTTCAATTGGAACGAATTTTAGAACAATTGAAAAATATCGAGGGAATCGAAAAAGTAAGCCGTACCTTTGCAAATTAATTTTGACCATGAAAAAAGTATACATTTATTATATCGTCGGATTTTTCATTGCAGTGAGCATCGGCTATTTTTCCAGTGAAAATCCTTTTTATGGATTTTTTATCGGTATGATTTTATACGCCATTTTTGTGGCAATTCTTTCTTTTTTTATGGGCGCTTTTGGCGCCAATCCTATGGACAATTCGCCTTACGAAAAACGAAAAAAGGAGAATTAATTCTGGATCATTTTTAAGAATTCATCTTCGGTTAAGATTTCAACCGTTCCGATGGATTCTGCTTTTTTAAGTTTGCTTCCGGCTTTCTCACCTGCGATCAAATAATTCAAATTTTTACTGACCGCCGAAATATTTTTCCCACCGTTCTGTTCCACCAATTTTTGGGCTTCTTCACGGGTGAATTGCGTCAACGTTCCGGTAAACAGAAAAGTTTTTCCTTCTAACAAATCGGAAAGCGGTTTTTCTTCTTCGCCAATTTCGAGTTGAATTCCTGCTTTTTTAAGCCGTTCAATTAAGATTTGATTTTTTTCTTTGGAAAAGAATTCTTGGATACTTTCCGCGATTTTCGTTCCGATGTCTTCCACATTTTCCAATTCTTCCAAACTTGCATTTTGCAAATTCTCAATCGAATGAAATTTTTTGGCCAATTTTTTAGCAACCGTTTCGCCCACGTGGCGAATTCCAATCGCATACAAAACTTTTTCAAATGGAATTTTTTTGGATTCTTCGATTGCATCGATGATGTTTTGTGCTGATTTTTCAGCCATCCTGTCAAGTGGTAATAAATCTTCCTTTTTCAAATCATAAAAATCCGCCACATCTTTTGCCAAACCATTGTCATAAAGCAAAACAATTGTTTCACCACCGATGCTTGCCATGTCCATCGCTTTCCTTGAAACAAAATGTTCCATTCGCCCGATGATTTGTGGTTTGCATCCATCTTCATTGGGACAGAAATGGTGGGCTTCGCCTTCGTTACGAATGAGTGCTGTTCCGCATTCCGGACAATTTTTGATGAATTCAATTTTCTGCGCATCAGGTTGTCGCACATCCAAATTTACTTCCACGATTTTTGGGATGATTTCGCCACCTTTTTCAACATAAACCATATCCCCAATCCGAACATCCAATTTCTCGATGATGTCCTCGTTGTGGAGTGAAGCCCGTTTCACAACCGTTCCGGCGAGAGAAACCGGCTTCAAATTGGCGACCGGTGTAATCGCCCCGGTTCTTCCGACCTGATAGGTAATGCTCAACAATTCCGTTTCAGCCTTTTCAGATTTGAATTTGTAAGCCATCGACCAGCGCGGTGATTTGGCTGTAAATCCGAGTTCGTTCTGTTGTGCAAATGAATTGACTTTTACGACGATTCCATCGATTTCAAAGGGCAATAATTTTCTTTCTTTGTCCCAAAATTCGATAAATGCCAAAACTTCGTCCAAATTCGAACATAATTTGGCTGTGGAAGGAATTTTAAATCCGTAGTTTTGAGCGGATTGCAACATTTCCCATTGGGATTCAAAAGGCAAATTATTTCCCACTATCGTATAGAGATAACAGTCGAGATTTCGTTTCGCAACTTCAGCGCTGTCTTGTTGTTTGAGGCTTCCGCTTGCCGTATTTCTTGGGTTGGCATATAATTCCAAACCTTCTTTTTCCCGTTCAGCATTGATGCGGTTGAATTCTTTTAGCGGTAAAATGATTTCGCCACGGATGTAGAATTTTTCGGGATAATTTCCCTTCAATTTTAAGGGAACGGTTCGGATGGTTTTTATATTTTGAGTGACTTCATCGCCCTGAAATCCATCGCCGCGTGTGACGGCTTGTTTCATTTGGCCGTTTTCATATAAAATGGATATCGAAGCGCCATCGTATTTGAGTTCGCAGACAAATTCGACTTTTTCTTCTAGTGTTTTTTCAATTCTTTTTTCCCAATCCTGTAAATCTTCAATCGAATAAGAATTATCCAAGGAATACATTCTAAACTCGTGAACGATGGTCGGAAAGTTTTTGGTAACTGCTCCGCCAACTCTTTGGGTTGGAGAATTCGCATCGAAAAATTCGGGATGCGCCGTTTCCAATTCTTGTAATTCTTTTAATTTCTGATCGAAATCAAAATCGGAAATCGTCGGATTGTCAAGTGTGTAATAATTGTAATTATGCTGGTTCAATTCTTCCCGAAGCGAATTGATTTTTTCTTGAATGGACATAGAAAAATGAATTTGAACAAAGATAATTTTTCAATTTGAAAATTGGATAATTTGGGAATTTGAAAATAAAAAATCCTTGCCAAAAAAACTTGACAAGGATACTTTATAGATTGTATTTTGTACAATTATTCTACATTCTCAATAATCATCGCAGAAGCGCCACCACCTCCGTTGCAGATCCCGGCTCCACCGATTTTTCCGCCGTTTTGTTTCAATACGTTGATCAGCGTAACCAAAATTCTGGAACCTGAATTTCCCAAAGGATGTCCGAGTGAAACTGCACCTCCGTTTACGTTGATTTTCGCAGCATCCAATTCCAATAAATTGGTGTTCACGATTCCAACTACGGAAAAAGCTTCGTTGAATTCCCAGAAATCAACTTCAGATTTGTCCAATCCGGCTTTTTTCAAAGCAACCGGAACTGCTTTTGCAGGAGCCGTGGTAAACAATTCAGGATCATGAGCTGCATCTCCATAAGAAAGGATTTTGGCCAATGGTTTTAAGCCTAATTCCTCAGCTTTTTCTCTCGACATCAAAACCAAAGCAGAAGCACCGTCGTTCAAAGTAGAGGCATTTGCAGCGGTAACGGTACCTTCTCTTTCAAATGCCGGACGTAAACTTGCGAATTTTTCGAAGTTGGCAGATTTGTATTCTTCATCTTCTGAAACGATTAGCGGATCACCTTTTCGTTGAGGAACTGCTACCGGAACGATTTCATCTGCAAATTTCCCTTCTTTCCAAGCATTGGCTGAACGGGTATAGGATTCGATGGCAAAAGCATCTTGTGCTTCTCTTGAAATATTGTATTTCACAGCCGTTGCATCAGCTGCAAAACCCATTGTTTTTTTGTTGTAGGCATCTTGAAGTCCATCTTGAATGATTCCATCCAATTGAACGGCATTTCCAAATTTGATTCCGGTACGACCAGACATATTGTAAAATGGCGTTTGGGACATATTTTCCATTCCACCGGCAACGACGATTTCGGCATCGCCACATTTGATCGCTTGCGCAGCAAACATCACGGCTTTCATCCCTGAAGCACAAACTTTGTTAACGGTAGTACAAGGAACGGAATTGGGAAGACCGGCAGCAAGAGCAGCTTGGCGGGCAGGAGCTTGTCCTTCACCGGCTTGTAAAACATTTCCCATAAAAACCTCCTGAACTTTTGAAGGATCTAAATTGATTTTTTCTAAAGCACCTTTAATAGCAGTTGCACCCAATTGAACAGCGGGTACAGTAGATAATCCACCTAAAAATGAGCCCATGGGCGTTCTTACGGCAGATACGATGACAACTTCTTTCATAATTTGTTTTGCGTTATGATTTTAAAATAGTCCTGCAATTTAGCGATTTTTACAGTGAAAATTTGAGAATTCGCTTTAATCTTTCATTCAAATTAATACTTTTGCAACTTAGAAAAATTTTTAATATGACAATGGATAGAGAACAGCTCCTAAATGTTGCTGAGAAATTTGGTACGCCGGTTTACGTGTACGATTCAGAAATTATGAGGGCTCAATACGAGCGAATGATCAATGCTTTTTCTACTGTCAAGAAGGTCAAATTAAATTATGCTTGTAAAGCGAATACAAATCTGAACATTTTAAAATTTTTCAAATCTTTGAATTCCGGTCTAGATACGGTTTCCATTCAAGAAGCGATGATCGGTATGAAAGCCGGATTTGAGCCAAATGAAATCATTTATACGCCAAATGGTGTTTCTTTTGAGGAAATTAAAATGGCTGTGGAATTGGGGTTGAAAATTAACATTGATAACATTTCGGTTTTGGAACATTTCGGACATGAATTCCCTGATTATCCGGTTTGTATCCGTATCAATCCACACATCATGGCTGGTGGAAATTCAAAGATTTCGGTAGGACATATCGATTCTAAATTTGGGATTTCGGTTCATCAGATGCCACTTGTAAAGAGAATGGTGGAAAATACAGGTTTAAAAATCAATGGCATACACATGCATACAGGATCTGATATTTTGGACATCGATGTGTTTTTACAAGGAGCGGAAATTTTATTTGAAGTCGCAAAAGATTTTAAGGATTTGGACTATTTGGATTTTGGAAGTGGATTTAAAGTGCCTTATTATCCAAATGGTGATGAAACGGATATCGAATATTTAGGTGAAAAATTGGGCAATCGATTCAATGTTTTTCAGAAGAAATATGGAAAAGAATTGACCTTGATGTTTGAACCGGGGAAATATTTGGTAAGTCAATCAGGTTATTTTCTGGCTTCAGTCAACGTAGTAAAGCAAACGACATCTACGGTTTTTGCCGGAATTGACAGTGGATTCAACCATTTGATCCGTCCTATGTTCTATGGTGCGCACCATGAAATCCTGAATTTGTCCAATCCGGAAGGAAGAAATAGATATTATACCGTAGTCGGATATATTTGTGAAACCGATACTTTTGGAAACAATCGCAAAATAAATGAAATCCGTGAGGGCGATGTTTTGTGTTTTTTAAATGCCGGAGCTTATTGTTTCTCAATGGCTTCCAATTATAACTCAAGGTTCAGACCTGCAGAGGTTTTGTTGGTCAATGGTGAAGCGCAATTGATCAGAAAAAGAGAGACGATCGAAGATTTATTGGGAACGACTATAGAAATTTCGATTTAGGTTTGCAGATTTGAATTAAAAAACTATATATTTGCACCCACAAATGAGGAAACGGTCAAGGTTTCCATTTGGAGAAATGGCAGAGTGGTCGATTGCGGCAGTCTTGAAAACTGTTGAGGGTAACACCTCCGGGGGTTCGAATCCCTCTTTCTCCGCTGAATATGAAAAGCTAGACTTTTCAAAATCTTCTAAAATTTTCAAAAACCCTGTAATAACAATGAATTGCAGGGTTTTTTGATTAATCATCTATCACAAAATTTTCAAAAGCAATCAAAATTACTCTGCATTAATCGTGGCAATTTTTCAGACCGAAAAATAACTGCCACGATTTGAAGTATAATTCATTAAAATATAAGATGTTAAGTAGTTTAACATCTTGATTCAAAGACATAATATTTAGAAATTTATAAACCATAAATATTTAAAGTTATGTTAGAAAATAGTTTTGCAATATTATTCTTTTTAAAAAAGACTAAGAGAGAAACTCCCCATAGATTTATTTATTTGAGAGTTACAGTAGACGGAATTGCAAAGGAAATTTCGATCAAAAAGAAATGGAACGTTTCAAGATGGGATCAGAAAAGAGGAAGAGCAAGAGATAATAAAGAAGATGCGAAAGTTTTAAACTTTTATCTGGATTCTTTGGAATCTAAAATCATGATGTTCAGAGCTAAAATGGTTACTGAAAATAAAATTATTTATACAATTGACATCATAAATCACATAAAAGGAACAGACCGAAAGAAAAACTATGTTTTAATAGAATTTCAAAAGCATAATGACGAGATCGAAGCACTAGTCTCTTCCGAATATGCTCCCGGGACATTAGAGCGTTATAAGACTGCAAAATCACACTTAGAAGAATTCATAAGCCACAATTATAAAAGAGAGGATATCACATTCCATGAACTCGATTATGAATTCATAAGTGAATATGCAATTTATTTAAAAACGGTCAGGAAATGCAGTCATAATACCACTCTTAAATATATCAGTAATTTCAAGAAGATAGTATTGAGAGCAGTTGCTAAAGGAATTATCAACTCTGATCCGTTTATTCAATTTAAAATCAGGAAAGTAAAACTTAATAAACGACCACTCTCCTGGGAAGAATTACGGCGAATTGAATCAAAAGAAATAACTAATGAAAGGTTAGCTATTGTAAGGGACATTTTTGTTTTTCAATGTTATACCGGTTTGGCGTACATTGATGTATTTAATTTAAAAAGATCAGATATCAAGAAAGGCTCAAATGGTGAATTATGGATAATATCAAATCGGCAAAAAACCAATTCAGTCTCAGATGTGCCGCTCTTACCAAAGGCTATCCAAATTTTAGATAAATATAAGGATCATCCTTTCTGTAAAACTACTAATCAAGCTTTGCCGGTAAAGTCTAACCAAAAAATGAATGGATATTTGAAAGAAATTTCTGCTATCTGTGGAATTGATAATGAACTTACCACTCATAAAGCAAGACGAACTTTTGGAAGTACTGTTACTTTGAATATGGGTGTTCCAATACATGTGGTCAAAGAAATGCTGGGACATCACTCTGTCAAACAAACTGAAGAATACGCAATTACTGAAAGTAAAACGATAAACAGAGAAATGAAGTTGCTTCAGAAGAGACTTGCTAAAGAGAAACGAGGCAATACCAAAGAATTTAAATATTTATCGGATGATATATTAAATTCGAATAAGAATGACGCATTAGGGAAACTTTGGAAATTAGAGCAGGAAATTCAAAGAATAAAAGAAGCAATTACTGATTGAGATGAGAATCTTATAATATTTGGATAAGGCTTTTTCCGGAAGGGTGATAGGATGGGGTATAGTGAATTATGCCCAATTTCACTAGTTCTTTGATGTACTTATGATATGTAGGAATGCTTTTAATTTTTGAATGTTTCAAAAGTAATTTTCTTGTTATTACAATAGATTTTGCTGATTTTTGATTTAAACCTAATCTGGCTACTGCTATTAGTATTGTCAAGTGCCATATAGTAATTTCGGGATTATTTGACACTGAGATTAGGTAAGTTATCCAATAGTGAGACAAGTAAACATTATTTTCCATCAAAGAGTTTTAAAAGATCAGATTTGCTGTAGTAATAAGAACCTAAAACTTTTTGATAACGAATTTTTCCGCTCGTCCTTAAATTCTGAAGTGTTCCGGGAGAAATGTTCAAAATCTTTCTAATCATTTTACTTCTGAGCCATTCTGTGTTTTCGTTATTTTCAGTATTTTCACTATGATAAGTTTGTAGTATTTTCTTAATGTCTTCAATTAAAGAAACGCGAAACTTTTCCAGATCATCATTAGTTATATAGTTCATGTTTTTTTATCCAAAATTATATTTGAGTATCAATCAGATTCTTGCTAGGAAGCGAAAGGAATGATATGTCTTTGACTGTCCTGGTAATCTCAGTTTCCTTTTTCTATTTTGTGAAAATGGGTCTTCATTTTTATCACTTCAATGATATAATTCTTTATCAATGCTAAAATGCACTAAATAGGAAAACTAATGCTTGATATGGATAATAATTTGATTTTCTGATGTTTATATATTTGAAATGAGTTGTTGTCAAAATAAAAAACTTGCCAATTAATTTACATTATTGAGATAAATAAGAATTCATCATGGGGATTAATATTGACATCAAAAAGAAAAAATTAATAGTATATTTTATATGTTATTTATATATCGTATTGTTTGTTTATGCATCGGTTAGTAAGATACTCGAATTCCAAGACTTCCAAACCCAATTGGGGCAATCCCCAGTTTTGGGTGCGTTTGCCGTTCCGATTTCCTACGGGATTATTTTAATTGAAATGATGGTATCTATGCTTTTGATTTTTGAGAAAAGCCGTGTGGTAGGCCTTTATTTATCTTTTTTGCTGATGGTAATGTTTACGGCGTACATCGTCATTATTTTGAATTTCACCTCTTTTACTCCGTGTTCCTGTGGGGGCGTATTGGAAGATTTGGGGTGGACGGAACATTTGATTTTCAATGTGGTTTTTATTCTTTTGGCCATTCTAGCATTGGTCAGTTTAGTGGATAATATCAGGCCAATAATCTTTAAAATAACAGGATTGTTTTTATTTGGGATAAGCTTAGTTGCAGTGTTATATGGTTTATCCGAAAAAGAAATCAAAAGAAACAATGCCTTTCAACGGAAGTATATCCCGCATAGATTGGAAGAATTAGGTAGTTTCCCATTGGAATCCAATGCTTTTTATATAGCAGGAATTGATGATCAAAACATTTATTTAGGAAATTACAATGCTCCGCTGTATCTAAAAGTCATCCGTCGGGATTTGAGAGCTTCAGAGCTTATAAAAATTGAGATTGAAAACTACAACTTACCCTTTAAACGTATCAAAATCCACGTGCAGATTCCCTACTTTTTTATAGGAGACGGAACGGTGCCCGTGTTGTTGCGAGGCAAAACAAGCGACTGGAAAGGTGAAGTTTTTTCAAAAGGTGAAGCTTATTTTTATGATTTTCAGGTGCTGGATTCCAACCAAATACTTATCAGTACAACCCGTACAAAATCCCAAGCCAATGTTTTGGGGATTCTGCGCAAAAGAAACAACACGGTCGATTTAATACTGAGCGATTCCATATTAAAGTCTCAAATAGATGGAACCTTTGATACCGATGGAGATTTGTTATGGAATGCTCCCATGAATCAAATGGTGTTTGTCTATTATTACCGCAATCAATTTGAAGTAGCCAATAAACGTCTATCCTTTCTATTTACAGGTAAAACTATTGACACAATTTCGCGTGCTCAGATTGATGTTGGCTATTACAAAAAGGAGAATGTATATAAATTAGGAAAGTCAACCCTAGTGAATAAAACCAGTTCTGTTTGGGGAAATCATCTTTATATAAACAGTGAGCGTTTGGGGAAATATGAAAATGAAAAGGTATTGAAATCAGCCGGAATTATTGATGTCTATGATTTGAACCGAAAGGAATACCGACACAGCTTTTATTTCTATCATCAACGGGATCAGAAACTCAAAGAATTCAGGGTGATAAAAGATACCATCATTGCAATCGTAGAGGATCAGTTATGGGTACAAAAGATAAAACCTGAATATTTCGCAGATTAATATATTCCTTTTTTTCCTTGTTCCTAGATAATAGAATGGATGACAAAAATAAACTAAAGATATAGTGTGCACTTCAGGAGTAAGACCGAATACCTGTATAAAATAGTAGGTCATCATTTTAAAATTAACACGTATGAAAACAAAAATTTTCAAAACAGGACTGCCTATTATGGCATTTTTGATGGCTATTGCGTTTGCATTTGCAACGGAAACAAACGTGAAGGGAGAAGCTCCCTTGATCACAGGGTATGTAATCCAGAACGGAGTCTGTACATCGGCTCCGAAAGATTGTGTGGTTGATGCAAGATATGATTGCAAATACATGGGCTTGCAGGTTTATAATCTTGAAGATGGTGAAACAACTTGCAGGGTAAAACTCTTTCAGCATACACCTAATTAATTTTTTGAAGGAGCGAAATTTTTCGCTCCTTTTACTTTAGATAGTGGTTAAACCAACTCATCACTTCCTCTGACAGGTCTTTTTGATTTTCCAACTTATCTACAGAATGAGGTTCGTTGTTAAAAAGAAGTAGTTTTCCTTCTTTATTTAGTCTTTTCATCGCCATAAATAAATGAACGGATTGTGTCCAGTTTACGTTTCCATCCTCTTTTCCAGCCCAAAGCAAAAGTGGTGTTTTTAATTCTTCTATACTTTGTAACGCCGAATTTTCATTGTACTGCTTTTTCGCTTCAAAATAAGATTTTCCCATTCTGAATTGCTTATTTTCAATTCTCCATATCTGCTCTCTTTTGAAATCCCATGATATATCCAAATAATAAATACCTAAATCGGTAACGGGAGCTCCGGCCACGGCCGTTGCAAACATATCTGATTTTGTCGCTATATAGGTCGCCTGATAACCTCCATATGAATGTCCGATTAAACCGACTTTTTTTGGGTCAACGGGATAAGTTTTCAATGCTTTTTTTACAGCGTTTTCTACATACAGAAGGGATGATTTTGCAGGGTTTCCTTTTTCATATTTAATCGTCGGCATCAGCACAAAGTATCCGTTTGTAAGATAATTAACTAAATTAAAGCCGGTTCCTTCATAAATTGTCGGACTCATGTAGCGCATATCAAAAGTATTTACAGCTTCATATATTTTCACAATCATCGGGTACTTCTTTTGGGGATTATAATTGGAAGGAAAGAAAATTAGTCCCTCCAATTCGTTGTTGTCAGATTCCTTATAGTGGTAAAATACATGTTTCCCCAAATCAAATTGGAGTAGCCCGGGATTGCTTTGATAGAGTTCTTTTGTTTTGTGGTTGGATAAATCAATACTATGGAGGGATGGGGGCAGGTTGAATTTACTTTTTTTATAGATCAGCAAAGACTGATTAGAAGATAACGTTAAATCTTCCGTCAGTGCTGACCCATATACTAAATCCACTATTTCGTTTTTATCCCAAATGCTGATTCCTGTTTTCAAATCATGCCCCGTCCTGTCGAGTATTATTTTTCTGGATTTTGGATTGTAGGATACACCTGTGCTTTCACTTAATAAGGATAAATATTTAGAATCGTGCCGGTCTACATCGCGGTTGATTCGGTATTTCATTTTGGAAGACCTTCCGTTGGTTCGTTTTTTATGGGTATTGTTTCCGGTATCTAACAACCATATGTCATATTGGTCGTAAACAATCAGATATTTTTCATCTTCTATCCATCCGGGTGATCCAAAGGGAAGGTCGAATTCTTCTTGGGAAAAAGGAAATGGTAGTTCGGACGTCAAATTCTTTTTTTTCTTTTTTCTCACATCATATAACCACCAATGATGGTCCGAAAAGTATGCAATAAAATTTCCGGAGGGTGAAATTGAAATAAGACCAGGATGTACCGATTGCTTCTCTATAATTTTTTCCTTTTTACCACTTGAAAGGTGTAAGAGATAGATATCTGACTCCGGAAAATATTTGTATTGCGGCTCGTAGTCCAATTTGTTGTAAACCAATGCGATTTCGTGATTTTTATTCAATTGGTAAGATGAAAAGATGGAATCCGTTATAGGAGATACATTTTTTGTCTCAGTCTGCCATAGCGTTAGGAAAAATTTTCTCTCATAGCTGTTGAATTCATTCATCTGAGGAAAAATCCACGGATCCGATGTGTCCCAGACTTCCATGTCTTTTTCTTTCGTTTTTTTGTCCGGATTGGTCTTTAGACTTCTGAAAAAGAAAACCTTTTTCCCGTCTTCTGAAATTTCAAGCTTTTTATCAGAAATGGAAAAATCCTTAAAGTGTCGATTTATCTCTGCATCAGTAAGTATGCGGGTCTGATTGTTTTGGCAAAGGAGGATGGAGT
The DNA here is from genome assembly GCF_014042165.1 of Moheibacter lacus. Classification (GTDB taxonomy): domain Bacteria; phylum Bacteroidota; class Bacteroidia; order Flavobacteriales; family Weeksellaceae; genus Moheibacter; species Moheibacter lacus. Next base: position 105,709 of record NZ_JACDZE010000004.1, read on the forward strand.
TGCTTTCTTTTTGCTTTAAAAAACATCCCATAGCATTTCCCGAATCATTCCAAACACAACCTGCTATATTTTCGGAATTACTTATGAAAACAGAATTATTTTCCCGCTCATGGATTGAGTACCGTGTTAATTCCTCTTGGTTTTCAGATTGAGACAGCGTGACCCAAGTATCTTTTTGCGGGTTTATGAAATAGTCCTTTACGTTTTCTATTTCATTTGTCTGGTTTGTAGTCCCATCAAAAAGCAAGAGGGAATTTTGATTTCCTCTCTTGCTCAATGCAATTATATGGTCTTTTTTGTCGAAATGAAATTTTATAACCTTTTCTAACCTCACCTGATGATGGTTGTTCAGATTTTGAATCAAAAGCGTACTGTCTTGGGAAAGAGATGCAAAGTACTGACTGTTGGAGGAAAATGCATGCATGTAGCTATCGCTTATATCCCAGTTCGTCAAATCCTGCACATTCAATAATGTAATCTTAGGCGGTTTAAGGTCATAAACTTCCGAGAAAACCATCCATTTCCCATTTTCACTATTGCTTTGGACGTAAATGTTTTTACTCCAAAGCGAATCAAATTTACTATGGTAGGTTTCCAATTTTTTTGAATTATCCTGTGCTCCAATTTGAACTCCCAGAATCAAAATCAGAAGTTTTATGATAAAAAATTTATTTCTCATTTCAAACTATTAATACCCTTCGTTTTGAGGTAAAAGGTTTGGGTTCAACAAAATTTCAGATTCGGGTACAGGAAGTAAGATATCTGTTGGACGCCAAGAAGGTTTAATCGGAGATAACACGGCATCTGCTTTATTCAATCGTTTTAAATCAAACCAACGGTGTCCATGTTCCGAAAAAAGTTCGGATTTTCTTTCACGGTATATTGATTCCAAAACTTCTTCGGCACTGCCTGAAGTAATTTCAGGCAAACCTGCCCGGCTTCTGATTTTATTCAGGTCGAAGAGAGCAGAAGATAAATTTCCGAGGTGCGCATGGGCTTCCGCTCTGATCAGGTATTGTTCAGCCAAACGAAAGACGATGGAATATTCAACTGTAGTACCTGTATTTCCGGATTGTTTGTATTTGTATGGCATGTACCAAATTTGATTATCGTCTGTTACTGAATTGATCCAGGATTGCTTTCGTAAATCTCCTTCTTCAAATGAATTTATAAATGCCTCATTCAGCGCAAAGGAACTTGGAGGTCCTTGCTGAAAAATAAAAGAAATCGCTTCATGGGTATTTTGTCCTGCGTTACCCGGTTTGAGTTGGAGAATAGCGGAGGTGCTTTCTTTTAAGAATTCATTTTCTATATTCGATTCCAGTATAAAAAATGAAGATTCATTTAGAAGGAGCGAACTTTCATTAACAGCACTTTGCCATTCTTGATTGTATAGGTATACTCTGGCTAAAAGTGCAGAAGCCACAAACGAAGTCGCTCTGGTTCGTTCCCCGTTCAGATCGTTCGAAGGAAGCAAACTTTTGGATAGGAGTAAATCCTCTTTGATTTGTAGATACACTTCGTTGGCATCCTGCCGAGAGACATCCTGATTCATCTCATAATCTGTCTGTGTTATGTAGGGAATCTTTCCAAAAAGGTTTGTCAGGTAAAAATGCGTTAAAGCTCTAACGAATAATGCCTCACCCATTAATTGATCCTTTAGCTCCGTGCTGAGATGTACGGAGTTCTGTAGACCTTCCATTACAGAATTGCACATATAAATCAGCTCATAAGATCGTTTCCAAATGTTGAGTACCAAGCTGTTGGATGCAATGATCTGGTGTCTGTAGAATGTTTCAATAGGTTGGCCTGAGGAACCGTAATAATCCAATTCATCTGCATAGAGTCCCATCAGAACGTTCATTCCCTCAATTCTTCCGGTCAAAAGCGTATTGTCCCTTAGTTTAGTGTAAAGGGTTGTTACTGCCGCTTCCGCTGTATGAGGATCTTCAAAAATCTGGCTTTGCGTGATTTGACCGTTTGGCGCAGGAACATCTAAAAATTCTTCACAAGCGGAGAGAAAAAAGAATAGAAAAACCATTCCGTAGGTTGGTTTTACTGTTGCTATGATTTGTAGTATTGTATTTTTCATGTGATTGATTTTATAATTCGAGTTTAAATCCAAAAGTAAATTGTCTGAGAGGAGCAAGAAAGCCCGGATTTTGTTCCGGATCCCGTCCTTTGAATCGGGTAAGGGTCAATAGGTTATATCCTTGTGCAAATAGCGTCAGTTTGTAAGCTGTCTCTTTTTGAGTAGGAATCGAATAAGCGATGTTGAGTGACTTTAGTCTGATAAAAGAAGCATCTGATACTGCGGCATTGCTAATGCTAAAGAGGTAATGCGCAAAGTAAGCATCGTAATTTTCTCCTGTCGTATAAGGCTGGATGGGATTTTGGTTTAGAATTCCTGCGGGTTGGTTCCGCATCAGTCCCGGTGGTTCGGTTCCGTAAAACTCATTGAAATTATCCTTTTTCATGAACTGTAAAAAGAAATTTAGTTTCAGATTTTTATATTGGAAGTTATTCTCTATTCCACCATAGAATTTAGGATTGAGATCTGCGATGTACTGTTGGTCACCCAGTGAACTGATCTCGCCATCTCCGTCGTAATCCCTGAAATCATAGAATCCGGTTTCCTGATTGATTCCTGTTAATTCATACAGTTTATAAATCCCGATGGGATAACCAATTTCCAGTGAATTGATGTAAGTGGAATTTTCGAGTCCTTCAAAGGAAATGAGTTTATTTTTTGGCAGGGTAAATTGAAAAGAAGTAGACCAGTTAAAGTTTTTGTTCTGAATGTTTCGGGTTGTGAGCATAAATTCCCAACCTGAGTTGCGAACCGTTGCATCCAGATTGGAATTGATGCCTGCAAAACCGGTAGTGACGGGTAGGGGAATTTCTAAAAGCTGATTGTCCGACGTATTGTTGTAATAATTGATTTCAAACCGCACGCGATTGGAGAACAACTCAGATTCAAGGGCAACTTCGAATTTCCGGTTCTTTTCCCATGCATAAGAGGGATTATACAAGCGGGTAGGGGAAAGTGCAATGTTTCCGTCATAATTGGCAGATCCTATGCTGTACGTATTGAGATATTGATAATCTCCGATCTGGTCATTTCCCGTGATACCGTAACTGGCTCGGAGCTTTGCAAAATTTAACCAACGAAGATCTTGGAAAAAATGCTCTTTTGAAAAAATCCAGGCCGCACCTACAGCACCGAAATTGGAAAAGCGGTTGTCGGGTCCAAAACGGCTGGAGCCGTCCCTTCTTCCGGAAAGATTCAGGATGTATTTCTGATTCAGGTTGTAATTCAACCGGGCGTAAAAAGCGATGTAGTTGTACTGAGCGGTTTGATCCGTGAGGATGTTGATTTCAGAAGCGGCACCCAAATCCCTGATGAATTCATTGCTGATAAAATTTGCACCCAGGATAGACAGTCTTTCGCTGTTTTGTTTTTGAAGGGTTCCTCCCACCAAAAAATCAAATTTCCCTTTGCCCAACTGAAAGGAGGAATTGATCTGCGGTTCGATGATCCAGGAATCTCTTTGCCCTCTGTTATCAAAGATGCTGGAAAAGGAGCTGTCATATCCCCATGCAGGATTGAACATCGTATGAGGAGAAGTACGGGTTTCTTGTAAATCAGCATGGGTGTAACCAAAACTGGAACTAATGCTAAGTGCTTTGAAGAGTTCGTATTGAATACGCGCATTGGCAGACAGATTATTGGATTTGTTGCGGTATTCACTTTCCATTGCGGCAAGGGGATTTTCCCATGTTGAATCTTCCCAATTCAGATTTCCTTCACTGTCATACAAGGCCGGAGCATTCGGCGGGAGGTAAGTCGATATCCATGTAAGATCAGTTGCCGGCAGATAGTTTTGATCCTGCCCGAAATTTCCTGTAAACTGAAGATGGAGTTTATCGTTTTTAGATCGGTGACTGACCGAAGCATAAAATGCCAGATTTTTATAATTATAATGCCCCGGAAAAACGGTTGTTTCTTTTCGGATGCTATTGCCAATTTTAAAAAAGGTCTGTTCGCTGCCTCCTGAAACCGCAGTATTCAAGGTGTTGATAAAAGCAGTACCGCCTAAGAATTCCTTTTGCCAGTCCGTATATCGATCCCTATCCCATGTTCCGTTTACGTCATAGGCCGTAGCCGGATATTCCGAATACCCATCGTTTAAAAAGGCCTGTTCCCTTACCGATAAGTATTCCTGTGTATTTAATAATTTCTGAAACTTGATAAGACGAAGCACCGAAGTAGAAGCATTTACGCTGAATTCCGTTTTTCCGGACTTCCCTTTTTTAGTGGTGATCAGAATGACCCCATTGGCACCACGTGAACCGTAGATGGCTGTCGCATCTGCATCTTTGAGTATTTCAATGGATTCGATTGAACTTGGATCTAGGGTATTCAGCGGATTTATTTGTGCATCAGGCAAGACGGAACCCGAAGTTTGCCTATCGGAAAGCGTACCTGTATCATACGGAACTCCATCTATTACATACAGTGGTTCATTTCCGGCTGATATGCTATTTTGTCCACGAATTCGTACGGTGTAACCACCTCCGGCTAAACCGGTTGTCTGAACAATGTCCAATCCCGGAACGCGACCCTGCAATGATTCCAGAATATTGTTGACCGGTTGTCTTTCTATTTCCTCTGCTGATACCCGATAAATACTCCCCGTCCTTTCCTTATCTTTTACAGTATAATAACCGGCATTGATCACGGCTTCCTGCAAGGCGACTGCCTCATACATTTCAATGTTGATGGCCGTTTGGTTACCAACCACAGCTTCCACCGGTTCATAATCGGGATAAGTAAACACCAGGGTGTCTGATTCCGTTGTCGAAATAGCATACGTACCGTCTTCATTGGTGACGGTAGCAAGATTCGTTCCTTTGACAAGAACAGAAACGCCCGGGATAGGGCCGCCGGCATCATAAACGGTTCCGGTAATGATCTTGGGAGGTTGTTGCGCCGAAGCGAGTGAGCACAAGGTCATAAGGACAATAAGTAGGTGCCTCGGCACAATTCCCTTCCCGTTTAATAGTTTGATTTTCATAATTTTGAATGGGTTTTAGTGATACAATAATTATTTTGCTCTTTGGCCAAAGCTGTCGCAAGCCCGTCATATTTTTATGGCAGGATGAGCATTTATAAATGCTTCTTTGGCTTTTTAAGCGTGATGATGATGAGTAGCATAATCGGGAATATTTCCACATCTGCTCATATCATCTAAATTGCTAAACAATAAGTCTGAAGGAAGTACAAAGTGAATGTATTATCACCTCTTGTTTACAGTAAAAATCTCTGCCGAAGCATTGGTGCTTTCTTACCTTGCACCTAAATGTTTAGATGCCCCGACAGAGAAGCTAAATAACTAACACAAGTTTCGTTATGCTTTTACTGTAAGATATGTTTACTTATTGTTGTTAAATGTGTTTTTTCATAAGCCTTCTTTTTTTAAGATTATTTCTGTGTTGTTATGTGCTGCAAAACTTCACCAGAAAAAGAAGATGCTTAGAAATCCAGTTGAAAAACCAACCCAAAAAGGAGGGCGTGGAACTCAACTTACCGAATCGGGGTACTGGCATACCTTGCACGATAAGAGAGCCCACGCCCGGGTCGTGAGCATCTTGCTTATTTTCTCGTGCATAAAAATTACCAGTTTTCGATTCGAGAATCTAAGCAATTGCTTCTAATATTTTGATCCTATTGGAAGAATTGCAAATTTATTAAACTATTTCAATACTATAAATTATTCAAATATAAATAATTTATTCGGTACGCCAAACCGTACCGAATAAATTTTATAAAATTCTTTAATTGGCATTGTGGATAAAACATATCATAACCATATTCAAATTAAAGTAGCAATCACACTTAAAAAGTTATTAAGTGAAAATAAAACACATCCTGTCAATACGAATGATGAGAAAGAAGTTTTAAAGAGCTATGAAAAGATTGCAATAGCTGCAGATTTACGGAAAGCTACTGTAAATGATATTTTTAACGCTAATACAAAATCAAGAATCATTACATTAATCGCAATAGTTGAAGCATTAGGCTTCTCAATGAATGTATTTGGTGAAATTTATGGTGCTGTTACTGAAAAGGAGATAGCTGATTTTCAGCTATTCAAAAAAAATAAAGAAAAACAAAAAAGGAACTAAAGATTTTAATAGGTAGTATGTCTTTCCAACTTTTCTCCGTCAATAAAATAATCAATTCCAATAATTTTATTCTGAGAAACTTTGTATTCGACCTCTACAAAAAATGTGAATAACGAATACAATACAAATCGAGAATCTGATTTTATATAAACATCAATGAAATCACCTTGTTTAAAAACAAGGTCATATTGTTCGTGATTCGATAATTTTTGATAATCTTCAAGTGTTAACTCTTTCACAAGTATAAATATACATTAATTTCGTTCTTCTTGCTTCTTCTTTCTGAATTCCCAAGGAGACACAGCGTGGGGGTCTTGCCATAAACCACGTTTATTTTCTTTCGCTTCTTTTTCTAAGTCGCCAAGGCTTTCATCGTCTGAATATCTGTAATACCACCATCCCATACCGGCTTTTATAATTTCAGCTGATAGATACAAGTTATCATCATAAAATACTTTCGCTATAGTACGTCCCCATCTGTCCTGATCTGTTTCTTCAAAAGTTATTTCCTTTCCAAAAACGGCATCAGATGTAAACTGTTTGGCATTTTTTCCAAATGCCTGACCACTTTCCGGGCAATCGACCTCAGCTAATCTAAGTGTTTGCTGAGTTTTGTCTTTCAGAAGTACGACAATGGTATCCCCGTCTTTTATGCCTACTACTGTGGCTATCGTTTGAGAGTAGGATAGAAGAGGTAGTAGGAGAAATATAAAATATATAGGTTTAAAAGTCATAACTCAAATATAGGTTAAATAAAAAATCGTAATTATAATAATTAGAAAATGCATATATTTATGACAATAAGTGATTTAATCAATTTTGCTTATTCATTAAATATTTGGATATTTGAGAGTTAGTTGACATTTTTACCCACTATTTTATATGACGTTAATTGTATCTTGGATTGGAGTAGATCAAAAGAAAAATGGAAACCAAATTGCATCACTTTATATTGCTTCAGATAGTAGATTTAGTTGGGGTAAAAATGGTAAATATGATTATGGTGTAAAGGTGTTTGGTTGTATTAATTCACCAGAAATATTTGGTTTTAGTGGAGATGTTTTACTGCCTTCAAATATTATAAATCAGCTAATTACGCAAATAGATTATGGTATATTTTTTAATGATACGGACACTAAAGAAATAAAATCACAAAGAATATACAAATTCATTTCTGAAGCTATTAATTTATATCCAAAATTTGCTTTAAATCAAAATTTTAATATTATTTATGGAACAAGAATAAGTCATGAGTTTAAACTATTTAAATATTTATACGATTACAAAAGCGAAGAATTTACGTACGAGGAAATTGAGTTACCATTAATTTCGACCAAAGTATATAGCGGTGGTTCAGGTGCAGAAGAATTCAACAAAAATTTTGAAAATTTAGAAAGAGAATCTCATAATGAATATAGAACAAGTCGCGGTGTTTATCAATGTTTGATAAAAACATTAAATAATATGAAAGATATTTACAGTGGAGGAACTCCACAAATAGTTGGATTATATAGAATTAAAAATTCAATATTATTTGGTAGTGTTATCAATGAAAAATTATATCTATATGGTCGCGAATATCTTCAAAAAGTAAACGTAGAAAATATTGAATGGAGAAATGAAAATTTTGAAAGAACAAATCCTAAAACTGGAAAAATATTAGACGGTGCACAAAAGCAACCTAATTAAAGAAGCAACTCCCTAACTCTCCACAAATTCAATTATAAACAAGCTAAATTTGGGGAGGTCGAGGTGTCTGGTAGTCTTAAGGCTACCATTAGGGTATAAAAATGCAACAGTGGTGTAATTAGATAGCACGCTTATTTCTAAATGAGAAGTCCTGGTGCAAATCCAGGCTGCATTTTAATAAAAAAACGTCAGGCTAACATCTTCGTAACTATTCAATAACTTCAATTTTTAACTACAAATATGTTCTGTTGATTTTGAGAATATTTTTGGACATTTGTTTGTCTAGCATAATTATGAGAAAAATAAAGGAAATAGAAGTGTTTGAAATAAATAGAAATAGATTCAATATCTATATGCTATTTACTAGACATCCTTATACAAATTTTATAGCTCAAGAAGTTGGGTATTATTCTAATGAAAATAATTCTATTTTAGGAGTTTTACTATTCGACTATGAAGATGAAGATTTCAATTATACTTTAATGGCTCGGGATGAAAACAAGCAGTTTAGAGCGTTTGAAGTTCAGCATAGTTTTAAAACAAAAGAAGAAGCTATAAGTACATTAAAGAATTCAATAAAGTGGCATACTGCTCAGAATGTTAGGGTAGTAGTACAAGGAGCTTCTAAAAAAGGCCTTGATCTTTTTAAGATTATAGTTGACAAAAGAAAATTGCATCCTTATTTCATACGTTTAAATAATGATATAGCTTTAAAGGCTTCTAAAAATGCAATAATTGAAATATCAAATCATTTAGATGATATTGATGGTAATTTTATTGAACAGTTTCAATCAATAAATGGTTTTGATGCTAGAATTTGGGAGATTTATCTTTTTGCATCATTAATAGAATCTCACTTTGAAATAATTAGAGGGTATAATAGACCAGATTTTCTAGTTAAAAAAAATGAGGTTGAGATAGGGATTGAGGCAGTTATAGTCGATCGTAAAAATAATCCACCTAGATATTTACTTCATGATGTTGATGCAGCAACTCCTGCTCAAATCAAAGAAAAATTAGAAAATGAAATGCCTTTACGATTTGGTAGTGCACTTTATTCCAAATTAAATAAAGAGTATTGGAAATTAAAGCATTTAAAAGATAAACCTCTAATTTTTGCAATAGCTGATTTTCACGACAATGCTTCAATGACCTGGTCCTTTACTGCCCTTGTGGAGTATTTATATGGAAAAAGAGATGTTGTCCTAATTAATGAAGATGGTTCTGAAAAAATTGAGATCATAAATGTAGATCATTATACAAAGGAGACAGGAGCAAAAATACCTGCTGGTTTTTTTCTTCAAGAAAATTCTGAAAATGTTAGTGGAATTTTATTTTCATCTACAGGAACTCTTGGTAAATTCACTAGAATGGGAATTGAGGCTGGTTTCAGAGAAAAAGGACAAATTCTAATAAGAGTTGGAGATAGGTATGATTTAGAATCTGACTCGTTTATACCGGTCTCGTTTATGTACACAGTGAACGAAGATGGAGATGAAACTTGGTCACAAGGCCTTAATCTTTTTCACAATCCAAATGCAAAATTTCCAATAGATGTCGACTTATTTCCCAATATTGCTCATCATAAACAAGAGGGAAATGAATTGGTAAGTTGGGTTCCTGAGTTTCATCCATTTTCTTCTATTAATATTAATACTGTTCCTCAAGAATAGACATTATCTAACGAAGTTCTGCGTCATTATTTAGATTTTCTGAATTCCCAAAGATATAGAGTGTGAGGTCTTACCATAGTCTGCGTTTGTTTTATAAACTTATCAATGTATTAAGACAACTATATCGTTTATACTAATTTAGGATTTCCAGAAATAATCTCAATTGCTGAATTTTTAAAATCTCCATCATTTGTAAGAAGCACCATATCGTTTTCTTTGCATAAAAGAGTTGTTGCCTTATCAACAAAATCAATATCCTCAATATTGAAAAAACTTTCTATTTCTTTTTGGCTGTATCCTTTAGAAGCAATATCAATAACTTTTAGAATGTTATCTTTTAATATGATATGTATATCATTTAAAGCATTTTTTCCAACTTCGCTGTTGCGAAAATCTTTAAAATTTTGAGTGGAAGAAATTTTTTGATGTTCAATCCTAAGAATTCTATTTATTATTTCGGAAATTATAAAAATATCCACAAACAATTTATTTTTTTGTACAAGAAAATTTTTGAAAACTTTTGCATAGCTCATTTCAAAATTATGCTGTCCTGTTGGCCAAAACAAGTATATAATAACATTTGCATCAATAAATATACTTCGTTCAGCTAGTTTGTTAAATTCATGTAGCTTATACCTTGACATAATTAGTCTTCTAAAATGTTTTTTATACTTTCATCTAAAGCCTCAGGATTTTGGTAATATAATTTAGCCGTGTCAACGACACGTTTTAAAGAAATCTTCCCAGCGTCCGATAAATCCGAAACATTGAAGTTAGCTTTAATCTGCTCTTCGCTGAAATCCTTATATAATTGTCCGATTGCAGTATTTAAAAATGCAGTAGTAAGCATTTCTATATTTAAAAATGAAACTACAACTTTGTGTCCTGCGTCTAAGGCTTTTTTTATAAGCTCATGAATTTTTTGACCATCTTCAGCTTCAACGCCATAAGAATCGCCAATAGTATTTATTACACTTATATTTATTGTTTCCATTTTAGAATATATCATTTATATTAACTTCACTGACAAGAGAGTAATTTGTCAAATCATTAGTTTTAAATTGCAAATTTACAATAGTTCCGGGGAATTCGCCATTAAATACAGCAGTTTCTATGCCATTTTGACCATATTGATAGAAGCCATCTCCACTTATTATTTGCATTTTACCTTTGTTTAAAGTGACAAATTCTTTCAAAATAGCCAATCCTATACCTCCAGTGATGCCTTGTTTAGTAGTGTTTTTATCTTCGACAGCCCACTTTATAGCATTTACTGATGAGAGATTTGAGCCAAAGCGACGATTTACTTTTTCTTTAAAACCTATACCAACGTCAACTACAGTAAATTCTATTGTATTTTTAATTGGGAAGAATTGACCACACGTGTAAATAAATTCAGATTCACTATGGATTTGAGCATTTACAAAAATTTCATAAATAGCTTCAATAATTTTATCTTTTGCCCCTTCGGTCATCTGAGGTAAATCATTTTGGTGACCGTCAATTAATTCTTCAAGAACGTATTTTTTGAAAAATTTACCATCAGTTGGTTTTAATTTCTGATATTTAATCGTTGTGTTGTTAAAATCAGTTTCTCTATGTTTTCCATAATATGATAGAAAATCATTTTTTAATAAGATTTGTTCAACTCTTGGAGTAATATAGTCAAAATGTATATCATTAAAGTCGTCAATTAGTAGATCTAGTATGGCTCCTAAAGCCGAACTCATATTAGCGGCAAAGAAAAAACTCAATTCCAAATGAACGTCTTGAAATGATTTATCTTTATTAAATTGATAAAATGTTATTAAAGACTGGAAACTTGAGAATGTATTGTTAATTGAATTTAATCTCACTCTTTAAAATTGTACACAAACATACTAAAAAGAAGATTAATTATTATTTTAAAGGGATTATTTTATATTATAAAGCCAAGGAGGGTTTGAACCAGTTATTTCCCTATAAGTATTAAGATCAACAAATTTATGTTCTAGAATAACAGAAGCTAAAATCGCATTTGGAAAAGTTTTTTTCACTAATTCTATAGCTTTATTTTTAACTATATTAGGATCATAATTTCCAGCGCCCGTAATAGTTACAATTTCTGAGCTTTTGCCATCAATAATAACATTAACTAAATCTACATAGTATTCTTTCATTTTTTATCTATTTTATATTTCAAAATTACTTTATGAATTCAAATGAGCTATTAATCTCAAAATCGGTTATGTAGTAGTCATCATTAAAAAATAAACCATTTATATAATGTTTGATGGGATGATATAAATCCTTAGGATACTCTCCAAATAATAATTTATCATAGGTATTTGCTATGCTAAATGAAGTAGAATTTTTCCCTCGTCCTTTCTTTAAAAATCCAACTTTTGAAAGAAACCTTGTGATTTTGTGTTTTTCAATTCCCTTTTCGGGGTGGTCAGTTACCAGAAAATAATCTTTAACATAAAAAGTACGTATATTACTTAGTGAATTATGCAAATTATTTTTGTAATCCTCAAGGCTTAATTTTTTTAAGTAAGATACATCCACTAACTCACATTCTGCCCTAATTACCTTATTCATGTCAATAAAATAATCTCCATCTACTAATAGCATCATTTTATGGCGGTAAATTCCTAAAATCATTTCATTAATTTCCTCTTCTGAGTAATCTGAAATATTTTTAGAACGTCCGAATTTTTCTAGTGCTAAAAAACTTCCTCGGTTTTTGTAAACTTTGTCAATCAATTCTTTTCTGACTTTTTTTATTGTTTCCATGCTGGGATTTTTATTTATCTATCTGAGTTATTTGAAATTCTATACCTAAATTTCTCATATTCTTAGCCAATTCTGTAAGCATAAATTTTGCAATGTTGGATTCAAATTTTTCTATGTTCGTAAATAAATCTCGTTTCTTTTTTGAAGAATCAGCTACAGCTAACACAATAACAACTTTTTTATTTTTAATTTTGGCTATGAACTGCTTCTTAGATAATTTATCAAACTGTTTTTTTGCCCTTATAGTGTAAGGTGATTTACCTTTAGAATTGGCTACACTGTCGTATAGAGATTCTAAAAACTCATAATTGGACTTTACGTCTTCATGGATTTTCCTTCCAGCGATATAAACTTGGTTGCATAAGTCACGCATGGAATTATCAAAACCTTTTTTCACATGGTAGAAATACAAAGTATCTTTTTCAACATTTAAAATGTCACAAGCTTCAATATTTAAACTTGTAAACCTATCAAATACGTACATATTATCTTTACCAAGATAGGAAGCATTATAATCATTTTCTTCACCTCCGTTCCATTTTAGCATTTTTTTTCCACTGTATTTATTTTCACTTAAAAAAAACTGTGTTTGTTCGTTTATCTTTTTTATAAAAGATTCTTTTACAACGTACCAATCTTTTTCAATTAGAAAGTAAGTATTACCCTCATGAATAATTTCTGCGCAAAAATGATTGATTAGTTTATCACGGGTAAGTGTGTTGCCATCTTCATCAAAAGTTTCTAAATAAGTGTTTTTAATAACTTTTTTAAATGGTTCGTAATCTAATTCTTCTTCAATTTCAATTTTTAATTGCTTAATTATCGTTTCTATATTTCTAATTACATCATCTATATTAAATGAGTTAGATCTTTTATCATAAGTGAAGGTCAGAGTAGAGGAAGTAGCCTGAAAATATTTCTCGAAATCTCTATTACTTATTTCCACACTAAAATGCTTATTTTCATCTAAGTAATTTTGAAAAATGTTTTGTAATACTTCGTTTATAAGAGTTTCTTTTAATAGATCTTCTGATCTACCAATTTTTTCCACACTATTTATTTCAATTCCTTTCTTTTTTAATAGCGATTCACATTTTTCAATGACATTTAAAAGTTGAGAGAATGATATAGATTTTTTAATAGAAAATGAATTTTTAGCAATACACAAGCTATTTGCATCTATTTCGGAAGGTTTGAATCCAAAAGCTTTTGTAAGAATATCCTTATTTAAGGATGCGTTTAATTCATTATATATTTTACCGAAATTTTCATTTTCATATAAATTATAATCATTTCTAAAAAATTTAATTTCTCCCTGAATACCTCCAGTCAAATTTCTTTCCTTCGTTGATTTCAATGCCTTATCTTCTGATTTAACAATCTTTGATAAAATTTCAATTCCGAAATCATTTGTTGCAATTTCTTGAACAGTTATATGAGCGTAACCGCCTGTAGAAGCATATATTTTTTTTGTGGAAATATTCTGAAATAAAATTATATAGCTTTCTGATTTAGATTTATTTAAATTGAGAATGTCTTCCCCTTCTAAAGCAACAGAATTAATAAACTCTTTCCATTTAATATCTCGTACAGATTGCTTGTAAAATAGTCTTATTTCATACTTTTCGCTTAAATTACCTTTCACTTTTTGTTCTCTAAATTTTTTAGATTTGAGAAATGTGGAGAGATACTTTAAGTCTATTGTTTTTGTAGATATTTTTCTTGTTTTGGTATTACGATCTTTTAATTTATCCTTAATTAAATAGATATTGTTTTGTATTTTTTCTGACATGTTTTGTAGTTGAGGCGTTAATAGTAGATTATCAAATGTATTAAAAAATATTAATTATGCTATACTAATCAAATTGTTTATGAGTAGATTACGGGAAACCGTAAAGCCTTAAAATTTTTAATCTTATTGTTATATTTGAGCTTCCAGTAAATATCTAATGAACAACCAGGTCTTCTACAGCATCAGCAAAATCATAGAAAGGGACAGCAAGTCCACTACTTATAAGTTTGCACTGCTTCGTGGAGTAATTGACATCATTCAGGAAAACTCGCCCTACATTAGAATTGAACATAACAGGGTTCATATTCCCACCGGATTGTTGATTGAAAAATGGTTACTGTATTATTATCCCATTTTAGAATCAGAAATTGTTATTCCTCAAATCAATGGCGAAACAAATTTGGCTTTTGCCAGCCAGTTTAAACAGATTATAAGTTATTACGAAGTACGAGGTGGGTTCTCCGTTTTCTATAATGATTTGAAAAGCAGAGGAATTCCCAATGAGATTCTTGCAGATTTTATCGAATTGGCAAGGAAGCTCAGGGATACCATCACCAAAATGCCCATGAAATATATCGGGCGTTCCATCAGCAATGATTTTTACTCCATCTTCCAATACCGGAACCAGCCTTTAAGAAAATCCAGTTGTGTGGATATTGAATATTTGATTCATAATTTCGGGACATTTTCAATTTCGGTTGATTATTATGAAGCATTCAGGATTTTGGGAAGTTTTATCAGTGGGAGGGATTCGATTCTTTTCAAATGGGCTGAGTTTTCTGTAAACGCATCCGGAAATAATCTTTCGGTGGATAAAGTTTTAAATGAAGTTTTAAAAGGACCGATTACCGAAAGAAACATACTGGAATCCAGAAAACTGTACAAGGAAATCCTGAAAAGAGAAGGCAAAGTTTATTGCGTTTGGACAGGAAGGCATCTTTCCAATTATGATATCGACCATGTGATTCCATTTTCGGTCTGGAAAAACAATGATCTATGGAACTTACTGCCATCTGATTCAAAAATTAATAACCAGAAAAGAAACAAAATTCCTTCTCCTGAAATCATCGAGCGACAAAAGAACCTGATCACAGATTACTGGGGAATTATCTTTGAGCATCAAACAGAAAGATTTCAAAAAGAAATACAAGTCGCACTTTTGGGCAATCATTCTATTTCAGAATGGAAAGAATCCGGAATCACGCAGCTTCAGAACAGCTGTCATTATTTGATTGAGAACAGGGGATTTGAAGAGTGGGAAATATAGGATATTATAAAGATTTGAGCTCATGAAAGATATTTTTATTTCTTTATTTATTCTGTTCATTATTTTCCTGACCTTTCTATTCAGGTATTTAAAACCCAAGATAAAAGGAATTGTTGGTGAAAACCAGGTTTCAGGAGTCTTGCGAAAGTTGGGTAAGGACTATGTAGTAATTCATAATGTAAAACTGAATATTAGAGGTTCTCTTTCACAAATCGACCATGTCGTAGTATCAGACTATGGAGTCTTTGTGATTGAAACCAAAAATTACAAAGGATGGATTTTAGGATATGAGAATTCACAAAACTGGACACAGGTCATATATAAGTATAAAAATAAATTTTATAATCCTGTCCTGCAGAATAGAGGTCATATCTATGCCCTCAAATATCTGCTCAAAGAATACCAAAACCTTGAATTCATTTCCATAATTGTTTTCAGCAATAAAACTACATTAAAAACCAAAACTTCTACGCATGTCATTTATTTAAACAAACTACTTAAAACGATTTCTCAGTACAATGAAATCAGGATTAGCGAAAAAGTTAAACAGGAAATTGTCTCCAAAATTTATTCTAATAATTTAAGCATTAAAGCGAATAGAAAAATTCAAAGTCCTAAAGATATTCTCCAAATGAATTGTCCTAGGTGTAGTGGTGTATTGATTGAGCGTTATGGTAAATATGGAAGTTTTTACGGATGCAGTAATTACCCTGCTTGTAAATTCACGAGAGATTAACCCATTTAGGGAGGAAAGCTCATTTATCATCTTTCTTTAAATTTGAAATAAAAAAAGCGGGCGTAATTCCGGTAATAGATTTAAAAGCCACAACAAATCTTTGCTTACTTGTAAATCCGGCTTCTTCAGATAATGCAAGAGTGGTGTATTGTCGAAGTTTTTTATTGTTTTTTAATTGCTGAATTATATAATTGACTCTGAGAGAATTTAAATAGTTAGTAAAGCTATTATTTTTATGGTTGTGAATTACATAAGAAAGGTATTTAGTATTTGAGTTAAATCTAGCAGCAAGTTTCACTAAAGTCAGATTTTGTTCCAGAAATTTTTGGTCATTTTCGAATTTTTCCAGTTGATATAAAAGTGATTCGATGGATTTGTCAGATGCTGCTTTTATTTCGTTTTTCGTTTTATGAATTATTTTTTCTTTTTTGATTAAAACCTCATATCGGTGACGAAGTTTTTTTCTTTGATAGAAATAGGAGTAAATGATAAGGGTAAGTATGATGAGCAGAGAAATTACAAGTAATAAAAGGAGGTTTATTTTTTTGTCTTTTCGGTGAGATCCTTTTTCCATATTGTCTTTCTGTGCCATTACATTTTTTATATCATAATTTTTATGAATTTTAGGCATCAAATTTTGATAGTTTACTTTTAGAAGACTGTCGGCAGTTACCAATCTCTTTGTATAAAACAATTGTTTTTCAAGGTCATTATTATTTTTATAATGATTAATTAAAAGCCGGTAGCCTTCTGTCAAATCCTCGCGTATGTAATTTTTCTCTCTCAGAATTTCATCTACTGCATTAAAATGTTTAATAGCTTCAGATAAATTGTTCATTTCCCAATACGAAATCCCTATATAAAAGTGTGCGACTGATTCATTTGCAAAGTCACCATTGTCAGTTATATCCGGAAGGGAAGTCTTAATGAAATGGATAGCTGAATCATAATTATTTTTGAAATAATGGTTTATTCCTTCTAAATGTCTAAAATAAGACTCCATAAATGTTTGTGAAAGTCTTTTACCCTCACTAATACCATGATAATTAATTTCAGAACTTAAATCATATTTGCCTGTTTTATTATAACAAAGCGACAATGCATGAAGCGTATTTAGATAAGCTTTTGGGTTATCATCTTTAAAAAAGCTGACACATTTTTCAAAAATTTCAATTGCTTCGGAGTAGCTTCCCAAATAATACTTTAGATTTCCGATATTATATGAGATTTTGTGTATCAAATATTCATCGTTGGTTCGTACAGCATAGTCTTGAGCTCTTAAATAATCATCAAGAGCTTGATTGTATTTTTTCTTACTATAATAGGCAATTCCTCTTGATAGAAATGCTGAACTAATGAGTGCATTTTCCGATGTTTGTAAGGAGCTCATGATCATGCTGTCGGCGTAAATCATATTAATTTGATCCGGACTTCTGTACATATAATATTTATATCCATTTACAATTTCAAGAATGTTATTTTCTTTTTTTGCCTTCCGGAGAAAGACGGATAAATACATCTCTGATTTTTCGGGAGTATTCTTGGAATTTCTAATTCTTTGATAAAGTTGATCATAATTCAGATTCTCAAGACTATCTGAAATAACCGGATAATTCCCACGTAAAGGGATTGCTGCGTACAAAAGGTAAGTTGCAGCAATTATAAGCGTCTTCATACTATGTTTTAGATATGAGGCAAGCATATCAGGCTTTGTTTATAATGACGGTTGGAATAGGATTCAATAAAGATAAAGAATATAAATAAAAGGGTAGCGGTTTTCCGAAAATGGATATACAAATTAATGAAAAGCCACCATACAAGGCTTGTCCAAATCGAACTTCTCGGATAGTTTTGGAAGGAATTCAAAAAGCAGTATCTCTTCCCGGGAATGTAGGGCTGATTATTAATTTAAATTTTTAATCATGAAAAAACAGTTGTTAATCTATGGTTTTCTAACCATTTTCATTTGTCTTATAAGTTGTAGCGACGAAGCAGATTATTATAGTTATTCCAACAATAAAGAATTGGAACAAAGTATAATGAATAGGCCAAATGCAGGAAACTCTCTAAACCCATATGACTCAATTGGACATTTACACAATGTAATTCTGGATGCATATTTTTTGGAGAATCCTAGTGTGCAAACAATATCAGACGTATCTTTTGAAATAGATGCATTATATTCAGTTTATTCCAATACAATCAATGTTTTAAGCACCAATAATTTGGATATAGAAGATATTGAAGAGATTTTAGATAGTCCTGAGGATAGTTTTGAGGATATTATACTAAATTCAACACTAAGTAATCAGGCCAGATTAAGTTTTGAAGATTTTGTAAATAATCTGATAGATATACAAGATGAAGAATTTGACTCCATCTATAATGTTATTACAAATTACGAATCTGAAATCAGCATTAATCCCTCATTTACAAATGAAGACAAGAGGGTAATTCTTTTGGTATCTGTGATTGCGAGATATTCTATTTATTATGAAAAAGGAAGAGATGATGATGACTGGGAACATTCTGTAGGGAATATAGCTGCTGCAACCAAAGGAGCCATTGCAGGCTCTAGTCAAGCAGTTCGGATGGCTTTAATAGCCGGTATATGTAAATCTTTAGGTATTTATGAATAATTATAAATGGAAAGAAGATTTAAGTCTTCTTTCCATTTTTTCTACAAAAGTTTTTATGTGTTCTCCAAACTATAACAATATCAGTTTAGTGAAATTTATAGAAGCAAAAGAATGTAATTATTCTTTTAGTGATAAATATGTGATTTTTATGTTTGTTTTAGATGGTACAATGACTGTAGCATTTAATGAAAATGACAGGAGAGTATTTTTAGGAGAATGTATAATAGCTCCCTTCGGAAGTTTACTTGGAAGAATTAGGATTAAAAAGAAATCAGAGGTTTATATAATAATATTTTGTAGAGAATTCATTCTTAACAATGTCGTACATGATGCAGGTATAAAAGTCATTAGTTATTTGATTGAAAAAGAAGTTATTTCTGTGAAAATTTCAGAGAATCAAACTCATTTTAAAAATATTATCCGCATAGTAAAATATTATAACTTTAAAACTGAGCATCCGTTTTACAACCAAATTGTTTTAAATCTTTTTTATCTGTTAATGTATGAATTACAAATTCAAAATTTAAATCCTTCACAAAAAATCCTTTCACGAAAACATAGTTCAGGATTTTATTTAGCGTTTTTAAGAACGCTCGAAGAATTTCATAAGGAAGAACGGAGTATTTCATTTTATGCTAATAAGCTGAATGTTTCAACTGGTCATATTACCAGGAAGTTAAGAACCATTACTAGAAAAAGTACAAAAACTCTTATTGAAGAATATGTCATATTTGAAATAAAGAGCGAACTCAAAAATAAGAATTTTACGCTCTCCCAAATTGCAGATGATTTTCATTTTAGCAGCTTGGCAGCCTTTAGTAAATTTTTTAAAAAATCCACGGGAATATCGCCCTCTGAATATCGTTCCAAATATAAATTTTAATCAAATGATGCGGTCCCTCCATAACGATGTTCTGATTTCAATTAGGAATGAGGAACAAAAAGCCGGAATGAGATATATTCATATAATCGAAGAGTCATTTCAAATGACTGTTTTCTTAAAAGATCTACTAGGGAAAGTACGTAAGAAAGTTCTAAAGGAAGGCTTTAAAAATGAACCAGATGAAATATTTTTTTTTAAAAAGGTAAAACCAAATATTTTAGGAAAATTAATTTATTACAATAAAATTTATAGAATAGAAACTGCGTGTCCGGTTAACAATGGAAAGATATATCTCAAATATTTTAACCGTGAATTAGAGGATTTAAAATTAAAATTCAAACGTCAGATTTGTAGTTCCGATTTCTATCAATATTATAGGTCGGGGAGAACTGACAGAGATTGTGATTATTTCATATTGGGTAATTTAAAAATACACAATGGGTTGAATAGTTTTGCTTTTGATATAGATCCTGAATTTTCTACTTTCTATGATTATAAAGTGGCCCAAATTATTGCAAACGAACTTCTACATGACTATCTGCTTGCTAAAACCGAAACCGATATTCACTCTAATTTTCCAGGAAAATTAGAAGAACTGGAATGGACCGAATCCAAGAATGCTCTGATTGAATTAATTTATGCTTTACATGTTTCGGGAGCACTTTCAAATGGAAAAGGAGGAATTCGCAAAATTACCCGAGCATTCGAATCTTTTTTAAATATCCAATTAGGAGACCTTCATCATGCGTTTCATCGAATGAAGCAAAGAGTGGGAAGCCGAACTATGTATTTGGATAAACTCAAAATTTCCCTGGACAATTACATGGATAAAGATTTATGAAGTCTAAACATCATGCCATTGAATGCCAATTGGTTCTAGCCTCCGATGAAAGCTTTTTACTTTAATTAAAGCATATAAAACATTGAATTCAATGGGCATCTCTTGGCAAAATTATTTTCCCTGTCATCAGAACTTTGGATTATCAAAATCGAAAGTCATGAATATAGAACAAACAGAATTTTTATTGTGGATGAAAAGGATAATGGAAAGGTTTGATATTCTGAATGAAAACATAAGGCAACAGCAGAAGCTAAAAGGACAAGTGGACGGCGAGGAATTATTAGATAATCAAGATGTATTGCAAATGCTTAAAATTAGCTCCCGCTCCCTTCAGAGGTATCGATCCTCTGGTAGATTACCCTATTATACAATCAGTGGTAAAGTTTATTATAAGCAATCTGATGTGCAGGAATTTATACGTGATAGTTTCTCAGCACCTATGCGAGAGAAGAAATATAATTGAGTCATTGAAAGCTAAATACACTGTCTGAAAGCCAGATGGACTTAGAGCATTTAATGTCCTTTAATTTTGACTAAACAATATAAATATCAGACAAATGGAAGCAACAAATGAAACAAAAGATTATCGTTTTCAGCCCGATCAAATTGATTGGAATTCACTTTCTTCTCTAGGTATTGACAAAGGAAGGTTAGAAAAATTAGATGTTTTGGACAATTTATTGAAAGGTTACAAAACCAATGAATTAGTTCCTTTAACATTGAAACTTGGAAATGCCATAGTTCGAATGGATGCCCGTCTTTCACTTCAACAAAATGACGAAGGCAAAATAGTGATGGCCATGCACGGCATAAGAAAGGAACCTAATTTAAACTTCTCGTTTTTTGGTCACGAATTTACAGATGAAGACAAAGAGAATCTTCGACGTAGTGGAAATATGGGTAGGGTAGTGGAATTGTATAATCAAAAGTCAGGTGAATACATCCCCTCAGTAATTAGTATTGACAGTAAAACAAAGGAGTTGGTAGCATTTAGGGCCGACTGGATGAAAGTACCCGAAGAAATAAAGGGTGTAAAGCTAAATGAAGAGCAGAAGCAAATACTATTGGAAGGCAAACCACTTTATCTTGAAGGTATGATTTCAAAGAAAGGAGAACCTTTCAACGCTGAGGTTCAATTTAATGCAGATAAGCGATTTATCGAATTTCTTTTTGGAGAAAGATCTACGGTTCAGAAAAAAGCCAATGCTGATTTAGGGGGTGGAATGGAAGTAAAGACCGAAACCAAAGAAGCGAAAAAAATGACGAGAAAAAACAAAAACGAATCAACTCCAAAAACCAAAAAAGTATCGAGACCCAAAGCTGTGAAAATGTAAACAAAAAGGAGGTGATTGCAGTATTGACAGAAAATCTATGTTGGGCTCGGGAAATTGCCAGAGTAGTAGGGGCAAAGGAGAGAAATGAGCGTTTTTTCAAAGGCAATGGACACGAGATTACATGGATGCCGGGGCAAATGGTAGATGGGATAAAGAAAGGTGAAAGTTTCTTAAAGTTAATCCGAGAGGAAAATCATCCTAATCTGGCATTGCCCTTTTTATTTGAGCTTGATTCAGAAGATGTTAAACAACTTGAATTTATCGGAAGTTTATTTGAAAAAAGTTCAGAAATTTTAAATGCTACAGAACCCTCAATTTATGGTGATTTAAAATTTAACCTTGTTTATAACCATTTTAGTTGTAAAAACAAGCACCAAAGAATCTGGATAAGAACTTTGGTTGAAGACGATGTTCAAAAAGCTTTAGAAAATCCGATAGAAAATGAAAGTTTTTGTCAATTAATAAATCCAAATGCATATCCTGATTATTTTATTTTATGGGATGAAGCACGAATTACTACAAAGGAGTCAGCACTTAATGATAATTCAAAAAAAGAATCATTTCAAATTCAACTAAATCATCGGAAGTCCTACATCGATTTTCAAAGTGTATCGGATAATAGATGGACAGATAAAAAGCAACTGAAAAAAGCGATTACTTCGATTGAAAGAAATGGGTTTGCAGAAGTGTTAAAAATCACAAAACAAAATATTTCTGAACCATCACCTTTACTAATGAATTATGAAGACTTAAAGTTGGAGTCTCGATTCCGGTTTGGCTTTTCTACCTCTGAAGTATTTGATTTGTCTAAGAGATTGTTCGAAAAAAAATTAATTACTTATCCATTTACCCGAAATAGATATTATGTTCAGACCAGAACTAATGAGATTTCAGATTTATTATACACTCTGCAGCTTAATGAAAGCTTCAAAGACATTGTATTTAAACTAAAAAATTACGGTCCAAACCTGACAAGGAGAAAATCCGTGAATGGAAACTTATTAGAACATTCAGGACTATGTATTACGATGAAATTTCCAGAAGGCTTAACTATAAAAGAACAATGCTTATATAATTTAATTGCCAGTCGGTTTTTGGAATCGTTATTACCTAACTGCGAAATGGAAATTCATAAGGTTGTCTTAGTTGTAGGGCAATACAAATTTCAGATAGCTGCTAAGAAAATTATAGAAAAGGGTTGGAGAGGATTACAAGGCTTTTTTATCAACGAAATAGACACTCCTATTGTTCCTTTACCTGAATTACAAAAAGGAGATGAAGTGAAAATCTATAACCTTAAAGTAGTCAATTGATAGAAAAGCTGCTTGTAAGCGGATTTTTGTCATATAATGTGAAATTATAGATGATATTTTACAATAACTAATGGGCTTCGTATTTCTGAGGTTTTAGAAGTTTTTAATGGAAATACTAGATCAAGTCGAGATAATAAGATATATAGAGGTAGTCTCATTTCAATGTATGCTCCAATTTTCTTACCTTTATCTTCTTGGCGTCATGGACTTGATTTTTACTCCGCAACGGATTATTATAATTTGACTACGGATTTTGACATATGGGGTGGAGTAGGGATTTTCGGAATAGAAGACTCTAAAAATAGACTATATTTCACACACGTTTTAACTCCATGGCAAAGTAATTTGGTAAATAATATCGTATCAAACGATTTCAACGGAATAGGAATTCTAACCCTACCAAAACACTCGAAACTGGTTTATACGAAATTAGTATAAACGGTCAAGACGATATAAATAACTGCTTTAATTGGACATGGAAATTGGCGATTTTGTCAAACTAAAGTTTCAATTCAGTACCAATTTTCATATAGGTGTTGATTACCTATTTTCTATGTAAGATTGCCCAATAATAATTTCCCAATTGGGTTTGTTGGGTTACGAAAAGTTAAAACCTTATTCCGGCGTGATGAATCATTTACTCTTACCTGATATTATCTATAAAATTCAGGGAAAACCCCTATTAAAAATCAGGCAAAATCCTTTGTAAATACAAAAACTTTAATTCCAAACAGTAATTAACTTTATTTTAACAAATTGTTTTTAATTTTGCCGCTTTATTATACTCGTCTATATGAAGCATTTTTTATTTAACTTCGCTTTTCTTTTTTCTATATTGGTTTTCGGTCAGAATCCGGGAGGTATTGAAGGTCAAGTTCATTGGTTTTTAGCACCCGAAAAAGATTCTTCAAAAACCAATCCAATCAATTTAATTAATTTCTATCCTGCCCTATCAGTTAGTGACCAAACGTTTATTGAGAACATTAATTCTTTCGAAAAATCGGATGAGCTAACCGCATTTATCATAATGAAACCTTCTTTTTTGCAGGAGAAATACCACCTTGTCGATATAAATTCAAATAATCATCAATTATCTATTCAATCTGACCGGGTTAAATCAAAAAGAGAATTGAAGATAAAAAACTTTAATAGCGAAAAGCCTTATTTCATTAGTTATATTGAAAGCTTTGAAGAAAGGGATGGAAATGATTCTATAAAATTAAATAATCTCTCATCGAAAAACCATTCAGATAGATTTGAAGGAGATATCGCTGAGGTTATTTTTTATCCGAAGCTACTTTCCAAAATTGATAGAAGAAAAGTGGAAACTTATCTTTCGTTGAAGTATGGAATTTCATTACCGCTCAACTCAGATTACATCAACAGTAAAAATGATACGATCTGGAAAAATGATGAAAGCAGGACTTTTCTACATAGAGTTTCAGGGATTGGCAGAGACATCGCTGGGAATTTTAATCATAAACAATCGGCTAATGTAGATGATGATCAGTTTTTAACCATAGGGTTGGGGGATAAAATTGAAGCTAAAAATGAGCTTAACAAAAAAACTTTGCACGATATTAATTATGTATTGTGGGCAGATGATTTTGGAGATTTGTCATTTCTTCAGGAAAAACAAACCCCCGAAGTTTCTCTATTTAACAGAACCTGGAAAACCAAATTGATTGGTGAGGGAGTGAAATCACAGAATTATATCTTTTCTTTTGATACCGATTTAATGGAAGGTCAGAATGACGAAGAAGAAAAAAATGAGGTGCAAAAGGAGAAAAAATCCGATTCTAAAGAACCTGAATTAAAGTATTGGTTAGTTTTTGCACCTGACACATCTGGTAAACTAAACATAAATTCTTCTGAATTTATTCAGTCGGTTGAAATCCCTAAAGAGGGCGGACGAATTGAATTTTCTGATATTCCATTTAAAAATCAAACAGATTCTTTTTTGTTCAGTCTTGTAAAAGCACCCGAACTATTTGCATTGGTTGAAACGACGGAAAAAAATTGTCAATCCGATGCACATTTGAAAATTATCGGTGGAGTGGCTCCTTATACGGTTGAATTTTATTCCGATGAAAATCAGAAATTTCCAATCATTGAAAAAGGTGAAAATCAATTTGATGTATTGAATCTGACCGGAGGTAATTATGTATGCAAGATTACGGATGCTTTCGATCAAACGTCTGAACAAGATCTAGTTATTAACTCTGACACACAAGGTGCTTTTGCTTTGGAAGATATTTTCCTGAAAGAAGGAGAAAGTCTTGCGCTTGATCTAAATGAGCTACAAAACAATACGATTTCAGAAATTGTCTGGAGAAAGGGCGATCAGGAAATCGGTTGGGGAGAAAAACATACTATAAGAGAGGAAGGTTCTTACAATATTACTTATCTGACTGAAAAAGGTTGCCCACAGACTACCTCTTTTATTGTTACTAAAATTCCGGCAGCCGACTGGTCAGGTGTTTATCCTAATCCTGTCAGAATAAATGAACCATTCTTTGTCAAACTTGAAAATAGTTCCTTATCAAAAGTCAGGATAACCATTACCGATTTTTCCGGTAGAATCATAAAATCCAAATTACTGAAAGAAGGAAGTGAGATATATTCCGATACTTTTTTCCATCAGGGAAGCTATCATATAACCGCAGAATCCCAATCCGAAAAATTCCAATACACCCTAATCGTAAAATAACCTTCCCTTAGACTTTATTGACCATGAGAGATGTTAACCCTACTTCCAACCTTCTGAGCAAAACAGGATTTAAAATTGCTTATTTTATTGTTTGTCTTGCTGCTTTTAACTTTACGTTTGCCGCACCGTTGGTTCAGGCGCATGAAGCAAAAAAAAGAATTGCTGAACAACAAATAAGTCAATTACTGTATAATCTGGAAAATCCTCCTAAAAATTCATTCTTTCAATCGTATAAAGAAATCTCTGATTTACAAGAGTCTTCAAACCTGAAAGAAAACTCACAGGAAGAAAAGGAATTACCGTTGAATTCTGCTTCGAAAGAAATTTATTTAAATAGAGAGAAATCCAATTACTTCTCATTTAAAGAAGCTTCAGTTCCCACTATAGAAACAGTTCCAAGTCTATTGCCAGTTAATCTTAACCCAAAACCTTTTGGAGAAGGAATAATTGGGATCTCAGACTTACATCCTATAGATGATCCTTCTGACAACGTTTTCAATGTTTGGCTGGATGATCTTTCTACAAATGAAAAAGTCTGGTTAACCTATGATGTTTACGGAATTGATTCTGTTTCATCCGTTTCACGTTCCATTAATGAACGTATGAATACAGGCGGTTATCTGGTAAAAACATCTAATCAATGGACAAGTAGAAAGGAGTCTGTCGATAATAACTGGCTAAAAGAAGGGAATAATTTTATTCGCTTCTCCATTCCAAGAAATGCTAACTATAATTACAAAATTAAGAATGTCCGTTTTATAAAAGAAAATACTAAGACAACGGATCTAATCATATTATTAAACGAATCCGTCAGTCTTGTTAAAAATGAAAAAACCTATATTCAAGGTTATATTTCTAATACGGAAAAAACTGTGTCATCTGTTTCCATAAATGGAAAGTCATTGAATTTATTAGGAAATGAATTTGAGGGATTTGTGGAAATCTCTTCTAAAAATATCGAAGACGGATTTATTGAAGTGAAAGCATTTGATAATCAAAATAAATTTGTTTCCAACAAATTACTATCAATCGAAGAAAATTTGATAGAGGCCGATTTTCAATTTCAACCGGAAACTGCGGATAAAGTTTCATATAAGACCTTAGGTGTTGATTATGGCGTTTTCGAGGTAAACGGAGCGAAATTGTTAATCGATAAAGGTACGTTGGACAAGGAAATTGAGTTTTCAATTGCTTCACTCAGAAAAATTGATATTGCCCCGATGTCTTCGGGAATGGTAAATGTCACATCCGGTCAAAAAGGATTTAGGTATCTGCCTCACGGAATGCAATTCTCAAAGGAAGTAAAAATAGCTCTCCCTTATGACGAGAAATTAATCCCGGCTGGAAATTCCATTGATGATATTCGTTCTTATTATTTTAATGATCTCAATGGTCAATGGGAACAATTGGAGTTGGATTCAATAGATCATCAAAATAAATTGATTATCTCAAAAACAACTCATTTTACTGATATGATAAACGGCGTGATTCAGGTTCCTGAGTCACCAGAAACCAGTGCTTTTGCTCCAACGATGATGAGTGATGTAAAAGCGGCAGATCCGAGTGCCGGAATGAACATCATGCAACCTCCTTCCGCTTCGCAGGATGGTGCCGCACACCTTAGTTATCCTTTGAATATTCCGGCAGGAAAACAAGGAATGCAACCAAATTTAGGATTACAATACAGCAGCGAAGGTGGAAATGGATGGATGGGACTGGGATGGAATATATCAATGCCAGCCATTACCGTTGACACAAGATGGGGTACCCCTGAATTCCACTCAACGCTTGAAACAGAACTTTATTCATTAGGGGGAGAACAATTATATTTTCTCACAAAGAATGTTCAAGAGGAGATAGAACCCTATATGCCAAACAGGCATCGGCTCTCTTCAAATGGGATGTACGACACAACATTGAAATCCCGTGGAAGCGGAACAAAACAATTTTATCCGCGAAAAGGCGGCAGCTTTACCAAAATAGAACGAATGGGGAGTAGCCCGAGCACATATTACTGGAAAGTCACTTCTTCCGATGGTATGGTGAGCTGGTACGGCGCAGACGAAACCGGAACAATCAATACAAATAATGTATTGAAAGACGGTAATGGTAACATCGTTCATTGGGCTTTAGTGAAAACAGTTGACCTTTATAACAACTATGTAAAATATACGAATTTAGTGGATACGGAAACGTCCGGGAATCTGAACGGAGGAAAACAAATTTACATCTCCAATATAGAATATCTCGCTCCCCACAGCTCCAATAAATATAATGTTAGTTTTACAAGAGACACTTCCCCTTCAAGACCCGACAAATCAATAAACGGCCGTTTTGGGTTCAAACAGGTAGATGCTCACCTTCTAACCAAAATAGATGTAAAATACGGAACTTCTCAGATTCGTTCTTATGAATTCACATATAAAACGGGTATTTTCAATAAAACGCTGTTAGGTGAAATCATCGAAAAGAACGAAAGCGGAGCGGAATTCTATCGACATAAACTGGATTATCATGACGACATTACAAACGGTGACGGTATAGAAGTTTATTTTTCTGTCGAGGAAGTTTTACTGGAATGTGATGAGGATGAAGATCCCTGTGGGCCAAAAGATAAAGACCAAGACGGCATTTTTGATTTATGTGATAACTGTCCGTCTGTTTACAACCCTAATCAGGCAGATGCGGATAATGATGGTATCGGTGATGCCTGTGACCCTTGCCCTTTTGACCCTACAAATGACTGTCAGAATGAAACCTGTGTTACGGTTACTTTTCCAAAGCCGAAAGAAATAATGCATAGATACGGACATGGATTAAGTATAGCTTATCTTGGAACACCAACTCAACCATGGTGGAATTGTACGACACTAGCTCACAGTTTTAATGGAAAAGCTCTTGGAAGTTCGTACTATAGTGTACCAGATAATAATATTTTTTATAGTGGTCATGTGGTAAATGGATTGTTTCAAAATATGTGTCCTATAAACCCAATTCCTGGACAAACTTATATCACTAAAAATGAAGACTTTGAAAATACTTTTGAAAACTGGATAATTGATAATATCAACGATGTTTATGTTACTAACGTAAATTCTACCAATAGTTCAGAGTATAATGCACCTGTAGGCCCCACAAATACCCATATAATTGCAATGAGTATGAGCTTTTATTCGGATTATTATACCTCGACTTCATATGCTAGTTTAAGAAGAAAATACTTAGGAACTTCTGAGTATTTAACCATTACCCCTACAGCAAATTTCTATAGTGAAATTACTATTTATCCTGAGGTAGATATCTTAGTAAATGGTCTTCCAATGCAAGGTAACCCTTATTCATTTAACAACTTTGGTGGATTCAGAAATGCTTTCCAGTCTCAATACCCCGGTTCGGTTGTCACACAAAATGGAGATAATGTTACTATAACCATAAATTCTGCCCAAACGTATAATACGATTAAGGTTGGAAATGTGACCTATAATTTCACGCCATGTGTTCCTCAAAAAACAGAAGTACAAAATGAAAATCAGGCTGAGTATGAATTCTCCAAAGAACAAATAGAAACCGCCATCAAGATTTGGGAGGTAGAGAATGAAGATAAAGTGATTGAACAGGAAGCTTCTTCTATTCCTATGTTGTTTGAATTTGATTTGAATGACAATGAATTCAATAAAAACTTGTCTGGGAACTATACCTTTGATTCTTCACTCGAAAAATGGTCAAAAGGAGGAAAAGAAGTAAAAGAAATTGGGACGATTTCTGAATTGACCGGACAGTTTGGAGAGATGATTCAACAAGCTCTAATTGAGCAAAAAGAACAAACGATAAAATCTACAAAAGAAAGAATCCAAAAATATAAACAGGAGCTTATCTCTTCCGGAAAACTAAAAACAGCTTCTCATAACAATTCTCCATCTCTTATAAAAAAACGTTATGGACTTTCTCCGGCAGATTGCTCAACCTCTAATGCATCACCAACCCCTGAAATGGGAGACGATGATATCATCATAGGCGGAACTATCCCGGGAAGTGATCCATGTAGTATGATCAACTGGAATTTCCAGATAGACTTTCCGGATCCGACATCGGATAATTTTTCAAATGGCACATCCTTTTTAGGAAGTACCAGTTCTACAGGCGCAAGTGGTGCTGTTGCTTTAGGAATTGGATGGGGAGTGAATCCGCTCACGAAGCAAACAACTTTTAACTGGGAATTTTCAGGAGGAAAGTCTATCAGCCGATCTTTGATTGCGCAAGCGGATATGAACGGAGACGGATTGGATGATTATGTATTTAAGTCTAATAATAACAAACTTTATTATCGGCCTCACTATGTGACCAGAACGTATGATGCAAATAATGAGTTAAAAATAAATCATAGCTATGGAGATGCTGTAATGATTCAGGGGATCAATGAGATGTTCCGATCTGAATCCAGTTTCTTTTCTGATAACCCCCAAATTACGTTTGGTATCAATGCTGTTGGTGGATTTGTTGGAAAAAATACATCCAAAGGAAAAAGCAATACGAATATCTTCATTGTAGATGCAAACTCAGACAGGTTACCGGATATTTCTGCAAACGGAAAAATTTATTTCAACCACCTTGTAAACGGAGTGCCTACTTTCACAGCAAACAGTGCCGTTACGGAAAATATGCTCATTGCAGCCGAGCCTGCCGTTGATTATGAGTTTTCGGATGAAGATCAGTATACAGATGTCTATCCGGGATATGATATTGTCAAAGTCTGGACCGCGCCACAAAGTGGCAATATAAAAGTGTCAAATATAATACAGGCTGTAGACGTACTGGATAACAACACAACAGTAAAAGTTTCCATTGAAGCAGAATATTATGATGGAGACCGTGGAAACGGAGAAATTGTACATAACAGGTTATTCCAGGAAACTTTAAGTAACTCAAACAACTATTCCTTATTCCATGAAATTAACGGCGGTCCAAGTATGCATGGCTCTGTTTCAAAAGGAGATCGATTATTTTTCCGAATTCATCATAACAAAGCAGGGGAAAATCCAAATATAGTTTGGGATCCGGAAATCCGGTATCAGGAAATCGATCCTATAACTTCTCAAATGGTTGATGCAACCTTACTGAATCAAAACGGGCTTAATGAGCTCCACAATAAATATTCGACGGATTTCATCTTAAATAAAAACAATCCGGAAACGGCCGCTCCTGCCTACGAAAATGGAAAAGCAAATATCTATTGGCAGTCTTTCTCCATACCTTCTACCTCGGATAAAGCAACGTATCGTATATCAAAAATAGATAATAGCTGGAATGAAGACGGGGACATTACTCCTTCTGCTCCGGCCATTATTTATGAAAAAGAATGTATCGCTGGACAACCTTGTACAATTTCGCCATCAACAGGGACGCTGAGCAATATTTCTCTGGAAAATGTTAAAGACAACAAAGTCACTTCCTTTACATTTGAAGTTTTGGGTGACTCAAATATAAATTGGAAACCAGCTGAATGGAAACCTACGCTTTCCATCCAATATGCTCAATTACTTGATAACGGACAGACATTCAACCATTCAGAAGTCCTATATCCGGTTGTCAACCATTCCATTTATAAAAATTATGTACTGACTGCTGAAAATTATCTGACAGGCATTAATCACCACAGTAAAAACGGATATAATATCTATACCCTTCAAAGTGAACCGGGATGGAATGTAACGAACCCTACCGGTTCCCATACTTTTAACGTAAGGCCTTACTTCTTACCAACGTTAGGAAGTGAATATGGTTCAGGGAAGGTCATTTTCGTTGTGAAAAAGAACGGAACAGCAATCGGAAAGAAAAATATAATAATTAATAATGGGAATTCCTCCGTTGAGAACCCTTCCTCTCCAATTGAATTTCATACAGGAACCCTAAGCTCAAATCCTCAGATCAGCATTGAATTCTATGGAGATGGGTCACTGGCGGCTAACCGGTTTTTAGAAATCATGGAAAGGCCTTTAAATGACTTTACCCCTTACATACTGTCATTAGCAGTGGTGGGATATGAGAGTTCAGGATCTGATTTCAACAGTGATAAATACCTGAAGCTAAAACGAGATCATATCAATTTATATACTAAATCAAGTGGTAAATTTGGTTCGGAGTACCGAAACTGGAGCCAATTCCATTATAATCCGGAAAAAGATACAAATGCCGGTACTCCTTCCGATGCATTCGGTAAATATCTCAACTTGGACTTATTGGAACTCGAGCCTGACCCTGAGCTGGAGAATGTGATCGGTGGGCTTGACCCGGAGGATTTTGATGAAGGAGATTTAAATGACGGTGGATATTTTGACGGCCTATTTAACCAATATTTCCCCAATTCTCTTTTGGCCGTATTATTTGCCAATCCTTTCCGGGGGAAGCCCACTCAAAACTCCAATGAAATAAATGAACTATGGCAGGGTTCAACATATGAGAATAACATTACTGCAACAGGCGGACGTGCCGCAGGTATGATGGAATCTTTTACTACACAAATAGGTGAAGATGAGGTCATTTATACTCAGGAAAGCTTTGATGCCGAAGCTTATTCCATCAACAAAAAAAGCCGGAGCGCTACAAGAACCATCGCTGGTGGAATCGGGGTATCCATGGGTGGTGTAGGTGGAAGTGTGAGCGGAAACAAGACCACTTCTGCTTACAATTATACATTAACTGATTATATTGATCTGAACGGAGACGGCTATCCGGATATCCTGACCGAAGGAAAGGTTCAATATACCAAACCGACAGGAGGATTAAAGGTTTCCGGAAACCCTCCCTCCAATTGGAATGGTATTGGAAGGTATGAAATTGATAACTGGGGTCTGGCTGCATCGGGAAGTTATGGAAAAGCAGGCGAGGGAACTAATGATGAATGTGCCGCAGAAGAGTTTCGTTTTCATGGATTCTCCGGTCAGGCAAGTGGTGGAGTAAGCGGAAATTTTTCCGAAGGAGAAGACTGGGCTCACCATATCCGCATTGACGTGAATGGAGACGGCTTATCTGACAAGATAAACCAAGCCGGAAATGTATTGCTTAACATGGGAGAAAATGTGCCTTATCAATCTGTAAGCTGGGCATCTCTAGGACTTCCTGAAAACTCAAATTCTTCCGTAGGGGGCGGAATCGGCATCAATCTATGGAACGGCAGTGTTGAAGGGGGCTATTCCATTTCTTATTCAAATACGGACGTGAAAACCGGGATGATGGATATCAATGCCGATGGCCTGGTGGATATGATCAAAATGGAAGGAGGCATATTTAAAGTTGCTTTCAATAACGGAAATGGATTTTCCTCGTATAAAACACTAACACCCTTCTTCAATCTTTTAGATGACGGACAGGCTACGACTTCATCTCTTAATATCGGAGCAAGTGTTTATATTACAATCCCTATCCTTCTGGCTTGTTGTTTAAAGATCGGAGGAAGCGTAGATGCGACACCCTACTCAACAACAACAAACAAAGTTCTAAAAACCGTTACGGATTTTGATGGCGACGGTTATCCCGACTTGATGGAAAAAGCTGGAAATGTCACCAAAATCAGGTATTCAAATATCCGCAGAACCAACAAATTAAAAGCGGTTGAAAATCCGTTGGGTGGTTCCTTCGAACTGGATTATACCGTACAGGGAAATACCTATGATATGCCGACCGGCAAATGGGTTTTAGCTAAAGTAACTGTTGATGATTACAATGCTTCCTCCCCTATTAATAATGAAGATTATCAATATTCACAGGACGGAAACCGTTATGACAAGTATTTCAAATATGAGAATGGTTACTATGACAGACGGGAACGTGAATTCTATGGTTTCAGAATCGTGAAAACAATTGATGTTAAGGAAAAAACAACAATCAACAATTACTCTCAGGTAGAGCCCAATGCATACAGAACTCAGATCAGCCAGTTTCACAACAAAAGCTACTTCTTAAGAGGAATGCTGGAAAAATCATACAGTATCAAAGGGTTTTATTACAATGCAAATGATCCTGAATATTTAAGTATTCCTGCCAGCAGAATTTTTAGCAAAACAGTGAATACCTATGGACTGAAAGGCTTTTCACAGACGGACTGGACAATGAATAACCAGAATGACCTGGATCCGGACTATGATGTGGGAGGAAAGGAAGGAAGAGGAACTGCAATTGCTTTACTCTTGGAAACACAAAATAGTATTTATGAATTGACAAGCAGCCCTAAAACCCAATCCATTCTTTACGAATACGATAAATATGCCAGAATTTCAAAGTATTCTTACAAAGGAGATATTAGTGTGGCGACAGATAATTATGTTACTACAATTACTTATCATGATGACGCCGCTCTTTTAAACAAAAATATACTTTCCGTTCCAAAATCCATTATTGTAGGTACTGAAGGGCTCTCTACAACAGGCTATATCAGAAAAAGAACAACGGAAAATATCGATCTGAATACAGGAGTCATTAAAACCATTAAAGCGTTTTATAAAACGCCGGAAGGAACGGAAACAACTGCCCAAACCGATATGACCTATAATTCTTACGGGGCGGTTGCAACGATCACCTATCCTGCTAACCTGAACGGGCAAAGAGCCAAGCTTACGTATATCTATACCCCGAATGTAAATTATAACGGCAATACCCAAAACTTCTCCGTGAAAGTACAGGACAACCTCAATTATAATTCAACATCCATCTATGGTTACAAATACGGGAACCTCCTGAAAACGAACGATGTTGCAGGGAACGAAATGAAATACGCTTATGACAGTTTCGGAAGGGTAACCGAAATACGCAGCCCCAAAGAGCTTTCAGCAACCAAGCCTACTATTTTGTTCAGCTATTTCCCGACCTACAGCTCTTACACCTCTTCAGGGCTTTGCAGTATAGATCCGGAGGAATTCAAGCCGTTGGCCATTACCAGACATTTTGACCCTCAGAACCCGACCAATGATATAGAAACCTATACGTTGATAGACGGACTGGCAAGACCTTTACAGGTAAAAAAAGACATTGACTATACGCTGAACGAGTCATCTGCGGCAGTGGAAAAAATGTCCGTATCCGGTCAGGTGATATACGATTCGTATGGAAGGGCGATTAAACAATTCCATCCTTCTTTTGAAGATAAATCCTGCGCAGCGAATGTCCTGCTGAATAACAGTGTGCATCAATATTTTGCTCTAACCAAATATGACGAGCTAGACAGGGTAACCGAATCCACAGATGCGGAAGGAAACGTCAGCAAAATGTTTTACACCCTTGCAAATGACGGATTCAGCACAAGGCAAATGAGAGTTCGAAGTGAAGTCCCTCAGATCGGTTCCACCAAGATCATTACGGAATCCTACACGGATGTGAACGGACGAACTACTTCCGTGAAAAACATCCTGGGGACTTCTACCGCTATATGGACGAAATATAAATACGACGTCATCGGGCAGGTGCTGCAAACCATAGATGCGCAGGACAATATCATACAAAGCAAATACGATGAGCTGGGAAGGCGCATTTCAGTAACGCATCCTGATGCCGGGCTGAATAAGGTATGGTATGACCCTGCCGGAAACGTCGTAAAAACACAAACCCCCAACCTGCTGGCTCTGACCGGAGTAAATGAAGCCGACAAATTCATCAAGTATAATTATGACGCATTGAACAGGCCTGTGACGATAACCTATCCGCCTACGCCCATGGGAGCCAACATCAGTAACGTAACCTACCAATACGCTCCAAGCAACAGCTCCGTGCCGAATGCCAAAGGAAAGCTCATTAAGCTTACAGATGCTACGGGAGAAGTACTGTATTCCTATGGAAATATGGGAGAAGTTACACAAACCGGAAGAACGATCGTCGCGCCGAACCTGCCGACGAGAACTTTCGTCCACCAGTTTGAATATGACAGCTGGAACCGTCTGGTAAATCTCATCTATCCTGATACTGAAGCGGTAAGCTACAAATACGACAAAGGAGGAAACCTGAAGCAGATCACTGGATCGGACGGCTCCAACCCGTATAATTACGTAACGAACATAGGATATGATGAATACGAGCAGAAAATATTCATCAAGTACGGAAATAATACGGTAAACACCTATTCCTATCAGCCGGCATTGAGAAGGCTCGATCTGATGAAGGCGAAAACATCTGCCAATACCCTGATGTTTGACAACAAATACACCTATGACCTTGCCGGAAATGTCACCAAGCTGCAAAATTTTGCAGGACCGGTCGCATCCAACAAGATGGGAGGAACCTATACGCATAATTATACGTATGATAACCTGAATAGGCTGACTGCTGCGGACGGTATTTTCACCGGTAATGTGGGAACGCCTCTGCCGGCTTATGAAAATAAAACCGCCGAGTATTCCCTTGCCATGGTGTACGACAACCTGCACAATATCACCAAAAAGACCCAGTCGCACAAAAAGGACAATGTGACATTCAGTCCGAACTCCTATGCTAATACATATGCTTACGGATCCGCAAGGCCACATGCTGTAACGGGTATAAATATCGGGCAGGTGTTAAATCCCGAGTCCTTCCAGTACGATGCCAACGGAAATATGACACGGCACTTCCGCCCTTCGGAAGTGCAGGATTACTACTGGGATGAATCCAACCGCTTGCGCTCACTTGTAAGAAACAGTTCCGAGCTGAACCACTATATTTACGATGCCTCAGGTGAGCGTACGCTGAAAGCGCTTTCCACCGTAAGCCAGCTCTATGTGAACGGCTCTCCTGTGGACGGCGGCGTAACTCTTGGCGGCTATACCACTTATGCAAGTCCTTATGTAGTGGTAAACAGCGGCGGGCAGTTCACCAAACACTACTATGCCGGCTCGCAGCGCATCGTAAGCAAAGTGGCGGGTACTGCGGATATCTTTGAAGACGCTAGCCCCAAAACCATGGCGAAATTCTCCGCGCTGAAACAAACGCAGGTCGATGATATACTGAAGATAGCTGAACTTGCCGGATTAGGTGAAGTGGAGATTAAGCAATATAAAAGCAAAAAAGAAGAAGGAGAAGAACCCCAAGTGCAGGAGGTTGCAGCACTTGCTCCCATCTACTTCTTCCACCCGGATCATTTAGGAAGCTCAACATTTTTATCGGATGCTAACGGTAATCCTTACCAGTTTTTCTTAAATTTACCGTTCGGTGAAACGATGGCCGAACAGAGAAGCTCAGGGACATTTAACAATGTTTTCAAATTTAATGGGAAAGAATTGGATGCCAATACAGGTCTGTACTACTACGGCGCAAGGTATTACGACCCTCGCCTGTCAATCTTCATATCGCCCGACCCTTTAATGGAGGATTATCCGAATTTTACACCGTATCATTATGTACATCAAAACCCTATCAATCTGATAGACCCTACGGGGATGAGTGCTGAGAATACTAATGGTGATTGGCCTCCGAAGTGGTGGAATCAAATAAAGTCGTGGTTTAACGGTAGTGAAGATTATAAAGGTTCAGGATGGGGACACGGTTTGAGAACTCAAATATACGAATCTTTAGGATTTGATGATAAAGCAGACAACTTGATAGAGGCTGGTGTTATGTCTATGTTGCAATCGGGTGAAGCAAATTTAGAAGGTAGTGCTTTAGAGAAAGTTTCTTCTGACCCTGCAATAATATCTTATGAAGCTGATTTAATTGAAGCGGCAAAATCTGACCCCAAGTTTGGAAAAGAAGCATTCTCTTTTTTAAGAGAAAAATCTGTTCAGTTTGGAGGTCAGAGAGCTGAGGGTGATATGTGGGAGCAAGCTAAAGACCCTTTCAACCCTAAATATAAAGATACTTGGAAGGTTGCGGCTAATGAGTTGACTTGGTTAGTTAGGAGTACTAATGTTAAATCTGTAATAGGAGTTAGTGCAGACGGTAAAATGACCATATCTCATAGGTTTTCCGATATTTTTGATTTAAGACCATCGGGGGTAAGAAGTGGAGCTTATAATACAGCTACAAAAGTACTTGGATTCTTGTATCACGATTTAGCTGGTGGTAATGATAAGATGAGGATTAATGCGAATTGGAATAAAACATACCAATTAATTAAGAAGTAATATTTATGAGAATCACTTTTTTTATGATAATTCTTATACTTATACAAGGTTGTGACTTTGTTCATAAGAAAAATAAAAACCAATCAAATATGGATGAATATTATACTCGCATATCTGGTATTGATTATCAGCGTATTCCTTTAATTAAACCATTTGAATTAATAAAGATGAAAGGAAATAATAGTTGGAGTTTAAATACATCTCAATTACCAAAAGAAGCAGGAGATTTAAGCCCAATAGATTTAATATATTGTACCGACTCTTTTATATATGGGTACAAATCGGACTATCAAGACCCTGAATGGGAGCAATACAAAACACCTGAAAGTTGGTTTGTGATTGATATTTCCAATAGCAAATTAATTACATATACCAATGAGTCAGACTTTATAAATACAAATGTTACTTTTATAGAAAAGGTTAAAATGAAATCTCCGGATTTTTATTTTAATTCGTTTAAAAAAGAATACATTTTACCTTGGTTTAATGATACAATCAAAAATCAACTAAAAAAAGATATGGATAAGACAAATTGATAATATTCCATACTTAGGGTAGTGTTCCACATTGGGACATTTACTATAAGTCAAAATATAAGAAACTCGTTTTCAATAGAATTTAGAAAATATTTTAGAAATTCAATGCCAACCTTCAGGTTGGTTTTGTCATTTATAATTGCTTAGAAAACATTAAAATGGTTTTTATAGAACCTAATGTATCAGATTGGGACATGGAAAAAATGAAATGTAAGTATTGCGAAAATTTGTGTGTTAAAAATGGATTTCACACCAATAGGGCACAACGTTTTAAATGTAAATGTTGTGGAAAAAGACAATTGGCTAGTTACAAGTACAATGCGTATAGGCAAGGAATTAGCCGTGATATTATTTCCTTGACCAAAGAAGGTCTTGGTATCAGAAGTCTATCCCGACATTTGAAAATATCAACAACAACTGTCATCAGAAGAACATTAGAAATTGCCCTTACCATTAAAAAACCTATGATTTCACTGGCAAAGAAATATGAAGTAGATGAGCTCTGTACATTCATAGAACGGAAATCAAGACAAATATGGATTTGTTATGCGATAGAGAGAATAACAAAACAAATTGTAAATTTCAGGATAGGCTCTCGGTCAAACAAAACACTCAATGGAGTCATTCAAACACTAATTCTATCACAACCTAAACACATCTACACGGATGGTCTTAGAAATTACAAAACACTAATTCCTAAAGAAATTCATAAAACAACTCGGTTTGGCACAAATCACATTGAGCGTATGAATTTAAATTTAAGAACTCACTTAAAAAGATTAAATCGCAGAACCATTTGCTTTTCAAAAAGTCTGGTTATGCTTTCTGCTGTTTTGAAGATTTATTTTTGGGGATAAGCGAGCACACGAAAAAAAGCCACTAGCCCTCGTGGAAGTTGTTTTAGGATGCGGTGGGCATCAAACTCCGACACGATACTAGTGGATTCAACTATTGGGAGTATTTATTCCTTCTGTATCAAATGTTCTAAACATGGATCGTTTTTGATTCGCTGCATTTCATTTTGCACTATACTCAAAACATCTGATTTTATTTGAGTATAATTACTTTGAATAAGGTTGTCCATTGTATCATCACCTTTACTATTAAAAGATATAATCTTGGGGATTCTACTGTATGTGCCGGACTTTGCAGATCCTTTATCTACAATAATTTCAGCATGAAATATTTTTTGCTGAATGCGTTCATCAAAATTATCAGATACGGCTCCCACAAACATTCCTTGAGTAAGTGTTGAAATTTTAGAAGCAGGAATAAGGTTGTCCATTTGTGTAGAAATAGAGGTTGATTTATCATTGCGATTAATGGTCAAACTTTGTCTTTTCTGTAATACTTTTCCGAATCTTTCGGATAGGCTTTTGGCTGTTTCGCCTACAACCTGTCCACTGAAAATATTTCCCACGGTATTCTGAATGACTTTACTTTCTTTGTCGCCGTAATCACGGTTTAGTTGGGAGAAATCCTGTAATCCTAAGCAAACGGCTACTTTATTACTTCTAGCCGTTGCGATTAAATTATCCAGCCCCCGAAAATAGATGGTAGGCAATTCGTCAATGATTACTGAACTCTTTAACTGTCCTTTTTTGTTGATGAGCTTTACTATTCTGGAATTATACAAACCCAAAGCTGCCGAATAGACATTTTGGCGATCGGGATTATTTCCAACACAAAGGATTTTAGGCTCATTCGGATTATTGATATCAAGGGAGAAATCATCTCCTGTCATAACCCAGTAAAGTTGAGGTGAAATCATTCTTGATAGGGGAATTTTAGCCGATGCAATTTGCCCTTGCAACTGATCTTGTGCACCACCTTGCCAAGCATCCATAAAAGGGGAGAGGTAATTTTCCAGTTCAGGATAGGACGTAAGAATGGTAAATACATCCGAATATTTTTTATTCAATAATTCGATAGCATGTGGGAAAGTACAGTATTTACCCTTTTCATAAATTTTTAAAAACCAGATAATAGAAGCAAGAAGTATGATAGGACTTTCCACAAAGAAATCTCCTTGTTTTTGAATCCAGCTACGGTTAAGGTTGAGCATAATGGTATAAGCAGATTCATAGGCATCTGCGATATCTGTCATAAATTCCGGATTGATAGGATTGCATCGATGGCTTCTTTGGGGGTCATCGAAATTGATTATATAGAATTTTGGTGGGACAGGGTATTTATCAATATGTTTCAGTAAATGGTTATAAGCAATCGTGGATAGATCATCAAACTTAAAATCATAGATATACATAGAGAAGCCCTTCTCAATATGTTGTTTGATGTAATTGTTTATAATCGCATATGATTTTCCCGATCCGGGTGTGCCTAAAACCAATGTAGCTCTGAAGGGATTGACAACATTTATCCAGCCTTTGTTCCATTTTCTTTTATAATAAAAGCGGGTTGGCAAATTCACTGAATATTGATTTTCAATGAGACGTGTTTCCTGTTGAAAGCTTTCATTTTCCAAATTAAAGACATCTTCCATCAGATTGGAGTGAAATAATCTGTTTGCCCAGGAGCCAGCAACCATGAGTAGAATATAGCCTAAACCTGTAGTGGCCATGTAAATTATAAAGTTGTAGCGAAAGCGATACTCTAAAAGAATCGAATTAAAAAAGAACAAAATAAAACCACATAAAAGAAGACTGGAAATTTTACTTTTTTTAATCTTCTCACTTTTCACGCCTTTAGTACCTAAGCAGCTTATGCCAAGTAAAATGAAAGAAAATATTTTAGTGTAATAAGTTTCAGAAAAGAGACCGGCGGTCTGATTAAAGTTTATTAAAATTTTATTAATTATTTCAAGGGTCCAACCTTGTTGCAGAAAAAACTGGAAGCAATACCAATAAAAATGCATTAAGACCAAAAGAATACTTACAGCCCTCATAAAAGCCATGATTTTTGCCAGTCCTCTTAAATCATCTTCTCCTTGCATAATATTTATGATTTCTTTCTTTTCTTTTTCTTCCTTCTTTTTTTCTCGAACTCCTTCTCCTCATAATTATCCGTTTGAAGGGGAAAAAAGAGATTCTCAATTAGAGCAAAATCGGTCATCGGAAAGATAGAATCAATAGTGGAGAAATTTGAAGATTTTAAGGAATGTTGATTTTCATTTGACATAGAATATTGTATAGATTTTGGTTTACTTTTATCAATATCCTGCGGCGAGACTTCGTTCCAGATCTCATTAAACCGATTAGCAGAAAAACCCTTTCCTAACTGCGAGCCATTCCATACGGTTCTGTTTTCATGATCTATGAAAGTTATGCCATAAATCCGTCCTTCTTTGTTTTTGTGAACTACGATATTTATACCTTGTTCAACCAATGATTTTTTAAAATCAGATTCCGAAGAAGAGGAGTGTAAGACCATTTCAATAGTTGATTGAATAAGTTTTTTCGAAGGATGATTATTTAAAATATCCTTGGATTTTGAAAAATCAAGCTCTACTTGTTTCATCCCTGATTTCTTACCAAATAAGGATGATTTGAAAGGAGGGCCGGCTTTCTCAGCTTTTTCATTCAATGCAAAATAAACAAGACCTTCA
The DNA here is from genome assembly GCF_014042165.1 of Moheibacter lacus. GTDB lineage: Bacteria > Bacteroidota > Bacteroidia > Flavobacteriales > Weeksellaceae > Moheibacter > Moheibacter lacus. The sequence continues at coordinate 147,731 of NZ_JACDZE010000004.1, forward strand.
ATTGGAATTCCTCTCCAGTTATTTTCAACTTTTTCAGCCCTTATATTAAACAAAGACAATAAAGCATTGTAGGAACCTAAAGTTGAAAATTTGTAATAAGAAGGAATATATCGAACAATGGAAGAGATTTGGGATTTCAAATCGCCTTTCTTATAATCAACGGGACGAAATGATGATTTTAGTGATTCATTTTGTTTCAAATTAGCCGGATGCAAATTGTATTTATTTTCAAGCTCCTTACAAACGGACATTGACTTTCGTTTCTCAAAACTATCAGAAATCTTTCTCCCAAGACGGTCAATATTTACAGAAACGATATGCAGGTGAGTTCGTTCAACATCGGTGTGTTTAAATAGTACAAAAGCTTGATTTCCATAACCCATTTTTTCCATATAATCCTTAGCTAATAAAATAAAAGTCGGGTCATCTACCAGGTCTTTCGGGTCCGGATTCAATGATATGTGCAGAGAAGGTTTCTCCGTTTTTCTATTGGCAATGAGATAAGGCTCAAATGAATCATAAAGATCATGAATTGTCCTAACGCCATCTGCTCTTTCTGCAATCTTTTGTGTAAATATGATTTCAGCCTTTAAGTTTTCCACCTTCTTAAAATTGTAGATGAGCGCTCCCATTAAATTAGTTCCATGATTTATTTTAGCGATCATTTAGTTAATTATTTTCGGATGTGCTTCTTTAACTCCTCAGTCAGTCTTAGAATATTTTCACTAATAGTTTTTAATTCGATAGTTTGTTTTTCTAATTTTTTTAGGAAAAATTCTGCTTTAGCAGGTGTGAAATTCTGATGAAGGATTTTAACGACCTGATTGTAGTTGAGAGCCACAGACCGAAACTGATTAAACAAATGGGTTAATAGTGTGTGAAACTCCATTGTTCCCCAATCCAATTTCACAGTTTTGATTTCTTTTTCAAAAAGTACCAAAACAATGAACCTGGCTTTTGTATTCATTCCGGAAGCTCTAAACATTTTGAGGAATTTCAGGTTCTCTTGTTCATTAAGCCGAAATGCATAACGGTATATACTAGGATGTTTTTTAGGTTTTCGCCCTCCTTTATGTTTTTTTACGGTATTCATAGTAATTATCCTAAAAAAAATAAGGGTGAGGAGAATGAGCGTTTGTAAAATTAGGAAGTAATATTTGAAAAGATGGATTGTATGAACAGACAAAAAGTGCCACATGAAGACAAATGAAGCCAATCTGTTTTTTTGAAAAAGCCTATAATTTTTATACTTAAAAATTTAAAATTACGACTTCGGAGTAATTTTTCCTCTGCAAAAGGCAGAGCAAGTTAGTTTTGAGGCACTCAAAACACAACTTGCTCCTTTCTTGAGAAAGGAATTCACCCGATCTAGGATACGTAAAATATCTACTCTTAAATTTAATACTCATATACATAGAAATCCACGCCAGTTAAAGTTTAAATACGTCAATAAAAGACATATCTAGATAGATTCACTTTTATGTAGAGTACTTTGTCTTCACAAGATTAATTCTGCAGGTACGTAAGGACGCACCAACATAAGTAAAGAATTAAATAAGTTTCTGCGCACACGCAAGCATGCATTATAAAAGAGCTCGCTGCCAATGTAAATACGAGTTCATGGATTTAAGTATGCAGCCTTATGAATGTATCACTAAATGAAAACCGAAGTATTCAAATATTTAAACAAAAAGCTAATAGCATATGGAAAATAAAAATCAAACAAAATTTATAGCCTTCTCATCTCAAAAGGGAGGAGTTGGAAAAAGCACCTTTACAATTTTAACTGCGAGTATTTTGCACTACTATTTAGGATATAATGTAGTTGTTTTTGACGCTGACTTTCCCCAACATAGTCTTATAAAAATGAAAGAAAGGGATCTTGAGATTGTGATGAAAAATGAGGTTTTAAAAAGGCAAGCTTACAAACAATTTAGTACAATTGGTAAAAAAGCTTATCCTATCATTCAGCACAAGGCGGAAGGTGTATTGGAAGCAGCTTCAAAATATATTGACGAGTCAGAAATTAAGCCGGACATTGTATTTTTTGATCTTCCCGGCACGGTTAATACTCCGGGCATTTTAAATGCTTTGGCCGGCATGCATTATATTTTCACACCTATTACGGCAGATCGATTCATAATGGAAAGCAGTCTTGTTTTTTCCCAATTAATCCAGGAAGTAATAATGAAGAGAGGGGACAGTTCTCTTAAAAGTATACAATTATTTTGGAATCAGGTCGATGGTAGGGAACGCACCATTTTATATGAAGTTTACAATGATTTAATTTTTGAATTGGGCTTAAGATGTATGAAAAGTATAATTAAAAGCAGTGCCCGTTTTCGAAAAGAAAGTGAATTAACGACGAAAAATGTCTTTCGTTCCGCCATACTGCCTCCCGATCCAAGATTGATGAAGATTTCAGGGATGGAGGAGTTTATAAAAGAGTTTATTGCAATCACAGAATTAGAAAGAAAATGAAAGAAAAGCAGAAAGAGAGAAAAAAGATCCCGGATTTAAGTGAAGAATTGATGATGGATTTAATGGTGGAGGGCATTAAAAAAGAAGGAATGGAATTAACAGAATTTTATACAAATAATCCAGAAGCCATCGACAAAGAAAAGAAGCGTAATCCTAAGAAAAAACAGAACAATAATTATGAGGAACTTTTTTTTAAGAAGTCAGAAACGAGCGCGCGAAATGGAAAAACCGTTTATATACGACCTGAATTCCATGATAGATTGAACAGGATAGTTCAAGTTATTGGAGAAGATAAGACGAGTATTTATGCGTATCTGGATAATTTACTCGAATATCATTTTGAAGAGTTTGGCGATCAGATTGTCAAAAGCTACAATGAAAAATACAAACCGATTTTATAATGGACTTATTGATATTATTTTCCATTTGGGCTGTGATAGGATTGATGCTATTTGAAAGAATTTCAAAAAGAAATGAAGATTACGGACCAGTGGAGAAAAGAAATGCGGCAGATATAATGGGCGAAACGAAAACTGTAATAGGAACTTTGGAGCCAAACCAGGACATAAAATGCCCAGTTGACATAGTAGTCACTAGACCCATTAATTTTGGATCAAAGAATAATGATAGCCTGCCGGAAGGACTGGAAGAAGATTTCATACAGGAGCCTGACTGGGAAGAAGAGGAAAAACAAATGCGTCAGGTAAGTGAAGCGGGCAATACAGATATAGGTTTATTCACCGGAGTGAGTTTTAACGAACTGGTAGAAGCGGAGAGTGTTTTAAGTCAGGATTTAAGCACGCAAACTCAAAAGGAAGCCACTATAACTACCCTTCGTAAAGTACAAGGAACCGAATTATTTGATTTGCTGGAAAACGCCCGGGAGGGAGCATCCAAAAAGATTGCAAAATTATTGGCAATGCATCTTCCCGATGAGACAAAACCCGGTTCTTCCTCTGGGCAGGTTCAGGAAGAAGATGAGTTTAATATTGAGGATTTTGTTTAATTTAAAGTAAAGAAGAAGAAAGGAGCATTGAGAAATCAATGCTTTTTTTATTCAACTAAGTCAACAAAAGCCATAAGCTTCCTACCGCTGCCAGAACTAATAAATGACTTTTAAATCCCAATAGTTTTGCTAAAAGATTAATTCATCAAAAACTTAGAAAATGAAAAAAGTTATCATTAAAAAAGTCATCCTTGTTGGAGTCTTTTTCTTAACGGGCTTATTGCATGCACAGGATGGAGCTGCAGGGATAAACGAGGCCACGCAAATGATCACCTCATATTTTGAACCGGCCACTCAGCTCATTTATGCTATAGGAGCTGTGGTAGGTTTAATTGGCGGGGTAAAGGTTTATAATAAATTTAGTAATGGAGATCCGGATACCAGTAAAACAGCAGCCAGTTGGTTCGGCGCCTGTATTTTTTTGATCGTAGCGGCCACCATTTTACAAGCCTTCTTTTTATAAAAAGATGAAAGAATTTCAGATCAATAAAGGAATAGGTAGGACTGTGGAGTTCAAAGGGTTGAAGGCTCAATACCTCTTTATTTTTGCGGGAGGTCTGTTGGGCGTCTTAATTCTGGTTATGATTCTCTATATGGCGGGTGTTAATACTTACTTCTGTATTGGTTCAGGGACTGTATGTGCAAGCATCATCATCTGGCAGACCTTTTCCCTCAATAAAAAGTACGGTCAGCACGGACTTATGAAACTGGGAGCATTGCGTAAGCATCCACACTATATCGTACGCCGTAAATCAGTTCGCCGCTTTTTCCTAACGAATAAAAATGCAATAATCAAATGAGAAGCAGATCCAAAATCACAACTTTGGAAAGTAGGTTTCCGTTACTGGCAATTGAAAATGATTGTATTATTTCCAAGCAGGCAGAAATTACAGTTTGTTTCGAGCTTGAACTACCGGAACTTTTTACGGTGGCATCTGCGGAATATCAGGCCATTCATTCTGCCTGGCATAAAGCAGTTAAAACTTTACCCGATTATACGGTGGTTCATAAGAAGGATTGGTTTATCAAGGAAAGTTATAAATCTGAACAGACGGGTCAGGAAAGTTTTTTAAATCATTCCTATCACCGTCATTTTTATGAGCGTCCTTTCTTGAATCATCATGCTTATTTATTTATCACTAAAACGACAAAGGAAAGGATGCGTATGCAAAGTAATTTTTCTACGCTTTGCAAAGGAAATCTGATTCCCAAGGAAGTCAGAGATTTCGAAACGGTAAGAAAGTTTATGGAAGCGGTTTCTCAATTTGAAAGAATACTCAATGATTCCGGCTTCATACAACTAAGACGATTAAGAGAAAATCAAATAATCGGTACCGCTGAAGAAAAAGGACTATTGGAGCAATATTTAACCTTATCGGTTAAAAACGGATCACCTATGCTGGATATAGCATTGGGATCCGGGGAAGTAAGGGTCGGGGAAAAAAGGTTGTGCTTGCACGTCCTTTCCGACACTGACGACCTGCCATCAACAGTAGAGGTAGATTCTCGTTATGAAAAGCTTTCCACTGATCGAAGCGATTGTCTTTTATCTTTTGCAGCACCTGTTGGACTTTTATTGAATTGCAATCACATTTATAACCAATATCTATTCATAGACAACAGTGAAGATAATCTGAGTCGTTTTGAAAAATCAGCAAGGAACATGCAATCTCTGGCACGCTATAGTCGTGGTAACCAAATTAATAAAGAGTGGATTGATCGATATTTAAACGAAGCACATTCCCATGGTTTAACTTCCATCCGGGCACATTTTAATGTCCTGGCGTGGGCAGAAGATGAGGAGGAATTCAGAAAGCTTAAAAACGATACAGGTAGCGCATTGGCTTTAATGGAATGTCGGCCGCGACATAATACAACCGACACGGCTACATTATTTTGGGCAGGTATTCCCGGTAACGCAGGTGACTTTCCCAGTGAAGAGAGCTTTTATACATTTATTGAACCTGCCTTGTGTTTTTTTACGCAGGAAACCAATTATCAAAGTTCTCCATCTCCTTTCGGAATCAAAATGGCAGATCGCCTGACCGGAAAGCCCATTCATTTGGACATTTCCGATTTACCCATGAAAAAGGGAATTATTACCAATCGAAACAAATTCATTTTAGGACCCTCAGGAAGTGGGAAATCCTTTTTTACCAACCACATGGTACGTCAATATTATGAACAAGGGTCACATGTTTTATTGGTAGATACAGGAAACAGTTACCAAGGTTTATGTGAATTGATCAAAGGAAAAACGAAAGCAGAAGATGGTGTTTACTTTACTTACACAGAAGAAAATCCAATAGCTTTTAATCCTTTTTATACCGATGATGGAATTTTTGATATCGAAAAAAAGGAAAGTATTAAAACACTGATTCTTACCCTTTGGAAACGAGATGACGAACCACCCAGCCGTGCCGAAGAGGTAGCTCTTTCAAATGCGGTGAGCGGATACATTGAGAAAATAAAACAGGAGGATGAATTTCCGTCTTTCAATGGTTTTTATGATTACATCCAAACGGATTATAAAAAGATTCTAGATGAAAAGAATGTTAGGGAAAAGGATTTTGATCTGGCCAATTTTCTAAATGTCCTGGAGCCTTATTACAAAGGAGGAGAATATGATTATTTATTAAACTCTATGGAGGAAGTAGATTTATTAAATAAACGGTTCATTGTATTTGAGATTGATGCAATCAAAGATCATAAAATCTTGTTTCCTGTAGTTACCATTATCATTATGGAAGTCTTCATAAATAAAATGCGCAGGTTAAAGGGCGTACGTAAACTGATATTGATTGAAGAAGCTTGGAAAGCCATAGCCAAAGAAGGTATGGCAGAATATATCAAATACCTATTCAAAACAGTACGTAAGTTTTTTGGGGAAGCAATCGTAGTAACCCAAGAGGTAGATGACATCATTCAATCTCCCATTGTCAAAGAAAGTATAATCAATAATTCAGATTGCAAAATATTATTGGATCAAAGGAAGTACATGAACAAGTTCGATGAAATCCAGGCGATGTTAGGACTTACCGATAAAGAAAAAGCTCAGGTTTTGTCAATTAATATGAACAATGACTCAAACAGAAATTACAAAGAGGTATGGATTGGTTTGAGTGGAACTCATTCTGCTGTGTACGCAACCGAAGTAAGTTTAGAAGAGTATTTGGCTTATACAACAGAAGAGAGTGAAAAGATCGAAGTGATGGAACTAGCTGAAAAGTTAGATGGAAATGTAGAAGATGCAATCCGGCAGATAGCATCTAAAAGAAGAGAAACATTAGTGAATTAACAATTTAAAATCAGAAAAATGAAAAAAGGAATTTTTATGGTGATAGTTGCTGTTCTTTTGGCAATCTCACCCGCAACAAAAGCGCAATGGATAGTAACGGATCCCGCCAATTTGGCCTCAGGGATTATCAATAGTGCCAACGAAATCGTCCAGACTTCGTCCACGGTTTCAAATGTGATAAAAAACTTCAAGGAAGTAAAGAAAGTTTATGAGCAGGGAAAAGAATATTACGACGCGCTTAAGGCGGTAAATGATTTGGTTAAGGATGCCCGTAAAGTTCAGCAAACCGTTTTAATGGTGGGAGATATTTCAGACATGTATGTAAGCAATTTCGAGAAGATGATGAATGATCCCAATTTCTCGGCAGAAGAATTATCTGCCATCGCATTTGGATACTCACAACTTTTAAATGAAAGCGCGAATCTTTTAAGTGATTTACAGCAAATCATAAACAGCAGTTCATTGTCAATGAATGATAAAGAAAGAATTGACATCATTGACAAAGTATATGCTGAGGTTCAGGAATACTATAATCTGGTTCGGTATTATACAAACAAAAATATTTCGGTGAGTTATCTGCGGGCCAAAAAACAAAACGATACCCGAAGAGTATTGGAGTTGTATGGAACCTCGGGTCAAAAGTACTGGTAAATATTTAAGAAGTATGCCTTATGGAATTTGAAAACCTTCACGAAATCCTCCGCTCCCTTTATGATGAGATGCTGCCATTATCGGCAGAGATGGCCGGGTTGGCAAAAGGATTAGCAGCCTTAGGAGCTTTGTTTTATGTCGCAGTAAGAATATGGCAAGCATTGAGCAGAGCTGAACCGGTAGATGTTTTTCCATTGCTACGTCCCATTGCCATCGGTTTATGTGTTATGTTTTTTCCGACGATTGTATTGGGAACCATAAACGGAGTATTAAGTCCGGTTGTTTCCGGTACACATGGAATCTTAGAGGATCAGGTATTGGATTTAAACCTTTTACAGGAACAAAAAGATTTATTGGAAAGAGAAGCTATGCTCCGCAATCCCGAAACAGCGTATTTGGTTTCCGATGCAGAGTTTGATAAAAAGTTAGAGGAGCTGGGTTGGTCACCATCCGACTTAATCACGATCTCCGGAATGTACATTGAAAGGAGTATGTATAATGTGGAAAAAAGCATCAGAGATTCCTTCCGCGAAATTTTAGAAGTTTTGTTTCAAGCTTCCGCATTGGTGATCGACACCATCAGAACCTTTTTCCTCATCGTACTTTCCATTTTAGGACCCATAGCTTTTGCTATATCGGTTTGGGATGGTTTTCAATCCACTATGACCCAATGGATCACACGATATGTGAGTGTTTATTTATGGTTACCTGTAGCCGATTTGTTCAGTGCAATGCTAGCTAGGATTCAATCTCTAATAATTGAAAGCGATATTGATAAATTATCAGATCCCGATTTTATTCCAGATCCATCCAATACTGTTTATATCATTTTTATGATAATCGGCATTATAGGTTATTTCACCATTCCGACGGTAACTGGTTGGGTTATTCAAGCTGGGGGCATGGGCAATTTCGGGCGGAACATCAATCGTACTGCTCAAGCAGCAGGAAATGTCGCTACTGGAGGATCTGCAACGGTAGCTAATAAAGTAGGCGGACAATTATTGAAATAAATAAGAATGGAATTCAAAGTACTAAGAAATATAGAGAATAGCTTTCGCCAGTTAAGATTATTCATTTTCGTCTTTGCACTGTTGTGTACAATAATTACAGGCATTGCCATCTGGAAATCCTACAGTTTTGCAGAAGCTCAAAGACAAAAAATTTACGTATTGGATGAGGGCAAATCTCTGATGCTGGCTTTGTCTCAAGATGCCAGTATTAACCGACCGGTAGAGGCACGCGAGCATATCCGAAGGTTTCATGAATTGTTTTTCACTCTGTCGCCGGATAAAAATGCGATTGAAAGTAACATGAGCCGAGCCTTTTATCTGGCGGATAAAACGGTGTTTAATTATTATAAAGATTTAGCTGAAAAGGGGTATTACAACCGAATCATATCAGGGAATGTGCAACAAAGAATTGAAATCGACAGCATTCAATGTGATTTTAACCAATATCCCTATCAGGTGATTGCTTACGCACGTCAATACATCATACGTTCAAGCAATATTACTGAGCGGAGCCTCATAACAGCTTGTAATTTGGTAAATGCTGTAAGATCGGATACAAACCCGCAGGGTTTTACAATCGAGAAGTTTGCAATAAAGGAAAATAAAAATATACAGGTTATACAAAGACAATAGTTTATGAAAAATATACAAGCTAAAATCAGGGAGTGGGAAGATAAGTTGGAAAAAATCTGGAATGAGCTTTCGGTTAAAAAACAACGGACATGGATTGGAATTGTTTTACTGCTGTATGTCCTTTTAACTGCTGTTGTAATAGGTGAGGCCTGGTTTAAAGAAAATCGCAGTTCTCAAAAGTTAGAGATAAAACGAATGCAGAGCCCCATTTTACCGGGTCTCCCATTTAAAAATTATCAATAAGAAAGCTATGAAGAAAAGTAAAGAAATAAAAACAGGTATAAGATTGAAGGATGTCCGGGAGGGGAAAGAAATCCTGTTAAAAAAGGAGCCGGTGGAGGTTGGGCCATTACTAAAGAAATTTGGATTGTATACATTTCTGGGTATTTTATTTATTGGCGCAATGATTTGGATATTCTTTCCAGAAGATGAGCAAAATACTCTGGAAAATGAAATTTTCAATGAAGTTCCACAAGCAAGCGAAACTAGGCTTGAATCTGATAAGAAAAAGGCCTATGAAGAAGATATTTTAAGGGAGCGTGAACAGGAAAAAAGAAAGGTGATGGCAAGTTTAGCCGATTTTTTTCAATCAGATAGCAATGATAATATAGAAGATAATTATCTGCATGACTCCATTTCCTCGACAATTAATGCGCCTGTTCAAAAACCAGTTTTTGAAGGTTATAAAAACATACAGAACTCCTTAGGTAATTTTTATTCCGGCTCAGATAGGAGTGAGGCATTAAAAAAAGAAGTAGATTATTTAAAAACTCAGTTAAGAGAAAAGGAAACAGAAGCAGATCCATTGGAAACACAGTTGGCATTGATGGAAAAGTCTTATGAAATGGCGTCAAAATACTTTCCGGGAACTGTGTCAGAAGAAGATACTAATGACTTAGGAAATCCAAAATTAATAACTGAAATTCAAGCTGAATCCAAGATTGTCGTATCGAGTCTGAGAAAACCTAAAAGTGTAGAGAATCTTTTTAATACTCCAACCTCAGACATTTTAAGAGATCAGCAAAGAAATACGATCAGAGCTTGTATTCATGAAGATCAGTTTATTACATCGGATCAGGGGATAAAGATCCGTTTACTTGAATATGTTATACTCTCCGGACATTCTTTACCAAAAGGAACGATTTTAATGGGTTATTCTCAGATTAAAAACGGGAGGTTGGAAATGACTATCTCGTCTGTTGAACGGGAAGGAAATATTTTTCCGGTTGAGATCAGCATATATGATTTGGATGGTCAAGCAGGACTTAATATTCCGAATTTACCAGAACTCAATGCATTGACTGAAATCTCCTCTAAACTCGGGAATTCTACCGGAACACAAATACTGATGAATTCCTCTGCTTCTGATCAGATTGTTGCAGATTTAAGCAAAGGGGCAATACAAGGAATTTCAGGATATTTTTCAAAAAAGACAAAAACACCAAAAATATATTTAAAAGCCGGTCACCAATTATTCCTGGTACCTAAAAATTAACTCTAAAATTAAAAATATGAAATCAATAAATTATAAATTTTTAGTTCTGTTTGTTTTATTACTGAACATAACTGTTTGGAGTCAGAAGGTAGTAGATTCAGAATTTGGAAAAATAGAACCTTTCAAACTGGAAATAACTTTTGAAAAAACATCTCATATCATTTTTCCTTCAGCGATACGATATGTCGATTTGGGAAGTGATAATCTAATTGCCGGAAAAGCACCGGATGCAGAAAATGTTTTACGAATAAAATCTACCGTTCATTTTTTTGAACCCGAAACCAATTTTACGGTCATAACAGAAGACGGACAATTTTACAATTTTGATGTTGTATACAGTGAAAGTCCTGAAACACTGAATATTGATATAACTGGTGAATTGCGGGAGCAGAAAAAAAACTTACATCAGGAAGTGATTTTTGAAGATTTGTCCGGCACCTCCGTCTCAGTTTCTCAAATGATAATGGAGGCAATAATTGAAAAAAATAAAAGAAACATAAAACATATTGGATCTAAAAGTTTTGGTATTCAGTATCAGGTAAAGGGGATTTATATTCACGATGGAAAATATTATCTCCATACCGAAATTCATAATCAAACAAAAGTTCCTTTTCACATTGATTTTTTCAGCTTTAATATAGTCGATAAGAAAATTGCAAAGCGAAGTGTAGTTCAGGAAAAGATGATAAAGCCATTAAGAATCTTTAATTCACAGGGAGAGATCAGTGGAAATTCATCAATAGATAATGTATTTCTTTTGGAGGGTTTTACTATTTCGAATGATAAAGAATTGAGAATTCAAATTTTCGAAGAAGGAGGGAGTCGGCATCAGGTTCTCCATATTGAGAATTCAGACTTGTTGAAAGCGAAATTGATTAAGGATATGCATATAAAATTATGAAAATGAATAGAGCTTTTTGGAAAATGGCAATCATATATTCATTGATGTTTTGCTTTATAAACTTGAATTTGGTTTCTGCACAAAGAATGGTGCAAGGACAAAAGGGTATCGAAGTAACTGCAGGAGTTTTATCGGACGGAAATGTTCCGAAGGAATACTTCATTTCCATCGGTTTTACAATTCATGCAAAAGCCGGCAATTACAATTTAATATCATTTGAGCACAACCACCAAGTATTCTCCTATAAAAATAGAGAGATTCCGCTCGAATCCTATTTTTTGGAAGGAGGTTATAGCTTTCGATTGATAGATATTATGAAAGGTTTCATCAATGTCAATATAATGCCTTCACTAGTGGTTGGATATGAGCAGATTAATAAAGGAAATAAGGAGTTAAATGATGGTGCCGTAATTATTTCCAAAGACTCCTTTTTGTATGGCGGTGGTGGTACTCTTTCCGTGGAAACTTACTTTTCAGATAAAATCATTTTTCTACTGAAGGGGAAAGTTAAGGTAATAATAGGTAGTGATTTAGAAGTTTTACGTCCCGGAGTTGGCGTGGGGTTTAGGTTTAACTTATAAAGAGATCAAGTATGTTTGGAAAAGCTATAGAAAACAAAATATACATTAGGAGAATACTCCTTTTTGGAATATTTATGACGGGATTATTGATTATAAAAAGTTGTGAATCTCCTGAACTGGCTATTCGTCAAAGTTTTCCATTTGAACTTTACGTGATGCCGATTCCGTTGGAAATTTCAGTAGGAGAAACAATTGAAATAAGAATAGAAATACAGAGTGAGGGAAATTTTGAAGAGGCGATTTATAAAATCAGATATTTTCAATATGAAGGGGAGGGGATGTTACAGTATTTTGATTCCCCTCCTTATCAGCCAAATGATCTATATGTTTTACCGGAACAAGAATTTAGATTATACTATACCGCAGTTTCAGATGAAAACCATTCGTTTAGTATATGGATTTCAGATAATTTCGGGGAAGAAAAGCAATTGGATTTTCATTTTCAAAACTAAACTCAAAGTGTTGCTGAAGCTTCGGGTGTTTGGGATTGCAAACTAACAAATTATTTAGTGTCCGATTTACCGATCAGTATATAATAATTTTTGCTACTATTATTTGTGTCTCGTAAAACAAAAGATAGCGTTTCTATTCTTTTTTTTCCATCAACACATTTGAAAACCTGATAAAGAAAAATCTGTTTTCGAACGATTTAAATAATCATCCCGAAGCGTCGGGAGCAACTGAAAAACCTTTTGGTTGTCCTGATGCTCATTACTAATTCTAAAATATCTCCTAAATTATAAGTTCACTCCAAAAATAGATTTTCAAAACAGCGGAAAGCAGAACCGGGCTTTTGGAGAAGCAGATCGTTCTGCGGTTCAGCCGCTTCAGGTGGATTCTTAGATTCAGGTTGAAGCGTTCTATGTGATTGGTTCCGAAACGGATTACTTTATGGATTTTCTTTTGAATCAGGTATTTGTAATTCCTTAATCCGTCAGTATAAATGCTTTTAGCTTCGGATAATTGCAAAGTTGTCAAAACAGCTTTCAGTGTTTTGTTGGTTCTTGCTCCCACATTGAACGAAACAATTTTCCAGCTTTCCCTTTCCAGCGCATAAACGATCCAAACCAAACGGTTTTTGCTTTTTATATAGGTTCTCAGTTCATCTACCTCGTAAACTTTTCCTTTGCTGATAAAAGGCCTCGGTATTTTGTTTGCGATTGAAATAATTCTTTTCAGTAAAGTAGTAGCGGAAATATCCAAAACCCTTGCCGTACTCCGAATGCCCAATCCTTCTTTGGTCAATATGATAATTTGTTGGTTGAGATTTGACTGATAAGCATTATAAGTATAATTCAAAATAAATCTTTTAAAGCAGGAATTACATTTGTAGCGTGATTTAGCATTGAGTGTTTTACCATTTTTAATACAATTTCCAGACTGGCAATAGGAACATTTTATGCCAACACCAATTCTGAAACACTTAGTGCGATTTTCCATATTTTTAAGCGGTTTAAGAGAATAAATATAACAAGAGTGAGGGATTTCCTCACTCTTATTTTTCAAATTCAATTTTTATTTGTTCTGATTTTCAATGTTTTAATAATCTCTTTTAGTATAACACCAAATGTGAAACATTGCCTATATCCGTTAGTAGAATGGCTTTCTTTTTTTTCTGTTTTTTTCTTTTGGAGTGAATATTCTTCTATAATTAAGGAACGCCCTGAATATATTATGCCTATTGAAGTAGCAATATGATTAAGAGTCTCAACATCGCACTATTTTTTTATCTATATTTGCATATAGATTCACATATTAGGCTATAAGGATGGCAAATAACGATATTAATCGACTTCGTGTAGTATTAGCAGAAAAAGGACTAACAAATAAATGGTTGGCGGAAAGAATGAAAAAAAATCCAACTACCATCTCAAGATGGTGTAATAATGATATGCAACCATCTTTAGAAACATTGTTAGATATAGCAAATGCATTACAAGTTGATATAAAAGATTTGTTATGGTCTTCAAAAAAATAAAATGGAAGATAGTCAAAAAGATATATTAAATGCTTTTAATGGCATTTTGGATAATTTAGTGGATGGTGAAAAGTATGATACTTTACCACCTAAGGGTCCTATTGACCTGCCTTTTGCTTCAGTTGAAGAAGAGGAGTTGAGATCAATTGATCAGGATATTTATGGCGAAGACGAAGAAGACGGAATGTTAGTTTCTTCAGACAGAATAAAAGTTGTAGAATCTGCTGCGATCAAAGAAGTTTTACTCCCCGACTCAAATGCACTTGATGGATTGAATGTAATAGGAATTGTCGGAGCTAATAATAGAATAATAACTACATCATTTCATTTAATTTTATCCAGATCTTCTATTGTAAATTTCAGGTACACAAAAGGTTTTGAGAAACCTTATTTTTATACAAAGAGTAGAGAATCATCTGCTTTATTAGTACTTGATAGTAATATTTTTGATAGTGCATATAGTCTGCATACGTATAATGAATTAATAGACAAAACAGATAGCCCAATATATGATCATTTGGTAAAAAGCAAAGGAAAACCTTTTATTTTCAAGTATAATCATGAAAAATTTAAAAAAGCTCCGGCTTCTCAATCTTTAGGGTTAGCAGTAAAATTCCAACACTCTTTAGAATTATTGTCGCTCGTAGATGTTAATATAGCAGATAAAAACCCCTTAGTTTGTATTAAAGATGGTGCTTTGTTTTCAAATAGTAGTAAACCTTCTGATATTCAAAATGGTTTACAGAAATTGTTTTCGTGGTCAAAGAAAAATAAGACGTTTATCGCATTATCGTCAAAAATAACGGATTCCAGAGTTTTAATTAACACATTAAATGCACATCCACATTTAATCGAAGAATATTTTCCTAATCAACATATCACAACAGGTATCATCAATTCATTTGGAACAGATGCGCTGTTACTAAAAAAAATATTGAAACCAGGATATAGAACCCCACTAATTGAATATATTGAAAAAACAAGAGAACCAATTATTCAAAAAGAAGGTTATGGGGGGTTAAAACCCCTCACATGTTACTATCACAAAAGGTCAAAACCCTATAGTTTTATAAGAATCGAAGTTCCAAAATTCATGTGGGAAGAAAATAAAGAGCAAGTTGAATTTGCCATTTCTATAGCAATTTGGCAATTTGAGCTTGGAGGTGATCGCCCTTTAGTAATAAAAACAGCTGCAGAAAGATGTGTCTTAGATCATGAACATTGGGTTATAGAGCAACAGATGAAAGCAGCATTTGAAAAGAAAAAGCTAGGTCTTATAGAATTTTAAATTGAATCCAGATGACAGAAGTAAACAATAATATTTCAAACAATATAGAGGTTGCTAAACCGTATCATGATATTAACACCCCATTTTCTATAGATGAAAATGGAGCTCTAGCGGAATATATAATTAATGATCCAGAAAAAATGCCTCAATTGGCGTTGGGAGCTTCGATCTTAATTAGAGATAGAAAAACTGATGGTGTTTCCACCAATGAGTATCGAGATTTTTGGTATGCAGGAAGAATTATTGGATTAAAAGCAGTTTCTCCATTTAATCCGGAGAGAACAAGCATGCTTTATCAGGAAGATAGTTTGATGGATCCTACTCTTCCATTAGATTCTATTAATGGACCACACACTCATCAACCTATGGTTATACAAGTGGCATTAACAAGGGAGTTATCTAGCATTGAGAATAAACCTCGTGAGTTCATGGATTCCGCAATTCAAAGACCCCCTTCTGGGCATAGCAGATTGTTCTTCCCAAAATTAACCAATGAAAACGGTGATCCTTCTCCTACTCTTAAAGATATTTTAAGGGTAAAAAGCGAAGGTCTCAATTTAGGAATGATTGGTTTTGGAAATAAACCTTACGGATGGAATGACAAACAATTTATAGAATACAAATGGGATATTGATAGGCTTGATAATAAACATATTTTTATTGTTGGAGAAAGTGGATCTGGAAAAACAGTCTTTCTAAAAAATCTTGCATATGAAATCAGAAAACACGATTCAAAAAATAAAGTTATTCTGACTGATGTACAAGGAGATATTTCTCAACTACTTTTTTGGGATTTTGTCAAAAATATTCCGCCTAGCGGATGGCAACCGCAGGTCACAGATCAAGAATTTGAGAATGCAAAAATGGTATTTGGCAATTTTAGGTTGATTGTTCCAATGACAAAAGATTCTTATGCAGAAACTGAGGTTGCTTCTATAATAAAATTAGCACAGAAAAGAGATGTTGATGTTCGCAGAATTAGTTTGCGTTTTCAGGATTTAGACTCTCCTAGAGATGCAGAATACTTGTTTAGGACAAGCTCTGACCAAGCGGCGTTGTTAATTGAAGACTTGTCAGAAGGTCTAAAATCTAGTGGAGAACCAGCATCTTTGTCTAGATTACAAACAGCAATTTCAAGACTTCTTACAAGAAATACCACACCACAAATTACCATTCCAACAAATGGAGTATCTTATTATAGAAGCACATTTGAAGCGAGTAAACGAGCGTTAAGAAGTTTAGAAGAGTATTTTGATTTAGACCCTATAGGTTTGCAAGAAGATAAGAATCCACTTGACGATTTTAATTTTGATGGAACTACAATTCTCTATCTCGATCATTTAAATCATGATGAAAGATTGATGTGGGAAATGCAACTTGTAAGTTGGTTATATAGAGAAAAGAAAAAAATGAAGAATACATATGTTTTCTTTGATGAGGCTCACCAAATTATACCTGCCACAAAATCAAGTGGATCAAGCAGTAGTGCGGAAGTCTTTAGTAGATTAAGATCAAACTTTGAAAAACTAGCGAGAGAAGGCAGAAAATTCAGATTAAATTTAGTTTTAAGTACTCAAAACCCTCAGGATTTACATCCAATCGTCCCTGAACAATGTCCGACTAGAGTGGTAATGAAAATAAATCCTAAAAATGCACAATATGCATTTCTTGACAAGGAACTGGCATATGTGGCAAATAGTTTTAGTCAAGGACAATTTTGGATACAGAGCCCTTTCAATGGTACTCCTGATTGGGTTAGAGTACACAGTATAGCACCTCCCGTTCCACATGTTTCAATGGAGGTATTTAGAGAAGAAATGATGAAGAAAGCTAAACTTGAAAAATAAGATTTAAAATGGCACTTGAAAGGAGAAAAGCTAACACAATTCCAATTCCATGGGGAGAGGAAGAAGAGGTAATTTTATTGAGTTATCTTAAAAAAGAAGCTTTTGATGCCAAATTGCTTAGAGAATTATTCCCTAACAGAACCTTACCAAGTATTAGAAGTAAAGTAAGAAAACTACGTATAAAGCATGATCTTTTTGGAGAATCTTACAGAGGGCATAAAGAAAATTTTACTTTGAAAATAGCTCAAGTAGCGAAGCCTAAGTCAGTTTTTGACGCATATGCAGGAGCTGGGCATCAGACCTTCGAATGGATTAGCGTTGCTGATACTGTATATGCATCTGAGAAGATGAAATCAAAACTTAAGCAATTTGAAAAAACAGCTAACGAGAAGGGGTTTGAGAAAATAGATACAAAGGATAATCTATGGAAATTATATAAAAAAGAAAAAAAACAGGTTTTCTTTTTTATTGGTGATGCAATTGATGCTGCTGCGGATCTAAAAGTAAATAAGGTTCGTATTGATTTGATTGATTTAGATACATGTGGATCTACACTCCCTATTCTTCCTACATTATTAATATTACTTAAACCTAAGCATTTATTAATAACCCATGGAGAATTTCATTCCATGCGATTCAAAAGAGAGGATGTTTTGAGAAGACTTCTAATGCATAGGGATATAAAGGAGAATCCTTTACCATTAGAGGTTGATGAAATGAGCAAGGAATTAGATAAAGCTGTGAAAATTGCCGGATTAAGAGCACATAATGAGACCGTGAATTCATTTTGGTTAACTCTTATGGATGAAACTTGGTTGGGCAGTCGATTTCATGGAATGCTAAGAAGATACTATAAAGTATCTAAACCACCTGCTACCTCGGACTGTCTGAATGAACTGTCTAATTCTTAGAAAGTATGAACAGGTCTAATATCGAGTGGACTGAAGTCACTTGGAACCCTACTACTGGTTGTACAAAAGTTTCTACAGGTTGTAAAAACTGTTATGCAGAAAGATGGGCAAATATGCAGCATAAGAGAGGGATAAATCAATATAGAAATGGGTTTGATTTGACTTTGGCGGTCGAACGTTTAAATGATCCTTTGAAATGGAAAAAACCGCAAATAGTATTTGTGAATTCAATGAGTGATTTGTTTCATGATAAAGTAGAAACCGATTATATAAAAAAAATTTTCTCGGTCATGAATAACACCCCGCAGCATACTTATCAAATACTTACCAAAAGAATTGAAAGAGTAAAAGACTTATCAGATTCTATATTTTGGTCAGATAATATATGGTTAGGTGTTTCAGTTGAAAATAATGATTTTGTTGAACGGATTGAGATACTTAAAAAAACTTTTGCTAAAGTAAAGTTTATATCATTCGAACCGTTATTGAGCAAGATTAAATATAATGACTTTACAGATATTGACTGGGTTCTGGTTGGTGGAGAATCAGGAGGAAACGCAAGAAAAGTTGAAAAAGAATGGATTAAATCAATAAGAGATAATTGTAAAAGACAGAATACCGCTTTCTTTTTTAAACAATGGGGGAAAAGAATTTTTAACCCAAATCCAAAAGATCCGACAATTGACAGAAAACATCCTTTCTATGCAAAAGGAGGGTGTATGGTTGATGATAAAATTTATAGAGAATATCCAAATATAGAATAACAATGGCTTTACCAATAAATATAGAAGATCTTGTAAATGCGAGAACAGTAGAATCTGTTAGAATTGAATTTAAAAGAGGATGGAATCCCGAAGAGGCTATTCGAACAATTTGTGCATTTGCAAATGATATTAGGGAATATGGAAGTGGATATCTTATAGTTGGAATTGACGAGAAAGAAGGAACACCTATTTTGCCACCATATGGAATTCAGGCGAATCAAATTGATAAAATTCAAAAAGAATTTATCCAATTGTGTCATCAAATTCAACCTAATATTTTCCCAACGATAGAACCTATCGAATTTCAGGAGCAGCATATTATAGTAATCTGGGTTACAACAGGTGAAGAAAGACCATATTCTGCGCCAAGTACACTCGGTGGAAAAGCTCAACGTAGGATTTATGTTAGACCATCTTCTGTTACCATTCCAGCAACTCCTGTTTTGGAAGATCAGCTTAGAGAGTTAGCTGCATACAAACATTTTGATGATCGTGTAAATACAAAATCAAATATTGATGATTTAGATTTAGGTCTAATTCAATCTTATTTACAGGAGATTAAAAGTAATTTATACGAAGAAGCATTTAAAATACCTCTGTCAGAACTTGCCCTTAAAATGCAAATAGCTAGGGGCACGGCTGAAAACTTAAAACCTCTTAATGTAGGTTTATTGATGTTCTGCAAAAGTCCTGAAAAATATTTTGAAGGCTGTGTTACAAACTTAGTAGAATTTGATGATGAAGCAGGAACAAAGTATTCTGAAAAGAAGTTTCTTGGACCTGTTCATACTCAGATTAGGCAAATTATGAACTATTTAAATAACAATATAATAAAAGAGTTCGTTCGTAAAGATACATCACGCGCAGAATCTAATCGTTTTGTAAATTATCCTTATCAGGCTTTGGAAGAAGCTGTTGTAAATGCCTTATATCATAGAAGTTATGGTAATCCTACTCCAAATGAAATAAGAATATACAAATCGGGCAATGATCGGAGAATTGAGATATTGAGTTATCCTGGACCTCTTCCGCCAATTGATGAAAATGCTTTGGTACAGTTAAAAATAACCGCAAGGAATTATAGAAACTTGAAACTTGGAGATTGGTTAAAAAATTTACGATTAGCAGAAAAGTATGCAACCGGAATTCCAACTATTTTAAATGCTTTAGAAACAAATGGATCACCCAAACCAATTTTATCTACTGATGCAGATAGGTCACATTTTTTGGTTGTTTTTCGAATTCATCCAGATGCTCCTGATGAACCTAATCATCCTATAGATGATGTAGGAGTATTTGCGTTATCAAATAGTCAACAAACTATATTAGAAAAACTAATAAATGAACCTATAGTTGAGACTGAAATAGAGACCTTATTTGAGGGAGATGTCAATGATGACTTAGGGTTTCTTGTCAAAAATGATTTAGTTGCTATAAAGCAAATCCCTGATAGTAAACTATTTTTTATAACACCTAAAGGTAAAAATGCCTTAAAAAGTTCGTTCTAATTTTTCATATATAGTTTACAGGTCGTCATGAAAGATATATATCAGCTTACTTATAAAGACATTAATGAATTGTTCTACACAGGAAAGTTAACAGAAAGCCAGACTATTGAGCTTAAAAGAGACTTTTCTTTTGATAAAAATGGTCGAATTGAAAATAGAGAATTCGTAAAGGATATTACTGCGATGGCTAATGCTGATGGAGGATATATTTTCATAGGAATTGATGAAAAGGCATTAAAAGTTTGTGGTATTAGTAATATAATTGGTAATCAAAAAATAGAAGATTGGATTTGCAATGTTTTAAATGATTTAGTTGACAAAAGTATTGAATATCAATTACATCAAATTCCAGTTAATGAAGATAGTACGAAAAGTATCTTTGTATTAAATATCGCTCAAGGAAAGAATAAACCTTATTATGTGGTTTTTGATAAAAAAAGCCTTGTATATATTCGAAAAGGTACTTCTGTTTTTGGGGCTAAGCCTGATGACATCGCAAACATGTATAAATCATCATTACAAAATGATGAAGATAATCTCAACAATAAGGTTGAGATTAAACAAAGTGCAAAGGGAAAAAGAGTTCAGCAAATAGGGCAAAATTTTGGTCGTATTATTAATACTGAAAAAGTTCAAAATGTTACGGAAGTATTATATGATAAAGAAAGTCATATTACAGATCAGCAAGCAAAACAAATAAAGGATAAAGTTGATGAGATTGTTTCTATTCATGACAAGGCTGGAAAGTTTAAAACAACTGATAATAAAGGGAAATTTTACGCTGTTACATGGAGTAGTATAAAGAATAGATATGGTGTAACCAAATACACTCTCTTGAGAAAAGAGGACTTTGAGGATTGCATGAAATGGTTACAGACACAAATAGCTTCCGTACACCGCCCGATCTTAAGAAAGCATAACAATTCTGAATGGAAGAACTCAATGTATTCTAGTATTTACGCAAAATCTAGAAATGAGTGGAATATGGATAAACATCAATTGTATCAGTTTGCTGAAGAAAAGCTTAATCTTAAAAAGCCAATTACCTCATTGAAAGATTTAAGTGATGTCCGATTAAAGAAATTGTACGCTATACTATTCTCTACTTAATTTTTTCATCACAAAAATGAAACTATAATCTGTTAACCTATCAAAAATGGAGAATATCAAGCCAGAAATCCTAATTAAAATTGAGAAAAAATACAATCTGAATCTTGAAAAATTGATTGAATTTCAAGAAATTATGGAATTCCCCCAATCATATAAAGTTGATGAAAACAATAATGTAATAGAGATAAATCTTAATAATTGTAAATTTAGTTCTTTGCATCAATTAAGATACATTAAAACATTAAAAAGGTTATGTTTAGGTGGAAATAACATCCAGAATATAGAACCGTTATATCAATTAAAAGAACTTGAGTATCTTGATATCAGTAATAATAGAATCGAAGAAATTTCCATTTTAAAACAGTTGTCAGCCCTCAGATATTTAAATATATCCAATAATAGGATTTATGATATTAGTCCGATATATGATCAGTTAAGAAATGACTTGTATTTGCAGGCTGACAACAACTCAACTGTATATCCTTCGCAGAATATTTCGATAAATAGAAATGGAGATGTTATTGAATGGTTTGATAATTTATGGAACTATGCAAACAGTAAGATTGAAGAAAATTTACACACAAGGGAAAAAGTTTTAGATCTAGGCAACTGTGGTATTACAGACTTATCCAGATTTCCTTTATTGTATAAATGTACACATTTAAAAACATTGATACTAAGTAACGAATGGGCTATATATGAAGGGGAATGGGATAGGGAAACCAGTAAAAATAATGGTCTACCAAACAATATATTTTATGTACCAGCTGAGTTTTCCAAACTGATAAGCTTGGAAGAACTTTTTATTGGTGGCGATTGGAAGAGCAGAAAGAATAAAGTTTGGAATAGATGGAGAATAAGAACTTTTGCTGTATTTAATAAATTAATTAATCTAAAGTACCTCAATCTCAGTAATAACTTAATTCAAGGAAATGTCAATCTTACTAAACTTCAACAGACTCAAATATTGCATTTGAATAACAACAGAATTACTTCGATAACAATATCTTCCAATCTTGAAAATATCAAAGAACTCTATCTTAGTAATAATTATATTTCTGACATCTTTTTTCTGAATAAGTTTCCAGCAGTTAATACCGTTGATCTCCATTCTAACAGGATAAAAACCTTATTACCAATTAGGGAACTTATTGAAAGAGTTGACATCAATGATTCAAAATGGCAAAAGCACTCAATTAACCTAACTCAAAATCCTTTATCAAATCCACCTTTGGAAGTTGTCTCTCAAGGAAATGAGTATGTGTTAGCGTATTTTGAACAATACCAAGCAGAAAAGAGTGTCAAAATAAAACCGTATTTAAATCGAGATATTAAGTTGGTTTTAGTAGGAAATAGTGATGCAGGCAAATCTACTCTTACAGAATATTTCTTAACCGGAAAGTGGAATGATACTATTTCCAGTACTCATTGGATGGTAGTGAAACGGTGGTCAACAAAACATAAAAGTCGAACATATAACATCAGAATATTTGATTTCGGGGGTCAGGAATATTATCATGATACGCATTACTTATTCTTTACTAAGCAGACCGCCTATCTATTACTTTGGAACGAACAATCGAATAAATATGGAGAAGTTCTTATAGAACAAAGACAAGCTGATGGTCGCTTAAAAGCAAATAATGTACAGTGTTTCCCATTAGAATATTGGCTTAATTCTATCGAATACCATACGAAAAACAAAAAAACTTCTATTGATGAAAAAAGGATTAAGGAAATTCTAGATAAACGAGACGTCGATATTCAAAATAATATAAGTGCTGGAGAAAATTGGACAAATGAGATAATTCAATCTACAGAAGATATTGGTAAAGAATTAGAAGATGTTCCTAATATTCTCATAACACAAAATAAAATAGATAATGCAAATGATCTAAAATTCCTTAATGAACAACATCTAAAAAAATCTTATCCAAAAATTTTTGGATATGCTTCTCTTTCAGTGAAAACCCAAAGAGGTATGGATAATTTTAAAAATATTCTGTTTGAATTACTGGATAAAACTCCTTTAGTAAATAAAGAATTTTTGGGTACATGGGGATTTGTGAAAAATGAGATTGAAATTGGAAATTACCCCAACAAAAAAACAACCCTTAAAGAGTTTAAAGAATATTGTAACAATAAAATTAAAACTATCCCTGAAGTAAAGAGAGGTGGTAAAAAATTAATAAAACAGGTACTTTTTAATGATACTGATGCAATTAGTTTCGCACAATATTTAAATAATATAGGACTAATTTTGTATTTTCCTGAAAATGATAGTTTGAAGGATTATGTATTCCTGAATCAAAATGACATTCTTAATAATATATATGACATTCTTTTAGGTTTAAATAAACAAAATGGCAAGTTCAATAAAGAATATATTAAAGATACTTTAGGAAAAAATCATTTTGATAACGAATGTGAAATGATTACTAATATTATGAGCCATTTTAAAATGATTTTTAAACATCCGTCAGATATTGATCATTTTATTGCTCCTTTATATTTGCCATCAGAACCACCTAAAAGTGTGAAAATTTTCCTGAGTACATTCCAAAAACCAATTTGTAAGTTTATTTTCAACAGCTTTATTCATAAACACGTTATTCTAGAATTTTTTCAGAAACATGGACAGGCTGTTTTAAAAGACACAAATAATGGTGAATCATATTTATACTGGAAAAATGGGGTTGTATTAAAGGAAATTGACACTCATGAAATTGTACTTGTAAAATTTTGTAATGTTAATGATGCTAATAAAAGTGCCTATATAGATGTGTATAAATTGGAAAATTCAGGAAGTGGTCAATTTTCTGAAAATGTAATAAAAACATTAGAGGAAATCTGCGTTGATAAAGATGTGACTAAAACAGTAACAATTGACGGTGAAAACTTCATCCCAATTTCAGTGATTCATAAAGCAGAAGAAAATGGAAATTGGGTTTTTCATTATTATGAAAAATACTATGAGCTGAAGCAATTCAAACAATACTTAAAACAACCTATAAAAATGAAAAAAATATTTATTTCTTATTCCAAAGCTGATGCTTTTTATTTGGAAAAATTGGAAAATCACCTAAGCGTACTAAAAAGAAATGGAACTATTGATACTTGGAATTGTAGGCAATTGTTGCCAGGTGAAAAATGGGATGGTAAAATTAAGAAGGAATTAGAAGAAGCAGACGTAATAATATTTTTAGTAAGTGATGACTTTTTAGCAACAGACTATATCTGGGATGTAGAAATTAAGAGAGCCATTGAACGAGAAAATGCTACCCCTGAAAGTGTAAGAGTAGTACCTATAATAGTCAGAAGTTGTTATTGGGAAGAGTCGCCCTTAAGTGTATATAATACTGCACCAAAAAAAGCTCAGGTTCTAACATTGGCAGGAAATATCGACGAAGCTTATACGAATGCAGTTAAAGAAATTAGAAAAGTATTATAATAAAAATTTTTGTATTCAACATCACAAATGACTGAATAACAACGTTGTACATGTTAAAATAGATTATCCTTTATAAAGCTGAATCATTCTATGATATTGTATCCAAAAATGTCAAAAGTGGTATCAGGTCTTAATTCTGTATATGATTTTTCATGACCCGTTATTGCTATGACCAAAAACAGGAGGTTGCTATCATTACGACCAACAGCTTCGCTGGACTATTCTTCCCACTTGCCAAGGAGATCCTTTGTATCCTTTTATTTTACTTATTTTGTGAATTAATTGGATTTTCTCCATTCCATAGCGAATCGTATAATTTAGGAAATGCATCTTTAACGGTTTGATCAAGACTTTCTTGTTGCATTCCAAATTCTAAATTACTATAATAATACATTAACTCTTTACTATTAAATGACTTCATTACAGAGATTATCTTAACTTCTCCCAGTTCTTGAGTTATTTTATAAACATAAAATGAATGTAAATAGGATGATTCTCCATCTAAATATGAAGGATGTTGACAAAATAATTCTTTAATAGCTTTTGAATCTCCTACTAATGCTTCATTTACCAATTTACAATAAGAAATGCCGGCTTGATTTGCATTATATAATACAATATCTTCTATTTTGATTATTGAATCACATTTTGATTGATAACAACCATAACTCAAGGTTGCTAATAACATATATAAAATATTTCTCATATTCTCAATATTTACAAGCTTCCTACTGGCCCTAAGACTGTAGGACTAATATTTGAAGGTTTTGCATTTGGAGATTTTTTTGGGTTTACGCTTGTACCTATTACTTCCATAGTACCATATTTTGTTCTTGTAGAAGTTGGATTAAACCTTTGAAGACCTTGCCTATCTGGAACTTCACTTGTAGACGTGGTATTCATGATTTGATTAATTACATTCCATTCTAAATTACGATCACTTGATTCATCTGCTGAGCATATAGTTACGCAACCATGACTCTCCATTCCTAAATGTAATCTGAAGTTTTTACGGTTATCTCCATCTTTTCCTTTTACCCCTTGATGAGTATCATCATATCTATAACTATCTTGAGGGTCTAACCTGAACCAAGTACTATTTTTACCACCCTTATTATCTAAAATGTCATAATCTCCGTTTGGTATTGGAACTTGTTTTTCACCACGTGTTGCATGATCAGTTCCATTTTCATCTCCTTGATTAATATTACCTTCGCTATCCGAAATCCCTCCACTAAATACACCTTTAATAACTAAAACCTGATTTGCTATTAAATTTCCTTTTTTATCTCTAATTCCATTGACATTATAACCTTTTGCAGAAACGTAAACAGTCTGTAGCCCTTTCTTGTGATTATCCATATCTTCAATGGATAACTCTCCAGTTTCTGCATTATATGATATTTTCACATACCTTCCATCTGGATCAACATAATTAATGGGATTGTTCAATACATAATTATATGGATTAGATGAAGCATATTTCTCTGCGAGAGGGTCTATGTTCATCCACCGTCCTAATGCTGGGTCATAATTTCTCCATCCATAGTCGTACAACCCAAGCCCAAGCTCATCCTGATACTCTTTACCGTTGTACTTATAGTCGTAGTTGGCATAGATGTTCAAAACCGGATTGGTAGGGTCAATGTCCTGAAGCGCTTTATCGGTTTCCGTTTCGTTGGAAAGAATGTCTTTAGGCGTGGATAGCGCATATTTCTTATGCCTCAATCCAAACGGATAATAATGGTTTTCCTCCATTATTTTGAGCTCATCTGTCGCGGGATCTTTCGCATAGCTCAACCGTACATTCCCCAAATGATCGGTATAATTGAATACATAGTCAAAGGTCATCTGGTTGTTTACCGTTGTCTGTTTTACATATCCTTCAGGATGCGGGAAAAATTGCAGAACTCCGTTATAATACTGAAATCCATCCATATAATCGGTTGTATAAACGGTGCTTCCGGAAGTTACTTTCTTTTGAACCTTGACACCGAAAGCATCGTAAAGGTACTCAATTTTTTTAGTTGTGCCCGAGGTCCAGGTAATCGCTTTTGGCAGGTTTAAGTGGTTGTAAGTGATGGAAGCGATTGCCTTGTTAAGATCGGAAATCATGTTGCCGTTGGCATCATAGGTATAATCGTTGCTTGTGCCGGAATTACCGTTCGTAAATCCAAAGCTACTGTTTTCGTCATCGATCACTTTGGATAGTTGGTTAGAAGTCCTGTTGTCATTCTTGTAGGTATATTTCAGGTCATCCATAGCACTTTCCGCCCCGTAGAAATCTTCCGTATGCCGGACAAGGTGCAGTATGTTCCCGTTAAGGTCATAGGCCATACTCTCATCAAAAGCGCCGGGATAATAGCCTGTGGGCGGTGTACCGGTCACTTTGTTGAAGTGCGCGAACCGCAATCGGTTCATCTGGTCAAATTCATAGGAGTATCCACGGGTGATGTTGTCTGTCGCCGTTTTCCAGAAGGTCTGTGAAATATTCCCATTGTACAAAGGTTCTGTGGCCACTTCTCCTCCGTAAACCAAATCATTGTACTGTATCTTAAATGCGAAAATATCGTCCAGCGGTTCACCGGGGAGCCCTCTAAGCTGAAGATCATCCGCAATGTTGTTTATGCCCGTGAGCCAGCCCCGAATGTTATAGGTGTAATCCACACCCTGCAAAGCCGGTAAGCTGTTGTTATTTCCTACCAGCTTATAGGTCAACTGCCCGATCTCATTGTAGGTATTGGAGGCTATTCGCTGAACAACCCCATTGTTGATCGACTGACTGTGATGCTTAAATCGCTCCTGTCCGTCATAGGAAAAATTATCCTGTACTTTCAGTTCATTAGGGGTGCTGGAACTGTATTTATGAAGTGTAATAGTTGAAGTTGGTTTCCCTCTGAAATCAAGATTGTTTTGAATTTTAGTATATCCTCCCAGACGGTTGATTTTGTGTGTATAGACCTGGCGTGACTTCACGTCATAGAACATATAGGATTTCTCAAAATTTGACGTTCCCAAAGTGCGGGTGACCGTAGAGGTCAGCAATCCTTTCAGACTTTCATTTGCCGTATTGCTTCCATCACGGATGTCCACTCCCGGCATATTCGGGAAGTTTGCCCCGTCCGTTGAACGGGAAGGTGCATAGAAATCATAATAATTGACGGTGAGTATCTGGAAACCGGAAGCAGGATAGCCTTTGTCCGCTTTGTAATAAACCCTTAGCCCGTCGTGCATAAAGCCCGTGGCGTCGTATTCGGCATTGTTGCTCCCAAAAGTATTGTACACCCAATTCTGAACCTGTATCCGTGTTCCGGCATCTCCGACCAAACCGGTATAAGCCACCCTGCCGAACTTGTCATACTTCGTAAACGTCCATTCGTTATTTCCCTCTGCTACCTGCTTTGCATCCTTTGTGGCAACGAGCCTGTCCTGCTTGTCATATACCAGCCACTCCCATCCTTTGCCGGGAAGTTTTTTCTCCACCAAACGGTTGCGCGAATCGTACTTATACTGATAACATAGTTCATCCAGCACCGTGTTGACATTGGATTTAACGGAAGCCATCGGCGGTATTACATAGGTTAAATTGCCGTAAATATCATAAACATAATACGTGTCCGCGCGTATCTGTAACTCCGTTCCGGGGTCAGTATCCCGTCCGGCAACAGAGCCGTTGGCTACAAAAGTCCTTTTCAGGACTATCTGCCCTTCCTTGTTTGTAAATTCGTGGATGCTATGCCCGTTCTCATCGGTAGTAATAGTCTTATAGAGACGGTTTGCAGGATAAGTGCCATCCTGGGTTAAAGCTATGTTGTAAATTTTCTGCGCCTCCACCCAAGTAGTGGTCGCCTTGAATTGTTTTACGCCATCGCCCACCGTATTGGCCTGGTACTGAAATTCCATTTCGTTGCCGGAGCCGATCTTCCAATCATTCCCTGGCGCTCCTACCTGTACTACCCTGTTTAGCGGTGAATTTTCAAATTTCTTTTGCGTGTAGGGGTTTAAGTTGCACTGTGTATTATTGGGAGGGCAAAGGTATTCCTGTTTATAATAGTTAACGGTATTGTTCTTTAAAGTCGTCGGATTGACTACTGCGCCGTTCTGCTGTCCGCTCGGCCACGGAAGAAAATCTTTATCCTGTCTTCCAAAACCATCATACTCTATATGGGTAATAATATCTTTTCCGTCCGGGGAAGCTTTTATTTGGTTAATCTGTTTGGGACGCCCCAACCCATCAAAGTATTGAACCGTGCGGATTGCAGGAGTTTGATCGTCAATCGCTGACACTTCTACCGTAGGTTCTACTACGTAGATATAATTTTCAGTACTTGTCGGTGTTTGTGCGTAAACAACCGATGTAAACAGAAAGCCAGCTAATGCTGAAGTTTTTAGCGTATGTTGAGAAAATAGATTCATGGGTTTATGGCTTATAGTTATATTTATATTCCTGAATGATTTTACCATTGTGATCCTTCACTGCCTGCAATCTTCCATACACGTCATAGTGATAATATTCTGTTATACCATTTGGAGGAGTAATACTTGAAACTCCCGAAACCGGACGATAGGTGTATGTCGTTACCAAAGCATTGGAAAGGGAAGAGTGTTCCCTAAGTCCTTGTAACATTGCGATAAGAGTAGCCGGATTATTCTGATTGGCGGGTACGTTAGAAGCATCGACAATATCCTGAATCAACGTCTGGGGCAATTCGCCGTAGGTTTTTCCTTCTATCTTAGCTATTGGAAACTTCTTATTGTAGCCGTAAACCAAAACAACAGGAACCTGGTTTTCAATCGTATATTGTTCCGGATTTCCGATAGCATCGTAGCGATCAAAAGTTAGTTCCTTTTCCAGAGGGCGGTTTGCTTTAGACTTGTACAAAAATCGAGGAAATACAGTGCCGTTACCCGTAAATTGACCGTAAATGGTCTTAGATTCCGCTATCTTTTCAGTAACACTGCCTACCAATTTTTCATTAGTGGTCTTATAAGGTTTCATGACATTCGCCGTAAGTAAAATAGATTGAAGCAAAGTCGAATTCTCATGATCTACTATAAATGTTCCATCAAAAGTGTATGCATGGTTCTCCTTGATCTTTTCCCCTAAAGAAGTTGACTCAAATAGTTGGTAATTTAAGTAATTGTTGCCTCTGTTTGTAGGCGGATGCTGTTTATAATCAAAAGTAGTCGTTGACACTATATTGTTTGCATTCGGAAAGTATTCTGTTACAACAGTTGTAGAAGGAGCCATATCCAAGTAATATAGATAGTACGCGCTACCTTTTAAGTAAAAGCCGGATGCCAATCCCTGCGGACAATTGACGGGTACAACGTCTATTCCCCTTGCCACATGACTATTTAGATAAGACAGCGCAGGATAAGTGTTTTCAATCTTTCTCACCGGTTGGTTTGAAGAATTATATTCTTCGGTAGATAACAATTTGCCTCTATACAAGCTTTTGTCATTCTTTGTACTGTAAGGACTAAAGCCCGAGGCTCCGTAGTTTGTAAGCCCTAACTCATCACGATATTTTGATTCGGCATTGCTCGTGTACTTATATATCGTGTGGAAATTTCCTTCGTTTGACTTAACAATCTCTTTGACTTCCGAATAACCTATGTGAGAACCGAAGAAATTGGATAGCGGAAGTATAGTGTTGGTTGAATATTTTTGCTGACGGGCTACTGCTCCGTTAGTGACCGATGGATAAGTCCAATCCCAAAAATAAACAGGTTTATACTCCAAGATACCGCTACCTGTCCCATTTGCTTTCTGGTAAATGAATTCTCTTTCTTTCGAAAGCGTTGTTCCTTCAGAATAATCTAACAAGCGTTTTACCCTTGTGCCACCGGCCAACGTAGTGGATTCTGAAATTAAAGATGACCTATCATCTGAAACATAGCTGTTGTACGTATTCGGTTCGTATTCAATAACTGTTTTTCCACCCGTCGGATAAATAATGGTATTTAGCAAACCATATAAAGAGTACGTTCCGTTAGGCATTCTGGAATTGTACATAGCTGTGGCGCTGGCCGGACTCGAACCAAATCCGCTTACGGAATAGAAAGAACCCTTGTAATATCCCCAATGATCTGTCTGAAGGGTCATATAATCTCTTGGAAGTGGAGAATTATATTGGAAGTAATAGCTAGAAGTAGGTTGGGCTATCGTGTTAGCTCTTTCCAATTCTGTCAATTGCATCCGGGGAGATGGCTGACCACTTTGATAAGGCAGGTTGTTGTGTCGGAGTATAAATTTTCGGACAGTAGAATTATTGAGCTTAACTTCAATTTGGTTTAATCTGTACCACTTGAATTGATTATATATGTCGTTTACACTTCCGCCGATTTCCTGCAAGTAGGGAAATAAATTATTACTGCCAACAGGATAGTTATTTTCAATAAACTGTGTAATCCAACCTGTTAAAGAAGGTACTCCGGAAGGGTTGTTTTGCCCACTGTATCTGTCATAATATGCATTTCCAAGATCTCCCTGACCGTTATTGTTTGCTACAATATTGAATAGTGCGGATTCTCCGCTCAGTGCTTTTATTTCTTTTAAATAAACGCTGGACATCAGCTCGCCTGCAATACCGTAAACTCCACCTTTATAAGAATAACAATTTGCATTCCAATCACCTCCGGTTGTTCCCCATCTTTCGCTTTCATGGTAATAATTAAAGGACACTGTATATTCTTTCCTTTCGTAAGATAGATCGTACAGAAGATTTCCCAAGTGATCTCTAACTTCGGTCAAGTACCAGGCATTTGCTCTCCAATAAACACGGTTATTCGAGTCGCCACGAAACTGCTGAAAGAAATTTACGCTGTAATCTATTGCATCCTGCTTGTTTCCAAATACATACTTTGTTCCGTTGTCGTCAATTAATGTAATCTTGTAAATCAGTTTGTAGGCATAATTCGGTTCTTGAGGTGGATACCTGTTATCATCCATATTGATGATAACTTTCATATTGGAGTCGCTTGCAACTTTCCACGACCCATCTTGCCCTAAAAAAAATTTACCGGAATGACCCATAAAATTAAATGTAAAAATATCCGGTGTGGTATCTTTAT
Source organism: Moheibacter lacus (assembly GCF_014042165.1). GTDB lineage: Bacteria > Bacteroidota > Bacteroidia > Flavobacteriales > Weeksellaceae > Moheibacter > Moheibacter lacus. The sequence goes on from NZ_JACDZE010000004.1 coordinate 179,724, forward strand.
CCCAGAAACTATTAATGGCTAACAGAAAAGCGGAAGAAGTCCAGTTAGATACATCTAATAAACTATGGGAATAGAAGTAGCCTCTTTGGTGTGTACCAATAGTTGTATTATAATGAAACTCATCAAAAGCCAATCCTTTTTCCTGACGTGTAATGACACCACCTGCATTTAGCGACCAATTCTCTCCGACCCATCCCGGAATGGCATTTAAGCGTACTCCGGATGTATCATAGTTCAAAGAGATATCTAATGGTACATTTTTTTCAGTCATTGTATGGATAGGGATGGAAATGCCAGCGGTACCGGTGTAGTAACTAACGGGCAAATCCCCGAATTTCCCCAATGAAGACGCCGTTGGGCTTTGAACTCCCTGGGGTATTGGTAAGCTTTGGGACCAATTAAGGTTGCTCAGTAAGATTAATATGATCGCAATACAGCGTTTTATCAGTTTCATAAAATTATTTTATACGATTGGTTATTTTTGATCTGTTCAGTTTATATATTTCCTTTTTTGATGACTTTCACATCTGTAATCTGTCCGTCGATGATAATTTTAAGGATATACACACCGGGAGGATAACTCTGAAGGTCAACGGGAGTAGAACGATAAAGAAGTTTCTTTTGCTGAAGTTTCTGTCCGTTCAGGTTGAAAACCTGAACCTCCGCTTCTTTGAAATCCTGTGAAATAATGATGTTGGTGTATTGATAGGTAGGATTCGGATAAATTTCGATAAGCTGGCGTTCTTCTTCCTGCTTCTTTTCATCGCCCAATTTCATCACCCAATAGTCGTTCCCACCAATGGAAGCTTTGTCTTTATCATCCGATTTTTTGGAGTCTGAATTCCCGGCAAGGATGTAGCCACCGTCACGGGTTTGGGCAAGACCTTTGAGCTGGTCGGTTCCGGTGCCACCGATGGTCTTGCTCCAAAGCATTTCGCCCCTATAGTTTATTTTAATGGCGATGAAGTCATTGATGCCTTTGTTATCAATGCGCTTGTGCAGTGTTTCGGAAGAAGCGTAACCACCCAAAAGAAAGGTATTATCTTCCGCTTTTGTCACATTGACAAGTATATCCCATTTCCCTGTATCATACGTATTGTCCCATGCGACTTCTCCATCTTTGTCGATTTCCAATACCCAGAAGTCCGTACCGTTAACACTGCCGGACTTCTTGTTTTCCGATGTTTTGGAGTTGGAGCTTCCGGCTATGAGAAAGCCGTTATTCGTTTCCACTATTTGCGCAAGTGTTTCATCGCCTTCACCACCATACGTGCGTTGCCACTGCTGGTCTCCGTTCAAATCAAGTTTTATAACCCAATAATCACTCATTCCCAAGCTTTGAGCTGATTTGTTTCCCGATACGAAGGAGTTGGAAGTTCCGCCAACCAGATAGCCGTCTTCTGTAATTAGGACGGTCTTTAATTGGTCTGCAAACATTCCACCGAATGTCTTTTCCCATTCCACTTCGCCGTTTGCGGATAATTTGATTATCCAATAGTCAAAACTTCCTCTGCTTTCTTCCGATTTATTTCCGATGATTTCTCCTTCCGTATCTTGTATTGGCGAAGAGTCCGAACTACCGCCTATGATAAACCCTCCATCCGGTGTCTGCTGTATACTCTGCAATTGGTCATTGCCAATTCCTCCCAATGTAATTTGCCACTCTTCTTCACCGGTAGGATCAAGTTTCAAAATCCAGAAATCCATATTTCCAAAACCATATTCTAATTTATCACCGGATTTAGGAGAATTGGAGCTTCCACCTAAAATGAAACCACCTTCGCTGGTCAGTGACACGCTGTAGAGATAATCACTTGCTAAACCGCCAAATGTTTTCTGCCATTCCATCTTGCCAGCTTCGTCCATCTTCCAGAGAAAGTAATCCAAGTCACCCTGTCCTTCCCCTGATTTGTTGCCTGAATCTGCCGAAAAAGAACTTCCGGCCAAAAGGAAACCATAATCGGGAGTAGCCTTTAAATCATAAAGATATTCGCTGTGAACACCACCTAAGACTTGTTGCCACTCGATATCTTGAGCAGTTAAAAGGTTTGAAAATAAAAAAAAGGAAATGGAAACAATAGAACAATAGCAGTTGAGCTTGTTTTTCATAATGGGGGCATGTGTTGATTAAGGTCAGCAAATTAAAAAGGAAGAGTTAATTTCTGATTAAATAGTATATCTGATATTTATCATGTTTTACTAAAAACAGGAAAAATCCTGTAAAAAATAAAGGGTTTTTCCTGATTGAAATTCAACTGATTTTTGGTATGAACAATTTAAGAATATTTATAAAACGCCAATCTCTTTGAGCGTTCAAAGAAATATGGACGGTGCATCCGGAGAGGCGTCTTACATATTGTCGGCTGAAAAGGGAAAAGTGATTGAGCTATATACCTAAAAAAAGACTTCCGAAGTTATACGAGGATGTCTTTTTGAAAGAATAATTGAAAGAAAAAACGACCGCCTTAAAGGCGGCCGCCAGAAATTAATTTAAAAGAAAAGCGTCTTCACCACAATTAGCAAAGGATGTACATAGATCAAAAGCTTTTTGAGATTTTAGATGTGCATTCCCGCCCAATATAATGGATTGTAGTTTCGCTTCCTCGTTTTTGTATTTTCTTACGTTTTGAAAATAACCAGTAACGGCATTATAAGCACCAAACAAAGTTCCTTTAGCAGTTGCCATTTGTTGTGATTCGCTAACCATTGCATAAAGAAATGCATCATCTACCATATTTTTAAATACTGTTGATAATTCATCTTGATTGTCGTTCTTTAAATTTGAGAGCGTTTCTTTATTGGGACATAAAGCAAGTTCAATGAGTTTTTTAACTTCTTCATCTTTCACACGGATCTTTGCCCATTGGTTAAAAATAAATTCCAGTTGATTACTTAAAGTATTTGCAATTCCCATGACACGATGTGCATTTTCCAATCTTTGCATAGCTCCTGCAGTATGTCTTATGCGAATAACATTACTCATATTTTTAAGGGAGGCATTAAGGGTATTTTGGCAAACAATCCGAATAGGAGTGAAGGCAGCGGTAATACTTCCGCTTCCATCGTGAGAAGTCGTGAGGAAAATATATTTCTCAGTAATATCATCACCGTTTCCTACTCGGATATAATCCGGTAGTTTTGCGGTAATAAAAATTCGTTCGCCATTACCTAAGGCGCCGGCTGTTTCATATAAGATTCCGTGACCACCCCCTACAATAGAATCAAAAAACGTAAAAGCATCTCGATTCTGAACGATTTGATAATCTTTACCCACCACACCTAAAACTGCATTGTTATCCGTACGAATATTTGCGAAATAATCAGGAACGGGAATGTTTTCGGTGAAGCTGATATTCTCATTTTCAGAATCCGTTGCAAATAGCGGACATTTAATAACTTGAAAGTCTAGGCCCGCATGTTTGATGGCTTGTTCACTGGTAGGATAATCCTGGACAATCTGTCCAAGGCTATGCCAGGCTTTTTCCTTAACACTAAAGAAGGAATAACGTCCTGTTTGGCTGTTGTAATGAATGTTGTGTGACATAATTTAGGATTTAAGAATTAAACAATTATTTATTTTCTTTCCTCTTTATAAGCCTTTAAGCTTGAGCAATTTTTCAAAAGAAAAACCGGAAAAAAGAAAGCACGAAAAGGTTGTTGGAAATCTTGAAGCCAAAAGGAAACGGAATAATTGGAGGGAACCTTTAGGGCGGAGACCGTTTATGCCGTAGTCTTTTGGCTTTAAATAAAGATTTGCAACAAAACATTTGCGGCCTTTTTTACGGTTTCGACTTGAAAATTATTGTGGATAATTCTTGGTGTCATAAAGTTTGACAAGGAATCTAATTGATGGTAAACTTTTGATGGACATCTTTAAATAAGAGTAAATGCTTACTAATATTTCCTAAAATGAGAAAGTTATATAAAGTGTAAGCAAAAATGTTTATATTTGTATTATGAATAAGCAATTTGAGAAATACAAAGGGATTCATCCGGGGATTATACTTGATAGAGAATTAAAAAAGCTTTCAATCAGGCAACGTCCTTTTGCATTGTCTTTAGAGGAACATCCACAAACGTTCAATGCTATTACAAAAGGTAAAAGAGGAATAAGCACTTCATTGGCGTTAAAAATAGAGCGAGAGCTTGGATTGGAAGAAGGTACCTTAGTAATATTGCAAGCGTATCATGATATTGAAAAAACAAAGAGAAAAGAAACCCGCAAAATTCCAAATCTGAATATACTAAGCAAATCCTTATTTTGGGATACAGATATTCATCATATTGATTGGGTAAAGCAATACAGGGCCGTCATTCAACGAGTTTTTGAGCGAGGAAATGAAAGTGATAAAAATGAGATCATTCGTTTTTATGGAACTGAGAAAATAAAACAGGCTCTGCAGGAGTCCGATGTGAGAAATCCATATACCATTTACAAATCCAATAAACCGAAGCTTCCTAATGATATACTATAATACCGTAAATAATCTTTTAATAAAAACATTGATTACTCTAATGGAGTCTTCTGTGTTTGAATCCTTCCGTTTGGTAGGCGGTACAGCATTAAGTCTTCAATTAGGGCATCGTGTGTCTGTGGACATAGATTTATTCAGTGATGCTCCTTATGGCTCCATTGATTTTAAAGCTATTGATGAATTTATAGAGAAAACATTTCCGTATCACCGTCATTTTTCAAATCTTGATCCGGCAATGGGTAAATCTTACAGTGTGGGTACAGATAAGGATAATGTGGTAAAATTAGATGTGTTTTATACGGATACGTTTATACAGCCTCCTTTGATTGTAGATGAAATTAGAATGGCTACTACCGAAGAAATCATTGCTATGAAAATCGATGTAGTACAACGTGTAGGTCGTAAAAAGGATTTTTGGGATTTACATGAATTGCTCCAGAATTACAATTTTTCTAGCATGATTTCTCTCCATCTACAACGTTATCCATATTGGCATGACAAAGAACTCATATTGAATAACTTTACAAATTTTCAACTGGCTGATGATGATTTTGACCCAATCTGTTTAAGGGGTAAATATTGGGAGTTTATCAAGGAGGATATTGATGATGCAGTAAAAGCGTATAAGTCCTAGTCCTTATATGCCGAAGAGAATGCTATTTGCTTTTCCGAAATCGAGAAAGCTTTTATTTGGCTATATTTGTTAAATTTAGCATACTCTTTACTAACTTATATCTACTATGAAAATAAAATTTTTGCAAGCTTTTCATGGAGATTCTATTTGGATTTCTTTCTTGAAAAATGAAAAACCCATAAATATTCTAGTTGATGGTGGAACATCTACTACTTATACTTATAAAGACAAAAAAGATGGGAAAATAAAAGATGGAGATTTAAAGAAACTAATAGATTGTATAAAATATAGAGGTGAAAAACTAGATTTAGTAATACTCACGCATATAGACGATGACCATATAGATGGATTTCTGAAATGGTTTAGCAAGGATGAAACAGCGATTCAGAACATAAAAGAGGTATGGTTTAATTCAGGGAAAACTATCAAGAAATATTTAAACAATACAGAATCAGAAATTGAGTCTCTAAAATTTAAAGAAAAAACGACTTTGACAAGTGTAAAGCAAGGGGTTGATTTTGAAAATTATATTCGTGAAAAAAAAGCTTGGGATGAAAAAGTAATCAAACAAGGAGATATAATCGATTGGAATGGAATTTCTTTTCAAATATTATCTCCTGGCAAAGAGAAGTTGAAGAAATTACTAAAAGAATGGCAAAAGAAAACTTCTGAATCTTTAATAGATACTTCCAGAAAAGATGATTATAAAAAAACGCTAAAAACGCTTATCGAAGACGATATTTTTGAAGAAGATAAAGATGTTTATAATGGAAGTTCTATCGCTTTCATTATAAAAAATGATTTCAAAAATTATTTGTTTCTAGGGGATTCACATCCTTCTGAAATAGTGACAGCATTAAAAAACCTAGGTTACAATAAGGATAATAAGCTTAATGTAGAATTATTCAAATTATCCCATCACGGTAGTCAAAAGAATACCTCTACTGAATTGTTAAATTTAATAAAAACAAATAACTATATCGTGAGCACTAATGGAGATTTACATAGCCATCCCGACAAGTCTACTATTGCGCGCATTGTTAGTGGTAATCCAAATGCAAAAATATATTTCAATTATCCAAAGTTAATTTCAAAACTGATTTTAGAAGAAGACAAAACTGATTATCCAACCTTTGAGTTTCTTGATACAGAATCATTATAAATTACAATTATGAGAGACGATTTTCAATTTTTTACTGTAAAAGTAGCGAGTGGGAGTGGTTGTTTATTTCAACCGTTAGATAGTGAGTATAGTTACGTTTTGACAGCTAAGCACGTTATTGAGGGCGTTGAGAATATAGAAATAGTCAGACAATACATTGGAAAAGATGGAAACAAAATAGATGAGACACTTGAAATACTAGAAATTCCATATATACATAGCAATCCCAATAAGGATGCTGCCATAATTAAAATTAAAAAAATTGATGGCATTGAATCCTTATTAAGGTCGGATTTGAGTAAAATAGAAAAAGAAAACTGGTATCTGTGTGGGCATCCTGATTCAAGGGAAAATAATGGTTTTTCATATAGAAAGAATAAGCTCAAAATAGAAAATCCTGTAGAGCTATATATTGAGGGCGAAATTGAAAGAAATGTAAACCATTCAGAGATAGTTGGACAATCAGGAGGCGGGATAGTCAAATCTGAAAGTTCTTGTTTTCTTTTAGCAGGTATACAGAAAAAAATGGCTGTTGAAGATGAAGAAGAAACTCTTTCAAGAATCCATTTTGCTCCTTTATCATTTTTTGATGAAATAATCGAGGAAAATAAAGCAAATCTATCACCACTATTCCCACCCTATATCGGTACATTTAATATTTTACTGCAAGAGATTTTTCCTTTTCCTAATCTAATTGTTAAACAAGAGTTGGTTAGAAGTACTTTATTAGCTATTTCCGAAAGTATCTGTGGCGGTACTAGTCCAGATAAAATCATTAAAGAGTATGGACAAAAATTTTTAGTAAATGGAACTCCCACTCACATTATTTATCACAAATCTTTATGGAAATCTCTACTTGAATTTTTGACAATAATCAAGCTGTATGAAGAAACGACTGATCTTGATAATCTTACAAATATTCATAAGAAAAGAAAAATGCTAATAGTTGATACGAATAATTGGACTAAAAAATTAGAAGAAATTTATAAGTCTGATTTATCTGAAATAGAAAAAGGAGGAAGCATAGTTATTTGTGCAACAAATGAATCAGTTCCAAGTAGAACCGAAATTTCGGCAGAAGAACTACGTGTCATCACTGATATCTCTACGCCTTTGGACAAAATGAACATTAGTAATACTGTTGAAGATCCTTTTAGCGACTTAAAACTGGTCAATATTTTTAAATTTCAACACCACATTATTAATAATGTAATGCAGTTGGCAAATATAAATGGTGTAAACTCAAAAACCACAATTAAAGAATTAACGGATGGAATTATTTAAAAAAATAGACTGTAAAGAGGAAATCTATAGTCAAATTAGAAAGTCCTTCGATATCCAAAATGTTATTATTGGAAATTTAATGTTTGGAGATAATATCCCTATTGTTTTCATCCTGTTTAAGCACTTAAATGATTTAGAAAAATACTGGAAAGACTTTAACAGTTTTATCACTGCCGAATACTTAGCAAAGCTAAAAAATGATTTTTCTAAATGGAATTCTTATGTTTTTTATCTCACTGAAAGTACTGTAAAAAAGCCCTTAAAATATGAGATTGAAAACAATAAATTCAGTACCAGAAAAATTGTAATAGAGTCTATTGATCAGGCCGTTGATGACAACACGATAAAGAGCATATTATCTGAACATATCATCAACGACAATATAAAATTTGATGTTGAAAACCAAAATATTGAATCTTTTTCAAAGAATGCAATTATCAATGAAGCTCTCAAATCAACTTCCTTTAATAAAACCACTTCAATTAAGGAAGAAAATCTGTTGAAAGTATTGAATCACCTTGAAAAAACATTAAGCAATGAAAATTAAGAAAGTAGAAATTCAGGCTTTTAGAGCATACGATAGAGTTGAAAATGGAACATTTGATTTCAAACTTGGTGAAGAAGAATATGCAGATTTTATTTCTTTATACGCTCCGAATGGATTTGGTAAGACTTCCTTCTATGATGCAATAGAATATAGTTATACAAACAATATTGATAGGCTTTTAAAAAACAAGAATAATAAAGATATAGCAAAGTCAGAAAAGATCATTAGTAATAATGAAAAACAGTATATTCTAAGAAATAGGTATTCTAACTCTGATTTGGATAGCTTCGTAAAATTACATACTAATAAAGAAGATGTAGTAAGAAATATTTCTATTCCTAGAAAAGGATCTTCTGACTTTAAGTTTGATGAAAAGGAAACTGAGAACAAGTATTTTAGAGAAGTTATTTTATCTCAGGATTGGATAAGTGGATTTCTTAAAGAGGAGACACCAGAAGAGCGATATAAAACATTTATTGTATATTTTGGTGACCAGGAGCTTGATAAGTATTACAATACGCTTACGGCACTTCTTTCTCAAAATGAGAAGGAAATAAGAAAGTTAAATGAGCAACTTAAAGGAATTCAGTTGGAGTTCAAATATGATGGGGATAAGGATATTCTTTCTAAAATTAATGATACAATTGAGCTTCTGAATAAAAAAATAAAGTTTTTCAATAGAATAGATTCTCAAACATCTGAAATTGATATACTTGATCTTACTAATTCCATAACTGAACGAATAAGCGATATTGACTTTGAAGTTGCAAGACATCAAGATCTTATTTCAGATTTAGATAGACTAATCATTGGAAACGAAGTATTGATTGGTTTTAAGCAATTTAAAGAGCATTCTGATAATCTAAAAAAGCTAGCAGAAAAACAAAAGGAATTGAGTCTGATTTTAGCTGGATTTGAGGATTTAAAAAAGAAAAAAAACGAGTTGGCTTCAACTCAGAATCTTAATGTAAAGCTGACAAAGGAAAAAGAACAAAAGGAAAAGATATTACGTCTATTTAGTAAGTATAATGATACCATTAAACGTATTAAAGACAAAGATAAAGAAATTAAATCTTTACAATCGTCACAAGAAACTATAAATAAGGAAATATCGGATCAGAGAATACAAATTTCAAAACTTGAAGTTCAAATTTCAACGAATCAAAATGAGATTAATCACATTAATCAAATTGTCGTAAAATTACCTGAAAAAGAACAAAATATCCTCAATTCTGAAAATCTAATTAAGCAATTAAATAAGGAGACCGACTTAAAAAAAGACGAATTAGAGAAGAAATCCAAAAATATAGATTCATTAGAGATTTTTATCAATGATTTAAGTAATGCTTTATTAAATATTGAAAATAGCATTTTCCCTTCAGAGTTCGATAAAAACTTTGTAAAATATTCAGAACTTTTACAGAGCCACGATAGATTAAAGAAAAAACTTGAGGAAGAAAACAAGAGTTTAAACCTTGTTAAACAAGAAGCTATTGAACACGATAACTTTCAAACTGAGTTAGAAAACTTTATTTCAAAAGGTTTATCAATAATTAATGATAAAAAAACAGACATCTGTCCTCTATGTAACCAGGAATATAAATCTTATGCTGATTTAGCTGACAAAGTAGCAAATAATAAATTGCTGCCCGAAGCGTCGAATGCATTATTAAACAGAAAAAATGAGATAGAAAAGAATGTCAATGATATTTCTGAAAATATACACAAAACTACTTTACTAATTGTAAACTCAATCAAAAAGGATATTTCTGAAAGTGAGTTAAAAATACAGGAATTAAAGACTCAAGTACTTAATCTCAAACAATCTATAGCTGACGTTGAAGCTAAAGTAGAGAATGAATCAAAGAGGTTAGCTGACCTTAGAAGTTCAATTCTAAATAAATCTATTAAAGAATATAATGAATGGGCTAAAGAACAATTAGAGAAATTGGGTGAAGAAATAAAGAAATACCAATCGGATTTAACATCATTAAAAGACAAAATAAAAAATAACGAGGAGCAATCTCAAATTGCAATCACAAAGATAGACTTGTCGAATAAAGATATAGAAGCCCTTAAAAATGACAAGGTTGTTAATGAGGTGGGAAATTTCTTTTCGGAAAATTACCCAAATCTAGATTTAGACTCTAAATATATTAATGAGGATTTGTCAAGCTTAGCCAAAACTCAAAAAGAGTATCAATCCAATTTTGAAAGATTAAGGAATGACATTGAGCTAAATGAAAAAGATTTAGGTAGTTTTAATGAAGATTCTTTAAAACAGGAATTAGAAGGATTAAATAGCAACATTGACACAATATCTCGAGTAACTGAAATATATAAAATAGAAGTAAAGAAATATACTGATTTAGACATTAATACAGTTGAAGAGGAAGCTTTTAATAAAATTATTAACGATATAAAAAAATCAAATGACGATAAGATTTCAGATTATCGAACTGAAGTAAAAGAATTAAACTTACTATCTCAGCTAAAAGAAAACGTATTGCCTTATTTAAAATTTGAAGAGAATAAAAAAATCCAAAGTGATCTAAAAACCAGTAAATCATTAAAAGATAAAATCAACAAAAAACTAAAAGAAGAGATTACAAACGTTTCTGAGCATATAGAGAAACAAATAAAATCATTCTTTTACGAAGATTTAATCAATGATTTGTATAAACGGATAGATCCTCATCCTGACTATAAAAAAGTAAAATTTATTCCTGATTTTAAGGATAACAAACCTAAATTAAATGTCTGTGTCTATAAAGAAGATGAAAGTGATAAATTCATAATCCCTAATTTATATTTCAGTCAAGCTCAATTAAATATTTTGAGCTTATGTATATTTTTAGCGAAAGCATTAAATGCTAAAGACGATAAAGGAAACTCTATTGACTGTATTTTTGTCGATGATCCTATTCAATCAATGGATAGTATAAATATCTTATCAACCATTGACCTGCTGAGAAGTATTATAGCCAATCAGCAAAAACAAATAATATTATCAACACACGATGAAAACTTTCATAATCTTTTAAAGAAAAAGATTCCGTCAAACCTTTTCAAATCGAAGTTTATGGAATTAGAAACCTTTGGAAAGGTAAAAGTTAATCAATAATTATTCTATGAGATTATCAGCAATATATATTCCAGGCGGAATTTTACCCCATATTTTTGGTGAAGACCATAAAGGACAAACTATTAATTTTGGTGGTAAGTATATTTATACATTTGAAGAAGATTCCGAAGATCAGATTGTTCTAAAAGAAAAAAAAGATAACCTAAAATACATTGAAAATTTTTGGTTGAACAATATTCAATTGGTTTCTGCTATTGTTGGTGAGAACGGAACGGGAAAAACAACTATATTAAATTCTTTAAGGGGACATTACTCATTTTATAAATTTATTTATGAAGTCCTAGATTCAGATGAGCAGATTATCTCTGATAATGCTGAAATAAATGAGATCATCTACTATTCAGCTTTTTTTAATATAAACATTTCTGATTCCGAAAATGGAAACTTTAGAGATTTGTCTAAACATCAAATGATGATTGATGATACGGAGCACGAAAATTTAGACCTGGCCACTTTGTTAGAATTACACAATTCTGAAAATTTAAAAAGATGGATAAAATTTATTGAGTTAAAGGATCTAAACAACCTACTCGAAAAAATGTCTTTACCCACATTTGATAAAATAAAAATAAAAATTAACCACATACATATTGAATCACACGATACATCATATCAATTTAGACCATTTTTTGAAGCTTTAAAAGAAAAAATAGATAACGAAAGAACTAATCGGGAACAAGCTATAATAGATATAATAGGGGTTAAAGAGTTTCAAAAGAAGAAAGCAGGAAAGAAAATTAGATTAGAGTTAGAAGTAATAAGAAGAGTAATATCTAAAGTCCAGAACATACTTGAACGTTCAGGAAATAAATATTTACAAGAGGGCTACATAAATGGTGGAAAAACAATAGATAGTAAGGTGTTTCAAGAAGCTCTTAATTCAAAGGATGCTTTCTATTGGTTTTTAGAAAATTCGTATATTCAGCTATCTGAAAAAAGTGATAAAATTCTTTTCCCTACAGATGAAATAAAAACCCTTATTGAAACAATTTTATCTTATTTACCTGAAAATGAAGATATAGATAATTGGACTGAATTTGATGTAAATTTTTCACAGGCATTAGAGATAAACAAAGCTTATGAAAAATTCCTACTCGCATTCAGAGATAATTTTGCTTACGATAAAAAAGTTTTAATGACCTTTAATCCTTCTCGAAATTTAAGTTCAGGAGAAAAAGGTCTGTATGATTTGTTTTCTGTATTAAATGATTTCAATTTCAGAACTGAAAACAAAATACATAAGGATTATAGTATTTTTAATAAGAGAAAAAAGCTAAGCACCAATTTTCTTATATTATTGGATGAAGCAGATTTAGGATTTCATCCGGAATGGAAAAAAGGTATATAAATATTATTCAACAGGTCATACCTTTTATTTTTAAAGGTAAAAATATTCAAATAATCATCACAACACACGACCCGTTAACTTTATCAGACATACCCAATAATAATATTGTTTATTTATACAAAACAACTGACGGAAAAACAGAACTCTTAGACCAGATATCCAAACAAAGACCAACCAAAACTTTCGGAGCAAACATTAGTGATTTATTAGCTGATTCATTTTTTGTTAATGATGGATTGATAGGAGATTTTGCTAAAGAGAAGATTGAAAAAACAATAGAGTGGATTAATAATAATATAGAACTTAAAAGCAGAAATAGAGATTCTTTTTCAAGAGAATTAGAATATCACAAAAAAGTAATATCAATTATTGATGAACCTGTTGTAAAAATTAAACTATCTGAAATGATTTCTGAATTGGAAGATTCAAATGATTTTCAAAGGCAAATTTTGAATGATGAAATAAGATTTTTAACAGAAAAAAGAGATAAATTACAATGAATTACATTGATATAAATCTTCCCCATATTATTGATGCAAAAGACAAGCATTATGAAGGATTAATAGACTCAATTCGTAAGAAAATTAATGACATTACAGATTTACCCATAGTATCAGCATTTGATAATTACATTAATCCATATTTAGAAACAATAATAAAAGGGAATCCAATAGAATTATTGGAATGTCATAATAGAGTTGAGCCTCATCTAACACCAGCACTTACAACGACTATTCAAAAAGTTTTCAAATATCAAGGCTGGTTCGACCAAAAAAAGAAAACTATGTACGATGCGTATAATTTAGCAGAAAATCTTGATATTCCTACTTGTACATATTGTAATAGAATCTATACTAAAACTGTAATAAATCCTTCCAAAATAACCCGACCTACTTTTGATCATTGGTTTTCAAAAAGTGATTATCCTTTACTCGCATTATCCTTTTTTAATTTAATACCGAGTTGCTCTATTTGTAATAGTGGTGTAAAGGGAAATAATTCATTTCAGATTGATACACACTTTCATCCATATATTAAACATAACGATGACAATCTAAAAATGGATTTTAAATTTAGTTATGAACATAAAGACTACTCAACTTTTAAGTTTAAAATTAAGCATAATAATAAATTTTCTAAAGACTCAACAGAAGCCTTTAAATTAATAGAGATTTATGAAACTCACGAAGATGAAATCACTGATTTGAGACGATTAAGAGATGTTTATTCTGATAAATACTTAGAAATACTCAAGAAAAATATTTTGAAAGACACTTCTATTTCAGATGAAGAAATATATCGATTGGCTTTCGGAACTTATATAGATGAAACAAAATTTGACAGACGACCTTTGAGCAAAATGAAAAAGGATATTTTAGAAGAGTTGGGAATATTAAAACATTTAAAGAAAAATGGGATTTAAATTACTTGCAATTAGGCCACTTGAAAAATGTGGTGTGAAATTTCTTAAAAATTTAGAAATGAATAGGATTTATAAATTCTATGACAATTATGAGTTTTATAATTCTCAAACTAGAATTGATGATTTACCTAAGACTGAAAAGTACAAAATTGTAGATAATATTGTTGAAATAGAAAAATTACCTGTTGATTTTTTTTCTACTAAAATTAATATTTCTGCTATTATCGGTAAAAATGGTAGCGGCAAGAGTAGTATTATAGATTTGTTTATAGCCTCCATAAATCAAATCTCTCTAAAACTTAGAGATGACGGTTTTTTGAACACAACGGCAGAACTCGAATCAACTAACAAAGAAAAAGATAATGAAAGTATAATTCATTGTGAGATATTTTATCAGATAGACAATACTTTTTTTCAAATAATTATTAATGATAATGACTTTACATTCAAAACTATAAACATAAAAGGGGAAAGTGAATTTGATTTAAAACAATTTTTTTATTCTGAAGTAATAAGTTATTCTGTTTATGCTTTTAATTCCTGGGAAATTGGAGATTGGATTGATTATTTATTCCATAAAAATGATTCTTATCAAATTCCTGTTGTAATTAATCCAAAAAGAGAAAGCAAACAAGATGGTTGGGCAGGAATAATTAATATTAATACAGAGAGCTACCTATTACAACAAAGGTTATTGTCTATTATACTTTCTAATCCTAAATTTAGGATTACAGATAATTTGCCAACGGAATACTTAAATCTAATTTTTAAAAATTCTAAAACTTTTTTTGCACTTAATGATAAGCAAGAAGGAAGGCAATATGAAGAGGAAGAAGAGATAAAGAATGATTTTTATAAATTATTAAATTCTGAATATGGTATAAATTTTAATATGAATAATACCAGAACGCCTTCTACACTATACAAAAATTTAAAAGTTGTTTTAAAGGAGTTTAAAACTAAATATGGTATCGATAAAATAGAAATCCCTGATTTTCAATATAAAATAGACCTCTATATTCTTTATAAAATTATAAGTATTTGCGAAAAATATGTAAGTTATAATCAATTTATAATTGAACAAGATAAACAAAGAATAACATTCTATACAATTGATATAAAAGCATTCCTAAGTAAAATTGAAAATAGCCAAAGTCATATTATCTTCAAATTAAAACAAATCATCAATTTTATTAAGAACTACGAAAAAATATGGTCAAAATATATAACCGAAGATTTTATTAATATCAAAAAATTATCAGAAGAATTAAATTTAAAATCTGATAAAAATACTCCAATTATTGAATTGCTTCCTCCTCCTATTTTTCAAACAAAATTGTTTTCAAAAAATAAAATAGATTTATTGGATAGAATAAGTTCAGGAGAAAGACAGCTTATTCATTCTATAAGTACAATTCTCTATCATCTTACTAACTTAAACTCAGTTGAAAGAGATAGCCATCTTAATAAATACAATTATGTAAATATTATTTTAGATGAAATAGAACTTTATTTTCATCCTGAATTTCAAAAACTGTTTATTAAAAGGTTGATTGATGAAATAAGCAAGCTAAGATTGAGAGATATAAGAGGTATTAATATATTAATAATTTCACATTCTCCATTTATATTATCAGATATACCAAAACAAAATGTTCTGTTCTTGGAACAAGGAAAACCTGTTGGCTTAGACAGATTTAAAAGCACAAACACATTTGCAGCCAACATTTCAGATTTGTTATCCGACTCTTTTTTTATAGGAGATGGACTAATAGGAGAATATGCTAAAAGCAAAATCTCTGAAACAATTGATTGGCTAAATTTAGCTAGAGAAGAGCAATTGAAAAATGAGAAATTACAAGTAAATAAATTCGATAAGTTATCATCTAAAAAAGAAAATCATAAAAGGGTAATCGAAATAATAGATGAGCCAATTATTAAAAGCAAATTAATTGAAATGTACTCTGAAATATTTGGTAATGATGCAAGAAGAGAGTACTTAGAAAAAGAAAAGGATAGAATCATAAAAGAAATTGAAGGTTTGAGTTAAAATGAGTAAAAAAAACAATCCAAACTTTGACTTCGTTAAAATACTCAACGAGGACAAAACGTATAAACTTCTTTTCCCTAAAAGAGAAGTAGGATTGGCTATTGTCTTAATTTTCGAGAAGATTGAAAACAAAACTTTTGAAGACGGTAAATTCACAGAAAAAGACTTACACGAAGCCTTTGAACAGATCTATATAACCAAAGAGCGTTATCCGAAAGAAGTATACAGTGAGCAGATAATGAACTTTCAGGAATACTTCTTGGATTATGACCAACAAACTCAAAAGTACTATTTCAAAGATTATGCGTATAAGTTTTGTAAGCACGCAAAAGAAACTTTACAGGGAGCATTTAATCCAACCCGGATCCAGAAAATCTGTATTCACCTGACAAACACTTTAAGAAACTCGAATGACCTTAGATTTTGGTTAGAAGAGGAGTTCAAGTAATACGAACCTGATTTAAGAGAACAAATAGACTTTCTTGATCGCCAGATTTCTTTATCTATTGAAGATTTAAAAAAAGAAACCAACCTGTTAAACCAAAGTTTTATTGATGTTTTAGTAGCAACCGAAGAACGTTTGACAAAATCACAATCTCACGTAAAAGAATTACGATCCGCTTATTCTGAAACCAAAACTATGAGAGGATTATTGGAACAGAAAGATAATTCTGATAATGAGATTAACGGTTTGATTTCTGAGGTACACTCTTTTATTAAATATATCAATGACCGATTAAATTCAATTGACCGGAAATTAGACCGGATTCAGCCTAAAATTCGCCAGCTTTTCTCGACTTTAAACAAGCCTGCTTTTAATTCCAAAATTGAAAAATTTATTTCATTTCTTCTTAAGAATAGCGAACTGGATAATAAAAAAAATATTATTTTTCCTCAGAAAATTCCCTGTCCTGTTGTACATATACCTACACCGAATTTTACCATAATTAGTAGAGATAAGGAACTGTTTCCACCTAAGCCCAAAGAAAGAAAACAGTATAAACAGAACGAAAGTGTTATCAGTAAAAACAAGGAAAAAGTACTAGCGAAAATTAAGGAAATTGATACTATTCGAAAATGGGAGGATCTTATTCTATCTGAAATAGCATTAAGAGGTCAACTTAATTTATCGGAAGTGTTTTTTAGAATTCTGAAAGAAGAAAACAACAGTCAGATAGCAGTAACTGCCCTTTTTAATTTGATAAAATACACATACAATAATCCTGAGAAATTACGGTTGGCAATAGAAAAATCATTAGAAACAAAAGATGAATTTAAAAATGTATCACTATGGAAAATGTCGATA
This sequence comes from Moheibacter lacus, assembly GCF_014042165.1. Classification (GTDB taxonomy): domain Bacteria; phylum Bacteroidota; class Bacteroidia; order Flavobacteriales; family Weeksellaceae; genus Moheibacter; species Moheibacter lacus. The sequence goes on from NZ_JACDZE010000004.1 coordinate 197,098, forward strand.
ACAAAACTACAATAAGTGATTTTTTATATGCAGAAAATGCAAAAGAACTTTTTGCAGAAATTGACTATCTTTTAAAAGATGGAATGCACTTTCAGAAACAAGGTAATCAGATACGTCATTTCAATTTTATCGATAAAAACATTGACAGCCTAAGGCTTTATTATCAGGATTTTTTCGATGTAGAGCTTTCTGAAGGAGGTGAAAAACCAATTAACTATTTCTATTTAGATTTTTACGGAAATAGTCGTGGAAACATATCTTCCCGACATAGGGAAATATTGAAAAGTGAGTATGTAATCATTGGTTTTATCATCTATAAAATCATTTATATTGATAAAGAAATCGATTTGGATTCAGTTCAAAAACTAAAAGAAAAAATAAGAATCGAATATGAAGACTACAAACCGGGAATATATAGACTAATTGCAAAATCAAGAAATACTACTCCGGGAAATCTTAATGATAACACAATAGATAATACAATCCAGTCAGCATTGGAAGAATTCAGAAAAATTGGCTGGATTGAATTAAGCAAGGATGAGTTTAGTTTACTTCCGGCTTTTGACAGGCTGATAAAGGTTTATGAAGAATATATCCTGAATATTGATGAAACCCTAAATGAATTGAAATGAAAGACTATCCGAGAATAAAAAGGTTATCTACCTTGGGAATTATTCATCATCAGAATTTTGATTATGAATTCAGTCCTTTCAGAACCGACTTTGTTGGAGAAGGAGGAGCAGGAAAAAGTATGATTTCTGACCTTCTGCAATTGATTTGTGTTGGAACAAAAGCATTTCATTCACCAACGAAAAGTACACGTCCAAGAAAACCTCATACGATGGTATTAAGAACTGAGGGTAAAGGAACTGATATGGGTTATGCATTTATCAATATTGAAAAGGCTGAAAATCAATATTTGGTTATAGGTATTTATTTGGAGAGTTCAGGTACTTCCAATATGTTTATCATTCAGGACGGAAATAATTTTGATACGGATACTCAGTTGATTCCATTTTCGAAATTATTAGGAGTTGAAGATTTTCAAAAAAACAACACCATTTATCCAATCAATGAATTAAAAGAGCACATACAAAATAACTTAAGCCTGACTTGTGTATCTTGGGAAAGAACATCCAATTATCATAAGATACTTTTCAACAACAATATATTACCGATAGATCTTTCTCTGAACACTAAAACATTGGATAATTATGCTAAAATCATACAGGCATTTTCCAGAGAATCTTTGGATGTAAGTAAAAGTTATAGCTTACAATCTTTCTTATTTGGAGATGATAAAGAACAGGAATTAATTAAAAAGTTTTATGATACCGTAGAAGAATTACAAGAGGATACGGTACAGTTTGAAAATAATTTAGAAGAAATAGAGTCATTAACCACCAAACAAAATCATCTTAGTGAATTACTGGATTTAAAGAAAGCAAAAGAAAATACTCATACATTATATTTAAAATCTTCCTATAACTATTATACAAATCAAATTTCCATAAACTCAAATAAACTTCAAACTCTGTTAAATGATTATTATTACAGTCTGAAATCATTTCCTTCGTTAAAAGAAAATATTTACGAAAAAATTACTTGGACAAAAACAGAGTTAGAAAAAGTAGAACCAAAATGGGAAGAAGCTTTTAAAGTCAAAAACGAGCTAGAGGACAAAGTTTCCAAAAGGAAAAAATTCTTCTCTTGGATGCAGGCCTTTAATTGTTCACAAGAAGAACTTATAGAAAAGTTCAATAAATACCATAAATCCAAAGATACTATAAACAAAATAAAGGAATTAGAAGGACTTTTAAAATCTAAAAATATTCTTACTGCATTCAAAAGTAATGAGTATAAGGAGAGAAATATCGTCAATCAAATTGATAAACAACTTGAGAAGTTAGAAACAGATTTAGAGCTTAAAAATAAACTCAAAACTTTAAATAATATTGATGACAAACATTCTTTGGCTCACTGGGCTTTACAGTCACCGGATAAATTAAACTTGAATCAGGAAGCGATTATTCGTAAATATCAGAATGAAGGTGTCAAAATAGAAACTCCTGTTGATTCCTCAAAAAGATATATCCCTACTCCTGAAGTATTGCTGAACAATATTGTTGTATATAAAAGTGAAGATAAGGCGTTTTGGCTTAATCTCAATGGTGTTATCGAATTCTTTTCAACGGATTTTTCTCCAATTTTCAACACCCAAGATAAAAATAAGATAAAGGAATATTTTGAAAAGGAGACCACAAGTATTCTGAATGGTATTACAAGCTTAGAAAAAGAGATTAAAGAAAAAAACATTTTAAAAAATGTTTTCGAGAATTTAGAAAATCCTGATGAGTATCTAAAAGCGTGGAATACTCAAACAGATTTGGAAGAACAACTCGAAACTCACGAAATGTACGAAACAAGTCAAGAAGATTTCTTCGAATATTCCAATTTATACACTCAAAACTCCATTGAGGAAGATTTTAAACAAAGTAAAGTAGTATATTCTGGATTAAATAGGTATAGAAGTGATTTGACAACACTTAAAGATAATCTGACAAGAGAGTATGAAAACTTCTTTGAGTTGAAGTAAGTGAACAAAAGAATAATATTCGGGAAATACATAACTTTCTGAATTCCGAAGAAACAAAAATAACTGGAGGACATAAAGTAAGTTTGGATTATTATGATGAAAATTCTTTTTCCCCAAATTGGATGAATGAATTCACAGAAAACATTAACAAAGATTTTGAATTGGGTATTAATGACTCTTTATTTGAATCCGAAAAAGGAATTTCAAATGATTTGGAAAAATACCCTTTATTAAAAGATAAATTATTACAAGCTTTTTATAGATCAGGAGGTTCACAAAGTTTAAAACCTACAATTAAAGATTTATTAAACCCAAAATCTTATTATAGTTTGAGATTTTCAATTAAGACAAGTCAAGGTAAAAAGAATGACGGAAGTACCAGCCAAACGTATGCAGCTATTTCCCTTTTATGTATTGCAAAATTGTCTTTATTAAACAAACAATCAAAGAATAAGTTTGTTGAATCCATTCGTTTTATGGCGATCGACGAAGCAGAAGGTTTAGGAAGTAATTTTGATATGCTTTATAAGATTGCTCGTGCAAATGATTATCAGATACTGTCCCTTTCTATTAATCCAAATAAAATTGATGCTGAAAAACAAAACATATATTTACTCCATAATAGTCAGGAAGATGAAAAAATAAATTATGATCCGATTCCTATTTTTGGCTCAACTAATTAAATCGATAAATAATGAAAAATGTCGAATGGAAATATTTAAAAGGTTTACATCAACTCTATACAGAGAAAAAAACTAAATTGAAAATTTTAAACAATGATTATATTAACCAGATATTGTTCACACAAAAAAAATTGATTAAGTATAAATCAGGCAATCACTCTATTATTGAAGCAAATCATCGATATCCACAATTCTATGAACAAGAGTTTTTAGATACTTATAATTACTATAACGCTTTTTTTGAACAGTCAGGAATAGAAAACAATGCAAAAAAGCCTTTTACAGAAGAAGACCTAAAAGCCTTAATTTTCATTTATTATAATAAAACGGAACTTCAAAAGAACCTTACAACTCAAAAGAAATTTTCTGCAAAGGTTTTCAAATATGCAAATTCAAAATATTTAGAGAATAAACCAAGCTTAAAAAATGCTGTTTTGCAATTATTAGAAATTAATGAGTTTCCGGAAAAAGATCCCAAAAATCAACAATGGAGATTTGTTGTAGATTGTCTGGATCCTAAAGTTATCGTTTTATGTGAAAATTTAGATTGTCTTAAAGTACCGATAGAATACAAGAAAAACAATATAGAGCTGTGGTATGTAGGTGGTCAAAATACCAAACCTTTGTTAGATATTCCCTCAGAAAAATTGCAATTGCCACTTTATTATTTCTGTGATTGGGATTATAGTGGTCTTTCTATCTATTCTCAAATAAAGAAAATTTTTGATGCGAAAGCCAAAAACATTGAGATAATACAACCATTATCAAATGCCAAAAGACTACCTGTATCTGTAAAGCATCATAAAAGTAAATGGAAGAAAGCAGAGTTTTCAGGTTTAGTAAAAGCTGATTTCGCAGAAGAACAGATCGAATTAATTCAAGAGCTAATTTCTAAGGAAGAGTGGATCGAGGAGGAAGCTATAGAATTGATTCAGGTGTTAAACCTAAAAGGATAGGCTTTAAAATAAAATATAACTTTTCTATTATGTTTTTCTAAACTTGAAATTTAGAATAATATAATAAGTTTAATTTTTTTATTAATTTTGAAAAAAATAGTTCTTTGAATTAATTCATTACAGGAAATTTGTTTATAAAATATAAATCATGGCACTATAGATTTTTAAATCGAAAAGTCAATGTATATCAAGATTGAAGAGAGAGGTTCGAATCCCTCTTTCTCCGCAAAGAAAAACCGATTGGGAATCCAGTCGGTTTTTTTTATGTGAAAAAAGCGTAAAAAGTTTGCTTTCAAATGGTTTTGAATAAAAAAATAGATGCGAAGCATTAATGGTTTTTGTTTGTAGTACTTCCTTTTTCGGATTCAATGAGTTATTCCTCTTTCTCCGCTGAGTAAGAAAATAAAAGTTTTCAAAATCACTCAAAAATCTTTAAAACCTTTGATTATCAATTAATTACAGGTATTTTTTTTATGCTTATGACTTTTCAAAATTTTGAAAAACACTCCTTAAGTTTTTAAAAATTGTGTCCACTTTTTGCAGACGATTTACAATAATAGATTGTTTTATTTTTTGCGTTTTGAATAATAATTTCAATGGAAATTAGGTATATCTTTAGCGAAGATAATTTTTTTTTGAATATTATTATAAATTGAATTTTTTTCAAAAATTATTAATAAAATCATTAAACATGAAGTACCTCTCTCTATTAATTGCTTGCTTTTTTTTGATTTCAGGTTCGCAATCATCTTCTATTGCGATACAAGAAATTGTTTCGGTTTCGACTGAAAGTGAAAAAGAAATATTAAAGGAAATGAAACGAGACTACAAAGATTTAATGGATTCAGGTGAAAGAGAAAAGGCAATTGAAAAAGGACTTATAGCACTTGAATTTTCTAAAAAATTTACCTCATTTTATTTTCAAAATGAAGCAATTGAGATTCTTTTGGATTTAGGTTCCATGTACTCGCACCTCAAACTTTACAAAGAAGCTCTTTCCATTTATAATGATGCCCTGGAAATTGAAAAAAAAATATCCCGATCTCATTCCGATCAGAAATTAAAAATTTATTACCTGATTGCGTATGTAAATAATGAGGTGGACAATTTTAATGAAAAGATGAAAGCTTTGGAAAAAGCAGAGCAAATCATTGATCAAAATGAAATTACGGATAAACAGTGGGTTTATAATGTCTTCATGTTGTTTGTCCATTCCTACATCTATTATGGAGATATGGAAATGGCTAAAAAATACCTGAAAAAAAGCAATTTCGTTTTTGAATCCAATCAAGAAGATGCCAATTTCATGAAGTTGGAAGAAGAAAAACATTTGGTTTTGAAATCTAATTATGCCAATTATCTTTTGACCAACCTGAGAGTCCCGATCATAGAAGGAAACCATCAGGAAGTCACAAAATATTTCAATCTGTTTGAAAAGGAAATTGACAAACAGAAAACGGATTATGACGAAGAAGATTTATGGTCGATCAATAATCTGTACATCCAAATGGCACTTTACCATACCCGCTATTTGCAGGATTATGAAAAAGCCGTTCCCTATTTTGAAGATGTATTGGAGATCAATCAAAGAAATAATTTTCAATGGGGAATCCTAGATGTAAGCTATTTTTTCGCCTACCATTATATACAAAGTCAAAATTTGGAAAAAGCCATTTATTATTTAAAAGAATGTCTGAAAAATCCGGAGTATGAAAATTATACCTATGCCGTGACCATTCATCAAAATCTGGGGTCGTCTTATTTCTACAATTGTGAATTTGAAAATGCAGTCAAACATTTTGATCAGATGATGAATTCCTACAAAACAGAAAAGGAGACCTATCAGGGTGTATATGCCATGCGTGACTTGTATGAAGTGGGAAATATTTACATCGAAATTTATGAAGACCTGAAGGACAAGAAAATTTTGCAGAAGGCTTATGAAGCTTTTCGGATGAGTTCCGAATTGTTTTCTTCTGTATATCAGGGAAATATTTACAATGATTATTTATCGGTTCATCACCGTTTTATCACCGATGGACTGCTTTATTGTTCGTTTATTTTAAAGGATAAACAAAAAGAAGCGATGGAATTAATCGAAATGAACAATTCCGATTTTTTATGGACCAATTTTATCAAAAAACAATCTGAGGGATTTTTGAATTTCCCCATCGAATTGAAAGAAAATCTCATCCAGCTGGAAAATGAAACGCAAAAGCTGGAACTACAGTTACAAACTAAAAATGAGGATGATAAATCAGATTTGAATGAATTAAAAAATGAATTAAAAATTAAAAAAGACAGCATTACAAAACTCAGTGCTCAACTGGAAACGGAGTTCCGGTCTTTTCACAATTTTACCAAAAGCAGCATCAGTTTAGATGCGATACAATCTGATTTAGAAAAGGATGAAATCATCATCAAACATATCGTAACGGATTTCGGTTTATACACTTTGAAATTAACAAAAACAGAAGCTGAAATCAGGAAAACATTGGTTTCAGAAAACTATTTGAGCCAGCAGGTCGGGCTGTATCTGCAAAATTTAAAAGAACGTTCGCCTCAGTACAAACAACTTTCCAAAGTACTTTATAAAATTTTGGTCGAACCTTTGAATCTAAAAGAAAATCAAAAAATTATTTTCATCAACGACAGCTTTTTGAGCTATTTGCCTTTTGAAACTTTGATGGATGAAAAGGATTTTTTTTTATTGGAAAAAAAACAAATCAGTTACTCTAATTCACTTAAATTATGGAATATACAACGTCAGAAAGGAAAAGTTAACACTTCCAATTTCATTGCCTTTTCGCCGGAATATTCAGAAAATAGTTTTGAAAAAGATTCTCTTCTAAATGCTCAGGAAATAAACGTAGAATTAAGAGGAGCAAAAAAAGAAGCAAATCAAATTTCTAAATTATGGGACGGTCAGCTTTATGATGGGCAAAAAGCATCAAAAACTAACTTTCTGAAATTTGCCAAAGATGTAGATATTGTTCACCTTGCGATGCATGCCGTGGTGGATGAAACAGATAACAATCAGTCCAATTTGATTTTCCAGGGAAATGAACGACTTTATTTTCATGAGTTTTATGAAATTGATTTGCCGGCTCAGTTAGTTGTATTAAGTGCTTGTAATACAGGTTTAGGAAATGTGAAAGCGGGTGAAGGAGTGATAAGTATTTCACGTGCGTTTACTTTTTCCGGTGTAAAAAGCACCCTGATGAGCCTTTGGCAGATTCCGGACAAGGAAACACCGGAAATCATGCTTTCATTTTATGAAAATTTAAAAGCGGGTCAGACCAAAGATGCAGCTTTGCAAGAAGCAAAATTGAATTATCTGAAGAATACAGAGGTGGAAGAATTGAAACATCCTTATTATTGGGCAGGATTTATCGTAACAGGTGATACGAGTTCTCTGAATGCGCAACCGGACTGGATTTGGTGGATTATTATCGGATTGGTAATTTCAGCAATTTTGTTTTTCGTATTCAAAAAAAAGAATTCTAATTCAATCTAATTTTCCCAATAATTCTTTGGTTTCCTGAATTTTAAATCGATTTGATTTTAAGTTTTCCTGAAGTAGTCTTTTGGCTGATTCCACATCCTTTTGTTTCAATTTGGCAAGTGCAAGATACCAGGTTACTTTGTCCGCAAATTTTTCTGTCCAAGCATTTGATTCCCAGATTTTCACAGCTTCTTCCGTATGGTTTTCGCTCAATAAGGAATTCGCCTGATAAAAAAGTGCATACTCTTCTTTATTTTTTTTATAAAGGGATTCAAATAAAACAGAGGATTTTTCAAATTCACGATTGTCATACGCCATAAAAGCTTGATTCTTCAGATCATTTTCAGTATTTCCACTTCTGACGGTTGAATGTATGATGTTTGGATATTCTTCATAATATTCTTGATACAACTGTTCCGTAGAATGATTTTGATTTAAAAATGCCCAATAAAAACCTAAAAATAACACAACCGAAGCCGCTGCGTACCAAATAAACCTCATTTTCCTAGGCGTATTATTCTTTTCTATTTGAACTAATTTTTCACGTAATTTTTCTCTTTCGTTCAGGGTAATGGCTTTCTTTAACTGTAATCGGAATTCAAATTCTTTTTTAAATTCAGCATCCGTTGCCAAAAGATTTTGAAAAATGACTCTTTCTTCCTCTGTGAGAGAATTTTCAAAGTTTTTTACAATTAAGTATTCATGATTCATGATTGGTTTTTTATAAGTTCTTTTAGTTTTTTCAAACAGCGGGCTTTTTGACTTTTGGCTACATCTTTATTTTCATACTTCATGATTTCCGTAATATGATCCAGTTTTTTTTCTTCATAATAAAACAAAGTCAGGATTTGCTGACATTGTCCTCCTAATTTTTTGAGGTTATCTCTCAAAAGGTTCACGTTTTCATCAGGTTCCAAATCAGACTCCGTTTCCCATTCTATTTGAAAATCTTTTAATTCTTCATTTAAAACAGCAGGTTTCTCGCTTTTCATTTTTCCAAAAATCATATACTTTCCGATGGCAAAAAAATAGGTTTTCAGTGAACTGTTCAGTTCATCCAACTTTCCTTTTCTGGCGTTTTCACAAAGTGCGATGAAAGCATCTTGATAAACATCTGAAATCTCATCTTTGGCCATCTCATATCGGCTTGCAAAACGTGAAAATTCAGATTTGTGTTCTTTATAAAAATGCTGAATTGTTTTTTCATCACCTTTTTTCAATAAGCTAATTATCTGATAGTCTTTATTCATTAGTGTGAAATTTACATTTTGGTAAGCATTTTATTTTTCTGATGTTTACTTTTTCCTTTTTCCTTCACTAATTAAAGAAATCGCTTTGTATCGTCAGAGCTAAATGTTAACAATTATAAATTAATTAATGAAGTTATGAAAAAAAATCTATCAATTTTCATTTTGACCATCACGATATCAATAGGTGTTCAGGCGCAAGAAGACATTCGTATCGGCGCTTTAGTCGGTTATGGTTCTGAAATAGAATCTTTTGGCGTAGGAGTCAACGCCGAATTTCCGGTTATGAAAAACCTGACTGTTTCTCCCTCTTTTGTTTTTTATCTGCCAAAGGATGATGACTTTATCAAAACGAATGTTTTCGAATTCAATGCAAACGCCAATTATTATTTCCTTACCACAGATGCTTTAGGCGTTTACGGATTGGCGGGAGTCAATTACAGCCATGTGAAAACCGACATTGATTTTGGTATTCTGGGAGATGGCAGTACCAGCGAAGGAAAAGTCGGACTTAACATCGGAGCCGGAACCAATTTCAATTTAGGAGGCAGAATTCTTCCCTTTGCTGAAGTAAAATACATTTTGAGTGACTTTGATCAATTCGTCATCGCTGCTGGAGTGAAGTTTAACCTTTAAACAAATAAATATGAAAAGAATAATTAAGAAATTCATTGCATTTGCAGTCCTTTCAGTTTCTTTGATTGCTTGTTCGGGTAGTGATGATAATAACGATCCAGGCGCCCCTCAGGGAGATGACAACCCAACGCATCGTTACACATTTAAAGTCAATGGAAACGATATTGCGAACGCTACGTATGCATTTGGAATTCCGTATGATGACCATGGAGGTGGACTCGCTTATTTTGAGCCTGAAAATGATTATGTTGTGGTCTCTGCCTATCATCAGAACAACGATCCGGGAATCAAAGCCGACTTTGTTTACTTAGGTGATATCATACAACCTTTAGCTCTGAATGAAACGGATAATCAGGATACTTCCGTCATATTTGTGAATTTCACGCATCAAGGACAGAATTATACACTGGAAAGTGTTTCCGGAACCTGTACTTCCTATTTTATGGAAACATTTCCTTTCGGTGTCACCAATTCAGGAAAATCTACATTTAAAGTTGGCTTCTCGGGGACTTTCCGGAATATAGTCAACATCAACGAAACCTTTCAGATAACGGAAGGGGAAATAGAAGTTTATAACAATTAAAAAATACAAAACATGAAAAAATTAGAATTTATATTTATTTGCTTATTTGCCATTGCAATCACAGCTTGTTCAAGCGATGATAACGGCGACCAACCCGGTCAGACCGGAGGAGATCATTCGTACACCTTTACAATCACTGGTCCCGGAGTGAATGGTGAAACTTTTACAGCCACGGTTCCCAATCAGGAAATTTATAATTTTTATACGCCTATTCCCAACTCGTCTTACATGGGAGCTTATTTTTCATTATCGAATGGAACTGAAACCATTGCAGGGAATTTTCTAAAAGATAATAACAACATCCGTCCGTTGGGCGATAATTCCGGAAACAATATTGAAGATTCCCAATTAAACATCATATTCAGCCATCAAGGACAGGTTTATACCTTGGAAAGTATTTCCGGAAATTGTAGTTCTGAAAGGTTTGAAGTAGGTACGGAAGGTTCTACCGCTTCATTTAAAATTTCATTTACAGGTGTTTTTACGGGAGGTATTACGGGAACCAATGATCCTGAAGAATATCAAGTTACGGGCACGGTTGACACTAAATTTTACCAAGATTAAATTCATACAGATATGAAAACAATTTTTAAATTCATGACTCTGGTGTTCTTTATCGGATGCGGAATCAATGGCAATGCTCAATTTCTAAAAAAATTGGGTGAGAAAGTAGAAAATGCGGTTGAAAGAAAAATTGATAAAAAAACAAAAGAACAAGAAGCAAAATTAGACCGTAAAATAGAAGAAGGTGTAGATAAGGTTTTTGATACACCCGAAGATGCGATCAACGAGGAAATTAAAAAAGAAAAAAACAACAAAAAGGAAAATAAGAAGGCCAATAATAAATCGACTGATATCAGTATCGAAGACATGATGGGCGCCATGCAGTCTTCAGCTGATATCGAAGTTGCAGGAAAATACCATTTCAATCAGAAAGTTTTGTATACCCTCAGGGATAAAAATCAAAACAAATCCAGTGAACTTACGTATTACTTCGGTACGGATAAAGGTATTTTGGGAGTGGACATGTCTGCTGATGCAAACGCATTTATCCTTTACGACATGAAACAAAATGCGATGATTATGTTTTCCAATAAAGACAAAACCATGCAGGTAATTTCCATGGATATGTTTGGTGCGATTTTCGGAAATTCGGAAGAGGAAGATCAAGATGATTTCACGTTCAAAAAAGTACCGGGTTCTAAAAAAATTGCCGGTTACAATTGCGATAAATATGAATTAATATCTGAGAATTTAAAAGGAGAATTCTGGTTTAGTTCGGAAGTGGATATTGATATGAGTCAATTTTCAAAAGCTTTTCTCAGTGTTGGGAAAAACGCAAGCGAAAAGCTACCCAGTTTCAAAGTTTTACAAAATGGATTTATGATGGAAATGAATACTGTCGATGAACAAAACAACTTCAGTACTTCCATGACCGTCCGGGAAATTTCCAAAACCAATCATTCCATCAACACCTCTCAATACAAACGGATGCAAATGTAAAAGGGATTCTTAATTAGTAAAACAAAATCAAATCATGAAAAAAATCTTAAAATTCTCGTCAATGATGTTTTGCATCCTTGCGATGGTCATTTCTTGCGGACAAAATCCTGAAGAAAATGCCAAAAATAAAGTGGCCGAAGAGTTAGGCATCGACAAATCCGATTTGGAAAATCAATCCTATTACAGTTTAACAATCCAGAAAGGAACTTTAAAAGGTGTGCAATTTTCTGTTCCGGATTATGTAAGTACCTACGATGGATTCCGAGCTGATGAAAACGGCAATGTACAGTTGACTTCCGTAACTTTTGTGGATCCTCAACAAGGAAATTCTACTGCAAACATCAGCTGGGACGGAAACCAAACCAAAGCCCTCAGCGCCAATCCTGATGCAACGGAAGGTACATTTTTAGAATTCAAATTAAAAAAAGATGGAAAGGACTATCATTTCACATCGATCAGCGGACAGACCAAAGTCGAGTCTTATGAAGATGTAAATATCAAAGACGAAATGATCAATCATACATTCACTAAAAGAAATGTGAACATGAGTTTTTCCGGATTGTTTAAAGAAAATATTTCCGGCGAAGAAGTTAAAATAGAAGGAATTGTACAATTTGTAAATTCAAAGTAATAAAAAGAATTTTTTAGGTAAGAATCTTAAATTGAACTACATAAATAATTTTACGATTGAAAACAACAAAGAATAATTTTTCTATTAAAAAAAATAACCTCATTAAATCAAGATTATGAAAAAATCAATCATATTGATACTAACTTTTTTTTGTGCAATCTCTTTAGCAGATGCACAAGAATTCCAAATGGTAAAAGACATTCATCTTACCGGAAATTCATCACCTTTATTTTTTACGGCATACAATGGCAAATTTTATTTCGAAGCCAATTCTGAAAATGACGGAAAAGAACTTTGGGTAAGCGATGGCAGCGAATCAGGAACGCAATTGGTAAAAGATATAAATTCTTTAGGAAACTCCAATTTGGGTGGATTAACGGTTTATGAAAACAAATTATATTTCGTTGCCACTGACGGTGTGAACGGTCATGAACTTTGGACCAGCGATGGAACAGAAGCCGGAACACAGATGGTAAAAGACATCAACCCATCCGGCGATTCTTCTCCCAATTATTTTACGGTTTATAACGGGAAGCTCTATTTTGAAGCAAACGATGATCTACATGGACGGGAACTTTGGGTTTCAGATGGTACCGAAGCCGGGACACAAATGCTCAAAGACATCAATGGTAATCCAGGCGAGGGAGCCGGAGCAGGTTTTTTGACCGTTTTTGATGGTAAGTTGTACTTTTCTGCCTATGGCGATGTAGCCAATGGTAGAGAACTATGGGTTACAGACGGCACAGAAGCCGGAACGCAAATGCTGAAAGATATCCGACCTGGCTATGGCAGTTCTGTTGCCAAATATTTTACGCCTTACAATGGAAAACTCTATTTTGCCGCTGACAACGGCTCTGATGGCGATGAATTGTGGGTCACAGATGGCACAGAGACCGGAACGCAGATGGTTAAAAATATAAACACCATAGAGGGTTCCAATCCAAACGGATTTATTATCATGAACGATAAACTTTATTTTTCCGCCAGCACATCAGATCATGGCATTGAGCTTTGGGTAACGGATGGCAGCGAGTCGGGCACGCAGATGGTCAAAGATATTTATCCGTTACACGGAAATGGTTCCCCGAGAGATTATGTTGTTTTTAATAACCAACTTTACTTTACAGCTTATGACAATTCAAATGGGTCTGAACTATGGGTATCAGATGGAACGGAAGCTGGCACCATGATGCTGAAAAATATTCATCCTACTGCTGATTCGTTTCCGGGATTTTTTACCGTTTATGATGAAAAACTATATTTCACGGCAGACGACGGCTCAAACGGAATAGAATTTTGGGTAACAGATGGCACGGAGGCAGGAACCCAAAAAATAGCACCTGAAATTGCGCCCGGTTCTGAGCCCACTAATTCAGGTCCCATGCGAAGAGCTTATCAGTTATTTGAATACCAGAATAGTCTTTATTTCAATGCTAATTTTACCAATGACGGACTGGAACTATGGAAGTTTACCTCCGAAAATATGAATGTTCAAGACTTTATTTCAACTTCGATTCACTTATATCCAAATCCTGTTAAAAATGAATTCTACATTTCGTCTGATCAAATGATTGACCAAGTCTTGATTTATGATGTTGCGGGAAAATTGATTTTTCAAAAAGAATTTAATCAAAAAGAGGTTAAAATTAATTCGACTCCATTTGAAAAAGGAGTTTACGTGGTAAAAATCAGATCGCATAAAGCATGGAAAACACTCAAATTAATTAAAAATTAGAAAAATGAAAAATTCAGCAAATATATATAAACTGCTTGTCCTGCTAATAAGTTCATTATCAATTGCTCAAACACCCTATTTACAATGGCAAAAGACTTTTGGTGGAAGTTTGTATGACAGCGGGATGGGGATTATTCCTACTTCAGATGGGAATTTTGTAATCATTGGTAATTCCGAATCTGCGGACGGAGATTCTCCAACGAACCACGGCGGAAATGACATTTGGCTGGTGAAGATTTTACCCAATGGGGAACTCTACGGTGAAGTAACAAGAGGAGGTTCTCAATATGACGCCGCAAGCGCGATCATTGAAACTACCGATAATGGTCTGCTTATAGCGGGCGAAAGTATGTCCAATGATTTCGCAGCAAATAAAGGAGGTATAGATGCCATCATGCTTAAACTGGATGAAAATGGAGGAGCAGATTGGGTTCAAAATTATGGAGGATCGGGCGATGATGTCGCCGTCGATTTGATTGAGACGGAAGATGGCGGGGTTTTATTCGTTGGTTTCACGGATTCTGAAGACGGAGATTTAAATCAAAATTTTGGAAGATTGGATGTTTGGGTTGTCAAAATAAATGCCCAAGGCGTTATCCAATGGAATCAGACGTATGGAGGTTCTGAAAATGACACGCCCAAAGCTGTGATTCAGAATTCGGATGGAAATTACCTCATAGCCGGGCAAACTTTTTCCAATGACAACCATGTAACAGAAAATAAAGGAAACGGTGACATTTGGTTGCTGGAAATCTCACCTGACGGAACGCTTTTATGGCAGAAAACTTTTGGAGGAAGCAATGTGGAAGATGCATTTGATCTGAAACAAACGACGGACGACGGCTACCTCATTGCCGGCATTACTTCTTCTCAAGACGGTGATGTTTCGGATGGAAATGGAGGTTCAGACGCATGGATTCTGAGATTGGATGCCAACAAAGAATTAAGCTGGGAGAAAAACTATGGCGGTTCGGAATCGGAGCAATTCAGAGGGATAGAATTATTTGCCGATGACAGTTTTGTTGCCCATGGATACTCAAATTCTTCTGACGGAGATCTGACCGAAAATAAAGGAGATTTTGATTTCTGGGTGATGAGAGTAGATGCTGAAGGAGAATTGATTTGGCAAAAAAGCATGGGTGGTTCAGATCGTGATTATGGCAGAGGGCTTGCGGTAGCAGAGGACGGCTCGTATAAAATTGTAGGCTACACACTTTCTGATGATGGCGATATAGATTTGAATAAAGGTGATTATGATCTTTGGGTGTTATCACTCGCAGCAGATCCTTTGAGTTTGGATGAATTGGAAGAGATTAAATTGAAAGTGTATCCAAATCCCGTTTCCGATTTTGTCCATATCCAATCTAAATTTCCTTTGAATAACATTACTATTCATGACTTAACGGGAAAAAAAGTTAAAAATGATTTTACGGGAAAAAATATAGTCACATTAAATATAAGTGATTTACCAGCTGGAACTTATGTTTTGAGCATAGAAACAAAAGGGGAAATCTACAAACAAAAACTTTTAAAGAAATAGATAAAACTAACATTATCAGACTTTTTTCATGTTTGTACTCTGTAGCGCAGTTGAAATTTTTTCCTGAACCAAGTGTTCAGCTGCGCTTATGAGTTATTCAATTAATAATTTAATCATCTTTATATGAAAATAAAATACAATTTTCCAATCTTTTTATCCATGCTATTTTTCACTCAAATTTCTTGTGAGAAACCGGAAAATAAAGTGAAATCAAAAGTAAATCCAACGACCAAACAAGAAACTGCTGCTTGCAAATGCCTAGAAAAATATGATACAGATCCTACTTTTTTTAATGAGGAATTTGTATCTGAATTTGCAGAAACTAATCCTGCCAAAGTAGAAAAAAACGGCAAAGGAAATTATATTTACTATACGGCTTCTTGGGAAAAAGACAGCCAACCTTATTTTCTAAGCATCGAAAGTTTGACCCATCTGGATAATCTCAAAAAACAATACGAATATGTTTTTAAAAACAAAAATCTCACGTTAGTAGAATACGTCCAGAAAACCTATGCCAACAAAACGGATGAGGAAATAGATAAAAACAAAGCATTACTCAATGAGCAATATGAAAAACAAAACCCGGAGTTGGATGAAAACGAGGAAAAGGTAAAAAATGAAATGCAGGATACGTTTCTGGACATGGAGAAAAATGCTTACACAGAAATACAGGATTTGGGTGATTATGCGGTTTACAACAGCAAAACAAATGATCTTTATGTAGTTTGCGGAAATGTTTTTTTTCAAATTCGGGGACAAGTGGGACCTTGGGGTAAAAATGACCGCCAAAAAGGAGTGGAACTCGTCGTAAATGCTTCCCGTAAAATAATAAATTTGTGTTTATAATTCATAAAAATGAAGTACTCCCACATTCTTTTAATCCTTCTGACATTCCAAACAGTTGGGGCACAACAGAAAAAAGTTGAAACATCCAAAGAATTTTCTTTCGATAGGGCACTCATTTACCAATATACTTATCCGGATTCGGAAGGAGAATTTTGGGTGTACCACCACGAAAATGGAACGATTCTCTATGTTCCTCAAGACGAAATGATTGATTTTGTAATTGCTGATACTTTAGGAAATTACTACACATTCGGAGACAATGGTCACGGTGAAAAAGTGGTTACCTCGCAACGCATACAAAACCTAAGCGACAGGATAAATGAGATGAATCCCGAACTTCCGTTATCAAATGAATTTTTGGAAATTACGCCCTTGAGTTTCGAACGAATTGTAGACCAAAAAGATGCTTTACTATCTGAAATTAAATCTGTGGGTTATGAATTGATATATCAAAAAATGGCAGGTCAGCAACACGTTTTTGTAACCGATCAGATTTTAGTCAATGCTAATTTGTTGTACGGACTTACAAGAATCGAAGGAGATGTACAACTAAAAGTACCTGATTTCTATTTTGCAGGGATTTTTAATCCAGATCAATTGGTCACGCACATAGAAAGAGATAATTTCATACTAAAACTGATCAGCTATGAGTACAATCCGTATTTAGTCGATTTGTCAGTATACAATTATTATATACAAGATGAGCAAGGAAATTGGATGAAGACTCCGTTGCCTTTCTAATAATAGAAATTTGATTGTGTATGTTTTCAAACTAAATTAGACATTTCATGTTAAATTCTTAAGGAGGATTTCGGATTTTTTCTTGTTCAGGCGTTAGTTTTGCGTTTCCCTTACCCGGAAAACTTCCTTCTCCAAAATTGCCTTGCTCAGCACGCCATCGGTATAACAACGAAGGTCGTATGTCCAGTTCGCGTGCTAAATCCGATACGTTATTTCGTTCATTACTCAACTCAACGGCTTAAAGCTTGAAGGCTCGATCATAAATTTTTCTCTCTTTTTTCATCTTCTAAAATTAAGGTTTTACACTTAATTTTGTGTGGACGCTTAAAATAAAAGTAAGCTGAATAAGGGTTTTGTGATTAAGTTCGAATCCCTCTTTCTCCGCAAATAAAAACCGATTGGGAATCCAGTCGGTTTTTTTTATGTGAAAAAAGCGTAAAAAGTTTGCTTTCAAATGGTTTTGAATAAAAAAATAGATGCGAAGCATTAATGGTTTTTGTTTGTAGTACTTCCTTTTTCGGATTCAATGAGTTAATCCTCTTTCTCCGCAGAATGATAAAAAATATCGCTGAAAATCAACGGGTTTCTAGTTTGATGGTGTTTGCTTTATGAAGTTTTGGACCAAATCGTATCATTTTTTTGCTTATTCCCTAAATTTTTCTTGATTCATGATATTCGAAAAAGTTTATTTCATAGAAATTTTGCCAATATATTCTGAAATTACACCGAATAATTGACCATGAAAACTTGTATTTATAAAATCAGCTTAAATCTCTTTATTGATCTCTTTCCAGAGCAAATCCTTTAACTCCATCAAACCTTGTTGCGCAACAGAAGAAATAAACAAATGCGGAATGTCTTTGGGCAATAATTGAGCGATTTCATTTTTCAATTCATCGTCCAGCATATCGCTTTTTGAAATGGCCAAAACCCTTTCTTTATCAAGTAATTCCGGATTGAATTTCTTCAATTCATTGAGTAGAATGTCATATTCTTTTGCATAGTCTTTAGCATCAGCCGGTATGAGAAAAAGTAAAACCGAATTTCTTTCTATATGTCTTAAAAAACGATGTCCCAATCCTTTTCCTTCTGCCGCTCCTTCGATGATTCCGGGAATGTCAGCCATCACAAAAGATTGGTGGTTTCGGTATTCAACAATTCCCAAATTGGGCGTCAAAGTGGTAAAAGCATAATCTGCAATTTTAGGTTTGGCAGCAGAAACGACAGAAAGCAAAGTGGATTTTCCGGCATTTGGGAAGCCCACCAAACCGACATCGGCCAGTACTTTTAGTTCCAAAACGATGGGCATTTCTACACCTGGAAGACCTGGCTGTGCATATCGAGGTGTTTGTCGTGTAGCAGAACGAAAATGCCAGTTCCCCAGTCCACCTTTTCCTCCTTGAAGTAAAATCAATTCTTGTCCGTTTTCGGTAATTTCGCCGAGGAAGTTTCCTTGTTCATCTTTAGCAACAGTTCCGATGGGAACCTCGATGTATACATCATTTCCATCAGCTCCGGTCGAACGGGAAGAACCACCATTTTTACCATTTTCAGCTTTTAAATGACGTGTATATCGAAGTGGTAAAAGCGTCCATTGATTGGAATTCCCTCTCATGATGATGTGTCCGCCTCGACCACCATCACCACCATCAGGACCTCCTTTTTCGATGAATTTTTCACGGTGTAAGTGAGCAGAACCTGCTCCACCATTTCCACTTTTACAATATATTTTGATGTAATCTACGAAGTTGGATTGCAAAACCTATAATTTATTGCAAAACTACATTATTTTTCGGAGTAAGTAGAGAATGCGAAATGTTGAACTTTATAAATCCAAAAATTTGAATGACATATTTTGTCGTTTGGGTATTGTAATTTTGAATTATGGAAACAATTTATTTATTGATCGGAATAATTTTAGGCGGAATCATCGGCGCAGTAGTTTTGTATGTTTTAATGAAAAATTCATCTGTGAGCAAGAAACAATATGATTCACTCAACAATGATTTTATTAAAATTCAATCTGATTTTGAGAATTCACTAAGGAAAATCCTTGAACTAAATGAAATTATTTCTTCAGAAAAAAGAATTAATTCTGATTATAATCAATTGATTGTGAGTCTTAAAAATGATTTTTCTAAGATTTCAGCGGAGCATCAGGCATTGAAAAATCAATTGTTTGAACAAAAAGAAATCAATTCCAAACAATCGGATCAAATTCAAAATTTGCAAAATGAAAAACAAATTGTTTTTGCTAAAAACGCTGAACTTTCAGCTATTAACGATACTTTAAATTCATCACTCGAAACCCAAAAAATCGAAATTCAAAAAATTCAAGAAGAAGGGAAATTGCAATTTGAGAATTTGGCCAATAAGATTCTCGAAGAGAAATCGGAAAAATTTACAGCCATGAACCAAACCAATTTAAAGACGATATTGGAACCGTTTCAAGAAAAAATGACCGAATTGAAAAATCGGGTGAACGAAGCTTACGAAAAAGAAAACAAAGAACGGTTTTCATTGGCCGAAAAGGTAAAAGAATTGGCGGAGCTCAACCAACAAATTTCAGAGGACGCAAAAAATCTAACACGTGCACTGAAAGGTGAGTCCAAAACCCAAGGAAACTGGGGTGAAATGATTTTGGAAAGCATTTTGGAGAGATCCGGTTTGGTAAAAGGTAGAGAATATTTCATGGAATATCAGCTGACGGACGAAAATAATGATGCGCTTTTTTCTGAATTTTCCGGTAAAAAAATGCGTCCTGATGCGGTGGTGAAATATCCTGATGAACGAAATGTGATCATCGATTCTAAGGTTTCTTTGACGGCTTTTACGGAATTGGTGGATGAAAATGATGCCGAAGTCGTTCAGCTGAAACTCAATCAACATCTGGGTTCCATAAAAAATCATATCGTAGAACTATCCAACAAAGCTTATGACGATTATGGAAAATCACTGGATTTTGTGATGATGTTTATTCCAAGTGAACCCGCTTATATCGCAGCGATGCAAGCTGATCCCAACCTTTGGAATTTTGCTTATGATAAAAGAATTTTGCTGTTGAATCCAAGCAATTTGATCACTTCCTTAAAACTCATTGCCGATTTGTGGAAAAGGGAATACCAAAACCGAAACTCCATCGAAATCGCCAATCGCGGTGCGAAATTGTACGATAAATTTGTGAGTTTTGTGGAGAATTTAGAACGAATCGGGAAAAACATCGATCAAACCAAATCTTCTTATACTGACGCTTTGAAACAACTTTCAGAAGGAAGAGGGAATTTGGTCAATCAAAGTTTAGAAATGAAAAAATTGGGCATTAAAAATAAAAAAGAATTTTCCCAAAATTTGATGGAACAAGCGCAAGAATCCAACCTTTTGGAAAAGGAAAAAATGGATTGATCAATTTTTCATTTCCTCTGCAAGAAATCTTCCGGTAATGCTTTTCGTATTTTTCACAATTTCTTCAGGTGTTCCTTGAGCAACAATTTTTCCGCCACCTTCGCCACCGTCAGGACCAATGTCGATGATATGATCGGCCAATTTTATTACGTCCAAATTATGTTCGATGATGATGACTGTATTTCCGTGATTCACAATTTGATTGATAACATCCATCAAAACCCTAATGTCTTCAAAATGTAGTCCAGTTGTGGGTTCATCTAATATATAAATCGTTTTTCCGGTTTGTTTTTTACTCAATTCGGAAGCGAGCTTCACACGTTGTGCTTCACCACCGGAAAGGGTAGTGGACTGCTGTCCAAGCGTGATATAGCCTAGTCCGACGTCTTGTAAGGTTTTCACGCTTCGGTAGATTTTTGGAATGGGTTCGAAGAATTCTACCGCTTCATTCACGGTCATATCAAGCACATCAGCGATAGATTTTCCTTTGTATCGGACTTCAAGTGTTTCTCGATTAAATCGTTTTCCATTGCAAGTTTCACAAGGAACATAAACGTCCGGTAAGAAATTCATTTCGATGACTTTGAGTCCTGCTCCTTCACAAGTTTCGCAACGTCCACCTTTGACATTAAACGAAAAACGTCCGGGTTTGTAGCCACGGATTTTTGCTTCAGGAAGTTGGGTGAAAAGATTACGGATGTCTGAAAATAAATTGGTATAAGTTGCCGGATTGGAGCGTGGTGTACGACCGATAGGTGATTGGTCGACCTCGATGACTTTGTCCAAATGTTCCAGTCCTTCAATTTTTTTATAGGGCATTGGATTTTGTTCCGATCTGTAAAAATGTTTAGACAAAATCGGGTAGAGGGTTTCCGTGATTAATGTCGATTTTCCACTTCCCGAAACACCGGTTATCAAAATAAGTTTGCCCAATGGAATTTCTAAATTGACATTTTTTAAATTATTTCCAGTTGCACCTTTCAACAAAAGTTTGTGTCCATTTCCTTCTCTGCGTTTTTCCGGAATTTCGATTTTCAAATCTCCGTTCAAGTAATCCGAAGTAAGCGTATGTGCTTTTTTGATTTCTTCCGGAATTCCTTGCCAAACAATTTTTCCGCCTCTACGGCCGGCTTTTGGTCCGATATCGATGACATAGTCAGACTCCATGATCATGTCTTTGTCGTGTTCTACCACTAAAACCGAATTACCGATGTCGCGTAGTTTTTTCAGTGAATCAATTAATTTGATGTTGTCTCGCTGATGCAATCCGATGGAAGGTTCGTCTAAAATGTAGAGGACGTTTACGAGTTGGGAACCGATTTGTGTAGCCAATCGGATGCGTTGTGCTTCTCCTCCGGAAAGGGATTTGGAAGGGCGATCCAATGCCAAATAATTTAATCCGACATCCAATAAAAAACTTAATCTTGTTTCAATTTCTTTCAGAATTTCTTGGGCGATGATTTTTTCCTTTTTTCCTAGTTTTTTGTCTAAAGTTTGGATCCAATTTCTTAAAAACTGAAGATCGAAATGAGCGACTTCGGCTATGTTTTTTTGATCAATTTTGAAGTGAAGAGATTCCTTATTGAGTCGAAATCCTTGGCAAGAAGAACAAGGAATTGTTTTGGAAAATTTTCTAGAAACTGACCAAGAAGAAGGAAGGGATTTATCTTCCATCATTTCTTCTAAAAACGGCACAATTCCCTCAAAATCAATTTTATAAACTTTACTGACATCCGCAAATTTTAATTGTACATCGACCGTTTCTTTCAAACCATACAAAATATCCTGAACGAGCTCTTTGTTCAGTTTTTTAAACGGCGTGTCGAGTGGTTCACCATATTTGGCATAGATGGATTCGATTTGTTTTTTAATTCTAGTGGTGTTTTTTAGTTCATCCAATGGAACCAACATGCCATTTTTCAAAGTTCGATTTGGGTCTGGAATTATTTTATCAATATCGACAACTTTGGTTTCTCCCAGACCGTTACAATTTGGACAGGCGCCTTTGGGAGAATTAAAAGAAAAGGTGTTGGGTTCAGGGTTGGGGTAGGAAATTCCGGTCGTTGGACACATTAAATTTCGGCTGTAAAATCGGGCTTCATTTGTTTCGTAATCCAACACCATCATGACATTGTCTCCCTGTTGCATTGCGGTGTCTATGGAACTTAATAATCGATCGTCAGAAACGGCATCATTTAGTTTTAATTTGTCGATGACCAATTCTATATCATGGGCTTTGTAACGATCCAATTTTAAGTTGGGCGTGATCTCTTTGATGCTTCCGTCTACACGGACTTCCATGTAGCCTTTTTTGGAAACTTGGGCGAAAAGCTCTCTGTAATGACCTTTTCTGGCGCGAACCAACGGTGCGAGTATGGCGATTTTTTTTTGTGCAAATTTTTCTTTGATGAGTTCTTGGATTTGCTGATCTGTATAACTCACCATCTCTTCTCCTGTATGGTAAGAATAAGCGGTAGAGGCTCTGGCGTAAAGAAGTCTTAAGAAATCATAGATTTCCGTTATCGTTCCTACTGTGGAACGCGGGCTTTTTGAGGTCGTTTTTTGTTCGATGGCGATAACTGGAGAAAGTCCTTCGATTTTATCTACATCGGGTCGTTCCATTCCTCCTAGAAATTGACGTGCATAAGCAGAAAAGGTTTCG
The DNA here is from genome assembly GCF_014042165.1 of Moheibacter lacus. GTDB lineage: Bacteria > Bacteroidota > Bacteroidia > Flavobacteriales > Weeksellaceae > Moheibacter > Moheibacter lacus. Next base: position 220,364 of record NZ_JACDZE010000004.1, read on the forward strand.
ATGTATCTGCGTTGTCCTTCGGCATAAATCGTATCAAATGCAAGTGAGGATTTACCACTTCCGCTCAATCCCGTTATGACAACCAATTTTTCCCTTGGTATTTTTACATCAACGTCTTTTAAGTTATGTTCTCTGGCACCGTAAACCTCTATAAAATCACTCATTTTGCTCAAAATCAAGCTGCAAATTTACGTGATTTTACTACGAAAAAAAAAGATTCTAAATTCCTTTTAACCTGAGAATCTGATTAATCGAATTCAGGTTTTTGGGAAGAACCTATTTTTTAATCGGGATATAAATTTTGGTTAGAAGTTCTTCCGGTTTTGGAGTGGATTTCGGGTCATTTTGAAATACTTCCCAGTGGGAATTTTCTAATTTTAAATTGTTCTTTTTAGCGAAATCTTTCATTTTTGATATTGATTCTTGAATGGTAGTATGATTTCCTTTATGGATACAAACGAGCGTTTCAGTTGCGGGAAGTGCCATTAACTCCATTCCTTCTCCCAATTTTACAGATTCTGAAATGGGAAAACCAGAATAAAATTTAGCTTTTTTAGCAGCCAGATCGACATATTCAAAATAGGTTACAGGAGATCCGATTTTGGTAGGAGAGATTTTTAAAAAATCGACGAGATAACTATAAATTAGACCAAAAGATTCTTCTGAAGCTGTTTCCATTTCTTCTTTTTCCAGAGAAGTTTCATTCATGACAGTGATCAATTTTTGACCTTCAAAAATTTCGGTTTTAATCATTCCCGGAGCAAGTGAAATGGCTTGTTCTGGAGTGAGTGCCGAGCTTTTTAAGTTGGCTTCTAATTTGGATAAACCCAATTGGAGTTTCTCTGTTAATTTTTTAGAAGTAAAATAACTGTAATATCTGGAGAAATAGCCAATTTCCTCTGTAATGATACTCCATTTTACTTTGGTTTTATTTGGAGTAGATGATTGGAAGTTAACTTTCATTTCGGCATTTTCACCTAAATTCAATCCGTTCAACGCATAGATTATGGTTTTGTTGATGTCGGATTTGTTGATGGTAATTTCAGCTTCTGAATCGATTGATTTCCATTTGTATCCAGCACCCATTCCTCTATAAGGAGCAAAGAATTCCTGAGTGGTAAGTGAATCGCTGGAAGACCAAGGATCCCATTCAGAAAATTCTTTTAAATTGTTGAATTCTTCAAAAATAATTCCGGGAGGAGAATCAAACTCTTTTTCAACTTCAGCATTGAGTTGTTTGGGAAGAAAAAGAGGAAGCAATAAGATGCCGATTACCAACAAGATAAGGATTTGTGTAAATCTTCTCATAATTTAAGTGTTTAGCCTACAAAATTAGAAATTTCAAATAGGATTCATAATATTATTTGAATTTTAGTTTTATATTTGAGTTTAACCAAATTTAAGGAAAAAATGGATATTTCGAGTTTATTACAGGGGGTTATGGGCCAACAAATGGTGAGCGGTGTCGTTAACCAATTAGGAATAGAAAACGAACAGGCTAAGATGGCAATTTCGGCCGCAGTTCCATTGCTTTTGACAGCTTTAAATAAAAATGCCAACAGTGGAGATGCGCAAAATATAGCCAATGCACTTGAAAGGGATCATGATGGAAGTATTCTGGATAATTTGGGCGGATTTTTGCAAGGCGGCAATTTTTCAGATGGTGCAAATATTTTAAATCATGTTTTGGGAGGAAAACAAGCACAGGTTGAGAATGCAATCGGGAAAACTTCTGGACTAAATTCCGGACAAATCGCTCAAATTTTGGCTATGCTTGCGCCGATAGTTATGGGATATTTGGGTAAAGAGAAAAGCCAAAATGGATTGGATGCTGGTGGACTTTCATCTTTATTAGGTGGTTTGGTTGGAGGAGCTTCTCAAACGAACCAACGAGAAATGGGCACCATCGAAAGACTTTTGGATCAAGATGGAGATGGCGATGCCATGGATGATGTAGTGGATTTAGGAAGTAAATTACTTGGCGGATTTTTCGGAAAAAACTAATTTTAAAGAAACGTAAATAAAAAGGGGAAGCTTTTTGCTTCCCCTTTTTTTAATTCTTGATAAGGATTATTTTCTTATTCAAGATTCCACTTCTAATAACTGATAATGTTTTTGAAAAATTTAAAATATTTTGAACCGTTTCCGGTTTTGGTGATAATTGCTCACCGATAAAAGAGTAATTTTGCTTCATTTACATTGATTTTGAGTTCTATACTTTTAACGTATACCCACTCAAATTATTGTCTTAAACAAGCGATGAAGAGTTAAACTAATGTTAAAGTTAGTTTTTTTTCTTCTATCAGTTTTCTTAAGTTTATCAGTGCATATCTCATTCTTCCCAGAGCTGTATTGATGCTCACATCCGTTTCCTCAGCAATTTCTTTAAAACTAAGACCTTTGAAGATCCTTAGTTCCAATACATCTTTTTGATCTTCCGGTAAAAATTCAATGATATGACGCAAATCGTTTTCGATTTGGGTTTTAATTATTTTGGTTTCAGAGCAATCTTCCGGATCGGCTAAAAAGTCAAAAATGCTAAAATCCTCATCTACAAATGTTTCGCCGATGATAGGCATTCTGGATTTTGAACGAAAATAGTCGATAGTGAGGTTATGTGCAATACGCATCACCCAAGGTAAAAATTTTCCTTCTTCGCTGTATTTTCCTTCTTTTAAAGTCAAAATAACTTTTACAAAAGTGTCTTGAAAAATGTCTTCTGCTATGTTTTTGTCTAAAACTTTGGAGAAAATAAAACCATATACTTTATTCTTATATCGTTCTATCAACTCTGCCAATGCGGATTCGTTTCCAAGTATGTACGAATCTACTAATTGAGAATCATCAATGAATTCCATATTCTTCTTCTTTAGTCTTCAAATGTTAAAAAGATAGAATATATAATCTATAAGCAGATGTTTTTAAGTGTTATGATAAACAAAGATATAAAATTTTCTTAAAAAATGATTTTTTTCATAAAAAAAGCTGCTTTTTAACAAAGCAGCTTAAAATATTTTTGAAAAAATAGAGTTACAAAGAAGCTGAATGAATCAACATATCTGCCAATTTATTAGAATATCCCATTTCATTATCGTACCATGAAACCAATTTTACAAAGTTTGGAGAAAGCATAATTCCTGCATCTTTATCAAAAATGGAAGTTCTTTTATCTCCTACGAAATCTTGAGAAACAACTAAATCTTCAGTGTAACCTAGTATACCTTTTAACTCTCCTTCAGAAGCATTTTTCATAGCAGCGCAAATTTCTTCATAGGAAGCAGACTTTTCCAATCTTACTGTTAAATCTACAACTGAAACATCAGCATTTGGTACACGGAAAGCCATTCCGGTTAATTTTCCGTTCAAAGAAGGGATTACTTTTCCTACCGCTTTTGCAGCACCGGTTGAAGATGGAATGATATTTAACAAAGCAGAACGTCCACCTCTCCAATCTTTGGCAGATGGTCCATCAACTGTTCTTTGGGTCGCAGTAGTAGCATGGACAGTGGTCATCAATCCTTCCAAAATACCAAAATTATCATGAACAACCTTAGCCAATGGAGCCAAACAGTTTGTCGTACATGAAGCATTGGAAAGAATTTGAACATCAGCGGTCAATTCTTTATGGTTTACACCCATTACAAACATAGGTGTATCATCTTTTGAAGGAGCGGAAAGGATGACTTTTTTTGCGCCAGCATTGATATGCGCCTGTGCTGTTTCTTTTGTTAAAAATAAACCAGTTGATTCTACGATATATTCGGCCCCAATTTCATTCCATTTCAAATTGTTTGGATCTCTTTCAGAAGTAACTCGGATAGTTTTTCCATTAACGACCAAATTATTTCCTTCTACTTTTACTTCTCCTTTGAATCGTCCATGAACAGAATCATATTTGATCATGTATGCCATATAATGCGCATCGATCAAATCATTTATTCCAACGACTTCTACATTTTCTCTTTCTAAAAGAGCACCGAATACAAGACTTCCAATTCGACCAAAACCGTTGATTCCTACTTTGATTGTTGACATTTCGTTTGTTTTTAAATGTTATTAAATAGCTAAAATTTTAGCGACTTTTATTAATTCTTTATCTATTTCATTGTGTTTTTTGATGGCTTCGGCTATGGGAGTGAAAACAATCTTATTGGACCGTATCCCTGCCATCACATCTGATTTTCCATCTAGCAATCCCTCAACTGCAGCTACGCCTAAACGACTTGCCAAAACCCTGTCCATGCAACTTGGATTTCCACCTCTTTGTATATGACCCAACACCGTAACTCTGACATCATAATCTGGAAATCTCATTTCTGTAGCTTTTGCCAAATCATAAACATTTCCTAATTCTTCTCCTTCGGCAACTACTATGATACTTGAATTTTTATTGGACTGTTGAGAATGCTGGAGCGAACCAAACAGATCATCTAAACTATCTTTCTTTTCCGGAATCAAAATATCTTGAGCTCCTGAAGCAATTCCACTGTTTAAAGCAATAAATCCGGCATCACGCCCCATTACTTCTACGAAAAATACCCGATTATGCGAAGTCGCAGAATCACGGATTCTATCGATGGCTTCTATAACCGTATTCAGCGCGGTATCATATCCGATGGTAAAGTCCGTTCCAAAAATATCATTGTCAATCGTCCCCGGAACTCCAATAAACGGAATTCCAAATTCCTTAAAGAAAACATTTCCACCTGTAAATGAACCATCTCCACCTATGATGATCAATGCATCCAATTCATTTTTCTTTAAATTCTCAAATGCTTTTGCACGTCCTTCTTTGGTTCGGAATTCTTCTGATCGGGCGGTTTGTAAAAATGTTCCACCTCTGTTGATGATGTGTTTTACAGATCTAGCGCCCAATTCGGACATTTGATTATGGATCAACCCTTCATAACCCATTTTGATCCCCACACATTTGATTTGGTAGTATGCGCACGCACGAGCGACAGCTCTGATCGCTGTATTCATACCCGGAGAATCACCTCCAGATGTCATGACGCCAATTTTTTTCAAGGTAGTTTTTGCCACTCTTTTATTACATATTTAAGAAATGCAAATATAAGGAATTGGAGAGTGAATCTAAAACAAATTTCATGGAAAGATTTCCATCAGTCCGAATCTTTAATCCGCTCAAGTCTGCCTGATCTAAAGTCTTTCTCCAATATCACTTGAATGTATAAATCTTCTCTGGTTTTATGAGGGTCAAATTTAGATTTTAAATCCAGATCAAAAGCTCCTCCCGCTGAATTCCAAAGGAAAGCGTTCAGTCCACCTCTTAATTCTTTGATGATTTCAAATGAAGTACGATCCGTTTCTTTATGGATCAATTTGATGAGAATTTGTCCGCGTGAAAGCGATAAATCTTTTAGTTTATTTTCAAATTGATCAGCCAAAACACCTTGGCGTTCCTTGATGTATTGACGTTTTTCTCTTTTGCTGAAATATTGTGAAGTATCCTGAATCGCATTGTATTCTTCTACCGCAACTTTGACATAAGGCCAAACATCTCTGACTCTTTTACGAAGCCATAGATAATATTTTTTCTCCATTTCATTTTCCAGATGCAAATGCATCATTTCGGCATTTTCCAACTGAATGGTGTCAAAAATAGCCAAATCTTCAGGTGATATGGAGTCCATTTCTGCTAAATCTTTTGTGAGAGGTGAATTTTCTTTGGAAGACAACTCTTGTCCCAATAAAAATGAATTCAAAACAACTGTAAGTATAAATAGCTTCCAATACATAAGCCACCGATAGCAAATATTGTTCCTAAATCCTTACATTTGTTAAAAATTTAAGAAATGCCAAAATCAAAATTCTTTTCCAAAAATTCAATGAACTTCCTTGAAAATTACCTCAATACCAGTTCTCCTACAGGTTATGAATCTGAAGGTCAGAAGGTTTGGGTGGATTATGTGAAGCCATATGTTGATGAAATCAGATCAGATAATTATGGAACTGCTTATGGAATCATCAATCCTGATGCGAAGTATAAAGTGATTTTGGAGGCACATGCTGATGAAATTTCTTGGTATGTGAATTATATTTCTTCAGACGGAATGATTTACGTCATCCGAAATGGAGGGTCAGATGCAGTGATTGCACCTTCAAAAAGGGTGAATATCCATACGAAAAACGGAATTGTAAAAGGTGTTTTTGGTTGGCCGGCGATTCATGTACGGGTAGGTGATAAGGATGAGTTGCCTAAAATTGATACGATTTGGATTGATTGTGGCGTAAGTTCAAAAGAAGAAGTAGAAAAATTGGGAATTCATGTGGGTTGTGTGATTACTTATCCAGATGAATTCATGGTTTTAAATGAAAATTATTTTGTTTGCAGAGCTTTGGATAATCGGGTAGGTGGATTTATGATTGCGGAGGTCGCCAGATTGCTTTTTGAAAACAAAGACAAAATTGATTTCGGCGTATATTTCACCAATTCCGTTCAAGAAGAAGTCGGGCTTCGCGGTGCGGAAATGATCACCAAAACCATTCGGCCAGATGTCGCCATCGTCACTGATGTGACGCATGATACTTCTACACCGAAAATGAATAAAATGAAAGAAGGCGAAATAAAATGCGGCGATGGCCCCGTTGTTTTTTATGCGCCGGCTGTGCAAAATAATTTGCGTGATTTGATCATCGATGCTGCAGACAAGAAAAAAATTCCTTTTCAGCGAGCTGCAAGTAGCCGTGTTACCGGAACGGATACAGATGCTTTTGCGTATAGTAACGGTGGAGTACCTTCGGCATTGATCTCATTACCATTGCGTTATATGCATACCACGGTGGAGATGGTGCATAAAAATGATGTGGAAAATACGATCAAATTGATGTATGAAACAGTAAAGAAAATTAAAAACAATCAGGATTTTAAGTATTTCTAATTCGAAATTCGATGAAATAGAAAAGCGCAAACTTTAGTAGAATTTGCGCTTTTTATTTATGTGAAAATCTAAATTTAGTCTAAAGTTTCAGGATCAACTAAAACTTGGTAAGCTCCTGGCGTAAGGTTATTTAGATTGTCTGTTCTTGAGATATTTAAAATATCGCTGTTTGTTTCAGTGTTTAAATTGGAAGCACTCGCATGTCCAGGAATTTCTGAATCCTCTTTTTGCAATAAACGCAGATCATTGGCACCGAAACCTGAATTGACAAACATAGGATCTTCATCTAAACCATTGGTGGAATTGTTTGGTGCGGTTCCTCTGATGATGTTGGAATTAAAATTAAGATTTCCGCTGGCATCTTCAAGATAGATGGCATCCATGGCTCTTCCATAAAAAATTGAATTATAGAAACCGCCTGAATTTGAACCTTTTACCCATAAACTTACATTGTCGCCAGCACCTTGACCGATGTTATGGAAATTGGCAATGGTACAATGTCTGAAATCATAATTTCCTCCTTCAATTTTGATGGAAGCTTGGTTGCTATTGTTTACAACTAAATTATTTCCATTTATGTTGGATAAATTTCCATGGCTATAAATTCCAAACTCTTCGTTGTTCAATACAAAAGAATTCTTAATGTCCAAATCAGCATTTTCAACTTCCAATCCACGGTTTCCACCTTTTATGATGGCATATTCTATAGAAGAATTACTATTTGGTTTTAAATGAATTTTTCCCCAAGTATTGGGAATAGAGTCAGATCTATCATCCATTCTATCGGTTCTGAAAATGACTTTATTATCTAAATTACCAACGACATTCAGACTTCCATTGATGGTCAAATTGGCTGCATTGTGAAAATACACTTTGGTTCCCGGGCCAATGTTCAAGTTTTCGGCAGTTTGATTTCCAAATATCACATGAGACCATTCGCTGTCCCAATTTTGACTTCCGATCGGTTGGTCTTCGGTATGGAAAATCGCTTTTTCCAAATAGGAGAGGAGTTTCACGTGCTGATTGGCATTGGTGGTTTCGAAATTGATTTCGTCTTCATATAAAGAATTGTTGATAACTTCTCCAGCTCCAATTTCGACAAAAATGAAAATACTATCGTCTTTGCGAACCGCAATATTTTCAAAATCATATCCGGCCATACCATCGACATTGATTTTGAAAAGTGAACTTTCACCATTGGTCAAATAAATTCTGGGAATTACCACATCTTTATCTTGGTTGTTGTGAATGGTCAATTTATAGGTTTGGGAATTGGTATGATTGAAAATCGTGTCAAGATTCAAAGTATCTGTCGAAAATGATAGGTTATCCGAAGCAGCATCAAAATCAAAATCATCACGACAAGAAGAAATGCCTACGATCAGGGCGATGATACTGAATACAATCAGGTTGCGGGTTTTCATAAAATATATTTATTGTGGAAACAAAACTAATTAAATCTGTCCAATGTACAAAGTAGAACGTTTATTCCTTATTTTTTATTGAATTACAGCCAAATAAAAGTATGAAATAATTTTTCTTAAAATATTTTTTGTTTAGTAAAAAGCATTATCTTTGCACACTCAAAATAATAAAGTTAATTGCAATGGAAACGGAAGGAAGTGGAAATTGCTGATATAAAAAATAAAAAGCTATGAAAAAAGGCATTCATCCAGAAAATTACCGTTTAGTAGTATTTAAAGACATGAGTAACGATGAAACTTTCATCACTCGTTCTGCTGCTGAAACTAGAGATACAATCGAAGTAGACGGTGTAGAATATCCATTGGTAAAAATGGAGATTTCAAGTACTTCACATCCATTTTATACTGGTAAAGTGAAATTGGTAGATACCGCAGGACGTATTGATAAATTCAAAAACAAATACGCAAAATTCAACAAGTAAGATTTTAATTTGTTCATAATTTTAAAAATTCCCGAAAGGTAACTTTCGGGATTTTTATTTTGTTATTTTTTCAGGAGAAATTGATCATTCACCTGGAAAATGTCCATAAATCTCTTTGTAAAGATCCTTGTATTTATTTAGGACAATTTTTCTTTTCAATTTTAATGTAGGCGTAAGTTCACCACCGTCTATCGACCATTCGGTTGGAGTCAATCGAAATTGTTTTACTTGTTCCCAGTGACCATAAGATTTATTGTGAGTATCCAATTCTTTTTGAATCAAATCGATTACCTTTTCATTTTTCACCATTTCTTCTTTGGCGCTCGGAACTGAAATACCTTCCGTATTAGCCCAGGTCGCTACATTTTCAAAATTAGGTTGGATCAGGGCGCACGGCATTTTTTCGCCTTCGCCTATAACCATGATTTGTTCGATGTATCGTGATTGTTTGTAATCGTTTTCCATATTTTGCGGTGCGATGTATTTTCCACCTGAAGTTTTGAAAATTTCTTTTTTACGGTCGGTAATTTTTAAATTTCCATTGATCAATTCTCCGATATCACCCGTTTTAAAATATCCGTCCGGTGTAATCACATCGGCTGTCATTTCCGGATTATTATAATAGCCCATCATCACATTGGGGCCTTTTACCCAAATTTCACCGTCATCTGCAATTTTAATTTCTACACCATCGATCGGTTTTCCAACCATTCCGATTCCAAATCCGTCTTTAGACATACTGTTTACAGAACAAACCGGTGAAGTTTCTGTCAATCCATATCCTTCTAAAATAGGAATTCCCGCTCCCCAAAACATTCTGTTCAATCGAGGAGAAAGTGCTGCACTTCCAGAAACCATACAAGTCAAATTTCCACCAACTCCTTCACGCCATTTTTTAAATACGATAGCATCTGCAATTTTATGTTTGATTGTCCAGCCCAAACCTTTGCTTTCAAATGGTTGATAATCTTCTACCAATTTCAAAGCCCACATGAAAATTTTGGTTTTGATACCGCCGGCAGCAGCTCCTTTGTCATAGATTTTGGCATAAACTTTCTCTACCAATCTCGGAACCACGGTCATCACATCCGGTTGAACTTCTTTTAAATTGTCTCCTATGGTTTCCATGTTTTCAGCATAATAAATCCCAATTCCATTATAGGTATAAAGATAAATCAGCATGCGTTCAAATATGTGACACAAAGGAAGAAAACTGAGTGCTTTTGGCTTTTCAGAAGGAAATTTAGGAACTCTTGGATTGCTTCCCAGTACGTTGGAAAGAATATTATTATGGCTTAACATCACACCTTTAGGTCTTCCGGTTGTTCCGGAAGTGTATATGATCGTCACCAAATCTTCTGATTTCACTTGTTGTTTTACCGCATCGACTTCATGTTGATTGTCAGCATCTGAACCCAAATCCAAAATTTCATTGATGTTGGGCGCTCCATCTACATTATCAAATGTGTAAACCGAAACCAAAGAAGGTACTTGGTTTTTTATGGAAGTTATTTTTTCATACAGTGCAGCATCTGAAACAAAAGCAAATTTTACTTCTGCATCATTAAAAATATAAGCATAATCACTTTCAGAAATGGTAGGATAAACTGGAATGCTGATGCATCCGATTTGTTGTAATCCAATGTCCAGTAAATTCCATTCGGTACGATTTGTAGTGGAAGCAATCGCAATTTTATCACCATGTTTTACGCCTAAATTTAAAAAACCACGACTGATCGCATTGGCTTTGTTGACATATTCTTGCGTAGAAATCGGAATCCATTCACCATGTCTTTTCATGACGATGCTGTCTGGTCGCGGTGAATTTTTCAGTTGGTAAGCTAAAAAATCAAATAGTCGTGTTATTTTCATAAAAAAGATAAATTCTTTGACAAATTAATAAAAAAAATGGTTACAGAAAATATTTATTCTTCATCGTAGGTATCCATTTCTCTGTCAAAGAAATCAAAAGCCTTTTCCATTAACTCCGCAATTTCGGTTTCCAAATCTACATCCGGCTCTTCTTCAAGTTCATCAAACCATTCGATTTCTTCCGTTTCTACATCGAGCATAAACCTCGGGAAATCAGTGTGAATGATGAAAATTTTATCGGGGAAATCAGAGTTGTCGGCTATCAGAAATTTGGGTGTTTCCATAAATTAATTTTTTGGTTTGTAAATGATAGCGTAAAAGTAATAGAATTGCCGCAATTGTCAAACCTACAAAAAGCGCAATCCACATTCCATAAGCTCTCATCTCGAAATAGATTGCCAATATTACACCCAATGGCATTGCAATCACCCAATAAGCAACAAATGAAATGATCGAAGGAATTTTCACATCCTGCATCCCTCGCAATGAACCAAGCGCGACCAATTGGATGCCATCTGAAAGCTGAAACAAAGAAGCTATGATGAGCAATTGTGCCGCTAAATCAATTACAGGTTGATTGTCCAAATACACAACCGGTAATTCAAAACGGAATACGATCATCAAAATTCCGCATAAAATCATGAAAATGGCGACCATGATGATGGAAGACCATCCGGCTTCCCTTAGTACAGTATAATTTTTTAGTCCCAATTGGTATCCGACTCTTACAGTTGCCGCCACATTTAGTCCCATGCACATCATGAAAGTAGTGGATGCCAAACTGATTGCAATCTGGTGTGCTGCCAAATTGGTTTTGGCCAATTGTAATTCTGCTGCTTCTTGTGAAAACGCATAACCACAAATAAAAGCTGCTGCTGCAAAAGCGCTCACTTCAAAAAATGAAGTTAATGCAGTTGGAATCCCCATGTTGAGGATTTTTTTATAAATGGCCGACTCAAATTTTTTGAATTGAATGACACTTAAATATGCTTTGGTCTTTTTATAACTCCAAAGTACCAAAATCAACGTCAGCATCATGCTGACCCTGGAAAAAAATGTCCCTAAACCGGCTCCTTCGACCTCCAATCTTGGAAATCCCCAATAACCATAAATCCAACCATAATTCAACGCAATGTTTACGATATTTCCTACAATCGTAGCCGCTGTAACAGGCAGGGTAAGCGATAATCCTTCGGAAAATTGTCTGAAAGTTTGAAAAATCATGATTGGAATCATGGACCAAGCCATGATAGAAAGATACGGCATGGTCATATCGATTACATCTTCCGGTTGACCCATATAGTAAAGAATGGGTTTGGCCAATTCTAAAGCGCCCAGTAAGACTATTGCCAAAATCAAATTCAGCACCATGCCATGTGAAAATATCTTTCCGGCACCAACTTTATCCTTTTTTGCATCGGCCGCCGCAACTAACGGTGAAATCGCAAAACTAAATCCAAAGGCAACGACAAGTGCAGTAATAAATACCGCATTTCCAAGTGATACCGCACCCAATGCAGTTTTTCCAAGCGTTTCGTCTACGATATAATCGTATTTCCCTCCCAAACCACCTACCATGATGTTGTCCACCAAATTGACGATGATTTGACCTGCTTGTGTGATCATCACTGGGATAGCCAACGTAAGATTTCGTTTGATATGTTCTTTATAGTTCACGTTGCGATTTCGATTTAAATATAAAAAATCCTCCATCCGCCGAAGCGAAGAAGGATTTCTAATTTAGTAAATTATTCTAATTATTTTTTAGCTCCTGTTGCTGCAGTTGTTGGTGCATTTGGATTGGCTTCTACCACTCCTTTGATTCGGAAAATTTTACGACCTTCCGTAACAGCATTTGAACTGATGGTAACTGTTTTATTGAAAGCACCTGCTTTTGAAGTAGTGGTATACTCAACTGTCATGGGAGCAGATTTGCCCGGAGCAATCGGATCCTTTGGCCATTTTGGAACCGTACATCCACAAGAAGCTTTTGCATCTGAAATGATCAATGGTTTGTCACCTGTATTTTTAATTTGTACAGTTGAAACAGCTTTTCCACCATATTTAATGTTTCCTAAATCTACGTTTGACTCGCTTATTTCAATTTCTTGTGCATTCATTAAGGCAATTCCACCGATAAAAAATGCAGTTGCTAAAAAGATTTTTTTCATATTGAGTGTGTTTTTATTGAACAAATTTAGAAATTAAATTTACAATTAGACTTTACTAATCTTACATTTGCAATTCGTTAACAATTAAATACCGATTAATCTTTTAGTAAAATGGAATTACAAACTAAATACAATCCAAACAGTGTAGAGCAGAAGTGGTACGATTACTGGATGAAAAACGAATATTTTTTCTCCAAACCGGATAATCGCAAGTCTTACACCATCGTAATTCCTCCTCCAAACGTCACTGGTGTACTTCACATGGGACATATGTTGAACAATACGATTCAAGATGTACTCATTCGTCGTGCGCGTATGAAAGGATTCAATGCTTGTTGGGTACCGGGAACAGATCATGCTTCCATAGCCACCGAAGCAAAAGTTGTGGCCAAACTTAAAGAAAAAGGCATTTCCAAATTTGAGATCGGAAGAGAAAAATTCCTTGAACACGCTTGGGAGTGGACACATAAACATGGTGGAATCATTTTGGAACAATTGAAAACGCTCGGTTGTTCTTGCGACTGGAACCGTACCAAATTTACCATGGACGAAGATTTGTCAGAATCAGTCATCAAAGTTTTTGTGGATTTGTACAACAAAGGTTTGATTTATAGAGGTTACCGCATGGTCAATTGGGATCCGGAAGCCCAAACCAATATTTCGGACGAGGAAGTTATTTACCAAGAAAAACAAGGAAAACTCTATTTCTTACGCTACCAAATAGAAGGAAGTGAGGATTCAATTACAGTAGCCACTACACGCCCCGAAACGATTTTTGGTGATACAGCGGTTTGTATCAATCCAAATGATGAACGCTACTCATTCCTAAAGGGAAAAAATGTAATTGTTCCGATTGCAAACCGAGTGATTCCAATTATTGAAGACGAATATGTCAATATCGAATTCGGAACCGGATGTTTGAAGGTAACGCCGGCGCATGATGTGAATGATTATGAATTAGGGAAAAAACATGATTTGGAAATCATCGATGCGATCAATGATGATGCGACTTTGAACCATTTCGCATTGCATTATGAAGGCAAAGACCGATTTAAAGTTCGAAAAGAAATTGAAATAGAATTGGAAGCCAAAGGATTATTGGAAAAAGTTGAAAATCACAATAATAAAGTAGGAACTTCGGAACGAACCGGAGCTGTCATCGAGCCCAAACTTTCGGTTCAATGGTTTTTGAAAATGAAAGAATTGGCAGAACCGGCACTCGAAAATGTGATGAACGATACGATCCAATTCCATCCTGCGAAATTCAAAAACACCTACAAACACTGGATGGAGAATGTCCATGACTGGAATATTTCTCGTCAATTGTGGTGGGGACACCAGATTCCGGCATTTTATTATGGTGATGGTCAAGAAGATTTTGTGGTGGCGTTGAACAAACAGGAAGCACTTGAAATCATCAAAAGAGAACGAAATTTGGTGTTGGCTGATGAAGATTTACGTCAAGATGAAGATGCTTTGGACACTTGGTTTTCTTCATGGTTATGGCCGATTTCGGTTTTCAATGGAATCAACGAACCGGACAACGAAGAAATCAATTATTATTATCCAACTCAGGATTTGGTAACGGCTCCTGAAATCATGTTTTTCTGGGTGGCGCGGATGATCATTGCCGGATACGAATACCGAGGTGAATTGCCGTTTAAAAATGTGTATTACACCGGAATCGTTCGCGACAAACAAGGCCGGAAAATGTCCAAATCTTTGGGGAATTCGCCGGATCCAATCGAATTGATGCAACAGTACGGTGCAGACGGCGTTCGCGTTGGGATGTTGCTATCGTCTCCTGCCGGAAACGATTTGCCGTTTGATGAAGAATTATGTGTCCAAGGACGAAATTTCGCCAATAAAATATGGAATGCATTCCGACTCATCAAAGGTTGGGAAGTGGATGAGTCGCTGGAAGCACCAGCTGAGAACGAATTTGCAATGGAATGGTTTTATTCGAAATTCCATTCGGAACTACAATCCATCGAAGACAATTATGATAAATACCGAATTTCAGATGTTTTGATGTCGGTTTACAAATTGATTTGGGATGATTTCTGTGCTTGGTATTTGGAGGCTGTAAAACCTGAATTTGGAAAACCTATTGACCGTAAAACTTATGATACAACGCTCGAATATTTAGGGAATTGTTTGAAAGTTTTGCATCCTTTCATGCCTTTCTTGACAGAAGAAATTTGGCAATTGATGGCTGAAAGAACGCCGGAAGAAGCCTTAATTGTGGCTGAATATCCGGAACAATTCAACTATTGGCAAGGTGTTTTAAAGCAATTTGAAACCAGTTCTGAAGTAGTCTCCGGTATCCGTGCCATCCGAAACGAAAAGGGAATTTCACCCAAAGAAAATTTGGAATTATTTGCTTCGAATTCGGCGAAAGAAGAATTGAATTCGGAATTAGTAGAAAAATTGGGCAATGTTTCGATTCAATTTTCAGACGAATTTCCGGACAAAGGTTTCACATTTAGAGTGGGAACTTTTGAGTTTTTAGTGCCGGTTTCTGAAAATGTGGATTTGGAAGCGGAAAAAGAAAAATTAGAAAAGGAAAAAGAATATCTGGAAGGATTTCTGAATTCGGTTCGTAAAAAATTGTCCAATGAAAAATTCGTCAGCGGTGCACCAGATGCGGTTGTAGCAGCGGAAAAGAAAAAAGAAGCCGATGCCGTGGAGAAAATTGCACAAATCGAAGAACAGTTGAAAGGGTTTTAAGTTATTTCAAATACTGTAAAACCTAAACCTCAGATGTTTTCAATACATCTGAGGTTTTTAGTTTGTGAGTTTTTTTGACCATACTTCCGAAATCTTAAATAATAATTATATTTAGAAAAAATTAACCAATGAAATCATTTTTAAGCATTTTATTTTTAGTTGTCGCAGTTACTCAGGTTTATACGCAAGATATATTGAATATTGAATATGAAAGCTATTTGAAATTTGATGTTGAAAAACTTCAAATCAGGGTAGAAGGTGCAGGAGTCGATATGAATGAAATTAAAAGAAATGTGGCGCAAAAAATGAAAGAACCTGCCTTTTATAGTTTGATTTTAAACAAAAATGAGTCAGAGTTTAAACATATAGAGAGAATCAGTAATGATCAAACTGATGGTTTCGCAATTAATTTGGCTGTGAGAAGTAACGAAGGTGTTTTGTACAAAGATTTTCAGAATAATTTTTCCTTAAAGGAAATGTCCTTTTTAAATAGCAATTATTTGGTAAAAGATTCCATCAAAAAGTTTGATTGGAAAATCTCCAAAGATTCCAAAGAATTGCTAGGATATGAAGTCCGAAAAGCTGAAGTTGAGATTGATAGCATCACAACGGCGGTTGCTTGGTATGCTCCAAAATTGAATTTTAAAAATGGACCGGATGTTTACGATGGTCTTCCTGGATTGATTTTGGAAATTCAAATCAATAAAGAAAACCCTCATTCAGGTTTGTCAACTCGTTCTTATTCAGCTATTTCTGTTACTGTAGATGAGAAAAATAAGATTTCACTTCCTAAAAAAGGAAAAGAGATCTCCAAAACAGCATTTGAAGAAATGCGAAAAGAACAAATGGAAAAAAGAAAGTCCATGTTTGCAGATGGAGTGGACAAAGATTGATGGTGAGGTATGGATGTGAAATTAATTCATCAAATCGAAGAACAAATCGGCTTGACATTTTATGAAAATGAGTCGGAAGGAAATCTTTGTTTTCTTGAAAATCAATCTGAAATGAAAAACGAATTCAAATCGGGATTTACGCTTTCAGATTTTCGGTATTTTATCGGTTCATTTTCAGATGGGAAGGTTGAGATTCCAAATGATGTTGAAGAATTTTGGGAAAGGGTAGCGATGGGGAAGCTAAAATAATTACTTCAAAATTTTACCAGATTCGTTGTTTTCATACCGTTTTTCTGAATTGGAATCTTTATTTTTACGCATTCAGAAACAAAAACCTATATGTTAATTGTTTTACTGTCCGTTTTTGTCCTTGCTTTTCTGATTTTATTTTCGGGGAAATTCATTCTTCCTAAATATTTTAAAGTTTTTACGGTTTTTCCGTTATTGCTTTTTACTTATTTCAGTTATTATCTGATCAATTTGCAATGGGAACCTGAATTGCTTTTGAAATACAATTGGATTCCAACTTTGGGGATCAATTTGGACTTTAAGATCGACGGACTTTCGGTATTGTTTGCGATGATGATTACCGGAATTGGGAGTTTGATTTATTTTTATTCTTCCAATTATTTAAAAAAAGTCGCTTATCTCAACCGATTTTATGGCTATCTGACACTATTTATGGGTGCGATGCTCGGTTTGGTGCTCTCAGACAACCTCATCACATTGTTTATTTTTTGGGAATTGACGAGCATCAGTTCGTTTTTTTTAATCGGATTTAACAACGAAGAAGAATCCTCTCGAAAAAGTGCGATGACAGCGTTTGCCATTACTGGTTTGGGCGGATTTTTATTGCTTTCCGGATTTTTAATTTTAGGAAATTTAGGCGGAAGTTATTCCATCACTGAATTGTTAAATTCAAAAGAATTGATTCAAAATCACGGAATTTACATTTTGTTGATCACCTTAATTTTTGGTGGAGCCTTCACCAAATCAGCTCAATTCCCTTTTCATTTCTGGCTTCCGGGAGCGATGGCAGCACCGACTCCGGTTTCTGCATATTTGCATTCGGCAACGATGGTAAAAGCGGGAATTTATGTATTGGCGCGATTTACACCGCTTTTGAGCGATGGTTGTTATTGGAACCAAACTTTGATGATCGTCGGTGGAATCACCATGATTTATGGAGCGTTTCACAGTGTTTTTCGAACCGATTTAAAAGCGATTTTGGCTTATTCAACCATTTCCGCATTGGGAATCATCGTATTTCTTTTGGGAATCGGGACTGAATACGCCATTTATGCAGCAGTGACGTTTATCGTGGTGCATGCCTTGTACAAAGCCGCCTTGTTTTTAACAGCCGGAATCATCGATCATGGTGTTCATACGCGAAATATTACGCAAATTTCGGGTTTAGGGAAATACATGCCATTGGTGGGAATTGCAGCGGTGATTGCTGCGCTTTCGAGTGCAGGCGTTCCATTAATGTTTGGGTTCATCAGTAAGGATTTGATTTATGAATCTACTTTAAATTTTGCTCAATGGGGAATTGGTTTGACGGCTTTAGCAGTTGCGACCAATGTTTTTTTGGTTTGCTCCGGATTTTTAGCAGGAATCAAACCTTTCATCGGAAAACCTTCTCATGAAGCTTCAGCAGTACATCGACCCTCATTTTATTTATGGTTTCCGGTTGTGGTTTTGAGTGTTTTGACCTTAATTTTTGGAATGCTACCATTTTTTGTGGATCAAGGAATTTTAAAATATGCATTTGATTCTATTTCGATAGTTGAGACGAATTTGTATTTGAAACTTTGGCATGGATTTAATTTGGTTTTGGGATTATCGGTTTTGACAATTGTTTTGGGAACTTTATTGTTTTTTGCCAATCAATATTTCAATTCGATTTCCAATACTCTAAACAAATTGAATTCGATTTCACCAGAAAATATAAGCCAAAGATTGGGTGAGAGTTTTAGAAATTTCGCATTTATCTACACCAGATTATTGCACAATGGATATTTGCGAAATTATTTAATAGTAATAATAGTATTTATCACATTATTAGTAGGTTATCGATTCTTTTCTACCATTCCGATTCAAGTGATTACAGAAGATTTATCAGGTTTTCGGATATACGAATTGACCGTTTTCATCATCATTCTGATTTCTATTTTTTATATTTTGTTTACGACTTCTCGATTGACGGCAATTGCGAGTTTAGGAATCATAGGATATGGAATTAGTTTGATTTTTGTTTTTTATGGAGCGCCGGATTTGGCGATGACCCAATTTGCCATCGATACGCTAACGGTGGTTTTATTTGTTTTGGTTTTATTCAAATTACCTTCGTTTCTTCCGTTTCGAAATAAAAAAATAATCTTTCGGGATGCGGTGATTTCTTTGAGTTTTGGCGGATTGATCATGTTGATTGCATTGCAATCTTTGATGTATCCGGCGAGTAAAGAAATCAGCAGATTTTATGCAGATAATGCATACACATTGGCCAAAGGAAAGAATGTGGTGAATGTGATTTTGGTTGATTTCAGAGGATTTGATACGTTGATTGAATCCATCGTTTTATCGATTGCAGCGCTTGGGGTTTATGGAATTTTAAAATACAGAGGAATCAATGAAAAAGCAGACTAACAGAAAGAAATCCAAAAAGTTTGATTTGATCATTCTGAAAACGGCGACGAATTATTTGATTCCGTTGTTGTTGCTTTTTTCTGTATTTGTTTTATTGAGAGGACATTATCTTTCAGGCGGTGGATTTGTAGGCGGATTAATTGCTTCGATTGCTTTTGTGTTACATTCATTTGCGCATACGACCAAAGAAACTTTGTCGTTGTTTCGTTTTTCACCAAAAACTTTGATTCCAATAGGATTGAGTATTTCATTGTTAAGTGCATTGTTGCCTGTGTTTATAGGAGCGCCATTTTTTACCGGTTTATGGTTGGAAGAACCGATTGCAGTAATTGGTTCTGTTGGGACGGCTTTGTTTTTTGATATTGGTGTGTACACTGTAGTTGTAGGTGTGACATTGACTATTTTATTTACGATAAAAGATAATGTTTGATGGAGTTATTATTGATTTTATTGGTTGGAATTTTTTATTCGGCAGGCGTATTTTTGATGTTGCGCCGAAGCATGGTGAAATTATTATTGGGACTATTGCTTTTGGGTAACGGAGCCAATATCGTGATTTTTTTAACCGGAGGTTTGACCAAAGGAAAACCGGCGATCATCGACCAAGCGGAAAAACATTTTACGGACGCTTATGCAGATCCGGTTCCACAAGCGTTGATTTTAACAGCGATTGTCATCAGTTTTGCCTTAACTGCATTTGCAATTATTTTATTGAAAAAAGTATACCAAGCGACCGGATCAGATGATTTGGATTCATTAAACATTCAGGATTTAGATATATGATTACCAACTTTATACTCGCTCCGATTTTTGCTCACATGATAACGGCGATTTTACTGTTGTTTTTTTGGCGAAATATCGCGGCGCAAAGGGTAATCAGTGTGGTGGGAAATATCTTGGCATTTTTACTCTGTTTGCGGTTATTTTATGCAACTGATTTATACAATTATTTGATTGTTCAAGTCGGAAGCTGGGAAGCGCCATTTGGGATCATTTTTGTGTCAGATACTTTTAGTTCGATTATGGTTTTGCTTACAGCAATTGTAAGTTTAGCGGTTGGGATTTATTCGACTGCAGCTTTAAATCCAAGTCGAATTAAGTATGGATATTTTGTGATTTTCCATTTTTTGGTGATGGGACTTTTGGGCGCATTTTTGACCGGCGATATTTTCAATTTGTATGTTTGGTTTGAAGTGGTGATTATTTCATCTTTCGTTCTTTTGACTTTGGGTGGAAAGAAAATGCAGATGGAAGGAGCGATCAAATATGTGGCGATGAACATGTTGGCGTCCATCATTTTCCTTACAGCCATCGGGATTTTGTATGGAATTACTGGAACTTTGAACATGGCTGATTTGGCAGTTAAAATTGATGAAATCCAAAACAAAGGATTGGTTTCAGTGACGGCTTTATTATTTTTTGCCGGATTTGGGATTAAATCAGCGGTATTTCCCATGTATTTTTGGTTGCCATCCTCCTATCATACACCACCATCTGCAATAGCTGCCATTTTCGGTGGTTTATTGACGAAAATGGGTGTTTATGCGATGATTAGATCGTTTACTTTGATTTTTCAACCGGATGAATTCACGAAAAATGTATTCATCGTCATTGCGATTTTGACGATGGTAACCGGTGCTTTGGGGACGGTAAACAAGAGAAGCATCAGGCGTTTATTGTCTTATCTGATCGTTTGTCATATCGGCTATTTGATAGCGGGAATTGGAATTTATACCGAAATCGTTTTTGTGGGTGTTATTTTTTATTTGATGCATGATGTGATCGTAAAAAGCAATTTGTTGATGATCACCGGAATCATCCAAAAGATGCGTGGAACGGTGGATATGACCAAATTAGGTGGTTTGTATAAGGATTATCCAAAACTATCTTTGGTCATCGGAATTGCGATGTTTTCTTTAGTTGGAATTCCGCCGTTGTCAGGGTTTTGGCCAAAGATTCAATTTTTTGGTGAATCTTTAAAATCGGGACATTATTTTCTTTTTGGAGCATTTGTTTTGGCGAGTTTTGTGACGCTTTTTGTGATGGCAAAGATGTGGTCTGAAGTTTTTTGGAAGAATTCTCCAACTGAAATTACAGCAGAAATAGATCAATTCAAAGATTTATTATTTGTCAGAAAATTGGCTTTGGTTTTACCGGTAAGCCTTTTGTCTTTGGTATCTTTGTATCTGGGTTTAAATGCCGGAGAAATCTATGAATTGGCACAGGAAACGGCGGCTGAGTTGATGAATCCGCATATGTATATCGACGCAGTTTTAAATGGAAATTACGGGAAATGACAAAGAATTTTTTACTCAATATATTGCTTTCTTTGGTCTGGGTGGCGCTTACCGGTCATTTGAACTATGTCAATTTCATTTTTGGTTTTTTTCTCGGTTTTTTGATTTTATGGGTGCTGAATCGGAAAAGGAATTCTGCAGAAAAAGGCTATTTCTACAAAGTTCCGCGTTTGTTGTTGTTCAGTTTGTTTTATTTGTACGATATTTTTCGTGCCAATTTGGAAGTAGCCAAAGAAATTTTAACACCGAGATTTCAATTAAAACCTGCAGTTGTCGCATTTGAACATCGTTTGAATTCTGATTTTGAAATCACCATGTTTTGTAATCTGATTGCCTTAACACCGGGAACCATGGTGTTGAAAATCAGTGATGATAAAAAACTATTGTACATCCATACCTTTAACATGAAAGATAAAAGTCGTTTTATCGCCAATTTGAGAAATGGTTTGGAGAAAAAATTAATCGAAGTAATCCGTTGATATGTCTGTTCACCAATATTTAATGTACGTCGTGATGCCCATCATCTGTCTGGCATTTTTCCTGATTTTCTTTCGGTTTTTAAAAGGCCCGAAAGTCGTGGACAGAGTAGTGGCGATTGATTTGATCATCACGTCGGGAATAGGATTGATCGGTGTTTTTTGCATTTTGTACAACAATGCTTCGTTTCTGGATGTAGCGATGATTTTGGCGTTGATTGCGTTTTTGAGTACGATTGCTTTTTCGTATTATTTGGACAATGGTGAGAACAATAAACCAAAAAAAGATGAGTGATATTCTGGTGATGGTTTTCTGCACGCTTGGTGCGATTTTTATTCTGATTTCGGCGATTGGGATTTATAGAATGCCTGATTTTTATACGCGACTTTCCGTTACGGTAAAGGCAAGTACGCTCGGTGTCGGATTTATATTAATTGCGGTAGCTTATTATTTTTATGAATTTGCGGTTTCCACCAAGGTTTTTGCTATCATTTTCTTTTTGTTTATCACTTCTCCCGTCGCAGCATTTATGATTTCCAGAACGGCTTATGTGAGCGGAACCAAACTATGGAAAACTACTACGGTCGATGAAGAAACGGAATTGGAAGTGGGAGATGAGGAGTTGGAAGCGAAATTAGAAAAAGAAGAGGAAAAAGAATCAGAAACAAATCGCTAAATATTTCCAATTTCCACCAATTTTTCCTTGATCAACTCATTCAACTTCTTCGCTTTTTGCATCACCATCAGATGGGTTCCTCCATCTATTTCTACTGCGTTTTGGATTTTTGAAAAAGGAAAAACCACATCTTTGTTGCCATGATAATGAACATAATTTTTCATTTCTACGGTATTTTTCCAATTTACGATTTCATTGATCGCCCAATGCAAATATTTCGGATCTCGAAATTCAAAAAACTCATCCAATTCTGGCATTTTGGCATCATAAAATTTACGAATCATGGCATAGGAAACTCTTTTATTGGAATCAAAAAAATGGTTGGGAATCAATTTATGCAATTGCGTATGCGCGGACATTTTCATAAATCCCGGCAATTCATTTCTACTTTTTACCGTAGAAATCAAGATGTTCAATTTCGGATGCAAAAACCGATTCATTTCCTGAACGATGATTCCACCAAATGACAATCCCATCAATACAAAATCTTCGGTTGTGTCAACTTTTTCAGCCATCCTTTCTGCATAATGCGCCAAAGATTCTTTGGGTTCCGGTGTGAGCCAAGGCAGATAAACCACTTCAAATCCTTCCGGAAAATTCATCCATTTAAAAGCTTGATCATTTGCGCCTAGTCCGCTGATTCGGTAGATTTTCATTTATAATTCAATATTTGGTGCAGTTCAGTTTTTAAATGCGGAAGTTCATAGGAAATCACTGCCCAAAGAATTTTAACATCAACTCCAAAATACTCGTGAACAACAAAGTTTCTATAGCTGATCATTCCTTTCCAATCAATTTGCGAATGGGTAATTTTAAAGTCTTCGTTGATTCGTTTTGTAGCTTCTCCGATTAAAATAAAGTTCATTTGAACGGCATCGTAAACCATTTGATTTTGAATCAAATCTTCAATTGAATGAATGCTTATTAGATATTTTTCAATTTGAGAAATGGCATATAAAACTTCTTCAATGTTGGTTTTATCTTTCTCGTTAAGCATATTCCGCTTGCTTTAAAATTTTTGTTTTATAATGAGGTTTGAGGGAGTTTGGATTGGCTAAGTCTATACTTCTTTCAAATAATTTTTCCAAATAGCATTTCAAATCTTCTTTGGTTTTTTTATAGATTTCTAGTGGAGCAACGATTTCAACCAATAAATCAATGTCACTATTTTCATCCGCATTTTCCTGTACAAATGAACCAAACAAACCAATTTCTGTTACGTAAAAGTTTTCACGCAAGAATTTTTTTTCTTTTTTTAATTGATTAATTATTTCATTTTTTGTCAGCATAACACAAATTTACAAAATGAAATTTAAGTTTTTTATTTTCTCGTAATCTTAATTTCAGGATTGATTTTCAGGATTTCTTCGATGAATTTTTTATTGGTTTTGGGTGAAATGTAAATTTCGTCAAACTTATTGTATTTGATGATCAAACCATTCATCGCCGTTGCCGGTTTCCAAAACCCAACCCACATTGTAGTGTTTGAAATGATTTCTTTTATGGAATCGATTTTTATTTTGCCAATAATTGGTCCGTTTTGAATTAAGATTTCATCAGAATTTATTTCATAAAAAGTACCGTAAAATAGCGAAATCATAAAACTTGAAACAGCAGTCAAAAGGATGGTTACAAATATTTTTACCGCCAAACTTTCTGTATCTTCTATCCAAATAAAAGGAATAACTGTCAAAATTAAAAGCAAACAAATCCAATAAGTTACAGTGTTTAAAACGTCTTTTCTGCTTTTAAATTTCATCTTATGCAAAGGAAAAAACTTGTGATTTTCTGATAACATTCACATTTCCATTTTGATTCAGCATCAACAATTCCACCGTTTCGGTTTGGTTAATCAATTCTTCATCAAAATCAGTTTCGACTTTCACATAATTCTCCGTAAATCCGCTGATTTTCCCTTTTTTATTTTCCGATTCCCAAAGCACTTTTTGTGTCGTTCCCAATTGAGATTGATAAAAAGCCATTCGCTTTTTCTCGGAAAGAATTCGCAACATTTTATTGCGTTGTTTACGGATGTTTTGTGGAACAACTCCTTCAAAATCAATTGCTTCTGTATTGTCGCGCTCCGAATACGTAAAAACGTGTAAATAGCTGATCGGAAGTGAATTCAAGAAATTATACGTTTCGAGGAAATGCTCTTCCGTTTCGCCCGGAAATCCTACAATCACATCCACACCGATGCAGGCATGCGGCATGACTTCCCGAACTTTTTCGATGCGTTCTTTGTACAATTTGGTCAAATACCGACGTTTCATTTTCTTTAAAATCGCATCACTTCCGGATTGCAATGGAATATGAAAATGCGGCACAAATCTTTCTGACTTGGAAACAAAATCGATGGTTTCATTTCGAAGTAAATTCGGTTCGATGGATGAAATGCGTATTCGTTCTATATTTTCAACCTTATCCAGTTCCTGAACCAATTCCAGAAAAGTATGTTCGTGTTTTTTATTGCCGAATTCTCCTTTTCCATAATCACCAATATTGACTCCGGTCAAAACGATTTCTTTGATACCTTGCGAAGCAATTTCTCTTGCATTTCGGATGACGTTTTCCATCGTGTCCGAACGGGAAATCCCTCTTGCGAGCGGAATCGTGCAATATGTACATTTATAATCACAGCCGTCCTGCACTTTCAAAAAAGCACGTGTTCTATCGCCAATCGAATAAGAACCTACATAAAAATCGGCATCTTCTATTTCGCAGGAATGAACCACCGTTTCATCCACTTTGTTCAAATCTTCCAAATAGTCAACAATGTTGAATTTTTCCGTCGCACCCAACACCAAATCCACGCCTTCCATTTCGGCGATTTCTTGCGGTTTTAATTGAGCATAACAACCCACAATCACCACAAATCCTTCGGGATTGGCTTTTAATGCATTTTTTACAATTGTTCGGCATTCTTTGTCGGCATTGGCCGTAACCGAACAGGTATTAATCACATAAACATCTGAGGGTTCTGAGAATTCCACGCGCTGATAGCCATTGTCCAAAAGATTTCGGGCAATGGTAGACGTCTCGGAAAAATTCAATTTACATCCGAGTGTGTGAAAAGCGACTGTTTTATTCGTTGAAAACATTTTGCAAAAATACAAAATATTAACCATTGAGCAGTAATAAGAAAGGGTGATTTCACCCATGGGAAAAGGAGGATTCTCCGAATCGGTTTGAAATATGCTTTGTGAATCTTTGCAATATAAATCTTAAAAACAATTAGTTATGAAAAATTTAAAATTTAACCTGCTTTATGTTGTGCTGATTATCGGTCTGATAATTTCATGTGACAATGATGATAATCCAGATCCTCAACCTGATCCCGAAGTCAGCTGTATTCCTGCAAATTTACAAACCAATCTGATTGCATTTTACCCATTTTCAGGTGGTTCTATAAATGATTTTTCCGGTAATAATTATAATTTATCTAATTCCACTACTGCTATGCCTGCTCAGGACAGAAATGGTAATGCAAATTGCGCATTTTCATTTGATGCTGCCAATGGTGAGTTTTTAACCTATGCCAATCCGACTTTTATCAATGGCTTTGATAGTCAACCTTTTTCGGTTTCGCTTTGGTTCAAGGCAGAAGGAACGAGAAGTGGAGGAATTTATGAGCAATTGATCGGAAGAGATACCGGTTTGCATTGTCCTGATACCTATGGTGAATGGTCGCTGGGTTTATATGATTGTCGTAATTCAGTTTTTGGAATCAATGATTACAGTTTATGGGGCGATGGCTATCCAAATTTTTACGGTGATACTGATTGTGCAAATGATCCTTCTACCAATGTTTGGCATCATTTGGTAGTTACCTCTGACGGAACTCCGGGAGGAACGATGATGTACATTGACGGTGTACAAACTTCAGATACGCCATCAACCGGATGTAGTAATCCACAAGGCACCAATCCTATAGGTGATTTGTTTTTAGGAAAAGAATTTACGGGAGTTTTGGATGATGTGGCTTTATTTGGTCAGGTTTTGACTCAAAGTGAAATTATGCAATTATTTGAACTCACCCCTTGTTGTTCATGATATATAAATAAATGGTGTAAAACGAATACTCGCATCTTGAATTAGTGTTTAAACCTCATACATTATCAAATATTCTACACCATCAGAAGCTTTCAATTTGTAGAGAGCTTCTTTTTTGTAGTAAAAAATTAAAAAGGGTGCTTTACCCCTTTTTTTTGCCAAGGAGCTTCTTATTTTTACAGTAATTAATTCTAAAATTCTTGAAATTATGAAAAGGAAATTTTTACCAATTCTAAGTTTGCTGTTACTTTCTTTATTTTCCTGTAAAGATGACGATGACAATGGGCATTCTCATACAGGTTGTTATATAGAAGTTCCCTGTACCGAACCAAACGGATTGATTTCAGTTGCGGAAGCAGATGTTTTGGAAGAGCATTATAAAGATGTCTTTTATGGTCTTTTTAATGAAGGCACTATGCCTTATAACGGATATGATGGAGCCGTTCGTTACATTTGGTTTGATCTGGAAGAAATCAAAAAGTATATCGTATATGTGGAACAAAATGCGCAAGATAACGGTTATGACAATCTGGGATTGCGGGTATATCTAGGCGCTAAGGATCAATTGGGGCAGGATGGAGAAGTTTATCCGCGTCAAACAGTATTTTTTGTGCCAACTACTAATCCTACCGGTGGTGATGAAGTTTCGGATAATATCAACATTGTCAATGCACAAAGACTAAATTTGGGTGGAGCCGGAATTCCGGATAGTGTAGATCAGGAAGAGGGAATAGGAGCGCCATAACTCATTATCTATGTCCGTTCAGAATTATATTTACCTTACCATCCAACTGCTTGCTTGTTGTGCCGCCATTTATTATTGGCGGCATTACAGGCAAACGCCCATGTGGATATTTCTCCCATTTTTGATTTATACTTTTTGTAATGAAATTCTGGCGATGTCTCTTTCTTCCAAATATCCGGTTAGGATTCTTTACAACTTGTATATCCTGATTTCTTTCGGTGTATATATGTATTGGTTTGACAAACTTCTCAAATTCAGATTCTGGAAATGGATTATCTGGATTTTGTTTGCGGCAGCCTTTATTTATGATGCGCTTACAATTAATCTCATTAAAAATCTTATCAAAACAACGGTAAATGTTCAGGCGGTTTTATTACTGATCTTTTCTCTTGTATTTTTTGTTAAATTGCTGAGGAGTAACCAGGTGATTCATTATCAGCGATTACCGGAATTTTGGATTGTTTGTGGTTTGCTCATGTTTTACATAGGCTTTGTTCCTTTGTCGCTTTATTTGGGACAGGGATATAATATTTTACATATTTATTACATCGCTATCATTATTTTGAATTTATTGCTGTATGGCGGATATATAATTGGATTTTATGTTTCAGGAAGGAGATAAACTGCTTTTCATAGTCGGGATTATGATTCTGATACCCTTTTCCATGGTGTTGTTATTTGTTATTTTTAATAATCGTAAAAACAAACTGATTCACCAGCAGATGGAAGAGAAGAAGAAATTTGAAACCGAACTGGCCGAATCCCAAATTGAAATAAGAGAAGAAACCCTTCGGAACATCAGTTGGGAACTTCACGACAACATAGGTCAACTCTTAACCCTTGCCAAAATTCAATTACAGAATTCAAATAAAGATCCCGGAAAAATTGACGAATCGGTTCAGATTTTGGGTGATGCGCTTCGCGAACTTAGGGCATTGTCAAAATCGGTCAATCCCGAAAGTCTGAAAAATATGAATCTGCTGGAAGCCATCAATAATGAAATCGAACGTTTCGAACGGATGAATTTTATCAAAACCGAATTTGAAATATCCGGAAGTCCTTTTGAAATTCCGCAGAAAGAAGAAATCATAATTTTTCGCATATTACAGGAATTTTTTGCCAACACCATTCGCCATTCGCGGGCAACTGAGCTCCGAATTAAAGTTATTTATAAAATGGACGAATTGGAAATCCATACTTATGATAACGGAATCGGATTTAATCCAAAAGTTGATTTTAACGGAATCGGACTCAAAAACATGAGTACCCGGGCTGCATTAATCGGAGCGAAACTATACCTGAATTCCACTCCTAATAAGGGAACCGAGTTGGTAATTAAAAAATTCTTTAAAAAATGAAACATAAAATAGCCATAGTTGACGACCATACTTTATTGTCTCAAGCCATAGGAAACCTGATTGAAAGTTTTGATGATTTTGAAACCGATGGAATTTTTCACAACGGTCAGGAATTGATTAACGCACTGAAAAATAAAACCATTCAACCTCAAATCGTTTTGATGGATGTCAATATGCCGGTTCTCAACGGAATCGAAACAACCAAAATCCTTACAAAAGAATTTCCAGACCTTTTGGTTTTGGCACTTTCGGTAGATGAAGACGAAAATACCATCATCCAAATGCTGAAATCCGGTGCAAAAGGCTATTTGAGCAAAGACATTCAGAAAGATATACTGTATTTAGCGTTGACCCATACTTTACAGCACGGCTTTTTTCATACCCAAAATGTGACCCATGCACTGCTCGGCAGTTTAAAAAAGAAAAACGAGTTGGACGACCTGAAAGAACGAGAAATAGAGTTTATACAATTGGCATGTAGTGATTTAACATATAAGGAAATTGCCGATAAAATGTTCCTAAGCCCCAAAACCATAGATAACTACCGGGATGCCGTATTTTCCAAACTTAATATAAAGAATAGAGTTGGATTGGTTTTATTTGCGATTAAATCAGGAATTTATGTGGTGGATCAATAATTTTTTTAAACAATTTTTTGATTTTTTGAAAGTTATATTTGATATCTTTTAATTATGAAAAATTTAGTTCTGTTTGTTTTGATAATCCTAAGTTTTGCAAATTGTAGGGAAGACAAAACAACAAATTCAGTTGAACAACTAAGCTATAAAAAAGATAAATATTTAGTTGAATCTCAACGAGATGTAGAGAGTTTAGATTCTTTAATTGAAGTTGAAAATGATGATTTGGAAAGAATTCGAATTCGAATTTTTCCATCGTTTGAACAAGGACATTCAATAACCTATTCGACAAGAGATCATAAAATAGGATTTTATCAAATTACTCAAACTTTGAATCGCACAGAAGATTATTACAAAATACCGGAAGGTAAAAGAGAATATCATCTATATGAATTTATGAAAAAGAATTCTTCCCAGAATTTTCAACATGAAATTATGAAAGAGGAAGAGAAAGTCATTTTAAAGCATTGGGAAGCTTTTAAAAAAGCTAATTATCAATTTAAAAATGTAGAAATGATGGATGGTGCAGAATTTTTCACTTCGATTTATGAGAGAGATACGATTGTTTATGTCAATACTAATTCGCCTTCAACTCATCAAACCAAATTATTGAAAACGTTATTTGAACTTTGTGAGAAATATACTGAAGACTCTATAACCAAAAGAAATATTTCACGTTTGAAAGAATATTTATAGAATATTAAAATATTCATTATCAGTAGTTTAATTCAAAATTTAGCATTTAACATTCAAAATTTTCAAATCTTTTCCAACCTTTTCCAAACTCTATGCATCTATGTCTATAGAAACTAAATTTTATAGATATGAAAAGTTTATTGATATCATTGGGAACGCTGGCAGTTTTATCGTCACCTGTTCAGAAAGAGGAAATAAAAAATGAATCCGTAATTTCTGTTGATACAACAGAAAATTTAGCACAGGAAAAAATCCAGGTAGCTTTGCTTCTCGATACCTCTAGCAGCATGGATGGTTTGATTGACCAAGCGAAATCCCGACTTTGGAACATTGTCAATACCTTGACAACTTTACGTTATGACGGTAAAAAACCGAGCATCGAAATCAGTTTATACGAATACGGAAATGACGGACTTTCTCCGGATGGCGGATACATCAGACAAGTAACACCTTTGACTTCCGATTTGGATTTGTTGTCGGAGAAATTATTTGCACTGCGCACCAACGGCGGTTCGGAATATTGTGGACAAGTCATTCAAACTTCCACAAATGAACTAAAATGGGACAACAATAAAAATAGCATGAAGTTGATCTATATCGCCGGAAACGAACCCTTTACACAAGGTCAGGTCAACTACATAGAAGCGATTTCAAATGCCGTAAAAAAAGGAATTTTTGTCAATACGATTCATTGCGGTGACGATTACTCCGGACAGAACGGAATGTGGAAAGACGGTGCTGACAAAGGAAAAGGCGAATATTTCTTCATCGACCACAACCAAAAAGTAATTTATATTCCTACGCCTTATGATGTACGGATTGACGATTGCAACACCCGTTTGAACAATACCTATATTTATTACGGTGCGCAAGGCGGAAAGATGAAAGAACGCCAGGAAACCCAAGACATGATGGCAGCAGAAATGAGTGCGGAAAACAAAGTGACGCGTGCTGCAGCTAAAGCGAATTACAGTTATTCGAATTCCGGTTGGGATTTGGTGGATGCCGTTTCGTTGGAAGGAACGGATATCAAAGAAATCGATAAAAAGACTTTACCGGAAAAATACCAAAATATGACCGATGCCCAGCTGAAAAAGGAAATCGATTCCATGACAGCTGAACGCAAAAAAATCCAAAAAGAGATCCTTGAATTGAACACGGAACGTGAAAAATTTATCCAAAACGAATTGGCAAAGCGTGGCGAAACCGATACCGACCTTGGCGCAGCGATAACTGAAGCCGTTTTAAAATTCGCCAACGAAAAAGGATACAAACAAGAGAAATAATTTTGGTCATTGAGTTCCGAAGAATCGGAATGATCCAATAAATACAGGTGGCTTCGATTCCGATTCTTCGGAATCAGCCACCTTAAAATTCCACTTTTTTCTTTATACCTCGTATGGGCGCAAGTCCGTCGGGGTATTTTTTTTATTTTCGAATTACGAATTACGAATTACAAACTTCGAATCTCGTATATCGTATATCGAACTTCGTCCTAATCCACTCTGAATTTAAACCCGATTCCATGCAGATTTTCAATCGTTACCGAATCATCTTCCGCAAATATTTTCCGCAATCTTGAAATAAAAACATCCAAACTTCTTCCCATAAAATAATCATCTTCGCCCCAAAGTGCTTTCAGGATTTCTTCGCGTTTTAAAACGGTGTTTTTATGGTTAATAAAAAAGGTGAGAAGTTCAGCTTCCCGTTGTGTAAGCGAAACGGTGTTGTTTTGGCAAGTAACGGTGTAATTTTTTGCGTCAAATGAACAATTCCCGACTTTATGGATTTCAGAAGTAGAAATTTTGGGCGAATTTTTCTGCGATCGTTTTAAAAAGATTTCGATTTTAAGCATCAATTCTTCGATGCTAAACGGCTTCACCAAATAATCATCGGCTCCGATTTTCAGTCCTTTGATGCGGTCTTCTTTCAGGATTTTGGCAGAGATAAACAAAATAGGAATTTCCGAATTTAACTTTCGGATTTCCGTCGCCAATTCAAATCCGTCCATTTTTGGCATCATGATATCCAGCAAACAAATGTCAAATTCTCCTTGCTGAAAGGCTTCCAAAGCGGATTCGCCGTTTTTACAATGCACGACTTCATAGATGGGTTCCAAACTGTCTTGTGTCAAAAACGCAATTGTTTCGTCATCTTCCGCATATAGAATTTTGCTTTTCGCCATTGATCATTTATTTGGAATAAAAATAGAAATAGTTAGGCCTTTTTCCACATTGTTTCGGGCAGAAATTTTCCAACCATGTTGCTGGACAATTCGTTTGACATAATAAAGTCCTAAACCGAAACCAGTTACCTCATTGCTTTTTTTGTCCGCAACCCGATAAAATTTATCAAATATGAATTTTAAATTTTTTGGAGAAACACCAATTCCATTGTCCGAAAATTCTAATTGAATTCCTTTTGCGACTTTTTGAGTTTGAATTTTTATTTCTGGTGTTTCATCGCTGTATTTGATAGAATTGTCGACGAGGTTTTGGACGACATTGGTGAAATGAAATTCGTCGGCTAGAATGGAAAGGTTAGGATCAGATTCGATTTGAATTTGAACTTCCGGATGTTTGGTTTGAATCGAATTTCGTACTGAACCTAAGATATCGACCAAATTGATGGGCACAGGATTCAGCGCCATGGCAAATTCGTCGTTTCTTGCAACGTTTAAAATTTTCTCAATATGATGGTTGAGTTTCTTGCCTTGTTGGGTGATGATTTCGGCATAGGTATGGAGTTTTTCGTTTTCCTGAATCGTTTTTTGGTTGCTTAAAGAGTTGGAAGCGAGTAGGATAGAGGAGAGTGGTGTTTTGAATTCGTGGGTCATATTGTTGATGAAATCCCGTTGCAATTCCGAATATTTCTTTTGTTGAATCAGTGTATAAATCGAATAAACATAAATCACCAAAATGAGCATCAAAACCAGTGATAAAATGATCCAAAACTTCAAAGAGCTCAATAAATAAGACTGTTCTTCCGGAAAACGAACCGCAAAATAATAGACGAGATCTTTGTATTTTTCAAATTGGATTTCCTTTTTCTGATTGGCTTCATCGTTTACTGAAATGTATTTTCCATACATCATATCGTCGCTTTCGCAGTTGTAAATGGCATATTCGAAATCGGTAATGATATTGAATTTGGTGAATTCGGTTTTCAGAAAATGTTCCAAAACCGCAGGATCGATGTCATCGTTTACATTCACGACGTAATAATCATCAGAAACTTTTTGAATCAAATCTTTGGTTGAAATTTCATGATCATTGTTGGCATAAATCTCACGAGCGACCTCCAATAAAGCGATATGGACTTTTTGGGAGAATTTTTTTTCTTCTAACGTAAAGGCTTTATAAGTCCAAACCAATTGCGCAATCAAAATCCCGATGGTTCCAATTAGACCTAATAAAATGATGGTATTTAAACGGTTGATTTTCAAATTCTAATGTTTGTTAGATGTTGGATGATGGATGTTTGATGAAGATAAAAAATACCCAAATTTCAGCATCTATCTTTCAATATTTCACAATATTACGCATTCCTCAATCGATTCAAATTCGATTAACAACTCGTTAACAAACCTTTGAGAGCGGTTAACAAGATACACCATAATTCTCCTGTACTTTTGCAAAACAAAAACGGAATAATTCCGTTAAAAGTTACAACGACTGGCAACGGTTGACTAAAATAAATAGTAAAAGAAATAAAAATAAATTTCCTAATTTTTAATTATTCAACTTGAAAAGAGAAGTGTTTCGGATGCTTCTCTTTTTTGTTTTGGGAGTATTTCGGAAGAAAGTGTAAGTCCCCCATTTTACCAACAATTCAAAACTAAACAAATTACGCACTTCTTTTCAATTTGAATTTTGCTGCGCTTAGAGAGCTTTAAAATCGGTCAGATTTTCATGGTTTTTTGTGAATTTTATCAAAAAAATGGAGTTGTGCAACGGCTAACCTTGTTAGCTACAGTTGTTATGCGATTTCTTCGTTTTCGTTTTCTTCGTTATCCTCTGCGATTGCTAGCTTTTTATCGATTGTTCGTTCAATCCCATCTGCTACTTGGTTAATTTTTCGTTCAGATTTTTTTTCAATAATTTCAGCCACTTTATTTAATCCCGGAAATTTTTGAACTTTCAGAATAGTTTTATCAAGTTTATTGGAATTTTCTAATAATTCCATAATTGGATGGTCAGACTTATTATAGTCAGAAATAAGTTTACCAGGATTTTCCGAATACATTTGTAAGAAATCTTGTAATAACTTTAATTTAAGTTCTTTAGAAATGTTATCTTCTTCCAAATCATGAATTTGTCTTGAAAGTCCTTCGAAAGTTTTACTTAAAACTTCTTTGTGTGCATATTCTTCAATTAATCTTTTAGATAAATTCATTTTTTTACTAGAAGAAATTGACAACCATAAAACAGGTATATATAATGGAAGAATAGCAATTACTAATTTTTGAGCTCTATTAATTATCACATCAAGTGAATCGTTACCAAATAAAGTAAATACGGAGATTAAAAAAGGGATTAATGAAACAGCAATCATTCCAGCAATACCATACCCAAATTGTTTTTTATGTTTTTCATAAGATTTATCTTCATCTTCTTTCTTTTTAGAAAATGCGTATGATAAACCTGCTGTAACTGCATTTGGTAATAAACTTTCAATCTTCTTATTTAGTTTTTCATATTTATCTTCCCAACCGTTTATTTGTTCGGATATTTTTTCGCTGTTTACTTCAAGAAGATTTGTTGTTCTATCTGAAGTGTTTTTTTCAAGTTCATCAAATTCTAATTTATAATCACTTACTCTTTCTTCTAAACCATCTAATGACTCTAATAGCTCTTGTTTAGAACCATTAACTTTAGTAATATTTCCTTCATCATCTTCTTCTTCGTAACCTAAAATTTCATTGTATAAGGTTTGTAATTCTATTTTTCTATTAGTTATAGATTTGATTAATTGAGATGATTTACTTTCATTTTCCTTAATTTTTGTAATTGATGTTTCTAATTCAATTATTTCGCTTTCTAGATCTGGATGATTTTCAATAGTATTTTCAAACGTAGAAATTGTTTCATTGAGTTGATCAATTCTTTCATTAAGTGTATTTAAGTTTTCAAGTGCTAAATTATTTTCGTTATTAAAACTTTCAAAATCACTTTTAATTTTTTCGATTAATTCCCCAGAAACAATCTTATTATTATCAATTATTGAATTATGACTTTCTATAGAGGCAAGAAATTCCTTAGCTTCTTCTAAAGTCTGATAAGCTTTGTTTTTAAATTCTGAGGTTCTTCTTGATGCTTCTTTAGCTTCTTTTTCATATTCGGGACTTGATTTTGTAGCTTCAATTAAATCATTTCCTAATTGTTTAATTCTATCAGCTAAAGTATTCTGAATGCTAAATAATTTTTCTGTAGATTTTTCTAATGATTTAATTTTCTGAGCATGCTCTTTATTGTCAAGAATTCCCATATTTTTTGATTTAGTGTGGTTTTACAAATGCAGCTAACGGTTTGCCGCTTTGCGTAGTGGCGGATTTTTAGCACAAAAGTTCAATCGAAGAACTGCACTTGAACCTACCACAAAACTGTCATACGAAGCACTGCACCCGCCATTACGCAAAACGGCTGTTGTAGGCTGGCGTTCTTGTTCTATGTCGTTGATATTCATTATTTTCCGCTTTTTCTTCTGTTATCGTCCTTGCACAACATTTGGCAATTTTCAGCACTTGTCTGTCCGCCTAAATGCCAAGGTGTAATGTGGTCGGCTTCCATTTCTTCAATTTTGAATTCTTCTGTGCATACAGGGCAAATTCCTTTCTGTCTTTCGTATGCTTCTCGTTTCTGATTGTCTGTAAATGCACGAATATTTAAAAATCTCTCTTTGCGTGTCAAAACGTATTCGTAAATCCCTTTTTTGTTTGTCACGTCTTCGTCTTGCATTAGTTTGGTGATTTCTTCTTCAAGTTTTTTGTGGTCAAATTTCTTGTCTTTAAACTCGTTGTAAAGAAAACCCCATTGTATGCTTTTCATTTCTTTGCGATACTTTGGAAAAACCACCTTAACCCAATTTATTACGCTTTGAAAATACAACCACAAGTCATTTGCATTTGGCTCGTGTTGTTGCTTTGCCATATAATGCTCAATATCGTCATTGCTTATCCATTTGATTGTTGTTTCCAAATAGTCTTGTCTAATTGCTGAACCATTCAAATAATCGCCACCCAAACCGTATGCAGCACAACCGTTTTTACTGAAATATCTTTTAGCGTCTGAAACCCACGAACCTGAATAAACTGCATTTCTTAATTCTTGGTCGGTTAGTTTTTCTCCTGCAATGTTGATTGTCTTGAACCACTCTAATTTTTCGCTGTCTGTTCCGCTACACAGATAAACCATTATTTTGTAGTTCAAAATTTGCTCTTGTTCATCTTTCTGTAAGTTGTGGAAGTATCTGCTTTTAAATGCAAAATCTCCTTCCACGAATTGACTTATTGAAATTGTCCGTTGTTGCCCGTCAATAACTTCAAAATTGCCGTCTTCACGAACTGCCCAATACATTACGTTCAAAGGATAGTCTTTTGTAATAGTGTCTATTACAGCTTCACGTTGTTTGTCTTTGTAAATAAATTCACGTTGGTAGGGTGGACGAATGTCCAATTTACCACCATATCCAATAACTCCGTTTTCTTGATTGTCTTCGTAACCGTTTGTAAGGTCTCGGACTGTTATTTCTTTAAGTTCAATTTTCATTTTTGGACTTTCTTATTTCTAATTATTATTCGTGAATACGGAACAGTTACAACTCCGTCAACCATCATATACAAATCTCCGTCAACTGCTCCACGTTTCTGAACTTCCTTTCTGTATTTCTTATGTTCAGGCTTGTATGGTTCAATTCCCATTTCAAGACCTAAATTTGCAATGCCTACACCAATAATCTCAAATTGGTCAGGATTGTATTTGTCCATAAAAGTTATTGGAACTCCCATAAAACCTTCATAGTCCATTGGAATGTCTTTAGTTACGTCAACATTGATTGCATCAAAATTTTCATATTTTGGATATTCTTCTGGTGTGTATTTTTTGTAAAGGATTAAGTCTTCGTGTCTTTTATTGATTTCAAGATTGGTGAACCAATGAACGCCCGAAACTCTTATCATTCCTTCTTTTCGGTCTGTTGCAGTTGCGTAATCTTCATAGTGTTCGTTTATGAAATGTCCTGCACCACCTTTAAAACCGTAGCCTAACCAAAGTTTGTTGTCTCTGATTAACGGAAATATTTCCTTATACTTAATTGCATTTTGATGTCCGACAATTATAAACTTTTTGTCGTATTCAATAAGTTGAGAAACGTATTCACGAAAAAGTGAAAAAGGTGGATTTGTTACAACAATGTCGGCTTGTTTCAAAAGTTCAATACACTCTTTACTTCTAAAATCTCCATCTCCTTTGAGTTTTTTTATTCCGATTTCGTTTGGGTCGGGAACATTGTTTCCGTTTTTGTCGCCCGTATATTCTAAATAGATTGCCTGTTCAGAATTGTTTTGGCTGAACAAGTCCATATCTTGACTTTTATAGCAAGTCGCAATGAGTTTTTTAAGTCCGAGTTTCTCAAAGTTGTATGAGAAGAAATGAAAGAAGTTGCTCACTCGTGGGTCGTCACAGTTACAATAAACGACTTTGTCCTTAAAGTGCTTTTTGTAATACTTTAACTCTCTTTCAATGTCGGAAAGCTGTGTATAAAACTCGTCCTTTTTATTGGTCTTCGCTTGATTTAGATTTTTATTCTGTGCTTTCTCAGTCATTATGTTGTTTACTTTTTTCTTTCGGTTTCAAAGTTAATATTATGTTCTTCTGTCCGTCCATTTCTTGGTTGCGGTGTCGTCTTTTACGCTTGCCTACAACTCTCAAATATACGCAACTCCCAAATTCATTTGAAAACGTTTAAAATCAAATAATTTGCTACTGGGGAAATGTATATCCAAGTGTAAATATTTATAATCGGTTAAACTTTCCGGATAGGGTTTCCAATAAACACGACACACCCATAAATAAGGTTTTGGGAGTTGAGGTTTTAGTAGAAATCCTTTCGGCTGAACCAAAAATAATAATTTCTTTTTAATTTCCTTTTGTCAGTATTGAAATGGTTTTACTTCAACCATTTCTCCAAAAACTGATCTTGTTCCCAGAGCAGGTGCAGGATGTTTTCTTTGGCAACATATCCATGGCTTTCTTTGGGAAGAATCACCATCCGCACCGGAGCACCGAGTCCTTTTAATGCTTGAAAATACCGTTCGGTTTGGAGCGTAAAAGTTCCCGGATTATTGTCCGCTTCACCATGGGTGAGGAGCAAAGGTGTTTTCATTTTTTCAGCATTCATAAAAGGCGACATCGTATTGTAAACATCCGGTACTTCCCAATAATTTCTTTGTTCTCTCTGGAATCCAAATGGAGTGAGCGTACGGTTGTAGGCACCGCTTCTGGCGATTCCGCAGGCAAATAAATCGGAATGGGTGAGGAGGTTCGCGGTCATAAAAGCACCATAGGAATGTCCGCCTACGCCTACTTTTTTCCGATCGATGTATCCCAGTTTGTCCACCGCATCGATGGCGGCTTCAGCATTCCAAACCAATTGTTCGATGAATGTATCGTTGGGCTCGGTGGTTCCTTCACCGATGATCGGGAAGGCAGCGTCATCCAGTACGGCATAGCCACGGGTTACCCAATACACAAAACTCCCATAGTAAGGAAAAGTAAATTCGTTTGGATTTTGGGAAGATTGACCTGCGCTGTTTTTGTCTTTGTATTCAGCTGGATACGCCCAAATTAACAATGGTAATTTCTCTTTTTTAGTTTTATCGTAACCGGCTGGAAGGTAGAGTGTTCCGGAGAGTTCGACGCCGTCTTTTCGTTTGTATTGGATGACTTCTTTGTGGACATCTTTGATGCTTTCAAACGGATTTTGAAAATGGGTCAATTGATTTAAACTTTTCTTTTTGTTTAGATTTCGGAAAAAATAATTTGGATATTCCGTAGCCGATTCTATTCTGACCAATGCTTTTCCTTTTTTGAAATCACTGATCGTGATGATGTTTTCTTTTTTGTCTTCGTAGGTGGATTGGTACCAACGATTTGTTTTCAATGAATTCAAATCCAATTTGTCGATAAATGGAAATTGACCTTCTTTTGTAAATCCGTCACCGATCAAATAGGCAGTATTATTATCAATGGCCAAAACATTTTTTCCGAACTTATTTTTTCTCGTTTCAAATGTTCCGGGATCGCTGTAAATATCTTGAAAATTTCGATCTGAAATCAATTTCAAAGGTGCATTGGATTTCGATGGATCCAACAAAAACGTGCGGATATTCCGCGTATCGTACCAATAATCATAGATGATCGCCGTGTTTTCATTTCCCCATTCCATGCCGCGGAAGCGTTGTTCCAATTTGGCCAACAGGACAGGGTTTGCATCAAAAGGCGCTTTCCAAGTATAAACCGCATCTCTATGCGGAACTTTTACTTCAGGATCACCTTGGTCCAAAGCTTCAATGTAAACCAAAGTCGCTTCCAAATCCGGTCGCCAATACATCGCTCTTTTTCCTTTTCTCACCGACATAAAACCTTTGGGCATGATTTCGGCCAATTCCAATTGATTGACTTTTTTGGTCAATTTTCCTTCTTTTGTATAAACAGAATATTCAGATGGAAATCGGTTCAGCGGAACCAAATAAGAAAAGGGTTTCTCGATGGTGGAAATCAATACATAATTTCCGTCTGGCGAAAAACTGATGTTTTGGTACATCGCTTTTTCTTTAAAAAGTGAAGTTTGACCGTTGATATTGACTTTGTAGATTTCGGTTGTGGTGATTTGTTCAAAATTGAATTCGTCGGTTTTATTTTTTAATAAATCTTGGTAAGTTCTGTTCTGCGAAACCGAACCGTCCGAATTCGAAACAATCGGTCCTTCCGGTAAATCTTTTTTGGAATCGATTAATTTTAAATCCTTCTGAACCGTCGTGATCAGCATATTTTGATTGTCCGAAAACCAAGTAATCGGATTTCCTAAATTGGCATTTAAAGGTTGAGTCGAAATTTTTTGTGCAGCAGCTGATTTCACATCCAAAACCCAAAGTTCCAAACCATTTTTTCCCGTATGGGTAAAGGCAATTTTGCTTTCATCCGGCGACCAAGTGAGGTAAGCGATTTTTGGATTTTCAGGAAGTCCGGTAACTTGAATTTCATTTTTCTCCGAAATCTTTCTGACTTTGATGTTGTTCAAATAAGTAATGGTGCTGGAAATATGATGATTGGGGTTGATGCGCAATCCTGCCAATCTTAATTCATCCTGATTCAAGTCATCCAGCGTTTTATAGGTATCCCGATAGGTCATGATCATGAAATTTTTGTCGGAATCCATCATCACACTGGGTGCTCTTTCATATTCGACCAAATCCAAAATTTCTTTGGGCGGTTTTTGAAAGCTGATGTTTTCTTGGGCAAAAAGTCCTGAAAATAAGGAAGAAATCAATAAAAGGGAAACTAATCTTTTGGTCATGAATTGAATTTTTAGAAAATCATAAGTTTCAAATATAAGCAAACTGATTTCAAATCTAAGAAGTAGGAGAAGGTGAAATTTCTCATATTCTCTTTCCAATTGTTTTTCCAACTTCAAGGCTTGGCTTATCTTTGCGACAACAAGAAAGAATAACTATGAGTGTCATCGAACAGTACCAGGAATTGATCAATGCTGAATTGGAAAAAAATTCGTTTATAGGCATGGCGCCAAAAGCGCTTTATGAGCCATGTGATTATATTTTAAGCATAGGAGGAAAACGGCTTCGGCCTGTAATCGTAATGCTAGGTTCTTATGTTTTTGACGGAAAACCTGAAAAAGTAGTTAAACCTGCATTGGCGATAGAATATTTTCATAACTTTTCATTGATGCATGATGACATCATGGATGAAGCACCACTGCGTAGAGGCAAAGAAACAGTTCATTTAAAATACAATGTCAATACGGGAATTCTTTCCGGTGATGCGATGCTGATTCAGGCCTATCGTATGTTTGAAGATCTGCCGGCAGAACAGTTCAAAGCCGTAACCCAATTATTTTCCAAAACAGCTGTAGAACTTTGTGAAGGTCAACAATACGACATGAATTTTGAAACCCAAAATGAAGTTTCTTATGAGGAATACATCCAAATGATTACCCTAAAAACCGGTGTGATGATGGGTGCTTCTCTTCAAATCGGCGCCATGATAGCCGATGCGAAAGAAGAGGATTATTTGAATTTATATGAATTCGGTAAAAATTTGGGGATTGCATTTCAGTTAAAAGATGATTATCTGGATGTGTTTGGTCAACAGGATTTTGGGAAAATTCACGCCGGTGATATCATCGAAAATAAAAAGACGATTCTGTACATCAAAGCACTTGAATTGGCAGATGAGCATGATAGGAAGGAATTGAAGTTTTGGTATGGAATGAAAACAGATAACGTCGATAAGGTTTATGCCGTGGAGAAAATATTCCGTGTTTCAAAAGTTGATTTCGAAGTGATGACCTTAATCGGTCATTATACTG
This sequence comes from Moheibacter lacus, assembly GCF_014042165.1. Taxonomy (GTDB): domain Bacteria; phylum Bacteroidota; class Bacteroidia; order Flavobacteriales; family Weeksellaceae; genus Moheibacter; species Moheibacter lacus. Next base: position 262,028 of record NZ_JACDZE010000004.1, read on the forward strand.
ACATCGCCATGAGTTATCTCAATAAAATCGAAGTGGAAGAAGAAAAGAAACTTCAACTCAAAGAATTGGCGGGCTCGCTGATAGATAGACAAATCTAATGAAATTCAGAACCGAATTACAAATTCCGGAATCAGATCAAAAGATTAATCATTCTCGTAAAATCATGGGAATCGGTTCCTGTTTTGTCGACGAATTGGGTGAAAAGTTGGCAGATGCTAAATTTCAAGTTTTACGCAATCCTTTTGGCACTTTGTTTCATCCACTTGCCATTGAAAATGCGCTGGCGCGAATTCATTCGTTTACCCAATATACTCGAGAGGAAATTTTACAATACGGTGAAATCTTTTTCAGCTGGGACCATCATAGTGCTTTTAATCGTATTTCGCCGGAGGAAACTTTGGACAATATCAATGCGGAATTACAAAAAGCCAATGACTTTATTCAGCAGACCGATGTTTTTCTATTGACTTTCGGTACAGCTTGGGTCTATCAAATGACCGAAATGGGTATTTTTGTGGCCAATTGTCATAAGGTTCCGCAAAAGTATTTTGAAAAATATTTGTTGGATGACCAGCAGATCCAAACCTCAATTCGGAATTGTTTCAATTTGATTCTGGACATCAACCCAAAAGCCCAAATCATCGTTACCATAAGTCCGGTACGGCATACGAAAGATGGAATTGTGGAAAATTCATTGAGCAAATCCAAATTGATTTCTAATTTGTTTCAAGTCGCTTCTCAGTTTGAAAATGTGGATTATTTTCCGGCTTATGAATTGATGATGGATGATTTGCGGGATTATCGTTTTTATAAAGAAGATTTGGTGCATCCAAATGAATTAGGAGTTGAATATATCTGGGAGAAATTTTCTCAAACCTATTTTGATTATCTCACGGTTGACAATATTAAAATTGCCGGGAAAATCAAGTCGGCAATGGCGCATAGACCTATGAATTCAAAAACCACGGCATATAAAGAATTTCTTTATAAAACAGCAAAACAAATAGAATCAGCAGAATTTCTTTTCCCAAAAAACAGTTTCCAAAAAGAAAAATTAATGTTGCAAAAAATGATCGAAAATGTTGATTGACACCCATACACATCTTTATTCGGAAGAATTTGACACGGATAGACCTGAAATGATTCAGCGAGCAAAAGAAGCTGGAATCGAGCGGTTTTATATTCCGGCGATTGATTCGACTTACACAGAGCGGATGTTGGATCTGGAGCGGAATTATCCTCAAGAAATGCATCTGATGATGGGACTGCATCCTACTTCCGTTCAACCTGAAACTTTTGAATTTGAATTGGAAGAAGTAAAAAAATGGTTGGACAAAAGGGCATTTTCTGCGGTTGGAGAAATCGGGATCGATTTGTATTGGGACAAATCGACTTTGGGCATCCAGCAACAGGCATTTAAAAAACAAATTGGATGGGCCAAGGAAAAAGAATTGCCCATTGTGATTCATTGTCGTGAGAGTTTTGACGAAATTTTTGAAGTGCTTGAAGAGGAAAAAGACGAAAAACTATTCGGTATTTTTCATTGTTTCACCGGAACAAAAGAACAGGCAGTCCGTGCTATCGGTTTCAATATGAAATTGGGAATAGGAGGGGTCGTAACGTTTAAAAACGGAAAGATCGATCAGTTTATCAACGAAATTCCTTTGGAACACATCGTTTTGGAAACAGATTCACCCTATTTGGCTCCGGTTCCTTATCGCGGGAAAAGAAATGAATCTGCCTATATTCAAAATGTGGTCAAAAAATTGGCGGATGTTTATGGATTGAGTGAAAAAGAAATAGCTCAATCTACTTCTCAGAACGCATTGTCTGTTTTTGTAAATTGAGCTATCCTTGTTTTTCCAAACTTTCGGTTTGAAATTAAAGACAGAAATTATCGTACCAGCGTAAATTTGGTATTAATTACTTCAATGCCTTTTTGATTAACAGCTTTTAAAACATAAATTCCGGGTTGCAAAGTACCGTTAAGGCTAACTTTAAAATCTCCTATTTTATTTACGGATAAAGATTTGGAATAGATTTGTTTATTGTTAAGATTCCAAACTGTCACTTGCAATGTGGAATTTTCATTTGATTTTGAAACGATGTTCAATTCACTGTCTTTTACGATTGTCGGATATAAACTATAATAAGAAGAGGCTTCGGTGATTTCATCCATCAAATCTTGACGTAAAAAATAAGGGCTCGCCATGTCATAAACCGGCAAATCATAATCAGCTTTGAAACTGGCCTCTAGGGTTTGGATGTCCATGGTATAAAATCCATGAGCAGAAGATGTGGCCAGTAAAACATTTCCATCTTTTGTAACGGCAGCACCGTTAACGGTATAACCATCAGCCAAACCTTTTATTTTCCCTACATATCCTGAACTCAATTGATTGGGATTGATTTTAAAAACATGTCCTGCAGCACTGAAAACATATAGATTTCCAAATGCATCTGCAATCATATCGCCTCCAAAACTCAATTTTTCGTCACCCAAAGCTTTTGCTTTTTCACCAACGATCTGGATGCTTCCTAAATTTTGAACCGTTCCGCCGGCGGAAATTTTTAATAATTCAGAACCGTTGTTATTCAAAGCATACATAAATCCATCAGAACCGGTAGTCATTCTCGCAAAATAAGTAGCTTGGTTTTTGTTGTCCATCACAGAATTTGGGATTTCAAACTGAGCTCCGGATTTGGAAGTAACGTTTACGCTTGAAACTTTGGTTCCGTTCATGGGGATGTAAAATAGATCTCCAGACTCAGAAACAGTCATTGCAGCGATGTATTTCCCACAACTACAGGTTTTGGTTACTTCAGTAGTCATGTTTTCAAAATTGATTTTATCTGATTTGGTTAAAACGACGTTGGTCGAACCTAAATGATTCAGGTCTATTTTTCTAAAATCTTGAAAGTCAATTTTTCCTTTGTTTAACCCGGTAGCAATTGTGATATCTTGTGCATTAAGAAAAGAACCGGCAATCATTACCGAACATAATAGTAAAGCTTTTTTCATTTCAAATTCTTTTTGGATTTCTGCAAATAAAGTTAAGGATAAAAATCAAATGATGTGTTAATTTCTATGAATTTCTAAATTTAAGACATTTTGACGTATAAATCATTGAAATCATAAGAATTTCAGACAAAATGGCGTAAAAAAATGACTGAAATTCCGATTGGAATGCAAATTGAATTTTCCAAAACCAATAATTTAAACTTTAAAATTTAGACAATATGAATACAATGATGAAAAGAAACCCGGATTTATTTGGCGGATTTATGGACAACTTTTGGAACGATTCCAACTGGTTTAAACCGGAATTGAATTCCAAATTCTCTGTACCGGCCGTTAATATTAAAAATAGCGAGAATGAATTTGAAATCGAATTGGCCGCTCCCGGTCTGAAAAAAGAAGATTTCAATATTGAAGTAGAAGAAAATGTTTTGAAATTAAGTGTAAACAAATTGGCTGAAAACCTGGAGGAAAAAGAGAACTATACCCGAAAGGAATTCAGTTATTTCAACTTCCAAAGAAGTTTTGCCCTGCCAAAGGATTTGGTGGATACCGAAAATGTGCAGGCAACTTATGCAGATGGGATTCTTAAAGTTTTACTTCCAAAACAAAAGGAATTAAAAGAATCCGTAAAGAAAATTACAGTCCAGTAAAATTCATTATCAAATAGTTACGGATAGCCTGGCGATTCAGTTCGTCAGGCTTTTTTTGGGTCGAATTAATTGCGAAATCAAAGGAAGATTAAACAAAATTACCGAGAAAAAAACCACCGAATAAGCTATGATTTTAACCGAATCCATTTCTTCTTTGAAATACAATAAGGCCAATAAAAAACTGAAAACGGGATTCATGTAAATGAAAATTCCGGCTGTAGAAGAATTCAGCTTGTTGAGCGAAAAGACATTTAAAAACATCGGAAGTATTGTAAAAACACCCGCAATCAGAAAAACAATTCCATAAAAATAGGCGCCTTTTTCAGGCAATTCTTGTTGCTGACTATACAGCGGCAGTAAAATAATCGTTCCGCAAACAATTTGAAAGGTCAATGTGAAAAATCGGTCGAGTTGTTGGTTTTTCTTTTGTAAAATTAAATAAATCGCATAAGAAAGGGCAATGATAAAACTGTAAAAAACGTCCATAAAATGTCCGATGGAAAGCAAAATACAACTCATTAAACTCAGTAATACCGCAATCCATTGCACTTTTGAAAGTCTGTCCTTCAGGATGATATAAGCCAAAACCGTGGTAATGATAGGGCAGAGCATATAAGCCAGCGAGGTTGCATTTACGCTGATTCGGTTCATCACATAAATGAAAAGGTACCAATTGATTGCCAATAAAATCGAACTCACCAGGTTGAGAAAGATTAATTTCCGTCGGTTTTGCGGATTTAAATTTTTAAAAATTCGGAGGTTTTCTAGACTGATTTTTCTTCGAAAAAGTAAGCTAATCGCCAAAATCAAAACGCTGGCCATTAAAACCCTCGATAAAAGAATGTCCAATGAGGCGTAGTTCTCAATGGCTTTTAAGGGTAAGCTAAACAATCCCCAAATGATAAAGGCAGACATCACTGCCAAATAGTATTTTGCGTTCATAATTGGGAGCAGGAGCTTTGAAAAATAATGATTAGATCAGTTTTCCGAACAAATCAAATTCTTCTGCAGATTCAATTTCAACTGTGACAAATTCACCAATGGATAGGTAAATATTTTCAGCCGGAATCAAAACTTCATTGTCCACGTCAGGCGAATCAAATTCCGTGCGTCCCACAAAGTAATTGCCTTCTTTTCGGTCGATCAAAACTTTGAATGTTTTGCCAATTTTTTCCTGGTTCAATTCCCAAGAAATCTGCGACTGAACTTCCATGATTTCGTCCACTCTTTTTTGTTTCACATCTGCCGGAACATCATCCTCCAAACCAAAAGCATGTGTGTTTTCTTCATGAGAATACGTAAAACAACCCAATCGGTCAAATCGTTGCGTCCTGACCCATTCTTTCATTTCTTGAAAATGTGCTTCCGTTTCACCCGGATAACCACAAATCAAAGTCGTTCTGATTGCCATTCCCGGCACTTTTTCCCTGAATTTATCCAACAAAGCATTGGTTTTTTCATAGGTAGTTCCTCGACGCATCGATTTTAGAATTTCTGTCGAAATATGTTGCAAAGGAATATCGATGTAATTACAAACTTTGGGTTCTTCACGGATGACATCGAGCACATCTTCCGGAAAACCGCTCGGGAATGCATAATGCAAACGAATCCACTGAATTCCTTCAACTTTTACCAGTTCTTTCAGCAAATCGGCCAATGCGCGTTTTTTATAAATGTCCAATCCATAATACGTCAAATCTTGGGCAATTAAAATCAATTCTTTGGTTCCTTTTTTAGCTAAATTTTTGGCTTCTTTTACCAAATCTTCGATCGGGGTGGAGCGGTGTCCACCGCGCATAAGTGGAATGGCACAAAAGGAACAAGGGCGATCGCAACCTTCTGAAATTTTCAAATAGGCATAATGACGAGGTGTAGTGGTCAATCGCTCACCCACCAATTCGTGCTTATAATCCGCGCCCAAAGCTTTTAATAATAAAGGCAAATCCCGCGTTCCGAAATATTGATCCACATCCGGTATTTCCCTTTCCAAATCAGGTTTATAGCGTTCCGAAAGACAACCCGTTACGAAAACTTTTTCTACCAAACCCTCTTCTTTTCGCTGAACGAAATCAAGGATTGTATTCACGCTTTCTTCTTTGGCATTGTCAATGAAACCACAAGTATTAATCACCACGATTTCACCTTGTTTTTCATGAACGACTTCTTTGCCGTTGGCTTTGAGTTGTCCCATCAAAACCTCTGAATCATAGACGTTTTTGGAACAGCCAAGTGTGACGATGTTGATTTTCTTCTTCCCGGTGGATTTTGTGCGCATAATTTTCAGAAAATTCGAAGTGCAAATTTACGGGTTTTAATCGATTTAGATTCATAGATGGTTTTTAAAATCTTTCATTTTAAATTTCATACCGATTTTCAGGAAATAATATTTCAGAAAAGCTCATTCTTTAAAGGATAGCAATCTGCTGCAATTTGGTGTGAAAAAGTCAGCACGGCAAAAGACGAAGCGGCAGCGAAGAAATCGAAGATTATCTCCTTTTAGTCGATGAATGATATTTCGACGAAGTCAATTTCGCCACAACGGTTTGCAGCTTGGCGAAGTGGCGGAAATCGAAGCACAAATGTTCAGTTTTGTACAAAAGTTCAAACGAAGAACTGCCGTTGAATTTTGCACTTAACCCGCTCTTTTGCAAAACCGATGTTAGCGGTAGTGCTTTTATTTACGCATTAATTATTGATTTAATCATTTTCAGTTTCGTAATTTTTCTTCAGTTCACTTATTTTACTTCAGGTTTAGTTGCCTTTTTGAAATTTAATTTCCAACTCTATTTTAATAGAAGCTCAATAGAATGTTCAAATATTTTGTGGCAAAAAAGCAAAATCCGATAATTGACAGATTTATAAATGCTCTGAAAATCCACTTTTTGTCAGATAAATTGTAATTAAGTTGTTTTGAAATGACAACAAAAATTGACATTAACAAAAACCAAACAGTAAAGAACAATGAAAGTTTTCCTCTTATGAATGTTGTTACTAAATCGTGGATAAAGCCACAGAAAACAAATGTTAGAATTAAAGAAAGTATTAATGGAAATATTCGTTTTAATGGACGGAATATTTTTGTTCCTAAATAATAGCTAAAGATTGGATTCCAATAGTTCCAAAATGTATGAAAGTTTTTCGCACCTAATGATTTTTGCAAGTTATTTCGAAGAGAATTTGGATGTCCAATTGGAACTCCGTTTCTTTTCATAATATACTCGGATAAATTCATCTATGCTTTTTTTTTGAAAATTTTTATTGATTTGTCGATTTTTTGTTGCATTACCGATAACGTTTTGCAGCTTGGCGAAGTGGCGGATTTTGAAACACTTACTTTCATTTTTGCACTAAACTTCATTTGAAAACCAAATGTTCATTTTAGCACTAAACCCGCCATTTTGCCAAACTGCTGTTGTGCGTTCGTTTTTTATTTTCGCAAACTTTTTCTGATTAATTTTTTCAGTTTTTTATTGTTACTTTTCATTATAACTGCACCGCAAATTGCTCTACTTCCATAAAGTGAAGTTGCTTTTTCATCTTTCAGAATTTCTATTGAATCTATTGTTTCTTCAGTTAAATATTTTAAAACTACTGAATAATTTGGATATTGATTTAAGTCTAACAAATGACCAACTTTTCCTTGAATTAAAACAAAAACTATTTTACATTTTGTTTTTTTGTTTATTGCATCATTTACATTTTCGCCATCATTAACTTTAATTACAATTTTTTCAGTAATATCTGATTGGGAAATAATAGAATCTGTTTTAATTTTTTCAATTATAACTTTGAGTTTTTCTCCTTTTGTATTTACCTCTTCTAAGCTATTAATCCAATTCAAATTAGAATTCTTTGATGCTAAAGAATCAATTTTAGTATTTTGTCCAAAAAAATAATTGTAAACAATAAACTCAAAAAAAGTAATTTCTGTTTCATATTTATTTTATGGTTCGTTTTTCCAAAATGACGCACAACTCCCAAATATACGCAACGCAACCAAACGTTTGAAAACTAATAAAAGGTTGGTAGTGTTTTGTTTATTCAAGTGTAAATACTTATAATCAGTTAAACATTCCGGAATGGGCGACTACAATAGACACAAAGGAAATCAGTTTGGGTAGTTGGAATGCAGAGCGTTTCCCGGTTGGAATCCAAAAATAATAAAATAAATCCATTCGATCTGTCCTTTTGGCAAAGTTTGAAACCTTATTGCCGAATTATCGAATTATCGTATTTTTGAAACCAAGTCTTTTGAGACTTCATTTAAAAGCAAAACAAATGTCAGATACCATAGAAAAAAAAGAATTCGATATCCGTAAAGATGTTTATAAACCTCAAAATGCCATCCGTGTCGTAACGGCAGCTTCCCTTTTTGACGGACACGATGCCGCCATCAATATTATGCGGCGTATGATTCAACGCACCGGAGTGGAAGTTATCCATCTCGGACACGACCGAAGCGTAGAAGAAGTGGTGGATACCGCCATCCAGGAAGATGCACAAGCCATTGCGATGACTTCGTATCAGGGCGGTCACAACGAATATTTTAAATATATGTATGATTTGCTTCAGGAAAAAGGAGCCGGACACATCCAAATTTTTGGTGGGGGTGGAGGTGTTATTCTTCCTTCTGAAATCAAAGATTTAATGGAGTATGGAATTTGCCGCATTTATTCGCCCGACGATGGACGGGAGTTGGGATTGCAAGGAATGATCAACGATTTGGTGATGAAATCGGATTTTCCGACAGGCGATAAATTGACACAAGAAATGATCGATGCGTTGGATAATAAAGACAATCATCATTTGGCACAAACCATTTCAGCTTTTGAAAACAACATCGACCAATACGATTCCTATTACAAAGAAGTCAAAAAATTGGCAGAAGAAAACCATTCCCCGATTCTCGGAATGACCGGAACGGGTGGAGCCGGTAAATCTTCATTGGTTGACGAATTAGTTAGACGATATTTATTGGATTTCCCGGAGAAAACCATCGGGATTATTTCTGTAGATCCAACCAAACGTAAAACGGGTGGCGCACTTCTCGGAGATAGAATCCGGATGAATTCCATCAATAATCCGCGTGTGTATATGCGTTCGATGGCAACGCGCCAGGCGAATTCTTCCATTTCCAAACATATTGCCCCGGCTTTGGATGTTTTGAAAGCGGCGGGATTTGATTTGATCATTTTGGAAACTTCAGGAATCGGCCAATCGGGTGCGGAAGTGATGGAGTATGCAGACGTTCCACTGTATGTGATGACGCCGGAATACGGTGCTGCTACGCAATTGGAGAAGATTGACATGTTAGACTTTGCGGAAATTGTAGCCATAAATAAATTTGATAAAAAAGGTGCTGAAGATGCATTGCGTGATGTGAAAAAAACCTTCCAACGCAACCACGAACGTTTCAACGAATCGCCAGAAAATATGCCGGTGTATCCGACGCGTGCTTCACAATTTAATGATGCCGGAACTAACCAATTGTACAAAGCTTTGATGAACCGTTTGAATGAATATTCTGATGGGAAATTTGAGTCGAATTTAACCTTTGACAAAGTGGCCAAAGAACAAGTAACGGCAGTCATTCCGCCGAAACGAATTCGATACCTTTCTGAAATCGTCGAGAACAACCACAGCTATGACAAATGGGCAGATGCGCAAAGCCAAATTGCCCAGGAAATCTATGCATTGGAGCTTTCAACTAAAATTTTAAAAGATAATAATCAATCAATTGATTTAGAGTCTATTAAAGAAAATAAATACCAAGAATTATCGGCCGAAAATAAAGCGCTGATTCAGAATTGGAAAGAAAAGAAAAAACAATACACAGACGAAATTTATTCGTTCAAAGTTCGGGACAAAGAAATCAAAATCCAAACCCATACTGAATCCCTTTCGCACCTTCAAATTCCAAAAGTTTCATTGCCTCGTTATGAAGCCTGGGGTGACATTTTAAAATGGAGTTTGCAGGAAAATGTACCGGGTGAGTTTCCGTACACCGCCGGAATTTATCCGTTCAAACGCACAGGAGAGGATCCAACAAGGATGTTTGCCGGGGAAGGTGGACCGGAACGGACTAATCGTCGTTTTCACTATGTGAGTTTGGGAATGCCGGCAGCGCGTTTGTCGACAGCATTTGACAGTGTGACTTTGTATGGGCAAGATCCCGCTGTTCGTCCCGATATTTACGGAAAAATCGGAAATGCAGGCGTTTCGATCGCAACGCTGGATGATGCGAAAAAACTCTATTCCGGTTTTGATCTCTGTGCCCCGACGACTTCGGTGTCTATGACCATCAACGGACCTGCGCCGATGTTGCTCGGATTCTTTATGAATGCGGCAATTGATCAACAATGTGAACGCTACATCAAAGAAAATAAATTAGAAGAAAAAGTTGAAGAAAAACTCAAAGAAAAATACGATGACCATGGACTGAAACGTCCCGAATACAATGGTCATCTTCCAGAAGGAAATGATGGTTTAGGATTGATGTTGTTAGGATTAACTGGTGAAGAGGTTTTGCCAAATGATGTTTACAATGAAATCAAAACCAAAACGCTTTCTACAGTTCGTGGAACGGTTCAGGCTGATATCTTAAAAGAAGACCAAGCGCAAAATACTTGTATTTTCTCAACCGAATTTGCGCTTCGTCTGATGGGTGATGTGCAGCAATATTTCATTGAACAGAAAGTCCGAAATTTTTATTCGGTTTCCATTTCGGGTTATCATATCGCAGAAGCCGGAGCTAATCCGATTTCGCAGTTGGCATTTACATTGGCCAATGGATTTACGTACGTTGAATATTATTTGTCGAGAGGAATGCACATCGACGATTTTGCGCCGAATTTATCTTTCTTTTTCTCCAATGGAATCGACCCGGAATACGCAGTAATCGGTCGTGTAGCGAGGCGAATTTGGGCCAAAGCAATGAAGTTGAAATACGGCGGAAATGAACGTTCCCAAATGCTGAAATACCATATCCAAACTTCTGGTCGTTCGCTACATGCACAGGAAATTGCATTTAACGACATCCGTACGACTTTGCAAGCTTTGTATGCGATTTATGACAATTGCAATTCTTTGCATACCAATGCTTACGATGAAGCCATCACAACACCGACCGAAGAATCGGTACGTCGTGCAATGGCAATTCAGTTGATCATCAACAAAGAATTGGGGTTAGCTAAAAATGAAAATCCGATTCAAGGTTCTTTTATCATTGAAGAATTAACCGATTTGGTGGAAGAGGCCGTTTATGCAGAATTTGACCGATTAACAGATAGAGGAGGCGTTTTGGGTGCAATGGAAACGATGTACCAAAGAGGTAAAATTCAGGAAGAAAGTATGTATTATGAACATTTGAAACATACCGGCGAATTCCCGATTATCGGTGTGAATACTTTTTTGGGGGCGGATGGTTCACCTACGGTTACACCGAAGGAAGTCATTCGTTCGACCGAAGAGGAAAAACAGTTTCAGATAGAAGCCGTGAAGAATTATCAAAAATCAAACGCGGAACATACCCAAAAAAGTTTGGGTAAACTGAACGAAGTAGCACTAAACAACGGAAATCTTTTTGAACAAATTATGGAAGCGGTGAAATATAATTCATTGGGTGAAATTACCAATTCACTTTTCAACGTAGGAGGAAAGTACAGACGAAATATGTAAGTCTGCTCTATCCTTGACTCAGGGAAAAGTTGGAAGTGAGTATTATATTCTACCAATTAAATAGTAAGAAAAGCTATCTCTAAAATCGAGGTAGCTTTTATTTTTATAATTCTAACTAATTCTTCGAAGCTCTACGAAGAGTTTTTCAATGTAAATATCATAATTAGAACTCCAAACTATTTAAGCAGCTGAGGTCGAGCTAAATAAATTGTAGAAAATACTGTAAAAAGAATTGGAAAATTAAAATAATATGTATAAATTTGAATTGTAAAAAGTTTAAAAATATACTATTATGGCTTTGCGATATAAACAATCAGAAACAGATCATTTCGTAAATGATGCACCTACTATGTATTATGACGGAAATGCTGCTATACCTTTAAATGATTTGACTTCTATTCAAAAAATGAAAATCATACGGAACGGTATTTCAAAAAGTTATTTGGAAACTTTAAAAAAGACGACATCTTTAGACTATGACTCATTGGCAGGTGCTCTTTCTGTCACACGCGCTACTTTGATAAATAAAAAGGGTGATCAGAAATTCAGCAACCAAATCAGCGAGAAAATTGTATCACTTGCGGACTTGTATTCGTTTGGTTATGAGTCTTTTGAGGATAAAGACCGCTTTAATAAATGGATGTTTGTTCCTAACCAGGCACTTGGTGGTATGGCGCCATTTGATATTATCGATAACTACTATGGAAAAGAGGAGGTTCGGAATTTGATAGGAAGGATTGCTTATGGTGTTTATTCTTAGGTATGTTGGTTTATCGATTAAGTAAAACGCAATACGCCAAAGATTTAAACGGAACCGGGGCTAAACTTTTCGGGGGTCGATGGAACCAAATCGATACGCCTTGTATCTATACAGCAGAAAGTCGTTCATTGGCGGTTTTGGAATATTCGGTCAATGTCAATGTGGATTTTATCCCTCGGGCTTTGAGCATTTGTGTTTTTGAAATAGATGAAAATCAAATTAAAGAAATCAAGGTTAAAGATTTACCAGGAGATTGGAAAGAAACTCCTGCGCCATTTTCAACCAAAGAATTTGGAACGAAATTATTTGAAAAAGAAGTTCCAATTTTAAAAATTCCCTCTATCGTCATTCCGGAAGAATTCAATTACATCATTAATCCTTTGGTTGAACTTAAGCATTTTAAGTTGTTGGAAGTTAAAGATTTAGTGTACGACTTGAGAATTAAAGAAGTTTAAACTTCTACCGTTTTATTGGCCAATTGTCCACAAGCAGCATCGATATCACCACCGCGGCTTTTTCGGACCATAACCGTGATTCCGGCTTTTTCCAATTCGCTGACATAGCGTTGTTCTGCTTTTATATTTCTATGGTCAAATTTTCCTTCACCGATAGGATTATACTGGATCAAATTGACTTTGCTCGGTACTTGACGACAATATTTAATCAATGCTTTGATGTCTTCATCACCATCATTTATTCCACCCCAAACACAATATTCAAACGTAATTTTGGATCCGGTTTCTTTGTACCAATATTGAAGACTCTCCATGATTTCGGTAAGGGGAAATTTTTCCGAAAAAGGCATGATTTCATTTCTTTTTTCTTCAATTGCTGTGTGAAGGGAAAGTGCTAATTTCACTTTTAACTTTTCATCAGCAAGCATCTTGATCATTTTTGGAATCCCTGAAGTCGAAACGGTGATTCTTCTTGCAGACATCCCAAATCCCTCGTCGGTCGTGATTTTCCGTATGGCGTCTACCAGATTTTTATAATTCATCATGGGTTCGCCCATTCCCATAAATACGATGTTTGAAAGCGGACGATCAAAATATTCTCGACTTTGTTTGTCGATTAAAGCGACTTGATCCACAATTTCTGCAACATCTAAATTGCGCATCCGTTTTAGTTTAGCAGTAGCACAAAATTCGCAGTTTAAAGAACATCCTACTTGAGAAGAAACACAAGCTGTGGTGCGAGTTTCAGTTGGTATCAGGACAGATTCGACCATCAAGCCGTCATGGAGTTTCACTCCGTTTTTGATGGTGCCATCGTTTGATTTTTGGAGTAGATCTACTTTAGCGTTTTGGATGGTAAAAATTTGATCCAATTCATCTCTTAATTTTTTAGACAAATTGGTCATATCATCAAAACTATGCGCATTTTTCTTCCAGAGCCATTCATAAATTTGTTTGGCTCTGAAAGATTTTTCTCCTATCGAAGTCAAATGCGTTTCTAAATCTTCAAGATTTAGTTTTCTGATATCTTTTTTTTTGGTTGTCAATTTAGATTATTAACATGGCGTCACCGTATGAGTAGAATTTGTATTTTTCTTTCACGGCTTCTTTATAAGCTTTCATCAGAAAATCATGACCTGCAAAAGCACTGATCATCATGATTAGCGTTGATTTTGGGGTGTGGAAATTGGTGATCATACAATTGGCAACACCGAATTCATATGGCGGATGAATGAATTTGTTGGTCCAACCATTGAAAGGATTCAAATGGTTATTGGCCGAAACTGAACTTTCAATGGCACGCATAGAAGTCGTTCCTACAGCGCAAACTCTTTTTTTCTCATCTATGGCATGATTGACAAGTTTTGCAGTTTCTTCAGAAATGATCACTTGTTCTGATTCCATTTTATGTTTGGATAAATCTTCTACTTCAACAGGAGCAAAAGTTCCAAGTCCGACATGTAAAGTCAATTCAGCAAAATCTACTCCTTTGATTTCCAGTCGTTTCAATAAATGTTTGGAGAAGTGCAATCCGGCGGTAGGAGCCGCTACTGCACCTTCATGTTTGGCATAAATGGTTTGATAGCGTTCCGCATCTTCCGGAATGACGTCTCTTTTGATGTATTTGGGAAGGGGAGTTTCTCCCAAATCTTCCAAAGCTTGACGAAATTCATCATAACTTCCATCAAATAGAAAACGTAAAGTTCGCCCACGTGAAGTCGTGTTGTCTACAACTTCGGCAACCAAACTATCATCATCTCCAAAAAATAATTTATTTCCAATTCTGATTTTTCTTGCAGGATCTACCAAAACGTCCCAAAGTCTAGTCTCAGCATCCAATTCGCGAAGCAAGAAAACTTCGATTTTGGCTCCGGTTTTTTCTTTGTTACCCATCAGACGAGCCGGAAAAACTTTGGTGTTGTTCATGATCATGACATCACCTTCGTCAAAATAATCGATCAAATCTTTGAATAACTTATGTTCGATGGTTTCCGTTTTTCTGTCCAGAACCATTAATCGGGCTTCATCACGTTGTTCAGATGGATGCTCCGCTAGAAGTTCTTCAGGCAGTTTAAAATTAAAATCGGAAGTTTTCATTTTCATATCGCAAAATTTTGGCGCAAATATACAATCCTGAATACCCGAAAGTCAAGTAAACAGCTAATTAATTGACAAGCTTTTGGGAATTGTTTAAATTTGCTGTTCTAATTATGATTTGTATGCCATTTAAAACTATCCCATTATTGTTTTTTGTCTTTATTTTTATCCAATGTGATTCAAAAAAAGAAGAAATTTCCATAGGTGAAATCACCGAACGTTCACCGGAAGAAATCGCTTCCATCGTAGATTACGCCCCAAGTTTTCAATTGGCATCGATCGATGGATCTCAAGTGGGTTTGGAAGATTTAAAAGGAAAATATTTGTATGTGGACATTTGGGCTACATGGTGTCGTCCTTGTTTGCAACAGCTTCCTGCCATGAAAGAATTGGAAGAAAAATACCGTGATCAAAATATAGAATTTGTCAGTATTTCCATAGATAGTGATCGTGATAAAGGAAAGTGGCAGAAAATGGTCCGGGACAAACAAATGGCTGGAGTTCAGTTGTTTGCTGGAAAAGGAACTTCATTTCAGCGGGATTATGAGATTTCATCCATTCCTAAGTTTTTAATCATCGGAAAAGACGGAGAAATCCTCAATGAAAATCCGCCTCGGCCTATGGATCATGTCACCGGACAAGTCAACCAAGAATTGGTTGCTATTTTGGACGGATTATTGAAAAACGAAATCTAATTTAAAGATGAACGAACAAACACCAAATCAAGAAGAATTCTACAAAAATTTTAAAGAACGATTGGATGATACAACCGAATTCCCTTCCAATTATACCTTTAAGTTCATCGTACCTACGGACAATAAAAGGATAGCGGAAGTCCAGCGATTATTTGACGGAGCTCGTCCACAATTCTCTATGAAAGAATCCAAAAACGGAAAATATACATCAGTGACTGCTGTCGTATATGTTTTGGATGCAGATCAAGTTATCCATTATTATAAATCGGCTTCCGGAATTCAAGATGTCATGATGCTTTGATTCTAGCATTCTACTTCTAAATTCTAATTTCTAAATCTTATCTTTGCATCCGCAAATTTTATTTATGTCCTTAGAAACAGAAATCAGCCGTAGAAAAACATTTGGAATCGTAGCGCACCCTGATGCCGGAAAAACGACTTTAACTGAAAAATTATTGTTGTTTGGAGGAGCAATCCAAGAAGCCGGAGCTGTAAAAAGCAATAAAATCAAAAAAGGAGCAACCTCTGACTTTATGGAAATAGAGCGTCAAAGAGGGATTTCTGTGGCTACCTCCGTTTTGGCTTTTGATTATAAAAACAAAAAAATCAACATTCTCGATACGCCGGGACACAAAGATTTTGCTGAAGACACTTTTCGTACTCTGACTGCAGTAGATTCGGTAATCGTGGTTGTGGATGTCGCTAAAGGAGTAGAAGAGCAGACAGAAAAATTGGTAGAAGTTTGTCGTATGCGTAACATCCCGATGCTCGTTTTTGTCAATAAAATGGATCGCGAAGGTAAAGATGCATTTGATTTGATGGACGAAATCGAACAAAAGCTAAGTTTACGTGTAACACCTCTTTCCTGGCCGATTGGAATTGGTTCAACTTTTAAGGGGATTTATAACATTTGGGAGAAAAACATCGGACTATTTTCAAACGAGAACAAACAAAAAATTTCAGAATCCATCGCATTTGACAATTTAGATGATCCTGAATTGGATACCATCATAGGAGAAAGTTTTGCGGAAAATTTAAGAAATGAAATCGAATTGGTAACTGAAGTTTACCCGAAATTTGATAATGAAGAATACATGAGTGGTCGTTTACAGCCTGTATTTTTTGGTTCGGCTTTAAATAATTTCGGAGTACGAGAATTGTTAGATGCTTTTGTGGACATCGCTCCCCATCCGCAATCCAAAGAAACAACTACAAGAATTGTAGAACCGTTTGAGCATAATTTTTCAGGATTTGTTTTTAAAATCCATGCTAATATGGATCCCAAACACCGAGACCGTTTGGCATTTGTGAAAATCGTTTCAGGTAAATTTGAACGAAATAAAAATTACCTGCATGTAAGACAAGGTAAAAACATGAAATTCAGTAGTCCCAATGCTTTTTTTGCTGATAAAAAGGAAATCGTGGATGAGAGTTTTGCAGGTGATATCGTCGGTCTTCATGATACTGGAAATTTCCGAATTGGTGATACATTGACCGAAGGTGAAAAAATGATGTTCAAAGGAATTCCATCTTTTTCACCGGAACATTTCCGTTATATTAATAATGCTGATCCGTTGAAAGCCAAACAATTAGAAAAAGGAATTGATCAATTGATGGATGAAGGTGTAGCTCAGTTGTTTACTTTAGAAATGAACAACAGGAAAATCATCGGGACTGTAGGAGCTTTGCAATATGAAGTAATCCAGTACCGTTTGGAACATGAATACGGAGCCAAAGTTTCTTATGAACCGATTTCGATTTTTAAAGCTTGTTGGGTAGAAGTGGAAGATGAGAAATCAGCGGAGTTTCAGGAATTCAAAAGAGTGAAGCAGAAATATTTGGCCCATGATAAATTTGGGCAATTGGTTTTTCTCGCAGATTCATCTTTTACCATACAGATGACACAAGAAAAATATCCTTCCGTAAAACTTCATTTCGTAAGTGAATTTTAATCCATCAGGTCGCTGATGATGTTTCCATTTTTGGATTGGAAGAAATTTTCACATACGATGAAGAAAATCAAGAAGATATAAAAAAAGCTGAATATAAGTTTTTGAAGCATGGGTAGAGTATTTGTTAATAAGATGTGAAAATAAGGAAAGGTTGCGTGAAAATGCACTAAAAATTTCAAATTGTTTTCAATCCGGCTTTATTCGTAAATTCGAATTCTCAAATTAATTCTATGAAGTGGTTTTATATCCTAATTGTATTTTTCTCGTTAACGGTTGATGCCCAAATACTTAATCACAAAAAAGAATTTACACGACAAGATTCTTTGCGCGGGAGCAACAACGAATTTAGGAATTGGTGGAATGTTTTGCATTATGACATTCAAGTTGAACCAGACTTTGAAAAACGATTTATCAAAGGAAAAAATGCAATCCAATTTGAAATTACTGAAAATCTTTCTAGAGAAATCATTCAAATTGATTTACAAGAACCGATGAATTTGGGGAAAGTAAAATTGGATGATGTTGAAATTAATTCTCAAAATATTCGTCGTGAAGGAAATGTATATTTTATCAAAACCGATAAAAAATGGAAAACCAATTCCAAACACATTTTAGAACTCGAATTTTCTGGAAACCCTCGTGTAGCGGTTCAACCACCTTGGGATGGCGGTTGGATTTTTGAACAAGACGCAAAAGGTCGTCCTTTTATGTCGGTAGCTTGCCAAGGTTTGGGCGCAAGTGTTTGGTTTCCAAATAAAGATTACCAGGGCGATGAACCGGATTTGGGTGCAAAATTATCGATGATCGTACCGGAGGATTTGATTGCGATCGGAAATGGTAAGTTGGTGGATATGAATCAAATCGATGATAAATTAGAATTTGTTTGGGAGGTAAAAAATCCCATTAACAATTACAATATCATTCCGTATATAGGTCATTATACCGAAATAAAAGATGCTTACAAAGGTGAAAAAGGAGAGCTTTCTTTGAATTATTGGGTGTTGGATTACAATCGGGAAAAAGCAGAAAAACAATTTGAACAAACAAAACCCATGTTGAAATCATTTGAGAAATGGTTTGGACCTTATCCTTTTTATGAAGGCGGATACAAACTGGTAGAAGCGCCTCATTTGGGAATGGAACACCAGAGTGCAATTGCGTATGGAAATCATTTCGAAAATGGATATTTGGGAAGAGATTTGTCGAGTTCCGGATGGGGATTGAAGTGGGATTTTATATTGGTACATGAATCAGGTCACGAATGGTTTGGTAATAACATCACGACCCAAGATGTGGCCGATATGTGGGTGCACGAGAGTTTTACGGCGTATTCCGAAACCCTTCACACACAAGAACTTTTCGGTATAGAAGCTGGGAATGATTATGTGATCGGTACGAGAATGAATATTTTAAATGATATTCCGATGATTGGGATTTATGGTGTGAACCAAGAAGGAAGCGGCGATATTTATTATAAAGGCGCCAATATGATCCATACTTTCCGTCATTTGCTTGAAGATGATGATTTGTTTCTGCGAATTTTACGTGGGTTGAACGAGAAATTTTATCATCAAACCGTTACAACAAAACAAATCGAAGACTATATGAGTCAAATGAGTAAAATCGATTTGACCGAGTTTTTTAATCAATATCTACGAACTACGTTGGTACCAACACTCGAATACAAAATAAAAGGTGACGAAATCACCTACCGATGGACAAATATTGTAGAGAAATTTGATATGCCGGTAAAAGTTGCCAATTCTGATCAATGGCTTTTCCCTACGGCCGATTGGAAAACGGAAAAATTAAAAAGTGGAACAGAAAAGGGTTTTAAAATTGACCGGAATTTTTATGTGAAATCGGTTAAAAAGGATTGATTTTTGTAAAGAAGTTGAGGATGAATTCAGAAAAAATCATATTATTTGACGGAGTTTGTAATTTATGCAATTCTACGGTTCAAAAAGTGATTGAAAATGACGCAAAAAACCAATTCAAATTTGCTTCGCTCCAATCCGAATTCGGTCAAAAATTCTTAGAAAATAATCATTTGTCAAAAGACGAATTCAACTCGATGATTTTAGTAGATGGAGAAAAGTTTTATACTCGGTCTGATGCTGCTTTGCGCATAGGAAAAGAGCTAAAGGGATTGTACAAACTTTCAGGACTTTTATTTGCTTTCCCTAAATTCATCCGAAATTCTGTTTATGATTTCGTATCCAGAAACCGATACAAATGGTTTGGAAAACAAGAAAGTTGTTGGTTGCCCACTCCAGAATTAAAAGAAAAATTTATCCAATAGTAAGCTTATGAAAAAATACTTCCTTTTACTCTTATTGTCTATTTTCCAATTTGGTATTTCCCAAGAAATCAAAGAAAAATCCCTTCTTTGGGAGATTTCCGGAAATGGTTTGGAAAAACCTTCTTATTTGTTTGGGACGATTCACATTGCTTGTCAGGGTGAAGTTCTCATGTCTCCAGAACTTCAATCTGCTTTTGACCAAACCGAACAACTCGTTTTGGAATTGGATATGGACGATCCCGGCATGATGGGGAAAATGATGGAAGCTTCTCTTTCCAAAGATGGAAAAAAAGTGTCCGAGAAATTAGGTCCGGATTTAACCCAAAAAGTAGACTCGCTTCTGCAAGCCAAAATGGGAATGGGACTCATGATGTTTGACAATTTAAATCTGCCGACACTCTCCATGCAATTGGGTTTAACCGCATTGGATTGTCCTATGGATTTAGGCTACGATATGATGTTGTTGACGGAAGCCCAAAACGCAAAAAAAGAAATAAAAGGATTGGAATCGATGGACAGCCAGATTGAACTTCTTCTTTCCCAACCGGATGAAGAATCCATTCAAGCCATCAAATATTTGGTCAATAATTTTCCGGAAGCACAATCCGAATTGTCAAAAATGGTGGAATATTATCGAAATCAAGATGTGCAAGGTTTATACGATTTCACCAAAAAAAGTTTTGAAGATCCAAAATTTCCGCAGGGAAGTTTAGTCGAATTTTTGGATAAACGAAATCAAAATTGGATTCCCGTTATCGAAAAAGAAATCCAATCCAAACCTACTTTGATAGGAGTAGGGGCGGCGCATTTGGGCGGAAAGGAAGGCGTAATCAATTTATTGAAAAAGAAAGGCTATAAACTGAAGGCTGTGTTGAAATGAAAAAAATAATCTGGGGAATCGTCTTTTTGACCTTCCAACTTCAATATGCTCAAAATATAAAAATTCCATTTGAATTGACCGACGGAAATAAAACATCGACCTATTTTGAAGTCATCGATTTTTGGAAGAATTTGGATGAAAATTCGACGAAAATCAAAATGATGGAAAAAGGAATAACCGATTCCGGATTTCCACTTCATTTGGTTTTGATCGATAATTCGGGAGAATTTGACATCAAAAAAGCCCATCAAAAAGGAAAAACCATCCTTCTGATCAACAATGGAATCCATCCCGGCGAACCGGACGGAATCGATGCCAGTATGCTGCTTGGTCGGGACATCACAGTGGGAAAATACAAATTACCGGACAACGTGATTTTGGCGATCATTCCGGTTTACAACATAGGCGGAACTTTAAAACGAAGTGAATTTTACCGTGTGGATCAAAATGGCCCGGACGAAGTTGGATCGCGTGGAAATGCACAAAATCTGGATTTGAACCGGGATTATATAAAATGCGATTCTAAAAATGCGCGTTCCTTTACCCAAATCTTTCATGAACTCGATCCCGATATTTTTGTGGACAATCATGTGAGCAACGGTGCGGATTATCAGCATGTGATGACGCTTTTGACCACACAGCACAGCAAGCTGGGTGGCGAAATGGGAAAATACATTAACCAAATTTTTGAACCTGCTCTCTATAAATCCATGCAAAAAAAAGGTTATGATCTGATTCCGTATGTAAACGTTTGGGGAAAAACGCCTGATGACGGTTGGAATGAATATGTCGATTCGCCTCGTTATTCGAGCGGATTCGGGACGCTATGGAGCACTTTTTGTTTCGTACCGGAGACGCATATGCTGAAGCCGTACAAACAACGTGTGGATGCGACTTATGAGCTGATGGTTTCCTTTATAGAATTCACTTCAGCAAACAGTCAGGAAATAAAATCACTTCGAAATCAAACCATTGCAAAGGAAATTTCGCAGAAAGAATTTCCCATTGCTTGGAAACATAATCCGGAGAAATTTCAGAATTATCTGTTCAAGGGATTTGAAGCCGGCTATAAAAAAAGCGAAGTTTCCGGTTTGGAGAGATTGTACTACGACCGAAACAAACCTTACGAAAAACAAATCCCGATTTACAATCATTTTGATGCTGAATTGGTAGTAGAAAAACCAAAAGCCTATATCATTCCACAAGGGTGGTGGAAAGTCATTGAGTTGTTAAAATTGAACCAGATTGAAATGCGGCAATTGGAAAAAGATACGGAAATAGAAGTGGAAGTTTATAAAATTGAAAATTATGAATCTTCGCCGCTTGCTTACGAATCTCATCACATCAATTCAAAAGTCGAAATTTCTAAAACCATTCAGAAAAAGAAATTCAGAAAAGGGGATTGGTACATTCCGATGAACCAAAAAGCCAATCGTTTTCTCATGGAAACGCTGGAACCTCAAGCCATGGATTCCTATTTCGCTTGGAATTTTTTTGATGGGATTTTACAGCAAAAAGAAGGATTTTCACCTTATGTTTTTGAAGATTTAGCGGCAGATTATTTGAAGGAAAATCCGGAATTGCGTAATAAATTGGAAGCAAAGAAAAAGAGCGATCCTGAATTTGCTAAAAATGCCTATGCGCAGCTTGTTTTTGTATATGAAAATTCACCTTGGATGGAACCCGGATTTATGCAATATCCGGTGTTTAGGGTGTTATAATAAGAATTAAAAACTTTGTGTTCTTAGGGTTAAATCATTGCGTTCTTTGTGGTTAAAAGTATATTTGAAAAATGCTAATAAAACCACAAAGTGCACAAAGAGGGGACAATGTTCACAAAGAATGTAAATAATTATTAATTCTTCGAATTCTTTTTACTGCCTTCATAAATATCGTAGCGCAAAAAATCGCATTCCAGTTTACCGTTGAACACTTTCACCTTTTTGGAAGGTTTGAGTCCTACGAATTTTTTGGCGGATAAATCAGAGGTAATGAACCACGCAAAGGTGTTGGGATAATGGTTTTTCAGCGTATCACCGATGGATTTATAGAGCACTTCATTGTCGCTTTCTATACGTTCATTATACGGTGGATTGAAAACCACCAAAACCGGAAACATGTCTTTTTCAGATTTGAAGAAATCTTTCATTTTAACTTCGATAAAATCTTCTAAATCAGCGTGTGTAATGTTTTCTTCCGCGATTTTAAGCATGGTAGGATTGAGATCATATCCGACTATTTTTCCATTGAATTCCCGCACGCGGTTCAGTCTTGTTTCTCTAATTTTGTCAAATAAATCACTGTCAAAATTCTTCCAATTCTCAAAAGCAAATCTTTTCCGATGGATTTGTGGTGGAATATTGGCTGCAATCAAAGCTGCTTCTGTCAAAATCGTTCCCGAACCACACATGGGATCGAGTAAATTTCCTTTTCCATCCCAACCTGCAATTTTTAACAATCCGGCGGCTAGAACTTCATTGATCGGTGCTTTTCCATGTTCGGTTTTATAACCTCTTTTATGAAGAGATTCACCGCTGCTGTCTAGTGAAAGAGTAACCCTGTCATGGCTGATGTGTAGATTAAAATACACATCGGGATCGCGTTTGTCGACACTCGGTCGTTTCCCAAATTTTTCTTGAAAACGGTCTACCAGCGCATCTTTCATTTTTAGCGAAGCATAATGCGAATGCGTAAAATAATCCGAATGAACCGTCGAGTCGATGATAAAAGTTTGGTTCAAATCGAGAAAATCTTCCCAAGGAAACTTCTTAAATCGATCATATAATTGAAATTCGTTTTTGGCTGAAAAAGAATGAATTGGCATTAAAATTCTTATTGCCGTATACAAACTATAATTGGCTTTATATAGAAAACCGATGTCACCATTAAATTCGACCAAACGGTTTTTGATTTCCACATCGGCTGCGCCCAAAGCTTTTAATTCTTCTGCCAAAACGGTTTCGAATCCGAAAAAGGTTTTGGCTTGCATTCTGAAATTTTCCAAACGAATTTTTTTGCGAATTTACGAATTGTTATTATTCTAATTGGGCTGATATTCATTCATCGTCCAAATCATCGCTTTTTCTTTTGTAGCACGGAAAATGGTGCTGTGTTTTTCTTTGGGTTCGTCTGAATACGTCCAAGTCAAATTTTCGGGTGCATTTTCTTTTAAAATATCCGCCAATTTTCGAGTGGATTTATAAATGTCTTTGGCATCTGAACCCGCAAACCAAAGCTTCTTTTGTTCCGTTGGAAATTGGGTTAAAAAATTCGGTGCATTTTTTTCTACATATTTATCGTTCCACCAAAGGGATGGATCAAATGCAATATAGAAATCAAAAAGTTCGGGTTGAATTATCAGAGTTTCCATTACAAAAAGTCCGGCGAGAGATTCGCCGATGATTCCTTTTTTAGAAGTAGTCCGATAGCGATTATTGATTTCGGGGATTAATTCGTTTTGAATAAAAGCCCGGAACTCAGCCGAACCTCCCACGACTGGGGCAATTTCTTTGTCTTTTTCGACTTGAGTCGGAGGTGTGAGGTCGCGTCGACGCTCTGTATTTTCGATTCCCACCAAAATATGCGGTGGAATTTTTTTGGATGAAATTATTTCGGAAAGCGTATTGGCAATGTGTGGAAAATCTTCCTTAATTCCGCCGTCCGGCATATACAAAACCGGATAGGTGAGACCTGAAGTTGTATAATCTTCCGGCAACCAAATGTTGATTACCCTCGTTTCGTTGACTTCTTTGGATTCAATTTTCAACGAATCGTGTGCAGGAATCGGATCAGGTGTTTGCGCATTGCTTTTGCATTGGGAAAAGAAAACGAGCAGAACGGACAAATACAAAAGGTTTTTCATTTGGAAGTATAAGATTTATTAAAGATTAAGAGAAAACATTTGGGTCATCGCCGGTTTGGCCATTTTTACCTTTATATGGCCGGATGATCAAGCGCACGCTTTTGTTGTATTGGAAATATTGGATGACCCAATTCATCAATGCTACGACTTTATTTCGGAATCCTACCAAAGAAACCAAATGCACAAACATCCAAACAAACCAGGCAAACCAACCTTGGAATTTCCAACCGGGTAAATCCACCACAGCTTTGTCACGACCAATTGTAGCCATGGAACCTTTGTCTTTATATCGGAAAGGTTTTAAGGCTTTTTTCAATTTGAGTTTATTGAAGTTTTCAGCCAACAATTTCCCTTGTTGGATGGATACTTGGGCAACCATCGGGTCACCTTTGGGATTTTCTTCCGTAATCATCAATGCAACGTCTCCGATGGCAAATAAATTATCAAATCCTTTCATTTGGTTAAATTCATTGACCACATAACGACCACCGACTATCAAGCCTTCACCTTCAATACCCGGAATTAAACTTCCTTTTACACCGGCTGCCCAAATCAAAGTTGTCGCTTCAAAAGGCCGTTTATCGGTTGTGATGATTTTTCCGTCATAATCTTTCACCATCATATCAAACCAAACCTGAACGCCTAAATCTTCTAAATATTTAAATGATTTTTCTGAAGCGTTTTGGGACATGGTTGGCAACAATCGGTCTGCACCCTGTATCAAATGCACATTCATCCGACGGATATCCAAATCCGGATAATCATGCGGTAAGATGTGTTTTTTCAATTCACCCATCGCTCCGGCCAATTCCACTCCGGTTGGGCCACCACCGACGATGACATAATTCATCAATCTTGATCGCTCGTCCAAATCATTGGTTAACAAGGCTTTTTCTAAATTTTGTAAAATCAAACTCCTTAAATCCAAAGCTTCGGGAATGGATTTCATAGGCATCGCATTTCTTTCGATGTTTTGATTTCCATAATAATTGGTGTCAGAACCTGTTGCAATGACCAAATAGTCATAGTCTAAATCTCCGATGTCGGAATAAATTTTCTGCGAATTGGTATCGACTCGATCTACATTTGCAATTCGGAAATAAAAATTCTCTTTCCCTGCAAAAATCTGTCTTATAGCATGTGCAATGGAATCAGGCTCCAATCCGGCTGTTGCAACTTGGTAAAGGAGAGGTTGGAACGCATGGTAATTGTGTTTGTCGAGCAAAACAATTTGATAATCTTTAGTTGAAAGCTTTTTGGCCAATCGTAGTCCACCAAATCCACCTCCGATTATGACAATTCGTTTAAGATTTATTTCCGGTATATTCATTTATTTCGTTTTATAAACTCTAGTTAAATCCAATAATTTGACAGGACTCATCGTAAATCCTTTTACATTTTTTTGAAGAAAAATACTCGTTTGGTCATAGAAAAGCGGAACGATCGGTGCCGATTTCATCATCAAACTGTCCATTTCTCTGTACATTTTTTCTCTTTTTAATTCATCGCTTTCCTTGAAAGAATTGAGATACAATTGATCAAATTTTTCATTTTTATAATGCGAATAATTTGGGCCTTCCGGCGCGAAATTTTTGCTGTAATACAGGGAAAGAAAGTTCTCTGCATCTGGGTAATCTGCGCCCCAATTGGCTCTGAAAAATTCAAATTTCCCTGTGGCTTTTCCATCCCGCATGGTCGGTCCCGGCACAACATTTATCGCAATATTCAAACCAACTTTTGCCAATTGGGATTGGATGTACTCACAAATGTCCGCATACTCCTGAACCGTGGTCAACTGAACAGTAGGTACATTTCCTTTTTCCTTTTTGTAACTATTGACCAATTCTCTGGCTTTTTGAGGCTGAAAGGAATATCCGGAATTTTCATTGTAGCCCGGAAGTCCTTTGGGGATAAACCCTCCTTCAGCTGCTGTTGCCACACCGTTCATCATGTATTTTACCATTTTTGATTTATCGATTCCATAATTAATCGCTTCTCGCAATCTTAGATCTAACCCATTTCCATCACTTAAATAAAAACACAAATAAACAGTGCTTAAATAATTGTATTTGTGTAGATTGATGTTGTTATTATATTTAGGGTTTAATTCTCCTACCGGCGTTAAAATTTCATTTTTATAGGAAGGATCGAGGTCGGCCATCATGTCCAGATTTCCTTGAATTAATTGTAGGAATTCGCTGTGTTTTTCAGGTAGAAAAGTCATGGAAACCGCTTCGAGATAGGGAAGGCGTTTTCCTTTTTCATCTTTTTCAAAATACAAAGGATTTTTACGCAAAACCAATTTCACGTTGTCCTCCCAAAGTTGAAATTGAAACGGACCGGTTCCAATCGGTGTTTTCCTAAATTCTTCTTGGCCTTTTTCAAAGATTTCTTTGGGAACGACGGAACAATATTTCATGCTCAGTAATCCGAGAAAAGGAGGGAAGGGTTCTTTCAAATTCATTTGAAAAACCGAATCGTTCAGTGCTTTAAAATCAGCAACGTTGTTCAGGACCCAACTTCCAGCACCACCCACAGCAGGATCAGTTAAACGTTGGAAGCTGTATTCGAAATCTTTTGCATTTACAATTCGTGTAGAATCTTTTCCAAATACAGGATTTTTATGAAAATAAACATTGTTTCTTAATGTGAACGTATAAGTTTTTCCATCTTCTGAAATCGTCCAAAATTTGGCGATGTCGGGAACGATTTGTAAACTATCGTTGAGTTTGATCAAACTATTGTACATCAAATTGCAAACCCAGTTGTTGGCTTGTGTACGTGCAAAAGTCGGATCGAGTGATGAAATATTATCGTAGCGATTGAGTCGGAAGATTTGGGAATCGTCGATTTCTTGTTTATTTGAACAAGAGGTAAAAGTCAAAACGGAAAAAACGCCAAAAAGAATGAGATTTAAAAATCGATTCATTGCGCTAAGATAATTCGATTTTACGGAGTAAAAAAGGATTTGAATCAACTTATAAACATCGCCAAAAGTGCAATTCCTGCCGGAACCAATTGGACGATGAAAATCTTTTTACTTGCTGTAATTCCGCCGTATAATCCGGCAACTGCTACGCAAATCAAAAAGAATATGGCAACATTTTCCTGCCAAATGATATTTTTTATCGTCAACGACCAAATTAATCCTGCGGCAAGGAATAAATTGTACAAACCCTGATTGGCAGCCAATCCTTTTGTGTAAGGGAAAACTTCTGCCGGCATTTTCTTTTCAAATGTTTTTTTACCAATTGTATTCCACGCAAACATTTCAAAATAGAAAATGTACAAATGAATCGCGATGACGATTCCAATAAAAATTTTGGCTAAAAGATCCATATTGAAGAATATATGCATCAAAAATAGGAATTAATTAGGTGAAATTTTGGGTTATAACTAAATTCGCAATATGCAAAAGGAATATGATGTGATCATAATAGGAGCTGGGCCGATTGGTTTGGCTTGTGCGATCGAAGCAAAAAGAAAAAATCTGAAGTATTTGGTGATTGAAAAAGGGGCATTGGTAAATAGTTTGTATAATTATCCATTGTATATGACTTTCTTTTCAACTTCTGAAAGATTGGAAATCGGGGATGTTCCTTTTACGAGTATTTCTTTTAAGCCGGGTAGGCAAGATGCACTAGAATATTATCGGAGAATTCAACAACATTTCGACCTTAATATTCATCTTTATGAAGCAGTGAATTCAATTGAATTAAAGGATAAATTAAAATTTATAAAAACCAATCAATCAGAATATTATTCAAAAAATATAATTATCGCAACCGGTTTTTATGATATCCCGATCTATCTGAATATTCCGGGAGAAAATTTACCGAAAGTTTCGCATTATTACAAAGAAGCGCATCCATATGCAGGACAAAAAGTAGTGGTCGTTGGTGCCAATAACTCTTCGGTCGATGCGGCACTGGAATGTTGGCGCAAAGGAGCTGATGTGACGATGGTCATCCGCAAAGGAGAGATTCACGAACGCGTGAAATATTGGGTGAAACCGGATGTCGAAAATCGGATTTCGGAAGGAAGTATAAAAGCCTATTTTCATTCGAATCTGAAAGAAATCAAAGAAAAATCGGTGACCATTTCAACTTCGGATGGTGAAATTGAAATTGAGAACGATTTTGTATTGGCGTTAACCGGTTATCGTCCGAATTTTGAGTTTTTGGAGTCTTGTGGAATTAATTTGTCAAAAAATGGACGATTTATTCCGAAATACAATCCTGAAACGATGGAATCCAACGTAAAAGGCATTTATCTTGCAGGTGTAGTTTGCGGTGGAATGGAAACGCACAAATGGTTTATTGAGAACTCGAGGGTGCACGCAAAGATGATTTTGGAAGATATTTTTGCAAAATCTATTTAGAATCAAATATAACCTCCAAGGTTATTCTCATAACGTAGATTAACCTTGGAGGTTGTGATTTGGTTCAAGAATTATTTTATCAACCCAATTTCACGCAAACGCTGCGTTAAAAATTCACCTGCAGTAATGTCTTCATATTGTTTGGGATTGTCTTCATCAATGCAATTTTCCAAAACGTCCAATTTCATTTCGCTCACCGGATGCATAAAAAACGGAATGGAAAATCGTGGTTTTCCCCATTCTTCTTTAGGAGGATTTACGACCTGATGGATGGTTGATTTCAATTTATTGTTGGTATGACGGGAAAGCATATCGCCCACGTTGATGACTAATTCGTCCGGTTCAGCAATGGCATCTACCCAAACACCATCTTTCCGTAGAACTTGTAAACCTCCTGCTGAAGCACCCATGAGAAGCGTGATCAAGTTGATATCGCCATGTGCACCGGCACGAACAGCACCTTTTGGTTCTTCTTTGATCGGCGGATAATGAATAGGACGAAGAATGGAATTTCCGTTTTTCACTTTGTCATCAAAGTAAAATTCGTCCAAACCTAAATAAATTGCCAATGCGCGCAATACATAGATTCCTGTTTTTTCCAACTGCTGATAGGTTTCTTTTCCTGCTTGGTTAAAAGTTGGGACTTCTGCCACATCCACATTTTCAGGATAATCATATTTGGATTTATCGGCTTCGTCTACGTATTGCCCAAAATGCCAAAATTCTTTCAAATCTCCCTCCGGTTTGTCTTTTGCGTGTTCTTTTCCAAATGAAGTATAACCACGTTGACCACCGATTCCTTCTACTTCATATTTTTCTTTGGTTTCGACCGGAAGGGCAAAGAATTCTTTGACGCTAGCATATAAACTGTCAACCAATTCGTCTGAAAGAAAATGACCTTTAAGCGCTACAAAACCAATATCCTCGTATGCTTTTCCGATTTCATTTACAAATTTTTGTTTTTTATCAGGGTCGTTGGAGATAAAGTCATTTAAGTCGACTGATGGTATGCCGTTATTTTTCATTTTTCTTGAAATTTGAATTAAAGTTAATACAATTCTAAGGGAAATTATTGAATTGAAGTAAAAATTCTGCTAATTATCAGTTCTTAAGATTTTTACGGACTGAAGTATTTTGTTATTTTTGTAAACTTTGGAATTTAAAAATTGAAATACTTTTTACATAATGGAAAAAATTAAAGTTGTCAATCCCGTTGTGGATTTGGATGGAGATGAAATGACACGCATCATTTGGCAATTTATCAAAGACAAATTGATATTGCCATATTTAGACATTGACATCAAATATTATGATTTGGGAATGGAAAATAGGGATGCAACCAATGATCAAGTGACCATCGATGCAGCGGAAGCCATCAAAAAATACAACGTTGGGATCAAATGTGCTACTATTACACCGGATGAAGACCGTGTAAAGGAATTTGGTTTGAAGAAAATGTGGAAATCACCAAATGGAACCATCCGAAACATCGTAGGTGGAACGGTTTTCCGTGAGCCGATCATCATGAGCAATGTTCCGAGATACGTTCAAGGATGGACACAGCCGATTGTCATCGGACGTCATGCATTTGGAGACCAATACAAAGCAACGGATACGGTCATTAAAGGAAAAGGGAAATTTACCATGACTTTCACACCGGAAGGAGGAGGAGAAGCCCAAACTTGGGAAGTATATGACTTCAAAGGAGATGGTGTAGCGATGTCGATGTACAATACGGACGAATCGATTTATGGATTTGCTCATTCATCTTTCCAAATGGCTTTGACCAAAAAATGGCCTTTGTACCTATCTACAAAAAATACGATTTTAAAAGCATACGACGGTCGTTTCAAAGATATTTTCCAGGAAGTTTATGAATCTGATTATAAGGCCAAATTTGAAGAAATCGGTATCACTTATGAACACCGATTGATCGATGATATGGTGGCTTCAGCGATGAAATGGAACGGAGGTTTCGTTTGGGCTTGTAAAAACTATGATGGTGATGTTCAGTCTGACACGGTTGCGCAAGGTTTTGGTTCATTAGGTTTGATGACTTCTGTTTTGGTAACGCCAGATGGAAAAACAGTTGAAGCGGAAGCAGCACATGGTACTGTGACGCGTCACTATCGTCAACATCAACAAGGAAAAGAAACTTCGACCAATCCTATTGCGTCTATTTTTGCTTGGACAAGAGGTTTGGCGCATAGAGGAAAGTTGGATGAGAACCAAGCTTTGATTGATTTCGCTGAGAAATTGGAAGAAGTTTGTATCGAAACGGTGGAAAGTGGAAAAATGACCAAAGATTTGGCGATGTTGGTTCATGGAGATGCTATGACGCAAAATGATTATTTAAATACACAAGAATTCTTAAATGAATTGGATACGGCTTTAAAGGCTAAACTTTCATAAGAATTCACGATTATTATATAAAAAAAAGAAAACCCGCTAAATCAGCGGGTTTCTTCATTAAAAGTGGTATCTAAAATAACTTAAGGAGTTATCGTAATTGAATTGTCAAAAGCTTTTACGTCTTTAACTTCAAATTCCTGTGTCGTTGGATTTTGTTCACCCAACAAAATATAAGGATAATAAGTTCCTGCAGGAGGATTGGTTTCAGAAGCCCAAGCTGTCGTGTAAGTTTGACCAGATTGTACATCACCTGCATTTAGAGCCGGAATATCTACAGAAGAATAAACCGTTCCGATGAATTCCGGGTTATTGAGGTCAAATGGTTTTTCTGCCAAATAAACCATCAATCTTAACGTATTGGAAGAAGCAGTTCCTTTGTTGTTCAGTGTTCCACCGGTTAAAGTGATCTGTCTGGCCGCTAAATCCATATCAAATTTCCAAGCTCCATCAAATCCTACAGTTCTCTGAAATCCTGAATTATTTACCTTCGAAGTAGCAGAATGAGTTGTGGTAGAATCTCTCACCACGATTTCTTTTCCCTCCGCCAAAGCAACTTCTGCTTCCGTTTTTTCAGCGGCTACTTTTTTTTCCATTTCAGCGGTTGCAGCATTTTCTTTTGCTACATCTACAGCATCCAATGGTTTTTCATCGGCAACTTTTTTATTTTTACCTTTTTTTACTTTTCTTTCTTTTTCTTTGATTACTTTAGGATCTACTTCCTGTCCTTTTACAGACGTAGCTTTTGTAGGGTCAGATTTTACTTGAATTTCTTTTCCTTCTTCTATCGCTTTAATGGCTTCCGATTTTTCGGCAGCTACTTCTTTTTCCTCAACCGCTGTGGCAGCATTTTCTTTTTTAACCTCTGATGGTGATAATGGTTTTTCTTGAGCAAATCCATAATAAGAAAATCCTAACATCGCCGCCAATACAAATACTCGTTTCATAATTTATAATTTTAATTTTCAACGTTGACAAAAAAACAAAACCTATTCCACTAGTTCTTAAAATAATGTTAAAACTGAAATTTCTTTTGCTGGAACGGTTTTTGAGTGGATTAAAAGTTTAAAATCCAATATGCTTTTTTTAAAATCTTTCCAATTTAAGTTGGTCGTTGGTTTATTTTTGGGTTCATTATTATTGGGAAAGTTTTTAAGTTTTTCAGGATTTCCAGATTTTTTGTATCCAAAAATATATGCCCAAATCTCAAAAGTTCTTTCATCTATCAGTCAGAATTTCCCTTTTTCAATAGGCGATATTTTTTATTTGATTTTAGGCTTAGTTATTTTGTATTTTTTGGTTCAATTTATCAAATCCATTCATGTTAAAAATTGGAGAATGGTTCAAAAAAGGATCATTCATTTGATAATTCTTTTGACCGGATTTTATTGGATTTTTCAATTGGTTTGGGGATTCAATTATGATAAAAAACCGATTGTAGAGAACTATGATGTTGATAATATAGAAATCGATGAATTAAAAAATTTGGCAGAGATTTATTTCATGCGTTCTGTTTTTTTGCGCGAATTTGTTTTGGAAGATGAAAATGGTGTTTTTCAATCTAATTTAACCATAAAAGAAATGAGAACAACATTGGATCAATCTCAAGAGTTGGTGAGAAAGCATTATCCTGAAATTCAAATGATTCCAACCAGTTCACCCAACCTTAAAGCTTCGTTGTTTAGTACGGGATTTAGTTATTTGGGAGTAGCAGGCTATTATATTCCTTTTACAGCTGAATCTCAATTCATTTCTAATATGCCCGACACCAAATTACTTTTTACCCAAATGCATGAAACGGCGCATCAATGGGGATTTGCTGCTGAAAATGAAGCCAATTTCGTGGGATATTTATTGGGAAGAGAAAGTAAAAATATAGCACTCAATTACGTTTCCAATTATAAAGCCATGCGGAGTATTTTGAATCGAATTTTATTAGTAGACCCAGTTTATGTTCAAGTGATGTTGATCCGCTATTCTGATGGAATGAAACGAGATCGTAATTACGAAAAGTTAATCAATGAAAAATACAGTGGGAAAGGAGATGAGGTATTTTCTATGATGAACGAAGCCTTCTTGAAATTGAATAATCAAGAAGGCTTGGCATCTTATGGTCGTTTCGTTGAACTTTTGGTAGGGTTCAACAGAAAATACGGTCAATTAAAATGAAATCGTTTCTAGAAAAGCTCTTTTGGTTCTAACCACTGGATTTCCTTTGTCATCTTTTACCGAAAGCGTTAAAAGGATGTGGTAAGTTCCAGTTTCCGGAATTCTAGTGAGATTGGTCGAAATGGTAGTGTCTACAAACTTTTTAAATTTCTCGATTTTTTTAAGTTCTGCAGAGGCGATATGAACAGCATCAAAGTTCGAATCGATTTTGGTTTGTTCTTCTTTGGTAAGGAAAACATCCAAAACCAAATTGTTCAGATCTTGATCTGTTTTATTGGTAATGTCACCACCGATTACTTTTACCATAAAATTTTTAAAATCAACTTCAACTTGCCAGTCTTTTTCTAAAACGACAGAATTGTCCTCTTTAATGTCCATTTTTACAGTCGGATACAAATCCGGTTTTGCTGTCACAGCACCTTCTGGTGTAACCGGCACTTTATAAATAGCTAAAACGCCGTCTTTCGATTCAATCGAATTATGGACATTTTGGTAGTTTAAAACTTTTCCGTTTTTATCAGTCAAAACCAATACCGGATCATAAATCCCGGCAGGTGGAACCTCGGTCAAATCACTTTTAATATGGACTCCCACCAAATTTGAGTTTTTATCGATCGTTTTAAACGGAACTTTTGCAAGGGAATACCCTTGGATGACTCCAGCCGTTTCTTCTGCACCTTTGGGTGTTAAATACAGTTCTATATTAAGGTTTTTAGCTTTTGAGTTAGATTGATTTTGGATTTTTCCATTGTAAATCGTAACAACATTTTGATCGATGTATGCAGCCCAATTTTCTGAAAGAGATAATTGACTATCATTAATTTCGCTTGTAGAATAATTGATTGTTTTCAGTTCCTGCGCAAAAATTGAATTTGCAATTAAAAGTAAAAATGCAGCAGTTAATACATGTTTTTTCATATTTCTTTAAGGTTGGTTTCAGTTATTAACAATTGTAAAAATATTCATTATTTTTTAAACTTCATAAAAGTTCTTTTCAAAACTTCTATGGCTTCTTTCAAATCTGATTCGGAAATGACCAGAGGAGGAGCAAATCTGATGATGTTTCCATGGGTAGGTTTAGCCAGTAATCCATTTTTCATCAACTCAACACATAGGTCCCAAGCTGTGGAACTTTCAGGAGTATCATTGATCAAAACAGCATTTAACAATCCTTTTCCTCTTACCGATTTTAAGAAAGAAAACTCAGGAATCATTTTTTCAATTTCTGCACGAAATATTTTCCCCAAATTTTCTGCTTTTTCTGCCAATTCTTCATCGATGACTACTTGAAGTGCTTCTGTAGCAACTGCACAAGCCAATGGATTTCCACCATAAGTTGATCCATGTTGTCCGGGTTTGATCACATTCATCACTTCATTATCGGTTAAAACAGCTGAAACAGGATAAGCTCCTCCTGAAACTGCTTTTCCCAAAATCAACATATCGGGTTTTAAATTTTCGTGATCAACAGCAAGCATTTTTCCGGTTCGGGCAATACCGGTTTGGATTTCGTCTGCAATAAATAATACGTTGTTGGCTTTGCAAATCTCAAAACAAGCCGTCAAATATCCTTCATCCGGAACATAAACTCCGGCTTCACCTTGAATCGGTTCAACCAAAAATCCGCAAATCGTTTCTTTGTCTTTTTCAATTGCAGTACGTAAAGATTCGACATCATTGTATTCCACAGTAATAAATCCGCTCGTATAAGGATTGAAATTTTTTCTGGCATCATCATCATTGGAAAAAGAAATGATGGTAGTGGTTCTGCCGTGAAAATTCCCGCTACAAACCACTATTTTGGCTTCTCCGGCTGGAATTCCTTTTTTCTCATATCCCCATTTTCGGGCAATTTTGATTGCGGTTTCAACCGCTTCTGCTCCGGTGTTCATGGGTAGAACCTTATCAAATCCAAATAATTCCGAAAGAAATTTCTCATATTTTCCTAATTCAGAATTATAAAAAGCACGAGAAGTCAATGTCAATTTTTTGGCTTGTTCCACCAATTTGTTGATGATCCTTGGATGACTATGTCCTTGGTTAACAGCTGAATAAGCGGATAGGAAATCAAAATACTTTTTTCCTTCCACATCCCATACAAATGCACCTTCTCCACGGTCTAAAACTACCGGAAGCGGATGGTAATTATGGGCGCCATACTGATCTTCAATTGCGATTAATTCTTTGGATGATAAATTCACGTACTTAATTTTGCGCAAAGTTAATCATTTCACCTAGATTCGCTTAGTTTACAGTTTTTTTTGTTCCAATGAAATGGATTTTCCAAAAATCTGTTTGGCCAATTTGGCGAAATTTTCTGTGTAGTCTGATAAATAAAATTGGTAAGTCGGATTGGGAGAATTGCCCATTAAGTTATCTTTTTCCATTTCATGAATCAATTCATTGACCACAATTAATGGTGAATCCACAACTTTCACACGACCTTGAAAGACTGCGTTTACTTCTTTTTCAATCAACGGATAATGTGTACATCCCAAAATAATGGTATCGATATCCTCAAACTTTTTATAGGAAAGATAGGACTCCAATGCATTTTTTGAAACAGGTGTATTGCGAAAACCTTCTTCTATGATGGGAACCAAAAGTGGTGTTGCCAATTCGATTACCTTTAGGTGACGGTTGTATTTCTTGATGTAACTTTGATAAGCATGTGAGTTGACAGTGGCTTTGGTCGCAATTACGCCTATTTTTTGATGCAATTCATAAGCGACTTTTTTGGCAACCGGATTGATCACATCGATCACCAATGTATCTCCTGCAGCCTCTCGTATCGCTTCTATGGAATTGGAAGTAGCTGAATTACAAGCTACAACGATAGCTTTGCAATTTTGTTTGACCAGGAATTTGGTGATTTTTTTGGTGAATTTAGTAATGGTTTCTTTGGATTTGTCACCATAAGGAAGATGTTTGGTATCCCCAAAATAAATGATGTTTTCATGAGGTAACAATCGCTTGATTTCTCTTGCAACCGTCAGTCCACCCACACCGGAATCAAAAACCCCAATCGGCCTGTTGTCGTTCATTTCGCAAATTTATTTAAAATGGGGAATTCTGCAAATTGGGAAGTGTAAAAGAATTTATCAATTTAAAAGCTCTCGCAATTTTTCTTTAAACTCAATATTTTCATTCATTCCAACATGACCTTGGCCATTTAAAGTAATGTATCGATCCTTATCTTTTAAATGATCCTTCAATTTCACTGCATCTTCATAAAAAATCGTTTGGTCGTCATCACCATGAAAAATATAAACCGGACATTTCGTCTTTTCAATATGTTTTTGATTTTCAAATTTATATTTCAACATGAATTTCGGAACAAATGGAAAACGAGTGTCTGCGATTTCAGTAAGATTATAATAAGGTGCTTGAAGGATGAGCAATTTAGGAGAATTGGTTGAAGCCAAATGAGAAGCAGCACTGGTTTCGACTGAATAACCGATAACGATGATTTCATCTTCATTGAATCTTTCCTTCAGAAAACCATAACCTAGCGCTACGTCATCATAAAATTGTTTTTCACTTTCGATTTCTCCTTCGCTCTTTCCGAATCCCCGATAATCCAAAATCAAAACATTATACCCTAATGCTAAATAGGTATCGGCTATATCTCCCCAACCAGATAGATTTCCTGAGTTACCGTGCAGATAATAAACAACGCCCTTTGGATTTTTGGCTTTGAAGTGAATCAGATTTAAATTGACACCATCAGCGGTTTGTAGGCTGACCTCTTCAAAATCCTGAGAAAAAGGAAATTAAAATTTTTGTCTAATTTAGTTGGAAGAAATATCAATTTTTCTTGATTGAAATAAATTAGGGGCAATCCTGCAATTTATATTCCAATGATTACAAGAATTATTTTTAAGATTTTATTTATCAATCTATACTGAACTTAAAGAATGATTATTTAATGATTTTTTTTGTTACAAATGAATAATTAAAATAAATTCTCACAAAATATATTCCAGTTGAAAGTTCCCGTATAGAATAAGATTCTTTGCTAGTAAATCTTTTAATAATACGTCCAAGTGAATCAAATATTTCTACTTTTTGAATTTTTTCTTTTGATGAAATTTGAAAAGAATCTTTTATAGGATTGGGATATATAATGAATTCATTTATTTCTACATCGGATAAATTCATTTCGTCCGATACGGTTGTTTCGTAATTGTTAGTGATAATAGGTGAGTTGTAATCAAAATATATTTCAGCTTGGTTGGTAAATACATCGTTTAACTCTAATGTATCTAGTGTTTTTATTTTGAAAACGACGTATCCATCATTATTTGTATCATCGAACGGAAGATTTATATTTTCAAAAATGAATTCTACTATATTTTCGTTTTTAATTCTTGTTTCAAAGGAATGGCTTGCCGTAACGGGTGTAAATGAATTCATATCTAACTTATTTAAATCAATTATGTCCTTCACAACAATATTGACGGCATCTGCCGTACCTGTATTTTCAAAGCGAATTTTATAGTAAACATATTCACCGACTTGTTCGGGTGCAATGATTTCTCCTTCCAAACAGATTTTATCATTTGGGTCAAATGAATTTATAACTTCTTGACGTAGTGAATAAAAATTATCGTTTTCCGTTTCGTCATCATCAAACGGAGAAATTGTAGTATTAAAGGAAATCCAATCACCGTTGTTCAAAGGGAAGTTGGGATCTGTAGGTGTGTTAAAATTAAATTTGACTAAAATTTCCCTTGACTCAAATGGATGTAAATCAGTGTAATTCCATGTAAGCTGTCCAAATGATTGGTTGTCAAAATTTGGATTGGAAGAAATGAATTCCATAAAGTCATCTTGAAACTGTAATTTAACATCGCCTGATAACGTTGTGTTCCCTTTATTTTTGTAGAGGATTTTATAAGAAACATCAAATCCAGGGCGAGGATCGTCAATAGGAATAATTACAATATCTAAATCGTTATGTATCCCAATGGGTTTTAGACAAAAGTCAAAATTTGAAATATTTCCATATTCGGAATAATTTACCGTTTGGGTAGGTGGAGAGATTTGAAAGTAATCATTTGACTGAGGTTGAATGGTTATTTCTTCATTTAGATATTGATTAAAAAAATTATAATAACCAAAGCTGTTTGTAAAAGATTTTAAATTTATGGAATTAGCGAAATTATCAATTCGATATCCATTTGCAAAAACATTTGAATTGATACAATTATTTTGATTGACGTCAATTTTTAACAAACCTTCTGTTTTATTGAAATATCCTCCCGAATGAAATGGGCAGTCATAGGTGAATTCGACAGTAGGTACATCGTAATTTTGATCTATATAGTCTCTCTCAAATTCACTGTCAACACAAATATGTGAAATTCCTGTATGCAAGATGTTTATATATTCCATTTGTTCATTACCATTTTTTAGGTTGAGAAAATCAATTCCTGCGCTTCTGAGTTCAAATAATTTCAGACTAATTAAAGAAGGTGCTCCAGAAAAATCTATGGTTTTAACTGAATGACTAGTTACTTCATAAAAATCAATGATAACGTTTGACAATGAAGGTAAGTTGAAGAAAATGAAATCATCTACATCGTTTCCATTCGGGTTTTTTAATAAAATATCTAAAGAATTTAACTGAGGAAAGTTTTGAATAATTAATTGATTTTCGTCGTTCATATTAAGACGATTTACGCCACTTATAAGAAGGACTTCTAATGATGGTAAATTTTGAATCACTACATTTTCACAATCAAAATATCCTATGTTTACATTTATGTATTCTAAAGAATTCAAATCATGAATATATAAATCGGAAATTAAATCGAAAGCAAATACCTCTAAACTCTTCAAATTCGGAAACAAATCCTCTGAGAAATCAAAACTCATAGGGATATAATCGTCTTCAAATTCTTCTGGTATGGCATATCCTACATGCTGTTCCATATGAAGATTTTCCAAGCTCGGAAACGCATCTAAATCTAAATTTTCAGCAGGTCTTGCAAGTGTTAAGTTTACTAAATTTGGAAGATTTTCTAAACTCAAACTATACAAAAGCGTGTTGCGTAAATTTAAAATATTTATGACCGAACTATTTTTTACCACCAAAGAATTAGCAAATAATTCGATATTCTGAAAATCGGCAATTCCGGTGTTATCAAGTATAACGTTTGAATTAAAAGCTCGAATTATTAAAGCGTCTGTAATGATTTGATCTTTTAGCTCAATTGTTCCGTTAAAATTTTGATTTGATTCGATAAACAATGTCTCTATAATCGGTTGAACAGCTATTTCTAATTCTGTTTCTTCATAAAGATTTAGAGTGATGCTTGTAAGATCTTCAAAGGTTGGAATATATAAATTTTGAATTTTATTGTCTTGAATGTTTAAAGTATGCAAAGGGTTTTGATCAAATATAAACTCCTCTAATTCTACTGAATTTAAATCAATTTGCGTAAATGCATTGTTTGAAACGTTAACTTTTTTTCCTCTCGTAAAAAGTCCCTCAAATTTGTAATAATTTATTATGGTGTTTGACAATGCATTTCCAGAAACATTGATATCTTCAAGATTATGAAGCTGTCTTATATCCAAATCATGTAATGGGAAATTGCCGGAAGTATTTAATTCTTTTAATTGATACAAATTATCTCCTGTGGAATATTCATAGAGGTACAGTTTTGAAAGAACATTTTCGGAACAATCCAAATATTGAAGATTGTCAAAAAATAATATTCCTGTCATAGAATTTATACCGGAATCACTTACATCCAAATAACTGACTTGAATTGCTTCATTTTGACTAATTTCCCCATTTCCATTTGCATCAATTGCAAAATAATTTCCATTCAAATCTTTTGCTATTTGGTTTGTAGGACTGGATTGAAGTAATTTATTTTTAAAATTTATATCCTCAAATACGATATTTTGGGAAAAAGCAATCAGGAATAAATTCAGGAAAAAAGCGGTTAGTAAATGTTTTTTCATGTTTTTTCGTTAAAGCGGTCAAATTTAGTAATTATTACAAAAGTTATTTAATCCCTTGATGCATAATAAATAATTTCAATACCTTTTAATGAAACTATAGTATAGAAAACCAACACCATTGCACTAATACCTCCATATCAAATTGGTTTTCTTCTTTCACAAAGCCAAATCAGATATTCACCACCGAACTCTCAAAGACCGGCCAATAGAAAGCGATTAGCATATTTCCATTTAAAAAAAAGTCAACTTCAAAGTCAATTTCAAAAAGAAATTTTGGTCAAATGTATCATGCGCATAAGTTCCGAAACGATAATAGGTTCCCACTCCAAAAACGCCATAAATCAATTGATTAAACTCCAATCCTGCTTCTTGGTAGTATTTGTCAGGTGTTTGGAAAGAGATGTTTTGATGATTACTCGGGTTTTTCATATCGCCAATCAAACCACGGTAAATGAATTCTGGGAAAACTTCTCGGTTTAAAAATTTAAATCCGGCAATTTTATGTGAAAGATGGAACATGAAATATTTGTCCGAATAAAATTCACCTGGCAACATCGTCTCAAAATTATTCAATCCTGCAACTCCGAAATGTTTGAAAATTTGGTCGCCTCGTTTTGCATTTCCCATTCCTTCGAACATATTCATGATCGGCGTTTCTCCAAAAACAGCTCCGGTACGGACTTGAACGTCGGTTTGTCCCAGAAAAGTTTGGTAATTGTCTAAATAGGTAAAATCCAATTTCGTCGGTGTATAATCTGCATTGAAAACATTCCAACCTTGGGTCAGTGTCAGATAAAAAACAGGCATTCCGCTCGAAATGGTCACTTTTCCAAAAGGGGTTCTTACATTTTTATCTTTTGGAGCCCAACGCAGCGCCAATTCCGTATCAAATGAAAGGAATTTCTCATCGGGGCGATTGTTGAGATATTGATAAGCGAATTCTGCAGTCTTTTCATTATAAATACCTGAAATGCTAAAGGTTACATTTTGAAATAAATCTTGTTGGTATCCGGCTTTTACTTTTCGGTAACTGAAGAAATAATCATTGTAAATATTTGTGAGTGTTCCATTGATAAACCGTAAATAATTGTTTTGTAATGGAATCGGATTTCGACCGGATGGTTCTACATCTTGTTCGTAACCTGCAAATATTTTTCCCGAGTAAGGTTTATTGACAAACCAATCAACGCCTCCTCCAAATTTGAACTTTTCATCTCTAAATCCATAGGCAACATAACCATTGAGGGAAAAATCATCACTGAGTTTGTAATTGGTTGCGCCACCAGCACCGATTCTAAATCCTTCAAAATCATTATAATCAAACAATCGAGTTAGGTCTAAATCAAATTTACCAATGGAATATTTTCCTCCTGAACCGATGATTCTCAGCAAACGAATGTTCCGGTCCATCTTGTATTTTTCGCCAATAGAATCAATTTTCACATAAGTGTTTTGTTCCATTTCAGTCAACGAATCTTCTCGATACATCTCCAAAGTTTCATCAGAATTTTCCATCGAATTCAAATCGATTTCGTTGGTATAACCTCTGAATTCTTTGGCGTCAAATTCTTTGGGCGAAACGATATCTTTAAAAGTTGTGGTCAAGTGCAACCAGACTTTTTCCTTTTTTTTGATCGTATCGAGTCGAATGGTTCCATCAGCCAGTACCGTATCTTTTACAGATGGATAGGAAATTGCGCCGCCATCCATACGGAATCTTTGTTGTTTTGGGAACCAATAATCTCGGTAATTGGTCCAATCGACTTCGAGTTCTGCTACATTGGTATCAGAAAGGTTTTCCGCATAAAATTTGGCGATGGCTTTTTTCTGTTTATCGATCCAGACGTTGCCTTTGATTTGGGGTTTGTTGGGAATTCTTTTTTGCGGAAAAAAGGAAATGACGACGATCTCTTTTCCTTCATAAGTTTCTTCATCGGAAATTCTGAATCGGTATTCGTTCAAACCTGAATTGGAAACGGGATTGACAAATTCGCGAAGGAAAAAGTTGAATTTTTCTTCGTCAAATGTATAGGAAATCGGCTGCATGGCCACAAATTCATAAAGTGGAATTTTGGTTCCTGAAATTCGGGTGGCTTTGACTACATTTTTCTCTCCCAATTTTTGTGAAAATTTATGGTCCATCGCTCGCTCGCCTAGCATCAAATGGCTTTTGTCCAATAATCTCCTGACATCATTATAACTGGAGTCATTCTCATTTTTTGGCATCATGATATACGGCATCGAGTCTTTATTTGCCGTAACCAAAAATTTCGAATAACTTTTAAATTCATAAGACTTCAAGTTTTCTAAACTGTTTTTTTTTCGATTCTGGATCACAGAACGGATGATTCTTTTGGCTTCAGAATCGTCGTTGGTAATTTTGGTAGAAGTTAAATGAACGGTTATCGGGTTCAGTTGAACGACAAGATCACGTCCATAGACATATAATTTTTTTTCTTCGTAACCCTCGAAATAAATTTTGACAAGATTTACCTCAGCCGGCACCATGAAAATCCCTTTGGAATTGGTTTTTCCTAGTTCAATGTTGTTTTCTGATAAAATAACGACAGATTCCATCGGTTGGTCTTCCATAAAACCATCCATCACCGTAATTTTGGTTTGGGAATATAAGAGGAAAGAAAGGAGAAATAATAAAAGGAATATAGGTTTGTTCATGAATTGTTTAGCTATTTCAGTATACAAAAGTATCAAATTTAAATGTTAAATTAAGGAGAACCTTAGATAGCTTACCAACAATTCATCCACGAAAATACACAATTCATCTAATTGGATTTTTTATCGAAATTTGTTTGGTTCAAATTTGATCAAAATATTAACCATGAAATCTTTCATCTGCAGTTTAATTTTAGTTTTCGGAATTTTATCATTTGCTCAATCTACCGTTTCTGGAACCATCAGAAATTCTATGGGAGAA
Organism: Moheibacter lacus; assembly: GCF_014042165.1. GTDB lineage: Bacteria > Bacteroidota > Bacteroidia > Flavobacteriales > Weeksellaceae > Moheibacter > Moheibacter lacus. The sequence continues at coordinate 305,252 of NZ_JACDZE010000004.1, forward strand.
CCAGCGAAAAATGTAAACATTACATTGGTCGGTACTTATGATGGTGCTTCTACTGACGAAAATGGATTTTTCTCATTTGAAACGGAAGAAGTCGGCGAATTTGAATTGGAACTGGAAGGAGCGGGTTTTTCATCTGAAATATATCCGATCATTTTACCATTGGAAAATCCATTAGAATTGGAAATCATGGAAGCAACCGAATTGGATGAAGTGGTTTTTTCCGCCGGAACCATGAAAGCCGTCGGAAACACAAATGAAACCATGATGAATTCGCTGGACGTTGTGACCACAGCAGGATCTGACGGAGACATCATCGCAGCGATGCAAACTTTACCGGGAACCAATAATGTGGCGGAAGACGGACGGCTTTTCATACGAGGTGGAGAAGGAGAGGAGACATCCATTTTCATCGATCGTTTGCGGGTTTTTCAACCTTATTCCCAAACCGCACCCAATACTCCAACTCGCGGTCGTTATTCGCCCTTTTTATTCAAAGGAATGAATTTCAGTACAGGAGGTTACGATGCTTCTTACGGTCAAGCTTTATCGGGAATTTTAACGTTGGAAACCAATGATTTTCCGACAGAAAATAGTTATGATTTAGGGTTTATGTCGCTCGGAGTAAGTGCGGCTGCCAATCGGGTTTGGGAGAAGGATGCGTTGACTGCAAGTGCGGCTTATTATAATCTTTGGCCTGTTTTTCAGATTCTTTCCACCCGAGACGAATGGACACATGAACCGGAAGGTTATAGTGGAGAAGCGGTTTATAGACATCAATTTAAAAATGGATTGTATAAATCTTATGTGGCGATGGAATATTCCAAATTGGGAATGAGGTACGAAGACATAAATTCACCAGAAAAAATCGATTTTAAATTGAACAATACGAATTTATATTGGAACAATTCTTATGTTCATGAATTCTCAAAAAAATTAGAAGGATTTATCGGATTTTCATTGGCCAAAGCCAATACCAACGTCAATCAAGCAGCTGATCGATTTGAAACAGAAGAAATCGGAATCAACGGAAAAGCGGAAGTCGAATGGAAATTGAACTCCAAAAATCATTTTCGTATTGGGTCTGAGTTTGTAGGCAGAACAGATGAAAACAAAAACGTTTTACAAAACCAAACTTCCGATTTAAAAGAAAAATTATTTGGTGCTTATGCTGAATATACCTGGTATTTCGCACGGAAATGGGGATTGAAATCAGGAGTTCGGTCTGAATATTCAGATTTTGTAAAAGAATGGAATGTTTCACCGAGAATTTCATTGGCGTATAAATTGAATCGTTACCATAATTTGTCTGCTTTTTATGGGGAATTTTTTCAATCTCCTATGGAAGAATTGGGATATGTAGAACCTTCAGGGTTTATGAAATCCCGTCAATATTTGGTCAATTATTTTTACCAAAAAGACAAACAAACGATACGTGTCGAACTGTACCAAAAAGATTATGAAGATTTGGTGCGAAATGATGGACAATTCAATTACATTCAAAATGGTGAAGGTTTTGCAAGAGGAATTGATGTTTTCTGGCGAAACAATGGAAGCCATATCAAAAATCTACAATATTGGGTATCTTATTCGTATATCGACACCGAACGTTTGTACAAAGATTTTCCGGTCGAAGCCCAACCGAGTTTTGTCGCCAATCACAATGTTTCGGTTGTGGGGAAATATTGGATTCAGGAATGGCGGTCTCAGGTCGGACTGACCTATCAGTTTGGGTCGGGAAGACCGTATACCAATCCAAATTTGGAAGGATTTTTACAAGAAAAAACCCGAACTTTCAATACGATCAATTTGAGTTGGGCTTATCTGTTAAGCCAACAGAAAATTTTGTATTTCTCTATCTCCAATCCTGTTGGAATCAAAAATGTAAACGGATATTCCTATGCCAATTCACCAAATGAACAAGGGGTTTATGATCGTTTGGCACTTCGTCCATCCATGGATAGGTTCTTTTTCATCGGGTTTTTCTGGACAATTAGTGAAAATAAGATGAGAAATCAGTTGGATAATTTGTAAGAATTACGAATTACGAATTACGAATTACGAATTATCAATGACTAACATCTATGCAATAAAATAATGGTATAAAAACTGACTTTCATATATTAAAATAACCAACAACTCAATAGGAGTTAAATGTTGATAGTTTTAGGAAATCTCTATGGTTTTAATTTCTTTTAAAGCTGAAAACAATTGATCTAAATCTTCTTGCGAATTAAATACATTGATGGAATATCGGATGAAACATTTGTCTCCATGCGGCATTACCGGAATTTCGATTTGGTATTTTTGAAGCAATAGATCATGCAATCCTTTTGGATTTTTTGTGTCAATTTCACAACTGAACATTTGGGCGATGAAATCATCGTTGATGGGTGAAAGTGGTTTTTTGTTTAAAATTTCACATAGTGTTGAAGCATTTTTCAGTACCAACTTTCGACAATTTTTACTGATTGCTGTCCAATTGTTTTCTTCCATGAATTCAATGGCTTTCGGAATCGTACAAAAAGCCGATAAATCTCGAGTTCCTTGCATTTCATGGTAATCGATGAACTGGGAATGACTCGGAAAATCGGCCTCATAGCCCCAACTGATAACCAAAGGATCGAGAAAATCCTGCCATTCTTTCCGAACGTACAAAAAGGAGCTTCCCTTTGGTGCCATCATCCATTTGTGACAAGCACCCACATAGATATCGCAATCCATTTTTTGTAAATCGACTTCGACTTGGGCCGGACCATGAGCGCCATCTATAAACGTCATGATGCCCAGTTCTCTTGCGGCTTTGCAGATTTCTTCGACCGGCAATCTCAGCGCAGTTGAACTGGTGATATGGCTGATGAATATCAATCTGGTTTTGGGTGTGATGCCTTTTAAAAATTCTTCAACAAATTCTTCTTTGGACTGAATGGGGAAATTGGTTTTTTGGCGGATGTATTTTGCGCCATATTTCTCAGAATAATATTTCCATGTGCGGTCGCAAGCTCCATATTCGATATCGGTTGTTAAAATTTCATCCTCCGGTTTTAACCTCAAATTTTTGGCGACGATGTTTACACCATACGAGGGATTGGTGACACAAACCAAATCATCTTCATGACAATTTAAATATTTCGCTAAAGCAATCCGAGAATTCTTCAGATATAGCGGTGCTTTTTCAATCATGAATTCTACAGGTTGAAGTTCAAGTTCTTTTTGGAAGTTTTGATAGGTTTCAAAAACGGGTTTTGGACTGGCTCCAAATGAACCAAAGTTTAGAAAATGAAGATTTGGATTTAAAAGAAATTGGTTTTTCATTTTGTAGAAATAAAATTTGGTATGTGATTTGAAATACGAATGTAAAACAATAAAACCCAAAAATTATGAAAAAAATAATTCCTTTCTTATTTGTCGCTGTATTTGGTTTGATTTCTTTTAGCTGTGTAAGCGATGATGATAATCAAGAATACATCGATTATGATACTTATCCGGTAGCTATTGATGTGAACAATGTAAATTTTGAAGAAATCAATGGTGTTTGGCAAATCGCCCGAACTTTTAATACACCGATTTATGATACCGATATGTTGCTCGCGTATATGCGCGTTGGTACGACCAATAATAATTCGCCAATTTGGCAACAGATTCCGATCACCCAATATTTAAGCGATGGAAATGAAGTGGATTATAACTTTGATTTCTCGAGATATGATTTCGTTTTGTATGCCGGAGGAACTTTTGATTTGTTTGGGACTGAATTTGTCAACAACAAAACCTTCCGTATTTTAATCGTGCCGGCAGATTATGGAAAAAATGCGACTGTGGATTATAGCAATTATGATAGTGTAGTAGAATTTTACAATATCGATGATTCCAATCCGACTTCAATGTAAATTAGCCCTATAAATGTAAAAAATGCACCTCAAACGAGGTGCATTTTTTTCACAACTAAACTAACTAAATATCTATACTAGATATTTTCTTTTCCAGGCTGCAACCGTATTTCGGCTCATGTTAAAATGTTCTGCAAGTTCGGTATTGTTCAACTGATGCGTTTTTTGAAACTCTAATATTTGATAAATATGTTCTGGATTATATGCTTTCAATTTTTGGTTGGTTTTGGAATATTCTTCCTGTGATTTTCCAAATATTTTTTGATTGATCTCGATGACATCTAACTGAGAAAGTTCTTTCTTGTGTAAATAAGACTTGAGAAGGTTGGCTTTTTCCGGAAACTTCTTTTTGATCAGGTCACTGTAGATCTTTTTATATTTGATTTGATTTGAATTTTCCATAATTAGATTTTATTTCCACTTTTATGACTTTTTCATTTTCGAAATAAAGAACCAAGAATTTATTTTGACCCAACCAATTCGTTTTAATAAAATAGGACCAAATAGAAGATGGGTAATAGTTAAATTCTTGTCCCAACTCTAAGACAATTTCATTTTTTGTTTTTCCTAAATGATGTGAATTAGAGGTTTTCATATTTACTTATCCATTTGTAAAGCGTGGTTTTCGGGATTCCATATTCTTTGATGATTTGGGCTTTGGATTTTTCGCCATTTTTGATTTCTTCCAGTATGAAATCGATGATTTCTTTTGTATAGATGTTCTTTTTAAATTTTGGCAATTGACTTTTTTCAACAGGATTCCGAGCGGTCGGTGGGGCATATAAAATCAGGTGTTGGCTATAAATTCTGAAAAAATCGTATTCAAGCAATTTACTTAATTTCAATAATTCATCCGTACTTACATTTGGAGATTTATAGATTTCTTCAATCTTTTTTTCAGAACAACCTAAAAAGTTACAAATTCTGCGAATATCAATTTTTTTCTCTGTAACCAATTCTTGTATGTATTTCCCAATGTGAATTGATTTAAAATTCTCTGGCATATTGACTTGATCTTTTTGCATTTTCCAGTGATTTGATCATTCTGATGATCATTTTCCAACTAAATCCTATAAGCTTTATTTTGATGGTTTCAATTAAGCCGTTTTCTTTTTTTATCATTAAAATCAATTCGTACCCCAATATTTTTTCATTGATATAGTAGAATTCAAGGTGTTTTTTGGGAATTTTTACAATGGTTTTGATTTGTTTTTTACCAAATAAAGGATGCTTCTTTTTAATGATGATGTTGTTTTCTGTAGATTTTAATTCTACAGCTGTAATTTGTAAAAACAAAATAGAAATGAACAAGGCAAGACAAAGGATGGTCAATTTGATTTCAATCTGGATAGCGTTGAAAAAAAATATGGAGCTGATGAACATTAAGAATCCTAATACGCCCCAAGCCGAATGGTTCATTTTTTTGTGATTGGTAATTTTCATGATTTTAGTTTTTAGTTATTGAGAGATTTTAAAGATTGCAGAATGCACATTAAGGTGGTTGTGCATTCTGCAAATAGAAATATAGGTTGATTAAAGTATATTTAATGTTATTTCCAATAACTCCAATTGTTACCGTCAAAAACAGCCAACATATCTGAAGCGGTGTCATACACCATAGTGCCGGCAATAACGCCAGGCATTGTTAAATGTGGATTTTCAACTTGAGGTAAAACCAATGCTTTTGTGGTGGATTCCAGTACCAAAACTCCTGGTTTGGTGGTAGTATCGGCACCAATTATTACGCCTTCTCCCACATCACTCCCGGTATTTATAAAAGAATGGGCAACTCCTGGTTCGTCATTCTCTGTCAGGTTGGTCCAGTTATCATTTGCACCTCCGTTTTTCTCCTCCAGAACCTTGACGGAATCATCAGTTGTGTCAAAAATGAAGGTGCCTCCCACAGCTCCGGGAGCAGCATCCACAGAAGGTAAAATGATTCCTTTTGCATCTGTTCCGAAATCTAGTAAAACACTGCTGTTAGCTACATCAGATTTTCCTATTGCTACCTGCGCTTTTGCTTCGTTTGTCAGAAAAGAAGCGCCTAAAACAATTGTCGTCAGGATTATTTTTTTTCTCAAGTTCATTATTATTTGATTTAATTATTTTTCACAAAACCTTACCGACCCCGACAAGCAGAACCGGCAAGGTTGGTTAATCTATTACTCTTCGTTACACCCTCTTTCTATACAGTTCCATCCGGTTCTGTCTGAATCTATTCCCGGAGCAGTTCCTCTGTAGAGTTGTAAACAATCTTCCTCTGTATTGTAAATAACCATTCCGTCCACAGGAGTCAAGGCATCACGTTGGGCAGTCGTCATGTGGGTTACCACCATTCCTTTTTGCGCGGCATCCAGTACGAGGTATCCGTTTGGAACATCATTTGGCCAGTTGGCAATAGAAGGATCTCCTTTGGTCAAAATTCCTACTTTACTGAATCCGGCAGGTGCCCCTGTTGCTCCCGGTTTTACACATGGGCAGGCAACAATTTTCAATCCGTAGCCTTCTCCCGAAATGCTCGTTACACCCACCACGTTTTGTGTTGCAATTATGGTGTTAGGCGCTCCATCATTCCACGTGATGCTATTCAAAGAATTACCATTGATGAGTTCAAGCGGAAACAAAGAACCTCCCGAAGTTTTACTTCCAAACAGGGATATAGTGCCGGAAGGGCTAATGACAACACGGATCAAAGGGTTTTCTTCTGTTCCTGTCATCTCCCATATATCTCCTTCTGTATCTGTTTCATACTCGTCACCATCTATAAAACGTACATTTATTCCGGATGTTCCTGAGGATTGAAACTCTATTTCCTGATTAGCGATATTCGTTCCGTTGATCTCCATGTTAAATGAGTTATCCAGCGTATAAATATCCAGAACGAATCCGTAATTTGTTGACGGCTGATTGAAGATTTCGGTAACAGGTGATGGTGTGCCATCCGGATATGTCCATCCGAAATCTTGTCCGGCAACCTGCTGTGTACAGATATCATCGCATTCGTTGAAACCTGCATCATAAGCGGTTCCAATTCCCTGCCCTCCGTTTGCCAGAACAGGAATTCCGTCCTCATCTTCAGATCCCGTAATGCTTCCGTCAGGGTTCAATTGCCCCTGAGTTATATACCCGTCTCCTTCTATGGCATCAGGGCAGCCGTCTCCATCGGAATCAAGGTCCAATTCATTAGGAATTCCATCTCCATCCGTATCAACGAATATCGGATAGTCCTCACAAAGATTATTGAACCGGACTCTCTGATCATTAAAACTGCCACCGGTAGAAGCTGTATATCCGTAATAAACCAACTTATTGGTTTCTGTTGGTGTAATGCTAAAATATTCTTCACAGAAATCATCAAGTGAACCTGGATGTGTATAGGAGCCTGCATTTGTTCCATTAACCATATAGGAGAGCGTTCGGGTAGAGGCGTTCCAGGATATTTCCACATCTTTCCAGTTACCGTCTTCCAGATTCCCTAAATCTACAGCCGTGGTTAAACTCACAAAGGTCGTAAACTCACCGGATGTGACGACGGAATCGTCTGTATCCCAAATCATCCCGTGATCATTGGGTATATCTTCCGAAGTTGCTCCGTTAGCCCAGGTATCCATTTCGAGTGCAAGACCATTTATGATACCCGCGGCCCCGATTCCTACTCCTACCGCACCCACGGCAGATGTTCCGGCAGGATCATTGTGAAACACGCACGCGATTCCGTCTGCTCCTGTGGCATCCAATGTACCTAAATTAGCCTGAAACCGGATGACAAAATCCTCAGCGAAATTAATTTTACCCAATGACCACATAGAGCCGCTTTGGTTACCTATAGCGTCTGTTAATCTTACTTCATTGTCCGGTACTCCCGGAATATCACTTACGGCATCCCCCGCAAGGGCAAACAAGTCATTTAAAATGGCTCCGTCAAGACCTTTTTCCACACAATCCGGAATACCATCATTGTCTGTATCCAGATCAATTATAGCGGCATTTACCGTTACTGATATGTTTTTAGGCGAAGATGTGCCGGGAGAAGGATTTCCGTCCAATGTATAATCATCCTGAACAGTATAGGGAAGAGTTGCAATGCCGATAAATCCGCTCGCAGGCGTAAAAGTCACATCACCCGTTGTATGGTTGACAGTCCAAACGCCTTCTGCTGTTGTTATACTAGCTTGAATTCCTGGAGTCGTAGGATCCAAATCGATGCTGCTGACTACGACGCTTTGTCCCGGATCAAAATCCTGAGCACCTTCCATCAGATTGATGATGATGGGAAGATTTGTCGTGGTACCGGTTTTGTCTTCAGCTACAGGTATCGTATTGACTGCATTTAAGGAAACAGAAAGATTAACCGATTCAATGGATGAATTATTGGCAGCGTTTGAGCCGGGAAAAAAAGCAAATTGGTGTGAAGTTTGGTCTGCAATAAATCTTAAACGATTGACGCCCCATTCGCCATCTGTGTCTCTATTGATATTGGTCACATTTACGCGAGGAAATGCCCCTACTTGAAAGTCGAAAAAGTCAATATAATTTGGGCTATAGGAAGGCGCCAAAGAAGTTAAAGTATACACCACGACTTCATATTCTCTTCCGATTGTTAAACCTGTAATGTTGGTTCCAACAGATTCTTCTGTCCCTGCAGTTCCTATATCTCGGATCGTAATCCAGTCCGTATGTCCATTTGGAGGAAGTGGAAGTGGGGCAGAATTCCAAGTGGCTCCACCACCAGAAGTGCCAGATGCTGCAGCTTGATTTCGGTTGGACATATCGGGTGTTCCTCCGAAATCATACCAATCAGCCGGCGCACAATCCCAGCAAGGTAATGGTTTGTTTCCTTGGACATTGGTCGGTGGGATCGATTGTGCAATGGTTTGACATGAAAACAAGAAGATGAAAAAAATGATTCTGTAAATCTGTTTATTCTGATTCTTCATTTTTGTGAATTTTTTAGGTGAATTTTTTATAGAATTGGAAATTTTTAATTTATCAGATACTAAGGAATCATACTTTACCGAATTTTGAATAGACTTTGAAAAGTAGATGAGTTTAAATAAAAATAGTCCCTGGATTTCCCCGATCCATCGAGAAAATCCAAAAGGACCATGATATTTAGGGTGATTAAGCAATTAGGTTAAATTTTCAGCGAAAGTAATTGCGCAAAAATCCCTGTGAAAGCCTTTGTATTACCGTTTTCTGTTTATCGGTAACCTAAATAAATCAATTTGAATATTGAAAATCAGGCATTTAACTCAATCTTTTCTTCTTCCAAATATTTAATGAATACAGAAGGGGAAATACTGGTTACTTTTTTGAAAACTGTCGCAAATTTATTTTGAGAAGAAAATCCGGCTTCTTCTGCCAGCGTTGCGATTTTGTATTTACGATAAAGCGGATTTTGATTCAACTGATTGATGATGTAGTTGATCCTCAGTTCATTGATGTAATTGTAAAAATCCTGTTTTTTATATGTATTGATGATGTACGAAAGATATTTGGTGTTGGTTTCACAATAAATGGCCAACGAAGAAAGTGAAATTGCATTTTCTGTAAAAAGCGTAGTGGATTCAAAATCTTCTAGCTTCTGAATCAATTTTTCTTCCGTTTCAGGATTCATCATAAAAGTCGGCTCTTGTGGAATTTCCGCTTCCAGACTCGATTCTTCTGATTGTAAAGAAGTCAAATCTTCTAAACGCGTTTCTTTGTAAACGATATTTTTTAGTTCAAGTTCTGTGATGATTTTCTTTATTCTGTTGATGTTTTTCTGTTGTTGAATTCTATAAAATATAAAATAAGCCAAAGCGCAAATAAGTAAAGCGATTGATACAAATAAAATCCTGGTTTTAAAATGAACTTCTTCTTTAATTACAGTATTTTCTTGATTGATTTTGGCCAATAAACCATCTACAAACAATAGTTTTTTATCATCAATCTGATTGGAGATAGCATCTTTTTCCTGTTTGGTCAATGAAATATTTTCCAAATCTTTAGTTGCGAGATAATAGGCTTCTGAAGTATTTAATACTCTGTTTTTAAGTTCCAAATAATTGGATTGATCAGCAATAGCTTTTGCACTGTCCAAATAGATTTTTGCCAAACCAAATTCTTCTTTACTTAAATAACTAAAAGCCATTCCATCAAAAATCAACCCTTTCACATAATTATCCGGTAAATCACAATAAATCTTACGGGATGATTGAAAGTACTTTAAAGCATTTTCAAATTCATTTAATCGCACATAACAATCGCCAAGCCATTGCTCATTTTGTGCAATTAAATAAGCTTGATTTTGCTGAACTTCTTTTAAATAGGATTTGGCTTCATTAAGATATCGGATCGCGGCTTTATAATTTTTTTGATCAAACTCTCTGATGGCCAATTCTTGTAAGATCATTGCCACGGTACTGATTCGGCTTTTATCTTCAATTTTTTTAGCCGTTTCAAATGCCAAATCTCCATATTTTTTGGACTCAGTAAATAAACCTAACAAACGGTATTGAGTCGCTAAAAACCCATAAACCCGTGTGATCCAAGTATAATTTGTAGTTTCAGTAATTATTTTTTCTGATTTCAGTGCATAAGCGATCGATTGATTCAGATCTCCAGATTGTTGGTACAAAGTTGCAGTCAACATTAAACTTTTGGTCTTAAAATAGGGAGTTTCAGAAATCTGGTAAAGTGAATCTGCATTTTCAAGTGCTTTATTAAAGTTATTTTGCGCAACTTCCATAAATGTCTTATTGAAAATTGCATCAAATTTCTCAGCATTTTGAGCCTTGGCCAGAAAACCAAGTGCCAAAAAGTACAGTAGAAAAGTTCTAGGCATTTTTTAAAAATTAGAAATCGTATTAGTATTTCCGAATGGAAGTAGCCTCAAAGGTATCATTTTCGTCAAATTTTCCCCATGACATTTGTCCTTTTTGTTTCCAATCAGCTGATTTCGGTTTATCGATATCATGAAAATGATAAATTTTATGCTCATAATTTAAATTTAAATTATTGAATATGAATGATTTAATTTAAGTTTTCATTTTATTGGTAAAGATTAAGAGAATGATTAAATTTAGCTCTCTGTTCTAAAACCGAAAATATGGAAAGTAACCATGAAATTAAATCCAGAAATGAGATCAATTTCAATTTTGACAAAATTCTTTCCGTTTTTGGAGATGAAAAAATGGATTTGGTTCAACCAAATAATTCAATATTCCATGGAACGGTAAAAGAACATTTGGAACGATTAAAATCGGAAAAGAAAACGTATTCGGACATTACTTCATTCAACAAAAATGGAGAAAAACTACATTGGGTTCACTTTGTACAAGAAGGAGGTGGAACTTTAGGGATTTCTTTGGTGGGTTATGCCTTTGTGCTTGAATTTTTGGGAATTCGTTTTTTACGATTGGCGGGAACTAGTGCCGGAGCGATCAATACCCTTTTTCTTGCAGCAATAGGAGAGAAGGATGATCCCAAAACACCCGAACTTTTTGATATGTTGACAAATCCAAGTCGATTTGATATGCGGAGTTTTATCGATGCAAAAAATACAATTGTTCGGAAAATGATCCTTTCACTGAGCAAAGGTTATGGTTTGATCAAAAATATCTTGTTGCGTTATGTCTTTTTATTATTTGCAATTATATTTCCATTACCGCTTTTGAGTCATATAGGCAAAGTTTGGTTTATCGTTTATGGAAGTTTACTTGGGATTTTTGTTTTGGCGAGTTTGTATATGGTTTATTTATTTTACAGATTTAATCAATACAATTTCGGGATCAATCCGGGAACGAAATTTCAAGAATTTCTGGAAAAAGAATTGGAAAGTTTTGGTGTAGAATCCCAGGAGCATTTGGATGAAAAAGCAAAGGGTAAAACCCAATTTCAGTTTAATCCCGAATCTACCTATCGATCCAATGTTTCTCAAAATTTAGAACCCGATGCAACAGCCGATTTGGTACAGGAAGTTCAAGTAGATCAACCAGTTGAAAATTTAGACGAAGTCAAAAAGAAATCCAAACTTACGCTTTATTTAAATGTGGAAAATAAGTTGGAAGGAAATCAATTGCCGGACGAATACGGAGAAATCGCTTGGGATTATTCCTTTGTGGCGACCGACATTAACAATGAAACAAAAGTAGTGCTTCCGCTTGATGGGCGATTATATTTTGAAAACCAAAAAAATATCAATCCTTCCAATTACGTAAGAGCTTCTATGGCGATTCCCATCTTTTTTGAACCGCAGTTTTTCCCTGAAAAACCAACTAAAAATCATCCTGGGAAAAATATTCCGGAACAGTTAAAAGAACTTTGGGAAGAATTCAAAGCAAAACCCAAATATAAAGTTCGGGATAAAGGAATTCTAATCGACGGAGGCTCACTTTCCAATTTTCCTATCAATCTATTTCACAACCCAAAAATCTCAGGAAAAGAACCTCGTATGCCCATCATGGGTGTGCGCATCATGGATGAAGACCCGGAAGAAAAAATTCCCATTACCAAAAAAATGTCTTTTACGGGTTTTGCCGGTAAAATCATCAATACCCTTCGCAACAATGAGGATAATTCCTTTTTGGCCATCAATCCGTTTTATAAAAAATATTCGATTGCAGACATTTCGGCCTATGAAACCAAAGTCAATTGGTTAAATTTTGGGTTGAGTGAAGCCGAACAAAAAGCCCTTTTTTTGGTCGGAATCAAAGCTGCACTTACCTATTTGGAGAATTTTGATTGGGAAACCTATAAAAAGGAACGTTCAAAAATCTAAAAATGAATTTTCATTTTATCCAATTCTAAATCTTTGAAATCATTCACGACCAAATTGGCCAATGTATAATCCTGTCCATGTGTATGTTCACTTTTAAATCCGGAACAAAAAATTCCGGCTCGGTGAGCGGCCAGAATACCGTTGGAAGAATCCTCGATGACCATGCAATTTTCTTTTGGTTCACCGGAAATTTCAGCAGCCATCAAAAAGATCTCCGGGTGCGGTTTGGATTCTTTTAATTCGGCTCCACTGATTTTCCCAACAAAATAAGGATCCAACCCAAATTTTTCAAAAACCATTTCTATGGTAACAGGCGAAGCTGAAGAAGCCAACACCAGTTTTACGCCATTTTCATGATAATGTTCGATTAACTTCCTCACGCCGGGAATCAAATCAAAATCGGCATCATGGTAAAACATTTCTTTAAAATACCCGCGTTTTACGTTTTGTAATTCTTCAAAAGTATGATCCAATCGAAATCTTTCAATCACCGTTTGACAAACTTTTTTAGTAGAAGCACCCGCAAATTGCGCATACAATTCGTCTGAGACATTTGCACCAAATGTTTCAAACATTTGAAAATAGGCTTTTCGGTGAAGTGGCTCGGTATCCACGATGACTCCGTCCATGTCAAACAATACGGCTTTTAAAGGCATATTTTTTCGACAAAGATAAATGGATTATTTTCCTTCCAAAACCCAACTGTATTTTTTTGTAGCATAGAATTCTGTAAAAATCTCCTCCGATTTTTTCATCAAAACCTCATACTGTTTGGCGCCATGGCTGATTCTTTTTACACCCAATTCGCCTAATTTTTCATAATCCGGAAGTTCAGGTGTTGTAAAAACATTCAAAGGAATTTTCACTTCACTCAAAAAAGTTTTCAGATCAGATTCTGATTCAATCAAAGGAACAAAAACCCCATCAGCTCCAGCTTCCGCATAAAGATTGGCTCTGCGTATGGCTTCTTTTAAAGCATCTGGATGTTTGGTCGTATAAGTATCAGGACGAGCGTTGATGAAAATTTCGGTTTTGGATTTAATAGCTTTAATTTTCTCAACTAATTTTTCAGCATCTTCCAACTGTCTTTTCCCATCTACCACTTTTCCGTCTTCCAAATTGATTCCAACTACACCGATTTCGACCAACTTTTCTACATTTTTGGCAACCTGATCGGGATCGTCCGAATATCCGGCTTCAAAATCTACACTCACCGGAATTTTAACCGCTTTAAGAATTCTTTCTATGACGAAAAACAATTCCTCAAAACGGATGTTTTCACCATCTTCATAACCCATGGAAAACGCAATGGCATGACTGGAAGTTCCCAATGCTTGGAATCCTGCTTTTTCTGCTAATTTCGCTGAATGTGCGTCCCAAACATTTCCCAGTAAAAGAGGTTTTTGGTTTTGGTGCAATGCTTTGAATTCTGATAATTGACTCATGATTTTTAGATTTTAATTTAGGTTCAAATTACCTCAAATTCAAATCCGAAATCAGATTTCATCAAGGGTTTAACAAAATTTTCACGTGGAAAGAATTAAATTTGAAATTAAATAAAACCCAAATTCATGAAATCAAGTAAAAATATTTTATTCGTTCTACTTGTTGGTCTTCTATTTTTTTCGTGTGAAAAAAAAGAAAATGTACCCAATGAAAAACCCGCCCAATCGGTTGCTGTAAATGATTCGATATTGACCGAAAAAGAAATTTCCTATGACTCCAACGGAAAAAATTTCAAATCCTTTGTGTTTTTTAAAGGGGATTCAACGGTTTCAAAACCTGTCGTTCTTGTCGTTCCGGAATGGTGGGGCGTTAACGACTATGCCAAAACCAGAGCCAAACAATTGGCAGAAGAAGGTTATTTTGCGATGGCAGTGGATTTTTATGGCGATGGAAAAGTAGTGGACAATCCGGAAGATGCCCAAAAATTGGCAACCCCTTTCTATGAAAATCCAGCATTGGCCAAACAAGCCTACGATGCTGCGAAATCGGAACTATCGAATTTCTCAAATGCTGATACTTCAAAAATGGCGATCATCGGATATTGTTTCGGTGGGGCGCAAGCTTTGAATATGGCGCGACAAGATGCGAGTTTAAAAGGAGCGGTGAGTTTTCACGGGAATTTATTGACAGGTGTAAAACCCAATAATAATTCGGTAAAACTATTGGTTCTAAATGGGGAAGCCGATTCGTTTGTTTCGGCCGAAGAAATTGCCGGATTTAAAGCTGAAATGGATTCTGCCAAAGTCGATTATAAATTTATCAATTATCCAGGAGCTGTTCATGCTTTTACCAATCCTGATGCCACGGAAATAGGGAAGAAGTTCAATCTCCAAATTGCCTACGATAAAGACGCCGATGAAAAATCATGGAAAGAATTACAAGATTTCTTGACCGTAATTTTTATGTAATAATATTCCACAAAGCAACACTAAGCAGTCTCAAAGTTTCACAAAAGTAAAAAGGATTGATTTGGTTAAAATCAATCCTTTTTTTTCTATGTATTTTTCTAAATCAACTCACGATTTTCGCTTCATATTCGCTCTCATTTCCCAAACGGTCAACTGCTTGAATGACAATCATATCCAGTCTTTTTCCGTTTTTATGTTTTTGTAAAGTTTGAACGGTGGTTTTGGAATCGAGGATTTCGGTTTCCCATGTTTCACCATATCTTTTGTACAACAACCAGTGCGAAACATTTTCCTCTTTTTTGAGTGACCAATTGACTTGGATGTTATTTTGTTGATCCGCTAGAAAAAGATCCGGACGCTCTGAAATCAAGGGTTTTAACCAAGGTGATTTTGGAACCAAAGCTTTTTCTTTATAGGGACCTGCTTTCAATTTATAAAGCATATTGGAATTCAATCCTGCATAACTCCAATGTGCAACTCCGGCGCTGTTGGGTACCAATTGTCGTGTCAATTCGATTTGTCGGACAATTTCCGTTGGCTTGTCCGATGTTTTGATTTCAACCGTATTTAGTCCTGGCCAAAGATGGCGATTGTGCGTGTTTTCAGATTCCCACCATTGCAAAAGCGAACTGAAATTCTGTCTCGGTGCATCTACCGGCCAATAAAGCTGTGGTGTAAAATAATCAATCCAACCTTCATTGAGCCATAATTTGGCGTCTGCATAAAGTTCGTCGTATTGGGAAAGTCCACTCACACCATAAGGTACACCTGATTTCCAAATGCCAAAAGGACTGATGCCAAACTTCACCCAGTTTTTTTCGGATTTGATTTCTTCATAAATGCGTTTGATGAATTGATTGACATTTTCTCGGCGCCAATCTGCGCGTGATAAATCTCCACCATTTCGCAGGTATTCATTCCAAGAATCGTTGTCCGGAAAGTCTTTCCCATTGTTATAAGAGGCATAAGGATAGAAATAATCATCAAAATGAATTCCGTCTATGTCGTAACGTTTGACGATGTCTTTCACTACTTGACTGGCATGGTCTTGTGTCGTCTTTTTTGCCGGATCAAACCAATACATTCCATTGGCTAAACGGACGATGTCAGATGGCATTTGATGAACCATAGAAGTAGAGGCTACACGACCACCGTTGGTATGATGGGCGCGGTAAGGATTTAGCCAAACATGCAGTTCCATTCCTCTTTTATGGCATTCTTCAATCCAAAACTCCAAAGGATCATAATAAGGCGAAGGCGCCTGACCGTTTTCTCCGGTTAAAAATACAGACCATGGCTCGTATGGACTATCGTACAACGCATCGGCTGAAGGACGAGCTTGAAAAATGACCGCATTGAAATTGTTTTCTTTTAATTGATCGAGAATATGGATGACTTCTGCTTTTTGTTGATCGGTAGAAAGACCGCGTTTGGAAGGCCAATTGATGTTGGCAACGGTTGCGATCCAAGCAGCTCGAAATTCACGGTTGACTTCAGGAAGTGCGATTTTGATTCGTTCTTCAATTTTTTCTTTCTCTTTTTCTGCTTCTTTTTTAGGTTTTCTAACTACCTGTTCCTCTTCAACCGTTTTGATTTCCTCTTTGGTTTCTTTTGGATTTTCTTTGGTTGTTGTTACTGAAGGCGAATTTGAATCTTGATTTCTTTCTGGAATTTTTACTTCAGATCTTTGATGAACAGTAGGTTGTGTAGATTTTGTAGCACATGAATGGAAAGTTCCAATCAGGAGTGTTACCGCTATTAGAAATTTAATCTTTTTCAGATGCATGCAGAATTTGTGTTATAAACCACAAAATAAACGAATTGGAAGCGAGATTAGTATTTAAATTTTGTGAAATTTATACGATTTATCTTAATGATATTAACAATTTCAGAAATCTCAGAGTTGCTCATCTTCAATTTAGAACAAAAAAGCACTCCATAAGAGTGCTTCAATGGGGGATGGTAGAGGGAGTTATTTGGTGTATTTCAAAATTTCCTTACCATTTTTGTCCATGAAAATCAATTGATTTTCAACGATTTTATAAGTGTCTACAGTTTTTAATAAATTTAAATATTCGGTTTCTTTCACACCTTCACAATACATTCTGGTCGAACCTATATTGCTAAAGCTCACTTTGTTTTGCACAGTGGTGAAAGTTCCAAACATTTGGTTACAACCTGTGTTTCCGGTCAATTTTTTTGAGATGGATTCCAAAACCAAGGTTGGTTTTTTTGTAGGAAAAGCTTCAGAAATCGTCAATTCTGAGGCATCATCAAAATGACTTAAGTTCCAACTCCCACTTAAATCTAAATTTAAGGTTTGGTTGTCAGTGTTTCCGGTTTGGTTTGTAGAACAAGATTTCAGGAATAGAAATCCGATGATGGCTGAAATGGTCCATAAATATTTCATAATGCTGATTTTTGAATATAAATTTCAAAGGTTGTGCCATAAATATTTTTTCGACCTCAATCTGCGTGACGGATAGTAGTGAAAATCCTTTTTAAAGGTTTGCCTTTAAAAAGATTGCAACGGATAGCCGGGTCAAATGCCGAAGCTTTGCGGAGGCATTTGACACGCCCAAAAAATTGATAGAAAATTATTCTGCTTCGTAATTCAGTGCTTTTTCTTGGTCAAATTCTCCTTCCCATTTAGCAACTACAACGGAAGCCAAGCAGTTTCCGATCACATTGACAGAAGTTCTGGCCATGTCCATGAGCTCATCAATTCCCAAAATAGCTGCGATGATGATGACAGGTAACCCAAATTGATCGGCTGTGGCAATCAAAATGATGAGCGAAGCGCGAGGAACCGCTGCAACTCCTTTACTGGTAATCATGAGTGTCAAACAAATCAACAATTGTTGTCCAAAAGATAAATCCATTCCGGCGGCTTGAGCGACGAAAATGGAAGCGAGAGATAAATACAAAGTCGTTCCATCGAGATTGAAACTATATCCGGTCGGAACAACAAATGATACGATCCTTCTTGGAACTCCGAAATCTTCCATGTTGGACATTACTTTTGGGAGCGCGGCGTCTGAACTGGTCGTAGCGAAGGCAATGGAAACCGGTTCTTTTAAAGCATCTACAAATTGTCTGATCGGAACTTTCATGTACAATGCGATCGGGAGTAGGACGCAAGTCAAAAATACGATCAAGGCACCATAGAGCGTTAAAAGCAACATGATCAGGTTTTTAAGGATTTCAATCCCCATGTGACCTACGGTGTAAGCCATTGCAGCTCCAACTCCAATCGGAGCAAAATACATGATGATATTGGTGTATTTGAACATGGTTTCTGCCAAACTTTCGGTCAAATCGACCAATGGTTTTCGCTTTTTCTCATCGACCAAGGCAAGCCCGATTCCAAATACGACTGCAAAAACGACAATTTGAAGTACTTTGTTTTCATGCATGGATTTGATGATGTTTTCCGGAAATACATCACGGAAAAAAGCTGTGGTTTTGAAGATCCATTGGACATTTTCAGGTAATTCTGCCAATTCCGCTTTGTCAGCTTCTGCTATAGCACTGGATTTATCGGGTAATTGATGCTGTGGGATATTGGACGTGTCGACACCTCTTCCGGCTTGCGTAATGTTGATTGCGGCAAGTCCTATTAACAGTGCGATGGTCGTAGCCGAATAAAAATAAGCCAATGACTTCCAAGCCATACGACCGACTTGTTTCAAATCTGAATGACCAGCGATTCCATATACCAAAGTCGCAAATAGGATAGGTCCAACGATGGTTTTTACAAGTCGGATGAATCCCTGACTGAGCGGATGCAAAGATTTGGCGAAATTAGGGTAATCATAACCCAAAACTGCTCCCAAAATGATACTGAACAAAATCCATGTCGTAAGTGATCTTTTTTTGATGCAATAAAAAACCAAACTTAACAGTGTTATCCATCTCGCTCCAAAAAGAACTTCACTTGGTATGATTTCAAAAAGAAAATGAAGCCCAACCAAAATAGCGGTTAAAGTAATGAGTATGACTGGGATAAGGACATGAAGTCTGTTTTTCATATAGTCGAATTATAGTGTAATATCATTTTTATAATTCAACAAAAATAGATAAATGTGAAAAATATGCAATTTCTCTATTCGAAATTAAAAAATTTTAAACGGTAAATAAACTTAAATTCAACGTTAATTTATCAAATCTTCGACGCTTTACCTCGGGGTTTCATTTTTACCTCTCCTTTGGAGAGTTCGAAACTGCTTAGTAGTTTCGGGAAGGTGAAATTTTCTAAAAATGGACTGAATTTCTTTGATTCCGTCAGTCAGGCAAGCAGGTCCCGGCTGGAGGATGATTTCAGATTTGATTTCGTATAATTGGTCGTTTTTGATGGCATTTATTGCTTCCCAACCTTTTCTTGCGCGGACTTTTTCCGGTTTGAATTTTTTACCGCACCAAGAGCCGATGATGATATCCGGATTTCGTTTAATGACCAAATCAGGATCTAAAATCCGATCTTTCCCTAAACTTTTATCGTTCAATTCAGGGAAACAAAGTTCACCGCCGCAGATTTCTATTAATTCGCTCACCCATTGGATGGAAGAAATTAAAGGATCGTTCCATTCTTCAAAAAAAACTTTGGGACGATAGGGGAAATTTTCAGCATCTTTTTTTGCAGATTCTAAATTTTCAATGTATCTGTTAACCAATTCATTTCCTTCTTTTTGATTCCCAATCAAGGAACAGAATTGCAAAATCATGCTGAGGGTTTCGCTGATACTTCTGTGATTGAAAATAAAAACATTGATCCCGTTTTTGATGAGTTCTGCTGCGATGTCGCGTTGTAAATCAGAATAACCAACAACCAAATCAGGTTTTAAGTCGAGGATTTTATCAAAGTTCGCATCGATAAAATTGGAAACTTTTGGTTTTTCTTTTCTGGCTTTTGGTGGTCGTCTTGTAAATCCACTGATACCCACCAACCGATCTTCTTGACCGATTTTATAGAGAATTTCGGTTCCTTCTTCAGTCAGACAGATGATGCGATTTGGGAAATTGGCTTGAAACATGGGATAAATTTAGTGGAAATTTTGAAAAGGAGTGAATTGAAATTGGTTGATAAAATTCAGGAAAATGGCTTAGAAAAGCATTTCTAAATCCTTAATTTTGCCGATTCATTAAGCAATATGAATTGGCGAAAACTTTTACTTCCTTTTTCCGGTCTTTTTTGGATAGGCGTTTCAACTCGAAACCTGCTGTATAAAACGGGATTTTTTAAATCCAAAAAATTTAAAATCCCTGTGATTTGTATTGGGAATCTATCAACGGGTGGAACCGGAAAATCGCCTCATGTGATTTTAGTAGCCGATTTGTTAAAAGATGAATTGGAAATGGCAATGTTAAGCCGTGGTTATGGAAGAAAAACTTCGGGTTTGGTCATTGCCAATTATAGTTCCAAAGTGTTTGATATCGGCGATGAACCCTTGCAATTTTTCAATCGATTTAGAAATAAAATCGTGGTCGCAGTTTCTGAAAATAGAACGATAGGGATCAATCATTTGGTGAAACATTATAAAACCGAAGGAATCTTAATGGATGATGGATTCCAGCACCGAAAAGTAAAACCCGGATTCTCAATTTTATTGACCGACTTTCATGAACCCTATACTTCCGATTATCTGCTTCCGGCAGGGAATTTACGTGAACCAAGGTCAGGAGCAAAAAGAGCTGACATCATTGTGGTAACCAAATGTCCTGATGCTTTTTCGGTGAAACAAAGAGATGCGATTTTGTCTAAAATCAAACCCAAACCGCATCAAAAAGTTTATTTTTCCAAAATAGTTTATTCTAATTCCGCCATTGGATTTCGGTTCACTTTGGAGTCTGACGAATGGCGAGATTATGAAGTGGTTTTGGTGACGGGAATTGCCAATTCCAAACCATTTGTGGATTTTGTGAAAGAAAGATTCAAATCCATTCATCATTTGGAATTTAGCGATCATCATAATTTTTCAGTGGCTGATGTTCAGAAAATTGACCAACAATATGATAAAATCAAGGCTTTGCAAAAGGTGATTTTGACTACGGAAAAAGACTATATGCGGCTGAAAGATGAGTCGGCATTAATTGAAATTTTGTTTTATTTGCCAATTGAAGTTGAATTAAATGATTTTGACGGATTTAAAGAAAATGTATTGAATTATGTTAGAAAAAATAAAAGAAGCAGTTGAGTATATCCGTCCTTTTTTGACGGAACAACCTGAGTTTGTCGTGGTTTTGGGATCTGGGCTAGGGAAACTTCAAAATGAAGTTCAGGACAAAGTGATCATCGATTATAAAAACATCCCCAATTTCCCACAAACTACAGTGGAAGGCCACAAAGGAAGATTGATTTTTGGGAAAATAGAAGGGAAACCTTTGTTGATGATGGCGGGAAGATTTCATTATTACGAAGGTTATTCGATGGAAGAAGTTACTTTCCCGATGCGGGTTTTCAAAGGATTGGGAATCGAAAAAGTGATCCTTTCCAATGCCAGTGGTGGTGTAAATCCTAATTATGAAGTAGGGGATGCCGTGGTGATTTCAGATCATATCAACATGATGCCAGAACATCCCTTGCGTGGGAAAAACATAGACGAATTGGGGCCTAGATTTGTGGATATGTCCGAGGCTTATGATAAAAAAATGCGTGAATTTGTCGTTGATTTCGGAAATAAAAACGGGATTGAAATCAAACAGGGCGTTTATATGGGATTACAAGGTCCTACGTTTGAAACACCTTCTGAATACGGTTTGGTAAGGATTCTGGGCGCAGATTGTGTGGGAATGAGTACTGTTCCGGAAGTGATCGTCGCCAGACATATGGGCATGCGTGTTTTTTGTATTTCCGTGATTACGGATTTAGGTGGTCCTGAAATTGCAATTCCGGTTTCACATGAAGAAGTTTTAAACGCTGCCAATAAAGCGATGCCGAAAATTATCACATTGGTCAAAGGCTTGATTGAGAGTGGAATATGAAAATTATAAATTTTAGATGTTGAATTTTTAAATGGTTGGAAAAAATTCATTTAAAATTTAGAATTTAACATTCAAAATATAGAAGAAATGTTTGAAAAACTAAAAAAGCGTTGGCAAATAGAAAGTAATTTTCAGTTGATTTTGATATTGATTGTGTTTTCAATCACAGGTTCGGCATCAGCTTGGGTTTCCAAACCTTTTGTCGAATGGTTGGGAATTTCGAGTGAATCGATGCATCCGGTTTTATTTACCATTTTGCGATTGATTTTGATTTTCCCGATTTATAACATCATTCTGATCATCATCGGGACGATTTTCGGTCAGTTCCAATTCTTTTGGGCTTTTGAGAAAAAAATGTTTAGTAGATTTACCAGACGAAAAGCTTAGTTAATTGACCATGAAATCTTTATTTTCACTCGTTCTTATTTTTAGTTGGATCAATTTTTCATTTGCCCAAGAAAAGACAGATGAAGAAACTTCCTATTTCACTTATTTGGATTTAAAAGAAGAATTTGATTTGGTGGTAGATTTTACCATGGTCAATCCGGAATGCGCTACCAAACAGCAAAACTTTTATAGTACGATCATCGGAACGACTGTTATTGAAGATAAAATTGAAAGAATCACGGTCATGGTTCCTTGTTTGGGCAACGAATTTGTACAAGGTGATTTGATTACCATCAAGCCGATTAAAACGCCCAAAAAGAACATCGTTTACACCATCCGGAATTACAAAAAAGATGGACAGGAATTTTCAGACGCACTCGGTGCTGAATTCCGTGCTACTTGGGGCGAAGTAGTAGATGTTTTGTAAAATTTAAATTTGATTTGTTAATAAATTCCAAACGATCAATATTTCGTTTGGGTTGGCATAAGCATTGGTTTATGAAAATTATAATTCTAAAAACCTTTGATTATGAGAACAAATCTATTTTTTTATGTTACGGTTTTTTTATTGCCTTTATGTGTTTTTGGTCATTTTGGTAATGCAAGTTTGCAGATTGATTTTGAAAACAGAAGACAGTATTTGGTTCAGATCGGCAACGAAGAATTCTTGACAAATGATGGAACAATTACTTTCGAAAATTTAAATAGCGGATTTTATCCGGTGCATATTTACCAACTCAATATCCGTACAAAACGACTTTTGTATAAAGGTGGAGTAAATCTGGCAGCGGGTTCTATCACATATACTCAATTTTTTAGAGGAAATTTGGAAGTGACGGAAGTTGTTGCGCTGTATGAACCTTCTGGTGTTGTGATGAGTGACGTTGATTTTAATCGGTTTTTGTATAGTATTGCTGATGAAAGCTTTGATTCTTCCCGATTGGAAATGATGGAAATACAATTGAATTATCAGTTTTTCACAGCTCACCAAATCGCCCAAGTCCTAAACGAATTCTCATTTGAATCCAATAAATTGGCTATTGCAAAATTAGCTTTTGGGAAAACCGTAGATCCACATAATTACTATTTGGTAAGTGAAGAATTTAGTTTTTCCAGTAGTAAAAGAGAATTGAAGGAATTTATCCTGAACCAATAATTCAAGATTTAAATGAACGTATCGAAAAATGCTAAATTTTTCGATACGTTTTTTATTCAATCAAATTTGGTGTTTAAAATTTATACCTTAACTGTACGATAAAATATCTTCCCAGCACTTCTTTGGTGTTGATGATCGTTTGGTTGTTGACTGCATCAAAACTACTGTTGACGATGGTTTCGTTCCCCAATAAATTTCCTCCTAGA
Organism: Moheibacter lacus; assembly: GCF_014042165.1. GTDB lineage: Bacteria > Bacteroidota > Bacteroidia > Flavobacteriales > Weeksellaceae > Moheibacter > Moheibacter lacus. The sequence continues at coordinate 329,044 of NZ_JACDZE010000004.1, forward strand.
ACTGTCAAATACGTACTTTTTGCAAGATGATAGCGAAGGGAAGCATTCAAAGCTTGGTTTTCATTGATCAATTCACTGTCCTGATACTGAATTCGGTATGAATAATCAGACTGGAAAAGGAATTTATCTGAAATCGACCAAGCGAATTTCCCAAATGGTCGCCATGTTGTGAATTGGTTGTCATTCAAGGATTTAAAATCACTGTTTAAATAATTTAGTCCTAAATCAAATTCGACTTTCTTTTTGATTTTGAATTTATTGGTCAACGTATAATTTTGCGTAAAAGAAGTATTGTTCACCAAATCCGAATTGATCGTTGTAAAGTAATCTGAATAATTGATGTTTCCATTTAGAAATAAAGAATAATACCTTGAAAACCTTTTACTACCTCCTAAATATACCGTCAAAGTTTGATCATCTTCCGGATTGTTAATCAAGGAATTGACTTGTGGATAAGCGCCTAAATTGGAGGAATTTTGGATGTTATCGACACTTCTGTTATAGGTGGCTCCGGTATAAAAATTCAAGAAACTAAAGGAATTAAAATAGCTGTATCGCAAGCTAGCGGTATGATACAAAGCTTCACGCAATCCCAAAAATCCGCGGTAAACCGAATAATAATTTTGGATTTCATATCCATTTGATAAATCCGTTAAGTTGGGCAATTTGAACTCTTGAAGATAACTTAAATTGATATTTTGAGCATTGTTAATATTGAGTTCAGCATTTAAATGCGGAAGGATTTTGGTGAAATTCATCGATTGTTCACCACCGATTACATTTGTTTTTTCCTGAAAATTATGGACACCGGCTCCGACATCGATTTTTAAAATCCCAAACTTTTTGGTGTAAGTCAAATCGGCATAGAGTTCGGAGAAATTAAAATCGGAATCGGTTTGAAATAAATCTTGGGTAATCAAAGAATTGTTTTCATAAATCGAATTCTTCAAATCTTGCCAACTGAAGTTGGAACCCGCTTTCAAACGGAGATTGCTCGTGTTGGTCAACAAATGATTGTAAATTCCATAGACTTGTAAATTCTGGGTATTCAATTCTTTGTTTTGACGCAAATTGAAGAAATTTACACTGTCAATCACAAGCGGAATCATGTCAGAATTGATGTACAAATCCGGTTGATCATTTGAAATTTGATGACGTACATAAACGCCTAAATTATGGTCACGACCGATTTTTCTTATGTACGACAAATTTTGACGCAAACTATAACTCGTTTTATCATTCAAATTATCCCGTCCTCCTGTGGAATTTTCGTTCAAATAGGTATCGGCAAATTGTTCATTTTCATTTTCTAAATAATTGAAATTCACGCGGTATTTGATTTGGGATTTTGCGTCCGGACTATAATCCAAACGAACTCGCCCCAATGTAGATAACAAACTTTGGTCGTTTAACTGTTCATCACGAAAGTTAAGCGGTTGGCCGTTTTGATCTTGACCAATTCTTTCCTGTGTGGATTTAAACCGTAAATTATTGTTATTAAACAAAACAAATCCGTTGGTGTACAGCTTTTTATTGGGTTCATATCCGAAATGAACCGCGCTGAGGAAAGCATCCATTTCTGCTGCATCTTGCGCAGTTCCAAGCGAAATAGAATTAGGTTCTTCCCGCATGGAGAAACTGCTCCCATCTTCCATGAGTTCGGACATTCCACCGAGAAACGCAAAATAATCTTCGTACGTAAAAACTTCTTTCCCAAATGTATTGTAATCCGTGATGAAAGTTCCGTCGGTTTTCGGACTGAAATAGAAGAGTTTGGACTGGACATCGGCATGTTCATGTGCATCTCCACCGAGGGTTGCATTTCCAAAAACCAGACTTTTTTTGTCTTCTTTGAGTTCAATGTTGAGCATGGCTTCTTCGTCATCAGAAAGCGAATTGGAAAAAGGATTGGCTTTGAATTTTTTGTTCAATTGGATTTTATCTATGGCATCAGCCGGTAAGTTTTTGGTCAGGAGTTTTGTGTTTCCGCCGAGGACTTCGCGGTCGCCTACTTTTATGGTTTTGATTTCTTTTCCTTCGTAATAGACTTTTCCGTTTTCGACTTGCAATCCAGGCAATTTTTTCAATAAATCCTCTAGATTTTCATCGGCAGCTGTACGGAAAGAATCGGCATCGTATTCGATCGTATCACCTTTAACGGTAATCGGTTGCTTGGCGCGGATAACGGCTTCTTGTAAAGATATCGCGGCTCTTTTCATCTTAAAAGTGACGGATTTGGATTTGTCCACCAACATATTTTGGGCATAGGATTCAAAATCGATATGTTCCACTTCTACATCATAATTTTGACCGCAAGGAACTTCGAGTACAAAAGCACCTTCGGTATCTGTAAACGTAAAAGCTACCCCTTCATTTTTTGAATTGAAAGCGGAAACCGAAGCGTCAAAAACCGGTAAGCCTATGCTGTCGCGGATTTCGCCGCGGAGTTTACAGGTTTCTTGAGCAAATGAACAGGTTGAAAATAGAATAAAGAATAAAGAAAATAGACTATACGGCTTGTACATTTAAGTTGAATTTAAATGATTAGTGTTTGAAAAATCGGTTTTGTTACGGGTTTTGAAAAAAATGTAAATCAAAACTCGAACTTCGTAATTCGAACTTCGAACTTCGAACTTCGAACTTCGTATATCGTAAATCCAATCAGTCTTTATCCACTCCTTCAGAATCACTCCACATTTGGTTTCTTTTTTCATTGGCTTCGTTCCAAATACCACTGATGTCATTTATACTGATTTGAGTACCTTCATCGGGTTTGATGATTTTGGGTTTTTTGTCCAATTGCTGGATGGATTCTGCAATGAATCTTTCTTTGTAGATTCTGTTTTTAGATGATTTTTCGGCTTCCAAAATCAATCCCGGTAATCCAACATAATCAGCAGGTCCATTTGAAATCGATAATTTAGGCGCATACCAAACCGTATAATTGGCAGTCGAATCCTCAGCTTCTGCTTTTCTCACTTCAAATCCGAGGATTTCTTTTTTCTCTTTTCTGATCTTCCAATCCAACTTTTTCAAAGGATCTAATGAAAAATACTTTTTTCCGTAGACATTGTGGTTTTCACGTCGGGTAGAATCTGATAAATTTTTGTAAATCGTCCCAAATCCCGCTGGCGCAACACGGATGACTGCTGCATTTGGATCTTGGTTGTTGCTGATTTTTTCTATGTAAGTAAAAGAAGATTCCTTGTCAGAAATGATCATTTTATATTCGCAAGGATCAGGTTCTTCGTTTTGTTTGAGTTGGTCGCGTAAACCATTGTCGATAAATTCTTTTCGGACTTCATCCGGAAGTGTTTTTCGGACGATTGCCAAATATTGGATTTCAAGATTTTGGGCAGATATGAAAGAAATTTGAGTGAGGAGAAATAAAAGAATAAAATAGTTTTTCATGTTTTTGTTTTGATTTCGAATTTAATTTCACTCAAAAAATTAGAATTTTTCCGTTAAATTTTTCTAAAATGAAAAGTCAAATCTTTATAACCTCCAAGGTTATCATTGTTATGGAAATTAACCTTGGAGGTTTTTATGAATATTTTAGTTGGAAAGGATACCTTCATTTTCCTTATCCAAATAGCTTTGGACGATTTCGATTGCATTGGTCACCACATCGCTTAACGCAGTAATAAAAGTTCCGTCTTTTGCGTTGTTGATGGCATGTTTGATGGCTTCGATTTCTTTTGGTATGATTTCGTAGGTGATATCTTTATTGGATTCCTGAATTCCTTCGAGTATCAAACCGACTAATTCTTCCTCCGTTCTGCCACGCAGGTGTTTTTCTTGACGTATGATGATATGGTCAAACATACGACCGGCTATTTTCCCACATTCTTTGATGTCTTCATCTCTTCTGTCACCAACTCCGGCGATGATGCCGATTTTATGCGGAGAGTCTATGTTTCCTAAAAAATCCTCAATCGCCATGTAACCTTTTGGATTATGTGCAAAATCGATCATGACCTGGAAGTTCTTAAAATTGAAAATATTCAATCTTCCCGGGGTTTGAGCTGCACTCGGAATAAACGTTTGCAAAGCCAAACTCAAATCTTCAGAATGGAATCCTGAAAGATATCCGGCTAAAGTAGCTGCGAGTGCATTGGCGATCATAAATTTCGCTTTTCCACCTACGGTCAATGGGATTTGGGTTACTTTTTCAATCCGGATTTTCCAATCGCCCTTTTTAATTGTTACATATCCGTTTTCAAAAACCGCCACGATATTTCCGGCTTTTGATAAGGCTTGAACATGGGGTTGGTTTTCATCCAAACTGAAATAAGCGATGTTGCAATCCAATTCTTTTGCGATTTTTAAGCAATATTCGTCATCGGCATTTAAAATCGCCCAACCATCATTTTTGATGCTTCTGACCACCACACTTTTTACCCGCGCCAAATCATCCAAAGTATGAATATCACTCAATCCCAAATGATCTTCCTGAATATTGGTTATGACACCGATGTCGCATCTACTGAATCCCAATCCGGCACGTAAAATCCCACCACGAGCGGTTTCAAGTACGGCAAATTCAACCGTTGGATCTTTTAAAATATATTCCGCACTATACGGTCCCGTCGTATCGCCTTTTTCAAGCAAATGGTTTTGGATGTAAATTCCATCAGAAGTCGTAAACCCAACCCGGTATCCTTTGTTTTTCACCATGTGCGCAATGAGTCGGGTAGTGGTGGTTTTACCGTTGGTTCCGGTTACGGCGATAATGGGAATACGACTTGGTTTTCCCGGCGGATACAACATATCGATTACCGGTGAAGCTACGTTTCTTGGTAAACCTTCTGACGGTGCCAAATGCATGCGGAATCCTGGAGCTGCATTTACTTCCAGTATAACACCACCGTTTTGTTGGAGAGGTTGGGTTAAATTTTCTGCCATGATATCAATACCACAGATATCCAAACCGATGATTCTTGAAATTCGCTCCGCTAAAAAGATATTTTCCGGATGGACCATTTCGGTTACATCAACAGAAGTTCCTCCGGTACTTAAATTTGCGGTGGATTTTAAATAAACAATTTCACCTCTTTTGGGTACAGAAGATGCTGTATAACCTAACTTTTCTAATAAATCCAATGAATCTCGATCAATTTCGATTTCGGTCAAAACATTTTCATGTCCATATCCACGTCTTGGATCTTGGTTTTCGATTTGGATTAATTCCGAAACGGTATGTTCACCATCACCGATTACATGCGCCGGAACGCGTTGAGCTGCTGCAACCAATTTATGGTTGATCACTAACATACGAAAATCATGTCCCGTGATAAATTTTTCGACGATCACTCTTCGACCGTATTTCTGGGCGTGTTCCAATCCGGATTTGGCTTCTTCCAATGTTTTTACGTTAATGGAAGCCCCTTTTCCATGGTTTCCTCCCAGTGGTTTTATCACAATTGGGAATCCAATTTTATCGATGGTTTCAATTAAATCTTCTTCGTCTACGCAAATAGAACCGGAAGCCACCGGAACGGAAGAATTTTCCAACATCCGTTTGGTATCCTCTTTATCACAGGCAATATCCACGGCTATGTTACTCGTATTACACGTAATGGTAGCTTGAAAACGCATTTGATTTACACCATATCCTAATTGAACCAAAGAATTTGTTCCCAAACGAATCCAAGGAATATCACGAGCAACGGCTTCTTCAACGATACTTCCCGTACTTGGTCCTAAACGAACACGTTCGCGGATTTCGCGCATTTTCTGTATATCGGCTTCCAAATCATATTCGGTCCCATCTATGATGGCTTGTGCAATTCTGACGGAAGATTCTGCAGCAAATACACCGACATTTTCTTCCAAATAACTGAAAACTACATTGTAAACTCCTGGTTCTTTGGTAACGCGAGTTCTTCCAAACCCTGTATCCATACCGGCCAAAGTCTGAATTTCAAGTGCTATATGTTCTATAACATGCCCCATCCATGTTCCTTCATCCACCCGCATGAAAAATCCACCTCTAACACCTTCCGAACATCTGTGTTCGACAAGGCTGGGGATCATGGACTCCAATCGCTCACGAAAACCGTCGATTTTATTGGTAGGTTTTTGTTCCAAATCCTCTAAATCCAATCGCATTTGAATCAATTTTTTTCTCCGTATGCTCCAGATGTTTGGTCCCCGTAAGGCTTGAATTTTCAATATCTTCATAAACTTAGTGTTAAATTGTCCTTTACTGAATGTGTTTAGCTAAAATTAATTCTTTTTTTGAATAAATCCGCCTTTCGGTTTAAATTCTTGAAAAATTGTTATTATTTCGCATGAATTGAATGTTAATTCATATTTAAAAATAGTTTTAGATTTGTCAAATGGATATTAAAGGTAAACTAATCATCATTGGGGGGGCTGTTGACAAAGGAAGTTTCACCGAAGTTAGTTTTGATGAAAACGTAGCCAACAACCTGAATTTCTTTGAAAAAGGAATTTTAAAAAGAATCATAGACGAATCCAAACACAAATTGGATTCTAGAATTGAAGTCATCACGACAGCATCGACCATTCCGTTGGAAGTGGGAGCTGAATACATAAAAGCCTTCAATTATCTCGGAGCGAACAATGTAGATGTTTTGCATATCCAAAAAAGGGAAGAAGCTGTACAACAGGAAGTTTTAGATAGAATTGAAGCAGCAGATGTTGCAGTGTTTACAGGAGGTGATCAACTTCGATTGACCTCTATTTTAGGTGGAACTAGGTTTCATAAAATCCTATTGGAAAAATATCAAAATGAGGAATTTATTTACGCAGGAACTTCTGCCGGTGCAGCAGCTTCTTCTGGGAGCATGATTTATCAAGGTTCCAGCAAAGAAGCTTTGTTAAAAGGAGAAATCAAAATCACAAGCGGACTGGGATTTATAGATGATGTCATAGTCGATACGCATTTTGTGCAACGGGGAAGAATCGGGCGTTTGTTTCAAGCCGTAGTTACCAATCCAATGGTTTTGGGAATTGGGCTAGGAGAAGATACCGGACTTTTGATCACAGGTGGAACCAAAATGGAAGCAGTAGGTTCAGGATTGGTGATTTTGGTCGATGGAACCCAAATCAAAAATACAAATCTGACCGATGTTTCATTGGGCGAACCCATTTCCATCAGCAATCTGGTGGTTCATGTGATGAGCCAAAATGATACTTATAACCTTTCCAATGGAGAACTCATCATCCATGGCGAATCTATAAATGAAATTGTAGATTGATGAAAATAATTATACACGGAGGATTTTTCTCTGAATCCCATACCAATCAAGCGACCAAATCTGCCAAACAAAAGGCTTTAAAAGAAATTGCCCGAAAAGGATTTGAATTTCTTCAAAATCACACTGCACTTGAAACGGTGGTTTATGCAGTTTCACTTTTAGAAGATGACGAACTTTTTAATGCCGGAATCGGTTCTCAAATCCAAAGCGATGGTAAAATCAGGATGAGTGCTTCTCTGATGGATGGAAGTTCACAAAAAATGAGCGGTGTGATCAACATCGAAAATGTAAAAAATCCAATTCAAGTTGCTGAAAAGTTATTGACATACGACGATAAAGTTCTGGGAGGAGAAGGAGCGACCAATTTTGCACGTCAAAAGGGTTTTGATGAATTTTCAACTGAAATTCCGCAACGTCGAGAAGAATATTTGGCTAAAAAAGAATCCAACGGAACCGGAACGGTTGGCTGTGTTGCGCTTGATGGTGAAGGGAAATTAGCCGTAGCAACTTCGACTGGAGGAAAAGGATTTGAAATTCCGGGAAGAATTTCGGATTCGGCAACGGTTGCCGGAAATTACGCCAACTCATTTTGTGCAGTTAGCTGCACAGGAGTGGGAGAGGACATCGTAAGTGGAGCAGTGGCTGCAAAAATCGTAACGCGGGTTACCGATGGATTCTCAATTGGCGAAGCATTTCAAAAAACTTTTGATGAATTGAAACCATTCGACGGATTTGCAGGAGCAATCGGCATCGATCATTTGGGGAATGTATATCATCAAGATTCCCATCCGATGATGGTTTTTGCATCTTTTGATGGAAAGGAATATGAAGTTTTCAGTTGATATTCCTTGAATAAAGGATGATTGATATCATGATTGGGTAAATGCATTGAGTCTAATTCATTCATTTACAGCATTTAAAGTCGTTTATAGAATCCAATAATTTAAGGATAGGGTTTAGCTATGAGATAAGGTTTTTAATAGAATTATTTGATGGTAAATTTGCATCAGTAAATAATTAAAACCTTTATAAATATGTCATTAGTAGGAAAAAAAGCCCCACAGTTTGTAGCTCCAGCAGTATTGGATGGAGAAGAAATCGTTTCAGATTTTACATTGCCAATCGGTGAGAAAAACATTGTTTTGTTCTTTTATCCAAAGGATTTCACATTTGTTTGTCCAACTGAATTGCATGCATTTCAAGAGAAATTGGCAGAATTTGAAAAAAGAGATGCTGTGGTTGTTGGTGTTTCGACAGACTCAGAAGAAACGCATTTGGCATGGTTGAACACTGCAAAGGACAACGGAGGAATCCAAGGAATTACCTATCCGGTAGTAGCTGATTTGGCGAAAACCATTTCGATGGATTATGGAGTTTTGGCGGGCGAATATGTGAATGATTATGAGACAGATAGAATCGTTTTTGAAGGTCTTCCTATAGCTTATCGTGGAACTTTTATCATCGATAAAAATGGAGTTGTTCGTCATGAAACGATCAATGATTTGCCGTTGGGAAGAAACATCGACGAGTATGTACGTTTGTTGGATGCGATTTTGCATGTTGAGAAATTTGGAGAAGTTTGTCCGGCCAACTGGGAAGAAGGAAAAGCGGCGATGAATGCTACCAAAGAAGGAGTTGCGGAGTATTTGTCAACCAATGTTAATTTGAATTAATTTAAGTTCGAATTAAAAAAAACGAAAATTATGTTTGTAGAAATAGCAGAAGATAATTTACAAGAAGTTTTGAATCAGAACCCAAAGGTTTTGGTACAATTCGGAGCGACTTGGTGTGGAAACTGTAGGTTGTTAAAACCAAAAGTAAAGCGTTTGGCTGAAGCCTATCCTGAAATTCAATTCATTTATGTAGATGCAGAAAAATTTCCGGAAAGTAGAAAACTGGCTGAAGTCAACAATTTGCCCACATTTGCAATTTTCAAGGATGGAAAGTTTGTCAATCAGGTCGTTACCTCAAAAGAAGAACATTTAAAAGAGATTACAAATGAAATTGCCGGTTTATAAAAATTTAGCCAAATCAGCTTCCAATGAAGCCATGGAAAATGCTTTGGAAGTATTGGAGATTTATGCAGATTCGCCTGCTGTAAAAGAGGAGGAAAGAGATGCAATCGGCGAAATCATCTCCAATATCTGTGGCGCCATGGAGATGAAATCCATGATGGATAACGGAATGAGCGAACGGGATGCAGCCAATCATTTTATGCAACGCGTTTTAAGTTCGATCGATAAGTAAGTTTAAGTTTTTTCATAATTGATTGATTTTAACCCGAAAATTTAAGGATTTTCGGGTTTTTATTTTTTTATGGGAATCGAAATTAAACCTGAATTTAACTAATCAGAACTTTTATTTTATATTTGAACTTTATGCAAATTTCTAACTTCGATTAACGAACAAATAATGAGTTTCAAATCCATATTAGACAACGATTTTTACAAATTCACCATGCAATATGCAGCTGTGAAATTGTATCCTGATACCCAAGCCAAATACGAATTCATCAACCGTGGAAAGCACGAATTTCCTGAGGGTTTTGGAAAAGCCCTTCAAGAAAGAATTCATGAAATGGCGCAATTGGTTTTGACTCCTGAAGAAAAAATCTACCTGAAATTTACTTGTCCTTATCTGAATTCGGCTTATTTGGATTTTTTACAGGGTTATCGGTATGATCCGGCGGAAGTTCAAATTGAACAAAATGGATCAGATGTATCGGTGAAAATTCATGGCTATTGGTACCGCACGATTTTATGGGAAGTTCCCATTCTATCTTTGATTTCTGAATTGTATTATGAATTGACTAATCAAGAGAGAGATGCTGATGAAAAAGTAGTGGAGACCGTGAAAAGAAAAGCAGAATCTTATCAAGAAATGGGCGTGAAAGTAGCGGAATTTGGGACCAGAAGAAGGCATTCTTACGCGGTTCATCAATTGGTCGTAGATGCTTTAAAAGACTTTGGTGGAATTAGTTACGTAGGTACTAGTAATGTCCATTTTGCCATGACTTCTGGCGTAAAACCCATCGGAACCCATGCGCACGAATGGTTCATGTACCATGGTGCAAGATTTGGTTTTAAAGTAGCAAATGGTGTGAGTTTGGACCGTTGGGTGAATGTTTACCACGGAGATTTGGGAATTGCGCTGACTGATACGTACACGACCGAAGTGTTTTTTACGCAATTCAATAAAAAACTCGCCAAACTTTTTGATGGAGTTCGTCATGATAGCGGCGATCCGATTGAGTTCGCAGAAAAAACCATCGATCATTACAAAAGAATGGGGATAGATCCCATGCACAAAACCATCATTTTTTCAGATGGATTGAATCTCGAAAAGGTGAAATCGATAGCTGAAGCGACCAAAGATAAAATTGGAATTTCCTTTGGAATCGGGACCAATCTGACCAATGATGTCGGACTTCAACCCATGAACATCGTGTTGAAATTGATTGCCATCGCCGAGCCCGATATTCCCTGGACCAATGTGGTCAAACTTTCTGACGAAAAAGGAAAACATACCGGTGATCCTAGGATGATCCATTTGGCCAAAGAGATTTTAGAGATTGATTAAAATCAATCCTGTAATCCAAATACTTCTTGTAAAAGTGGGGTAGTACGCATTCCTATGTTGTTCCGGATTCCGGATTCTTTTTCAGCGACCATTTTGAAAACACCGTTGATGGCTTGTTCTGTAACATAAGCATTCAAATCGGTGGTTACATTTTGTCCTGTAAACGTATTGTATTTGGTGATTATTTGATTCCAAATTTTATCCGCACCTACTTTTCCTAATGAATTTTGGACTTTGGGTTCAAATGCGGTGAACAATTGGGTAGAGGTTTTGGATTGTAAATATTGCGTTGCCGAATTGTCTCCACCGAGAAGAATTCCTTTGGCATCATTAAAAGTCATCGTCGTAATGGCATTGGTAAAAATAGGAGCGGCTTCTGTCACGGCATCTTCCGCAGCGCGGTTTAGTAGCTTCAAACCTTCATCAGCCAAACTTCCTAAACCGATATCACGTAAAGTTTTATCAACTTTTTGAAGTTCTTGTGGCAATAGAATTTTGGTCATGCTGTTTCCGAAATATCCGTCTTTTTGTCCTAATTTCTGAACACCTTCTTGAACGCCAAACTCAAGTGCTTTTTTCAGACCCTGTGAAATTCGAAGGCTCGTTGTGCCTCCGATCCCGGCTGTGCTTGTGTCAGTTGGCATTTGCGAAGCGATTTGTTGTAATTCAGTACAGGATTGGAAAGTGATTCCAGTCAAAAGCAATAAAGTGAATATGGATCTTTTCATTTTTTCGGTTTTTGTTTGAACCCTTTACAATTTTTGTACCGATTAATGAAAAGAGGTTTTTAAACGTATAAAACCTAGAAAAAAAGCGGAAGCAGGATTTAATTGTAAATCGTCAGTAAAAATGGAAACATTTTACTGTTTATTCGTCAACATTGTCGTGTAGTTATTCGTTGGTACGGTTGTCCTACCATTGCCGCTAACGTTCCGTGACTTTGCGTACGTGCGGGATTTTATTCTGGTGTTCGTGAACTTCGTTTGTGCGGCTGGCTATAATTGAATTAAAAAAATGCTCTGTGGGGAAATGCTTTTCGCAATCACGAACACCATTTATAGTACCCGTTGTTTGGGCAAAAATATTATTTCAAATCAATAGAAAAACAATCCTAAAAGTAATTTCTTCATACTACAAACCAATTGATTGGTACAAAAGTAAACTAACCCTTCAAATAATAGTCTATTAATGTACTTTAATTAAAAATAAATAGTACATTTGTATTCTAAAATCAGTTAAAATGAATTATCGTTTGGTAAAAGATGTAATAGATTTAGTTCAGGAATTTGAGATTGAAACCAACAATAACAACGATTTTGAAACATCTGTTCAAGGGTTTAAAAATTGGATTTCGACAAACAATAACACTATCGTTAATGAACCGAATTGGGAAGGGAAAGAAAATGGAAGAAGTGCCGAAAGCGTTATTAACACCTTGATTGTGCATTTGAATAGGTATGCAAAAAGCTATTCCAAGTCAGCAATTTTTGGGTCGAATTTTTCTACGCAGGAAGATTTTACTTACCTGATCAATCTCAAAGCTTTTGGCGAAATGTCAAAAATGGATTTGATCAAAAAAAACGTACACGAAAAGCCGGTTGGAATGCAGATTATCAATCGTTTAATCAATCAAGGTTGGATTGAACAGCGGAATTCTAAAACGGATAAGCGAAGTAAAGTGATTTCAATTTCTGAAACAGGTCTTCAAGCTTTGGGAAACCAAATGGATAAAATACGAAAAGCTACTTCCATCGTTACCGGAAATTTATCACAAAATGAAAAAATGGAATTGATACGCTTACTCAATAAGCTCGATAATTTTCATCAACCGATTTATGATAGAAATATTGATACGAAGAATTTATTGGAAGAAGCATTTAAAGATTTCAAAAAATGAAAAACAAGATTGCCATAATAGGTTCAGGGTTTTCCGGATTGTCGGCTGCTGCTTATGCGGCAAAAGCGGGTCATGAAGTTCATGTTTTTGAAAAACACGATCAGCCGGGTGGTAGAGCCAGACAATTTACCACAGCGCAAGGTTTTGTTTTTGACATGGGACCAAGCTGGTATTGGATGCCTGATATTATGGATAAATTTTTTGCTGATTTCGGTTATAAAACTTCTGATTTTTTTGATTTAATTTCCTTAAATCCTCAGTTTGAGATGATTTTTTCTGATGAGAAAATGAATGTTCCTGAAAATTTTGAAGACTTAAAAGTGCTGTTTGAAACGATAGAAAAAGGTGCAGGCGTTCAATTAGAAAAATTTATGCAGTCGGCAAAGTACAAATACGAGGTAGGTATGAAAGACTTCGTTACAAAACCTAGCCACAGTTGGTTAGAATTTGTATCTCCCAAAATTGCGAAAAGTGCATTGAAATTAAATTTGCTCACAAATTTCAGAACCTATGTTGGCAGCTACTTTAAAGATGAGAAGTTACGAACGCTGATGGAATTTCCTGTTATTTTTTTAGGAGCATCGCCAAAAAATATTCCAGCATTGTACAGTCTGATGAATTATGGAGGCTACGCATTGGGTACGCATTATCCGATGGGAGGATTTTACCAATTGGTATTGGCAATGCAGCAGGTTGCAGAAAAACAAGGAGCAATTTTCCACTTTAATAAAACGGTTGAGAAAATCAATACGAGCCATAACAAAATATCTTCTTTGCAGATAAATGGAGAAAATATAGCTTTTGATACCGTAATCGCTTCTTCAGATTATCATCACACCGAAACACTTTTAGAGGAGGGATTAAGGAATTACACCGAAGAATATTGGCAAAGCAGAACTTTTGCACCATCAAGTTTGATATTTTATTTGGGTATAAATCAAACTGTTTCGAACCTCAAACACCACACACTATTTTTTGAAAACGATTTAGACGAGCATATTGATTGTATTTATGGAGAAAAAAAATGGCCAGAAAAACCACTGTTCTATGCTTGTTGTCCTTCTAAAACAGATAAGATTGTTGCCCCAAAAGGTAAAGAAAATCTGTTCTTATTGATGCCTTTGGCGATTGGTATTAATGACGATGAAAAAAACAGGGAAAAGTATTTAACCGAAATGCTTTCTCGAATTGAAAAACATACTGGAATGATTGGTTTGGCTTCAAAAATTGAGTATCAAAGAAGTTACTGCGTAAAGGACTTTGTGCAGGATTACAATGCCTATGGCGGGAATGCGTATGGTTTGGCAAACACCCTTCATCAAACAGCGGTTTTGAAGCCGAAAATGAGAAATAAAAAAGTAAATAATCTATTTTATACCGGTCAGTTGACCGTTCCAGGTCCTGGCGTTCCACCGTCCATTATATCGGGTAAAATAGTAGCTAACGAAATAACCAAATTCAAGAACTGAGTAATATGAAACAGCTATTCGACGAACTTTCTTACTCGGTAAGTAAGATCACAACAGAAAAATACAGCACAAGTTTTTCCTTGGGTATTTTGGCATTAAAGCCTTCTATCCGCAACGCTATTTACGCTATTTACGGCTATGTGAGACTGGCGGATGAAATTGTAGATAGTTTTCACGAGTACGATAAAGAAAAACTGTTAAACAGATTAAAAATTGAAACTCAAAACGCCTTAGAAGAAAAGATTTCATTGAATCCCATTTTACAATCCTTTCAGGAAACAGTGCATAAATATGAAATTGATACGGTTCTTATCGAGCAATTTCTTAATAGTATGGAAATGGATCTGCAAAAAATTGATTACAACTCAGCATTGTACAATGAATACATTTTTGGTTCTGCCGAAGTAGTGGGCTTGATGTGTTTACAGGTTTTTACGGAAGGAAACAAAGAGAAATTTGACGAGTTAAAACCGTATGCCATGAAATTAGGTTCTGCTTTTCAGAAGATAAATTTTTTAAGAGATTTGAAAGACGATTATCAAATTTTAGGCAGAACTTATTTTCCGAATGTAGATATGTGCGTGTTTGATAATTACCTTAAATACCAAATTGAAAAAGAGATAGAAGAGGAATTTAAAGAAGCATTAATCGGCATTAAAAAACTTCCAAATTCGTCTATGTTCGGTGTGTATTTGGCGTATAAGTATTACATTTCTTTGTTTAAGAAAATAAAAAGTAAAACTTCCTCCGAAATATTAAATAATAGGATTCGGGTTTCCAATCATCAAAAAATATTTGTGGCTTTTAAAAGTTATTTAAGGTATAAAGTAGCGTTTTTGTAATGAAAATCTTGATGTTGCTTTTAAGTATTTTTTTCATGAATTTTTCCTTTAAAAATTCAGATTTGAACGAGGTTAGGTCGAGTTATAGCAAAGCCGTTCTGGATAAAAAAACTGTGTGAAAAGATGATTGAGGAATTGGAACTTTCTAAAGAAAAATCGGTGATAGCTTTGGCCTATCTTGGTGCTTATCAAACGAGTTGGGCAAATCATGTTTTTAATCCACTGAGCAAACTTGCTACTTTTAAGAAAGGAAAGAATAACATTGAATTAGCCAATAGTAAAGAACCTGAAAATGTTGAAATTAGTTATATCCGGTTTTCGGTTCAGAAAAATTCACCTTCTTTTTTGGGGTTCAACAACAACTTAAAAGAAGACAGGGATTTTCTTAAAAACAAAAAAAAAAACATCAATTCAGATTTGCTTCAAAAAAACATTGAAACACTCTTAAAGTAATTAATTATGAAACATGAATTATACAGAGAACAACAATTGAATTGTGATTTACAAACCGCTTGGGATTTTTTTTCATCACCGATGAATTTGCCAAAAATAACCCCAAAAAATATGGCATTTACCGTGTTATCTGAACAAAAAACAAATACAATTTTTGAAGGAATGATAATCGATTACACGGTTTCACCATTGTTTGGCATTCCCTTGAAATGGAAAACAAGAATTACCGAGGTAATTCCCAATAAGAGTTTTACGGATTTTCAGGAAAAAGGGCCTTACAAATTATGGAACCATCACCACGAATTTATACCCAACGAAAAAGGTGTGTTCATGATAGATAAAGTCGATTATGAATTGCCTTTCGGAGTTTTAGGAAATATAGCCCACGCTTTATTTGTAAAAAAGAAATTAGAAAAAATATTTAATTATAGGTTTCATGTTTTAGAAAACCTCTTCAACAAAAATTAAAATGAAAATAGTACTTGTTATACTTGTTTTTATACTGATGGAAGGAGCTACATGGCTTATTCATAAGTATATTATGCACGGATTTTTATGGGTTTTACACCGAGATCACCATGACCATAGCAACAATGGTGAATTAGAAAAAAACGATTGGTTTTTTGTGATTTTCGCAATCCCCACTATTGCGTTGATGTATTTCGGGTCATTAGAAAACTATAATTATTTGTTTTTTATCGGCTTGGGAATTATGCTCTACGGAATGGCTTATTTTTTTGTGCATGATATTTTTATTCATCAACGGATAAAGTTTTTCACACACACTAAAAACGCTTATTTTTTAGCACTTCGCAGAGCACACAAGCAGCATCACAAACATTTAGGAAAAGAAGATGGAGAATGTTTTGGGTTTTTATATGTGCCGTTGAAGTATTTTAAAATGTATTTTAAATCGGCTAAATCATGATGGCTTACACTTACGCACTCATATTGTTTTTCACTATCATCATTTGCTTTATAGCATCTTTTGACAAAAGAATTCAATTCCATCTTCAATTTGGTTCATTCCTAAAAGCTGCCATTTTGGTAGCCATTCCTTTTATCGCTTGGGATATATGGTTTACGGCTCAAGGTGTTTGGTGGTTTAATACAGATTATACCCTTGGAATTTCGTTTTTTGGTTTGCCTTTGGAAGAAATTTTATTCTTTATTTGCATTCCGTTCTCTTGCATTTTTACCTATTACACCATTGATAAATACTACAAATGGGAAGCCTTAAGTGCTTTTAATAATTTATTGGTTTTTGTAAGCATTATTATTTTGTCGGTTGTCGGCTTATTGCATACAGACAAAATATACACCCTCATTACAACAATAGTTACGATACTTACATTGATCTATTTGCATTTTATTGCTAAAGTAGATTGGCTTACGAAAGCATCTTTGGTTTTTATGCTTCTTATGCTTGGTTTTTTTCCGGTTAATGGGGTATTAACCGGTAGTTTTATTGAAAATCCGATTGTTAATTATAATCCAAAAGATTTTTTGGGAATACGAATGTTTACCATTCCTATTGAAGATGCAGTTTATGGTTACTCTCAATTTTTATTAGTGCTTTATTTTTTCAAAAAAATTATAAAATGAAAAGAAAAACAATCATAGTAACTGCTTTTATCACTTGCGGAATTTTACTGTTAAATTCTTGCGCATCTATTCCTAAAAATGCAAAACCAGTCGAGAATTTTGATGTCAATCGCTATTTAGGTGCTTGGTACGAAATTGCACGATTTGATTTCCGTTTTGAAAAGGATTTAGACAATACTTCCGCACAGTATAAATTAGATAAAAAAGGAAATGTAATGGTCTTGAACAGCGGTTACAATTTCGTGAAAAAGAAATGGAGTAAAGCTGATGGATTGGCAAAATTTAGAGGAGATAAAAATATAGCCGCTTTAAAAGTGAGCTTCTTCGGTCCATTTTATTCGGGCTACAATGTGGTGGCTTTAGACGAAAATTACCAATATGCTTTGATTGCCGGAAAGAATTTGGATTATCTATGGATTTTATCCCGCACAACAACCATTCCCGAAGATATAAAAACAAAGTACTTGAAAATAGCCGAAGAAATTGGCTACGATACATCCAAATTGATTTGGGTAAAACACGATAAAACCGATAATCCATATTTGAATGAAAACTAAACTTTCCATATTCTGGTTTCGTAGGGATTTGCGATTGGAAGATAATGCTGGATTGTGTCATGCTTTGGATTCGGGATTTCCGGTATTGCCGATTTTTATTTTTGATACAGCTATTTTAGATGCTTTAGAAAATAAAAGTGATAGGCGAGTAGATTATATTCATCAGGCACTTTCAGCAATCAATTTAACATTGAAAAATTATCATTCAAAACTGAGTTCTTTTTATGGAAAACCTTTAGAAATTTTTCAACAACTTTCGCATGAATATGACATTCAAGCAGTGTTTTGCAACCGAGATTATGAACCACAAGCCATTGAAAGAGATATCGAAATTTATAATTTTTTCAAAAGCCAAATCATTCCCTTTAAAGCATTTAAAGACCAGGTGATTTTTGATAAAAACGAGATTGTAAAAAATGACGGAACGTCTTATACGGTCTATACGCCTTATGCTAAAAAATGGAAAGAGATTTTAACCGAAAAAGATAATCAAATTCACAAAGCAGATTTTAATCACTTTTTGAAACAAGATTTCACCGAAATTCATTCTTTAAAAGATATTGGATTTAAGAAAACAGAATTTCATTTTGAAACACCAAAATTAGAAGCAAAAATCATTGATGAATATGATAAATACAGAGATTTTCCGGCACTTCAAAAAACAACACAATTGGGGACTGCGTTAAGATTTGGAACGATAAGTATTCGTAAATGTGTGGATTTTGCTTTGCAACACAATCAGACTTGGTTGGGCGAATTAATTTGGCGGGAGTTTTTTATGCAGATTTTGTATCATTTTCCAAAGGTGGTTAATCAGTCTTTCAAGGCGAAATACGATTTTATACAATGGCGGAATGACGAGCAGGAATTTGAGTTGTGGTGTACTGGAAATACAGGCTATCCGATTGTAGATGCTGGAATGCGACAGCTCAACGAAACAGGTTATATGCATAATCGGGTTCGGATGATAGTTGCCAGTTTTTTGTGCAAACACTTGCTGATAGATTGGCGTTGGGGCGAAGCGTATTTCGCTGAAAAGTTGAATGATTACGATTTGTCTGCCAACAACGGAAACTGGCAATGGGCAGCAGGTTGTGGTTGCGATGCTGCACCTTATTTCAGGGTGTTTAATCCTGCATTGCAAACCGAAAAATTCGACAAAAATTTTGACTACATCAAAAGATGGTTACCCGAATTTGGAACTGAAAAATATCCAAAACCGATAGTAGAACATCGTTTTGCCAGAGATAGAGCTTTAAAAATTTATGCTGAAGCAGTAAAATGAAAATAGATTATAATTATGATGCATTATACTAATGGGCAAATAGCTCAAATGGAAAAATTAAAAAGAACTGCTTTTGTCAATTCATTAAGTGGATTTAAAAGCCTTAATTTGATTGGAACAAAAAGCAATTCAGGGCAAACCAATTTGTCAATTTTTAACTCGGTTTGTCATATTGGTGCAAATCTTCCATTAATGGGATTTATATCTCGCCCTAATTCGGTAGAAAGACATACGCTGGAAAATATTCTGGAAACGAATTATTACAGTATTAATCACGTTAATCAAAATATTTTTAAGAAAGCACATCAAACATCCGCACGCTACGCTCGCCACCAATCTGAATTTGACGAAACTGGTCTTACTGCAATTTATAAGAATAATTTTATTGCACCTTTCGTTGAAGAGTCGTCTATACAAATAGGCTTGGAACTAAAGGAGCTATTACCGATAAAAAGTAATGACACGCTGTTAATTATAGGCGAAATCTTAGATGTGTATTTTCCAGATGATGTCTTGCAAGAAGATGGTGTGCTTGATATAGAAAAAGCCGGAACTGTAGTGGGGTCTTCGCTAGATGGCTATCACACCACACAATTGATTAACCGATTAAAATATGCAAAACCGTAAAAAAATATGATTGAAGCAAACGATGATTTGCTAGTCAATGAACAAGATAAGTCTATCGGAGAAATGGAAAAGTAGGTTGCTCAGTACCAAGATCATCTGCATAGGGCATTGTCGGTATTTATATTTAATGAACAGGGCGAACTTCTCCTTCAATAAAGCGCAGTTGAAAAATACTAGAATTTTTAAAGAGGTTGAAAAAATGAAAAAAATATTAATAGCAGGAGGAACAGGTTTTGTTGGAAAACAGCTCATTGATTTTTTAGTGGGAAAAGGGTATTCTATTCATGTTTTAACCCGAAAACCAAGTGCTAATTTAACAGAAAATATTTGCTTTTTTCTATGGGATATTGAGCGACAATACATCGACAAAAAAGCATTTGAAGGAGTAGAAATTCTCATTAATCTGACCGGTGCAAACATTGGCGAAAAACGATGGACAGAACAACGAAAGAAGGAAATTATTGACAGTCGCATAAAATCCATTAACTTATTATATCAATATATTTCGGAAAATAAATTCAACATCAGCACCTTTATTTCGTCCTCTGCTGTTGGGTTTTATGGTGCCGTAACAACGGATAAGACATTTGCAGAAACTTCGGAAAACGGAAACGATTTTTTAGCTTCTGTTTGTCAGAAATGGGAAAATGCTGCTTTAAAATTTAACGATTTAGGAGTTCGTACTGTTATTTTACGCAAAGGCGTAATTCTTGGAAAAGAGGGTGGAACGGTTAAAAAACTAAGCCCATTAGCCAAACTCGGAATAAATGTTTCTTTAGGTTCAGGTAAGCAATATCTACCGTGGATAGATATTCGGGATTTAGTGAGATTGTACGATTTTATTCTTTCTAACACTCAACTTAAAGGAATTTTCAATGCTGTTGCCACTGAACAAATTACAATGAACGATTTCTCAAAAGTATTATTGAAATCTTTCGGAAAGAAAAGCTTCTTACCCAATGCACCTGCTTTTGTCATTCGTTTGCTCTTTGGCGAAATGACAGTGATGCTTTTAGAAGGTTCAAAAATCAGCAATGAAAAAATAAAAAATGCCGGATTTTATTTTGAGTTTGATACGATAGAAAAGTCTTTGTGAATTTGTAGAGAAGGGGAAGTTTAGCTCTTGGTTTTTTGTGAATGGTTTGTGCGTTGGCAAAAACCAAATGTGCTAAATGAGTCAGATCCTGAAAACTTTTTTGCGATATTGATTTGTTGTTTCATTAAAATAATAAACTGCTTTGGATTCAATAGTTTACATTTGGAGACAACAATTCTTTTGTTTGCAATTTAGAATGATAAAAATATGAGTGAGATTTTAAGACGTCAAATTTAGAAAATTACGCCATTAACTGACCAGGAGTTCGAGTACATCCTGCCTCATTTTACATTGAAAAAAATTAAAAAGCATCAGATATTAATTCAAGAAGGAGATACCGTACAAAATGATTATTTTGTGATCAATGGTTTGTTAAAAGCTTCTTACCTGAATAAAGAAGGGAAAGAGCATATCATGCAATTTGCAATGGAAGATTGGTGGATTACCGATTATCAAGCGTATTTTAATCAAACGGAAGCTACTTTTACCATTGATGCATTAGAATCTACCGAAGTACTTACTTTGTCTCTCTATAACCGAGAGAAACTCTGTGCAGATATGCATAAAATGGAACATTTTTTCAGGAAAAAGTCTAATAATGGTTATATCGCGCTCCAAAGAAGAATTTTGTCTCTGCTGAATAGCAATGCTAAAGAACGCTACGAACAATTTATTTCTCAATATCCCACACTTTTACAACGATTGCCCAAAGCTTTAATTGCTTCATATTTAGGTGTTTCCAGAGAAACCTTGAGTCGGCTTTCGATGTAATGTGATGTAGGTCACAAGAAAGTTGTGAGGTAGGTCCTGTTGTTTGTGGGGAGCTGCATGTACCTTTGCACTATTAAATCATTAAAAATCAATAGTAAAATGAATCACAACAAGGTTTTATCCAAGATTATTTTCTTAACGGTTTGCGTTCTTTTTTTAGGGATTAGTATGATCAATGCACAAACAATAAAATCTAACAAAATGAGCAAAAAAGTATTATTCGTGGTTACGAGCCACGACAAATTAGGAAACACTGGGGAATCTACCGGTTATTATTTAGGTGAAGTTACACATCCTTGGGCTATATTAGTAGATGCTGGTTACGAAATAGATTTCGTGAGTCCAAAAGGTGGAAACCCGTCCTATTATGGAAATACTCCAGATGATAAGGTTAATGAAAGATTTTTGGCAGATGATTATTATCAAAATAAAATTCAGAACACCATGACGCCTTCAGAAGTAAATCCTGATGAATATGTTGGGATTCTTTATGCTGGAGGTCACGGTACGATGTGGGATTTTGCAGATATTGAAGAATTGGCAGTAATCGCACAAAAAATCTACGAAAAAAATGGAATCGTAAGTGCGGTTTGTCACGGTCCTGCTGGATTGGTAAACATTAAACTCAGCAATGGAAAATACTTGGTAGATGGCAAAAAAATCAATGCTTTTACCAACGAAGAAGAAGCTGCTGTGAAATTAGATGAAGTGGTTCCATTTAGATTAGAATCTAAATTAATAGAACGCGGAGCCAAGTTTGAAAAATCGGGTTTATGGCAAGCTCACGTTACCGTAGACGAAAGAGTGGTAACACGACAAAATCCTCAATCTGCTCATGCAGTTGGCGAAGCTGTTTTAGAAGAACTTAGAAAACTTCAAAAATAAGAATAGAAAAGAGACTGTTTTCAGTCTCTTTTTTTTGTGCTAAATTGAAATTTTCTTTGAACAAATAAGATCAATCCTATTTACATTTCAATGGTTCAACCTTTCACAAAATGATATAAAAAAATGGAGCAGGGGAAATGCCTGGCTCCATTTAACGGTATTAAAAATTTGTGTTAAATTGCTTACTTTACTGCTAGTAGATCTACCATTTCAAGTACAGGTTCTTTAGCAAGTAATTCAGAAGCATTGGCCATTAAAGCCTTTGCAATCTCACCATTCAAGTGAGCATCTCTTGCATCTGTAGTTCCGAACGTATCGAATATACCAAAAGTAGAAGGGCCAATTTGTAAAGCATACCATCTTACTGTTCCTGGCTCACCTTCGGCAAGCGGCAAAGCTGACTTTAGGAATTCCAATACGTCATTCTCTTTACCCGGTTTTGCTTCTACTCTTGCTAATATTGCAAACTTTTTTTACATTCTTCATTGTCACTGGAAAATTGTCCATGCTTAAGTCTCTTATCTCCATTCCAAGGCTCCTTATTTAGTTCCACATTTGCAGTGTAACAAAAATAAATCAAAATGAAATTTAAAAGTTTAATTAAATTAAGTAGCCTAGTTCTAATGCTAGGGATAACAATTCAAGCATGTTCTCAATCTAAAAAAAGTAATAATATGGACAATACAAAAAATGAAAAAATCGGATTATTAGTAATCATGAAAGCGAAAGAAGGTAAGGAGCAAGAAGTGAAAGAGTTTCTTCTAGGTGGTTTATCATTGGTAAATGCAGAACCAAAAACTGAATCTTGGTTTGCATTTCAAATAGATGAACAAACTTTCGGAATTTATGACACATTTGAAGCTGAAGAAGGCAGACAGGCACACTTAAAAGGAGAAGTGGCAAAAGCCTTATTGGCCAATGCTGGAGATCTTTTAGAAGGTTTTGATGCTAGCAGAGACATTCAGACTGTTGATGTTCAAGCAAGTAATCATAAAGCGGGTAATCAGAACAAGGGATTGTTGGTGATTATGAAAGCCAAAGAAGGAAAGACATCTGAAGTTGAGGATTTCTTACAAGCGGGCAAGTCATTGGTAAGTTCTGAGCCTGCAACTTTATCATGGTATGCTTTTAAAATCAATGATGAAACCTATGCCATTTTCGATACGTTTGCAGATGACGCTGGCAGAGATGCTCATTTAACAGGGAAAGTAGCAGCGGCGTTGATGGAGAATGCGCCTGTAATTTTGGAAGGCTTTGATGCTTCAGCAATTCAAAAAATTAACATTCTAGCTTCAAAATAAATATTTGATTTAAGAAAGGAGTGCTTTTGGCACTCCTTTTTTTTAAATTTGAATGAGCTAAAAAATAAATTTAGTATGGCTAAAATAATTATAGACAAACAAAACGGAGAACTTGCGTTTAGATTAGAAGAGCTCAACGACCTAAGCCAGTTTGATCATCTACAAAGAAGAAATTATTATTCTATCGTTTTGTTATGTGGAATTAGCTATGAACTAAGCGTTGATTTTCAGAGTTTTGAATTGCAAGGAAATCATATGATTTGTTTGGCTCCGTATCAACCTTTCATGATACGTTCTGAAGAAAAGTGTCAGGGCTATTTATTGAATTTTCATCCCGATTTTTTTTGTACATATAGACATCAAAACGAAATAGAGACCGAGGGATTCCTTTTTAATAATTTCCATGGTTTACCCTATTTTACTGTAAACGAGCAAAGCCTATTTCTTAATTTGATTGATCAAATTTCGAAAGAGATGGACAAAGACTCAATCGCTCAGCATGAAGTTCTTGTGGCATTTTTAAAAGTGTTTTTAATAGAAGCGGTCAGACAAAAGAAACAATTTGATCAACAATTAACTCCCAGATCGTCAGATTCAAAAACAGAAATTTTACAAAATTTAGTCGATGCAATTGAGAGTAATTATTGCAAACTCCATTCTCCCCAAGAATACGCAGATGAACTAAGCGTAAGTCCTAAAACTTTAGCCGGTATCGTCAAGAAATATCTCAATCAAACGACTTCATCCTTAATTTCAAATAGGATCATTATTGAGGCGAAACGAGAACTTTATCTAACTTCTAAACCAGTGAAACAAGTTGCTGCTTTTTTAGGTTTTGACGATGAATTCTATTTCAGTCGTTTTTTTAAAAAGAAGGTAGGAGTATCACCTGATACTTATCGTAAGACCGTTGGTTTTGCTAAACTAGAGTCAAATTAATTGCTCATAACGGTTTTGTGTATGGCTCGTTGCGGGAAATTCGGTAGAATTTTCCGCCGTGAAACTAAGATAGAAAATTGCAATGACACGAGCCGCTTTTAGTGGCGAACTGGCGTTAGCAATTCCGATTAGGAATTCAGCCGCAATGAGCTATACACGTTGTTGGCTGTAGTGTTTTTTCAATCCCATATGTTTGGTCTATCAATTTTCATTGCTCTTAAATACGACAGAAATTGTCCTGCGTGAACTGATTCGTGATATCCAATCCGTAACAAATATTTTGCAAGGATTTTCTTGTCTCCATTTCCAGGGTGAACGATTTCGATTTCGTTTAATTCCTTATCCGAAAAATGTTCAATACTTTCTATAAATGTTTTTCTATAAGGTTCGGCAAATTCAAGTTCATCATTAAGGCTAATAAATGCTCGGTTTTCCCAAGGTGTTTTATAATTTGTCATATCACCTTGATTAATAATAAGATTCCATCCATAATCAGCCTCCAAAACGTGTCTTATCATTTCTGACGCACTCATTGCGTTTTCGTCAGGTTTCCAATTATAATATTTCTCAGGTAGTCCATTCCAAAGTTTTATACTTCTTCTTCTTATTTCTGTAAAATTTAAAATTATAAGTTCAGATTGGGTCATTTTCTTTGTTTTCGGGAATGTCGTTTTAGATTACAGCCAACGGTTTTGGCTATGGTTTAGCTTCGCTGAATCTTCGATTTCGTTGCGGAAAAATCCGCAGGATTCTTTCCGCCGTAGTCCAAAGATAGCCAATATCTGAAGAAACTTCTGAAGTTCAAGGTGAAAAAAGTAAAAACCCAAGCCCAAATCCTGAACCTTCCCAAAGGGAAGATTGGGTCAATTGCTTGAAGCTGTTTTGAGAAGGGAAAAAGCTTGGATTTAAGATAGTCAAAAATGGAGGGAATTCTAATCAATTTGAATTTTGCTGCGCTTAGAGCGCTTTAAAATCGGTCAGATTTTCTTGGTTTTTTGTGAATTTTATCAAAGAAATAGAGTTGCAATGGCTACCATTGTTAGCGGCAGTGCTATTTTTTCTTTGCTCGCTCTTTGCATTTCAGAATTGCTTCCTCTGTTAATGGTGTAAAAAATTTGTCATTCTTATAGTTTTTCCATTGAATAAAAGTCCAATTTCCATTATTATCCTTCTCAAAATATTTGTTGTTTGCATTTCCTAATTTTCCATTTATACTTCTTCGTCCGTATATACTCAAGTCTCCGATACTATCAAATACCTTTTTAGAGGGGATTTTTTTCCAAATCTCAAGACTTCTATAAACTGAAATGTTCCAAATTGTGGAGCGCCAAGGCACATATTCGTATTCACTTCCATCCTTTATTTTGAAATTTGAAATAGGAATCCATTCAATATTATCAAATCCTCTTCCTGTAAATTCGTCAAAGCGTCTTACTTTTTTGTAAACTCTTAACTTCGGCATCAAGTATCGAGTAGTCAATAGATAAGGAGAATCCAAATCTTTCAATAGACCACTCTTGGTTTGCTTTGGTATCCGCACTTTTACCAAACCACCAAATTGTGTCAATTCCAAGTTTTCTATAATCATTTGTTCTGTTTTCAAGATGTTCTGTTGTTATTGGTGCAAGTTGTATTTCGTGGACTACAACCCAACCACTTGGAAATACCATAGCAATATCCGCTATTCTTTTTATCTCAGGTATAATATACTCAAATTTTATGTTGGCAGAACCATATTCTTCCCAATTTGTTTTAATATGATTTGCAATTATCTCTTTTCCTAAATTATGTTGTGGACTTTCTGGATGTCTTTCAAAGTCTGATGTACAAACATTAATGTGAAAAAAATGTTTCGCCCGTAATAAACCGTGTTTTATTGAAACCCGACCATTACAAAATTTACAGCGCAATCTTTCTTTATCAATAACTTGTCTAGGATTATCAATTTTTGTTATGTCTAACTCTTCGTTTGTGTCAATATATTTTGCTGTTAACATCTGATTGGGTGTTTTTAGCATTGCAGCTAACGTTTATGTATATGAGCAGTTGCGTGTTTTTGCCTAAACCTTGCCAAGTACAAAACTTCCTTGGAGAATCCATTAGGATTTTCCAAGGAAGCACAGACCAAGCAATTGATTATATACTTTGTCCCTGTTGCACAACTCCTGATCAAAAATAGGCAAAGAATTAAAACCCACAAATTAATTGATTGAAAATTGATATAAAACACTTCAAATCAATTGTTTGAGTGATGATTTTTATGTAAATTAGTACATGCAAGGACGAAAAACATTTAGGCCAAAATTGTTTTATGAACTGAGTTTGGAAAGACTGGTACCGGCCGATAATATTTACAGGAAAATCGGGGAGGAATTGGATTTTCACTTTCTGTACGATTCGACTAAAAAGTATTACGGTAGCGAAGGCCAGCAGAGTTTGGATCCGGTGGTTTTTTACAAGATTTTATTGGTGGGTTATTTGAACAATTTGAACAGCGATCGGGCTTTGCTTCAATATTGCGGTAATTGTCTGGATATCCGTTTGTTTTATCTGAAGAAACTTCTGAAGTTCACGGTGAAAAAAGTAAAAACCCAAGCCCAAATCCTGAACCTTCCAAAAGGGAAGATTGGGGCAATTGCTTGAAGCTGTTTTGAGAAGGGAAAAAGCTTGAATTTAAGATAGTCAAAAATGGAGGGAATTCTAAATCAATTTGAATTTTGCTGCGCTTAGAGCGCTTTAAAATCGGTCAGATTTTCTTGGTTTTTTGTGAATTTTATCAAAAAAATGGAGTTGTGCAACGGCTACCCTTGTTGTACGCAGTTTTATTTAAACATTTTTAAAACTCGCTGAATTATGTTGTCTTTTTTTGTGGTTTCGTTATCTATTGATTCAGTTTGATTAGGAATATATTGTTCAGGATTTAGAATTTTATTGATTTCCGATCTGTTTAATTCATAATAATCCAATAAAATATAATTTAAGTGGACAATTAAGGAGTTTTCGTGTGTAGAATATTTAGTATCTTCAATGTATTGTTTTACTTTTAAAATATTGTTGAACCAATCTGTATATAAATCTTTTATGTGCTTTTTTGTGTCAACCACTTCTTCTGATACAAAATGGAAACTAAAAGGATGATTACGTAAAGTTTGTTCAAAAAAAACATTCATTAAATCCGTCAAAGAACTTGTTCTTAGAGATAAATTCTCTCCATTTTCTTCATCCCAATATTCACTCATAATCCATACTTTAGGATTTTCTTCATCAGCATATATTAAAGAAATATAATCATTTCTACGTTCTGAGATGACAAATATTGATTTTTCGAATTTTTGAGAGTTATTAGTAAAGACCTCATCTGCAAACTCATTGATGTACTCTAAATCTTCGAAAGCCATATTTTCAGCATCCATAAACTGAAATAAAAATTTCTTTCCAATGCTTCTTAAGTATTCTTCATAAGCTAATGGAATCTTACCTTTTTCTGATTCTAATTTTTTTATTTCATCATCATTACATCCACAAATTTCTTTGTTTGCATCTATTTTAAGAATTAACAAATAATTTTTTAGCGTTTCAAAATATTCTCGATAAATATTGCTCATTTTGATTATTTATGTGTAAAAATTGCGTACAACGTTTTCGGGCTTTGCGTTCGGGCGGGTTTCGGAGCACAAAACTGTCAACCTGCACTGAACTTGAATAGAAGCACAAAGCTCCAAGTTTGCACGTCAACCCGCCTGACGCAAAACCCGTGTCCCTGTTGCACAACTCCTGATCAAAAATAGGCAAAGAATTGAAACCCACAAATAAATTGATTGAAAATTGATATAAAACACTTCAAATCAATTTTTTGAGTGATAATTATTATGTAAATTAGTACATGCAAGGACGAAAAGAATTTAGGCCAAAATTGTTTTATGAACTGAGTTTGGAAAGACTGGTACCGGCCGATAATATTTACAGGAAAATCGGGGAGGAATTGGATTTTCAATTTCTGTACGATTCGACTAAAAATTATTACGGTAGCGAAGGCCAGCAGAGTTTGGATCCTGTGGTTTTTTACAAGATTTTATTGGTGGGTTATTTGAACAATTTGAACAGTGATCGGGCTTTGCTCCAATATTGCGGTAATTGTCTGGATATCCGTTTGTTTTATCTGAAGAAACTTCTGAAGTTCAAGGTGAAAAAAGTAAAAACCCAAGCCCAAATCCTGAACCTTCCCAAAGGGAAGATTGGGGCAATTGCTTGAAGCTGTTTTGAGAAGGGAAAAAGCTTGGATTTAAGATAGTCAAAAATGGAGGGAATTCTAAATCTATTTGAATTTTGCTGCGCTTAGAGCGCTTTAAAATCGGTCAGATTTTCTTGGTTTTTTGTGAATTTTATCAAAAAAATGGAGTTGTGCAACGGCTATCGATGTTAGCAGCTGCTCTTTTTTTGTTATGGTTTAAATCTCTCAAATGTTTGTCCGTTAAATTTATATGCTCCGTTTTCGTGTGTTCCAAGCCAAAGGTTACCATTGTTGTCTTTGTAAATGCTAAATAGCGTAATGTCTTGTGAGTTATCTTGAACGGCATAATGAGTAATTTTCGTTCCATCGTATTTCCAAACGCCACTTCGATAAGTTACAAACCATAAATTATTCTCGTTGTCTCTTACTGTTGATAGATACTCATTTAGACCACTGGTATTTTTTCCATCCAAACTACCTATGCTTTCGTGTCTTGTATAAAACAAATTGCTTTTTAATGTTAAGCTGTCGTAAATACTATAACGGTTTTCGGTATTGAACCAAAAGTCACCATTTTTATCTTCCGTAATAGAACGCACTCCGTTTGCTCCTTCGTTACGAAATTCGGTCACATCTTCTTCGGTTATCCAATCAAACGATTTTCCATCATATCGGCAAACACCAACAGGGTTTGTGCCAAACCAAATATTGCCTTTTATGTCTTTATAAATACTGTAGACTCCAAAAGGATTGGGCAGATTTGGTGGCTCAGGCAACTGCAATTTATGTAAAGTTGTGCCGTCATACCGATAAACGTAATTTTCTAAATCGTAGGTATGTTTAAACCATAAATCTGTGGATGTAAGTTGCCAATCATTGCTGGGAATTGGAGTTAATGTTGTAAATGTGTTTCCGTCAAACTTAACAATGGTCGGCTTTGGATAAAAGCTGGCGAAGTATATATTGCCAGATTCATCTTGTTGTATTTCATCAACTCTATTGTTTGGCAAACCGTGCTTTGTTGTGTAATTAATCAATTTCTTTTCATCATATCTATAAACTCCTGTTTCCCAACTTCCAAACCAATAAACATTTTTCTTGTCTTGGTAAACAACCATTATACTTTTCCCAAGTTCTGTTACTGAATCTCCTTTTACAACGTTTTCTATTTTAACCTTTTGCGAAGTGTTTTGTCCATTACACGAATTCAACGTGGTAAGTATGGTTAAAAATAGAAGTATGCTTAATTTCATTGTATGTCTGTTATTGTTTTATTGGGTTGTGTGAGAGTTGCTGCTAACGGTCTCGGCTATGAGTAGTTGCGTGGTTTAGAACTTAACTTTGCAAGTACACACCAAACTGAAAATCCGAGAGGATTTTCAGAAGTAGGCGAGAACAAGCAATTACTTATAGCCATTGTCCCTGTTGCACAACTCCTGATCAAAAATAGCCAAAGAATTAAAATCCGCAAATAAATTGATTGAAAATTAATATAAAAATTGATAATCAATTATTTAAGTGATAATTTTTATGTAAATTAGTACATGCAAGGACGAAAAGAATTTAGGCCAAAATTGTTTTATGAACTGAGTTTGGAAAGACTGGTACCGGCCGATAATATTTATAGGAAAATCGGGGAGGAATTGGATTTTCAATTTCTGTACGATTCGACTAAAAAGTATTACGGTAGCGAAGGCCAGCAGAGTTTGGATCCGGTGGTTTTTTACAAGATTTTATTGGTGGGTTATTTGAACAATTTGAACAGCGATCGGGCTTTGCTTCAATATTGCGGTAATTGTCTAGATATCCGTTTGTTTTATCTGAAGAAACTTCTGAAGTTCACGGTGAAAAAAGTAAAAACCCAAGCCCAAATCCTGAACCTTCCCAAAGGGAAGATTGTGGCAATTGCTTGAAGCTGTTTTGAGAAGGGAAAAAGCTTGGATTTAAGATAGTCAAAAATGGAGGGAATTCTAAATCAATTTGAATTTTGCTGCGCTTAGAGAGCTTTAAAATCGGTCAGATTTTCTTGGTTTTTTGTGAATTTTATCAAAAAAATGGAGTTGTGCAACAGCTACCATTGTTGTACACTGTTTTTATTTTTCAATTAATTCTTTAAACTCTTTCAAATCTAGAGGTTGGTGTTTTAAATATTCAATATTCCAGATTTTTGCATTTCTAATTCTTTTATCAGGATGATAATTTCCAAGCCAATTTACAGAACAGATTTTTTTGTCAGATTGATTTAAGGATGAAATTAGTCCTTTTTCAATTCGGTCACGTTTTTCTCGGTCATATACTTTTGGAATTATAGCAAATGATAAATTCTTGTGAATATGCTCCGTAACTTTGTCCTCGTACTTTTTTTCATATTCCAAATCCACATATTTTCCGTGAATCTCTTTCTCTGCTCTTGATTTAAATGGTCTATTCCAATGTTCGAGATAATTATCTTCTGCGATATTTAAAAAGCATCTTCCAATATGTTTTCTGAAAACGCTACCTCTGTGCAATTTTGAGTTAAAATGATTTCCTAATCGTTTAATTAACCTATCGTTTCCATCGTGACTTCCAATTCTAACAATTCTGTCCAATCCATTATACTTTTCTCCATTTTCAAAGAGGACGTAAAGTCCATTTGAATCTGTCAAATCTTTTAATGTTTTTCTATCATATGGAAAAGAATATCTTTTTTGATTATTAAAATACTCGTGAATATAGTCGTAAATATCTGTCATTCGGTTTTTTGTCAAATGTGTGCACAACGGTTTGGGTATTGCCGAAGGCGGGAATTTTTAGCACAAAAGTTCAATAGAATTACTGCTGTTGAACCTTGCACAAATGTTAAATCGAAGCCGTTCAGCCCCGCTTTTGGCAATACCTTGTTACCGGCTGGTGTTCTGTCCGTCTTGTCATTTATTAATTTTTAAAAAGCTTGCATTGATGGCAACTACAATCGTACTAACACTCATTAAAACTGCCCCCATAGCAGGACTTAGCATAAAATGCGGATAAAGCACACCTGCTGCAAGTGGAATAGCAATCACGTTGTAACCAACTGCCCAGAGAAGATTTTGAATCATCTTTTTATATGTCCGTTTACCAAAATCAATCATTTTTACTACATCTCTTGGGTCGCTGTTTACCAAAATAATGTCGGCTGTTTCGGCTGCTACATCTGTTCCTGAACCTACTGCAATACCAACATCAGCTTGTGCCAATGCGGGTGCATCATTCACACCATCGCCTGTCATTGCTACTACTTCACCTTTTGCTTGATATTCCTTTACTTTTTCCTGCTTTTCGTGAGGCAATACGTTGGCAATATAATCGTCCATTCCTAATTGCTCTGAAACTGCTTTTGCAATTTTTTCATTATCACCTGTAAGCAAAATGGATTTGATGTTCATTTTTCTCAAATCGTCAATAGCTTCTCGTGAACCTTCACGGATACTGTCTGCCAGGGTGATAATACCAACAACTTCTCCGTCAATAAAAACATAATTTACCGTTTCAATATTTTGATTGATTTCTTTTGGAGTTTCAGGTTCTGTAAGGTTGTTCTGCTTGAAATAATTAGGTCCAGCCGCTACAACTTCCTTTCCTTTTACAACTGCTTTTACACCAATACCTGCCATATAACTGAAGTTTTCCGACTTCCACAATTCAAGGTTTCTTTCTTTCAATGTTTTTAAAATTCCTTTTGCGATATGATGTTCGGAATATTGCTGAACGGCTGCTGCATATTGTATCATATCATTGGCAGAATATTTGTCGGTTAATGGAATAATCTTTTCCACTGCGTGAGAGCCTTTGGTAAGCGTTCCTGTTTTATCGAAAATAATGGTGGATAATTTTCTTGTGGTTTCAAAAGCGGTGCGATTTCGAATGAGTAAACCGTTGGTAGCTGAAAGCGTTGTAGAAATGGCAACCACCAATGGAATAGCCACACCCAAAGCATGCGGACAAGCCGTAACCATTACTGTTACCATTCTTTCCAATGCAAAAGCAATATCTCCGCTACTGCTAAACCAATAAATAAAAGTGATTACACCTACGGCAATGGCAATATAGGTAAGCCATTTGGCTACTTTGTCAGCAAGGTTTTGTGTATTCGACTTTGCTGCTTGTGCATCTTGAACCAAATTGATTACCTTATTAAGGTAGCTGTCTTTGCCCACTCCAGTTGCCGTAACTCGTAAAGCCCCTTCGCCATTGATAGAACCTGCAATCACTTTTTCGTCCGCTTCTTTTTTTACGGGAACACTTTCGCCAGTGAGCATACTTTCGTTCACATACGAAACGCCATCAATTACTAATCCATCTGCAGGAATTTTTTCGCCCGGTTTGATGATTATGGTTTCCCCATTTTTCAGTTCTTCGAGTTTTATTTTTATGGCTTCTCCGTGCCGTTCAACAGTAACATCATTGGGTAACAATGCCACTAATGACTGTAAGGCTTTTGAAGCCGCCATTGTAGAACGCATCTCTAACCAATGGCCTAAAAGCATTATCACGATAAGGGTTGCCAATTCCCAATAGAAATCCATTCCTTTAAGCCCAAACGTAACCGCAACAGAATAGATATAAGCGACCGAAATGGCGATGGCTACCAAGGTCATCATTCCAATAGCTTTTGCTTTTATTTCGCCTACCATTCCTTTCAAGAAAGGCATTCCGCCATAGATGTATATGAAGGTTCCCAACGCCAATAGAACATATTTGTCTCCCGGAAAGGAAATGCTAAAACCAAACCATTCCTGTATCATTTGCGATAACAGCAAAATGGGAACGGTAATGATTAAACTTACCCAAAAACGTTTGAGGAAATCATTGGTATGATGCCCTTCGTGCTTGTCATAACCGCTTTCCGAATGTTGGCTATGGTCTTCGCTATGATGCGAATGTTCTTTGTTGCCATGATGGTGTTGGTGTCCGTGATGACTATGCGTTTCTTTTTTTGCTCCACCCATAGGCACTAAATCCATTCCGCAAAGCGGACATTTTCCCGGTTCGTCCTTAATCACTTGTAAGTGCATTGGACAGGTATATTTCTTCATATTCTTTTTGTTCGTTCTTATATCTTTGAGGTGTCGTTTTACACTTGCCGGTAACGTTTTGGGTATTGCCGAAGGCGGGGAAATCGAAGCCGAAAGTTTCGATTTTGCACCGAGGCGAGCCAAAACGAATTTTTGTGAGTTAAATTTAAAAATAAAAAACGAATAAAATTCGTTTTTGGCGGAGATAGAAGTACAAACCTTGAATTTAGCACTTTAGCCCCGCTCTTGCACATACACGATGTCCCTGTTGCACAACTCCTGATCAAAAATAGGCAAAGAATTAAAACCCACAAATAAATTGATTGAAAATTGATATAAAACACTTCAAATCAATTGTTTGAGTGATAATTTTTATGTAAATTAGTACATGCAAGGACGAAAAGAATTTAGGCCAAAATTGTTTTATGAACTGA
>NZ_JACDZE010000005.1 GCF_014042165.1 Moheibacter lacus
CAATTCCTCCCCGATTTTCCTGTAAATATTATCGGCCGGTACCAGTCTTTCCAAACTCAGTTCATAAAACAATTTTGGCCTAAATTCTTTTCGTCCTTGCATGTACTAATTTACATAAAAATTATCACTCAAACAATTGACTTGAAGTGTTTTATATCAATTTTCAATCAATTTATTTGTGGGGTTTAATTCTTTGCCTATTTTTGATCAGGAGTTGTGCAACAGGGACAGCGGATTTGCTAAATCCCTACGGTTTTTTTGTATCTTCGATACACAAAACACCTTCGGGAATTCGCAAAGCCGGCGGGCCGTTAGTGGTAATTTTAATAGACACCTCTCAATGAGAAGAAAAACGATAATTTTAATAGGTTTCATTGGACTTAAATTCTTCCTGCAATACTTTCTATTTAGTAGTGACTATGAACTGCACCGAGACGAATATTTGCATCTTGACCAAGCAAATCACTTGGCTTGGGGTTATCTTTCGGTTCCACCCTTTACTTCTTGGACATCTTATTTTATTCAATTACTTGGCAATTCATTTTTTTGGATTAAGTTCCTTCCTGCGTTGTATGGGGCATTGACAATTTATGTTGTTTGGGAAGCCATAGAAGAATTAAATGGAAATCTGTTTGCATTGATTATAGGTGCAACTTGTGTTTTATTTTCTGCACTTTTGCGACTAAATACTTTGTACCAACCCAATTCTTTTGACGTATTAAGTTGGACTGTTTTATACTTTATATTGCTGAAATATATCAAAACGGATGATACAAAGTGGATGTATTTAGCAGCAATAGCATTTGCAATCGGCTTTTTAAATAAGTATAACATTGCTTTTCTATTAATCGGACTTGTACCTTCATTGTTGATTACTGAGCATAGGAAAATATTTTTAAAACCTACTTTATATTTTGCCATTTTAGTAGGCTTGGTTTTAATCTTGCCTAATCTTGTTTGGCAATACAATAATAATTTCCCAGTCTTTCACCATTTAAAAGAATTGACAGAAACTCAATTAGTAAATGTAAATAGATTTGATTTTTTGAAGAATCAGTTGCTCTTTTTTATGGGTTCACTAATAGTAATTTTTGCATCATTTTATGCTTTGCTTTTTTACAAGCCTTTCAACAAGTATAGACTATTCTTTTTCTCTATCCTCTTTACTTTAATAGCTTTTATTTATTTTAAGGCAAAAGACTATTATGCCATTGGTATTTACCCAATTTATATTGCTTTTGGTTCTGTTTATATTGCAGACATTTTAAAAGACGGTTGGAGAAAATATTTACAACCAGTTGCAATTGCTGTACCCATACTATTATTTATTCCAATTTATAATGTTGCGTTTCCGAATAAAAGCCCAGAATACATTGTTCAGCATTCAGAAAAATATAAAAAGTTGGGTTTGTTACGTTGGGAAGATGGCAAAGACCATTTAATACCACAGGATTTTGCAGATATGCTTGGTTGGAAAGAATTAGCCTTGAAAGTTGATAGCATATACTCAAAAATACCGAATAAAGAAAAGACACTAATTCTTTGCGACAACTATGGACAAGCAGGAGCAATAAATTATTATACACGACAAAAAATAAAGGCAGTTTCATTCAACGCTGACTATATAGAATGGTTTGACCTCACTAAAAGCTATTTGAACTTAATCAGAATTAAAGAAGTAAATCAAACAGATTCTGAACTTAAAGAAACATCTCCTTTTTTTCAAAATTCAATTTTTGCAGACTCAATAACTAACCAATATGCAAGAGAGTTTGGGACAGGAATATTTGTCTTTACAGGTGCAAAAATTGACATTAGACAAAGAATTAAAGATGAAATTGCCGAAAAGAAAAACTACCGCTAACACAAGGGTAGCCGTTGCACAACTCCATTTTTTTGATAAAATTCACAAAAAACCAAGAAAATCTGACCGATTTTAAAGCGCTCTAAGCGCAGCAAAATTCAAATTGATTTAGAATTCCCTCCATTTTTGACTATCTTAAATCCAAGCTTTTTCCCTTCTCAAAACAGCTTCAAGCAATTGCCACAATCTTCCCTTTGGGAAGGTTCAGGATTTGGGCTTGGGTTTTTACTTTTTTCACCTTGAACTTCAGAAGTTTCTTCAGATAAAAAAACGGATATCCAGACAATTACCGCAATATTGGAGCAAAGCCCGATCGCTGTTCAAACTGTTCAAATAACCCACCAATAAAATCTTGTAAAAAACCACCGGATCCAAACTCTGCTGGCCTTCTGTTCCATAATACTTTTTAGTCGAATCGTACAGAAATTGAAAATCCAATTCCTCCCCGATTTTCCTGTAAATATTATCGGCCGGTACCAGTCTTTCCAAACTCAGTTCATAAAACAATTTTGGCCTAAATTCTTTTCGTCCTTGCATGTACAAATTTACATAAAAATTATCACTCAAACAATTGATTTGAAGTGTTTTATATTAATTTTTAATCAATTTATTTGTGGGGTTTAATTCTTTGCCTATTTTTGATCAGGAGTTGTGCAACAGGGACAATGGCTATAAGTAATTGCTTGTTCTCGCCCACTTCTGAACCCCGAAGCTTCGGGGCTCGCGGATTTTCAGTTTGGTGTGTACTTGCAAAGTTAAGTGCTAAACCACGCAACTACTCATAGCCGAGACCGTTGCCCACAATTTGAAGAAACCTCGAAATCAATGAAAATAAGTCTATTAATTGGAATTTTATTTTGCTCAACAATATTCGCGTGCGGAAATAAAAACCAAGAACGATTTATTTTTTTTCTACACAACCGATTTTTAGAAACACACGATTTAAATGAATTACACCCTGAATTTGGACGAACTGAATATCGTAAAATTATAAACGAATTTAGAAGCAACGGATTTACAGTAATAAGCGAAAAAAGAAACGGAAACGTAAATGCGAGAGATTATGCGATTGAAGTAATCAACCAAATTGACAGCTTAATAAAACACGGAGCCGACCCCAATAAAATTACGGTAATCGGAACTTCAAAAGGTGGATATATTGCTCAGTACGTTTCAACTTTGGCGAATAATCCTAATTTAAATTTTATATTTATTGCCAGTTTTAGAAATTCTGATATTCAAAACATACCAGAAATTAATTATTGCGGGAATATCTTGACGATTTACGAAAAAACAGACCCATTTGGAGTTTCAGCTGTGGAACGAAAAGAAAATTCCACTTGCAAAATAGAGCACTTTAAGGAAATAGAACTCAATACGGGAATGGGACACGGATTTATATTCAAAGCCCTAAAGGAATGGATTGAACCGAGTATAAAGTGGGCGAATGGAAATTACAACGCGGAATAAAAAACTGTGGGCAACAACGGTAGCTGTTGCACAACTCCATTTTTTTGATAAAATTTACAAAAAACCAAGAAAATCTGACCGATTTTAAAGCGCTCTAAGCGCAGCAAAATTCAAATTGATTTAGAATTCCCTCCATTTTTGGCTATCTTAAATCCAAGCTTTTTCCCTTCTCAAAACAGCTTCAAGCAATTGACCCAATCTTCCCTTTGGGAAGGTTCAGGATTTAGGCTTGGGTTTTTACTTTTTTCACCTTGAACTTCAGAAGTTTCTTCAGATAAAACAAACGGATATCCAGACAATTACCGCAATATTGGAGCAAAGCCCGATCGCTGTTCAAATTGTTCAAATAACCCACCAGTAAAATCTTGTAAAAAACCACCGGATCCAAACTCTGCTGGCCTTCGCTACCGTAATAATTTTTAGTCGAATCGTACAGAAAGTGAAAATCCAATTCCTCCCCGATTTTCCTGTAAATATTATCGGCCGGTACCAGTCTTTCCAAACTCAGTTCATAAAACAATTTTGGCCTAAATTCTTTTCGTCCTTGCATATACTAATTTACATAAAAATCATCACTCAAACAATTGATTTGAAGTGTTTTATATCAATTTTCAATCAATTTATTTGTGGGTTTTAATTCTTTGGCTATTTTTGATCAGGAGTTGTGCAACAGGGACATTGTATAACCGCAATTATGGCGGATTCGACTACGTCCGAATCCACTCGGAATTGCTAACGTCAGTGCTTAACCGAAAAAAATCGCTAATTTAACCCGTAACTGACGGTTATACGGGACCGTTAGCTGAAACTCTTCCCAATGGCAGTTATAACAGGATACTTATTTAGTTGTAATAAATTAAAAAATGATAATTACTAAAATTGAACCTTTAGAAGAAAAACATAAGAAAGAGATTTTTGAAATCTATAAACTAGGAATAGAAACAAAAAATGCTACTTTCAATACAAAAGTTCCGACTTGGGAAGAATGGAATAATGGACATTTAAAACATTCTAGATTTGTTATCAAACTAAATGATAAAACTGTAGGTTGGATTGCTCTATCTCCTGTTTCAAATCGTTGCAATTATTCTGGTGTAGCTGAAGTTAGTGTATATATTCATCCTGATTTTAATGGAAAAAAATTGGCTTCTCAATTAATGAGAAAAATGATTTCAGAAAGTGAAAAAAATGGAATATGGACCTTACAATCGAGTATTTTTCCTGAAAACAAAGCTAGTTTAAAACTTCACAAAAATTTTGATTTCAGAATTGTTGGAACTCGTGAAAAAATATCGAAAATGGACGATAAATGGAGAGATACAATTTTACTTGAAAGAAGAACTAAAAAAAATATATGAAATGAGCTTCTGCTAACAACGGTAGCCGTTGCACAACTCCATTTTTTTGATAAAATTCTCCATAAACTGATATAACTTAACCTCTTTAATTCTTCGATAAGCTCATAAACCAGATTTAAAGGAGGTTTGTTTCTCTTTGGGTCTATATTTTGAATTTTAATGGGCTTAATTCATTGATATGAGGATCTTATTTTGCAGATTTAAAAGATGCTAGGACCTGGCAATCGCTTAAATTTCACTATTGAGCTAATGCATTTGCGATCGTCCCCGATTTTAGTTCGGTTTCTTCCCATTCCTTTTCAGGATTACTTTCAGCCGTGATGCCACCGCCTACGTAAATTTGGATTTGGTTTTGAAAAAATGCTGCAGAACGAAGATTAACAAAATAGGTTTTTGAATTTTCTCTTTCTATACCGATGTATCCTGAATAAAATCCCCGGTCATGGCCTTCATTTTTGAGGATAAAGTCAAATGCTTCCTTTTTTGGCAAACCACAAACCGCCGGAGTCGGATGCAAATTCTTCAACAATAAATTCAAATCAAAACTTTCTGAAATCTCCGCAGAAATATAAGATTTTAAATGTTGGAATTTACCGGCCTGAACAGTTTCCGGACCGGAAATTTTGAGATTTTTAAAATCCGAAAATTCATGGGCAATAAAATCTGTAACGAACTGCTGTTCCTCGATTTCTTTTTCGGTCCAATCCTTTTCCGGACGTTTCGTACCGGCAAGAGATACGGTTTGGACTTGATTGCCGGATTGTTGCAACAATAATTCTGGCGTTGCACCTATCCAAGTGTCTTCACCTGGTCGATTCCAAAAATACACCAAGGCTCGTGGATGTTGTTCCAATAAATTTTTAAAAGTTTGAAACAAATCAAATCCTTTATTTTCCATCATTTTTTTTCGGCTGATGACGATTTTTTGAATTGCCGAACCCTTAATTTCATCTATTGTTTTTTGAATCAATTGTTCATAATTTTCTTTTGAAATCGAATCTTCCCATTCCTGATGCTTAAGATCTAATTTCGAATCGAATTGAAATTCGCTTTGCAAAATCTGAATGGGATCTGCGTCAGAAATCGATTTTTCTATTGTAGAATCAAAAGCATGCAATAAAAATCGGTTTTTACCGGAATCGTCCTGAACGTTCAATTGGATGGTCGACTCATCCGGAAAACGGAACAAAACAAATGGAACATCATTTTGAATGGCAACTTGAAGTTTGTGGGAAAAACTGGGATTCATGTCTTTTTAAATTGAACTGAGATTTGTTCAATCGAACTAATTTTTGAATTAAACATAATCATTTGAAACGATAGAATTGGTCAAATGACAATAAGAAATCAGCTGTCCAGATTCATCTTTAATTTCGATTTTCACCACGTGAACGGTTCTCCCTTTTTTCACAAATTCAGCTCTGGCTGTGATGATTCCATCTCTTTTTGGGCGCAAATGATTGGACGTCATCTGCATTCCTACCGATTTAAATTTTTTATGATCAATCGAAGTAGCGGAAAGAACACTTCCTACCGTTTCAGCTAATGCGATGCTCGCACCACCATGTAAAATGCCATACGGCTGATGTACTTTTGAAGTCACCGGCATAGTAGCTTCCAGAAAATCTTCTCCTACATCTGAAAAACGAATTTCTAATGTTTCCATCAGCGTATTTTGGTTCATTTCGTTGAGTTTGTTCAATTTGGCTTGTTTGTCCATCAAAAAATTTTTGGATTATAGTTTTCGGGGAATTTCCCTTTAATGTCTTTGTAAAATGCTTCAATTTCGGTCAAAACTTCTTCTTGGGTTTTGTTTTCCAAATAAATGACTTTTCCTATTCCGGCGATTTTCTTTTCATAATCGCAATAAGCCAATAAAATCGGAACTCCTGCTCTATCTGCGATAAAATAAAATCCGGTTTTCCATTTTTCGGCCCAAGCGCGAGAGCCTTCAGGTGTGTTGAGCAAATATAAATTTTCATCGTTTCGAAGTAGATTGACCGCAAAATCAACTTTGTTCGACCTTTCAGATCGGTTGATCCCTATTCCGCCAACTGCTTTTATGAGGAACCCATACCAAGGTTTGGTCCAACTGTCTTTGATGAAAAATTTCATGGGAATGCCCATCGCCCAAAAAGAAAATACGGCATAAAAAAAATCCCAATTGGTCGTATGTGGCGCTGCCACCAAAACCGATTTTGAAATGGAATGAACGGGAACCGAAATGTCAAGTTTCCAGCCCATGATGCGTAAAAAGAATTTACCTAAAAATTGCTTCATGGCACAAAGATAAGGTTTCGACCAATAAAAAAGCCGGAATTAAACATCCGACTTTTCCTTGCACTTTCGTGAGTTCTTTCTTTTATCAATTGATGATTGAAATGATGAATTCAATTACCAGAGATGTTAATGTTAATAGAATCTGTACCATCAGAAATATTGATTTTATTTTTTTCTATAATTACTTTATCCTTACCGTCTATGATTTTCACACCATCTTTGGATACACTTACACCAGCACTATCAGCATCAAAATGCGTTTCTATATTTTCATCGTCTGAAAAATCTTCTACACAATTTTGACAGATGTATTGATTATCAACAAATTTATAAAATTTATTGGTTCCGTCTTTATAATCTCGGTCATTTTCCAATTCATCATGAAAAATCAGGTCGTCGACATTTTTTGAATGAATGGTTTTTCCTTTTGGCACATAAACGATCAAGGTCACCAATTGATCTCTGAATTTGGCATTGTCAGGAAGCGAAAGATAATTGTCAAAAACCAATTCTCCATTTGCATTCATGGTATAATTGTATTGGATCATTTCGGCATTTTCTCTTGCATTGTCCATATTTGATCCTTTTGAATAATTCATGATTTCGACATAAACCAAATCATTTGGAGAGGTTTTGATTTCGACATCGTCATAAATTTTTCTATGTAATTTTCCGTCAAACTGGACAAATCCGCCCATATCGTCATTGATCCCCCATTTGATTTTACGTTTGCCTACGTTTTTGTATTCTTCAAACGAAATCACCAAAGTATCTTGCGTTATGGAAAAGGATTTTTTATCGGCAAATTCTATGTCTCGGGTAAAGTTTTTGGCCAAACTTACGCCTAGAATGGAAGCTGCAATTAAAGCGATGAACCAAAGCGCCATCGAGCTCCAAACAAAGGTTTTGTTGACCTTAATGCGGTTTGAAATCAATCGAGCACCCAAAATAATCAACAATAAAGCCGGGATGATCATCAATATGAGCATCAGAGCTTTTGCACCCCAATCTTGCCAATCATAATCTACGATGTATCCAAATACCTGCATCGGAAGTTCGGCCGATGAAGTAATGAGAAGGGCGATGGCTCCGATGATCAGTCCGATTCCCGTACAAATCAACATAATACCTAAGAAGAACAGGATGATTTTCCCCAGTACATGGAATATTTTCCCAAGTGTGCCGGAGGCATCACGAGCCACTCCCTTCATTTCAGTAGCGGCTTGGCTGGCGTTTTTTTTTATGGTTTCAAAATCGCCGGCTTGACCGTACATCTCATATTTTTGTGTAGCTGTTTCAGCTTTTGGAAGGATGATCCATAGCACGATATAACTGATGATCGTCAAAGAAGCTCCGGAAATAAATACATCTGAAAAGAACAATACGATCCAAAGCACTCGTGTCACCCAGGTTTCGACACCTAAATAATGCGCCAAACCGGAAAGTACACCGGCGATGATTTTATCGTTTGGATCACGGTATAATTTTCTTTTTACTTTTTCACCGGAACCGGACTGTTTATAAGAAGAACCGGATGAAGAATAAGATGTAGGAGTTTCTTCATTGTCTTCATCTATATATTGTTCAGGTTTCCCCATCACACCGATGATATGATCAACATCCATTTCATTTACAACTTCTC
This sequence comes from Moheibacter lacus, assembly GCF_014042165.1. Lineage (GTDB taxonomy): Bacteria > Bacteroidota > Bacteroidia > Flavobacteriales > Weeksellaceae > Moheibacter > Moheibacter lacus. The sequence goes on from NZ_JACDZE010000005.1 coordinate 8,615, forward strand.
TTACGCCCAACTTTTCTTTGAATAGTTCTGCAATTCGGATTTCTACATCCGAAATGATATCTTCAGTTCCTTCCATTCCGTGAAGCGAACGTCTGATGTCGTCCAAATAATTCTTTAATTTGAAGAAAGCACGGTCGTCCACGATAAATGAAAAACCGCCTAAACTGATTGAGATCGTCTTATCCATGTTGATTTGTATCTAAGGTTACTTTGTTTACTGCGTTTTGTAGTTGGTTCCAGGTTTCTGCTAATTCTTGCAAAAAATTCACTCCGTCTTCTGTCAAGGTATAATATTTCCTAGGAGGTCCGGAGGTTGATTCTTCCCAACGGTAATTGAGAAGATTCTCATTTTTTAATCGCGTCAATAAAGGATAAAGTGTGCCTTCCACCACGATCATCTCCGATTTTTTTAATTCATCGATGATATCGGACGCATAGGCATCTCCTCCTCTTTTGATGATGCTGAGAATGCAATACTCCAGTATCCCCTTTCTCATTTGCGTTTTTGTTTTTTCTATATCCATCTCGATATCTTTATATGTATTGCAAATATATAAACAAAATATAGTATTATGCAAAACAAAGTACTGGAAAATTTCAAATTGACGATATATGGATGATTTAACTAATTCTATTTCAGTGATTTAATTAATTATAAATTTTTGAAAAAATTTAATCCAATAAAAAAATCACCCCGAAATGAGGTGATTTATTAATCTATATTAAGCAATTTTTATCTAAAATCAGGATTGAAAGGATTGGCAAAATCATATCCCAAACTGAACAATATTCCGTTTCCGGCTTCTTTTGCAATATCCGAAAGTCCTACGTCATAAGCCATCCCAATGCGCAATCCTCCTATTTTCATTTTCATCACAGGGGAAATGGTCAATCCTTGAGAACCGTTTTTATCGATGTCTTGACGATAAGATACTCCCAGATCCAATCCCTGCTCCTGTTCTCCAAATGCAATATGCCCCATTAAATTCAAATCAAATTGACGTTCCGAATTCGAATTCAAATTCATCACGACTGAAGGTTCCAAACGAAATCCTTCTCCAAAATACACTTGGTATCCCAACATGAAATAATACCAAGTAGGCAAAGGTTCGATTCCATTGGCCACAGCTTGGTTATCCTGTAAAGGAATATCCAAAATGGACACACCTCCAAAAGCACCGGCATATTTAAAGGAAACACCCAGATTAAAATGATTGAGGTTATAGTTCGGGTCGTCTAGAACGGGATCAGAAGGATCTGCAACTACGATTTGATCCAAATCCAATCTTTGTTGGAAAAAGTTATAGGATAAACCAAATGAAAACAAATCTTCGGTTTCTCCATATCGATATTCGCGATCAGAATTAATCGGGATATGATAAGCGGCAGATAAATTTGCACCTCTTAAACTCGACAAACCATTTCGGTCATTGAATACATAGAAACCAAATGCCAAACGATCTACAACTGTGGTATGAACACTCAAAGTTTGGGTGTTTGGGCTTTCCGGTAAATCTGCCCATTGATTCCGGTAACTACCCGTAACGCTTAAAATCTCCGGATTGGCTCCCGCATAAGAAGGATTGATCAAATACCGGTCACTGACCAGGTAGTGCTTATAAAAAGGTAATCCTTCCTGACCCATTGCCTGAAAGGATAAAATGATCAATACTGCCGTAATTAATACTTTTCTCATGTGTGTTTCTATCTTTTCCTAACGCTATTATGCCCTTTATATTTTAAATCAACCCATTTCTCCATTATGGATGATCTTATATTTCTTTGTTTTAAACGTATCAAATATTTAGAATCCCGAATCTACAAAGATTTTCTTAAATCGGTCAAATTATTTAACACTAGTTTTGACCATAAAATCCAATCTCTATCTTCATTCCTTATTCATTTCTATTTTTTTAACCTGTTCTTTAAAAAGGGACTATCCATCTGACAGTCCCTCTATTTCAATTGATTAGTATTTCCTTTATTTATTCCGAACCGAAATATGTCCTACAAATTTTCGCTCCTGGAGAATTCCATCTGAAGGAATCTGAATGATGTACCAATAATCGCCTGAAGGAACATTGTTCCCTAAATATTTTCCATTCCATTCATAATTTCCCTCAAAATTGGTGTCCACAAATATTTTTCCATATCGGTCAAATATTTTCACTGTTGCACCCGGCGTCACTTCAATTCCACGAATGGTCCAGGTATCGTTTTTACCGTCACCGTTTGGTGAAATAAAATTCGGAACACTCAAAAGCGTTATATCGTATTTCTCGATCATACATCCGCTGGATCGCACCCAAATGGTGTAAGTTTCACCCGGAATCAGATTGTTAAACTGTGGACTGTTTTGCCAAAGGATACCATCCAGTGAATATTCCAACGGTCCCTCGCCTCCATTTGTAGCATCAACGATGACATAATTATCACCCATCTCTATTCCGTTGAATACTGGTTGGGTCGGTAAATTTACGGTCAAGGTTCTTTCTTCACTTCTACATCCATCCGCACTATAGGCAATGACGGTATGCGTACCAAATTGATTGATGGTTTGGATCGGACCAGTCAAAATGGTTCCGTCTTCCAATGTCCATTCAAAAGTTGCAGTTGGATCATCACTGGTTGCAGTGGCTTCAAAACTATCGTCTGCACAGAGAATCATGGAAGATTCAGATATTGATAAACTTGGGGTTGGTAATAATGTAAATTGAATTTCGGCCAAAACCGGACATTTTCCTGCCATTTCTAATCGTACATATACCGAATTATTTCCTTGAGGAGAAAATTCGTTTATATTCATAATAGGATTTGTTCCGTTTTCAGCATCGTTCAATGAATTATGATAACTAAAATCGACAGTTTCATTTGTAATTTCAATTTCAGAATCTTGTAAGTTGATTAAATGTTCTGCACAATACTCCAAAGGTCCTATCACAGGATTTATGAGATTAATGGATTCTCCTTGAACAAATCTTACTTCTACCGGTTCGGAACGACACTCATCAGTTGTCTCTGCAACTACCCATAAATCAAAAGGTAAAATATTAATTGGATAGTTATTCCATTGATTTTGAGGAATAGCATTTAAATCAGACTGTGCATCTGAGAGTGATGTAAAATACTGAAAACCTAAATCATTTGGATTTGCAATAAGTTGAGAATCCAATTCAGTCAAATTATATTCAAAAACACCATCAAAGTTAGGATCGCACAATTCAATTTCTAATCCGTTCATTAAAGTTGCTGTTTCTCCCGGATATAAATTCAAAATAGTTGTCTTAAAACAGTTTGTAGCAGAATTTTCAATTCTAACATAAATCGTAGTGGTTGAACCTACTGGGATCTGATAGCTTCCAGGATTTGGAATCGGATCCAAACCTAGATCAGCATCATTTTGGGAGGTATGGTAACTAAAATTGTAATTTGCAGGATCATCATCTACCCATTCAGGTCTATGTTGGGTTAAATCATAAGGAATATTTCCTGAAATTTCTGTCGAACAAAATGCTTGATTGTCTAAATCATTGACTACCGGATTAGAATTAAAAGTGATCATGACACTTCTAAAGTCTGGACAGCCATCTACCTCTACCCGTATAACTATCTCTGTTGGGGTATTTACCGGAATTGGATAATTATTAATATTCGTTATTGTATTTTCAGAATTTTGAGCGTCTGTCAGATTTGTATAATAAGAAAAGATATAATCAGCCGGATTGGAAATCAAAAGCGGATTAAATAAAGTCAAATCATATGGAATCGTTCCATCAACTTGATCCACACAATCGGTAACCTCATCCAAATCATTTAAAATAGGTCGTTCTACGATGACATAAGTAATAGAACGGACTCTATAACAATCATTTGAATCATACTTCACTCGGATATAAATCGTTTCGGTAGTTCCAGCATCAATCGGATGGTTTTCCGGATCTAAAATTGGATTTGTTCCTAATTCTGCTTCGTTTGGATCAGTATGGTAACTTATATCAAAAGGTCCGGGATCTGTTCCTATAAAATAAGCTTCATTATCAGTCAAATTAACTATTACTTCACCATCTCCATCTTCATCACAAATCGGATCTAATGTTAAATCATCACTCAATACAGGATTTGAATGAATGGAAATGTCAACTGTACCTACATTTGGACAACCTTGATTTTCTACTCGTATGTAAACTGTCACAGTGGAATTAATCGAAATAGGATAGGCATCTTCAGGATCAATCGGATCAAGTCCGTCATCTGCATCTTCTTGACTTGTATGATAGGTAATATCATAATCAGCAGGATTATTAACAATTTGACCATCAAAAACGGTTAAATCAAATAGGTGATCTCCAGAAACTTCATCTACACACATATCTACATTACTCATTGCATTTAATTCCGGACGTGTTAAAGTAGAAAAATGAATTTCACTGATTATATAACATCCGTTTGTTGGGTGTTCTAATCTGACATAGATAATATCATTGTTTCCAGCAGTTATTGGAAAATTTTCAGGATCTAGAATATTATTAGTTGGAACTGTGGCATCTAAAGCATTTTCATAATAAGTAATTGTAAAATCTTCGGGATTATTTGGAGGTAGAACCAATTGATTTACATAATCTGTCAAATCAATTATTACTTCACCATCACCATCTTCATCACAAATTGCATCTGGAGTTAAAGAAATGGTATTCAAACCAAAATCAAAAATTTCCAAATTAATTTCTCCTACGACATAACATCCATCTTCATTTCCAATCAAAGCCCCCGTCTCAACTCTTACATATATCGTTTGTGTACCTGATGAATATGAAGCTGGAGTATTGATGAAATTAGCATTTCCCGCATCGGCATCATCAGGATCTTCATAGTAAATAAAATTATAAATACTTGGGTCTGACACCAAAAAAGGCTCTGCCTCTCTCAAATCGAAAACTTCTTCCCCATCTCCTAAAATATCACATTTAGGATCAAGCGCTATTGGTGAAGTAACTTGGGGCAATCGATTAACAAAAAGTGTAACTTGAATCACCCGGAGAAATGTATTATTTTCTTCTACCCTCGCATATAAAATAGTACCGTTATCAAATCCATCTCCATCTGTATCATTAAAAGTAACTAAATAGGGAGAAATTTCAGTATTTGCATTTCCAGCTTGCGCATCTGTTTCATCTTCATAAAAATCAACTGTTTGATTGGGAGCACCATCTATAATATCATCTTCAATTAAATTTAAATCAAACAACTCTTGATTATCATTATCCAAATCACATTGACCATAATTTTCTCCCAAAATCGTACAATCCAACTCAGAGTCTCCACCAAAAGTCAAAGTGTAATCAGAAGATTGGCTAGACCATCTATCAACAGCAATTACCACTATATCACCGGGTTGCACATCCAAATGTCGAACCATTCCGTCAACCAAGCCCCCCCCTCCAGCGCCTTCGCAAAAATCGGTCTCATTTAACATCAACCCTGTATCATATTCGCCAGCTGCTGGTGCATCAAACGATCCTCTATCAGCTACTCCTAAATCATTACAATCCTCAGGATTCAACCAAACGGCAAAATCATAATCAATATTTACATCCGGTTCAATTACAAACGTAAAAGTAGTCCCCGACTGTATCTGAATCACATACCATGCTGTATTATTAGATTGCAGTGTTTGACAAGTTGTAACTATTGTTTCTCCAGGATTAGATGTTGGAGATCCTGCTTCTATATCTTCATTTGAACACAATGGTGTAATAAAATCACAATCTAATTGTCCAAAAGAAGAGCCAATAAATAATAAAAACAATAAAACAGTTGATATCCTTGAAGTAAAAGATAATTCCATAATTGTTCCCTCAATTTGTGTTAATTAATATTTGTAAAATTTAAATCTGCCTCATCAGATTTAGGTTAGTTTTCTTTTACAAACTCTCAAATATATATATTTTTTTAGATTTAATGATTATTTAACAAAGTCGGAAAATAAAAAATCCGATGAAATTCATCGGATTTTTTTGGTTTTTCTTTATCTTCTCGGCGGTCCGCCTGCATTTTCTGTTTCCAAATCGGTGTTGAAAACTTTGACTTTGTCTCCTTTTTTTAGACCCGATTTAATTTCTACAAAAACCCCATCTGAAATCCCGATTTCCAACATTTTTTTCTGGTAAACCGGTTGGTCGTATTTTTCCGTTCCCGGTTTTAAAATCTCCACAAATGCTTTTCCTTTATCGTCATATTGGATATGTGCCGATTCGAGTGCTACTACATTTTTGGCTTCTGAGAGCATTACTTCTGCGTTAGCACTGTAATTGGCACGTAAAAAAATATCTTCTTTCAGATTCACATCGGCCTTGATTTCAAATTGGACGATTCCACTGGTATCCACTCCGGAAGGAGAAATATAGTTTAGCACGCCTTCAAATTGTTCGTCAGGAAGCGCACCGATCGTGATGGTCATTTTCATTCCTTCTTTTAGTTTCCCTACATCGGCTTCGTCCACATTTCCCTCAAAAATCATCTGACTGACATCAGCCATCGTAGCGATAGTCGTTCCCACAGAGAAATTATTGATTTCCTGGACCGTATTTCCGATCTCCACCGGAATAGACAATATCATACCGGAAATCGTAGCCCGTATTTGAATGGTGGCATATTGCTCCAATCCCGGTGCTATGCCAGTTTGTGCAATTTTATAATCGCTTTGCGCTGCTTTTAAATTTTGCTGCGCCATCTGATAACTGGCCAATGCATTGTCGAAATCCTGTTTGGGCAAAACACCTTGATCATAAAGCGATTTGGTACGGTTAAATTGGATTTTTTCGTTGTTCAATGTAATCCTTGCCGAATTGATCTGTTGTTGGGCAGCATTTAAACTGCTTACATTTGGGATCACGCGCAATGTCGCTATTAATGCACCTTTCTCCACTGTCTCCCCTTCTTCTACATGGATTTCAGAAATGACACCGGAAATATTGGGTTTGATTTCGATGACTTCTCTCGGTTTTACGGCACCGGTAGCGACTGCTTTTGTCGAAATATCCTTTACCTGAACTTCCGTTGTTTCAAATTCCACATTTTCAGCTGTACTGGTTTTGTACATGTAGAAAATAGCTGCGACTACCGCAACAACGAACAAAATAATCAATAATATTTTTAAACCTTTTTTCATTTTCTCTTTATTTCGTTTTGCGATCCCGAAGTATCGGGACGAAATTCGCTTTTTTATTCTATACTCTAATTTCTCTCCTAACTCTACAACTCAACCACTCAAAAACCATCACTCGTCACGCAAAGCATCAATCGGTTTTATGGCAATGGCTCGCTGCGCAGGAATAAGTCCGGCTAACATGGCCATAACTATCATAATTAGTAAAGCAAATCCCAAAGTTGTTACATCAACCGATGCATTTATAAATGGAAAATCTCCGGCACCATTGGCGACAATAGAATTGACAATAAACAAAACCAAACTGGCGCCGACGATTCCGGAAAGACCGGCAATTAAAGTCAGGACGATGGATTCCAATAATATTTGGGAACGAATTTGATTGGGAACTGCGCCCAGAGCTCTTCTGATTCCAAATTCTTTGGTTCGTTCTGAAACCGTAATCAACAATATACTCGCAATAGCGATGACTCCTGAAAATAAGGTCAAAGCGCCTACGACTATTGCCAATAATTGCAATCCGTTCATGAACGAAAACATTTTATTTAAGTTTTCTCCCAAATTAAATCCGCCTATAGCTTGCGTATCGTCAGGATGCACCCTCTTTTTTTCTTTTAAATATTCTTTGATTTGTTTTTCAAATTGCACAATGTCCACATTGTCTTTGGCATTGATGATCACATAATTCACAACGCCTTGCCGATTGTAAACCCGCTGAAAAGTGGTAAATGGAATTTGGATTTCGTTATTCCTTCCGATGGCCATTGCACCTTGTTGATACATGCCCACGACTGTGTACATTCCACTTCCGATTTGGATCATTTCGCCCAATGGATTGACGCCATCCGGGAAGATTTCATCGCGAATATCGGTTCCGATTACTGCAACTTTTCGCCCATATTTGACATCATCATCATTCAGAAACCTACCTTGGATAATCGTTTTTTTGAACATTTCATTTTGAACCGGATAATCTCCATAAACGCCATAATTTCCATATTTCGTCCCAAATTTCACGGTTACACTTCCCTCCTGACTTCGCGGAGCGATCATTTTGATTTGAGGGAATTTTCCTTGAATGGCTTCTATATCTTCCATTTTCAATTCAAGTGTACGACCGCGTTGATAGCCTTCAAAAGGAATTGCAGTTTGCTGCATCCAAACAAATAAACTATTGGTCGCAGCGTTGGCAAATATTTTATCGAAACCATTTTGAACACCTCGGGAAGCGCCCAATAAAGCGACAAAAAGGAACATCCCCCAAGCCACACCGATCATGGTCAGCATCGTCCGCATTTTGTTTTTGCGAATTGCGGCATAAACTTCAGCCCAAGCATCTCTATCTAAAATTATCGGTTTCACTTTTATTAATTCAATTTTTTAATTGTTTAAAGGTTCAATCCCTTATCCACTTATCCACTTATCCACTTAACCCCTTATTTCTCGTCTCGTAAAGCATCGATCGGTTTAATTTTGGCCGCATACCTCGCCGGAAGAAATCCTGCCAAAAACCCGGCGACAAACAATATCAAACAAGCCATCACCAAGGATTCCGTACTTACGCCCGGATCATATATAAAATAATCGGCCAGTCCTTCGTTTATATTTTCTACCAAAAAGGTAGCCACCAAAATCCCGATGAGTCCAAACAACAACGTAATCATCACCGCTTCCTGCATAATCAACGTGATAATTTTATAAGGCGTTGCGCCCAAAGCTTTTCGGATCCCGATTTCCTTGGTTCTTTCTTTCACACTGAAAACCATGATGTTACCTATACTCACTACACCAGCAACCAAACTTCCACCACCGATGACAAAAACAATGATGGTCAGCACAAAGAAAAAAGCGTTGGTATCGCTCATTTGTTCTGAAGAATCCCAGATCCTGATTCCGTTTGGATCCGTTGGGCTTATGTCGTGTCGGGATTTTAAATCGCTTCGCAAATCTTCTGAAAATTCACCAATTTCCGCTGTAGAAACACCATCTTTGGGTGTGACGGTAATCGTCGGTAAATCCCGTGTTCCATAAATCGTTTGCAAAGTCGTAATCGGCACAAAAATCATCCGTTCTTCACGATCATCATTGGTTTTACTCGAAACAATTCCCACGATTTCATACATTCCCGACCCGATGTTGATGAATTCGCCGATGGCGTCTCTTCCCTTCATTAAATCCTCGATAACCATTCGCCCCACAACCACCGATTTGGTTTGTTTTTTTAAATCCTCTGATTTTAAAAATCTTCCTTTATCGATTTGGTAGTTGACCATATTGATATAATCCGCATTTACGCCTTTTACCGAATAACTTCCTGATTCTCCACCAAATTTTACGGAAAGTTGTTGGTCATATTCGCCGCTTATGTATTTGATTTTCTCCGAATAATTCTCCAAAATATAATCCAAATCATCATTCTCCAAAACGATGTTTCGCCCTTTTTGATAACCGGCATAGGTTTCGGAAGTTTGGGTACCGAAAATGTACATATTCATCGCTCCGGCTTGGAAAAATTCTTTTTGGAAACCGTTTTGCAATCCATTTCCCATCCCAAATAAAACGATGAATACAAATAATGCCAAGGAAATGGTAAATCCTGAAAGGATTGTCCTTAGTTTATTGCTTGCAATCGAAGCCCATATTTCTCGCCAACGGTCTATATCAAACATATTGATTTACGATTTACGAAGTTTGATTTACGATTTATGAAATTCACTAAATATTTACTTAATCATTCTCCTACTCTATTACGCTCAAACTCTGACTTGCTTCACGCGTTCATCACTCATGATCACACCGTCTTTCAGTCGCACAATTCTTTTGCACATGTGCGCGATATCATCCTCGTGTGTTACCATCAAAATGGTTTTTCCTTCGTCGTTGATTTCCTGAATCAGTCGCATGACTTCCTGTGAAGTTTTGGAATCGAGAGCTCCTGTTGGCTCGTCTGCCAACAACAATTTTGGTTTTGCGGCCAAAGCTCTGGCAATCGCAACTCTTTGTTTCTGCCCACCGGAAAGTTCGTTAGGCAAATGATGCGCCCAAGGCCCTAAACCTACTCGCTCCAAATAATTCATCGCCAATTCCGCTCGTTTACCACGACTAACTCCTTGATAATAAAGCGGTAAGGAAACATTTTCCAAAACGTTTTTGAAATTGATCAAATTATAGGATTGGAAAATGAAACCGAGGAATTTGTTTCGGTAATTGGCTGCTTTTTTTTCGGTCAATTTCTCGATGACGAATTCATCCAGTTCATACAAACCGGTGTCATGCGTATCGAGCATCCCGATGATGTTCAACAAAGTCGACTTTCCGGAACCTGAAGATCCCATGATTGCCACAAATTCGCCTTCTTCCACATCCAAATCGATACCTTTCAGAACATGAAGTGAATTGGCTCCCATTTTATAGGATTTATTTAAATCTCGGATTTTGATCATTTTTCTAAAACTATCATTGCATAAATATAACCGGAATAACCTGTCATCTCAAAATCAACCGTGATGACTTTGCATCCTTCAGCTACTTTTCGGTTCAACAATTCTTCCGTTTCTTTTCTCAAGTCTTCTGTGCTGTTGGAGCTAAAAGACTTCCGGATTCTATGCACTTCATAAGATTTCATTTCGATTGTTTCGTTTATAGGTAGGCGTTTCCTATAAAATGTTACGGATCATTTCAGATTTTTATATGGCTACGCCAAATCTTTATTGGGGATCCACATCGATCTCAATCCGAACAGAACGAAAAGCCTGAACTGTATACAGAGAAGCTATTCCCTTTTCGATCAGGTTTTTCACACTCTGAGGCGATGCGTTTTCCGGAATTTTGATCAAAACATTTTTGATGTACAAATTCCTGATCCGACTGATGGAAGGTTCTTCCGGCCCTAATAGATGTTTTTCGTCAAAATTGGGTTTTAACAAATTGACAAATGCTTCTGAAACCTTATCGACTTTTTCTTTTTTGGCGTGACGGAAAGTGATTTGAATCAAACGCAAAAAAGGCGGATACAAAAAAGATTTCCTCTCGTATAAAATATCTTTGGCAGTTTTCTCAAAATCATATCGGGTTACATTTTGAAGAATTTCATGGTCCGGATTATAGGTTTGGATCAAAACTTTCCCTTGTTCATTTCTTCTTCCGGCTCTACCAGCAACTTGCGTCAACAATTGAAATGCTTTTTCATGCGCCCTGAAATCAGGAAAATTCAACATAGAATCAGCTCGGATAACGCCCACCAAACCCACATTTGAAAAATCCAATCCTTTGGCAATCATCTGCGTTCCAACAATGATATCGATTTCTCGTTCCTCAAAAGCTTCCAACGTTTTTTCATAAGCAAACTTTCTGCGCATCGCATCGACATCCATTCGGGCAATTTTCAATTTCGGGAAGATTGATTCCAATTGCACTTCAATTTGCTCCGTCCCAATTCCTTTGGTATCCAATTCCAAACTCTGACAATTGGAACATTTACTCGGTTTGGCTTGTGAATGACCACAATAATGGCATTTCAACAAATTGGACATTTTATGTAGCGTAAGTGGAACGTCACAGTTAGGACAAAAAGGTGAATGCCCGCAAGACGTACATTCCACAACCGGCGCAAATCCTCTCCTGTTCTGGAAAATTAAAACTTGTTTTCCTTCTTTTATGGTTTCGATGATGGCTTCGCGAAGCAAATTTGAAATATCACCTGTGATTTCTTTTGACCGCATCGCAGCACGTAGATCGATGAGTTCTATCTTTGGCAATGGCACATCTGTAAAGCGTTTGGTCAATTGGACATGGCCATATTTTCCGGTTTGGGCATTTTGATAGGTTTCCAACGAAGGCGTTGCTGAACCAAGAATGACGTTGGCTTGGTAAAAATTCGCCAAAACCAATGCCATATCTCGTGCATGAAAATATGGTCTGGAATCGGTTTGTTTGTATGCCGTTTCTTGCTCTTCATCAACGATGATCAAACCTAAATTTTGAAAAGGCAGAAACAATGCAGAACGTGCTCCGATGATGATTTTGTATTCGTCATTCAGCGTTTTGTTCCATAATTCTACCCGCTCATTTTGATTGAATTTCGAATGGTAAATTCCGACTTTATCACCAAAATATTTGCGGATTCTTTGCACCATTTGAGACGATATCGAAATTTCCGGTAACAGAAACAAAGTCGTTTTATCTTCTTCTAAATTTTGTTCGATGAGTTTGATGTAAACCTCCGTTTTTCCACTTGAAGTCACACCGTGCAACAAAACGGTTTTCTTTTCTTCGAAATAATTTCCGATGGTCTTCAAAGCTTGATTTTGTTCAAAATTTAAAGCTTCTGAATCGATGGTTTTATTATCAATTTCATCAATTCTAGAGATTTCCAAATCATAAATTTCCACCATTCCTTTTTCTTCCATCGATCGAAACATCGCATGATTTCCACCAAATTTTTTGATGAATTTTGAAATTTTGATGGGTTTGGATGATTGAGATTCCTCGACGATGAGTTGCAACAAAGTTTCCCTTTGTTTGGCTGCATTTTTTAATTTCTCCAGTGAAGAATTGAAAAATTTTTCGTCCGATTTTAATTCGGGGTTGACTTTGATGAACAATTCAACTTTGGGCGTATATTTTTCTTTCAGGACTTCGTCGAGTTGGATGATGCCTTTTTCCCAAAGCGATTTGATGATTTTAATCGTCGATTTTTTATCCACCAATTTCGCGATTTCGCTCACTGCCAAAATTCCTTTTTTATCCAAAGCATTGACCACCATCCATTCAGATTCGGAGAGGTTTTCTTCGATTTGGGCAACCGTTCCGATGAATTTCACAAAAGTTTCACTCTCCCATTTCAGTGCGGTCGGAAAAGCATTTCGGTAAACATCGCCGAGCGAGCACATATAGTATTTTGCGATCCATTCCCAGAATTGAATTTGAATTTCCGTGATCAAAGGTTCTGTATCCAAAACCGAATCGATGAATTTGGTTTTGAACAATTCGGGTTTGTTTTGATGAAAAGAATGAACGATTCCGGTGTAAAGTTTATTGGTCCCAAATGGAACCGAAACCCTTTGTCCAACTTTTAGATAAGGTTGATCTTCAGGAGAAATTTCATAAGTGAAGGTTCCCGGCAAAGCTAGAGGTAAAATGATTTCTGCGAAATAATTTGCTGCCATAAACGAATGGGCAATTTAGCACAAATGGTGTAGTTTACAAACTGACTCAATTTAAATTAAGCCAAACTCAAACTTACTTTGCACGTTTTCTTCGCTCGATTTCTTTTTCGATCAAAGAAAGTTCTCTTCCCGTCTGTCCTGCGACTGAAGTATTTTCTTGTGCTCTGCGAATTAAATAGGGCATCACTTCTTTGATCGGTCCATAAGGCAAATATTTGGCGACGTTATATCCCATGCTCGCCAATTTAAAACTGATGTTGTCACTCATCCCAAACAATTGTCCAAACCAAATCTTATGGATCCCATTTTCCAAATTGTTTTTTTGCATCAATTCCGTCAATAATTCACTGCTCTTTTCGTTATGCGTTCCCGCAAAAAGTGAAATTCTATGGTGATGTTGAACGATGAATTCCAGTGCCAAATTATAATCCCGATCTGATGAAGCTTTGTCAGGCTGAATCGGTGATGGATAATTTTCCTCCTCCGCTCTTGCTCTTTCCTTTTCCATATAAGCACCGCGAACGACCTTAAATCCGATGAAATAATTTTCAGCCTCTGCTTTTTGATAGATTTTTTTGAGATAATTCAAACGATCATGACGATACATTTGCAGCGTATTGCAAACCACACAACGTTCTTTGTTGTATTTCTGCATCATTTCATCCACCAAATCATCGGCCGCATCTTGCATCCAACTCTCCTCTGCATCGACCATCATCGTGATGTCATTTTCAAATCCGGCTTTGCAAACTTCGTCAAAACGATTTCGGATGGCTTCCCATTTTTGTTTTTCATCCTCATTCATCGGAAGGTTTTTCCCGACTTTTTCATAAAGATCAATTCGTCCAAATCCCGTTGGTTTAAACACCACAAAAGGAATTTCTTTTGGATTTTCTTTTGCGATTTTAATCAGACGTAAAATTTCATCTTTCACACTGTCAAATTCCTTTTCTGATTCCTGTCCTTCCACCGAATAATCCATGATCGACCCGACGTTGTATTGCGACAGTTCTTTGGCTACTTTCAGACAGTCAGCCGTCGTCTCACCTCCTACAAATTGTTTGTAAATTGTATTTCGGATGATGGGTTTGACGAGTGGTAAATCGGTGATAAACGGAATTTTAAAGGTAAAAGTCCCCAATTTTGTCAACGTAGGATTGGCGATCAATTTAAAAAGAGTCAATCCTTTTTTTAAATCTTTGTCCGATTTAGATTCAAAAGCAGTTTGGGTATCGTCAAATAAAGGCATTTGTTTGCATGTTTTGGATGCGCAAATTTAACCAATGTTTTTTGAATGTTAAATTCTAAATTTTAAAATAATTTTCCGAAAAATTAAAACGGCATATCATCGTCTTCCTCTTCAAAATCTGAACTGAATTCGTCCAGAGAACCAAAAGAATCTTGCGGATTTCCAACAGGTAGATTGATGGAACTTCCGATTTCCATGCTGCCTGAATTCTCTTTGTTCATCGAGCTTTGGAACTCAAAATCCCCAAAATCTTCTTCCAAATCCATGAATTTGGCTTGTTCATTTACAAAACGAAGTCGGATGTTTTCAAGCGCACCGTTTCGGTGTTTGGCGATGATAAATTCGGCTTGACCTGCACAAGGCGTTCCATGTTCGTCATCCCAAGCGTCGAGTTTGTAATATTCGGGACGATAAATAAAGGAAACGATATCCGCATCCTGCTCGATCGCTCCCGATTCACGCAAATCCGAAAGTAAAGGCCTTTTATTTCCACCGCGGGTTTCAACAGATCGCGACAACTGCGACAACGCAATTACTGGAATGTTCAACTCTTTTGCGATGGCTTTTAGGTTTCGGGAAATGGTAGAAATTTCCTGTTCCCGATTTCCGGTAGATTTCCCGCCGCCCAACGTCATCAATTGCAAATAGTCAATGATGATCAATTTCACTTCATGCTGCGAAACCAATCGTCTGGCTTTTGCACGCAAATCAAAAATCGACAAAGCCGGCGTATCATCTATATACAAAGGTGCATCTTCCAGCGCTTTTACTTTGTTGTACAATTGTTTCCATTCGTGGTTTTCAAGCGTAGCTTTTCTCAATTTCTCAGAAGAAATACCCGTTTCACTCGAAATCATACGTGTTATCAACTGCACACTGGACATCTCCAAAGAAAAAATCGCCGTAGGAATTTTCATGTCTACCGACATATTTCGCGCCATGGAAAGGACAAATGCGGTTTTTCCCATCCCGGGACGAGCGGCCAGAATCACCAAATCCGATTCTTGCCAACCTGAAGTGATTTTATCGACTTGCGTAAATCCGGAAGGAACACCACTCATTCCTTCTTTTTCAGACATGGCTTTGATTTTATCGATCGCCTCACGAACCAAAGTATTGGAATCTGTAAAACTTCTTTTGATACCGCCTTCTGTGATTTCAAATAATTTGCTTTCGGAAAAATCGAGCAAATCAAATACATCAGTGGTTTCATCGTAAGATTTATCGATGATATTGGACGAAATCTCGATCAATTGCCTCAAAATGTATTTTTCAATCAACACACGCGAATGGTATTCAATATGCGCTGCGGATGAAACTTTTTGGGTCAATTGGACCAAATAATAATCACCTCCTACCAAATCCAGTTTTCCTTCATTTCGAAGTTCGTTGGCAACGGTCAACAGATCAATGGGTTGTGTATTATTGAATAATTTACGGATGGCAGCATAAATGGTTTGATGCTGAATCCGGTAAAACATTTCAGGTAAAAGCACGTCGATGATTTCATCGATTCCTTTTTTATCGATCATCATCGCACCGAGCACGGCTTCTTCTAAATCAATGGCTTGAGGTGGAAGTTTTCCACGATCTAAGTTAATGATTCTCTGACCTTTAGCTTGAAATGATTTTGTTGTGTCCAAATTTTCCATAGGACTTGCGAAGTTATGAATTTGAATTGCAATAGAACTCAATTTTAAGAAAATAAAGTTTTGAACAATCGAGAATTTGTTAAAGTTTCATCCTTTAACAGTTGTGGGCATAAATTTTGAAACATGACAAATATCATGATGAATTAAGATTGACACATTTGAATTCAAAAGCAATTAAAATGTTTCAAAAATTTCGGAATCGAAGCTTGTGTTTAACTTTTTACCTTTTAAAAATGAAAAAAAATCAACAATTGTCTTGGAATGATTATCTTTTTGAAAATCGCCACAAAGCTTATGGAGCATATGAATTAAGAACCGAAGAAGGAAATAACCTTTTGAAATCGCTACTATTGGTAGGTTTTTTCGTTGGAATTTTGGTTACAGTTTTATCTTTTACTGGTAAAGATACAACTGAAGAAGGAACAACAACCTATTGTCCTATTGATGTAAACGTAGATTTTACGGAAGAAATCGAACCACCAGTTTCCCCTCCTTCTGTTACGCCAAATGTAATTCCGGCGGCAACAGTCGAAAACAAAGACAGTGACATCATCCCGGAACCAAAGGAAAAACCGGAAGTAGAAAAACCATTGACGGAACAAAAAGACATCGGGAAACTCGTGATGCCGGAAGTTGGAAATGCCGGAAATGAAGGAAGCATCAAATCGACAGGAAACATTGGAAGCTCCGGTACGGGAGAGAATACAGGAACGAAAGAACCTGAAGTGATCAAAGAAGTCAAATCCACTTTTAGCCCACGAGAAGTAACTAAAATGGCTGTCTTTCCGGGTTGTGAAAAAGTTGGAAATTCTAAAAAAGCTTTGCAGGATTGTATGGCAGAAAAATTATCGGGAGAATTGGGAATTCAACTGGATGGTTTTGGAGAATTGGCCAAAAAGGAAAACATCCATCAAGCCAGTGCCAAATTGAATTTCATCGTGGATAAATCGGGAAAAATCATCGAAGTTAAAGCCATGAACGGCGGCAATCAAGCATTTGGTAAAGAAGCCCAACAAGCATTGAAAAGAATATCAGATCGTTTGGTGAAAAAAGGCAAATATTTGGAACCAGCAGAATTGGACGACGGAAGCAAAGTGAATATGTCTTTTACCATTCCAGTTCAATTCAATTTGAATTAATTAAATCAAAGAATTAAATTTCCTTGGGCATTCAACATATAACTCCTCCGGAGTTTAACCTTGAATAAATTATGAATAAAAAAGCTCTGTTGACCGCAGAGCTTTTTTATGCCACATTTCTGAAATCAAAATTCACAAAAACAAAAGGATGTTCTTCGGGATTTCGAGAAATGGTCATTTTACGGATGGATTTGTCTTGCACGATTTCAGTGGAAGCTAAAATCCAACTTTTCAGTTCTTCATCGGTTTTCAATTGGAGATCATCTGAAAGAAAAATCAAAGAATTTCCTTGAATATGGTCGTATACCCAAGCTTGGAATACACAATCCAAATCCCCAAATTTCAAATTGGAACTCAATAAAATTTTGGTGTCGTCATCCATCGGGATGTTTTTAAATTTATCATTCATATTGTAATTGTTTTTAAATTCAATTCAAATCTAACCATCAACTACGACAAAATATGTCGCTTAAAAATAGAAGTAAATTTTATTACCTTTGTCTCAATGATCAGAAATTACATCAACATCATCATGGGAATCCTCTATGCATTCATCGGAGGATTTGTCATCGCAAGAAACTGGTTCTTAATGGATTTAAGCCCGATTGCCGCAATATCATTGGGCGTATTATTTATCGCTTATGGGATTTTCAGAGTATACAGAGCTATCAAAGCCATTCGGTCAAATGAGGATTAAATTTACCCTACTTTTTATCATTTCTTTTTTCATTATCCAATGCAAAAGTGGAAAGGAAACTTCACATCAAGAAGGTGAATTGACGATTTACGTAGATCCGTCCAATCAAAGTTTGTTAGAAGCCTTGACCGATATTTATGAGATGAAATATCCAAAAGTCAAATTCAACTTTGTTTATCAATCTGAAAATAAAATCCTAAAAGCCTTGCAAGATACAGTTGCAAAGGCTGCATTTATCAACCAACCTTTAAGTGAACAACAAACCAAATACATCGCGCAAAAATCTGACATCACTCCCAGATCTACTTTACTGGCTTATGATGCCGTAATTTTTATCACTTCAATTGAAAATCCGATTGAATCCATTTCTTTGGATCAAATCAAAAATGGAATACTGGAAGGAAAGAACCAATTTATTTTTGATGATGGAAATTCCGGAAATTTCAATACGGTTAAAGATGTTTTAGAACTCGAGATTCCAGAAGGAAAATCCATTCAGGCAGAAGAAAATATAGACCAATTGATCGAATTTCTTCAAAAATCACCAAGTTCTATTGGGATCATCGGACTCAATGAAATCAGTGAAAAAGACAATCCGAGAGTCAAAGAAATCCTTTCCAAAGTTAAAACCCTTTCCGTTTTAGATGAAAAAGGGATTGCCCAAGCGCCTTCTGTTTCCAACATTCTCGCATCTAATTATCCATTTTCAAAAGGTGTTTATTTTATCTTAAGCGAATCAGGATTTGGAATAGGAAATGGATTTTCAAGATTTGCCGGATCCAACCAAGGACAACTCATCGTCAAACGTGAAGGACTTCAACCCAACTTTTTATACGATCGTGAAGTTCAGATCAATTTGGAAAATGTAGAATAAATCGATGTAAGATTTACGAAGTTCGATTTACGATTTAAAAAGTGTAGGAGTTCAACGAAAAAACATCCATCTTCCCTCTTCCATCATCCATCCTTTCCTTTATCTTTGCAGCGTTTTTGAAAAGGAATTATGATTACAGTCAATGATGTAGCGGTTCAATTTGGCGCTACGACTTTATTTAGTGGAGTAAGTTTTGTCATCAATGAAAACGACAAAATCGCACTGATGGGAAAAAACGGTGCCGGAAAATCAACACTTTTAAAAATCGTCGCAGGCATCAACAAACCGAGTTCTGGCAATATTTCTGCTCCGAAAGATGCCGTAATCGCTTATTTACCACAACATTTATTGACCGAAGACAATTGCACCGTGCGTGAAGAAGCTTCCAAAGCTTTTGAGGAATTTCTTTCCATGAAAAGAGAAATTGACGAGATCAATGAACAATTGACCACCCGAACGGATTATGAAAGCGATTCCTACATGAATCTGATCGAACGTGTGTCTGAATTGAGTGAGAAATTTTATTCGATAGAAGAAGTCAATTACGAATCGGAAGTTGAAAAAGTGCTGAAAGGAATGGGCTTTTCCCAAAATGATTTGGATAGACCGACGTCAGAATTTTCCGGCGGATGGCGCATGCGCATCGAATTGGCCAAAATATTATTGAGGAAACCCGATTTGATTTTGCTCGATGAGCCAACCAATCATTTGGACATCGAATCGATTCAATGGCTAGAAGATTTCTTAAAAAACCAAGCCAAAGCCGTGATGGTGATTTCGCATGACCGTGCTTTTGTAGACAATATCACCAACCGAACCATCGAAGTCACGATGGGAAGAATCTATGACTACAAAGCCAAATATTCTGATTATTTGATTCTCCGTCAAGAACGACGAGAACAACAACAAAAACACTACGAGGAGCAACAAAAAATGATTGCCGAAAACAAAGAATTCATCGAAAGATTCAAAGGTACCTATTCCAAAACTTTACAAGTCCAATCCCGTGTAAAAATGTTGGAAAAATTGGTCATCATCGAGGTAGATGAAGTGGACAATTCTGCTTTAAAATTGCGCTTCCCTCCTGCTCAAAGAACAGGCCAATATCCGGTTACCGTAAAAGATTTATCTAAAAATTACGATGATTTTGTAGTTTTCAAAAATGCCGAAATGGTCATCGAACGTGGGCAAAAAATCGCATTGGTCGGTAAAAATGGAGAAGGAAAATCCACGATGATCAAAGCGATCATGAACGAAATCGAATTTGACGGTCAAATCGAAATCGGACATAACGCCAAAATCGGTTATTTTGCACAAAATCAAGCTTCGTTGCTCGATGAAGATTTGACGATTTTTGAAACGGTAGACCGAATTGCGGAAGGCGACATCCGAACCCAAATCAAAAACATTCTCGGGGCATTTATGTTCAAAGGTGATGATATCGATAAAAAAGTAAAAGTACTGTCCGGTGGTGAAAAAACGCGTTTGGCGATGGTCAAATTATTGCTCGAACCTTATAATGTTTTAATTCTCGATGAGCCTACCAACCATCTCGACATGAAAACCAAAGACATCATCAAAGCTGCACTAAAGGAATTTGAAGGAACGGTAATTTTGGTTTCTCATGACCGTGATTTTTTGGACGGATTGGCTGAAAAGGTATTTGAATTTGGAAACAAAAGAGTCCGAGAACATTTTGAAGATATCAAAGGATTTTTGGCAACTAAAAAAATGGAGAGTTTGAAGGAGATTGAGGCGTAGATTTTAGTGATTAGTGAATGGTAATTAGATTATTAATGACTCAAATTGACTAATAAAATTTAATGTTTATTCTATGAACTTATAACTTTGAACCTTGAACCTTAAACTTTAAACCTTAAACTTTAAACCTTGAATTGAATTAGCCCGGATGGTAGTGAATATCCTTTTTACGGAGGCGCCAATTTTTGTCGGGTAAAAAGAGTGAAACGCAGTGGAACTCCTTTTTTCCCGTTACAAAAAGCGCGAAAACGGAAAAAGATAGAAACGGACAGCCGGATTGGCTCCAAAACTTTAAGATAGTTTTATCAAAAGGACTGCAAGCATTTTGGAAATATTCTATTTAGTTGGTTATCTTTGTCAGATGAATTTCTTGGTTCTATTACCTGCTTTTATCAGTTTTGAAGAAATCACCGTTATTTTGATTTTGTCCGTGCTTATTTTTGGTCCAAAAAAAATACCGGAAGTAGCGCGTGGATTGGGTGAGGGATTGCGTGCGATGCGGAAAGCAACGGATGACATCAAACAAGAATTGATGAAACCGGTAGACGATATCAATCCGGTAAAGGACATTCAAGACACCATTCAAAAATCAAAAGAACAATTGACCGATTCCATAACGGATAGTCTTCCCGATCCAAAAAAAGAAATAGAAACTAATCTGGACGATCTCACCGGTCCTATAAAACGCAAATAGTGCAGGAAATCATTCAGCTGGACAAAGAAGCTTTTATATACCTCAACACCCTTGGATCAACGACATGGGATTGGTTTTGGGTGTTTTTATCGGAAAGAACCTATTGGATCCCATTTTATTTGTTTCTCTTGTATTTATTGTTTCGAAATTTTGGTTGGAAAAAAACAGGTGTAGTTCTGGCTTTGACGCTTTTGATGGTTTTGTTTACCGATCAAATTACCAATCTTCTAAAAGATGGCTTCCAACGACCTCGACCATGCTTTACGCCTGAATTTGAAGGCATTATGCGGGGGGTAGGCTGTGAACGAAGAGGGCTTTATGGGTTTACTTCTGCACATGCGTCCAACCATATTGCGATCGCTTTATTCCTTGGATTGGTATTCCGAAATACGTATAAATGGATGCTTCCTTTTTTATTGATTTGGGCAGCATTGATTTCTTATAGTCGGATTTATCTCGGTGTACATTTTCCGCTGGATGTGATTTGTGGTGGAATGATCGGACTCATACTTGGTTTTGCGTATTATCGTTTTTATCTGTATTTGACGACGAAATACGCAGAGAAATTGGAAAAATAAATTGGCTTATTTCTTTTTCAATCTCTTCTTCAAAATCTTCAGTACATCCCGCAATTTAAATCCTCTTGCGTGTAATGCCATCAGATAATAAAAAAACACATCGGCCGCTTCTTCCAGAAAATTCGCATCACTTCCCTGTTCTGAAGCGATGACCATTTCTACAGATTCCTCTCCCATTTTTTTGGCAATTTGGGAAGTTCCGCGTTGGTAATAACGTTTGATTTTATTTTCGGGAGCATCCGGACGTTTTCCGTTTTCGATTTTTTCCTCCAACTTTTTCAAGTAAGGAAAATCTTTTGCAGTTTCAGTTTTTTTAGGTGTTTCCATCTATGATTTCTGAACCGTAAAAATATCAAAAAATTGGATTAAAAAAAATGGAATTTTTCTATTCTAATTCAAATCTCTTCTCTAATTCTTCGATCACTTCGCTTTTTATGAACCAAAACCCTTTCGTTTGAAGATACATCCATTTTCTCTTTGGATTCCCAACCAAATATTTTGAACGAATATTCATGTTTGTCGAGCAAATAATCATAAGGTCCTTTTGGTGAAATCAATTTGACCAAAACCGGAGCCATTTCGAGTGAAATAAATACACCCATTATAAATAAAGAAGCAATTCCTAAAATCTTATTGTTTTTGGTCAATTCATTCAAAGCCTGCATACGCGCTGCAAATCCGGTGTAGCCTTCTTCCGTTGGTTTGGCTGCGTCCAACTCCTTTTGTTTGTTCTGGCTTAGTAAATCAATTTCTTTGTCCAATTCCGCCAAGCGGGGTTGCATTTGCACCAAATAGGCATCCAATTCTTCTTTTTTTGCAGTTTTCAACTCTTCTTTCCGTTTGGCATTTGGGCCGTATCCGACTTTTCCGGTTGTGGTTTCGGTTGCGGTTCCGACGACTTCTTTTTCCAATTCGGTCGATGCTAAATTGTATTCGCCTCGCAAAGCATTAATTCGTGCATAAATTTCATTTCGTTCATTTGAAAAACTTCCAGCCAATTGGGTGTAACGTGCATTGACAGAATCCTGCAAAGCCGTTTTATTTCGGTTGATGATGACGTTCAATTGTTTATCGATTTCCTTTTCAAATATCCGCAATTCCAAAGGTTTTGAAATCACGATTCCCAAAAGTGCAGCCAAAATAATCCGTGGCGTCGCTGCAAAAAACTGCCGAAAAAAATTGCCCGATTTCCGCATGGAAGCGACGATGAATCGGTCGAGATTGAAGATCATCAATCCCCAAAGCAACCCAAATCCGATGGCTGCCCAATGGTTATCAAACACCGAATACAAAGCATATCCGGAAGATAATGCAGCTAAAATTGCGGTAAACAAAATCACACCACCGATTCCGACGTGTTTGTTGATTTCGGTAGGTGATTTTTCTAAGAGTTTGAGGTTACTCCCGGAGCAAATCAGCAAAAATTTTTCAAACCAATTCATAAGCAGGTACTTTGTTTAACCTAATAACGAAAAATTATGCCAAATGTTTTAGATTTTGTAAAAATAATTCTGAGGATTTGTGATTTTTGAACCTATTGATAGAAAATAAAACTTCAAAGGATCTACCACTTTATGATGAACTCGAATATAATTGTATTTTTAATGCACGGATTGCAAATCGGATAATTGGAAAGTATATGAAAAAAATTTATATTGTTGTATTCTATATATTTATTATGATTTCTTGTAAGAATCATTTTTCTTTAGAACGATACATTGATGACGGAGATATGGTACTTTGGGGGATTTCAGAATATCTGTATTATGATGAAATCCATGATGTTTTTAATGACTATTATTTCGGCTCTAATGGTATTTTTTTTGAAATCGAAAATGAATGTTCTGTCCCGATTGTTTATCAAGAAGGTTGGAAAAAAGAGGACTCAAAAGGCAAGTGGTATATTAATGAAGAATTAATGGAGATGACTATTGACTCCAAAAATGAATATCTAAATGGTACATATAAAATATGTGTTGATGAAAATGACAAAACATTAAGATTAAAATCAGATAGTGTTAAAATCATTTTAAAAAGACCCTATCCCAGTTCTTCACAAATTAAAAATAAATGGAAGTGTAAATAACTCGCTAACCCCCGATAGCGCGGATTTGCAATCCGTGCTTTTCTTATCTGCAATTCGGGTCAGATCAAAACTCAAAAACCCGTAACTTTCATCAAAAATGTCTACAAAGTACAAAGCATTAGAAATTGAAAAAGCTTA
Organism: Moheibacter lacus; assembly: GCF_014042165.1. Lineage (GTDB taxonomy): Bacteria > Bacteroidota > Bacteroidia > Flavobacteriales > Weeksellaceae > Moheibacter > Moheibacter lacus. The sequence goes on from NZ_JACDZE010000005.1 coordinate 32,815, forward strand.
TTTCTTGACTATAACAACAGTTGGCTGGGTGAATGTCTTTACAAGATTCGCACAAAAAGAAGTAATCATTTCTTCCTTGAAACATTGTCAAATGAACAAAGGTTTGACCCTGTTTTCATTTTGTTTGATGCACAGCCATTTGCATTTATTTTGTAGGGCAGATGGGAATTTTACTTTATCAGAAATCATGCGGGATTTTAAGAAATTCACTTCTAAAAAAATCATAGAAACAATTCTAGATGAGCCTGAAAGCAGAAGAAAGTGGATACTCGAGTATTTTCAGAAATCATGTGAACATTTGAAAAGACCCCAAACTTTTAAAGTTTGGCAGGATGGATATCATGCTGAGGAAATATTTTCCAATAAATGGATAAAAGAAAAAATCAACTACATCCACCAAAATCCTGTTGTGGAAAAAATCGTTACAGCACCTGAACACTATTATTATAGTTCAGCGAGAAATTATGCAGGTTTAGATGCACCGCTTGACATTGTCTTGGCTTTGGACGGTTGGGACAATCATCGTATTTGATTTTTAATCGTACTTTTAGAGCATGTTTAATAATGGGTTTAGTCACGGATTGCAAATCCGCGCCATCGGGAAGGCCATAAATCAAATGCCTACAGCTGCAACCCAAAACGCAGCTACGATTATGGTTAATACTCCCTACTCTATAGTAGAACAAGGTTTAAATCAACGATATGGTGGACAATAGTATGAAGTGGTGGAAGATTTTCTTTTCTATTTTTTTTGGTATAATATTTATATATTTTATTCTAGGAACATTTTTTCGATATGACACAAAAAAAAATCATGTCTTTTTTGTAGCAACGATAACAGAAATTGAGTACATAGGAAGAAGTGCAACTAGCCGGGTTAAATTCGAATACTACGATAATAAGAATATAGTAACAGGAGAAGATAGGTTCATAAATGACAGTACTGAATTCTACAAGTCTCAAATCGGCAAGCGATTCATAGTGAAAATGAATAATAAAGCGTGGATAAACCGCTTGTTTTTTACATATACTTTATATATTAATAAACCAATCCCAGATACCATCAAAGAAACCCCACCTCATGGTTGGAACGAATTGCCGGAATGGATAAATTAATATTATTTGATAGCACATTCTATGGAAATAACCCGATGGTGCGGATTTAGCTTCGCTCAGTTCGGCTTTGCTTGGGGTGAAACCCCGATAGCGCGGATTTGCAATCCGTGCTTTATCCTCAAAATAGAAATCTACATTTAAACAATTAAGTAAGATTCATGGGATTCGAAATTGAAAAACCTTTTTTCAATTAATTTAATCTGATATTTTTCACTAAGATTTCCATTTTCCTTACATTTGGGCATCAAAAAAAAATTATAGAAAATGAGCATCATTACACAAATTCATGCAAGACAAATTTTAGACTCTAGAGGAAATCCAACGATAGAAGTAGATGTCGTTACCGAATCCGGAATTCTGGGAAGAGCTGCGGTTCCATCTGGAGCTTCAACCGGCGAACACGAAGCAGTAGAACTTCGCGACGGCGGAAATGCCTTTCTGGGTAAAGGAGTCCAAAATGCAGTGAAAAATGTAAATGAAATCATTGCCAGAGAATTGGTTGGATACAGTGTTTTTGAACAGGTTTTGATCGACCAAACGATGATCGAATTGGACGGGACGGAAAACAAATCCAAACTAGGCGCCAATGCGATTCTCGGTGTCTCGCTTGCCGTTGCGCATGCTGCTGCAAACGAATTGAACATTCCGCTTTACCGATATGTAGGTGGAACCAACGCAAAAGTGCTTCCGGTTCCCATGATGAACATCATCAACGGTGGTTCGCATTCAGATGCTCCTATTGCTTTTCAAGAATTCATGATCATGCCGGTAGTTGCCGATTCTTTTTCTCAAGCACTCCAAAAGGGTGCAGAAGTATTTCATACCCTTAAAAAAATATTGCACGACCGTAATCTTTCCACAGCGGTTGGAGATGAAGGTGGGTTTGCGCCGACATTTGAAGGAACAGAAGATGCTCTGGATACGGTGATGAAAGCGATCGAAAAAGCCGGATACAAACCGGGAGAAGAAATCAAAATTGCACTGGACTGTGCTTCTTCTGAATTTTACGTTGACGGAAAATACGATTATACCAAATTTGAAGGAGACAAAGGTGCGGTTCGTTCATCTGCAGAACAAGTTCAGTATTTAAAAGAATTGGCAGAAAAATATCCGATTATTTCCATCGAAGACGGAATGGATGAAAACGATTGGGAAGGTTGGAAGATGTTGACCGAAGCGATCGGAGATAAAGTGCAGTTAGTGGGTGATGATTTGTTGGTGACCAATGTAAAAAAATTGAAAAAAGCGATTACAGAAGATACGGCGAATTCGATTTTGATTAAAGTAAACCAAATCGGAACCTTAACCGAAACCATCGATGCGGTTCAAATGGCTCATAATGCTGGTTATACGGCGGTGATGTCACATCGTTCCGGAGAAACAGAAGATACGACCATTGCAGATTTGGCGGTAGCACTAAACACCGGACAAATCAAAACCGGATCAGCTTCCCGTTCAGACCGTATGGCCAAATACAACCAATTGATCAGAATAGAAGAAATCCTAGGTGACACTGCGGTTTATCCGCAGTTTTCAGCATTTAAAGTGAATCAATAATTCGATAGCGAAAATTGATAAATCTCATTTTGAGAATTGAATGAGTTTATTGTATATTGCTGTCCAAACAAAAAAATAAAATGTCAGATAAAGCAAAATTTATTCATAACGGAAACGAATTGGAATTTGATGTACCACAAGGTACAATGGATGAAAAATATGTCGATTTTTCCAATTTCCGTTCTCAAACCGGGGGAATCATTACACTTGATCCCGGATACAAAAATACAGGTTCATGTAAAAGCGAAATCACTTATTTGGATGGTGAAGAAGGAGTCTTAATGTACAGAGGTTATCCTATCGAACAATTGGCTGAAAAATCCAATTTCACGGAAGTGATGTACCTTTTATTGAACGGAGAACTTCCACAAGCAGACCAATTGTCAAAATTTGAAAATGACATCAAGGACCATGATATGGTTTCAGAAGATATTACCAAAATTTTGGCGGCATTTCCTAGTTCTGCCCATCCTATGGGTGTACTATCTACATTGACCAGCTCTCTTACGGCTTTTAACCCAAAAGCAGTAAACGTAAAATCGGAAGCCGATATGTACCGTGCAGCTGTTACTTTACTTGGGAAATTCCCTGTTTTGGCCTCTTGGACATTACGTAAAATGAAAGGATGGCCTTTGAATTATTCGGACAATAAGTTGGGGTATGTAGAAAATTTCTACCAATTGATGTTCAAACAACCCAATAAAGATTTGGAAATGGATCCAATTGTGATTGATGCATTGGATAAATTATTGATTTTACATGCAGACCACGAGCAAAATTGTTCCACTTCAACCGTTCGATTGGTAGGATCAGCTCACACAGGATTATTCGCTTCTATTTCTTCAGGTGTTTCTGCGCTTTGGGGACCGCTTCACGGTGGCGCCAACCAAGCAGTAGTCGAAATGTTGGAATTGATCCAAGAAGATGGTGGGAATGTTCAGAAATGGGTAGACAAAGCAAAAGATAAAAACGATGATTTCCGTTTGATGGGCTTTGGACACAGAGTATACAAAAACTTTGACCCAAGAGCGAGAATCATCAAAAAAGCAGCTGACCAGATTTTGGATAAATTGGGTATTCAAGATGAAGCTTTGGAAATTGCTAAAAAATTGGAACAAGCAGCTTTGGAAGACGATTATTTCGTAAGCAGAAAATTGTATCCAAACGTAGATTTCTATTCCGGAATCATCTACAAAGCATTGGGTATCCCAACTGAAATGTTTACCGTGATGTTTGCAGTAGGTCGTTTACCAGGTTGGATCGCACAATGGATTGAAATGCGTAAAAACAATGAACCAATCGGTCGTCCGCGTCAAATTTACACAGGACCGGCCAAAAGAGATTATCTTGATATTTCAGCACGATAGTTCATTTTAAAATAATGTATAAGGCATTCCGAAAGGTTTGCCTTTTTTTGTTGCCCAAGTTTCCAATTCTGATGAAAAAATTTATGTAGATTTGTTATTCAAGCATAGTAAATCATGACCTTAGAAAAATTCAAATCATCACTAGACTTACCCATCATCGCTTCACCGATGTTTATCGTTTCCGGAACCAAATTGGTCACCGAATGTTGCAAAAACGGAATCGTCGGAACTTTTCCTGCTTTAAACGGTCGGACTTCAGCTGATTTTGAAAATATGCTGAATGAAATTCAGACCGAATTAAAAGAATTCGAAGAAACAACCGGTAAAAAACCAGCTCCGTTTGGGGTGAATTTAATTGTCAATAAAACCAATCCTCGCCTCCTACCCGATTTGGAAATCTGTATCAAACATCAAGTTCCACTGATTATCACTTCACTCGGAGCTGTAAAAGAAATCGTCGATGCTGTGCATGGTTATGGAGGATTGATATTTCATGATGTGGTAAAAAAACGGCATGCCGAAAAAGCAGCTGAAGCCGGTGTTGATGGAATCATTTGTGTTTCCGCCGGAGCCGGTGGACATGCCGGAACAGCACATCCTTTTGCATTGATCAATGAAATCAAATCTTTTTTTAAGGGCGCGATCATCATGGCGGGAAGTATCAATACAGGAAATGAGGTTTTGGCAGCAGAAATAGCCGGAGCTGATTTTGCTTATATGGGAACAAGATTTATCGCTACGAGAGAATGTTTGGCTTCTGATGCTTATAAAGAAATGATTGTCAACTCCGGAATCGATGATGTCCTTTATACTGATGGTGTTTCTGGTGTGAATGCCAATTTTTTAAAGAAAAGCATCGAAAATGCGGGAATAGATCTTTCAGAAAAAAAAGAAGAGGATTTCTCCAAATTGAGCGGCGAACACGCCAAAGCTTGGAAAGACATTTGGTCGGCGGGCCATGGTGTTGCAGAAATTAAAGATGTTCCTTCTGTTTCAGAATTGGTTGATCGACTGAAATCGGAATATAAATTGGCAGTAAAAAAAGCATCAGAAATTCAGGAACGAATCTCATTTTAATATGAAATCAACAAAGGACTTAATTGATCTAATCGAACTTCAATCTATTTCCGAAACTCAATTTGAAGGAAGAAGTGAAACCGTCGGAAGCCGAACAGTTTTTGGTGGTCAAGTTTTGGCTCAAGCCTTAAATGCAGCAAGAAGGACAGTTCCTCATGAAAGGGTTTGTCATTCATTGCATGGCTATTTTATTTTACCGGGAGATTTGGAAAAAACCATTAAGTTTAAAGTCCTAAAAGTTCGGGATGGTGGAAGTTTTACGACAAGATATGTGACGGCTGAGCAGGATGGAAATTCCATTTTTGTGTTGGCTTGTTCGTTTCAAAAGGAAGAGGAAGGCTATGAATTCCAGACCAAAATGCCGGAAGTTCAATCCCCTGAATCTTTGCTGAGTTGGGAGGAAATTTATGAACAAACAAAAGATTTCATGCCGGAGAATTTTACGCGATTTCTGGGTTTACCTCGTCCGGTCATTTTCAAACAAACCGTCATCAACAATCCCTTGGATCCGACAGATTTACCTCCTTTACAAAATGTTTGGTTCAAATTCAAAGAAGTTCCGGAAGATTTATCACTTCCTCATTTTCAGGAAATTTTGGCCTACGTTTCTGACTACAACATTTTAATTTCGGCGCTTCAACCACATGCTTCAAAAGCGCATTTCGGCAATACGCAATTGGCGAGTTTGGATCATGCCATGTGGTTTCATCGAACGCCCGATGATTTTTCAGATTGGTTTCTCTATCATATCGAAGTCCCAAGTACTTCGAATGCAAGAGGTTTGACCAGTGGCAAAATTTTCAGTCGGGATGGGAAATTAATTGCAACAGTTTCACAGGAAGGTTTGATGCGAAAGATGAATCCGAAATAAGTTTTCCGCAACCTAAAAATTGAGTTTCCTAAATTTGATTAAATTTGGGTAAACTTAATCCTAAATGCAAATTTCTTTTCTACAAATTTTGATGTTACTGGGTGCATTTCAAGGTTTTATCTTTAGTGGTTTTGCATTTTTTTCCAATAAATTTAAAAGTCGAAGCAATTTGTTTTTAGGACTGTTGATCCTGACATTCTCCTATAACATCCTTCAGAATTTTTTAATTATTTCCGGAATATTAAATCAATTTAACTATTTCGAAACTTTTCATATTCCTTTATCTTCCGTATTTCTGGTTTTATTCTATTTATATGTGTTGTATTTTCTTCATCCCAATCTAAAAAACAGAAAATCGCATTTTCTATTATTTGTTCCTTTTTTGATTGCGCTGCTGGAATCAATTTTAGAAAAGATTGGATTTGCGACAAAACTGTTTGATCAAAGGGATATTATTTATTTTAATTATTTCAGAATAGGATTTGAAATTTTCAATGTCATTTTTTCACTCATCCTCATTCTGGCGAGTTTTCGATTGATTCAAAATTATGAGCGAAATAGAATAGTCAAATCAAACAAACATCCCAAAATGGTAGTTAGATGGTTAAAAACCATCAGCTTCATTTTATTGGTATTGTGTCTTTATTGGCCAATTCCATTGTATTTCGAAATCAACCATGATTTGGAAACCTCAGAACTATACTTTTATCCATTATGGTTAGGTTTAGCTGTAACCATTTATACATTGGGACACATCGGATTGTATCAATATGGTGTCGTTCAGGAACAAAAAAGCATCAGAAATTATTCCAACAACCAAACAATTGCGATACATGTTGAAGTTGAAAATTCAAAAAATGAAAATGTTGAAGCATTTGAAAATTACATAAAAATTGAGAAAAATTACCAAAATCCTGACCTTTCCTTAGAATTAGTTGCTGATGAATTGGGGATCAATAAAAGTTATCTTTCAAGAATTATCAACAACGAAATAGGAAAAAGTTTTACAGATTATGTCAACGAAATGCGGGTAGAAGAAGCCAAAATCTATCTGGCCAATCCTGATTTTAAAAATTATACATTGTTGGCAATCGGTCTGGAAGCTGGATTTAATTCTAAATCAGTTTTCAATGCGGCTTTTAAAAAATTTACGGGAATGACTCCTTCCGAATACCGGAATTCAATTAAATAAAAACGAGCCAATTGAGTTGGCTCGCCTAAGGTAGGTCAGTACAGAATATTTAAGCAGAGAGGATTCTATTTTTTGATCAATTTTTTATGTTCAATTGTTTTCCCAGATTGAATTCTTGCGATGTAAACTCCTTTTGGTAAATCGCTTAAATTGATTTGAACTTCGTTCGCATTAAAGTTTTGCTTGAAATAAACCCTTCCATCCATTCCTATAATTTCTACGGAATCAATGGTTTGGCTCATCGAAATATTTAGAAGATTTTGAACCGGATTTGGATATATAGAAACATAGGTCCATTCATTTTCTTCTATTCCTAATGAATCTTGACTCAATTTCTGAACGAAAACATCCCATTCCCCGACTGAAGTATGCATATCAGTTTCTGAACTCGGGTTAAAATCTAAAGTCCCTGCAAAATAACCTGTTGTATAAATATTATTTTCTCCATCTATATCGATACCCAAACTTGTCTCTCTTTCAGTGCCACCAAATGCTTGCGCCCAGATAAATTCTCCGGCAGGATTTAATTTTTGAATAAAAATATCTCGATCACCGACAGCAGTATAACTTGCAGTTCCTGCTCCCGGATCAAAATCTGAAGTTCCGCTAAAAAAACCTGTCGTATAAACATTGCCTGAATTGTCAATGGCTACGGAATGTCCACCGTCGGCACAAAATTCACAATCTCCTCCAAAGCTTTTTGCCCATTGGAAATTTCCTGAAGCATCCAATTTCAGGATAAAAACATCATTATTCCCATTTGAAGTGAGTGTAAAAACCTCATCACTAGGATCATAATCACCTGGAAAATCAAATGAACCTGTCGTATAGACATTTCCTGATGCATCCACTGTACTCACCGGTGGATGGTAGTTATAAGCACCTCCAAATGCTTTTGCCCAAATAAAATTTCCGGAATTGTCCATTTTTTGAACATAATTTCCATAACCAAATACACTAGTAAGTGATACCGTTCCTGCACCCGGATCAAAGTCAGCTTCACCTGTCATCATACCTGTAGTATATATATTTTCTTCCGAATCAAGATTGATCGACATCCCCCAGTTTGCTTCACCATAAAAAGATTTTGCCCAAACATAGTTACCCGAGCTGTCTAGCTTAAGAATAAAGGTATTTGCCGTAGTTTCCCCCGTCGTTGAAAGCAAAGCGATTCCAGTCCCAGGGTCAAAATCTACTGTATCATAAAATACTCCTGTTGTATAAACACTTCCAGAATTGTCTACCTTGATTCCATATCCTACATCCTGACCAGAGGCTCCAATTGATTTAGCCCATAGAAAATTTCCGTTAGTATCTAATTTTAAAATAAATATATCCCAACTCCCTTCTGAACTGAGGTTTGAAACTCCTACTCCAGGATCAAAATCTACAGTTTCTTGAAAAAATCCTGTAACATAAACATTCCCAGATGGATCAATATCAATAGAATAAGAACTATCTGTTGAAGTTCCACCAAATGCTTTTCCCCAAAGGAAATTTCCATCGGCATCCAGTTTCTGAATAAAAACATCTCTCATGCCTAATGATGTTTGATTCTCCATACCAGAACCAGGATCCAAATCTATGGTTTCATAAAAAGCTCCAGTTGTATAAACATTTCCTGAAATATCCACTGCTATTGCATTTCCATTATCCGATATAGTTCCGCCAAAAGTGTGAGCCCATTCAAAATCTTGCGCATTTAAATACATTCCTATGGACAAAATCCATAAAGAAATACTGAGTATTCGTTTTCTCATTTTTAATTAGGTTTAGGTTATTCTTTGATAAACTTTTTATGTTCAACCGTATTTCCTGATTTAATACGAAGGATATATACGCCTTTTGGTAAATTACTGATGTTGATCTGTGCTTGTTTGGAAGTAACGTTTTGTTGGCTGAAGACTCTTCCGTCCATTCCTAAGACATTTACAGAATCAATTGGTTTATCAAATGCTACATTAATTGTATTTTTTGCAGGATTTGGATAAACGGAAAGAATTGAATTCTCCCTATCATCAAGACCCAATTCGGTATTAATTCCAAAAATCGTTTCGTAGGAATTCCCGCCAAAAGTTGCCGTTATCGTATACACACCGTCTATCCAGGTATTATCCGTTGCAAATTCCCAAAATCCATACGATGTCGGATAAAAATCTCCCCAATCACACACCCAATCCCAACTGTACATGATGTCGCCATTTGGATTTTTAAATTCGATATGTGTAGTATCTCCATGATTGATATCTCTGAAAAATAATTTCAAATAGAGCATATCACCCGGGATGAAATTGATTTTTTCATAAGTATTTTCAACGACCGGACAGTCTACATCCTGCGTTGCAACCGAATGCGTAGAAATCGTATTGATTCGTGGAACGGCATAAGCCTCTTGTACCTGCCACCAACTGTTATCATTCATGGAATTACAATCTCCGGTATAAGGATCGATGACATTGTTTTCGCTATCCCGCACTTCGAAATGCAAATGCGGAATGGTGCTGCTTCCTGAACTTCCGGCTACGCCTAAATATTCGCCAGCCACAACCGTTTCACCGATTTCCTTTTCATTCAGCGTATTTTTTTTGAAATGCATATAAATGGTTTGAGAACCGTCTGCATGTTCTATCACAAATCCATTCCAATTTGGATTCCCATTATTCAAACAGTTTTGATCGAAATGTCCATCTCTTTTGTTCACGATAATTCCATCAGCTGCGGCGACCACTTCCATGACATTTTCATCCATTCTTTTCCATGGATAAGGCCAAAGAATATAATCCGTTCCCTGATGATTTCCCGTTGCCCAGTCATAGGTACGATCACCACAATTATAATCCAATAACTGGTTGTTAGGCGTTAAATTCTGGTCAACTTGATTTTGTAACGTATGGTAACCATATTCGTCAAGTCCGGATTTTGGTTGATAAGGATCTACAAACATCACAGTTCCACCGCCTAAATTTGAAAAAGCATCAGGGTTATTTTGTAAAATGATGGCTTTGTTCTGAGCGATTTCGACTTCCATCTGAAATCGAGCTTGATCGGTTAAACATTCTGAATTTTCAAATTCTACCGAAACAAATTTGGACGACTGAATCGAAACACCCGGAGTCGAAAAAATTACTTGATTTGAAATGTCATGGAAACGTTCTTGAACTTGCGCGCTCATAAAAATGGGAACGCACAAAAAATGGAGTACTAATCTTTTCATGGTATAAATTTTAAAGTTGAAACAAATCTAATTATCCATGATTTTTTGAAGTACCAAATCTTGACAATGTCAAAAATCAGCACGAATAAAATTCATAAAATGCTGATTTACAACAATGTGATTAATAAAAAAACGACACAAATCAAGGTGTCGTTTTTCATTATTCAGTTAAATGATTGAAATTCTAATTCATTCTTTTAGAAAAAATCACTCGATTTTCATCGAATTTTTTAAATAATAAGCTTCCAAAATTTCAGCCATCGGATAGTCAAACCAATCGGTTTGTTTTTTGATTTTTTGATTTTGATCTAATTCTAAACAAATCACAAATCGAGTTCCTTCCACTTGTTTTCCGTTATAAGCATAAGGCATGGTCGTTCCGATAGCGATGATGGTAGAATCATTGCTCAGGATTTCATCTACTGCGATGGTTGCTTCGCTACCATATTGAAAACCTGTATCATTCCAACCATAAAATTCTTCATAAAGAAATTTAGGATCATCTGTTTCTGATTCAAATCCTACATTTTCATATTTGAATTGGTCAGCATAAAAAGACAGCATTTTATCCACTTCTTTTCTTTTTGAATAGGTTTCAAAAAAGCGTTCGCCTATCTGTTGGGTTTTGTTTTCTTTGGAACAAGAAACTATAAACAAAACTGTGATTATCAGCAAAATACGATTCATTTAGTCGGGGATTCTTTTTAAATATTGTTCTGGTTCGATATAAGTCAAACTATCTTTTCCGGTCATCGCCACCCAGGTATCATTATCAGACCAACCATAAAATTTGATGGCAACTGTTCCACTTTTTGGTTCCAATTCTATGATGGTTCCATCATCAACTTTGGACCAATTTCCATGAGCTCTTTTTCCGTTTTCTGAAGTTTCAAATGTATCTCCGTTTAATTTCAGTTCTGTTTCTTTTCCATTTATTTTCCCCTTAAATGTTCCTTCATAACTGATTTCTTCAGAATTAACAAGGGAAGTTTCTTCCATGGATTCGATGGTTTCTTGACTCAATTCGCCATCGGCTAATTTTTCTTTTTCCCCACATGAAACCATTAAAATTCCGGCAATCAATGGGATTAAAATTCTATTCATAAAATTGTCTTTAACTTTCAACGATGTATTTAGTATGTTATTTTTTTACAAAATTTTCGACATCTGATTTCGAAACCGGATTGGCACCCAAAATGAGCAATCTTTCCACGACATTTCTTAATTCTCTGATGTTTCCGGTCCAATCATATTTCTCCAAGGTTTTGACCGCATCTGCCGAAAAAGACTTTTGTGCCATACCTGTGGCATCTGCGATTTGAACCGCAAAATGATTGACCAATTCTGAAATATCTTCTTTCCGGTCATTTAATCCCGGAACTTCTATCACGATTACGGCTAATCGATGGTACAAATCTTCCCTAAATTTCCCTTCCGCAATTTCTTTTCGCAAGTCTTTGTTGGTCGCTGCCAATACACGCACATCTACTTTTATTTCCCGGTCTGCTCCTACTCTGGAGATTTTTCCTTCTTGTAATGCACGTAAAACTTTTGCTTGAGCTGAAAGGCTCATATCCCCAATTTCATCCAAAAAAATCGTTCCTCCATTGGCCAATTCAAATTTACCTTCTTTGTCTTTATGTGCACCGGTAAATGATCCCTTCACATGACCAAACAACTCACTTTCAATTAATTCCGATGGAATCGCCGCACAGTTCACTTCTATCAAAGGCATTTTATTGCGCGAACTTTTTTCATGGATATGATGCGCCACCAATTCTTTTCCCGAACCATTTGGGCCGGTGATCAAAATACGGGCTTCCGTGTCCGCAACTTTATCGATGATCTCTCTGATGGTATTCAATGCAGAAGAATCGCCGACCATTTCATATTGTTTGGCTACTTTTCGTTTCAGAGCTTTGTTTTCAGTAGTAAGTTCTTTGTTTTTGGTTAGCAATACTTTTTTGTCCAAAGCATTTCTGACTGTACTCAAAAAACGATTCAAATCCGGTGGTTTGGAAATATAATCAAAAGCGCCTTTCTTGATGCAATCAACTGCTGTCTCTATATCTCCATGACCCGAAATCATCAAAAATGATAAATCAGGATTGTTTTCAAGCGCTTCAACCAAAACCTGTACGCCATCTTTTTTTGGCATTTTTATATCACTGATAATCAGATCATAATCCGTCTCATTGATTTTATTCAATCCATCCATTCCATCTTCTGCTACCTCAACTTCGTAAGATTTGTCCTCATCAAGCAGAATGTTCTTTATCACATTTCGAATGGCTGCTTCATCTTCAATTATCAATATTTTGGGCATAATTTTTTAAAATTTGAATCCCAAATATAATGGCAAATTGTGAAATGATGAAATGCCTTTCTTATTTCTTGAAAATAAAATAAACAGCCAGCACCAAAAAAGCAAAACCAATTAAATGATTGGTTCGGAAACTTTCATTTTTAAATACTAAAAGGGTAAAAAAAGAAAAAACGATAAGGGTGATGACCTCCTGAATTACTTTCAGCTGCCAAAGGGTAAACGGGCCGCCATTTCCTACAAATCCTATTTTATTGGCCGGTATCATCGCCATGTATTCAAAAAGCGCAATCATCCAGCTGAGAAAGATAATTTTCATAAGACTCATATTGGAAAACCAGTCATATTCTTTGAATTTCAGATGACCGTACCAGGCAAAAGTCATAAAAACATTGGAAACAATCAATAAACCGATGGTGTAAAACGCTTTCATTTAGACGAATTGGATTCGGCAAATATATTTCAGAATTTCTTCTGAATTGAAAAAATTTAAGGGGAAAATATGGGGATAAGTTAAAAAAAGAAATCCGCAAACTCTTTAATATTAAGCGCTTACGGATTAAAAGTGATCGCGATAGGATTATTGCATGATCCTATGTTTCTCCTTAGTCTAAATGCAAAACACAAAATCAAAGATTTTGCTTTTTTCGTTCATTCTTCTCCTCGCTGAAATAAATTTCGCTCGTCGAATTCTAAACAAAAAAACGCTCACAGTAACCTGCGAGCGTTTTGCATCCTTAAGTGATCGCGATAGGATTCGAACCTATGACCGTCTGCTTAGAAGGCAGATGCTCTATCCAGCTGAGCTACGCGACCCTAGTTGCGTTGGGAAGCTGCCTGTCCGCCGTAGTGAAACGAAGGAGAAGGCTATGCAACCTACTGTCTTAAAAATTAAAATCTCAAAATTTCTTCACCTAAGTTACTTGAAATTTTGAGATTTAAAAAGTCGGGGTGGCAGGATTCGAACCTGCGACCTCCTGGTCCCAAACCAGGCGCGATGACCGGGCTACGCTACACCCCGAGTATTTCAAGTTGCGGAGAGACAGGGACTCGAACCCTGGCGACACTTTCGCGTCGACAGATTAGCAATCTGCTCCATTACCACTCTGGCACCTCTCCTCCTGTCTTCCTACTTTAACGTTAATCAGTTAACGAAAGCGGATGCAAAAGTAAATCCTTAGTTTCAATTTTGCAAATTCTTTTTGGTTTATTTTCATTTTTTTCTTCAATTTCTTTTTAACTATTTTTGTTTCAGCAAACTATTTAATCCAAAAAAGTGAAAAATCTATCATTCCTCATTGTCCTCACATTTTTTATTATCACCTCTTGTGCTTCTCAACCTCCAAAAATCATCAAAGAAGTGGTCAGAGATACCGTCGTCATCAATAAGATTACGGAACGATATGAATCTGCAAGAATTGCAAAATTGGACAATTATAAAATTTCGACTTCCCACTACCCTGCCAAAGGTCAAGACGAACGCATTAGGTTTTTAGTGATGCACTACACAGCTTTGGATAACGAAAAATCTTTAAATGTTCTGACCCAACAAGAAGTTAGTTCCCATTATTTAGTTCCTAATGACCGTACGGACTCTATTTTTGTACTCGTTGATGAAACCAAGCGCTCTTGGCATGCCGGTGCCAGTTACTGGAAAAATGTAAACAACATCAACTTTTCTTCTATCGGAATTGAAATCGTCAATTTCGGGTACTCGACCGCCGATCCAGTTTCTGGAGATCCCGATTTGGCTTTTACACAAAGAAACTTTTATGATTTTCCAAAAAATCAAATCGATAAAGTAGCTGAATTGGCCAAAGACATCATCGACCGATATAATATAGAACCGGTAAATGTTTTGGCGCATTCAGATGTTGCCCCACAGCGCAAACATGATCCAGGCCCAAAATTTCCTTGGAAAGAATTGTATACCAAACACCAAATAGGCGCTTGGTATGAAGATGCACAAAAAAATATATTTTTAGGTCAATTCCCTTATGCAGAAAAGGATTCTACTTCCTTTATCCTATCCGTTCAACAAGATTTTGAAAAATACGGATATGAAATTCAAAAAACCGGAATCTGGGATACCCAAACCCAAAAAGTCATCACGGCTTTCCAATATCATTTCCGTCCGGAACGTTATGATGGGATTTTGGATGCCGAAACCTGGGCGATTTTAAAAGCTTTGATACTGAAATACAGAAGTTAAAGGATGAAACTATTTTTAGCCATTCTGATTTTGGGTTTTGGGTCAAATTCATTTGGACAAAAATTTGAAAAAATATCAGAAACCGAAAAACAATTGATTGGATCGAATTCGACCGAAATGATGCGGGTTTATAACAGAAATTCCCCAACTGATTCCATCACATTAAAAGCCATTTCCCATCCGATTAAACCCAAAAACAAATGGACCCAAGTTTTAGCTGAACGCATGCTTCTCTCTGTAAAAAATGAAGGTGGAGTAGGCATCGCAGCACCTCAAGTCGGCATCAACAGAAGGATGGTTTGGGTTCAAAGATTTGACAAACCGGAAAAACCATTTGAATTGTTCATCAATCCTGAAATCATTTGGCAATCTGTATTGATGCAAAAAGGACCAGAAGGTGATTTGTCATTTGATGAAAGAGGTTTGGTGATGCGTCATTACGCTATTCAAGTTCGTTATCAAAATTTAATTGGTGAAACTTTAACTGAGATGATGGAAGGATTTACGGCGGTAATTTTCCAACATGAAAGGGATCATTTGGATGGTATTTTATTGACAGATCGAATCAAAGAACAAGAAAACATGAATTTTGAACCATCTTCTGTTAGGTCTAATTTATATTATCTTAAAAACTAATCGGGAAAGTTTGAAAAAACTTAGTTTTGCAAATCAAACCAAACAAAAGTGAACAAGCAATTTATCCTTTTCTTATTTTTGATTTTAAGTACATTCTCATTTGGACAAATTATCAAATACGATACTTTACGCGAAACCCAATACGCGGCGTTGCCTTATTACAGCTATGGTAAAGGTTTGGGATTGACTTCTCCTGATAGCATTTTCCAATTGAACATACGTTTCCGTATGCAAAACAGAGCTACATTTTATGAAGATGAATTTGGAGATGAATCGATCGATGCACAAATCAGAAGATTGCGTCTTCGTTTCGATGGTTATGTGGGAAATCCGAAATTCATGTATTCCATCCAGCTTTCTTTTGCACCGGAAGATGTAGGTGAATTGGAAGATGGTGGCAACATCAACATCATCCGAGATGCAGTTGTAGTCTATAAACCAAATGAACATTGGGATTTCAGTTTTGGACAAACCAAATTACCGGGAAACCGACAACGACTCAATTCTTCTGGAGGATTACAATTGACCGATCGAACGATCAACAATGCAAAGTTTAACATCGACCGAGATTTCGGTTTACAGATTCACAATACGAATGAATTTGAAGATAAATTGTCCTATAATTTCCGTGGATCTATTTCCATGGGTGAAGGAAGAAATTGGACGGACAATAATGACACCGGTCTAGCGCTTACCGGTAAAGCGGAGCTCTATCCATTTGGGTCATTTAAAAAAACTGGTGCTTATTTTGAAGGAGATTTGATGCGGGAAACCAAACCGAAATTGATGCTTTCTGCCGCTTATAGCCAAAACAATCAAGCCAAAAGAGAAAGAGGACAATTGGGCAAGGAATTGTTTGCTTCCAGAACCATGCGTTCCGTTTTTGGGGATTTGATTTTTAAATATGACGGTTGGGCGTTTATGTCTGCTTTTATGACCAGAATGGCAGATGATCCGGTTACGGTCAATCCTGAAGATGCAAATGACATCCGCTATGTGTTTGTCGGAAAAGGAGTTGATTTCCAAGGGAGTTATTTGTTCAAAAATAATTTTGAGGTCATCGGCAGGTATTCTAACCAATGGGTGGATGATGAAATCCGAAATTTCGAGCCCAATACACAACAATTCAGTTTGGGCCTTACCAAATACATTTGGGAGCATGCTTTCAAACTTCAAGCAGAAGCAACTTACGAAACGCACGATTACTTTTTGGATGAAAACACCAACAATTGGTATGTTCGTTTTCAGGTAGAAATTGGGATATAGAAATACAAATTATCAAGTAAATTTAAACCTCCAAATATTTCTTGGAGGTTTCTTTATATGAACCTCAGAGAATTATTAAAACGGTATAAATGCGTGAGGGATAGTAGCGGCATCCTTTTGCGAAATGCAATGAAGCAAAAGATACAGCGGATAGCCAGTTCCCGTTGCGAGAATATTTAAAATCAATAATCGAATTTTCATACAACGGGGCACGCCAAAAAGAACATTAAAAACCCAAAATATGCCAAGCTGTCATAAGTTCCTGACAAAATTTTCTAATTCTTCCATTGGCATAGTCATTGCCTATTTAGAAGAAAATCAAACTTTAATTAGAAAATAAAAAAATAGAAAATGAGTAAAATAATTGGAATTGACTTAGGAACAACAAACTCCTGTGTAGCAGTGATGGAAGGTAGCGACCCAACCGTTATTCCAAACGCAGAAGGTAAAAGAACGACTCCTTCTATCGTTGCCTTTGTAGAAGGTGGCGAGAGAAAAGTAGGAGATGCGGCAAAAAGACAAGCCGTAACCAATCCGCAAAAAACGATTTATTCGATCAAACGTTTCATGGGAACTAAATTCTCTGAAGATGCAAAAGAGATTGAAAACGTTCCTTATACCGTAGTAAAAGGAGACAATGATACGCCACGCGTAGAAATTGATGGAAGAACCTATACGCCACAAGAAATTTCGGCGATGATTCTTCAAAAAATGAAGAAAACAGCTGAAGATTATTTGGGACAAGAAGTAACCCGTGCGGTCATCACCGTTCCGGCTTACTTTAACGACGCCCAACGTCAAGCGACCAAAGAAGCAGGTGAAATCGCAGGACTAAAAGTAGAAAGAATCATCAATGAACCTACGGCAGCTGCACTTGCTTATGGTTTGGACAAAGGAACAGGCGATAAAAAAATCGCTGTTTATGACTTAGGAGGTGGTACATTTGATATTTCCATTTTGGAATTAGGTGACGGAGTTTTTGAAGTATTGTCCACAAATGGTGATACCCATTTGGGTGGGGATGATTTTGACAATGTGATCATCAATTGGTTAGCAAGCGAATTCAACGCTGAAGAGTCTGTCGATTTGAAAAAAGATCCGATGGCATTACAACGTTTGAAAGAAGCAGCTGAAAAAGCCAAAATCGAATTGTCTTCTTCTTCTCAAACCGAAATCAATTTGCCGTATATCACAGCAACGGCTTCGGGACCGAAACACTTGGTAAAAACTTTAACAAGAGCCAAATTTGAACAGTTGAGCGATGATTTGATCCGTCGTTCTATGGAGCCTTGTAAAAAAGCATTGAACGATGCAGGCCTTTCAGCTTCCGATATAGACGAAGTAATTCTGGTAGGTGGTTCAACCCGAATCCCAAAAATTCAGGAGGAAGTCGAAAAATTCTTCGGAAAAGCGCCTTCAAAAGGTGTTAACCCGGACGAAGTAGTTGCCATCGGTGCTGCAATTCAAGGTGGGGTTTTGACTGGAGATGTGAAAGACGTATTGTTGCTAGACGTAACACCATTGTCTTTAGGAATCGAAACTTTGGGTGGTGTTTTCACTAAGTTGATTGACGCCAACACGACGATTCCAACCAAAAAGTCTGAAACTTTCTCTACGGCTGCGGACAATCAGCCTGCTGTAACATTGAGAGTTGGACAAGGAGAAAGATCCATGTTTAACGACAACAAAGAAATCGGTCGATTTGATTTGACTGACATCCCGCCTGCTCCGCGAGGTGTTCCACAGATCGAAGTCACCTTTGACATCGATGCAAACGGTATCCTAAATGTGTCTGCAAAAGACAAAGGAACCGGAAAAGAACAATCGATCAAAATCGAAGCTTCTTCAGGACTAAGCGATGCGGACATCGAGCGCATGAAAAAAGAAGCACAAGAAAATGCTGCAAAAGACGCCGAAGCCAAAGAGAAAATCGAGAAAATCAATGGTGCTGATGCCTTAATCTTCCAAACGGAAAAACAATTGAAAGAGTTTGGGGATAAGATTCCGGCCGATAAAAAAGCGCCGATTGAATCTGCATTGGAAGACTTGAAAGCGGCTCATGCGACACAAGAAGTTGCACAAATCGATCCGGCAGTTGAAAAACTAAATGAGGTTTGGGCAGCGGCTTCTCAGGAAATTTATGCAGCGATGAATGAACAACAAGGAGGTGCAAATCCGGGCGCAAACACTGAGTCTACAAACGAAACAGCCGATGCAGATGATCAAGTGGAAGATGTAGATTTTGAAGAAGTGAAATAATAAATTAGAATTTTCCATAGTAAAACCTTGGCAGAAATGTCAAGGTTTTTTTTATTCCAATTATCTATTTAGATTTTAACCAAATAAGATCGTTCAGATTTTTAGTTGATAAGATGTAATTTATTCTTTCAAAAAAGAAGAGATAATTCAAATTATTGTTATACATTCGCTGGAACTAAACTAATCTAATCTATTTTAAAATTGAAGGCCTATTTAAAAGCTACTTCAAAAAAACATACCGTACCTATAACCTATTCATTTCCAATTCGGATATTGTTTTTTTGCACTTTTTTATTTTTTCTTCCTCCCTGTATAAATGCTCAGGCGAATGGGGAGAAAAGTTTGGCTATCCAGAATAGTGAGGAACCCACATCCATTTCCGATACGCTGTCTATCCCATCTCCTGAATTTCAGAAAAATAAACCTGAAATAATTCACATAAAGGGAAATACCAAAATTTACATCGCAGAAAACACGACAACTACTCTGTCAAAAATCAATAGTGAATTTATCATTATCCAGAAAGTTGAGGAACCTCAAGTAGAAAAAACATCTCCGAAAAAAGAAAAAAGACCCCAGAAAATTGCCCAAATAAAAGAAACAAAAACCGAGGAGAAAATAACGAAAAAAAGCCCATCGAACTATCTTTCATTTCCGTTCAACGAAAGCCAAAGTTATGGTCAAGGTTATTTTCCCGGTGTTGCTTCTGCCAATCCTTTTTCATGGACAAAAAAACAAAATTCGGCCGTTGATTTGGTGAAACATGATTTCTATCCTATTCTTATAAATAGTTCCGGAATCATTTCCTATTCACGCGAAATCAAATCGGTCTTTTCTGAAAATCAACCCTATATTTCCAGACCACCTCCTGCCCGGCTATCATAAGTTTTATCAATTCAGATAAAAATGGAAAGCCATCTCATTTAAGATATTTCGATACTTATTTCAACTGTTTTTTTTCAGTAATTAAGAACCCGCCTTTTCTTATTTCTTTCCCGTTTTTCCAAAAATTGCTAAATCAATTTCCATTAAGTTGCACAAGTTGCGATTTATACAAAATAGCCTGACAGGCAAATTTATACCTAACTAAAATTATCATATGAAAAACATTAAACAGATTTTTGCTGATTTATTCAGCACCTCTTTACTATTACTTTTGACCTTATTATGCAGCGTTCCGTTATTGGCAGATGGTTCCAAAGATCTTTACCCATCCGGAGCCCCAGGAGTCCGGGCGTATTTACGCTCATCTACCGCTGCAACTGAAAACTGGCCTTTCCCTACGGAAGGAACGCACTATGTATATGCAAAAGCAGGAGAAAGAATTACCCTTGCCTCCAGCGTACAAAACTTATCGGGAAATCCCAGAATTCGCTTAATTTCTCCAAGCGGAACAACTGTAGTTAACAATACCAATACCGGAAGAATCACCAACCGTACGGCAGAATTAGCAGGTCCCCAACTATTTGGACAAACCGGAGGGAATCGGTATACGCCTATTTATTATACAGTTCCCGTAGGTGGAGATGGGATTTACCGTGTTGAATTTGTTGGCAGAACAACAGCTACACCCAGTACCACCTATAATGCAAACGATAATTGGTCCCAGGGAAGTGACGGTATAGTGGCTTGGGATGTTTCCGTTATCAATACTGCAAATACAGGATTCATAAAAGGCCGTGTTTATGCTAACGTTTTGAATTTCACCAATGGAACAAACCAAGCGAACTCGAGCGGGTTCTATGGACGTATGTATACACGCACCAAAGATGGTTATACCTATCGGGTAAACAACAATGGGAACAACGGTCTTTATTTCACCTTTTTTGTCAATAACAATGGTTTCTTAGATGAAACTACACAGGAACCTATATACAAAAGTTTAAATGGTTCAACTTCCACCTTTTTAGATGGAAAAGTACATGACCCGAGAATTGCCGACACTTCCATAAACATCACACATAAAATCTTCTATACATTACCGTCTACTGACTTACCTACATCTTCAAGCGGTGCGGTTCCCGGTGGAACAACTTGGTTGAGTAATCCGGTGACGGTTCCAACGGTGTCAAATGTTGTCGTAACAGGAGTTGAAGGTACTCCGGGGCAAGTAAGTAATAAAGGCGGATATATAGAGTTTGATGCAGATGTACAGGGAAATTACAATATCGTGATTGAAAGCACTCCTTCCAATCCTACTTTTGCCACAAGAGTAATTACCGGTTCGTCAACAGCCGGTCATAATACCATCTATTGGGATGGAGAAGACGGCAACGGAAACGAATCTCCGGTAGGAACATTCCCTGTCAATATAACCGTACAATTACAAGGAGCGGAAGTGCATTTCCCCTATATAGATATGGAGTACAACCGATTCGGAACAATTTTAGAATTATTGAATCATAACAATCTGAACGTTGTTGTATCAGACATTGTATATTGGGATGACAGAGATATAGCCAATGTTACGAACGGCTCCAATCCATCTCCTAAAAATAATTCCCATCTACCCCCTGCAAACAGTACCGGAATCAGCAGTACTAGTAATGGTCATAAATGGGGAGTAGGTGGTTCAGGTGTTTCCGGTCAGTTTGGAGATGAAAAAGCTATAGACACCTGGACATTTATAAAAGGAGAGGAAGTTACCATCCAAGCAGAAGTAATCGTAAAAATTGCCGATTTATTGATCTCAAGTCTTTCAGCAGATGAATCGATTATTTATGAAGGAAGCGAATTATTGTACACTGTCGGTGTAAAAAATGACGGGCCAAGCGATGTTGAAGATGCCGGATTTTTCTTTACGGTTCCGGAAGGATTTACACCTGTATCCTATGTGTTTCAGACAAATTCCTGTGGAATCGAAAGCACAGCTTTGACCTTTAACCCGACCACAAACACCTATACGTCAAAATTGGATTTACCTTCCGGTTGTGAAATCACCTATTTGATTACAATTGAAGCAACCAATTTGGTAACTCCGGGAGCACAAGAAGTGGAAGCGGCAATATTACGTCCAAACGACGTAACCGACCCTGATGCCACCAATTCAGATATCACAATTCCACCTACAGATCCTCATTTTGAATGCGACAACAACGGTCAAGGAGGCAATTGTAATAACATAATGATTCATAATAACGTGACATTTGACAGCCCCTGTGTCAAACCGGGTCTTGCCGGAACACCAAGCGGTTATTCAAAAACCGGAATATTGACCAAAGGAAAACCTTCCGTAGCCAACTGGCCGAATGTTGTACCAAACGGCTATTTGGTTCTAGATGCAGCCCAAAAAGGAATGGTCATTACCCATATGAACACTTTGCAAAGAGACGCGCTGACACCTGTAGAAGGTATGATTATTTACAATACAGAGTTAAAATGCGTCCAACTTTACAGAGGAAGCACCCCTGGAGTTGACACCGCAAGAACCGGTTGGAATTGTATTGACAAAGGATGTAACGAATAATTAAAAAATAAATTAAAATGAATACAACATATTTTAAAATAATTGCCCTTTTAGGACTTTTAGCAGTAAACTTCGGATTTTCACAAATAGCCATCGGAAAACCAACTGTCGCCAATTCCAGCGTATTACTGGATTTTGGAACAGATGGCAAAGGAATTATTTTACCTTCGGTAGATACAGCCCCTGGAGCAGTAGGCGGAACTTTTATCTTTAATACGACAGAAAATACCGTTCAGGTTTGGGAAGGTAAAAACACAGGCGGAACAGGTGGATGGACAAATCTAACCGTCCAGGGAGATGCAGTATCCCATTCTTTTATCAATGCAGGATCTGATACGGGTGATGGTGTAATTATCGGTGCCAGTTCCTCTTCAAAACCGGGTGTTTTGGTTTTGGAATCAACCGATAAAGCCATGGTTCTGCCTCTAATCGCCAGTCCTCACCTGAACATGGTCGGAGCAATTGCCGGTACGATGGTTTATGATACCGATGCCGATATGATTGCAATCTATGACGGTGCAAACTGGAATTATTGGAAATAATCAAGCAGGATTATTGAACATAAAAAACCGTCTCAATTTGATATTGAGACGGTTTTTATATTCTAATTACTACGTGAAAATCTACCTAAATTGAGCGCAACTGTTTCCGTCAATATTTGATTTGAATTTTCTTTATTTTTTCATCGAAACAATTTAACTGGCTTTTGCGAATATGGTTTCGTTTGATCCGGATCTCTTTCTCAGCATTTCGAAATGTCCATTCGCCATCATAAGTAAATACCTGTCGGATGTCCGCAATGTCAATTTTTTTCCTATCAAAAATACGGATAGAAGAAATATGGTCTTCAGTAATTTCACAATATCCTTTTCCATTTCGCCAAACCACTTCCATTAGCGCTTCTACCCATAGCAAAATCGTCGCAATCCAAAACACTTCACCCACCCAAAGGGCTATATAAAGAAATACCAAAGAAGGAATAAATCGAACCAGAAAAATGGAAAATAATTTTTTACGGGAATAATGGAAAAGCATTTGATTCATTCTTAAAAATTAAAAAATCCTGAAAACCAAATGGTAATCAGGATTTTAAGTACCCCAGGCGGGACTTGAACCCGCACGGACTAATGTCCACAGGATTTTAAGTCCTGCGTGTCTACCAATTCCACCACCAGGGCATGGTAATTTTCTATTTCAAATAAATAGAGCGAGAAACGGGACTCGAACCCGCGACCCCGACCTTGGCAAGGTCGTGCTCTACCAGCTGAGCTATTCTCGCAATTGGGACGCAAATATAAACATTCCCTTTTATCTTTTACAAATAATTTTTACTTTTTTGCAGCAGCTTTCTCTACTCCCGTAGGCATCAATAGGTTAATGGATTCGGAAATTTGCTTTTTCAACATTTTGCGGTGTACAATCATGTCCAAAAATCCTTTTTCCAATAAAAATTCAGAGGTTTGGAATCCTTCCGGTAAGTCTCTACCGATGGTTTCTTTGATGACCCTTGGTCCTGCAAACCCAATTAAAGCTCTGGGTTCTGCAATCACCAAATCTCCAACTGATGCAAATGATGCCGTTACACCTCCATAAGTTGGATTGGTCAAAACAGAAATATAAGGAAGTTTTGCATCGGCCATTTTGGTAAGCATCGCTTCTACTTTTGCCATTTGCATAAGTGAAATCGCTGCTTCCATCATACGAGCACCACCTGATTGGGAAATCAAAATATAAGGTAAATTGTTTTTTAAACAATAAGCCATCGCTCGGACGATTTTTTCCCCCATCGCAGAACCTAGTGATCCGCCGATGAATTTAAAATCCATCGCACTGACCACGACATCCCTTCCATTCATTTTCCCGGTCGCAGAGCGGAGTGCATCTGTTAGTCCCGTTTTCTTTTTCACATCTTTCAGACGGTCTTTGTATTTCTGAGAGTCGCTCCAACTCAATGGGTCTTTGCTCTCTACTTTCGCATCCAGTTCTTTGAATTTACCATCATCAAAAAGGATTTCAAAATATTCTTGACTCCCTATTTGAACATGAAAATCATCATCCGGACTCACATACATATTGGCTCTTAACTCCTCTGTATCGATGATTTTACCACTTGGAGACTTGTACCAAAGTCCTTTGGGAACATCTTTTTTCTGTTCCGTCGTGATATTTTTTTTCGTTCGTCTAAACCACGCCATTTTTTTCTTACCTTGGTTTTCGTTATCGTATATGTTTTCTAAATTATCCAAGTCGATTGATATTATTTAAATCTTCACAAGCTTGAATCAACCTGTCTTTAAATGATACTTCTCCTTCTCTCAACCAAACTCTTGGATCATAGATTTTTTTGTTCGGTTTATCGTCTCCTTCCGGATTTCCGATTTGCGCTTGTAAATAATCTTTTTTCGCATCAAAATATTTACGCACACCTTCCATAAATGCAAATTGCAAATCGGTATCGATGTTCATTTTGATCACACCATATCCGATGGCTTCTCTGATTTCTTCTAGTGTAGAACCAGAACCTCCATGGAATACGAAATCAACCGGATTTTTATTTGTTCCAAATTTTTCTTCGATGAATTTTTGCGAATTATCCAATATCTTTGGTGTCAAAACCACATTTCCGGGTTTGTAAACACCATGCACATTTCCAAATGCCGCAGCTACCCAGAAATTGTCACTTACTGATTTCAATTGCTCATAAACATAAGCAACTTCTTCCGGTTGTGTATATAATAAAGAATTGTCCACACCACTATTGTCAACTCCATCTTCTTCTCCACCCGTGATACCCAATTCGATTTCCAATGTCATTTCAACTTTGGACATTCTTTCCAAATATTTCTTCGAAATCTCCATGTTTTCTTCCAATGGTTCTTCTGAAAGATCCAACATATGTGAGCTAAAAAGCGTTTTTCCGGTTTTATGGTAAAAGTCTTCGTTTGCATCCATTACTCCGTCGATCCATGGCAATAAATTTTTGGCGCAATGGTCTGTATGCAAAATAACCGTCGCTCCATAAGCCTCTGCCAAAGCATGAATATGTAAAGCACCTGCGATAGAACCTTTGATGGCTGCTAATTGGTTTTCACCTTTCAAACCCTTTCCGGCATTATAAGCAGCACCTCCATTTGAGAATTGAATGATCAATGGAGAATTTACTTGAACTGCAGCTTCCATAGCGGCATTCACAGTACTTGACCCAATAACATTACAAGCCGGCAAAGCATAGTGATTTTCTTTTGCGTCTTGAATGATTTCTTTTACTAATGAGCCGGTAGCTACACCGGCAGGAAATTTTCTACTCATAATTGATTTTTTGATGCTTTATCTCTCGACAAATATAGAGAACTTAAATTATTTAAAAAGGATAATTGATTCCAAATGCTAAGCGTGGTTTGAGAATATTCAAATTGTCAAATTGCCATCGGTCGCCAAGCGGATAACTCGGGTCGTGAATTTTATAAGCCAAATCCAAACGAATGATCAAATAGGTCAAATCCAAACGCAAACCAAATCCTGAACCTATACCCAATTCTTTGTAAAAATCCTTGAATCTAAAGAGTGTCAACTCATTGTCTTTATCAGTCCCCCAAATATTTCCGGCATCCACAAAAAAAGCACCGTGAAATAAATCGGTCATTTTAAATCGGTATTCGACATTGAACAATAATTTCAAACGCTCGATAGCAAAAACATCATCTCCTCCTGCATATCTCGGGAAATCTGCAGGGCCCAATGTTGCTGCCGTCCAACCTCGGACGTCATTGGCTCCACCTGCGGTGTAACTACGTGAAAAAGGTATGAAATCCGTATTTCCATAAGGTTGGATAAATCCAAATAATGCACGAGTTGCCAATGTTGATTTGGAATTGATATTAAAATATTTGCGGATGTCAACATCCAATTTTACAAATTGCGAATAAGGAACATTGAAAACCATCCCTGACTCATCTCCTTGTTCGTTTTCTGTTTGGTAAAAACCAAAAGCATTATCGAGTAAACTCAAAATATTTCCTGAAGTTTCTACTCTTCCTTTGAATAACCAAGGATTTTTTACATTTCGACGCTGACTTTGGTCCCAAGTGTATTGATAAATCAGCGATGTAATCAACACGTCTTGCGTAATGGTTTGTCTTCTGAAATTCATGTTTTCAAAAATGGACAAAGATTCTAAACCATCTTCATCAAGAGAAGTTAAAAAAGCTTGATCATCATAAATCATTTCTATTACATCTATGTCCGATAACTCTCCATTATAATGCTGAATTGCCGCTGCAGGGTTATACATAAAGTAATATTGATTGAAAAAATTATTTTTAATGTTTTTATCACCTTCAAATACATTGAAATAATTTTCCTTTTGAAGATTGTTCACAAACTCTGTATTCAACACACTCAACATGTGCGAGTGAGTGTCCCGGTAAGAAATATTATAATCCAATCCGGTCGAATAAGTAACCCTTCCCAATCCGATGTTTCGCTGAACGGAAGTACCGATTCTGAAGTCGGTTTGTTTATAAAAGCGTTTGGAAAATAGATTATCTACTTTTAAAGGAAATAATAAATACGGAAAACCGATTTTTGACTGAAAAGCCAATTCAAAAGCATTGAAAAAACTGCCTTCGTCTGTAAATTTTTTGTTGACATTTCCGAGCGTTCCTCTTACGGTTGTTTCCAGATTTTCTCCTCCACCAAAAAGATTTCGAGCCACCAAAGACACTCTAGGTGAAATCCCGAAATTCATGAATTCAGACCAAGAAAGTTCTGCACCATAATAGATATCGTATTTCTTTTTTGCCCGGAAATACAAATCCACATCTAGGATACTGTCATTTCTGATCAATTCAGCATTTTGTTCATCCCATTTATAGGAAAAGGATGTTAAATTGATTCCTTCCCTTTTGGAGAAATTTCGTTTGGTTTGAGATTCAGAAATAAATCGATACAGTGAAGAATCACGAACAACCATTGCGTCTGTAAAAAATTTAGGACGGTATTTCATCTTTGGATCTACATAGTGCAGATGATAACCTTCATAAATGGTATCATAATAAACCGGCGGTTCTTTATCTTGCGGAACAGGGTCAGAATCGGGATAAAGGTGGATTTCTCCATAACGGTATTTTGCAAACTTTTCTTTCACCCTTATGGAATCTTTATCGGCTCCTTTTGGGATCAATAACGTAATTGCGAGTTGTTTATCACTCAAAGTCGTATCAGCCGTAAATTCTACCGCTTGACCGTCTTCATTGAACTTCCAATATCCTCTGTTTTTAAAATATTCTTCTATTTTATCGCGTTCTGACATGAAGTTATCCATGTCATAACGCTCTCCCACTTTGATATCAGAACCTCTTTTTACCAAATTTTCATATTGGCGCAATAGGGCTGTATCTTTTATGATGTGTGCATAAGATTCGATTATAGAAACTTCACCGGGTTGGATGTTATAAATCACTTCACCCTTTTTTGCAGCACTGTCCAAATCATGTTCAGATTTCACTTCGGCATCAAAATAGCCGCGATCAAAATAATAATTCTCCAAATTTTCTTCCGAAAAAGCGGACATCGCAGTATCGATTAAAACCGGAGGTTCGCCTTGGTTGTATCGAAATCTTTTTAGCCAAAGAGAATTCCCGGTATATTCTTCCAAACCATTTTTCTGCAACAAACTATCCAAAGACTCTTGCGTCCTACGCTTTTTGGTCAAATCATAATATTCGGCAAACGTGGTATCAAATTTAGCCGGAACAGAATTGTACAATAATAATTTTAAAGGAAACAATCCAAAGAGCGCTCCACCATTTGGCTTTTGTTTGACGTAATCCGGTAAATTGGATTTAAAAGGTTTTTCTTTTTCTTCGAATTTGAATTCGTTTTTGGTAAGCAGATGTTGTCCCTCAGGAACTTTTTTTGTTACGTTACAACTATAGACAATCATCAACAGAATAACGAATAATATTATCTTTGCATTTAGATACTTCATTTCAGATGCTTACAAATAATGAAACCAAACTAATCAATTCTTTGGTCAAAAAAAAATTTAGGCAAAAATACAATAACTTTATCGTTGAGGGTGTTAAAATCATCGATGAAGCATTGAAAAGCCCGCTGAAAATACACAAAGTTTATTCCATAGATCATGTTTTTGGAGAGAAAAATGCTTTTGTAGAATTGATTTCTGAAAGAGAATTAAAAAAAATCAGCCAATTGGTACAACCCAATACAGCATTGGCTCTCTGTGAAATACCTGATGAAAAACCCATTCAAACCGAAGGATTGATTTTGGTTTTGGATGACATCAGAGATCCGGGAAATTTAGGAACAATCATTCGTTTGGCAGATTGGTTTGGTATCGAACAAATCGTTTGTTCTACAGAAACAGTTGACGTTTACAATCCAAAAGTGATCCAATCCACGATGGGCTCTTTCCTACGCGTTCAGATCAATTATACCGATTTACCTACTTTTTTTGATCAGTATAAGTATCCGGTTTTAGGAACTTTCATGGAAGGTAAAAATATCTACCAATCTCAATTTCCTGAAAATGCAGCGTTGGTTTTAGGTAATGAGGCCAATGGAATTTCTGATGAATTGGTTCCCTATATTTCAGAAAAAATCAGCATTCCACGTCTTGGCAACCTTCAACAAACGGAAAGTTTAAATGTAGCGATGGCAACGGGAATTATTCTCGGCGAAATCGCTTCACATCATTTTAAGCTGAATTCTTAGCAAAAAGTTAATTATTTGTTTTGGAAATTAGTTTTGCAGTAAATTGGCTCGCAAACAAAACACACAAAAGAAATTTGACGAAATGAAACCTACATGATTAAAATTATTATTAGTCACACAGTGAAATGATTATTTTAATCTTCAAAGGTTACATGTGAACATTGAAAAGCAATAAAAATAAACACATGAAAAATTGGAACTGGCTTCTACTTATCCCTTTACTTATCAACTTTACACAATGTAAGAATTCTAAAACCGACCAACTTCAAACTTCAAAAAACATCAACGACACGATCCCTCAATTTGATTCGATCAATTGGGCATCAGCATATCAATTTCAAAAAATAGATCTGGTTGACCAAGCCAACAAATACCGGTTTTTGGACAAATTTTATCATGATTTTTGGATGCATAAAAATGTAAGCGGCGGCTTTTTAGTTGCCCAACATGGAAAAATCATTTATGAAGGTTATTCGGGATTTTCAGACATTGAAAATCAAATTCCGCTCACTGCTGAAACGCCCATCCATATAGCGTCAATCACAAAGGTACTTACAGGATTGGCCATATTAAAATTGGTAGAATTTGACAAAATCAAATTGAACCATAAAGTTTCAAAATACCTCAAAGGATTTCCTTATGAAGATGTAACGATTGAAGATCTCATGAATCATCGAAGCGGTTTACCCAATTATCTTCATTTGTCGGACGATAAAAACTATTGGGACAATTCAAAAAAAATGACCAATCAAGATGTTTTGGAGATATTGATTCAGAAAAAACCGGAAGCAACCGGGCCAGCCGGTAAAAATTTCTCCTATAACAATACCAATTTTGTATTGCTAGCGCTTATCATAGAAAAAGTAACCGGACTGAGTTACCCAAAAGCCATGAAAAAAATGGTCTTTAACCCGCTGGGGATGAAAAACACCTTCGTGATGGAATTTGAAAAAGATTCAGCTCGCGTTTCCAAATCTTACTATAATAATGGACGCCCTTGGAACTATGATCACCTCGATGTTACGTACGGTGATAAGAATATTTATTCGACACCCAGGGATTTATTCCAAATGGATCTTGCGATGTATTCGGACCAATTTTTACCCAAAAAATTAAAAGAAAAAGCATGGAAAGGCTATAGTTATGAGTCGAAAGGAGTGAAAAATTATGGACTGGGAATCAGGCTTATGGAATGGGACAATGGTGGCAAAATCCTTTACCACAACGGTTGGTGGCATGGAAACAACACGACTTATGTAAGGGATTTTGAAAATGAAGCAACCATCATTTCACTTGGCAACCGAAAGAACAGAACGATTTACAGTACTTTCAGATTGGTGAGTTTGTTTGGGGATTACCCATTTCGGTTTCCGGACGCTTCCGATAGCCACTCTGGAAAATCGGAAGATTCCTTAAAAAATCTAGAAAAACAAATGGACAGTGTGAAACAGAAAACGCGAAAAGATAAAGTTGAACATTTGGAAGAAAAAGTGGATTCCATCAAGGGGAAAATAAAAAAATAAATAAAAAAAGGTGTCTGATGCTGACACCTTTTCTATTTTGCAGAGAGGAAGGGATTCGAACCCTCGATACAGTTACCCGTATACTACCTTTCCAGGGTAGCTCCTTCAACCACTCGGACACCTCTCTGTTTGGGTTGGCAAATGTAAAAAAATAAATTCAGTTTGTATCAATATTCTTTTAAATAGGTCAATTCCCCTCTTAAATCCATCTCATACAGCTTCTTAAATTCTGCAGAATTAAGATTTTGACCTAACAAATAAATGGTTTTAGCGATAGAAGCCTCTGTCGTCAGATCAAATCCATTGATCGCACCGATTTCCTGAAAGATCTCACTGGTTTCATAACGACCGATTTCTACCATTCCACCCGCACATTGCGTGTTGATGATAAACAATAAGCCTTCTGCTGATTTTTTACGAAGTAATTCTTTGAACCAACCGAACGAAAAAATATTGCCTGACCCAAAGGCTTCGATGATCATCACTTTCATTTCATCCGTTCGAAACATACTTTCTATAAAAGCTCGGGACATTCCCGGAAAAATTTTCATCAAACCTAAATCTGTATTTAAATCTGTGTGAATGGTAAAAGGAATACTTGGATCTTCAGTCCTTAAAACATGCGACCGAACATCCAACCTTATCCCCGACTCTCCTAGATCAGGATAATTGGGAGATGCAAATGCATCAAAATTCTCGGCATTGATTTTAGTGGTGCGATTGGCACGTAAAAGTTTATATTCGAAATAAATACAAACTTCCTTGATACTTGGTTTCCCATTTTCTTGTAAAGAAGCAAAATGGATAGAAGTAATTAAATTCTCTTTTGCATCCGTTCTGAGGTCACCCACCGGCAATTGAGATCCGGTAAAAATCACAGGTTTCTGCAAACCACTCAACATGAAACTTAAAGCAGAAGCCGAATAAGCCATCGTATCAGTTCCATGCAAAACGACAAACCCATCGAAAAATTCATAATTCTTTTGAATAATTTTGGCCAACTCTACCCAATGATCAGGATTCATGTCTGAAGAGTCGATGGGAATTTCAAAGCCGGTAAATTGGATCTCACTATCGATCAAACTCAATTCCGGTATATGTTTCAAAAGATTTTCAAAGTCAAAAGGCTTCAAAGATTGCGTTTCATAATCTTTGGCCATCCCGATCGTTCCACCGGTATAGATCAATAATAATTTGGTTTTCATGTTTGAATTTACGATTGGCCAATTTAAAGAATTCATGGAATCTAGGCAAGGTTTCGTTCCAATTGGTACAGAAATTGTGTTATAAAAGGAAAATTCTTAAATCGTTAAAAAATTTTAGGGTTAATTTAAAACTAATGGAACAATAATTGTTTACTTTTACTTACTATTAACCAATAAAAAATAGAGAATTATGGGATTATTTTCATTTATTAAAAATGCAGGTGAGAAAATCTTCGGAGGAAATGAAACTCCAGAAGAAAAAGCTCAAAAAGTTAAAGACCATGTTTCAAAATATGGATTTGACCTATCACAAGTTACCTTTTCCGCAAACGGAGACAAAATTGCGGTAAATGGTTCCGCCAAAAATTTGGACGAGAAACAAAAAATTCTTGCAACTGCAGGAAATGTAGACGGAATTGAAGGTGTTGAGGATAATCTTACGCTTGTCGAGCCTTTAAAATTTGAAATGCCAGACTTTTCAAAAACCATGTACACCGTAAAAAGCGGAGACAACCTTTCCAAAATATCAAAAGAAGTATATGGTGACCCAAATAAATACAATACGATATTTGAAGCCAATACCCCAATGCTCTCAGATCCAGATAAAATTTATCCGGGACAAGTATTGTACATTCCGCCACAAGGATAAAAAATAGGCAGAGTTCCGGGATTACTCCCGGAATCTGTTTTAATTCTGACCAATAAACTAAAACCTTTTATTTAACGTTGTAATCAAGTATAATAAATAAAGTTCTTATGAGATTAACCAGTTTTTCAGTAGTTGCAATTGCCGCAATAGTGTTGGCAGGATGTGTACCGCAAAAAAAGTACGATGAGCTACAAAACAGATTTAACAGTGTTTATGCAGAAAACCAAGGCTGTCAAACCGAATTGGCTTCGGCTAAATCCAAAATTGAAGGATTAGAGGATGCCATTCGTTCTGAGAGAGGAAATTTGGCTTCACTACAAAATGCTTTGGCTGAATGTTTGGCCGGAAGCAAACAAGGTGGCGCAAACATCGCTAAACTAGTAGACGAAATCAATGCTTCAAACAAATACATCAAGCATTTGACAGAAATCAACCGTAAAAATGACTCGTTAAATATGGTTTTGACCAACAACTTAACACGTTCTTTGAGTCGTGAAGAAATGAAAGATGTTGATGTTCAAGTTTTAAAAGGTGTAGTATTCATTTCATTGTCAGACAATATGTTATACAAATCAGGAAGCTACGAAATCAGCCCTGCTGCCAATGAAACCCTTTCAAAAATTGCAAAAATCATCAAAGATTATAAAGATTATGATGTGATCATTGAAGGTAATACTGACAATGTTCCTATCAGCAGACCTAACATCCGAAACAACTGGGATTTAAGTGCATTGCGTGCTTCATCCGTGGTCCAAGAGCTTCAAAATGCTCATGGAGTTGATCCAAAACGTATGACTGCCGGTGGTCGTGGTGAGTACAATCCGGTTGCTTCCAATGCTACTGCAGAAGGTAGAAATAAAAACCGTCGTACACAAATCATCATCACACCTCAGTTAGATGAGTTCATGGAATTGATCGGTCAAGCGCCTGATACGGGAGATGTTAAATAAATCAATTGGATTCCAATAAAAATATGGCGGGCTTTTTATGAAAGTCCGTCTTTTTTTTGGCCCAATTTTTTAATGAATCCGTTAAAATAAATTCGTCATCCATCGTTAAATTTGCCGCAACACAAAGTTGGGTATTGGGATGGCAACTTTTCACCAAATCTTCTAGCAATTGATTGTTGCGATAAGGCGTTTCCATAAAAATTTGGGTAGAATTATTTTTACGGCTTTCAGCCTCTAATTTTTGAATGGCTTTCTTTCGTTCCAATTTATCAATCGGCAAATATCCATGAAATGCAAAATTTTGACCATTCATACCCGAAGCCATCAATGCCAACAAAATAGAAGACGGTCCAATCAACGGTACAACCTGAATACCACTTTCATGTGCCAATTTCACCAATCTTGAACCTGGATCTGCTACCGCCGGTAATCCCGCTTCAGATATAATCCCAATCGGTTCTTCTCTTTTAAATAAGGAAGCCAGTTCAAATAATCCCGCTCCAGTTGTATTTTTATCCAAAATATGGATTTCCAATTCAGACTGCTTTTTTTCTGGTAATACGGTTTTGATGAACTTTCGGGCCGATTTTTCATTTTCAACCACAAAAAGTTGAATTTGATTTAAAATTGCCAAATTAAAATCAGGTAGCGTTCGTTTGGCATCGTCGTTTCCCAATAGATTTGGGATTAAATAAAGCGCGGTTTTCATTTGATTTGAAATTCGCTTAAAAATGTATCAGTGGCTTGATCCAATAGATGAAACACCGTTTCAAATCCTTCTTCTCCTCCATAATAAGGGTCTAGAACATTTTGATCTCCCAAAATCAATTTCACTTTTTGTCTTTGCTCATCATTTTTGGTCAATTTCAAAACATTTTCAAAATTGGATTGATCCATCACAAAGATCAAATCAAATTTCTCAAAATCATCTAGTTGGAATTGTCTGGCGCGTTGCTTGGAAATATCAATTCCATATTTTTTGGCCACTGCAATAGAACGTTCATCAGGCGAGTTTCCCACATGCCAATCGCCTGTACCTGCAGAATCTACGGTGAATCCATCGGTCAATTTGGATTGCAAAATACCTTCGGCCAATGGTGATCGACAGATATTCCCCAAACAGACCATTAAAATTTTCATGGGATTTATTCTACAGAAATTTTACGATTGAGATCTTCCACATATCCACGGAAAACTTTATCGGTTTCCGATAGGTTTTTCACGGTTTTACAAGCATGTAAAACGGTTGCATGATCCCGATTTCCTATTTGAGAACCTATACTGGACAGCGAAGCTTTGGTATATTTTTTGGCAAAATACATGGCCAATTGCCTTGCTTGAACGACATCTCGTTTACGGGTTTTGGACTGGATCTGATCAAAAGGAATTTTGAAATAATCGCTCACCAAACGTTGGATATAATCGATGGAAATTTCTTTTCTTGTGTTGTTGATGAAATTGGCCAAAGTCTTTTGGGTCAATTCCAACGTGATTTCCTTTTTATTCAAAGTTGCTTGCGCAATGATAGAGTTCAATGAACCTTCTAATTCCCGGACATTTGATTTGATGTTTTTGGCGATATGATCGATAACTTCCTCAGGAATCTCGATGCCGTCTTTCTCAACTTTGTGTTTCAAAATCGCAAATCGGGTTTCATAATCAGGCGCTTGTAAATCCGCTGAAAGTCCCCATTTAAAACGGGAAATCAATCGCTGTTCCATGTCCTGAATATCTACTGGCGGTTTATCAGATGTTAAAATGATCTGATTTCCTTTTTGGTGTAGATGGTTGAAGATATGGAAAAATGCTTCCTGAGTTCCTTTTTTACCTGAAAGAAATTGGACATCATCTATGATCAAAATATCAATCATTTGATAAAAATGAATAAAATCATTTCGGTTATTGCTCTGAACTGCGTCGATGAATTGTTGTGTAAATTTCTCAGTCGAAACATACAAAACGGTTTTATCGGGATGATTTTCCTTGGCTTCCAGACCTATCGCATGAGCCAAATGCGTCTTACCCAAACCTACTCCACCATAGATAAACAATGGATTAAATGAGGTTCCACCAGGCCTTTTGGCTACAGCTTTTCCTGCGGAACGAGCCAGTCTATTGGTTTCTCCTTCTATGAAATTATTGAAATTATTGGACGTATTGAGTTGGGAATCAATTTTGATTTTCTGTAATCCCGGGATGATAAAAGGGTTTTTCACCTTTTTGCTGTCAATCGGCATAGGAGCATCTATTTCCTGAAGCTGAACTTTCTCTCGATTGGAGCTTGGTATTTTTACCGTGTACGGATCTTTACCAGAATATTTCTGATCCATTACGATACTGTAAACTAACTTTGCTTCTTTCCCCAGTTCTTTTTGCAAAGCTATTTTTAACAATTTGATATAATGTTCTTCCAACCATTCATAGAAAAATTTACTCGGAACTTGAATGGTCAGAATATTTTCATTTAATTTAATTGGACGAATGGGCGAAAACCAAGTTTTGAAAGCTTGTTCCTGAATATTGTCTTCCACAAATTTCAAGCAATTTTCCCAAACCGATCCTGCAGTTTTTCCCATAGTAATGTTGATTCTTTTTAGTTTAAGATTTTGTTAAAAAAAGGAATTAGCCTACTAATATAGTTGGTTTTTTTCGTAAAGCAAAAGTGCTCATAATTTTTTAGTAAAAAAAACCGATTGGGTATTGACTTTTTAAAAATATCTTTGTAACGGTTTAATGCAACACTTTAACATGATTTCAACAACAATTTCAATCCGTGTAAGATACGGCGAAACAGACCAAATGGGCGTAGTTTATCACGGAAATTATGCAACCTATTGCGAAGTTGCCCGTGTGGAGTTTTTCCGTGAATTGGACATGCCTTATAAAGAATTGGAAACAAGTGGAATAATGCTTCCCGTTACCGAATTAAATTTAAAATTCATCCAACCTGCCTACTATGATGAAGTGTTAAAAATCCAAACAACTTTGATGGAAATTCCTTCCGGTGTTCGTTTAAAATTTCAATATGCAATTTATAATGAATCTAACGAGTTATTAACAACCGGATTTTCCGCTTTGGCTTTTATCGACATGAAGACCAGAAAACCTGTTCGCTGTCCTGACTATATGATTGAAAATCTGAAACGAATTTCTTCTTAATGAAACTCTCCGGTTTTTAATTTAAAATGGTTTTTGATTATGCTTAATTTTGATTCGAGAAAGGCAATAACCAATCGAAAAAGAATTCTTAAAATTTTTATCAATTTAAACTATTAAAAAGGCAAGCCAAAATTTCAAATCAGAAAATTTTAATCTTCACTTGATACAACGGCTCAAATGAAGCCATAAAATTGTCCAAATGCTCTTTTCTGATTCTCACCTCAACTTTGCATTTGTCTGTAAATTCTGTGTTGATGACTTCTGCATTAAATTTATCGATGTTCCGCATCACACTTCCTTGGTCTTCATAAGAGAAATCAAATCGGACTTTTTCGGTCAAATGTTTTTCGATGATTTCTGCTTGATCCAAAGTCATTTGGGCCGATAATTTATAGGCTTTTATCAATCCTGAAACCCCCAATTTCGTTCCGCCATAAAACCGAACCGAAGCTACCAAAACGTTGGTTATTTCTTTGGAAACAATTTGATTATAAATCGGCAAACCCGCACTACCGGAAGGTTCTCCATCGTCATTGGCTCGATAATTCTCACCTGAAATCCCTAGTCGATATGCATAACAAATATGCGTGGCATCTGGATATTTCGCCCATAAATTGGACAATTTTTCTTTTATTTCATCTTCATCCAAAACCGGATAAGCAAAACCGATGAACTTGCTCCCTTTTTCTTTGAAATCGATTTCTTCAACCGGAGTTTTTATGGTTTGATAGGAAAAAATCATGGCTTAAAAATTTCCAAACGATCACTTTGGATCATTTTAGTTTCAACCAATTCTCCGTTTATTTTTGGAGATTCAACACCCTCTCCCCAGTTTTCTTTCGAGGTAAAAATTCTGGCTTCATCCCAAAGTCCTTTTTGAATAAAAGTTTCCAATGTTTGTTTTCCTCCTTCGATTATGATTGACTGAATATCCATATGGTATAATTTATTGAGAATCTGCTCTGCTAAACATTCATCAAACGCAATGGTCTCAAACTGTAAATTCTCTTGATCTTCTGCTCTTTTTTCAGTAAAGACAATGGACTTTTGAGAAAGATCAAATAAATTTAAATTTCTTTCCAATTTCATATCCTTATCCAAAACCAAACGAATCGGTTGATTCCCACTCCATAATCTTGCATTTAACTGAGGATCGTCTACTTTCGCTGTTTTTGTTCCTACCAAAATGGACTGCTCTTCCGTTCGCCATTTGTGGACGATTTGCTTTGAAAATTCATTGGTAATCCATTTTTTTTTATCGTTTAACGGCGAAATGAAACCATCTGCGGTTTTTGCCCATTTGAGAATAATATAAGGCCTTTTTTCTTGATGAAATGTAAAAAACCGTTTGTTCAATTCTCTGCTTTCCTTCTCCAAAACACCTAAAATCAATTCGGTTTCGGCGTTTTTTAATTTTTGAATGCCCAATCCATTGACTTTTGCAAATGGATCAACTGTTCCGATGACAACTTTTGGAATTGAATATTTAACGATCAAATCAGCGCAAGGCGGTGTTTTACCAAAATGAGCACAGGGCTCCAAAGAAACATAAAGCGTGGATTCTTTTAAAATTTCTTTGTTTACAATTTGATTGATCGCATTGACCTCAGCATGTGGCGCTCCTGCTTTTTGATGCCAACCTTCGGCTATGATTTCACCATCTTTTACGATCACACATCCCACCAAAGGATTGGGATAAGTATTTCCCAGACCATTAGATGCAAGTTGTATGCATCTTCGCATCATATTTTCGTCAAATTCCTTCATTTCTTTTATAAAAACACCTCACAAACTTTCCAATCTGTGAGGTGCAATATTTTTCTTATAATTTTTATTTAAGATTCTGATGAACCTTCATCAGCCTCTTCTTCATCTTCAAAATCAATTCGATGCAACTTTCTCAATCGGATTTCCGCATCGGTCAAACGGGAACGTTTTTCTTCGATTTGGCGGTAAACATCTTTAAGCAACGGACTGTTTTCATCTGCATTGGCAAAGAAGCCGACGTTGGTTTCCAATTGGTTGATTTCTTTTTCCAAGTCGTCAATGAGCTTACGGCTTTTACGGATTTCATCATCCAAAAGTCGTTCGTCATGTCCAGACTTTATTTGATCTACCAAACTTGCCATTTTGAAATCTTGGATTTCAGTGTCACTTAATCCAAATGATTTGACAAGATCGCCCACTGTTTTATTGAACTCCTGGTTGATGCTCATTTTGGCCAAAGGAACTTTACCTATACTGTTCCAACGCACATGAAAATCGTTCACTTTATCTAAATTATCCTGAATATTTTCAGTTGCTTGAAAAGATTCGATTTCTTTTAGTAATTCTTCTTTTTTCACCAAATTTTCTTCATACTGCTTATTGGCTTGATTTCCTCTTTCTTTATAATGGTCAAAAAAGTTGTTACAAGCTTCTTTAAATTCCTTCCAAATAGCATCTGAATACTTACGCGGTACATGCCCTATTTTTTTCCAATCAGCCTGAATTCTCTTTATCACTTGAACAGACGCATTCCAGTCAGTACTGTCTGCATGCTCTTTTGCGATGCGTAGAAGTTCTTGTTTCTTTTCTAAATTGGTTTGCTGTTCAGATTTTAATGATTTATAGAATTCATTTTTCGCATGATTAAAATCACGTGTTACAGATTTGAACTCATCCCACATTTTTTGGTTGAATTCTTTTGGAACTCTTCCTGCCGATAAAAAGTTTTCGCGAAGTGCATTTAACTTTTTGATACCGGATTGCCATTCGCCATGAGACTTTTTCTCAGCATTTTCAACCAATTTGGCGATTTCAGCCAATATTTCTTGCTTCTTCTTTAAGTTATCTTCTTGTTCGGCTTTAATTTTTTCTCCCAACTCTGACTTACGGTCATGAATTTTATGGGTCAAATCTTTGAATTTCTGCCAAGTTGGCTCACGCAATTCTTCTGCAACCGGAACGGCTTCTTCTTTCCAAAGTCTGTGTAAATATTGTAATTCGTTTAAAGCTTTTTGGACATTTTCCTCACCTACTAGCTCCTCTGCGCGTTTGATGATGGATTCACGGACTTGCAAATTATGTGCATAGTCCATTTCGCGAAGCTCTTTATTTAGATCTAAATATTCGTAGAAATTATCCAAATGATGGAAATAAGTTTTAAAAACATTTCCTGCTTGGGCTTTTGGGATAGAACCGGCGTTATGCCAACGGGTCTTTAAATTTCTGAATTGGACAAAAATATTGGAACTTTCTTCATTTGGCTCCATATAAAGCGCCTTCAATTCATCGATGACCTGAAGACGTTCCTTTAAATTTTCTTGTTGATTTTTTTCTTGTTCTTTGAAAAAAGCATCCAGTTGTTTACGGTAATCGTTGAATACAGCATTGAATTCTCTTCTCGCAGGATTATCATATTGAAAATCCAAAGCTTCTCCACCATTTTCTACAAATGCTTCTTTTTTGGAAGTTTCATCCTCTTCCAATTGTTTTTTTACAGCATCTCTAATTTGATGAAAATGTTCCCGAAGCTTACGTGCAGGATGATTTTTTAATAGGTTTTTTGCTTCTCCTATTAAAACTGCAATCGGCAATTCATCATAATTTTTAAATGGAATTTCTTCTTCTACAGCTTCTTCGGATTCTTCTGCATCTTCATGCTCCTCTGATTTATAATTTTCAGCATCAACTGTATCATGAGGTTTTTCTTCTCTTTCAACTGACTCAGATTGACTTTCCGTCACTTCATCTACTGTTTCTGCAGAAGCACTCCCCGTGCCCACTCCCTGCTTATCAGACTCATTATCAGTAGATTCTGTCGGGCTTTCTGAGGGATTTAAGTTTTGATTATTTTCTCCATCTGCCTCGTTGTGCAGGTTATCCAATTCAGTTGTCATATCAGATTTTTCTTTTAGATTAACAAATCTAATAAATCATCTGCTATTTACAAAGGTTGGTTCCAAATTTCCCAAGATTTCTCTGCTTGTAAAAGCCACATTTCATAACCGTTTTTGATTTCTGCATTTTTACGCTCACCCAATTTTAAGAATTGGGTTTTTTCCGGATTGTAAATCAAGTCATAAAGCAAATGTCGCTCGCTTAAACTTTCATAAGGAATTTCAGGTGCATCCTCGACATTTGGAAAAGTTCCAACCGGCGTACAATTGATGATGATTTGGTGGTTTTGGATGGTTTCAGCTTTCAAATCAGCATAAGTTAAATCTCCTTTTCTGCTGACCGTTTGAAATGGAATATTTAGTTTTGACAACACAAATCTGACTGCTTTCGCAGCACCTCCATCACCTAAAACCAATGCGTTTTTATGATGCTCTTTTAAACAAGGTTTCAATGAATTTTCAAATCCAAATGCATCTGTATTGAACCCCAATTTTTTATTTCCATGAATTTTCACACAGTTCACAGCACCTATTGCGGCCGCTTCTTCACTTAATTCATCTAAAAAAGGGATGATTTGTTCTTTATATGGAATGGTTATGTTAAATCCTTTTAAGGCTTCTTTTTGGAACAATTCAACGATGGAATCGAGGTTTTCAAAATCAAATATTTCATAAATCGAATTTGAAATATTTTCACTTTCAAATTTAGACGTAAAATAGGCTTGTGAATAAGAATAAGCAATATTTCTACCTAAAAGTCCAAAACGATTCATGTGATTTATTTTTTAGAAAATCGGGATTTAAACAAACGCATGATCAGCGGTAAATTTGCAGCTATTATGATCCCAAAAATGAAATACTCTAAATTATCCTGAACAAATTTAAATCCGCCTAAAAAATAACCCAACAATGAAATCACGCCTACCCATAAAACAGCCCCGATGAAACTATAGGTTATAAAAGTTCTATAATTCAACTTTGTTGTACCGCAGATAAAAGGAATGATGGTTCTCACTACCGGCATAAATCGGGCGATGATGATGGCTTTTTTCCCGTGTTCTTCAAAAAATTGCGTGGCTTTTTCAATATGTTTGGGTTGAATATAAAATTTTCCCGGGTTGGCCAACAACCAACTCCCAAAACGACTTCCTACATAATAATTTAAGGTATCTCCTAAAATAGCGGCCACCATCAAAAGCGGAATAATGTACTCGATATGCAGATGATTTTGTTGATCATTGGCAGCAATCATTCCAACGGCAAAAATCAAGGCATCACCCGGTAAAAACGGCATGATAAAGGACGCGATGATCAAACCGGTTTCGGCAAAAATGATAAGAAATAAAAAAACATAAATCCAATTCCCATAATTATTGATAAAATCCATCAAAACCTTATCGGGACGACTTACAAAATTGGCTATAAAATCGAGAATCTCTTGCATTTAAAATTATTTCAGCTACAAACTTTCAAAAATTAAGCCCTTATGATATCGGCTCCGATTGCGCGTAATCTTGTGTCAATTTGTTCGTAACCTCTGTCAATTTGTTCTATGTTATGGATGATACTTTTTCCTTTTGCTGACAATGCGGCAATCAAAAGTGAAATACCGGCTCGGATGTCAGGCGAACTCATCGTCGTTCCGCGCAATGGTGTTTCATGATTCAAACCGATTACTGTAGCACGATGCGGATCACATAAAATAATCTGTGCTCCCATATCAATCAATTTGTCTACAAAAAACAATCGGCTTTCAAACATTTTTTGATGAACCAAAACACTTCCCTTGGCTTGAGTTGCCACAACCAAAATGATACTCAACAAATCGGGTGTGAATCCCGGCCATGGCGCATCTGATACCGTCAAAATGGAACCGTCCATGAATTTTTGGATTTTATAATGTTCCTGAGAAGGAATATAAATATCGTCATTTACTTTCTCCAACTGAATGCCCAATCTCCTGAAAACATCCGGTATGATCCCCAAATTTTCCCATGAAACATTTTTGATGGTCAATTCAGATTTGGTCATCGCTGCCAATCCTATCCAAGAACCAATCTCAATCATATCCGGCAAAACTGTATGTTCCGTTCCGGAGAGTTCTTCAACTCCTTCGATGGT
Organism: Moheibacter lacus; assembly: GCF_014042165.1. Lineage (GTDB taxonomy): Bacteria > Bacteroidota > Bacteroidia > Flavobacteriales > Weeksellaceae > Moheibacter > Moheibacter lacus. Next base: position 75,594 of record NZ_JACDZE010000005.1, read on the forward strand.
CAATAAATTGGAACCGATTCCTTCTATTTTTGCGCCCATTCGCACCAACATTTTACATAATTGTTGCAAATAAGGTTCACAAGCCGCATTATAAATCGTGGTTTTTCCTTTGGCCAAAACTGCTGCCATCACGATGTTGGCTGTTCCGGTAACAGAAGCTTCTTCTAGTAGCATATAGGTTCCGGTCAATGGCTTTCCATTGTCCAATTCGACTCCATAAAAATCCTCTCCTTCTTCAAATCTGTATTTGGCTCCCAAATTCATAAATCCTATAAAATGGGTATCCAGTCTTCTACGGCCAATTTTATCTCCACCTGGTTTGGGCATAAAGGCTTTTCCATATTTCGCCAAAAGCGGCCCCATCAACATGATAGATCCGCGAAGAGCTGCGCCATCTTTTTTAAATTCTTTGGACTGAAGATATTCCATGTGTATGCTGTCAGCCTGAAAAGTATAATCCCCTTTTCCGTTTTTCTGAATCTTAACACCCAAATCTTCCAAAATTTCAATCAAACGATTGACATCACGGATATCGGGAATATTTTTAATTCGGACAAGTTCTGTTGTAAGCAAAACTGCGCAAAGGATTTGAAGTACTTCATTTTTTGCACCTTGGGGAGTAATCTCACCACTTAAGCGATTTCCTCCTCTGATTTGAAATACAGACATTTTATTTATGTTTGGATTTATTGCGGTTATTTTGGTTGTTTTTGTTTTTCCGGGTTTTGTTTGAATTGGAATGGGTATTTACCTGTAAACGTTCATTGGACAATAAAACTTCTCCCGATTCTCTTAAATCAAATTCTCCATCAGATAATTCAAACAAATGATTAAAAATCGCTTTGTCCTCTACCGTATCTTTGTTCCACAATAAATAACATTTTTTCATGTGATTGGCAATGACCATCACTAATCCTTCTTGTTTGTCTCCCTCCCATTTTTTGGCAACTGCAATCATATTTCGGATGTTTTTTCCGTAATATTTGTATTTGTATTCGCTTCCGGGATAACGGACTTTATTGGGTTTGCTGTACACTTCTTCCTCCGTAGGAATCGGATAAGGAGATTTCACATCCAACTGAAATTTGGACATGATAAACAATTGATCCCAAAGTTTATGTTGAAAATCAGGAATGTCGCGCAAATGAGGATTGAGTTCGCCCATTACTTCGATGATGATTTGAGCAAAACCATTTCTTTCTTCATCATCCACCAGTGTCAAACAGTAATCCACCATTTCTTGAATATGACGACCGTATTCCGGTATGATCAATGGTGTTCTTGCAGTATTGTATTCCATTATTTAATTTGAATGTCCACAAAAGTACAATTTCTGAAATAAATTGTCTTGGTTTGAAAAAGTTAATATTTCTTAGAGCCTGTTTAAATTTTATAAATAATTCTTTTTATAGCAGTCTTTAGATGGATTTTGTTCTTTTTGATTGAAGTTTTAGCGGGCTAAAACAATATTAAAAAGGATAAAATACGATAAAAAGAGCATAAAAATATATTTAAGGGGAATTATTATTACTACACGTTAAGTCCGTTAAAATTTAATCAGGCTCTTAATTTTTTTCTAATCCTTAGAAAATCAAATCACAGCTTCTCTCACTCTGACCAATTTGCGCAACAAATCTTCGAGTAAATCCAATTGCAGCATATTGGCTCCGTCACTTTTTGCATTTTTAGGATCTGGATGTGTTTCGATAAAAATCCCATCCGCTCCTACCGCAATTCCCGCTTTGGCAATGGTTTCGATGAGTTCCGGTTTTCCGCCGGTCACACCAGATGCTTGGTTGGGTTGTTGCAAAGAATGCGTTATATCTAGAATCACAGGCGCAAAATTTTGCATCACGGGAATTCCCCGATAATCCACCACTAAATCACCATAACCTAACATCGTTCCACGCTCGATGATCGCCACATTTGGATTACCTGAATCCGTTACTTTTTCCACCGGGAATTTCATACTTTCAGGCGAAAGAAATTGTCCTTTTTTCAGCGTAACGTGTTTTCCGGTTTTGGCCGCTGCTACGACCAAATCGGTTTGCCGAACGAGAAATGCCGGAATTTGTAAAACATCTACATATTCGGCAGCCATTTCGGCATGAAAAGATTCGTGAATATCCGTCGTCGTCGGTACATCAAATTCTTGTCCGATTTGTTGGATGATTTTCAATGCTTTTTCGTCCCCGATTCCGGTAAAGGAATCAATTCGAGATCGATTCGCTTTTTTAAAGGATCCTTTGAAAATATAGGGAATCTTTAATTCATCGGTAATTTTGATGATCTTTTCCACAATTCTGCGTGGTGTATCTTCGTTTTCGATGGCACAAGGTCCGGCTATCAGAAAGAAATTCGGCGAATCTTGGTGTTTGATTTTGGGTAAGTTCTGAATCATTTGGTAAAATTAAGGAATTTGAAAATGCATTCAATTATCATATTTCAATTAATTTCGCACAGAATTCATATGCATAAAAATTTCAAAAATAAAATCACCTATTTCAAACCGGAACAAATTAAAGGAATTCCATTACCTGAAAAATTCACCTTTCCATTTTATTATGAGCCACACACATTGACCCAAATCGCAGCGGAAGATTTGCAAAATTATTTGGAAAATGAATTTTCAGAAAACCATAATTTCGGGTTGGATGAAACCCAAGACGGATTGATCATCGGGAAAATGTTTGGGGTTTTGGTGGTGCAGGATTTAGAAGGGAATTTGGGATATTTATCGGCTTTTTCAGGGAAATTAGCTGGAACCAATGACCATGAAAAATTTGTTCCGCCCGTTTTTGATATGCTCACGGAAAATAGTTTTTTCAAAAAGGAAGAGGAAATTTTAAATGCGTTCAATCGGGAAATTGAAAAATTGGAATCTGATGAGAATTATTTGAAATCCAAATCAGATTTGGAGAAATATACCAAAGAATCGATTGAAGAAATTTCGACTTTTAAGATTTGGATGAAAGCAAACAAAGCGGAACGAAAACGAATTCGCCAAGCAAACGAAAAGATAATTTCCGATAAAGATTTAGTCAAACAAAGCAATTTGGATCAATTCAAATTCAGGATGTTAAAGGAAAGTTGGAATCAGGTTTTGAATGAATTAAACAAAAAAAATGATGAATTTGAAACCCAAATTCAATCCCTGAAATCAGAACGAAAAACCAAATCTTCTGCTTTACAAAATCAATTGTTTGGACAATACACTTTCCTGAATCAAGCGGGAAAAACCAAAGATTTAGCATCCATTTTTAGCGAAACGGTGTATGAAAAACCGCCTGCCGGAGCGGGCGAATGCGCAACACCCAAATTGCTACAATATGCTTTTCTAAACGACTTAAAACCCATCGCTTTCGCCGAATTCTGGTGGGGATCTTCCCCTAAATCGGAAGTGCGGAAACACAAACATTTTTATCCGGCCTGCAACGGAAAATGCCGACCGATCTTAAAACATATGCTGAAAGGAATCGAATTGGAAAAAAATCCTTTGTTGCAAAATTTAGCTGAAGGGAAAGACATACAAATCGAATTTGAAGACGAATTTTTAATCGTCGTAAACAAACCGGCTGATTTGCTTTCCGTTCCCGGAATTGAAATTCAGGATTCGGTTTATACGCGATTGCAAGAACGATTAAATCCGGTGGAACCTTTGATTGTCCATCGTTTGGATATGGCGACTTCGGGACTTTTGGTAGTCGCTAAAACCAAAAAAGCGCATCATTTTTTACAAAATCAATTCATCAAAAAAACGGTTAAAAAAAGGTATTTGGCTTTGCTTTCCAAGCCCGTTGAAGGAGAAGAAGGCGAAATTGATTTGCCTTTGCGCGGTGATTTTGACGACAGACCTCGTCAATTGGTTTGTTTTGAACATGGAAAAAAAGCGGTTACAAAATGGAAATTGGTAGAACGAAATGAAAATACCGCAAAAGTTCATTTTTGGCCGTTGACCGGACGCACACATCAATTGCGGATGCATGCTGCGCATGAATTGGGATTAAATGCACCAATTGTCGGAGATGATTTGTACGGGAAACCGGCCGATCGATTGCATCTTCACGCAGCAGAATTGGAATTTGTCCATCCGGAAACTCGAGAAACAATGCGGTTTGAAGTGAAAGAAGACTTTTAACGCAAAGCGAATTGCGCAGTTCGCATAGCGAAAAATGAGTACTTTTGCGCTAATTTAAATTTCAAAAATGAATTCAAATTGGTTTGAATGGATTGGCTACGCCGCTTCGGTTTTTATCGTTTTATCTTTTATTGTGAACCAATTGAAATGGGTTCGGGTCATCAACATGATCGGTTGTTTGTGTTTCGTGGTGTATGGATTTTATTTCGAAGCATGGCCGGTGGTCATTCCCAATGCCATTTTGATATTCATTCAATTGTATTTTCTCATTTTAAAGGACAAAAAAGAAATTCAGAGTTAAGTGATTTGCGTTTATTGTTAAAATTAGAAATTATTTAAAAAGCAAAACTCACACCCTATAACGCAAAACCCATATGAAAAAACGCAAAATCATCACTTCGGTTATCAATAATTTTGACAGCGACCAGCGTGTCCAAAAGGTTTGTGGCTCGTTGATGAAATTTGGTTTTGAAGTAGAAGTGGTCGCAACAAATTTGCGTGGTGAACCGAAACTCAACTTCCCTTATCCCGTTCATTATTTGAATTTAAGCGCACAAAGCGGAATGAAAATGTATTTGGATTTTAACCGGAAATTGTTTTTCAAATTAAATTCGATTGCTAAAAAAGACGATATTTTGTTGGCAAACGATCTCGATGCTTTGTTACCCAATTATTTGATAAGCAAAATAAAAGGTTGCGAATTGGTGTTTGACAGCCATGAAATTTTCTCGGAAGTTCCGACATTGTACAATCGTCCGTTTCGCAAAAAGATTTGGAAAACACTGGAAAAATCCATCGTTCCAAACCTCAAACATTTTTATACCGTAAGCAATGGCTATGCTGATTGGTTTGAAAAAGCATACCAAAATCGGCCCGAAGTGGTGATGAATGTTCCCCTGATTCAAAAAAATGCGGACACTAAACTTTCAATCGATTTACCTGAAATTTCAACTGAAAAAATTCTGATTTACCAAGGTGTCATCAATTTCAGCCGAGGGATCGGAAAAATGATTGAAGCCATGCAATTTCTGGAAAATGTACAATTATGGATCGTAGGAAATGGACCAAAAAAAGTAGAATTTGAAACTTTGACCGAAGATTTAAAATTAGAAAACAAAGTCAAATTTCTAGGAAATGTTTCACCGAACCAATTAAAATGCATCACGCCAAAAGCCGATTTGGGACTGAGTTTGGAAGAGGATTACGGCATCAGTTATCGGTATGCATTGCCCAATAAAATTTTTGATTACACCCACGCAGGTATTCCGATTTTGGGTACTTATTTACCGGAAATCAAAGCGACGATTGAAAATTACCGATTGGGAAAAACGATAGAAAATCACGAACCGAAACATATTGCTGAAAGGATAAAAATGATGCTGGAAGAAGGGAAATCGCCTTATACAGAAAATTTAAAAAGGGCGGCTGAAGTTTTCAATTGGTCGCATGAAGAAAAGAAGTTGGAAGGGATTTATTCGGTTTTCAACGAGCAGAAATAACCCAATTTATACAGTTGGAAAGCCAGTAATGAAGGATTTTCTGACAATAAATTTCGAAGTAATTTTTTTTCTGATTTTTTAAAAACATACGCAATCGGTTGAATCAAACCCAGTTTGTTTAGTTTTTTAAACATTTGCACGATGCGCAGATTTTCAGCCATTTCGGGTTGATTTTTCATCATCCAATTGGCGTTTTGGATCGCTTTTTTAAATTTCTCGATGAATTTTTGATTGGTTTCCAGACCGAGATGAATGCATGGATTGGAAATGATTTTGACTTTGGCTCCAGCTTGTTTTAATTTCAAACCAAAATGCGTGTCCACATAACCATAGTTTTCCGGTAATCCACCAAATGGATTTTCTAAGAAAATTTCCTTTCGCACTAAAAAATTATTACCTCTGATTTCCAAATAAGGATCTTTTCCTTGAATTTGTTCTTCAGTATTTTTTCCATGCAACCATTTTAACCGAAATTCAGGCGCTACTTGATTTTCATAAAGAATTCCACCGCTCATGATGTCGAAATCTGCGATTTGAATTTCCTTTAAATAATTGGCTATAAAATCATCATTTGCCGGAATCATATCGGCGTCTAGAAATAACAGCCAATCGAATTTTGCGCTTCGAGCCAGAATATTTCTCGCTTCAGCATTGCCAACGTTTCCCTGAAGTTGAATCAGCTGAAAATGAGAAAGTTGAATTTGAGTATTGGCTATTTTTGTATTTTGATTTGTCGAACAATCATCGACTGCAAGTATTTCAAATTCGAAATCATGCAACTGACATTGACGATGGATTTCCTTCACCAAATTGCTGACATCCCAATTAAAAACCGGAATACAAACAGTGAGCATCAGCCTAGGAATAAAGATTCGGACTCAGCGACATGGACTTTTCCGTCTTCGCATTTAAAGGTTTTGGCCGGGAATTTCTGGATGATATTGTAGTCATGCGTCGCCATCAAAACCGCTACATTTTTTTCTTTGGAAAGATTTAAAATCAAATTCATGATTTCGACTGAGGTTTCCGGATCGAGATTTCCGGTTGGCTCGTCTGCCAAAATCAATTCGGGATGGTTCAAAAGTGCTCTGGCAATGGAAATCCGCTGTTGTTCACCACCGGAAAGTCGGAATGGCATCATTTTCTTTTTGGAAATCATGCCCACGCTCTCCAGAACTTCATCGATACGATCATTGATCAAGGTTTTGTCTTTCCAACCGGTGGCTTTTAAAACGAAAGAAAGATTTTTCTCAACATTTCTGTCTAGTAAAAGTTGGAAATCTTGAAATACGATGCCTAGATGACGGCGGAGATTGGGGATTTTACCGGTACTCATTCCGTTAAGTTCTATTCCTCCTACTTTCCCATAGCCTTCATTGAGCGGTAAATCTCCATAAAGTACTTTTAACAAACTGGATTTACCACTTCCGGTTTTCCCAATCAGATACGCAAATTCACCTTCATTTAACTCAAAATCCACATTGCTCAGCACCAAATAATTTCGCTGATAAATAAACGCTCTTTCTAACTGGATAACCTTATTTGACATATTTCTGTTTTTTCAGAAACAAATATAAAAAAAAGCCCGAAAGAAACTTTCAGGCTTGGTCTTTTTAATATAATATTAGCGATTATCGTTTAGCTCTAACTTCGCTAACCGTCAATTGCTTTCTGCCCCTTTTTCTACGAGCCGCCAAAACTTTACGACCGTTTTTGGTAGCCATTCTCTCACGGAAACCGTGTTTGTTTCTTTTTCTTCTGTTGCTGGGTTGAAATGTTCTTTTCATCTTCGTAAACTGTTTATACGTTTTCTCAAACGGAGTGCAAATATACTTCTATTTTTCAAATACAAAAATCATTTTTAGAAAATTTCTTCTGTTCTTTAAAATTTCCTTTTTAAATCTATTTCCAAAAGGAGAAATTAATCTGCCCAATATTCATTTGAAACCTCATAACCAGCACTTTTAAACGCTTTCAATAATCTATTTTTAAATTTCTCATTGCCAAATTCTTTTCTGATTTCGAGAAAAAACATATTGTGCTCAATTTGTTGTTCCGAAATCAATTCCTGATTTTCGCCAAACACATTTATGGTTTCCAGTACGCCATCATTTTCAGAAATCAAAATCACATTGATGTCTTTGTCCAATCGAACGACGTTAGCCAAATGAACTTGCCTTCTAAAATGGGTTTCTTTTCCTTTTCCACTGTACTTGAATTCAAAACTGAGGATTCCGTTTTCAATCTGGAAAGGTTGAATCATTTCCGGTTTTTCTTCTTCATAAGGTTCATACATTTTTTGCTCTGAACGAAATTGTTCATTCAAAAGTTTGACGATTTTTGCTTCCTGTCCGAAACTAAAAACAGCAATAAAAGCCAATAAAAGAAAGAGTTTAATTGCATTCATGGAATAAAATTTTATGAGATTTCAGTTTAAACTAAATTATCTACAAAATATTGTGAAAATTGATTTTGAAAATATCCAAAGCTTTCGAAAGTAGAATTCTAGAAAATATAAACAAAATGGAGCAAAATGTTGAAAACTACCTATAATTATAATGGCTCATACGGTGTAAAGTTCGTATTTTAGCACGTTAAATTTCGTTTCAGGTAAAATTCTTACAATTCCATGAAATATTTTCAAATTTTTGAACCTGAAACCTCAAACTTGAAACATTAAACAAAAAATAGTTTAAATGAATAATGACGGAGAAAAATTAATCCCGATCAACATCGAGGATGAAATGAAATCGGCTTACATCGATTATTCGATGTCGGTAATAGTATCACGTGCTTTGCCAGATGTACGAGATGGGATGAAGCCTGTTCACAGGAGGGTTTTATTTGGAATGTATGAATTGGGTGTAATGTCCAACCGTGCTTATAAAAAATCGGCACGTATTGTAGGAGAAGTTTTAGGTAAATATCACCCGCATGGTGACTCCTCTGTTTATGACACCATGGTACGTATGGCACAGCCTTGGTCGCTTCGATACATGATGGTAGATGGACAAGGTAACTTTGGATCTGTAGATGGTGATCCACCGGCTGCAATGCGTTATACCGAAGCCAGATTGCAGAAAATTTCGGAGGAAATGCTGTCCGATATCGACAAAGAAACCGTTGATTTCCAATTGAACTTTGACGACACCCTTCAAGAACCAAAAGTACTTCCTACACGTATTCCCAATCTTTTGGTAAACGGTGCAGCAGGAATTGCTGTAGGTATGGCGACCAATATGGCTCCGCATAATTTAACTGAAGTCATTGACGGAACGATTGCCTATATTGAAAACAACGAAGTTTCCATAGATGAGTTGATTCAACATATCAAAGCGCCTGATTTCCCAACCGGAGGAATTATATATGGTTACAGCGGGGTAAAAGAAGCACTTGAAACAGGTCGTGGGCGAATTGTCATGCGAGCCAAAACCAACTTCGAAACCGTCCAGGGTCGCGATTGTATTATCGTTTCAGAAATCCCTTATCAGGTCAACAAAGCAGATATGATCGCCAAAACGGCCGATTTGATCAAAGAAGGAAAACTAGAAGGCATTTCTGAAATCCGTGATGAATCTGACCGTAAAGGAATGCGCATCGTCTATGTGCTAAAAATGGATGCCGTTCCCAACATCGTTTTGAATTTATTGTTCAAACATACTGCACTTCAATCTTCTTTTAGCGTTAACAATATCGCACTGGTAAACGGAAGACCTGAACAATTGAATCTCAAAGATTTGATCAAACATTTCGTGAACCATAGACACGATGTGGTCGTTCGTCGTACCGAATATGAATTAAGAAAAGCAGAAGAACGTGCACATATCTTGGAAGGTTACATGAAAGTAATCGGTACCCAAGATGATTTGGACAGAGCCATTAAAATCATCCGCGAAAGTGCAACACCAGATGATGCTCGCGCAGGTTTGATGGAAGCTTTTGAACTAAGTGAAATCCAAGCCAGAGCTATTCTTGAATTGCGTTTGAGAACGCTTACCGGACTTGAAATCGATAAAATCAGAGCCGAATACGAAGAATTGATGAAAACCATCGATTATTTAAAAGAAATTTTGGAAAGCTATGATTTGAGGATGAAAATCATCCGAGACGAACTCGAAGAAATCAAAGAAAAATACGGAGATGAAAGACGTTCAGATATCGACTACGCAGGTGGTGATATGAACATCGAAGATTTGATTCCGGATGAAGAAATGGTTTTGACCATCTCTCATATGGGTTATATCAAACGAACTCCACTTACCGAATACAGAAAACAATCTCGTGGAGGAGTTGGAAACCGTGGCGCAACTACACGTGATGCTGACTTCCTGGAATACATGGTCGTCGCAACCAATCACCAATATATGCTTTTCTTTACCGAAAAAGGAAAATGTTTCTGGATGCGTGTATTCGAAATTCCGGAAGGTTCAAAAACTTCAAAAGGAAGAGCAATTCAAAACCTCATCAACATCGAACCGGACGATAAGGTTCGTGCATATATCCGCACCCATGATTTGATGGATGCAGAATACGTAAACAATAATTACGTCATCATGGTGACCAAAAAAGGTGTGGTGAAGAAAACTTCCCTTGAAGCTTATTCTCGTCCACGTGTCAACGGTATCAACGCTATCACCGTACGTGAAGGTGACCAATTATTAGAAGCCAAATTAACTGACGGCAAAAGTGAAATCATGATTGCTTCCCTAAGCGGAAAAGCGATCCGATTTGAGGATGAAAAAGTTCGTCCGATGGGAAGAACGGCTTCCGGTGTTCGTGGTATCAATTTGGGAACTGATGACAATGAAGTAATCGGTATGATCGTGATCCGTGACAAAGAAAACGAAACCGTTCTTGTGGTTTCTGAAAAAGGTTATGGAAAAAGAAGTTCCATCGAGGATTATCGCATTACAAATCGTGGCGGAAAAGGTGTTACAACCTTGAACATCACAGAAAAAACCGGTAAATTAATTGCGATTCAATCCGTTACAGACGAAAACGATTTGATGATCATCAACAAATCAGGTGTAACCATCCGTACCGGAGTAAAAGAAATGCGTGTCATGGGGCGTGCAACACAAGGTGTCCGATTGATCAATTTAAAGAAAAATGACGAAATCGCTGCTGTTGCAAAAGTAGCCATTGAAGAAGATGAAGAATTGGAAAATTTAGCAGATGAAACGTTAAATGATGTTAACGAAAATTCAAATGGCTCAGATGTTGATAATGACACGCCAGAAAATTTAAATTCTGACAAAGAAACAAACGAATAAATTAGAAAAAATGAAACCGATTTGTTAAAAATGGTCTATAAACACATAGTGGAATGACCATTTTAAACATAAAAGGTTCCATCTGATGATTGAAAAACAATAATAATAAACAGATGAAAAAAATAGTTTTATCATTAGCGGCTTTGGTGATGTCCTTGGGCGTTTTTGCACAAGAAAAAGAAATTGAAGCTGCATTTTCTGCCGTTGAGTCCAACAATACTTCTTCAGCTAAAACTGAATTGGCGAAAGTGGCTTCGCAAATGAATGCCAATACCATCAGTCCTGAATTAAAAGCAAAATATTATTATGCCGCAGGACAAGTCGCTTTAAAAGAAGGAAATTCTATAGAAGCTGCCAAAATGTTTGGCGAAATGGGAAAATTTGAAAACGGAACCATGTATTCCGTGAAAAACAAATCCACCAAACAAACCGAATATTATGCAACAAAAGCAGATGCTGATGCAGCTGTTGCCAATGGTGATTATGCTAAACCAAAAGAAGAAAAACTGACACCTAACTTAAGTTTGAAAGTGCAAGAATCTTTGCGTACAAAAGCCGAAGCTGTCTTAAAACAAGCCAATGATGCTTATCAAGCTGATAATGCAAACCTTGCTGGTGATAAATTTTTAGAAGCATCTTATTTAGCGAAGGCAATCGGTGGTGATGGTGATTTATTTAAATATAATGCAGCTCTCAGCTACCACAAAGCCGAAAACTTTCAAAAAGCATTTGATACTTATAAAGAATTGATCAACGAAGGTTATACCGGAGAATCTTCTTCTTGGGTCGGTAAAGACAAAGCTTCAGGTCAAGAAGTTTCATTTAACACCAAAGCAGAAGCAGACACCCAAGCCAAACTAGGTTTGGTAACCGGCGTGAAAGAAGTAAAATCACCTTCTGTTGAAAAAGAATTGTATATGTATGCTTTGCGCACATTGGTTGGACAAAAAAAATACGACCCTATCGTTGAAAAAATTTCCAACAAATACGGTAAAGACAACGAAATCCAAACTTTGGTCGGAAATGTTTACCATAACTCTGGTCAATCAGATCTTTTTCTAGAAAAATTGATCGAAAACACCAAAATCGATCCAAACAATGCAACCAATTATTTCAACATCGGAATTCTTTACATGGATCAAAATAAGAACGAAGAAGCTTTGGCCTACTTTGACAAAGCCATTCAAGTAGATCCGAAGTTTAAAAATGCTTATACCAATGCGGCAATTACCATTGTAAAACCGGAAAAGGAATACATTGAATTGATCAATGCGAATTTAGGAAATTCAGCAAAAGAGAAACAATTGTATAAAGAAAACACTGAAAAACGTAAAGCACTTTATACCAAAGCTATTCCTTATTTGGAAAAAGCATTTGAACTCGACAAAACCAGCTTTGATAGCGCTAGATTACTAAGACAAGCCTATCAAACCGCTGAAATGTTTGACAAAGAAGATGCCATGCGCGCAATTGAAAAATCATTGGAGAAAAAATAATTTTTCAAATCAATACATTTTAACCTGTTGTACCGAGTGAAACAAAGTATAACAGGTTTTTTTATATTTTTCAATCAAAGAATTTCCTAATTTTGACCTTCAAATTTTAATCCGTGGCGACAACTTACTCTGATTCCCAATACCTCGAATTCTATAAAAAAATCCTCCTTCCTCGTATGATCGAAGAGCGAATGCTCATCGGACTCAGACAAGGAAAAATATCCAAATGGTTTTCTTCTTGGGGACAAGAAGGAATTTCTGTCGGAACGGCTTTGGCAATGCATCCCGACGAATACATGTTGACCATGCACCGGAATCTCGGGGTTTTTACCGCTCGCGAAATTCCTCTAAAAAGACTTTTCGCCCAATTTCAGGGAAAAGCCGAAGGCTTTACCAAAGGCCGTGACCGTTCTTTTCATTTCGGAACGCAGGAATATAAAATCGTCGGAATGATTTCCCATCTCGGCTCCCAAATGGGTGTCGCAGACGGAATTGCACTGGCCAATTTGTTGCAAAAAAACAAACAAGCCACGCTCGTTTTTACTGGAGACGGTGGCGCAAGCGAAGGTGATTTTCACGAAGCGGTTAACACCGCTGCCGTTTGGCAATTGCCGGTGATCATCATCGTCGAGAATAACCAATGGGGACTTTCCACGCCTTCATCCGAACAGTTTCGCATGAAATCTTTTGCTGACAAAGGAATCGGATATGGAATTGACGCGGTTTCCATCGATGGAAATAACTTTCTTGAAGTTTATGAAACCGTCAAACATTGGGCAGAAGAAATCCGGAAAAATCCACGTCCGGTACTTATCGAATGTATGACTTTTCGTATGCGCGGACACGAAGAAGCCTCAGGTACGGCTTATTATCCCGAAGGGTTGATCGAATCTTGGGAAGACAAAGACCCGATTCTCCGATTTGAAAATTTATTGAAAGAAAAAGGAATTCTGACCGACAAATCCATTCAGAAATTGCGAAATGATTTAAGCGAATTTGTTTTAAGCGAATTAGAAGCTGCCGATGCTTTACCGAAAATCATTCCTAATAAAGAAACCGAAATCAACGATGTTTTTGCTCCGTTTTCCAACGAAGAATTTGTTCCTAAATCCATTTCCAATCGGGAAATTCGGTTCATCGATGCGATTTCAGAAGGATTGGACGAAGCGATGAAACTCTATCCCGAATTGGTTTTTATGGGACAAGACATCGCCAAATATGGCGGTGCTTTTAAAGTTACCGAAGGATTTTTGGATAAATATGGAAAAGACCGTATCCGAAATACACCACTTTGCGAAGCCGCCATCATCGGTGCCGGTTTAGGATTATCAATTTCGGGACAAAAAAGTATGATCGAAATGCAGTTTTCCGATTTCGTAACGGAAGGATTCAACCAAATCGTGAATAATTTGGCGAAAGCTCATTACCGATGGAACCAGAATGCCGATGTCGTAGTACGAATGCCGACGGGCGGTGGCGTAGCAGCCGGACCTTATCATTCGCAATCCACAGAAGCTTGGTTTACAAAGGTTCCGGGACTGAAAGTGATTTATCCGGCGACACCGGAAGACGCCAAAGGTTTGTTGTTGCAATCTTTTGCCGATCCCAATCCCGTAATGTATTTTGAACATAAAAAATTATACAGAAGTTTAAAATCAACTGTTCCGGAAGGTTATTATACAGTCCCGTTTGGGAAAGCAAGAATTCACCGAAAAGGAGAAGAATTGTCCATCATCACTTACGGTATGGGCGTTCATTTGGCATTGGAAACTTTAAAAAAACATCCTGAAATCGATGCGGAAATTGTCGATTTACGGACGTTGGTTCCTTGGGATAAGGAAACGGTTTTGAATTCGGTACGAAAAACAGGAAAAGCAATTGTTTTGCACGAAGATACGTTGATCAGCGGATTTGGAGGAGAGATCGCGGCGGTCATTTCAGAGGAATTATTTGAAGAATTGGATGCGCCGGTTTTCCGTGTAGGCAGTATGAATACACCGATTCCTTTTGATGCAGAATTGGAAAAACAATTTTTGCCGGATGCAGAATTTGAAGAGAAATTATTTAAATTGTGGAGGTATTAAATATGAAACTTTTCTAAGGAACAATTTTTGTGGAATTCATCGGAAATCTCAAATTATGCATTTCCGAAATCCAATTTTTCTTTGCAGCTTTTTATTTTTTATGCTAATCAGTTGTTCGCAAAAAAACACGAGTTCTACGGCTTCGAATTCTTCTAATTCTACAGAAAATCTCGCTCCGGTCGAAACCGAAAAACCGAATTCCGATTACAAATCCGCTTTCAAAGGCCAAACCCGAGTTGCCGGCGTGAAAACTACAACGCCTTATCAAGTGGATGTTTTAGCGGAAAGTCTGACCAAACCTTGGGCCGTGATTCCCCTACCCGATAGTCGTTTGCTCATCACCGAAAAAGCCGGGAAAATGCAAATCTATGATGCGACCGGATTGCGAGTCAAAACCATCGAAGGATTTCCGGAAGTGGATGACCGCGGACAAGGCGGATTGCTCGATGTAGCTTTGGATCCGGATTTCCAAACCAATCAAATGATTTATTGGTCGTTTTCTGAAGAACAAGCCGACGGAAAAAATTTGATGGCGGTTGCCAAAGGGAAATTGAATGAAAATTCCGGGAAAGTTGAAAATCCAACCATTATTTTCCGTGCGGTGCCGGCGATGGACAGCTCCTTGCATTACGGTTCCAGATTGCAATTTGATAAAGATGGAAATTTATTTGTGAGTACGGGCGAACGTTCGATCATCGAAGGTCGTGTGCAGGCACAGGATTTAAAATCGGCATTGGGAAAAATATTTAAAATCACGAAAGACGGCGATCCAGCTCCGGGAAATCCGTTCGTCGGAAAAGAAGGTGTTATTCCTCAAATTTATGCATACGGAATTCGGAATGCGCAAGGTTTGGCGATTCATCCCGAAACAGACGATTTATGGGAAACGGAGTTTGGACCTCGTGGGGGCGATGAGTTAAACCGCATCGAAAAAGGAAAAGATTACGGTTGGCCGACGATTACGTATGGAATCGAATACGGCGGCGAGGAAATCGGAAATCCGCCGATCCAACAAAAAGAAGGAATGGAACAACCGATTTATTATTGGGATCCGGTGATTTCGCCAAGTGGAATTGTGTTTTATGAAGGAAATCAAATTCTCGAATGGAAAAACAATCTGTTCATCGGTTGTTTGAGCGGTCAACATATCAATCGTGTCGTACTAGAAAATAATAAAGTGGTTGGAGAAGAACGATTGTTAGAAGATGAAAATCAGCGTTTTCGGGATATTGCCTATTTTGATGGAATGCTGTATGCGGTGACAGATCAAGGAAGGTTGTATAGAATAAAAAGAAAATAGGAATTTTGTTAACCTCCAAGGTTTTCGTCGGAATGAAAATTAACCTTGGAGGTTAATTACAATTATATTAAAGATAAATATCGTTCTTTAATCACATTAAAATGATGAATCTGATGTCCAACTATCGAATAACCCAATGCAAAAATCGACATTTGGTTTTGATGGTTTTCGCCATAAAAATAAGGTTTCATCAAATCTTCTTTGTCAAAAGATTGGAACAAAGCAATCGTAGCGCTTCGGGTTATGATGAAATCGTCTTTTAACGCTTCCCAAGTTTTTTGATTGGCTTTTGAATTTGAAGCCAAAATATCTTGATCGTGACCCGGCGGTCGATTTTCCTCTTGCCGTACATAAATCAAAGCCCGATAAGCAAAAATCCTTTCCCAATCGATGATATGCTGGATGATTTCTCGGATTGTCCATTTCCCAGGTGCATAAACATTATCGCCGATGGCTTTTAATTCCTCCCAATTCCAGTCTTGAAATTCTGCCAAATGTTTATCCAAAGCGGCTTTCAAAGGTAAATCTTGTACCAATTGGATATAGGTTTGGTAATGAACCGGTTGTTCTTGAATATCTGATTTTTTCATAGTATTTTTAAACTTTGTGTTCTAAACAAAAACATTGTGTCCTTTTGTGATTCACTTTGTGTGCTTTGTGGTTTTCACACCGAACCGCCTGTCAGCGAAAAGAGGATCGAAGGCTTAACCACAAGGTACACAAAGAATACACTTAATCCCGATGCATCGGGACACAATTTTATTACCTACCCTAAATTATAAATCTCCATAATTCCTTTCAATTCTTTTTCAAAATCGAAATTCAAATCGATCAATTTCCCCGAATGAATGTCAAAAACCCAGCTGTGCACTTTCAGATTTCGTTCTTTGTAAGCTTTTTGAACCGCAGCGGTTTTCACCAAATTGATGCATTGTTCTTTGACGTTCAATTCGACCAAACGATTGTATCGCTCATTTTCATCCTGAATTTGGTTCAATTCTGTTTTGTGTAAACGATACACATCGCGAATGTTTCGGAGCCAAGGATTCAAAATCCCCAAATCTTTTGCTTCCATCGCTGCCTTCACGCCCCCACAGAAATAATGCCCGCAAACCACGACGTGATTTACTTTCAGATGATCAACTGCATAATTTAAAACCGACATTACATTCAAATCAATGCTGATGACCATATTGGCAATGTTACGATGAACAAAAATTTCTCCCGGTTTTGCACCGATCATTTCTTCTGCAGAAACACGGGAATCCGAACAACCGATGTAGAGAATTTCAGGGCTTTGGCCTTTTGAAAGTTCTTTGAAATATTCGGGTTCTGTTTCGATTTTTCCCTGAATCCATTTTTCGTTATTGATAAAAATTTGTTTGAAATCCATAAAACGAATTTAAAAAGAAAAAGCCGACAATCTCTGCCGGCTCCATATAAAATTATGAATAAAAACCAATTATTCTTCTGAAACGATTTTGGCACTAAGATATTCACGGTTCATTCTAGCGATATTCTCCAACGAAATTCCCTTTGGACATTCCACTTCACAAGCGCCGGTGTTGGAACAGTTTCCAAATCCTTCTTCGTCCATTTGGGCGACCATTTTTTGTGCTCTTCTTGAAGCTTCCACTCTACCTTGCGGCAACAAAGCGAATTGGGAGATTTTGGCACCGACAAACAACATCGCCGATCCGTTTTTACAAGCCGCTACACAAGCACCACATCCGATGCAAGTCGCAGCATCAAAGGCATTGTCAGCATCGGCTTTTGGAACGGGAAGTGAATTGGCATCGATGGTATTTCCTGAAGTTCCGATGGAAACGAAACCTCCGGCTTGTTGAATTCTATCAAAAGAAGAACGATCCACGATCAAATCTTTGATCACCGGAAAAGCAACAGAACGCCAAGGTTCGACATAAATGGTTTCGCCGTCTTTGAACATCCTCATATGCAATTGGCAAGTCGTGATTCCGGTGTCAGGACCATGCGGACGACCGTTGATGTAAAGCGAACACATCCCACAGATTCCTTCACGACAATCGTGGTCAAAAGCAACAGGTTCTTTGTTTTCCGAAATCAATTGTTCGTTGAGTTGATCCAACATTTCCAGAAATGAACTGGCAGTGGAAACATCGTTTAGTTTGTATGTTTCGATTTTACCTTTGGCTTTGTCGCTTTTTTGTCGCCAAATTTTCAACGTGATATTTATATTTTTTGCTGCCATATTTTAATTTTTTCGATATACGAATTTCGAAGTTCGAATTTCGTTTTATTTATAACTACGTGCTTTCAGTTCGATAAACTCGTATTTCAATTCTTCTTTGTGCATTTCTTCTTGGTTGATGTCGGTTCCTTTGTATTCCCAAGCCGCTACGAAAGTAAAATTCTCATCGTCACGAAGCGCTTCACCTTCTTCCGTTTGATATTCTTCTCGGAAATGACCGCCACAAGATTCATTTCTCATTAAAGCATCTTTTGCCATCAATTGTCCCAATTCCAAAAAGTCTGCTACACGTATCGCTTTTTCCAATTCAGGATTCAACTCATCATTGGTTCCGGGAACAAATACATCTTTGTAGAATTCTTCTCTGAGTTCTGCAATTTCTTGAATTGCTTCTTTCAACCCTTCTGCATTTCTCGCCATCCCAACTTTGTTCCACATAATATGTCCCAAAGCTTTGTGGAAACTATCTACGGAACGCGTACCTTTATTATTGATAAAGAAATTGATTTGATCTTTCACTTCTTTTTCTGCTGCGTCAAATTCAGGAGAATTCTCCGAAATATGTCCGGTTCGGATATCTGCTGCCAAATAATCGGCAATCGTATATGGAATTACAAAATAACCGTCGGCCAAACCTTGCATCAAAGCTGAAGCACCCAAACGGTTCGCTCCGTGATCGGAGAAATTGGCTTCGCCCAATACGAAACAACCCGGGATCGTACTCATTAAATTATAATCCACCCAAACGCCACCCATCGTGTAGTGAACCGCCGGATATATTTTCATCGGGGTTTCATACGGATTTTCATCTGTAATTTTTTGGTACATCTGAAAAAGGTTTCCGTATTTGTCCTCTACCCATTTTTTACCTAATTTTTCGATTTCCGCATCAGATGGGTTGTGATTTCCTTGCGCAAAGGCAACTTCTTTTCCTTTCTTTTTGATTTCGGTTGAGAAATCAAGAAAAACGCCTTCATTTGTATCATTGCTTTCAATTCCAAATCCGGCATCACATCTTTCTTTTGCCGCTCTGGAAGCCACATCACGCGGCACTAAATTTCCAAAAGCCGGATATCTTCTCTCCAAATAATAATCTCTTTCCTCTTCCGGTATGTCTTTGGCTTTTAATTTTCCTTCGCGTATTGCAACTGCATCTTCTTTCTTTTTCGGCACCCAAATTCGTCCTGAATTCCGCAATGATTCGGACATCAAAGTCAATTTGGATTGGTTGGTACCGTGAACCGGAATACAAGTCGGGTGAATTTGCACATAACAAGGATTCGCAAAATAAGCGCCTTTTTTATGGATTTTCCAAGAAGCCGTGACGTTAGATCCCATCGCATTGGTCGACAAGAAATATACATTTCCGTATCCGCCGGAAGCTATGACCACAGCGTGCGCCGAATGTCTTTCGATTTCTCCCGTTACTAAATTTCTGGCGATGATTCCTCTTGCTTTTCCGTCAACGATTACCAATTCCAACATTTCGTGTCGGTTGAACATTTCAATTCGTCCCAAACCGATTTGACGGTTCATCGCGGAATAGGCACCCAACAATAATTGTTGTCCGGTTTGACCTTTGGCATAAAAAGTACGACTGACCTGAACACCACCAAATGAACGGTTGTCCAAATATCCGCCGTAATCCCGTGCAAAAGGAACGCCTTGTGCTACACATTGGTCGATGATATTGGCCGATTCTTCCGCCAAACGGTGAACGTTTGCTTCACGTGCGCGGTAGTCACCACCTTTAATGGTATCATAAAACAATCTATAAACAGAGTCGTTGTCTCCTTTGTAATTTTTTGCAGCGTTGATACCTCCTTGAGCTGCAATAGAGTGCGCTCTACGAGGCGAATCTTGGTAACAAAATGCTTTGACTTTGTAACCCAATTCGGCCAATGAAGCTGCAGCTGAACCACCTGCCAATCCGGTTCCGACCACGATGATTTCGATGCGGTCACGGTTGTTTGGCGCTACTAAATTCAAATGCGCTTTATGTTCGCTCCATTTTTGAGAAATATGTCCTGCAGGTATTTTTGAATCTAATTTGCTCATATGATTTCATTGACTTTTAAATAATTAATAATGGCAATCAACACAAATCCAATTGGAATCACGATTGCAAATGCTTTTCCGAAAGATTTGATCAACGGATTGTATCTTTTGTGGTTGGCTCCTATGGACTGGAATGCAGACTGGAAACCGTGTAACAAATGCATCATCAATAAGAAGAAGGCGAAAACATACGCCAACACTCTCCATGGACTTTGAAATTTATGAAGCAATTCTTCATAATATCGGTTGGGATCTTCCGGTAATGCATGCACGTATTTATGCGAAATTTCCGGAATCCAGAAATCGATAAAGTGCAAGACCAAAAATCCGAGAATCACTGCTCCACTCCAAATCATGTTTCTGGACATCCAAGTAGAGTTCGCAGCTTTATTGCTCACCGCATAATTCACCGGACCTCTCGCGGATTTGTTCTGGATTTCCAACACAAAACCCATTACAAAATGAAAAACAACCGCAAAAATTAAAACCGGTTGCATCAAATATTGAATGAAAGGATTGTATCCCATAAAGTGGGAAGCTTCGTTAAATGCTGATGGGCATATAACGGATAACGAATTGATAATGAAGTGTTGTAACAGGAAAATCAGCAAAAATAATGCTGACAAAGCCATCGCAAATTTTTTCCCGATGGATGACCGGAATAAAGCTTCTTTTGCCATAAAGCAGATTTTGATTTGATTGGAAACAAATGTAGAAAAGTTAAAAAATTTTAACAATGAAAAATATCATTCAATTGCGCTCTAGGCTTAGTTTAGAATGATTCTATAAAATTAAGGCACTTTTTTTTAGGCTTTCTGAAGGATGGAATAATACAATTCTTCATACAGAGGAAGGACGTTTTTTTTGTCGAATTTAAAGGCTTGTTTTTTGGCATTTTCTTTAAATTCGGACAAAACTTTCTCATCTGAAAGCATTTCAATTCCTCTTCGTGCCATACCTTCCACATCTCCTACCGGTAAAACAAATCCGGTTTGCCCATCGATGTTTACTTCAGGAATCCCTCCTGCATTGGAGGAAATCACGGGAACTCTTGCTGCCATCGCTTCCAAAGCCGCCAATCCGAAACTCTCTTTTTCTGAAGGCAATAAAAATAAATCGGACGAACATAAGACGTTATACAATTCATTTATTTTTCCTAAATTTTTGACTTTATGTGCAATGCCCAAATTTTGAATCAAAGCGTTTGCATTTTCCCATTCAGGTCCTTCGCCCACGATGATCAATTTGGAAGGTATTTCTTTTTGGATTTCGTAAAAAATGCTCACCACATCATTTAATCGCTTCACTTTTCGGAGGTTGGAAACATGAATGATGACTTTTTCTTTTTTTTCTGCCAATTGATTTCGACAACCACAGTCCTCCTCTATTTCATATTGTTCATTGTCAATAAAATTGGGAATCACTTCAATTTCGTTTTTGATAGAAAAGAATTCGTAGGTTTCTTTTTTCAAACTTTCTGATACGGCTGTAACTTTATCAGAATGGTTGATGGAAAATTCGACCGCCGGTTTATAAGCTGGATGATTTCCTACCAACGTAATATCAGTTCCATGAAGTGTCGTGATGATCGGCAATTCGATTCCTTTTTCACGCAACATTTGCTTCGCAAAATAGGCTGCGTATGCATGAGGAATGGCATAGTGTACATGCAACAAATCCAATCCATGCGACTGCGCAATGTTGACGATGATGGTACTCAACGCCAAAGAATAAGGTTGATATTCTTCAAATAAAGGATAAGTTTCGACGTTGACTTTATGAAAATAAATATTGGAAATCGTGATGTCCAGCCTTGCAGGTAAACTCGTACTGATGAAATGAATCTCATGACCGCGTTCTGCCAAATCCATCCCCAATTCTGTCGCCACAATTCCACTTCCGCCATAGGTCGGATAACAAACGATCCCGATTTTCATTCCTTTAAATTTGGGTATAAAATTAGTTTTTTTTTGTCGAATTGGATTCGTTATAATTAAGTTAAAACTAAGGCATCATAAAAATCCTCCCGATTTCAGAAGCATAGTTCTCCAATTTTCCGTTTTCATCCATCAATCCAAACAGATGAAATCCCTTTTTTCCGTAGTAATCTTTGAAATAAAATGCTGGATAATCCGGAAAAATCGGCTCGATGATTTCAACAATTACTTCTTGATTTTCTGAATTAAAATTGGACATCACAACACCATAATTTCCATCTTGTTTCAACACCATGAACCGATGAACCGCTGAACCTCTGGTTTTTAAATTATTCATCCCTATTGCATCATACTGCAAAGGCAGAACCATTTGGTTGTCGATTTTTACCAGTCCCATTTTTCCGTTTTTGTAGATAGAAATATTGGGCGAAATTTTCACATAATAAGATGTCCTTTGTTCTTGAACTTTTACCGGCGAGGTTTTTTTCTCGACTACCAATTCCAGTTTTCCTGATTTTGGGTTCAATTCAAATACTTTCATTTGACCAAAAATTGAATCATATTCCATCGGAATCACTTGATTTCTATTCAAATCCAATGTTCCACATTTCAGTTTGCCTTCAATTTTTTTACAAGCCAAATAATGCTGCGTACCGAAATAAGCCAGTGAATCAAAATCGGCCTCCATTATTTTCCCATTTTGAATGAATCCAAATTTCCCCTCTTTTTTATACAACATATCTTCAGCTTGTTTTTGCAAATAAGGCTGAATAAAAAGTGGTTTGATTTTTTGATTCAATGGGATTTTGGTTGAAATACCATCTTTCTGATAAATTAAAGTATCCTCTTTTAAATCATAGAATTTTTCTGAAACTTGTTTTTTCGATGGATTTTCAGCTTCAACTTCGGGTTTATTTTCTATCCTTTCTTCATATTTTTCTTGGCTGGATTTTTTTTCCGGGACTGCGCCCACCAAATCTTCAATTGTAAAATAATCCTTTTCTCTTTTGACGACTTTTTTTCGATCTGTTCCGTTTTTGTCTTTATAAGCCAAATAAAAAACTTTGGCATTTACATCAGCATCTACGATTTTAAAATCGGTTACATCTTGAAACAGGCATTCTTTAAATTTCCCAGCATCTGCATCAAAAACACACATTTGGAACTGTTTCTGAAAATTTTCTGTAAACAATAAAGCGTATTTGGAACGAAGCGAATTTCGATTGCTTACGCCGATCGTATCCACCAACTCCAAACGTCTAAACCCTTCAGAATGAACATTTTCCCCTTTTGAATTGAACAAAAAGAAAAGTGGACCCTTTCCATTTAAATTGTCAAATTCGGTTTGATTCAAACTTATTTTTGCCGGATCACCTACAACCCTGGCTTGTATGAACATTTCTGGAAAAACTTGAAATCCACTATAAGGACCAGCAGAAATTAATTCTTTTCCTTTGTACAACAAACCTTTGGCAGAAATCATTTGTTTTCTTTCTACAAAATTTCCTGGTGCGGTTTCCAATTTGTCGTTCAATTGTATTTTTGCTGTGGTTTGAAAATAATCACCTCCTAACCAAATTATTTCTTCATATTTTGGTTCTACCACAATTTGCTCTTGCTCATCTACCAATCCAAATTGATTCCCAACTTTATACGGAATCATCATTTCTTGTGCAGATGCCAATATTCCTAAAATTAAAAACCCAAAAACTATTATCTTATTCATTTATTAAACGTATAATGTTTTACTTTAACCGAAATAACTCCTTAAATCATCATTTTGTCATGATTTTTGTTTGCTTCACCCCAAAAATACACGCCAAAATTTTCATTTCACAATTACCTTAACCTCTCCAACTCACCCACTCATCCACGCAAAAACTACATCACCTTACTCCCGTCCCATTTGGTTTGAAACGGAACTTCATACAAATTCATCTGACTGAGCAAATCATCAATCGAATCACTCACCAACAGCATTTTTTTGTATTCGTCTTTTAACAATCCGGCAGCAATCATCGATTCGACCAATTGTATCAACGCATCATAATATCCATTGACATTTAAAATCCCTATTGGTTTTCGGTGCAAATCCAATTGTCCCCAGGTTAGGATTTCAAATAACTCCTCCATCGTCCCAAATCCGCCCGGAAGCGCAATAAACCCATCCGATTTTTCTTGCATCAGCGCTTTTCGTTCGTGCATAGTTTCAACAGTAATCAGCTCAAAAAGAGTTTCATGTGCGATTTCTTTGGTTTGAAGAAATTCAGGAATGATGCCGATTACTTTTCCATTTTTGGAAATTGCACCATCGGCGACTTTTCCCATCAGTCCGACTTTGGCTCCACCGTAAATCAATTCGATTCCATGTTCCGCAATCGTCTTTCCCAACTCAAACGCAGTTTCACCGTAAATCGGGTCGTTTCCTAAACTTGAAGCACAATACACACAAATGGATTTCATGAATTATTTTGAATTTTGAATGTTAAATTTTAAATGAATTTGTTTTAATGAAACTTCACTACTGCGTCATATAAAGCTTGACGGACATTTTCTCGGTATTTTCCGTTGGCCAATTTTTTATTGTCCACACTCGGGTTCACGCGGTTCGACAAAAAAACCAACACCAATTGCTCGTCCGGGTCATTCCAAACCATCGTCCCGGTATAACCATAATGACCATAACCATTATTGGACGAACCGGAAAGTTTATCAAAACCAGCTCCTCGCCTATTGCCTGAATATTGGTCTTTGGTAAATTCAGCAATGGTTTGTGGACTGAAAAAGGTTTGACCGCCATAACTTCCACCGTTCAGATACATCTGCATCAGCTTGGCTAAATCCTGAGCGGAAGAAAATAATCCGGCGTGTCCGGCTACACCACCCATCATCGCTGCACCTTCATCCTGTACAAATCCATGCAACAATTGATTTCGATAGATTTTATCTTTTGCAGTCGGAATAATTTGTTCCAAATCCAATTGATTTCGTGGAAGATAGAAAGTTGAGCTCATTTGCATAGGTCTGTAAAGCTTTTCATGCACCAACGAATCCAACGGCTTTTTGTATTTCTTCTCTAAATATTCTTGAAACAAATAATACCCTAAATCGCTGTATTGATACTTTTTCGACCCCAATGGCGCATACAAAATATCGGTCATGATGGTATCTTTAATCGTCCCGATGATGTAAATGTTATCAGTCACTTTGATGGGATGTTCTTCGTCTTGTTTCCGCGAATAATAATCCAAATACAAACGGGCGTTTTGGACATTGACCGATTCTTTGTAAAACCCAATCCATGGCGGTAATCCGGCTTGGTGTGCTAGAATTTCCCGAAGTTTCAGCGTTCCTTTATCGGTACGTCCGGATTCCGGTAAAATACTCGCCAAATTCTGATCGAGATTCAATTCGCCTTTGCTCACATCTTCCATCAAAAGCGGAAGTGTAGCGGTAACTTTCGTTACTGAAGCTACATCGTAAACATCTTTAGAAGAAACTTTTTTTTTTCGTTCGATGGTTTGGTAACCAAAGGATTTATCGTAGATCACTTTTCCGTTTTTTGCAGCGACGATTTGAAGTCCGGGCGTAGCGCCATCGTCAATTGCTTTTTGTGCCAATTCATCAATTTGTTGGATCACTTCAGCTTTCATCCCAACTGCTTCCGGAATGGCAAATCCCAAACGTTGCATCGCATCTGTTTTCAGCGTTTTCCCAAATTTCCAATCCGAATTTACATCCACCGGCAATTTTCCTTTTGCACCGATAGCGCCAAAAATAATTTCGGCAGCTGCGTTTTGGGTCATGTCCAGATTCTGATACATCACCATCGCTGCTTTGGTCGAACTCAAATCCAAATTCATCAATCCATAAGGACTTCCAAACAAAGCCAGGATCACATTTCTATTTTCAGAAGCTGCTTTTACGATGGCTTTTGCATTATCTGAAATTTTATAACTTTTATACGGCGATTCATTGGATTTATGCAATCCGATGATGACATAATCATAGTCTTTTAATTTCGAAACTTCAGCTGCCGATTTGATTTTGACCAAATCTGTCGTAACGTGAAAATTTAGATTTTGATAAAAAACACCATAATCCGACTCTTCTAAGGGAACATACGCAATTTTAATGTTGATCAAATTTTGAATCGGCAGGATTTCTCCTTCGTTTTTGATCAAAGTGGCTGCATTTTCATAGATTTTAGAAGTCAAAATCTGATAATTGGGTTTGTTTAGATTTTGAACCAAATCTTTTGTGTCGATGGGTTTGGAATTATTTAGACCTACGAAATATTTCGCCATCAATATTTTTTTCACACTTTCCGCCAATCTTTCTTCGGTGATTTCGCCCGAATTAATTTTTTCGATGATTTTTTGTTTGGCCGTTTTCACATCCTGCGAAAAAAGCAAAATATCATTTCCCGCTTCAAATGCCATCAAATCCACTTCTCCAGGCGGATATTTCTTTGCAACACCGTCCATGTTTAAAGCGTCCGTTACGATCAACCCTTTAAAATGCATTTCGTTTTTCAATAAATCCGTTACAACTTTTTTAGATAAAGTTGTCGGAATTCCACTGTCATCAAGCGCCGGAACGCTTAAATGTGCGACCATAATCGCCGGAACACCTGCATCGATCAATTTCTGAAAAGGCGCCAATTCTATGGATTTCAATCGCGCTAAATCATGTTCCACAACCGGAGTTGTATAATGCGAATCTGTACTGGTATCGCCATGACCGGGAAAATGTTTGGCTGATGCCAAAACGCTCTTTTCCTTCATTCCAAGCATATAATTAATGCCTTTATCGGCCACATTTTGCACATCTGATCCGTAAGAACGATTCCCGATAATCGGATTTTTTGGATTGGTATTGACATCCACAACCGGTGCAAAGTTAAAATGAACACCCATCGTATTGGCTTGTTCGCCGATGGCATTTCCCATTTCTTTGACGATTTGATTGTCTTCCACAGCACCTACGGTCATCGCCCATGGAAAACGTTTCACTTCTTTTAAACGCATGGAAAGTCCCCATTCCGCATCCATCCCTATGAGCAATGGAATTTTCGCGACTTTGTTGTATCGGTTAGTCAATTCTCCTTGTTTCACCGCCAAATCTTGCATAAAAATGAGTCCGCCGATGGCTTCTGTTTTGACTAAATTTTCGATTCCTGCTTCATGCGCTGCATCTTTGTTGGAATAAGCAGCGACGATAAATAATTGACCTACTTTTTCTTCCAACGTCATGGCCTTGTACTTTTCATCGACCCATTTCAACTGCAAAGAGTCGACAAATAAGGGCGAATCTATTTGTGCAAAAAGATTTTGGACAAAAAGAAATAGGGTAATGACGGTAAGGATCTTCTTCATTTATCTCAAATTTAGTTCGGGATTTATCAAAATTCTTTCCAAAAAACGTAAATTTATTTGAATTGGAAAAATACTATTTAAATTCCAAATCCTTTACACCCTGCGTTGCTGTTTTTCGGATGACTTGGATGTGGGGATTGTTTGGAATAGAAACGGAATGGGGATCGATTACAAAAATAGGTTTTCCATATTCCATAAAATCAATCAGAGATGCAGCCGGATAAACCTGCAAAGATGTTCCGATGACCAACATGATATCTGCGGTTAAAATTTCTTCAATTGCTTCTTCCAATTTAGGAACCAATTCACCAAACCAAACGATATGCGGTCGGAGCTGTGAACCGTCTGCTGCTACATCTCCAATATTTATATCTTCCGACCAATCCAGAATTAGATTCTCATCTTTTTCACTTCGAACTTTTAACAATTCGCCGTGCAGATGGATGATTTTAGAAGAACCAGCACGTTCATGTAGGTCATCCACGTTTTGCGTAATGACGACGACATCGTATTTTTCTTCCAATTCTTTTAGAAAATAATGCGCTGAATTGGGTTGTACTTCTTTTAATTGTTTTCGCCTCAGATTGTAAAAATTTAACACCAGTTCCGGATTCCTTCTCCAACCTTCGATAGATGCAACTTCCATGATGTCATGATTCTCCCAAAGTCCGTTTGCATCCCGGAAAGTTGAAATCCCGCTCTCCGCACTGATTCCTGCTCCAGTGAGAACGACTATTTTTTTCTTGATTGGATTCATTTGACTAAAATATCAAATTTGTAGAGACGGATTGCAAACCGTTTTTAGGTTTTGATTTATTTTTGCATTTGATGAATAAACTACCCGCATCATTTTTGGAGCGAATGAAATCGAAATTTTCTGAAGGAGAATTTCAAGACTTTCAAAATGCTTACGAATCAAAAATTCCGCAATCGATTCGTCTAAATCCCAAGAAAAACATTCAAAAATTTTCAGAATTACCAACTATTCCTTGGAATGAAAATGGGAAACTTCTATCGGAGAATCAAATGTTCATTACAGATCCGCTCTGGCACTCAGGCGCTTATTATGTTCAGGAGTCTTCTTCGATGATTTTGAGAGAAATTTTTCATCAAATTTTCACGGAATCCAAACCGAAACGCGCTTTGGATCTCTGTGCAGCTCCAGGTGGAAAATCTACTTTATTGCAAAGTTTATTGTATGAAAATTCGGTGTTGATTGCCAACGAAGTCATCAAACCAAGAGCACAAATCTTAAAGGAAAACCATATCCGTTTGGGAATTTCTGAAAATCTCATCATCACGCAAAACGATCCCAAACAATTCACAGAATTGGACGAATTTTTTGATTATATCCAAGTCGATGCGCCTTGCAGCGGTGAAGGAATGTTCAGAAAAGATGACATAGCGATGCGCGAATGGTCAGAAGCCAATTGTCAACTTTGCGCAGAACGCTCCAAACGAATTCTCGCAGACATTCTCCCAACTTTAGCTAAGGATGGTTATTTGGCGTATAGTACGTGTACTTTTAACCCAAAGGAAAATGAAGAATTGGTGAATTGGGCGTGTGAGGAATTTGATTTGAGTTCTATCCAATTTGATTTTCCGGAAAATTGGGGAATTGAAGAAGTTGAATTAAATGGTGTTTTTGGGTATTATTTTTATCCGCATAAAGTTCAGGGTGAAGGTTTATTTGTTTCGGTCATGAAAAAGAATTCGGGTTTTGGATTACTCAATCTTCCCGATTCAAAAAAAGGGAAATCCATTCAAATTCCAGATTTGGTTGAGAGCGAAAACATCAAGGAAGAAAATGGAATGATCATTTGGGAAACAAATGAACTCAAAACGGTAAAAAATTATATTTCGAAGAAATTGAATATCGTTTATTCGGGCATAGATTTAGGTGAATTAAAAGGCAAAGATTTCATTCCGGCACAAGCTTTGGCCAATTTTCATCAAAAATTACATCATTTTCCAGAAGTAGAATTGGATGAAAAATCTGCTTTGGAATTTTTACGTGGAAATGACCCAGATTTAGATTTAGAAAAAAAAGGAATTTATCTTTTGACTTATGAAAATTTAGGTTTGGGATTTGTGAAATTCATCGGAAACCGATCCAATAATTATTATCCAAAACCTTGGCGAATTAAAAATTATTAATTTTAATCCATGAGAAATTCAAAAGTTCTTGCAGACCGTTTCAGAGAAGTTATCCTGAACGGAACATTTATCGCGTATACCAACTACAAACAGGAATTAAATAATTTGTCGTGGGAAATAGCGGTTAAAAAAGTAGAGAATCTCAATACGATTGCTGACTTGGCGCAGCATATACATTATTACATCGCCGGTGTAAAACAAGTTTTCAACGGAGGTTCGTTAGACATAAAAGATCAATTCAGCTTTGATTTCCCTCCCATTACAACTCAGAAAGAATGGGCAGATTTTTTAGATAAATTTTGGGAAGATGCAGAAGAATTCGCCTTTTTGACAGAGCAAATGAGCGATGAAAAATTGCAAGAAAGTTTCGTGGATGAAAAGTACGGAACCTATTTGCGAAACATAGATGCAATGATCGAACACGCCTATTACCATTTGGGACAAATTGTTTTAATAAAAAAAATGTTGCTTTCCTAATTCAAATCGAATTTCTTAATTTTGATAAAACTACGGTATGAAATCAATCGGTTTACTCATTTTCATTTTTCTTTTTCTAACTTCCTGTACGGGCGAAACCGCCATTGATTATAACGACACCATAATTAAACCCCAATTGAAAATCGTGGAGCAAATGGACTCTATTTTCATTCCGGAAAACAGTTATGCAACCATTCAGAAACATCGGAAAAAATTG
Source organism: Moheibacter lacus (assembly GCF_014042165.1). Lineage (GTDB taxonomy): Bacteria > Bacteroidota > Bacteroidia > Flavobacteriales > Weeksellaceae > Moheibacter > Moheibacter lacus. The sequence continues at coordinate 105,838 of NZ_JACDZE010000005.1, forward strand.
GTAGAAACGGCAGAATCGGGTTTAGAAGAAACACAAATTTTGAGTGATTTCCAAGGCAATGAAACTTTCAAAAAATCGGCAGTTGATTATTTTACTTATGTGAAAACGTATTTCGGAGAAACACCCGGAATCGATAGTATTTTGTATAAATTCAATTCTCCGGAACGACTCAAATCCCTTTCAGAAGGCGTTTATAAGGATACACAAGGTCATTTCAATCGATTTTTGGAATTGGAAAACAACTTATTGAGCGAACAACAAAAATTTGCTGTCGAATTCAATTTAAAATTGGACTATCGACAACTGGAAACGCCTTAAATTTGCACTATGTTTGTCGTGGTCATTTCTTGGTTATTTGCAAAAAACTTTCGGGGTTTGGCGATTTATCCTTTTATTTTTTTGCGTGAAAAAGCCCTAAAAGAAAATCTAAATATCATCAACCATGAACGCATCCATTTGCGTCAACAAATCGAAATGCTTTGGATATTTTTCTTTTTGTGGTACGGATTCGAATTTTTGATTCGCTGGATTCAATTCAAAAACCCATTGGTAGCTTATTTCAACATCAGTTTTGAAAAAGAAGCTTATGCAAATGAAATCAATTTGGACTATCTGAAAAACCGGAAATTTTGGTCTTTTACGAAGTATTTATAATCATAACTTTGCACTCTTCCTTTCATTCTTTGCGAACTTTGCGGTTAACTACACAATCAGATGATCTCATTCCCTAAAATACAATCCGAAATTCAATTTCTTGAAAAGAAAAATGACATAGAAATTTCAATTTTGCGTGAAGATCAAATTCATGCTGAAATTTCCGGCAATAAATTCCGAAAGTTAAAATACAATTTGGAAGCATTCTCCAAAGGAAATCATGATGCACTTCTAACTTTTGGTGGAGCTTATTCCAATCATATTTCCGCTACAGCTGCTGCCGGAAAAGTATTTGGCGTAAAAACCATCGGCATAATTCGCGGAGAAGAATTAGCTGAAAAAATAAATGAAAACCCGACACTGACTTTTGCTCAAAGTTGTGGAATGCATCTCAAATTCATTTCGCGAGAACAATACCGAAACAAAAATTCTCCGGAATTTTTGGACAAATTAAAATCGGAATTCGGGAATATTTACATTTTACCGGAAGGTGGAACTAATGAACTAGCGGTAAAAGGTTGTGAAGAAATTCTCCGAAATCATACAAAGGATTTTGACTTTATTTGTTGTCCGGTAGGAACTGGAGGAACGATTTCGGGATTGATCAATTCGGCTGAAAATCATCAGAAAGTTTTGGGTTTTCCGGCTTTGAAAGATTCCGACTATTTGGTCAATGAAATAAATCGATTTACAAATCGTTCCCATTTTGAGCTGATTTCTGATTATCATTTCGGCGGATACGCCAAAGTAAAACCCGAATTATTGGATTTCGTTAACGGATTTAAAGCGCAATTTGATGTAACTTTGGATGCGATTTATACCGGGAAAATGATGTTTGGAATATATGATTTGATAGAAAATGGATATTTCCCTCCAAAATCAAAAATTCTTGCCGTTCACACAGGTGGAATTCAGGGAAATGCGGGTATGAATCAAAAATTGAAACAAAAAAATAAAAAGCTGATCGTATGATGAAACGAAATTTGGGATTGATTTTACTCTTTTTTATTTCACAAATATTCGCACAAGAATCCCGGGATTTGGATTACATACGTGCGCATGCCCTTCTGGCAGTTGAAGAAATGGAATTGTACAAAATCCCTGCGAGCATCACGCTTTCGCAAGGTATTTTGGAAACCGGAGGTGGTCAAAGTCGTTTGGCCGAAATCGCCAACAATCATTTCGGAATCAAATGCAAAAGTCCGAAAGAATGGAGCGGACCGACCATCAGCCATACCGATGATGCACCAAACGAATGTTTCCGCAAATACGGAACTGTTCAAGAAAGCTATCGGGATCATTCCAAATTTCTGGCGGAAAGACCCTACTACAAAGATTTGTTCAAATTAAAACTGCATGATTATAAAGCTTGGGCGCATGGTCTGAAAAAAGCCGGATATGCGACCAATCCAAAATATGCAGGAATTTTGATTTCGAGAATTGAGAAATACAATTTGGATCAATTTGATAAAATTACTTCTTTAGAAGTTTATGCCAAATTGGAAGAATTATATGGAAATTTTGACAAAAAGGTCATGCTTTCAAGTGTTCCGGTTCCTGCTGTTGTTCCGGTACCGGTTCCAGTGGTCACAGTAAAAGACGAACCGCTTATCGCATCTGCAAAACCTAAAACATCCAATGCATCAAAAGAAATTAGAGTTGAGAAGCGAATGGAAAACCCATTTTTGCGCATAAAAAATCATCCGGTTGGTGTGAATTATGTCGTAGCACAAGAAGGTGAATCATTAGTTTCATTAGCACAGCTTTATGAATTCAAAACCAAAGAATTAGCTTCCTATAACGAACTACCAGTTGATGGGAAATTAATTCCTGGCCAATTGGTATTTTTAGACAAAAAGAAAAACAAAGGAGCGCAAAAAAATTATACTGTACAAGCTGGCGAAACCATGTATTTGATCGCCCAAAAAGTTGGAATGAAAATTTCAAAATTATATAAATTGAACAAAATGGAAGCCGGTCAACAACCGAAAGCCGGAACAATATTGAATCTGAAAACCCGAAAAAGATAATGATTTACCAAAGAAGCAGTGCGCTATTTCAAGAAGCGCAAAATTTCATTCCCGGAGGCGTAAATTCACCAGTACGCGCATTTAAATCTGTAGGCGGAACACCTATTTTCATGAAAAAAGCACAAGGTGCTTATCTGTACGACGAGGATGGAAGAAGCTATATCGACTACATCAATTCTTGGGGACCGATGATCTTAGGGCACACCCATCCCAAAGTTCTGGAAGCCGTAAGTTTACAATTGGAAAAAGGGTTTTCATTTGGAACGCCTACAGAATTAGAAGTTGAAATCGCAAAATTCATCACAGAAAACGTCCCAAATGTGGACAAAATCCGAATGGTGAATTCAGGAACAGAAGCTTGTATGAGCGCAATTCGACTTGCTAGAGGCTTTACAAGGCGCGATAAAATCATCAAGTTTGAAGGCTGCTATCATGGTCATTCGGATTCGTTTCTGATCAAAGCCGGAAGTGGCGCGATTACATTTGGAAACCCGAACAGTCCCGGCGTTACACAAGGAACTGCAAAAGATACATTGTTAGCGATTTACAACGACATTACATCTGTAAAAAACTTATTTGAAAACAATCCGGAGGAAATTGCTGCTGTGATCATCGAACCGATTGCCGGAAACATGGGCTGCATCGTTCCTGAACCTGGATTCATGGAAGAGTTAAGAAGAATTTGTACTGAAAATGGCGCATTGTTGATTTTTGACGAAGTGATGACCGGATTCAGACTAGGATTTGAAGGCGCTCAGAAAGCATTGAATATCGATGCGGATTTGGTTTGTTACGGAAAAATCATCGGCGGCGGATTTCCGGTTGGAGCTTTTGCTGGAAGAAGCGAAATCATGGAGCATTTGGCACCAATCGGACCGGTTTATCAGGCAGGAACCTTATCAGGAAATCCCATCGCCATGCGTGCAGGGTTGACCACATTATCCATTTTGCATGAAGATTTAAAATTATACGAACGCATCAACGAAACCACCAAAATCCTTCACGAAGAAATTTCATCCCTTCTCTCCGAAAAAGGAATTGCGCATACTGTGAACCGATTTGGATCGATGATTTCATTCTTTTTTGGTGATCATAAAGTGAAAAATTTCGATGATGCGCAAAAAGCTGATCACGGTGTTTTTAACCAATTTTTTCATCATCTGCTGAAAGAAGGAATTTACCTCCCACCTTCTGGTTATGAAACTTGGTTTATTTCGGACTCCATCGGAAATGAAGAAATTGAAAAGACATTGGAAGCGGTGAATACTTTCGAAATTTAAATTCGTAAATATTTAAATGTCAATAATTTAATTGGATTAATTGATCTTATTGTTCAATTAGAATAACTACATGAAGTATGTTAATAAATTAGATTTTTATCATGATTTTTGATAATCAAATCATTAAACCAGAAACCATATACTGCACTACGCGTTAATAATTTACCATATCGGCCAATTCTTCACCAACCAAACTCCCTATCGCAATTCCGGTTCCGGTAAGCCTAACGCCGCAATAAACGTTCTCTGAGAGTTGTTTGACGATAGGATTTCGATGCGCACCCATGCCCATGATTCCGCTCCATCGGTGTTCGATTTCGAACGATTCACCTGGTAAAATGATTTCTTTTAAATAGGTTTCCAATTGATTTTGAATCAAATCAGTCGTGCCAAATTCGGTTGTAGTTTCACCATGGATATCTAGATTTCTTCCACCACCAAAGAGAATTCGGTTCCCTATATTTCTAAAAAAATAAAAACCCTCATCCATGTGGAAACAGCCTTTCAATTTTAAATCTTCAATCGGCTTGGTTACGAGCACTTGCGCTCTTGCCGGAACCACATCTAGATCATAAAGTTGTTGCGTAAATGCGTTGGTACAAAGCATAACTTTTTTGGATTTTAACTTGAACTTATTGTTTAATTCTAATTCAACAAAATTCTCTAAATCAGATAAATTGGATACTTTCATGTTGTTCAACACACCTATTCCCTTTGATTGAACCAAAGCCAATAAAGCTTTCATCATTTTTCCGGTATGGATTTGTCCTTCAAATGATGTTTCAATCATACCGATGGTATTTTGAAAGCCAAAATTCTGATTGGATTTTTTAAAGGATTTGGCATCAAAAATTGGGAAAATCCATTGGTTAATTTCATCGATTTGATCCAAACTTTTTTCCATCATTTCCCGATCTTGATTTCGGAAAACTTCGTATCCTCCCCAACTATGAAAGTCAATTTTCTGATCTCCTAAAAGCTTTCTTAGTTTTTGCAATCCCTTCCATCTTCTTTCGACCAATCGATAGATTTCTTCCACTGGATTGGATTCTAAATACCAAAGGATTTCAGAAAGGGTTCCAAAACATGCAAATCCGGCATTTTTAGTACTGGCGCCTTCCGGTAGAATTCCTTTTTCAAGCACCAGAATTTTGGCCTCCGGATACTTTAATTTTAAATGGTAAGCCGTACTCAATCCGACGATCCCACTACCGATGATGGTAAAATCAACGTTTCGGAAATAAGTATCCAATTCCCAATAACTTAAATTCATGATAAATCTTTTAAAAGTCAAATTTAGATTTAAATTCTCTAAAATTTTGTAGGTTTGGGGAATGGATTTACAAGATCAATTGAAAAATTTATTTCCGGATCATATTGTTTCTGAAGAGGAAAATCTAGAGGAAACTTCCGATTTATGGATGCAAGATGAGCCTATCATTTGCAAATATGAAAAGCGAAAGGGAAAACCTCAAACCATCTTAGAAGGCTATACCGGAGCGGATGAAGATTTCAAAAAATTGGCCAAAGAAATCAAAAAATTACTTAGTGTGGGAGGTAGTTTTAAGGATGAAAAAATCATCATTCAAGGAGATTATCGCGATAAAATCATGGCATTTCTTAAAGAAAAAGGGTTTAAAGTGAAACGCGTCGGCGGTTAAAAATCATTATTAAAATAAAAAACGGAATGAATCTGCTCATTCCGTTTTTATATTTAATCCTGAATTTCTTCAACGTTTAGAATTTCTAATTTTCTTTCTCCTTCTTTAAAAGGCCAAAGAAAACTATCACCCGTTTTTCTCCCAATCACGGCTAGTGCGATGTTTGAAGTAATGGAATATTTACCTTTCTTTCTTTTTTCCTTGTTGGAATCTACAAAAAAGTAAATATCTTCCGAGTTCAAAGTATGGTCTTTTATGGTAACTTTACGGTTAACCGTCACCCTATCTTCCGGTAGATCTTTTCTTAAAACTTGCTGAGCAAATTTCAATTCATTATTGAGTAAATCTTCTTCTGATTGGGTTACTTTTTTTCTTCTGACCTGATCTTTTACCAAGTCATAAATTCCGGTTGTAACAATAATATTATCTAACATTTTAATTCTCTTTTTTAACATTTGCTATCCGCCATAAATCAAACTCATACCATAAAGAAAGCCTCTTGGCCTTCCAAAAGTTCCAAACGGTAAGCACAATAATTTAATTCACCTCTAAATTCCCTGTCATGAGTTGAGACAGGGGTTAAAAAAGAAATTCTTTTGAGTCTTGAAGAAATATATCATCCAAAAGATAGGACAACGACTGAATAAGTGTTGCAGCAAAATAGACGCTATAAATAAAATATACCCTCATTTCACTAAAATCTTTACGAAGATAGGACTAAAACTTTGGACAAACAAACTTGTTAAGGTAATAAAACGGGGGTGCTATTTAAGGCATTGTTGCACTTCAAGTGAATTTAATTGCGAATGCTAAATAAATTCTGTGGCAGAAAAGCAATTGACCTAAAACGACCCCCTGAAAGGAATAATAATTTTGATATTATTCAAATTCTTGTTGACTCAAAGATACAAAATATTTTAACTAGCCGATCTAATTGCTTGATCTTACAGAAGATTAAAGGTCTTCCTTTTCTAAAGGTGAGTTTTCTTTGGGACGATTGGAGAACTCTAATTTATAGATTCTAAACATCCAAAAGAAAAGGGAAAGTAATATAGGACCAAATATAATTCCGATGAATCCAAATAAACTAACGCCAAGAAAAACACCGAAAATGGTAACCAATGGATGTACATCTGCAATGACTTTCTGAATCCAAAGTCTGAATATATTATCTGAAAAACCGACCACGATCATACAATAGGCAAATAAAAGATAGGCATTGGTCGTTTCGCCTGTCGCCAACAAATAAAGACAAGCCGGAATATAAATGATGGCAGCTCCAATCACTGGTATCATCGCTCCAAATATGGTCAATATAAACCAGCCAAACGCACCTTCTAAACCGAAAATCAAATATCCAATATAAGCCACCAAAGACTGAAGCAAAGCGACTAATGGTACGCCTACAGCATTGGAAATGACCAATTCCCTCAGATCTTTATTTAAAATGACGAGATTCTCTGTTTTTAAAGGAATGTTTTGGTAAAACCAATTTTCCATTTTCCGGAAATTCATCAACATGAAATATAAAATCATATAGGCAATGCATAATTGCATAATTCCATTGATAGAAGTATTGAGTAGTTCTTGAACCACCTTAACCACTACAGCAGAAACATCTCCCAAATTGATTTCTTTCTGAATATCTACGCCCAACTCTTTATTGATTTGAGATAGACCAAGCTCTATTTTTTGTTGGATTTCATCTTTGCTGTCTATTGCGGCACTCACTTTATCAGTCAATAAATTAATCAAAAATAATAATGGTGTTGCAATGACCAAAACACTCGTTAGCATGAGAATAACAACTGAAAAGGTTTTATTCAATTTCCATTTATAAATCATCCATCGCAAGGGATGGATCAATAATACATACAAACAAAACGCACCCAAAATCCCTGGAACAAATGCTTTCAGATTGATTAAGATCAAAATCCCCGTTGTGAGTGCAATGATGATGAAAAACAATTGCCTTAAAATGCTATTGGATATGTATTTTCTTTGCATATACTTTGATTTAAATCAAATGTAAACCAAATCTTCTAAATTTACGAGGATAGAAACATGGTTCTTGAATTCAATTTAAAGATCTTATGATCTCTTGTTAAAAACCAAATTAAAATTTCAAACCAATAAATTTCGATTAAATTTACATTGTTTATTTGATGAATGCTTCACAATTTGGTAAAAAATCTATTGGTAGTTTTGTTTGTCTTAGGCTTTGTTTCCTATTGCTTTTCACAAGAAGTTGGGAAAAAAGACTCTATTCCCAATCCTTCCGAAACATCTGAAAATAAAGAAGATAACTTCCAAGAATCACTTGAAAATTATCGAAATAAAAATAAATTCAATCGATTTGTCCATAAATTATTGGTCAAAAAGCCCGGAACAAAAAAAGCCTCCAAAACTTCTGATCGATTTGGTGAAACCCAATCCAATTATTTAAATTTTGAAGGAAAAATCATCCGAAACATCAACATTACGACTCTGGATCCTTTTGGATTTTCTGTTATAGATACCCTGGATATTCCCGAAAAATTTATAGAAAAAGCCGGAAATGCGGTTCATGTCAAAACTAAAAAGTATGTGATAAGAAACTATATTCTGGTAAAAAAAGGAGAAAAACTGGATTCTTTAAAACTCATCGAATCTGAACGTTTGATCAGGAGTGAACGGTTTACGCGAAGAGTAAAAATTGATTTGGTAGCTGTCAATGAAGATAGTGTGGATGTTAATTTCCGTACGTTGGATGCATGGACCATCGCGCCCAATCTAACGCTTTCCGGAAGTAAAGTTGGCGTGCGGCTGAGAGACCGAAATTTCATGGGTTTGGGACATGATTTTGACAATCGGTATAGACAAAATTTCGAAAATGGAAAATACCAGTTTCAAACCCGATATTCCATCCCAAATATCCAAAGATCTTTCATAGGATTTCGCATTGGATATTCAAGTTTTGAAGAAAATGAATATACCAAATCGGTTGCACTGGAAAGACGTTTTTTCTCACCATTGACCAGATGGGCAGGAGGCGCATTGATAGGACAAAGAACCTATAGAGATTCTATTCCAAATTCGGTTGGAATAGGCACTCAGGATTATAAATATGATTTACAAGACTATTGGGGTGCCGTTTCATTTCAGTTGTTTAAAAAAGAAAAATCTGCAGCTGAGAGGGTCAATAATTTGATTTTATCATCGCGCTATTTCCAAGTCAATTATGTAAAAAGCCCTATTCCTGAACTAGATCCGGTCAATTTTTATGCAGATGAACAATTTTATTTATTGGGAATCGGTGTTTCCAGACGAGGGTTTGTGCAAGACCGGTACATCGTCAATTATGATATCGTGGAAGATATTCCCATCGGTCTTTCCTATGGAATCACGACAGGTATTCAAAATAAAAACAACCGAAATCGATTTTATTTAGCCGGTGGATTTAAAATGGGAAATTATTATCGGCTTGGATTTTTCGGATTTGAAATGGAGTATGGAGGATTTTTGGTAGAGGACAATAAAACGGAACAATCCGTATTTTCTTTCGGCACCAATTATTTTACCAGATTGATGTCCTGGGGAAGATGGAAATTCAGAAATTTCATCTCGTCTCAAATCATCATAGGTAATAATCGGGTAGACTCCCGAGGTGACCGATTGACTTTAAATGAAAATGATCCTCAAGGCATCCCCGGATTTTATAGTAAAGATGTAATTGGAACCAATAAATGGTTGACCAATTTTCAAATCCAAACCTATTCACCATACGAATTTCTAGGTTTCCGCTTTTCCCCTTTTCTCAATTCTTCTTTAGGTTTAATCAGTAATGAAGGAGAGAATTTAACCGATGGGAAAATGTACGCCAAAATAGGTTTGGGCATATTATTTACCAATGATTATTTGGTGTTCAGTAATTTCCAACTTTCCCTTGCTTGGTACAATACCATTCCGGGAATTGGAGATAACCTATTCAAAACCAATACATTTAACAACAATGATTATGAATTAATGAATTTTGAATTTGGTAAACCCGAATTGATCCCTTATAATCCTTACATCGTCCATTAAAAATCTGCCAAAAATTCAAAACAATTTTTGACAGATTCAAGTATGAAAGATTATTCACACACTATAATCCTTTTCGTGATAACATTTTAATGGTCAAGTTTAATTTTCGCCAAATAAATCCCGGTTGGAATTGACAATTGAATTTCTTCCTTAGAAATTGAGTTGAAGTATTTATGGAATACCAATTTCCCATCTAAATTTAGAATTGAAATTTCAGCAATATAATAGGTTTTTCCTAAATCTATAGTAAAATAATTATTCAAAGGGTTGGAATAAATCAATACAGAAACCTGCTTTTCAAGACATTAGACTCGCAAAAGATTGTCTATGGTTTTAGAATAATGATTTAAGATTAAGAATTTGAAATTAAGAGGATGAATTCCGGTGGATTTCAGGTATAAAAATCAGGTGAATGAATATTTGATTTATTGAGTGGTTGAGTTTATGAATAATTGAGTAATAAAAAACTTTAAACCTTGAACGTTAAACGAAATTTCTTGAAACAAAAAAAGCTCATCAAAATTAATTGATGAGCTTTTAAAAAAGACTGGCGGCCCGAAGCACTGCTTCGGCTACTCTCCCACTTTCGTAGCCCCGATGTTTCGGGGTCGGCGCTGGCAGGCTTATCCGCCGCGGCGGATCGGATTGTTAAGAGGTAATCCCTGTCGCTATTTTTTTACGTAGCTGGTTGAATTATTGAATGGTTGAGTGATTGAGTGACGGAGTGGTTGAGTAACAGAATATTTGAACCTTAAACCATAAACCTTGAACTTTGAACTTTAAATCTTAAATCTAATAAACAAAAAAATCCTTACCACAAATGTGATAAGGATTTCATAAAAAGACTGGCGGCGACCTACTCTCCCACTTTCGTAGTACCATCGGCGCTGGCAGGCTTAACTTCTCTGTTCGGAATGGGAAGAGGTGAGCCCTGCCGCTATAACCACCCTAAGTTTTTAGCCCTTAGAGGCGTATATTTTGACNGAATGAATATTTGATTTGTTGAGTGGTTGAGTTTATGAATAATTGAGTAATAAAAACATTAAACTTTAAACCTTGAACGTTAAACGAAATTTCTTGAAACAAAAAAAGCTCATCAAAATTAATTGATGAGCTTTTAAAAAAGACTGGCGGCGACCTACTCTCCCACTTTCGTAGTACCATCGGCGCTGGCAGGCTTAACTTCTCTGTTCGGAATGGGAAGAGGTGAGCCCTGCCGCTATAACCACCCTAAGTTTTTAGCCCTTAGAGGCGTATATTTTGACATCTGGAAGGTCGATAAATCGACATTAGATTATAATTTTGTTGATTTCCATCTTCCGACTTCCATCATCCATCTTTTAAATAATTCAAAAACAATAACCAACAACACGCAGCGGTTAGCAAAGTTTATGGGTAATTAGTACTACTCGACTTTGACATCACTGCCTTTACATCTGTAGCCTATCAACGTTGTCATCTCCAACGACCCTTAAAAGAAGTCTCATCTTGTGGCAAGTTTCGCACTTATATGCTTTCAGTGCTTATCTTAACCGAACGTAGCTACTCAGCGGTGCACCTGGCGGCACAACTGATACACCAGAGGTTCGTTCAACTCGGTCCTCTCGTACTAGAGTCAAGCCCACGCAAACTTCTAACGATCACAATAGATAGAGACCGAACTGTCTCACGACGTTCTGAACCCAGCTCGCGTGCCACTTTAATGGGCGAACAGCCCAACCCTTGGGACCTTCTCCAGCCCCAGGATGTGACGAGCCGACATCGAGGTGCCGAACCTCCCCGTCGATGTGAGCTCTTGGGGGAGACTAGCCTGTTATCCCCGGAGTACCTTTTATCCTATGAGCGATGGCCCTTCCATACGGAACCACCGGATCACTATGTCCTGCTTTCGCACCTGATCGACTTGTAGGTCTCACAGTCAAGCGGGCTTATGCCATTACACTCTACGCACGGTTACCAAGCGTGCTGAGCCCACCTTTGAAAGCCTCCGTTACTCTTTTGGAGGCGACCACCCCAGTCAAACTACCCACCACGCAATGTCCCTCAGCTCAGCCGAGGTTAGGCTCCAGATAAACAAAGGGTGGTATTTCAACGTCGACTCCACACACACTGGCGTGCATGCTTCAAAGTCTCCCACCTATCCTACACATTGTTTACCCGAAGTCAATACGAAGCTATAGTAAAGGTTCACAGGGTCTTTTCGTCCCATTGCGATTAACCGGCATCTTCACCGATACTACAATTTCACCGAGCTCGTGGTTGAGACAGTGCCCAGATCGTTACACCATTCGTGCAGGTCGGAACTTACCCGACAAGGAATTTCGCTACCTTAGGACCGTTATAGTTACGGCCGCCGTTTACCGGGGCTTCAGTCAAGAGCTTCGCTAAAAGCTAACCCCCTTCCTTAACCTTCCGGCACCGGGCAGGTGTCAGACCCTATACGTCATCTTTCGATTTTGCAGAGTCCTGTGTTTTTGATAAACAGTCGCCTGGGCCTTTTCACTGCGGCTGACATTGCTGTCAGCGACCTTTCTCCCGAAGTTACAGGTCTATTTTGCCTAGTTCCTTAACCACGATTCACTCGAGCGCCTGAGGATACTCTCCTCGACCACCTGTGTCGGTTTGGGGTACGGGCTGCTTCACTCGCTATTTCTTGGATGAGACTTCACTAGATTATCACGCCACCCGAAGGCTTTGTGTACTATCCCTAGTTTACCTAGGTTCAACGTACTATTCCGTCAGTACGCACTAGCTACTTCTCACCGTCACTTTGTTGTGAGCAGGTACGGGAATATTAACCCGTTTGCCATCCACTTCCCCTTTCGGGTATATGTTAGGACCCGACTAACCCTCAGCTGATTAGCATAGCTGAGGAAACCTTGGTCTTGCGGCGTGCGGATTTCTCATCCGCATTATCGTTACTCATGCCTACATTTTCTTTTCTATAAGCTCCACAATTCCTCGCCGGAACTGCTTCTGCGCCGATAGAATGCTCCCCTACCACTCGGCTTAGCCGAGTTCATAGCTTCGGCAGTATACTTATGCCCGATTATTATCCATGCCGGATCGCTCGACTAGTGAGCTGTTACGCACTCGTTAAATGAATAGCTGCTTCCAAGCTAACATCCTAGCTGTCAATGCAATCCGACCGCGTTTGGTCAACTTAGTATACATTTGGGGGCCTTAGCTGATGATCTGGGTTCTTTCCCTCTCGGACATGGACCTTAGCACCCATGCCCTCACTGCTGTGAAACATATCTTAGCATTCGGAGTTTGTCAGGAATTGGTAGGCGGTGAAGCCCCCGCATCCAATCAGTAGCTCTACCTCTAAGATACTTAACACAACGCTGCACCTAAATGCATTTCGGGGAGTACGAGCTATTTCCCAGTTTGATTAGCCTTTCACCCCTACCCACAGTTCATCCCAAGACTTTTCAACGTCAACGGGTTCGGTCCTCCACTTTGTGTTACCAAAGCTTCAACCTGACCATGGGTAGATCACAAGGTTTCGCGTCTAATACCACTGACTATCCGCCCTATTCAGACTCGCTTTCGCTTCGGCTCCGTAGCTGAACTACTTAACCTTGCCAGTGACATTAACTCGTAGGCTCATTATGCAAAAGGCACGCCGTCACCCGTAGGCTCCGACCGCTTGTAAGCGTATGGTTTCAGGTTCTATTTCACCCTTCTATTCGAAGTGCTTTTCACCTTTCCTTCACAGTACTAGTTCACTATCGGTCTTCGAGGAGTATTTAGCCTTGGAGGATGGTCCCCCCATATTCAAACAGGATTTCACGTGTCCCGCCTTACTCGTTATAACTAATATATGCCTTTCGCGTACAGGACTTTCACCTTCTTTGGTTAACCTTTCCAGGTTATTCTGCTAAACATATAAAAGCTTTAGGGCTAATCCGCGTTCGCTCGCCACTACTTGCGGAATCTCAATTGATTTCTTTTCCTATTGGTACTTAGATGTTTCAGTTCCCAACGTTCGCCCCCATTACTGGGTACTATGCCTTCAACATAGTGGGTTGCCCCATTCGGAAATCTGCGGATCAAATTGTATGTGCCAATCCCCGCAGCTTATCGCAGCTTATCACGTCCTTCATCGCCTCTCGAAGCCTAGGCATCCGCCATACGCTCTTAGTAACTTTTTTCTAACCGCCGCTCTCGTGTTCGGTTATTGTTTTTGTTTTATTCTTTATTATAATGCTCATTGTATATCGCTATACAAATGAAATTGTCTATTTCTCGTTATTTTCTTCCAGTATGTCAATGAACTCTTCAGTCCCTAAATCCCCTAAGAGATTTTCTATCAGGACTCTGTGGAGAATATCGGAGTCGAACCGATGACCTCCTGCGTGCAAGGCAGGCGCTCTAGCCAGCTGAGCTAATTCCCCTCTTTTTGTTTAGTTTAACGTTTTAGGTTTAATGTTTCAAGTTAACCTTGAACTTTAAACTTTGAACTTTAAACCTCTCAGTAGTCTCAGGCAGACTCGAACTGCCGACCTCTACATTATCAGTGTAGCGCTCTAACCAGCTGAGCTATGAGACTCTTTCTCAAAAAAGAGTGGTCTTTTTCGAAGTTTGAAGTTTGATTTTGGATAGTTAAATATTATGCTAACATCCCTTTTCGTATTTCGAACTTCGTATAGTATAAAAAGAAGAAAAAAACCTAAAAAAACAGTCAACCTTTGCGTTAATTGACAGAAAAATTCGTCGTACTCTATATAAGAGATGTTCCAGCCGCACCTTCCGGTACGGCTACCTTGTTACGACTTAGCCCTAGTTACCAGTTTTACCCTAGGTAGCTCCTGTTACGGTCACCAACTTCAGGTACCCCCGGCTTCCATGGCTTGACGGGCGGTGTGTACAAGGCCCGGGAACGTATTCACCGCAACATGGCTGATTTGCGATTACTAGCGATTCCAGCTTCATAGAGTCGAGTTGCAGACTCCAATCCGAACTGAGACCGGCTTTCGAGATTCGCATCTATTCACATAGTAGCTGCCCTCTGTACCGGCCATTGTAGCACGTGTGTGGCCCAAGGCGTAAGGGCCGTGATGACTTGACGTCGTCCCCACCTTCCTCGCAACTTGCGTTGGCAGTCTCACTAGAGTCCCCGTCTTGAAACGCTGGCAACTAGTGATAGGGGTTGCGCTCGTTATAGGACTTAACCTGACACCTCACGGCACGAGCTGACGACAGCCATGCAGCACCTTGCATTCTGTCCGAAGAAAGATCTGTTTCCAGATCGGTCATTATACATTTAAGCCTTGGTAAGGTTCCTCGCGTATCATCGAATTAAACCACATGCTCCACCGCTTGTGCGGGCCCCCGTCAATTCCTTTGAGTTTCATTCTTGCGAACGTACTCCCCAGGTGGGATACTTATCACTTTCGCTTATCCACTGAATCTTGCGACCCAACAGACAGTATCCATCGTTTACGGCGTGGACTACCAGGGTATCTAATCCTGTTCGCTCCCCACGCTTTCGTCCCTCAGCGTCAGTTAAAATTTAGTAACCTGCCTTCGCTATCGGTATTCTGTGTAATATCTATGCATTTCACCGCTACACTACACATTCTAGCTACTTCAATTTTACTCAAGACCTGCAGTTTCAAAGGCAGTTCGACAGTTAAGCTGCCGGCTTTCACCTCTGACTTACAGGTCCGCCTGCGGACCCTTTAAACCCAATAAATCCGGATAACGCTTGCACCCTCCGTATTACCGCGGCTGCTGGCACGGAGTTAGCCGGTGCTTATTCATACAGTACCTTCAACACCCTTCACGAAAGGTGGTTTATTCCTGTATAAAAGCAGTTTACAACCCATAGGGCCGTCTTCCTGCACGCGGGATGGCTGGATCAGGCTCTCACCCATTGTCCAATATTCCTCACTGCTGCCTCCCGTAGGAGTCTGGTCCGTGTCTCAGTACCAGTGTGGGGGTTCACCCTCTCAGGCCCCCTAATGATCATCGACTTGGTGAGCCGTTACCTCACCAACTATCTAATCATACGCATGTCTATCCTAATCCGATAAATCTTTTAACTCTAAACGATGCCGTTCTAAGTTTTATACGGTATTAATCCAAGTTTCCCTGGGCTATCCCATTGATTAGGGCAAGTTACATACGCGTTACGCACCCGTGCGCCGGTCTCCGATTCCCGAAAGAATCATACCCCTCGGCTTGCATGTGTTAAGCCTCCCGCTAGCGTTCATCCTGAGCCAGGATCAAACTCTCCGTTGTTAAAAATTTTTGATGTTTTTATACTTCGAATTTTGTATCCTATCTTGCTCGAATTGACCGTTTTTCTATTCTAGGCTTTTTTTCTTCTTTTCTATTATTTCAAATGAACTTCTCGTTTCTTTTTCACTTAATTCGTCTCTCTGTTTCTCTAAGCGGCTGCAAAGGTAACCATCTTTTTTAAACTACAAAATAAATTTTCAATTTTTTTCGAATTTATTTTTTTAACTTATTTTCGATGATCGGCTCTTTGACTTTCCATTTTCTCGTCTCCTCGAATCGGGCTGCAAAAGTAAGCATCTTTTTCACTCTGACAAATTATTTTTGATCTTTTTTGAAAGTTTTTTTCTTAACCCGCAAATCTTAATCTATCTAATAATTATACCTTAATGATCGTCTCTGCTTATTCAGCTTCCCTCACATTTTAAACATAGTTCCTTTCGTAAGGGGTTGCAAAGATAACATCATCTATCCCACTTTACCAAATGTTTTTTGA
>NZ_JACDZE010000006.1 GCF_014042165.1 Moheibacter lacus
CTGTTCAAATTGTTCAAATAACCCACCAATAAAATCTTGTAAAAAACCACCGGATCCAAACTCTGCTGGCCTTCGCTACCGTAATACTTTTTAGTCGAATCGTACAGAAATTGAAAATCCAATTCCTCCCCGATTTTCCTGTAAATATTATCGGCCGGTACCAGTCTTTCAAACTCAGTTCATAAAACAATTTTGGCCTAAATGTTTTTCGTCCTTGCATGTACTAATTTACATAAAAATTATCACTCAAACAATTGATTATCATTTTTTTACATCAATTTTCAATCAATTTATTTGTGGGTTTTAATTCTTTGCCTATTTTTGATCAGGTGTTGTGCAACAGGGACATCGGCTTTGCAAAATGGCGGTTCAGTGCTCCGCAGACACATTTGTGGTTAATCAAACTTTGGTTCTTCGCATTAACATTTGTGGGGAAAATCCCCACCTGCGTCAAGCACCAAACCGATAGATGCAACCGTACAGACGACCGTGCATACATCAACCGACTGACAAAAACGGACAAACCAAACCCACTCACCACCCAAAAAATTTGAAACTTTTTAATTTTTGTTTTGCTGTTTTAAATATTTATCGCAATATTGCAATATTAAATAAACAAAATAATGGGTGCAACAAAAACAGACCACTTTACAGACCAACAAAATCAAATCGCAACTATTGCAAAAGCATTGGGACATCCTGCAAGGGTGGCTATCATAGAGCATTTATTGAAAGTAAATGCTTGTATTTGCGGAGACATTGTAAACGAATTACCGCTTGCTCAACCAACCGTTTCGCAACATCTTAAAGAACTTAAAAACGCTGGGCTAATCAAAGGAAGCATCGAAGGTAATGCGATTTGCTACTGCATTGAAGAAAAAACTTTTGAAGTCCTTAAAAATTATTTTTCAAAAATAATCACAACAGTTACCAAGCAAAATTGCTGTTAATCTATCTCAAATTAATAAAATAATAACAATGAACACACAGCAAGAAATCAAAGAAATGGTAAGGCAGAAATACAGTGAAATAGCCTTGCAAGACAAAGAAACCAACGCTTCATCTTGTTGTGGTGCCGGTGGTTGTAGTACCGAAGTGTATAACATTATGAGTGAAGAATACAACAACATTCAAGGCTACAATCCAGACGCTGATTTAGGTTTGGGTTGCGGTTTGCCCACCCAATTTGCCAAAATCAAAAAAGGAGACACCGTAATTGATTTGGGTAGCGGAGCTGGTAATGATTGCTTTGTTGCTAGAGCAGAAACAGGCGAAACAGGAAAAGTAATTGGTATTGACTTTACAGAGGCAATGATAAACAAAGCCCGAAACAATGCTGAAAAATTGGGTTTCAACAATGTGGAGTTTAGACAAGGTGATATTGAGAAAATGCCTGTTACTGCAAATATAGCCGATGTGATTGTGAGTAATTGTGTTTTAAATCTTGTGCCGAATAAACAAGCTGTTTTTGCGGAAATGTATAGAGTTTTAAAACCAGGCGGACATTTCAGTATATCGGATATTGTTTTGAAAGGAGCGTTACCTGAAAAAATTAAATCTGCGGCAGAAATGTATGCAGGTTGCGTTGCAAGTGCCATCGACAAAGACGAATATTTGAGCTATATAGGAAAAGTGGGCTTTGTCAATATGCAAATTCAGAAAGACAAACCGATTATTGTTCCGGACGATATTTTGAAAGATTATCTAAATGAAGAAGAAATCACGCAATACAAAGCAAACGATACGGTCATTAGAAGCATAACGGTTTATGCTGAAAAACCAGTGGATTGTTGTACGCCAAATTCGAAATGTTGCTAAAAAAATAATTATGAAATATCAAATTAAGGCTTCATCTGTTTCAACAAAAGATGCGATACTACAAATAAAGCAAAATGAGATAGCTTTTGGAACGACTTCAAATTCAGCAGAAATTTTACCTAATCCTGCCGAACTTTTTTTAGGAGCTTTTGCTGCGTGTATGCTAAAAAATGTAGAACGATTTTCTGCTATGATGAATTTCACTTATGCAAAAGCCGTAGTAAATGTGTCCGCTATTCGCACGGAAAAACCTGTGAAAATGGATAATATAAATTACGAGTTAATTATCTACAGTGCTGATGAAAATATAAATACCATATTGCTAAAGAAGAATATTGAAAAATTTGGCACAATCTACAATACCATAAAGTTATCGTGCACTATAAATGGAGAAATTATTCAAGTAAAAAACGATGAATATTAAAATGAAGTTCTTAGACCGTTATCTGACGGTCTGGATATTTTTAGCAATGGCACTTGGTGTTGGTTTGGGTTATTTTTTTCCAAATATTCCAAATCAAATCAATGCTGTTTCTGTTGGCACTACTAATATCCCTTTGGCGGTTGGATTGATATTGATGATGTATCCACCATTGGCAAAAGTAGATTATTCTTTATTACCCAAAGTGATACAAGATAAAAAAGCAATTACCGCTTCTCTAATTCTTAACTGGGTAGTTGGAACTGTTTTAATGTTTGGTTTAGCCGTTTTGTTTTTGCGAAACGAACCCGAATATATGACAGGACTTATCCTGATTGGTTTGGCAAGATGTATTGCAATGGTTATTGTTTGGAGTGATTTAGCCAAAGCCAACAGAGAATACACAGCTATGCTTGTTGCATTGAACAGTATTTTTCAAATTGTATCGTATAGCTTTTTTGTTTGGCTATTCATCAATGTTTTGCCTAAATATTTGGGCTTGGGCAATTTTGATTTAAGTGTTTCAATGAGTGCTGTTGCAGAAAGTGTATTGATATATTTAGGCATTCCGTTTTTTGCAGGTTTTCTTACCCGATATATTCTGATAAAACAAAAAGGGAAAGATTGGTATAATCGTAAATTTATTCCTAAGATTTCACCTATAACACTGATTGCACTTTTGCTGACGATTGTTTTAATGTTCAGCTTAAAAGGCAACAAAATTGTAGAATTACCTTTTGATGTCATCAAAATAGCCATTCCATTAATCATCTATTTTGTACTGATGTTTTTCGTGAGTTTTTTCATCAATAAAGCGATGAAAATCCCTTACGACAAAAACGCTTCCATAGCATTTACAGCCACAGGCAACAATTTTGAATTGGCAATTGCTGTTGCTATTGCTGTCTTCGGCATCAACTCACCACAGGCATTTGTAGGCGTTATCGGACCATTGGTAGAAGTTCCAGTTCTAATTTTATTGGTTAAGGTTAGCTTATTCCTAAAACAAAAATATTACACGAAATGACAAAGAAAATTTTAGTGCTTTGCACTGGTAACAGTTGTAGAAGTCAAATAGCAGAGGGTTACTTACGATACTTTGCAGACAATAAAGCCGATGTTTACAGTGCAGGAGTTGAAACACACGGAGTAAATCTCAAAGCCATTGCGACAATGCAAGAAGACGACATTGACATTTCAAATCACACGTCAAACAATATTGACGAATATCGCAACATTGACTTTGATTTTGTAATTACGGTTTGCGATAATGCAAAAGAGCGTTGTCCATACTTTCCGACCAAAGCAAAAAAGTTTCATCAAAATTTTCAAGACCCAGGAAAAGCGACAGGAACAGATGAAGAAATCTTTGTCGAATTTAGAAAAGTCAGACAGCTAATAAAGGAGTATTGCAGACAGTTTGTAACAGACAACTTATAAGCTGAAACACAAGGACATGCACTACCAAGCGGTTTGAACGCAAGCAGGGGTGAATTGCTCCGTTTGAACTTTTGTATTATATTTGAAGTTCGGTTCTTGTATCAACATTTGTGCTAAAAATCTCCCTCAACGCAAAACCGCAAAACCTTTAGCGGGCATTGTAGGATCACCCAACGAAAACAGAATTTTGAAATTTTAAAAGCAATAAAATGACAAGTAACATACCGACAGTAGAAACACAAATGTTAATCAGAAAACCTGTATCAATCGTTTTTCACGCTTTTATTGACCCAGCTATTACAACGAAATTTTGGTTTTCTAAATCAAGCGGACAATTAGAAGTTGGCAAGACAGTCACTTGGGAATGGGAAATGTATAATGTTTCAAGTGGAATACAGGTAAAGAAAATTATACCAAATAAAAAAATCACAATTGAATGGGATGACCCAACAACAACGGTTGACTTTGAGTTTACAGCATTAACAGATAACTCAACTTATGTCGTTATTAAAAACTACGGTTTTAGCCAAACAGGTGACGACTTAATCGAGATAATTAAAAACAATACGGGTGGCTTTACTACCGTTTTAGATGGACTAAAAGCTTATCTAGAATTTGGGATTGAACTTAACTTAATAGGAGATAAATTTCCTCATATAAAACAGAAGTGAAAAGTTAAAACAACGACCCGCTAACAGCCAATTGCCGCAATAGGGGCTGAAGTGGTTAATTCAAGTTCATTGCTTCTGTCAACATTTGTGCTTGGTTGACAGTGAAGTGCTCCGAAATACCGCACGAACGCCAAGCGCAGAAACGTTAGCCGTCACCTTAGCAAATCAATCAAGAAAATAATTTAATAGAAAAAATATGCAAGCAATAGGATTTAAAACAAGTTTACCAATTTCACAAGCAGACAGTTTCATACAATTTGAAAAAGAAACACCAGTGCCAAAAGGGTATGAATTGTTGGTGAAAATACAAGCTGTATCAATAAACCCTGTGGACTATAAGATACGCCAGAATAGTCTGAAAGATAAAATCTCAGACAATCCCAAAATTATAGGTTGGGACGCTGTTGGAGTTGTTGAAGCGGTTGGAGAAAACGCCACTTTGTTTAAAAAGGGTGACAACGTTTTTTATGCAGGAGATATAACAAAGGACGGTAGTTATCAAGAATTTCAATTAGTTGATGAAAGAATTGTAGGGTTCTCTCCTAATAATATCCCAATCGAGGCATCTGCTGCTATGCCGCTTACTTCATTGACAGCTTTTGAATTATTATTCGACAGAATGCAATTAAGTGCAGAAAAAGACAATGGGAAATCTATTTTAATTATCGGCGGTGCTGGCGGCGTTGGCTCTGTAGCTATTCAGATTGCTAAAAATATTTTAGGTTTAAAAGTAATTGCCACTGCATCAAGAGAAAACTCAATGGAATGGTGTAAAAAATTGGGTGCTGATTTTGTAGTAAATCATAAAAACTTACTACAAGAGATGAAAAGCATCGGCTATGAAACTGTTGATTTTATTGTGGACTTTGTGGACCTAAATCAATATTGGAATGCAATGGTGGAATTAATAAAACCACAAGGGAAAATTGGTTCTATTAGCGACCCGACTGAGCCTGTAAATTTACGTCAGTTAAAAAGTAAAAGTGTAAGTTTTCATTGGGAGTTAATGTTTACCCGTTCTATGTTTCAAACTGATGATATGGTACAGCAACATCGCATCCTTAATCAAATTTCAAAGTGGTTAGATGATGGGATATTACAATCTACCTTAACGACCACATTGCAAGGCTTTTCGGTTGAAAACTTCAAAAATGCACATACTCAATTAGAGAGTGGCACCACAATTGGAAAATTAGTAATTAAGTATTAAAAGTATAGATGACTAATAAAGAAAGGCGAACGGCTAACATCGCCGGATTGCATCCGCTCTCGTAGCTCAGCTCTACCCTACGCTCCGAACTTTGCACAACAGCGGATTTGCTAAATCACTACGGTTTTTTTGTATCTTCGATACACAAAACACCTTCGGGACTTCGCAAATCCGGCGGGCCGTTGTGTGCAACCTGAAAAAATGATTAACGTAATAATTTTAGATACAAATATCCTTCGTGGATTAGGACCCAATTTTTTTGATAAAATTGATTACATCAGTTTACAAGAATATTGCTATTCCTCTGCATCAGAAATAATTATACCTAATGCTGTTTTGCTTGAATATTTGGATTATTACGAAAGAGAAATTATTCAAAAAAATCTCAATGAAATTGAACGAGCGTATTCAAAGTTATTAAACCTTGAAAAGTTTGATAAACTGAAAAAGCCCAACTTGAAAAAGTACGCTAAAGACCAAATAGAGTTTATTGAAAATAAATTGACCCAAAACCGACTCAGACCTATTTTGACACCATTCTTATCTGAAAACGAATTGTTGGATTTTCTAATAGAAAACAAACAAGAGATAAAAAAAGACAACACAAGAGATTTTATCATATGGACAAATACATTAGAAATCGGTGAAAAATACTCTGATGAACAAGTTGTACTTATTTCAAATGACAAAATCTTTAAGGAAAACAAGTTTTTTGAAAAAATCAGGATTAGAAGAAAAGTTGAAAATCTAAAGATTTTCGATTCAATTGCAAGCTTTCTAAGTGTTTATGGCTTTAAGTCAGAAAACCTAAATAAGGAATTGTTATTAAAATCCATTCCACTTCCAATTATTAAAAAAGAATTAAAAAAAGACAAGAACTCAATTCCGAGCCATATAAGTAGATACTATTATCATTCAAGAAAAAATTTCAAACTAGAAGAATTTGAAGTCCAAAAATTTGAAATTGAAGAATATTACGCTCATAAAGAAACTGAAACAGGTATTATAAAAGTAATCGTTCACGTAAACGTCAAAGTGAAAATGGTTTTTGAACCAGAGAAAGATTTAGACAAATTAAGAGAGTATCTGAATAGTGTAGATGAAAAAAAAGACTTTTATCCTAATTCATTTGACAAAGATGGCCGACCCATATTTGACGATTGGATACTTTTCCATTTTGGAATGGAATTTAATGAAACTGAACAAAAAATAGAGAAAACTGAATTTTATGATTTCTTCCCTGAAGATGCTAATTTCAGAAGAATGAAGGCAGCACACAACAATTGTAGCCGTTGCACAACTCCATTTTTTTGATAAAATTCACAAAAAACCAAGAAAATCTGACCGATTTTAAAGCTCTCTAAGCGCAGCAAAATTCAAATTGATTTAGAATTCCCTCCATTTTTGACTATCTTAAATCCAAGC
>NZ_JACDZE010000007.1 GCF_014042165.1 Moheibacter lacus
GCTTGGATTTAAGATAGTCAAAAATGGAGGGAATTCTAAATCAATTTGAATTTTGCTGCGCTTAGAGAGCTTTAAAATCGGTCAGATTTTCTTGGTTTTTTGTGAATTTTATCAAAAAAATGGAGTTGTGCAACGGCTACCATTGTTAGCAGCTGCCAATAAATTAAGACATCAATGTGCCGAACCAAAAATACTTAAAGAATCAGCTTTTAAAAATTGCGGTGCAACGTCAGAGAAAATTACACTATCGCATTTCGCATTAAGATAGAATGCCGCCGATTGACTACTTACTTCACCATTACGAGTCATTGCACTTATATTAACCGCAATTCCCCAACCATCAACAATTTTGTCTTTATCTTCTGAAAATGAAGAGTTATTTCTGTCTTTTGGATCAGTAGAAACTTTCATTTTTTTGGGAGGAAAGTAACGCACTGCATTGTATGTTTCAGGTTGATAAAATGTGCGCTGTACATATTTTTTGATTGCAATTTCCGAGTCAGATTTGTCAAACTGGTTACAACTAGAAAGAACTAATAGAGCAATGATTAATCCAGTGATAGATTTGTATACATTAAAAAGCTTTTGTGAATTCATTTTTTTTGGAATTATTATTTAATTTTTCAAGATACATAAACTAGCATAATAGATGGTAATCGAGTTATACGCATCGGCGCCTTGGTTGCTGCTAACGGTCTCGTATAACCGTCAGTTACGGGTTTAAAGTTAATAATTTTCGGTTAAGCACAGACGTTAGCAATTCCGAGTGGATTCGGACGTAGTCGAATCCGCCGTAATTGCGGTTATACATTGTCCCTGTTGCACAACTCCTGATCAAAAGTAGACAAAGAATTAAAACCCACAAATAAATTGATTGAAAATTGATATAAAACACTTCAAATCAATTGTTTGAGTGATAATTTTTATGTAAATTAGTACATGCAAGGACGAAAAGAATTTAGGCCAAAATTGTTTTATGAACTGA
>NZ_JACDZE010000008.1 GCF_014042165.1 Moheibacter lacus
AAATAAATTGATTGAAAATTGATATAAAACACTTCAAATCAATTGTTTGAGTGATAATTTTTATGTAAATTAGTACATGCAAGGACGAAAAGAATTTAGGCCAAAATTGTTTTATGAACTGAGTTTGGAAAGACTGGTACGGGCCGATAATATTTACAGAAAAATCGGGGAGGAATTGGATTTTCACTTTCTGTACGATTCGACTAAAAAGTATTACGGTATCGAAGGCCAGCAGAGTTTGGATCCGGTGGTTTTTTACAAGATTTTATTGGTGGGTTATTTGAACAATTTTAACAGCGATCGGGCTTTGCTCCAATATTGCGGTAATTGTCTGGATATCCGTTTGTTTTATCTGAAGAAACTTCTGAAGTTCAAGGTGAAAAAAGTAAAAACCCAATCCCAAATCCTGAACCTTCCCAAAGGGAAGATTGTGGCAATTGCTTGAAGCTGTTTTGAGAAGGGAAAAAGCTTGGATTTAAGATAGTCAAAAATGGAGGGAATTCTAAATCAATTTGAATTTTGCTGCGCTTAGAGAGCT
>NZ_JACDZE010000009.1 GCF_014042165.1 Moheibacter lacus
TATAAAAATCAGGTGAATGAATATTTGATTTGTTGAGTGGTTGAGTTTATGAATAATTGAGTAATAAAAAACTTTAAACTTTAAACCTTGAACGTTAAACGAAATTTCTTGAAATAAAAAAAAAGATCATCAAAATTAATTGATGAGCTTTTAAAAAAGACTGGCGGCCCGAAGCACTGCTTCGGCTACTCTCCCACTTTCGTAGCCCCGATGTTTCGGGGTCGGTGCGCTGGCAGGCTTACCCGCGGCGGCGGGTCGGAATGGAATTGATATTAAGAGGATGAATTCCGGTGGACTTCAGGTATAAAAATCAGGTGAATGAATATTTGATTTGTTGAGTGGTTGAGTTTATGAATAATTGAGTAATAAAAAACTTTAAACTTTAAACCTTGAACGTTAAACGAAATTTCTTGAAATAAAAAAAAAGATCATCAAAATTAATTGATGAGCTTTTAAAAAAGACTGGCGGCCCGA